>CAWHBG010000001.1:0-315000 GCA_963827565.1 Candidatus Aminicenantota bacterium
GGAGGGAGTGGACTCGGAAAAAACATCTTCAGGCCCGACAGAAAGGTGTGACAACACGGATTATACAAATACATATATCTTCTCCGGAGGTTCTGCAGTTATTCTGTCGAATCTCAGATTTGATGAGCATGCTGAAAATCAACAGGAATATGTGGCCGGTTCATTGGCCGTGATTTTTGACGGGAATGATATCACCGGCTCGGTGGCACTCACAGATAATACCCCCGGGGGAAGTTTATTGATAGATTTTTCCGGGGCCGGTGGAGATTTGATGTCCGGAAAAACGCTGACAATTACCTATTCACTGACAGCCACTGCTTCAACGGTTGCCGCCTGCACTAATAATACATTTTATTCATGGTCGAGCCTGGAGATGGGGACTGCCGGTTCCGAATGTCTCAGTGACGGGATCATCCATGAGACGGTACCGGTGTCGGTTGTTTCCCCGTCCATGTCGGTATCCGTGTCCGGACTGGGGGCCATTGTCAATAAATGCGAAACACAAACGATTACCCTCAATCTGACTCAAACCTCAACGGACTCGAATCCGAAGGATGTCCGGCTGGTCCTTTCCGGTCTGAATTATTATGTGGTCAACCCCGCTGCCACGTATGTGGCGGATCGGTTGCGCCGGTTTCCTGCACCCCTACCATTGTGGCGTGGTGATTATGTCTGGTAGTTTGCTGACGGTTTTACCGGATCCGGCCAGACAGCCACCCTCCAGCTGGACATTCAGAAAAGATGTAGCGGAACCGGTGACCTGATCGCCACCGCCTATTTTGATGACCGGTGTACCGATGATGCGACTGTTGATGAACTCTGCTCGGTCAGCGGTTCCAGATTCCCGCATTTTTATTGGGCGGGGATCTCCTGATCGAAAAGACGCCTGAGGTATACTATGCGACCACAAATACCGTGGAGTGGGTGATCTATGTCACCAACCGGGGAAGCGGCAGAGCCTATAATGTCTGGGTTGATGATGTTCTCGGCATCGGATTGGATTATGTGAGTACGGTGGTGGACAACATGACAGGTGTGACTATTACGGCCGATCAGGATCATGAATGCGAATGCCACCAACGGGGCAACGATCAGTATTGCTGATATGGCGGCCGGAGAGCGGCGACGGATCACATTTACTGCCCTCCTGATCGATTGTAACAACCTGACCAACGATGTGTCTGCTTCATGGGGGTGCGTCGGAGTGGAATGTCAAACCGTGGTTACAGACAGTTCCACCGTTAAAATCCCGTCACCGAATCTGATCAATACGAACACCATCACACCGGCGGGAGGCGTTGACGCATGTAGTTCTCCCAAAGGTTATATTACTTTAAGGAATGCCGGGCAGGTAACCTGCTATAACCTCCGGGTTACAGAGACTCTCCCGCCCAACCTCCTGTACGTGTTAGGATCGACCCGGTGGAGGTTGAATGGAGGCGTGTGGAACGGTCCGAATGCGGCTTATGATCCAAGCCCTGTCACGTCTCCGCTGGTATGGACATCTACCCAGATTGTAGGCCTGGCTTCAGCGGATTCCGGTGATACCATTCAGATCGAATTTGATATGATATCGGACTGTCCCTTCACCGGCGGCAATATTACAGTTTTCACACAATATGAGAATCCCTGCGCTTCGGTGTTCACCACATCCACCAGTACGTTCACGGCGTCTTATCATGCCCCCACCGTCGCGATCACCAAGACACGAGCCAATTCACCGATCAATTGCGGGGAACAGATCGAATGGACGATCACCGTCCAGAACACCAGTGGATATACCCTGCCGGTCATCTGGGTGGAAGATATCCTGGATGCATCTTTTACGTATCATTCATCCGTCGGAGATCCGTTTTTTACGATTGATGACGGTGTCTATGACGGAATAAATAAAGTTTCATGGGAATTAAGCAATGTGGATAATAATGATACGGTTGTTCTCACACTCAGAGCGACTACAGACAACTCGCCATGCTCCCCCGATCTGGACAATACGGTCCAGGCATGGTGGGGATGCGGGGCGGCAGATGGTTCCTCTTTGACCAAACCCGGTGTGGATTCACCGGATAACAACCTGTGCCTGACCTCTACCGCTATTTCAGATGTAAGGACCGAGACCAGGGAACCCGGGCTTTCCTACTTAGCGATCGCCATGAGCCCCTTAACCATCGATTCGTGCAATGACAGCACGGAACTGACCATTACCATCGAGAATACCGGGCCGACCGATGCACGGAATGTCGATCTGGTTTTAACGCTTCCCCCCGGATTGACATACAATGCAGGGACCAGTTTGTCCGGATTAAGTACTGATCAGAGCTCAGCGATCGGTTCACTCGTGGGGATCGGTGATCCGGCAATCAGCGGCGGCGGGACCATCCTCACCTGGTATGATACGGGAGACAAAGCGTCTGATATCGCTGATACTATACAAGCCGATGGGGGGAATGATACCCTGGTCCTCCGGTTTTCCGTCCAGTCCTCATGTTATGTGACAGATAATATAGATATAAACATGTACTATTATGACTGCTGTGATGACACCCAATATTCATCGAACACATCTACGACGGTCACTTCCAATTATCCGGAATTAATTGTTACAAAAACGCCGGTAAACAGCCAGGTGGAATGCGGGGCGAACCAGACCTGGACCATCACGGTCACCAACAACGGGACCGGAAATGCCGAAGTGGTCAGGGTGGAAGATACACTGGGTGACTGGATCGATTATATCAGCTCCACTGGCGGGGTGACCGGACAGGCAGCTCCGATGGGCGGGCAGACTTACGGATGGGAAATAAACAATCTTACTCCCACGGCATCTGCCATATTTACAATTACGGGGCAGCTGAATCCCGATGCAAGCCCGGCCCAGGAAGACTGCGATCAGGTTCTCCGCCGCAATAATGTTGAGGTTTTCTGGGGATGCGGAACATCAGGAGAGGCGGGGGATAATATTCCGACGACCACCGGCTACGACTGCCAGGGGAGCAGTTCGGCGACTTCGACTCCTGCAAATTTACTCATGCCGGATCTGACTGTAGTAGATATAGATCCGGTGATCACCTGCAATTCAGACGGTAGTTTTTCCGGAACAATCCGGGCCATGATCAGTAATTCCGGTAATGGAATAAATCTTCAGAGCTTCACTGTACAGGTCACCGATGGTTTCGGAGGGATCGGTACGGGTACATACAGCGGCACCATCAGTCCCGGGGCAGCTGTATGGGTCACCATCGATACACCTGTTTGGTCCCCGAACTGTAATTCCTGCACCGCGTATGTACTGACGGCAACGGTTGACCTGAACAATGATGTGTGTGAATGTAATGAGACCAATAATACACGCGTTGAAAATTATACCGCACCGATACCCGACCTGACGATCACTGATATCGACTTCACTAATGTAAGCTGTTCGAATGATAATATTTCGGGATATGCGACAGTTGTTGTTAGCAATACCGGATGTGTAACAGCCTCCAATATACCTGTCTCTCTTTCAACTGACGGATGCCTGATGTTTTCCGATCAGACAATCACGACATTGGCTGCAGGCGCTTCGACAAATGTGACTTTTAATATTTCAGGATCCTGGAACGATTGTACTTCGGAGACCTGTCAGTTTACAGCGGAAGTGGATCCTGATGAAATAATCTGCGAATGTGACGGGACCAACAATACAATGGTTGCGAATTATTCAACAGTGTTGCCAGATCTGATTGTCACCGATATCGATTTTGCGAATATATCATGTGCCGGGGACGGAATCTCCGGAACCGTGGATGTGACTATCCAAAACACCGGATTCGGCAGCGCCAACAATTTTGAGGTATCCCTTGCAACCGATGGCTGTCTCACATTTTCAAATGAAACTGTTTCAACGGCCCTCACAAACGGCCAGAGCACAACCGTTACATTCACTGTCAGCGGTTCCTGGTCCGACTGCACCGACTGTTCATGTAATTTCACTGCCACAGTGGATTCGGGAACCGACATATGCGAATGTGATGGGACCAATAATCAGCTGTCAGAACCATATGTGAGTATTCTTCCCGATCTGAGAGTAAACACGATTACACCTTCAGCGACATGTATATCTGATGGGAATCTTTCCGGAACGGTGGTAGTGAATGTTGAAAATATCGGATGTGGGGATGCCAACAATGTTGTGGTCCGCCTTGTTTCCGATTGCGGGATCACCTTCACCGATCAGACGGTCAATCTGGCGCAGGGTGCGACTTCCAATCTGACATTCAGTTACACACCGGTCTGCAATGCCTGCACCTGCACGTTTACCGCCACAATCGATCCTGTTGATGCGATCTGTGAATGCAGCGGCGGCAACAATTCACTTGCCTCAGCACCTTATACGATGAACATCCCCGATATTGAGGTATCATCGGATACCCTGTCGGTCGCCTGCACCAATGACGGGCAGGTCACCGTTACCGGGAATATCACACTCGTAAATAACGGTTGTGGGACCGCTCTCACAGCGAATGTTCCCATGCGGATCACCATGCTTGACAACACGGGATGCTCAGGCAATGTGGTTGATCAATGGACACAAACATTTTCAAGCGTAAATATCGCTTCGGGTGGGGGGACCCAGACTTTTTCTCTTTCGCCGAGAAATATAACAACCAACCTGGTTAATAATTCCACCGGATGTCAGGTCTCTTTCCGAATTGAAGCGGACTATTCCAATTCGGTCTGTGAATGTGACGGAACGGACAACATGTATTGTGCTGATAACAAAAATGTGAACATTCCCGATCTCGAAGTGTCAGCTGATACGCTCGGGGTTTCATGTCTGTCTGACGGACAGGTAACGGTATCCGGAACGGTCACCATGGCCAATAACGGATGCGGATCGAACATGACCAGTAATATCCCCGTCAGGTTTACTCTGTACGATAATACCGGATGCACCGGGGACGTGATCCAACAATGGACACAGACTTTTTCCGGTTCAAGTATCGCTTCTGGCGGCGGGACACAGGCATTTTCAATCACTCCACTTAATATCACGACAAATATGGTCACCAACGCCACCGGATGTCAGGTATCTATACGGGTGGAAGCGGATTATACAAACACCATTTGTGAAAGCGACGGTACAGACAACACGTACTGCGCAGACAATAAAGACATTGATATCCCGGATATAGAAGTGCAGTCCGATTCCATTTCGGTTAGCTGCACCGATGACGGATCGGCAACCGTTTCCGGAAATGTGACCCTGGTCAATAGTGGATGCGGTTCCAATCTGACGGATGATATTGCCATGCGGTTTACCATTTATGATAATTCCGGTTGTACCGGAAATATGGTTCGTCAGTGGACGGAGACATTCTCTGCTGTCAATATGGCAGCTCTGGGTGGAACCCAGACCTTTGCTGTCACCTCCCAGTCCCTTAATTTGGATATGATTGCCAACAGCACCAATTGCCGGGTGAGTGTCCTGATCGAACCGGACTATAATGACGCGATCTGTGAAAGTGACGGTAATAACAGCACCTGTTCGGATAAAGATGTGGTCATTCCCGATCTGAATATTAATAGTTCTCAGCCCCTGACCTCATGCTTCTCGGACGGGAACCTTCAGGTTCAATTCGTCGTTTCCAATGATGGGTGCACCAATGTCAGTACCAACTTCAATATCAGGATATCTGATAATGCAGGACATACCCGGTCCCTGTCATTCACTTCACTTGGCGGGACTCTTCCGTTGAATCAGGGTGCGAATCAGACCATTACAATAGATGACTGGGATTTTGATTGCGCGGCAGGCGCGATCGATTTTGACATCATCCTTGATGTGGACAATGATATCTGTGAATCAGGTTCAGCGAACAACAGTGTTTCATTCACCCATACCTTGTCCGAACCGGACCTCCTATTCGGGACTGTTACTTCTGTCTGTAATTCCAACGCCACCATCGATTTTACCATCCCCATTGAAAATCAGGGGTATGGAGACGCCACCGGCGCTGTATTGAACGTTTATGATGATACAGCCCTGATTTATACCCAGACCTTCAACCTGACTTCCGGTGATACAACAACGATCAGTTTCACGTCCGGCCCGTACCAGGGAGATGTGGACCACCATTTCCGTTTTGTTCTGGATGAAACCGAAACGGTATGTGAATGTAACGGTAGTAACAATGAAACCACTTTAACCGTCAATTGTCCGACAACCGGGCTGGTGACGGGGAAAACGGTTCTGCACAGGGAAGTGTCCGGCTGCAGTGAGGTTGAGTTTACCCTCACTGCCACCAATGTGGGCTTTCTGAATGCATATAATATTGTTATTCAGGACATTCTTCCGCGGGGATTCAAATATATTGCCGGTTCTACCACCGCCTCATGGCCGGGCGGGACCTATAGTTCAGATCCTGTTGTTACAAGTGATACCCTTGAGTGGAATATCGGCACAACACTTTATGGAGGGACCCCCACAGGAGATACCCTGACCCTTACATTCAGGGCTGTATCTGCACTATGTTCAGGCGGGAGCCGGTTTGTTAATTCCATGCGGGTGACCGGTGATGACGGCAGCGGGGTTCCGATCCCGGCTGCAGGAAGTGATGCAGAGGATAATGATCCGGATGACAGCAGCAGTACTGAAGTGATACTGCTTTGCCCTCAACTTGAGGTCAAGGTAGAGTGCCCGGTGGCAGAATCTGTCGCACCGGGTGAATTATTTGATACCAGGATCATCGTTACAAATAAAGCCAGTATAGGGAACGGGTTCAGATCCTTTACGGTTACTGATCTTCTTCCCGAGGGATGGATACTTGACTCTTTTTCATCCAGTGGAGGTAATCTTAGTTCAGCTCCGGTTTCAGGAGATGAAGGCCTGCTCACCTGGACATTCAACAATGTTTCCATCAGCCGGGAGGAGAGTATCATCCTCAACCTTAAATTGAAAGTGGATTCAAGGGCATGTGGAAAGGATAATAGTGAAACCATCCATGTGGATACCATCGACGGATGCGGAGATGAATTCAGTTTTACAGATTCATGTCCTGGTGAAGGTCATTTGCGGGGAGCCTATTCTGAGGCTGACCAAGGAATGTCCCAGAGCTCAGCAGCCGGGCGGATTGTATACATTTGAGATAACCATTGAGAATGCCGGGAATGTTCCTGCAGATAATGTCAGGATCGAGGATATTCTTCCGGCCGGATTTGTGTATGTTGAAGGAAGTATCGGTACTCAGCGGAAGCGGTTTAATGATCCTTCCGGCAGCGAATGTGGTCTCGTGGAATATAGGTACGTTGGGGTGGAAGAAGAGCTAAGACTGACTTACACCCTGATGGCACCCTCAGACATGGACCCCGGTGAATACTGCAATGAAGCGAAAGCGGAAGGATTGGGGCAGGATAAGAACCGGGTCATGTCAAACACAGCCAAATGCTGCACAATCCTGAGAAGGGACCTGAGCGGATGCTGTATCGATATTGAACACTGGGCAAGAGGTTTTTACTATATTCCTGATCTGCCCATGGCATTTGTTGATCCATATTTTGTTACGGAAGACGCGATGTTCACGGTCTATTCCTCAATGGATTTCTTGAAGAGGATCAATTTCGGTGATGATTCGATGGCTGAATTTATCAGGAGAAGACTTGAAAATTATTCACTTTCGACGGTTGAGGAGTTCTATTTGAGATCGAAGCAGGGCCTTACGCTGGGTGATGGCTCGATCTATCTCTCTTATGGCGGATCCTATCCGGAGAATGGAAAAGACGGATGGAGAGATAAAAAAGTGAACCGGACGATGACCACATCTCAGGTCGCGTACGAATTGCTTGCATTGAACAGCGTGTTATCGGTCAATGATGATAAAACCAAAAATGATAAATTAAGGATCATTCTAAACAGAAAACTGGCGTTCATCATTGAATCGGTCGAAGATAAATTGATTCATAAATGGGAACTGAAAAAAAAGAGAGTTGTCTCCGGGGACAAAGAGGGGACATTTTTCGATCTGGCTTCCCTTTACCTTGCTTCGGTTGAGCTTTCTAATTCCGGAGTTGAAACTGCAACAGAACTGAGAACACTCCTGAAGAACCTGCTGAAAAACCGGGAAGCCGGATTCGACAAGGAGAATGTCGATGGTGAATTGATTTATGTCCTGGCCATGATGAATAACGGAGAAGAGAAGCAGGCTGCTGAAAAAATGAAGCGTTTTGAAACCATGGTTAGAAATGGCGATATTGAATTGAAAACAATTTATAGCTTTTCCATGGCTGTATATGTCGACTTCAGAGTAGGAGGGAGCTATCATGATGAACTCTTTAAGGAATTGGTAAAAAAATTCTATACAACAGAAACAGGGATCTTTTCGGAACCTCAGCCTGATTTTACACACCGATTGAACCTGAAGGATCTCGGGGCCCTGATCCTGGCTTTTGAAAGCAGATTGCCGGATTCAAAACATTTCTTTGCAACCGCCTTTTACAGAATGATTGAGGAGACCGGACTTTTCCTTACAAAAAAGAATCTACTGGTTGAAAATCCGCCATTGAACCTTTTGAAAAATTATCATTTTGGTGAAGACCTTCTTCCGATGCTCTCTTTCATCAAAGGGGAAAAAAGTATTGCATCTGTCTTTACACACCAGGCTGTTGTTTACTCTCCTAATCTAAAACCGCAGGGTACGGATATGTTCCCGTTCCGATTCTCCAAGATTCTCTCTCCTTCATATGAGACCGATTGTTCCAAGATTACTGAAATGTCATATCTGCTGCAGCATCTTGGAAATGAACTCCAAAAAGACTCTGAACGGATGAACAGAGAAAAGGGACGGAGCCTCGGCAGGACCGGCAGAAATTATGTGGATTCACTCATGAAAAGCGGTTCCGGGCTTGAAAATGGCAAGCTTCTCTTTATTCCTCTTGATCATGTTGCGCTGAAAGGTCCGAGGGATAAAAATTTCAACCTTGAACCACTGGAGAGAGGTCAATCATTCTCAACTGAAACATTTGTCAATTATTTGATCGCGGAAAAATTCTATATTTCAGGAAAAGGGGAAAAAAGCGAACCATTGTCGGTTATGATGGATCGGCAGTTGAGATTACTGGATCAACTGGAATCGCTGGAAACAATTCCTGCCCGGTTTACCCTGTTGTTTGACAGCAATAATGAAGTAGAGCGAATGGTTACTTCCAGGGAGCCCGTATCAAAGTTGACACTTGCGAAAATATTTTTCCTTTCGGGGAATGAAACTACCAAAAGAAAACTGGCCTCAAGAGGCAGGGGAGCCTTTAAACCGGAAGATATACTCTTCTTTAAGTTGTTTCCGGATGTAAAGGAATTTTTTATGGAGGAGATGCGGGATCTGGTTTCCAGAAAACAATTGGGGTTGACAAAAAATTCAGCAAAGCTTATTTCTTCAAGGCTTCTTAATGACAGAGAGAGCCTTGATCCTGATTTTCTGGTGAAACTATGGGATGATGATATTGCACTTCCTCTGACAGAACGGACAGACAGCTTAAAAGGGGGTGTCGTACACCATTATAATGCAACTCAGCTGATGCTGTATATTTATTCAGGAATTAATGATCAGATTGGTTTTAATTTTGACAGAACACTTGGATTCTTCACTTATCTTGTTGAAAATGAGTGGGGGATCAGAGGGGATATCGGGACTGTTTCACTACCTGCAGCAGAATACTGGGTTATCAAGCAGGATCCGCGAGAGAATCCGGAACCGGGTGATCATATCTCTTTCAGAGTCAGGATAGAGAACAGATGTCCTCTCAGCCTGGCAAGGGGAAAGGATTTGCCCTCACTGTTCATAAAAACCTTGTCAGATCCTAATCTTCCATATTCAGGCACGGAGGATACACCGGGCCTGGAGGTCATAAATGAGTATTTCTGGAAATACAATGACCTGAATGAAGGGAGTGTGCTTGAATTCACTTATCAGTCTGTTATTCCTGAGAATTACATCTTTGATTACTTTAAAAGCACTATCAATGCAAGAGGATTTACTTCGCAAATTGATAATATGCCGGAGAGTGAGGGAGGCAACTTTTGTGAAGACACCGACACGGCAGAAGGCTGGAGAATAATCCCGACGGAATTGATCAAAGGGATCGTATTTGAGGATAGAAATGCGAACAGCAGACGAGACGGCGGTGAGAGAGGGATACCTGGTATACTTTTTAGAGATACCCGCGGGAAGATCTACCAAAGCGATACGGAAGGACAGTTTATTATCCCTTCCGGCGATGATATAATCGGAGTCCAGATTAATCTCGATAGTGTCCCCTCCGATTTTCTCCTATCTTCGGCTGCCACTTTCCGTTTAAATCGATATTCCGATACGACACCGCTCTTCGGACTGATCCCCTGCACATATATTCAGGGATTTGTATATTCTGATGTGAACTTGAACGGCTATTATGACAAGGAGGATAAAAAAGTGGGTAATGTGGTTCTGAAAGCCGGCCGAAAAGAGATCATCACGTCGGGTGAAGGTGATTTCCGTTTCAAAAATATTCCTATTATATGGGAGAAAAGCATCAGGATTAAACCGGTTCAGCCTTATTTAGGGGGTGATTATAAAAATCTAAAAATACTGATCAGGGATGAGAAGCCGGAGAATTAAGGGGGTTATTTTACAATAAATCCCTGTTCCTCCATCCAGTTGTCATTGAAGATGGTGCTCAGGTAGCGGGCTGCGCCGTCGGGGAAGATAGTTACTATTCTGGCAGGTCCGGACAATGATTCCGCAAGTTTGAGCGCTCCCCATAATGCAGCGCCGCTGGAGCCCCCGGCCAGTATCCCTTCCTCCTTCATCAGACGTCTGGCGAATTGGAAAGAGTCTCTGTCTGAAACCCTGTACATATCATCAACATTGGAAAAATCTGCGCAATCTATCAGAAATTCATCTCCGAGTCCTTCGATCAGGTAAGGTGCGGATTTGGTGATCTTACCAGTTTTAAAATAGTCGTAAAAAATTGATCCTTCCGGGTCAATCGCAATAACCTTTATTTTCGGGTCTTTCTCTTTGAGAAATTTTGCAACGCCGCCCACGGTCCCGCCGGTGCCGACACCGGCTATAAAATAATCTATCTTCCCGTCCATCTGCTCCCAGATCTCAGGGCCGGTGGAGTGGTAGTGAGAATCGTTGTTCTCCAGGTTGTTGTGCTGGTCGGGGAAGTAACAATCGGGGTTCTCTTTAACTATTCTCGGTGTGATCTGATTGTAACTGGCCGGATCTTCGGGAGGGAGTGAACTATCTACTTTATGGACATCAACACCGAGTGCCAGAAGCTGGTTGATCTTTTCTACGCTTATCCTGTCCCGTACAACTACTTTAAGCCTGTATCCTTTCTGAATAGCAACCAAAGCAAGTCCGAGAGCTGTATTCCCGGAGGAGTTTTCTATAATAAGCTGTCCGTCTTTGATACGTCCATCCGCTTCAGCTTTTTCTATCATATATTTTGCTGCTCTGTCCTTCACACTCCCCATCGGGTTCATGAACTCGAGTTTTGCAAATATATCGATTCCAGTCCCGGCCTTGATCTTTTGAAGTTTTACCATTGGAGTATTTCCTACTACATCAAGAATATTCTCATATACATTTTTGCCCATTTTTTCCAGCCCCTTTATTAATGGAATATTCTAACACCGGATCACCTCTATTGCAATTTAAGGGCATAAGATATAAAATAAATCAATTGAGGCGGAGTTTTTATCTTAGTTAAGGAATATGATCTATAAGAATTTTTTATACTTTATTATAGCTGTGGCGCTATTTGTTACAGCACCGTCAGCTCCCAACAACCTGTTACCCCAATTTCAGGATATTATTATAATTCCTTTTTTGGTTTTTCTATTTTCACTCCACATAAAGAGAACTTATCAGAGGTTCCGGAAAAAACATTCTGATTCAGGAGGCGGTTCCGTTCAATTCAGAAACAATTATCTCAGGATCACTAATGTCTCTCTTACCAAAGCCCTTATTGTTTTTACTTTAGAGATTTATTTGTTTGATCTGAAGGCAATAGTAATGTCAGTGTTCAGGTTTGGTGGAGTGACATTTGGAGGGGATGTGATAATTCTCTCCATATTTATTCTCCATTTTGCCATAGTCTGGTATTGGGGGTATAAAACATCAGGTGATATAATTTACCTTTCTGAAAGTATTTCCAGGTTTATATCAGATAATATAAAATTTAACCTTGCTATTGTGATTCCGTGGCTGATGCTCACTCTCGGTACAGATCTGCTGAGAATATTAAACATCCGATGGGTCACTGAAAATTCTTCTTCTCCTCTTTTCCAGATGATGATTTTTGGCCTGTTTCTCATTATATTTCTGTTAGTTGGTCCTCTCCTGATAGTCAGGCTGTGGGATTGCAAACCCCTTCCGGAAGGTTACCTGAGAAGTGAGATATTAAAATTTACTTATGGTGAAGGTGTGAAGTTCAAGGAGATACTTTCCTGGAACTCTTTAAGCAGAAGCTTACTGACGGCAGGTGTTCTCGGATATTTCCCTTTCTTCAGATTCCTTCTTATTACTCCTGAACTTATTAAAATGCTTTCTACTGAAGAGATCCTGGCAGTTGTGAGTCATGAGACGGGGCATGTGAAAAGAAAACACATCTTATATTATCTGTTATTGTTCATTGGATTTGCTCTTATCAGTGGGGGCCTGATTAGCATTATAAATCTCATAGTACTCAGTTCTCCGATGGGCATAGATCTCCTTACCGGAACGGGGGGGGTTTTCGGGATAAGGAGTTACAATCTTATGATCGGGATAACATCGATCCTGATCTTTATTCTATATTTCAGATTTATTTTCGGATATTTTATGAGGAATTTTGAGAGAGAGGCGGATATATACTGTTTTGATTCAGGAATTGATCCGGCTCACATGATCAGTTCGTTTGAAAAACTCGGTGGTGGTAATAATGAAAAAAGGGGGTCCAACTGGCACCATTTTTCGATCGTGGAGAGGATTGAGTTTCTTGAAGAGTGCAGGGCCGACCGAACAACGATTTCCGCTCATCGAAAAAAGGTTAAAAAAGGCCTCCTTGCCTATGCCCTGGTGTTAATTTCCATTATTATTCTTACTATCAGCCCGATGGTGAGATCATTCAGTGACGGAGTTGAAAAGAATGCCGTTATCAAAGCATTGAAGAAGGGGATCGAAAAGTCTCCCATGGACCATCGGCTCTATTCCGCACTTGCATCGTTGTATCATGAAACAAAAAATTGGGAATCAGCCAGGGACTACTATGAAAAATCCTTATCGATCAAGTATGAACAGCCTGAAACTCTGAACAACCTGGCCTGGCTTCTCGTTACCTGTGAAGATGAAACTTTCCGGGAGAGGAAACGGGGACTCCGGCTTGCAAAGGCGGCTGCTGCATTAAAAAAGGAGCCCCATATTTTTGATACTCTCGCGGAAGCATATCTACTCAATGAAAAGTATGAAGAAGCCGTAAGGGCATCTGAAACTGCATTGGCTCTTGAGACGGGAGATAAGGCTTACTTAGAAGAGCAGTTGAAAAAAATGAAAAAATATCTCAGTGTTTCCGGTTCTACTATTAAACTTTAATTATAAACGTAATACAGCAGACTTGAATTTATGTTACCGGATGATTTATAGTTAAGTCTGATCTATTATGAGGTCCGGATCCTTGGCAAATGAAGTTATAAAAAAAGAAAAAATGAAACATCAGGTTTATGTTATATCGGACGGCACAGGAAAAACTGCAGAGGGAGCTCTTCAGTCGGCCATGGCCCAGTTCGGAGAAGTTGATATAAAAATAAATGTCAGATCGCATATTCATACTGATAAAGATATAAAAAAAGTAATTGAGGAAGCAAAGGCCAATGGGGGATTTGTTGTTCACACCATTGTATCAAAAAGGCTCAGGGACAGGATACTGATCCTGGGCCGATTAAACGATGTTGAGACCATTGACCTGATGGGCCCCCTGCTGGGTCAACTCGCACGTCAACTCGATTATTCTCCTGTTGAGACACCCGGGATGTTCAGAAAACTGAACAGATCCTATTTCCAACGGATCGAGGCAATGGAATTTGCATTCAGGCATGATGACGGACAACGGGCTGAAGAGATTTATAAAGGTGAGATTATTCTTCTGGGAGTGTCGAGAACATTTAAAACACCCCTCAGTATCTATCTGGCATTCAAGGGGTGGAGAGTTGCCAATGTCCCGATCATACTCAACATAGAACCCCCGCCGATAATTTTTGACCTGAAGGGTCTTCACGTTTTCGGCCTGTCAACCTATCCCAAAAACCTGTCGGAATTGAGAAGTGTGAGAGATCATCACCTGGGGGGATCGACAGGACAGTATTCAGATATTGAATATGTTTCCGAAGAGTTAAAATATGCAATAAAAATTTTCAGAAGAATAGAAGAGTGTTCTGTAATTGATGTTACAAATAAGCCGATTGAAGAGATCGCTTCAGATATTCTTAACAGGATTAAAGCTTCAGGTGGAGAGTCGGCTGATATAGAGAAGATAGATGGGTGACACCCTTTCTGAAAATAATTGGACTGTTTATATAATTAAATGTGGAGACGGAACTTACTATACAGGTATCTCTAACGATGTGTCCCGAAGGTTGGAGGAGCATAAGGCAGGAAAGGGGGCAAAGTATCTGAGAGGAGGACTGCCGCTTGAAATTATATTTCAAAAGAGAGTCGAGTCTCACGGAACTGCCCTCAAATATGAATCAAAGATCAAAAAACTGACCCGCCGCAAAAAAGAAGAACTAATTTCAAATCCCTCCCTCCTTAATATACTGTCTCCCTTTTCTGAGGACGGTTCCAAAAAAGGGTGACACATAATATAATTTTGTCTCCCTTTTTTGGAACCGTCCCCATTTTTGGTAGACAGTTTTTGTTAACCGTAGCGGGATTTTTATCGTTGTAGAGGTGAAAGGAGATAAGATGAAGAAAATATTATTGATTATATTAATGGTTCTTATTGTTATTACTATGTCATGGGCAGAAAAAGGAGGGATCTGGAAGAGGTGATCAAACCGGAATTGATGGAAATAACCGGAGATACATTGCTTATTGTTGAAGGCGCTGAAGTTTATACTTATGATATTAAGACCTTGAAGTTTGTAAAAAAGTTCGGCAGAAAAGGGGAAGGGCCCGGTGAATTGAAGGTGACGCCTGCTATGGCAAATTATATTATCCCGATAAAAGAGTTGTTTATAATAGCGGGTATAGACAAGGCAATAGTGTTTGAAACCGGCGGGAACCTTGTCCGTGAGTTTAAGATACCAATATTTACCAGCTACCTGTATCCTGTTAATGGGAATTATATCGGGATGAGGTTCAGGCCGGGGGATAAAGGTGTGGCCTGGTTCGAACTGAGTATTATGGATAAAGATATGAAAGATTTAAAAGTGTTCCATAAGCAGAAGATGTCAGGCGGTCAGAACAGAGTAGACCTTACATTTGACGGAATGGGTATCACCGCATCCAATGGCAAGATCTATGTTGAGAACAGTCCGGAAGGCTTTAATATTCTTGTCTTTGACCTGAAAGGGAATAAACTCTCAGAGATCAAAAAGGATTTCCCCCCGATGAAATTTACTGAAGAAATGAAAAATTCTGCAATTGAACAATTAAAAACCCACCCGTCTGTCAGGCAGATAGGTTGGGAGAGTTTTAAAAAAATTGTAAAGATAGAACATGGAGAATTTCTCCCCTTGATCCAGGATATGGTTGTTGACGGGGACCGGATCTATGTCCGGACAAATATGAGAAAGTCTGGAAATGTTGAATTTATAGTCATGAATTTGGAAGGAAAAATTCTGAAGAAGTTATTTTTGCCGGAACCTAATGATATAGATTTCGGGAATAAAATATTCGGGAGACCGGCCAGATTTTACAAGATATATAAAGGTAAATATTACTATCTGAAAGAAAATATTGATGAAGAGATGTGGGAACTCCACAAGGTTGATATTAAATCGAAATGACATAGAATTTTAATTGATTGAAACTTTTTTACTGCCTCTGTTGTCTAAAGAGTTAAAAAAGGAATGGAGGCAGTTATGAAAATTTTAAAGAAGAATCTAAATGGCAGAGTGCATCTGGTTCTGCTCAGTTTTATACTTATCTTTGCGGTGATCACTGTTCAGAGTTATGCGGGAAAATCGGAAGGGAAAGGATTTCTAGGCGTGAATATCGAAAAACTCTCTGGTGATGACAGAGATGAGTTCGGTGTTAAGTTTGGTGTCCTTGTTACATCTGTAACAAAGGATGAAGCGGCGTTCAAGGCCGGAATGAAAAAGTATGATGTGATCCAGTTTGTGGGAGATGTGAAGACCCGCAGGCCTGATGATGTTGTCGAAGCGGTCAGCAGCAATGCACCCGGATCGAAAGTAAAGATCAAATTTGTCCGTGACGGGAAAAACATGTCAGTGACCGCAGTTCTGGGAAAAAAGGAATTCAAAGAGTACCATTTTAAGGATGGGGAAAATGAGTTTCACATTCTTGGAGACAAACTTCATGGGAAATTAGGTGCTTTAAAAGAACTTAAGGAGCTAAAGGAATTAAAAGGCTTTAAAGCTCCTAAAATGTGGACGATGAAAAAGGGTGCTTTTCTTGGAGTTGAGATGAGATCGATGGATGACAATTTTGCAAAATATTTCGGTGTTAAAAAAGATGGTGGTGCACTGGTTATGAACGTAACCAAGGACAGTGCGGCTGAAAAAGCAGGGTTGTTATCGGGAGATGTGATTTTGAAACTGGAAGGTAAAGTTGTCAAAGGCCCCGGAGATGTCTCTAAGTTCATTCAGGGTAAAAAGAAAGGTGACAAGATAAAGATCACAATATTCAGACACAAAAAAGTAAAAACTGTTACAGCTGAACTCGAAGAGAGGTCAATGAGCGGAGCAATGTTCTTTGGTGATAATATCCATATCAATGTTCCCGAAATAGTAAACAAGGTCAGGGTATGGCGTGATGAAGAAGGAAATCTGCATAAGGAGAAACTGGAATACCTTCAGGAAAAAGATATGCAGAAGAAAGAGATGTTGAAACATAAGGAAGAGATCGAAAAACTGAAGAAACTCAAAGAAAAGGAACTCCAGGAAAAACTAGAAGTTATTGAAGAAGAAGAAACGGAAAAAGAAGAAGAAATATTTATTTAACCCCCACCAGAGGAGGGAGGAGGAGTGATCCCCCTCCCTCTTCATTTATTTTCTCTGATCTATTTTTTTACCAACAAAGAACCTTCGGAAGACAATTTTCCTGCAGTCAGTTTTATCTTATACTCACCGGCTTTCACAAATGGATTTTTCTTCTCCGGTTTATCCGGTTTCAGATCCCATTTCAGGAAATTAAATCCCCTGACTCCTTTGGATCTGATCGTTCTGATGACCTTGCCATCTGCGCCACTGATCTTCAGATCGATATCAGCAGGATCTTTAAGCCAGTATCCGAAGTATCCGGGTTTGGTTCCCGCCCAATACCAGGTTTTCCATTTAGGGAGTTTTGCACACTCGGATTTGAACAATTGTAATTCTTTATCGAAACCGACCTTTTTCATTTCATGAATATAGTTTGTATCGAGCACATACATTCCTCTTCCGTGAGTAGCAGCGATAAGGATGTTTTTCTCTGGTTGAATTACAAGGTCCTGAACATAAGTTGTCGGCATCCCTTCCATAAGAGCATGCCATGTGTTTCCTTTATCCATTGAGATATATACACCGAAGTCGGTTCCTGTATAGAGAATATTGCTGTCCGACGGATCCTCTCTTATCACATTGACCGGACCGCTCGGAATGTTTGCACTGATACTTTTCCAGTTTTTTCCGAAGTTGGTCGACATCCATATATAAGGTATAAAATCATCATCCCGTTTCCCGTTTTGTGTTAAATAAACGGTTCCGGCCTCAAATTTTGATGCAACGATCCTTGATACCCATTTTCTGTATGGGAGTTTCCGTGAGATCTCTTTCCAGTTTTTTCCGTCATTCCGGGTGATCCATGCTCTCCCGTCATCGGTTCCCGCATAGATTAGCCCCTGCTTCAATGGTGATTCCGAAATAGTAAATACGGTCTGATAGGGGATATCCCCTTTCATGCTGTTGATATTGTATGAAAGATCCGGGCTGATCTTTTCCCAGTTCTCCCCTTTGTCGGCGGATTTGAATATGAAGTTCATCCCGTGGTAGATCACATCCGGGTTATGCGGAGACAGGATAAAAGGAGCCAGCCATTGCCCTCTGTATCTCTCTTCACCTTTTTTCCTTCTCGGTACAATGACCTTTGTATTATCATTTTTGATATCAGTTCTCATAAGTGTTCCGTAGAATCCGGCTGAATAGACTGTGTTTGTATCGGTCGGGTCAATGGCATGATGGCTGCCTTCTCCACCAGGAGCATAATCCCACTTCTGTGCGGGTATATTGAATCTCCCTTTGCTGAGGTCGACGATGGCTTTAAAACTGCCGTGATCCTGTACTGATCCGTATACCCGGAAAGGGTCTCCCATATCGTACATGACATTAAAGAACTGAACTAATGGGAGATTGTCCGTAAATGTCCTGAACTTCTTCCCACCGTCATATGAGATAGCAAGGCCGCCGTCATTTACATTCACGAGGTAATTTGAGTTGTCCGGGTCGATCCAGAGCCCATGATGGTCTCCATGCATCCTTCCGATCTCTTTGAAGGTTTTTCCACCATCCTCGGACATATTCAGGCCAAGGCCCATTACATAAATTCTATTTTCATTGTTGGGGTCAACCCTTATCTGAGCAAATACCCAGCCGTAAGTGTTGGACAAATTCTGCATATACTCGTTATTTTCGCTTACCTGCTTCCAGTTCTCACCTTTATCGTCACTTCTGAAAACAGTGGCTCCCTTGATCTTCCCTTCTTTGGGTCTTCCGTATGAATCCATTTCATCCTGTGCATCCCATTCCCCGATCTTTTCGTAATTATCTACAAATGCATAAATAACATTAGGTTTGGTTCTGCAGATGTCAATCCCGATCCTCCCTCTGTGCTCAGGTGCCGGAAGCCCTTTGTTTATAGGGGACCATGTTTTCCCTCCATCTGCAGTTTTATATATTCCGGTCCATTTATAACCCTTCTCGATTCTCGGATCGTTCCATTTTCTCCTTATTCTCTGCCAGAAAGAGACATAGAGAACTTCAGGATCGGTCGGATCCATAACAAGATCATTTGCGGCAGTCCTGCTGTTAATATATTTGATCAGTTCCCATGTTTCCCCTCCGTCTGTTGTCTTGTATAAACCGCGGGCGTTATTATCTGTCCATTCATGACCGGATGCGGCAACATAGACAATGTCCGGATTTTTCGGATGAACTATGATCCTGGATATTGTATTTGTATCGATCAGTCCCATATGTTTCCAGTTCTTCCCGCCATCAGTTGATTTATATATCCCGGCCCCGGCCTGAGAGCTTCTAAATATATTCCCTTCTCCGGTTCCGACCCAGATTATATTCTGATCTGAAGGAGCCAGTGCGATATCTCCTATCGATGTAGACATCTGATTCTTAAAAACCGGCTCCCAGGTAGTACCTTCGTTTTCTGTCTTCCATACTCCGCCTGATGCTCCTGCAATGTAAATGGTGTAGTTTTTACCTTTCGGATAAACCACCTCAACATCGGTCATTCTTCCGCTCACATTAATTGGCCCGAGAAATTGCCAGTTCAGATTTCTGAAGAGCGAATTTTGCTTCATCGCAACATGATCACCATACCATTTCAGCCTGAGCTGAGGGTCGGTATTCTCTGTAACTTTTTTACCGGAATGAAGAAACATTGCGGCGGTAAAAATTATAATTGTTAAAACTAATAGTAATTTATAAAACTTGTGGTTCATTATAATACCTCCTGTTAATTTATCTGATTAAATTCTACTCTCCGTATATTATCTAATCAACAAAAAAAATTTTTATCTTTAAGGGTTGATCTTCCATTCGGTAAAATGTAAATAAAGTAAAGGACAGATCACTCTTTTTTTGTAACAGGATGCTTCCCTTCACTGGTATTATTATAGAATCTCTGAGTCGGATAAGCAAAATCAATGTCGCTGGTCTTTGAGAATTTGCCTAGTATATCTTCCCATATTATTTCCTGCTGTCCACGTCTGTTTCTTGGTCCGCATAAATACCGAATAGTAAGAAGAACACCGCTGTCCCTCACAGATGTATACACCGCAGGCGTTAGTTTGGAATAGTAGATCATAAATTTTTTTGATGCACTTTTTACTTCTTTTTCAGCCGATTTTGTGAGATGTTCCGTATGAATGGATGCAATTTTAACAAGCATTTTTTTTGCTTTCTTCCAGTTGCTCTCAAATGTGATCAGAACTGGTATTTCATCCCAGATATATTGAAATCCCTTACTGTAATTTGCAATTGTTTCGGTGAGTATCATTGAGTTGGGAACATGTATAACCCGTCCTGTACTCTGCTCTGCATCCACCCAATTTCCGATTTCCATTAATGTGAATTTGAACAGTCTGATATCAATAACATCACCTTTGAATTCTCCAACCTGAATCCTGTCCCCAATACTCAATGGCTTCCTGACCATGAGAAAAAACCACCCGGCAATACTTGCAAAAAGGTCCTTCAAGCTAATTGCAATTCCAGCCGATAAAAGTCCGAAGTAGGTTGAGACAGATTGAAATCCTTCAAACCAGATTCTCCCTCCTGTGAGCAAAGCAATTAATGTACCTATATAAAACGTGGATTTACGCCATTGATATCGGGTTTTGATATCATGAGTCTTTCTATTTACAATTCGGATTATAACAAACCGTATCAACCAGAGAGTAAGAATAAGCATGAACGTATAAAATATCTTGTTTTGGAATGAATGAGATATGTCTAAGTGTTGTTCGATATATTGGCTCAGCCTGTTCAACAATTCCATTTCCCCTCCTTTTAATCCACGAATGATTATATTTCAGAACCCTTTGGAATTCAATCTCCTCTGCTGTTAAGAGAAATGGGACCGATGAGACACTGAAGGCCGGATTAAAGTTGACAATCATTACGTCCGTTACTATTATTAAAGTAAGTATAGAGAGGAATGTTATCTCACTGAATGTAATGAAAAATTATTAACAGGTCTGTTATGACAAATATTGTACACGAACTTGATAAAATAGCGATCACGGTAAAATCCCATAAGCTGTTAAAGGAGTTGTTGAATGAGAACCCGCTTCTGGAAGAGATCATGCGAAATGCACGAAATGAGACAGAAGCCCTTATCGGAGTAAAAAACTGGGTAATGGAGGAATTAATAAAAAATCCGGATGCCTATAAATTTTATAAAAAAGATGTTAAGGGTAGAAAATTTTTTGAAAAATTAAAGTGGAATGATTTTGCTGCTATAAGGTTATTGGACTATATAGATAACGCGGGAAGAGAATTTAAAGACCTGAATCTCAGAGGAGAAAAAGCCATAAGTAATCCTATTACCCTGATCTGGCTTGCTGTTAATTATGGTACCGGCGGAGCAAAGCCTTATTTCTTCAGGGATATGCTTCAACTTTTCAGACAATTCACGGGAATAAGTGAACGGGAATTTCCCACAAAGGAAAAAATAAAAAAGTGGATGTCAAGATGGCCTTCGGGTCTTGATCAGAGAATAATTAAATTAAGGGAGGAGAACAAGGAAAGAATTATCAAGATTTTGATAAACAAAATTGATGAGGGGGTGATCAGTGATACCCGGTTTTATTTTGAACCGGACCTGTCAAAAGAGCAAAAATACCTGAAGCTCCTGGAGTGGTGGGAAGACAGCCTTTTTCACCTCCGTTTTGCCGTCCGTTCGCCTGATCTGTTAAATGAGCTATTGGGGAATTCTCTGGATCCCGATACCATGAAAATTCTCTATGAAGCAGAAAAGAGATCGATCCCCTTCTTTGTGAACCCATATTATCTCTCTCTACTTCATGTAAGGGTGCCTTATTTTGCCATCGGGGCAGATCTTGCTATCCGGTACTATGTGATTTACAGTAAACAATTATCGGATGAATTTGGAAGCATTGTAGCGTGGGAAAAGGAGGATGAGGTTGAAGCCGGGAAACCGAATGCTGCTGGCTGGATTTTGCCATCGGCAAATAATATTCATCGTCGATATCCCGAAGTGGCAATTTTAATTCCTGATTCGGTTGGCCGCGCCTGTGGCGGATTATGTGCATCCTGCCAGAGAATGTTTGATTTTCAGAGAGGACATTTGAACTTTAACCTGGATAAACTCAAACCGAATGAAAATTGGGAGACAAAACAGAGAAAATTACTTGATTACTTCAAGGATGATTCTCAACTCAGAGACATACTCATTACAGGCGGTGATGCGCTGATGAGTACTGACAAGACATTGAAGAAAATTCTTGACGGAATTTATGACATGGCATTTCAAAAGAGAAAGGAAAATGAGAACCGCAAAGAGAATGAAAAATTTGCTGAGATAATAAGGGTTCGGTTAGGGACAAGACTTCCTGTTTATCTTCCCCAGAGAATTACTCCTCAACTAACAGGAATTCTCGATGAATTCAGAGTAAAAGCTTCTGAAATCGGGATCAAACAATTTGTTATTCAGACTCACTTTGAATCTCCTATGGAGGTCACACCTGAATCCAGGGAGGCTGTCCGCCAACTTAATTCAGCCGGATGGACAGTCACCAATCAATTGGTTTTTACAACTGCCGCATCAAGAAGAGGACATTCCGCTAAGCTACGCCGGGTTTTAAATGAGATAGGTGTACTTAATTATTATACTTTCAGTGTAAAGGGATACATGGAGAATAGTTTTAATTTCGCGACAAATGAACGTGCTATGCAGGAGCAGATGGAAGAAAAAGTGTTCGGAAAAATCCCTGAAGAATATTATGATGAGATAAAGGAATTCCCCAACAATCCTGAGATTATTAAAGATTCCATTCTTGATATGATGAAAAAAAATGATCTCCCCTTTCTCGGAACTGACCGGAATGTTCTGAATTTGCCGGGAGTGGGGAAGAGTCTTACTTTCCGGACAATTGGTATTACAAGGTATGGGAGAAGGATATTGGAATTTGATCATGATGTGAACAGGAATCACAGCCCGATCATAAATAAGATGGGCAAAGTAATTATCATTGAGTCAAAATCAATTAGTGAGTATCTAAATCAACTTGAAGATATAGGAGAAAATATTTCAGAATATGATAGTATCTGGGGTTATTCCATTGGTGAGACAGAACCGAGAATGTCACTGTATGACTATCCTGAATACAAATATAAAATAACAGATGAATATACTAACTTGGTGATTTGAGGCTGATTTTCTGTTCTCAACTCGAAGCAAACTTACTCTGATGGTGTGATTCCTTGATATTTTAAAAAAAATGAGGTAAGATATCGCTTGCAACATTTTCATTGGAAATACTACTTTGAACGATTTTAACTACACTCTCATTATTATATATTTTGTATTGCTTGCATTCCTGTCTATCTATGGAAGTCACAGATACTACCTTGCATTCCTTTTTATAAAAAATCTTGATAACATAAAAACTCCTAAGAAAGAATTTAACAAACTACCTCCTGTTACGATTCAACTCCCCCTGTACAATGAGATGTATGTTGTTGAAAGGCTTATCGATAGTGTAATTAAATCAGACTATCCAAAGGACAGGCTTGAGATACAGGTACTTGATGATTCCACAGATGAGACTGTTGATATAGTTAAGTCCAGAGTAGATAAATACAGGAAAATGGGCTTTGATATAAAACATATACACAGGACGAACAGAAAGGGTTTCAAAGCCGGGGCACTCGAAAAAGGAATGGCTGAAGCAAAAGGGGAATACATTGCAGTATTTGATGCCGACTTTATTCCCACCCCCTCTTTTTTAAAGAAAACGATCCACTATTTCACAGATCCGAAGGTCGGAATGATCCAGATGAGATGGGGGCATGTTAACAGAGAGTACTCTCTGCTTACCAGGCTTCAGGCAATATTTCTTGATGGTCATTTTGTTATTGAACATACAGCAAGAAATAGAACAGGACGATTTTTCAATTTTAATGGTACTGCGGGAATATGGAGAAAAAAAACGATTACAGATGCCGGAGGCTGGCAGCATGACACCCTCACTGAGGATCTCGATCTGAGTTACAGAGCTCAGATGAAAGGGTGGGAATTTATTTATCTTCCAATGTGTGAAGTGCCGGCTGAACTTCCGGTTGATATAATTGCCTTTAAAAGCCAACAACACAGATGGGCTAAAGGCTCTATCCAGACAGCAAAAAAACTTCTTGGAAGAATATTCAGGTCTGATTATCCACTTAAAGTTAAGATAGAGTCTATTTTTCATCTTGCCGGTAATGTAAATTATCTTGTGATGATACCATTCTCTCTTTTGATACTTCCTTTGATAATAGTTAGAACAGAGTTGGACTGGAACAGATGGCTCATCATTGATATCCCATTATTTCTGCTAGCAACAACATCTATCTCAGCTTTTTATCTCCTATCGCAAAAGTATATTTTCCCGACATGGAAAAATACTTTCAAATATCTCCCTTTGCTGATGGGACTGGGGATCGGATTGTCGGTAAATAATTCAGTGGCGGTCATCGAAGCTCTTTTCGGACATGAGAGTGAGTTTGTCCGGACTCCCAAATTCGGAGTGGAGGGAGGAAATGAGGACTGGACAAAAAAGAAGTACAGGGCGAAACGGAAACTTCTGATCCCTTCGATCGAGCTTATTCTCGGAATATATTTTTCCATCGCTGTCTATATTGCATTTATTAACCATATGTGGCTTGTTCTGCCTTTCCTGGTTCTTTTTCTGTATGGTTATCTTTTTATAGCTTTCCTTTCAATAAAATCTCTGATAGAATCTTTCATGAAGACGGAGAAAGCTTCTGAAGGTCAGCAGTCAGAAATCTTGACTGTAAGAAATTTTTTATTTCCTTTATAATATTATTTTCCGGCTCGGTAATTTAGTCATATGAAATTTATCAAAGGGTCCGGCATGGAGGTAATTTAGATGATACGAAAAATTTCTCCCCGTGTATTTGTATTTATGATGTTTATTGTTCCTTATTGTTCCGTTCACTGAAGGGAAAACTGAGGAGGAACACTCCCCCCCTGGACAAGGAAGTGTTAAAAGATAATATAGTTAAAACATCCCATTCGATCATGTTGGGAACCACCAGGATCTCCTATGATTCTTATGCGGGAACAATGATCCTGAAGGGAGAAAATCAGCCGGCCCGATGCGTCATTTTTCTTTATTTCCTATGTAAAAAATGGCGTTGGTGACAGTCAAAACGCCCGGTTTTATTTTCATTCAATGGTGGGCCCGGGATCTTCATCAGTATGGCTTCACCTGGGGCTTCTCGGTCCGAAAAGGGTCATTAATGAACAAAGATGGAAGTATGCCGCCGCCGCCATATCAACTCGTTCCGAATCAATACTACGATGCTCGATATTGCCGATCTGGTATTCATCGATCCGGTCAGTACCGGTTTCAGCCGTACTGAGGCTCCGGATAAAGAGAAAGAGTTCCATGGAGTGAGTGAGGATATTGCCTCGGTAGGAGATTTTATACGGCTTATATCTGGCAAGATACGGAAGATGGACCTCTCCGAAATATCTGATCGGGGAGAGTTACGGTACCACCCGTGCTGCCGGATTGTCGGGATATCTTCAGGGAACGCCATGGGATATATCTGAACGGAATAATGCTTATATCTTCGGTGCTGGACCATCAGACACTCAGGTTCAATTACGGGAATGATCTCCCTCCGATTCTTTTCCTCCCGACATATACGGCCACTGCCTGGTATCACGGGAAATTGTCCGGAAAGATACGGAAATGATCTTGAGAGCGCATTAAAAGATGCAGAGGAGTTCTCAGCCGGAGAATATGCGATCTGCACTGCTTTAAAGGGAATACACTCAGATCCCGGAGAATCAAAGGCGGATCGTAAAAAATTCTCTGAATTAACATCGCTATCACGCCTGAATTTATAAAGGAGAATAATCTGAGGATTCCGGCATTATAAGTTTTTCCTTGAACTACTTAAAGAGACTCGGAAGAGAAGACCGGGAGACTTGACAGCAGATTTAAAAGGTTTAACGGCAATCTGGGTTTCGGTGAAGACGAAGGATTCTTCTCCGATCCGAGTTATTCAGCGATCCAGGGGCCTTATACAGAGACATTAAATAATTATGTTTCGAAAGAGCTCGGATTTAAAAGTGATCTGGTCTATGAAATAATCACCCACAGGATCCGGGGATGGAAGATCGGGAAGTATGAAGGGAGATATGTAAATGTTGCAGATACTCTTGCAAAGGCAATGACAACAAATCCCTATCTGAAGATATTTGTTGCTTCGGGTTATTATGATCTTGCAACTCCATATTATGCAACAAAATATACTTTTGATCATATGTTTCTCCCTGAGAGTTTAAGAAATAATATCATTTGGATATTATAAAGCCGGGCATATGATGTATATAAATATGGGATCACTGGAAAAATTAAAGAAAGACCTGGATGCGTTTTTCAGATCCTCACTTTCCGGGAAGTCTTAATGGGGGAAGGTTTTCTGACGAAGATGGTGAGAATGGAATCTTCGGATGGTTTATCGATCCGGAGGGGAATAAAGTGGAGTTTTGGGAGCCTCCGGAGAGGCCCCCAGCCACCTGATATTTATATGTTTTCGTATGGATTGGCAGTCAGCCATCTGTTATAGAGCCACATACTGAAGGCCGAGATAAGTCCGATTGCCATCAGAATTACCCATCCCATGGAATTCCAGAACGGATCCAGTTTTAGAAGCCCGGAGGGGAGTTTTGTGGAGTTTGTACACATGATCCCGTTAAATATATATGCACCAGCGGGCCCCCCGATCAGGGCGCCGATCGCTACTGGTAAATTTGCGTATCCGAGGAATAAACCCTCTTTTCCCTTGGGAGCCAGGGCGCCGATATATTCGTAGGTCCTTGCCGAAGTGAAAAGTTCTCCGAATGCGATCAGTCCGACAGTGAGAACTGCAAAGAGAGATCCGATGGGGATGAAATCGCCGAGAACCATTTTGCTCACTCCACCCGACATGAAGATCGGTGCGAGGTTAATGATCATGGCAAGTCCGATGATTACGATTCCGACTATGATCGAGTTGATCGGTTTTAGTTTTCCGAACTTTTTTGTGATCAATAATTGGAAGAAAACGATCACGAATGGATTTGCCATTGTAATCAGATCAACGGCAGGATCAAGATCAACCACTTTTTTCAGATATAAGGGGAATGACATTGTATACCTGGGAATAAATGAAGAAGAAACCGCTCGAAACGATAAGAAAGAGTGCAAACCGTTTATTTTTCAGGACCAAAACCATATCGATCAGGATCCGTTTTACCGATTTTTTCTCCTTTTTGACTACTTTCATATCCAGGTTCTTTTTCTGAATCGGTATAAAAGAACAAAACAACAATAAATGCGATAATAGAGCATGCAACCGAAACGGCGAATATAAGACTGAGATCACTAAACTGGGTTCTGGTGAAATAACTGATCCCTCTGCCGAAAAGTGATCCGACATTGATGATCATGTAGAATATCCCGAATGCCAGTGTTGCTCTTTTTCCTGACGTTTTCTGGATCGTTCCGGAGATACAGGGTTTGATTACCGAACCGCCCAGTCCGATAAGAAATATCGCCAGCACGACGGGGAGAATGATGCTGAGTCCTGCCGTTATTTCACTTTCAACCGTTAGACTGAGTGCTTCACCCCCGAACCAGACAGGATATCCCATGAAGAAAGTATCCGACTGCAAGGAGGATAAAAGCGCCGAGAAGAGATTTTTTGAATCCGATATGATCAGCGACCGTTCCCGGATAAGGATAGGGAGAAAATACACCAGGGTCCAGAGAAATCCGTTCAGCGTACTCGGCCAGTAGTCACCCAGCCCCAATTGCCCGAGGTAGAGGACAACAAAACTTGCCATTGCATAGTATGCTCCCCTTTCGAATAATTCAGTGAGATGTTCGCAGTCCAGAAACTGCGTGGAAAATGTCTCTTTTTTTACGTTTTCAGCCATATCCAACTCCTTTATATGATTTCGGGACTAATCGTCAAGTTCAAGAGCTGCAAGGAAAGCTTCCTGAGGGATATCAACTTTACCGATCCTCTTCATCCGTTTCTTCCCTTTTTTCTGTTTTTCCAGAAGCTTCATCTTTCTTGAGATATCGCCGCCGTAACACTTTGCAAGCACATTCTTTCTGAACGCCTTTACAACAGTTTTGGCTATCACTCTTTTATTTATCGCAGCCTGAATATTGACTTCAAACATCTGCTTCTGAATGACTTTCTTCAGTTTTGATGTGAGTAGATTCCCAAAATTAAAGGCTTTGTCTTTATGGACAATAATGGCAAGTGCATCCACCGGTTCTCCGTTAATCAGGATATCGAGTTTTACAAGGGGAGACTGCCTGTAATCAAGCAATTCATAATCAAATGAAGCGTATCCCTGGGAGATTGATTTGACCTTGTTGAAAAAATCGTAAAGTACTTCGGCAAGCGGAAGTTCATAAGTCAGGTGGACCCGTTTTGAACTGATATAGTCCATTTTTTTGTGAATTCCCCGTCTGTTCTGAAGGAGCTTCATGATATTGCCCAGATATTCATCAGGCGTGATGATGATCGCTTCTATATAGGGCTCCTCGATCATGGCCAGGCTTTGGGGCTCGGGCAATGCGCCGGGAGATTCAATTTCGTATGAGTGCTCCTTTTGTTGTGGTCACTTTATATCTGACCGATGGTGATGTTGTTACAATCGCGAGGTTGTATTCCCTCTCCAGCCTCTCCTGGATGATCTCCTTGTGAAGAAGTCCGAGGAAGCCGCATCTGAATCCGATCCCCAGGGCGGGGGATGTTTCCGGTTCAAATTTGAGGGAAGAGTCGTTCAGTGTCAGTTTTTCGATCGCCTCTCTGAGTTCGTCGTGATTGGATCCTTCGCCCGGATAGAAACCGGCAAATACCATCGGTTGGGGTTCTTTAAATCCGGGAAGCGGTTCAACATTATCTTCCTTCGACAATGTGATCGTATCGCCTATCTTTACTTCTGAAATATTTTTAATACTTCCGATAATATAGCCGACTTCTCCAGCCGACAGATACTTCATCGGCTTTGTCTTGGGAGTATGAACGCCCAGTTCATTGATCTCATAGACCGCTTATTGGAGAGGAACTTTACTTTGTCCCCTTTGTTCAGTTTCCCGTCCAGGATCCTGACAAGTATGATGACACCTCTGTAGGGATCGAACCAGGAGTCGAATATCATGCCTTCAAAGGTTTGTCCGGATCTCCCTCCGGTGGCGGTACCCTCTCGATGATTGCATCCAGGGTATCTTTGACTCCTTCACCGGTTTTTGCACTGACATTGATCGCTTCATCCCTTGATATCCCGATCACATTTTCCATCTGATCAAGTGATTTTTCGAGTTCATTGTTCGGAAGATCGATCTTGTTCATGACGGGGATGAGGGCCAGATCATTTTCCATTGCCAGATAAGTATTAGCTACTGTCTGAGCTTCAACTCCCTGGGTGGAATCGATGACCAGGAGAGCCCCTTCACAAGCCGAAAGAGATCTTGATACTTCATAGTTAAAATCGATGTGCCCCGGGGTGTCGATCAGGTTAAGCGTGTACTCTTTCCCATCTTTATATTTATATTTCAGACTGACGAAGTGAGATTTTATGGTAATGCCTCTCTCCCGTTCAAGATCCATTGAGTCGAGGATCTGTTCCTGCATGTCCCTCTTTTCCAGCGCCCCCGTAATTTCAAGTATCCTGTCCGAGAGGGTGGTCTTTCCGTGGTCTATATGTGCAATGATCGAGAAATTTCTGATATGGTCCATTATTTTATTCCGAATGCCGCATAATCGGGTGAATTAAAAAGTGCCCTGTTAAGTTTATCTACATTGGTGTTAAATGCTCTCGCTATTTCATTGTCCGGGGAGATATCTTCCAGAAAGTGGTCTTCCATTGGATCCGAATAGAGGATGTCCACTTCAGAAAATCCGGAACTTTCAAGCAAATATCTCATGAATTCGGGATGGAGAGGTTTCTGATGAGTGATATCCAGAAAATATATATTTGTAAGAGCAAAAAGTGAGAGTGGATTTATTGTTTCAAGAATAAGAGGAGATCCCGGGGTCAGGACTCTATACGATTCTCTTATAATTTCCTTCAGATATTCAGGTTCAAAATGTTCTATAACCTGTGAAGCAAAGATCCCGCCGAGAGATCCGTCCCCCTTCTCATGAAGGTATTCGAGTGCATCTTTTTTTACACATTTTAATCCCTTTCTCCACTGCTTCCTTGAGCATGGAATCTGAAATGTCTATTCCTTCCGCATCAATTCCCTCATTTTTCAGAAGAGAAACAAATTCCCCTCTGCCGCAGCCGATATCGAGAACGGTCGATGATTTTTTAAAATAGGGGACATACTTTGCGAGATTATCGCTTATTTTTTTCCCGCTTCCCCTGAACCGTTTTTCAAAATCCGAATACTGGTAAGGGGAGAGCCCTGCTTTGATATCTTCAATTTTATCGGTTTCCGGATCTTTGTCCCCCTTTCCCCAGAGCATTTGTAAGATCGTTCAGTGAAACTTCAAGGTCGGAGAAATTCTTCAGCAATGTCCTGATATTGGAATATTTTGCATCAAGTTTATCTATCTGTGTCTGCAGGGAGTTAAAAATACCATTGTAATGATTGTTGGACAGATTATCCCACTCTCTGTCCTGAAGTGTGATCAGTTCCTGTAATTTTTCACTGAAAAGGGAGAATTTTTCCCTGATTATTATTTTTATTCTTTTTAAATAAAGTCGAATTTTCGAGAAGTTCGCCCAGCTCGTTTAATACTTTGTCTACTTCAGATTGTGCTTTTTTCCTTTTCTCGACAGATTCCTCAATTACCCTTCTCATCATCTGACTTATTGTTGTCTTCCCCGGATTCTTTATCATCTTTGCTGAGAGAGTTTTTAAAGTTCTTGATCCCGTCTCCGAGGCCTTTACCCAGTTCCGGAAGTTTTTTCCCTCCGAAACAGCAATGCTACTATCAATACGATTAACAGAATTTCCCAAATTCCAAGACTTCCAAACATGTTATCTCCTTTTCGCCAATTTTAATTCTTTCCTATTCCACTGTCAAGGCGGGAGGCTCCTTCCCCTTTCCAGTTTTTTCCTGTGAGATATAATAATCAATTAATGGAAAAGAGCGGTAAAAGAGATGAGAAGTCATATCTACCGGAATGGGTGATTGAAGGGGAGGAAGATACTTTTGCAACCGTCGTTAAACTGGGAGTGACTGATCCGGGAAAAAAAGGGTGTTGAATGACGGCCCGGAAGAAAAGGGGAACCGATCAGTTGATGAATTAACCGAAGGGGTCAGAAAGAACAATAAAACTCTTCTGGCAAGAGCGATCACACTGGTGGAGAGTAATTCTCCCGCCCGTTATGCGAAAGGGAAGAGAAATACTGAAGAAGATCGGGCCGGAACCGGGAGAATCGCTGAGGATAGGGATCACCGGGCCTCCGGGAGCAGGGAAGAGTACGATAATCGAGGAGATCGGCCTGGAACTGGTTTCTCTCGGGCATAAAGTTGCCATTCTGGCGGTTGATCCATCCAGCAGCCTGACCGGCGGCAGTATCCTTGGTGATAAGACGAGAATGGAGCGGTTGTCCCGGGTTGATGATTGTTTTATCAGGCCCTCTCCATCCGGTGGCACCCTCGGGGGGGTGACCAGGAAGAGCAGGGAGACGATCATTCTCTGTGAAGCTGCCGGATATGATATTATTCTTCTTGAAACGGTGGGTGTAGGTCAGAGCGAAGTTACGGTCAGGTCGATGGTCGATCTTTTTATCCTGATACTTAATCCGGGAAGCGGTGATGAGCTGCAGGGGATCAAGAGGGGTGTGATGGAACTTGCTGATCTGATCGTCGTAAATAAGGCCGATGGCAATAACCTGAAAAAAGCGGAAATGACAAGATCGGAATATTCAAGAGCCGTACATTATCTTCTCCCCTCCACGGAAGGATGGAACAGGGAAGTGATCACAGCTTCCGCTATTGAAGTTAAAGGTATAAAAGAGATAGTTGAAATTGCGGAGAACTTCAGAAATAGTACCATAAAGAGTGGGATATTCAGGTTAAGGAGGAGGGAGCAGGCTTTCAGCTGGACGATCTCACTTATTGAAAATTTTCTAAAGGATGATTTTTATTCCAATAAATCTGTAAGGGGAGCCTTGGGGAATATAAAGGGGAAGATCATTGACGGGGAGATGCTTCCGACCGAAGGGGCGGAAAAGATTTATGACGGTTCCTATTTTAACAGTTGATTACTTCCGGAATTTGTTGACATATCAGCAGTGTTAGTATACTATTTTATTAAGGGAAAAAATGGACTCAGTAACAATCGTAATAATATTTATAGTTGCTCTGATATTTTCAGTGGGATTTCTGATGGTGGTGATCAGCCTGGTGCCGACATTGAATCAGTTAAAGTCACTCCTTGCGGATCTTGAAAAAACCTCTTATGAGGCTCGTGAGCTGACAAAGAAATTACAGGATGTGAGTGAAAAGGTTGATGATGACCTGTGCAAAGATAAATTCAATAATTGATACGACCAAAGAATCGGTTGGTTCTGTTACAAATTCATTAAAATTTCTGAACAAGAATCTGATAAAGCAGTCGGCCGGGATTCTTGCGTTTTTCCCGGCGCTGAAACTGGGTTGGAAATTTATGAAAAAAAGGAAAGGAGGAAAGAATGAGTAGTGATAATGGCGGAAGTTTTGTAAGTACGTTGCTTGGATTTTTAACAGGGGCTGCATTGGGTGCGGGATTTGCACTTCTTTATGCGCCGCAGTCGGGAGAAGAAACCAGAAAACAGATAAAGGATGCAGCAGATAAGGCAGCAGACGAAGTAATGGATAATTATAAAAAGATCGAGAAGACTGCACTGAAGAACTATGATAATGCAAAAGTTACCGTTGATAAAGGACTTGAACAGATGAAGTCCATGGTGGATGATCTTAAAAAGAACATTAAGAGCGAAGTAAAGGCGGAAGTAAAGAAGGAAACAGCAAAAAAAGCCGCCAAGTAACATTCTTTTTATAAGCTGAAAATGTATATTCTTGAAATTAAAGGCAGAGAAATACTCGATTCCCGGGGCAATCCCGACAATTGAGGTGGATCTTCAACTGGAGTCAGGGATCATTGCACGGGCGGCAGTCCCCTCTGGGGCATCCACTGGGACCCATGAAGCGGTTGAGCTTCGTGATGGTGACAAGACAGATATATGGGAAAAGGTGTCCTTCAGGCAGTAAAAAATGTGGATGATATTATTTATCCCGCACTTGAAGGGGTGAATGTTCTGGAGCAGAAGAAGATCGATGACATGATGATCGATCTGGACGGGACAGAAAATAAATCAAAACTCGGGGCAAATGCGATGCTTGCCGTCTCAATGGCGGCTGCAAAAGCGGGTGCTGTTTTTTCCGAACTTCCTCTTTACAGGTATCTGGGCGGGGCAGGGTCATACGAACTTCCGGTTCCGATGCTGAACATTCTTAACGGGGGTTCCCATGCGGATAACAGCGTTGACCTTCAGGAGTTCATGGTTATGCCGACCGGCGCCGGATACATTTAAAGAGGGTCTCCGGATGAGCGCTGAGATATTTCATACACTTAAAGGTGTTCTGAAAGGGAAAGGATACAATACGTCAGTTGGGGATGAGGGCGGATTTGCCCCTAATCTCGGTTCGAATGAAGAAGCGTCTTACGGTGATCGTTGAAGCGGTGGAAAAAGCAGGATACAGGCCGGGTGAAGATGTCCATATTGCTCTTGATCCGGCCGCATCGGAGTTTTTTGAGGACGGAAAGTATGTGTTTAAAAAATCGACCGGGGAAGTTCTGAGCTCTTCAGATATGGTCGGTTTCTATTCGGACCTTGTTGATAAATATCCGATAATATCGATCGAGGACGGACTTGCCGAGGATGACTGGGACGGCTGGAAACTGATGACCGAAAAACTCGGGAAAAAGATCCAACTGGTCGGGGATGATCTCTTTGTTACCAATCCGAAAAGGCTGATTCGCGGTATTAATGAAGGGATCACCAATTCGATCCTGATCAAACTGAATCAGATCGGAACTGTAAGTGAGACCATTGAAACGGTTAAAATGGCGCAGAGAGAGTGGATTTACTGCGGTTGTCTCCCACCGATCCGGTGAGACGGAGGATACCTTTATTGCGGATCTGGCGGTCGGATTATCAACAGGCCAGATCAAGACAGGCTCCACATCCAGAAGTGAGCGGATCGCGAAATACAATCAGTTACTCCGGATCGAAGAAGAACTCGGTAGCTTCAGCTGTTTATAAAGGGATCAATACCTTTTACAACCTGAAGTAAAGGCAATCACGGCATTTCTAGCAGGTTTTCCATGAGTGATATTTCGATGAATTTGGTTTATTCTCAAATTTTATCAGAAAAATGCTTGACAAACAGAAAATATCATTTTAAATATTATATTATTTTTTAAAAGTGAGTGAAGGAGTATTTTATGGAACAACTCGAGATCATTTCCTGGAAGATCCTCGATGCGATTAGAAATTCAGCTTCGAAAACTTATGAGGTGATCGGAGATATTGATACGAATGAACATATGTCGGTTTTTTGCCAGATCGATGATGATTATATTGAGCTTTATTATAGTGAAGTGGAATCGAGTTACATCAGACATTTTGATGATGAGGATGAGTTCTTTTTCGGCGATAGAAGAGAGAAAAGGGGAATTCGGAGAAGAAGAGTTCGGGTCACTTGAATACTTCACCGAAGAGGATGAGTTCGGTGATGAGAATTCATCTGAGAATTTTGACGGATACAATATCAAAGAAGATGGTGATGAGGACGATTTCTAGTCCTGTGTCACTATTTCCGGAGTGTATTTCTAATTTATGAAATTTTTTAAAAAGAGGGTCCGTCATCCGGTCATGGATGGGGAAGACCCTGGCCAGAGAAAGAAGTTTGCAGCATATTCCACACTTGGGATCATGTTCCCGGCTTCCATTGCTGTCGGCCTTTTCCTGGGCGTTTTTCTTGATGATCTTCTCGGGACATCTCCTGTTCTGACGATTATCCTCACTCTTTACGGAATTGCAGCGGGATTTTATAATTTTTTTAAAGTTATAAATAAATATGAAAAAAGAAAATAGCGCAATTATGATCAGCAGGGTGTTCCGGAGGGCTCTGTTCATTACTGTGATAATAATTTTAACAATATTCCTTTTTACAAAGCGCCCCCTTTATTGTATAATGTTTCTTGCCGGAAGCGGAATCAGTTTCCTTGGATACTACCTGATGATCAGGGTTGTTGACAGGATCATCAGTAGAAAAAAAGGGAAAGGGTTTTTTATCCTTGCAGGTTTGGGGAAAATGGCCCTGATCTCGGTTATTTTTATTATTATCTCAAGGATATCTGAAGCAGCGGTACTTTTTTATCTGCTCGGCCTGTCGGTGATTATCTTTTCGATCATCGGTGAAGGAGGCCGTCAGTTATTCAGGAGTTTTAAGGATGGAACATAAATTAGTCATAGTTGAGTTTGTTAACTGGGATACTGAAGAAGTATACTCGGATTGTTCGGAGGTCCATTTTGAACATGGTGCTGAGATCATCCCGTCACATATTGTACTTGCTGATTATTGCGACACTGATTATTATCGTTTTCTTTAAACTTACTGTAAAAAACCTGTCCTTATTTCCCGGAAAGATGCAGAATTTTCTGGAGATGCTTTATACTGCGTTCCGGGGAATGATCGATGATGCAATGGGAGAGCAGGGGAGAAAGTTCCTCCCGGTAATTGCAACCATGGGTATTTTCATCGCCGTTTCAAACCTGATGGGGCTTCTTCCCGAACTGGGATCACCGACTGCAAATCTGAATGTGACGGTCGGCTGTGCATTTTTTGTTTTTGTCTATTACCATTACCAGGGGATCCGGAAGCATGGGGTTTTCGGATATTTAAAAACATTCATGGGGCCGATATGGTGGCTTGCAATACTTTTTGTTCCGATTGAGATCATTTCCCATTTTTCCAGGCCATTGTCACTTTCAATCAGGCTTTATGGCAATATTTTCGGTGAAGACATGGTCATTATTATCATCGCTTCACTTGTGCCGTTTCATCGCTCCGCTTCCGATCATGGGGCTTGCTGTAATAACGTCACTTCTTCAGGCATATATTTTTGTCATGCTGACGACGATATATCTTGCGGGAGCTATGGAATCAGAACATTAATCTAAAGGAGATATATAAAATGGCAAAAAAATTAATGTTGACAATCTTTGTTATACTGGCATTGTCAGTAACAGTTTCAGCAGAGGGAGGCGAAGTGAGCAATGTAACTGATGCTACACCTCTTTTTCTCTGGTCGATAATTATAGGTGTTATTGGATTGACCCTTGCATCTATCGGTGGTGCTTTTGCACAGTCAAAAGCTCTCAGCACTTCAGTTGAGAACATCGGAAGAAATCCGGCTGCTGCAGACTCAATCAGAGGAGTACTTATTCTCGGTCTGGTTCTTATTGAATCACTGGTAATTTACGTGCTTCTTATCGACCTGATTATTTTCTTCGTTAAGTGGGGAAAGTACACTTTTTAGGAGATAATTAAGCACAACATAAATGGGGGGGATTAGATCCCTCCCATTTTTTTTATTATGAGAATAATTTCTTTCAAAGAATTGAAAGTATGGCAGGGTCTTAAAACCGCCTTTACTGAACTCATCAAAGAGAATGTTTTTGATAAGGCCAGTGTCCTTGCATACTATTCCATTATTTCCACTTTGTTTCTTCTGACTTTTTTCTCTTTTATATTTTCAAAAGTATTAGGCCATCCGGATATATCCATTAAAGGAGTGTATCCGTTCTCCCCCGAATTTTTCAGCGCTATTTCCCCGAATTTTTTAAGTAAAGCGAATGAAATATCATCAAATATGAAAAATATCGGCCTGCTGGGTATCATCATATCCTTTTTTCTCGCAGTTCTTATCTTTAAGAAGGTTGTTCAATATGTGAATGAGATGTTCCACATTGATCTGTCCATTGAAAATCGGAACAGAGCATTCTGGGTAAGGCGTTTGAGTGAGATCGCATTACTTTTTATAGTCGGCTTCCTGGCGGTGGGATCGTTCATTCTGACCGGTTTTATTACGACGGTTACATCTCTGTTCAATAAAAGTCCTGTAGCACAATATATCAATCCGCAATCAATTGAAGCATTAAATACCTTCGCTGTTAAATTCATTGCCCCCTTCACCATAACATTCCTGATCTTTTTCTTTCTTTTTAAATGGATCCCGGAAAAAAAGGTGTGTATCAAAGGGGCTTTCATCTCTGCACTGATCTCAGCTTTACTCTGGGAAGTAACCAAAAGGGTATATACATATTATCTGGTCAAAGTTTCCATTGTCGGTAAACTGGGTGGCCCGATCGTTGCTATCATTTTATTCGGTTTCTGGATGGAATTTTCCATGGGGATAATGTTGTTCGGAGCAAAGCTCACTTCGATTTTTGACAGGGAGAGAGATGAAAGACTTAAAAGAGCTAAGTAAGTTAGTTAATGGGAAACTGAAGGGTGATCCGGACCTGAAGATCAGGATCGTCAATTCTGTGGATAATGCGGGCCCTGATGAGATTGCCATTGCGGTCAAGCAGGGAATGGTTACAGGAAAAATCCGTGCGGGCGCGCTGGTTGTCACTGAAGCGAGCGGTATCGAATATAAAAATCTGATATATGTTGAGGATCCGTTCATTGCCCTTTCGATTCTGATCACCCATTTTTTCCCTGTCGAACGGTTCAATAATGGTATAGGGAAATTTGTGAGTATTGCCGGATCGGCCGAAATCGGTGAAGGATCTTCGTTTGGAGATCACACCTATGTGGGAGACAATGTAAAAATCGGAAAAAATTGTGAGATACATTCAGGGGTAAAGATATATAAGAATGTCAGTATCGGGGACAACGCTTTAATATATTCCAATGTTGTGATCCGGGAAGATGTGGTGATCGGCGACAGTGTGGTTATTCAGCCAGGCGCGGTGATCGGTTCTGACGGTTTCGGATTTGCAAGAGACAAGACGGGGAAACCGGTGAAGATCCCTCAGAGAGGCAATGTGGTGATCGGTGATGATTGTGAGATCGGGGCCAATGTTTGTATTGACCGATCGACCCTTGATAATACGATAATTGCCGATTCAGTCAAAATTGACAACCTGGTTCAGATAGGACATAATGTGAAGGTCGGAGAGAGTACTTCGATCTCGGCGCAGAGTGGTATTTCAGGCTCTACTGAGGTCGGGAGAAATGTGACTAATGGCGGGACAGGTCGGACTTGCCGACCACATTAAAATAGGTAATAGTGTGATGATAGCAGCGAAGGCGGGTATTTCCGGAAATGTAAAGGACAAAAGCATTGTTGCGGGAATCCCTCATCAGGACCTGATGTCATGGAAGAGAAGTCAGGTAATACTAAGAAATATTGAAAAATATATTGAAAGGATCAAGATCCTTGAAGATAATATTGGAAAAAGGGAGGAAAAATGAAAAGAACATTAGTTTCATTGATTATTATTGTAATGGCAGCGGTAGTTTATGCCGGGCCGGAGATAACTTTTGAGAAACAAAAAATTGATTTCGGTGAAATATCGAGCGGAAAGGTTTTCGATCTGAAATATATGTTTGAAAATACCGGTGATGAGACACTTATAATAAAAAATATTAATACTTCATGCGGATGTACCTATACAAGGTTGGAAAAAAAAGAGTATGAACCGGGTGAAAAGGGAGTTATTCCCGTAAAGTTTTTTTCTAAAGGGTATAGAGGGAAGGTAATAAAGACAGTTACCGTTGTATCAAATGATAAAGTAAATCCCTATCTCCGGTTGTCCCTTTCCGGCCTGATAAAACTGAAAGATTTTTCTGTTGCCGAGATCGATAAGGACCTCCTTGATTTTAATGTGATCAGATTAAATGAAAAACCTTCAAAAGAAGTTATAATAACAAATACAGGCAATATAGATCTTAGGATTCTCGAGGTAACCCACAGCCCTGAAGTATCCACAATTTTTACTAAAAAGGTAATTAAATCCGGCGAAACGGGAAAGCTGACGGTAACATTCAATCCGCTTCAGGTAGGTCAGTTTTCAACATTCCTCAGGGTAAGAACAAATGCATTTAAAAGTCCATTGTTGATAATAAGACTGAAAACAGATATTAAAGAGTAAGTGTCAGAATAATCTCCCCTGAACAGGGAGGGTTTTAAATGGTTAAGGACAGAAAAGATAAAAATGAACGGTACGAAAGGAGATCTGACAGGTTGTTTGCATGGAGTGATCTGCTCCGGTCTGTTTCCAAAGTACTCTGGATACTCGTTGTTCTTATCCTTATTGCCGGTCTTGGCAAAATGTTCCTGTTTAAATCATCAAAAGGAAGTGTTGCAAAGACTACTTTGGAAAAACCCGTAGTTCTTGAGGTAGATTGGGAAGGGGTCAGTAATGAGGTGAAGGGAATTTTAAAAGAGGGAAGGAAAAGATCAGAAAAACTTGCCGACTCAAAACTCAGCGAATGGACTGCTGAATTAATGAAACGAGTCGATTCTGATTTTATGGAGTGGTATTTCAGTTACTGGACCCAACAAAGTATAGGAATTAAAGGACTGCTTGCTCAGATATGGCATTGGGTGGACAGTGACAGCCCTTCTGCTGCTGAGAAAATAACTGAGGAGGTACAGCAGGAGTTTTCAAACAGGGTACTCCGCCCAAAGATAGCTCAACTGGAGCTCGAACGAATGATAAATGAGGTAATGAACGATTATTCTACATTCTTATCCACCAAACTTGAAGGTATTCCGGCCAAATATAAAATTAAGGCGGTCGACTGGGACAGATTTCTGAGAGATATTGCAGTTATAACAAGTAATGTATCAGGCGACCGGAAAGTATCAATTACCCTTAAAACCCTTGTCGGAGCAGGAGCGGGTGGTGCTCTTGTCCTTTTCAGGTCCCTTAAACCGGTGTTTACTAAGATCGGATCTAAAATATCTGCAAAACTTTCAACTAAAGCTGCTGCAGGAGTAGCGACAAAAACAGGTGGAAAGGTTGCCATGAGGGCCGGCGGGAAATTTGTCGGGACCATTATTGCAGTGGGGATAATTATATGGGATGTGTGGGATCACTATAATACAAAAAAGAAAGCTATGCCTGTCCTTAGAAAAAATATTCAGGATTATTTCAGAGAACTGAAGATGTCCATTTTATTCGATCCGGAATACGGTGTTATGACCATTATTTACGGTATGGAAAAAAATATTGCAGAATCTGTAGGAAAAGGATAAAACATCATACTCCCCGATCCGGTCACAGATGAGAAAAGACCATACTGAAATTGTAGAAAGTAACCTGCTGCATCTTCTCAGGTTAAAGCCGGGTAATATTAAAGAGTATTCATACAGGGAAAAAAATGGTTTTATCAGAATAGAAGCAGGTAAAAATCTGATCCTTGAGTCCAGTGAGTTTAAGGCGAGGAATGAACTGACAAAAGTTCTTCCTGTTAGACGTAAGAAAGAAATTTTTCTCCGCTGATGAAGGAGTTTTCTTTCAGCATCTGGTTCATTTCCCAGAACTGAGGGGCAATTATTATCTTCTCTGAATAAAGTGAAAGGACTTGACTGGGAAATTATATTTAAAATTTCAAAAAAAAATAAGTTCATAAAAAACAATGGTGAAGAAAAGGGTTCTACCGGATTTTATCACCATTCGATCCTTATCCGGTTTAAAAAACCGGAATGGAGGAAGCTTTGTAGAGATCGGAGAGGGGAATACTACAGGGTTAACCCACAATATATCCGGATTACTGAACAGGTTTGACGATATTATTAAGTGTAATTCTGAGTCGGCCGGGAAAGCTCTGCCTGCTGATCTGCCACTGATCCTCAGCCCTGGAGAAGGGGGGATAGTATTCCATGAGGTACTGGGCCATTCACTCGAATCGGATCATATTCAGAAAAGGGAGTCTCCTTTCAGCCTTTCTGATATCGGGAGGAAGGTAGTATCGGAAAATATTACTCTGTCCACTTATAAAAAAGGGGATCTTTTTTTTGAAAATGTGAATTTTGATGATGAGGGGTTGGAAAAGAGCAGGTCTGTCCTGATTGAAAAAGGGGTTTTAAGGCACTTTATATCTGACAGATATTATTCCGGAAAATTGGGAATAAGAGACATCGGAAGCGCTAGAATGGAAGATTTCTCTGTGAGGCCGATTCCCAGGATGTTCTCTCTTTATCTTGAAAATGGTGAGCATTCTCATGCAGAGTTGATGGGATCAACTGAAAAAGGGTATATATGCCAGGGAGTTCGGTGACGGTAAAGTTCTTTTTCATAAAAACAGGTTTTATTTTAATATCCCGTCAGCATATATGATCATTAACGGGAAGGTAAGTGATCCGCTGGGAAGTATAGTTGTCAGCGGTAAAATTGACGAAGTGTTCAATTCAGTGGAGATGATAGGGGATGATTTCAGCCTGGACAGGGGGATCAGTTATTGTTTCAAGGATGGACAGGTCCTTAATGTCAGGGTCGGTCAGCCTTCAGTTAAGATAAATAAACTGAATTTTTCAAGAGGGCTGAATGATATCTGATATAGTAAAGGAAGGAAATCGAAAAAGGGTTTTCTTCTGTTGAGGCCTCAATTGAAAGAGTAATTAAAAATGAGTATCAGAAAGAGGAAAAAGATATTTCGCAACATAGTTCCCGGATGCAGGAGATCTACTGCCAGATCAATGCGTGATTATGGTGATCCTGTAACATTTATTCTCTCGGGATCAGACAAGAGGTCCGTTTCAAATGCGTTCTCACAGATTTCCCGTTCATTTTCTTCATCGGGAAAAGAAAATTTCAGAAAGCAGATCCCAAAGAAAGCTGAAAAAGTTAAGGTTGATATTTATGATGCCTCATTTGAAAACAGGGGAAGGAAAAATTTCCTGGAATTATCGGACAAATTGGATGAAACCGTTTTGAACTATCCCGGACTGAGAATAAATAAAACTGTCTTTACCAGCCTCAGCAGAAAATTTCACCTGATGAACTCGAGAGGCTTTAATGCGAAATTCAGAAAAACAATTTTTCGTGTCTCTCTTAATATGTCCCTAAATGGCGGTTCACTCGACATCAATGAGAGCAGGGTTTTTTTCAGGGACCTGGAACCTATTAAACTTGTTTCAAGAGGATACACTCTTCTTGATTCTCTTACCGATAATACACCGGTGTTGAAGCAATTTAATGATCTTGTACTCTCTCCCGAATCGTCTTCCGTAATATTGAAAATATTTTCTAGATTTTTTCTCCCGTCAAATAATCTAAATGCAGGGAGGGTCAACTATCCCGGAGTTCTTAATGTTTTTGATGAACCCCAACTTAACCTTGGAACAGGTTCGGTTCCTTTTGATGATGAAGGAGTACAGAATAGAATTACATCCATTATAAAAAAAGGGGTATTCCAGTCATCCGTAACAGATATGAGATCTTCACATATCTATAATATGAGGCCTACTGGAAATGGATTCCGGAGAGGAGGAGACCACCCGTCTCCCGGATTCACAAATCTTTATATCAAACCTTCAGTGATAAGTGTCAACAATATACTGAGAGATATTTCAGATACAATCCTGATATCACTGATTAAACTTATCTCATCTTCCAATGGAATTTTTTTGTTTTCCGCTTACGGGTATAATTACAGGAACGGTGAAAGGGCAGAACCTGTCCATTTTTTTATAAATACTACTTTTCAGGATTTCTTCCTGAACATTGTAAAAATTTCAAAAGAGATCAGATTTTTTTATTCCGGATTTAACACAGGGTCGCCATATCTTCTGGTAAAGGGGAAGAAGACCGGGGATAATATCGTCCGGATATGATCTTTACCCGAAAAGTTTTCCGGTTTTGGCGAATTCCTCTTCTGCTTCGGCAACGAGTCCTGAGATTATATCTTTAACACTCCTAACTTCATCCACAAGTCCGACGCTCTGTCCCGCCATTAGTGATCCGGACTCTGTATCACCATCAACAACAGCTTTTCTGAGAGCGCCCATCCAGTATCCTTCAACTTCATATTGGGCCTCAATACGGGTTAATTTATTCTGCTTCAATTTCTCCAGAAGTTCAAGTTGAAGTTTCCCGAAATTATCCATTCCTTTGTTTTTCAGTGCCCTTACTGCAACGACTGGTAGGGAAGAGTCGTATTGAGGAGTGGACATAGCTTCACGGGATCTGGCTTTTATGTACCTCTCTTTAAATAAAGGGTGGGCAGGGCTCTCTTCTGACATAGCGAAAATAGTTCCCATCTGTACCCCGGATGCTCCCATCATAAAGAGGTGGCTCATCATTTTTCCTGATGCAATACCTCCGGCAACAAAGATCGGGATGTCAGGGAAATTGAATAAAACCTGCTGAATAAGAACTATAGTGGAGACGTGGCCGATATGCCCCCCGGCTTCCGAACCTTCAAGTATCAACGCATCTGTACCATAGTCGATCATCCTCTGGGCAATTGATTCGGTAGAGGCAAAACAGGTTACTTTGGCCCCTGAATCTTTTGCTGTTTTGATCTCATTTTTTCTGGGGAAACTGCCGGCAAATACAATATGATCTACTCCCTGATCGATCGAGGCCTGGAGGTGGTCCATATAATTCGGGGCGATGGTTATGAGATTGGCAGCAAAATTTGCCTTAATATCTTTTAATTTTATCAACTCTTCTTTGAATAGGTCGGTTGGCATATTGCCTGCTGCTAGAACGCCGAACCCCCCTGCATCACTGACAGATTTCACAAGATTTGAATCACTTATCCATGTCATTGCTCCCGATATAACGGGATATTTTACGCCAAGAAATTCCTGCCCCTGTTTCCAGTATTTTGTAGAGGATAATGTTTTCATAGTTTTATTTTAACAAATCCGGTCATATTTATCAAAAACAGCATTCTTTCCAAATATCATTCATTTGTTCTGATGGCACAGGCTATTTCCGTGATTGCTCTTTGCTACCGCAAAATCCTTCTGGTATTTTGCTGGACGTCCGCCCTCCGTTCGATATTAGTGAGACTCAGGCTTCCAGTCCCGCAAAAGCAAAACACGGAAGCGCCACAATATGTTCTGAACAATATGAATGAAATTGATATAAGAGTTCATTATTCGATGTTGTTGCTTATTGATAAAAGTTGTAAGGTATGATAAAAAATCTGATGGTACAAAAATTTGCACCTCTTCTTATTCTAGCTCTGCTATTACTGATTCCTATTGCCTCTTTTTCATCCGATGTTGAGTTTCCTCTTGTCCAGTCTTTTTCATATTTTCCTTATGTGCAGAATGAGATGCTCTCAAATGGGGAAGAAAGTTTTATATTAGATTTAGGATATTCAAATACTTATATGTTTAATTATGAGAAGGATATTGTTAATGATTTTGACACAGCGACAGCAATGATAGGTTATCGGAGATCGGTCCTGAGAAACCTTAATGTTGAGTTCTACTTGAGGACAGGGATTATTTACGGCGGGATCATGGACAAACTGATAGAGAACTTTCACCGTCTTATCGGAAACGGGGAGGACGGTAGAGAATTGTTTCCAAGGAATACCCTCAATTTTACATATAAAGATATATTTTCCTACAATAGCTCTCAGGTTTTTTCCGGGCCTTTCATTGCCGGGATTCTTACAAGATTGTATGACAGTAAACTTATAGATATAAATTTCAGGGTATCAATCGGTATTCCGCTTCAGGATAAGATCGGGATAAGTTCCGGTAAACCGTTTCTTACCACAGGAGTAGTGTTTTTATATCGAAAAGAGAGGCTTTCGGTCAATATGTCCCTTTACGGTGCATTTTTCAAGGTACCGGAATGGGCAGAGGCTGAAAATGTGAGGAGCAGAATGTTTTTTTATAATTTTCACGGAGCATATAAAAAAATATTCGGGGGGTTCCTTTTCAGGTCAACACCATTCAGGGACGGAGACCTCTCTAATCCCGCATACCAGATTTATTTTGGTTACAGGATCAGTGACCACATCAGTATTTCAATGTATGAGGAAATTCCCCCGATGGATACTATAACAGATGTAACCTTCCGAATCCTTTTTGAATTCTGATCACTGAAATCTTATAAAGAATTGAACCACAATATTGTATCTTTAATAAAAGGAATTATTGCTGTTTCGTGATCTTTCCTTCTTAACGGTATATATTGAATACTCCCGGATCCTGCCTGGATAAATGATGAATATGCTGTTTCTGAATTAAAAGGGGGGACTGTCTCATCCCATGTTCCGTGATACATCCTTGTAGAGGTCCGGGGAGTCCAGTTATTATAAAGGTTGTTTTCAGAAAAGGCATCCTTAAGTTGATCTTCACCGCTACCCCTGAAATCGGTAATGAACTGGGCTGTAAATAACTTTTTTGTCTCCTTTGTAAGCATATTGTTGATCTGCCGCTGAGTGAGTCCTCCATTAAGAATTCCGCCCGATATATGGCCGTTATAAGGTTCCCGGAATATTTCAGACAGGTCTCTCCCCCAACTGTAATAATCGTTGTATGATGTTATCAGAAATGCAATATAGGCAGGAGATATGAGAGTGTTTCCTCCCACCATCCTCTTTACTGTCTCGGAAAGGTGATATGCCCCGGCTCCGAGTGATGATGCCCTTAATGGGAACTCAGAGGAATGGTTGAGGTTTATTTCCTGCTGAATTGCCATTGCCGCATATCCTCCCTCGGAATATCCGGTAATGAAATAATTTCCATCTGTGTTAACCTCAAGTTTTTCGCACAATTCCCCGACTGCCCGCAGCATATCAATGGAAGCAGTAGCAGTTGGCTGAGAGAGATGGTAGGGGTGAAGTTTGTCAGATGAATCTCCATAGCCGATCAGGTCAGGGGCTGCGCAGATGAATCCTGTAGATCCGAAGACGATGTTCATAGCTGTTTCAGGCTCCATATTCAGGCTGCCATTATAATTAGAGGGTGCTCTGCTATCTTTGAAAATGGTTCCGTGAAGATAACTGAGGACCGGGAGCGGTTCGGAAGTTTCAGGAATAGTTACGGCGCCGGAAGCGATGATCTCTGAACCTTTATAGTTTGTCCGGTAGGTGATCTCATAAACTTTAACAGAATAAATTATTAATTGCTGGATCTGCTTGTCCTTAAGATCTGGATAGTTAAGGTCGTTGATTATCTGATCTATAAGACCTGTTGTGACTGTAACTGGTGTCAGAGTTCTATATGACTTGAGAATTTCCTGTTTCCCCGCATCATCTACTGTACAATTCATAAGGAAAACTACTAAAACTAAAACAGATATTTTTGCTATTTTTTTATACATTTATTCCCATACCCCCGCTATTTCAGCATTGCAATTAGTGCAATTACAGCCGGAGAGGCCCTCTATATCTATATGATAACCTCTCCTGTTTATCAAAATTTCTCCGCATTCACCACATCTTGTATTGCTCCATTTCCCTGAATCGAAATTACCGCCATATACATACCGGATGTTTCTTTTTTCTGCTCTATGCAGGATCTCTTCTATAAGTTCTGTATTTGTTGGCTTTCTGTCCACCTCTTTAAAATGTGGAAAGAATCTTGAAACATGCCATGGTATCTCAGGATTGGTGTCAGATATGAATGAAATAATATTGTCCACTTCTTCTTCAGAGGAGTTAAGTCCCTCGATCAAAAGGGTTGTTAATTCAAGCCAGCAACCGGATCTGTTCAGTTCTTTTATTGTATCCAGAACGGGGGAAAGTCTCCCGCCGCAATAACGTAAATAAAAATCTTCGGAATATGATTTAAGATCAATATTGGCCGCGTCCATAAACGGGATAATTTCTTTAAGTGCTTTTTGGGAAATAAATCCATTGCTTACCATTACATTCCTGAGACCTGCAGATTTTGCGGCTTTTGCTGTTTCGTACATCAGTTCAAAATAGATTGTCGGTTCTGTGTAGGTATAAGAAATAGAAGACGCTCCGGCTCTTTCTGCTGCATTAATTATCTCTTCCTTTTTGATCTTCTCACCTGAAATTCCGGATATATTTTCCACCATTGATATAGAATGGTTCTGGCAGAACCTGCATTTGAAATTGCATCCCATAGCTGCAATTGACAGTGATTCACTTCCGGGGAGAAAATGGAACAGAGGTTTTTTTTCAATAGGGTCAGAATGTATTGCTGAAACTTTGTCTGAATTGAGGGAGAATAATTTCCCTCCCAGGTTTTTTCTGACACCGCAAATCCCGGCCTGCCCCTCTTTTAATTTGCATGAATGGGGGCATAAATTGCAAACAATACTGCCGTCATCCGACGGCTCACTGAACATTGCCGGGATCATCTTTCCTCAAATAACTTCTTTCAGTTTCTCCTCTATAAGTGATGGAGGAACGGAACCGGTAATCTGTGAACGCACACTCCCGTTCTTAATGAAAAGAATTGTCGGTAATCCCCTCACGAAATATTTCGAAGATACCATCGGACTCTCATCTACGTTCACTTTTAAAACTTTTACTGATGTGCTGTATTGTATAGCAATTTTTTCCAGGCCCGGTTCGATCTGCTTGCAAGGTATGCAGGTCGGTGACCAGAAATCGACAATATATGTGCCCGGTTCATCGATAAAATTATTAAATGTCAGGTCATTTGCTGGAACTAATTGACTCATTCATTTCTCCTTTATTAATTTTCTGTAAATTTTAAAATATTCTTTTCCCGGTTTATTCCAGGAAAAATCCTTTCCCATACCCCTCCTGGCTGTTTTTTCCCAGTCGGACGGAAGCTTAAAAAGCTCTGCTGCTTCAAGCAGTGCGGAAGACAGGGCTATACTTGTTTTTTCTCTGATCTTAAAACCAGTCCCTGTTTTCCTGTTGATTATCTCAACGGTGTCCTCAAGTCCTCCCGTTGAAGTAACAACCGGCACCGTACCGTAGCGTAGCGCATATAATTGTGATAGTCCGCATGGTTCATATAATGACGGCATTATGAAGATATCACCTGAGGCATAAAGTTTGTGAGATAATTTTTCGTCGAATTTTTTATAGAATATCAATCCGGGATTGTTCCGGGCCATATTTTCAAGTTCGGTCTCGAATTTTTTCTCCCCGGTTCCAAGAATTATAAAATTAATATCTCTCCCTTTCAGATCATTTATACTTTTAAGGAGAATATCTATCCCTTTCTGCGAGGCAAGCCTCGTTACCGCTACTGCAAGCGGAGTCTCTTTTTTAAAAGGTATATCAAACTCTCTGAAAAATCCTGTCTTATTTTTTATTTTATTTTTAAAGTTTTCTGCAGAATAATTCTGATATATATGAGGATCTTTTTCCGGGTCCCAGATTTTATAATCAGCGCCGTTGAGGATTCCGGTTACTTTTTTTGAATGGTGGGTGAGGACCCCGTCAAGTCCTGCTCCGAACTCTCCGGTCTGAATTTCCCGGGAATAATTAGGGCTTACTGTAACTACATGGTCGCTGTGTATTATACCGCCTTTCAATGAATTTATCTTCCCGTAAAACTCAAAAGATTCCGGTGTGAAATAATACCCCGGAAGGCCGGTATCTTTAAAGTAGTAGTGCTCAAAGATTCCCTGGTATCCCAGATTGTGAATGGTAAGGACTATTGATGACTTTTTCAATACAGGCGATCTGTTTTCCTTAATCAGGGCCGGTATGAGAGAAGTCTGCCAGTCATTGATCTGAATAATATCATACCCATTACCCTCTTCGATGATAAATCGGATTACACTGTTCTGGAAAAACAGGTATCTGAAAAAATTGTCATGGTATTCTCTTTCATTGCTTCCGTAAATGAATTCCCGTGCAAAGAAGAGGTCATTTGATATAAGTAATGTTCTGAAATTTTTCTTCCTTTCCGCTTCATATATAATGCAGCTCAGCTTATCTCCTGATACTCCCACTTTAAGTTCGAACACTTTTTTTAAGCTTGAAGGGTTATAGAGAGAATTTTTGTAAAGAGGTGTGATAAGTGTTACATCGGCGGATTCCGATAATTTCTCAGGGAGTGCTCCTGCCACATCAGCAAGGCCGCCGCTTTTGGAATATGGTACCGCTTCAGGTGAAACGAACAAAATCCTCATCAATTCTCCCTTTAACTTATCTCATAAGTATTTTATTTTTAAGAATATAGTTTGTCAAGATTTTTTCAGTGTTTTTTTTAAAAAAAACACAATATGTAGTGGGTGGAATATATTTATCTCCTATCTATAGTGATTTTTGAATAAATAAATATCTATTGAAAATCAGACTTTAACGCAAACTCAGGCCTGAATTTTCCTCCGAAAACTAAAAAATTATAAGAAATTTCATGATTTTATTTAAAAAATTTTCATTAAATACTATTATATATACAAGGTGCAGAATGGATACAAGAAAAGAAGAGAGACTTTACGGGATCAAAGACCTGATAATCAGGGATGAGGGGAAGGAATTTAACGCTATATTAACAAGCATCTCAAAAACAGGTGTATCTGTTATTGTTGATAATGTTTTTCCTACCTACAAAGAGGTCGAGGTTAAAATAGGAATTAAAAACAGCCATATTTCTATGCAGGGATCTATCCGATGGGTCAATGATCATAAAGGTGAAGCGGGTGCCAACCTTAAAGAGATCGGTATCTTATTCCTTGATCCTCCTGACGAATATATAGAATATATGGATAAGTTACAAAAATAGTAAAACAATCCTAAACCATTTTTTCCAAAAATTTTTCCAATTTAAATATCATGAAGTATGATATATAATAGCAGCTTTTGGAGATGAATCATGTTGATGAGAAATGAATGTGCCGTTTGTATACTGAATCAGATAATAAGGGCCACAGACTATATGAGGCTCGACAAAAACATGTCGGATCAGGTTTTTAAAGAGGCGCTTAGAAAAACGTTGGAAACTGACTACTCAGGCATGACCCCGCCGTTTTTTTCGGGGAAAATTTATGATGCGGTTACGGGATTGACCGGGGGAAACGATCCCTACAGGAAGTTAAGGAAGGAACAGAATGACCTGATACTTGACAATGTCCGGTTGTTCAGGGAGAGGATATCGGGATCAGATGATCCGTTGTTCACATCTCTGTTCTATTCTCTTTTGGGAAATATAATAGATTATGGCGGGGTAGAGATATTTGATACGGACGAGCTCTTCAGAGATGTTGATGATATTGAAATTACGGTGAACGATTATGAAAAACTGAAGGATAAACTTAATACAGCCGGAAGTGTTCTGATCATCTCCGATAATGCGGGTGAAGCAGTTTTTGATATGTTTTTTATGGAGCAGTTGAAAATTAAGTTCCCTGAACTGAGAATTGTGTATGGCGTCCGATCGGGGCCGGCAATCAATGACATTATTAAGGAAGATGCAGAATATATCGGGATAGGGGAATATGCCGAGATCGTTGAGACCGGATCGACCTATGCCGGCACAATGATCAAATACGCTGATCCGGATTTTGTACAAATTTATGACCATGCGGACATCGTTATTTCGAAAGGTCAGGGGAATTTTGAAACACTCGAAATGGAACGGGAGAAGGATATATTATTTATCTTCAAGGTGAAATGCAGAATTGTGGCAGATCACACCGGCCTCCCCTTGAACTCACTAATATTGGGATACAGAAGTTCATTGACAAATCAAGGAAAAGATTAAAAAGAGATCCGTTTATTTTCTTTTGTGACCGATTATCTTTCCGTCCACCAGGATCGAGAAGACCGGTACTTTCAGCAATGCTCTTTTATTTTTCCTGCACAATTCGTCAATATCGCCGTCAAAGACAGTGAGGTCTGCGATTTTTCCCGATTCGATCGATCCGATCCTGGCCTCATTAAAGGATGCATAGGCAGAGCCGAGGGTATAATATTTTACGGCATCATAAATACTTATCTGCTCCCCGGGGAACCATCCCCCTTCCGGTTGCCCATTCTCAATATTTTTTCTTTCAACAGAAGAGTAAAGGCCTCTTCTCGGGTCGAGCGGTTCCACAGGCCAGTCAGTACCGAATGCAAGCATGATCCCTTTTTTCCGGAAAGAATTCCAACGGTATCCCTGTCGCGCCCTCTCTTTTTCCGACCCTCTCTTCAACCACAAGCAGATCGGTGGTGCAATGGGTTGGCTGCATGGAGGGGACCATTTTCAGTTCTGAAAATCTCAGAAGGTCTTTATCTGTAATAAATTGTGTGTGTTCAATTCTGTGCCGGAGCCCTTTTGGTCCATATTTTTTCTGTGCTTTTTCGACGGCATTCAGAACCAGGTGAACTCCCCTGTTCCCGATCGCATGGACACCTGTCTGAAATCCGTTCATATGTGCATCAGAGATCAATCTGTCAAGTTCGTCTATGGGGTGGATCAGGATCCCGCTTGTTGACGGATTATTTTTGTATGGTTTAAAAAAAGCAGCTGACACTGATCCGAGTGAACCGTCAGCAAAAACCTTGACAAATGACACACGTACTTTATCCGAACCGCTTCCGAATTTTATCCCCTGTTCTACACATCTCTTCATCTCTTCAGGGGTTATCCACAGATTGAACCGGAGCGTGAGATTACCTGCTTTATCAAACTCATTCAGTTCCCTCATAAGCCTGAGGCTGCCCTGGGTGGTCACCGATGTGAGCCCCAGTTTATTTGCGTACCTGATCCCTTTAAGAAGTTTGTTCTCCCCCGATGAACCGGGGACAACCATCTTCGGCCCTTTTACATTGTTAACCAGGCCTTCAGCGTTCTCTTTTAAAATCCCTGTTGGAAATCCTGCAGCATCTCTCAGAAGTTCTCCCCCCTGGGGGTCGGGTGTTTTCTCTGTGATGCCGGCCATCTTGAGAGTAACTGAATTGACCCATATCGAATGGCCGTCTACTCTTGTTATAATCACAGGATTATTCGGGGCGATCTTATCCAGATCGTGGCGGTCCGGGAATTTTTTGTCTTTGAAGTATGCATGATTGTAGCTGTATGCTTTTATCAGCGCTCCCGCAGGGGAGATATCCACAGCTTCCTTTATTTTTTCCAATATCTGAACTTTGTTCAAAAACCGGAGGCTTAACCTGTCCGATATCAGATCAGCGCCTGATTCAAAATGAACGTGAGCGTCATGAAGTCCCGGGATCACAGTCTTCCCCTTCAGGTCGATCACCTTTGTATTCTTATCCCTGAATTTCAGCGCCCCTACCTTGTCGCCGGTATACTGGATCTTCTTCCCGACGATTACCACGGAAGTGGTTTCAGGATTCCGGGTGTCCATTGTCATCACCTTTCCATTCAGTAAAATAAGATCTGCAGCAGGAAAAGACTTTGGTGCTATATTGATAATAAGATATGTGATCAATATTAAAAAAATAACTTTTTTCATGATTCCTCCTGAATTTTTTATTATCTACCTATTGGAGATTCTTGTCAAAAATCCGGGTGATCTTAAATTAATTAAGAATGTGGATTTTGGTAGGATTTAAATTTTTCCTTTAATGAGGTTTGCTTAAAGTATTTTGGGTAACCGCAAGGGTCACCCCTACAAAAAAAATGATTTTTCAGATTAAAAAGGTTGAATCTTTATTAAATAAGAATTATTATTATTTACTATAAGAATGAATACAGAATCATTGATCAAAAAATTAAAGTCTTGCGGCCTTAAGGTCACACCGCAGAGAGTATTGGTGATGAAGGCGGTATCGGATCTGAACGATCATCCAACAGCAGAGGAAGTTTTCAGAAGATCAAAAGTGGAACTTCCCAACATTGCAATCGGTACTATATACAACATCCTGGATATACTGGCTACCAATGGATTGATCGAGAGGATAAGCACTCTGGGTGATAAGATGAGGTATGATGTCGTTTCCGGAAATCATCACCATCTGATAAGCAGTAATTCTGATATGATTGAAGATTATTATGATGAGGAATTGTCCGGAATTATTGACAAATACCTTGGAAAAAAAATGATCCCCGGCTTTAAAGCTTCCGGTTTTAAACTCAATATTTCCGGGGAGTTTAATAAATCTGATAAAAATTAATTTAAGGAGATAGATATGAAGAGTTTAAAAGGTACTAAAACAGAACAGAATCTGTTGAAATCATTTGCCGGTGAATCTCAGGCTCGCATGCGTTATGATTACTTTTCAAAGCAGGCAAAAAAAGAGGGTTTCGTACAGATCTCAGTACTTTTTGCGGAGACTGCATTAAATGAGAAGGAACATGCAAAAAGATTTTTTAAATTCCTGGAAGGGGGAATGGTTGAAATAACTGCTGCATACCCGGCAGGAGTGATCGGTACAACACTTGAGAACCTGAAGGCTTCGGCAGAAGGTGAAAATGAAGAGTGGACAGACCTGTATCCCTCATTTGCAAAAACTGCTGATGAAGAGGGATTCCCTGAAATTGCCGCTACATACAGGCTGATCGCTAAAGTTGAGAAAGCTCACGAAGAGAGATATCTGAAACTTTATAAAAATCTGGATGAGGGAAAAGTGTTTGAAAAAGATGGTGTTGTTGTATGGAAGTGCAGCAATTGCGGTTACCTCCATGAAGCAGCCAAAGCACCTGATCTTTGTCCCGCCTGTCTCCATCCTCAGGCATATTTTGAGATCAAGGAAACAAACTATTAGAAGCTATGAAAAATGAAGAAAACAATTTTCTTCATTCTTGTTTTTTATTGCCTTTCTCTGTTCGGATTCAGAGATGGAGAACCGGAAGGTTTCAGCCGAAAACTCTCTGAAGCAGCTCTTGCAAGAACAGATTGTGAAGTCAGATATGACGGAAGTTATAAAAGGATCGGTTATCCCGGAGGGGATGTCCCCTCCGGGACCGGTGTCTGTACCGATGTTCTTATCAGGTCATACCGGGTTCTCGGTATTGATCTTCAGAAAGATCTTCATCTTGACCTTAAAAATAATTTTTCCGAATATCCGGATATATGGGGGTTGAAAAATCCGGACACCAACATTGATCACAGAAGGGTTCCGAACCTTCGTGTTTTTTTTTCAAGGAAAGGGATTGTTCTCCCGGTTACTTTTTACTCCGGCAGATTATTTCCCCGGAGATATTGTAAGTTGGAAACTCCCCTCAGGTCTTCCCCACATAGGTATTGTTGTTGAACAGAAGATCAGACTGACCGGAAAAGATACCTGATTGTTCACAATATTAGTGCCGGTCCTGAACTGGATGATGTATTGTTCAGTTATAAGATAACCGGACATTACAGGTATTACGGAGATTATTGCGGGATCCACTCATGGCTTAAATTGAAATTTGAAGGTTGATGGGTTATAATCAATCTCAGAAGGGAGGTTAATTTCATGATAAAAAGAACTCTTATGTTAAGCTTACTACTTATTTTTAGTCTGACCGGGTTGGCACAGGATAAAGGAGCTGGAACCGGTGAAATAAAAAGTGATGTGCCGGAAAAAGTACAATTAAGTTTTAACGGACTTTTGAAGACCAGAACATCAAACGATGTTTATAATTTGAAAAAATTAGATGTTTACTTTTATGTTCTGCAGAAATCTGTTTTTGTAAACTTTCTTTTTACTGCGGATCTGGATGCAAAAATAGAAGAGCTTGAAAAGGTCCGGAAAGAAAAATTTGATGCTGTAAAGCTTAAATATGACACTTATATAGCAAATATGGAAAAGAAGACAGCTGAGGAGAATGTTAAGATCGAAGAAAAGAACAAGAAAATAAAAGACAGTGCAAAGAAAGTTGGCTTTAAAAACTTTTGAAAAACCGGCACCTCCTGTGTATAAAAAGAGGACCTCCTACCACAATCTTTACCTGAAGGTTATGAAAGATGGAGCCGAGATTCAGAAGTTTAAATCTCAGATTCCTTATGACGGAGTCAGGAGATATGGAATATTTTTCATTCGGCCTTATACTGGAGCCGGGAAAATATGAACTGCTCATGGTAGTGGATTCGTTTGATAATTCAGAAGACGGGACATCTGTTTAGCAGAACTGGAAGTCCCGAAACTTACCCTGGCAGATATTGCGGCACAGAGAAAGGTCCTTGAAACATCACGTCCGGTTTTTTATAAAGAAGTCGGGCACACTTATTGAAGCGGAGAAAAGATTTACAGTAGTAAAAGATAATTATCAGATCGGAATTGTTAAGCAGGAGTTTTCACCATACACCGGAACAGCATATAAGTTTAAATCAGGGGATTCACCAATACTTACATTTTTCCTTAAGGGAGCAAAGATGGTTCAGAAGAATCCGCCATGGGATCTTGATGCAATTATATCGATATTAAAAGGGGAAGAAAACAATAGCAGCATTCAAACCTGTAAAACTTCAGAATCCGTATTTCTTCCAGCCCGTCAAACTTATTGGAATGAAGAATGCAGAGCTTGCAGAAGGCAGCTATTCTCTTCCATTGATATCGTTGATAACAATATGAAGGGGCTGAAAGGGAAGGTGATACTACCCTTTGATGTAATCAAATAGGTTCAGCCCGAATTGATGAACAGGAAAGAGATCGCTCTCACTAAGGAGACCAGACAGGGGAAGTTTGTAAAAAAAATCCTTGATGCAATAGCGCCTAATTTATCAATAAAATCATCCGACAGGGTTGCCATCAAGATCAATCTTTCCGGATCCAGAGAAATATATGCTAATACTCATTATGAGACTGTTGAAAGCCTTATCATTTATCTGAGGGAAAATTACGGAATAAATGATATAACAGTTATTGAAGGATCGGACGGAGCTTTTTATACCAAAAAAAGTACAGGGGATATTTTTTATAAGTTCAGGTATAAAGAAGTGGAACTTATGGGGGTGAAACTCCAGGATCTGGATGCACTTCCGCATGATAAAAAATTTGAAGTTGAAACTCTTACAGGTAAAAGAGAGGTACACTATACGGAGTTTGATGCGGATTATACTATCGCAGTTGTTCCACCAAAAACCCACCATCTATTCCCATGTATATTATCAATACCGGGGCAATCAGGGTTATGTTAAAGCTGAAGAGAGAGGATTGCTTTTCGGAGGATTCCTCAACGATATAAAAAAACTTAAGATCTCCGGATGAAGAGAGATATGCAAAACAGCTTGATATGGCCGGCAGAAATTTTGCTCAATTATTGAAACGTGTTTCACCTTCACTTGTGCTGGCAGACGGCCTCTATGGGATGGAGGGGAAGGGGCCGATAAAAGGGAGTCCGGTTTTTCATGGATTTGCTATCGCCTCTGAAGACCCGGTCCTTGCAGATTCGCTTGCTGCTTATGTAATGGGATTTGAGGCAGACGAGATTCCTTATATCTTCCATTCTTACAAAGAAGGTCTGGGGAATAACAGGTGGCAGAACATAATCGGCGTTGACCCTGTTAAGGTCAAATTTCCGTACCGCCCTCATCCAAACTATCAGAAACAGAAATTGTGGAGGTCTAAAACTCAGGGGGAAAGAAACGGAGGAAGAGAGCAGGAGAAGAAGAATTTCAGAAATAATGGGCGGCATTTTGAAAGAAAAAATAAAACTTCTTAAAGAAGGGAAGATTTCCGAAGAAGAGTTCTATAAGATAATTGAACATTTTCCATACAAGGATATCGGGGAGATAAAACTCGATTTTCACAGAAAGTTCAGAAGAGGACTTCCGGAGGTGATTTACGGAAGCGGTAAAACACTTGAACAGCTTATAAAGATTATAAGAAAATTCGAAGATCTTGAAGAAAATGTTCTTGTAACAAGAATCGATCCTGAAAAGGCGGACGCTCTGAAATCGGAATTTAAAACTTTAAAGTACTATCCCGAAAGGGAGGATCATAACTTTTGACAGGGAAATAAAGCCATCACTGGAAGGGAAGATTCTCGTTCTCACAGCAGGAGCTTCTGATGAGAATGTAGCCGAGGAAGCATTTATATCTGCTGAATATTTCGGAAACATTGTTGAAAAAGAGTATGATGTGGGAGTAGCCTGTATCAACAGGATCCTCGACCTGAGGGAAAAGTTGAACGATTATTCAGTTTTAATAGTTGTTGCCGGTATGGAAGGGGCATTACCTTCGGTTGTAGCAGGACTGACATCAACTCCGGTTATTGCTGTTCCTACATCTGTCGGTTATGGAGCTAATTTGAAAGGTATCGCAGCTTTGTTGTCCATGTTGAATTCATGTGCGGGAGGGTTGAGTGTTGTTAATATTGATAACGGATTCGGTGCTGCTTTCCAGGCAACTCTGATCAACAGAAAAATAAACGGATTGGGGTAAGGGACTTACTTCCCGGAATATTTCTCCTTCAGCCTTTTATCAACAATATCCGGTACCATGGAGTTGATCTCACCACCGAACTTGTAGATCTCTTTAACAAGTTTGGAACTGAGGAAAGAGTATGAGATCGAAGGTACCAGGAAAATGGTCTCAATCCTGTCATTTATACTTCTGTTCATAAGTGCCATCTGGAATTCGATCTCAAAATCTGATATTGCTCTCAGGCTACGCACAACAGTGAATGTATTCTTTCTGTCCAGGTAATCTGCCAGTAAGCCCTCAAAATAATCGATCTCAATATTTTTCCGCCCTTTAAAAACCTCTTCCATAATGGCGATCCTCTCTTCAAGAGAGAAGAGGTATGTTTTTGAAGGATTCTTCAATGCTGTGACAATTATCCGGTCGTAAAGTTTAAGTCCCCTCTCTATAATATCTATATGTCCATTTGTAAGCGGATCGTAGGATCCCGGATAAACTGCGGTTCTTTCACCCATTTTTCTCCTCCATTATCCTGAGAGTTTCAATTACTTTTGCTCTCAGGTCATCAAGGCTTCCGTTATTATCGATAAAATGATCTGAAATTTCAATACATTTCCCAACCTGCTGGCCACCTTCAGGCTCATTCTTCCCCATTTCCCTGTCGAGTCTTTCGTTGAGCTGCTGCTGATCTGCTATATCGGTATCCCTCATCCTGTCCATCAGACGTTTCAGGATAAGATCTCTGCCGGAAATTACAGCGAGAAGTGTAAAAGATTTAAGTTTCCTTAATTCAGTTACTTCATGAGGGTTCCGTATCCCGTCTATCACCCAACTCTCGGGAGGCAGGCTTTCAATTTTTTCACGGACTTTCCTGCCAAGTACACCGGGTCCCCCATTGCTCCTGAGCCGGTTCCCTATATCCTGCATCTCATCCCTCGATACAGTCCGTCCTGTCAGCGCTGCTTCTTCGCGGACTATATCTGAGAGTGATGTATATCTGTAACCGAGTTCCTCGAGAACTTTTACAATTTCACCCTTTCCCGAAGCCATCATTCCGGTCAGTCCTATATGATTTGCTTTCATATGATCTGTGTTATCCCTTGTATTTATATTTGTCTTCAATGATGTCCGACCTCTGCCATTCATTTATCCATTCATCGATTGAAAAGATCTTATATCTTTTTTTAGAATCACTGAGGGAGCAGATCACCCTCTCAATTCCACTGTTTATTATCATTTTCTTACAGATGAAACATGGAAAAGCATCCAGATCTTTATCTGTTATCCTGTTCTTCCCGTAAATATACATGTCTCCGCCGATAGTACTTACTCCTGCTCTTGCTGCATTTATTATCGCATTCTGTTCTGCATGTACTGATCTGCACATCTCATATTGAGTGCCTGATGGAATTTCCAGTTTCTGTCTCAGGCAGAAATCATGCTCAAGTGAACTTTTTGTTTTTCTTGGTGCTCCCACATATCCGGTTGCTATGATCTGGTCGTCATTGACGATTATCGATCCGATCAGGACTTTAAGACAGGTGGAACGGGATGATACAACTTTAGCAATATCAAGGTAATAATCAGTTTTTTCAGGCCTATTTACCATTTAAGATCTCCTCAGGTTTTCCCGGGCGGTATCCGGATCTTACAAATAATTATACCATAAGGTCATTAAACAGAGAATCTGTCTCCTGGTGCTCCGAAAATGAGCCAGAGTGCATATATTGTTGTAATTTAACGAAATATATTGTAAAATTAACAATGGAGAGTAAAATGAAAAATTTAAAAATTATAATAGTATTGATGCTCCTTGTTGCCGGAGTTGTAAATTTGTCTGCACATTGTGAGATCCCGTGCGGTATCTATGAAGACTCGGTGAGGATCAATCTGATCAGGGAACATATTACAACTATGGAAAAATCTATGAATCAGATAAAAAAACTTGAAAAAGCAGAGGCAGTTGAATACAATCAGCTGGTCAGATGGATAATGAACAAGGAAGATCATGCATTAAAACTGCAGAATATAGTGACCCAATATTTTATGACTCAGCGGATCAAACCGGGGGCTGAGAATTATGAAAAAAAATTGTCTACCCTGCATAAACTTCTTATTTACTCAATGAAGGGGAAACAGACCACTGATATCAAGAACATTATTATGCTGAGATCTCTTACTGATCAGTTTGAAGGCCTTTACATTAAAAAAAAATAAAAAACATCAGCAGCTGTTTATAAAAAAATAATTCAATTTTCAGGGAGAGTTTTTCCTGTTGAAATTGTCTGATTTATAATGATCAACTTTCTAGAAAAATTTATATCAGAAACGGTATTTCTATTTCTCGAAATAAGTCCCTATCTTTTGTTGGGATTTTTCTTTGCGGGAGTAATTCATACTGTTCTCGGTGAGTCTTATATAAGGAGGCATTTTGCGAAAAGTGGTATTGCATCTACTATCAAGGCTACAATGCTCGGTATCCCTCTCCCCATATGTTCATGCGGAGTGATACCTCTTGCAGAATCGTTAAGGAAAGACGGGGCTTCCAAGAGTTCCGTTATGTCTTTCCTGGTTTCAACACCTTCAAGCGGAGTTGATTCCATATTTGCGACCTATGCGCTTATGGGTCCTGTTTTTGCTGTGTTCAGGCCTCTTGCTTCTCTCTTTTCAGGGATCGTGGTCGGTATTGCCACCCATATTGCGGGAAACGGTGAAGAAACTGCGGTAGTTCCCGAGAGAGAAAAAGAGGTGAAAAAGGAATTTAAGGACATATTTTCTTATGGATTTAAAGTTCTCCCCTCTGAGATCGCTCAATGGCTTTTCATTGGTGTTGCGGCAGGCGGACTTATATCGGCCCTGATACCTCACGATTTTGCATCGGCTTATCTTACCACTCCCTTTCTCCACTATTTTATAATTCTGCTTATTTCTGTCCCCCTTTATGTCTGTGCGACCGGATCAATTCCGATAGCCGCCTCTCTGCTTATGAAAGGGATATTGCCCGGGGCAGTACTTGCATTTCTTATAGCCGGGCCTGCGACAAATACGGTAACCCTCTCCTTCGTATATAAAAAGCTGGGAATGAAAGTGGCAGTGATATATCTCATATCTATCGTTCTTACATCGATAGGACTTGGAATTGTTTTCGATCTATTGATCAATGAATTGAAAATATCACCGGTCACATCTCATGTTCATGGAGAAGATGATACAGGCCTGCTCACATTGCTGTCGGGTATTTTATTAATGTTTCTGCTTTTGAACAGCAGATTTGACCTTGTTGGTAAATTCAAGAAGAACAGAGGAGGAAATATGGAGAAGATTACTGTTAAGGATATGACCTGTAACCATTGTAAGATGACTATTGAAAACTCATTAAAAGGTGTTGAGGGGATAGGAAGAATTGAAGTCCTGCTTGATAAGAAAGAGGTAAGATATGACGGTAATGCAGGGTCAGATTTGGTGAAGAGTATTATTAAAGAATCAGGATTCACGCCCGAATAAGATCCATAATTATTCTACAAGGTCTTTAGGAACTTTAAGAAAGGGGTTAGTATCATCTTTTTTTAATTTTTTTTCACCTTTCTTCTTTTTTTGCGCCGCTCCTTTCTTTATGGAATCCTCTTCGATGATAACTTTAATATCTTCCTGGAACATTAATGACTCTTTTTTCAGTTTCTGCAGTTTTTCATAATTGTCTGTTTCTATTTCTTTAAGGATCTTTTCTCTCACTGAATTACAATCTTTTCTTATCTCCTCAGGCAGGTCTTTATTTTTTGAAGAAACTTCGAGGTAATATGAGATAAGCATAATATCTTCTTTCAGCACGTTTTTATCTGCCATCTCCTCCTCGAACGATTCCGCATCCGAATACTTCTCTTTTAAATCTTCGATCTCGGTATTTTCAAGCAGCCCGGAATGGAGGACACGGATCTCTTTGGTGTTCTTTGTCGAAAGGTCGATGGCTGAAACAAGGAGAATGCCGTTAATATCGATATTAAAAGATACTTCTATCCTCGGTTCACCGGCAGGTGCAGGTTTGATCCCGCTGAGTATGAATTTGCCCAGAAGTTTATTGTTCTCAACTTTTTTTGATTCCCCCTGGAAAACATCGATCTCAACCTCTGTCTGATCATTCTCTGCTGTTGAGAAGACCATGCTTTGCGAAGTGGGGATAGTTGTGTTTGATTTTACAAGTTTGGTGAAAACTCCTCCATGAGTTTTCACTCCTAATGACATTGCTATTACATCAACAAGTAATATATCACGGCTTTCTCCGGTGGTTATAGCTCCCTGGATCGCAGCTCCGATTGCAACTATCTCATCGGGATTAGCTTTTTTGTTTGGGGCTTTCTGAAAAAAATCACTAAGCCTTTTCTGTATAAAAGGTATTCTGGTTGTTCCCCCTACGAGGAGAATATCATCAAGGTCATCGGGAGTGATACCTGATGACTGAAGAGCGCTTGCACAGATCTCTATTGTTTTTTCAACCTTCTCCCGTATAAGGTTTTCAAATTCCGATTTTTCCAGAACTCTCTGAAAATTAACCGGCCCTTCATCTGTCTCTGTTAAAAAGGGTAGGTTGATCTCATAAGATGGTTCTGATGACAGCATTTTCTTCCCTTTCTCCGCTTCATCTCTCAATCTCTGTATTGCTATCTTATCATCTGTCAGGTCAACACCGGAATCCTTTTCTATCTCTTTAAGGAATACTTCTGTCAGCATTATATCAAAATCATCTCCACCTATATTTATATCTCCTGCTGTTGCAAGAACTTTAATAACCTCATCCTGAATATCAAGTACAGACACATCGATGGTACCGCCTCCAAAATCGTATACCAATATCTTCTTTTCCCCTGTGATCTTCATTGAAAAAGCGAGAGAGGCCGCTGTAGGTTCATTGATGATCCTTTTAACTTTTAATCCTGCTATTTCACCGGCATCCCTTGTTGACTGACGTTGTGAATCGTTAAAATATGCAGGAACAGTTATTATTGCCCCGTCGATAGTATCATTCAGATGGCTCTCAGCTGCCCGTTTAAGTTCCATGATTATCATTGCCGAGATCTCTTCAGCTGAATATAGAACCTTGTCGATCTTTATCTTCAGTTTGTCGTCTTCATCAGGAACAATCTCATAATTGAACTGATACAGATAGGGTTCAACTTCCGAGTACCGTTTCCCCATAAGACGTTTTACTGAATGGACAGTGTTTGAGTTTAAAATCATCTGACTTTTAGCAGGATCACCTACAAGAATCTTGTCATCTTTTGTGAAAGCTACGAGGGAAGGCATTAACCTTTTGCCCTGAGAAGTTAAAACAAGCTCGGCCCCGTTTTCACCCATATAGGAAACAACAGAATTTGTAGTCCCCAAATCAATACCTATAATCTTACCCATTGATTTCCATCTCCGTTCCGGTTTTAACATATGGAGGAAATATTGTCAACGTTAAATTTGATCCTAAAATCCTCTGTATGACTGAATTTTCGGATTTTTATAAGATAAGTTTTTGTGTTATAATTAAAACTAAAGAAGAGGAAGAGATGAAAGATATGAAAAACTTAAAGAATATAAACCAGAAGAGGCCGAAAGGCTTTATGTTCTGGATTTTTTCAGGAATTATAATGGTCCTGCTATACGGAATGTTGTCCGATGTTTCCCGAGGGCGGATTCAAAAAATAGATTTTTCAGATTTTATGAACAGAGTTGAAAAAAAAGAGATAATTTCTGCATTTATTAAATCGAATGAAGTGTCGGGGAAACTGGATTCACCCGATGGAGGGGGAATCCTTGATTATGAAACCGTGATGCCGCTGGAATATCCCGCATTTGTTGAGAAGTTAAGGTCAAACGGTGTTAAAATTAAGGTGGAAAAGGTGAACAAGGGGGAGTGGATCTCCTACCTGTTGAGTTTTGCACCTTTCCTGATACTTATCGCATTCTGGATGATGATGATGAAACAACAGGGTGGCGGAAAGGCATTCTCATTCGGAAAGAGTAAAGCGAAGATGTTTTCGGGTGAGAAAAATAAGATCACTTTCAAAGATGTAGCAGGTGTCGTGGAGGCAAAAGAAGAGCTTCAGGAGATAATTGAGTTCCTGAAAGAGCCAAAAAAATTCCAGAGGCTCGGCGGGAAAATCCCAAAAGGTGTTCTGCTTGTAGGAGCTCCCGGTACGGGTAAAACCCTCCTGGCCAAAGCGGTTGCCGGAGAAGCCAATGTTCCGTTCTTCTCAATTTCAGGATCTGATTTTGTTGAACTTTTTGTGGGTGTCGGCGCGTCAAGGGTAAGAGACCTTTTTGATGAGGGAAAGAAACATTCTCCCTGCCTGATATTCATCGATGAAATAGATGCTGTTGGAAGGCAGAGGGGCGCCGGCCTGGGCGGCGGCCATGATGAGAGGGAACAGACCCTTAATCAGTTATTGGTGGAGATGGATGGATTTGCCCCTAATGTCGGTGTTATTATTATTGCAGCTACAAACAGGCCGGATATTCTGGACAGCGCTCTGCTCAGACCGGGAAGATTTGACAGAAGAATAATGGTCTCTTCGCCTGATGTTAAGGGACGTGAAGCAATATTTAATGTACATATCAAAATAACTCCGATAGCCAAAGATGTTGACATAAAAGTACTTGCAAGGTCTACACCAGGATTTACAGGTGCGGATATTGCAAATATGGTAAATGAAGCTGCACTCTATGCCTCAAGGATGGGAAAGAAAAAAGTGGAGATGTCAGATTTTGAATATGCAAAGGATAAGGTTCTTATGGGGAGTGAGAGGAGAAGTCTCATAATTTCCGAAGAAGAAAAGAAGATAACTGCATATCATGAAGCAGGGCATGCTCTGATCGCTTCACTTGAGAAAGAAGCCGATCCGCTACACAAGGTTTCAATTATTCCTAGGGGGATGGCTCTTGGAGTTACTCAGCAGCTTCCGATCGATGACAAATACACTTACTCCAAAGAGTATCTTATGGCGCAATTGTCAGTCCTGATGGCGGGAAGGATAAGTGAAGATGTTTTCCTTAATATTCTGACTTCCGGAGCCGGTAATGATTTTGAAAGAGCGTCAGCAATTGCTAGAAAGATGGTATGCGAGTGGGGGATGTCCTCTCTAGGGCCGGTAAGTTTTTCAAATAAGAATGATATGATATTTCTTGGCAGAGATATGATGTCTCATGCAGAATATTCAGAGGAGACTTCAAGAAAGATCGATGCGGAAGTAAAGAAGATCCTGGATTCTGCCTATTCGAATGCTGAGAAAACTATCCGGGCAAACAGGGACAAACTCGAAAAAATCGCACAGATGCTTCTTGAGCAGGAAGCCCTCTCATCTGATGAGATTAGCAGTATAATAGGTAACGGGAAAGCAAAAAAAGGGAAAGCAAAAAAAGAAGAGAAAAAAACTGCTGATCAATGATATTTGAGAAAATAGTAATTGCATTTTCAAAATTCGGGATTAGTGATGTTATAGATATTATTTTTCTTTTTATTATTTTCTACTATATATTATTGCTCATTAAAGGGACAAAGTCATATCAGATGGCGATTGGTCTGGCTCTCATCGGGGTTTTCGCAATCATTGCAAGCTTGCTGAAGCTGACAGCATTTTCGTTCATTATAGATAATTTTCTCACCTACCTTATCATCGCTATAATTGTGCTGTTCCAGGATGAATTGAGAAATGTGCTTGCGGAGATAGGGAGCAGATTGAGGACCAAATACAATCTGGATCAAACCTCCGAAGTTATGGATGAGATAGTCAATACAGTAGTTGCACTCTCACTGTCTAAGATCGGCGCTCTGATTGCCATTGAGAGAGAGAACAAGATCATCAACTATGTAAACAAACCTGTGCCCATCAATACAGATGTAAATAAAGATATTCTTCTGACAATATTCACCCCCGGTTCACCCCTTCACGATGGAGCAGTTGTTATAAGCCGCGATAAGATCACAATGGCTAAATGCTTTTTCCAATTGCCTCCCCTCCTGGAGTTGTCTCCGAGCGGAACAAGGCATCTTGCTGCGATCGGGATTACACAGCAAACCGATTGTATAGCTGTTGTGGTTTCAGAGGAAACCGGGAAGATCTCGATGGCAGTAAACGGAGAACTGATCAGAGGTCTGGACAGAGAGGGATTGAGGAGCAGGCTTAAAACTTATGAGCTGTAGAATAAGATGAACTTTAGAAATATATTTTTAAACAATAAAGGATTGAAACTGACTGCATTTCTCCTTGCTGTCACTGTCTGGGTCCTGATATCCGGAAGGGAGAGGACATATCTGGAGAAGAATTTTATTGTTAATATTGAACATCTGAATGTTTCAGAAATGATTGATGTTCAGAACAGGCCGAATACGATAAGAGTTATGGTCAGAGGTACGGCTGAAGAGATAGGGAAAATCAGTGAGAGTGATTTTAATATTAGTATTGATCTTAACGAAGTGAAAGAAAGTACTAAACTGACTATGTACACCGAAGATCACCTGAAATATCCGGAAGGTATCGAGATAGTGTCGATAAATCCGAAGATTTTTGAAGTAACCGTGAGGGAGTTTTTTTATAAGGAAGTCCCTATAAGGATATTGTATTCAGGAAGGCTTCCAAACGGCGTAGCACTCCTTGAGAGGCAGATCAATCCAGAAAAGGTGAGGATCTTCGGTTATAAGTCGGAAATAAAAAACCTGAATACCGTTTACGGAGCAGAAAAAATAAACCTTTCGGAAATATCCAAAAGTTCAGTAATAAAAATTTCTCTCGAGAAGAGTGAAGATATACTCAGGTTCGAAGGATTTGATAGTGTTGAAGTTTCACTGAAAGTTAAGAACATTAATGGAAAAGAGAAGTAGCGAATCCCTCTTCGGTACGGACGGGATCAGATCTGAATATGGAAAATTTCCCCTTGACTTAAACTCTCTCGAAAGGATCGGCTTTTCTGTTTCAGAATGTATGGGGGATGTGAAGGTCCTTATCGGGAGGGATACAAGGATATCCGGGAGTGATATAGAAGAGGGTATTTCCCGGGGGATCAATAATAGATCTCAAATTTTCAGTGCCGGAGTTATTCCTACTCCCGGTCTGTCCTGTAATGTAGCTCAAGGTGATTTTGATCTCGGAATCATGATCACGGCTTCTCATAATATATGGTCAGATAACGGTATAAAATTATTCGGTCCAGATGGAGAAAAACTTCCTGATGATCTCCAGGACAGGATCGGAGAGATTTTTTATTCCGATATGAATTTGTCCGGTACTTTGAAAAACAGAAAAATAAAACCGTTTAACGCGATAGATAACTATACAGATTATCTTGTTGACACATTTTCAGGACTTTCTCCGGATGTTTCAGGTTTACTCCTGGATTGTGCTAATGGAGCTGTATCAGAAGCAGCTCCTCTGATATATTCTAAACTTGGTATAGAGCATATCCCATATAACTTTGCCCCTGACGGGAAAAATATAAATGCCGGATGCGGATCAACTAATCCTGATTTTATTAGAGAGAAGATCTTATCGGGCGAAGGAGAGATCGGCATTATGTTTGACGGGGACGGAGACAGGGTTCTTATGGTTGATGGCTCCGGCAGGGACATTGACGGAGATCTCATTCTTTTTTTAATTGCAAAATATCTGATCAAAAGTGATCCTGAGTTTAATCCCGTAATAGTTGGAACCATAATGTCAAACCTTGCTCTGGAGAGGGAGTTGAAGAGATCAGGGATTGTTTTTTTTAGGAGTGATGTAGGTGACAGGCATGTTTATGAAGAGATGAAAAAAAGATCTTCAGTCCTTGGCGGTGAACAATCCGGGCATATAATTTTCAGCAAAATGCAGAAAACAGGGGACGGAATTCTGACTTCACTCCTGTTTCTAAGAGCCCTGGAATCTCTTGCTCTTTCTGTTTCTGAAGCATCGGATATTTACACACCTTTTCCCCAAGCGACAATAAGTATTGGAATAAGAGAGAAACGACCGCTGAAAGAATGGGAAGGATTGAACAGAATGATAGCGGTTTTTAATAAAGAACACGGGGACAATTCAAGGATCCTGATAAGGTATTCAGGAACAGAAAAAAAGGTAAGACTGATGATCGAGTCCGAAGATGAGAATGTATTAAATAATAATCTCGAGATCTTTGAGCATTATCTGGTCTCAGAGATAGGAGAGAAATCATGAGATTAGGCGTAAATATTGATCACATAGCAACACTTAGGCAGGCAAGAATGACGGACGAGCCCGACCCGGTTTATGCTGCAGTTATTGCAGAACTTGCAGGCGCGGACGGAATAACGATCCATATGCGGCAGGACAGACGTCATATTCAGGAAAAAGACCTTGATCTGTTGAGGAAAATTGTGAAGACAAAACTTAATCTTGAAATGGCTGTCTCAATGGATATGGTTAAAATAGCCCTTAAGTATAAACCGGACACCTGCACTCTGGTACCGGAAAGCCCTGAAGAAGTAACTACTTCGGGAGGACTTGATATGCTTATGTTCGGAGATAAAGTTGTGGAGGTTGCGGGAAACCTCAAAGCTGCGGGATTGGAAGTTTCAGTTTTTATTGATCCGGATATTGACCAGATAAAAGCCTGTCACAGAATGGGGATCAAAATGATCGAATTGAACACAGGTGAGTATGCAAAGAGCTGGAAGACAAGTTTTGCCATGATTGAAATAGAAAAGATTAAAAAGGCAGTCCAGTATGCCCATAAGCTTAATTTCAAAATTTATGGAGGACACGGACTTACATACAGAAATGTGGGCCCAATTGCCGAAATTGAAGAGATAGAGGAGATGAATATCGGCCATTCCATTATCAGCAATGCTGCCTTTATCGGACTTGAAAATGCAGTTAAGAAGATGAAAGAGCTAATTTCATAGAAGGAGATCCATATGTACGACATTATTTTTCTGGGCGGCGGGCCTGCCGGGTATGAAGGGGCAATATCAGCGGGGAAAAGAGGACTGAATGTTGGTGTAATCGAAAAAGAACTTCCCGGAGGTACTTGTCTGCATTATGGCTGTATACCCACAAAAAGCCTTCTAAACTCTGTTAAGATAATTAAAAACCTGAAAACAGCAAAAAAACTGGGTGTAAAAATTGATGGATATGAAGTTGACATTCCTGGAATACTGAAGCAGAAAGACAGAGTGGTATCTAAATTGACCAGGGGGATAGTGCATCTGCTGAAAGAGAGCGGTGTAGATCTGATCGAGGGGACTGGGAAAGTGACAGCTCCCGGATTGGTTGAGTTAGACAGCGGTGAAAAATATGAGGCAAAAAATATAGTTTTAGCTACAGGGTCTTCTCCGGCTGAACTGCCTGACTTGAAATTTGATAATGAATTTATTATCAATTCCAATGATGCACTTATGCTTGAGGATATCCCCGAGAAGCTGCTTGTTATCGGAGCCGGTGCAATAGGAGTAGAAATGGGTGTGATCTACAGCTATCTCGGTTCTGAAGTAACAATAGTAGAGATTATGGATCAGATAATTCCCGGAAGCGACAGGGAACTTTCCGATATGTTGGCTGGTGAATTAAGAAAGACCCGGATAAAGGTGCTCACCTCCACTTCTGTTTCAGATCCTTCCATTGACAGAGAGAACGGAAAAATTACTTTTAAGGTAAAAAATGAGAATGGTGTGCATGAAGAGAGCTATTCCAAAGCTCTTCTATCGGTTGGAAGACGACCGAACACTTCAGATATATTTTCATCCGATATCGGGATAAAACTTGATAAAAAGGGATTCATCGTTACCGGGAAAGACCTTAAAACCGGGGTAAACGGAATATATGCATGTGGCGATGTGATCGGCCATCCGCTGCTCGCGCATAAAGCTTCACACCAGGCGATCTCTATCGTAGATTATATTCTGGATGGAAAGGAAATTCATGAGATGGTAATTCCGGGAGCTGTATTTACATTTCCTGAACTAGCCTCTGTCGGAATAACAGAAGAGGAGGCCAGGTTGGCAGGGGTAGAGTACAATGTTGGAAGATTCCCGTATTCAGCCGGTTCAAGGTCAAATGCGGTCGAAGAGAAGACAGGAATTGTAAAAGTGATATCTGCTAAAGATAATACTCTCCTCGGTGCACATATTTTCGGTGCAGAAGGGGGAGAACTGTTACCTCTTCTGACCTATGCTGTATCAAAGAAGATAAAGATAGATGAATTCAGGGACCTTGTGTTTATTCATCCGACTCTCAGTGAGAATGTTTGGGAGGCTTTGGGAGAGGCAGGAGGATACTCTATCCATATTTAGGAAGAATTATTTTTTGATCAGAAAGAGTTTTTCTCCTGTTTTGACATGTTTACCTGTGATCCCTTTAACCGGTTTACCCAGCTCTTCCGGTGTTACCATTATGATTGTGGACCCTAGTTCGAACCTTCCCATTTCTTCTGTCTGGGAAGCGGAATAAGAGATATCTTTCCATTTGTTATCCCGTTTATACTTATTAATAAATTCCATTTTTATGCTTCCAACAAATGTGGCGCCAACAGCACCAATATAAAATGGTCTTTCCCCGGAGGTCATTTTAAGGACAATCCTTTCGTTTCTGACAAACAGTTTTTTTATATTCTTCAAGCCGAGATTGTTGACAGGATAAATATGCCCCTTCATGTGGCAATATCCGGTAACAACTCCTTCCAGGGGGAAGTGGTACCTGTGGTAATCGCCGGGTGAAAGGTAAATTGTTGTCACATACCATTTTTTATTGAAATCGAGATCAATATTCAGAAATTCACTCAGGCTGTAATCGATCCCCTTTGCCTGGATCACATTGTCTGATCCGGTAAGTTCAACTGAAGAGACAACTCCGTCGGAGGGGGAAAGAAGGTGCAGGGGATCAGGAGATAATTTCCTTTTTTCAGGATCAAGCTTTCTTATGAATATGGATGCAAGAGAATCATAGTCGTCTGTATTGCCTTCGTATTCATCCATTGAGATGCTATAGGTTTTAACAAAAAAGTCTACAATGAACCGGACGAGAAATTTCGGCCTTCTGATCCTGGTAAATTGTCCGTAGATCCTGCTGAACACAGGAAAAGATACTATATATAGAAGACTCTTTATCAAAAAATTCATTATATCCCATTATATTCCTATTCTGTGAAAAATGGAACCATTTTTGGGGACGGTTCCAAATTTGGGGTACAGTTCTTATTAAAAAAACATCATTCATTTGTTCTGAACAAATGACTGATATTTGTTATTCAAAATTGATAACAGAAAAACATGATGGATATTCCCGAGGAATATATGACCGGAATTGACACATTTGGGGGTAAGAATATATAATCGGCGGATGAAAGTATTTAAATGGATCTTCGGAAAGTCAAAATGGCTTCATAAATATATTGGACTTTTTATTATACTTTTCCTTATATGGTCAGCTTTTTCAGGAATAATTCTTAATCATCCCGGACTTGTTTCAGGGATATCAGTACCCGGATGGATGGTACCGGATCAATACCGGACAGATAATTGGAACAGAAGTTCCCTTATAGAGCTGTTGTTCATGAAGGATAATAAACGAACCGGTTTTGCAGGCGGTAAAAAGGGGATATGGAAAACATCAGACGGAGGAAGGACATTCAAAAAGATGTCGGATGGATACACTGATTCGCTCTATTACGGTAAGGTTAATGATTTGCTCCTCCTTGAAAATGATGGTGAAGAACAAAAACTCTTTGCAGCATCTTTCGGAGGCCTGTGGGTATGTGATCCGGCAACAGGAAGATGGGAAAAGATATTTCCTTTGAGTGGAAATGTTGAAGTAAAGAAGGTCCTGAAAATTGGTGATAGACTGGTTTTATTTACACCTTCCAACGTATGGGAATCATCTTCGGGGAAATCGGGTTATGATTTTAAAAAGACCGGACTACTGAGGGAGGGGGAGAACAAAGTGGAGAAGGTTTCTCTGGTCCGTCTTTTTTTTGATCTTCATGGCGGCCATGCGTGGGGAATTTTCGGAAGGATATTATTTGACCTTGTCGGACTGCTTATAATATTTTTAAGTGTCTCGTCTTTTTATATCTGGTATTTTCCAAAAAAATGGAAGAGGAAGAAAAAAGGAGGCAGGAAAACATAAAAGAACATACGGTTTTTTCTATAAATATCATCTTAAATTCGGTATCTGGACAGCAGTTATTCTTATCCTGATAGGAGTAACGGCATTCTTTATGAGGCCTCCATTCCTTGCTCTGATAGCAAGGGGAGATATTGGTGTGGCTTTCTATCCCGGTAATTTTCCCGATAATCCCTGGGACAAAAAGATCCATAGCGCTCTTCATTTAAAAGCAAAGAAGCAGGTAATGATCGAAGCGACTGATGGTATATGGGCAGGGGATGAGAACCTGAAGGGAGAGTTTGTGAAAACGAGGATCCCTATCCTCGTTTTTGTTATGGGTGCAACAGTTTTTGAAGAGTATCCTGCGGGTGGTTATATTATCGGTTCTTTCAACGGGCTTTATCATATTCCGGGGAACAGGATGGCTATAGATATGGTTTCCGGGAAGATGGTTAGATTTGTCTCACCGGTAAAACCGGCAGATAAAATGATTTCGGGATATTTCAGGACTCCGGATGGTGAAGAGTTTATAACAGCATTTCAACAGGGAGTGATCCCTCTGAAAGGTGCTGAATTAAAAGGAAGGTTTTCCCAGCCCTTGGAGTTAACGGAAGACAACAGGCTCCCCCTTTGGAACTATATGTTTGAACTTCACAATGGAAGATTGTTCAAAGGCCTTATTGGAAATTGGTATATTTTAATAATTCCAATCGGTTCTTTCCTGTTTATCCTGATAACACTGACAGGTATATATGACTGGATCTACACAAGATTCCGTAAATAGAAGAACTCACTTTTTTGTCATAAGTTCACTTTGTTCACGTCATTAAGCGCTATAGAATTTGTCATTAATAGCAGATTAATAGTGACCATAACTGACAAGTTCTTCAATTCTGAATGACGCTGACGAAGTGAGTCAATGACAATCTCTATAATACTTAATGACAAGTGCCTCAAGTCTTCCTTCTTGACATAAAAAACTTCAGAGATAATAATTTACTGAAATGGTGAAGAAGATACAAAAGAAGAAAACCTTAACTCCTCTGTTCATTATACTCAATATTATTTTGTTTTCGGTAATTGTAATGATCTTCAGACTGAATAAAATTGATAATGAAAAAAAGGAGATAACGCAGGAGGCAAAGGATTTAACTGTTTCTGTAAATTCATTCTTCAAGAAAAAACAGGGAATAATAGAGTCAGTATCTTCACTCGAGCAGGTAATCAACATAAGTGCCGGACTTGTGATACCTCGACAGAATGAGGTGATTGTAAATCTGGACGTGATTGAGAGAACTATCGATGCTTCAATTGTTTATCTGATGGATCCTGATGGACTTGTTATCGGCAGTTCTTCTTATGATAACAATTCCACCACACTGATTGGCAACAATTATAAATTCCGCCCCTATTTTAAGGAGGCGATCGTTGGCAGAAATTCATTCTATATTGCTGTCGGGGTTACAACAGGTGAGAGGGGGATGTATTTCGGATTTCCTGTAAGGAGCAAGGGACGGATAACCGGTGTGATAGTTATAAAATTTAATTTAAGCCAATTGGATGAAATATTGGTTGATTCTGCTCTTACTGCAGGAATAATATCACCTGACGGAATCATATTTGCTTCAACGAATAAGGAATGGCTCTACGGAATGACGAAACCCCTATCTGAGAGCAGGCTGGCAGATATAATGGAGTCAAGACAGCTCGGGCCTCTGGATCTGAATAAGTATCCATTTGATCTATCCTGGGAAACGATTGAAATAGATGGCAAAAGCAACTATATAAATAAACAGAATCTGGACATCCCGGGATGGGAATTATTCACATTCTCTGAGATCACTAAGAGCATAAATTATTTTTATCCACTCTCTCTATTCCTGATATTGTTTCTGATCGAATTTCTCCTTTTCAACACCTACAGGGACTTTAAATTAAAAAAAGCATCCAATCTGTCGCTTCGAGAGAGCCGTGCCCGTTTTCAATATCTTTTTGAGTCGGCAATGGATTCAATTCTTATCCTTGATGGCGACAGAAATATTATTGATGTGAATCCGGTCACAGGGACAATGTTTGGCTATTCGAGAGAGGAGTTAACAGGAGAAGAATTCTGCTTTCTGTTTCATACTGATGCTCTCGAAAACTGTGAAAAACAAATGAGAATTGTTGAGATGGAATTAAGGAACCGGTTCGAATTCCATGGGATAAAGAAGGACGGGAGCGACCTCTATTTGGACTGTTCTATGGTTTTCCTTAGGGGGGACCGTCAGGGAAACTCGGCGTTCTTTATCACCTGCAGCGATATTACTGAAAGAAAAGAGACGGAAGTTAAACTTAAATGCGCAAAGGAAGATGCGGAAAAAGCAAATAAATCAAAGAGTGAATTCCTCGCAAATATGTCACATGAAATAAGGACACCTATGACTGCAATCCTCGGATTTTCAGAACTTCTGGCAACGTCAGACCTTAATAGAAAACAAGCCGAATATATCGATATCATAAAAAATTCAGGGGAGTCTCTCCTCTATCTCATCGATGAGATCCTCGATTTTTCTAAGATCGAAGCGGGGAAGGTGATCATTGATAGAAGAAATTTTGATCTGGATAATCTTCTCGAAAATATAAGGGATACTACAAAGGTCTGGATCAAGGATAAAAATGTTGAACTGATCATAAAAAAGGGGGACGGTGTCCCGCAATTTCTGAACGGTGATCCTGAAAGGCTCCGGCAGATATTGAGGAATTTGTTGAATAACGCGGTTAAATTTACAGAGGAGGGTGAGATAAGGTTGACGGTCAAACTCAGGAAAGAACTCGCCCCATGGGTCTCGCTCAGTTTTATTGTGAGTGATACGGGGATAGGAATTTCCCCCGATGATACTGACAAATTGTTCAAATCTTTTTCACAAATCGATTCAGCATTATCGAGGAAGTATGAAGGAACAGGGCTGGGATTGGCAATTACTTCAAAACTGGTGGAGATGATGGGCGGTCTGCTGGACGTGGAGAGTGAAGAGGGGAAAGGGACCACCTTTCTCTTCACAGTGAATTTCGGCGGTGCGAGCTGTGCAGATGAAGAATATTCACACAGAAAACCGTCTGGTGAACTTATGAACGATTTGTCTGATTACTCGGTGCTCGTGGTTGAGGATAATAGTGTGAACAGAATGCTGTTTGATTATACATTAAAAAGAGAAGGTTTTAATGTCTCCACTGTTGTTAACGGTGAAGAGGCATTAGAAATTCTCAATGAACAAAAATTTGACCTCATATTAATGGATATCCAGATGCCTGGAAAGGATGGGGTCGAAGTAACCAGAGAGATCAGAGAAACCTCAAATAAAAATATCCCTGTTATAGCTCTTACAGCGAATGCAATGAAAGGTGACAGAGAGAAGTACATTAATCTCGGCCTTGATGATTATCTCAGCAAACCGATCAAAAAAAGGGTCCTTATCAACACAGTTATTAAATGGTTAATTGAATCGAAAGGATAAGATTTGCAGAGTTTGGTAAGAGGTTAGGGGCAAGAGGTTTTTCCGGGCATTGGTATTGACCTCTCACCGCTAACCCCCCTATCAGTAGCCAGAAGTAAGGAGATAGAAACCAGGAGTTCTTACAATATGAAGAACAGATATGTTTTTAATAATGAAAAGCACTCCTACCTCCTACCTCCTGATTACTATATTTACTTACATCCGGGTTTACATCCTTTTTTCTTTTTTTTGTCTTTTACAATCAGTTTAATCTTATTCAAATCCTTCATTTTCCCATCTTTGTAGAAGAACCAGTCTCCCTCTGACAGTGCATAGTGGAAGGGTGCTTTTATTCCGTCTTTCTTTGCAGTTTTAATAAAATCGATATATTTTGAGCTATCCGACCCTCCGTGCATGGGGAATACTATTTTCGGTTTCATTTTTCTGATCGTATAATAAACTCCCTGCTTAAGGCTGACCTTGTCTCTGAAGTTGCATCCTGAAACGGGGGCAAAATAGATGTCAGGTATCAAACCGAGGCTGATCAGATAGTCTGTGGCTGGTTTGAATTTTCCCGACATATCCCTCTTCATATTTGCATGGTCTCCCGAATGGAAGATCACAAGTCCGTCAACCTTGACCAGAAATGCAACTCCCGTGTCTGTAGATTCGATGGTTGTGACCTCCATACCGTCCAGTTTCCATGTTTTCTGCGGTTTCAGGAATTTGTAGTCTTTCTTATCCTTAGGTGTGAATCCGGTATAATAATTGATCTTTTCAACTTTATCTTTCCAGTCAAATACTGAAGGCATATAATGGTCCTGATGTTCATGAGAAATGAATACGGAAACATTAAGTCCTTTTATCTCTTCCGGAGTTATTGTACCGTTCATAAGGGAAGGTGTGTCAGAGGAGCTTCCCATTTTCCAATAGTCGAAGACAAGCAGGTTATTCGAAGTTTTGATCGCCCAACCACTATGGCCGGTATACCAGACGATGGCGCTTCCCTTTTCCAGATCTTTATGAACCGGATTTTTTTTCTTGAAAATATTAAGGATATCTTCTTTCTCTGCACCTCCGTTCAGAAGTGTTTTAGCCATTAGTTTGTTCTTGTATCTGCAGGCATAAAACAGCGGAGTATTCCCGCCATCATCTTTGGCTGAAGGATCGGCTTTGGATCTCAGCAGCATTTCTCCTATTTTCCCGTATCCTTTAGCAGCAGCAATATGCAAAGGTGAAACCCCGAGGAATTTCAGCTTTACATTTGGATCCGCCTTGTGCTTCAGAAGGATTGCGGAAGTTTTTACACGGCCTGCCGACACTGCTTTTGAAAGGGGAGTGTTCCCTTTGTTATCAACAATATTGGCATCTGCTCCATTCTTAAGCAATGCTGTCACCGCTTCATTGTTCCCATGGGAAGCAGCATTATGGAGAGGTGTTACGCCGGTATCAGATTTTGAATTGGGGGATATTCCGCCTTTTACCAGCAGATCGATCATTTTCCCATTCCCTTTCCAGACGGCAGAATGAAGCATGTTCCATCCTCCCTCTTCAATGCCTGTTACTACAGCTCCCTTTGAGAGCAGGTATTCAACGATCTCAGTATTCCCTTCATTCCAGGCTATTGCATAATAGATTGGCCGGACCTTTCTTTTGCTTTCCATATCGTTGACCTTAAGTCCTTTCTCAACAAGAAATTTTACAGTATCAAGGCTCGGGGAAGAGACCGCATAACTGAGAGCAGTTTCATTATCCTTTTCCCTCGCATGAAGGTCAGCCCCTTTCTCAAGAAGGAACATTACAACCTTTAAATGTCCGTATCGTGATGCAAAATGGAGCGGCCTCAAATTGTGGATTTTTTCCATCAGGTTAACATCAGCTCCGTTCTCAACAAGAAATTTTACTATATTGAGATGCCCTTTTGCAGCGGCGATATGGATGAGAGATCTGCCCCGCTCATTCTTTCCCTTTAAAAGGTTTTTGTCCTTTTGCGCCATTTTTTTTACGGCCTCAAGTTCACCTTTTTCTACCAGGTCAGCAATATTTCCTGCCGCAACACTTCCACACATTAACAAAATAAAAACGATTAAAATCAGATACTTTTTAGTTCTGTTCATATTTTTCTCCTTTATTTGATCTTCTGAACCTGACTGGCTCTGCCCTGGACGGAAGTGCTGTTCTCCCCGGGCTCTCTGTAAAGCCAGGAGAAGATTACAAATAAGATTAACATTAAAAAATAGATGATCTTTTTCATCCTACACCTCCTTTATCAGATTTTTTATATAAACCTCTACCGTTAGATGTGCCATGATTTTTCTCCTTAAAGAGTGCTAGTGTTGTTCAGTCTTTAAATAAATACTTTTCGTACTCCTTACCGTTTGACACAACTATCCCTTTTTCAAAGACTAGGATCCGCCTGTAACCGCCGATCCCGGTCTCCCACGATTCATGCCCGATAAGTTTTTCTCTCTCATAAATATCTGCAGCGATCCCATCTGCTGTCAAATAGACGAGGTAGAATTTATTGTTGATAACCTTATAATAAATAAGGGTCCTGCTTACTTTTCTTGTGATTGTTCTGTTATCTTCAAAGTTAAATATAAATGTTTCTTTTTTGTTTCTGTATACAACTTTTCTTTGTACTTCAGAACCGAACCTCCGCAATGCTTTCCTGAATCCCCCGTCTCTGGTGAATTCTGTGGTTACCGAATCTCCGATCTTATAAAGGGTTATTTTCCCTTTATTAAAGGTCATAAGTTTATTTGACCAGACTGATACAGCGTCAGCCTCTAATTCCTGCACAATTTCTCCATCTGAGTTGAAGAGAGCAACACCTCTGTATGTCCTGATATAAAACCTTAAAGGAGAAGCCGAAACATGGAAAAGATATATTTGTTCTTCGCTTCTCATATCTGTATTCAGAGGGTATCTTTTCACCTCTTTTCCCTCAAACGAGGATATCCTGTAGATTCTCTCCTTTCTGTTCTCCTGGAGGAAGAATATATTGCCGGCAAGTACCGGCGCTGTATCGAGAGGCCTGGTAAAGACCGTCCACCACCCTTTTTCAGTCTTGTGGAACCTCTCCATTTCAGCTTTCTTTTTGTTGAAAATAAATATATCTTTATTTTCACTCCTGCGCGCTCTGTGGTTTTGAAGATATAAATTATCCCCCTGCTCTGTAAGAGGCCAGAAGCACTTCCCTTTTCTGAATATTTTTCCTTCATCTATGAACTGGATCCCTCTGGGTGACATTCTGTAGATACTGCCCTCGTTGGTCATCAGGTGATAACACCAGCTCCTCTCAATCTGGAAAAATCTTGCTCCGATCATTATGAAGATGATCAGAGAAGAGTAACCTATAAATCTGAGATTGAATTTGAAGAGCGGCTTCATATCAAATTTAAAGAAAAATATAAAGAACAATACCGGGAATGCAAGGAGGATCAGGTTTGCTCTCAGTATGGTCTCTGAGCTGACCGTTCCCCTGGTGAATATATTATCGAAAAAAGTCAACCCGCTTGACAATATCGCTGTAAGGAAGAAGGTCCCGATAAAACTCCTCAGGCTTATTGAGAATGACGCGGATACAAGAAAGAATGTAAAAAAGAAAACTGCAAAATCCGGAACCTTTAAAATGGTGGGGAGGTTGAAAATACTGTTCAGACAGCAATAACAGATAAATACTACTGCCAGCAGAAAGATTCTTGGAGCAAATTTTATCAAAAGAAGTTTCGGCCTTGAGACCGGCAGGGTCAGCATATACTCGAGTGCGCCCTCTTCTCTTTCCCTGTTGAATATTGACCATCCCGAGAACGAAGCATAAAGTAGGAGGAATAATTCTATTGCCGGAGCAATGTATGCATCTTTATCTGTTCTGAGTATTGCAATAAACAGGGCGGCAATGATCAGGAATATGATAAGCCCTTCTTTAAGAACTCTTTTCAATTCAATTCTGATCATATTCACCTCCTATAAAAGCCCTCAATATTTCAGAGAGCCGGAGATATTCGACCTCAAATTTATCATCTTCCGAAGGGTTATACGGATATATATATTGTTCCTTCATCCCCTCCCATTTACGTGAGAAAATAACAGTCTGCCCCTTTATATCGTCCTCTGCATATACCTTTACACATTGGCTTCTGATCTTCTCAAATGGGGAATCTTCAACTACCACTCCTCTGTTAAGGATCACTATCCTGTCAACAAGGCCCTCAATATCAAGTGCATCCTGAGTAGCAATGATTATTCCCAGCTTTGTTGTTTCGATCCTCTCCTGAATTGATATTCTGAAGAGGTCACGGAGGTGGGGGTCAAGAAAATGGATAACATCGTCGATAAGGAGGAATTGAGGATTTGTCCCGAGGACGAGGGAAAGATAGAACAATGTCCGTTCTCCCCTTGACAGGGAGCTTACCTTCTGCTTCATATCAAAATCGTATCCGGAAATATTATTAAACGTGTATCCTTTATAAAATGAGGAGTGGGCAGTGACAGCTTCTGATAATCTCATATTCTCATAAAGGCTGAGAGAGGAGGGTATATATGCGATCCTTCTCCGGATATTGTGATAACTCATATACTTATCAAGTGCGATACGCCCTTCTCCCGACCTGAGTATCCCGCATATGGATCTGAGCAATGTTGTCTTCCCCGCGCCGTTGGGTCCGGCAAGGATCGTTGTTTCACCTTTTTCAAAATATATGTTGAGGTTCTGCAGAATCGCTTTTTTACCATATTTAAAGGAGTAGTTCTTTACCCTGATCATTTCTCCTCCCTGAAGTATTTCGAGATAATTTTTTTTACCGACTCCGGAGAGATCCCCAAATCGATCGCTTTTTCCATGAATTTATCAAAATCATCTTTGAGGATTTCGGATTTTTCCTTTCCTGATGTTTCTCTCGATGATGTCCAGAATCCTTTACCGGGCCTTCCGTCTATGATCTTCTCCTGCTGAAGTTCCCTGAAGGCTCTAGCAACAGTATTCGGATTTATTTTCAGGAATGAAGAGAGTTCACGGATCGAAGGCAGGGGGTCGTTGATTTTGAGGAGTCCTTTTGCAATGACATGTTTTATGTTCCTTTTGATCTGATCGTATACCGGTACCGGAGATGTGAAGTCGATTGAGATCTCTTTTAAAATCATTTTATTTCACTGTATCAATATGTTAATACAGTAATACGGACATGTCAACAAAAAAGTTTATTTTCTTCCAGGGCTCAGAAGTAAGAAGCCAGAAAGTGTCAAGTCCTGAAAAATTGTTGTTAGTTCTTAGTTCTGACTTCTGAATAGATATTGAATTAAGATTGAAATAGAGATAATATTATTGAATGAAAACTTTATATAGTGATGATATAAAAAAGGCCTCTCCTTCAGAGAAGCGTCGTTCCTTTTTACTCCTCTCCCTTTTTATACTTGCGCTTCTGGTTAGAATTCCGGAAATAAACTCCCATCCGACCAGTTTTCATGCGACCCGTCAATACCATTCTGCATTGATATCACGGTCTTTCTATCTGAACACTAATGAACATAAAGATGATATCGGGCGGATCCCCTCGGTTATGTACCAGAGGTATAAAGATCAGAACGATCCGATGATAAACGAAAAAATAACTTATCAGATGTACCGGATGTTCGGGAAAGAAGACATATTTATCCCGAGGTTATTGTCAGTATTTTACTGGCTCATAGGCGGAGTTATCATTTATAAGATCGGATTGCTTTTCTTCGGGTGGGCGGGTGCATTTATAACAGTAATTTTCTATCTTTTTTTCCCTTTCGGGATAAATATAAGCCAGAGCATTCAGCCTGAATCACTTCTGAACATGTTCTTCCTCTGGGGAGTTCTTCAGATAATAAAACATTTCAGATCGGACAAAAGTGACTATTTTTATTCTGCAGCAATGCTTTCAGGTTTTGCAGTTTTAATTAAAGTAATTATTATATTCCCGATCCTCGGATTATTATTCTTCCTGGGAATAAATAAGTACGGATTAAAAAAATATCTGCTCAATTGGAGGACTGCCTGGTTCTTCACGATCTTTCTTTCCATCGGTACATCCTTCTATGTCTACAATATTTTCTGGAATGAGAGCATGCGTGGGGTTTTATCAACTATTGTCATGCCGGAAATGCTTTTAACACCATTTTTCTGGGTGGGCTGGCTGACCCAGATTGGAAAGGTGACAGGGGTGATTCCGTTTTTTCTTGCCCTGTTTCTCCTTTTATTCATAAAAGAGAGGGAAGTGAAGTTTCCCCTTGCAGGACTTCTCCTCGGTTATATATGTTATGCCCTCATTTTTACTTACTCAACCGCGACCAATGATTATTATCAGATCGCATTGTTCTCTATAGTGGCAATTATTCTCGGGTATGCAGGGACATTTATAAAAAAGGGAGAGAAAGTTAAATACATCGCAGTTTTTTCCCTCCTTGCCGCCACAGTAATATTTTCCCTCTGGCATCAGTATAAATTTATAAAAAGTGACCATGAAATGAATATGTATTCTCCCGCCTATTTTCTTGTCGGAGAACAGGGATCATATTTTTATAATAATACTTCTGACGGGAGCATCTGGGGAAATTCTTTTCAGGCCGGAGAATTGATCCGGCATGGAATAAATAATGTCCTCCTTTCCAGATCAAATGGACATGCTGCTATGTACTACGGAAAATTTTTCGGCCGGGCATGGCCGACAGAGGAGAATTTTAATCTCAGAAGATTAAAGGGGATAGATATCCCGGCTCCTACAGAATTGTATAAATTAAAATTTGCTCCCACGAACCCTAAGTACTTCATCATCACCGACTTCAGATCGTGGGAAGAGCAGACTGAACTGCAGAAATTCCTGAATTCAAATTTTAAACTATTTGCCAGAAAAAAGGGATTTATTATATATGACCTGAGAGCAGGTAAACTTTAAACTTCATTATTCAAAAAGCACTCGAAACAATTCCCGCACATAAGACCTCTTCAAACCTGGATTGAAATTAATTTTGACAAAAAAAAATGGATTTATTACAATTTTCCTACGAGTTTAAAATAGGAAGGTTTATTAAATTTTTATGATAATACCCCGGCGAATAGTTAAATTTAAAGATAAATTCCTTGAGCCTTTTTCAGATGCTTCTGATTCTATAGAAAATAACAGGAGGATATACCTCCTCATATTCATCTCATTTATCGGTGTTCTTAACCTTATACCTCTCGGAATTCTGGCAAAATTGCAGAATTTCAATGCTCTTTTCCTCGCGGATTTTCTTGTTGCTTTTATCCTGATCCTAAATGTCTTGAATGTAAGAGGTAAGAAGAAGTTTCAGATTAACCTTTATATAGGCATTTTAGTTACGGCAATTCTATATATTTTTCTCTTCATGACAGGTGGTGTCGGAAAATCTGCTTTTGTCTGGTACTTTACTTTTCCATTGATCGCTACATATCTGCTGGGCTCTAAGCCGGGAGGGATAGCCGGGGTTCTGCTTCTGATCCCGGTCTTTATTTCAAGATTTGTCACTTTTCCTGAGCCTGTGTTTGTAAATTATTCAGTGAACTTTATCATAAGATTTATCCTGGCATATATTGTGGTTTTGTTGTTCTCCTATCTGTTTGAGAATTCCAGGGAGAGGACAAGGGACGAATTATCCGGAGTTCAGAACAATCTGGAGTACAGGGTAAAGCTCCGGACAAAAGAGTTGTCCGAGATCAATTTTAAACTTGAAAAGGAGGTGAAAGAGAGGAAAAGGATAGAAAATGCTTTGCGTGAATCAGAAAAAAACTACAGATTAATAACAGAAAGCACTTCAGACCTTATTGCAATTACATCCTTCAGTCTGAATCCGATATATACATATGTGAGTCCTTCTCATATCCAGTTGGGATATAAACCTGAGGATCTGCTTGGCAAATCAGGATTCGATCTGATATATCCACCGGATAAGAAAAAACTTTTTCCCATATTAAAAAACTACACAGCTTCAAAAGTGAAGACTATTTTAAGCGATTCAAAAACTGAATTCGGAATTACTATCGAATACAGGGTTTATGACAATAAGAAAAAATTACATTATATTCAGAGTACTGTTAATATTATCGAAAAAGAGTTGTTGTTTGTTTCAAAAGATATTACAGATCAGAAGATTGCAGAAAATGAAAAGAAAAAAATGCAGGAAAGGCTGATCTATTCAGAAAAAATAGAAACACTGGGACAATTGGCAGGCGGGGTCGCCCATGATCTGAACAATGTGCTTGGGGGGATAGTCGGGTATCCTGATCTGATCCTGAGAAAGATCCCCGAAGACAGTAATATTTCCGCTTACGTTCAGGCGATTAAGAGGTCGGGGGAGAAGGCCGCTGCAATGATCGGAGATCTTCTTGGACTGGTGCAGAAGAGAGTCCTGGAGAAGCAGAAAACAAATCTGAATGATGTAGTGTCCGAATATTTAAAGTCTCCTGAATTTGAAAAATTATCCTCTTTTCATCCTGAATGTGGAATTTATAAAAAGACTGGACCCGGAACTACACAATATAGATGGATCTCATATTCATCTGATGAAGGCCCTGATGAACCTTGTATCCAATGCGGCAGAGGCGATGCCGAAAGGCGGGGAGCTCTGTGTAAAAACTATGAACCGAGAGGTAAAAACAGTCATGCAGGGATTTTTAAAGAGTATTGATCCTGGACATTATGTCGTGCTCAGTGTATCGGATGAGGGAGTTGGACTCTCAACGAAGATGATAAAAAAAATATTCGAACCTTTTTATACGAAAAAAAATCTGAAGCGAAGTGGAACCGGACTGGGGATGTCAGTGGTGCTCGGGACAGTGATCGATCATGATGGGGATATTGTTGTCAGGTCTTCAAGGAAGAAGGGGAGTAATTTTGATGTATATTTTCATGCTGCGATAAAGAATGCTGCCGTTCCGTTAACGGTGAGAAACACTGTTGATTATTCAGGCAAAGGGGAGCTTGTCCTGGTTGTTGATGATAATTCTGAACAGAGACTACTTATTCAAACACTCCTGATATCGCTCGGTTATGAAGTGGCGGTTGTATCGAGTGGAGAAAATGCGATTAAATTCCTGAAAAAGAAAATTCCGGATATTGTTGTCTTGGACATGATCATGAATCCGGGGATGGATGGTCTTGAGACCTATCTTGAAATGCGTAATCTTGTTCACGGGATTAAGGTTATTATTGTCAGCGGTTATTCGGATAAAAACCGGATACAAAAAGCTTTTTTAAACGGGGTCACAAAATTCATTCAAAAACCTTTTACTATCGCTGAAATCGGAATTGCGATCAGAACTGAACTGGATATTGATAAAAAAGAGTAATTCTAATTTCTCAATTTTAAATTCTATTCAATAATTTAATTTGCATCCTTAACAATAAAACGGAAGTCTTATCATGTATAGGAAATTTATAACCGGAGGATCACATGCAGATGGGGATAGACCTGACAAAGGGCTGGGTAATTGAAATAGTGATGATCATCGACCCGGCGGGAAAGATCCTGAATGAGAAGAGCAATAACAATAAGTTCTTTTTTATCCTGGACCTGCAAAACTTCTGATCTTTTATAAAGGGGCGGGGGCTAAGGGTGATTCGCCCATCTCCGCGTCTTCCGAGTATGCCCCCTTTCTCAAGGGGGTGGGGATCAGTTTAAAACCATATTCAGCCCCAGCCATCAGTCCACAGCTTCAGACAAAAACATGCAGGGACATTTCCTGAAAATTTTAGCACATCAGAATAAATTCGTCTGTTAATCCGAAGCGGGGAAAATGGTCTGTTTGCTGCAAATATCAGAGCCGCTATTTTGACCGGGCAATGATACTCCTGAATCCGTCATCCCAGACCAGGATCAGCATTCTGGATGTTCCGTCCGGGTTTAGGTCAAAGCTGATCTGGTGGTCGTCCACCCCCTCCACTGAGAACAGGTTCTCCGAAATAGGTATCAGTTTATAGTTCACCCCTTTCCGGTGCATATAAAACTTCCCGTTTTCCAATCTGATCTTCCGGCTGTAAAATTCACCGGTATATTTTTTGAGGATTTTCTCATCCACCGTCATCGGCATCAGCCGTGCTTTGATCTCACCGATGGCGAAATCGATGGCCGCCTTTGCCTCTTTTTCCGTTTCAGTAGTTTTTAGTTTATTCAGTATAAGGAGCTGGGCTTTATCCAGCGCATCCTTGGAATTAATCTGAATGTGCGGCGACACACCGACCCCTTCCCAATTGGAATGGGTGACAGGGTTTACCGCCCGCCCGACAGGGATCTGCAGGACAAATCCGTCACCGGGACTAATCCTGATCTCATCATGGGCACCGCCCCGGGTCTTCTCACCGATCAGTGTCGCCCGTTTTAAATGTTTCAGATGGTAGGCAAAAGCTTCTCCACCCGAAAATGTCCAGCTGCTGATCAGGATATACAGATCTTTATCAATCATCCTCTTCCCCGGCACATAAGGGAGGGTCCACAATTGTTCATTGAGATTCTTATACCGGTAGTGGAGGGTATTCAAGTGAATTCCTGGTTTCAGGAAATAGCTGCAGAGGAACTGGATAACTTTCGGCTGGCCGCCCCCGTTCCGCCTCAGGTCAACTATGACCGCATTCGAATTGGACAGGAAGTTCATTGCATGGACAGAGGTCTGCAGGGCTGGCCTGTATGTGTGTTTTCCGAAATACCTGAGGTCAAGGTAGCCTATATTTCCCGGCAGGATCTTTACGGCCCTGAACCCGTAATTGATCTTTGCCTCCTCCTCTTCCAGTTTTTTTTCCGCTGCTGCTTTCTCCTTATCGGTCCGGCTGCTCATCGTTATTATCCGTTCAGCAGTTTCAGGGCTGTATCCCATCCTGAAGTGCCTGTCTTTGCTGACTTTACGCAAGTCCTGCTCCAACCGGTGTGACAGATCTTCTGCTGTTTTCAGGTCCCTGTATTCCCCTTTTTTCTGCATAGATAAGATATACTCCTTTATCTTCTCTGCAATATCCGGAAATATATATTTCTCAACCACCTCCCGGGCCACAGCCGCAATCACACGTGCCTTCACCTCTTTTTTGATACCGGTCTTTTTTCCTGAATCTGCTGACAACGGGATCATGCACAGGTAAATAAAAAAAGATGTTGTAGAAACCAGAATAAAAATATACTTAAAGTACTTCCCTTTCATTGGATTCTCCTCAATATAGTTAAGACACTAAATTATAAAACATAGTTGCATCGTTTGATTCGGGAATTTTTATTACTATCAGAATTTATTGACATATTATTAAGAGAAGTTTAGATTTAATAGTAGTAATTCTATGATATCCCTGTTACTTCAAAAAAAAAATATTTTTTGAAAATCAGCATTTTCTGATGCATTATGATGAGGGATATCATCACCGGTTTCCCCCGGGAGAGATCAATGAATAACAAAAAAAGATTCCGTCTGAGGATGATTCTGCCCGCATATGCATCCTATAATATTTATACCAGGATTGCGAGGACCACCACCTCCCTCGGGCCTGTGCTTGTGGCCACCGAAGCGAATAAACTGGTGGACTGGGATGTGGAGATAATCGATGAGAATAATTGCCGGGACCGGTTCTGCCCGAAGAGTGAGGATGGTTTCCCTGATCACAGGAAACTCCAGGAAGAACGTCCCGCAGATGTGGTCGGATTTTACGGTTCATTGTCATGTGTGATCCCGCGCCTCTACCACCTTGCCTCTTTGTATCAATCCATGGGCGCAAGGACTGTCGCCGGGGGGAAACATGTTGAGAATCTGCCTGAGGAGGCATTGGACCATCACCTGGATGCCGTGGTAATCGGAGAGGGAGAAAATACCATCCGGGAACTCCTGTTAGTATGGCAAACCGGTCTCCCCCCGGACAATGTGTCAGGGATCGTATTCAGAAAAGCCGGCAAAACGGTAAGGACCTCTCCGCGGCTGCTTATCACCGATTTTGAAACCCATCCCATGCCAGATTTCGGCCTGGTCCGCTATGCAAAATTATCCCTTTACCCTGTGGGGAGGACAAGGGGCTGCAATATGAATTGCGAATTCTGTGTAGTAAAAGATACAGCGAGATGCCTGAAACCTCAACAGGTGGTTGAACAGATCGCCCATCTGGTGGAGCACCGGGGGGCGAAAAAGTTTTTTGAAGTGAGCGACCACTTTGCCGCAAATCCGGAGGAGGCTATCACCTTTTGCCGCCTTCTGAAGCAATATCAGGAAAAACATAATATCCGGATATCCATGACCGTTCAGATCCGGATCAACGATGCCAGGAACACCCGGCTTCTGAAGGCCATGAAAGAGGCGGGGATCAATGACATGGCCATCGGATATGAATCGCCCATCGATGAAGAACTGAAGGCGATGCGGAAAGGGTATCTGTCGAAAGATATGATCGCATGGACGAAGGTCTACAGGGATCACGGATTTTTTGTCCACGGCATGTTCATTTTCGGTTATCCGGCAAAGGAGAGCAGGAAATACGGGTTGGAACTTGAGGAACAGGTCAAGCGGTTCCGGCATTTTATAAAAAAAGCGAAGATCGATACGATTCAGGTCCTGCTCACGATCCCTCTCCCCGGATCAGAACTCCGGAAACGACTGGAATCAGAGGGACGCATATTTCCCCTGGATCAGATCGGATGGGAATATTATGACGGGCTCTACCCCCTGTTCATACCCGACGGGAACCTGACCCCGGGCGATGTTCAGGAGGCCATGACCCGCATCATGAAAAAAACCTATTCTTTCTGGAGACTGCCGGAGATCATTGTTAACATTTTGTTTCATTTTCCACGTATTGTTTTTATCTCTTCGCTGACCATATTTTCCTTCCGGGTCAGATACATCAGCCGGTCGTTCAAAAGGTGGAAAAAACGGTATTTCAGGAATTCAGCCGTCCGTTTCGGCGGATATATTATTCTGAAAAACTGGATCAAGAATTTCAAGAAGGATAAATTTTCCACGCTGATCAACCGGACAGGCAATTAACACTTCAAGATTTATACCGGTCCGGATCGAATTTAAATTTTTTTTATTAATCTGCAGATCAATTATTCGAGGGAATCGTAATATTTTCCCCCGTTTTGTTTATCCTTTTTAATGAGAACTCATCAAAATCACAGATCGTCATCACCTGATCCTCATGGGTCCCGAATATCATAGCCGATACTTTCAGAGCTGTTATCCTGGAGATATCCAGCTGATGAAACCCGGCTTCAGCTTCCACATCACATTCAACCCTGAACAGCCGTGTTGGAACAGGTGTCGCCGGTTCAAACCGGACCCACCTCACTCCTTTTCTGGACTCGCTCGGTGCATGGGGGTTCAGATAATACATAGTTGTAGCCAGGCTTGTCCCTGCTTCGTCCTGAAAGGAAATCCCAACCGCCGCCCAACCCCCGGAAGAACCTTTATCGAATGTTGACCATTGGATCACCTGAAAAACGGCGTTGAATTTCAGATCAGGATGAGGGACGGGTATAATCTGAGAGAGAGAGCTGGTACCTCCATATACGCTTAATCTGGCACGGCCCTCTTCAACAACCGGTCCGATGGTCTTCTGCGCAGCCGGTTTCCCCGAGTATCCCCCTCCACCTGCCTCCCAGGATGCCAGTCCGTTATTGAAACTGCCATTGGTTACCAGTTCACCTGTTTCAGGATGCAAAGACAAAACCATCCCGGTCTCCAATTGTTTGATATGCGCTTCAACCTGTAGTCTTTCTTCGACCAGATTCTGTCTCTCCTCTTCCAGTTTTTTTGATAGTTCCCCGGTAATTTGGACGATCACGTTGAGGCGACGGGTGATCCGCTCCAGGTATGGGTCAGATTTACCATCGGATTTCTTCCAGATATTTTCCGTATACGGGAAAGGGGCCCGGTCATCATCGAACCGTTCCAGAGGGGTCTTCAATACCCGTTCAAGGAGGTTATAGATTTTCCTCAGTTTTTTCCTGCGGAGGAAGTTCCGTTTTGTCCAGATTTGAATTTCTTCCCTCTCTTTCGGTTTGGCTTCCGTATCGAAAAGAGCTTCCTGAAGCAGATCCTGCAGCAGGCCTGACGGACTTGGGGTATCAAAGAATTTCTGGATCACATTGGCCAGGCCCTTAAACATGACCACTCCTACATTGGAGATAATAGACCTCTGGGCTTTCAGCTGGAGCTTGTCGATCTCTGTCTTGCTCTTCCCCAATTGAATCCAGTCGTGTTTGTAAGCTCTAGAGATCTTTTCCAGGATCAGGATCTTCTTCTTAACTGCTTTATCATTTTTGGAACGTCCAGCCTGCCCGGAATCGGGTAATAAGATTAATCCGTAAAAAGATAAAATAAGAAGGATTAAAAATGCTTTTTTTATATTTCCTGTGTATCCGTTCATTTTAATCTCCTTAAAGTGCTTGCTCTTCACTCCCTGGACAAAAATGCTCCTGCCAGTGAGAACAGGAATGACACCAGCAGGAAATAGACCATTGTCACAGCAAAATTAAGAGGGATTCCGGTCAAGCCGAATTTCACCCCGCTGTTAAACGCAACCCAGGTCTGAGAGCTGAATCTCAGTACTGCCATTTGAAAAAACAATCCGAAAATCACATAGAAAAAACTGAAGATCAGTGCATTTTTCAGACGGCCTCCGCCGATGCGCCTCTGAAAAACCGCTCCGCCGAGGATCAACCCGATGGGGATACATATTCCCGCCAGTAAATAGAGAAGATCAATATTGACTGAAAGGGTCCAGTATTGGTGGGAATGGAAAAACGGCACCCCGATCAACTGCCCTTTTAAAAGGTTCCAGATCGTAGTGGTGTTAAAAGGAGAAATCTGGGTCAGCCTGATCACAAACGGGATCACAATGGTAACCAGATATGAAACCGCAAGAGAGAAGATCAGCCCGGAGATGAACAGGCCCGGAGTGATCTTTCTGAACGCCTTCATCTTTTGAACAGGCATGGGCGCTGTATCATCTTTTTTTATTCCCAACTCTTTTTCAAGTTCCTTATCCGCATTAAAGGTTTTCATCGATTCCTGGAAAGACTTACCGTCCGAGATCTCTGTCCGTTCAACTTCGAATGGATTCATGAACCTGAATTTGACCTTGTTGATACCGATCACATCTCCGGTTCTCAGGCGGGCATTTGATATCCGTGTATCATTCACAAATGTACCGTTGGAAGAATTCAGGTCCTCGATCTCATAATGTCCATCCTTCTTGTTGACCCGGGCATGCTCAGACGATATGCTCTTGTCATCTATCCTCAAATCTGACTTGAAATGGCGGCCGATCAGAAAGGTATCCGTACTGACATGAAACTCCTTCCCCTGTAGATCACCGGTCATTCCCTTCAAGTGAACTTTTAAAACAGTTGTATTCTCCATCCAATCTCCTCAATCTATAATAGGAAAAATCACATTACAATGTCAAATATTTTAAGTATAAAAGTTCCTAAAGAATCTGTTGTGGAAGAAACAATCGGTCATCTGAAGCTATTTACCTGTTTTCCCCGCCTGGTGGAGATACCCGCCATTAATCTGAATTCAATACGGGGCTGCCTGATGGTGCTGTCGACATCGGAATAGGTGAATTTCTTCTTGTTTTTAATAAAATAAACTGGTATTTTTAATAGTTATATAGCCAATATAAAGTAGAGGAAAAATGTTTAAAGAACTAGAAAGAATAAATGCACGTCCTGAACCTTTCCAATTTTATACAGCAGAAGAATTATGGACAAATGAACACACTTCTAAAATGATGCTTGAATTTCACCTGAATGAATCGATCGATCTTTCATCCAGAAATATTAAATTCATAGATCGTTCTGTTGAGTGGATCAGTTCTTATTTTAATATAGATGCCACAAAAAATATTTGCGATTTTGGTTGCGGTCCCGGTTTATACACAACCCGACTTGCTGAAAGAGGTGCCAAAGTAACCGGAATTGATTTTTCAGGCAGGTCTGTCAGCTATGCAAAAAACATTGCTTTGGAAAAAGGTTTGAAGATCAATTATGTAAATCAAAATTATCTTAACTTTAAAAGTGGAACAAGATTTGACCTGATCATAATGATATTTTGTGATTTCTGTGCATTAAGTCCAGGTCAGAGAAAGGCTCTGCTGAAAATATTCTATAACCTGTTAAAGCCGAACAGTTCTGTTTTACTGGATGTTTATTCCATGGGATCTTACAATAAAAGAGAGGAACAAGCAGTTTATGAAGTTAACCTTTTTAATGGATTCTGGTCACCGGAGAAATATCATGGTTTTCAAAATACATATAAATATGATGATGAAAAAGTTGTATTAGATAAATTTTCAATTATAGAAAAAGACAAAAATTTTGAAGTATATAATTGGCTTCAGTATTTCAGCCGGGAATCACTGACTGATGAACTTGAAAAAAACAATTTTAAGATAGAGAGTATATATTCAGACATTGCAGGATCTGAGTATGATCCGCTCAGCGACGAAATGGCTGTGATTCTAAAAAAGGCCAAATAAATTCGCTTCAACCAATCTACCGGTTTAATTGGAGCAAGTTCTTTAGTTTTTTTTGACTAACTACACTCATGGTGTAATAGTATGATATTTTTTAAAGTTTTTCAGCTGATAAAAAACATAAATCTTGGATAAATTTATGGGGGACGGTCAGTCAGTTGAAAACCAATTTAATATTTAAATGATATATTTATCTAAAATATTACTTTTACATTACCTAAATATTTCAAATTTATTACACATATAATATTGAATTGATCTACTTTACGAATAGCTTAAAACTATTATGAAGGAGATAAATGTGAAATTAAAATTTTTTATTGTTATATTGTTTGTATTATGTAATACCGGAATAATTTCCGGTCCGCTTGAGGATGGACAAAGCAAATCAACTAAGCTAAATGATCTGCTGAATTATTGTGAGAATAACGATTTGTTTAGCGGAGCCGTTCTGATTACAGAAAAAGGCCTGCCTATCTTCAAAAAAGCATACGGGTTCGCCAATAGGGAATGGAATATAAAAAATACTGTCGATACAAAATTCAGAATCGGTTCTTTGACAAAGTCTTTCACATCAATGTTAATCATGCAATTGGTCCATGAAAGAAAATTGAAATTAGATGACAAAATCTCCGTGCATTTAGATTATTACAGAACAGATACTGGGGATAAGGTTTCTGTAATGAATTTACTGACCCACACTTCAGGCATATCAAATTTCAAAGGGATTAAAAATCCGGAACTATACTCTGACAAATTGGAATACAAATTATCTGATTATATAAGCAGGTTCTGTATGGGTGACCTTGAGAGCGAACCAGGCACTGCTTTTGTGTATTCGAATAAAGGATATATTATTCTTGGTGCTATTATTGAATCAATAACAAAAAAGAGTTTTTCAGAAGTATTGATTGAAAAAATCCTTGTCCCATTGGAGATGACAAATACCGGAGTTGACAGCTATAAGAAAATATTGAAAAAAAGAGCTTCCGGATATATCAGATTGTTTGATGGGTATAAAAACGCCTCATATATTGATACATCAAGTGTCCTAGCAGCAGGAGCTATCTTTTCAACTGTAGAAGATCTTTCTAATTGGGATCATGCATTCAATACCAACAAACTGGTTCCACATGAAGCGATTAAAAAGATGTTTACTCCATATATGAATAAATATGGTCTGGGTTGGTGGATCATGGATGATTATGTCGGTCATAGTGGAGAAATCAGTGGATTTCAAAGCAGGATACAGCGGTTTACCCGAAATGGAAACTCAATCATTCTGTTGAGTAATAGTCAACTTTCAAAATTAAAAGAAATTGCAAGTGCAATTGAGCTGATTTTGGAAAACAAGAAGTGGGATTATCCCAAAGTTTCATTTTCACATAAAGTAATCTCAATTCTGGAGAACTCCGAATTAAATGGAGCAGTAGATAAGTTATATTCTATTGCAGAAAAAAACAGTTCAAAATTTTTGATCGATTCAATGGAGTTTTATGAACTAGCCGAATATTTCATGAATAAGGGAGAGATTAAAAAATCAAAAATTATTAATGAGTTTAATAATAAGATCAATCCGGACAAGTGGTTTGTTTTTTATCAATCGGGAATATTATCTAAGATTCAAAATAAAAAGGCCGAAGCATTGGATAGTTTTAAAAAGGCTCTATCACTGTATCCAAGAAAGGGAAGCAATTGGTATAAAAAAATATCCTCTGAAATTAAAAATTTGGAAATATAAACTGATGAGGTTTTTTCTTGTTGATTCTATTACCAAATGGGAAAAATTTTGAACAAATTGTTAAATAGGAAAGAAAGGTATAACTTTAAATAGGGGAGGTTTTCCAGATTGGACCTCACCCCTTCTTTGATCAATTTATTAAGAAACACAATTTTTCAATAATCGGAATAGAATTTGTATTATTATATAGGTGCTTTGAAAGTTTTTATTTTTTATCCTTATTTATCAGGTTTATTGCAGTCTCCAGAGCTTTGTCTGATCTCACTTCAAAGTGAGGGATCACTCCTGTTCCTTCCCAATCGGTATGTGTTACCGGGTGGATGATCCTGGCATACGGGAGACACAGCTTAAAATTGTAAGGAAGCTTTATCCAGATCATCGGGTGAGCGCCACCACCAGTCCTTTCACCTACAATTATAGCCCGGTTATGATGTTTCAGAGAATAGGCGAAACCTTCGGCTGCTGAAAATGTTTTTGAACTGGTAAGGATATAAACCTGTTTATCCTTTCCAGGTTTTTTACCGGGCAGGCCTGAAAAAGTCCAAACATCCTTAGACTGATCTCTTAAACGGTTGTACATGGAATAAAGATGTTTCGGGTGGTCAAACAGATAACCGGCCAAAAAAACCACCATGCCTGCTGCGCCGCCCTGATTATCCCGAAGATCAATTATAATGGCCCTGGTTTCGACGATCCTCTTAATATACTCTGCAGCAACTTTGGCCGCCTCTCTCTCAATAGCCATCCTGTCAATTTTTATATATCCGATATTTCCCGGTAAGATCTCTGATCTTTTAAAACCAAAATTATCATTTACTATCCTGGTCCTGTCCGGAAGTGATTCTTTTGCTTTCTTTTCAGTTTCAGGATCGAGAAAAACGAGGTGCAGATGTTTGTCCATTGCTATTGCAAAAAGATCCTTTTCGATCTGAGATGCAAGTTTTTCAGATAATTCAAATTTGTTATAATCCCCGTTTTCCATTTTACCATGAATAAATGCTCCCATTTTTTCCCCAATTTCCGGGAAAACATATTTACTTCTTAATTCCTGATCCAGTCTTTTTATCAGAGTTTGTTTTTTCAGGATATCGATATTTTTTAAACCTCTATCTCTCTGTTCATCCCCTCTCGTATAAGCATTTGAAACTACCGCCAAAAATATCAATGAATAAACCACTTTTGATAATACCCTCATTACACATCTCCCAAAATAGTTTTGTGACCTACCCCCTTTAATTGTACAACCATTAAAATATATTTTCCCTCTTTTCTATACATGATCCAGAAGATTTATAATCAAATGCTCTTTTGTCGTGATCTACCTATAGAGCGGCTGAATGGTGTTAGATATGGTTTTTTATGGTCACAATTCTGGCACCAAAGTGGAGTATTTGAAAATTGATAGGCTGAAAACGTAGTAATAGAAAGCCGATGCCCAGAGTCGAACCGGATAAGGAAGACGCTCCTTATGGTCGCGTCACTATCAGGCGAATGTCTCCGCCAGACGGAAACCGCCCCGCTTCTGATTACGAAACACAGTGCAGTCACAAAAGTCTGCTGAATTATACTTTAATATAGGAATTATACGCACATTTAAAATTTGACGTGACCTAAATGTGTCCAAATTGTGACCATCAAAACATATCTGAATGCTTGAAATCAAGATTTGATCTCTTCAAGGGTATAGTGATATGTATTTAACTTTTGCGCTTCAATCTTTATGAAGGAGAATAAAGATGACCAGCGCACATCCTGCTGCCAAGATCCACAATCCGTCCCCTCTGATATGCGTCCTGACAATCGACAGCCTTGCGAACAGGAAGAAAGTAATGATCCATCCGGCAATAAGACTGATGGCAAATTTAACAAGAAAAGCAAGTATCCCTGACGAGAGATTGATCCAGCGACTGGGATCGGTCATTGAGGATCACTCACCTTCAAGTTTTGCTTCACAGGCAACGATTGCCTCCCCTCTGAAAGAGTTCCCCTCCATATCTGACCCCAGATAATACCATTTGCCTTTCTTCTCGGTCAGATAATCACTTCCGGAATAATTGTTGAGATCAGTATATACTTCACCCGGCCTCAGAATCCCGTCTTTACAATCATACCATTCTTCAAATTCAGGCAATCTAAAAGGTCTGCCAATGACTGTTCCGAACAACCAGTGATCCCTTTTCCATGAGAAAGCACCAAACTCATATATCCGGATCTCTTTACCAATGGTCTCTACCTGGGTTACATAGTTCCATGTAAATTTACTCCCGCTCCGCCCATCTCTTACAGCCCTCACTTTTTCCGGGACTATTGTCACTTTGATCCCAACAGGGATTTTTGAAAGTTCATCCAGCTTTACCCTGCTCTGTTCTCGGGCAGCCATCCTCCCGGGCCTGACAGATAAATAACGGTACAATATAAATAGAATAAGAAATAAGAAGGGAATCATTATCCACTTAATCATTTTTTGATCTCCTTAAATACTCTCATGATTCACCCCCATTTTACGCATTACTCTCAGAGTTGGTTTACCCTCTTTTCATATGTTACCGGAGTCGGTGTCTTACAGTCAAATGCTCTTTTGTCGTGATCTACCTATAGAGCGGCTGAATGGTGATAGATATGGTTTTTTATGGTCACAATCTGGACACAAAAATGGGGATATTTCAAAATCAGGAAGGAAGAAGGAAAATAAAAATGATTGTATATAGGAGGTCTTCGTTAAGGAAGAGTTAGCCGATGCCCAAGATCCACCTGAATAAGGAAGACGCTCCTTATGGTCGCGTCGCTATCGGGCGAATGTTTCCGCCAGACGGAAACCGCCCCGCTTCTGATTACGAAAAACACAGCATCAAAAAGGTATCCTGAATATATCTTTTAATATAGGTGTTATTCACACATTTGAAAATCTAAGTGACTAAAATGTGTCCATAATGTGACCATAGATTCTGACTGTTCAATTTCGAATTTATAGTTGAGAAATTATGTTGTGTCCGGATTGCATCTAATAAATATATTAAAATTTGAAATCAGAATTTGAACCCATTTGAGTTAAAGACTGGACAAATAACTGTTATTTCTGTATAAAACAATCTATCAATTAACTGAATTAGAGCATAATGATGGACAACAAAGTAAAAAAAATCTGCGAAATCCTCAATATTTCATCAAATTTTAAAACCGCCGCAGATTATGATACATACATTTCTTCCATAGAGATGTTAAGAAAATATAAATCTCCAGAAGTGTTAAAACAGATGCTTCTCTCCCTGAGTGATGTGGATGCGGGAGAACTTCAATATGATCTGATTGAAGCCTGTGAAGAGTACGAAGATAGTATATATGTTCCTGTGTTTATGGCAAATTCCCCTGCAATAAAAAAAAACTCTCCCCATTGGGGTGAATTGATGTTATGCTCGATCTTAAATACTCCATCATGTGCTGAAATACTGACAAGAGATTTCACATCAAAAGGATCAGAAGCACTCTATGAATGGATAAATGAAATAAAGGTCAAATATCCGAAATATATAAGAATATTTGATAGAATCAGAATTTAACATTTGGAAATTCAGGACACAAAATAGTCACAATTTAATATTAAATATTTCTCATATATAACCGATTTAAACAAGAGTTCTTCATTTTGTGACGAAATTATGTATGTATCTTATGGGAATAAATGCAAAGTGTAGTAAAAAATGAAAACACAAGTTTACACTATTGACATTTACCTTCTAATGGATGACCCCTTATCTTATATTTCTTTGTAGCGGCGAATCCATGTGTTCGCCCGGTTCCTAAAATATTCCAGATTGTAGGGATAGGCCTCGTGTCTACCCGGATTCCGGAATATATTTAGAGATGGGCGGACACCAGGCCCGCCCCTACAATTACCATCACACCCGTGATAATTTGATGTTTTTATTGTTATAAATTAAAATAATTAAAATCAATGATCCGGGAGTAACTAATATGAAATGGATTATGGTGCCGTTGCTTTTTTTTGCTTTATTCATACTATACAGATACTTGTCTGCAAGGCCGGGAAGGATGGCCGCCCGGGATAGAAGCCGTGAAATGCTTAAAGAAATAATCCGGATCCCTGTCGGTATCAAGGTGACGATAGTTCCTGAGTCGGTCAGGGCAGTGAAGGGTGGGCGGAGCGGTCATAAATTTACATGGAATTATGTGACTCAGGTAGAGACCATGGGAAAAGAGATAATTATATATGAGTTCGGTGCGTTCACCTGGAAGCGGGATCACTGGTTGTTCTCAACGATCAATAACAGACCCTTCAAATTAAAAGAATTTGAAGAATGGTACGATTGTGAGGATGGAATGCTCCGGTCCGGAGAGGTCTATACCGACCTCTGCAACTATTCAGGAAATGACTACCTGATGGAGAGTAAGGACCGGTGGTATTTTCTGGGATCAGATATGGACGGGAACTCTTTCAGAGGTGAGGCAATAGTAACATGTGAATCGAAACTGGAAGGGGAATAAGCGTAAGAAAAAAATTCTGAACTTCTATGAGTGAACCAAAAGACCATTTCAAGTTTTCGGGGAAGCTGCTTGCTTTGATAGTACAGCTGATAATTAGCGCTGTTTTTGGCTGGCTGCTAACCTTCTACATGTTTGCAAGGCTGGCGTTCATCAGGGCCCATGTCCGTGGAGATGGTATGTTGTTGTTAGCCGTGGGATGTTCCCTTGTAATATTTATCCTTATCAGAAGTAAATAAATCTTCTCCGGACATGCAGGAATGGAGGGGAACCCATGTGTTCGCCTGGTTAAAATAACCCAGATTGAAGGAGTAGGCCTCGTGTCTACCCGGATTCCGGAATCTATTCAGAGATGTGCGGAAAAGGTACCGGTGTGGCTCATTGCACACCGTCCTGCCGGCTCCTTCATTACATTCGGTCGTGCGGATTTGCCTTGGGCCAAATCCTGGAACTGCTGGCCTTTTGATGACGAAACACAATGCAACTACAAAATGCCGCATAAATACCCTTTTATATAGGAATTATTCATACATTTGGGATTTGAGGAAATCAAAATGTGTCCAAATTGTGACCATCATATTTGACTAAATATTGCTTTGTTCGTTATTGTACCGATTCCAATTCATGTAGTATCCATACGTTTGGTTCAATGTACTTCCCAATATCTTTTTCAGTATCAATAGAAATTGGAATTAAAGCCTTATCAATAATATAATCACCAGAACCTGGAAATCTCAACCCTGTCCATTTTTCCCACTCAGAGACAGAGCCTGTTATATTCATGGACCTTTTGCAAACCCCAATCATTTTGCCTCCGGTTTTAATATGGACCCTCAACCATGGATCAAATGGTAATCCATCCTTATTTTTCCATTTTATATAATCTTCAATTGGTATTAATGGATAATAGCTCTTTAAAGTCGGTCTTATCGGTAAAGCAAAATTATCAATTCCATTGGTTTTTGCAATATTTTTCATAATTTCCAGCATCTCAAAACTGATCCCCTGACCCTGATATTTTTTATTTATTGAAATTTGGAGTCCAATAAGAAGGTTTGATTTTAAACCTTGATTAAAATCAGCACATGCTTTCTCCAATGCCCAATCAAACCCTGAATCAGGTAATTCTTCAAATGACTTTTGCCAGTTTAACTGGAGGGTGTTCCCAACACCGATAATTTCATCGTCATCAAGTAGAGCAAATTGAAAATTTGGAAAATCAGTATATAAGTTTGGCCAATATTGATTCGCTATTGCGCCGTGCTGCATAAACTCCGGCCATATTTTTGAACCCAAAGTCTTTTGCAGATCTTGTATTCTGCTTTCACCTATTATTGTTTTGTAATTCATCATAACCTGCCCCTATTTTAATGCATCATTTTAGAGTTAGTTTTTCCCTCTTTTCATATGTTACCGGAGTCGGTGTCTTACAGTCAAATGCTCTTTTGTCGTGATCTACCTATAGAGCGGCTGAATGGTGTTAGATATGGTTTTTTATGGTCACATTTTGGACACAAAAGGGGGATATTTCAAAGCCCTGGGGAAACAAGAAAAACAAAAACGATGGTATATAGGGGGAAAGCGAAAGCCGATGAGCGGATGTTAACAGAATGCCGCAGGTCTCAACCCCTAAATCGTGGGTCTCGGCTGAACCGGACAAGGAAGACGCTCCTTATGGTCGCGTCGCTATCGGGCGAATGTTTCCGTCAGACGGAAACCGCCCGCTTCTGATTACGAAACACAATGGGGTCACAAATAGCAGCCGAAATATCATTTAATATAGGCGTTATTCACACATTTTAGATTTGGTGCGACCAAAATGTGTCCAATATTGTGACTATAAAATATGATCCTATTTGATTCCTTTATGGATATTTCTACTAGCTGATTCTTCAAAAAACATACATTAACTTTAATTCAAGATCCGGGGTGCAGATCAAGTTAACGGTCCTGAGTGACACAATCATTAACGAGATTATCTTCCAGAATTGAGAGTAAAGGATATACAGCATTATAGTGCTTTTGGATAAAAAGAGGGGCTCTTTTTCAAAAAGTCTTTCCCCTAATTTATCAGCGATAGAGATTAACATCTGTTCACTTCTGCAGAGGAAAGAAGAAATACCGTTTATTGAACCGGTGGTCTGCCAGTTCAGGCAGGAACATCGGTGTTCGCAACGTGAATTAATAACACAGGATTTGCATTCATCATTCTCATCTCTCGATAATTGATATAGCTGCATCTGCATATTCTCATCGATCCCATCCTCCACATTTCCAATAGAGAAAGACGTATTTGAAATACCATCTCCCACGAATTGTATACAAGGATAGATCTTTCCATCGGGAGCAATAGAGATCTGTCTGATACCCAGATGACATTGGAGGCAAAGTGAATCACTTTCTCGTATGTGGGATGCAATTTTTTTTTCGAAAGGACTGAAATAGAACTTTTTCTCTTTAAGAGTATAATGAACATACAGGTCAGCCAATTTTTCATATTCTTTTTTCAATTGCTTCAATCCCTTCTCTTCCCAGTTCCCTGTATAATCCAGAGAGGAAATAATATAACGGAACCCATTTTCTATCAGGAATTGAAAGGAATCGGCATAATAACGGACTGTTTCAGGTGTAACCACCATTAATGCATATGCATATGGCTGAAAGGATAATAGAAGTTCTATTTTGCCTTTAATTTTATCAAATGTCCCCATCCCGTTTTTCATTTTACGGTGAAGGTCATGGGCCTTTCCGATACCATCAATACTCAATGCAACTTGAATATTTTCTCTTTCCGCATATTTCAAAAATGTCTTGTTCAGAATCATCCCGTTTGTAGTCATTTTAAAATGATAACAGGTTGCGCCAATACCTTCATCATCCCGGAACAGGTCCATTGCAGAACAGATAAGGTCTTTGCATAATAACGGTTCACCTCCGAAAAAAACAATCCCCATATCAGGCTGTTGCAGACTCTTTATATAATCTACAACCTTATACAGAGTATCGGAACTCATATCCTGCCGCCTTTGCGGGGGTGAATAGCAGTATGTACAATTCATATTGCATCCGGTAGTAAGATGAAGGGTTACATGCATAATGGTTTTATTGTGAGAGCATAAAGATCGCCCACTCCGCATAAGCACGCATAAATGGGTCCGGATCTTTCAATACTGGCCGCAGCAAAGTCCGAAACCTTTTTTCATTTTGTTTTACAACAGCAGTGATAATTCTTACCTTCTGATATTTATTGAATATACATAACCTTGTCATGAAATATTCTGTTAGGACCGGGTGATTGAGTTGAAGCAGTAAATTCAGCGATTCATCAATTTGAAAACTAAATTCGGGCAGACATTTTTCCCATATTTCAATAATCTTGTGAACAGGGGGATTGGGCGAAATTTTTGCCAAACCTCTAATTATATGTAAAGAGTGTTTTTTATTAGCCGAGTCATTTGCAAAAGTCAGTAGTGACTCGACAGCCCAGGGTATATTATAACCACCGAGAATTTTCACTGCCTCTTCTTTTACATAAGAGTTTGGATCTTCCAATGCCGAAATAATTCCTGGGAGAGCTTTCATTATTTTTCCCGATCCCAAATGATTGACACATATTCTTCTTATTCCAGGATCTTGGTCTTTAAGAAATGGGACCAGCCATACCGATTCTTCAGGGCGAAGGATCCTGATTATTGTTCTGAGTGTAGAATTCCGCATATGACTTTTAACCTTTTTATCAAATAGAATTTCTTTTATTATCGGTAGTGCGAGATCTTGTGATATCAATCTGTTTTTCAGTAAGTGTAACAACGTAAAAATATCCTTCCGGGGATTTTTCAAAACAGTATTTAAGAACTTCTGAACCTGGTCATCTTCTTCCCAATCAGCATCAATTTTGGATAGAGTCTTTATATAAGTATAGGGGGAGTTCTCCAATATTTTTAAAATAGGGTATTTTGCTTCTTTGATTTTCTTGTTTTCGAGAAAAGTTATGGCGGTATGGAAAAAAGATTTCTCTCGATTCTTTTCCGGGTTCTTTATGATCTCCATGCAAATTCGAACCGAACTTTCGATGTCCAGCTGAAACAATGCTCTGAGCAGATAGTTTCTTTGGAGTCCATGCTCATCTTTCGGAAAGCCTTTAAACCGTTCTATAAACACCGGGACCATTTTTTTGACTTCAGCCCTTGTTTCCCAGGAAGGGTCGATCTTCTGCAGAGCATCACTGACTATTTCCAGGTCATAGGGATAGTCCAGGACACGGCCAAGTAATGGAATTATCGCTTCGGGGGAACCCAGAATTCCCAGACTGTGAATAGCTCTTTTTTGGTCAAGATATCTGCATATAAGAGGGACAGCCCTCGGGTCTTTACTTAAACCTGCCCGAATGACCGCCTCTTCATTATATGATTTTCTGAGTTCGTCAATATAATAATCCGCCTCTTTCCCCTTTGTGAAAGTGAAAACCTCACAGTAAACGAGCAGAAAAATTGAGATTATTAATCTTAATTTCACTTGCTTTTTTCCTCAATTCCGGATTGGGAATAGTTTTTTTTAAACCATTTGATAAAATCAGAAACTTGTCTGCTCAGAAGTTTTTTCGAGATATCTTTTATCTTTTCCAGTTCATCCGGTGAATATCTATATCGGATTGATGTATCAGCTGTAACCATAGGGTCATAAAAAACAACGACTCCCACTTTTTTTTGGCCCCTCAGGTAGTCTCTTACTATTTGGGCAGCTGATATCATATCATATTCTGTTACTGAACTCCCCCACACGCCATTATCCATTTTCCAGGAACCGTTTTCAGTAGTATTTGTCACCTCTTTTTTCTCAGCCTCATCTTGCGAATCAGATCTTATCGCAGCAAAATCAGAATGATTGTATTTGGAAATATATTTCACACCGAAATTATATTTTGAACTGAAAAAATCAAAGAAAAAAGGAAGTTTCGAAAGTGAATCAATAAATGATCTGTGCTTTTCTAAATATTTCTTATCAAATTTCCTGATGGAATAGATCCCAGGACCAGGTTGATTCTTATTATCAAAGGGTAGACGTGTTTTTTCCAATTCCCGCTTGATCAGCTCCAGCGCTTCTGCTTCTGAAAGGAATACTGGAGGATTGATCACAACACAACCAGTAGCCTCCCACCCCCTCACCATGGATGAACAGTGGTGCTATCAATTCCCTTTCACTTTTTATATCGGTTTCTCCGGATTCTCTGGTTTTCTGAATAATCATGTGAGAAGATGTTCGGTCTTGGACAATTTGTTTATCTCTTACTGTTTTTTTTAGTGAATAGGTACAATTTCCGAAAATAAAAACCAGCAATGCCGAAGTAACCGCTGCTTTCCCCTTCCATGAATCCGGTGTCGCCTTTAAAAATAATTCAGGGTGTTGAATGAACAACTCTTTTCTCGGATATTCCGGTTGACGATATATTTTTACCGGCTTGATTATGGATTTTCCTTTTACTTTGTTGGATTGCATATTATCTTTCCCTTACATACTCCCAATTATTCTACTTTTCAAGCATCTCATATTAATAGGAGGAAAGTCAAAAATAAATTTTATTCTATATTAAATCTTCCGGTGTGACCTTCTCCCATTTATTGCACACCTCCTAGAGTTGGTTTCCCCCTCTTTTCATATGTTACCAGAACCGGCGGTTTATAATCAAATGCTCCCTATGTATTGCCCCTATAATAAAGGATTTAATATGGTTAGATATGGTTTATTATGGTCACAATTTGGACACAAATAGGGGATTTTTGAAAGCCAAGGAGCTGAAAACGTAGTAATAGAAAGCCGATGAGCGGAGTTGAACCGCTGACCTTTTGATTACGAATCAAATGCTCTACCAACTGAGCTACATCGGCAATAGCGAATTCTATCATTTTACTCAGTTGGTGTCTATTACGAACAGATATCAGCATTTAGAGTTCAGGAGACAGAAGTAAGGGTCTAGGGCCTAAATGGAAAATGGTATTGAGTTGGCCGACCCGGATCCAATATATCAAAACAATCAGGGCGGGGAAACCCCACCCCTACACCATATCCCAAATCCTACATCCCATATCCTGCTATTGGCCGTATTAAAAGTTTTTCAGGTCCAGGACGAAAAAGAATTTATTGTTACTGCTCTTCTCATTCAGGATCTTTCCAGCCGGATCGATGATCATCGCCATTTCGAAGACCTTCCCTTTTGTCAGGTCCACTCCCATCTGCATGTAATCCCCTTTCTCATATGTTGATTTTCCGGGTTTCAGTTCCGGATGATTAATTGTGAATTTGCCGCTGAGATTCCTTACCCTAACCTCAATGATTCCGGTCTCGACATTACCGATGTTCTTCAGGTTTACATAAAACGGAATAACTGCAAAAACAGCATTTCCAAGGTTGTCATATCTGATCTTACCACGATGAAAGTTGTTCAGATCTGATGGAGTGATCGCAATGGTATTTCCCTTTCCGATATTTACATATTTATCTCCCAGGAAAAATCTCCCGGTGAAGACCAGGTCCGGATAACCCGCTTCCCTTTCTGGATTTTTTATAGAGAACATCCGCCCTTCAGAGACCACCTGCTCATCAATGGTCATAACCCGGATCATATATTCCCCTTCAGGGATCCTGTTGCTCACCGTCCATCTGAAAAAATTCTGGTATAGATCGTTCCTAACATCTTCTGCCAGGACCATTGTATTATCATTCTGCATCGACAGCATTCTATCTCTGCTCAGTCCAAACGCTTCCCCTCTAAGGAATATCCTGACCCGGTCTGCCATATCCCCTTCCTTCAACCAGGTGATGGTATAGGTCTGCCCATGGTACAGAGTAGCTCCCCGCCTCGGGATATAGCAATTGATGGATGCCGAAAACACTGTACTTGCAACAAAAAGTAAAATTAGAATCAAGCCTGTTTTTTTCATAAATACCTCCATAACTTACAATAGTAAAGCAGGTTTTATTCCAAAAACCGGAAGGCCTGTTTCTTATTGCTATCAGCGGATCTTCGTTAAAAATGGAGAATTCCCGGATCAGCCCGCTCCCCCGTCAAGGGGTTTAATTCTCCCCCGGAGGAGACAGCAAAAGCTGTTGCCTTTTCTTTTTATAAGGTTATTCTAACCTGATGGATGATTCCAAGGCTTACGGGTTATTAAATGATCATGATCAGCAGAGATGAAAAAATAATGTGGGATAAGAGATATGACAGGCCTGATTATGTGTACGGAATTGAACCGAACGATTTTTTAAAAGAAAATATCCACTATTTTAAAGAGGACGAAGTTTTATCTCTGGGAGAGGGGGAAGGGAGAAACGGTGTCTTTCTTGCAGAAACAGGCAGGAATGTTGTTGCCGTAGACAGTTCACGGATAGGATTGAAGAAAGCACAGGAACTTGCAGCCAGGAAAGGTGTTGTAATTACAACGAAGATAGCCGACCTCTCAGAATTTGATCCGGGAGAAAATTTATATTCGGGAATAATCTCCATCTTCTGTCATCTATCTTCCAGGGTAAGAATAGATCTGCATAAAAGGTGTGCTTCCGCATTAAAACCGGGAGGTGTATTTCTATTGGAGGGATTTACCCCGGATCAGATCGGAATGGGGACAGGCGGGCCGTATGACCCTGATATGATGCACTCCTTAAAAGAACTCCTGGATACGTTCTCTGAATTTGAGGTGATCTACGGTAAAGAACTGATTAGATTCCTTAAAGAGGGTCTTTTTCATGAAGGCAACGCCGCTGTAGTGCAATTCATCGCACGGAAGATGTAAGTTCCTCTTCATGCAGCTCCCAATTATCATCTTCTTCATTCTCTTTAAGATAGTAGTATTTGCCGTTTCTGATGTCATATCTTTTGAATGATCTATCGGAAGCCACTGGCAGATAGATCTCTGATACTTTCTTTGTTTCCAGATCGTATATCCGGAAGAGGGAATTATCCCCTTTTGTCAGGTGGGTCTCCACATAAATTTGATCGCCATTTAATGTATAAAACTTTATCTCCGGGAAAAATTCAGGAAAGACCGGTTCCAGTTTATGTTTCAAACTCTTCCACCATTTGGCACTTCTCAATTTTTCCAGTGCCCGTTTCTTATATTCCCGACTCACCTTCACGGGAATACCCTTGACAAGGATCTCTTCAATCCGGTTACCCTGCTTATCAAATACCTCGAAATAGAACCCCTTCCTTGTATCGGAAATATAGACCCGTCCATTATATACTTCCATGGAAATTTTCTCAGTGATCATAGGATAAGGCTGTTTCCGGTTACCCGGTAAAATGTCGAGCTCTTCCGGGCTGGGACCGAAAAATATTTTTTTTATAAGCTTCAAATCCTGATCATATATTCCGAACTCTTGAACAGCTGCCTGTTCCTTTTCCGAAAAATCAGAGCGCTGAGCTGCAAAATTCTCTCCCAGGGGAATCGCCCCGGTATGACGGCCGAACTGATGTTTTCTCTCCTTCTGATAATTCCCGGCAAGGTCAAAATAGATTATCTTCCCCCATGTGTTCACGATCAGGCTGTTTCCCGATATTCTGATTTTGGGTGCCCTCCTGAACTCACCCGGCCCCTCACCTTTCTTTCCAAACGATTTCAGGAGTTTACCTGTTTCCAGAGAGACAATATGGACCGCTTCCTTTTCCGTAATATAGGCCTTCCCTTTATAAACTTTGATACTCCCCGGTTGAAGTATATCCTCGAGAACTCCTATGAACTTTGCTTCAACCTTCATTTGAAACACAAAAAAAATACAAGAAACTAAAAATGTAACAATGATCCTTATAAACCATCTGGGCATATTGTCCTCCGGTAGAAAGTCTTTTATGTTTTATAGACGCCGGAACAATAGATAAAGTTACAAATAATATATTTTCTGATCAATCTGCAAAGCAGATGAAGGCGGGCCGTATCCCTTCAAACCACTGATCTCTGACCAGGAGATGGGCGAATCTGAAGGGAATGCTTTTTTGTATTATGGATACCCGCAATGGGCACCCCTACGTTTTTCTCCTGTCTCCTAAATGACGGGATTATCTCTGATCAGAGACCGGCCATGTCAGATAAAATGGATTTTATTTCCGAATACTTGTGTAGATTTTGTCAATGGTATCCTGATTATCATCAAGGGCTCCAAGGGCAACTATGGCCATGGCCTTTCTAGCTCCGTAAACCATTGTCAGATCCAAATCAACTTCATTTTCTCCATAAAAGCCGGAACCCTCTACGTAAATTTGGGTTAATCCGTTAATCTCCTCTTCTTGAGGCTCGGATGTAAACTCGGCATCCTCAATGATACCATCCAGCTCAGCGCCATATCCTCTAGGAACTCAGATGCTGCAGAGGCCTTCGCGACATAAAATAAAAGTGTTACCGTCTCATCAGGCGAATTGTTCTTTCATTTAATCTCTTTAATCCTGAGTGATGATCGTTTGAAGTACCTTCCGGTTTTACCACTTTTTCCGGGCCGGCCGCTATGAGTTGCCCTCCTTCTGAGGATCGCTTTGACTATTTTCAGGTCAGGTTCTACAATTTTACTTAAATCCGGATAATTAAGGATATCAGTTTCCAAGGTGGAGGTGGAATATGAGAACGATCTTTCGGATCATTGGTTATTTTTTAATTTGTCTTTGCGGTCTCAATGCAGAAGTGATCAAATTACCGGAAATACAGAATCCCCATCTGATCCTGGCGGATGATAGTCAGTTTTATATTGTTGAGAATAACTCCATTTCGATATATTCCATGACGGGAATGAAGAAAATCCGGAAATTCGGCCATATGGGAGAGGGGCCCGGCGAGCTGAAGCAGTATATTTCCGGCATTGATATACAGACTGGTCACATCCTTATAAACAGTATCGGGAGAATATCCTGGTTCACAAAAAGCGGAGATTTTATCAGGCAGACCAACGATACAACTCTGGGTCACAACTACAAAACATTCGGTTCCCGTTTTTCAGGTATGCGGATGGTCAGGGAAAAGAACGGTATCTTTTTTACCATCAATATCTTCAATAAAGACCTGAAGGAGCCGACCGAAGTGTACAGGTACAGGCATCCGTTCTTTAACAGGGACAGGAAAATCGATCCCATGAATGTCCGTGGGGCCTCCTATTTTGTATTTAACGACCTCCTCTATGTGGATACTGATGGGGGCATCATCCGGGTTTTCGATGAAACAGGAAAGGAGCGGAAGGCCATCGATCCCGGGATCAAAAGAGAGAAGATAACTCCGGTTAAAAAGAAAAGAATTATTGAGTTCTGGAAATCGGATATGAAGGAAGAGTACAAGGTGTTTAAAGAAAGGCTTGAATTCCCGGAGTATTTTCCCCGGATCCGGGATTTCCAGGTGGCGGACCACAGGATCTATATCATCACAAATACTGAATCGGGGGATAATGTCGAATTGATCATCCTCAATCTGGAGGGGAAAAATCTGGGCAAACGGATGGTCCCGTTATCGGATGTCAATATGCTGCTGCCCCATCTTTTTACATTCCATACGATACAAAATAACCATATTTATATATTAACAGACAATATTGAAAGTGAAACATGGGAACTTCGTATCATCGGGCCTCTCCTTTAGAAGGAGTTTCAGGAATTCAGCCCGGGCCGAAATTGGGATTTAGTAGGGACACGGCATGCCTTGACCGTATAATGGAAGATTGCGGGGATCCATTGGTTATAAAATATGATAGTTCTGGTAGACGCAAGGTCTACCCCTGCAAAGCGCCATCGTTTTTTACCTGCCTCCAGCCTGTTTTTTACATTTTGTATTTTCCGAATAATCGGCAAACCTTTTTACCGCATCATCAAGTGTGCTTCCGAATCTTTTAAAGACAGGTTCATAGTTTCCGGCAACAAAGTTTTTTCTTATATAAGAACTGTTAAATTCATAAGTGTAAGGCTTCATCAGTTTTTCAACCGCCCCTTCCGTGTCAGTATGAATGCTCAGCATCAGAACCGGGCTCTCACAGGAAAAATCCATTTTATTCATATCTATGATCTTGATTTTACGCGATCTTTTTGTTCTGAAATATACTTTGTTCTCTTTGAGGTCACAGATATATGACCATTGTGTCCCTTCCCAGCTGAATGTATCGAGAACGGAAAATCCGAATTCGACATTACCTTCTTCCCTGATCCTGTACTCTTTTAACATTTTTGCGCCGCATACGAATGTAGGCGTTTTTGTATCACTCAGATCAATTTTTTTACCGCCCCCGAATCCTTCATACTCTTTTAACCGCTCCAGTTCTTTGGAGTATGTGGAATTTTCTAAAACAGGTATTTCCATTTTTTCACCTGAGTGTACAACTATCTTCCCATCCAAGAATTCTATCGCAGCGGTATTCCCGGACCTGTCAGCTGTAAAAAAATGCCAGCTCCATCCATCGATGGTGAAACTCTCTGCAATTTTAATTACCTGATCAACTGAATCACAATTGTCCAGTACATATTGCATCCACAACATCATAAATATTGCCGGTTTTTTATCATCAACAGGAAACTTTGTACCGACCAGGGACATTTCCACAATAAAAAGTCCACTCTCATTTACCCCGCCATCAGGGAAATCTCTATATTTGGCAAAGGTCACAGACCCGTATTTTGAAACCCATTTTTTTGGTGGATTCGGGACAGTCTTACCGTAAGCAAGTTCCTGCCAGGACCTGGAATTTTTCTGAACCCCTCTTTTATTTATAATAACAAGTCCGGGTTTATGTTTGCCGGAATCCAAATTATGGCCAACGATCCGCTGATATCCTTTGTTCAGCATAAAAGTCGAACAACCGTTTAACCTGAAAGAAAAAATCTGTACTGTGGATAAAACTAAGAAAAAAAGTAAAACATAATAAAAAAAACTTTTAAATAAGATTATTTTTTTTAGATCAATGCCGGTGTAATTCTTATAGTTCTTCATTGCACTCCTCCTGCTGATAATACTTAAAACGATTTCTTGTTGAGAATGTTCCTATTAAATTTTTAAATAGCAGGCAGAATCAGCCCCAGCTGCTACCTTCTGTCTTCTTACTTCTCTCTCCTGAACACTGAAATTTCAAGTGTTGATTTACTTTATCTACTGATCTAAAATCTTTTATTACTGAAATCTTAATAAAAAGGAGCCTGAAATGAATTTTAAAAAAGTCTTGCCGGTTATCCTGCTAATTTCGATGTTTACCCTTCCTGCAGTGCCCGAAGAGGGGATGTTTCCCCTGAGTGAATTGGATAAACTCGACCTTAAATTAAAGGGATTGAAGATCAATCCTGAAGAACTCTACAATCCTGAGGGTATCAGCCTGGTGAACGGAATCATTAACCTGAGCGGCTGTACTGCCTCTTTTGTCTCGGGTGACGGACTGATTTTAACCAATTATCACTGTGCGTTCAGGGCTATTCAGGGGGTAACAACAAAAGATAAAGATTATATGAAAGAGGGATTTTCAGCTGTTGACCGGAAACAGGAATTGCTGGCCAAGGGATATACAGTAAGGATAATAGAATCATATAAAGATGTATCAGATAAAGTGTTAAAAGTAATTAAGAAAGGTATGGGTTTTGAACAGAGGACCAAAGCGGTCAAAAAACAGATAAAAAAGATCATCTTAAACGTTGAAAAGAAAAACCCCGGCAAACGGGCCGATATCGCAGAAATGTTCATTGGCAAGACCTATGTGCTTTTTATTTATAAGTATATTCAGGATGTCAGACTTGTATATGCCCCTCCCCGTTCAGTCGGAGAATACGGAGGTGAAGAAGATAACTGGATGTGGCCGAGACATACCGGAGATTTTGCTTTCTTAAGGGCATATGTTGCGCCGGACGGAAGTTTTGCCGAATATTCACCTGAGAATGTTCCTTACAAACCGGCGAAATATCTTGAGATCAATCCGGCAGGGGTCAATGAGGAGGATTTTGTATTTATTCTGGGTTATCCGGGCAGAACATACCGGCACAGGACCTCTTCATTTATCTCATTTGAAGAAAATCTCCGGATGCCTGAAACTGTTAAACTGTACGGCAAAATGATATCCATTCTGGAAAAGCTCAGCCTCTCCGACCGTGAAACAGCAATCAGACTGTCGCCAATGATAAAGGGATTATGGAACACAAAAAAGAACTATACGGGTAAGCTCAAGGGGCTCGGGTCCCTGAAGATAGCTGACGCCAGAAAGGAACTTGAAAATAAACTTCAGGATTTCATTAATTCAAAACCGGAATTGAAAGAAAAATACGGCGATGTTTTGAAAGATCTTAATGAATACTACAGGGACCTGGAACAAAGATTTAATTATGAGTTTTTCATGAAATATCTTCTGAGAAATTCGAGATTACTGCAAAATGCCTACACCATTTATGAAGCGTCTATTGAGCGAAAAAAGAGGGATACAGACAGAGAAAGAGCCTATATGGACAGAAACTTTAAGAGAACCAGACTCAGGCTCTTTATGGGTCTGAGAAACTATGTGGAGGCTGCCGACAAAGAGTTATTAAAGGATTTTCTGAAGAGAATTGAAACAATTAAAATCGACAAAGGGAATAATATAAAGGCAGTTTTCAGGGATTTTGAAAATAAAAATGCCGGCATCAACGGGTTTGTTGATAATATTTATAAAAGTTCCGGTCTCTACAAAAAAGATCATGTCGAAAAACTTTTTAAGATGAACAGGAAAGAACTGGAAGCGCTCGATGATCCGTTTATCCAAATGGCAAAGCAATTGTACCCCCTGTTCAGAGAAATGAAAAAGATCGAAGATGAGAGAGATGGGAAACTGGACAATCTTCTTGCGAGGTTAATTGATGTCAAGAAAATATTTCTGGGAACAGATTTTGTCCCGGACGCCAACAGTACCTTCCGTTTATCCTATGGTTTTATACGGGGATATTCTCCCTCTGACGGAACTTTTTCCAAACCGTTTACAACAGTTTCCGGGATCATTGAAAAAAATCAGAACAGGGACCCGTTTAATGTTCCTTTAAAGTTAACAGACCTGTATAAAAAAAAACAGTATGGGAACTATAAACATTCATCTCTGAATGATGTCCCGGTCGGGATGCTTTACAATCTTGACACCACAGGCGGGAATTCAGGAAGTCCTGTTCTGGATGCCAACGGGAAATTGATCGGACTCAATTTTGACCGGGTTTATAAAGCGACGATCAATGATTATGCCTGGGATGAAAAATACAGCAGGTCTATAGGCGTTGATATCCGTTTCATTCTGTGGTTTGTGGAGAACTATGGAGGGGCCGATCATCTCATAAAAGAGATGATGAATAATTAAACCGCCCAGGAGGTAAGTTATGATCAAATCCAGAGTTAAAATTGTTTTATTTCTGTTATCGGTGAGTTTTATTTTATCCGGAACAACCATAACAAAAACGTCTCCGGAAAAAGATCCCCTGAAAGCCCGGATGATCTCCATAAAAAAACAGGCAAAGATAAGGAATGAGAGTTTATTGTGGAAACTTGATAATCTACTCCCTGTACTGATGAGAAAAGAGGGGATCGATATGTGGTTGCTGATGAACCGGGAGAACAACGAAGATCCACTTTATTTGACCATGGTACCACAACCCAACATGACCGCCCGCAGGCGCTTTCTCCTTTTTTATGACCGTGGAGAAGAAAAGGGTGTGGAGCGGCTTGACGGGACAGGATCGGGGACAGGGACTTATTATAAGGGAATGAAATCTGACCCGGATAAAGATAGATTTGATAATCTGATCTCAGCCATTAAAAAAAGGAATCCGAAGAAGATCGCTATCAATACATCTGAAAACTGGGCCCATGCCGATGGAATTTCAGCCACGTTGAAAGATCGGCTGACCAAAGCGCTGGGACCTGAATATAAAGGCCGGCTGGTTTCTGCGGAAAAACTCTGTGTGGGGTGGCTGGGAACACGCAGTCCTATAGAGATCAAAATATACCCCCACATATGCAGTGTTGCTCATCAGATAATCAGGGAATTTTTTTCAAATAAAGTTATTACTCCGGGAGTCACCACCACCGAACAGGTCAGATGGTGGGCCCGTCAGCGGATGAACGATCTGGGCCTGCAGACCTGGTTTCACCCCGATATATTTTTAACCCGGTACCTTAAACATCCGCCGGAGATCGATCATCGAAGCAGTTTCTCGAAATACTATATTGACCCTGACAATCCCGAAGGGACTGTGATTCAACGGGGAGATCTCCTCCATTGTGATTTCGGGATCATTTATATGGGATTATGCACCGATATGCAGTGGGAAGCCTACGTACTCAAAGAAGGCGAAACCAGTGCCCCGGACGGGATTTTGAAAGCACACAAGAAAGCCAGGCGGATGGCTGAGATCTATATGGGTGAATTCAAGGAAGGACGCCGGGGATCAGAAATTGCATTCTCCGCCCTCCGGAAAGGGAAAAAAGAGGGACTCAGCGCATATATATATTCTCACCCGGTCGGATTTCACGGCCATGCCGCCGGAGTTAATCCGGGCGGCAGAGACAGTCTGGAAAAATTGCCGCCGGCAGAGTCAAACCATGACCGGTATCCCCTTCATTTCAATACTACTTATGCAATTGAGTTTCAAATAATCACCGCAATTCCCGAATGGGGAGGCCAGAAGATCCGCTGGGGATTTGAGGAGGATGCCATCTTTACAAGAGAGGGATGCCGGTTCATCGACGGTCATGAGAATGAACTGATCCTGATCCGCTAATATTTAAATATCCATCCAAATAATTTAAATACAGGTTTAATAAAGGAATCAAATCTGTTTTTCATAATTTAAACTCCCTTCTTGCTTCTGAGTATTGAAATTTCTTCGTGCTTCGGATTTACTTTTTAATCCAGGAAAATAGAAGTATCAGAGCTGTTGCAGTCAATATTGCTGCAACCCAATACCATGTTGTACTTATTTTGGATTTTTTATACTTTTTTAATACATATTCATATGCCGCTTCAATTAGTGGAGGAATTGCAAGCAAAAAAGGATCAACCGGTTTTTTTATAACCCACTTGGAAAATGAAGCAATGATAAGGATACTGGAACCCGCTGCAAAGGCGATATGAACATGAGATGACCTTACCCACTTCTTTAGTTTTGACATAGCTGTTCTCCTCTAATTCAATATAATCAAAAATTGTATTTTTAATACTTCAATAAATCAATTATAAAGAAACATCATTATAAAATCTATGAAGAGGGCAAGCCTCTATTCTAACATTTCAGTATGCTGAATTTATCTCATTGAGTCGAGAAAGAACTCTGTGATCTCCTTACCGCCGAAGTATAATGGTATCTCAAGCGGGTATTTTTCCCCTGAAGGTGTCGAGATCGTGAATGAATACATCTTACCAACTAATTCTGATTCTATATTTACATCTTTACGGGGCCATCTTGCCACTTCTTTTTTTATTTTGAACTTAAATCCCCGCGGTTTGTAAGAGAAAGCATAAATATTTTCCTTTCCAACTGCGATAAAAACGGGATTCGGCAGTCCTGAAGTTCTACCTGTCGCTCCCATACCTCCAAAAAAAATTTTTGAAATGAGGGTCCTTCTTATAGAACCGGCATGACTGCAGGTCATTGCGGCGATTATATTCTCTTCGCAATGGGGTTGAACTGCTTCAGTCATTTTTGCCATCTGTTCCTTATGCTTAGCATCCATTAATACCTCCTTTTACTTTATATTACTAATCCTTGTCTCATCTCACAAAAAATAATTAAAGAGTGAGAAGATATTCTTCAAGTTTTGCCATACCTGCTTTTAAATGCAAAGTGGGGATCGCTGTATAGACAATTCTGAACAGTCCTTTCTTCCTGTGTCCGAAACCTGCGCCGGGGGTCAGCAGGACACCTGTGTTTTTATATATTGCAGTCCACAAAGAATCCTGTCCCTTATCTGTGTCCTCTTTTAAATATTTTGAAAAATCGGCCCAAATGAACAAACTTCCTCTGGCAGGGACATAAGGGATAGCGAGGCCTTTCAGAGTTTTTACCACTTCCTTATAACTGGTTGTCACCCTTTTTTTGTTCTCCTTAATATATTTATTGATGAACTCATGCTGTTTGAACATTTCGCCGATCATCCATTGAGTATGATTGGAAACCATATGCGGGATATTCACATTTCGCAGAGCGGTTATAAATTTTTCATTGAGCGAATGAACAATTCCGAATCGTAATCCGGACATGGCAAAATCTTTGGACAGGCCGTACCAGAGGTGGAGAAGATCACTTTGCAGATATTTCATGATGTTAGCAAAAGAGGAGTAAACAATCTGTTCTTTATAATCCATCGATATTAAGCTGTCAGCGGTATCGATCTGAGAAATGGCATAAATTTCATTAACGATCATATGAATATCATTTTTTATACAAAACTCAGCCAGTGCTCTGTACTGTTTTTCCGTGTACATACATCCTGTCGGGTTATCAGGTGATGTGATCAACAATATTTTGAAATTTTTTCCTGCAGCTTCAAGTTCTTTTTTTACCTCTTCCAGAATAGGGACAGTTACAGGAGCGGCTGAACCCAGCTCTTCTATATGAAAATGTGTCTGCAGGTCATACCGTTCAATACCGCTCTTTATCCCCATGTCTTTGGAATACATAGGATAGGATGGGGCAGGTATAACGGCAACATCCCCTTTGTTACCAAGGACAAAAGAAGATGTCTCGATTATCCCGGAGGCTCCTGCGGAGAATCCGATACTGTTAGGATCTATGGGACATTTACACAGATATTTTTTCATAAAGAGGGCCATGGCCTCTCTCACTTCAGGATGCCCCAGCGTATCTGTATAGTTCAATACCCAATCCGGCATTGTTCTGTTCGAAGTAATTTCTGTTAATCTCTTTTTAATGATCCCGGCCATTAAATGATTTTCAGCTACGTTTAACGGGAATGCTCCGTCCGGATTATTCTCCGGGCTGTAAAGATTCTGATACGCCTCAAAAAACAACTCCATGTCAGCTCTTGCCGGATTGGAAGCAAGCTCTTCTCCCCTTAATGATAAATTGTTCTTATTCAAATCTGTCTCCTCTTCCTTTCCTTATTTATTTTCAAACGGAAGTTTTTTACCTGCACAGATATATGTACCGGATCAGAGCAGGAGAGTCAATTTTCAATTTGACTAACAATATGAATAAGAGAATAATATTTACAGTATTTTTAATAGTACAGGAGATTTGCAGATGCCGAAATTGGATGTAAGTGTTTCTCACCGGCTCAGCAGGGAAGAAGCTGCCGGAAGGATTAAAAGGTTGCTGGGACAGATGAAGGAACAATACGGTGAGAATGTTAAGGACCTTGAAGAGGATTGGAGCAGGGATTCATGCCGGTTCAGTTTCTCGGTTATGGGATCCAGAATCACCGGTTATCTTGATATTCTGAACACTGAGGTCCGTATCTCAGGCGATCTCCCGTTCGCCGCCAGCCTGTTCAAGGGAAAGATCGAGGAGACGATTAAAGAGAAGGCCGAAGAACTGCTCCGCTGAATCTTTGATCGCAGGGTAAAGGGGTGATGTTCCGCGTGCCCTGTCGCTACATAATATTATTTTATCTGAGATATTGTCGTGAATATTTTATATTAATAATAAAAGGGGGTGCAGGATGAAAAAGCTGATATTTTTTTTATTCACTTTTGCTGTTTTATCCGGATACATTAATTCACAATCGATCACGGTAACAAATCCTGACGGATCTGTCTGGAAAATCGGCAAACCCTGTGAGGTCAAGTGGACAAAGATCGGTGTCATGCATAAGTATGTTAAGCTCCGGTTGTATGAAAAGACAGGAAAGGATAAAAAATTCGATATAACAGATTCTACTCCGAACAATGGGAGCTATTTATGGACCATCCCCGGATCTGTCCCTGAAGGGGAATATGTGCTGCGGGTTAAGACTATTGATAATAATTTCTCTGATAACTCTGTTCCTTTCTTTATTAAGAAACCATCCTCCCAATCCTCATCCGGTTCTGCCCAGAAGTCCGATGACAATAAGATCTACGAATTGAAAAAAATTGAAATAACAAGTCCGGCAAAAACAAGCAAATGGAAAGAGGGGGGATCATATAAGATCCAATGGAAGAATGAATTTGTACAAAACAGGTCTCTAAAGATCAGTCTATATGACGGGGCCGGGATAAAATATATAAAAACACTTGCAACCATCCTTGCATCAAATGTCACAAATGCCGTCAAGACGGGTTCCAGATCCCTCGGAATATCAACGTACAATTGGTATATTGCCAAAGGTACATTTGAATTTCCCGGGAAGTTCAGGATCAAAATAAGAAGTACTGACGGGAAAGCAACCGGAATGAGTGAAAAGTTCGCAATAGAGATCGTACCCAAGGTTTCGAAATATAAAATTTACGGTGTTGTTAACAATCAGTGTAAAAGGAAATTGTGGGTAGCAAGCGGATCTACTGACCATTTGAAGAGTCAGGCGGATAAGGTTCCCTGTAAGCAGTACACTGACAAAGAGGCCTGGGTTGGCTATTCATATAGACTGATGCATGTGAACAAATCTTCGTATGTAGGTGATGTGTTCAGAAGTTTTGTATACTTTGAATTCGGCCACTTTAAGAATAAAGGGGTGGTTTTAAGTGCGAAACTCAAATATTCCGAATCCGATGTCTCTTCAGCAGGGGACTGCAAAATATCTGTTTTTAAGGTAAATTCGATCTGGACAGATCCCTTTAAAGTAAATTCAGACTTTTTATCTTCAGACCCGAAAAATATTGACCTTAAGACCGTGGTGTGGAGCTGGATAGGACATGCAGAAGAGAATTACGGGCTGATGTTCAAGGGGCCTGATGAGAGTTTTAAACACATTAGTGCAGAGTGCCGGACAATACTCAGGGATATCTACATAGAAGTGGAATTTCTTGAATCAAAATAACCGGATTTGAAAAAAATACTCCTGTTCCTTACACTTAGATTATAGGGAAATAAAGGTAAAAACAAAAAATGACCGGTCTTTGTATTAAGGAGGATACCACATGCAGCCGAAACCTGATAATCTGTTAAAAACTGCAGGGATAACCACACCTCTGATAGGATTCTATGATGTGGCTGATCCTGAACCTTTTAAACCATTTGCTCAGGTAAAAAGGTGCTTTTTTTCCGGTTATAAGTCATGGCTCATTGGTGAGAGTGTCTGTATTTCCGAAAATGAGGCCGGTTGTCAGGGCGGCGGTTACTGGGTCGGCGGCGTTATGCCCGCCTGGATAGACAAATCGGCAGATCCTGACAGTGACCCGCTAAAGATCTTTGCCGAGAGGCTGAATCAGAGAGAGGGATTCAAATCTTCAGATGAACTGATGCGTTTATGGCTTGAGAATCAGAGGCCCTATTTGATAAAGAACGGATATGTTGTGATCGGCCCGGTAAAAGAAAGTCAGTATGAATACCTGAAGACCGTTACCTTTTATGTTAATCCGGATCAATTAAGCCTTCTGCTGATTGGATCAGAATATAATACCTCATCAAAAGAAGAGAGTCCTGTAAGGGCCCCCTTCGGGTCGGGATGCGGATTGATGGCTTCAGTATTTGATGACCTTGAATCAGATATTCCCCGGGGTGTTATCGGGGCGACCGATATTGCAATGAGGGGAACTCTGCCTCCTGACATCCTTGCTTTTACCGTAAATAAACCTATGTTCAGGCAGCTTTGTGAACTGGATGAGAACAGCTTCTTATATAAACACTTCTGGAAAAATCTAAAAAAAGAAAGAAGCGAAACTTTGAAAATAAAATAGTCTGATCCGTTACTTCTGCAAATTTCCAACCATTAAATTTAAATACAGATAAGATCTTAATAGATTTAACCGAATTTTATTTTATAGAAATTATTAATATTTGAGATATTTCTGACAGAAGTTCTATTTAATACAATAAGACATGGTTAAATGGAGGAGACATGAGAAGGAAAATATTTCTAATTTTTTCAATGGTGCTATTTTTATTTTTTACATCTTATTCTGATGTCCCTATAGTAGCGAGAGTTGCATCTATACAAGCGGAATTAAGGGTAGAACCAAATGATTATGTCGGGACTTTTCCTGTCACTATTAAAGTGAAAGGTAAGATAACTGCTCATCATCCCGGGGTTGTTAAGTACAGATTTATTTGGAAGGATGGTTCTGTCAGTAATATTTCCTCGATCAAATTTACCACTCCGGGTGTAAAAAATGTAAATTCCTCCCGGGTATTCAGCGCTCCGGCACAGGGCTGGGTGAAGATCAGATTGTTGTCCCCCGTTAACATTTCCTCAAATCTCGCTAAATATAAACTTTTACCTAAACTGACATTAGCAGGTGAAGATACCCTGAAATCATTAAATATAAAATACTGGACAAAACCAAAAGCACATATGCAGCCTAAGATCAAAATAAAAAAAATGACAAACTGGAAAAATCTTGCTAAATCAATCATGCCCGACCTTGTTATTCAGAGTTTTAAATCTATCGGCCCTGCCGGATTTTTGGGAGAGGTTTCACGCCTTGAAGCAGTTGTTTCAAATATCGGTAGTGTAAGATCAGGAAAATGTGAACTGGCCGTCACGATGTATGTCCCTGAAAATATTCCCAAAACATCGGAAAATTGTCCCGGGTGCATATTCACCTACAGGTATGATATCCCTGCTCTGGAACCCGGCACTTCATGTTCAATTGAAGCAAGCTGGATATTTACTTCCGGTCCGGGATTGTGGAAATTTGTTGCCAAGGCCGATTATGTTAGATTGAACCCCAAAGGTGTCGTACCGGAGATAAACGAGGATAACAACAAAGCCACAACATTCCTTATTATGCACTATTAGAAGCAGAAAATAAAGGGGGCCAATTTTATTTCAGGATAATTTCCCGGCCATCTTTTAAGCAGCCGGCCGGGACTATTTTGCTGACATGGGGGTTGCCTTTGATATAGAACCGCCAGGGTTTATCAATAAACTCCTCAGCGTAGTCGATTCCGATCCGGGTTGCCCGGATGATATTGTTTTTAAGAACGGAGTTCTCCGGTTGTTCGATCCATACCGTGTCACCGGTCAGGTCTGATCCGTTCTGTTCCCTTGTAATATTTAATGCCGAACACAATTTGCCCGGGCCGGAGGTAAGGTTCAGGATATTGTCTGTTCTCCTCCTGTTTTTCATAATATCTATACCGTTCAACGGTTCCAGTGCCCGGATCAGTATTGCATGGGGAACATTCTCCATCCCGGTCACAACATTAAATAAAGAGTAAAGGCCGTAGATCAAATATATATATGCTATTCCACCGGAGTGATACATTGTTTCAGTCCTCTTTGTCCTTCTCCCCCCGTAAGCATGTGAGCCTTTGTCAGTTCTTCCGAGATATACTTCAACTTCAACTATCCTGCCGCTTGTAAATTTAGCATTTATGTTCGTACAGAGAACTGCACCGAGGAGCCCTTTTGCTACTTCAAATGTATCGTTTAAAAAAAAGTTCTTATTAAATTTCATATCCCTGTTGATCAATTGTACATGAAGTCTTGATCAGTAAAAAGGGATTTATATTACAATTTCCTGATCCGTAATTCCCATTCATCGGTATCGGGATTTTCGACTATCTGGTAAAGAGATCCATTATGAACAGTGTAAGGATAGGGCTCGATAGGTGTTTTATCCAGTAATGGAGCCCATAATTTCCGGACAATATTACCTTCATGATCAATAATAAAAAACCACCCCTGGCCCTCTTTCTGCCGGTTGGTAAGTACATAAATATATTTCTGATCAATTGTATAGTATCTGATCAATGGAAGGTGTTTCGGAAATTCCAGGGTATCTTTAAAGATATGGATATGGTCTCTGAATCGGGGATCAGCTTTGAGAAAGTCCCAATATGCCTCTATTCTTCCTGTTGTTTCTTTTGCAAGGGGATAATCGGGAGCAATTGATAATTTTCTTTTCCCTGTTGGATCATAAACTTCAATTGCTCCTTCCTGTGTATCGAGGAAGATACTGTCCCCCAAAACAAAAAATACGGAGGGGCGCCATATTTCGGGATTGGTTTTTTTGCCATGTTGCACAAAGAAGGGATGTCTGTAGAGGTCTTTTAGTTTTTTCAATTTCATGTTAAATAGAGAAATGGTTATATAACCTGTTTTTTCTTCTCTGACGAAATCGTAGGCGACAAAGTTGTTTCCAATTGGAATGAAGTTCCGGCCATACGGGCCGCGACTTTTATGAGTATTCACTTCTTTAATATATTTCCCAATGCGGTCAAACCAGGTAAGCTTGCCGATACTGTTCACCAGAATATACCCGGGCCTGATGCTGATCTGTACGCCAACTCCTGCTTCCGCATTATCCATGATCTTGAACTCACCCGGCCCTTCTCCCCGTTTACCAAAGAATTTTATAAATTTTTGTGTGGTGATAGAATATATGTTGATCCTGACATTCTCTGTGATGAATATCTGATCACCGTCTATCTGTATGGTTCTCGGTTTATTTACTTCCGGCAGGGTGATAATATCTTCGCCATAAATAAACAAAGCACAAAAAAAGATCAAGACAATTACTAAAAAATTTTTCATTTTAATATCTCCAAAAAACAGAATCCATATAGTAATAACGAACTTAGCTGAGCAGTGTTCCATTAAACAACTAAAGTCGGAAATGAAAAATCCAACTTTTACAAGTGGTATTAAGTCCTCCGGTTTGAAAAACTAACAGGACGGACAACATTGTGGATGTTGATCAATGTGACCGGGGAGGCTGCCTAACTGGCTGTGATACCCGATCCGAAATCCCTGCTACTCTACAAGATCAAACGGTCCTTATAAAAGATATAACCAGGAAGATTAAGGTGGGGATCAAAAAAAATATATATTGAAGAAAACTGTATAGGTCAATACTAATTCGTATATTTAGTACCAGCTCTGACAAAGCAATTAATCACTATAAAAAATGGTAAAATGTTTTATTTGGATATATCATTTTATTGATCATAAGGGAGGCATTATGAAAAATTTAAGTAGTTTTTTTATTGTTCTTACCGTATTCTCAATTCTATTTTTAAATTGTTGGAAAAAAGGTCCGGAAGTTGAAACAGAAAAAATTCAGAATCCCTATGAAGGGAAGAAAATATTCTGTTCCATGGCAGGGAGCGGAGATCCGTGGAGTGCCTTAACTAAGGACAAAAGGGGACTGGTCCTGGCGATGCATGACGGGAATACCCTTCAGCAATTGTCTGAACTCTTCAATAAAACCGAAGACCAGATAAAAGCGGATATCGAACCTCTGCTAGGACACAATCTGGTTAAGTTGGAAGAAGGGATTTATAAACCGGATTTTTTTATATCTGGAATTGATGAAACCGAAAAAGTATTGCTGCACTCAAAAGCAACAGGAGAGGAATTGGCGGAAGAGTTGATGAAATACAGTGACATTCTCGAGAGATCATTTTCAGAGCTATCGATCAGTGGATCGCATACACTGAAGGACCAGGGCTTTATGCTGATAGGTTCACGTCTCCTGGATATGGGGGTCATCGGATCGCTTGTCCGTGATGGCACATTATTAAAAACTCCCCCCTCCCGCCCGTCTCCCGGAAGAACTGATGCGCGATATTATTTCTGGATGGTGGAAGGTGAACCTCACCAACTTGGAAAATATGGTCAGGAAGATACTGACCTTTCATGGTATAATTGGCATTTACTCGATTTCGGAGCCAGTTATCTTAATGGAGTGATAAACTACAGCAGGAAATTTTTTGAAAATACAAGTTCAAAAATTTTAGAAGCCGGAGATTTGAAAAATCCTGCAGAACTTGCAGAAAGGTTGAAGATACCCTTTTTTACAAAAGATGATTCCGGAAAATGGGAAAAAACCGTAAGAGAGATCTCGGATAAATTACAATTAAACTTAAAGGGGAAAAGAGAAGAGTTTAGAACCTTCTATAGTACCCTCAAATCGAGTGGATATACGAATAACAGTTTCAGTGAATTTTTCTGCTGGTATTACCACCTTACATATGCCCGAGCCATAGATGTCCTGAGTGAAAAGGGATTCATTGTAATTCCTGCTGAAGGGCATAGAGCAGCAGTTATGTATTTTGAAGGTTCCGAAGGCCTCCTTACCGGTAAATGATTTAGAGAGAAACAACTCCTGATAAATCACCTGACCGGATGCATGTTTTTCCCGGAAGTGAAAAGACCAACTAAAATCGGGAATGAAAAATGAAGATCATATCCGTTTTTTAAAGGACTTTAATATATCCTCAAGAGAATGGGAGGTAATAGAATTAGTTTGTGACGGATATACCAATAAAGATATAGAGGATAAAATTTATGCCTCCCTTGCAACCGTGAAGGATTATCTTCATAAAATATTCCGAAAGACCGGTGTAAAGAACCGGGTTCAGCTAACCAACTTCATAAGGAACACCATAGACAGCGCAAACAAAAAAAAGGTTTAGTCAAAGGGTAAGATCCGGGAGTAACAACTTATCCCGGCAATTTATTTAATAATATTTTTGAAATGGTACAATATTGATCTGGAGGAGTATGGAGCAAAACAGACCATTTACCGAATCTGACCTGAAATCACAATATTTCGATGAAGCTGCTTCGAAACGGAACACAATAGCACTTTTTTATTCGGGGACTGTGCTGACGGTTTTCAACCTTATTCCCCTGTTGGGCGTTATTTTTCTCCACTGGGAAGCGGCCCATCTGGTCTTCCTGTACTGGCTGGAAAATCTGTTCATAGGATTCCTGAACCTGTTCAAGGGGAAAAAGGCCGAAGGCCATCTTCCCTCCGATATAGATGTCCGGACAGGAAAGATCAGGGAGAAGCTGCCGCCGTTCAGAAAAAATGTATCCCGCCTTCTGATCCTGATCTATTTTGTCTTTACGGCAGTTCACGGGATTTTTGTCCTTCTTCTGTTTGCCGTGACACCGTCAATGATGAAGAGGATGCTGCCTGCTGCGGCAGTCCTGGCGGTTTCACACCTCTTCTCCTATTTTTACCACTTTATCCACAGGAAGGAGTACCGGGTACTCACCTACCATGAGGTGCTGATGGCTCCTTATCAGCGTATGGTGATTCTCCATCTGACCGTCCTTTTCTGTGGATATCTTGTATCGGTGAGAAAGACCGAATCTATATGGCCTGTTCTGTTCATGGTCCTTATAAAGGTAGCCTTCGATCTGTTCAAACATGTCAGGTCCCACCGGAAACTATTCCCTGCAGGGCCGGACTCGGTGAAGAAGAATACGGTGTTCAGACCGGTCAATCCGGCAGGTTTACCCCTGGTAGTGTTTGCACTCTTCTCTATTGGAGGAATTGGCCTGTTCATCATATTTAAAGGGGACGGTCGGATCCCTGTTGCTGTTTTTACATTTCTTTTCCTGATCATCACTGCCGGACTGTTGAGCGCTTATATCGGTCGGAAGAAAAAACCAGGGAAGATGGAATTCCTTCTCCCCTTCGGCTGTGGCCTTATTCCCGGCAGTATTGAGGGGGTGTTGAGACTGACCGGATTCAGGAACCCTGTAACTTTTTTTGAAGTTGAACTTTCCTGCCGGGGCAAGGAGGTGATCTACCGGAAATCGGGAAACACTGAAAGCTCGGAAACCAGGGAGGTCTCTATCTGGAAAGAGTCAAAAGATCTCTCCGTCCATGGACACCACATCTCTTCTGAGTTTGAGATGCCGGTGAGTTTTATAATTCCCCCTTTCCTCCCTCCCACAACAATCGGGCGGAGTATTGCAAACGTCACCTGGCGGCTTGAGGTAAAAGTGAATGAGGTATCACCGAGGGGAAAAGACCTTAACCGGACCTTCACCTTCTCCAGTATCCCGGTTCTTAAAACAGAAACAGCCGGTTAGTTTGTTCCCCCCCTTTTTTTCAATCTGATCAATAATGTATTCGGTATCCATACCGCCCCTGCCGCATTCACTCCGCTGATTTTCGCTCTAATGATCGGTATAGTCTGGGGAATGTTCTACGGCGTGATCAGGCACAGGAGCAATCCAAAATACGGCGAAAGGGGATAAACAATTCAAATATTTGTTCTGAGAGTGTTAATTGGTCAATAATTATTACATATTATTAATCGGACGGAGGGAAAAATGGATGTGAAGAGGATGAAGAAATTCAAGGATGGTATAAAGGAGTTTAACGAGATGGTGAACGATCTGACCGAAGAAGATCTTAACAGAAAGAGGGCGGAAGGGAAATGGACAGTCCGGGAGATAATTCACCATATAGCTGATGCTGAAGATATATGGAAATCTATTATTAAGGCAGCAGTAGGGAATCCGGGATGCGACTATGATATGAACTGGTATCCGATAGATAATAAATGGGCGCCTGTAATGGGATATGCAGAAAGAGGTGTCGAAAACTCCATAGAGCTATTCAGGGTATCAAGGAACCAGATAATCGAGCTGGTGGAATACAAACCGGATGCATGGGATAATTTTGTTACTGCAAAATGGGAAAATCTGCCGGATGGGAAAGAGTTCAGAGTGGGGGAGATAGTCTCATTTCAGATCCTCCATCTCAACAGACACCTGAAACAGATAAGGGATTCCCTATAGTTCTGTTTTAACCATATTGTTCAATACTTATTGTGGTGCTTATTTCTTTTCTATTCCCCATTTGAAGAACAATACCGGAAGTACATGCATGTTCAGGAATGTGGCTGTGAATAGTCCTCCGAGTATTACCAGGGACATGGGCGCCTGGATCTCACTTCCGGGCTTGTCAAGCGCCATGCGCAAGAGGGACAAGGGCCAGCCCGGTTGTAAGAGCTGTCATTGTGATCGGACTCAGCCTTTCGACCGAACCCTGGACAATAGCCTCGCGAGACTCTTCCCCTCTTCATTCATCAGGTGATTATAATGGGAGATAAGCATGATACCGTTCCTGACACTTATCCCGAACAATGTGATGAAACCCACCATGGATGCAATGCTTATAACTTCACCGGTAATGAACAATATAAAAACTCCGCCAATAAGCGCCAGAGGGAGGTTTACCATTACAAGCAGTGATTCCCTGATGTTTCCGAACTCCATGTACAGTGTGATCAGAATGGCGATGATAGCAACCAGGCTTAACAGCAGGATCGTCCGGGATGCCTCTTCGGCACTCTCGAACTGTCCGCCGAAATGGATAAAGTATCCCTCCGGCAGAGTAATATTATTATTGACTTCTTCCTCAATTTCATTGACCACACTCCTGACATCTCTTCCCGAGACATTTGACTGAACGACAAGTTTCCGCTGGACATTTTCTCTGTTTATATAGTTTGGTCCCCTCTCTTCCTGGATATCCGCAACCATTCTAAGCGGGACTGCAGCCCCGTCTTCGCCTGATAATATTGATCAGGCTGTTTCTTATTTCCTCAATGTTTTCCCTGTACCGGTCAGGAAATTTAATAACAAGAGGATATGGATTCCCCATCCTCATAGACCAGAGATGTCTCAACACCAAGAAAAGCAATATCAATAAATTTATCAAGATCGCCGGCGGTGATCCCGTACATTGCCATTTTACTCCTGTTTGCATGGATCCGGATCTGGGGGATATCGGCCTGCTGTTCAACTGCCAGATCCACAACACCCTCCACCTTCTCCATATGTCGATTCAACCTTCTTTGCGATCTTCCGGAGCTTATAAAGATCAGGTCCGAATATTTTTACTGCTATTGTTGCCCTGGTACCGGAAAGCATGTGGTCGATCCTGTGACTGATCGGCTGGCCTATCGTGATGTTGGTGCCGGGGACTATTTCCAGCCTGTGTCTTATCCTTTCGAGCAGCTCCGGTTTACTGATGTCCGAAGTGTCAATACGGACTTCTATCTCATGCGCATGTGAGCCGAGAGCATGTTCATCCATCTCCGTCCTCCCTGTCCTCCTTGCAGTTGAGATAACCCCCGGGTCCTCTAGGAGCAGTTTCTCAGCCATGTTACCTATCTTATCAGCTTCGTCCAGAGATGTTCCCGGAACTGAAACCACACTTATATTAAGTGTCCCTTCATTGAATTCCGGAAGGAATTCACTACCGAGTGTAGAGAAAGCTATTGCTGCTATTCCCACCAGAATGAGGGATGAAATAATAACAGCCCATTGTTTCCTCAGGCTCCACAAAAGGACAGGTTTGTATTTTTCCTTAAGCCATGATAATACCCTGCTGTCCTTTGCTTCCCTGATCTTTACATTTTCGAATAAAAGAGAGCTAAGCGCCGGGGTAATGGTTACTGCCACAAGAAGAGAAGCGATGATCGAGATAGTATAAGCAAGGCCTAGTGGTTTTAACATTCTGCCCTCTACACCGCTGAGGAAGAAAAGGGGGAGGAATACAAGGATCACGATAAATGTTGCCATTGCGATCGGGGTCCTTATTTCGGAGGAAGCTTCTGATATCACAGTGTTGAACGGCTGTTGCTCCGCCTCCGGTTTTATGGAATTCAGCCTTAACCGCCTGTATACGTTCTCTATATAAATAATTGCATCATCTACCAGGACTCCTATTGCAATGGCCATCCCTCCGAGGGTCATTGTATTAATTGAGAGATTCATCAGTTTGAGGGTCAGGACAGAAACAATTAGTGACAGAGGGATAGCGATTGCTGAAATGAAAGTGGTTCTGAAATTTCCCAGGAATACCATCAGTACTATTATTACAAGGATGGCCCCCTCCAATAATGCTTTGAAAAGGTTGTCCACTGCAATTTCAATAAAATCTGACTGTTTGAATATATCGGTGAGTATATTAATATCTTTGGGAAGGGTTCTCTTCAGTTCTTCAATTACCTTTTCAAGTTCCTCTGTTAGTTCTACGGTGTTAGTATCAGGTTGTTTGCTGATCACCATGAGCACTCCGTTCTCACCATTAAAAGAGGCCTTACCGATCTTTGTTGCAGAAGAGATCCTCGATATCAGCAATATGTTTAAGGAGGATAGGGATATTCTTTCTTACCATTACTACGGAATTTCCCAGGTCCTCTATCGAATGGACCCTCCCGATACCCCTTATGAGATACTCCTGACCCGGAATTATTAGAGATCCCTCCGGCCGAGTTTATATTAGAGTCTGCAACTGCAGAGAATACTTTCTCAAGAGGTATCTTATATTTCCTGAGAATGAACGGATCCACTTTCACCTGATATTGTTTTACTTCACCTCCGTAAACAAGTACCTGAGCGACCCCTGTAACGGCCAGCAATCGTCTTCTCAGACTGAAATCCGCAATTGTTCTCAGATCCATTTCACAAGTTTTTTTACTTGTCAGTCCGACAAGCATTATCTCTCCCATCAATGAAGTTATGGGAGCAAGAACCGGAGAATCAATATCGGGAGGGAGGGAGCCTGAGATAGTCTGAAGTTTCTCATTTACTATCTGTCTGGCCCTGAAAATATCAGTACCCCAATCGAACTCGGCCCATATCGTTGACAATCCCTGTATTGAATTTGAACGGACCCGCCTTATCCCGGATGCTCCGTTAATTGCGGTCTCTATCGGGAAAGTCACCAGCATCTCAACTTCCTCAGGAGCCATACCGTGGCATTCGGTCATAATAGTTACTGTGGGTGCTGTAAGATCGGGGAAAACATCGACGGGGAGATCGACTGCAACCTTAATACCGAGGATGGTAAGGAAAAGTGCCGCAAAAATCACTATAGCCCTTTTTTTGAGGCTCTTCTGCATTAATTGATCTAACATTTATCGCTCCCTTGAGTTAATGTGTATGCCCATGCCCGATCGGTGTGGTGGTTCCTGCCAGTTTTACAAAATAGGCACCTTTTGAAACCACATATTCACCTGAAACTGCTCCACTGAGTATTTCAATATATCCCCGGTAAACAGAGCCGGTCTTTACCGGACGTTTCTCGAAAGATTCGCCCCCTGACTGAATAAATACAACCTTTCTCCCTTCATCATTGTAAACTGCTGAAAGAGGTATACAGAGAGCCTCTCTCTCCGGATCGGTAAAAAGTCTTGCTTCGACCATCTGGCCTATCATTAATCTTTTATCAGTGTTCAGTACTTCAAATATAAACGGGATGGATCCTGTTTGTTTATCGAACATACCCTGTCTGCTGAGAAGTTTAAGATCTCCGGATGAGACAGATATTACATTCTCAGTGCCGGTGGTTCTCAAATCTGCTCCTGCCGGATTATTGATCTTATCCAGATCTGTCTCATACACGTTCAACCGGAGCCATACTTTTGATCTGTTGGTAATGTGGAGAATTGCATCCCCTTTTTCAAGATAATGGCCGGGCAGGGCGATAAGTTTTTCAATGATCCCCGAGATGGGAGATGTGACTGAGAAATAACGGCTCTTTCCTCCGTTATTTTCCGGGAACCCGGCTTTCAGTAAAAGATATTCACGTTTAAGGTCTTCGATCTCTCTCTTAGAAATAGCGCCGCTCTTCAGCAGTCTCTCCCCTCTCTGATATCTGTCCTTTGCCTGCTGAAGAGAGATCTTTACCTGCTGCCAGCTCTCTCCGGCGCCGGCCTGGGGAGCGAGAAGAGCGATAACCGAGCCCTTTTTTACAAAAGATCCCGGGGCGGCCATATACCTGTTTACCGCTGGATCAAGGATCCCTGCCAGGGGAGCAGTTATCTCAATATGGTCCTGTTGCCTTGGTATCACCTCACCAATTGTTTTTATTGATGGCCTTATCTTTTTGATTTTTACTTTTTCTGATCTGAATTCAGTTTTCCATTGCTGTTCTTTCAGGAATGATATTCTGTCCTCTTCCTCCTCGCCACTCTTCGGAATGTCATGAAAATCCTCATAGATAACTATCATCCCGAGGTCAAAAGATTCGTTCATCCCTTCTCCTGAATAAGTGATACTCCCTTTTAACTTCCCATCTTTTTTGAATTTTATTTGAGTGGTAAAAATACCTTCACGATAAAGTTTTGTCTGCTCCTGCTCTATTTCAACAATACCATTCACATCCCTGAACCTGAGGGTTACTTTTCCCGATCTTACAGGAGAAAAATCAGCAAGTTTTGTAAGGTGAATAATGAACTTTGCCTCTTCCCCTTTTACCGGTACTGTATATTCTGTGAACATCTCCATATTCTCCGTCCACAATGTGACCGATAACGGAGGGGCCTCCTCGTGGTCATTGCCGTCTTCCCTTATTTCTCCTCCGCAGCCGGCAAGAATAATACTCAGAGAGGCAGATATTATAATTAAAATAATTATGGCTGATATTTTTTGTTTCATTTTTTCTCCGCTAATTTAAAGCAATCAGTCTTTCACCGGTCCGGCTTTCAAGTTTGAATATATTATGGTAGTAATGTGTCAGGGCCGAGTGGTAGTTTTCCATCCCATCCATATAAAGCCGGATACCTCCCGTAAGATCGTTTACATTTATAGTCCCCTCCTCAAAGGCATCAAGAAGAGGGCGTACCCCGGTGGATGGGGAGACGGGGGGATCTTTTATCCTGTTCAGGAGTTCTCCATACTTTTTTACCATTCCGAACCAGGCGGTGATCTCGTTGTGATCATTTCTGACCGACCATTTCATTCTGCTGTTGTGGATCTCTTTCTCAAGTTTTGTTTTTTTTACCATTATTGTGTTTCTGTTAAGTAGAGGAATTCCGAATGATATACCGAATGTAGGCCCTTTCGGGCCGTCTGAGATTTTCTTAAATCCGGCCCCGAGTGTGATCTCAGGGATAAATCCCATTTTTTCTGCGGATATCTTTTCACGTAGTTCTTTTCCGGAATATTCCCATTTCCGGTATCCGGGGGAAGATCTGTATAAGCTTAATATTCTGTCCAGAGTCGTAAGTTCTGCAGGGAGGTATCTAATTCCGGTTGTTAACTCAAGTTTCACTTCGGGATCTATACCGGCTGATTGTTTCCACCTCTTTTCTCTGAAATCCAGTTCAAATTCCATCTCCATGATATGGATCTCCATATTTGTTAATGCCAGAGTGATCAACCTCAGATTCATTGGAGACACAAAGCCCTCCTTCTCTTTTCGGCTGACCGTATCAAGCAGCCCTTTAAGTATTGCCTCTGTATTTTTATATTCTTTTAAATTCTTTCTCATTAAGACGAGTTCTACATATCCAGACCTCATTCCGGCCAGCAGCTCATTTCTGTAACTCATGGAGGATAACTCTATCGCCTCTTTTTTGAATTTCCACCCGGCTCTTCTGGCCGAATATATCCAGGGCATCTTAAAAGATTTGGATAATTCGAATTCCTCCTCTGAATCAGTGATGCCCCCTTCCTTCATTGATTCTTTCCTGAAACTGAATTCGGGATTTGTGAAAGGCAGGTCTGCCTCAATATATTCTGTTAACTTATTTAATCTTTTCTCCTGATCAGTGATCCTAATTTCAGGGCTGTTCTTTTTCATCCATATTTCCAGATCGGAAAGTTTCATGGAAATGGTCTTCTCAGCAGAGATTGAGTGAATGCTGAATAGTAAAAATAATATTATGAACAATGACGGTACTTGTCTTGCCATATTAACTCCTTTAATGATAGTTAAACAGGATCATATAATTCAATTAATGTACCTTATATGGTTAGATTAGTCAATTTTGCCGCCCTTAAAGTAACAATTTTTTAAGGAGGTTGGGAAACGGAATGTATCTGTTCCCTCTGAGTTTGTGTTTGATATTTATATTTTTATCTTGTAATTCCATTGATAAGTATTAATATATTATTGAAATGAAATTTGATTATAAGGTTTTCTTTGATAATTCTCCTGAAGTGATCGCATTCACTGATCCGGAGGGGACCATTCTGGTTTTAAATGAAAGGATTTCTGACTGGTTGGGATACAGGCCGGATGAGCTCATAGGTAAAAAATATTCAGAACTCGAGTTTTTTGATAAGACAACAAGAGAACTTCTTATAAAAAAATATTCTCAAAGAGTAAGTGGTGAGGATATGCCGGCCTACAAAATTGAACTGACATCAAAAAACGGAAGGAAATTTACGGGACAATTTGCTGCGAAATTGATTAAAGAGAATAGCGGGGATCTTAAGGGGATCCTTGTACTGATATCAGATATAACAAAACAATATGAACAGACAATGATGTTCAAGGATATATCAGAAAAGCAAAAGGCCCTCTTTCAGGCAATACCCGACCTAATTTTTGTCATGAAGAGGGATGGAACTTTTACGGAGTTTGTAGCTGATGATGGGGTAGATCTGGCAATTCCCCGGGATGAGATAATCGGGAAAAATATCATTGATTCAGGTTTTAGTGAAGAGTATCTGAAGCTGATAGATAAAAAAGTAGAAGAAGCTTTTCTGTCAGAAGAAGTGCAGACCTTTGAATATGAGATTACCACACCGAAAGGTTTGAATGCATTTGAATGCAGAATGGTAAAGTTGAATGAGGGAGAGGTTTTATCTGTTATCAGGAATATTACCCGGCATAAACAACTTGATGAAGAACTCAGACTTAAGAACATTGTATTTGAGACCAGTATTGCAGCGAATAGTATAACTGATAATGAAGGGAATATAACTTATCTTAACCAGTCATTTCTCGATATGTGGGGTTATCATAAAAAATCAGAGGTTATAGGCAGGCCGTTATCAGATTTTTTCCTCAAAAAGGAAGAAGCGGAAAGAATTTTTCAGGGGCTCAGGAATATCGGTGTATGGAGAGGTGAATTTATCGGGAGGAGAAATGATGGGACTTCCTTTATTACCCAGGGTTTTGCTTCTGCGGTAGTTAACAGTTCCGGTGAGGTTACCGGATATCAGTCAACCATTATAGAGATAAGTAATTATAAGAGATCTGCAGAGGAAATACTGGAAGTCGAGCAGAGGTACAGGGCTCTTTTTGAGGAGAATACAGATGCAGTTTTTATATTCAATCTGGATGGGATATATATTGAAGCAAACAGAAAGGCTCATGAGATGCTGGGATGTAAAGCTGGCGAAATAACCGGGAGGCATATCTCTGAATTTACCTCTGTCAGGGAAAATAAAGAAAGCAGGAACAGAATCGTGGAACTGTTAAGTGGGAAGAAATTACCGGTATACAGGAGAAATTATATAAAAAAAGACGGAACTGAATTTCCGGCTGAGGTGAGCATCTCTTTAATATATGACAACAAAGGGAGGCCCAAACATTTTCAAAGTATAGCAAGAGAAATGAACAATCGGAAACAGCCCGCACCTGATTCCATCAAATAAATAAAACAGAATGGAGGATTAATATGTCTGACAAATTGACTTCCAGGGAACTTGAAGACAGGGTTAACGAATTGGAAGAAGAGATCTGCAGGCTGAAACAACACCAATCCATATATAAAGTGATCTTTGATAATTCTCCTGAAGTTATTGTTTATATTGACCTTGAAGGCAAGGTGATCGATGTAAATAAGAGGGTGTTCGAATGGATCAGGTATAAACCCGAAGAAATAATAGGAAAAAAATTTGTCGAGCTTGAATTCATGAGTGATAAAACCAGGGAATTGATCCTGGACAAGTTTTCGAAGAGGTTGAAAGGAGAAAATATTTCCCCATACAGTATCGAAGTAAACTCGAAGGAAGGGGACAAACTTATCGGGCAGGTAGTTGCACAGGCATTAAGAGATGATCTGGGTACAATGGTGGGCAGCCTCACTTTAATAGCTGATATTACCGGGCAGTATGAACAGACCCTTAGGTTTAAAAAATCGAATGAAAAAAGTGCGGCACTTTTTAATGCCATTCCAGATCTTATTTTTATCATGAACGAGGATGGAACTTTTATTGACTTCAAAGCGGATAAAGGAGAAGAGTTGGCTGTTCCCGCAGATGAGATAATCGGAAAAAATATTCGCGATGCAGGTTTCAGTGAAGAGTACCTGGACATAATTAATTCACATGTGAAAAAAGCATTAAGGGGAGAAGGAATTCAAATCTTTGAATATGAACTTGATACTTCTTCTGTCCGGGGGATATTCGAATGCAGAATGATCAGGCTGAATGACAATGAGGTTTTATCAATTATAAGAAATATTACAAAAAGGAAAAAATCAGAAGCAGCTTTGAGAGAGAGTGAGGAGAGGTATAGAGCTCTGCTTGAAAAGAACATTGATGCTGTTTTTATTTTTGATCCTGATGGTATTATTTTTGAGGTAAATAATCGCGGAGCTGAAATGCTGGGGTATGATCCGGAAGATATTATAGGAAGTCATATATCGGAAATCACATCGGACAAGGAGCGTCGTGAAAGTGAAATGAAGATCCGGGCGTTACATGAGGGAAAAATACTTCCTGTTTATGAACGTACTTTTAAAAAAAAAGATGGAACAGAATTTCCTGCTGAGGTGAATGTTTCTCTGATTTATGACAGGAATGGAAATCCTAAACATTTCCAAAGTATTGTCAGGGATATATCAATGCGGAAACAGGCTGCAGTGGATATTGAAAAAAGACAAAAACATCTGGAATCATTCCTGAATGCAATTCCGGAAGCGATAATATCTCTGGATCCCTCACATAAGATCATTGATTGGAATCCGGGAGCGGAAAAAATATTTGGTTATAAACATGAAGAAGTGAAAGGGAAGAATATAGATGATCTGATAACAAATCCGGATACGATCGGAGAAGCAAACCGGTTAACGCTAAAAATTCTTTCAGGGGAAAAAATTTATCCCCATGAGACTGTGAGATATAAAAAAGATGGTTCTCCTGTTAATGTGCTTGTGTCGGGATCACCTATTAAGGTCAGAGGAGAGCTGCAGGGAATTATAGCTGTATATGTTGATATCTCAATGCAGAAGACAATTGAGGAGGAATTAAAAAAAGCTGATAAACTTGAATCGCTTGCACTATTAGCCGGAGGTATTGCTCATGACTTTAACAATATTCTTGCTTCAATCTCCGTGAATCTGGGTTTTTTTGAGCTTTATAAAAATAATGGACAACAATTAAAGTTTAAACTTAAAGAGATCGAATCTGCAATCTTCAGGGCGAAAAGCCTTACTCAGCAATTACTCACATTTTCCAAAGGTAATGCCCCTGTTAAAACTCATTCTTCAATAAATAAACTTCTTGAAGATACAGTAAAGTTTGCCTTGAGCGGATCAAATGTAAAATGCAACTTCAGTCTCAGTGAAAATCTGTGGGAAGTTGAGATCGATGAAGGGCAGATAGCCCAGGTGATCCAGAATATAATAATCAATGGAGTTCAGGCGATGCCGGAAGGGGGTGTAATTAAAGTAAGTGCTCGAAATGCTGATGAGAAGGAGATCAATAAGCTTCCTCTTAAAAAGGGAAAACATATCCGGATTGAATTTCATGATCAAGGAACAGGGATACCCGAATCCCATTTGAAAAATATTTTTGATCCGTTCTTTACGACCAAACAAAAAGGGGGAGGGTTGGGACTTGCCACATCCTTTTCAATTATAAAAAATCATGAAGGCCTTATTATAGTTGAATCTGAATTGGGGGTTTCAACCACTTTTGTCGTATATTTACCGGCCAGTATGAAAAAATCGGTGAAGAGTAAAAATGATGACGTTGAGATAGTTTACGGGTCCGGTAATGTATTGATAATGGATGATGATGATATGATTTTGAATGCATCCAGCGAGTTGCTGAATTATATTGGATACAAAGTGGAAAAGGCAAAAGATGGTGAAGCTGCAATTGAACTGTATAAAAAAGCTATGAGGTCATCTGCCCCTTTTGACTGTGTGATACTGGACCTTACAATTCCTAACGGGATGGGTGGGAAAGAGACCATAACAGAACTTTTGAAAATAGATCCGGATGTTAAAGCGATAGCAAGCAGCGGTTATTCGGTCGATCCCATTATTTCAGAGTATAAAAAATTCGGATTTTCCGGTGCGATTCCGAAACCTTATGTGATATCAAATCTTAGTATACTGATAAAAAAAGTAATAAGTAAAAAAAATGAGAGAAAAAAATAGTATGAAATTAATTGATAAAAAGTTGATGAAAAAACTGGTTGAAGCGAGAAGATATCTGCATAAATTCCCTGAGTTGTCCGGAGAGGAGGCGAATACCTCTGTATATATAGAGAAGTATCTGAACAAACTAAAAATTCCGGAAGTGATCACCGGAATAGGCGGATTCGGGATTGCTGCAAGATTTAAAGGAGAGAAGAGAGGACAAAGGGTAATGCTCAGATGTGATATGGATGCACTTCCGATACATGAAGCGAATGAATTTTTACATAAATCAAAGATAACAAATATTTCACATAAATGCGGCCATGACGGCCACATTGCAATAATGCTGGGAATTGCAGAGTTGTTAACATTAAATAGAATTGATGAAGGAGAAGTGATATTGCTTTTTCAGCCCTCGGAAGAGACGGGAGAGGGGGCCAGGAAGGTTATTCAGGATCCTAAATTTAAAACTCTCATCCCTGATATGGCTTTTGCGCTCCATAATATTCCCGGTTACCCGGTAAACTCGATCATTATTAAAAACGGATGTTTTTCCTCCGGATCGGCAGGGATGGAATCAATATTTTTAGGTAAGACCTCTCATGCGGGTGAGCCTGAGAAAGGGAGAAATCCTGCCCTGGCTATATCCAGAATAATCCAGGAACTGTATAATCTTAATAAGAATTATGATCGAGGGACCTTTATTACAGTTGTTAATGTTGAACTCGGAGAGAAAGCATACGGCACATCTCCAGGAAGAGCTGAACTAAGGTGTACTGTGAGGTCTGTTGAAAATTCGTCCATGATGAAAATTGCAGCTGAAGCGGAGAATATAATAACGAATATATCTCTTGATTTTAATTTGACCAATAAAATACGGGTCGTTGAAGAATTCCCGCCACTTATGAATGATCCGGAAAAAACTGAGATAGTAGTGGATTCGGCAAAGAATGGAGGAATGGAAGTTATAGGAATGGGGACTCCTCTCCCATGGTCTGAAGATTTTTCCCGTTTTCTGCAGAGTATTCCGGGATGTCTTTTCGGTCTCGGTGCAGGCAATGACCATTCGAAACTCCACCACCCCGATTATGATTTTCCGAACAGGCTGATCGAAGGCGGAATGAAGATTTTCTATCATATTGTCAAAAGGACCAACGGGCTCCGGAAGTAGAACAGGGTTTTTGTTTCCCTCAAGTGCTCTTTTTTCAATTAATATATTCATTCATAAAATACTTCAGGTTTATTTTTTTTTGTGAGATTTCGGAAGGAATTCTACTATATTGTATGTGGAGGAGAAAATGAGATCAGAACAAAGAAGTAATACTTTAAAAATTTTTTCAATGGGAATATTTGTTTTATTTATTTTTTCAGCCATCTTTATATTAAATACAGATGCCAGCGCTCAGAATAAGTCTTCAAAACAGCAACTGAAATTTCCACAGAAAAAGATCGATACAAGACCGGACCTGATCGTTTATCAGTTCAGGCTCATACTTGATAATCCTTCAACAGGAAAATTTTCAGGTTATCTGAAAATAAAAAATATTGGACGAAGTGATGCTTTTATAAGTTCAGGATGGCCTCTTGTTAAAACAAATCATGTTGAAGGGCCTATGAACATATGGAGTGGTGGCATTTTGATGAGAGATGTAAGTATCCCGCCCGGGGGTAAATATTTATATCGGACAAATTTCTATAGTACACAGTATTGCACTCCGGGTACTCATACAATTAATGTTAAGATCGATCCTGAGAACAAGATCGATGAATCGAATGAAAATAATAATACCGGATCAGCTATGATAGTTCTTACTCATAATACCGGGGAAATCACCCGGCCCGACCTTATTGTCGACAGAGTGTATTCGGATCCCTTATCAATTACTCTGGGAGACGATTTTCAGATTGTAGTAGTTGTAAAGAATATAGGAATAGCTGAAGCAAAAATATTCGGAGGCGGGGCTGACCTTATCAAATGCGCAAATCTTATCCCAAAACCTAACCATAATATAATTAAGATCGCTCCGGGCGGATACAAGGAATTCAGGCGGACTCCCAAACAGTATGAAAGGGGTACATTCACATGGGTAGTTGAAATAGATCATAACCATGATGTAAAGGAATCAAACGAAAATAACAATACTCACAATTTCATAATCACGATCAATTGAGAGAATCTCTTTTTACCTGATATTTCTACTTCTCTGATCAGAGAGAAACAGAAATAGTGATCAGTTCCCACTCTTCCGCTTCGGTATTCTCTACCAGCTGGTAAAGTTTCCCGTTCTTAATTGTCATGGGATAGGGTTGGGTAGCAGTCTCATGTCTTACGGGTAGGAATATTTCACTTATTAATTTACCATCCATTGTGTAGGTAAGAAAAAGGTTACCGGTTTTTGATTTATCCCATGTCATAATATAGATCTTCCCGCTGTTTGCATAAAAGCTCTGAACGGCAGGGAAGTGGTCTGGAAATCTGACCGGTTTTATCAGTGGGTAGGCATTTTTTGTTTCTGCACTGGTTTTTAGATAGTGAAGCAGTTCAAACTTAAATGATTCCGGAACCCTGACCGGCCTGATGTCAGGAATAAGTGTGAAATCAAAATTCAGTTCATGATCGAGTATATCGAGGGACCGGTTGTCCTTCCCCGGGATGATGATCTTCCCCCGGTGGGAAAGAAAGTCAAACACTTTGGTAAGGATCTCATACCCCTTTCCTGGTCCCTGATAGGGATCCTTAGCCTCATAGATCTGTTTTACCTTTTTCAGTTCATGATCAAAAACCACAATGGTGTTATAGTTGAACCGGTCATGTGTAACCCGGGACCAACCGAGAAACCTTGGTCTTCCATTTTGCTTGTCGAGAAAAACAAGTTTATAGGCCAGGTTTTCTGCTTTTACTTCACGTTTCAGGTCGCCCTCTTTGGAATAATAAGATATCTTGCGGATACTTCCGATTATCAATTCATTTGTACTGCAGTCCAGAGTTACCGGTACATGGGGGAGGGTGTGGAATTCTCCCGGCCCCTGCCCCTGTTTTCCGAAACTTCTGATATGGCTGAGATCAGAGATAGAATAAATATGTATACGGCAATTCTCAATTATATACAGGTGTTTATTATCAACATTAAGGCTGACCGGCCTCCCCAGCCCTGAAATAATATGCCTCTCCTTCCCGGTCAGGATTGGAACAATGAGTAGAAATAAAAGAATATAAATAATTTTTTTCATTAATCTGTCCGCCTTTAGCACTTGTATTTATTTACGCTTTCTCCGGGAGATAGTTTATAATCCTGCCCCCTGCAAATACACTGTCTTCGATCAGGCCGGAATAGTATTTTCAATAGTTGAATATTTTTTCTCTTTCGCTTATTATTCTGTGCAGATAAAGGGTATGTTTTTGTTAAGGGTATGCTGTATATTCAGAGAGGCCTACTGCTGTATGACAAGAGTCAGATGACGAAGCAGGGGATTATAGAATGAACAGGATTAGAAATATTATTTTCATTTTTTTTCTAAGTGCAGCAACACTTGTATTTTCCCAACAGATGACTTCTGACAAATCAATTCTTGGCACTATCACCATTGGCTCAGAACCTGATTATCCTCCATTTTGCTTTGTAGATGATGAGGGGAATGCGGCCGGATTCTCAATTGAATTGTTTAACGCTGCTACGGGAGCTGCAGGATTACAGGTTGAAATCAGGCTTGGAAATTGGGGAAAAATTAAGGAAGATCTTGTCATGGGGAGGATAGATGCTCTTCCCTTGGTGGGCCGAACCCCGGAAAGAGAAAACCTGTTTGATTTTACTCTTCCTTACCTGTCCCTGCATGGCGCTGTTTTTGTAAAGGAGGGATTCACTGCTATTAAATCCGTTCATGATTTAAAAAACAGTAAAATTGCAGTGATGAAGGGTGACAATGCAGAAGAATATGTCCAGCGTAAAATGCTTTCAAAAAGAATTTATATCACTGCTACATTTAGGGAAGCTTTCAAACGGCTGCTTGCCGGAGATTGTGATGCAGTCATTGCACAAAGGGTTATGGGGCTTCACCTGTTGAAAGAGATGGGCATTCATGTGATTAAACCGCTTGATTTTCAACTTCCGGATTTTCGTCAGAATTTCTGCTTTGCAGTGCGGAAAGGGAATAAACAATTACTTGAAAGGCTGGATGAGGGACTTTCTATTATTATTGCCAACAACACTTACGAAAAAATCCGGCATAAATGGTTCGGGCCACTGAATAAGGGGTCAGTTGATTTCGTAACCATTTTAAGGACCTCTCTTTATATTATAATTCCTTTTCTTATGTTTTTTTTTCTCATTGCAATCATATTTCTTCGTAAGGAAGTAAAGAGGCAGACAAAAAGTTTGAATGCTGAAATTTCAGATCACAAAAAAACACTCCAGAATCTTCAGATAAGTGAGCGACTTTTACAGGTGGCCACAAGTAATTTAAATGGTATTCTGTATGTTCTTGATACTGATCTGAGGTATATTTTATCAAAGGGGTCGAAACTTAAAATTCTGGGTTTCTCAGATAATCAGCTTGTTGGAAAAACACTATATGATTATTTTCAAACAAAAGACCCCGGACATCCCGGGATCAGGAAACACCTGGATGCCCTATCAGGAGAAGAAGTGAGCCTGGAAACCCAACATGGAAACGTTTATTTTTCGACAACAATTTCTCCCATCAGGGATGCGACCGGAAATATAACTGGAATTGTCGGGTTGACAAATGACATATCCGACCTTAAGTGGTCTGAAGAAGAACTCAGGAAAATCAAGGAAGATCTCGAATTGAAAGTGGTCTCGACATCCGGCGAATTAAAATCAAAGTTATTGGAAGTGGAACGGTTTTATCATGCAGCTGTGGAACGCGAAATACGTATGAAAGAACTTTGGGATGAGATACAGGTACTTAAAGGTAAGAATCTATAGGAATATTCATCAATGTAATACTTTGGAGTATCTGTGATACAGAGAATCCCGGTCAGTGATCATTCATGATCACTGACCGGATGTGAATTCAATAATATTTATTCGACCAATCCGAATCCGGGGATCCAGGGCGCGCCTAATTCTTTAGCGCGTTTTACCAGTTTCCTGAAATCAGATTCCATCAAATTTTTCACCCTGTTTTTTAAAGGGAGGAACATCCCTCTGATCATCTCAATTCTTTTCATTTCATCATCACGAATAGGTCTTAAAATGGATCCTGCTTTTTCTCCCAGGTCCCAGAAATATCCGGATATTCCAGGTTTTACAGGTTCATTTCTATTTCTCTTTGTAGAGTCTCCCCAAAGCTCATCAGAAGTATCTTTCAACTTATTTTCCAGGACAAGAATATTTGAAATGAAATCACCATAATCTTTTCTGGTCTCGGGGACTGCTTTCTTCATATAGTTTATCCCCTCATTCATTTTGCCTATAACAGATGAGAGAGATTGGAATTCTCTGTTGAGTTCCTTGAACTTATCAAAAAAACCGTGAATTCCTTTCAGTTCCGAATCTGTGAATTCTTTACCCGAGAGGTGTCTGTAGTCAACTTCCTGTTTTCCCGGAAGCTCGATCTGTTTGCCGTCAATAACTTTGAACGCAGTGACATAATATTTCCCCGGAATTACTCCCCATCCCCTTCTTCTGTATCTCCATGAATATGAAAAAGGGCTTGAAGAGCTCGGGGGCCTCAGCCTTACCGCATCCATGGATGATTCTCTCATATCCCAATTTATCCTCTGTAATCCTTTTTTTGCCGGAGCTTCAATACGCCTGACCACATCACCTCTGAAATCTGTTATTTGAAGGATAAGTTTAGGATCTGTCTCCCTGTCCTCTTTTTTTATGTATTCCCATCCGGGAAAAGGTACATCTTTCCAGGCTTTTGCCAGTTCTTTCTCCTTCTTCTTCCGGATATCTTTTCCGCTCTGAATTGATTCTTTGAGAAAGTAGGTTATGGTGGCTCCATACTTCGGGTTCTCCCCTTCGTAGAAAGTATGCCCCATTCCACCTCCCGACATTCTCATGACGTTAAAATGGGAGGCAGGTTTGACTGGGAAAATAACAAAATCCTTTTTAAGTTCGGTCTCATTAATTTTCCGGATCGGTGAGTAATCGTCAAGGATATAAAAACCTCTGCCGAATGTTCCGCATACCAGATCATTCTCTCTCTTCTGTATTTTAATATCTCTGACAGCTATTGTCGGCATACCGCCTTTAATCTTCATCCAGCGGCTGCCGCCAGTCAGTGAACAATATACACCGAACTCGGTCCCGAGGAACAGAATATTTTTATCTACATGGTCCTGTTCGATTGCCCAGAGAATATGACGGTCGGGGAGGTTGGCAGTGATCGTTTTCCAGCTTCTGCCCCTGTCTGAACTTTTAAGGATATAAGGCTTGAAGTTGCCCCTCTTGTGATCATCGAAGAGCACATAAACCACATCCTTATCGTGTTTTGAAGCCATTACTTCATTAACAAAGGTACCGTAAGGAATTCCGGGAAACTTGTCAATTTTCCTCCAGTTCTTCCCCCCATCTTCGGTTACCTGGACCAATCCGTCATCAGTACCGACATAGATCAGCCCTTCAATTATCGGTGATTCATCAATAGTTATAATGTTGCTGTAATATGACATGGCATCATTGTCCCAGACTGCATCGATACTCCAGCTTCTCCCCATGAACTTCTCAGCAAGACGGTTGATCCCTTTTGAAAGGTCGCCGCTGATCGGTTTCCAGGTGTCGCCTCTGTCTTCACTTCTGTATACCCTCTGAGATGCGAAGTACAGCCTTTTTGAATTATGAGGGCTTACTATCAGGGGGGCATCCCAATTCCACCGGTCCGTCTCTTCCTCAGGTTCAACAATTGGTCTGATGAACACACTGTCGCCGTTCCTTTTGTCATAACGGATCATGGATCCGACCTGAGCCTCCGTATACATGATATTCGGGTCTTCAGGGTCGAACTGGCATGTGTATCCGTCACCGCCCATTGTAATTCTCCAGTCGCTGTTCCAGATCCCGTCATTTCTCCGGGTTCTGGATGGTCCTAAATGTGTACAATTGTCCTGTGTTCCACCCAGGACATTGTAGAAGGGTTTTTCATTATCAACTGCGATCCTGTAATATTGTGTGACCGGGATATTTGACATGAATCTCCAGGTCTTTCCACTGTCCCATGTTTCATACAGCCCTCCGTCACTTCCGCAGAGAAGATAATCCTGGTTTGTGGGATGGAATGCAAGCGCGTGGTTATCTCCATGCTTTTTTTCTTCAGGGATCTTACCCCATTTGCCGCCGCCGTCAGTACTGACGAGAACATTTATCTCCATCGAATATATTTTGTCAAATTGGTGCGGGGAAGCAAATAGTTCCTGATAATAGTGAGGGCCTGTCCCCGGAGTAGTGTATGATGCTTTCTTGTTCCAGTTCTGACCGCCGTCCGATGATCTGTAGAAAGTGATCTTCCTTATTGCCGTTTCAACCGATGCGTATAATACTTCCGGTCTTTGAGGAGATATCGCAAGGGCGATCTGGCCGAGATTCTCATCAGGAAGTCCCTTCACTATCTTCGTCCAGTTTTTCCCACCGTCATATGTTTTATAGATCGCAGATCCCGGGCCCCCGTTTATCAGTGCAGAAACCTGACGTCTCCTCTGATGAGTTGCGGCATAGAGTATATCAGGATTTCCCGGATCCATTACTATATCTGTGGCTCCTGTATCCTTGTCAACAGTAAGAGACGCCTTCCATGTTTTACCACCGTCTGTGCTTTTAAATACTCCTCTCTCCCCCCCGGCGGACCAGAGAGGCCCTTCCGCCGCAACATAGATCATATCCGAATCTTTCGGATTTACTATTATTTTATCTATATGTTCGCTTTCCTTTAGACCCATATTCTTCCAGGTCAGACCGGCATCATTACTTTTATAGACACCATCACCGTATCCGACGTGACGTCCGCTGACATTCTCTCCACTTCCTACCCAGATCACATTTGAGTTGTTCGGATCAATCGTTATGCATCCGATTGAATAAGAATTCTCTCCGTCAAATATCGGTTTGAATGTGGTTCCTGAATTTGAGGTTTTCCATACTCCTCCTGATCCGACTGCAATATACCATGTTTTTGAATCTTTAGGGTCCAAAACAACATCAGAGATCCTTCCGGACATAAAAGCCGGTCCGATCGATCTGAATTTAAATCCGCTCAAAGCTTTCTCCACTGATGATGATTTGGTTTCGGCCTTTGTTGCATTGATCCCGATAACCATTGTTGAAACCAGAAAAACAATTAGAATAAAACGTTTCATATTTGATCCTCCCTGAAAGTGTTATTTTTAATTATAGAAAAAATATATTTTATTTTACAGATGAATTTTAACATTAAAATATTTATACGATTAATAGGACATAAATGTTATTTCCCAATTATTTTTGTACACCAAAAGTGGGGACGGTTCCAAATTTGGGGTACAACAGGAATGAAATGACAACAAATTCAGTCCTCCTGAAGAGGACGGGTTGATCTTATATTGATAAGACAAAGACCTTTCCCCTAAAAAAGTATCAGTTTTACTTCCATATGATACAATGGAAGAGAAATGTTGACCACTTCGATGATATGGTTCTTATTGATCGGATCGGTTCTGATCCTTTTAACCAGTGCATTAATAATATACAGGAGAACCTATTTATTACAAAAGCAGAAAGAGGATCTGGAGAATCTTGTTGCTAAACGGACGATCGAGCTTGAAGCTGCAAATGCTCAACTTGAGATGCTGATCCGCAATGATGCCCTGACCGGTGTGACTAACAGGCGGGGGTTTGATGAAAAATTTGAAGAGGAGTGGAGAAGAGCATCACGTTACGATGCATTTATATCCATACTCATGTTAGATGTTGATTATTTTAAAAAATTTAACGACAGCCTGGGGCATCAGGAAGGTGATAAGGCTTTGAAAATGATCGCAACTGCACTTTCAAAATTATTTAAGAGGGCAGGAGAGATTGTTGCACGATATGGAGGGGAGGAGTTTGTAGTTCTTCTTCCTGCAATATCACATGGAGAAACAATCGAAGCAGCGGAGAGGGCAAGAATTGAGATCGAGGAACTCAAACTGTCCCACCCTTCATCAGAGGTTTCTTCAGTTGTTACTGTCAGTATTGGTTACGCTATCGGACTTCCAGCCAAAAAGGGTTCTTCTCAGGAATTGATATTATCAGCTGATAAAGCTTTATATAAAGCAAAAGAGAACGGCCGTAACCGTACTGAAGGAATCGTTTAACTCAAAAAATCTCCCCGGAGAGAGACTTTATCCCCTATGCAGGAGATTTAAGTGTAAAAATAAATTAATTATTTCCCTGAAAACAGCCTATATAATTGCATAATCTTTTTAGTTTTAATTCTGGCATCTTTACTGCAATATCAATTGCATAAAAGGAGGAAAATATGAAAAAAATATTTTTCGGAGTTGTTATTATTGCTTTGATCACCGTATCGATCTCATCACAGAGTATTCTCATTAAATCTCCCAAGGGTGGAAGTAAATGGGTGCCGGGTAACTCAATGCCGATAGTGTGGACTGCAAACGGAAATATGGATAAATATGTAAAAATTTCTGTTTACACTTCGCCCGGTGGGAAACAGGTTCTCAAGATTGTTGCTCAAACTGAAAATGACGGGAATTTCAACTGGAACATCCCCGGTGATTTTTATGGAGGAGATTATTTTATAAGGGTAAAAACTTTAAACAATAAAGTCTGGAAAGATTCGGGTAAGGTTTTTATCGGGAATGAAGTTAAGAATAAAAATCCCGGAAATTCAAACCTGCCCTATGTCAACCCTAATGCAGGAAATACTCTTCATCCGAAGTATATGAGTAGAAATACCCTGGTTGTTGAACCGATTATTGTAAAATTTATAGCAGAAAAGGGGACCATCAACTATGGTGAAAGTGTTAAATTGTTTTTCCATTACAAGGATATAATGAAGGCTCATATATACAACAGAACAATAGCTCAAGGGAATCTCCTTAAAAACCCGAAATTTCCCGAATTTGACAGTTATATTATTGTAAAACCGGAAAAGACCTCAAGGTTCGAACTTAATGTCTCAAGCGCATTTAAAACCATTTTTAAAACATGTATTGTAACTGTAAAAGGGGGGCCGGCTCCTCCGCCACCACCGCCACCAGCAAAGAAACTGCCTGAGGTAACATTATTTAAAGCCGTCCCTAAAGTAGTTGATTTCGGGAAAGGTACTATCCTGAAATTGCAGGCAACAAATGCAGCAATCATAATTATTACAGATCCTGAAGGGAACAAAGTATTCGATTGGAAAGGGCTGCCTTCTGTTGTACATAATAAGAATATCCCTGTAAAACTTTATAGTGAAAATAACACTTATAAACTTCTGGCTAAGAACAATAATGGAGAGTACACTTCAGCAACCTGGGCCAATTGGAAATCTGTCATCAGAGAGTTCAGAGTAAAAAGTGTGAACAGTCAGTATATTGTATTCAAATATGATTACTCACTTGCTGAACCTGCATATATAAAAATGCTGAATACGAATACAAATAAATGGGACATAGTGCTTACCTTACATTGTTATGGTTTGTCATGTGCAAGAGAGCGCAGTGTAAAATACCGTCCGGGAAAATACAGGCTGGAACTTATCGGGAGTCAGGGTATTGTAAGAAGCAATGCATTAATAGTTAAATAATTAAGCAACTGACGTAAGTTTTATTTGGTTCATTATTAGAGGCCGGTATCGGGTATTGATGCCGGCCTTTTCATTTTTTTATGATCAGGTTTCGAATACCCACGGTTAAATCCCCAAGGACTTCGACCGGGTACAAAATATTACACCAGAGTCCCTTAAAAAAAGTGAAGCTGATACTTATTCTCCCCTAAAGGTGTCACTTTTGTCTATATTTATTGGAACTTAAAGTATTTCAATTTCGTAAAAGATGTAAAAAAGGTTTTCTGGAGGAATTAATGAAAAAATTTCTGATCATTATTTTAATATTTATACCTGTTTTAACAATCCAGATGTATTCAGCGGAATTAGCTGAACTGGGAGATATTTCAAGGCCGTCAATATTCATTGTTAACAATAACAAAGTTTATATTATGGAAGATGCCAGTGTATTTATTTATGATCTTAAAAATTTCAAACTTTTAAAAAAGTTCGGGAAAGCGGGAGAAGGTCCTAAAGAGTTCAAATATGATGCAAATGATGGAAGGCCGATGTCAATGAGTTTTTATAAAGGTCAACTCATTGTGAACAGTACCAATAAAATGTCATTTTTTGATCTTGACGGTAATTACCTGAGTGAAAAAAAGATTCCCGTTGACAGGATCCTGTTCCCTGTTCAGGATAAATATCTCGGCATCGGCCCCACTATGGACAAGGAGGAGAAAAAACAATTCCTGGGATTTACTCTGTACAGCAATGATTTTAAGTCAACTGATGTGGTATTCCTGAGTGACTTTGAAATGAGCAATACGGTGAAGATCTTCCTTCCCATGACCACTTATACCTACAATCCGGTATATAAAAATAAAATTTATATTAATTCGAGTTCCGATGCTTTCCGGATTGTAGTGAAAGATGTCTCGGGAAAAGTACTCTCCGTTATTGAAAAGGATTACCCCAAGATCAAAGTGCCGGGAAACTTCCGTGAGGAGGCATTGGAATATTTCAGGACAAGCCCGAGATTTAAAAGGGCATTTGAGTTTGTGAAAAAAGTTCTTAAAATCCGGGAATATTACCCACAGATCCGGGATATTCAGATCGTTGATGATCATATCTATGTGCTTACTTTTAAGAGACAGGGGGAGTTATGGGAACTGATCAAATTCGATCTTAAAGGGACCGAGAAAGGCCGAAAATTTATTCCTCTGACCGAATATGAATTGATCAGTTTTTATCCGGTCTTCTATTCAATTTATAAAGATAAGGTGTATAGCCTTCTTGAGGATGAGGATGAGGAGACCTGGAAGGTCCATGTAACTGAATTTAAATAAAAATGAGATAACCTCTTCCGGTCTGATATATATTGTCAGGGGGGCGTTTGAAATTAATCCGGAATTTTTTATTATTTATTATTGTCTGTATTTTATCAGGATGTGTGGCAGGTGATGGGTGGGATGAATCCGAACTCCCCGGAGATCTGAAGATATTTCCTGCTGATAATCCGTGGAATACAGACATATCGTTACTTCAGGTTCATCCTGATTCGGATGCATTCATAAATTCGATCGGCCGGAACGGCAATCTCCATCCGGATTTCGGCACTGTCTGGAACGGCGCGCCGAATGGTATCCCATATAGTATTGTTCCCGGGTCCACTCCACTTGTAAACATCCGGTTCACTGCATATGGCGATGAAAGCGATCCCGGCCCTTATCCGGTTCCGGAGAATGCCCCCGTTGAGGGAGGAATCAATAGTGACGGAGACAGGCACGTTATAGTGATCGATTCTGATAACAAGATGCTATATGAACTGTACCGTGCGTTCAAAGTTGATGACGGATGGGAAGCGGAGAGTGGAGCAAAATGGGACCTGACCTCCAATGACCTCAGGCCGAAGTACTGGACATCTGCGGATGCTGCAGGGCTTCCCATTTTCCCGGGACTGGTACGGTACGATGAGGTGGAGAAAGGTGAGATCAAACATGCTCTCAGGTTCACTGTCAGCAAAACACGGCGGGGATTTATTTACCCCGCCCGCCATTATGCGTCTGTCAGCAATGATCCATCACTTCCGCCGATGGGGCTGAGATTAAGATTGAAGAGCAGTGTTGATATTTCCGGTTTCCCCGAACAGATCAGAATTATCCTGACCGCGTTAAAAAAATACGGAATGATCGTTGCGGACAACGGAGGGGACTGGTTTATCTCCGGTGCTCCCGATGAGCGCTGGAATGATGATGAGCTCCGGGAACTCAGAAAAATTAAGGGCAGTGATTTTGAAGCAGTTTACACCGGTGAAATTGAGCGATAGTAATCATCTTAGAATAAAGCCGTCTTTCAGCGGGTCATCGGGATCAATAAGTAATTCGGACATTCCGCTTATCCAGGCCTTCCCTTCGACCTGCGGGATAACGCTGCTGTAGGGTCCGTAAGTAGTTTCTTCGATTACACTTCCGGTAAACTGTGATCCCAGGATCGATTCAATTACCATTTTTTCACCGATAGAGATTTCACCTTTAGCATAATGGAGCGCCATTCTGCCTGCAACACCTGATCCCGTAGGGCTTCTGTCAACTTCACCTTCTGCAAAGATACATACGTTGCGGCTGTTTACTCCTTTATTATGGCCGGGCCCTGTAAAGATCGTACCGTAAAGGAAAGATAAGTCTTCTTCAAAAGGGTGTTCTATTTTGAAGCTCTCCATTACAGCATGTTTGACCCTCATCCCTGTTTCGATCAGGTTTCTGTAATCGTCCGGGATCATTCTTACACCGCATTCTTCGGCATCAACATAAGCATAAAACGCACCGCCGAAGGAAAGATCAAAACTGATTTCACCCAATCCCTGAACAGAAACCTTCTGATCCAGCAGAGGAGCGAAGGAGGGGACGTTGTGGAAACGGACATTCTCAACTTTGCCATTTTCACATTGTGCATAACTTGTGATCAATCCCGATGGAACTTCGATCTTTAATTCTGTCTCCGGGTATTTCATTTCAAATGCGCCGGTTTCCAGCATGACCTTTGTAAGGGCGATTATGGCATGTCCGCACATAGTACTGTATCCTTCGTTATGGAGAAAAAGTACTGAAAAATCTGCATCCTCCGAACAAGGGGGCATTACGATCGTCCCGTACTGGTCGGCATGTCCCCGGGGTTCCCACATTAGAGATGTACGCAGATTATCATAGTTGTCTCTCATATCACGTCTCCGCTCAAGAACTGTGTTCCCCTTCAGCTCAGGAATCCCGCTCGTTATAATTCTCAATGGCTCTCCGCCTGTATGAGCGTCAAGGACTTTGATACTGATCCAATTGTCGGGCGGCGTCCAATCTTCAATGGTTTTTAATATCATATTAAAATCGGGCATACACTCTTCTCCTGTTCTGTCTGTTTTCTATTGGAAAATTCTAGGTTGTAGAATACTGAAAGTCAATGTATTGAACAGGCAGTCCTCTTCCGATATTCTGTTCTTCATTCCCTTTCACAAATATTAGAATATCCGGGTTTAAAATTCTAGCGATATTTTACTTAATTTGATAATGTGTATTTAAAGATTTTTATTCTATATTATTAATTAAGCGGAGGTATAAATGATCAGAAAAATGGAGAGGAGAGATTTTTTAAGATCGGGCGGAGTTCTCGGTGCAGCGGCCCTGATCGGCGGTCCGTTGACCGGAAATATTCTGTTTTCATCTGAGAAAGGGAAGATCATCTTTGCATCTGTCAAGAGCAAAGACAGGCTCAGGTCGGTGGATAAGGCAGTTGAACTTGTCGGCGGTATAAAAAAATATGTGACTAAAGGGGCGAAAGTGGGACTGCTTATTAATGCTCCTGTGTGGTGGAAGAAAAAAGGATCATTTGTTCATCCCGATATTGTCCTTGCCGTAATGAAGCTGTGTTTTGAAGCGGGGGCAAAGGAGGTCAGGTATCTTATCGATCCCCCTGCTGATTATTTTGACCGAAGCAAAGTAAAATCCGGATTTTCTGATGAGATCAGAATGGTTAAGGGATGTTCAGGAAATTTTATCGGTAAAGAAATAAAGGGAGCTGTTTCGTTAAAGAAGGTGGATATTATAAAAGAGGTATTTGAATGTGATACTTTTATTAACATTCCAATATTCAAACACCATGTAGGGACCCACATGAGCGGTAACCTGAAAAACATGATGGGGCTGAACACACATTCTACCAATAAATTTTTTCACCATGGGTCCGGTGCGAAAGGCGGGTATGATGATGTCAAATTTCTGTCTCAGTGTATCGCGGACCTGAATACAATTCGGAAACCTGATCTTTGTGTGGTAGATGCTACGGAATTTCTTGGAACCGGAGGCCCTGCGGGCCCCGGCCTGATCATGACCGCAGATAGGATCATCGCCGGCACAGACCCGGTAGCTATAGATTCATACTGCTCAACTTTCCTCAAACACAAACCGGGAGATATTACCATGATCAGAATTGCGGGAGAGATGGGGCTCGGAAAAGTGAATGTGACAAAAGCCGATTATATGGAAACCGCTATTTGATCACACCACTTCTTTTCAGTAAAATGATTAAAACAGAATGATCGATTATATACTGTTTATTCCGGGATTGCTCCTGCTGATAAAAGGTGCCGAACTACTGGTTTCAGGTTCTGTTTCAATAGCCCGCAGACTCAAAGTCCCTGATCTCGTCATAGGTCTGACCATTGTGTCAATGGGCACATCACTGCCGGAACTTATCGTGAATTTGATCGCCAGTTTTTCGGGCAATTCAGAGATAGCTATCGGTAATATATTCGGCAGTAATATAGCAAATACCCTGCTTATTTTAGGAGTATCGGCGATTGTCTATCCGCTTTCCATCCGGAGCTCTACTTTGCTGATCGAAATACCGATATCGCTTATAGCAACACTTCTGGTGGGATTTCTGGCAAATGCGGCCCTGTTCGATCATTCTTCGGATCTGATGATAAGCAGGCCCGACGGTATAATTCTCCTGTTTTTCTTCGCGATCTTCATGCTTTATATATACAATCTGAGCAGAACCGATCCGCCCGGGATGGAGGAAAAAGGAAGTGGTGTTCAATCAACCCGGAAATCGATCCTGTTCATATTTACAGGAATTGCCGGACTCTTTTTCGGCGGAAAATGGGTGATATCCGGGGCCGTCAAGATCGCAGTTATCCTCGGCCTCAGCCAGAGTTTTATCGGACTGTCGATTGTAGCTATCGGGACATCCCTCCCTGAACTGGTGACATCAGTAGTAGCTGCAAGGAAAAAAAGTGTTGATATTGCAGTCGGAAATGTAATCGGTTCCAATATTTTTAATATCCTCTGGATACTGGGGCTCAGCGCGGTAATAAAACCTCTCCCTTTCCTGATCGTCAGTAATCTTGATATCCTTGTCATGATCGGGGCCTCTCTACTTGTTATTCTTTCAGTAGCAATCGGGGGAAAGAAAAGGATCAGCCGCTTAAGCGGCTCTGTATTTTTGATCTCCTATATTGCTTATATCACTTTCCTGGTCTTCAGGGGTTGATGGGATCAGGGTATTCTGAAAAAATCCCAATAGAAAATAAGACCTTCAAATATGATGAACAGAAATAGAGTGGACACATAAATGTGCTGCAGGGAAAAAGGGCAGTTGCTGAGATGAAAATGCATTAGGCCGTTAAGAAAGAACGGACGGATCTAATGAGATTTTCTCCTCGTTGATATAAGGATATATACGTCTAATGTGCCGGGAAGTTTTCAATTCCCGCCCGTGCGGAGAATAGTGATTAGAACCATTTCTTTTTTTTGAAATAAATCCCCATGCCAATACCGACGATGATCATTATTCCCCAGATTATAAAGTATCCGGCTTTCCATTTCAGCTCCGGCATGAACTCAAAGTTCATCCCATAGATCCCCGCAATAAAAGTGAGCGGGATAAAAATGGTGGCAATGATTGTCAATACCTTCATCACCTGATTCATGGTATTGCTTATTGTTGCCAGATGGAGATCCTGAAGTCCGGCGACCAGGTCACGGAAAGTTTCGGATGTCTCGATCACCTGAATGGTATGGTCGTATACATCTCTGAAGTATATCTGGGTTGAATCTTTTACGAGTTTGTTCTCCCCCCTAAGAATTGAATTGAGTATTTCCCTGAGCGGCCAGACACCTTTCCTTAGATATATAATCTCTTTTCTCAGCCTCTGAATCTCCTGAAGCATCCCCTGCCCGGGATTGTTCAATATCTGGTCCTCCATCTGCTCGATCTCATCTGCTATCTGTTCCATGACGAGAAAATAGTTGTCAACCACTGCATCGATCAACGTATAGAGCAGGTAATCCGTATGCCCCTGATTGATCCTTTTCCTGCCACTTTTAATACGTTTTCTTATAGGATCGAACACATCACCCGGCTGTTCCTGGAAAGAAAGAAGGTAGTTCCGGCCGAGGATTATACTAATCTGCTCAGACTTCACCTCTCTGCTCTCATAATCATAGGTAAGCATTTTCAGGATCACCACCATGTGATCCTCATATTCTTCAATTTTCGGCCGCTGCATGGTATTGAGGATATCTTCCAGTGTCAGATGATCAATTCCGAAAAGGTTGCCGGCTCCTTCGATCACGGAGGTGTCATGGAGTCCGTATATGTTGATCCAGGCTGTTCGCCCCTTCGTGTCCGGTTTTTTAAATTTTAATATATCTCCGATCCCTGTCTCTTCGAATCCGGATTTCCCATACATTAGAACCGATATGGTGATATCTTCAGTTTTTTTCTCCCCGACATGCATCAGAGTCCCGGGAGAGGCGGCAATTTTTTTTCTGAATTTTTTATAAAATTTTCTCATTTCACCATCCTGAATGTATCAAAATGGTAATTTAAATAAAAAAATTATTCAATTTCAGTGTTTATGACCAGGATAAGAGAGTCACCGTTCTTGCCGATTTTTGAAACCCCGGCCACCAGGTAGCCGTTCTCATTAATTGAGGTTGAGGAGTCTATATACCCTATGAGGTTAAATTCAAAATAGACCGATTTCTCTCCCGATTTCTCCCTTCTTATCGTGATATTTCGAAGCATTAATTTCAGGTCCAGTTTTGATCTTGATGCCATGGAAAGCATATTCCGGTTTGAACCTTCCATCACTGCCAGAGATCCCACTCCGTCAAGTTTAAATGAGTTGATACTGAGTACCTCACTGAGCTCATCGAGGACTTTATTTAGAGCCTTGTTCTTTATTTTTTCGCTATTTCCTTCATGGGAACCGATCACGGTAAAAATTCTGAAGGTGATCCTCTCCCTTTTTTTATCGATGATATTTAATAATTTTTCAAACTTTTTGATCTTATCTTCCCTGATCGTTACGGACAGTACATTTCCCCTGGCGGAGTGATTCTCTATATAAACCCTGAGTGACCTCAAGGCAAAATCTGCCGATACATTTTTAAGAAAGTATGTACGCTCTACATATTTCCTGTGTGCTGTGTCCTGCTGGCCGGCCGATAAAGTGATTGCTCCTGCAATGAGAAGAATAATGATGACCAATATTACTATTACTTTTTTCATTTTTTTCTCCTTTTAAGTAAAAATCCTTCTTTTTTTACCCATAAAATTTTTATATTTTTATCTTTTATTTCATACTCGATCCTTATCTCTTTTACAGGATCCTGTTCTGTCGAATTTCTGTATAATTGTGCTGAACCAATTATGATCAGAAGAATTGCTGCCGCAAAAGCAGGAGACCATTTAATAAAAGGGTTCAGTCTGGTGGAAAATGATCTGAAAGATGCAGAGGATTTAATTTCATCCCTGATCATAGTGTTTATTTTTCTATCCACTTCTTCAGGTATATCTATATTCAGAGAATCCATTACACCTTTTATATCTTCATCATTTATTATTCTGCTCATTTCTCACTCCTGAGTACAGCTCGGATCTTTTTTCTTGCATTTGAAAGGATCACTTTAATATTTCCCGGTTTTTTCCCTGTTATTTCTGAGATCTCATTGATCAAAAAACCGGAATCGTAGAATAGAAAGAATATTTCTCTATCAGAAGTTTTAAGGCTGAAGGCTATGGAATAGATGGCTTCGGCCAGTTTTTTATCTTTACAGTCCGGGATCTGTTCATATATCTGGTCAATACTCTGGACATTGTTCAGAGAAGTTCTGCCTTTAAAGTATCTTTTTATTTCGTTTGAAGCTATTGTAAATATCCATGACCTGAATTTTTTTGATCTGTCAAATTTTCCAAAATACCTGAATGCTCTTAACAAAGTATCCTGATATATATCATTAGCATCTTCGGAATAGTTAACCGATTTCAGGATAAAATTGTAGATCCCCTTTTTTTCTGAGGTTAAATAATTGTTGAATGTATCGCCTGTTCGGGAATAAAGTTTTTCAGAGTATTCACCATTTGTTTTTACACTGAAGAACAGAGGGAGAGTCATTGAAGTCTCGTTCATACAGGTTATATCATAAAAAAACTGAAAAGGTAAAAATAATCAAAAGAATATCGGTGTTCTGTCACTGAATAACTTTCATCAGGAGGGAAATATCAGGATCAAGTTCGAGTTTTTCAGGCATTATATCTAATTTTATTCTGTGAATATTCCGTTTCCTGTTCACTCTGACAATTATTTTTTCAGGATTATCCCCCCCCTTTTTATATATCCCTATCTCAAGCGGAACATCATAGATCGTCCCTGTCTTCTGGATCTGGTATATCAGCAAATCCAGTATTTTTTCCTTTTTATTGAATTTCCACTTCCATTTGATAACAGGTATTCCAGGGTTGTATACCCATTGTTTAAAAAATCCCGATAGGTTTTCCCCGGAAATATTTTCCATACATTTTTTGAAATCTTCGGTGGAAGCATTCAGGTTCATGTATTTCAAATAGTAAGACCGGATTCCTTTAAAGAATGTATCATCTCCCACTCTTTTCCTCAGCATATGTAGAAACCAGGAACCTTTCTGGTAAGAATTTGTATTGAGTATCCCTCTCAGTTTTTTTATTTTGTAGTCCACTATTGAAGAGTAATTATTCTTATCGAAATATTTTATAACTCTTTCACGGGATCTTTTCATTACCTTCTTAAACTCATCCCTGCTCTTGTTGAACTCCATATAAACTGCAGTGAAATAGGTTGCAAATCCTTCACTCAGCCAGACATGGTCCCAGTCCGATTCAGTAACGGAATCCCCAAACCACTGGTGGGCCATCTCATGGGCGATAAGCGATTCAGGCCTTCCTTCAGGCTCGACAGAGTTTTGGTAATAAGAGATAGCTCCCGCATTTTCGAGGCCGCCGAAATTTGTAGGTGCCTGAACACTGGCTATTTTAGCGTATGAGAACTTCCCGATGAGCTTCCAGTAAAATTCCAGTACATTTTTTGTTATTGAAAAATCTTTGAAACCCTCTTCCCGCTCTTCCGGGAAGACCCAGGTCTGAACGGGAATATTTTTGTATACTTCCTGATGGTTTACCGCAAAATGAGAGATGCAGATCATCATTACTTTAGTTGCAACCGGGGCCGTTTCCTTCCAATGGGAGATCCTTCTGTTTCCCGGTTTGTCCGTCGACTCAATGAGTTTTCCGCTGGCGACTGTCTGATAATGGGAAGGCGCGGAGATCACAAATTCACAAGATGCTTTATCTGAAGGGTGATCAATGCAGGGGAACCAGTAATGAGCTTTGTCCGGCCAGTTATCCCCAAGGAATGTTTTTACATCAAATTTATTTTTTGTGATGATCAGTCCTTTTTCGGGTTTGCCATTATATTTTATTCTCAGAGTGATTATTTCTCCCGGTTCAATCATCTTTTTAAGAATTATATTAAGTTTATTGTTCAGGTGAGAGTATTCCAGTTTGTCCAAACCGGATAAAACTTCAATGACATGCATACCCGTATCTTTATCAGCAATTCCGTGAAGATCCAGTGAAACTTTTGATGAAGATTCTGACTTTAATTTAAGTTTTATCCTTGTATCACCATCAATTTTATCCGTATTGTCATATACCATTATCCCGAAACGGTAGTGGAGGACATCTACATTCGGATCGGTTTTATAAAAATTATCGGGGAAAACCGGGGGCAGGATTGCCGAGAAAATAATGAAGCTCCATAGAAATTTTTTCACATATTCTCCTTTGAAATATATTATCATATTTTAAAAAATCAGGGAGACTTATTTTTTTGATCGGTGTTCTCTGAAATTTTTCAATATCTATTGAATACTTTTCTTAATAGTGGTAAGTTCTAGTTTAATTTAATTTCTAACTAAATTAATTTGTTAAAAATAATTTCTGGCTAATAAAGGAGGCAGTATGCAACAACACGAGGCGGTTAAGCTTGGAAAAGATAATGCTGAGGGGTTTAAATCCAAAGTCGGATTGATCTTGTTCGGTGTTTATTCGGTTATCTATGCAGGGTTTGTTATTGTTAACACATGGTGGCCCAAGGCTATGGAAACGAAAGTGATTTTGGGATTGAACCTGGCCGTTTTTTATGGGTTTTCCCTGATTATTCTTGCGGTTATTATGGGGATTATCTATAACCACTTTTGCACGAAGATGGAGAATAAGTTGAATGAAGATGAAGAGGGGGGTGAAAAATGACATATCCGGTATCATTTCTGGCAGTATTCTTTTTTATTATTTTTGTTATTCTGGTTCTCGGCCTCTCTTTCTATTTTGCAAGAAAAACGAAAACAGCATCCGGTTATTTTGCAGCGGGTGGAACAATTCATTGGGGTGTCAATGGTATCGCTTTTGCAGGTGACTATCTGTCAGCAGCATCATTCCTCGGAATCTGCGGCATGATCGCTTTTTCCGGTTATGACGGCTTTTTGTATTCCATTGGTTACCTGGCCGGTTGGGTCGTGGCTCTTTTCGTCATTGCGGAACCGATGAAGAGATTGGGTAAATTTACTTTTACCGATGCGCTTGATTCCAAGTTCAATTCTAAAGGGATCCAGTTAATGGCAGCCATAAGTACTTTGATTGTTTCGATCTGCTATCTGATTCCCCAGATGGTCGGAGCCGGAGCTCTTGTAAAACCTCTTCTCGGTCTTGAACACTATGTGGGTGTCCTTATTGTCGGTACTGTTGTTATTATTATTGTTTCAACTGCAGGTATGACATCGACAACCTATGTCCAGTTTATTAAAGGTGGATTGTTAATTGTATTCTCGACCATCCTGACCATATATCTGATAACAAACGGCCTTCACAAAAAACCGTCTGCTGATTATCATGATTTTGTTACCCTCGATGCTGTTATTGACGGGGGTTCGTTTGTACCATCCTCTGAAGATTATAAATTTGCAGGGAGTGCAACAATTGCAGATAATAAATTTGTAAAACTTGAAAAAGAAGGAATATTTTCATGGTGGAAAGTTAAAGATATTGATGGAAGTATAAAACTGGAGGAAGCACTTTCTAAAACTGTTAAACCGGATGAAACAGTTTTGTACAATGGGGCTCCGGCTTCAGAAGGCAGGTTTTTCCAGGTGGGGCATTTCAGTAAGCTTATAATGAATGGGAAAGAAGTTGAGAAAACCGGCCCCCTGAATCCTTTCTCGATATTATCGATCATAGAAGATAGTGAGATCGTGAGATTTGCTAAAACCTCGGTAAAGGATGGAGATAATGCAGTAACGATCTGGTATCAGAATCCGACCCAGGGTAAAACTATCATGCGTCCGGGACTTAAATTTAAAGTGGATAAGGGATCGAACTTCTGGTCAAAATTAAATTTCATTTCGCTTATGCTGGCGCTTTTTCTGGGCACGGCATCACTACCTCATATCCTTATCAGATACTATACCGTTCCAAGTCAGCGGGATGCGAGAAAATCAACCATTGTTGCCATATGCGGGATCGGATTTTTCTATGTTCTGACACTTTACATGGGATTGGGGGCCATGACCCATGGGGTCCTTGACCTCTCTTCGAGTAATATGTCGGCGCCGCTCCTGGCGAAGTATTTTGGTGTCGGATTGTTCTCCATTATATCGGCTATTGCCTTTGCCACCGTTCTCGGCACGGTCAGTGGATTGATCGTTGCATCTTCGGGAGCGATTGCCCATGATCTGATGGATAGGTATATGAGGATCAAAATGACCGAGAAACAGAAAGTTTTCGCCGGAAAAATATCGGCTCTTGTGGTAGGTACAATTGCAATAATTCTGGGTATCCTTTTTAAAGGGATGAATGTCTCATTCCTGGTGGGATGGGCATTTGCAGTTGCTGCTTCAGCAAATTTACCTGCGATCATTATGCTGCTATTCTGGAAGAAAACAACAGCAAAAGGGATTGCAGCTTCAATATTCGTCGGTATTGTTTCAGCTCTATCAATAATTCTACTTTCGCCCGATATGTTTGACAGGTATGGACTTGACAAAGCAAGTTCTCCTATATCATTGAGCCAGCCTGGGATAATTTCGATTCCCCTCGCCTTTCTCACGCTTATAGTAGTTTCTTTAATGACACAAAAAAATAGAAAAAAAGCTTAATAAGTTTTAATAGAAGTACCGGCCTTTCTTTTAATGGCCGGTACTTCAATTTAAATTCTTTATTATTGCACCTTCCTCTCATCCGGTTGACAAAGCTGCACTGTAATCATAATATTTAAACTGGTGATAAATCATGAACGAGCAAGAGAAAATCAGATCATCTTTTTCTAACAGCAGGCTGATCGTTCCGGCTTTCCTTGCGATCGGACTTTTCATTTTCTCAATTTTTTTCTACATAATCCCTACTTTTAAAGCCAGTATCATGGAGAGAAAAAAAGAGATGATCCAGCAATTAACTAATTCAGCAGTCAGTATCCTGGATAAATATCAGAGAGAGATTAATGAGAAAGGGTATGACCTGGAGACCGCAAAAAAACTTGCCAGGAAAGATATAAGATATTTAAGATACGGCAGGGAAAACAAAGATTATTTCTGGATTATTGATACAGGTCCAAATATGATCATGCATCCTTACAGGTCTCAGTTGGAAGGTCAGGACCTGTCAAATGAAGTTGATCCCGAAGGGAAAAAATTGTTTGTTGCCATGGTCAGACAATGTGAAAGAGACGGGCAGGGTTTTGTCCGGTATCTGTGGCAGTGGAAGGATGATCCCCATAAAGTAGTTCCGAAACTATCATATGTTAAAAAATTCCCGGAATGGAACTGGATAGTTGGTACCGGGATATATACTAAAGATGTTGATCTTGAGATATCTCATCTTATGCGAAGTTTCCTTCTTGTTTCCATCGTGATTATCTTTATTATTTCCATTATCCTTTTTTATCTTATGTCCAACAGCTTAAAGATAGAAAAGAAAAGGAAAATAATTGAAAGTAAGCTTGTTAGGTCTGAAAGGAAATACAGGTCATTGGTTGAAGCCACAACTCAGGGGATATTGATAGTTCATGAGGATGAGATAGTATATTCCAACAAATTTTTACGTGATTTTCTCGGCTATACTGAAGAGGAGTTCAGTTTGCTTCACCTCAGGTCCCTTTTCGGAGAAAAAAATAACCTTCAGAATAAGGAGTATAAAAGGGTTCGGGAAGAACTGCGGAAAAGTTTTACTGTCCCTTTTGAGAGTCAATTTGTAAAAAAAGGGGGCCATGGAGCAGATGTCCTCCTCTCAATATCGACGATTTCATTCGGTGAAGATCTCGGGAATGCGATTGTTGTCAATGATATCAGCGGGAATAAGAAAATAAAGGAGGAACTTGAGCAGAGCAGAGAGCAATACAGGAATCTGGCTGATAACCTGAAAATTGGTGTTTTCCGTTCAGCTCTCGGTAAAAGGGCAAAAATTATAGAGGCAAACCCTGCAGCTGTCAATATATTCGGGTATCCGTCATTGGAGGAATTGCAGAGGATCCCATTCATAGAATTGCTTGTCTCGGGAAGCAGGTGGGAGGCCCTGAATGAGCGGTTGAAAATTACCGGCTATGTAAAAAATGAGATCATTGAGATAAAGAAGCAGGATGCTGCGATAGCAGTACTGAACATCTCTCTTGCCCTTGTCAGGGACAGCAGGGGAGAAGGGAGGTATTGTGACGGGATCATTGAAGATATAACAGAGAGATACAGAACAGAAGAGGACAAGAACAGGCTGATGGTGGAATTGAAAACAGCACAATTTATTTTTGATGAACCGGTCAGTGATTATTTTGAGGAAATAATTCATTGTAATATGGATACCACTATTGATGCTGCTGTTGCTTTAATGTCCCGTTCTGATAAAGATGTTATTTTTGTTAAAAGTAATATAGCGGGAGATAATCCGCTTACTGAATATTCAGGCCTTGTGACAGGGAAGGATCTCAGGGACAGAGTATTAAATGAAAATCTTGATAAATCAATGCCTGTAATGAAGATCATGAGCTCCCCTGTAATCACAATGTCAATGAACTCATCAATATTTGAATCCCTTCTTCTGATGAGAGAAAAACAGATTGGACACCTGGCAGTAACGGACAGCACGGGACGGGTCAGAGGTGTTATTCAGAGAGATCTTCTGTTCAGTATTCAGAATAATTCCGCCTCACTTCTTGTGTCTGAGATCAGAAGATCAGAATATGTTACGGATATATTCCCGATGCGGAAGAGGATTGATCCGCTCGTAAAAATTCTCTCTGACAGTGGTGCTAACTCAAAAATAATTTACAGGAAGATTGCAACGATAACAGACTCTATACTTAAAAAATTGATAAATTTTGCTGTTGCCGAATTGGGGGAACCTCCTGTGAAGTTCTGCTTTATGGCGATGGGGAGTGAAGGACGTGAAGAACAGACCCTTATTACTGATCAGGATAATGCAATTATTTATGAAGATATAAGTGATAAAAGGGTAGCTGCCGATGCGGAAAAATATTTCCTGAAAATGGGGCAACTTGTATGCACCTGGATGGACAAGAGCGGTTACCCTTTCTGTCCGGGAAATATTATGGCAATGAATCCGAAATGGAATAAACCTTCTTCTGTATGGAAAAAGTATTTCAAGGACTGGATAACCAAATCTACTCCGGAGGATCTTCTCGAGGTAAATATTTTTTTTGATTTCCGCCCTGTTTGCGGATCAACGGAATTTACCGATGAATTAAGGACTTACATAAATTCTCAGATAGCTAAAAATCCTCCGTTCTTACAATATATCGCCAGGAATGCACTTCTTTATAAACCACCGATCGGGTTTTTCGGGAATATCCTTCTCGAATCGGGGGGAGATAAACCCAGTACTTTTAATATTAAGGATCCTCTCAACCTTATGGTCAACTTCATAAGGGTCTATTCACTTCAGAATAATGTTGTAGAGACAAACACTTTAAACAGGCTCTATCAATTGAACAAGTCCGGAGTAATAAATGACCCTTTAGCCAGAGAGATGGAAGAGGTCTATGATTTTCTGATGAGGACCAGGTTCAGGCACCAGGTTGAGGCAATTAAAAAGGATCTGGAGCCGGACAATAATATTAATCCAAAGGAATTGACCGATGCTGAACTCCATATGCTTAAATATATATTTTCTCAAATAAATAATTTTCAGAAGAAATTAAGTTATGATTTTACCGGGAGTGCCTGATCTTTTCAGGTGAGATCAAGAAATTTTTCCCTTGTTTGATGGGGCAATGACTTAAAACACTCGGAAATATAAGGCCCTGAAAATCCGGATTTATCCAATCCATTTACAGTTTTCCCCCATTTGATATTTCCTTCTCCGATCTCAAGGTGTTGATCTATCTCCCCATCATTATCGTGGTAGTGGACACAGATTATTCTGTCACTGAACTTTTTAATATATTTCCCTCCGCCTTCGTTAAGATTTGCATGGCCCAGGTCGAGACATAAACCGACAAATTCAGAATCGACAGCTTTGAAGATCTCTGTAAAGTCATTAATATTATCGCCGATAAAATGGTAGGCTGAATGATCAGGAAGGGGGATAAGGTTCTCAACAGCAAATTGAATATGATGCATGTCGGCTGTCTCAGCGATTTTGTGGATTTTCTCAATTGACCGCTTCAGGTGCTCCTCTCTCGGATCCGACCAGACCACATGTTTTGAGAAAGATCCTATATGGCTTGTTATATGAGTGGCATTCAGGTCGGCAGCAAGGTCGAACGTGTGGTTGATCTGATTCATGATTTTGTTTCTTGAAAAATAGTTTTTCTTAATAAGATTAAGGGTATAGGGAATATGAAGGCTCAGTGATATATGGTTGTCAAATGTGAGTTTTTTAAGATCATGGATTCTCTTTCTGTCAAAAGATTCTAGATTGGTATCCTCCTTAAACAGATCAATTTCAATATGATCAAAATTGTGCTCAACTGCATATGCCATCTCTTCGTCGAGAGGTTCCCGGCCTGTTAAAAACCCGAATATCTTTTTCACATTTTTATTATATAGAATATTTCTTTGAAGTTATAGACTTAAAATAGAATTGTTAGGGTATTAATATATAAGTGAATTTTCAAAATATGACATTCTTTATCTCCTTTTATATATCAATCAAGCGTATTATAAATCTGGAGGTAATTATGGAGAGCAGGTTCGGATTTGTTATAAAAATTAAATATTTTTTATTTGTAATTTTGTTTTTTTTTATATTATCTGGAATTAGTTGTAGTACTGATGATAGTGAAGAATCGGTCGAATATCAACAGCCAACCACCCCTGAAGGGGGATGGCTTCTTGGCAAAATAGCCGTTCTGGAAACTGTAAGTCCTAATGTTGATGATCTCACTGATCTCAATCCATTAACTGATAATGTGGGACACTGCAAAGTTGTAGGAGTAGGGGAAGCATCACATGGGACATCGGAGTTCTTCCAGATGAAACACAGGATACTCAAAACCCTGGTTATGAGGAAAAATTTTAAGCTTTTTATTCCTGAACAGGATTTTATTACTACATATCAGTTGAATAATTATATAGTAAAGAATCAGGGAAGTGCATATACCTGGTTTTATTATATTCCCATGGGAGAATATTTTGACTTAATTGAGTGGATGCATGATTACAATGTGAATAAAAATGAAAGTGAAAAAATATGGATATGGGGATGTGATATACTCAGTTACAACAAACATATTTCATATGTAAAGGATGTTCTCGAGGGAACAGACCTTCAGTTATATGAAATTGTATCTCAATTGTATGATGGATTATCGTCATACTCCAGTGGTTTTGACTATGGAGATATGGCTATGGAGAGTGAAAAGGAAAAAATAAGGACAGATATAAATACCGCACTGGATGAAATTGTGAGGGAAAAGGATAGTCTGATCTTAAAACTCGGTAAATGGGATTATGATATCCTTGAAAGAGCTGCTTTGGTGGTCATCCAGAGTGAGGATTTTTATTCCCACAAAGATTTCCCCGCAGTACGGGATAAATATATGTTCGAAAATATTGTATGGATAATGGCAAAGTTTGGTAATGCAAAAACAGTTCATTCTTCACACAATGAACATATATCGATAAAACTAAGAGATGATATTTATAACAGGGAATGGGATTCTACCGGCTTTTATCTGAAGGAGAAGTTTGGAGATGGCTATTCCGGAATCGGACTTACATTTTATGAAGGGAGTTTCCATATTTGGTGGGGAACGGGGAGTGTAGGGCCTCCAATTGAGGGAAGTTATGAATACTATTTTGAACAGGCAAAAAGACCGCTCTTCAGCCTGCACTTGAAAGGTCTGGATTATGGTACTTCGGAAGGGAATTGGATAGGGGGCCCACGAATGTTCAGACATATTGATGAAAGATTTACAGCGGATATGCCAGAGGAGGATACTTTTAATATCAGACCCATGTTAGAAGATTTTGACTGGATCATATATATAAAAGATTCAACTCCTTATAGACTTATTAATTAAGGTTTGATTTTTTTTATTTCTTAAACTATTTTATAAGTACTCTGTGAAAGGTGTTTAATTGTATTAATAATACGGAAAAAAGAACATCGCTCCTTAAAATATTTATCTTTCAAATATTAAAATGGCCCCGAACGGATCAGTAGTTGCAGAAACTGATATTTTAATCTTATAAAGTTTATATCTGACAATTATATTTCAGGTTAAATGCCTGCCCGATCTCAAGGTTATTTTTTGCCGAAATCTTCGGGAACGAGTAGGGATATTATCTCCCCGGTCGCGCAAATATCACCTTCAGCTGAAAGTTCAGCATCGATGACAACCTTTCTCCCTTTTATTTCTCTTATCCTGCCTCTCACTTCAAGCTTGGCGCCCATAGGGGTCGGTTTTTTATAGCTGACGTTCAATGCTCCTGTTACAAAACGGGGAGCATTAAAATCTTCAAGATCAATTTTGTTCTCCCGGGCAAATGCCAGTGCTGCAGATCCGGTCCCGTGACAGTCGATCATGGATGCCACAAGGCCTCCGTAAATAAAACCGGGCAGAGAAGTATGGTGAGGATCGGGAGTGTACTTTGTAACCGTCTCATCTCCGTCCCAGAAGGTCTTAAATTGATGACCTTCACTATTAAGTCTTCCACATCCGAAACAGTGCGCAAATCTCTCTTCGTAATAATCCTGTATCGCTTTTTTGCTCATCTGATCCTCCAATGTTTATATATTAAATATGTTATTAGCAATAGAAAACAATGTAAAGTATAAAATAAAATATTCAATGAAACCCGATCTGTTCCGGTTTGACACGTTTGAAAGGAAATGCTAAATTCACAATATAAATATGGAGTTTAACTCATTAATATTCCTCTTTCTTTTTCTGCCTCTGCTGTTGCTGATTTACTTTATACTCAATCCCGGCATCAGAAATATTTATTTAATAATGGCGAGCCTGTTCTTCTATGCCTGGGGGCAGAAGGAAGCTGTTTTTATTCTAATATTTCTGATAATTATTAATTACTTTTTCAGTAAGTGGATCTCCGGGGCAAAAAACAACCGTAGTTCAAGGAGAATATTTATTACAGCTCTTATTTTTAATATACTGGTATTGATCTTTTATAAATATCTTACTTTTCTTCTCAGTGTTTTCGGAATTGAATTCAAGCTTGAGGGCATCCCTTTCCCGACCGGAATATCTTTTCTGACATTCATTGCTATTTCATATCTGACGGATATATACAGAAAATCTGTACCATTTATAAAAGGTTTGACGCATTATGCCCTTTATACATCGCTTTTCCCAAAGCTTATTACAGGGCCAATTACAATTTATTCTTCTTTTAAGGACCAGCTTAACAGCCGTGAGATATCGGTTGATGATCTTTCATGGGGGATCAAAAAATTTGTGACAGGATTGGGAAAGAAAGTTCTTCTTGCTGATATTTTTGCAGTGACGGCCGACAGGATCTTCACTATACCTGCCGAGAAACTGAACTCCCCTCTCAGCTGGATCGGAGTTATCGCATATTCACTTCAGATCTATTATGACTTTTCCGGATATTCCGATATGGCCATCGGGCTGGGCCGGATGCTCGGATTCAGAATACCTGAAAATTTTAAATATCCCTATTCTGCAGAGTCGATAAAAGATTTCTGGGACCGGTGGCATATTACCCTTGGCCAGTGGCTGAAAAAATATCTTTTTCTCCCCATTGCATTCTCTGTAATGAGGATGACAGCTAAAGATAAAATACTGAAGATTAAAATAGAGAACTGGGCATATTTAGCAGGCATAATATTTACGTTTACCTTGTGCGGATTTTGGCACGGCGCGAACTGGACATTTATTTTATGGGGAGCATATTACGGGTTACTCCTTGGAATTGAACATATCCGTGTAAGAAAATTTTTAAAGAAAAGATCTCCATATATATTCAGGGTCATTCTCACTCAATTTTTTGTGATGATCGGCTGGGTTGTGTTCAGGAGTCCGGACATTGAATATTCCCTTACTTATATAGGATCAATGTTAGGTTCCGGTAACTCGGGTGAATTAGTTATCGGAACAGAATATTTACTGAATAGTGAATTCCTTTTTACAGGATTTATCGGAATAGTATTTGCATTACCGTTTGTACCACTTGTAAAGCAGAGGTTGTCCCGTTTTTATGAGAATTTTGAAAAATCATCTTTGAAAAGCAAAAAAATATTCAGGATTCTTGAACTTTCATTGGAAAATTTATTATATACGGGTGTAGTGATCCTGAGTGTTATGGCGATAAGCGCAGGTACTTACAAACCGTTTATTTATTTCAGGTTTTAACCATGTGGAGGAAGAAGAGAATCGCAAATTTGTTTAAATCTATATTTAATCTGAAAGGTGTTTCTATTCTGTTTACAAAAGATATTTTTAAAAATTTTATATTTATTTTTCTCTCACTCATTTTTATACCTATGGCTCTGGGTATTCTCAATTTGGGTGAAAATAGTGATGTCCGGCTGATTAATGAGAACAGAGAAAGAATACAAAAGCCTGGCTTCAGCATCAATTCTATTTTTCCATATTTCGAGGAGTATGAGAAATACTATAATGATAATTTCCGATTCAGGGATTTTCTTATTAACAGATATAACCATATCAGGTATTCACTTTTTAAAACATCTCCGGTAGATTCAGTCCTGATCGGAAAAGACGGATGGCTTTTCCTCCTTGAAGAGGGGGGGATAAATTTAGAAAAATACTATTTCTCATATTGTATGTTTTCAGAGTCTGATCTGGTTTTATGGGAAACGAGGCTTAAGGAGAGATCTGATTGGGCAGGGTCTCTCGGATGTGAATATATATATGTAATAGTTCCCAATAAGCAGACTGTTTATCCGGAAATGATGCCGGATGGAATGGACCTGCCCTCTTCAGAAACCATGAGCGGGCAGATGATTAATTATCTCTCCGGGAGGGAGCCCGGGGATTGCCTGATTGATCTCAGGGAATACTTTTTAAAGAAAAAAAGGGCGCGCAGGCTATATCAGAAAACTGATACTCACTGGAGCCGTTTTGGTGCATTCTTAGCCTACAGAGCTGTTATCAGATCTCTTTCCGGCAGGACCGGACTGGATATCAGGCCTGATCATATAAAGAAGTTCGATCTTATATCCATCAACAGGGAGGGGGGGGATCTGGCCAGAATGCTCTATCTCGGCAAAAAAAAGTTCAGGGAGAATGAATTAATCCTGAAAAGGAAGATAGATTTAACTATAGAGGAGGGGGAAGCTGTATCTGGAGGGCTCTCCGGAAATATAGGATGGAAGAAAAATCCTGCTGCGAATATGCAGCCTATGCTTTTTATACATGATTCGTTCGGAGATTATCTTAAAGGGTATTTCCCTTATCATTTCCGGGAGTCATATTATTCAACAGACAGAAATTTGCCTTTATATAAGGATCTGATAAAAAGCCGGGGGATCAGATATATCATTGAAGAAATTGCAGAGAGGCATTTTCTTCAGAATCCCCCTTCATCAGTTATTGATCAATAATCTATAGTAAGAATTCTTCCTTTTGTAAAGTTGAAGAATTTTTCTTTGTCAGCAACCCTGATCCCGGACATGAGGTCCTTGGGAGATTTCCCTGCAGCTTTAAGACATCCGGGACAGGCCATTATTATTATCCCTTTAGCGAGGAGTTTTTTTATCTGCTCATGTGATCCGGGAAAATGGTTGAATGTTATATTCTCTGCATCTTTGAGTAGAACATAAACCCCTTTGATATCAAAATACATTACCACATCTTTAGTTTCAGACATGATAAGGGCCATATTTAAAGCCATTAATACCCTGTGTGCATCTTCAGACCCTTTGCTGACATGGATGAAGATACCGTCCCTGGCTTTTTTTACTGTACCATGTCCGTAATTAAAACTGCTGAAGGTAAATAGTACCAATAGTAGAATTAGAAATATTGATTTTGTTTTCATTTTCACTCTCCTTTTTAATAAAGAACTGTATGATAAATATTACATTATAAAAAAAAATCTGTGAAGGATCTTGTTTTTTTGATTTTACCGGACCTGAAAAATACGGACTCAGGTCAGAATATGAGGTTCCCGCTTCTTATGAGTGTCTGTCTCGATTTGTCAGGGAAAACAATCTCCAGAAGTGAACATTCGATCCTGTTATCCTTTGCATAGACAAAATCTCTGTGAATTACATTATTAGGTGAATTAAATTTATCCTCTCCGGTTGACCCCCCAAGATGATCACTCAATCCGAATGCCCAGTGAAATCCTGCCTTCTCATCCTGAAGTATATTGCCTGTAACGGTAGCATACTCATTTACCCCTATGGCAAATTCTGCAATATTACACCATGCCGGATCACTCATTATTTTTTCCCCGAGATGCATTCCCTCCGGGGTTTCTCCTTTAACTTCAATTATTTTATTTTCTCTGACTATAAATACCCCTTTTTCCTTACCCTCCGAGAAAGGTAATTCCCCGTTTGTTAAACTTCCCGGAGATTCGTTCGGTACAGTATAAACTTCGCCGGCCGGGAGATTTGAGCAGGATTTTTCAGTTCCCCCGGTTTCCGGGTGAAGCATCCCGTCATCTCCGTAAAACTTATTCTTCGTCAGATCAAAGTAACATTTATGGCCGGTTGAGAAAGTGACTTCCGCACCGATTGTTTTGTCCAGAAGTATTGTCAGAAAGTCACACTTTTCGGCGATCTCTTTATAATCTGCTGCGAGTCCGGTATCTTCCATGAATCTGGCCACTCCCGGCATGGATCCGATTCTCAGCCTTTTACCGTTCAGCGAATAAGCATAAAGTGGTGCTGTGGCAGAATATTCCGGCATGGAGAGGAGAATGGTTGATTTGTTTATCACATCTGATGTCAATGCTTCTTTATTGCCGAGCATGCATTTCTCCGGTAGTCCCGCATTATGGCTCCCTGTTTCTTTATAGGTTACGAGTGGGTTAACTTTCAGCCCCCATTCACCTGCAACTTCATTTACCATACCAAGCCACTCCGCGGCCATTTCCCGTCTGTCAGACCACTCTTTTGTGTCATGTTCCTGTTTCTCGGGGAGGTCTATCATGATCGTAAACACCTCATCTGCTTCAGGAGAGAAGATCTTTTTAATAAAATTTTTCATCTCAAAATGCATTGGAACTCCTGTAAAGTATTAATACTGTTTCTTTGAGAAAACGAAACAGGACAAAAATTAGTTTTATCATATCTCAGAATAAGTCTCAATTTTTTTATTGGAAACTTTTTTAAGTTGTGATAGATTAGAATTGAGAGGGGAGAGTTCTCCGGGGGACAGATCAAAATAATTCTTTCTCTGTTGAGCTCCTCCTTTTTTCTTTGTAAGGCTTCAGACATGGAAGTGATAAAAAATTTCAAATCAAAATATAAAATACTTGTCGATCAAGTGTATGAGCATCCATTATGGAAAGAAACGAACTGGTTCCTTGCCACAGGAGCTCCCAGTTCAGGGAAGTCCACTTCTTTAAGGCGCCTTCGAAAAGAAGGATTTAAGATGAATTCTGATATAAGCAGGGACTATATTGTTGATCTGAAAGAGAGAGGAGTCCCTTTTGAAAAGAGTGATTTGTACAGCATTGAGACTCAAAAGATCCTCTTTTTTCTTATGACAGCAGATGCACTGGCCCTTGATACAGGAAATATGATCATTCACGATTACTCTCTCCCGGATAATATTGCATTCCTCAAGCTTGGGGGATTACCTGTGCCGGATGAAGTAAAAAGATCTGCAATGATCTTCAGATTCAGAAAGGTCTTTCTTTTCGAGCCTCTTGAACTTGTTCAGGACGGTATCCGGACCGAGGACAGGGAGGACCAGGAAAAATTATTTCATCTCCTCCATGAGACTTATATATCTATCGGATATCAACCGATATTAGTGAAATCCGATACGATCGAGAACCGTCACAAATTTCTCCTGAACAGACTCCCGAAATTGTAACTAAATTCTATGATTCGGGTAAGAATTTTTAGAAGGTCCAATCTTATATGGAGGAGATCATGGGTACAAGACATAATGCCACCAAAAAGGTTTAATTTACAATCAATTTGTACTATAATAGTATATTAAAAGGAGAGAAAAAATGGATATTTATATTTGTAAAACTTGTGGACATTTGATGTTTAACGAAGCGCCGGATAATTGTCCGGTCTGTAATATGCCTAAAGATACTTTTGAGCAGAACAATAATATTTTTGTTGAATCAAAAGAGAACAGCCCGGAAGCTGAAGTTAAACATGTACCTTCTGTGAAGGTTGTTAAAACCTGCGGCCTGATTCCAGAGGATACATGCACAGATGTTCATGTGAGAATAGGGAAGGTACTTCACCCGATGACCGAAGGGCATCTTATTACATTCATTGATTTTTATGTAAATGATGTTTTCGCTGCCAGACAGATGCTGACAGCAAACAGTGTCAACCCTGCAGCTGCTTTTCATGTTAAAGAATCATCAGGGAAAGTGAAAATTGTTGAAAATTGTAACCTTCACGGTTACTGGATGACAGAAGAAGAACTCTGATCATCCTGTTTTAACTAAACAAGAAAAGAGAAGGGGACTCTCAGGTATCTGAGGGTTCCTATTTCTTTTTCATCCCTTTGTAAAAATCCCTGATTAAAACCTTTATTTTCTTTTCATTCTCAAGGAGTTTTTCAAGTTTTTTCAAGTCCGATCCCCTGCAGTGGTAAGGGTATAGTACCCCGGGCATAAAAGCCAATGCAGCATCGGCAGCCATCTCTTCTGTCATCGTGTAGGGGAGATTCATCGGAAGAAATGCGATATCAATATCTTTGAGTTTCTTCATCTCCGGCGTGTTCTCTGTATCACCGGCAATATAGATCCTTTTCCCCCCCATGGTCAGAACATATCCGTTCCCTTCCCCCTTTTTATGATAGGGATCTCCGGACTCTCGTTTATGTTTGATATTGTAAGCAGGGACTGCTTCGACCGTTATCCCGCTCACCTCTCTGTTCTCCCCGTTTTTCATCAGGGTGAAGTTTTCGACCTCTTTACTGCAGAGCTCGGGAAGTATTACGGGTGCGCCGGGTTTTCTGAGTTTTTTGATCAGGGAGGGATCGAGATGATCACCATGATGATGGGTGATTATAATCATATCCGCTTGGGCCAGGTTGTCATAGTTCCATACCCTTGAGAATGGATCAACATGGATGATTTTCCCGTCAAACTCTATTACCAGAGAAGCATGTCCTACAAAGATGATCTTCAGATCTCCTTTATCAGTTTTATATATGTCAGATTCAAGAACATCCTGTTCTGCGGATAAAAGAACCATGCTGAATATCATTCCAAGAATCAGTATTGTTGATTTTTTCATTTTATCTCCTGTAATTGACATTTTAAGATTATAGAGAAAAAAATTCCAATTGTGAAAGAATTTTTTTTGGATTTAGTATCTAGTTTAATAAGGAACAGGGGGATTACCCCCTGTTCCAGGAGGATATTTAACTATTTTTCCAGCGGTTTGTGGCAGAACCACCAGTCATAACATTCGTAATCTTTTAATCTTTGTTCGGCAGCTTTAATATCTTTTGCCGGTGGAACTATTATTCTGTCTTTAATAAGTCCATTGTTGGGCCAGTTGGCCGGTACGGCGCCCTGCTTATCTGAGATCTGAAGGGCTTTCAGTGCACGAACCACTTCATCTATATTTCTTCCGATCTCCTGCGGATAGTAAAGGACCAGTCTTACTTTTCCTTGAGGATCTCCGATGAATACGGCACGAACGGTGTTAGTTCCCTTTCCCGGGTGGAGCATTCCGAGTTTAAGAGCAATCGAATCATTTGCGGCTATAACCGGAAATTCAATGTCTACATCCAGTTCTTCCTTGATCCACTGCACCCATTTAATATGCGAAAAGATCTGATCCACTGACATCCCGATCAGTTCTGCGCCTAATTTTCTGAACTCATCCATTTTCTCCTGAAATGCAACAAATTCTGTTGTGCAGACAGGTGTAAAGTCTGCCGGATGGCTGAAAAGTACAAACCATTTTCCTTTAAGGTCTCCGGGGATGTTCATCGGGCCGTGTGTAGTCTGAACTTCAAGTTCAGGAAACTCGTCTCCCAGTAAGGGCATGTTAAATTTTGTTTCTTCCATTTATCTTCTCCTTTTATGTTATTCGTAACGATTATTAATAAAAATCCAAAAAAAAAGAAATTAATTAAGTGTCTCTTGTGAAATACAGGCGCTGCATGTTCCATAGAATTCGATCTGGTGGTCTGTGATCTTAAAATCGGATTTTTCTCCGGCTCTTTTCAACAGGTCTTTACAGGCGGGGATATCAATGTCGGTAATACTGTCGCAATTCCTGCAGATCAGATGGTAATGGTGTTCGGATTTAATTTCATATCTGTCGAAAGTGCTTCCGTAGTGGATCCTTTTCACCTTCCCCATTTCTTCGAGAATACCCAGGTTCCGGTACACTGTCCCCGGACTTAGTTTCGGGAATTCCTCTTTCATACGGGTATAGATCCAGTCTGCAGTGGGATGGGATTTTGTATTCACAAGCACGTCCAGTATCCTGTCCCGCTGGGTGCTTTGCCTGAATTTTTTCTTTTCTTCTTTCATAGTTCTAATCAATAATCATTCCGAATATTATTATACCAGAAAAAAGCAAATTGTCAAAATTTAACGAAAAAAATCGTGTTTTGTTGGATATTCGACAGGCACTCTTTGTCATAACAGAGTGCCTGTATCCGGATATTTGTCTTCTGTATTCTCTATAAAAAAATATATTGTCAGTTATTCTGATGTGGGATTTTTAGTAAGTATCCAATTTTCATCATTTTCATTCTCAACCAGTTGATAAACAGATCCATTGTAAAATGAGTATGGATAAAAGTATATGTCCTGCTCTATGAGGGGGATGTTTAACCGCTTCAATAATTTCCCTTTTATATCAAGAACAAGTATTTCACTTTTATCCTTGGTCTTTTTAAAGGTCATAATGTAGATCTTTCCATTGTTTATACAGAATTCCCTTAAACCAGGGAAATCAACAGGGAATTTGATCCTTTTTTTAAAGCGATCCCACATATATTTCAGAGGACCTGCTTTGTAGTAATTTAGATACCTGTTTTTATCTTTTTCTGAAACAACTGTTTTATTATATTGCGGGAATATTGAATATTTTTTGTTTCCTTCCAGATCATAAACATCTATAGGTGAATTGCTATTTCCAACCGCAGTCACAAACAAATTATTCTTCCAGATATTAAAAATAATTCCTTTGTCATAAATAACATTTATATCTCCCATTGGAGGTTGTGAAAACCTCCGGAATCTGAAAACCTCTTTTTCCTTCTGGAGCCTGGCATTGTAAACATTAAGTTTTATATAAAAAACATTATCTGCTTCTCTTTTTTGTGTCAGGCCAATATATTTGCCTTTAAAATGGAAGAACTTATGGTCATGCCGATGTTGAGTCTTAATAACATTCAAAAAGGTTCCATTTTTATTGTAAAATGAAACTTTTCCCTGACTGCTGACTAATATCCGGTCTGATTGAACATTTACCCTGAAATTATCACTCTTATTCACAAGGCTGCCGCGTTGGTATTTGAATTGTTCAGGCCCGTCACCTTCTCCACCCAGTGTTGCTTTTAGTGTGAAGTCAGCTGAAGAATAAATATAGACATATGGAAAATCAGTTATATAAATATACTTAGAGTCAACAATTAATTGTGATGGATCTACCGGTTCTTTGAGAGTTGTAATCGTTACAGCATCCAATGTATAACATGATAAAACTATTATCAATAAAAGTATTATTTTCTTCATTCTTCTATTTTACTTCTTCTTTTTTGCAGATGGTGGCGGGGGAGGCGGTACCTTTGACAATTTGTTGATCAATGATTTCCTGTTTTCCTTTGTGTCCAGATAGATGTGAAGGTTCAGAAGTTCCTCAAATACTGCATTGCTGATCCAACCGATCCCACGTTGGTATTTTTTCTTATCCCAGGTCTCTCCCGTTATGTCATAAATAAAATCCCTTATCACTCTTGATATATGATCACCGAGAATGTCCTCTTTGTCGAATTTTGCATCCATAATTGTCAGTTGCAATACCTCCAGGACCCTCTTGTATCGTCTGTAAAAAACAGAGTCCACTTTATTCTTTTCCTTTGCGTTTTTCAGCATCACCATACTTTTCTGCAATAGAGTATCCACTACGTTATATCCTCCGGAACCCGATATAGCCATGGCTTTAAATCCTGAGATAATATAATAGATCAGGGTTTTCCCGACCTCTTCATGTTTCTCCTGTTTTGACCTGGCCACTGGTTCCCCTTCCGTAACCGAACCGGAAATCATTGAGAATGTGAACAGTATAATGATGAATAATGTAAATATTTTTTTAATCATTTAACCCTCCGCTAATTTTATTATTATTCTCGAGAATAATTCTGAATAGTCATCTTTTTTATTCATATCTGTGATACCTTTTTTGATCAGTAAAGAATCTTTATTCTCGATTTCATCACTGATCATCAATTTTGTTTCGGATCCACCGGTTGCTGAAAATATGGAAAATTTGATATGTTCAGACAGATCAGATAATCCGTTCTCGCTGTAAATTCCAGAAGCGAGCAGTTCATTCTGCAAATTTTCAAACTGCGTTCTCTCCATTAATGATCTTTTGGAAATCTTCACAGAACTTTCACTTTCTTTCATGACCTTTTCCAATACCAGCTGGAAATTGTTGTTTCCGGAAGGCAGTTTTCCGTCTCTTCTGAACACTAATAATGAGAACATGAATAAAATGATCAGAGAGGCCGGAGCCAGGATCCATTTGAATGAAAACTGCCTGCCTCTTTTCTGATCCCTTATCCTATTGTATATTTTATTTTCAAAGTCTGAACCCTCAAACTTACTGAGCCCTTCTCTCTTCTCTTTTTTTATAAGATCATTTAAAAAATCGGGCAGCTTAACTTCATTGTTATCCATTAAGAACCTCCATAAGTTTTATCACTTTTTCTCTTCCCCGTGTAAGCCTTGAGTGAACGGTTCCCAATTTCACCTGAAGGAGTTCTGATATTTCTTCACAGGAATTCCCTGAATATTCTTTCAAAATAAACACACTTCTCAGTTTCTCCGGAAGAGACCGGACACATTCTTTCAGTTTTGCTTTCTCTGATTCGAAAATAAATTTTTCTTCCGGAGTGTTTTTCTCATAGATGGAATGATCATCATGATCTTTCTTTGCAGTGAACAGATTCCGGACATTTGTTTTCCTTATATGATCGACACATCTGTTCCTGGTGATTGTGATTATCCACCCCTTTGCAGATGTGTTTTTTTCTAACTGATTAAGTTTTTCCCAGGCCTTTACAAAAATATCCTGAGTTAGTTCCTCTGCATCGTCTATGTTATGTGTATACCCCATACAGATCAGGAACACAGATTCCCTGTATGCAAGGATCTCTCTGAAAATGTCTTCCTTTTTTTCAGCTTTTCCTTCTTGTTTCAATCAGATTTCCCTGTCCCTCATACTATAAAACGTTCAGGATAGAAAAAACATCCATTTTCAATATTTACATGTTTATTTTAAATTCTGTTCTTAATCTTCTTTGTGACTTGCCATATCAATTATGATCGCAGATGCAAGAATTATCATATCATCTTCGCGTGCTCCTATCTGAACCATATAGTTATCTGAAACAGTATTCCATTTTTTTGATATCTGGGCTACTTTTCTCCCTTGCCTGAAAAATGAGTATTTATGATTTATAAAATCTCCCCTTACCAGATAGTCATCTTCTCCCGGGAGGTCAATTAAGTATTTGTCGTTAAAAAGTTTTATTTTTTTCAAGATCCTTGCAACAAGCTGTTTTTTGCTATAGATCCTGAATTGTTTCCCCTGGCTGAAGACTTTTTCCTTTATATTAAATATCATATTGCCGTTTATATCCATAAAACTGAGCCTGTCCCCGACAGTGAAAACCCTCTCTTTGACAAAAAAAACGGGTGTACCGTGCTCATCCGATATGGTGAACTTATCGCCGATAGTCCAGAATTTCTGATCAATAAAATATACTTTTGCACTGAAGAGCCTGGTATCTTCCGGGGGGATGGTTTCAATATCCCTGTGTGAATAACGGGCGCAGCCTGAGAGGGCCATGATCATGATTGTAAAAATTATTAACGGATATCCATTTGATAATAATCCTGATCTGAAAATTTTCTGTTTTTCACGCATGTTTACCTCCAATAATGATTTTCTATCTGATATCAGTTAGCAATAAGAATTCCATCAAAATCCAGGCCGAATAGTCCCTGTTTTGTGACAATTATCTTTAAATATGTCAATAGTTGATCTTTTCAGAAGAGATATTGTTAGTAGAAAGATCAACAACCTTCAATTTGACTGTACCTTTAGTCTCCTGGATATCCTTCATGGGGATGGAAAATTCAACTTTGTCTTTATGAAGAGATAGTTTCCGGGTCAGGTTCTTAACTATTTTTCCGTTGACATCAGTAATAGTGATTGACACTTTGATCTCTTTTAATTTGCCGGAATCACTACCTTCAGGAATGCATCCGGTCAGAATAAACCTGAGATAACCTGATTCAAATCTAAGCGAATCGATTTTTATAGGGGGGTTTTCCAGTTCCAATTTTTTGAAATATTCTCCAATATAATCTTTCCTCATATTATCATCATAGATGACTTTGTACTTTCTATTCTTTGTTTTTATTTTGATCTTTCCTAAAGCCTCCGGATCTGAAGGATCATAAGTTAACAGATAATAAGTGGTTGATGTATTGCTGATATTTTTAAGGGCGGATCCGACATCCGTGGTCGAGATGATTTTTCCTCCGGTTTTGTTTGTCAGATCTCTGAAAGAATTTTCTATGTCAGTTGAAATTTTTCTGTAAACTGTATCAGCAGATAAAGTGTTGATCATGGTAGGAATAAAAATAGAATGGAATATAGCATTCACTTTATAGAATAGTTTGCTGATTTCTTCCGTGGGGAAATCTTTTGCTGCATTCATTTCTTTGTCAAGGTTTGTCAGATCAGCGTGAATGAGATTACCATACTGCGGAGCAAATGTCATTAAGTGGTCTGCAAATCTGACGATCTTTCTCCTCAACTCCCCATGCGTTTTCAGGCTTGGGAACAATTCCATCTGGTAAAAATTTATAACCCATTTCTTTCTTTTTATTTTCTCAAGATGATTTGCAAAATTGAAGTAATATGCAAGTTCTGGAACAAGAAATCTGTATTTATATTCTTTCCAGGTTTGCTTCCAGACTGCCAAATAATCCTGGACTGCCCAAATCGCCTGGGCATGAGCTTCCCATATCTCAAGATATTGAGTACCTAAAAGTTCAATCTTCAGTATTGCATCGGACATTCTTGAATATGCTTTTCTCGATTCAGCCCTCAGAACACCTTTTATTTTAGGGAGGTCACGGGAAATATTGGCCAGGTTTTTAAGATGAATGCTTGAATCATTTACAAATATCAGAACCTCATCATTTTTTTTTAAAATATTGTTGAACATAATGTTTACCGATTCATCAAGTTTCTTGTTGTACTTTGAAATTCTATAGATCAGGACAAAGTATCTTGATTCCTGAGCGGGAACCGATTCAATTTCATCCTGATATGACTTTCTTTTTTCGCTTTCCATTAATTGAGTTATACTTTTCAGGCTTTTTATCTCCTGGATTTTTCCATCTTCAAATAATTTAAAATCATTTTTGGTAAGGTTCTTAACCGGATTTCCTTTAAGAAATACTCTTACAGGAACTTCAACATAAGTTACTGAAACTTGTTCTTTAATCTTGTTTTCTGATCGGACAGGAATGAATATAAATAAAAATATTAAAAAAATTATATCTTTTTTCCCAAAGCATTTCATACCATTCTCCTGAATTAATATTTAAGTAGCAAGCAAAACGGTTCAACATTTACTTATTATTACGTTATTAATATGATTTTACGGAATATTATCCGTTTCAGTTTATAACTTTGTGTCTAGGAAGGAATTGGGTATCTGCTATCTCCGTTGGTACAGATTATCCATATCAATAATTATTGAAGCAATAAGTATCATAATGTTGTTCTGAAGCGGATCGATCTCAATTTTATAACTGTTCGAGAATGACCTTCTTCTCTTTGTGATCTGTGCGACCTGACGGCCTCTGTAGTAGAATGCATAGATCCTGTTCATAAAGTTACCCTGAACTGTATAATCTTTCCCGTTTCGTGAATTAATATAATACCTGTCATAATTCCGGCTCCTTTTTTTATAAATCTTGGCAATCCGTCTTCCGTGACTATATACTTTGTAAGAACTATTGTATCTTGAGGAACTTCTGGTTATGTAGAATAATGGTCTCCCATTTCGGTCAGTAATTGATAATCTTCTCCCTCTTGAAAACAGATCCCCTCTGACCCTGTATACTACCTGGCTTGCATCATTTCTTATAGAAAAACTTCCCCCTCTGTACAAAGAGATCTGGTCCATATAATAAACTGATCCTGAATGGTAGCTGTTTGGATTCATTCTACCCCGCGATCCGGGATCCTGCTGGTCATAGTATCTTCCCGGCCTGCTGATACATCCGGTAAATATGAACATGATACTCAATAATAAAGCAAGCGAGAATATAGTATTCCTTTTGTTTAACTTTAAAAAATTGTTGTTTCTCATCGTCTCCTCCTTTGGCCCTGAATATATTTATTCCAATAAAGCAAGTTGTATTCCACTGAATGGAATAATAAAAAGTCCTGATTTTGTGACATATTTTGCATATTATTTATTTTAATGACTTATAAGATTTGACAAGGAACCCTTCAAACCGGAATTGTATTTCGTTAAATATCTGTTTCTTTTCATATCCGCATCATAATTTACAGAAATTGCATTGTCAATTTTATAAGGTGTAGTATTCTGAATTGCTACCATTCACTTTTTTTAATATAGTGAAATGTATAATTATTAATCGTGGTTAACTGAAAAATAAAATAAAAAAAACAGCTCCAATTAATTGTTTAAATTAAAAAAAAAAAGTAAAATTTTTTTAGACGTATTGGCTGAATAAAATAAGAAGGAGGATGAATTGACCAAAAGAGGAATTATATTATTAATTTTGATAATTGTGTTTTCATTTGTATTGAATGCTTCAGATGAAGGGAAGAAAATCTTCCTGGAAGTTCAGGGTATGGCTATGTTTCCCTCTGATGGTAATTTTAAAGATATTTATGGTTCCTCTGTTATTTATCCAAGAGTAAAAGCTGCATATAAGTTTGGTGATCATATTTATGCTGTTTTCGGATGCGGCCCCTTTACTATTACGGGGGAAACTCCTGTATTAAAAGAGGAGAGTAAATCAAAACAGAAGATTTGCCTGGTTGCAGCTGGTTATGAAGGCGATATTTCTGAAAAAATTCAGTTTAGATTAGAGGCTGGCGGAGCAAATTTTACTTATAAAGAGGAAGCTTTCGGCGAGAGTGTTGATGGATCAAAGTTCGGTATATATATCGGTGGAAGTATCGTTTATAATTTTTCAAAATCCTTTTTTGCAACATTTAATTTAGGGTTTATGGGGGCATCGGATAAGATCGAGGGAATCAGTATTAAACTTGGAGGAGCACATACCGGAATAGGTATCGGATTCAGGATCTGAAACTTTCAATCAGGGTAATTGTAAGAATTCAGGTATTACATATATATAAAGGGTTCTGAGTTGGAGGGAAAGGTGAAAAAGAGACTCATTTTGTACCGTTCAAAGTACGGTTCTACCCACGAATATGTGAAAGAATTAGTGGAAAGGATAGATGGAGATTATGAGGTTTCTGATGCTAAAAGTTTTTCAGGAAAGCTTAAAGATTATAATGTCATAATCCTGGCCAGCTGTACTTATATGGGGAGGATCCTTCTGACGGATTTTATTAAGGAAAACCAGAAGATTCTGAAAAGCAGAAAAACATATTTATTGGTAGTAGGTCTTGTTCCCCAGGATAAAAATGCAAGCATACAATCATTCGAATCGATCCCGGAAGTTGTAAGAAGAAACCTGATCGGTTACAGAAAAATACCGGGCAGGATCAATGCAGCAAAGTTGAATTTCTTTGAGAGGATGGTCCTGAAAATGATCAAGGCAAAGTCTGACGGCCTTTTTGACCTTTCCTGCATCGATAAGGTGGTAGAAGATCTTAATCGGTACGGGGTTTTAGCTTAGTTTTCTTTTTTTTTAATTCAGGTTCAGGTGCCGATCTCTCTTTTAACTTAATTAACATCTTTTTTGCACTTTTTATTGATGTAATAATGAGCTCTTTCTGATCTTTTGACAAATCCTTTTTTATTCTGATCTCATTTTCCATTAACTTTTCAAGATCGTCTATGAAGGGGGTACTTTCCGGCTTAATAAATTCGATCTTTTTCAATTCTGCGGTGATCTTCCCCTTTTCAAGTTCAATTCTTCTCACAAGTTCCTCTTTTTTAAAATTTTCCAGTCTGAAATGATCAAACTTAACTTTGAGTCCTGACAATGTGTGCTTTTTCCTTTTGAACTTTCCCTTGTCATCTCTTACCAGTACCCCTTTTTCAATAAGGTACAATCCTTTATTGAGCTGATCTTTCACAAATTCAGCCAGTTTTTTCTCTTTTTCTTCAGGGCACTCCTCTGAACTGAGTAGCATTGCGCCGATCTTTATTGCCTCTTTGATCACAGGTTTTGCCCCCTCATCTACAAGTTTATCCTGGCTTCCGTATTTTTCATGAATAGCCATTATATCCTGTGGTTCCTCAGGGAGCTTCATGTTAAACTTAAAATCAGCTTCAGCTGTTCCATGATCATGGAATTTCATTTCTACAGGTTCCGGGATGTTTAATTTATTCGTTGAAGCGATCTCTTTTGTCTGATCATAAACTGCAGTTTTCTTTTTCCCGACCGATAAATATGGTTTGGGAGATGATATAACTTCTCCGCTGTCAAGAACAGTGATCTTACCAGGTTCATTCCACTCTGTGATATCAGCAAGTATACCCATTGAAATTGAGATGAAGAACAGAATTGAGATAAATGTGGCTCCGGGGATGCTTCTGTCACTAATTACTTTTCCCTCTTTCTCATTTTTTTTCCGTATTATTGTCCTTACTGTTAAAAAAGCCAGAATTATTATTGCTATTACTGCCAGTCCGTAACACCCCTTTTTAAATGAAGGATCCTGGACAACAGGCATCAGATTTATTGCTATTTTTGTCAAAAAGTCCATTGTGATTCTCCTCGGAGCATTAATTCATGCTCATTTTACAGACTCTGTTAATTAGACGTTTGAGAAGTGTAAAAAGTTTCTATCTGAAAATAAAATTTTTTAATCATTCAGACTATTGACCTTCCACTTTTACTGCATTCGGATTATTGACAATACTCCCCGTTGTCCCTGCTGCGGCACTTGCTATTCTCTGCCCGGCGAAACTGTCCATCGGATATATAATAATTGTTGAACTTTCCTCTTTTGAGATCTCAAGTAGCGCCTGGATCTGTCTTAACTCCATAGTACCCTGTTGAGAATCCAGTGTTCTGCTGGCTTCAGCCAGTTGAAGTGCTACTGCTTTTTCTGCTTCTGCTTCAATCAGTTTTGCTTTTGCACTCCTTTCAGCTCTTGCAATAACAGCCAGTTCCTCAATAAGTGATGGTGGAGCACTGATATCTGTAATTCTGACAGCTCGAACATTCACTCCAAAATCTTTTGCAGCCTCGTCTATTTCAGCTTTGACACTAATCGCAACATTCTCAGTATCGCTAAGTAGCGGCCTCAGGTTATTTTTTCCTATAGAACTCTTAAGCGCTTCCATAGAAGCCCATTCAGTGGTCTTCCAATAATCTTTTACCCCAATTGCTGCTTTCTCCGGATTTTCTATTTCCATTTCCACGGCAGCTATTACATCAATGGGGATATTGTCTTTGGTTAGAGTTCTGGTTGCTTTAACCTCATATGTTGTGATCCTGATATCAATGATCCTTGCGATTGAATAGATGAAGGGAGGAATAATGAAAAAGCCCGGCCCTCTTGCACCCACAGATTTTCCAAGCCTGAGCAATACCAGCCTTTCCCATTCGGGAAGGATATGAAACATTTTTGCGATAGTATTTGCAAACCAGAGTATTACAATAGTAAGAATCACACCGAGCACAACCTGGCCCGGGTCCGGCGGAGTATTAAGGGCCATTTCCAGGTTAACCGCACTTCCCCTGAATATCGGCCATACAATTAAGTACCACAATGGAATTGCAATACTCCATCTGAAAAGATTCCTTATAAATGATTGAACAGGATTTCTTCTGAATTTCATTTAACCCTCCAAAATTAAGTTTAAATCATTTTAAAGTTATAAAAATATTTTTTCAATCTCTAAAATGAAACTCCTGCCCCTTTGAATGCGTATTTAGAACCTGTAATTACTATAATTCATCAGAGGAGTCAGTATGAAAAATTTACTATTTTCAGTTTTGTTAATTTGTCTTATCAGTGTTGTGTTCCCTGAAAAAACAGGAATGTTGTCAGGTGTATATCATCCTGAGATTATCAAAGTATTTGATAATGAGATATATGTTGTAGAGGGTAACAAAATTTTTGTGTTCTCTACAGATAAACTCACACTAAAGAGAAAATTTGATAAAGAGGGTAACGGGCCCGGTGAGTTCAAACTGGACAGGAACAGGTCTGCTGCGATTTGTGTCTTTCCGGAGATGGTTGTAGCGGAAAGCAGATTCAAAGTAGTTTTTCTTGACAGGAAATTCAATTTCATCAGGGAAATGAAAAAAATGCCGGGGGTAGTTCAGACTTTTCCCATTGGAGATAAATATATTATTCATAAAATACTTTACGGTCCTGAAGGGGCAAATTATTTTACTTTAAATATATATGACAAAGAGATGAAAATGGTGAAGGAAATCTACAGGCAGAAATTTTTTGCATTCAAAGGGAAAACAAATGCAATACCTGATGGAATAAATTTCTGTGTTCTGGGGGAAAAGATATTTGTTGAGAAGAGTGAAGAAGGCCCTATCGTCGGTATCTATGATATTGAAGGGACTCTGATCAGGGATGTTGCATTTAATGAAAAAATGATCCCTGTAACAGGAGTGGAGAAGGAAAAAGCGCTTGACCACTATTTATCAATACCGGCATTGTTCCAGGCAGTTAAGCAGAGAGGGAAAAAAGAGGTGGTAAACGAATTGAAGACCCGGGGGGGATTAAGCTATCCGGATTATCTCCCGCCGTTCGAAGATATTAAGAGTGACGGTAAGTATGTTTTTGTAAAAACCGGATTGAAGAGCGGGCCTGCTAAATATTATATTCTCGATATAAACGGAAAAATCAGGGGAAATATTACACTGCCTGAAGTAAAAAGAGAAACATTTTTTAATATTCTTCAGGGAGATAAAAAATTCTATGCTTTCCATAACTCATGTTTTTATTATCTGAAAGAGGGTGTTTCAGAGGATGAAGATGAGGATATATGGGAGGTTCACCGTGTCAAAATTCATTTGAAATAGAGAGTTTACCCCCACCTGACAACTTGTTCATTTTTTTTCGAAATTGATTTGTTTTAAATTAACTAAATAAGTTATAATAATGATTGGTTATCAGGAGGCAAAAATGAAAAAATTTTTTATATTTTTCGTAACAATTTTTTTCTTATCACTGGCCATTGGATCAGATGTGATCAAGAAATCAAAATCTGAAGTATCTTTTCTTAAATACGGAACATTCAAAACCGAAAGGACAGAGATTATCAATTCTCAGATAAAGAGGACAGATTCTATAGATAATTTTAAAGGCAAAGGTTTTTTAAATAAACTGGCAACAAAAATTTTCTTTAAGAATGGAGAATTCACAAAAATCATTGATCTTAAGAAATCTGAGATATCCAGTATTGATCATAAAAAGAAGAGAGTTTCTGTAAAACCGATAAAAAAGATAGTCCGGGATGAAGATACATCTGATACTGAAGAAGGGGAAAGTGAAGAAGAGCAGTCTTCGGATGTAAAGGTCACGAAAAATAAACTTACTGTTGATCTGACAGGAAACAAAAAAAATGTAAATGGTTTCCCATCCAGAGAATACCTGCTTTTATGGGAAGTTGAATGGGAAAGTAATGCAGATGAGACCAAGGGGGCGAGCAAACTGGTTTCGACAGTCTGGACCACTCCTGTTACGAAAACCATTGTTGCAGCTCAGGAGACAGAGTCGGTTTTTTTTAAATCTTATATGAAACAACTCGGATTAGAGACAGAATTCAAAAGAGATGAGATCCTTGGCGGAACATGGCTCAGAATATTTTCGAGTTTAAGCAGGTCATCCAGCAGACAGGACTCTGAAAATGCAGCAAAGTTTAAAAAGGAAATGAACAAGATTAAAGGATACCCAGTGATCATTGACGGTGAGTATTATACTTCCAAAACAGGTGAGAAAAAGAAAAAAGGATTAAAAGGGCTGCTTAAGAAGAAGAAAAACAAGGATGCCGAAGAAAAACCAAAATTCACTTTTTACACTGAAGTGCTTGAACTGAAATTGAAAAAATCCGATTCAGCAGACTATGCTTACCCTGAAGGTTACAAGATAAAATAGTATATTATAATCTCCACAGATAGGAAACTTTGAAGAACAGTCCTCTCCCCATCTCAAGAAATCTGTCTGATGAGACATAATCCCGCTGGTCCCATTCGAGTTTCTCAAATATTGTCCCGTAACCGAGATGGATGACTGTCCCAGGTATATAGGTGAATGATGCAAGAAGATCAAGATTGAGTTTCTCTTTAAAAAAATTGTATTCGGTAATTGCTCTGAAGAAAAGATATTTATTCAGCTGCCAGGTGGTCCTGTTTCTAACGAGGGTATAATCATATATTTTCTCTCCGTCTGTATCCCTGTAAAAATCGGAATAGTTGAGAGAGAATGATGACCTGAGGTTATCAGAAGGTAACAATTCCAAGTATAAAGAAGCCCTGCTGCCGTAACCCTGATATGGGTCATCCTGATCATAGTAGATCCTTTTATTATATCTGTAGAATATGCTCACTACCAGGAATTTTATAGGCTGACTGTAAAAATTGAATCCCAGGCCGCTGGTATTGAACCTCTTCCCTTCAAAAACCTCGTTGCTCAGGATCGAATCGATCCGGAACATGGTCTGCCCCGGCATATGGAAGCGGAGTGTAAAAAGGTTAAATGTCTCCAGCAGTCCGCTCTCTTTATCCTTAATGTGAAAACTCCAGTAGAACGGCTGGATCTTCTGTAGGAACTTTGATTTCGGGTAAAAATTGTACATCCCGAAAAGGGCATATCTGGTTATGTTCCCCCGTGTCAGGAATCCGGAGTCTATCCTGAAATCTTCAGATATGTCCTGGATACCCATATCAAAAACAAAGTTCCTGTTATCCATACTGTACCTTAAGGCTATCGCGTGACCGTTGGTTTTGATCCCATCACCTTCATTGGTTGTTGAACCGAGCAGGTGAAATTCCGCAACAGATATGGGTGAGACCCTGAATCTCCCGTCTGCTCCGGCAACCCGGTTAGACGTGCCGTTAAAGTCTCTGCCAGTGTAGAATCCACCGATATAAGTATCGTTCTTTAATGCATGCCTGAACCGGAAGATGGAAAAACCTGCATTTTTTTCAATTTCCGGGTCAGGGTTCTCATCAATTGCATAGATTGCTGCGATCGAATTTCTCCACCCTATTTTCCCGGTGACCTTGATCCCGATCTGCGGGTCTGCGATATTACGTGTGTGAACAACTGCCCAGAGGGGAGCCTCTTCTGTATTGCCTGCAAATTCGAATTCCTCGTTCCCCTCGAGAAAGAACGGCCGTTTCTCTTCATAAAATATGTCGTATCTGAGGTTCACGTCAATCCGCCCCGCATCCGCTTCGATCTGATTGAAATCGGGATTGACCGTCGCATCCATTGTCAGTTCTGAAGTTAATCCTAACTTAGCTGTGAGGCTCAGGTCGTTTTTACCCTTTTCGGAAATGAATTCACCATCATTATGTTTCGACTTCTTCTCATGGGTAAAAGCAGGGAGTATTTCCACTACCCGCTTGTACTTGATCCCGGAGATGAATACCGGCTGTGTTTGAGTCAACAGTGTCCCTTTTTTATCATTAACCGGGGGGAAGCTGGCGGTCTCCGAATGTCTCACGATCTGCCGGTAGAACCCCAGTCCCATTTTGATCTTTTTTCGTGCGGGGAACCGGATACTCTTAAAGGGGATCCGGCATTCGACCGCATACCCTTTTTTGGTCATCAGCCCCTTGCTGTACCAGACCATATCGTGGGTCCCCTGAAGGTTTCCGTTGATGTTCAGGATCCCATCCCCCTGAATTCCCAACCCGTTCATGAAAAAACCGTAACCCATCTGTTTGTCATTAAAAGTATCTATCACAATCCCGACCCAGTCATCATCAAAAATATTATCTCTTTTGGTTACCGTCGATTTTATCTGTTTCGGGTCAGGATCGCTGCAGAAGAATGCAAAATAAAAATTCTCTTTATCATAAGTAACATATACTTTCGTCTTCCCATGCGGATCCTTACCATAGTCGGGCTGGAATGTTTTGAATCCGGAGAAGGTGTTGGCTTTCTTCCAGACCTCATCATCCAGTTTTCCGTCAATGACCGGAGAAATGTCTGTCTTATATATTTCCGGGATATCTCCGGAGGGTGTTAAATTAAAGTTGAAAAGAAAGATCAATGTCATTGAAAATAGCCACTTGAAATCTATAACTCTCATTGACGCCTCCGGCCCGGTTCTAATATTAATTCTACGCATGAAACTTGCTGTTGTTTCAATTTGATAAAAAAAAGGGAAACTTTTTCTTTTTTAAACGTATACTAATCAGTTAATAATTTCGAGGTGAAACATGTGTAACAAATTTTTTTTAATACTTATTGTATCTTTATTGTTATTAACGGGCACAGTTTCAGGTGAATTGGTGATGACATTTTCCGATCTGGCAAGGCCAACAAGGATCATGGTTGATGAGGACAGATTATATATTGTCGAGTTCCCCCATATTTATATCTATTCAATTGAAAACCGTAAATTAGTTAAGAAAATCGGGAACAGGGGTGAAGGGCCGATGGAGTTTATGGGCGGTCTTAATCTGCTCCCCTATGACGATCATATTATAATCAACAGCCAGGGCAAGATCACTTACTGGACCAAAACGGGAGAATTTATTAAAGAGGTGAAGTGCCCTTTCGCAAACGGAGTAGAACCATGTGAAGATGTTTTCGTCGGATTCGGGTTCAAGAGGGGTAATGACAAGGTCCCATTTAATTATCAGACTATTGATGTTTATGATAAAAACTTTAAAAAACTGAGAGAGGTAGACAGGAAAAAAACCGCATTTCAGAACCGTGGATTGACATTCTACAGCCAGAATTACTTTTTTTACATCATGGAAAATAATAAGATCGTTGTAACAGGTCACGACGGATTCCTGATCAATGTTTTTGACAAGAACGGGAAAAAACTATTTGAAATAAAAAGAGATTATGTGAAGAAGAAAGTTGGTGAAGCGGATAAACAGAGAGTACATGAATTCTTCAAAACAAATCCAAGGACCAGGAATTTTTATGAAGCGAACAAGCATCTGCTTAAATTTGCAGACTACTTCCCAGCAATTCAGGTATTTCAGCCATTCGGTGACAAACTTTTTGTTTCAACCTTCAATGAAAAAGATGGAAAAACTGAATTTATAATATTTGATAAAAACGGAAAATTTGTAGATCAGGTTTGGCTCCCTATAATCAGGAGAGACGTTCAGTCATATCTGCCTTATACAGTCAGCAATAATCTATTGTACAGGCTGGTCGAGAATGAGGTTGAAGAGGAGTGGGAATTGCATATTGATCAGATAAAAGGTAATTCCAAGTTCGATCAGCTTTCTGAATCGGTAAAAACAAAGTCAAAGCTGAAAAACAAATAATCAACCCTCTGTATAATGCTGATTAATAATCGGTCTCAGGATTTTCAGAAAAGATCAGGGTAGGGTCATCCGATCTGATGAGGATGTTCTTACCCCTCTTTTTCCCCTCATACATCGCTGTATCGGCTCTTCTGATACTTAGATTTGCAGGGCCTAATTTGCTGTAGATATCTATACCGATCGTGATGGTGAAATTCAGGCTAATATCATTGCAGGTTACTTCGGTTTTTTCAACTTTTTCCCTTATTTTCTCCCCGATCACAGATCCGCCGTCCAATGTGGTCTCAGGTAGCATGAGAAGGAACTCCTCTCCACCCCATCTCGAAGCAGAATCCTGCTTTCTCAGGCTTACTTTAAGAATCATTGCAAGATTTTTTAATACGATATCCCCGCAGTCATGGCCATATCTGTCATTAATTTCTTTGAAATTATCTACATCGATCATTAAGATACAAAAAGGCCTCCATACTCTTCCCATCCGAATCATCTCAATTTCGATCCTCTCCATCATTGACCGCCTGTTGTATAATTGAGTGAGCGGGTCGTGTTTTGCCAATTCTTCCATTCTCTTGTAGGCAAGTCCAAGTTCAAGATTGCTTTTTGCCTTCTGTCTGAATCTCCGATAAAGTATTAAAGCTATCAGAGAGATAAGAATAAGGGCCGTTGTAATGAAAAGTGTAACCAACTCCTGTCTTTTGATCTTTAATTCCCTGATTTTTTGCTCTTTTTTTGCTATAGCCAGCTGTTGAATATTCTGAAGTTCGGAAATTTTTTTAAGTGCATCGGCTGAAAAAAGTTTTTCCTGAATTAAATTTGATCTTTTAATGTACTCCAGTGATTTACTGAGTTGTCCTTTTTTCTCATAGAGCAATGCTAAGCTATTAAGTGCTTTTTTTTCTCGGACTTTTTCCCCTGTCTCTACAGATAATTTCAGGGCTATTGAGAGGTTTTTCTCTGCTTCATCCAGTTTCCCTTCTTCGAGAAAGAGTTCACCTATATTGAGATACGATGTAAGAAGAAGAGGCTTGCTTCCGGTTTTCTCAAAATATTCCATTGATTTCCTGTATGCTGAAAGCGCTTCATCGGTCTTTCCCTGTTCTCTTTTTATATCACCGATATTACTCTGGATGACTGCGATATAATTTTCACTTCCGAGTTTTTTTGCAACTGACAATCCCCGGGTATAATAGTCAAGTGATCCGGAAAAATCACCTTTATCCCTGAATATCTCACCAATATTAACAAGGCAGCTGGTTGTCAGGGCCAGATTCCCGATCTCCTCTCCTATCTCCAGACCTCGGGTGAATTGTTTCAATGCTTCCTCCGGATTTTTTAATCGCTTATATACATTGCCGAGACTGTTCAGGACGATTCCGATACCTGGTTTATTATTCAACAGTTCATAAAGATTAAGTGATTTAAGCATAAAGTCTATCGATTGATGATAATCGCCCTGTTTATAGTAAATGAGTGAAATATTACTGTATACTCCGGCAAGTTTTATTTCAGAATCCTTGAGTTGAAAATATTTAACCGCCTCCTTAAAGTTGATCAGTGCTTTTTCCATTCTCCCTTTCTGGAGATGGACAGAAGCGATCCCGTTCAGGCATGATCCGATTATCTCATTGTTTTTGACGGTTCGTGCAATTTTCAATCCGGATTCATAATGCTGATTTGCAGTATCGATCCTGCCGGATTGGAGATATCCGATTCCGGCATTAAGCTGTGCTCTCGCAATTTCCAGATGATCACCCAGCTTTGAAGCCAGTGCTAAGGCCTCTCCGGCATATTTAATGACTTTTTCAGGTGATTTATATAAAAATAATTGTGAGAGTGATTGATATATCTTGATTTTCCCGATTCCTGATGAACTTTCCAGTTTTAAAAGCAGATTTTTTTCCTTTTCCGATTGAGGATTTATGGGGATAAATGAAATTGTAATGATAAAGAAAAAAACAAAAAAAATGCGGATATATTTAGTTTTAAAATGATTCATTTATTAAAGTATTAAAAAATTGAACAATAGTTCAATCCGGAAATAATTTCCATGGATTATTTCCGGTTATAGTTTCTCCCTTGCAGGAGTGTCATCGGATTCGGTGTATTCATTGAAATTCAGATCGGGATCATCTGACCTGATAACGATATTCCTTCCCTGCTTGATCCCTTCAAAGAGGGCTGCTTCCGCTTTTCGTATTGTGTAATTTGCAGGTCCGAGTTTGTTGTAAATATCAACTCCCAGCGTTATTGTAAAAGTAATGACAACATCCCCATAGGTGACCTTGGTTGATCCCACTGCTTTTCTTATTTTTTCCGCTATGGTATATCCGCCGTCGAGTGTCGTTTCCGGAAGTAGAATGAGGAATTCCTCCCCTTGCCATCTCGAAGCTGTATCCTGTCTCCTCAATGTTTTTATCAATATCAATCCGAGACTTTCAAGTATTTTATTTCCTGTATCCCTTCCGTATTTATCATTGATCTGCCTGTGGTTGTCCACTACCAGCATTACAATGCAGAAAGGGCGCCAGGTCCTTCCCATTTTAATCATCTCGATTTCAACCCGATCCATCATTGAATTTTTGTTACATAATTGTGTCAGTGGATCAAATTTTGCAAGTTTCTCCATCCGTTTGTAAGCATCTGAAAGTTCCTGTCTGCTTTTGGATTTCTCCCTGTACCACATATACAGGATAAAGCCGATGATAAATATAAGAATCAGTATAATTCCGACTAATATAGGAGAAGTACTCATTAATATAATATAAGAGGAAAAAAATAATATTTCAACTCTTCAGCCTCAGAAACCAAAGAAAAGTATGAATATAATAAGTTTTGAATAGAACTTTTTCCTGAATTGTTCGTCTAATAAAACAGGAGAATTTATGAATAGTACTGAAAGAAAATATGAATTAATAAAATTTATCAATATTATTCTTGTTGTTTTCACCATACTTTTCTGTTCTTTTTCACTTCCAGGTGAGAGTAAAAAAAAACAGAAAATACAACCTTTTAATGCTATTCATCTTTCTTCACCGGTAACGATTGATGGGTCACTTGATGAATCAATTTGGAAAAACGCACCCTCTGTTGATGATGTTTTCATTACATATAATCCGAACGATGGTGACCTGTTCCCGAAGCGGACAAGGGTTTGGGTTGCGTATGACAATAAAAATATTTATTTTGCATTCTACTGTCATGACAGTGAACCGGATAAGATCAAGACTTCCGTTACCAGGCGGGATAGTATTTTCGGTGATGACTGGATCGGCCTGGGGATAGACACAATGGGGAACAGGCAGAGCCTGTATGAGTTAATGGTAAATCCATCGGGAATGCAGGGAGATCTTTATAATACTCCTTCGAATGGTGAGAACAGCTCACCGGATTGGGTGTGGTACAGCGGGGGGAAGATCGTTGAGGACGGGTACACTGTTGAGATCAGATTGCCGCTTAAGAGTATCCGGTACAAGAGTGGAGAGAATATTACGGCCAATATACTTTTCTGGCGAAGATGCAGCCGTCTGGGAGTCAGCGGTGCCTGGCCGGAAATAAGTCCAGGAAAAGGATTATTCAACTCACTCGGGAAAGTAGTGTTCGGCAAACTTGATAAACAGTTGAAACTTGAGTTCATGCCGTCAGTTACTTATGGAAGCATTTGGGACAGGGAATCACCCGAAAAATGGTCTGATGCGGAAGATAAAGCAGAACTGGGTATCAATGCAAAGATAGGGCTGAGCTCGACCACATCTCTGGATTTTACGATCAATCCCGATTTCAGTCAGGTGGAAAGTGACACTTTTCAGGTGACCCACAATCTCCGTTATCCTATATTTTATAGTGAGAAGCGGCCTTTCTTTATGGAGGCAGGAGATATGTTCAACCTTTCCGGCCCGGGTAATAATATGTGGAGTGCGGTTCATACCAGAAAGATTGTTAATCCTGAATGGGGAGCCCGGATAACGGGAAGCAGCGGAAAAGTCACTTATGGGGGTCTCGTCTCATCAGATGGGTGGTCCGGTAGAACCATTGAGGATGATGAGAATTTTTATCTGGGAGAGAAGGCCCTCTTCACCATCGGCAGAATGAAATATGGGATCGGCGGAGATAACCATATCGGCGTCCTTTATTCCGGGAAGGAACTCGGCGACTACCATAATAGAACTATCGCATTAGATTCCTCATTAAGATTCGGGAAATCTCACTCTTTCAGGGCAAATGTTATCTTCTCCGGGACCAAAGACCCGGAAGCGGAGGAAGAATATACCGGCAGCTCTTTTTCCACAAGGTATTCTTATTCAACAGCAAAAATGTACGGCAGGGTGGATCTTGATGTTTTTGATGAGGATTTCAGGATGGATTCCGCATTTTACAGGAGAACCGGAATTACAAGAACCGAGCTCACGCTTGTGCCGACCATTGCGAACAAGTCAAAAAAATTCAGCTGGATCAAATCAATTAATCCTGTTTTTATGACAGTCTATACTCATGATCATAAAACCGGTTTAAATGATAAATATCTGAATATCGGATTCTCGATGTATTTTATTAAGCAGGGTAACCTGACGCTTGCCTGGGATATTGCCGATCATGAGGGATGGGAAGGGAAAGTTTATAAAAAAAGTGCTTTCTGGGGCGGCGGAAGTGTACAGATTTTAAAATGGCTTAACCTCCATACATGTTTTAATTACGGGGGAAGCATTTACTATGATGATGAAGATCCCTTCCTCGGGGAGAAATTCAGGGTCCATTCCGCTGTGAATATCCAGCCGGATTCTACGGTATCTTTATATTTTTCTCATGAATATACCGATTTTGACCGGAAGGACAATGGAGAAGATGTATACGATTACCATATTTTCTACAATAAAACTACCTGGCAGCCGAACAAGCAACTGAGGTTCCGTGCCCTTGTACAATATGACAGTTACCTTGATGTCATCATGGGCGATATTCTTGCCTCTTATGAGTTTGTTCCGGGGACGGTTTTTCACATCGGATACGGTTGCCTTGGTGAAAAACTGGAATGGGACCCGAGAGAGAGGGAATGGCTGTCCGATACAGCTCAGAGGGAATTCTACCAGACTACCAGAAGCTTCTTTGTTAAAATAAGCTACAGGCTCCAGTTATAATATTTGTTCCGGAAAATTATATGTGGATTGGATTGTGAATAAAATCACCGGCCCCGGAATCGATCCGTGTGATGAATTGATTACACTTTTACTACATTAGCCGCATAATCACCTTTTTCATTATTTCTTATCTCAAATTCAACTTCCCGGCCTTCATCCAGAGTTCTGAAGCCTTCCCCCTTTATTTCGGTGCGCTGCATACAATTTCCTGTTGTCATCACCTTTTTTAGTATATACTTCAAATATGGGGAATAGCATGAAAAAGATATGCCACAGTTCGGAGTTCATGGTAAGAGATTATGAGTGTGATATGCAGGGTGTTGTAAACAATGCGGTTTATCAGAATTATCTTGAACATGCACGTCATCTATTGCTGAAAGATACAGGTGTGGATTTTTCTGAATTGACAGAAAAAGGGATCCTTTTGACTGTAATAAAAGTTGATCTCGATTACAAATCACCTCTGAGTAGTGGTAACAGGTTCAGGATAGATACAACAATGGAGAGGGTATCGCCCCTCCGGTTCCTCTTCGATCAGAATATATTTTTAATCCCGGAAGAGAAGCTTGTCTTAAAGGGGAAAGTATTCGGGACCTCTCTTAACAGCAAAAGGAGGCCTGAAGTACCTGAGGTTCTGGAAAATTTGTTCAGAGAGGGTATCTGATTATCCGGAGTGTCTTAATAATGAAAATTGCTTATAAAAATGAACTTATCTTCAAGGTAATATACTTTTTACTTATTGCACTTACAGGGTTGTTCCTTTCATTATATTCATCAGGCATTGCTATCCCGGTCTTATCAGTTTTTGTACTTTTACTCTATACAATTCTGGCATTAAAAAAAGAGTTTCGAAGGTTACTGATAGTAAAGAAGGTTTTCCCGGTTGAATGGAGGGAGATTATTGCCAGGTTCTCAAAATTTTATAATTTTCTTGATGCAGACGGGAAGATCAGATTTGAGAGAGATATTGTGATCTTTCTGAATGAAAACAGTATAAGGGGGATCAGAGGGGAAGAGCCTGATCTGACCTCTAAAATACTTGTCGCAGTGGGAGTGGCCACGATTCTACACGGCAGAAATGACTGGGAACCACCGTTCTGTGACGGAGTGGTAATCTATCCCGGTGAAACATTTGATCCTGAATATAATCTGTATAAAGGACAAATTGCCGGAATGGCAGGTGAAAGGCGGCCCATGCTTATAACAAAAGAGATCCTGGAGAAAAGTTTTACAGATCCGGATGATGGTTATAATTCACTGATACATGAGATCGCACACTATTTTGATTTTGAAAATCCTCAAGTGAGCGGGGTCCCCATTATCGGAACCGACATCAGCAAGACTGAAAAATGGATCGGGATAATGGAACAAGAGAGAGATAAGGTGAATAAAGGCGAGTCATTCCTCCGCCCTTATGCCGGCTCTAATGAAGCAGAGTTCTTTGCTGTGGCAACTGAATGTTTTTTTGAATGCCCCGATGTAATGGCAAATGAAAATATTGAATTGTACAACCTCCTGAAAAATTTTTATAATCTCGATCTCCTTGCACTATTCAGAAAAAAATGAATATACGGTTCCAGATCGGTTTCACACTATTCTATCTTCACCTGTATAAAATCGGAGGCCATCTTTCCGTTTAAATTATCTTTAGCCTCAATGACGATCTCATATCTCCCTTTTATCAGCCATTTAAAATCAAGTGAAATATTTGATTCATCGCCCTTTGTATTAAAATTGTTGCTTTTATCAAATACCGGATTATCCTGCATATTATTTATCTGGATCCTGATATTTACCGATCCTGTGATCCCCTGCGTTGTTTTCTGCTGAGAGAATTCTGTCACCTTGAACGATAATTTTTTATCCTTGAACTCTATCGCTTCCAGTTTGATTTCTTTATCTGTATTTATTAGTATCGCTCTTGCGGGTTTGCTGGTAAATTCTGTCCTTAAATTATCATCATATACAGGTTTATGTTTCTTCTTATGCACCTTTATTTTCAGGTTCTCGATCTTTTCTCCATCTTTAGGTGCATAAGTGAGAATATAAAATATATCCTGCTTTTTTACGATCCTGTCCATTGCAGTCTTAAGGTCTTTGGAGGTGATGAGTTCTCCTCCGGTTTTTGCGGTAAGGCTTCTCAGATTGTTCTCAAGATCAGTTGAAATCTTCTGGTACTCAATTTCATTGCTGAACGAAGCTATTAATGTGTTAATAAAAACTGAATGAAAAGTAGCTCCTACCTTAGTGAATATTTTAGTTATTTCTTCTGTAGGGAACCCGTTGGATACGCTTAATTCTCTTCTGATCTCGTTCAGCAGTCTGGATATGGTTCTGGAAAGTGTGAGAACTTGTGCGTTTGTGCTTTGCTGCCATTTAATGATCAATGTCTGGATCTTTCTCATCATATCACCTGTCATTACAATCTTCGGGAACATTTCCTGCTGATAAAAACTGATGACCCATTTTTCTACAGGTATTTTCTGGAGGTGTCTGGAAAAAAGAAGGTAGGATTTAACATCCGGAATAAGGTACCTTCTCTTATAGTCCTTCCAGAGTATCAGATATTTTTTCAGAAACTCGTTCACGCCATGTATATCCCGGTTCATCTGGATTGGATTTCTTCCCATGGATGTCTGCCTGAGTGTTATTGCGAACCTTGCCAGGTCCACCTCTCCTTCAACCTGCTTGAAGTATAACTGCATCCTTGTCCTTGCCTTAATACTCTCTTCAGTGATCAGATCAAAGATTTTTTCTTTTGCAGCTTTTTTGTCCTGGAAATTTTTTATAGTAAGACTTTTGTCATTGATGAATATGAGCATTGAATCATTCTTTCTTAGCATCCTATCAACTACATTTATAATCCCCTCTTTTACATTTGAATCAAAACTGGTGATATTGACTGCAAGGACAAAGTATCTGGGCGGGAATTCTTTTTCTTTCTCAAGTGCCATTTCCTGAGTCTCTATCTGTTTTCTGACCGTATCAAAATGGATTATCTCTCTCTCTTTCCCGTTTACTATAAGGGAAAAATCGTTCTTCTTCAGGTTATCTACAATTTTATCCTTAAAAAATACCCTTACTGGAACCTCAATATTTAAAACTGAGACTTCCTCTTTTATCTTTTTCTCCTGGGCCTGAATTCCGGCACTCATGAAAATAATCAATCCCAGAGTAAGCAGAATTATAATTTTTTTTATCATTTGTTCTCCTTAATAATAATAACCCTTAACTGTACGGATCTTATATCTTTTGGTATCCTTCAGTTTCACAGATATCTTTCTGAAAGTTTTAATGGTTCCCTTTTTCTTAGGAGTGAAATAGAGAAGGTACTTTGCCTGAATGTCTTTTCTTATCTTTTTATAGACCTTTTTTATTTCGCTGACATGATCGAAGAAAAAAGGGATCCCTCCGGAAGAACGTGCGATCTTTTCAAGAAGGGTCTTATACTGGTCATCTGAGGAAAGAGAGTATGTCTGTTTGCCTATTGAATAAATCTCGGTGTTTGATTTTTCCGCTTTTTTCATTAGTGTATAAGGATCAATGAAGGAGCTGTTGTCTTCACCGTCAGAAAATACGACAATAATATTTCTTCCTGAAACTCCCTTAACAAGATTGATGCAGTGTGCTATTGAATCGTAAAGTGAGGTTGCACCGAAAGGGAATGCAAGGGAGATCGAATTGACAAGTTCATTTATATCACTTGAAAAGTCTGTATCTTCGATCACCTCATGATTAAAGAAGATAACAATTGCTTTGTCATTCTTTCTCATCAGGTCTTCGAGGAACATTTTTGCAGCATCCTTAATATAGTCCATCTTATCTTTCATTGATGAACTTATATCTACAAGAAGAATTAGGTGAAAATCACCTTTCTGCCGGCTGATCAGGTTAAGATATGATATTTTGACCGGTTTATTATCTTCGAACAATTCAAAATTATCCTTTGTAAGACCCTTGACATAATCGCCGTTCTTATCAATAACTGCGATCGGAATTGCCATCTCTATTACATTAACACTCTGGACATCATCAAATTTATAAGAAGATATCTCTTCTCTCAGCAGGACACCCTCATGATCTCTGAGGATAGCTTTCAGCTCTCTGTTCTTCGGTGAGTTTCCAAAATTATAGGTGATAGAAAATGGGGGATTGTTAAACTCCTTTAAAAACTTCCCGTCCAGGAAGAGCTCAATGGATTGTATATCCTTCAAATCTATTCCTGATATTTTTATCGATATTTTTTTTTGACCGACCCAAACCTCATTATTCTCAGGTGAACTGAATTTCATTGATGGATTTTCTATTTTCTCCTTTTCCTGGCCGAAAGCCGGTAAAAGGAGCATCATTATCAATATAAATCTTAAAATTTTCATCTTAGCCTCACATAGCCTTTCTTCTGGTATCTCTTGATTATCTTACTTAAATTTGCATTATTGAGGATGTTAAAAATAAAATAGGTAGTATGGTAATCTTTGTTATAATTCTGTTGATAAAACCTGGGGAAAGCTGATATCAGATAATTATACAAGAAGTGCCCCTGCATAAGTGGTGGATATTTTTTCTTTTCGGACAGGTATGATAATTTCATTTTGAACTCCCGGAATGCTTCTCCGTTAATTGCTCCGGAATAGAATAAATTTCCTGTTTCGGGCGGGAAGGCCTCCTTCCATTTTGGTTTGAGAGAGCCAATACTCCTGAAATAGATATTACCGATCCATTTTTTTTCATTATCCAATTCAGCTTTAAGCGGGAGGACAAAAAATTTCAGGAGTTTATCTTTGCCATGATATTTCCCGAGAAATTCTTTGTGCTTCAAAAACGCCACTCCAATTTTATAATACTGATCATAGAATAACAGCGGTTTTTTTGTTTTCCCGTCAAGATAATCAATAACGTTCTTATATGTATTTCCGGAAAGGAATTTCCCAGCCTCGAGTTTGATCTTAGTTTTTAATAATGGGTCATCTTTGGAATTATCTATAAGTTCAACACCGAAATTGATAAGTAGAGATGCATATTCTGGGAAGTATTTCAGTTTTGCACAAGGATAAAGATTGAATAGGTTGGTAAAAACTGATTCAATAAGTTCCTTGTCAAAAATTATATTTCCTGCAAGCATCTGATCCCTCCAGACAGAGGAAAAAATAATATTCAGTCTTGATAATCCCCCTTTTAGCCTGAAACCCGGGATAGATTTTGCAGAAAGAATTGAATCCGGCCTCCCGGAGTAGTTCCATGGGGTGTTTTTTTCAGAGTCTCCAAAATCGTGAAGCCTTATAAGGTTGGGATTAATAAATATTCTCAGCCGTTCCGTCTTCGCATTAATTGCATATGCAATAGTTACAAGATAATTCTTGAGGTGGGGGAACAGATATTTATCCCTGAATTTGTTCACAAGTTTTTCTATATCTGCTTTGGAGTTGTTTCCTGATACCAGAGATTCGAGCTTTCTCAGATCTTTGTTCAGTTCTGACCTTTTATATGACATTACTCTCATTTTTATAAATCTGGGAGCTTCATCGCTGATTTCCGGATGTGAGAGACGCTGAAACAGGTCCACAATTTTATTGTATCTTGATTTCATGGTTGTCTTTTCTGAAGCCGGTAATCTGTTGAACAGATCATTGAACTCAAAAACTGTTGACAGGTGTATTACTTCCTGGGATGTGATGATACTATCAATGGATTTTCTCAGAATATTCTTGTTCATAAGCTCATAATCTGAATTGTGCAGAACAATCATATCGTTTTCCACACCATTTAATAAATATTCGAAAAATTTTCTGTCAATCTGACTTTTTCTTAATGGAATTTTCATATACCTGTTTAGATATTTGAACAGATTAGCGATGAATCTGTTTTTGTCGAGAGGTATTTTTATCAGTTCCATAACAAGTTGATCAAAATTGTATCCATTCGGATGATATTTTGATGAAAATGAGAGGATTTCAAAAACTGATTGGTATATTGCAGTGAACAATGCTTTGTCTTCATCGGGGAGCTTTTTTATGGAGTCCACCCAATTGAATAGTCCTTTTACAGTTTCTTTTTCAAGTATGTTTATTTTTTCAATATAATCAATAAGAATGTTATATTTGTCAAATTTTTCATAAAAGAGTTCAAGGGTTTCTTTGCTGATCAGTTCAGGACGGTCCAGGAATTTCGAATAGATCGTTACAAATTTTAAGACCGGAGAAGTGTGGTCATTTGAAATCTTACTGCTCAGAAGTTTGTTTACAAAACTGAAATACAGGTCATTGTGTGATGAAGTTATCTTACTATTAACTGATGGAGATTTCCCATCGATCATTTTGATCCAGTCTCTCAAATCACCGGGGAATTTGACTTCCCCGCCGGCTACTTCCAGTGCATACAACAGGGTGAAAAATTCAGGTTTCCTAAGTCTTGCGAATCTTTTTTCAGAGAGCCCTTCATCCTTTCGGAGGGTAATCAGGTCATAGATCTCTCTCATTTTCTTTATATCTGCATTGAATAATATTGGTTTCAGGCGTGATTCAGGCAGAAAAAATGATAAAGAAAAAAGATAATTCAGCTTCCCGTCATCTGCAGTTGAAATTCCTTTTAAAAAAGATAGGTCCTTATTGGAATATTTGACACCAGCCAGAGCTGACCAGAAAGGAGCCCACTCTCTCCCGCCCGGAAGTGTAAGTTTTCCATTATGGGTCCTGAATGCGGAAGAGAGGTTGAACATCCCCAGAAGAAATTTTTTGTCATTATATATTTGTCTCCAAGCATTACCTTTGACTGACAGACCTTTTACATATTCAATGTCACTTTCAGATAATCTGTAAAGGATAGCAAGCAGGATAGAGAACTTTTTATCCCTGGTCATGAGTTCAAGGAAATTTTCACTTTTCACATCAATCCCTGTGCAACTTTTAAGAAATTTAAAATCAAATGGGATCTCCATTTTTGAATTAGAATGATTGTAGAACAGGCGATTAGTCTGGTTTATCAGTTTTTCGAGGCTTTTTACCCTTAGATTTACAAATTTGTAATAATCAACAATCCCGGTGGAATCATCCTCTTCAATTGAATATTCCCCGGATTCTTTTTTCTCAAGAAAAAGGCCGAGATAATTTAAAAGCTTTGAGGCATCACGAAACCCTCTTCTGTCGGAAAGGTTTAAAGTGAACATGTTCTTCTCATACTTGAATCGGGTTTTAATCAGTTTCTCGATCTTGTTTTCCATTGAGATTATCTTCATTAATTTTTCTCGAACACCTCTCTTGAACAATTTGTCATTTGGCGCTTCAGAATATACCAGCATGTCATTAAGGTGATATATAAAATCCTTGGATGGGAGATTGTAATAAAAATTGAGATACCGGGAAAGTATGGTAGAATTCCCGGGAATTTGAACCATTTCTCCAGAGACTATTGTCGAGGTTAACAGCGTAGAAAAAAGCAGAAAAAAGATAAATGTCCTGAAGGTTTTTGTAAACATGTGTTCTCCATAGTTATTAGTACGAAATCAAAAAAAAAAACGGAATATGATTTTTTTTCAAATAAAGTATAATTCTATACATATATATACAGATGTCAAAAAAAAAGAGACTATTTCTGTTCGTAGTGATTATAATTGCATCTATGTCCGGTTGTGCACATAAACCGAAATTAAATATTGATCTGTCTGAAACACCCAAGAGCAGGGAAGAATTAGAAGCTGAAAAGTTTGCCGATAAAGCGTCTTATGATATGTCGAGTTATTTTCTGAAAAAGGCTGTTGAGGATTATTCCTCAAAGGGAAACTGGGAGAAAGTCATACAGAATTATATCAGGCTTGGTAATAATTACAGGCTTGAAGGAAAATATGATCTTGCACTTAAATATCTAAATATGGGGCTTGAAATTGCTCTCTCCCATTCCGGATATCGCTATTCAGATCTGGCCAGCAGTTATCATAAACTTGCCTTTAAACATTTAAGGGAAAGGAATTATAAGAAGGCTCTTGACCTCTACGAAAAAGCTTTGGCAGTTAGAATAGCAGCTTTTGGGAGGTATCATAAGGAGGTATCAAGGAGTTATAATAGTATTGCCCTTGTGTACAGGCATTTGGGTGATTTTAAAGAGGCTGATTCCTATTATTACAAATCTCTCCTTATAAAATTGAGGAGATTTGAAAATATTGATGAAACTTTTTTTAGAAATTTTAAATTTATTGACAGTAATAGAATTAAGCAAAAATTTTATTCTGAAGCAAAAAGAGTGCTTGGCAAATCTCTCAAGGTTTATCTTGAAACATATGGAGGCTCTCACCACCTTACTGGGATCATTTATGAAAATATAGGTATTATTTATACACTTGAAGGTGATTTCGAAAGAGCAATGGAAAATTTCAGGAGGGCCCTCAAAATAAGGACTGAACTTTTCGGAGAGGAGAGCCTGGAGGTTGCCGACACTTATCATGATATCGGTACAGCTTTATTGCTGAAGGGTGAATACTTAAGAGCTGAAAAATTTCTTAAAGATTCGCTGGATGTGAAGGTTGACAAGTTGGGTGAAAACCACCTGTTCACCGGGGATACTCTTTATCAGTTGGGGAAACTCTATTTTTCAGAAGGAAACTATGAAAAGTCTCTCAGATTCCTTCAGGATTCACTGATCTCATTAATTAGCGGATTTAAACCGGAAAGTGTTTGTGATAATCCGGCCCTTGATGAGAGGCTCTATTTCAAAAAGGACCTTCTGAAAGTAATAAGCCTGAAAGGCGATGCATTCAGAATGCGTTACTCCCTTGAGAGGGATAGAATTCGTGACCTGAAATGCTCTTTTAATTCATATTTAAAATCAATTGAGCTTGTGGAATTAATGAGAAACCAGTATACACCCGATGAGTATGATCCGGGATTTGAATCTGTTTCTAGAGAGGTCTACAGCAAAGCTTTGAAAATATCAATGGATCTTTTCAGGTTGACAGGAGTAAAAAATTACAGGCAGGAAGCACTCAGGTTCTCCGAGAAAGGTAAGGCTGCTTTATTGTGGGGGATGATAGCGGATTCAAATGCTAAGGAGTTTGCGGGAATCCCGAAGAATCTTCTTGAGACCGAGAGTAAACTGAGAAATGAGATAGTCAGGCTTGAGCTGCTTCTGGAAAGGGAATACATGAGAGGGGAAAAGGTTTCTGCCTCCATGAGAGAGATACTTGAAAACTCATATTTCGAAAACAGAAACAGATTTCAGAAGTTTATTGACGATCTTGAAAAAAAATATCCAAAATACTTCAACCTTAAATTCCAGAACTGGATTCCGGATCTTGCTCAGATCCAGAGAGAGATACCTGATGATGAGGTAATAATTGAATATTTTATGTCTGATGAATTAATTAATATTTTTCTGATATCCAAAAAGGATTTTATAACCAGAGAAGTCAGAATTAATTCTGAATTCAAGACATGTATAAGAGATTTCTACAGATCAATAGTGAAAATCGAAGAGGGGGTTTTTCTGAAAACTTCCCCTGTTTTATTTGATCATCTTATAGGACCGGTTATGAATTTCATTGCAGACAAAAAAAATATAACAATTATTCCCGATGGAGAACTTTTTCTTATACCTTTTGAAGCATTGATCCCCGGGCAGGAAGGGGACGTGTCATTTTCAAACCTTGATTATCTGGTTAAACATCACTCTTTTTCTTATCATTATTCTATTTTATTGCGAAATTCAAGGATCAGAAAAAATGTTTCAGCAAACAGGGACTTTTTAGGTTTTGCTCCGGTTTTCAAATGGAAGGTTAAGGCGATTTTCGAACCTGTAATTAACAGTCTGCCGAGTTTACCGGGAACTGCAGAAGAGGTCAGGTCAATTATGGAAATTTTCCGTTTGAAAGGGATAGAAGCTATGGGATATTTTTATGAAGATGCAACAGAATCTGAATTTAAGAAAAAACTGAAGGAGCGTGAATTCGGTTTCATACATATTGCTACTCATACTGTAAATAATATAGAAAATCCTGTTCTGTCAGGACTGATTTTTGCTGGTGAAAGCTGGATAAATAAAGATGAAGACGGAATCCTTTTTTCAAAAGAGATATATAACCTGAAACTGAAAACACCTTTACTTGTTCTCTCAAGTTGTGAAAGCGGAGCCGGTAAGCTTGTTAAGGGAGAAGGCGTTCTGTCTTTAAACCGGGGATTTTTCTATGCGGGGGCTCAGAATATTATTTTTTCCTTATGGACAGTAGAGGACAGGTCAACCTCAAGGCTTATGGTTGAGCTGTATAAAAACATTCTGAATGGGAAATCATTCCATATTTCGCTTCGTGAAGCTAAACTCTCACTTATCTCTGACCCTTATACTGCATTTCCTAAATATTGGAGCAGTTTTATACTATTTGGAAGATAATTTTCTATTTTTCTATCAAAAATTTTCCTACATGATACAGATTCTCTTTGTCCTCAAGCTTCCAGTAATATAGTCCCGGGGAAAGATTTCCGTTGAATTCAACTCTGCTTCCATAAGCTTTTGATTTGAAAAGAGTTTCATTTAGATTGTTAAGTATTTTCAATTCAAGGTTTTTATCGATGTGGTTTTCCCACACGAAAATAATTTTCCCTTTACCAAGGATCCTGAACTCAGGTGAAATGATATGGATGAACCTGCCTCTATGGTGACTGTTGACCATATATTCAAGATTCGGGTTATCTTTGAACTGATTGTGAACAACTTCAGAAATTTTTCCATTTTCTGAAGATTTTGTCTGCCCTTTTTCTCTATCCTTTGAGATATTTACATTGCTATCTCCCGATCTGTTGGAAGCTTCAATAATATTGTTATTTTTATCAGCCAGCTTTGTGTAGACAGGTTCGCTATTATCAATTGTAAAATATATGGCGGTAATAAATCCCAGGATCAGGAAAGTTGCAGCTGTTCTCAAAATAAATCCGGACAAAAACGGCTTTTTTATCAGTTCCACTTCCGTCCTGCTTTTTTCTGTGGGGGTCAGTAATGTGCTGTAGATGTCTAGAACCGAGCTTCTGCATTTCTCACAAATCTCCAGATGTGATCTAACTCTATCGGGAATGAGGTGTTCCCTGTTGTCAATCAACCGGTCTGAACATACACATATAGTCATGTCTGTAATATGGCCATCACTATTGAATAGTTCTTTTATATGTTTCATATTAAACTCCCCCCCCTTTTTTCCACTTGAAATAAAGGATTATAAGATCAGAAATAGTGGAATTATTGTAGGGCTTTTCAGGGTGAACATGGTTCATCTGTCTCTTTAGTTCTTCCAGCTTAGATGTAATCCACTTCCTTAATGTATCCGGATTGTTCGATTTTCCTTCGTATTTGTTAAAGAATGGAGTTAACATTTCCATGTTTTCTCTGTTTTTTATATTTAATTCTTTCTGTTTTAAGAGGTGAGATTTATCCCTTTTAGAACACCCCGGGAAACAGGATACAATGTCTGATTCATCAACAGGTATGTTGAATTTCATTTTAAGTGTCAGTTTGAGTTTGGGAGCGGTATTGTGATAAAGTTTTATCAGAGTATTGAATTTCCTGAATTCTTCTTCAAGTATAAGTGAAGTCAGCATGTCTCTTCTTTTTGAATCTCCAAGTATTTCAATTTCACATTCATTATCTACCAGATCTTTCCCCCTGGATTCCCTCCTTATTATATCTATATATATATTACGAATTGTAACAAGAAAATAGGATGTGAAGGTCGGTAATTCAGGATCCCCAAAATCAAATCTCTTCCGAATCCCCTGTATTTTATCTTTAAGAACTCTGGTTATTATCTCCTGCACTATCTCTTCAACTTCCTCTTTGTTCGTATGCCTCTTAAAAATGTATTTATAGATAAGATCTTTATAAATAATTACCAGTACGCCGGGATGATCGATCAAAAGTGATTTAAGGTTCACTAGAGAATATATTCTATCTTCAAGATCTCCGTTATCCTGCATTTTGTCATTGTTTTTAAAAAGGTCTCCAAGAGTACTGATAAGATTGGGGAAAAGCGATCGGGGGTATCTCTCTTCAGGGTAAATTTTTTCTCCTATTGTTTTTTTTATCTGATCCATATTGATACTGGTCATCTGCTTTCGATCCTGAGGGAAAAAAATGTTCTCTCTGCCATGGAACTGGTTTTGATCCAGACCGGTATAAGTTTCTGGCCCCTTATACTTAATGTTTCCATTTTAGAGAGATCCATTCGAAACCGGGCTTCCCCGGACCTTTCTGTCTTGAATAAAATATCCTTTTTATTTTTTATAAATATTGAAGATTTTTCAGGAATTTCGATTGTAAAAACAAGGTTCTTCTTCCATTTCCTCTCTTCAAAATAGATCGTATACTCTTCATTGCTTTTTATCCGGAAACTATTCTCATTCTCAAGCCATACAAAGTTAGATGATGTATTGAAAAGAGATATGCCCCCCCTGTGGAATCGGTCTGCAGCAGAGATATGCACATGGGGGAATAGAGATACCAGAACAATTGAAAGAATAAAGAAGATTGTTGTACCCGATCTTATTGTTGTTTTGCTGATATGGATTTTTTTAAGTTTTCCTGAATAAAATATGATTAATATTATCAGCAGTACTGATATCCAGATTATATTGGGAATTTGAGTAGTGCCCGGGTTAGTGAGAAAAGAAGGGAATAATCTGGTAAGGTCAAGTGTTCTGCTTCCCAAAAATTTTAAAAGAGATGATCCGCCGTCAGTAGTGGATGCAAATACGGGTTGATATATGAATTGCGGATATTGCAGAATCCAGTAGAGAACAAACAGGTTAAGCCCTGTTAACAATTTGAAAAGGTGTTTTCTGTCCGATCTGAAATAATAGTTAAACACAAAGAGCATGATAATCCACAATACAAAAACCAGAGGTCTCCCTGCCGGCGAGTGAGCTCCCCTTACTGTTGTAATTGCGTGAAATAAGGTATATGTCCCAAGCAGGGAAAGTAGTACTCTCCATGACGGCTCCCATATTTTCAGTCCTGATAGAAACAGAAAAAGAACCGGTGCATAAAAAAAGAGACCATCTCTCTGATCAATAAAATAGGCACAAAATACTTTCAGCTTCAAGGTAATGGGAGATACCCAGTAGTTTTCCGCGGGGAATATCCCGGAGGGATTGAATGTACCGTAAACGACTTTTGTGAACAACAACAGAGCAATTGAGCTCAATATGGGAAATACAAGAAACTTCAATATGTCTTTTTTTTTATCCCTTTTCATCAGTTTCCATATTGCAACTAATGCAAACAGAGCCAGAAGCGGATAGTACTTAACATGGAACCAAATGGTGAGAGAGAACAGAAATCCTGCAAGTCCGGGGTCAGGTTTATTTCTGAACAATAATAGAAAAGATGCGGCAAGCAGGGTCGCTGCGGGAAGTTCGGGGAAAATGTGAACAGAATGGAACAGCAGAGGAACAGTAAGGAGAGAAAGGAACCAGATACCGGTGATTTTTTTGTCAGGGAAAAAATTTCTCATCAATAAAAAAAGTACAAACGGGAACAGGGAATTAATTGCGGAAATAGATAACCTGAAGAATAGATGCGGAGAGATGATATTTCCTGTTAATTTGAAAATAAAATAGAAAGGGATAAGGAGGAAAGATAAACCGGGCATATGAAAAGAGAGGTGTTTCCCTTTATGTATGATTACATGTCCCGGCAGTTCTACAGGGATAAAATCCATATATGTCCGGTCCTCAATATTGTTCTGCAGAGAAAGGTCGTGATCCTCGACCAGACTTTGTGCGACCATCAGGTAGTGAGGCTCATCCCCGGAAAGCTCCACACCTTTGTGGTCAAGCCAGACTGAGATGAGTGTGAATAAGAGCAAAGGGATAACCCAGATTATAAATGGCTTTTTCATAGCACCGGATATTTTTTCGCGGATTCTGACATTTAAGAAAGGTGCGGAAGCTATGTAGCTTAAAAGAACAAGCGATGCAAGTCTGATCGTGAAATCTGTTGTGGACGAGTAGAACAAAAGAGTGATCGGAGAAGTCATCATGAATATATAAGGAGAGATTGTCCCTGCGGAATAAAGCCCGAACAAAAACTCTGCTGAAAATATCAAAGCCGCAATAAAAATTATAAACCCGACCGAGCTTCCACCAATAAGACTTGTTGCAAAAAGGATCAGGAGTCCTGATGCGGGGATCAGTGTTTTACTAAATCCGCTCCCTTCTATTGTCTGACTCATACTTATCATCAGAGAATTTTATCATAGAGAGAAACAATTATTATCATTTTTATTTTCCCCTCGGTTAACTTCCTCTGAATATTACTTCTTCCCTGCTGAACCATTTTATACAAATGAAAAGGCTGATTGCAGCCAGCAGGAACATTGACAGGTAAACAATAGCCAGATATCCGCTGTTAACTGTCCCCGAGATGATCTCTTTTGATGCAAGCGATACATTGAGGATCGGGATCATGGCAGTTACAGCAGTCAGTTTCATACCCGGGAGGGTCCCGATAAAAGCAGGGATGATGACAATAAAATTCAATGGGGTCATGATGCTTTGGGCCTCCTTGAAAGAATTTGCAAAAAATGAGAATGAAAGTAATGTCCCGGCAAAGAAAACGCTGATCGGTATTATCAGTGTAAAGATCACTAACACAGAGTTGATGTCAATCACTCTGAGAATGAGATCAAGGATCTCAGAGGGGATGTCACTATTTAATTTTATTGAAGCATACAGCCCGATAAAAGTTAGAATAGCGCTGATTATCCCGGATAATGTGACGACGATGAATTTCCCGATGACGATCTGAAATCTGGTTGCTGGACTGACCAGCAATGTTTCGATCGTACCTCTCTCTTTCTCTCCTGCACCAAGATCGATTGCCGGATACATGGCGCCGATAAAACAGAAAATAACAAAAAGATAGGGGATGAAACCGCCGATCTTTTCGCCGATCTTTTCCTTTCCTGATACGATATCCTTTTCATTTATTTTAAAGGCATATACTACATCTGGACTTAGTTTCAACTTATGGAACCTTTCCTCCAGAAGTATTGTTTTTATAATCCTCCAGGATGGTGTTAATTCTTCTTTTTGAAATATTATTCTTGGCAGATGATTTAAAATAGAGCCTTATATCACCCTGCTCAAGATTTTCTACATTTTTATCGAAATTTTTGTCGAGGACGATACAGAAATCGAGGCCGCCGCCGTTGATCATGCCGGTAACCGATTCTTCCCCATCTGTTTCTTTTAATGTCATATCGTTTCTGGCACTGATCGAATCTCTGATCCAACTGTCATTCCCGTTCAGTATCACCCCGACATTCAATACTCTGGTTGCAGCAGTCGTTTCAAGTTTAATCATAAATTTGGAGCTGATGGTGATGATGCAGCGGGAACAGGACAAGTGGCATGACGATCATCAGGATCAATGTCCGCCGGTCGCGAAGAATATCTTTCATCTCTTTTAGAAAAATAGTAATGATGTTCTTCATTCTTCACCTCCGGCTATTCTTACAAATTCATCCTCGATGGTTGCCGATTTCATCCCCGACTTAAATTCTTTATAGGCCCCGTTAAAAACAATTTTTCCTTTGATTCAGTAATCGCCAGGTCATCACTGAGCATATTGACTTCACCCATGATATGGGTTGAAAAGATAACTGTTTTCCCCTCGTCCCGGCAGTCTCTGATAAGTTTTATTATATTCCTGGAAGTGATCACATCCAGTCCGACTGTCGGCTCATCAAAGATCACGACTTCCGGGTCATGGATAAGAGTGCGGGCGATTGAAACCTTTTGTTTCATTCCGGACGAGAGTTTCCCGATCCGTCTGTCCTTAAATTTATTTATTTCCAGGAGTTCAAATATTGAATCCCTTTTCTCCATGTATTTTTTCCCGGTAATCCCATAAAGGTTGGCATAATATTTACCATTTCCTCCGGTGTCAGTCTGGCATAAAGGCCCGGTAGTTCCTGTTAAGAATCCGATCTTTGACCTGACCTTGTCAGGATCGGTAAGAGTATCATATCCGGCGATTTTATTTTGCCGGAATCCTGGCCAAGAATAGTGCCAAGCATTCTTAGTGTGGTTGTTTTTCCGGCCCCATTGGGCCCGAGCAGGGTAAATATTCTTCCCGGTAGACATTTAAACGACACATCCGATACGGACTGGATGAATTTACCGCCGTCATAATTTTCACCAAGCTCTCTTCGTTGTTTTCTTGAAAGCTTGAATCTCTTGCTTATATTGTCAACCTCTATCATGTTTCCCTCCGGAAATAATCTGGATAAGATCATTGAGATATATACATTGTAAGAAACTAATAAATCAAAGTAAAAGTACATTGAAAAAAAATGTGAGAAATGAATTACAAATATGATAACAACACACTAAAATAAATATGATAAAGAAATAGTAAAAAAAGTTGACAATTTTGAAATTTGATACTATAATGTGTCCATAAAAGATAAAGGAGGCAAAAATGACTGTATTAAAATGGAAACCTTACGGAGATCTTGTCAGGCTTAAGTGACAGGATAAACAGGCTATTTGAGAACGATCTGATGAATGAGGGGTTAAAGGGACCTGAGGGATTCACGGATTGGAACCCTGCAACTGATATTTATGAAACAAAAGATAGTTATGTCTTCAAGATCGAAATTCCGGGATTTAAAAAAGGATGACATTGAGATAGATCTTAAAGAGAATGTTTTGAGTATCAGAGGGGAAAAGAAAGAAGATACGGAGATCAAAAAAGAGAATTACCACAGGGTTGAAAGTTTTTATGGCTCATTCAGCAGATCATTCACGATACCCGAAAGATATCAATCCGAAAAAGATCGAAGCAACATCTAAAAGATGGAATACTTGAGCTTAAGATCGGAAAAGCCGACGAGATCAAGTCCAAAAAGATCCAGATTGACATCAAGTAATCTGAAGATCTTAATTTTAAGGGGGCATTCGCCCCCTTTTTTCCCTCCCGAAAATTATCATTAATTTGAATAATATTTCCGTATATTTTATTCTTCTTTAATGAGAAGATCTGAGAAAGAGATAATAGATCCTGAAATTATAAAATCTGTCTTTGAAAGCGTAGTGATATATGCCGTCTTGGATTGGTAGACGGTGATATGGCATACATCGTACCCATGAATTTCGGATATGATGACAAATATTCTATATTTCCATTCTGCCGGTGAAGGGAAGAAAATTCGACTTATTAAAAAGAGATCCGTCGGTATCGTTTGAGATCGATACTCGAACATAAAATTGAAGAAAGCAGTACCGCCTGTGGATTGGGGGGCATCTTACCTTTCTTTATGGGAATCGGGAGGGTTGAGTTCATCAATGATATGGAAGGGAAAAAAAAGGCTTGAATATAATAATGAAAAAATATTCAGGAAAAGACAACTGGACATTCCCGGAAAACATGGTTAACAAAACGATGATTTTCAGACTGGTAGCAGAACAAATATCGTGCAAAGGTTCTAAATAAAAAATATTAGTGGAGGGAAATTATGACTGAAGCTTCACTTCGGGCTCTGGACGGCCTGAGAGACCTGACCATGTTAAAATGGTATGTTATTCCTCTCCTTGCAATTGTATTCTATATCTATGCGAAGGAAATCAAGGATGCCAGATCGACCGGGAACTGGGATGCTGTTTTTGCCGGCCTGACTCTTTTCGGAATCGATTTTTTTAATGAAACATGGAATGGCTGGGTTCTGGTACTTCAGGATCGATCTGCTTTCTGGACAGCCCCCGGTGAAACGGCATTAAGGACAATGGTGGGATGGAATATTGAGATCATGTTCATGTTCCTGATTGCCGGGCTGATCTGGTACCACACTACATCAGAAAATCCAAAAGAGAAAATACTGGGAATTCCGAACAGATGGTTCTGGGCGATCGGATACTCTGCTTTCTGTGTGTTTGTTGAAGTGCTTCTCAACAAGGGCGGACTTTTAATCTGGGAGTATCCGTTCTGGTACCGGTCTTTCGGAGGAGTCTGGCTGATCTTTCTATTCGGTTATTTTCATTTTTTTGCCGGCTCTATATTTGTAATATCCAGGAAAACAATTAGGGTCAAAGTTACAATAATAGGGATAATTTATGCTGGTTCCGATACTGATGAATATTTTCGGATACTGTATCATGGGGTGGAATTACTGAAACCGGAATAACAGATTCAAAGAGACAAAACCAGGATTGACAAATATGATACTGATTATTATACGATGAATTCGGGGAGATGGATGTAAAATCTGATTTGTGACAGACCTGTTCCAAGTTCGAATTCAGAAATATTTTTCTGAATAAACTTACGGGAGAATTAAGTGTTGCAACGCAAAAAACAAAAAAAAGATGTTTTTCCGTGAAGGTATACTTATCCATAGTGAAAGTGATTTTTTTGATGAGAAGCTTGGGATAATTCTGAATTTGACCGGAAAGGTTTCCGACTCCCAATATGACAATATCAGCGGGCTGATACACAGTGTTGATGATCAGGTAGGTAATATTCTGGTCCAGAATGGGATTATTTCAAAAGATGAACTGAAGGAAGCGGTCATTTACAGAATACAGACGGATTGCGGTTTCTTCATTTTCCATCAGTATCCGGAGATGTCTCTTTTTTAGAAGGAGAATCTCCTGAGAATAAGGGGGCCGGTGTCAGAATCCCCATTGAGGAAGTTATCTATAGTGGGGGGAAACGGATCGAATCGGTCAATTGCATTCATAGAAAGTTTTATTTTAATTCTCCTGATGTAATAAAGGGAAAGGAGAAACTTTATAAACTTCTGAGTGTTGAAGAGAGAGAACTGGTAGAAACAGTTAAAAATTCAAATGGATTGTCAAATCCCAGGATCATATCAAGATCAGGCGTCTCAACAGATTTTTACTGGCAGGGGATTGCGGTTTTGTATCTCCTTGGAATAATCGATTTCAGCTCTGATATAAAGGACAAACCTTCAGGAGAGGATATAATCGGCCTTGTTAGGTTGAAGAAAAATCTTGAAAAAGGAAATGAAGATATATTTTCAATTCTTGGAGTAGAAAAAGATGAATCAATAACCGGTATTCAGCGTGCATATATCAATCTTGTTAAGAAATATGATCCTGAAAGGTTTGGTGCGGATATTTCCCCGGAGATCAGAAAAAGTGCTGAATATGTCATTCAAAAACTTGAAAGTGCTTTCAGAAATCTTAAAGAATTTCATACAGGGAGTCTGGATAATGAAGGTGAATCCAATTCTCGAATACAGGATAAACCTGCTGAATTGTTCAAACCTTCGGAATATTACCTGAACAGGAACCGGAAGAATCTTTTGAATATGAGGAATATTATGACAAACTCGAAAAGGGAAAAGAGTTATATATTTCAAATAAGTTTGATGAGGCACTTATCCATCTGAAGGAGGCTCTTAAGTTAGGTGAACCGAAATATGAGAATCTCCTTTATCTGGGTATGTGCCAGATGCATCTTCCATTCTTTTCAGATGAAGCGGAAAGAAACTTAAAAAAAGCAATTGAAATGGCTCCCTCAAAATCTGAACCAGTACAAGCATTGGGGAATCTTTATCTTGTTTTAAAGAAAAAGAAAAACGCAAAGAGGTGTTTTGAAAGGGCAGTTGAACTTGATCCGGGTAATATATCAGCAGCACAGGATCTTTTCAGGCTGAAATATCCACCGAAAAAGAAAAAAAAGCTTTTCTCCAGAGGAAAATAGAGAAGAATGCGAATTCCGGAAAATTTCCGTCTAAAAAAAAATAAGAAAAAATTGTTTAATTTTTAAAATAAATCATTTACAATACAATTAGGAAAACTGGAGGAGAATAAAATGAAAAAATTCTTATTAATTTTAATTTTATTAAGTGTTGCAATTATTATGACTTCTTGTTCAAAGGCTGAGGAAGTTACTATTACCAAATATTTTCAGGCAATGAAAGTTGGAGATGCGGGTGATAAAGACACCATGACATCGATGGCGATTAATCCCAAACATATCAAATTCGAAAAATATGAGATCGTGTCAATTTCTGATCCTGTTATTGAGCCGATATTACTCCCAACTCTTAATCAGAAGCTTGCTGATATAGCTAAGGAGAAGAAGGATGTCGGACTTTCTGCTCAGGAAGCCAATGATGCCATTCTTGATCTTGAAGATGAACTGGCTGATGCCAGGAGTTCTGCGAAAAAGAGAGAGCTCAGGGATCAGATTGAAGTAGCTAAAGCGAATAAAGCTGAGCTGATCACAAAGTTTAAAGATATTATTACAACAGAAGAAAAATATTGAAAAACAGATCGAATTTGAACAGACATTGATGAAAACTTCCGCAGGAAGATCAAAAATGCCTAACATTGAAATGTATACAGGTGACAGTTATACATCCAAAGTTGATATAAAGATAACTTTTCCCACTAAAGAGGTCGTTGACTATGTATTTATACTGAAAAAGTATGTTTTAAAACTTGCTGACAAGGAATTACCCAGAAACAGATTCCTTATAACTGAGATTATGACTGCTGAGGAGTATGCAAAATCTAAAGAAGTAGTTTCAGATGACCCGGAAAATACCGAAGAAGTAACAGAAGACCCGGAATTAACGGAAAATAAATAAAATACATTAAAAAAAGAGGCGGGGTATTATACCCCGCTTTTCTATTTCAAAGGGCAGGTATCAAGTTTATTAATTCCTGGATACTTCCTTTTGAAAATTCAGGCCACTCTGGCTGTATCAAGGAGAAATAAATGAAAAAATTACTTACGTTAACTCTTGTGATCATCATCCCGTTTTTTACGTTTGCAGAAAAGCGGGCATTGAAGTTTGAAGATATGTTCAAAGCAGGAAGGCTGGGATCAATATCCATCTCTCCTGATGATTCTAAGGCTGTATTCCAGGTAAAACTTCCAGATCTTGAAAAAAATAATTTTAAGACAGACATATATTTAGTAGACCTGACGACAGGTAAACACAGGAAACTTACAAAGTCCAAGGGTAATAATATGGCTCCGGAGTTCAGATCTAGTGAAGAAATTTCATTTATTTCAACAAGAGATGGTGACCCCCAACTATATGTTATGGATATAACAAGCGGAAAGGAGAACAAAATATCTGATGTTTCAGGCGGTATCGGATCTTATTATTGGATCCCGGGAAACGGGAAGTTTGTTTTTCAGAAAGATATCTTCCCTTGCGCGAAATCAATAGAGGAAAGTCTTGAGAAAGAGGAAAAAATCAAGAATAGTGGTGTTGATGTTAAAATCCTTAATTCTCTAATGTATCGTGTATGGAATTATTGGAAAGATGGAAAAAGGTCACATATATTCCTGGCTGATGATACAGGTAAATCCGGAAAAGATCTTACACCCGGTAATTTTGATACACCGCCACTTGATCTTGGGGGGCATCAGGATTTCGTTTTCTCCCCTGATGGTAAATTATTTGCGTTTGTAAAGAATACAGATAAAATGGTTGCGATATCCACCAATAATGATATTTTTATTAAAGAACTTCAATCCGGAAAAGAGAAGAATATTACTGAAAAGAACAGGGGAAGTGATGTGAATCCGGTTTTTTCTCCAAAAGGGAAAAAGATAGCTTACATCTCAATGGAGAGAGAAGGCTTTGAGGCGGATAAACACAATATTATCCTATATGATCTGAAGACCGGGAAACGGAAAAATCTTACTTCATCTTTTAAATATAGTGTTAATGAGTTTATATTCTCACCCCGGGGGAGTTATATTTATTTTACCGCATCAGAAAGCGCATTTGTACCTGTGTACAGGGTTAGAATTAAGGATAAAAAAGTTGAAAAGATATCGGGTAATATTTTTGCTTCAAATCTAAAAATTACAGGAAACGGCAGATATATTGTATTCCTCAATCAGAGTGTTTCATCACCAAGGGAAATATTTAAGATCAAAATAAAGGGGAAAAATATCTCGCAGGTAACCAATTTTAACCGTGATGTATTCGAAGGTGTTGAAATGAATCCGGTTGAAAGGTTTGTTTTTAAGGGTGCCGGGAATGAACAAGTTGAAGGGCTTTTAGTTAAACCTCCATTCTTTGATCCGGAGAAAAAATATCCGATGGTCTTTCTGATCCATGGCGGACCTCAGGGAGCATGGGGAGATGACTTTCACTACAGATGGAATATGAGTCTGTTTGCATCCCCCGGGTATGTTGTAGCTGCAATTAATTTTCATGGCAGCCGGGGATATGGCCAGAATTTTACAGATGCCGTATCGAAGGACTGGGGCGGTGCTCCATTTGTTGACCTTGTTAAAGGACAACAATATCTTGTTGAAAATTTTAAATTTATAAATAAAGACAAAATAGTTGCCGCTGGCGCATCCTACGGCGGATACATGATAAATTGGATCGCGGGGAATTATGATCAATTCAAATATCCTTTTAAATGCCTTGTTTCACATGATGGTATTTTTGATTCAAGAAGTATGTATTATTCAACGGAAGAATTATGGTTCGAAGAGTGGGAGCATGGTGGGACACCATGGAATAGTGACCTTTATGAAAAATTCAATCCGGCCAGGTTTGTTGAAAAATTCAAGATTCCGATGCTTGTAATTCATGGGGAAAAAGATTTCAGAGTTCCCGTATCTCAGGGTTTGATGCTTTTCACTGCCTATCAGAGACGGGGTGTGAAATCAAAAATGCTCTATTTCCCAAATGAAGATCACTTTGTTCAGAAACCTAAAAATGCGCGTTTCTGGTGGAAATCAGTTTTCAACTGGTTCGAAGAACATATTAAATAAAAATTTACAGAATCAGGGATTTTAATTAAAAAGAGAGGTATTATTTTTCCTGTTTGTTCAGGATAGAGAAATTTCCATCTGAAAAATCATTAAGTGACAGGTCTCCGGCAGAACGGATCCTGATCCTGTATTTTTCACCTGTCGGGATATTTTTTGGTATGCTCCAGGAATAAGAATCCGGAGTCTGTTGTTGATTCGGAAATAGTTAGAAATTTTATCCCATCTTTATATAACACCAGAATTATCCTGCCGCCTGTGCTCTTTTCAGTATATTTCCATATGACCGGTACAATTGTCCCTGCTGTCAGATTTTCCCCACCGTTTGGTGAAACAAGAGTCAGTATTGGATTCCCGTAAATAAATGATAGTGAGAGCAGCAGAAAAATTGTCAGGTAAATTATAATTCTCTTCATATCTATTTATATAAATTTGTTGGATTTAATCTCAAAAAAAATAAAAAAAAATGCCGGGAGGCGGAGTTGAACCACCGACGCAGGGATTTTCAGTCCCTCGCTCTACCGACTGAGCTATCCCGGCATTTGTAGAAATAATAACTGAAATTTGCATTTTAGTCAATAGATTTTTCCCCTGTCAGGAAAATGTATGCATTTTTTTATAGAGCCCGATTATCCCGGTTTTTAATTATGATATAATTAAATGACCGGGGAAAAAAATGAGATCAGGATTAAACAGAATATTTGCTATTGCAGTTGTTATAACTGTAACTTTGTTCATTACCGGATGTGGGAAAAAAGAGGTCTGGAACGGTAATATATTGATCATAACCCTTGATACGACAAGATCAGATCATATAGTCTGCTATGGTTATGATAAAGGTTCTACTCCTAATATTGACCGCCTGGCCAAAGAAGGGATAAGATTTAAAAACTGCTATTCCTCGATCCCTCTTACACTTCCTTCACATTCGAGTATTTTTACCGGAAAGTATTCCATAGGGCATGGCGTAAGAAATAACGGAACATACGTTCTGAGTGAAAAAGAGAAAACCATGGCTGAATATTTATCTGAAAACGGATACAATACCTATGCTGCAATCGCGGCTTTTGTCCTTCAGTCAAAATTCGGAGTGGATCAGGGATTTAAGATATATGATGATACAATCGACAGTGAGGACCTTTACAAAACTTTAAAGTCTGAAATTGATGCTAAAGAAATCTATAATAAATTTGATAATTGGATTGGGGAAAATTCAGGATCAAAATTCTTTGCATGGGTCCACTTTTATGATCCTCATACTCCTTACATTCCACACGATAAAGATCTCCTCAAAAAAAAGGAGACTGATCAGATTAAATTTTATGATGGGGAGATTACCTATACTGATGAATATATAGGGAAGATTCTCAACAGGTTGGAGGAGGAGAATGTTGCTGATGATACACTTATTATAATTATAGGTGATCATGGAGAAGCATTTGGTGAGCATGAAGAGTTTGCAAGCCATATGATATTTTGTTATGAGGCGAATCTGAGGGTACCGTTAATTTTTTACAACAAAAAATTATTCAATGAATCCAGAGTTATCGATGATCGTGTAGATACTATTGATATTTTACCCACAGTACTTGATCTTACCGGTATCAATAAAGGGGGGGATATTCAGGGAAAATCTCTTGAAAAACTGATCAATGGAGATAAATCTGACGGCGATAGGACAATATATTTTGAAAGTATGTACGGCAAAGAAGAGTTTAACTGGGCTCCTCTTACAGGGATTATTGAAGGTGATTATAAATACATTTCTCTTCCGAGGCCGGAATTATACAACATAAAAAAAGATCCGCTGGAAAAGGATAATCTTTTCAGAAAAAAAGGGCGTTTACTGCGGGAGATGGATGAAAAACTGAAAAGGATGATACTCAAATATTCAGGAAAAAGTTATTCCAAAAGAGAGCTCGAGAAAGAAGATCTTGAGCATTTAAAATCCCTCGGATACATCTCTTCTTTCAACAGGAAAGGGAATGAGATCATTGACCCTAAAACAGGTATAACCCTCAATGTGAAACTGAAAAATATCTCTTCACAGATAGATAGTGGAGATCTCAATGAACTTGAATCCGAACTCCTTGAGATAAAAAAAACAAAACTCGGTAAAGGGAACTTTCTGGTATATATTTATTTATATCGCATATATATGAAGAAAAAGGAAACGGAAAATGTAATGGATATTTTATCCGAAGGGATCAGGGTACTTCCGCATGCTACTCCGTTCAGAACCAACTATATTACACATTTAAAAGATCTTGGCAGATATAATGAGGTCATAACTAATTGTAATGAACTGCTTTCAATAGAACCGCTTTTTACAAGAGCATATATAATTCTGGGTGAAACATATGAAATACTGGGCGAAAAAGAAAAATCAAATGAAAATTTCCTTAAAGCGCTGGAACTTGAACCCGAAAATATTCTCCTTCAGATTAATTTTTCAGAGAAACTGCTTTCCGAACAAAAGTTTCAGAAAGTATTGAAAATTTATGATACTCTGCTCGAATTTGATGATATTAGAAAAAATAAAGACTTCCTGTTTAAAATAGCATTATTCAACATAAAATATGGTTCCATTGAAAAAAGCGGAGAAATCCTGGCAGAACTGGTAAGAGATAAACCAACAGGGAAGAACTATTATTTTTATGCGCTTGTACTTTCCCGTCTCGGTGACAGGGTTAATGCGCTGAGAAATATGCAGATAGCATTATCACAATATTACGATGATTTGACCAATGAACAAATTACAACAGCAAGACGGATTATCGAAGGATTAAAATAAACTAATTTCTATTCAGTAAGTTCAGGTTTGTAATATTCCAGTTCATAAATCTTGGTTTCACCGTCTTTTATCCAGAAATTAATACTGTCCCAGAGTATTGTAGCGTATGCTTTGGCGTAGTAGCTTAAGTTCAAGTTGGCATCGTTTTTCCCTGGCCATGTGATGGTAAATTCATCCTGCATTCCAGGATAAAGAGTTGAAGTTGCCTGATCAATTTTTACTTCGAGTGTGAGTTCTCCGATATTTTTTACTATAACTTTTGCTTTCCCGTTAAAATTACAGAACGGAAAAGTGATAAGAGTTGCTAGTATTACCAGGACTAAGATTCGTTTTTTCATTTTTACCTCTGAACTGTGATAGATAACTTATATTTGAAAAGTCCTAAAATGTCAATATCTATGATTAAATTTTCGTGTTGATTTTTTGTGATATAGTGTTATAATTTTTTATATATTATATAGAGCAGGAGGCGATATGAAAAAGATATTTCTTATTATTTTGATATTCGCAATTTCTACGGTCCTTATTTTTTCACAGGCAACTTCGGGACAGGTACAAATGAAGGGAGTCGTTCTAGATAAAGAAACAGGTGATCCTATAGCTGGTGTTAAGATCAAGCTCTTTTCACTTAAGGCGGGTTCAGAACACGGGGTTGCTCCTGTAACCGATGAGGCAGGTGAATGGAGATCACTCTTTATGAGAAGTGGAAAATGGTATCTTGATTTTTCCAAAGTTGGATATGCTCCCAGAAAGATAGCGATTGAATATATACATCAAGGACAATATGTAGGTTATTTTCAGGGAAACAAATTTGATGTTCTTAAGATAGAACTGGAAAAGATTCAGGGGCCTGCACTTGAGCAGAGCATAATAAAAGAGATTGAAGAGGGGAATGCTTTTCTTGTCAATAAGAAACCCAAGAATGCTATTAAGAAATTTGAGGAGATCATAGAAAAATATAAAGAACGTGAAGGTATTGCTATAGTTAATCTTTATATGGGGAACAGTTATTCTATGCTCGAAAAATATGAAAAAGCAATTGAATATTTCCAGAAAGCAATCGAAAAATATCCTAAACATAAGGGACTTATCCTCTCAATTGGTAATTCATACTCAAATCTCCATCAACCTGAAAAAGCGATGGAGTGGTTTAAAAAATTATCGGATGAAGATATAACTAATGTTGATACACTTTATAATATAGGAATTAATTTTTATAATGCGAATGATTTTAATAAAGCTGTCGGGTATTTTAGACGTGCAGTTGAGTTTAAAGAAGATTTTTCTGAGGCTTATTTCCAGCTTGGAATGACCTATGTGGCATTAAATAAGGTGAGTGAAGCTCTTGCTGCTCTGAAAAAATTTATGGAACTTGCCCCGGATTCACCAAACTATACAACTGCAAAAGAGATAGTCAAAGCATTCTCGAATTAAAATGAGAAGAGGTTTTTCTTTTTTCCTGGCTGTAATATTATTAATATTTTCAGCCTGTAGAGGGGAGGGGACCAATCCTGTTAAGAAATCCCCCGGGATAAAAAGCGGTGAGTACAATGTTCTTCTTATAACGATTGATACTCTCCGTTATGACCGGCTAAGCGTATATTCTGACAAATATTTAAAAACACCTAATATAGATAACTTTGCAAAGGATTCATATATTTTCCTCAGGGGATTTGCACATAATCCTGTGACCCTCCCGTCTCATACAAATATTATAACCGGCACCACACCTCTCTATCATGGGATCAGTGATAATTCGGGATTTGCACTGGAGGACAGATTTTTAACATTGGCAGAACATCTGAAAATAAGCAGTTATGAGACCGGAGCCTTCATAGGGGCATTTCCTCTTGATTCCAGATTCGGACTGGATCAGGGATTTGATGTTTATGATGATAATTATGGTACTCACAGTGACCTTGATATGTTTTTTGTAGAGAGAAAAGCTGAAGATGTAATAGCACCTGCACAAAAATGGATTGAAAAAAGAGATGAGAAATGGTTTTGCTGGATACATCTGTTTGACCCTCATCAGCCGCATTCACCTCCTGCTCCATATGACAGTGAATATTCAGATGACCTATATTCAGGTGAAGTTGCATATACTGATAATGAACTTGGTAAATTATTTAACCGTTTAAAGGAGATAGGCGCCTATGATAAAACGTTAATAATTATTACCGGTGATCATGGTGAAGCACTGGGTGAAAAGGGTGAAAAGACCCACTCATATTTTGCATATAATAATACTATCCATATACCGTATATTATTAAGGTCCCCGGAATGAAAGGGAGAGAGATAGGGGAAAATGTATCTCACATAGATATATTTCCGACGGTATGTGATTTGCTTGATATAAATGTTCCAGCTCATATTCAGGGTGAAAGTCTTGTCGGGTTAATGCAGGGGGGAGAGAAAAAGGAAAAGTATATTTATTTTGAATCACTAACCCCATATCTGAACAGAGGCTGGGCCCCTCTTCATGGATTTATAAGAGGTGATGATAAGTTCATTGACCAGCCAATAAGGGAATTTTATGACCTTTCAAAGGATATGTCTGAAGAAAACAACCTGATTGCCGGGAAAAATGGGGGAAATCTTAAGTATAATCTTAACAAATTAATTTCAGGACTGACAGGAAAAGAGAAACTGGAAAGAGCAGGCATTCTTGATCCGGAAACACAGAAAAAACTTAAAAGTCTCGGATATTTTTCAGGAACAACTTCAAAAAAGAAAAAGGTGTTTACTGAAGCTGATGATCTAAAAACCCTATTGCCCTTACAGGCAAAAATGCATAGTGCCATGGCAGCTCATCAGAGTGGTGATACTCAGACTGCGATAAGGTTGATGAAAGAGATAATTAAGGCAAGCCCTACATATACTCTAATCTATAATCATCTTGCAAAAATATACAAAGAATTGAGAAGGACTGATCTGTCTGTTGAAATTCTGGAACAGGGGCTTGAGAAAATCCCGGGAGAACCTTTCCTTCTATCAAAACTTGGGATTTTCCTTGTGGAGAATGGCGAATTTAAAAGAGCGATAGATGTTTTGGAGAATAGTATAATTCTCCTGAAGCATGATCCTGAATGTTTCAATTATCTTGGTGTTGCATATTATAGAATTGGGAATTTTAACAAAGCTCTTGAAAATTATAATATTTCTCTTGAACTCGATAAAAATTATGCTCCAGTCTACAATAATATCGGTTCTTTATACCTTTCCCGTTTCCAGAGATCCAAAGACCGGGCAAGTTATGAGAAGGCTATATTAAATTTCAATAAATCTATTGAAATAGATAAAAATCTCTTTTCTGCCTTAAATGGAAGAGGGGCTGCCAGATATTTCTCGGGAGATTATTCGGGTGCTGTTTCTGACTGGAAAAGATCCATATCTTCAAAACCGGATTTTATCGATCCATACTTCAGTATCGGGATCGCATACCTTTTAAAACTTGGGGATAAAGAATCAGCCCTAAAATATTTTCTATTATGCAGAGAGAAATTTTATCACAAACTTCCTGATAATGAGAAAGCCAGGCTTGACAGACTGATCAGAGAGTCTCAAAACTGATCTGATCAATGTATTCCGTTATACAGGTCAATTGAATTAATCCATTTCCTGAACTCAATTGAATGCACATAATTTGTTATCATATTTACGGCAAGCATTCTGTTCTTTCCAAGCAAATATGTGAATTCCCTCTCCTTTTTTTTTAAATTTTTTAATAATGAATCTTCAAAATTTCCCCAGGTTTTATTAACTTTTTTAATATTGGCTTTGTAATCTTCATCCAGTTTTTCAGATAACCTTGCATAACTCCAGTATGCATTTTTATTATTATATTTAAAATAGTTTTCTCCTTTCTTCATGTGGGTCAGAAATGATGTTTTCGATACACTCTGTGTATATCCATTTGGAGTTGCCGTTATTGAAGGGTACCATGGTGAGAATGCATTTGAGTCCGGACGCCTGAATGCTATCCAGATGAGAGGGGCTATTTCGTCCGGAAGGTCATTCCTGAGCTCCGCAACCAGTGAATATCGTGTAGAGTCAGTACATATGGTCCTGTTCTGGGTTAAGTTCGGTGACCCATCTTTATATCCGTTCGAAAGGTCGTATTTTGTACTTTCATAATGATCTCTGAGTAATCTGAACAGATCCTGAATTTTGACCTTTTTTGCCGGGATGAATGAGAATGGGAGCCCTTTTTCCGGGTTTATCTTTAATTTGGAAAGCAAAGTGATCCCCCTCCAGTGCCTGAGAGTGTTTTTGTCTGAAACAAGATTCTGTGGATCTGAATATGCTTCTCTGAAACTGAACTTTTTCCCGTCTGAAGGATCGTACCAGCCCCTTTTTTTTGCATATTCAATAATATCCGGAGATCCCATGTAGTTATTCCTGTCATTCAGGTTAACTTCATCTATTATATAATAATTGGGAATTACAGCTACACTGTCATCCGGTACCCGTTTTGCAACCCAGTGCTTTCCGTTAACAACATGCATCATCCACCCTTCTCTTGCATCAGCAATGGAATAGGTCCTCCCTGAGGAATAATATCCATACTTTTCTATCAGTTTCCCGGCAATCAGGACTGCATCTCTCGCATTTTCAGCTGTTTCGGCAACAATCCGTCTCATGGCAAAACCGATCCCTCCCTCTGAAATAGATGGTTTATCTTCACGTGATTTGCATGCATTTGAAACTATAACAACTCCTTTTTCATTTATATATGAATCTGCGAACTCAGTACCGGCTATCTGAAGCCACAGGAATCCATGGGCTTTTGAGAGTTTCAGTTGACGTCCGCTCTTAAGCTTAATGGTTCTACCTTTGGCACTTGCATTTCCAATTTTGTGAACATCTACAAAAAAATTCTTGCCGGCATCGTCTTCATTGTGAGCAAGTGTTACTGCACCGGATGCAGACGCATCTCTGCCGGTAATTATGGTATAGCAGTCATATGTGCTGATCAGAGGAAGACAACAGGAAAAGATAAATAAAATTAATAAGATTTTTTTCATATTTTATATATAGCATTATATTGTTGATTTTTAAACTTTTCAGAATAAATTCATCTCTGGTGTTAACCTGAAATAGCTGCAGTCCGTTATAAGAGTAATGGTAATTGATCAAATCATTAATAAGGAGGTAATTATGGAAATGGGTTCAGATCAGATTATGGGAATGATCGTAATGCCGATCATGTTTGTAGTAATCGCTTATATTGTCAAGCTTTACATGGATGCAAGGAAAAACAAATTGAAAAGTGAACTGCATCAGAAACTTGTAGAAAAATTTGATAATGTAAGTGAACTTAATGATTTTCTGAAGAGTGACAGCGGGAACAAATTCCTCAAGTCTCTCTCTATCGAATATGTCCAGCCGAAAGAGAGAATTCTGTCCTCGATCACAAAGGGGCTTGTTGCGGGATTTGTCGGATTAAGCTTTCTCCCACTCGGAATGATATTTTCATCGGAATCAAAATATTATTTTGCGGCAGGGATAGTTATTTTCTCCCTTGGAGCTAGTTTTCTTGTATCCTCGTGGATATCCTATAAATTAAGCACTAAATGGGGTATTATAAACGAGGAAGAGTAAAGTTTATTGGCTTTATTCTTCATTAGCCCGAAACGGCTGGTGCCGGAGATAATGGATAGAGAAAACAATAATCTTCTAAAAGAAACATTCAGACTATTTTATGAAAAACATTCTGCAGGCTTCCTGAATTTTGTCAGGAAGACCTGCGGAGGTGATAGTTCCATGGCTAACGATATTTTTCAGGAATCATTTTTAAGATTATTCAAATCTTCCCCGGCCGGGCTTAATGAGTATCAGCTGAAAGCCTGGATATATAAAACTGCTTACAGGCTTGTCATTGATGAAAAAAGGAAAAAGAGAGAGGATCTTCTTGAAGGAGACAATATCGGTGTCGAATTACCATCAGTTCATTCTGAAGATCTTGAGATCGATATGGATAAAATTTTCAGGTTATTAAATGAGAAAGAGCGGAGCTTATTATGGATGGCTTATGTGGAGGGGTACACTCACAGGGAGATATCCCGGATATCAGGATTAAATGAGAAGAGTATAAAAGTGACTCTTTTCAGATTAAGGAAAAAATTTGCCGGGATTTTAAGAAGATCGGGATTTGATGGAGGATAAATGGGCAAAAAAAAATGTGATTTGACACAAGAACTCATGGAACAATTAAATATTGATAATTTGTCAGAAAAGATGAAAGATCATATTAAGTCTTGTTCTGAATGTTCAAATGAATATCTTATCAATACATGGATGAAGGGGTATGGGGATACCGGGACTTCAGATTTAAATTCCGATATTCCACCTTTTGATTCTTTATGGTCCAGATCTTTCCGGGAAAAAAGGGTGGAACCGGATCTGATAGAACAGGCAATGCGCCCTATGAAGATCGCCGGATTATTTGCAAAGTTATCAGCAATTTTATTAATAATACTGTTTTTGATATTCAACAAAAATGTAATTTTCGGAGTGGAAGACCAGTTAGAAAATATCAGCCGTTTAGGTATGAGTTTTATAACTCCTTTTATAAAGATGTTTAACTCATCCGTCTATGTATCAATCCCGCTTACAATTGTTTTTGCATCGATCTTTCTTTACCTGATTTTTTCCATTTTTAATTCACTTAACAAGAGATCGTACGGGAATGTTTAATTTTTCGGAAATAGGAATCCTGCAAGTAAATATACTACGGCTGCAGTAATTAATCCTGCTGTAAAATTCCAGTTTATAGAAATTATCACGGTCACAACAGAACCGAGTACTGTAGCAAATGCATTTGCACCCCAGGCCCAGCCTGTCATTACGGGGTCATCTGAAGATACTTTTTTAACTCCCAATGGAAAATAGATCCCCATTGGAACTCCGGGGATACTTATAAGCAGTACTGATATTAGTGATCTGGCAATTATGGGGAGTTCAATTACGAGGTAGATAAGGTCAAAAAGGAAAAAAGCATAAATGGTCAGAGTCAGAGAAATGAATATTGAGACAAAAACCATCTTGCCTCTGAAAGCTTTTAATATTTTTTCGGAATAGTAACTCCCCATTCCTGCTGAAAGGAGAAGTGAAAAGATTATAATTGATATTGAATATGAGGGATTTCCAAGAAGAAGTTGAAAGATTTTGATCAGAATGATCTCAACAATTATAAAGGATAGTCCGATGAGGGAAAAATAGAGTGTGTTACGGGAATTCCTTCCCTTTCCTTTTTTACGGAGAGGAAGATAGATGAAAATTATTGAAAAGAATATTGATATAAAGAAAATTGACAGATAAACAGAGTTCGTATAGGTCCTGACCCTCTCAACTTTTTCTGTTGCCATCCCCTTTAAGAAGTTATTTGAGAATTTCAGCTGACCTATTTTATTCGGTTGATTAAAATAGGGGGATATATCCGACACAGGAGATATGTTAACGGAAGAATCCTTTATAATAGTTTTGTAATCTGCTGAAGCAAGTTTGTAATACACATTATCTTTAACTTCAAATGGGGAATAGACTATCTCATTTTTTCCTGCAAATCTTCTGAGTATTTTTCTTTCTTTACCGTTTATATCACCTTTCTTCATAAAGAAATAATTAAATCCGTTCTTTATCTGAATTATATAGAACTTTTTCTCCGGTTCCCTGATCCCTGATCTTCTGAGGGCTTCATATGCAGTGGAAAACATCCTTTCACCATAAACATGGACAATGGACAGGAAACCTTCCTCTGCAAGATTGTCCCAATATTCCCTGAAAGCCGATACTGAATATATATATGTTTCAGAAATGCTGAGGCCTCCCGACAGGAGTGTATCCTTAGGGTGGGAATTAACCATCTGAATAACATTAAATTTTTTATTCAGTCTTTTCAGAACGCTTCTCCCTTCATCATTTATAAGAAATATCCCCTTCTGACTGAAGAGATTCCCTATATATTCAGAGTATTTTCCGGAGACAAGTCTGCACAGTTCCGGATCCATTTCAACGGCATATATCCGTTTAAAACCATTTGACCTTGCACATAAGACCTCATATCCTCCGGCCGATCCGATAATCAATGCGGAACCTTTGCTGGTAAGTTGATAGGGGATTGCAGCGTGACTCCATTTTAATTCTTTGTTACCTATCTGATCTTCATTTGTCCGTACGAACCAGGTCTGCTGAGTTCCGCAATTGAGCCATACCACTTTTTTGTTTGTATTAAATATGAAGGGAGCAACATCAACTTTATTAATGGGACTCCAGCTGGAATATTCGATTCGCCCCTTTTCCAGATCCTTAATATAATCCCTCTTCTCTATCTTCGGGATAAGTTTGAAAATATCTCCGGAGAAGTAAATTCCAATTGAGAACAGAAATATCAGGATCGAAACAATTATTACTTTTAGCGCCGGTTTTTCACTTGAAGTAAAGAACCAGGTCAAAATAAGCATTATTGAAATTAAAAGAATTGCATTCATCGGGCCTGCTTCTGATATAAGAGGAATTATAAGAAGACTTCCCAGTGCTGCCCCCGCGAGATCATAAAAATACAATTTCCCTATTTGCCCGGAATGTTCTGCAAATATTCTGACAAGTATGGCTCCACCTAGAAAGAAAGGGAGTATGAGAGCAAGGAAATTGATCATAAGGTATATCAGATTTAGAGGTGATGAAAATAGATTTAAAAAGTCAATTTTTATTGTCAATGTCAATTTTAAGATCAGAGGGAGTGACAGGGCAAAGAGTAATATATAGTGTTCAGTTTTTATTTTTTTCTTTTTCTGTGTTAATGAAAAATGGAGGCCGCTTAAGCCTGTCCCGAAAAGAGCAAGGGATATTATGAGGAATGCGAACGAACTGAAGTATATTGCTGAAAAAAGTCTTGTATAAAGTATTTCTATTAATATTACTGAAAGTGCGGTAAATCCGGTTACCCAGATTATCTTCAGTCTATCCATAATATGCTATTCTTTTGTCATTTCCCGGGATTTTTTTTTATATCATTAGAAAATACTATCCCTGAGATAATATATAAAATTGCTGCAAGTATAAGAGCTGTTGAGAAGTTCCAGTTTATTGCAATTATTACTGTAATGACAGATCCGATCACAGTTGCAAATGCATTTGCGCCCCATGCCCATCCGATCATAATTTTATTCTCGGATCCCAGATATCTCATCCCTGTCGGGAACATCATCCCCATCGGAATTCCCAGAACGGAGATCAGGAGCAGGGTGATAATAAACCTTAAGATCAGGTTCAAATGAATGAGTATGTATGTGAAATTGAACAGGAATAGCGCATAAATAATCAAAACGATAAAAATCAGCATTGACATATACAGTACTGTCTTTTTCCCGAGGATGCTGTTCACCTTTCCTGACATGAGACTGCCGATCCCTGATGATACAAGGAGAGCAAAGATGATGGCCGAGATCGAGTATGCCGGATTCCCGAGAAATAATTGAAATATCTTGATTAATATGATCTCAACTACAATAAATGCCATTCCGATAAGAAAAAAATACAAAATAACAGGTTTATGTGTCGCCTCTTTTGTTTTAAGCCTGAGTGGCAGATATATGAAGAGGAGAGAAAAAATAAGGGAGATACCGAGTATTGATAAATAGACACTATTAGAATATTTCAATGTTACATTTATAGCTTTTTTGGCCTCTTTACTTAAAAGTATATTGTTATCAAATGAGAACTGGCCGATCCTGTTAGGCTGATTAAAATATGGTGAGTTATCATATACCGGAGAAATATTTACTGAAGAGCCTGCAACGGTTTTTTTAAATTCCGGTCCGGCCAGATCGTAATATACATTATCAAGTTCTCTGAATGGTGAATATGCAACATTTTTTACCCTGGAGAATTTTTCAAGTTTTTTGATGTCAGCATTATTGAGGTCCCCCTTTTTCATGAAGAAATAGTTGAATCCCTTCGGAGGCTGAAGGATGTAGAATTTTTTTTCAGGGTTTTCTATCCCCATTTCTTTAAGTGCCTGAAGAGCTGTTGTGAACATCCGTTCACCGAACATATGAATAATGGATAGGAAACCGTCATCGTTCAGGTGATCCCAGTAATCTTTAAAACTTTCAACAGTATAAATATAAGTTTCGGAAAAACTGAGTCCACCCGACAGAATGATATTCGAATTGTGTGAGTTGACCATCTGAATGACATTGTATTTTCTGTTCAGTTTTCTTAAAACGTGCCTTCCCTCATCATTTATTATTTTTACCTCTTTCTTTTTAAACAGGTCACCTAAATATTCTGAATATGAATTTTCAACTATGTCACAGATCTCAGGATCCATTTCCACTGCAAAAACAGGTTTGAAATGATTGGTGTAAGCACATAAAACTTCATATCCGCCGGCGGAACCGATTATAAGTGCAGGTCCGCTTTTTGCAAGCTGATATGGTATTGATGACTGGTTATATTCAATCGGACTCATTTGCTCAACCGGAACCGGAGGTTTGACCAGATATGACTGCTGGGTCCCGGCATCAAGCCATACTACTTTTTTCTTCTTGAAAAATGTTGCGACGTCAATTTTGTTGATCGGGCTCCACTTGGAATGTTCGATTCTGTTCTTATGATAATCAATGATATAACCCCTTTTGATTATTTTCGGAACAATCGGAAATATTTTTTCCGAATATTTATACAATCCTCCCAGGGAAACAAGAAGTATCAGAATAAGGATGCCTTTTGTTCTCATTTTCATTTTTGAGATGGAGAACCACAACAGAGTGAGGATTACCGATAGTATCAGAATTGAGCGGGCAGGTCCGAATTCTGTGATTAAAGGTATTATGGCTATACCTCCGAGTGCTGCGCCGATCAGGTCTATAAAATACAATTTTCCTATCTCTTCAGAGTAGAGGGAAAAGATCAGAACAAGGGAAACCCCCGCAGCAAAGAAAGGAACGATCAATACAATAAAATTCATAATAAGGAGAAACAGGTTTGTTACCGGATTAAAAAGATGGGTAAAATCGATCTTTGCTATCAATGTGATCTTAAATATAACAGGGAGAAGGAGAGCATACCCGAGAACAAAAAATTCAAGATATTTAAGTCCCTTTTTGTCCTTGGAGATCCTGCTGAATGATGTGAAGAATCCACTCAGGCCGTAGCCGAACAGGGCAAGAGATATCATCAAAAATGCAAAAGAGCTCAGGTAAATAACTGAGAACACCCTTGTATAAAGGATCTCAAACACAACGGTCGAAAATGTGATAAAAAATATCGTGAATAAAATATTGCCTTTTTTCATAGAATTTCCTCTCAGGTTTCAGAAACCGGATACAGTAATTATACGATAATAGGCCTCTCCTGGCAAATAGGAGGATAAAGGGAATTTCTTACATTAAAGGCTTCTTAAAATCTCTTTTATTGTTTCCGCTTCCGGGGATCCCTGATCCAGTTCAAGGAATTTTTTAAAACTGGATACTGCGTTCGGGATGTCTCCTTTATTCAAATAAGCATAGCCCAGCTTTACAAATGGAACAGGCCAGTCCGGTTTTATTTCTGATGCTATTTTATAGTATTTAATTGCCCTGTCCGGGTTGTTATTCCCGAAGTAGATCTCTCCCACATTATAGGCTAGGATCTCGTCCTTCGGATTCAGCCGGATCGAACTCTCGAAATAAAAGCGGGCCCCCTTCAGGTCATTCTTAAGGACATATATTTCACCGAGGCCGGCAAATCCCTTTGCAGCCAGCACCTTGTTGTAATCCCTGTTCTCCTTTGATGAGAGAAGAATGTATTTCGTTTTTGCCTCATCATACTTTTTAAGCTCTTTCAGGCAGTTCCCGATTAGCAGGTTAATTTCATAATGATCAGGATTCTCAACTGCAAATTTATTGAAAAATGCGAGGGCTTCTTCATATTTTTTTTCCTTGTATAATTCCATACCTTTGTCCACGGATTCAAGTTTCTTTTTTAATTTTTCCCTCTTTGACACATTCAGTTTTAAATTGAGGAAGGGATTCCTCCCCATCTGTTTTACCAGAATACGTTTGGTGAAAGTATCGTAACCGTCAATTTCAGCGGTTATGTCATATTTCCCGTATCCTAAACCGATAAATGTCCATACTCCGTTATCATCTGTGATCACCTCTTTGCTATCCCCTTTCTCCTCCAGAAAAACCAATGTTACTTTAACACCTTTTAGTGGTTCATTTTTGGTGCCGGTCACGTTTCCTTTCAATCTGCCGATCCCCCTTCCTGCCTGCGGAAAAGAGAGTGAAACCCCGATGATCAGTATTAGAGTTATCCAGCTCGCTTTAGATAAAATCTTTTTCATTTTTTCACCTCAGTTTATATATTGATTTTTATTTTTCTGCTGACTGTAATATTGTTTTCATGATTTTCAACTCTGACATTTATCTCATATGACCCTTCCCTCAGGTTTACCGGTACCTCTAGTTTTGATGATACTGGGATCTTTCCATTATCATTTTTGTAAAGAGTCAGACGTTTTTTTCTTATTACCGACCAGTTCTCACCGGAGTCGGTCTGACGTATGTCCAGATTGATCTTTAAATCAGAGTAGTACTTGTATTTATCTTCCTGAAAATATATATCTTTGTTCTTAAAAATTAGAATCAACCGGATGTCACCATTTGATCCCTTTTCTGCAATTAGTTTAAAGCCATAAAGTTCTTTTTTGTCTGATACTTCAGGTTTGAGGGTCTGTGATACTTTAAGGAGAAGAGCAAAGTATCTGGCCCCGAGGGAGGTCAGGTCGAGGGACCCGCTCCTGTTCCTGTCTATAAAGATCACCGGAAAATTGCCGTAGTACCATACTTCTGACGGATTATCATACATCCTGTAGCCCATCGGATATGATTCTGTGAAGTCGGGAGGGCCCAGCAGAACAAAGACTCTCCCTCTATCGGTATCCCAACCTTCTCTTCCTTCATGGCTGAAAAGGTGAGTCGCTCTCTCTAGCCTTGCAAAGTATTCCAATCTGAATTCATTCTCTGTTGTCTCAGGGTCCGGGTCCCGTTTTTCCCAGAATGTTTTTAAAAATTCCTTCCTTTCCCTGTCAGTTAAAAGATTCAAAAATACTCTCTTCTCTTTTCTGGTGATGATGAATTTGAGTTTCCGGTAAATGGTCCTGTACTCCTCAGGGACCTGTTTTATCTTCCATTCCTGACGTGAACAACTGACGGATGCCATAAGGATCAGCATCCCCGTAAAAAAACTCACAACCAGACAGAGCTTCTGATTTGAATCTGATCTTTTATTCACTTTTTTTACCAAGGCCTCCGGTGGTTAGTGTGTCAAGCTGCATCTTTATTGTCCTGGCTGAATTTTGATCTCCTGACTTCTGATAGCATTGCTGAAGTGAACGGAGAATATGAATATTCTCACCATAGTAGGATATATATTTTTTGTAATATTCAATGGCCGAGTTATATTGTTTCAATGTATGGGAAGATAGGGCCAGAAGGGTGTAAAATTTGTGTTTGTCATTATGAGAAAGAAATGAATGCCCGATCCTGATGATCTCTTCATATCTTTTTACCTTGAAGAGGACACTGCAATAGTTTAATGCAATTGAGATTGCTGATTGATTGCTGTAATAGGCTTTCCCGAGGTACGCCAAAGCCGGTTTGAACATTTTTTTATTGGAATATTGAATGCCGAGTATGGAATTTTTTTCGGTTTCCCAATCCTTATTTTTCTGAGAAACGACCCAGGGACGTTTAAGAAAACGGTTGGGTGAGATATAAAAATCCTCAGTTTCGGAGTCGAGTACTTTCCCATCCTTATCTATGATTCTCATATTCAGGGAATAATAGTCCGGTTTAAGCCCTTTAAGGCTGATTGTTTTTATTATATTAATTCTGTCACGATGTGTGTTAAGATCGATCAGGCCGGATAACTTCCCCCCTTTTTCACCTGAGATTAAATAGGTGACTAAAGCTTTTTCAGGCAGGGGATCTGAATTCAGCAATTGAAAGAAAAGGTGCATATCCTGCCCGGGGATGAAATCGTTCCGGGGTGACACGGATATTTTTTTGCTGTTCTTTGTGAAGGGGGAACCGGAATCGATGTGGCTCTGCACTTTTCCCACCCTGTTTCCGAGGAGCAGGTTACCAATTATTTCGGAATGGTCATCATCGATATGCACAGTTTTTTCAAATGATGTAAATTCCTTTGATAACCTGTTCCTCAGAAGGAGGTTTATTTTATAATCCCCGGGAATAAGGGGGAAAGAATCTTCGATTGCAAACAATTTGGATGCGGCCGATCTTGCCTGGGATTCGCTGATCCTGACCGGTATTTTTTTTTCAAAATTAAATATAATCTCATTATTTTTATCTGTTACCGTCCCATTGATAATCAGGTCTGCTGAAAGTCTCTCTTCATTTTGAGCCATGGACAACCTTTTCGGTTCAATTAAGTAGTTCACAATATGATGCCCGTTTTTGTCCCTGATGATCTTGATAAGGGATGAGGATCCGATGTATTTCGCTGAGTGATCTATCGAGATATATTGTTTGTACTTAAGGAGTTTGGATGCATAAGTGTCATCGAGCTTTTTTGCCGGCATCTCCTTTATTTTTTTATGGACAAGAATATCGGAGGCGATGGAGGGGCGAATTACATTATTTTGCTGCCCCTCGATCAGTGTCAGCGATACGTCGGCAACCTCTTTCTGAATTTCCCTTAATTGTCTGTATTGGGAGAGGTAATCATTAATATCCCCATTGAAATGGACCATCAGATTTGACGGCCCGTGTTTTACCGGACTGTACAATTCATAATCACCGGCTCCGTATTGTTTAAAAAAGACGACATTGAATGCATCGGGGAGTCCATACCGGTTCATCCCCTGATAGAACCAGATCACTACAGGATAGATCTGCGTCATATTCTCATAGCTCTGGATCTGATTGGGTTCACCCAGGATGATATAGATCCTGCCCATCTCGGTCTTCCACCCCGGTGTGGGAGTTCCCTTTCCGAAATGGTGGTCGGCATATTTTATTCTTCTGATATGTTCAATCTTAAATTCGTTCTCTTTTGTATGTTCATCCGGGTCTCTATGGTCCCAGAACATCTGAATGAACATTTCCCTCTCCCTGTCTGTCTGAAGAAGGTTAAATACCTTCTTTTCTGAGGGGGTAATAATATAGGCGGCTTCTTTTAACAGCCACCGGTTATACTTATTGCTCAGATTCGGGTTTTTACTCACAGCAGAGGGCGATCCAAAGCAGAAGATAAAAATAATAATTATAATTTTAGTTTTAATATGTTTCATCTTATTCTCCCTTTTAATATTCGGGAATGCTCACTTCTGTGACCGATCCTTCCGGTTCAGTTTGAATTTTTTTATCTTTTCATTCAGTGATGTCGGTTTGATCCCCAGTATCTTGGATGCATGACGTTGATGCCCGTTGGTGATGTTCAGGGTTTCTTCGATCACACATTTCTCAAATTCATTAATAAAAAATTTAAGGGATTTGCATTCACTGACAAAATTAAGTGACAAATAAGCTTTCACCAATTGGTTCTGAGCTGAGGCCAGGTCATCTTCGATCTTCCCCTTGGAAAAATTCTTGTCGTTCCTTATCCCTGCAATGTACTCAATTATCTTCAGAGTAGAACTGTGAAGATAAGATGGAATTAATTGATATTCATTCATTTTATCTCTCCGGCCTGAGAATGGAATGGAGATGACTGATATATTTTCTCCCCCATTTCAGTGATTTGCCACACTCCAGTGTGACGTAATATTGATAATTGTTATCATAACTGATCTCTTTGATCCTCTCTCTGTTGACGATGATCGATTTGTTGATCCTGACAAATTTTCTATTATCGAGTTCCGCTTCAACGTCTTTCAGTGTTTTTCTCTCAACAAAGTATTCATCGTTGATAAAGATCCTGATGTAGTTTCTGTCTGCGCTGATAAAATCGATCTCATCCAGTTGAAGGAACAAAAACTTATTTCCTCTTTTAAAAACGATTTTTTTCATTTTACTTCTCCCGGAACTCCAATCCTTTGGAATTTCCTACTTCAAAGTTAACGTAAAATCCGGGATTTCCAATGAAAGAAAAGTACTAAATCCAACTTTGGTAGGAATGTACTAGAGGATAACAGAACAATTTAAGTACATTATTAGTATAAATAATGAAGATGAAAATAAAACAGCACAGAATTGAGGGAAATGGAACCTATCCAATAATCCGTAATATAAAAGTATCTTTCTGGATTTTGCTACTGATTTTTTTTCAATTTCACGTAAATGCTAATTCAAACGAATTTAAATTTGAAAGGTATTCTACAGATGCAGGACTTTCGAACAATTATTGCCTTTCGATTCTTCAGGATTATTCCGGATATTTATGGATCGGCACCGCAGAGGGTCTCAATAAATTCGACGGGTATAATTTTGAAATTCATTCCAGTGATAATTTTGACCCCAAGACCATCAGTCACAGTTTGATTTTCTCACTCCTGGAAGACAGAGAACGGAAATTGTGGGTCGGGACCTGGGGAGGTGGGATCAATATTTACAACAGGGAAAAAAATGAGTTTGAACATATCAGGCACTTCGAAAACGATCCCGATTCACTCCGGAGTGATAATGTTATGACAATGGTTGAGGACAACAACGGTTTTATCTGGGTTGGAAGTGACGGGGGGGCTTGAGCGGATAAACAAAATCGACCGTAAGATCACAAGATTTAAGTTTTACGATAAAGCGGGGAATGAGGTGCTTCGAGTGAATAAAGTATTTCTGGACAGAGCTCAAAATTTGTGGGTGGGGACGGATAAAGGATTATTCAAATTTGAAAAGAACAGGGAAAATCATAAGTATTTTTCACCAATTGGAGGATCATCCGGTTTAAATACGAATGATATAGAAACTTTCTACCAGGATAATGAGGGGATACTATGGGTCGGAACCAGAAAAGGGTTGTTCAGATATGATCCGGGGCAAGATATTTTTATTGATTCAAACAAGACACTTGCTTCCGGAAGATTTTCCGGAGATCTGAGAATATTTTCCATGCTCGAGGATAGTCAATCAAGATTCTGGGTGGGGACAGATAGAGGCCTGTACCTTTTTGATAAAAGGTCGGGGAAATTTACTGAACTCAACAGAGGGACAGATAATCTGAAGATCCTTGCATCCACAATCATATATCAGATCATTGAAGATAAGGACAAACTCTTATGGGTGGCAACGGCAAGGGGCTTATTCAAACTTGACCTGATCAACTCAAACTTTAGATCATATTTCATTACTGACATCTTCGATCCCAAAGGAAAATCCGGTCAGATTGCTTCGGTTCTGAATGAATCTGATACAGATCTTTATGTCGGGACTGTGTATTATGGAATTGTTAAATACAGAAAAGTGTTGGATCGTTTCATATATAATCCGGAAAATGACTGGGATGAGAGTTCGTTGAAGGGGAAATGGATCTCTGAAATGGTCAGGGACCGGTTGGGAAATCTATGGGTGGGGACCAGGCTCTCCGGTATCAGCAGATTGAAAAAAGGGGAAAAGGTATTTCAAAATTTTGTTGATGATGATTCTGTTCATGCTGCGTTGAGAATAAGAGGGATCTTATCAATATATGAAGGGAGGGACGGGGATATCTGGATCGGGAGTGATGGCGACGGGGTCATCAGGGTTAAGAATGATCTCTCCGAGGTAACACCGTTTGTTCATTCTGCCAGTGATGGTTCTTCATTAAGCAATGATTTCGTTATGTGCTTTTTTGAGGACAGTAAAAATAATTTCTGGGTCGGGACCTATGGGGGCGGGCTTGAATTAATGGACTTAAAAACCGGGAAGTTTTCCCATTATAAAAATATCAGTTCAAACAGGAATTCTTTATCCGGAGATATTGTCCTTTCTATTATTGAAGATAAAAACGGGATCCTGTGGATCGGAACGAGTGTCTCCGGATTGAACAAGTTTGATCCTGTTTCTGGAAAGTTTGCTCATTTCAGCAAAAAGGATGGACTGCCCTCTAATACTATCTATGGCATTACTATTGACAAATATGGCGATCTCTGGATGAATACCGAGAACGGGATATCCATGTTTGATCCTGAAAAAGAAATATTTGTAAATTATTTTGAAGAAGACGGATTGCAGGGAGATGAATTCGCAGGGGCATTAATTCATTGGCAAAAGACTGACGAAGTGGTGATGGGAGGCGTGAACGGATTCACGGTCTTTAAACCGGAAGAGATAAGACATGCTAAACGAAAACCGGAGCTCAGAATAACGAATTTTGAGAAATTCGGAATAAATAGAATTTCATTAAGGGATATTAGAATGAACTCTGAGATCGATCTGTCCTACCGGGACTCTTTCTCACTGGGATTCAGTTTGATGGATTTTTCGCAGCCGAGAGAATGTATATATAAATATATTCTCCATGGGAGAGATGAAAGCTGGAACAATATCGGGAATACAAACTCAATTGCTTTTGATTCTCTGTCTCCGGGAAAATATCTATTCAGGATAAAGGGTGCGAACAAGAACGGGATCTGGAGCGATCCGGTCAAATTACGTCTGGTGGTCGCCTCCCCCTTCTGGCATACCTGGTGGTTTAGAATTTTAATCCTGCTTCTGCTGGCCGGGGTGATCATTCTTCTTTACAGGATGAAGTTGAACAGGGCGATCCGGAAAATGGAGTACAAAAGCAGGATCGAATATTTCTCCAAAAAATCGGGGTTGTCAGAGCGGGAGTGTGAAGTAATCGGGCTGCTGATCGAGGGAAAGAGCAACAAAGAGATAGAAGACCTTCTCTTTATCTCCCAGAATACTGTAAGAAACCATGTCTACAATATTTATCAGAAACTGAATATTAACAGCAGGGTACAATTGCTGAAACAGTTTGAAGGCAGCATTTATAAATAAATCTGTTGTTTTGAGGTCTGAGAACTTCCGAAAATTGTTTTCGTAAAACCGGAGTGGTTCTAAATTAAATTGATCTTTTGATCATCTGAGGAGAAAACATGAAAATCAGTTCTGTTATCCGTTCAATTCTGTTTTTAATATTAATTGTTCCAGTATGTGTGAATCTCTACGCGGTAGAAAACAGACAGGACCTGCGGTTATTAAAACTCCATTATTCCAACTCTCTTGGTGAAAAAGGGGTGACCACATTTAATTATGATCATGACGGTAAGATGAATAAAGCACTCTGGCGGTTGATAAATGGCAAAAGAAATTCTCTTAATTATTATGAATATAATACAAGTGGTTTGTTAATAAAAAAATACAGGGAATTCTCAGATAAGAAAACATCTGTTCAGACATTCAAATATGATTCTGACGAAAAGTTAGTCTTTGAAGATTTCAGCAGATCTGACGGAGTTAAAGGTCAGGTATACTACATCTATGATGAATCCGGGGGATTGATACATGCTGATTGCAGGGGACTGAATGGATGGTTTCATGGTGTGATCCATTATAAGTATGACGGGAACGGGAGGAAGGTGTCTGCAGATATAGAACAAAAAGGGGCAAAAAAAGGTTTCATTGACTATACCTATAACAACAGTGGATTATTACTTAGGGAGTATTGGAGCTTTACAGGAAAATGGAATCAGACCTTTAATTATGAATACGAAAAAGTACCAGATATCCTTCACCTCCCTTTTACCTCATCCAATCCGTTTGTCAATATCAATACCGGATATAAAATTTCCCGGGAGGAGTATGATTATTCGGGTAAAACCGGCGGTCCTTCTCTTTATGAGTATATTGGGAACAAACTGGTGAAAAAAGTATTTATTCGTTCTGACGGGGTAAAGACAGAAACATTTTATTTCTATGGATGGGACAACAAACTGATCGCCTCTCTGAGACGGTATGCCGATGGTAGAAGTTCTGTATTCACTTATTCTTATAACAAAAAAAGGCAGCTCACCAACAGAAAGGGGATTGGTACCGACGGATTCAGGTCTGAAGAAAACTATGAATATGATAGTAATGGAAAACTGAAAGGGGCCGAGTGGACCAATTTTGATAACTGGCTGACCGGATCGATCTTGTTTAGTCATGATCAGTTTGGGAATATCTCAGCGGGAGAATTTACCGGAACCGGTGACAAGAAATTTAACGGGGATATTAAATTTGAACATGACAAAAATGAGAACCTGTCGTTTATTCACTGGCGATTCTCGTTCCCCGGAACTCAAACTTACAAATTCAGTTATTCAAAACAGTCCGCTCTCAAATGATACTGTTGGTTCATGGCCTGTTCAGCCTGAAGAAATCGAGCTTCTCTCCCTTCAGATAATGGGTGAACCAGATAAAGTTCTGGCTCAGAAGGGCCCGGCTCTCTTTCGGGGTTGATACCCCGTGTCCCATCCGGTTGAAGATAAAAAATTCCACCGGGACCCCGTTCTCCTTCAATCTCCTGTACAATTCCTTTGCATTCTGAAGAGGGGAAACCGCATCAACCTGCCCATGCTGGATCAAGGTTGGAACGGTGAAGGGAGTTATGTTTCCGCATGGAGAAGTTGCTTTATACAATGCTGTATTTCTTTTCAAAGGATTATCGCCCAGAAAATCTCTTGTAACTTCACAGGATATTTCATTATTGGATGCATAAATTCCGAAGTCTGAAGTGCCTCCCCCAACGCTTACTGCTCTGAACATTTCTGAATTGGTTGCAACAAAAGCGCTTATATATCCTCCGTGGCTCCAGCCCATACATCCAATTCTGTTCCTGTCTAAGAAACCCTTTCCCGATAGAAAGCTTATTGCTCCCTCCAGGTCCCATAAAGAGAATAAACCCATGTTCATACCGGTTTTTGAAGAAGTGAAAATTTCTCCATATCCCCGTGAACCCCTGTAATTTGGTTTAAATATCAGAATCTCCTCTTTTAAAAATTGTAATACCGGATAATAGTATAATTCGGTCATGTCTTCACGGAACTCAAGGTCGGCCCACATTGGACCTCCGTGAACCAGAAAGATCAAAGGATACTTTTTGTTTGGATTAAAATTTGATGGTTTTCTTAATATCCCTTCCAATGGAATTCCATCTGAACTTTCCCATTTTATTATCTCACTGGTTCCCCAGTCCCATTGTTTTGATGTGGAGTTCATTTTTGTGATCTTTTTTAATGGTGAATAATTGCCGGACTTATCGATTTTTGCCAGGAATATATTAAAGCAATTTTTATTGTTTCCTCCAACAAAGGCAAGATCACCATTGTCAGATACAGTGAATCTTAGCCGGGGGAATATTTTTTCACTAGTCAGAACAGGTACAATTTTTCTATCTCTTATCCCGGCCAAACTAATTTTTGTACCGTTCCAATAACTGATAAAAAGACCGGATGGATTCCAATGTATACTTATCGGCTGTCTGTCAAGATCAGCAAGAATATCTTCGGAAAGTGTGTATTTGCTTCGATCTGACAGATCTATAATATGGAGACGATCTCTATTAAATATCTTTGGATTCATGCCCCAGGACCTTACCAGGCCGCTTTTCCCATCAGGAGAAGTGCAGACTATCTCCGAATGGGGAGGTAACGGTATCCGGGATATTGTCCTCTGAAATTTTTTTGAGGGGTCCAGGCTTATGGAGATCCTTATTACCAGGTTTTTTTTCCAGTAAATATGACTGTTTCCCGGAATGCAGTTCAGGTAAATTGAATTTGATTCTGCAGAGGTGGTAAAACTTTTTATTGTTAGCCCGGGAGGCAATGGGATCAGATCTTCAGTTCCAGGGTCAAAGATCTTCAATGCATATGATTTACTGAAATCAGGGATAAAACAAATTTCACTCTTCTCCTCTTCCTCTTCCACATGCTCGATATTCCCATAGTAATTATAATTAATGTCAGAGTTAGTTCCTCCCTTCAGATCAACCAGATAGACAATCCCACAATTTCCAATGGGTTCAAAAGCTTTTATCCAGCCATTTACGCTGAATACTTTTTTCGATTTTTTTCTGACAGTATCATAGATATGGATTTTTCCTTTACTAATATATCCTGCATATTTGTTATTCAGCCACCTTACATTTGAATTAATTATATCCCTGTTAAGAATTATAGTTGATTTATTTTTCTCATTGTAAAGGAAACAATTTTCTTCGAAAGAATTCCTGTCCCAATTCGCCTTTCTTATAAAATAGATTATTTTCTTACCGTTTGGAGAAATAATAGGTTCATCCGAGGAAAGATAATCTTTTGATATCATTTCTGTAAATGAGGGGGTCTGTTTCCCGATCTTCTCTGGTAGATCCTCACCTGTAATATTTCTGCTCAGAGTTGGGACCAATATAATAATTAAAAGTATTAGAACTATTTTTCTTTTACAGTGGGAAGAAATATTTAAATTTCTTAATTTTCTGATTAACTTCTTCTCAGATCTCATTGTTGCCTCCCCGGATGAATTCGATCTCACCCGCTGTAATATATGACGTGTTTTTTCTGAAATATTTACGGTAGTTTACTACCAAATCTCAGAATGGTAGGAATCTACTAAACATTCAAAAGTATTCTGGTCGCAAACTTCTATGAGGATGTTTAAGGTAGATCTGCAGTCTGCCATTGTAAATGCTAATTGAATATATTCTTCATGATTTTGAATTATTTTACTTTCTTATTAAACCGATTTTAATTATCGGAACAGAACAATGACCTTTATGTTTAATGATGTGTTATCTGTCCCGAAAATTTATATCTTTGTCCCATTTAATTTATATTGGTTTTTTAGTTGGAAATTATTCTGCTACATTTTTGTAGAACTGATTTAATGATACTTAAACCTTTTTGTTCATTTTGTCGTAAAATTTCTAGATATCTTCATTTGAGTTAGTTCTATTGAATATGAAAAAATTAATATTGGTTCAAATTTTTCTCTGTCAAATATTTTTCTATGGATATAGTCTGGATAATTATAAATTTGATTCAATCTATGATTCAAAAAATCTAAACCAAATTAAAATCACCTCTCTTATTCAGGATAAAAAAGGCTTTCTTTGGATAGGTACTATTGATGGTTTATATCGGTATGATGGGAATGAGTTTATATTACTCCAATATGAACATAATAATAAAAATTCACTAAATCATAATCTGGTGAAGTCACTTGTTCAGGATAAAGCCGGAGATATATGGGTTGCCACTGCGAGTGGAATAAGTAAGTTGGATCCCAATTCAGGAGAATGTTTACGCTATTACCTGGGAGAGGAGGAAATTTCATTAAGTAATTATGTGTTGGAATTATTTTTAACGAGGAACAAAGTATTATATGCAAGTACCTTAAATGGAGTTTTTTGGTTCAGCAAATCTAACAATAAATTTGTCAAAGTTGAGAGAAACCCTGGAATCATTGATATACCTATTTCGGCATTTTGTGAAGATGAAGAGGGACATTTAATTATTGGTACTTCTAAAGGAATAGAATTCTTTAGTATATCAGACAACAAATTTCTTGAGAAGAATACTTTTATAAGTTCTGAAGATCAGGTCCCGGTTATTAATATGTTGAAAACTTCTGATAAGAATATTTTTATTGGAAACGATACGGGAGTGTGGGTATTTGATACTGAGACAAAATCTATTTATAATTTTCAAAAAAAATTCAACAGGGAATTCCCGGTTGAACAGGGTCCAGTATATCCAATATTTGAAGATAAAACTAATTCAGTATGGTTTGTATCTGAAAAAGGGTTAGTGCTTTTTAATATAAAGAGTCATGAATTTAAATTTATAAACAGTGAAGATGAGATATTCCCTGTTCTTTATGATAACTCTGGTGTTTTATGGGCTAGTACTCCAACCAAAGGATTAAAAAAATATTCAAAGTTCAAGAATAGATTTAATACAAAAGATGTGGTTAGCTCATTTATAAATAAAGAGAAAGTATCGGTGAAATCTTTTGAAGAGAGTGAAGGGAAATTCTGGGTTGGAACAAAATTAAAAGGTTTATTTGAAATTGATAAACAAACTGGGGATTCTCGCAATATTACTTCTAATCCTAATAATGAAAATGATTTTATAGCTGACGATATGGTTTTAGATTTGTTTTTTGATGAAGAAAATATATTGTGGATTGGAACCAGGAAGGGACTCAATTATTCTAAAATTAAAGGAGAAAAAAGAAACATTTTCCTGTATAGTTTAGAGCATAATTCTAATACTGAAATACTAAGTAGTGCTATAAACTGTATCTTAAAAGATTCAAAAGGGTATTTATGGGTAGGCGGATTAAATGGATTGATCTGTATAGACCAGAAATTAAAACAAACTAAATTGTTTGGAACTAATAGTACCAGCCAGGTATCTTTATCCTCAAATTGGATAACCTCAATAAATGAGGGTAAAGATGGGAATATTTGGATCGGTACAATTTATGGATTAAATAAATTTGTAAAAAAGGATGGGATTGTCATCCAATATCTTCCGGATGTGAGCAATCCTGATTCATTAAGTTTTCCTGACATTACAGATCTTCATGTTGATTATTCAGGGAACTTATGGATTGGAACGTGGAGTGGTGGAATAAACCTTTATAATAAAAACAATGATACATTCAAATCTTTTAGTGTGAAGAATGGACTTATTAGTAATACTGTTATGGGAATTGAAAGCGACAATGAAAATATCTGGATAAGTACAACGCGGGGCCTATCCAAATATAACAAGATTAATGGGGAGTTTAAAAACTATTCCAGTTTAGATGGATTGTCAATATTAAATTATACTTACCAAGCAAGTTTTAGAACCAGTTCAAAAAGGATTTACTTTTTTGGCAATCAAAGTGTTGAAATTGTGGATGAATCGAGTAATGATGAGAATAAGTTTCTACCTCCGGTATATATTACTTCATTTAAAGTTGATGGAAATATTGTAAATGACAATAAAAAAATAATTCAAAATTACAATAAGAAGAAGTATAAATTCTCTTATAAAGAAAAAAATTTCTCAATTAATTTTGCAGCGCTTGATTATAACATTCCTGAAAAAAATAAGTATGCTTACAGGATCGATCCGATTGACCGGAAAAATGAATGGCACTATATCGGCAATGAGAATAAAATAACTTTCTTCAACCTTCCGGACGGCAATAACAGAATTTATGTGAAAGGGTCCAATAGCGATGGGATCTGGAACGAAGAGCCCACCTGGGTGGATATTGAAATTATTCCCCCCTTCTGGCGGACTCTCTGGTTTAAATTCTTTTTGATCACTCTTGTTTCCAGTTTGATTTTCTTTCTTTACCGGTTGAGAATTAAATTAATGATCAGAAAGATGGAATATGATGCAAAATTGGATTATTTCTGCAGAAAGAATAAAATCTCATCAAGAGAGAAGGAGATATTGAAATTACTTATAGAAGGGAAAAGCAATAAGGAAATAGAAGATGTTCTGTTCATATCGTTTAATACAGTTCGGAACCATGTATATAATATTTACCAGAAACTGGGTATACAAAAGAGGATCCAATTATTAAAAATGTTCGAAGTTGAAAATCCGGACTCTGGAGAATAATTAATGAGAATTTTAATTTTTTCATTAATGGTTCTGACCGGCACGGGGATTATTATTGTCTGGTTGAAAGATATCTTTAGCGGGATCAGGATAGACAGGTCAAACGGTTTTTTAAAAAGCAGGGATATTGAGAACGGAGAGCTTCTTTTCCCTCATTTATTTGCCGAATTTCTTACTGCTTCAGGGCTTATCATTGGAGGAGCGGGTTTGATTTTTTTTCCGGAATGGGGAAATTCCATCTCGCTGATCTCACTCGGAGCTCTTCTGTATACCTCTTTGAACAGTCTTTCCTGGGCTCTTGCAAAAAAAGAGAGGTTTACTTATGCTGTCCCCATGATATTCGGTTTGATATTTTCAGTTTTCTCGATAATTGTTTTGATGGGAGATAAATGAAAAACCCGGGACCTGTAATAATTGTTTTAATATTATTCTCTTTATTACCAAATAAAAATATTTCCGGATGCAGCGTATTTGTTTTTAATAATAAGGATTCTATTGTTGCGGGTAAAAACCTTGACTGGTCTGTGTGTGTAGGTTATCTCATTGTTAATAAAAAGGGAGTGTTAAATCACGGAATGGTAAATAATTCAGGTGTTCCCTGCCGCTGGGTATCAAAATTTGGAAGTGTTACTTTTAATCAGTTCGGAGTCGGGATGCCGCTGGGCGGTATGAACGAAAAAGGGCTTGTGGTAGAGGAATTATCCTATTCGCCATCTGTTTATCCGGAAAATCAAAACATTCCCGGTTTAAATGAATTTCAATGGATCCAGTATCAGCTTGACAATTACGATTCTGTTCCGGAAGTAATTAATAATTTGTCGAGGATCGGGATTATAAAATTTATTGCAGGGCTTCACTATTTTATATGTGACAGAGCCGGAGATTCTGCCGTTATAGAATTTTTAGATGGGAAGATTGTTATTAGTACTGGAAATACCCTCCCGGTTAAAGTTCTTACAAATAACACCTATTCCAAACTGATCAAATATCTGAGATTTCATAAAGGTTTTGGCGGTGAAAGGGTGGTTTCCAAAGGGGTTGAATCACCTGAAAGGTTCGTCCGCATTGCCACTGAATTAAAACAATTAAAAAGTGAGAAGGTTTTTGCCCCTGTGACCAAAGGGTTTGATATTCTATACACTGCAGCTCAAAAAAATACACAGTGGAGCATAATCTATAATCTCAGTTCTTCAAAAATATACTTCAGGACAAAATGTTCAAACAGATTAAAATCTCTGGATTTAAATAAGGTGGATTTTAAAAATGGTATAGAACACTTATTTATTGATATTAATGAAAAAGAAATGAATGAGATCTCAGTGAACGATATGTCAGCTCTGAGCCTGATGGACAATTATAGACTTATAAATAAATGTCTTGAAAAATTATTGATACTTAAAGAGTTGGACAATACCGGATATTCTGAAATTTTAGAAAGATTAACGATCCACTTTAAACGATAATTTTTACTGTTTCTTTTGAAATTCCAAAAATATGCCCCTGTTCTTCATAAATTTGATTTCTTTCATGATTCCCCGGCTTTTCTAATTGATAACCGCTCCATATTTTCAAAACTTGCTCCACCCACTCCGTATTTCATCCCTGATTTTCCGTATCTTTTCCCACACCACTGTTTTTTTATGGTGAGTGGAAGTTTTAATGCCACCTTGTTTCAGATAAAAAAAGGAGGCAAATATGCTGAAACACAAAAGTTTTATTATTTTTCTTGCGTTCATTCTGATCGCAGGATTCACCTCACTGACTGCTCAGGAGCAGGGCGGTGAGGTGGTTGGAACAGTATTCCTTCCTGACGGCACTTCCATACCTGGAGTGGCGGTTGAGGCCACAAGCCCCAAGCTTGTGGGAAAAAGGGTGGCGGTAACAAATGAGACGGGGAAATACAGATTCCCGATGCTGCCTTCAGGAAAATACACGATCGAGTTCAAACTTGAGGGGTTTAAATCAAAGGTAAACAAGAACGTTGAAGTTATCCTTGGTAAGACCATTAAGGTGGATGCGATCATGGAAACCGGTGACATCAAGACAGAGATCATCATTGTCGGAAATACGCCGACCATTGATGTCAGAAAGAGTTCATCTGCTGAGAATATCACCAAGGATATCATCTCAAGACTTCCGAAAGGGAGAAACTTTCTCAGTGTCATCACCAAAGGCTCCGGTGTTAATTATGAGAAGAACTTTGATGATGATGCCAATGGGGCCGATAAGTTTGATGATGGATCCAGAGGGAACAGCGGGATCTCATTTGACGGTGCCAGTTCTTCAGAGAATACGTTCTTTGTTGATGGTGTTGATACCACCACACTTTACACCGGTGATTCCGGTGCCAGGGTGAACGTGGACTTCATTGAAGAAGTTCAAGTGAAATCGGCGGGATATGCAGCCGAATTCGGTGGTTCCATGGGGGGGGTTATCAGTGTTATCACAAAGAGCGGTGGTAACGAGTTCCATGGTTCACTGAATCTTGACTATACAGGTGACATGCTTGATGGCGGCTGGGGGAAGACACTTCGTCGTAATCCTTATGATGATAGTATTGCTGAATATGTAAATTATAAAGAAGATCAATGGAACGAGTTTCAGCCCGGATTATCTCTCGGCGGCTATATCATTAAGGACAAACTATGGTTCTTCGGTGCTTTCCAGCCCAGATTCACAACGAGAACCCGGCCGGCATCCCACATTGAGGAGGAAGGCTTCTCCGGTGATTATATACAGAAAAGGACTACAATGGCAGGATCACTTAAACTGACCGGACAGATTGCCAATAACCTGAGGTTGTCTTTGAGTGGATCACTGGATAATTATAAATATGAAGGAGATCTCCCGGCTCTTAACGGTACCAGTAATCCGGATAAGGAATTTGATATCTATGGATTTGAATATCCTGCAGCCACCATTGGCGGTTCTCTGGATTATACTCTGGGTAACAATCTTCTTATTTCGGCAACCGGCGGTTATTATAAATCCAACAGAGTTCAGGCAGTGGCACCGGACGGTCCCCGTTACTACCATCCGCGTACGAACGCTGATGTTTCCGGAGCGACTGATATAGTTCCCGGGGGCTGGGCAAATTATACTTATGATGATGGATATGCGACCAGTAAAGATATTAATGAAAAACTGACCGGATCGATGAATCTGACCTATTATGCTGATATGCTGGGCGGCGAACATGTAATAAAAGCCGGTGTCCAGTATGTGAGGCTCGGCGTAGACAAAGACGATGCTTATCCGTATGATTATTACCGGTTCTATTGGGGAGATGATTATGAATCCCCGAATTTGGGTACAGTTCCGACCACACTGGGTTATGTTGAAGTCAGGGATCCCTTTGGTGTGATCGCAACAGTGAACAGTACCCGTTGGGCTCTTTATCTGCAGGATTCATGGACGATTGGTAACCGGTTCACCTTGAATCTGGGTGTCAGAGCTGAAAAAGAAGATATACCTGCTTTTGCGCCCGGATATGAACCGCCGATCCAGTTTGCCTTCGGTGACAAACTGGCTCCCAGGATAGGTTTTGCATGGGATATTCTCGGAGATTCATCACTCAAAGTATTCGGAAGTTTCGGGATCTATTATGATGTGATGAAAATGGAATTGGCTGAAGGGTCCTATGGCGGATTTAAATGGATCTCAAGTTATTATGATCTGGTCGATCCAGACTGGCATAATCTGGTTGAGAGTGATCATCCGGTTGTTGGTGGTTTCGGTGGCGGTGAATACTATGAATCTCTTGACTGGAGACCTGTTTCTTACGAAAATACGCAGCCCGATATGAAACCGTATCAGAAAAATGAATTTTCGTTCGGTCTGGAGAAGAAATTGAAAGAAGATCTCTCCATCAGCGTGAAGTTCCTTCACAATAATATTGTCAATGCTATTGAAGATATCGGAATTCAGTTTGAAGATGGTGAACACTATTTTAACGGCAATCCCGGATCACAATGGATCCAGGATATTTTTGATGAGCAGGCGGCATTGGGTGTAATTCCGGTGGGAGCTAAAGCTTCCAAACCGGTCAGGAAATATTCATCATTCACCGTTAATGTGGATAAGAGATTCTCCAATAATTGGATGGGTGGTGTGTCATACACTATGTCCTGGTTGTATGGAAATTTCGCCGGATTGTCTTCTTCAGATGAATTAGGAAGACAGAGCCCCGGTGTTGAGAGATACTATGATGCCTGGTTCATGACATTCAATCAGGATGGTGACGAGGAACTCGGATATCTGATGACCGACAGACGGCATCAGATGAAGTTTTACGGTGCCTATTCCTTTGATTTCGGTCTGACCCTGGGTGTGAATGGATTTGTAATGAGCGGAACACCGGTTCAGAAAGAGATCTACCTGAATGGTATGCAGGGATGGTACCCGGAAGGGAGAGCATCGGATGGCAGGACCCCAATGACCTGGCAGCTGGATGTTTATGCCGAGCATATTTTCAAACTCAGTGATAAGTATTCCGTTGCTCTCAGTCTGAATGTGGCAAATATCACCAACAACCAGATAGCTCAGAGGATCTATGGACTTTACAATTTACAGAATGTTTATGTTGATGATCAGATGATACTTGACGGTTTTGATGCGACAGGTGCTGTTGATGCAAAAGGTGCGACACTTGACCCCAGATACAAAATGGAAACTGATTTCCAGTCAACCATTGCTGCACGGATCGGTATCAAGTTAATGTTCTAAGGAACATAAATCCTATAATAAGGCCCCCCGGATTCCGGGGGGCTTTTTTTATTTATTTTATAGTATATTTCAGGAGATCATGATGGTTTCAACATTTAAACGTTTCATTGCAATCTTATTTATACTTATTTTATTTCTATCCCTTCCGGGGATGGAGATCCATGAGGCTGTTAAAAAAGGAGACCTTAAACTCGTCAGTGAACTTTTAAAAAAATCTCCTGAACTGGTTAATGTTAAGGACAAACGGGGAAATATTCCTCTCCATCTTGCAGCAAAAACAGTCAATATTAAAGTTTTAGAAATGTTGATCAGGAGGGGTTCAAAGCTCAATATTTCTAATAATTCCGGATATACGCCTCTTCACTATGCGGCCTACTATAACAGAGGAGAAAATGTCGAAAAATTGTTGAAACATGGGGTCGGCATTAATCTGAAATCTCTGGAGGGAGAAACCCCGCTTCACATGACCGCCTATTCAGGAAGTTTCAGTACGGCATCGATTCTTATTAAACACGCCGCATCGATCACCGCCAGGGAGGCACGGGGAAGAACCCCGCTGATCCTGACCGCAAGAGAGAGCGGTGATATGGATATGGTCCGCTTACTGATAGCGGAAGGATCGGACATTAATGCGGTGGATAATTCCGGACATTCTGCATTGTCCCTTGCCGCCTGGCGGGGATACCGTTCTATCGTTGATCTCCTGCTGGACAATCAGGCCGGTATCCCGCAGCGGGAGATCATTAAAAAGCAGCTTCTCGAATACAGTCTGAAGAACAGATTAGATAGGCTTTTCAGGAGATTAATAGTGGAGTCCTTTGATCTGAAAGAGTTAAGCCGTGTTAATCCGGAATTGATCAATGAAGCGGTAGCGGGAGGTTCGTCAAAAATAGTAAGAGAACTGATGACAAGCGGGTTCAAAGCTGATTTCCGGGACCGGATAGGATGGACCCCACTTCACTATGCAGCTGAATATGACAGGGCCTCAGTTTTCGAATTTCTGATCCGGTCCGGTGCGAATATAAATATAAGGACATCCATTGGAGAGACCCCGTATAATATCGCAGAGAGGAGAGCTAATCACTCATTGATCGAACTGTTCAAAAAATACAAAGCGGAAACGGTCCCTCCCAGGTATCCTGAATTATCGGGGAAACACCTGGGACAGCCCCTCCCGGCAAATGAGGCGATACCTTTCGCGCCGGCGATTGTCGGGGGATTTATCAACTTCACTCGTCCATCATATTTTCCCCGGATGGAAGTGAAGCATACTGGAGTGTGATGATCCCTCCTAAAGATAAAGGTTACGGACACTGTAAGATCATGGGGTCAAAGATTGTCGATGGGAAATGGTCCTATCCCAATTTCCCTCTATTCTCTGACGGGGATGTCCCTGTGTTTTCCCACGACGGGAAAAAGATCTATTTTATGTCAAAACGTCCGGTTTCTGAAGGGAAACAAAGAGGGAAGGAGAATATCTGGGTTGCCGCCGGGTCAAAACAGGGCTGGGGGAATCCGGAATTATTGTCTATGGAATTATCAAAATATCCCTTTCACTGGCAGTTTTCTCTGGATAAAAAAAACAATTTGATTTTTGGTTCCGGCGACGGGCGGATACTCTATGGTAGTGGTTCTCGGGGGAAGTATGATCCCCGGCCCGTTTTGACCGTTTCGGGAGAAGTGTTGTCCGGCGGCTCTCCATATATTTCACCGGATGGAGATTACCTGATATTTATGCAGGGCAAAGATTTGTATATTACATTTAAGAAGAGTGAAAAATGGTCAATCCCTCACCGGTTACCTGAGTCTATCAATTCTGAATATACAGAAAACTGCCCGGTTGTATCACCCGATGGGGAGTTCCTTTTTTTTCTGAGCAGGCGTTCAGGCGGGAGCAGTCAATACTGGATCAGGATTAAGGGAATAATTAAAAAGTTCAGAGAAAGATCAGTTGAAGAGAAATAATATCAGGTATATTTCTTCAGCATTATTTTTGACTGACGTTTGAGGAATGTGAAAACTGAATCCCTTTTTCCCATATTTTTAATTTGCTTTATATCAGAGGTCAGAATTTTCTTTATTGATCCCAGAGGTTTTTTCGGATCGAAACTTCCTTTCACCATAAAGAAATATGAACCTGCTTTTTCATCTTCACCGTCAAGGGGCAGGGGGTCCGATCCGGCGATCACAGGTATGCCCAGTTTATCTCCTTTCCGGTAGATAAGAGGTTTCACCCAGAGGGACGGCCTGGCGCTGTTGTCCCCGATCATTAGCAGGGGATATTCGAGAGTGTTAAGTATATCCTTCACCACTTTCCCCCTTCCGAACAGCCATTTACCGACTCCCCATGCAAGAATTGCAAGTTGTCCGTTCTCCCTGATCCTGTCAATAACTTCTGCTGCAAGGAGGCCGTCCTTTATTGTCGGACCGTTCCCTACTGATAGAATTTCAATATTTTCTTCGGTGATGATCTGTCTGCCCCTTATAATATAGAAAAGGTCGTTCCCGTTCTCTTTCAGAAGAATTGATCCCTTTTCTCCTGTATTCTCAGAGTGGATATCAATATTCTTAAGGGGTAGGGAGTTATCTTCCATTCTTGAAAAGAAATCATTGTCCTTCGCTTCAGTGAGAAAGATCATCTTTATCGAATCATTGAATTCATGTTCCCCCAATTTCCCGAATTTTCTAAAATTCCTGCTAATTGATTCAATAAAAGAATCCGGATCAAAGTTATCATAAAGGTGAACATGACTGTCTACTAAAATATTACATGTATTGTTGTTTGCCATCAGAGGAGATCCTCCTTTTTATACCATTCCGCTGTTCTCTTTAACCCTTCTTCAAGGGATATCTTCGGAGAGTATCCCAGATCCTTTTTTGCTTTTGAAATATCAAATGCCCTGTCTTTGGTGAAAAAGTCGAGCCTCCGTCTGAAGAGAGGAGGCTCTATCCTGAGCGGTCTGCATACTATTTCACACATCCATGAAGCAATGTATACCGGGGCCAGGGGGATCTTCAACCCGGACACCTTTTTATCCAATACTTTCCCTATGAGAGCAACCAGTTCATCGAGTGGGAGAAATTCATTTCCCGCCCAATGTGTAGATCTCGCCATTGATCTTTTGCTTTTCTCCGGCGAGGATTATCCCGGCAACAAGATCTTCAACAAAAGTGAGGTGGTAGAGAGCTTTCCCCTTTCCGATCATTTTAAAATTTCCCCTGTAAATATGTTTGAACAACTTCAGGAACCTGTGTGTCTCCGGGGCCGTAGATACCGACAGGCCTGACAACAACGCCTTTGATCTTTCCCTCTTTAAAATATTCAAGGGCAATTTTTTCACCCTCAAGTTTTGATTCCTGGTAGTGATCACCCGGGGAGTAGGGGGCGTCTTCTTTTGCCGGAGGATCTTTTATCTCTCCCTGTACTCCCACCGTGCTGCAGTGAACAAATCTTTTTACTCCACTATTAACTGCTTCCTCAATTAAAGCTTTTGTCCCCTCAGCATTCACCTTTGTAAAAAGATCTTTAGAAACCCCCTCTACTCTGTAAAGGGCCGCAATATGAAATACTGTATCAAATCCTTTCAGTTTACCTCTCAAAGAATCCGGATCAGCGAGGTCTCCGGTTATTTTTCTTACACCAAGTTTTTCAAGTTCATTAATTTCTTTTCCATCTCTGACAAGAGCAGTAACATCATATTTTTTTTCTGCAAGTGCCTTGCACAAATAACTCCCTGTAAAGCCTGTTGCACCGGTAACAAATACTTTTTTCATTTGCCATGCTCCGTGTTCAGGAGAGATTTTACTTCTTTTATTTCACCTTTCCACCGCTTCTCGCTTCCCTTAAAAAGAGGCTTCAGTTTTTCTATAGAGTCCAATGCCCTCTGCGGGTTCTCACCCAGACTGGTTCTTCTAAGAACGAGGTCGGACAGGTGAATTACAGATTCTTCCTCAACTATTTTTTTCAGGAGTCGCAATATCTTTCTTGTCAACAGTATGATCGTATCCGAAAGTAAGCTCTGGAATATCTTTTGTATCACTAAAGATCCCGTTATAGTCTACAGGAGTATTCTCCGGGAATATTTTTTTTATGGTATTCTCTGCTACAAGTCTGGATGTGGTGAATTTTACTCCTGAAATACTGAACAAACCCTCAGGCCCTCCGTTTACAGAATGATCGATGGTTGCCGGCCTTTTGGAAAGTTTCCCCGACTCGGTTGCGGGTAATATCCCTGCATAAATTTTAAGAATATCTTTTCTTGAAAGGTCGATCCCGGGGATCGCCGAGTTCATTTCGCTTATAAATTTATCAATTTCTTTCTCGGGAACTTTAACATCATCCTTTATGTCACCGACAACTATCTCGCCTGTTCCGACAAGAAGCCTGTTCTTCCATGGGTGTAGAAAATAGGTGTGCCCCCTGCCTCTGTTCGGGGTCAATCCCAATGCAGATCCTGAAAGTGCTTCTCTATTGAATAAAATATTCCATAACATAAGGTTCTTTTTAAACAATTCCGGATGATCTTTGTCAAAAGTCTCTGATATATTCCTGCTCCAGGGGCCGCCTGCATTTATCACAACATCTCCTGAAAATGTGACAGTTTTTCCTCCCTCGGTATTAATACATTTCACACCTTTAACTTTATTATTTTCAGTTATCAGTTCTTTAACTTCGATATAGTTAAGGGGGACAGATCCCATATCGATACTTTTTCGGAGAATGGTCATAATCAGTCTCTGAAATTCTTCAATATTTGCATCATACCAGAGTGCGCTTCCCTTAAGTCCATTCCGGTCTACACCTTTGAAAAGTTCTTCTGTTTGTTTCACGGACAGGACTTTTCCGCCCGGAAGTTTTTTGGATTCCTTAATCCCGCTGTTCCTTGTGAATGAGAACAGATCATTAAGCATTAGAGCTCCTCTCATTACACTGTTCCTCTTAAGGCCATTTCCGTAAAGGGGCATTATACATGACATTGGATTTACATATTGGGGGAAATTTTTTATAAACCATTTTCTTTCACTTACGGATTCCCTGAATCGGGTGAGGTCCAGTGATTGCAGATATCTCAATCCGCCATGTACAGTTTTAAGATGGTTAAGAGTAGTGGCTCCCCCGAAGTCATCTTTTTCCAGCAGCAGTGTCTTAATATTTCTTCTGGATGCTTCAAGAAGCAGCATGATCCCGTAGATCCCGCCGCCGGTAATAATAAGTTCAAATTTTTCCTTTTTATATTTATCTATATCTCTGATGATCTTTCCCATTGAATTCTCCTATATGATGAGCTACCTTTTCTTCACAAGCTGAGCAGGGACTCCCAGTGAAACAGTATAGGGTTTAATCCTTTTGTGTACCAGGGTGGCTGCGCCGATCACGGCTCCGGTTCCTATTTTAACTCCGTCTAAAATTGTTGAAGATGCTCCTATCCAGACATCATCCTCAATTGTGATCCCTCCTTTCGATATTGAAGGCTGCTTCCAGATCGGTATATCTTTCCGATCGAATGTGTGATTGCCTCCGGCTATCATATATAATTTTCCCGATGTAAATACATACTTTCCGATACTTACAGAACTTTCTGAAATAATTATATTGTCGGGCCCTATATTTGAATAATCTCCGATCTCAATATCTCCGCCCTTACAGGATATCACTGAATTTCTTCCGACAAGGACATTGTTACCAATAACTATTCCGGAATTACCTTTTCCCTTTTGCATCAATTACTGAGTTATCATCGAAGACAACATTGTCTCCAATTGTGATTTTTTTCGGGTGACGGATAGTCATATTCTTTCCGAATACAACACCTTTACCGACCTTTCTGAATAGTTTTTTAAAAAAGAATTTCCTCAGAACAAATCCTGCGGCAGCTGGCATAGATGAAAATAAAGAGATTATGGTCTCATATTTCAGAAAATATAAAAAAGATACATCTCCGGGAAACATCTCTTTATATTTAGTAAAGGAACCTTTCTTGTCATCCAGGAGATCTTTCTGCCCGCCTATGAATCCTGTATTATTCTCTTCCATTGAACCGATTTTAACCAAATCCAGCCATCAATTCAATATTGTTAGATTTAGTGGCAGGTTAGAAAACCTTTAAGGTACTATCGAATTTCCGGAAGCTTCAATTTGAGATTATCCAGAATCTTAAAAAGAAATTTGATCCTATCTCTCTTGAATGGTTTTAACATTCTTATAGCGTTCTTCATTTTGATAGTGATCTCATCAGCTTTTGCCCTGATCCTTTTTTTTCTTCTCGCCTTTATATTTATTTTCTGAGTATCTGAAATATTCAGGTTATCGATGTTATTTAAATTCTGAATGCTACGATCGATCAGTTCAAGATAATAAATACCGGCAAGTAAAAAATTCTGTAGTGACCCTTTGATATCCTTTTTATGAATATCCAGATATCCCAGATAGTAGTAGGGGCGTGGGTATTGTTCGTTGATCGATACCGCTTTCTTAAAGGATTTCCTGGCCCTGCTGTATTTTTTTGTCTCATAAAAGAACATTCCCGACAATGTATGGAGTTCAAGTGAATCCGGTATAAAGTTTTCCGAGCTCTTCAGATCCTGCTCAACCTTTGAATACTCTTTGAGGAGGAAATTATTATAGGCCCTGTAGTAGTAGACCTCTCCTTTATACCACAGATCGTTTGTCAACATTTTATTGAGCACTTGTATGGATTCATGGAATTTACCCAATTGAGAAAGGCATACTGCCTGGCCGAACAGGGCCTTATAATATAGAGGGGTGACCTCAGCTGACCTTCTGTAATAATCGAGTGCTTTTTCATACAGTTCGAAGTGATAATAGATGTTCCCCAGCCCGGTAAGAGCAACTGAATTTTTTTTGTCATATTCAAGAGCTCTGAAATAATACTCTTCAGCTTTCTTAAAATTTCCTGTGCTGAAGAATCGATCTGCTTTTGTTATTAACAATTCAATGAAATCGGGATTTTCTATGATCCCCTTGTCGATCTCGATGAATTTATCACGAATAAAATATTTGAGATTTGATCCGGGGAATAGCTCAAGCATTTTCGCTTGTTCTTCCCGGTAAGGTTTAAGTGCCAGTTTTCTCCGCTGATGCAGAATATAAAAATAATATTTGTAATCTTCTTCGATGTCTGATCTGAGGATTTCCAGGTCACTGTCCGACATGTGATAGGGCTCATCTGGGAAAAGATACATACGGGCGATTCGGAAGAATAATTTGCTGCTTTTGGTGACTGTCCCCAGCTCAGAAAGTAATTGCCCGGCTCTGTTCAGGTTATTCTTACCCGAAAGGAAAAAGAACCTGGCTCTGACTGCCCTGTGAAGTAATGCAAAGAACATTTTTTTCTTTGCTTTTTCAGAATTTTTGATCTTTAAAGCTTCTTCGAAGATGCGGATCGAATTGGACCAGCCGATCCAATGCATTTTTTCAAACTCATTGTTGCCTTTCTGTAGAAGTTCACTGAACCTTTCCGCTTCTTTTAACCCCTGACCGGGATCTACTTTAACCGGTACTGAATTTGAGCATGCAAAAAACAATAAAATTATTAATAATACAAATGGGAAAAAATATTTTTTATACATTTGGGCTCCCTATCTTTTTAAATCAAATATTAATAACATTATTAAATAGACGTATATGACTCTTCAAGTATAAAGATAAAAATGTTTAATGTATAATTATTTTATGGCCCTGGAGTTAAATTCTGTCTCAGAAATAGAGATGTTGATCGAAAACTCTCCTGCACTTCTTCTTTACATTTCAAAAGAGGGTTGTAATGTATGCCGTGAGCTGAAACCGAAAATAATTAAACTTATTGACGGGCATTTCCCTGAGATGAAGTTCCAATATATAGATCTTGAGACAGTCAGAGAGGCTGCAGTAAAGTTTTCGGTTTTTGCTCTACCTGCCATCCTTATCTATTTTGACGGGAAGGAATTTTTCAGGGAAGGCAGGAATCTGGGGATGGAACAATTGAGAGCAAAGATCGAAAGGCCCTATTCAATGCTTTGTTAGCTTTTTTATGATCTATTTATGTAACTTTTTTCTGAATTAAAAGTTTATTTGAACAGGACGAAAATTTGAAAAGAACAGAGGACAGTATCGTAATGGAAATGGTAAAAGAAGGAGACACCGGAAAACTGGCCATCCTTTTCGAAAGATATCATATAAGGTTGTTCAATTTCTTTTTAAGGCTTTCCGGTGGACAGAGAGAGCAGAGTGAGGATCTCGTCCAGGAAGTTTTTATTAGGATATTAAAATATAGGACTACTTATGATGACAGGAACCTTTTTGTTGTATGGCTCTACAGGATAAGCAGAAATGTATTTAATGACCATTTGAAGAAGAGAAAACCTGAGTATGAGTATGATGACGTTATAGAGAGGAGCCCGAGTTCAGTTTTGACACCGGGAGAAAAACTTGAGAAGGAGCAGCTGGAGGACAAACTGAATGAAGCGCTCTGGAAACTCCCTGTTGATAAAAGGGAGCTCCTGATAATGAGCAAATTTGAAAAACTTAAATGCCGGGAGATCGCTGAAATATTAAACTGCAGGACAAGTGCTGTAAAGGTGAGGATATTCCGCTCATTAAAAGAACTGGAAAAAAAGTATATTGAGTTGATCGGAGGTGATCTTTTATGAAATGTGAAACAGTGAAGAAACTATTTCCTGATTTTCTAATGATGGAGACCGATAATAAAACAACAGGTAAAATAGAGGATCATATCTCTGAATGTGAAGAGTGCAGAAGAGAACTAGAAACATCAGGTGCAATGTGGACAAAACTCGAAGTGATGCCTGTAGAGTTCCCCAGTGAGCACCTTAAAAATGATTTTTATAAAATGCTGGATGAAGAAATAAGGAAAGAAAAGCTGGATGTCGAGGATAAGGGATTTCTGGGGGAGATGATGAGTTATCTTTTTTCCCGACAGAGACTTCTGTCTCCTGCAGCCATACTTCTGCTTATAATATCAGGTTTTCTGGCGGGAGTTTTTGTTACCTCAGGGAAATTGTCAAATTCAGGTATACTACATGAAGGCCTGAAAAGGGCAGGAACTGTTAATGTGATGACAACTGACCAGGCAGGAATTATCAATATTCTGAATGCATATGAAGATCTGAAGACAGGAAGCTGGACAGAATCCGGAACTCTTCATAGAAAAAAAGATCCGGCTGATATGAGCTTATTCGAGGTTTTTACCGAGGCGGCTTTAAGCTTTACTGAATATTTTGAAAAAATAATAAATTTATGAAGGTTTTATGGAAAAAATAACGAAAAAATTAGTTCATGGAGAATGAAATGAAAAAAATAATTTTAACATTAATCTTAATAATCCTGTTCGCAGTGTTCGCAACAGCCGATATTCATATAAAAAGGGTTAAAGATACCGAAGCCTATGAAATGATGGGTCAGAAAAAACCGGGAACAACCGAGATCGAAGAAGTTTGGATGTTAAAAGATAAATATGTATCTGACTCTAAAACTTTAAAAGTTATTATTGATTATAACCGGAAGAATATAACATTTTTGGTTAAACCGAAAAAGATGTTTTTTGAGATACCGTTGAATTTTACCCGGGAAACAATAGGCAACTATTTCCCTCCAAGGATTGCTCAAATCCTGAAATCGATAAAATTAAATAATGTCAGAACTGTGGTAGATATGAAAAATGTAAGGATTGGCAATTGGGATTGTTTTAAGACTGTAATGGAAATGGAAATATTGATCCCTGCTTTGAATATGGCCCCGAAGATGAAAATGACAACCTGGATGACAAAAAAAGCACCTTTCAATTATCAAGAATATAGGAAAGGGATGAGTGATTTTTTTGAAGGGTTCTTCAATAATTTTATAAAACTTGATGAGAAAACCTCTGCAGAATTTAAAAAATTGGATGGGATTAATGGTTTTGAAGTGGGAGCCGATGTTGAATTTACATTATTCGGAGCAACGATCAGGAGCACCATGAGAACAATTGATGTAAAGAACATTAAAGCGCCTGCAGGTACATATTCGTATCCTGAAGAATATAAAAAAATGGATATTTTTACTGCATTGGGATCTGCGAGAAATTTGCCTTAACATTATAGACTAAATATTTGTCTGTAGGAGGGATGAGCTTACAACCCCATCCGTCCTACTGTTTTTCCCATAGTTTCCCACTCTGATTCATCTATCCCTGATTGACTTTTTGGGCATCTGACATTATAATTTTTCTACATTAAAAACACTCAGGGGATTCTATGAAGAGATTTTTTCTTATACTTACACTTTTTACTATTTTACTATTTGAATGGAGTTTCCCTGCAACTTCTGTCTCTAAAATTAAAGAGCGGATAGAGAAGACTGGGAAACTCAAATTCATATCCGATATTGATATGCAGTATTTGTCCGGGAGTGATTTTAAAAGATACATCCGTAACTATTTTGAAAATTCATACCCGGTTAAAAAGTCTGAAAAAGAGAGTAGATTTCTATCTTTAATGGGGTTTTTAAAATCTGACATATCACTCAATAATATCAGAAAAAGATTAATAGAGAACAATGCCGGAGGAATGTATGATGAACAGACCGGAAAATTGATGATCATTAAAGAGCATATGAATTCAGATCCGGTATATCAGCTGATACTTGTTCATGAAATGCGTCATGCGTTACAGGACCAGCATTTTAATATTGCAAAACTATTCGGTAACCTGTCTGACTTTGATGACAGGAAGATAGCGGTAACAGCAGCTCTTGAAGGGGATGCAATGCTACTTATGACCCAGTATGCAAATAAGCATACACCATTCCCTGTATCACCTGAGTTAAGTCTTTCAGGGTATAATTCCGATGCTCTCCTCTCTTTTTCGCCGGTAAAATTTTCATACAACCTTGATAATGTCCCTCCTGTTATTAAATATCACTTATCTATGCCATATATTCACGGATTAAAATTTACATTTTCAGTTTTTAAAAAGGGGAAGTGGAAAGGTGTGAATAAAATACTCACAGATCCGCCGGTCTCCTCTGAGCAGATACTTCATCCTGGAAAGTATATTAAGAGGGAGCTTCCTTTAGAATCGAAACCCGGTTATTCTCCAGCAGGTTATAACCTCTATCACTCCGGAACAATTGGTGAATATATGCTGAATATTCTTTTAATGGAGAAAAACATGTATAAAGATGTCGCTTCCGGATGGGGAGGAGATACTTTCAACCTCTTCTATAAAGGGGAGTCATATGTTCTGGTGTGGAAATCCGTCTGGGATAAAGAGGAATATTGCGAACGTTTTTTTACAGATTTCAGGAATTTTACAGAGAGTGAATTCGGGATCAGTTACAGGAAAGGTAATGTAAAGGGGAATCCATTTATCGCAGGCAGAAATGATGGACAATATCTTTTTATAAGAAAGTTCGGGGAAAAAATGATATTTTTTAAAACAAACAATAGAGAAGAAATGAATAATTTTATCAATGGAGGATATTATGATTAGTGCCACTCAGATCAGAAAAGGGATGATAATCAGGATTGATGAAAAGTTGTACCGGGTTGAAGATATGAAACATGTTACACCTGGCAAAGGGAATGCGATTGTTCAGACAAAGATAAGGGACCTGAATGATATGTCGATAAGAGATTTCAGATTCAGGTCGGTTGAGAAAGTTGACCGTGTTGTACTTGAGCAGAAAGAATTGTCATATTCATATAAAGACGGTGATCAGCACTACTTTATGGACAATGAAACTTATGAGCAGATAGGACTGAATTCGGATTTTATCGGGGATGTAGTTGTATATCTTGTTGAAGGTGAAATCTATTCACTTGAATCTTTTGAAGGTAAACCTATGAATATTGCACCTCCGATGACAATGGAGTTTGAAGTTGTGGAATGTGAACAGTCAATGAAGGGTGCAACTGTTCAGTCTTCCTATAAACCTGCAAAACTTAATAATGATCTTGAGATCACGGTTCCGCCCTTTATAGAAACCGGAAATATCATTAAAGTTGATACCAGGGACGGATCATATATAGAAAGGGTTAGCAAATAAGTATGATATATCTTGATCATGCTGCTTCCACTTCAATGTGGGAAGAAGCATTGGATGTACTGATAAGGTCGAGCCGGGAGGATTATTCGAATCCGAGTTCTTCTCATAAATTGGGCAGAGGTATATTAAGAAAAATAGAGGATTCCAGAAAGTTAATGCTTGATTTTCTTGAAGCCCGCCAATTATATGACCTGTTCTTCACCTCTTCTGCAACGGAATCCAATAATACTGTTATAAAGGGATTGAACCTGAAAGATAATGAGAGTGTGTTTGTGTCTGAGGCCGATCACCCGAGTCTCCTGAGGCCGGCAGAATTATTGAAGGGATCGGGAGTGGATTTAAAATTTATTCCAATGAGAGAGGATGGAGGGATCAGGCATGATGAACTTCTAAAACAGATAGATGATAAAACAAAACTTGTCATTCTCTCTTTTGTTAACAATCAGTCAGGAACTATTAATGATGTCACTGCCATAGCCAATGAGGTGAAGAGGAAAATCTCCGGTGTTCATATACATGTTGATGGTGTTCAGGGATTTTGTAAGATACCTTTTTCTCTTTCCGGAGGTGTCATTGATTCATTTTCTGTTTCATCTCATAAGATCGGAGGCCCGAAAGGTTCAGCTGCATTATATATCAGGAAAGGTATAAAAATATGTCCTCTTTTATCAGGTGGAGGACAGGAGGGGGGGATGAGGTCGTCAACAAGGTCTGCCCCTCTGATACTGGCTTTTGCAGAAGCGGTAAAATATCTTTCAGAAAGATCCAGTAAAGATCTTAATAAGGTTTCCCGGTTTAACAAAAAAGTAAGGGAAGCACTGAGCAGTACAATACCGGGGATCACTTTCCCTTTCACAGGGGATGAGGTCAGCCCTTACATTCTGAATCTGATCATCCCCGGAATATCGAGTGATATTATTGTTCGCCATCTTGAAGAGAAGGATATTTACATATCTACGACGTCAGCCTGTTCATCAGGGGATAAAGGTGAAAATTCGGTTTTCAGGGCTCTGGGTATTCAGAGAAAATTTCATAACCATGTTTATCGAGTATCATTCTCGGGAAATACCGATAAATCAGAAATTGATACTTTTTGTAAAGAGATTGCATCTATATACAATGAACTATCTTCTCTTATATGAATGCTGAAATGTACAATACAATAATCATAAGTATTGATGAGTTATGGCTGAAGGGAAAGAACCGTCCCTTCTATTTTAAAACACTTAAAAAGAATATAAAACTTCTCCTTAAATCGATCGGACAGAACAGGACTTCTGTTATTGTTGAGAATCACCGGTTTGTTGTTAATTCCGAAGACACCTTCAGTGAAGATGATATTGCTGCTGTAAGCAATATACCCGGAACCAATTCGATCATTCCCGCATTCCGGATCGACAAGAGTTATGATTCGATTTTTCCTGCTGTAGTGGATAAGATAAACAGGCTCGATATGTCAGGAATAGAAACTTTCAGGATCTATACAAAGCGGGTCGACAAACTTTTTCCCATGAGTAGTATGGATGTTTCCAGGGAGATCGGTGCCCTTGTGATCGAGAAATTCCCGGATCTGAAAGCAAAAATGGTCAAACCTGACCTTCAGGTTGAGATAAGGATCCTCAGGGATTTCATATATATTTCTTCCCGGAAGCTTCCGGCCCCGGGAGGACTTCCGGTGGGGACGAACGGGCATCTTATAACAATGCTGTCAGGAGGGATAGATTCGCCGGTAGCAAGTTACCTTATGTCAAAGAGGGGTTGTAAGCAGACATTTATGTTCTTCTATGCCTATCCGATGGTTGGCGCTGAGGTTATGGACAAGATAGAAAAACTAATATCTGTCATCGGTAAATATCAGTCCGGCTGCAGGCTCTATATAATTAAATTCGGGGATTTCCAGAAAAAACTTGTTAAATTATGTAAAGATGAATACAGGACAATACTATTCAGAAAATATATGATGGAGTGTGGCTCCATTCTGGCAAAAAAAATAGACGGGCAGGCTCTGTTAACAGGCGACAGCCTGGGGCAGGTTTCGAGCCAGACACTGACAAATATTTCAGAAATAGATTATTTTACAGACCTTACTATCTTCAGGCCTCTTGTCGGACTTAACAAGATAGAAATAATAGAGATCGCAAAAAAGATCGGGACCTACACCACCTCTGTAATCCCTTATGATGATGCCTGTTCCATGCTTGCTCCCCGCCACCCTGTGCTCAGATCTGAGAGGGGTTATCTTGAAAGATTTGTTTCAGAGAATGATTTCAGTGATGAACTCAGGGGACTTGTCTCAAACGCTGAAGTCGTTGACATCGATCCATCGGGCAGACTTTCAAGGCCGGAGTAGATTAGAATTTTTTCAGCAACATTCCCATAATTTCCCTCCCGGCAACAACTCCTCCCAATCCGAATAACACATGGGAAAATACGTTCAGTACTCCCAGAATGAATCTATCCTCCCCGAACAGGATCATCGTGTCGAGGCTGAAAGTTGAGAAAGTTGTAAAGGATCCCAGAAGCCCCAGTATCAGGAAAAGCCTTATCTCCGGGTTCATGATCTTCTGGGTTTCAAAGAATCCTGTTAATAATCCGATAAGAACACATCCGATAATATTTACTGATAATGTGCTGAAATAAAAGGGAAGGTGTTTGGTCATATTGCTTATATAGGAACCGAGAGTATATCTGAGGACTGCGCCAAGGAATCCGCCGATACCCACATAGATCATTTTGATCATGATTACTCCTTTAACAAATTTTCAGGAGTCATCAGCACCGGGGCGGTTAAAGGTGAACTCCATCACCTGTGATATTTTAAAATGTTATTTTACATAAAATTACAGTAAAATCAATAGAAGCCCGATATAAAACAGCTAGAGTGTTATTGATAATCTTTCATAATGTAATTAAAATAGTGTTATGGAAAATTATAAAACAAGAACTAATAGTTTTGAAATTTTAGTGGTTCTGATATTAATAGGAATTTTTTCATTTTCATGTTCTGTAACTTCTATTCCGATAGAGATCCTTGTCCCTGCGGAAATAAATATCACAAAACAAATTAAGCATGTCGGGATTATAAACAGAACAATTCCGGTTAAAAAAAGGAAGATCGTTAATTTCCTCGAGGGTTTTATAACGGGTGAATCAATATTTGCAGACAGGATGGGAGCCGAAAATTGTATTAACGGACTTGCTGAGAAATTGAACGCCTCTCCAAGATTTGCTGCAGTAATTATTCAAGGGGAAATGGTAAGAGGATCTGGGACCAGAAGTTTCCCGCCTCCTATGAATTGGAGTAAGGTAGAGGATGTCTGCCGAAGGTACAATGTTGATGCGCTTATAGCTCTGGAAACATTCGATTCCAACATTCATTTTGATGTCAAAAAAAAGTACAAAACAAAAAAAATTAAAACTCAAAACTCCGGGGAGAAAAAGAAAGTTAAAGTCCCTAAATACTATGCTCATCTTGGAATAGATGTGAATTCAGGATGGAGGATATATGATCCTTCGAGTAAACTTATTATTGATATGAATACTTTCAGGGATAGAAAAAACTGGCGATCATCCGATGACTCCAGAAAAGATGCAGTGAGGGGGCTTCCCGGTAAGAGGGATGCAATAAATGTTTCGGGATATAATGCCGGGATTCAGTATGGTATCAGAATTTCACCCACCTGGGTGAACATGAGTAGGGATTTTTATGTAAAAGGTGATCCGGGATTGAAAAATGCAAAAAGATATGTACGGGATGGAGATTGGGAAAGTGCGATCAGTATATGGGAAAAACTTACTGAAAATGATGACATGAAAATTGCAGGACGTGCTTCTTATAATCTGGCTTTTGCTTATGAAATAAAGGGAGATTTTAATAAAGCCTACAGGTGGGCAAAGAGATCATATTCAGAGTTCGGGAATAGGAGAGCAGGTAGATATATGGAAACTATCAGAGATAGGATTACAGACAAGTATCTTCTTGAAGATCAGTTGGAGGATTGAATGTCTCTGTAGGTGAATGCTACCTACCGAAGATATAGTTAGAAATTAACTATATTTGTCGTTTCTCCAGATTTATGAGATAATGGAGAATACCAATCGGATATAAAAATGAAAAAACAAATAATTATATTTATTGCATTTATAACTTTAGTTTCCTTTTTTATTCATCCATCGCTTGAATTCAATATCGGGGCATCTTCATACAATATATGGAGAGGGTTTGATCTGAATCCTGAAAATGAGCTGATGATAATTCCTTATGCCAATCTTACTATCGGAGATTCGGGTTTGTCTCTTGAAGGGAGAGGCAATTATGCTATGGATAAGAAAGAATTGAGGGAATTGGATTTTACCCTTACTTATGCTTTTAAACCAACCAGACGTCTTCTGGTAAAACTCGGATATACCGAATACAGGTTTTTCAACAGCCCCGTCCCTTACCTCAGAACGGATAGCCGTGAGGGATTTGTTTCGCTGAGCCTTCCATGGACATTTTTACGGCCCGAAGTGACGGCCTATTATGATTTCGGGGCCGGAGACGGGCTTTATGTGAAATTCAGTGTTCAGCATATTATTGATTTATTTAAATTTATGAGACTGGAATTGTATTCATCTTTAGGCTACAATGCGGGTCAGTGGCTGCCGGCGGGAGCTAAAACGGGATTCAGTGATTTTAATTTTACTACCATGCTCCCCATCAAACTGGGAAGAATTTATATTATTCCGTTTACCAGTTATACTTCAGTTCTCCTTGACTCGATAAGTAATTCCAAATATTTCTGGTATGGAATAACATTCGGTTACTGATCTACAAATTATCAATCTTTTTCTGTAATTTATTTTTTCCTATCCTGAAACCATGAAGTCTTGCGAAATTCTGCTGAGCGGTCAGTAGTTTTCTGTCAAGTTCGCCTTCCTCTTTCTGAATAATTCCCTGCAGCTCCTGCATCCTTCTGATGTCCATTGCAGTGATCCCCGATTGTGATCGGGACAGAATTTCGATCATCTCCTGAAACTCATTCTTGCAGACTGATTCATAAAATTCAAATAGATCCATTGCGGAATTATAAAGTTCATCCCCTCCTTCAAACTCCTCGAGATTACTCAATTCATCTGCTGATAATGTAGTCTGATCCTGGAGTTCAGTAAGCCTTCTCTGCATCAGTTCTGCATTTCCGCTCTTCATGCTTTGTGTGAGTATGATGATCTTGTTTATTACCTTGCTTTGAATGTTGATTATTTTATCGTTGTATCGCAAAGCACTTGAAGACTTCCCGCAGGAAGCCAGAATAAATAAAGGTAGTAAAAGTAAAATAAAAAGCTTTTTATTCATATATTATCCTCCTTTAAGTATGACCTGTTTAAAATTTCGGCAATAAAACTGTAAAATTGCACTTTCGTTAGAGTTTAGTGTAAATGGAAAAAAATTGAAATATTTTTTGAAAATATATATGATTAGTTAAAAGGAAAATCAGATCTGACCGACATCTGGTGTTAATATAGAGGAGATATAATGAAGAATGTGATAGCTGTAATACTTGGAGGTGGACAAGGTACAAGGCTTTTCCCATTAACAAGTATGAGGGCGAAGCCAGCAGTACCGATCGGCGGTAAGTTCAGGCTTATTGATATTCCAATTTCAAATTGTATCCATTCAGGTGTCAAGAAAATATTTATCCTGACACAATTTAATACGATGTCCCTGCATAAACATATAACAAACACTTACAAATTTGACGGGTTCTCGAAAGGGTTTCTGCATATTCTTGCAGCGCAGCAGACACTTGAAGATAAAACATGGTATCAGGGGACAGCTGATGCTGTCAGACAGAACCTGCGTTTCATTAAATCACAAAAAGCGAATTATGTTGTGATACTGTCAGGTGATCAATTGTATAGAATTAATATAAGAGATTTTGTTAATTTTCATATTGGGAAGAATGCAGATATTACAATCGCCTCAAAACCGATCTCAAGAAAGGATGCTGAAGGATTGGGATTATTGAAGATAAACTATGACCGGAAAATAGTTGAATTTGCCGAAAAACCGGAAAGTCCGGATCTGATCGATAAGCTTTATAATCCGGAAGAGATAACAGGAGCGTCAAAAGGGCTTAATTTTCTTGCTTCAATGGGGATATACATTTTCAACAAGGATCTCCTCGTGAGTATTCTCGAGAGGGATCTGAGAGAAGATTTCGGCAAGGAGATCATCCCGGATGCTATCAGAGATAGTTCGGTCTATTCCTATATATTTGATCATTACTGGGAGGATATAGGTACGATCAGATCTTTTTTTGAAGCAAATCTCGATTTTGCCAGCCCTGTACCGAAATTCAATTTTTATGATGAAGATGAACCTATTTTCACAAATGCCCGTTTTCTCCCAAGTTCAAAAATCTCCAAGTCGGAAATAGTCAATTCGCTGATCTCTGAGGGTTCAATTATTGATGACAGTAAGATTTCCAATTCAGTAGTAGGGGTAAGAGCGATAATAAGGAGAGGAGCATCTCTTGAGCGTGTAATAATGATGGGTGCGGATTTTTATGCAGATCAGGGGATGCATGGAAAAAGTGAAATAGGGGTGGGGGAAAGATGCAGATTGAAAAATGTGATAATCGATAAAAATGTCTCTCTCGGAAATGATGTGGTCATAGACTATAAGGGGAAAAGTAAGCCTGATTTAGAGGGTGTACATATTGTTGACGGTTTAATTGTCCTGGCAAAGAATACTGTGGTTCCTTCAGGGACGAAAATAATCTGAAAAAAAGATCAGAATTTTATTTAGAAATTATATAATTTTTTGAATTTTTTCAGTTCATCTTCCGTTAATTCGCGCCACTGGCCTGATGGTATTCCCCTCAAAGAGAAATTTCCGATCTGAACTCTTCTCAACCTGTCAACCGGGTGCCCGGAGAATTTAAATATTTTTCTTATAATGTGCTTTTTCCCTTCTATAATAGTTACCCTGACCCAGGAGTTTCCGGTTTGGGTTTTTTTAACAAAATCAATAGCGACAGGCCTGACCTTCCTTTCGTCTACAAATACACCTTTTTTTATCAGTTTTTCCTTTTCATCGGGAGTAATGATCCCTTTGATCTTAATAAGGTAAACTTTGGGGATTTTATTTCTCGGAGAGATGATAAAATTTGTCAGTTCTCCATCATTAGTGAGCAGGATCAGTCCTTCTGAATTATAGTCAAGCCTCCCCACCGGATATACACGTTCTTTGATCCTCTTTATAAAATCGGTTATTGTTGTTCTTCCCTGAGGGTCTTTTAAAGTTGATATAACTCCGAGAGGTTTGTTGAACAAAAAATATACCTTATTTTCAATGATATTTTTAATCCTTTTTTTTCCGTGTTTCACAATATCTTTTCCCGGATCAATTAAGAAATTGGGATCATCAATAATTTCGTTGTTGACTGTAAATTCCCCGGTTGCGATCATACTTCTGACCTCTCTTCTACTTCCGAACCCCGAACCTTGAATAAATTTCTGTAATTTGAATTTTTCCATTTTATTTTTTTATATTCAGCCTCTTCATTAATTCAGAGAATGTTGTCGCTTTTAATTCAAGTTCTTCAGAAGCTTTTTTCTGGACCCAGTCATTCCGTTCAAGTGCAGATACAAGTATCTCTTTTTTAAATTTATCAACAAGTTCATTAAAATTACCCTTTTTCTCGAATTTTTTCACATTCAGTATTTCCGGAGGGAGAATGTTTCTGGAAAGGTTTTTCCCGTCAGATAAAAGAACACATCTCTGAACAGTATTTTCCAGCTCTCTGATATTCCCGGGCCAATCATAATCCATTAGGGTTTTTACAAACTTTTCATCAGGTTTATTTATGTTCTTGTCATTCTCCGCATTATATTTTTTCAGGAAATGGTCAAACAGGATCGGTATATCCTCCTTTCTCTCTCTTAAGGGAGGAAGTTCAATATTTATTATATTAAGCCTGTAGTACAGGTCTTTCCTGAATTCACCTGATTCAACTTTTTCCCTCAGGTTAACATTTGTGGCGGTGATGAGTCTTACATCAACTTTAATGACCTTATTGCTTCCCAGAGGTTGGATCTCTTTCTCCTGGATAACCCTGAGGATCTTTTTCTGGGTCTCATCGTTCAGGTTGGCTATCTCATCCAGGAATAAAGTTCCGGTATGGGCTTCTTCAAATATCCCCTTTTTATCCGAAACTGCTCCGGTGAATGTACCTTTTTTATATCCGAAAAGGATGCTTTCAAAAAGGGTTTCCGGAATATTGCTGGAATTAAATGAGAAGAACGGGTTGTTCTTTCTGTTGGAATTCTGAAATATTGCTTTTGCGATCATTTCCTTTCCTGTGCCGCTCTCACCGGTTATTAGAATTGTGGATGAAGAGTTGGCTACACTTTCAACAACCGAGAGGGTTTTCTGAAGGGCCTTACTGTTTCCGATAATATTTTCGAATGAAAATCTTTTATTCAAAACTTTCTTAAGTCTTAAATTCTCGTTTTTTGTCTGCTGTTCTTTGATTATTCTGTCGATTTTGTGTTTTATCTCCAGGTTATTGAAAGGTTTTTGAAGGTAATCTACGGCTCCCATCTGAATTGCTTCAATTGCAGTTTCAATAGTTCCGAATGCTGTCAGGAACATCGCGTTTATCGATGGATCGACCTCTTTAAGGTCTCCGAATATTTCCAGTCCGGATGTTCCCGGTATCATCAGGTCGATAATGGTAACATCCACATCTTCAGAATGATTTTCCAATGCCTGAGGCCTGTTCTCAGAAATGATTATCCTGTATTCCGATTTATCAAGTATCCTTTCAAAAATATCATGTATTATGCTTTCATCATCTATCAGGTGGATGATTTTTTTTCTCATATTTTTATGCTCCTGAGAGGGCTTTGGAACGGAAATATCAATGTGAATGTGGAACCTTTGCTCTCTTCACTCTCAACAAAGATCTTCCCGTAATGTTCTTCAACAATATTGTAAATGATTGAAAGTCCCAGTCCTGTTCCCTCTCCCTTCTCTTTTGTAGTGAAAAAGGGGTCAAACAATCTGCTTAAATGTTTTTTTTCAATACCTGAACCGTTGTCTATGATACGGATCACAAAATGTTTGTCTATCTCTTCTCCTTCAACCTTGATCAATCCCTTATCATGGTTGATAGAATCTATTGCATTAATAAGAAGATTTATGAATAATTGCTGCAGCCGGGTCGAGAATCCGCAGATAGTATTTTTGAAACTGATCTTTTTTGATAACTTGATATTCTTTTTTTTAAGTTTATATTCTATCAGGGAAAAACTTTCGGTTAATAATTTTCCAGGATCGAGTTCGAGAGGTTTCTCACCCTGCTGTCTGGAAAAATCCAGAAGTGTTCTGATGATCTTGTTTGCCCTGCCGATCTGTTCCTGCATTTTTGAAACAAGAGATATGTTCTCCGGATTGTCCGGGTCGTTCAGAATAAGCTGGCAATAAGATGAGATTCCTGTGAGGGGAGTATTTACCTCGTGTGCAATACCTGCTGAGAGTAATCCTATCGATGCCATCTTTTCGGAGGTAACTAACTGTTGCTGCATCAGTATATTTTCAGTAACGTCTTCAAAAACAAGTATTGTACCTATAGTTTTTCCGATATTGTCAATGAGGGGGGAAATATGGATGTTGAAGATCAGCTTCATATCTCTGATCTCTACTTCAACATTGGGTAGTGTTCCTGCCGTATTTTTATTAATATAGATTTCTTTCCATAATTTATTCCCGAATACTTTAAGGGCTTTTTTATTCACAACCATTGATGATGACTTTCTGAACTTCTGTTCCATAAAGTTGTTCCAGGTTTTTATCAGGTTCAGTTTTGTCAACACAACTAATCCCATGTTGATGTTCTCAATAACATTCTCATTAAATTCTTTAAGAATATTAATTTCATTGAATTGAGTTTCCAGTTCAGAATAGAGTGAGGCATTCTCAACGGAAAGTGTAAGAGATTGTGTAATACTGTACATTAGTTCCCAATCCTCAACAGTCATATAGGAGTTGTCGGTCTTCAATCCGAAAGCTACAAATCCGATCAACCTGTTCTGAGTTTTCAAAGGGAGAAATTGATAAAATTCTTTCTCTCTCATAATTCTGAAGTCTTTGGGATATTGTCGTTCGAAATCATTTTTATTGGTAAAGCTCAGGTTTTCATTCTTCAGAAGTTCATTCAGGAAATTTTTCGAAAACAATACTTTTCTGTTCTCGGGATAGTATATGAAAATATTCTTTTTAAGGTATATTATCAGACTGCTGGTCTTCAATTGAAAACCATGATCGATAGTTTCAAGGAAGTTTTTTGAAAGAGAGACAAGATCGCGCTCAGATCTCAGGGATTGAATAAGCTCTTTAAGTTTTCTTCTGAAGTGAAAGGTACCTTTAAGAAAAAACTTTTCAAAATATTCCTGAATTGTACCTTCTATGGGCCTGAATAAAAGGCCCGCAGTTATAATTGCTATTATTGACCAGAAGATACCGAGAAGTTTATTTTTTTCAATATTAAATCCAAGAAAGAAAAAAATTCCGAAAACAAAGAACAGGATAAAGGAGAGGGATAAAGTCCTTTTAATAATATTTTCTATATCTCTGTATTTTTTTGCGGAGAGTAAATATGTTGTGGAAACGGGGAGAAGTCCTATAAGAAAAAGGCCGGGATAAAGGAGAAAGGATATACCGCCGGATGTATTGATAACATTAAAAAAGATCATTAAAGGAATACTGATAGATAGTCCGATCAGAGGCATCATATATCTTTTCTGCCTTGTTTCGCGAATCATTCTCATAGATGAGTATATAAAGATAACAAGTGCAGCTAAAAGATAGAATGAGAAAAAGATCAGCGAAAGTTTGCGGAAGTAATTAATAATTAGGATTATAATTCCTGTATTGGGGTTTATCAGGTTTGAAAGAATGAAATATGTGTAAAGTGTTATAAGGCTTACCGGAGGAATATATATTGCTATAAAGATGATCTTGGATCTGATCTTCTTGAACACGGCTGATCTGACCGGAAAAAATATGGAATAATGGAGGAGTACTGCAGGGAATAAAATAAAACAGAGTTTATCGATTATCAGAAAAACGAAATCAGAAAAATTGTATGCCCCGGTCGGGGAAAATATCAGGAATCCTGAAAAAGTAAGGCTGAGGAAGAAAAATTTTTTAGGGGTTACTATCCCTTCCCCTTTTTTCAGGTTTGAATTGAGGATCATGAGAGTCATAAACAGCATTAAAACTCCCGATAATACCAGGATATAGTAGAAAGCGGGTGTATACCGGAACTTTATATCAATATCAGCCCTTTTAAGAAGGTCATCCCTTTCAATTTCATAAATACAGATCTCTCTGGTCTCAATTGCCCTGGCCAGATCAATTTTATTTTTTATTATATATTTGTTTATTGAAAACAGGATATCCCCGCTTTTGATCCCGGTTTCAGGCGGTGCTTTTTCACAGACCAGCCCGTCTATAGTCTCAAACCATTTTATATTATCTGTACTTGTCCTCCATTGCAGTTTCTGAAATATATTTGTGAGTGAAAATATTACAAATATCAGAAAAATGAAATGCCAGGGATATTTTTTTATCATAGAAAAATATCGGTATCAGACATCCTGAAGGACCATTTTATCTTATCGCTATTGCTGAGGGGCTTAAGGTTCTTCTGGTAGAGGTTTCTCAAAAATATATCAGGTTCCAGAGACTGAAAATCATCCCCGGCAGACCCTTCCTCTTCACTGCTTATAGTAGCTCCCGGCTGGTTATCCTCGAAACTTTCCTGTCCGGGATATTGCTGTTCCTGAGACCTGGTAAATCCATGCGGTAATACTAAAATTAATATTATAAAGATCAGTAATCTCATATAAGTATTATATCAGTATAAGAAGTGTTTTGAAATAAGGGAAGATATGGATGCGGGGATTGCCCCCGCATCCGAAATTATTACTTATCTGTTATTTAAAAGATATCTTGTAAAAGATTTGCCGTTTACTTTTGCATATTTAGAGTCGATGTCTCCATCAAATTTTGTATTCTTAATAATCACATCATCACTGAATTCAGTGTATTTAAAATTTACATCATCACCGAAAGTGACATTTTCAAATGTGACACCTCTTCTGAATTTGGAATATTTAAAATTAGCTTCCCTGACAAAGTTGGAATCTATGAACATTCCGGTTTCAGGAAATTTTGTGTATTTGAAATTTGCATCATCATTAAATGTACATTTTGTGAAAATCGCTTTTTCGCTGAATTCTGTATATTTATAGTTTGCCACTCTTATATATTTGCATCCGGTGAAATCTGCATTTTCCACGAACTTTGTATATTTGAAGTTTGCATCTTTGTTAAATTTGGAGCCTGCGAAGCTGATCTCATTACTGAATTCGGAATATTTGAACAAAGCCTCTTCATCGAAAATACAATTCGCAAAATCAGAATCTTCTTTGAATTTTACGTATTTAAATGCTGCTTTACCTTTAAACACAGATTTTGTGAAAATTGCATCTTTGTAAAATTTGACATTGTAAAGTTCATTCTCATCTTCATCGCTGTAGTATCCGATCACATCTCCTTCAAAAACACAATTCTTGAAGCTGACAGGCACCCTGACGTGCATGGTGTAGGTTTTATTCTTATTGAAAAATTCTTTCTTGAGGGTTTTGTCATCCACTTTTCTGAAATCAAGATCACCCCTGATCGTTAGCATCTTTATAAACAACCTCTTTCCCGGAATTGATCTGTCTGATTATGTCGTTGGCGCTGACAGAAGTTCCCGCGTATACAAGTACAGCCGATAACATAAGAATCATTAAAATGGTAAATTTTTTCATAATAACCTCCGTTAAGAATTACCTTATGTAAATAGAACGGAAATATTTGTGAAAAGTTCCCTTTTTATGTTTTTTTCAGATTTCCTGGTGCCGGACGATCTCACCACTTATCATGTATATAATATCTTCCGCGATATTGGTTGTATGGTCTGCGATCCTTTCCAGGTGCCTGATAATGTGAATATACTGAATAAGAATTTCAAGGTTCTCAGGTGTGTTTTTCATTTTCTCTATCATTTCCCGATACAATTTTGAGTTCTGCTCATCAACTTTATCATCTGTCTTCAGTATTTCCCGTGCTTTATCAATGTTGACTGACGAAATGGCGTCAATGCTCATTTTTACCATGGATTGAACAGAATTGCAGATATTATCGATATCAAATCCTTCAACAATAACTGATGATGAGAGTATCCGGAGAACATTTTTACTGATGTTCTGGGCGAGATCCCCGATCCTCTCCAGATCGTTGTTGACCTTCATTATTGTTACCAGGCGTCTCAAATCGATCGCTACCGGCTGATGGAGTGCAAATATTTTAAGGCACTCTTCTTCTATATCAATTTCCTTCTGGTCAATGATCTCATCATTCCGGATAACATCTTCTGCAAGATTTTTATCCCTTTCGATCAGAGATTTTATTGATAACTTTACACTCTCTTCCACCTGAGCGCTGAGGTATATCAGTTCTCCGGTAAGCTTTTTTACCGCTTTTTCAAGATGCATGGACATTTTTTTCTCCTTAACCGAACCTGCCGGTTATATATTCCTCTGTTCTCTTTTTTCCCGGTTTGGTGAACAATTGCCCTGTCGGAGCAAATTCTATCAACTCTCCTTCATAAAAAAAAGCCGTATCATCAGATACCCTGGCAGCCTGCTGCATATTGTGGGTAACGATCAGAATCGTGTAGGTCCCGTTGAGGTCATCGATCAATTGTTCGATCCTTTCCGTTGCTCTGGGGTCAAGTGCCGATGTAGGTTCATCCATCAGTAGGATCTCCGGCTCTACAGCAAGTGCCCTTGCAAGGCAGAGGCGCTGCTGCTGGCCCCCCGACAACCCCAGGGCATTCTGGTTGAGCCGGTCCTTCACCTCGTCCCATAGGGCCGCCTTTTTAAGGCTCTCTTCAACAATGTTGTACAACTCGCTCTTCTTCCTTGTTGTATACAGGGATGGTCCGAACGCCACATTGTCAAAGATGGTCTTGGGGAATGGGTTGGGTTTCTGGAACACCATGCCCACCCTTTTCCTGAGCAGTACGGGGTCCGTATACTGGCTGTAGATCTCTTCATTATTGAAAAACAATTTCCCTTTGGTATGACAGGAAGGGATCAGATCGTTCATCCGGTTGACCGCTCTCAGAAACGTACTCTTACCGCATCCGGAAGGGCCGATGATAGCGGTAACGCTTTTTTCGGGTATATTCAGGTCCACCTGTTTAATGGCCTCGGCTGATCCGTAAAAAACCGAAAACTTTTCTGAACGGATATGGGTTCTGTTTCCGGCAGTGGCCTTAGAGTTCTGGTTCAAGGTTGTTGTAGTTTTATTTATATTTTTCTGTATCATATTTATCCTCTCAATTTTTTACTGATCCTTGCCCTCAGAATAATGGCCGTAAGGTTTAGAAGAAGCACAAGAAGCACCAGGGCAAAGACCATTCCGAACTGTACATGCCTTATTTCCTCAACAGATTCATGTTCAGTGACCAGGTTATAAATGTTCCATGACAGCGCCGGTGTGGGTTGGGAAAGGGTTTCGAACAGTTTCAGCGGATTTCCCACGCTGACCGCCGCGGTAAAAATAATGGGTGCTGTTTCACCGGCTGCCCGCCCCATACTGATCACAATACCGGTCAATATTCCCGGCAGGGCAGCAGGAAGAATAACTTTGAAAATAGTATAAACTTTCCCGGCCCCCAGGCTGAGGGATGCTTCCTTGTAGGTCTGCGGTACTGCTTTCAGGGCTTCTTCGGATGCCCTGATAATGGTGGGCAGCACCAGAAGCGCCAGAGTGAGGGACCCGGCAAGTACGCTCTTTGAGTCCGATACCTTTACCGTCATGATAAAAAATGCCAGTCCGAAAAGTCCGAAGACAATGCTCGGAACACCGGCCAGGGTGCTGACCGATATGTTGATAAAGTCGATCATTTGCCGGGTTTGGCGAATTCAGTGAGATAGATGGCAGCGATGATACCGATGGGAATGGCGAAGATCATGGTCCCCAGAACAAGGTAAAAAGTACCCAGCAGTTCCGGGCCGATCCCTCCGAACAGATGGGAATCGAAAGGATTTGTCAAAGAAGAACTGCCAGTAGAAGGTCAGTTTCGGAAGCATCAGTTTTTCAAGGTTATTCTCTAAATAAGGGAAGAGGGTCTTCAGGGAGCGTACCTTTAACACGATCGATCCGGGGGCCATCACCTTTTTCCCCATACTGTCGGGGTCGGAATAATCCCAGGTTTCCGCAAACAGGATCCGGTCGCGGTATCTCTTTTGCTTTGTCCCACCGGGTGGCGCCGTACCGGTCCCGCATCATCACCGGTGGTTCCTCTCCGGGGTAGCGGCCCAGCAGCTCTTCTACATGTGTCTGAATTTCTTCCAATGATTCTTCGTATTTGTAGGCGTCGGGGATCTCTTCCTCCTCCACCTGCTCTTCAAATTTTGAAATCAACTCATACACATATTTCCTGGCCTCTGCGGCTTTCGCCACATCCCGTTTGATCTTTTCCTGATTGCCCCGGTTCAGCTGCTCAAAATTGAAATTCCTGAATTCCACGGTAGCCCTGAAAGAGGAAAGCGCCGGTGCCCCGGATAAATATGGGGGCCAGGATGACAACCAGTGACATGGTCAGCAGGGCAATGGAGAAGAATCCCAGCCCGCTGAAGGTTTTATCCAGTAATTTTCTTGATTTCAGGTCCATTATTTACCCCATTTTTTCTTTGACCGGGTCATGATCCACTCAGTGATCAGGTTACCCACAAAGGAGAATACCAGAAGGAAAAGGCCATGGCGAAAAGCACATGGTACCGGGCTGACCCGGTGACATGGTCGGCCTCTCCCATATCTCCGGCAATAGTGGCGGTGAGGGTCCGTATGGGTTCCATGATATTGTACCAGGGTTCCGGTATCTGGGCAGCGTTTCCCGAGGCCATCCAGACCACCATCGTTTCACCCAGCGCTCTCATGATCCCCAGGATGACGGCGGCGAATATCCCTGACTTTACTGCCGGTACCACCACTTTCAGTAAGGTTTCCGCCCGGGTGGCCCCCAGGGCATAGCTGCCTTCACTGATTTCACGGCCTGCGGCGAACAAGGCGTCCTCTGAGACGCTGACGATGGTGGGAAGGGCCATAATGGCAAGAATGACGGATACATTAAAGCGTTGGCTCCGCTTTGAACTTTCACAAGAGACAGTACGGAAGATAATTTATAAATCAATAATAATGCGGGTACTGCAATCAGTACCGTAGATGAGAGCTCCGGCCCATTTCGGGACCTTCGGCGAAAAACCGGTTCCGAATGAACTGTCCCGTCGAAATGAATCAGAATACGCCGAAGATAGGAATCGCCGACCATCCAGACCCCAACACCCAGAAGATGCCCGCCGCTCCGTTGAAGAAAAGGGGCGAATATGACCAGCGCAAAGAAACCGTAGGCCACAGAAGGGATGGCAGCGATAATCTCGATCACCGGTTTCACGATCTGCCGGACCGAGAAGGGGAGAATGTCGGATAGGCTGAATGCTGAAAATAATGCAAGAGGCACTGACATCGCCGTGGAAAGAATTGTAACCAGAAACTTCCGAAAATGATCGGAAGGACACCGAACTCCGGTGGTTCTGATGCGGGATACCATTTTAAGCTGGTGAAGAACTCACCGATTCCCCTCAATTGAAAGTAAGGGAGGGCATCTTTAGCCACATAAAGAATGATCAGAAAAACTGCAAAGATGGATATTGAAGTAACCAGAAAAAATCCTGATCTGGTTAAAAAGGAGACCAGCCGCCTCCAGCGGCTGGTCCCCTTGCTTATTAATATACTATTATAAGTTTTTGCTCCCACTTTGATTTACTTTTTATATGCCGTAACTGGAACAAAACCGATCCTCTTTAATAATTTCCTGACCTTTCTCTGTCAGATAGATCCGGATGAAGTTGTACAGATGGCTTCCCATTTTGGGATATCCGTTGGTGAACATGAACAAGGGCCTGGCGATAGGATATTTTCCGGAAGTTACTGTTTTCTTGGAAGGATAAATACCGTCGATCTTCAGGGCTTTTACTGTTCTGTCAACAAAACCCAGCCCGGCATAACCGATGGCATTGTGATGTGCTCTGAACCCGGCCTTTCACTGCGCCGTTGCTTCCGACATATTCGCATTCCTTTGCGATTTTTTCCTTTTTCATCACCAGCTTGTTGAATGTTTCATAGGTGCCGGAGTTTGTGTCCCTGCTGACAAGCACGATTTTTTTGTCCGGGCCGCCTACTTCTTTCCAGTTAGTGATCACCCTTTATAAGATATTTTTTACCTGTTCAAGGTCAGTTCGTTTACAGGGTTGCTGGGATGGACCAGGATCGGCAGGCCGTCCAGAGCGACAACATGAGCCACGGGAGAGATCCCGTTTGCAACAGAGCCTTGAATTCTTTGTCCTTCATGAACCTGGACATATCTGCGATATCGCATTTACCGTTCATGCAGGCTCTTTGCGCCGTTGCCGCTTCCGGATTCACTGACAGATACATTAACATCTTTGTTTAAGCGCCATGTAATACTCTGCAAATGCCTTTGCGATAGGGCCTACTGTGGTTGAACCGTCGATAACGATCTTCTGGTTAGCGCCCATCAGCGCAACTGAGAAACTTAAAACAAAAACAAAAAATAAAGTCGTAAATCTTTTCATAATTCCTCCTTTTGTCAATATTTAATTATTGTACAGCAGGGTTAATGCCGGATGAAAAGATTGTTAAAATTCTGTTAAGATTTAAATTTTAGTATCTGAATTGTTACAGGAAAGTCCACCGTGAATGTGGTTCCATCTTCGGGGTTTGCATCAACGGAAATTTCAGCGGCATGAAGCTGGGCCACATGTTTCACGATGGAGAGTCCCAGCCCTGTCCCTCCAAGTGTTCTCGATCTGGATTTATCCACCACAAAAAAACGTTCAAAAATACGGGGAAGAGCATCTTCCGGAATATAGGAACCGGTGTTGTTGATGATAAAACGGATCTTATTCTTCATCTTTCAAATGGGACAATCTGATATTGATTTCCCCTTTTTCCGTATATTTAAGGGCATTGTCGAGGAGGTTAATAAACATCTGCTCCAGTTTAAATTCCTCTCCTGGTATCTCGGGGATCTTCTTTTCAATATCCATATTCAGTGTTATCCCCTTTTCATTTATTTTATCAATGAACATTTTGATAATATTGTTCAGTATGGAAGTGATATTTATTTCATGAAAGTCAAAACTTGATTTATCGTCTTCCAGTTCCGATATGACCATGAGATCAGAAACGATCATATTCATCCGCTCTGTATGCCGTTTAATAATATTGATATATTCCTGGTTTTTAATATCCTCTTCATCCTCCAGGGTTTCAATGAAGCCCATGATGGCCGTCAGTGGAGTTTTTAATTCATGGGTAAGGTTCATGACAAAGTCCTTTTTCATCAGTTCCAGTTCTTTTATCTCGGATATGTCCTTGAAAGTGATGACCATCCGGTCACTGTCATAGATCTTCGAAAAGGTTATCAGATAATGTTTCCCGTTATACTTGATCTCCTTAAAGACAGATTTATTCTTTTCGAAGCTTGACGGAGATCATTTTATCTATATTCGGGATACGGATCACTTCCCAGTAAAGGGAGTCTTTTATCTCATTTGTATTACAGAGTTCCTTGAAACCTTCATTTGAATGGATGATCTTTCCATCTCTGTTGATCACGATCAGTTCCTCTTCCATGGTAGAGATTACCGTAGATAACTCCTCTTCACGTTGGGACAGTTTTGAAATAACCGTCTCCTGCTGCTCCACCATCTTATTAAAGCTTCGGGCCAGTTTTCCGAATTCGTTGTTGGATTCAAAGAACAATTTTGAATTGAAATCCCCGGCAGCGAATTTCTCCGTGGCGTCGATGATCGACCGGACCGGTTTATTGAATTTCCTTGACAGATACCAGGATACAATCATTGCCAGAAAGAAAAAAACAACAGATATCTGCATCAGGCTTTTCCGGAGGGATTTCATAAATACGGAAATATCCCTCAGATAGATACTGGTCCGGATAAGTGCTTTGATATCGCCTCCTTCGATGACCAGGGAGGCGACATAGAGCATCTGTTCCCCCACCGAAGTACTGAACCTGAGAGAGTGTCCCCGGTCATTTTTCAGGGCAGAGATGATCTCGGGCCTGTCCCCGTGATTGTCCATGGAGTCCGTTTCTTTATGGGAATCTGCAGCCACTTCCCCATCCGGCAGGATGACAGTGATCCTGGTGCCGATCTTTCTGCCCTCATCCTTCACCCACCGGTCAAGCGCTTCTCCGGTCCTGTCTTTCAGGGTCCTTTTTATCTCCGGTTCCAGACTGAGGTTCACCCTCATCAGATTGTTCTTCAGTCCGGCAATATAGAAATTTTTCAACGGCTGATTGAAAAAAAGGTTGATACTGACAATAATAAAAAGTATCAGCAGGGTGAATCCGGCAAATACCTTCAGTGAAAAACTGTTCTTTATATAAATCCTGCTTCTGTTTAGTTTACCCATTTGATATGACCTCCGGATCCAGTTTATATCCCACTCCTCTGATATTGACGATTAAATCGGCGGCCTTACCCATTTTATCACGGAGGTTCTTGATATGAACATCCACTGTTCTGTCAAATACATCTTTTTCATCGTTCCAGAGTATGGATAATATTTTCTCCCGGGGAAACACCCAGCCGGGCTTTTGGGCCAGCATTTCCAGTATCTGGAATTCAGTGGTGGTGAGAGCGAGTCTTTTTCCATGAACATATACTTCGAATTTCCCCGGAATGATCCTGAGGAGATCGCCGAAAGTGATCTCCTTTCCCGATGAAGCCTCTTTTTTACCTCTTCTGAGAACCGCTTTCACCCGGGCCACCAGTTCACGGACGGAAAAAGGTTTTGTTATATAGTCATCAGCGCCTATCTCAAGGCCGAGGACAACATCAACCTCATCAGATTTTGCAGTAACGAGGATAATGGGAATCGTTGAATAGTCAGGTGAATTATTCAGTAATTTACATACTTCAATACCGTCATTGTCCGGAAGCATGATATCCAGAAGGATAAGATCCGGCGATGAGCTTTTCAGGCTTGTGAACAGGTCGGAGGCGGTCAGGAATTTTCTGACCGAATATCCGGCTTTTTCAAGATTGATAGCGATCAGTTCAAGAATATCCGGCTCGTCCTCGACAATAAAAATACTTTTTTTGGTCATCATTTTCACCTCTTCAATGGCTTTTCATAAAGCCTGTTAAAGGTTCAACCATACAAAGGATAATAAATAGTAAGTGTTAATGGAAGTTATTTCCCGTGTTAATTTTCTGTTAAGAAAAAAATTCTGCTTTTTAACTGAAAATTAACTGACAATTAAAACCTTCTGAATTATATATCCCTATAATCTCCCATCAAAGCAAGGAGGAATTTATGAAAAAGAATTTGGTTTTGTTTACGGTTTTAATTATGTTCGTATTCACATCATTGATCTCTGCAGATGACCTGAAGGGCTATATGATCCCTGAATATTATGTAGTGGCTGATCAGAACAATGAAGATCTGTCGGGTCAGCACGGTTTCTGGATCAGAAGGATCTATTTTGGTTATAACACCAAACTGGGTGACGGCTGGTCGGCAAGGGTCAGGTTCGAAATGAACAGCCCTGCGTTTGATGAGGACACGATGGTTCCCTACATTAAGAATGCCCATCTGAAAAAGAGTTTGAAAAATGGTATGAGCCTCTTGATCGGGATCATTGAGCCCCCTTCATTCAACAAAGTGGAGAAGTTCTGGGGTTACCGTTTCATTGAGAAAACTGCTCCGGACTTCTGGAAGCAGGCCTCATCGAGAGATTTTGGTGTGGCTCTGGACGGAAAGACCAAAGGCGGCCTCGTTTATACAGTAATGTATGGTAACTACGGCTCAAACAAGGGTGAAGACAATTCAGGAAAAGGCTTTTACGGAAGACTCGGATATGAGAAGATGAACATGTATCTGGAAGCCAATGCTCATTTCTCGAATGACGGCAGCAAAGACTACACCTTTTACCATTTTTTCGGTGGTTTCAAAGGTGGATGGGGAAGAGTTGGTGTCGGATACAGCGGGCTCAGCTATACTTCTGATGACGCTGATTTTGACAACGGGATCATCTCTGCGTTCGGCGCTCTGAAGATAGGGGAAAAAGCAGAAGCATTTGCACGGTATGATATGCTGAACGATCTAAATCACAAGGATGTATCCGGTTATATTCCGGTTTCAGCGGCATCTGAGAAAGCCAGAATGCTGATTGCCGGCGTCAGTTTCAAGATCAGCAAAATGATCAAGATATCACCCAACGTCAAATATGTTCACTATGCAGACAGTGACCTCAAGGGAGATCTTTATTTTAATCTTACTGCTAAGGTTTCATTCAAAACAGGTATCGGATCTAAGTAAGATAAATCTTTGAAAACTAAATAAAAGGGGGGTGTTCACACCCCCTTTTTTTATATTAAAAATTTATAGTATGTGAAAATCATGCGCTTTTTTTACCGCCTGCGTTCTTGATTTAACTCCCATCTTTTTAAACATATTATAAACGTGGGCTTTTACGGTTTTTTCACTGATAAAGAACTTATCGCTGATCTCCAGATTGGTGAGCCCCGAAGAGATTGCCTGCAGGATTTCCATTTCTCTTTTTGATAACTGGAAAACATTTTCTGTGTTCAGAACCCCTTTTGATCCCTGACTGATATTTATCAGCTGGTCGATCAGATTATCATTCAGTGATCTGCTTATCCAGTATTCATTGTTCTCTATTGATTTGAATGCCCTTTTGAGGTTTCCGGTTGAAATATTTTTCTGGAGAAATCCCCGTACTCCCTGTTTTATCAATGCAACCATTTTTTCCTGATCAGTCGAGTCTTCTGTAAATAAAATTTTTGCCTTTGGAAAAAATACCCTTAGTTTTGTGACGAAATCCGACAGGATCATCTATATGTTGATTCATTGCACAGAGGGCAGAGAAGAATAAAATCAAGTTCATTATTAAAATCTGATCTTCTTAATATAATCAAACGAATGGAAGGTGCAGGTCAGATGAAATTCTTTCTCTTTATGCGCAAAAATTGGCAAAGCCCTCTTTTACAAGAGTGTGATTGCAGACCAGTCCCAGTTTGTACTTTCCTACATTGCTTGAATTTAACTCAGCTATCTGGTCATTTCTTGCTTCAATTGCTCTTTGTATCTTTGAAAGGATATCTTTCTGAAGTTCCGATTTTGATATATAATCGAAAACTCCCGATTTAATTGAATTTAGTGCTGTATCGTAGGAAGGGTATCCGGTAATGATTATTATTTTCAGAAATTCATCTTTTTCACTCAATTCTTTCGCCAATTCTATCCCGTTCTCATCTCCAAGTCTAAGGTCAAGCAGACATACTTCAATTGTATTCTTTTTCAATATATCTTTGGCCCCATTTCCTGAACTTGCCGTTAATACTTTAAATCCTTTATTCTCAGTCCATAATCTGAATGATTTGAGAATATCTTTCTCATCATCTACGATCAGGATCCTGGGATTATTTTTCATTGTTAACCCTCCATTCTAACCGGGATCGAGATAGAGATCCCTGCCCCACCACTATTGTCTTTATCAATTGAGATAGAGCCTCCGTGATCTTTGATTATATTGTAGGAAATATAAAGCCCCAGTCCTGCTCCTTTTCCGTTCTTTGTTGATTTGAACGAGTCAAATGCATTTTCGATGATCTTATGATCAAATCCGGGGCCGTCATCTGAGAAATCAATATTATATACCGACTCCTGTTCGGAAATGTTAATCGAAATGTTACCGGTTCCATTCATGGCATCAATTGAGTTTAAAATAAGATTTATAAATACCTGTTGATATCGCTCCCGGGTTGCAATATAGTGGAAGACTTCTTCGCCGGCATATCGAAATGAAACTTTATCTTATCAATATTCCTTGACCATTTTGCAACCATAATGGATGCATCAATGATCTCAATGAGGTCAGCTTTTGAGAAGGTCAATGTTTTCTGGATCGAATAACGGTTAAGATTCATGGCGATCTCTCTGACCCTTGCGGTTTCCTTCTCAATAATATTTACTGCCTCGATCAATTTTTTGTCATTACAATATTCCGATTTTCTGATGTATTCGACAGCATTCGATACAGCAAAGAGCGGATTGATGACTTCATGTGCAATATTGGCGGTAATATTTCCCAGAAAGATCATTTTCTCATTCAGCATCAACATATTTTGTGCATCGAGAGTCTTTACTTATCTCTCTCTTCATCCTTTTCAGCATATTATTGAGGTTCCGTTTCAATTGGCAGATCTCATCATTTGAACTTACGGGAAATGTAATGGACAGATCTTCGGATGTAACGATTTGGGTTGTCTTTTCGGAAATGTATTCAATCTTTTTCAAAATGAACTTGTTGAAAAACAGATAAATGACTATCGCCGCTCCCAGAAATATCACAAGCAGTCCTAATGTATAGATGAAAATAATATTTCGGAATGTTTTTGATATATTCTTTTTTGCGTTGATCTCGAAAGTAAATGCATATTCCCCGTGCGTATCGTAAACATCTTTAAGGATATTAATAAAATCTGCATCCTCATATAATTTATACATTTCGTTTTTTAAAAGCAGCCTGGCGTTTTCCGGGATAAAATTACGGTCTCTGAAACATACATTTTCTCCGAGAGTGTTGGACACTTCAGTGAAAAATTGATCATCAATGATGTGTCCAAGGAGAAATCTACCTCTGGAGGTGCCGCTTCCGTCACTTTTTACGATCGGTGATGACACGATCATTATAATTCCGTGTTTTGTTGAGATAATGTGCTCGTGGTTCTTATTTATCCTGAAGGATTCAAGGAGAAAATCCCATATTTCACCTTTCTTTTTCTTGAACTCGTTAAACTCAATTTTTTTATCAATTCTCCGGTCGTATCCTGTTGAATAAATAGTTTTGAGATCATTATCGACAACGATATAAAGACTGAGCTTCATATACTTTATGAAGAGGTCAGGGGCCATATCCTTCTCGATCTCTTCAGTCGGATTCACGACATACCTGTACATTGTGTCCCAGGCGGCAGTATCATCACTGGAAAGAGTGATCCTCTGGATTTCTTTATTTAATAATGTAGTAACACCCTCCGTAAGGACATCGGCTTTCTCTTTTTTCAATTTAGTCAGCGCTACTGTAAAATGAAACTTATAGAAAAGAATAAAAATGATGAATATGACAATGCCTGTAAGGGCATGGAAGATGTATACTTTTTTCTTAAGTTTCATTAATTTAATTTTATTATATTTGTTTTTTTATAACAAATAATTCCCGTGAAAAAACATTCCAGGATATTGTTATTTTTGTAAAATAAGAAAAAAGCATTAAGCTAAGTGCTGTTTAAGCTAATACTTTATTATTAAAAATAAAAATTAATTTTAGTACCGTATTTAAGCATATTGCTCTATAGTTAATGATTTTTAATTAATGTATTAATATAATTATGAATGTATACAACAAAAGTTGTAATAGAACTGACAATAAATTTAAATACAATTCAGGGTTGACCGTTATTGAATTGCTGGTCGTAACTGTCCTGATAGGAATACTTGCTACTGTGGGATTAAGTTTAAGTTTCAGCAGTAAGGACAGGATCAAACTCAGAAGTCAGACAAATGAAATCGTGGGAAAACTCCATCTTCTTAAACAACTCGCAACGACAGACAGCAGAAATTACCGTTTTACCTGCACGGGGCAAAAGTCATTCGCGTCTTACTTCTTCAATTCATCGACTTCATCCTGGGACCTGTATGAACCACAGAAGATCGTTGTCGACGGCATCCAGATCGATACCCCATTGTCTGATTTTATAATCAGTCCCGGCGGATTTCTAATTGACCCGTCAACATTAAGATTCAGTGCATCTCAGACCATAAGGCTTTTATCTCCCGAAATGGGGAATATTGAAATAACGATTAATACATCAGGGGGAATTAAAATTGAAGAAAATTTCACATACTGAAAAATCGGGTTTTACACTCGTGGAAGTATTGGTTGGGATGGCTATATTCGCTTTTGTCCTTCTTGGAGTACTTTCTATGATTGGGGCTCACATTCATTCCAATTACATTTCAAAAAACAATACCAAAGCGATCCAGCTTGCTGAAGACGGTATAGAACAGATGAAAAGTGTGGATTACTCGACTTCAATGATGTCTTTCAACGGTATTGTGAATGATTTCGGTGAGATTCCTAACTATCCGATCTTCAGGCGCTCATATTCTGTCACGCCATTCTCTGACTATTCTGTTATTCAGGTTTCGGTAGTATGGAGGACCCAGGGGACAGACTCTAGGCCAATCGTGATCAAATCTATCAGGAGCGCAAATTGAAAAATAATTCCGGGTTTACAATAATCGAACTTCTTGTTTCGATCATTGTTACCATGGTAATTGCGATAGGCCTTTTTGATATGATATTAACAACTAAAGATATTCAGATCACGGAAAGTAAAAAACTTAATATAGATCAGGAGGGCAGGGCATTTGAGCAGATCCTATGCGATCAGTTGAAAAGTTCAGGATCGATCATTTCTATGTTTAATAATTCTGAATTGCTCGATGATTCGACATTTAACGGAGTATATCCCCTTAATAATACGACCTATTCAGATGGAGTGATTCTTGTTTCCGGTGATCCTAAAGGGGTAACAACTCTGACAAGTGATTTTCTTACATCAGTGTCATCATTGAATGTGAGTACGACGCTGAAAGTTGACGGATCGTCCGCCTGGCAAATTGGAGATTTTGGAATAGTTGCCCGTAATGACGGTTATTATGTTTTTGCAGTTACAGGGGTTGGTGTAACCAGCCTTAACATATCGAGTGATCCGGTCTATTTTTCCGGCCTGCTTAATACTACGAATTATGCAGATTCTGCAAATGCAGGTACAGGATTGTATCCGACCGACTCACCTGTGGTAAGACTTGACTATTTCAGTACTCTCCTGGTTATGTCGGAAACAGATGGATCGAGAACTCTGGTTCAGGTATCAGATTTCGGGGGAGCAGCGAATGGAGATATTCTCAATGTTACTCCTTATGTTTCGACGGGTGGCTTCCGTAGAATAGGCCCATTCAAGATTATCAGCAACATCTTTGATTTTCAATTATTATATCTGGATGACAGCGGGACAGCAATATCTGCAGCGAATGTTTTATCTGATTTTCTTGATAAAGGGGTCGGAAGTGTGAGGGTGTCAGCACTTTTTCGAACTATAGAAGAGAAAAATAAATTGAGCAATACAGGAGTCCATTTTGTAAAACCACAAATGGGTGATATTCCGGAAAGTACACTTCCGATTGGAAGATATCATTATCATTTTATGCAGTTCGATATTTCATTGAGAAATTATAATATTTAAAAGGAGAGAAAAATGTGTAATGGGATAAGAAAAAAAATAAAAACGGAAGAGAATGGTTCAATTCTTGTTCTCTCTCTTATTGTTGTACTTCTGCTCTCTCTGCTTGGATTATCAGCTTTATCAAAAAGTGCGGGTGCATTAAAGACCTCTCAATTCATGAAGGAGTGCAAAATAGCCTTTTATGATGCTGAGGCTGGAGAGCAGTATGCGCTTTTGAAAATAAATGAACAATTGTCAAATGGAACTATTGCCCTTGGAGATACAGTTATAAACTTTAGTCTTGGAAATACACCGAGTGGTTTTAACTTCACATTGCCGACTCAAATGACCATGGTTGATGTTGGCGGCGTTGACTATATATTCAGTGTGAAAGGTGAAGGGCCGCAAAATTCATCCAAGACAATAGAAGTTCTGGTCAGGCCGAAAACCCTTGTGGATTATGGCGGATTCGGTGATGATTGGTTTGATATAAGAAATTCCGGCGGAGCTTACAGTTGGGATTCCGATGACGGGCCGCTTCCTCCACATTCCAGTTTCCCGGCTGCTTCAACGGGTGATGCAGATGTGGCATCAAATGGTGAGGTTATTTTGAAAAACTCAGCATCGGTTGATGGAGATGTAGTTCTTGGTCAGGATAGTTCAGGAACTGATGCTACATCGGAAATTAATGCAGGATCCTCATTGTCAGGTGATGTGGTTGACATTGACAGGATAGATCCCGATCCACTGGGTATCATCGGCGGTGACCTGGAAGTCATATTTAATTCGGTCATAGCTTCCAATGACAATGCCTCTTCAACAGCAATTTCAGGGACAACTCTTGTAGCTCCGAAAAATGTCCCTGTCACTCTTACTGCCGGGAACTACTACATTACCGGAACGGACTTTAAAAATGCGAGTGAACTTATAATTGATACATCTCTTGGAGAAGTTAATATTTATCTTGATGGTCCTTTCGAAACCAAAGAGAGCAGTACTATTACAGTAATAGATGCTCTCGGTAATCCGGGGGTTCCATCAGATTTCAGTATCTATTCCAGATCAACCGACGATATTATTTTCAAACATAATTCGGATTTTATCGGAACGATCTATGCGCCTTATGCAGAAGTCGATATGAGGAACAGTTCTGATGTGTTCGGCCTGATCTGGGCTGATACGGCGCTAATCCATAATAGCGGTTTGTATGTTTATGATTCAGCATTAAAGGACAAGTGGCTTTCCAAAACAGTTAATGCTTTTGCCTGGCGGGAAATTAAGGGTCAATAAATTTAAATAAAAGTAAGTATTTGAATAGAGGTTCTCATGAGAACAACAAAAAAGATCACATTTTTGATTTTAGTCTGCTCCTTTCTTTTATTTTCAGGATTGCAGGGTTCTGACAGAAGCGGTAACAGTAAAAGCGGAGATTCGGGGAAAAATTTTGACACTAGGAATAAAAAGACCATAAGTGGCACGGTTGAGAGTGTAACCAAAGTAGAGGATGGCCGTTATCAGTCGCCCGGCCTGCATTTGCGGATAAGGGCGAGAAAAGGTAAGGGGATTTACAATATCTCAATGGGGCCTGATTATTTGTTTTCCAATGACAGGATGACTTTAAGTAAGGGTGATAATATAATTGTGAATTCATTTGTCGGGACAGAGAATGGGAAGTACAAAATATTATGCTTCAAGTGTATCTAAAGCAGGGCAGACAATGCTCCTCCGCGATGAATCCGGAGATCCGGAATGGACAAAAGGATCCCGCAATATGATAATTTCCGGTAGTTCCACCGGATCCGGCAAAATGGGTTCTCAAAAGGGCAAAGGTGGCGGAAAGGGCAAAGGCAAAGGCGGAAGTAAAGGGAAAAAAGGTAAGGGCAGAAGATAGAAATCTCTTTTTTTTTGATGTCGTCTGTTTATTGCTCCAGCAATGTCCTGAGTTAATTCTAAATTTATTATAAATGAGCAGAAAATCAACATTATTCGCAAAATTTTGCGAAAAAGACAAAAATTTGCGAAAATTTCTTTTTTAATTTTATTCTTTCCTGTATATTTGATCCTGTAGCTGTTTAAAATATTTTTAAGGGAGAGAAACCGTATATTGGCAATAATAATGCTGTGAACAGTTAGAGGTGTAAATGAAAAAGATATTAATGATTTTTATATTGTTTGTTATATTTATTAATTCAGGATTGTCTAAAGGGTTAAATTTCGGTGTGGGAATAAACAGCTATTACAGTGATAACATATTCCTGAATTCTACCGCAATAGAAGATTTTGTTAATGCATTTTCTGCAGATATAAATTATACATTTAAAAATACAAATCTCTATTTTGACGGGAATTTTTCGATATTTGCAGAGAACTCAGAGTTCAATTCATACAGGATCGAACCGGGAGTTGAACTGCTTAAATATCTGAAGGGGAGAAACTATATTTACTTTAATCTCAGTTACCCGGTGCTGGCATACAGGGACTATTATACCGATTTCAACTACAGCGGCCCTTCCGCTAGAATTGGGTTTTAAATACTATCTGGCCCCCACACTTCTTTTTAAATCCGGATACAGCATGGAGATCAGGACCTATCCGAACTTCTCATCTTTCGATTTTTCGAATCATACCCTTTTTCTGGAAATAAATAAATTTTTCAGTTCTCAGACCACAATCCGTCTCCAGACAGGTTTTAACTACCGGTTCTACAGTCATATTGCCAGAATAATCCCGGAATCTGACTGGGCGATCGATAATGGAAAGAATTCTGAGAATTCTATGTCTGTTCCTAATATCAGCGGAATTTTCCGTATTTCCCAGGGGATAGGCCCAAAGGTCGGATTGTATGCGGAGGCCGAATTAAGGAAAAATTTCAGAGGGCTGGATGAGGCCGAAACTCTAATCAATAATTCATATGTAATATATCCATATAATGATAATTATCTCTGGGATGGAAGCAGGATTACTCTTGGTATTAAATTCATACCTTTTGCCGAAATTGCCGTTTCGGCAAATATCTCCTTTGTAGATAAAAATTATCCCGGGGTTTATGTTATGGATGATGAGGGGATAGTTGTTGAACCTGAAATGGAAGAAGGGAGGATTCACTCACACTTCTGAATATCTCAATCACAAAAAAATTCCGGGAGCTGAATGCCTATTTTAATTTTGTCTTTCGGGAAAACAGTTCGTTGGATTACTTCTTTGATTATGAAATGTTGACACTTTCTGCCGGTATCAGGTACTATTTTTAAAATGAGAAGAATAATAACGGCATTTATATTTTTTATCCCTGTTGTTCTCTGTTCACCTTTTCAGAAAAAGACAAACTCAAGTATTTCAGAATGGATAAGATCTGTCACAGTTTCCGGTAAAGATTGTTAAAATCAGAACTGAAGAGAGGTATCTCGGGAACAGTTTCATAATTATTGAAATTAAAGAGAAAAAGACCGGAAAACTTTTGATGTTGAAGTCTCTCCACTATGGTTTTATGAAATTGATGTGATAAGGGGAGTTTGATAGGCTGTGAAGGGATCTCTTAACAACTTTGAAGGAAAAAGATGTGATACTGGCTCAGTCACTGACAGTCCAGTGGAGAATATTCAATTTCAGGGACAGTTCGGGTTTCCCTTTATGGCGTGGAGAGAGGCATCGGCCCTGGGAAAAATAAATGGAAAGGGGAAATGAGAAAGAAAGGGAAAAATTGAAAAGAAGATCCGGTTTTTTTTTCATACTGTCCATCTCTTTTATAATTATTATCGGTTCTATAATTTCACTCAACAGGATCAACAGGGCGCAGGATCAACAGTGAATTTAAAAACCTGACATCAGCCGGTGGTAGAACGATCAGTGATTTATTGGGATTTCCGGATTTCACCTTAATGAAATGGGAGAAACCAAAATCAAAGGATTTCTGGATGAATTATACAAGAACAAATCTATCTTCTATACTGGGTCTAAAAAAGGGGATGAACTAATCTATCTCCTTTCCCGATATGAAGGGTATTTCCCCGCTGTTTTTTCAGGGGAAGAAGACACGGTTCATATCTTCACCGATCGGAACTGTATTTGAGGTCAAAGGGACTTACAGGGACAGGATGAACCGGAGTATTCACTGACTATCGGTTTTGATTATCACTTCCTGGGAACATTTGAACAAAGTTCAGGAAAATTCTTTTTATTTATATTGGGAATAATACTCTCAATTCTTATTGTAATTGTTTTTGTTGTGTCTGAAATATGACAGGATACTTTATAAAAAGGACCTTGAATATCATAAAGAAAGAGAGGAAAAGGAGAGGCTTGCCGAATTGTCAATGCTTACATCTGAAATAGCTCATGAAATAAAGAATCCTTTGAATTCCATCTATTTATCTTTTAACTCACTTGACAATTACCTGGATCTCTCTGAAGAAGCGGTTTTTTACAGGGACGCTGTGAAAGGGGAGATAAGACGGATATCTGATATTATTAATTCATATTCAGGACTTTCAAAGAATGTGGAACCCAATTTTGACGAGATCAGACTGAGTAAACTTGTTGAAGAGCTTAAGATCCTTAAAAATCCGGAAATGGTTCAGAAAGGCATCGATTTTAAAATTGAATCCCGGGATGAGACTTTTGTCACTGACAGAGATCTTCTGGTACAGATATTGTTAAATCTGATCGATAATGGTGTCGAAGTCGGGTGCAGATAAGATAAACATAAATTTTACCTGAAGAAAAGTGATCTTATTGTAAATATCCTGGATAACGGAGAAGGAGATCAGCCCGGAGAGGATCAGTAAGATCTTCAAACCCTATGAATCTCAAAATCCAGGGGGATGGGACTTGGCCTGCATATAGTCTTAAAAAATTTAAAATCTCTCGGACGGAAAAATCAGGGTGGTTTCAGGAGAGAAGGGAAATAAGAATTTTGAAATAGTTCTTGAAGAGGGGGCGAACATTGAAAGAAAAGTGAAGATAATGATCGTAGAAGATGAAAAACTTGCCGGGAAGGCAATAAAGGATAATATGAGAAAAGGGGTTTTTCATCTGTCCATTTTCTGACTGCGGAGGAGGGGTTGTCTCACTTTAATTCGAATCCGGTAGATATAATAATCCTGGATTACAAGCTGCCTGGAATGGATGGTGCTGAGCTTTATAAAAAGATTAAGGAGAAACAACCGGGGATGCCCGTTATTTTTATGACAGCATATAGTTCTGTTGAGAAGGCTGTCACATCTTCTTAAAAATGGGCGCATATAATTACCTTACAAAGCCTGTAGAGATGGATGAACTCGACCATTGTATTGACAATATAGTGGAAAAGATCGAACTCAGGGAAGAGAATGTTGAATTGAAGGAGAAGATCAGAGAGAAAGTGGTCAATTGACAATTTCATTTTCGATTCAGAGAAAATGGAAGATGTTTTAAACCTGACGCATCGGGTCTCTGATTCGGAGGCTAATGTCCTGATCACCGGTGAGAGCGGCTCAGGAAAAGAGGTGATTGCAAATCTTCTCCATTTCGGATCAAAAAGAGGTAAAGGCAAGTTTATTAAAGTGAATATTGCCGCGATACCGGAAACACTTATTGAAGCGGAATTGTTCGGTGCTGTAAAAGGGGCATATACAGGCTCAGTGGAGAACAGGACCGGAAAGTTTGAAGAGGCAGAGGGGGGCAGTATTTTTCTTGATGAGATAGGGGACCTGCCGGTCGAGCTTCAGGTAAAATTATTACGGACTATTCAGGAGAAAGGAGATAACAAGGCTCGGTTCAAACAAAGTAATTAAAACAGATGTCAGGCTCATAACTGCAACAAACAGGGATCTCGGTAAAATGATCAGTGAGGGAAGTTTCAGAGAGGATCTTTATTTCAGGCTTAATGTAATTAATATTGACCTGCCCCCTCTGAGGGAGAGGCGGGAAGATATTCCGGGACTTATAGATCTTTTCATCAGAAAATATTCGGAAAGGGAAAATAAATCTATCGAAACCATTTCCTCTGATGCCCTTTCCACTCTGATAAAATATGATTATAAAGGGAATATAAGGGAGCTTGAGAATATAATTGAGAGGGGGGTGGTTCTTGCCAGAGAGGGGATCCTGACATTAAAAGACCTTCCTCTGTATGTCAACCCGGCTAATGGGGAAGAACTTGATATTGAAGACATGGATAGCACTCTGTCTCTTAATGAAAAATTGAATATTATCGAAAAGAAGATTATAATCAGAACTCTTAAAAAACATGGAAATAATCAAACCAGAGCGGCAAAAGAGTTGGGTATTTCAGAGTCGGGACTTCGATACAAATTAAAGAATCTTGAAATTGAAATTTAATAAACTTATTAAATTAAAAAATGTGGTAGGCTCTCATCTTCACCATATTGTTTTTATTATAACTTTGCTTTCACTTACTCTGCTCGTGATCTGGTGGTCATTTTTTATCTATAGATCAATTGGGGAACGGACGACTCACCAAAAGGAAATATTGAGACATGAACTCTCCGCTGTTTTTCACCGGATGGTGGAAGATAAAGATATCCCGATTGCCCCGGGAAGGTATCAAAGGATGAAAGGTTTGAAGTTTTAAAATCTGAACCTGGTACAGACCGGATATACAAAAAAATTGAGGGGAGTGACCCTCTTCTATTCCTTGCAGTTGATCAGGATATAATCGAAATGATAGAAAAAGATGAGAGACGGAAAAAACTGATGGTGTTCGGAGAATCCGGATTGCTGGCATTTATAGTCCTTGTAAGTATAATTTTTCTCTTCAAGTTCATTGATCTTGAGAAAAGATCTGCAAAGGAGATGGAAGAGTTCTGGGGAAGGATGTCGCATGAGATAAAGACCCCGATAACAGGTATCAGATCTTTTCTGGAAAGCCTAAAAAAAGGATCGATCCGCAAAGAGAAGCTTCCTGAATTTATCGATCTTGCATTAAAACAGATAAGAAAACAGGAGAGATTGGCAGAGAATATTCTAACCGGATCTTCGTACAAAAATAGTATAAAACTTAAGATCGAAGAGTTTGATATCAACGCTTTCCTCCATTCCTATTTTAATGAGCACTCTTTAAATCTTACAAAAGGGGAGATAAGATTTGAAGTTGATGATAATGAAATTGTTCAAGTCCAATGTGATAAATATGCATTGGAGGTAATTCTGGATAACATAATTGATAATGCGGAGAAGTATGCGGCAGGCGGGCTGATCCTTAAAGTAAAAACAGAAAGATCGGGTAGAGATGTAATGATCACTCTTCTGGATAACGGCCCGGGCTTCAACACATCATCAGAAAAAATATTTAATGCATATAAATATTCAAGGGATGAACTTCCCGACACCCCACATGGTACCGGTATGGGATTATATATTACCAGGAAACTTGCCCGGCAGATGAACGGGGATATCGATGCTTCAAGTGATGGGAAAGGAGAGGGGGCAACTTTTAGAGTGATCCTCCCCTCGGGAAAATAAGATGGATTATAAGATCGCAGTAATTGAAGATGATGAGCTTATCTCCGAAATGGTGATTTTGAATCTGGAAAATGCGGGCTGCATTGTTTCCGGATATGGGGATTCGGAAAGTTTTCTGGCCGAGATGAGGAAAGGTCATTTTGACCTGATTCTCCTGGATATTATGCTGCCAGGCATTTCAGGAATAGAATTGCTTAAGAAACTGAGGGAAGAAAGTATAAACATTCCGGTACTGATGATGACTGCCAAGACAGATATTCAGAGTAAGATAAGCAGTTTGAATATCGGAGCTGATGATTATATTCAGAAACCATTCAGTATGGACGAGCTGATTGCAAGGGTAGGGGCGCTGGTGCGGAGAAGCAGAAGTGAAAGGATGATCCCTTCGAGCCGGATTATGGTAGTGAATGGATTCAAAGTAAACCTTAATTCGCGGGAGTGTGAAAGCAATTCCGGAAATGTTATCCTTTCCGAAAAGGAGATCGGTTTTCTTGAATACCTTTTTATGAATTCGGACGTACCTATCAAAAGAGCTGATATACTTGAGGAAGTTTGGGGGATGGATGTTTCTCCGACGCCCAGGACCATAGATAATTTTATATTAAAGTTCCGGAAACTTTTTGAGAAGGATCCTTCAAGACCGGAACATTTCCTCTCTGTCAGGAATAAGGGATATAAATTTATTCCCTGATCTTACTATTCCCCGTTTCTTAATGTCATGACCTTGTCATAAATGCTTGTAAGAGACTCTCTGATAGTTTTAAAATTAACATATTGAAAATGAATAGGAGACTGCATTTATGAACAGATTCAAACCAATTGAAATTATTACAGTGATAATTCTATTTCTTATTGTTTCTATTTCAGGTGATAACAACTCACTCTTTGGAGATGAGCAGAAGAAAGATGATGTCAAGAAAGAGAAAAAGGAAAAAGTAAAAAAGAAGGAAAAAGAGAAAGAACTTTTTTATAAAATGACTGTAACTGCTACAGGTACAAAGAAAGACACATTCAGCATTCCGAAAGCTGTCAGTGTTGTAACGGAGAAAGAGATCAAAGAGAAGACCCCGAACAATGTTTCGGATCTTCTGCTGCAGATGCCCGGAGTTGATGTGAACGGTGTAGGCTCAAATCAGAGCAGGCCTGTTATCAGAGGTATGAGAGGGCAGAGGATCCTCCTTATGGAAGACGGGATCAGGATGAACAATTCACGCCGTCAGCAGGATTTCGGTGAGATCCCGGCCCTGATTGATATCTCGGAAGTGGAGAGGGTCGAAGTTGTAAGAGGACCTGCTTCGGTACTCTACGGATCTGATGCCATTGGTGGTGTTATTAATGTGATCACAAGAAACCCGGAATATGATATTAAAGGAAAATCAATTCACGGAAACCTCGGATACAGATACAGTTCACACGATTCGCAGAATAAAATGACTGCCAGCCTAAATGGTAACATGGGAAGATTCGGATTCATGGTAAGCGGAAATTACAGAAAATCTGATGATTATATGGCTCCTGCCGGATCATTCGGAAATATTACACTTGATAACGATACAACCGTTTATGATACTGGAGTGAAGGATGGCGGCCTGAATCTGCTTTTCAGATATAAACTTAAAAATTCAATAGATCTTTCAATGAAATATGAATATTATAAGGCAACCGATGCCGGTTTCGGTTATGTGGATCCTGCTGATTATAATCCGGGTGATGCGGAAATAAAGATAAGATATCCCCTTCAGGAAGTTGAAAAGTATACATTCAAATATGAGAACAGCAATATGGACTTTGTACTTGCAGATCATATGAGTTTTGTTGTATATACCCGGGGAAATGAGAGGGAACTGATAAATGATATTTTTGTTCCGTTCGGAATCCCGGGAATGCCTGAAGTCGGGATCAGCATATTAACAGAAAATTATGCAGATATTAATTCAAGCGGTTTGAGGCTTGAAATGAATAAAAAAGCAGGTAATCATCTTTTTACATTTGGAACCGATTACTCTGCAGACTCAACAAGGAATAATGACAGCCTCACAACTGCGTTGTCGGATTCGGGCCCGCCCATCCTTCAGTAGACACGACTCCATCCGTACCTAATGCACTTACAGAAGTCTGGGAATATTTGCTCAGGATGATATTTCGATAACAGAGAAGGTATCACTGATCCTTGGTGTACGTTATCAGAATGTAAATGCCAAAACAAAAAATACTCCCGGTCTTGAGGGAGAACCGATCTATAATAGTACTGATGATACTTTCGTAGGCGCTGCAAATCTGAGTTATGGTATTACTGAGAACCTGAAACTCGTGGTATCTGTTGGAAGAGGGTTCAGGTCTCCCAATCTGATCGAAAGATTTTATAATGGTGCGACACCTGAAGGGAGTGCTTTCCAATCCAGAAACACTGACCTGAAAGCTGAAACATCACTCAACTTTGACCTGGGAATGAAATTCAGATCAAGGATCTATTTCCTCGAATTCACATATTTTAATAACAAAATATATGACGGGATAAGAATATCACCAACTGGAAATGATATTTTCGGGCTTCCTGAATATAAGAATGTTAATGTTGATAAACTGAAAATGGAAGGGTTCGAGCTTGCCGCTGGTGTTTATCTTGATTTCGGCCTCTCACTGAACATGAACTATACGAAACTGAACTCTGATAATCTCGGTGATCCTGAAACTCCTTATGTTGATACTTATTCGTCAAAATTAAATTTTAGTGCAAGATATGAAAATCCTACCGGATTGTTCTGGGCATCTTATGATCTGAGGGTCAACGGTTCCCAGAAAGAGGTGCAGCTTGGTGATAATCCTATCGGAGATATTATTCCGGGATTCACAGTTCATACTGCAAGTGCAGGGCTGAACCTGTTCAAAAACAGCAGGACACCGATGAGGTTGGGTGTTATCGTCGGGAATTTATCAAATGCACTCTATTCGGAATTTTCAAATGCAAGTTTTTTCAGGCCGGCGCCGAAAAGATATGTAGTGCTGACCTGGGCTATGGATTTTTAAAGAAGAAAAGGTTTTAAGATATAAAGTTTCCTCTAATATTTATTTAAACTTGAATAAGGGGGAGCGGTTGCCCTGCCGCTCCCCCTTTTTTTAGTTGCACAAATTAATAGTTATAAGAAATGTATTAATTCCTATTGCACTTATTTGATTTTCTCTTAGTGAATTTAAACCGAACATATATCCCGTAAATATTTGTAAATAAATATTAATAAAATATAATGTTAATATGAAAGATCCCAATTCAAAATTTTTCAATGCACATTTTTTTGAGTTATCCCAGGACTTAATGTGTATTGCAGGTTTCGACGGATATTTCAAATCCCTGAATCCCGCCTGGGAAAAAATACTGGGGCACACAGAAAAAGAATTGTTGTCAAAACCATTCCTGGACTTTGTACATCCTGAAGACCGTAAAATAACTAATGAAGAAGTTTCTAATTTATCAAAAGGGAAAAGTACCTGTAAATTTTGAAATCCGATGTATCTGTAAAGATGGTTCAATTAAGCATATTCAGTGGATGGCCACACCTCTACCTGAGGAAAAAGTAATTTACTGCATAGGTAGGGATATCACTGAATGCAAACAAAGGGAAGATCAGTTAAACGAAAACGAAGCGTGGTTTAAGGCCATTATATCCAATACTCCCGATCACATTGTGGTGCAGGATAGTGAACTCAGGTATTCAATGGTTATCAATCCTCAGTTGGGACTTACAGAAGATGAAATGCTCGGCAAGACCGATCATGATTTCTTGTCAAAAGAGGAAGCGGACAAACTTGTCAAAGCCAAGAAACATGTTATGAAAACCGGAAATCCAATGTACTTCGAAACTTCTTTGATTTCCCGGGATGGGAAACCGGAGTTTTTTGCAGGAACGTATAAACCTATCTTTTAACGAGCAAAATCAGCCAAATGGTTTGATCGGATATTTCAGGAATGTAACTGAGAACAAAGCAGGCAGAAGAGGAATTAGTTAAACAAAAAAATGTAACTGACAATTACCTGAACATCGTCGGTAGTATGATCATTGCTTTAAACCGGGAAGGGGAAATAACACTACTGAATAAAAAAGGTTACAACATTTTGGGTTATAAAGAGGGCGAACTCTATGGGAAAAACTGGTTCTCCTCATGCCTGCCAAAAGAAATAAGGAGTGAAATAAAAGAGTATTTTAAACAATTGATGGATGGGGAAACAGAGGTTCCGGAAACACATGAAAATGAAATTGTGAGAAAAGACGGTCAGAAAAGGGTTATAAGATGGTTTAACACTCTGGTTACAGATGATTCGGGCGATATCACGGGTTTGTTAAGTTCCGGGGAAGATATTACCGAACACAAACTGGCTGAATCGGCACTGAAAGAAAGCGAAGAGAAATTCCGGTCACTCGTGGAGAAATCTTTTCAGGGAATGGTTGTGGCATTGAACGATCCGGTAAGAATTGCCTATGCAAGCCCGCCAATGGAAATGATAACCGGTTATTCGACTATGGAACTTGAATCATTTGGTCCCGAAGAATTAACAGGTCTCATTCATCCGGATGACAGAGAAGCATTTTTCAGATCCTTTGCAGATCGAATATCAGGAAAGGATATAGATCCATTGGGAAGGTACAGGATAAATCATAAGGGGGGAGATGTTCGCTGGGTACAATTATTCAGTACATTGATTCAGTATAACAATGAACCTGCAACCCAAACGGTTTTTATTGATATTTCAGAGCAAAAGAGAGCCGAGAATGCGCTTCAGGATTCAGAAATAAGATACAGAACATATATTGAGCATTCGCCGCTGGGAATATTTGTTGTTGATGTTAAAGGCAAATATATTGATGTCAATGCAGAGGCGTGTGAGTTGTTGGGCTATACAAGGGATGAACTATTGAAACTATCAATTCCGGATATTTCAGTTCTTGAAGAAGATCTTGTCCATTTTCAACAGCTGAAGAAAGAAGGGAAAATGAGTTATGAGGGCAGATTAGGGAAAAAAGATGGCTCCACCGTTACTGTCAGATTGGATGCTGTTTCACTGCCAAATGAGCAGTTTATTGCCTTCTGTACTGACATTTCTGAGCGTAAAAAAGCGGAAGCGGAGATTATTAAGTTAAAAGATAAATTGGAGGAAAAGGTTGCTGAACAAACCAGAGAATTAGTAAAAAAAAATGAACATTTACAGCGTTTTAATGAGGCAATGGTTGATCGTGAATTACGGATGAAGGAATTGTTCGATGAGAATGAAGAATTGAAAAGGAAACTCGAAGAAAATTCGAAATAGAAATTATTATCCAAATAAATGCCTGATTATAAAATTCCCTGAGAAAGATATAGCAGGTAAGAAGTCTGAATAAATCAACTTAATTACATAAAATTCAGTCTTTTTAGTGAATGTCGGATAATTTTGATTTTTCACCTATCAAAATAAGGATGTCTCCCTCGGTGATCTTCATTAATGGAGATGGGTTGAAATGCATTTTTTCTCCCCGTTTGATACCGACCACCATCGCCTCCGTCTTCTCCCTTAATTCCGAATCCTTGATCAACTTGTCCTTCAGGGGAGAATTCTCTGAGATGGTGATCTCTTCGACCGAGAGCGGGTCTTCACCGGTTTGTGTTACCAGATCGATCAGATTGACGACATTCGGTTTGAGGGTAGTATTGATAATCCTGTGTAGATGCCAGTGTCACAGGAGATATAACGATATCTGCTCCTGCTCTGTACAATTTGGGTTCATTGGCTTTTTCCTGACCACGGGCGATTATATGGAGGTCGGGATTAAGGTCCTTTGCGCTCATAATTGTAAATACATTGTCTGCATCACCCGACAACATCGAAATATACACTTTTGCCTTTTCTATTCCGGCCATCATCAGGGCCTCCTCTCTGGTTGCATCCATGAAGAGGACGTTATACCCCAGTTCTTCACCGGCGGAAAACCGTTCATTGTTATTTTCGATAATTATAAACTGCTTCTTCTGCTCGGAGAAAGCTTTTGCAACTGTCTCTCCCATTTTTCCGAATCCGGCTATGACGATATGATTTTTCAGATTGGATATCGTTTTCATCTTTCTCCTCCCGAGGATCTTACGCAGCCTCCCTTCAACCGAATACTCCGCAATCAATCCGACTGAATAGAGGAAGGTACCGAGTCCGCTTATAATGACAAAAATGGTGAAAATTTTTCCGGAGCCTGAGAGAGGAAACACTTCTGCAAACCCTACAGTACTGATAGTGATGAATGTCATATAGAGGGCATCGCTGAAGGAAACTTTTTCGATCAGAACATACCCCATAACATCGATCACAATGATGGTAAGCAATAAAAATAGTATAAACCGTATCCGTGATCTGTTGTCCATTATAAAACTCATTCTCCTCTCCTCCGATTTTAGTTCAATGGGATCTATTGGTCAATTGTTTCGGAATTATAATTATCCGCAGAAATTTACGGCAGTACGTTACCGTCTGCGTATATGCCAGTGTTCCGGATGACCATCTTAAAGTGATGATCACCTCGAATTCGTTTGTGGCAGAGGATTTTCGAGGCTGTTCTACATTATTCCATAAAGTTGGCAAGCATTATGCTAAATAAGTTACATAGAAAAGGAGGCGGCAATGACAAAGAAATTATTTATTATTCTGATCTCACTAATGATGGTTGGAACGGTTGTTTTGACTGCAGGGAACGGAAAAGGCGATGGAACGGGGACCTGTATCTTCATCGATGAAGATGGAGACGGCATCAATGACAACTTCAGGGACCATGATGGAGACGGGATACCGAATCATGAAGATCCGGATTGGACAAGGCCAAAGGACGGAACCGGATACGGAATTGGCAAAGGGGAAAATGAACCGGGTCAGGAACAGGAATAAGATCAACTCATCATCTTCTTTTAACTCCTTTCAGCATATGTTCAACTTCGGTGGAAATTTCGGAACAGGGATCTGTGACGGAACCGGGAATGATGCTGATAATGGTAATGGCAAAAGGAAGAGAGGCGGAAGAGGTTAAATAACCTTATATTATTTGTTTTGTTCAGGGGGATGGTAGGCCATCCCCCTTTTTTTTATGCTTTAGTTTTGAATCCTTTTTTCATCCACTTTTTTGCCAGGAATAGTGCTACCGGTGTAGATATAGCTATAAATCCGTATACAAGCCACATAAATTCGGTATTCAATTCCGGTTTAGGTGTGTCTGCCGGACAATAGTTCATAATGAACCATCCTGAATATAAACTTGTAAGGACTTTTGTTAAAAACCATGGAAATTGTCCTATTCCCATGTAGATCCCTGTCATGTTCTTTGGGGCGATCTCTGCAACCCACTGAAGAAATCTCGGTTGCCACATTGCTTCTCCGATGGTCATTACAAGCAGATATCCCATTAAAGTATAAAAATTAGGCCCAAGTGCAAGAATGAATGTCGGAGCTGCCATAACAAATGTACCGATGATCATCATGTTGTAGGTGTCTTTCTTAATTGTTAACGCGGTTACGATAGGTGTCAGGATAAAGATAAGAATGGGGTTCAGGTTCACAAAAAACTCAAAATTATCGGAAACAAATCCTTCAAATGCTCTGCTTGTATAAAGGGGAAGGGTAAGCCAGTTATGGGCAAAAAGGGTCTGAACCGGGATCAGGATAAATATGAAGAAGAGGAAACGTCCGTCCTTCAGGGGGAAATTTTTCAGGTAATATTTCATTTTTTCCCCTGCCGTCATGTTCTTCATTTCATCTTCTTCCTCTTCAATTTTCCCTTTGGTTTCAAGGGAAACATTATCGAGGGCTTTTTTAACCGCTTTTTTTGATATAATGAACCACACAACAACAATTCCCACTGCCGTTAAGGCCACATATACCCAGAAGACTCCGGTGATACCGAATCCTCTTCTTACCGGAGGAGAGATAAGGCCGGGCAGGAATCCCCCGAGATTCATAAGGGCGTACAGCATTGCATATCCCATAGCTGCAGTTTTCGGGGTAGTAAGTTTTTTTACTGCCGCATATGCCGCCGGCTGGTAGATACCATAACCGATAATAATTCCAACAAGACCTCCCATTGCCAGCCAGTGTGAAGAATTCCACAGTCCGGGTTTCCCCAGCACAGGTGATAATGTCAACAGAATTCTCCCTGCAAGCATGAAGAACAGGGCGCTGAGGAGTGCTTTCCGGATACCTATCCAGTCGACCGTTGCACCAAGTATAAGCATGGCAAGTGTAATACCGCCGGTCAGGAAGCCGACCATCGGCCCTGCCTGGACATCGGTCAGTTGAATGTATTCATTGAAGAAGATGGCGAGAAGTCCTACCACACCGAAATAGGTCAATCCCTCAAGGACATATGAGAGGTTAACTCCGAACAATGCCCTTGATGTATGGGCAAGGTCTATGAACGGCTGGGAGATCTCTTTTAATACCGATTTCACAACACTTTTGTTTTCGTCTGACATTTTCACCTCTTTTGATAGTTAAATTAATAAATTCAATTTATGATTCTATTTTAATTCGGACAATATTTCAACTATAAAAATAGATATGAAGATTGACTGGCATCCGGTCTGTTGATATTATTTACTTCTGAATTTCAGGAATAACGGGATAGATAATGGTAAATGAGATTAAAGGGAATATTTTTGATATAAAAAGGTTCGCACTTCATGACGGGCCGGGAATCAGGACAACACTCTTTATGACCGGATGTCCACTTGAATGTCTCTGGTGTCATAATCCCGAGAGCAGGTTGGGAAATTCAGATGGCGGAAGTAAAAGCAGAAATGTCACCTCCGGGTATGTGACAGATGAGTTGAAAAAAGATCTTGTTTTTTTTGAGGAATCGGGTGGAGGAGTCACATTTTCAGGTGGGGAACCACTCTCACAACCAGATTTTCTTTTATTTCTTCTTAAAAATATGAAAAATTCCATGATACATACGGCAATTGATACAACGGGATATACACAAAGACCTGTAATAGAAAGAATTATTCCTTTTACCGATCTTTTTCTATATGACCTGAAAGTTATGGACCCTGAAAAACACAAAAAATTTACAGGTGTTGATAATAAGGTTATTCTGGAGAATCTTGACTATATACTTGAAAACGGGAAAGACGTACGGATCAGATTCCCTTTAATACCCGGATATAATGATGATGAGCGGAATATCGGTGAATTGGTAGAATTCCTGCAAAAAAACGGGCACCTCCCCGAGATTGATATTCTCCCTTACCACAGGCTGGGAATATCCAAATACAGGAAATTAAGCATTGATTCATCCATGGAGTTCCTTTCTCCCCCTTCTGATGATAAAATAGAATCTGTGAAGGAAATGTTAAAAACAAACGGATTTAGTGTGGGCGTCGGAGGATAGTGATGAACGAGAGAATAAAAAAACTCAGAAAACAGAGTCTGGATGCAATCAACAAGATATCGGCTGAACGAGCGGTTTTATTAAACAATTTTTACAAATCTTCTGAATCAAGGGGCAGATCTGTTCCGGTCATTCGGGCAATGGCATTTAAATATATCCTTGAGAAAAAAGAAATTCCCGTCAATAAAGGTGAGTTGATCGTCGGGGAAAGAGGCCCTGAACCTAAAGCGACGCCGACCTATCCCGAGGTCTGTCTCCATAGTATTGAAGACCTGGAGATGATAGACAGCAGAAAGAAGGTTTCGTTTAAAACGGATGAGGAATTGAAGGATATTTACCGGAAAGAGATCATCCCTTTCTGGGAAAATAAAAGTACCAGAGATATTATGTTCTCCCGCCTGCCTGATGAGTGGAAAGATTCATATAGTGCAGGAGTATTTACCGAATTTCTTGAGCAGAGAGCGCCGGGGCATACTGTACTCGGGAGTAAAATGTTTAAGAGCGGGCTGAATGATATTATTTCAGAAATTGATGAAGCTATTGAGGCTCTGGATATCAAAAATGATCCCGACAGCCCCGCGAAAAAGGAGGAATTGAGGGCAATGAGGATATCTGCCGAGGCTATGATCAGTTATGCCGGGAGATATGCGGATAAACTTGAGGCCCTTGGAGAAACAGAAGAAGTTATTTCCGTGAAAGAAGAGCTCCTCGAATTATCCCGAATCTGCCGTAAAGTCCCGGCAGAAAAACCGGATACATTTCATGAAGCTCTTCAGCATTACTGGTTCCTTCACCTGGGGGTAATTACAGAACTTAATCCATGGGACTCATTTAATCCCGGGAGGCTTGACCAGCATCTGATTGGTTTCTTCAATAAGGGTATCAGTAACGGGACGTTGACAGAAGAGAGTGCCAGGGAACTGCTCTCTTCATTCTGGATAAAATTCAATAACCACCCTGCTCCTCCGAAGACGGGTGTAACTGCCAAGGAGAGCAATACTTATACAGATTTTGCTCTCATTAATCTGGGGGGGGTTAAACCGGATGGTTCGGATGGCGTAAATGAATTAACTTATATAATTCTGGATGTAATCGAGGAAATGAGAATACTTCAACCGAGTTCAATGATCCAGGTGAGCAAAAAGAATCCCGATTCATTTATAAAGAGGGCATTAAAGATCATTTCAACAGGATTCGGACAACCCTCTGTTTTCAATACTGATGCAATAATTCAGGAACTAACGGCACAGGGTAAGGATCTGGCAGATGCAAGGGCCGGAGGAGCCTCCGGGTGTGTTGAAGCAGGAGCTTTCGGTACAGAGAGTTACATTCTGACAGGTTATTTTAATCTGGCAAAAATATTTGAAATAACACTCAATAATGGTTTTGATCCCCGGACAAAAAAACAGATCGGACTTAAAACAGGAGATGCGGTTGAATTAACTTCATTTGATGAATTAATGGATGCATTCAGAAAACAGGTGAACCATTTTGCAGAGATCAAGATCATCGGTAATAATATAATCGGTGATGTCTGGTCAAGGTATATGCCAGCTCCGTTTCTCTCTATTCTTATTGAGGATTGTATTAAGAATGGTGCTGATTACAACAGCGGAGGCGCAAGGTATAGCACAACTTATATCCAGGGTGTGGGGCTCGGTTCCCTTACCGATTCCCTTGCTTCAGTGAAATATAATATTTATGATAAAAAGAATATTTCGATGAAAGACATGCTCTTAACATTGAAGAACAATTTTGAAAAAAATGAAGATATGAGGGTCAAATTCAGAGATGAAACGCCGAAATACGGGAATGATGAAGATTATCCTGATGAAATAGCAGTGCAGATATTCAATATATTCCATGATGCGATTGATGGTAAGGCAGGCCCCAGAAAGAGCCTGCACAGGATAAATATGCTCCCAACGACATCACATGTATATTTCGGTAGTGTTATAGGTGCTCTGCCTGACGGGAGAAAAAAAGGGAAACCCCTTTCTGAAGGGATATCCCCGGTTCAGGGTGCTGACAGAAAGGGGCCGTCAGCCGTGCTGAAATCTGCTTCAAAAATAGATCATATAAAAACAGGCGGGACCCTTTTGAACCAGAAATTTACCCCCTCGTTTTTTAAAGATGATAACTCCATGAATAAAATCATTAACCTGATAAGAGGGTATTTCCGGCTCGATGGCCACCATATTCAGTTTAATGTTGTTGATGCTGAAACGTTAAAAAAAGCAAAAAAAGAACCGGAGAAATACAGGGACCTTATTGTGAGGGTTGCCGGTTACAGCGATTATTTTGTTGACCTGGTGGAGGAACTCCAGGATGAGATCATAAAAAGAACCGAACATGAAGCAGTATAAGGAGTTTCTGTCAGGTGCCGGACTCCTTTATTCTGCAGCCATTTGGGGATCAACATTTTTTCTTGTAAAGAATGCTCTTAATTCTATTTCTCCTTTAACATTATTGTCTTACCGGTTTATAATCGCAGCTTCATTAATGTTTATTTTTCTGAAGATTACTAAAAAGAGGGTGTTCAGAGATATTAAGAAAGGATTTGCCCTCGGAGTTATACTGTTTGTTGTATACCTTCCTCAGACTATTGGATTGAAGTTCACCACAGCTTCAAATTCCGGTTTTATAACCGGTCTTTTCATCCTGTTTGTCCCACTGATGGGTTGGATAATTTTCAGAAGGGTCCCCGGGAAGAAGAAGATCTTCTCTGTACTCCTTGCTCTTACAGGCCTGTGGGTGCTTACAGGCGGCCCCGGAAGGATCAATTACGGTGATGCCCTTACTCTGATCACTGCTTTTGCATATGGGCTGCATATATTATTTGCAGGAAAGTTCATGGAGGAAGGAACTGATCCCTATATTATTACTTTTCATCAATTTCTTTTTGTCGGAATATTTTCTTTGATCGGATCTTTGCTGACGGGAGGAGGATTTCAAGTTTCATCATCAGTATGGGGGGTAATTGTTTTTCTCGCAATTTTCCCCACGCTTCTGGCCTTTCTTGTACAGATGATATCTCAGAAATATACTTCACCTCTGAGAGTGGCCATTATTTTTTCAATGGAGCCTGTATTTGCAGCAGTTTTTGCCTGGACCCTTGGCGGAGAGAAATTTGCCATACACAGAGGGCTTGGAGGCCTGATAATAGTATCAGCAATAGTTATTTCCGAAATCCCCTCATTAACAGGAAAAAAGACCGTTTTATAAAAAAAGTTAAATTTTCCAACTATATATTTAAGTTTTTTTCCGATTTCTATATAATTTGTAATAGAGTCTATAAATTTAGAGGGGGAACCATGAAGTTTATCATTTTTTTTACTGTTATTCTCTTACTGTTCGTATCTTTACCGGCTGAATCCACAGAAGATATAAAGGTCGGGGATGAATCACTGGGAACTAGAAAGTATAAAGAGTTCCAGAAACCGGGTTTATGCGGCACTTCATGTCATACAGATATCTATCAGCAATGGAAACAGGCGATGATGTCGCAGGCATATACCCATCATTGGGATGAGATCGAATACTTTAAACTTGCGATCCCTCATGCAGAGAAAGATGAGAAAGTTGCAAGTGTGAAAGAGGGATGTAACGGATGTCATGCCCCTGTCTCATTTATGGCAGGTGATGTACCTCCTCCAAAACCGGAAGAGAACAGCAGAGCTAACGAATCGGTTTCCTGTGACTTTTGTCACACTGTCACAGGGTTTAAAGGTGAAGTACCACATAATTTTAATTATATTTCCGAACCGGGGAGGACTAAATATGGGCCAAGGATCGGTGTTGTATCGCCGGAGCATATAACAAAAAAATCAGAATTCCTGAAGCAGCCGGAATTCTGTGGTACCTGCCATAATGAAAAAAGCCCCTACGGTATTTGGGTCAAATCCACTCATCTCGAGTGGAAAGATGGTCCGTATTCAAAAGAGGGAGTGAGATGCCATGACTGCCATATGACCAATGCTCCGATGAAAACCGCTCTTATGGGTAAAGAATATAAAGATGCAAGACAACATCTGTTTCATGGTGCACACGATCCGGGGAAGGTCAAGGGTACTATCGAATTGAGGGTCCATCCGGAATCACGTGAATTTGAGCCGGGGGATAAAGTGAAGTTCACTGTTGCTTTGTTCAACCAGAAGACCGGACATAAATTCCCGACAGGATCTGTTGAGGACAGGATCGTCTGGCTTCATGTAGAAGCAAAAGATGCGTCAGGGAAAACATATCACCTGAAGGTTGATAAAAAAGGATTTGAAGGAGAGGAATATACCATATCTTCAGATGTCCTTGCATATCAGGATATGGGAATAGCTCTGAATGATCCTGATTTTAAAGGCGTTCAGCGGGATGGTGTCCCTTTCGGCGACAGGATCTTCAGGATGCCATATTTTGATCCCCAGGGAAGAATGACCATACAACAATGGAATACAAAGTCACTTGGTGTTGATTACAGGATCGGTCCCAGGGAAACAAAAATTGAGACATTTACATTCCTGCTTCCGGATGAGATAGCTGAGGGAGAAGTGGTGGTCCGGGCAGTATTGAATTATCAGAAATTGGTCAAAACGGTTGCCGATTTCCTCAAAGTCCCCGAAGAAGAGTCAGAGATTATCAAAGTAAATGAGCATAGTACTAAGATAACGGTCTTTTTTGATTAATAAGGAGAAGAATAAATGAAAAAAATTATATTTTTTTTAATTGTTTTGGGGTTATTAATAAGTGTTCTGCCGGTAGATCTTGAGGGGGTACCTGCTTTTGCAAGAAAACATAAATTATCATGTAAAACCTGTCATGATCCTTTCCCGAGGCTGAAACCTTTCGGGGATGAATTTGCCGGTAACGGCTTCACAATAGACGGGAAAGTTCCTTCCCGGTACTATACTGACACGGGTGACGATAAATTATCGCTCATGAGAAGTTTTCCCATTGCAATCAGATTAGATCTTTTTGTGACACGAAACAAATATGGTGAAGAGGTTATGGATATTTCTTCCCCCTATAACGTTAAACTGGTTTCCGGCGGTGTGATCGCAAAAAATGTTTCATACTATTTTTATTTCTTCTTTGCTGAAAGGGGAGAGATCGCAGGACTTGAGGATGCATTCATCATGTTCAATGATGTATTCGGAACGGGTGTATCTTTTGCTCTGGGTCAGTTCCAGATATCGGACCCATTGTTCAAGGGGGAATTAAAACTTACGTTTGAGGATTACATGATCTACCGGGTGAGACCTGGATTATCCCATCTTGACCTCAAGTATGACAGAGGGGTAATGTTAAGTTATACAGTTCCGAAAGGCGGGCCCGATTTTGTTTTAGAACTTCTTAATGGAACCGGAATCCATGAAGCGAATGAATTCAGAAATTTTGATGACGATAGTTTTAAAAATGTATTCGGGCGAGTTTCACAGGATATTGGAGAACATTTCCGGATTGGAGCGGCGGCATTTTACGGAAAGGAATCTGCTGATGGCATAACCAATAAAGTTTCAATGTTCGGGGGGGACTTCACCGTATCTTTATATCCGCTTGAAATCAATTTCCAATATATGGATAGAACGGACGACAATCCTTTTATGGAACTGGAAGCTCCCGGTGATTATAAAACGAGAGGCGGACTGGTTGAAATGATCTATACGTTTGGCGGGGTTGACTCACCCTGGTATGCTGCAGGGCTTTATAACTGGGTGGAATCGGATGATAATTTGCAGGATTACAGTTCTGTTGCTGTTCATGCAGGGTATCTCTTCAGAAGGAATATCCGTTTCCTCGCCGAATTTGATTATATATTCAAAAGTAATTATGGAGAATATCTCAGGGCGGTTGCCGGAATAATAGCAGCATTTTAGATCCGATTCTTCTGTCTCTAAATGATAGGAAGCCGGATAGGATGAAACGAAAAGTGCTCTCCGGTTAAAGGAGTTTTCGTATGGATGTAAATTTTATTCTTCTTCTCTTTTCACTGGTCATTATCCTGGGCTATATTGCGGAACTTATATTTGAAAGGTTCAATATTTCCGATACTCTCCTGCTCATTATTCTGGGTTTTCTGATCGGACCCCATGTACTTAATTATATCCGTCCGGATTCGCTGGGGATCCTTGCCCCCTTCTTTACGACATTCACACTATTGTTCCTCATGTTCGAGGGGTCATTGAAACTGGACCTGAAATCGTTCTTCAGGGGATTTTCCTCCGGAGTTCTTATTGCAATCTTCTTTTTTATTTTTTCTTCCGCCGGTGTAACGCTTCTTTTCTCGCTCTCGGGATTTGATTTCACCATATCTCTGATGATCGGATTTGCCCTGGGAGGGGTCTCAACCTCATTTGTAATTCCTGTTCTGAATCAGCTAAATCCCGGTAAGGAGATCAGGTCCGTCCTGACGGTTGAAGCAGCTATGACTGATGTCCTCGCTATTGTGTTTGCGCTGGCGATGATCGATTTGAAACTAACGAAGGTTTTTAAGGTTGCGGATATTCTCGGACATCTTGTGGCATTGTTTGCCGTTGCCGCCCTTGTAGGAATTATTGCCGGTGCTATGTGGATATATCTTGAAGAAAAGTTCGTAAAGGACAGGGACTATATGGTGACGATCGGATATGTTGTCCTTCTATACTTCCTCACTGAATATCTTGGCGGTAACGGGCCTATGGCGGCACTATTTTTCGGGCTTGTCCTTACCAATTCGATCAAGCTGAGAATGTCGGTCAAAAAGGTCATTAAAAATGAGGATGTTGAGGACGGTTCCATCAAGAAGATCATTTCGAGGAGGGAAAAGGATTTTTATGACGAGATATCCTTTTTTCTGAAAACTTTCTTTTTTGTTTACATAGGTATTCTTCTCGATATTTCGAATAAGAAGGCCATAATTCTGGGTGCGGCAGCAGCTTTGATCATTCTTGTTATCAGGCAGGGAGGTCATCTTATCGGCCCTATGAAAAAAGCTTTCAACCGGGGTGAATTGTTCCTGATCAACTCTGTGTTTGCCAGGGGAATCGCACCGGTTGCCATTGCGATCATGGCGATCGAGAAGGGTATATTAAAGGATAAGACCATAATCGATTCTATATACTTTACTATTACAGCAACAATAATCCTCAGCTCGGTCATGATCTTCTTCTATAAAAGATTATATTGTAAAAAAGATTAAAAATACGACTAATTCCCGATTGTTTTATTAATTTCGTGGTGATATACACAAAACAGAACCTCTATGGTTTTAATTTAGAGGTTGAAAAAAAATAAACAGCTTAACAGAAAAGTTAGGCATGGAGGATTTACATGAAGCATAGATTTTCAGGAGTAATTGTTTTTGTTGTTCTTATTTTGTGTCTGGGGCTGACTTTCAGTTTTGCCGGTGACTGGATCATCAATTCAAAATCGGGAAAGCTCCCTGCCAACCTTAAGCAGATCGTTGACGGCTCGGGTGGAAAATTAAAGAAGATATGGAAAGCAGTGGGAATTGCAACTGCTGAATTTCCAACAAGGGGAGATGCCGAAGCAATTGAAACTCACGGTGTTTATGTAATGCCGGATGTAAAAGTTAAAATGATCCCTGTCGGTAAGCACAAAATGGCGGAAAGTATCGGGTCGGATGAGAGTTATTACGGTTATCAGTGGCATTTACCGGTAATTGAGGCAGATAAGGCCTGGGATAATGGAGTAACCGGATTCGGAGTGAGGGTTGCAGTTCTGGATACAGGGATCTGGTACCCTCATCCTGACCTTTTTTATAATATTGATTTTGCATCAAGCGCATCTTTTGTTCCGGGTACAACTGATTTTATAGATGATGAAGGGCATGGTTCTCATGTTGCAGGAATTATTGCAGCTTCTGACAATGATTGGGGGTCAATAGGAGTTGCACCTGATGCAACTTTAATTGGAGTAAAGGTACTTGATTCTGAAGGCTCAGGTTATCAGAGCTGGATAGTCGCAGGTATCATCCATGCTGTTCAGGTTGATGCCGACATAATAAATATGAGCCTTGGAGGCTTACTGAAGAAGAGCGGATCTCTACCTTATTACACTGCAAGTGATGCTGCAAAAATTAAAAATTTATATACACATGTAATAAACTGGGCAATCTCTGAAGGGACCTTGGTTGTATGCGCTGCCGGCAATGATGGATATGATCTTGATCACCTTTGGGAATATATCCATATTCCTTCTGAAGCAGGTAACGGGGTAACTGTATCAGCAACAGGGCCTGTCGGTCTTCAGGATTTTGATAATTTTGCTTCTTATTCAAACTATGGAAGCTCTTCAATATCCCTTGCTGCTCCCGGTGGGGATTTCACCCTTCATCCTGCTGATGGTTGGTGGTATGACATGGTATTTTCTACAACTGTGGGAGGATGGTCCTGGATGGCGGGAACAAGCATGGCCACTCCTGTTGTATCAGGTGTCGCTGCTCTGGTTATTTCCAAGTATGGGAAAATGAAACCGAATTCTTTAAAGAATCACCTCGGGAAATATTCAGATGATCTGGGAAAGCCCGGAAAAGATCCATATTATGGTAAAGGACGTGTTAATGCTTTCAAAGCTGTAAAAGATTAAATTTTTTCAGGGAAAATTATAGATTTCAGGGAGGGGAATCGCCCCCTCCCTTTTTCTTCTCACCAGTTTTGTTGAAAATCTGTTTTATTTAGTAAATAATATTATTTGAAATGAAGAAGTATCCTGTTTTTTTTTTGATGTTTTTAATGTTTATCCTGCTACATTGTTTATCATTTGATGCCTCCTCAATGGATAAAAGTGATATATCCTCTTTTATAAAGATCAGTTCCGAAATGAAAGATCTGCTTGACAGAGAAGTGCTTCCGATTCGGGGTGAGAAAAGGAGGCTTGATAGAATAGTTGAACTGATATTTGACCGGTCTGTTGTCGGATTTGATTACTCAAGCCTCAGGACTTATACTGCATCAGAAACTTTTGATAATAGGTCGGGGAATTGTCTCTCTTATACGGCAATGTTCATTTCGATGGCAAGGTATTCCGGGCTTAATGCTCAATTCCAGGAAGTTTCGGATTTTTCAGACTGGAGCAGGCAGGAGGGAATTGTAGTATTCAGCAGCCACATCAATAGTGTTGTAAGCATCGGCGTGAAATATTATGAGGTTGATTTCCAGTACCGGAGTGAGAAAAATTTCTGGAACAGGAAAGTTGTAAGTGACAGGAGGGCAGAAGCTCATTACTTAAATAATGTAGGATCAGAAGCACTCCTGAATGGTGATCTTATCAAAGCAGAGAGGTTGTTGTTAAAAAGTATTGAATTTGATGGTTCATTTTCCTTTGCATGGACAAACCTTGGAGTTCTGGCTAAAGAAAAAGGTGACATGAAGAGAGCAGAAGATTTTTTTTCAAAGGCGGTGATTCTGGACAGGTATAACCATACAGCTAAATATAATCTGGCTGTTATCCATGAGTTGAATGGAAATAAAAAAAAGGCTGAAAGACTGAGGGAGCAGATTAAAAAAATATTAAATAAAAATCCTTATTACCATTTTCGTTTAGGTATGGAAGAGTATGATAATAATAATTATTTAAATTCGATAAACCATTTCAGAAGAGCGATCAGGAGAGATTCGAAAAAATCAGAATTTTATATAAAATTATCAGCAGCTTATTTCAAACTCGGAAATCTGGAAATGTCGAAAAAATATTTAAATAAAGGCAAAAAATATGCAGCTTCAGAGCAGGAAAAAGATAAATACAGGAAGAAACTTGAACATATCTTAATAAAGCTAAGGGATAACCATTAATATATTTTATCTTGTTATTTTTTTTAGTTTGAGATAAATATAATAAAAGAAATATATAGGTTATATAAAAAGGGGGAATAAAATGAAGAGATCAATTTTTGGAATTTGTTGTTTAATTTTTGTTTTGTTGGTATTTTTGCCTTCCTGCAAGAAAAAGGTGTTTGATATTCAGGGTACCTGGAATATTCATATAGTTTATGCAGGAACCTATGTGTACGATTGTAAAGTTACATTTGCAGGTTCTGAAACATCGGGGACAGCAAGTTGTACATGCACTCCCAACACAGGGACAGGATTGTATACCGTAACGGGTAGTTCAATTGTATTTGATATAACCTGGGTGAGCGCCGCACGCCTTGATGAGTTTACAGGAACAAAAATTGACGATAATACAATGTCAGGGACTCTCTGGGAAACTCCCGATAATACTTCGGGAACCTGGACTGCGACAAGGTAGAGAACAATAAAGACCGGAATTTTGTGCAAAACCTGCAGAGTCATATTTCAGGATCGGAAATATCTTTGCCACAAAAAAATATGTCAATAAACTGGAAAAATTATGTGCTGATGATAACGAACTGAATTCTTACAGAAAAAAGCTCAGATACATTTATTTAGAACTGAATTGAGTTT
>CAWHBG010000001.1:320000-751559 GCA_963827565.1 Candidatus Aminicenantota bacterium
CGTCGCGAGACAGTTCGGTCCTTATCCGCAGTGGGCGTAGGAGATTTGAGGGAATCTGTCCCTAGTACGAAAGGACCGGGATGGGTAAATCTCTGGTGATTCAGTTGTTCCGCCAGGAGCATAGCTGAGTAGCTACATTTATTATGGATAACTGCTGAAAGCATCTAAGCAGGAAGCCAATCCCAAGATAAGATCTCCCCCCTCTTAAAGAGGGCTAAAGACCACTTGAAGACTACAAGTTTGATAGGCTGGGTGTGTAATTCCTGTAAGGGAGTAAGCTAACCAGTACTAATAGGTCGTGAGCCTTAATCATAAAGTTTATATAGCTTTACTGCCGACAAATCTAATACAGCAATATTAATGAAAGTGCGCAATTATTCCCGGTGACCATAACGAAGAGGCCACACCCGGTTACATTCCGAACCCGGAAGTTAAGCTCTTCAGTGCCGATGATACTGCTCTGGTGACGGAGTGGGAAAGTAGGTCGTCACCGGGTTTTTTTTCTTAAAAAAATCCAAATTTTAAATCAAAAAACAAATTTCAAAAAAGCTTTTAACATTGACTTGAAGTATAATTTCATGTTATAAATTAATTTAAATTCTATTTTTAGGAAGTCCAAAAAAAAATTCCAGAAAAAAAAGAATGGGAGGTAATTTTTGCCTACAATAAATCAATTAATACGTTTTGGTAGAAAAAGGAGTAAAGAAAAGAGCAATTCTCCTGCGCTGGAGAATTCACCTTTTAAGAGGGGCGTTTGTACAAGAGTTTTTACAACTACTCCAAAAAAGCCCAACTCTGCGATGAGAAAGGTTGCAAGGGTCAGACTTTCTAACGGGATAGAAGTATCTGCTTATATTCCGGGAGAAGGACACTCTTTACAGGAGCACTCTATAGTTCTCGTAAGGGGAGGAAAGATCAAAGATATCCCTGGTGTAAGATACCATGTTGTCAGAGGTACTAAAGATACTACCGGTGTAGAGAACAGAAAAAGAGGCAGATCAAAATACGGTACCAGAAGGCAGAAGACCGGATAAGGATAACAGGAGATCATTATGCCCAGAAAAAAAACAGATAAGAAAAAAGAAGTTGTTCTTGATCCAGTTTACAATTCTTCCATCATTGCAAAATTGATAAACAATGTGATGCAGGATGGAAAAAAAGCCGTTGCCCAGAAGATCGTTTACGGTGCAATGGATGTAATTAAGGATAAGATGAAAGAGGATCCGTTAAAGGTGGTTTTAAAGTCAATCGATAATATCAGGCCCCAGGTTGAAACCAGATCCAGAAGGGTCGGTGGTGCTACATATCAGGTTCCGATGGATGTCAGAAAAGAGAGATCATTTGCACTTGGATTGAGATGGCTGGTACTTTATGCTTCAGAGAGGGGCGGAAAATCATTCCAGGACAAACTTGTTGGTGAGATACTTGATGGATACGGAGATAAAGGCGGAGCTATGAAAAAAAGAGAAGCAGTACATAAAATGGCTGAATCCAACAGAGCTTTTGCACATTATAAATGGTAATTAATTAAATGAATGAAATTTCGGTAGATAAAATAAGAAATATTGGTTTTATGGCACATATAGATGCTGGTAAAACCACTACTACCGAAAGAATTCTGTATTATACCGGAGTTACCTACAAAATGGGTGAGGTTCATGACGGAACTGCTGAAATGGACTGGATGGACCAGGAACAGGAGAGGGGGATAACTATCACTTCGGCTGCGACAACCTGTTACTGGAACGATTACAGAATAAATATTATTGATACACCGGGACATGTTGATTTTACAGCCGAGGTTGAACGTTCACTTAGAGTTCTCGATGGTGCTAGTTGTCGTTTTCTGCGGAGTCGGCGGTGTTGAGCCCCAAAGCGAAAAAGTGTGGCATCAGGCAGATAAATACAATATTCCTAAAATTGCATACATTAATAAAATGGACAGGGTCGCTTCAGATTATTCAGATGTAGTTATTGAGATAGAAGATAAATTCGGTGTTGATACACTGCTTCTTCAGTTGCCTCTGGGGAATGAGGATAAGTTTAAAGGAGTTATAGATCTGATTACAATGAAAGCCTATATCTTCGATGATGATTTTACCCAGATTGAATATGAGACTATCGATATTCCTGATGAGTATACCGAACAGGCAAAAATTTACCGTGAAAATCTGATCGAAAAACTTGCAGAACATGATCTTGATTTGATGGAACTTTTTATTGAAAAAAAAGAGATTCCCGAAGATCTGATAAAAAAAGTTGTCAGGAAGCTTACTATTTCCCTTGAGTGTGTTCCGGTGTTGATGGGGTCTTCATTCAAGAACAAGGGGGTTCAGAGGCTTCTTGATGCGATCGTCGAATATCTCCCTTCTCCGAGGGATAAAGGAAGTATTAAAGGAATTATTCCCAAAACCGGTAAGATTGTCGAACGTGAGTTGTCTGACAGTGAACCGTTTTCAGCTCTGGTATTTAAGATAATGACTGATAAGCATGCCGGACAGCTTGTTTATTTCAGGGTCTATTCAGGTATTTTGAAGACAGGGTCCATGGTCTATAACTCAGTGAAGAAAGAGAAGGTAAGGATCAACAGGCTTTTGAAGGTGCATTCTAACAAAATGGAAGAGATCAAAGAGGTTTTTGCTGGAGATATTGCAGTTACTGTGGGACTCCAGGGGGTTTCAACAGGTGATACACTATGTGATGAACGGCATCATATTGTATTTGATACAATAAGATTTCCCGAACCTGTTATTTCTGTGACAATAGAACCAAAGCTTACCTCCAGCCATAAAAAACTTGAAGAAATATTAACGAAACTCAGTATTGAAGATCCCACTTTTAAAGTAAATGCAGATCCGAACACAGGTCAGACATTGATATCGGGAATGGGTGAACTGCATGTTGAAGTTTTAAGAGAAAGGATAAAAAGGGAGTTCGGTGTACTCACAAAAATAGGGAAGCCCAGGGTTGCATACCGGGAAACTATTCGTACCGCTGCTGTTGGTGAGGAGAAATATGTGAAACAATCCGGCGGCAAATCCCAATATGGACATGTAATACTGGAATTAGAGCCATATAATGGAGATTCTAAATATAAGTTTGATATAAAGATAAAGCCCGGGACGATTCCCGAAGAATTTTACAAATCAATCGAGACGGGAGTTAAAGAAGCTATGGAATTGGGGACTCTTGCAGGGTTTCCTATAATTAATGTAAATATCTCACTTATTGACGGATCATACAATGCAGAGGATTCAAGTGAGCTGGCTTTCAAGGTGGCTGCTGCAAATGCATTTCATAAAGCTTTCAGGAACGGAAATCCGATTCTTCTTGAGCCGGTGATGAAAGTAGAGTTGACTGTCCAGGATGAATATCTCGGCGAAGTTATTAACGATTTTAATGCACGTGAAGGAAAGGTTCTGGGCATGGAGTTAAAAAACGGAATCCATAATGTAGATGGGGTTGCGCCATTATCATCAATGTTCGGGTATGCAACTACCCTCAGAACTCTGAGCCAGGGGAGAGCCAATTATTCAATGGAGTTTTATAAGCATGAACAGCTTACAGATAAAAAAATGGAAAATGTTTTTAAAAACCAATTAGGAATTTATTCATACAATTAGGAGGAATTATGAGCAAGGAAAAGTTTGACAGGAGTAAGGATCATTTAAACATAGGAACGATCGGTCATGTAGACCATGGTAAGACAACCCTTACAGCAGCGATCACCAAGGTATTGAGCAAGAGTGATACCTCCAATGTAGAATATCGTGATTTTTGGAGTATAGATAATGCTCCGGAAGAGAAAGAGCGTGGTATAACAATTCAGATAGCGCATGTTGAGTATGACACGAAAGCGCGTCATTATGCTCATATTGATTGTCCCGGTCATGCGGATTATATCAAGAACATGATCACCGGAGCGGCTCAGATGGACGGAGCGATCCTTGTAGTAAGTGCGACAGATGGTCCGATGCCTCAGACGAGAGAACATATACTTCTTGCGCGTCAGGTTAACGTTCCTTCGATGGTAGTATTTATGAATAAAGTAGATATGGTTGATGATGAAGAGATTCTTGATCTGGTAGAGCTTGAGATCAGAGAGTTATTGAGCGAATACGGGTTTCCCGGAGATGACATTCCTGTAATCAGGGGAAGTGCATTGAAGGCAATGGAGAGCGACGAGGCCCCTGATGCAGAGTGGAACAAGGACATCATGGAGCTGATGGATGCGGTAGACGAATATATTCCGATGCCTGCCCGTCCGGTTGATCAGGATTTCATTCTTCCGATCGAAGATGTATTCACGATAAGCGGCCGTGGAACAGTTGTTACAGGTAGAGTAGAGAGAGGGATAGTTCATGTTGGAGATGAGATAGAGATAGTGGGTATCCGTGACACTCAGAAGAAGGTAGTAACCGGAGTAGAGATGTTCAAGAAGCTTCTTGATGAAGGCAGAGCCGGAGATAATATAGGTGTACTTTTACGTGGAACTAACCGTGAAGATGTAGAGCGTGGGATGGTATTGGCGAAAGCAGGCAGCATCAAACCTCATACGAAGTTCAAATCAGAGGTATATGTATTGAGTAAGGATGAGGGTGGACGTCATACACCTTTTGTAACGGGTTACAGGCCTCAGTTTTTTTTCCGAACAACAGATGTGACCGGAAGTGTAACAATGTCCAAGGGTGTAGAGATGGTAATGCCCGGAGATAATGCGACATTTGAGATAGAGTTGATCACTCCGATAGCAATGGAGAAGGGACTTAAGTTCGCCATCAGAGAAGGCGGAAGAACAATCGGAGCAGGTTCTGTTACCGAGATAATTGAGTAAGGTAGGAAAAATATGACAAATAAAATAATAATTAAATTAAAATCTTTTGACAGCAGGATCCTTGACAAGTCATCAGCTGAGATCTCTTCAAAGGCAAAAAGGACCGGTGCCAAAGTTGCAGGGCCGATCCCGATACCGACAAAAATTGAAAGATTTTGTGTGCTCCGCTCACCTCATGTTGATAAAAAATCGAGAGAGCATTTTGAAAGAAGAACTCATACAAGGCTGATCCAAATCTTAGAACATAATGATGATACAATTGCTGAATTAAAGAAAATGGATCTCCCTGCTGGTGTTGAGGTTGAAGTAAAATCTAATTAGAAGGTGATAAAATGATTGAAGGATTGATTGGAAAAAAAGTTGGAATGACTCAGGTATTTACTGAAGATGGAAATGTTGTTCCGGTAACCGTTGTAAAAGCGGGTCCGTGTCTGATAGTCCAGAAGAAAGGTGAAAAGGAAAAAGATCTGAAGAAAGTTCAGCTCGGTTTTGTTGAAGATAAAAAGGTTAAGAAAGTAAATAAACCCATGATGGGACATTTTGATAAAGCAAAAGTTCCTCCGACAAAATTACTCAGAGAGTTCTTTATTGATACTGATGAGCATAATGTTGGTGACTCTGTAAAAGTTGATATTTTTGAAGAGAACGAGAAGATAAGCATTGTCGGAGTTACAAAAGGAAAAGGTTTTCAGGGTGTTGTAAGGAGATGGAATTTTGGCGGAGGGCCAAAGTCTCATGGTTCAATGCATCACCGAAGGCCGGGTTCCATCGGAATGTGTGCTTTTCCCGGAGAGGTAATTAAAGGCCAGAAAATGCCCGGAAGAATGGGTGGAAAAAGGAAAACCGTTAAAGGGCTTCAGGTTGTAAAAATTGATATTGAAAATGATCTGATCCTGGTAAAAGGAGCAGTTCCCGGATTTAACGGAAATTATATTTACATTTTAAAGGATTCCTTTAAGAGGAGATAGAGATGTTAAAGCTGAATGTGAGAAATATAAATAATGAAGAGGTCAGCAAGGTCGAAGTTCCCGAAGATGTATTCGACTACCCGTTAAGGGAACACCTTGTTTATGAGGCTGTAAAGAATTTCAGAGCAAATCAGAGAAGTGGAAATGCTTCAACAAAAACAAGAGGGAAATATCACCGGCAGTGGAAAAAAATTATGGAAGCAGAAAGGAACAGGAAGAGCAAGGGTTGGTACTATAAAAAGTCCGCTGTGGAGATCAGGGGGTACTACTTTTGGTCCTCAGCCCCGTGATTATTCCTATAATATGCCGAAAAAAGCAAAAAGGAATGCTCTTAAATCTGTTCTTTCAGATAAAGTGAGAAATGATAAACTTTTTATTATCGATAAGATCGATGTTAATTCGAATAAAACAAAAGAGACTTTAAGCCAGCTGCAGAAATTTAATTTCGATAAAATGCTTATAGTAGATAACAGAGATAATTCCAACCTTATGCTCTCAACTAGAAATCTGAAGAATGTCAAGAGTATTGACTTCTCAGAGATCAATATTTATGACACACTCAAATATACTTATATAATGCTTTCTGTCGATGCATTGAATGGAATACTGGAGGTTCTCAAATGAAATTAGAATATACAGATGTGATTGTTGAACCGATGATCACTGAAAAATCGACAGATATGAAGGACAGTAAACATAATCTCTGTTTTAAGGTTCATAAAAATGCGAATAAACTTCTCGTTAAAGAAGCTGTGGAAAAACTCTTTAATACTAAAGTTGATTCAGTAAAGGTAATGAATTACTACGGGAAGGAAAAAAGATACGGAAAGTTTACAGGAAGACGATCCAGTTGGAAAAAAGCCTATGTAAAACTCCAGAAAGATGCAAAAATGATCGAATATTTCGAGGTATAAAATGGGAATAAAAGTATTTAATCCGATAACTCCGGGACTGAGGGGAAAGACCGGGATTTACATTTGAAGAGCTGACAACGGATAAACCTTATAAAAAGCTTGTCAGAAAGCTTAATAAATCCGGCGGAAGAAATAATGAAGGTCACATCACAAGCCGGTTCAGAGGCGGCGGTCATAAAAGGAAGTACAGAATTATTGATTTTAAAAGAAACAAACTTGATATTACAGGTATTGTTGAAACAATAGAGTATGATCCCAACAGATCTACCAGAATTTCATTGATTAAATATGCAGATGGAGAGAGAAGATATATTCTGACTCCCCATGGTGTTAAAGTCGGAGATCAGATTGTCTCGACTAATGGTGAGGCGGAGATTACTCCTGGGAATTCCCTGTTACTGAAAAACATACCGGTAGGAACTATTATTCACAATATTGAATATATTAGTGGTAAAGGGGCTCAGATCGCAAGGACTGCCGGCGCATCTGCAACTTTAATGGCAAAGGAAGGAAAATATGCCCTTGTTAAAATGCCTTCAAGTGAAGTCAGGAAGATCTCAGTTGAGTGCAGGGCGACTATCGGTCAGCTTGGTAATGTTGAACATAAAAATATAAAAATCGGTAAAGCGGGGAAGACCAGATGGCTTGGACGCCGGGGACATGTTAGAGGTACTGTTATGAATCCTGTTGATCATCCTCATGGTGGTGGTGAAGGAAAGACCAAGGGTGGCAGACACCCGGTTTCACCCTGGGGACAACCGACAAAGGGTTATAAAACAAGGCGGAATAAGAGAACCGATAAATTTATTGTAAAGAGGAGAAAGTAGATAAATGAGCAGATCAGTAAAAAAAGGCATTTTTATTGAAGATAAGTTATTCAATAAAGTAATAGTCGCAAAAAATAGTAAGAAAAGAGAAGTAATTAAGACCTGGTCGAGAAGATCTACTGTAATTCCTGAAATGGTAGGACTGACAATAGCAGTTCATAATGGAAAGAAGTTCATACCTGTTTTTGTCTCAGAGAATATGGTTGGTTGTAAGCTTGGTGAATTTTCGGAAACAAGGACTTATAAGGGTCACACTTCTAAAGAGAAGAAGAAATAGGAGAATAGAATGGCTGAAGTATCAGTTTCAAAAGGAAAATATATGAAGATATCTCCGCAGAAGATTAGACTTGTGGCGGATCTGATAAGAGAAAAGGATGCCGGTGAAGCAGTGACTATTCTGAAGTTCTCAAAAAAGAAGAAGGCTGCAGATATAGTCTATAAGGTTCTTAATTCGGCAATTGCCAATGCACAGGTTAAATTTCCTAACCTTGATGTAGATAACCTGTATGTATCAAGGATATTTGCAGATGATGCACCGGTAATGAAGAGATTCAGGGCGGTTCCCCGAGGGAGAGGTGTTAGAATTCTAAAAAGGTATTCTCATATAACAATATATCTGTCAGAAAGAGAGGAGAAATAATGGGCCAGAAAACACATCCCTACGGTTTCAGGTTAGGATTCAATAAAAGCTGGTTGTCTTTGTGGTACAGCAAAGGAAAGGATTATGTCGATCTGCTTCATTCGGACCTGAAGATCAGAAATGCAGTAAAAAAAGAATATAAACATGCGGGAATAGCATCTATTGAACTGAAAAGAGTATCTGATACTATCAGAGTTCAGATCAATACAGCGAGACCGGGTATCATCATAGGAAAAGGCGGTTCCGGTATACAGAAGATCAAAGAGTTGATTGCATCTCTGGCAAAAAAGAATAAGGATAAGATCCTCGTTGATGTAATTGAGATAAAATATCCGGAGATTGTCTCCCAGCTGGTGGCTGAAGGTGTGGCCTATCAGATTGAGAGGAGAATATCTTTCCGCCGTGCGATGAGGAAAGCAGTTGACTCTTCTTTGAGGGCCGGTGCCATCGGAATCAAGATAAGGGTTTCCGGAAGGCTGGGTGGTAATGAAATAGCCAGATCGGAATGGTATCTTGTTGGAAAACTTCCTCTGCAGACTCTCAGAGCGGATATTGATTACGGATATGCAGAAGCAAATACAGATTACGGTATTATCGGTATCAAGGTTTGGATCTATCCCGGAGATAAAGAGAAGGAAAGATATAAAAAACAGAACATTGAAATAGTTGAAAAGGGAGAATGACCGATGTTAATGCCAAAGAAAGTTAAACACAGAAAAGTATTCAGAGGGAAAAGAAGGGGTATTGCCACTAAGGGTAATACACTGGAATTCGGAGAATACGGTCTTCAGTCTCTTGAAAATGCCTGGATAACCGCCAGACAGATAGAGGCTGGCAGGGTAGCAATTAACAGATATATTAAGAGAGGCGGGAAATTGTGGATAAGATTATTCCCATATAAACCCGTAACCTCAAAACCGATCGAAGTCAGGATGGGTAAAGGAAAGGGAGATCCTGAATTCTGGGTAGATGTGGTAAGACGAGGAAGGATCATATATGAACTTGAAGGGGTTGATGAAGTAACTGCCAGAGAGGCAATGAGGTTGGCTCAGATGAAATTCCCCATTAGAACACGGTTCATAAAGAGAGCTTAACGGAGTAAGAGATGAAAGCAAAAGATATCAGATCAATGACAATAGATGAGATAGACGGGAAGCTTGTTGAATTAAAAGATAAGCTTTTTAAACAGAAGATCCAGAAATCTCTGGGTCAGGCTGACAATCCTTTCAAATTGAAAGGGACAAAGAAGGATATTGCTAGATTAGCAACGATTTTAACTGAAAAGAGGAAAAACGATGGAAAAGAAAAGTGATTTAGGCATAACACTGACCGGCCAGGTGGTTTCTGCTAAGGCTGATAAAACTATATCGGTCAATGTAGAGAGGGTTTTTCAGCATCCTGTCTATAAAAAGATCGTAAGAAAGAAAAAGAAGTATCTGGCTCATGATGAAGCAAATAAGTATAAAGAAGGCGATATAATTAAGATCAAACTGGTAAGGCCGTTAAGCAAACAGAAAAGATGGCTTGCAATTGAGTTGATCTCCGCTGCCCCGGGACAGGAGGTCTTAAAATGATCCAGATGCAGACAAGGTTAAAAGTAGCTGATAATTCCGGAGCGAAAGAAGTTATGTTTATTCGCGCATTAGGAGGGGGAGTTGGTAAGATCGCCCATGTCGGTGATATATTTGTGGGAACAGTGAAATCAGCCGAACCGAATTCCAAAATTAAAAAGGGTGAAGTAGTAAAAGCAGTAATTGTCAGGACAAGGAAAGAAGTAAGAAGAAGAGACGGTTCCTATATAAGATTTTCTGACAACGCTGCGGTAATAATTGATGCTCAGGGTGAACCTATAGGCACCAGGGTTTTTGGCCCGGTGGCACGCGAGTTAAGAGAAAAAAAATTCATGAAAATTGTTTCTCTTGCACCGGAGGTAACTTGAAATGAATAAATATAAACTGAAAAAAGGTGATCCTGTAATAGTTGTCAGAGGTAAAAAATTGGATAAGGGGAAAAAAGGGAAAATCATAAGGTTGCTTCCTGAAAAGAACAGGGTTGTTGTTGAGAAAATTCATATTGTTAAAGAATATGTTAAAGCAAATCCCCAGAAAAACATCCAGGGTGGAATTGTGGATAGAGAAGGGTCGATTCCGATGGCCAGTGTAATGTACTTTTGCAGTGAGTGTGAGCAGGGTGTGAGGATCGGGTATAAAATTGATAAGGATGTAAAACACAGGACCTGCAAGAAGTGCGGTGTTGTAGTTGATTAGGAGTAAGAAATGAGCAGAGTTCAGGAAAAATATAACAAAGAGATAAGGGATGAGTTGAAGAAGGACCTCAAGAAGCAGAATATCATGATGGTTCCAAAGCTTGATAAGATCGTTGTTAATTCCGGAGTTGGCGAAGCGACACAGAACATAAAACTTCTTGACAAGGTAATCGAGGAACTTACTGTTATTACAGGTCAAAAACCTTCTGTAAGAAAAGCAAGAAAATCCATTGCTACTTTCAGATTGAGAGAAGGGATGCCTATCGGAGCAACAGTTACTCTCAGGAATAAAAGGATGTATGAATTCTTTGACAGACTCGTATCTTATGTAATACCCAGGATTAAAGACTTCAGAGGACTTTCTCCGAAATCGTTTGATGGAAGGGGAAACTATACTATGGCAATTAAGGATCAGCTTGTCTTTCCTGAAATTGATTATAACAAGGTAGACCGGGCAAATGGAATGTCAATCACATTTGTTACTACTGCTTTGGAAAATTCAGATGCATATGCATTATTAAAAAAACTGGGTTTACCCTTAAGGGATTAGGAGGTAGAAATGGCAAAGAAATCATCGATAGCTAAACATTTAAGAGGCAGGAAATATAAAGTCAGAGAAAGCAGCAGATGCAGAGTATGCGGCAGATCCCGCTCAGTTTATAAGAAATTTGAACTTTGCAGACTATGTTTCAGAGAATTATCTTTAAGAGGAGAAATACCGGGTGTCACCAAAGCGTCCTGGTAGGGAGTAATTATGAGTCATACAGATCCAATTGCAGACATGTTAACAAGAATCAGGAATGCAGCAAGGATAAATAAACCTTCTGTTGACATACCTTATTCGAAGGCAAAAGAAGAGATAGCAAAGGTTATAAAAAAAGAAGGATACATCTCAGGATATGAAGTAGAAAAAGAATTCCCCTCAAAGCTGGTTGTAAAGCTGAAAAGCAAACCAGGCGGCAAGATTAATGTCATTGAAGGTATTGAGAGGGTCTCAAAACCGGGAAGAAGGGTATATTCTAATGTTGAAGATATCCCAAAGGTTATTGGCGGTATGGGAGTTTCGGTCATTTCAACCTCAAAGGGTATTTTTACCGGTAAAGATTGTCAAAAGAATAATATCGGTGGTGAGGTATTATTTAATATTTGGTAGGAGGAACAATGTCGAGATTAGCAACAAAACCAATAAAATTTGAAAGTTCGATCAATGCAGAGATAAAGGATAATGAGATTATCCTTAAAAACTCAAAAGGAGAGCTTACCGTTAAGATTCTCGAGGGTATAAAACTGAAAATTGAATCGGATGAAATATTTGTTGAAAGGGAAAGTGATATTTACAAGGCGAATCAGGGACTCATATGGAGCCTGGTGAACAATGCAGTTATTGGCCTGTCCAAAGGTTATTCCAGAAAGGTGGAGATAGTTGGGAAAGGTTGGAGATCTGCGGTGAATGGTGACTCTATAAATTTACAGGTTGGATATTCTCACCCTGTCATATTTAAACTCCCTAAGGGTGTTACAGCTACTCAGGAAAATCCGGGTCAGTTTGTCCTTTCATCTGTTGATAAACAACAATTGGGCCAGGTATGCGCAAATATTCAGAAGATCAGGCCTGTTGAACCATATAAACTCAAAGGTATCAGGCTGGAAGGCCAGTATCTGAGGAAGAAAGTCAGAAAGACTGCGGGAGTATAACATGATCAAGGCTAAATATATTGTTAAGAGTAAAAGAAATACAAGACTGAGAAAGACTATCAGAAAGGTATTAACCGGGAATTCAAAAAGACCCCGTTTGATAGTTTTCAGAAGTAATAAGTATTTGTATTCACAGGTTTATGATGATGTGAATGGGCAAGTGCTTACTCATGCATCCACTCTTGAAAAGGAAGTGAAATCGAAACTGAAGAGCACAAAGGATAAGGAAGCTGCAAAAGTTATGGGTGAAGTGATTGCAGAAAGATTGAAAAAACTGAAGATCAAAGAGGTTGTTTTTGACAGGAATGTTTATTCATATACCGGCCGTGTCAAGGTTTTTGCTGATTCCGCCAGAGAAAAGGGAATTAAATTTTAAGGAGCATTATTGTGGAAGAATTAGAAAACATCGAAATATTTGAAGAAGAGGTCATCTCAATCAGAAGGGTTACAAAGGTTGTTAAGGGTGGTAAGAATATGAGATTTTCCGCAGCCGTAGTTGTCGGAGATAAGAACGGAAAGGTCGGCCTCGGAAAAGGTAAAGCGAAAGAGGTTCCCCTGGCGATCAAGAAAGCTGTTGCTGATGCCAAAAAGAACATGATTGATATTCCCATTGTCAAAAATACACTGCCTTACTATTCAGTCGGTAAATTCGGAGCAGCAAGAGTTGTGATCAGGCCTGCATCAGAAGGTACCGGAGTTATTGCCGGCGGATCGGTCAGAGTTATTATGGAACTTGCCGGTGTTAAGAATGTGCTGACAAAGAGTCTCCGCAGTAAGAATGTTCTGACAGTTGCGCAGGCGACCATTAATGGTTTAAGGGAAATGAACAATGCTGAGTCGATCATGTCTAAAAGGGAGATTGGTGAGGAGGAATTGTGGCAGTAAAGAAAAAAAGTAAATATCCGATGATAAAGATCGTACTTCGTAAAAGCCTGATCGGTAGAACGGAGAAACAGAGAAGGGTGATCAAAGGTCTGGGGCTCAGGAAGATCAATTCGGAAGTTATAAAAGAAAAAAGCCCTGAAATTTTGGGAATGGTTAACAAGGTAGACTTCATGCTGGAAGTAACGGAGGTGTCAAAATGATATCACTGGCTAATCTGAAACCGGCTAAAGGCGCAACAAAGAAACGGAAAAGAGTCGGAAGAGGACCCGGATCCGGATATGGAAAAACAGCCGGAAGAGGAATGAACGGACAGAAATCGAGAAGTGGATACTCAAGGAAAAGAGGTTTCGAGGGCGGACAGATGCCACTCGTGAGAAGAATTCCGAAAAGAGGATTTACTAATATTTTCAAGGTCCGGTATAACGTTGTAAATGTTGGTGACCTGGACAAGAGCGGTCTCGATGAACTTAATATAGAGATTTTGCTTGAAAAGAATATCATCAGGGACAAAAGATTAAAGTTGAAGATACTCGGTGACGGAGAACTTACCAGAAAAGTAAAAGTTTCTGCTCATAAATTCTCAAAAACCGCTGTCGAAAAAATAGAGAAAAGTGGTGGTGAGGTTGTGATTCTATCAGGAGAGAAAAATTGATAACATTCTTAAGAAATATTTTTATGATTCCCGAGTTAAGAAAACGGGTGTTCTTTACTTTCCTGCTGCTTGCAGTGTACAGGGTAGGGGCCCATATTGTAACTCCGGGAATTAATATTGAAGCTCTTGTAAAGTTCTTTGAGCAGCAGCAGGGATCACTATTCGGTTTTATAGATATGTTCTCTGGTGGAAATATGAGCAAAATGACTATTTTTGCTATTGGGATCATGCCTTACATTAGTGCATCTATTATTCTTCAATTGCTGCAGGTTGTATGGCCTTATCTCGAAAGAATTTCAAAAGAAGGCGATCTTGGTAAGAAAAAAATAACTCAATATACTAGATATGGTACAGTTTTGATCGCAGTTGTGCAGTCGTTCAGTATTGCAATAATGCTCGAAAAAATGAATCCGAGCGGACTTCCGGTTGTTTTGAACCCGGGCTGGGGTTTCAGGCTTCTTACCATACTGACGATGACAACAGGCACAATATTTGTTATGTGGCTTGGTGAACAGATATCAGAGAGAGGTATCGGTAATGGTATATCACTTATCATTTTTGCAGGTATTATTAAAGGATTGATCCCCGGTGCAGGAACCTTGATAGAAGGTTTGAAGACCGGCGATATGAGTCCTCTGAAGATACTTTTTATACTGATTCTGATGGGCGGGGTTATTGCTTTTATTGTATATGTGGAGATGGGGCAGAGAAGAATTCCTGTTTCCTATGCAAAGAGGGTACAGGGGAGGAGAATGATGGGCGGTCAGAGCACATTTCTTCCACTTAAGGTAAATACCGGTGGTGTTATCCCTATTATATTTGCTTCATCGGTAATCGCATTTCCTGCAACAATAGGCAGTGTGATCAACCATCCTATAGCAAAAACGATTTCTACTCAGCTTGGATTCGGAATGCCTCTGCATAATCTGATTTACATTGCTGCTATTATCTTTTTCACCTATTTTTATGTTTCGATAATCTTTAATCCCCAGGATGTTTCAGATAACCTTAAGAAATATGGCGGTTTTATTCCCGGTATCAGAGCAGGGAAAAATACTGCTGATTATATAGACAATGTTCTCTCAAAATTAACTTTTGTCGGTGCTATTTACCTTGCACTTGTTGCAATTATTCCGACATTCCTTACTTCTGGTTTTAAAGTTCAGGCTTTACCGTTTATCGGCGATTTCCTTGATATGAATCTGCCGTCATGGTTCAAAGATGGACTTGGCCTTCAGTTCTTCTTCGGAGGTACATCAATTCTGATCATTGTTGGAGTTGCAATGGATACTGTACAGCAGATCGAAGCACAGCTGACTATGAGGAACTATGATACATTCTCAGGAAGAGGGAGGATCAGAGGAAGAAGGTAATGATGAAGAGGATAATACTTTTTGGCGCTCCAGGTTCCGGGAAAGGGACCCAGGCGGAAAAAATCGAAAGAGAATTTTCTTACAGGAAGATCTCTACCGGTGACCTGATCAGGACAGAGGTGGCTAAGCAAAGTATTCTCGGAGAGAAGATCAAAGAATTCAATGTAAAAGGACTTCTTGTTCCGGATGAGATCATTATTGAAATGGTAAGGCAAAGAGTTTCTTCCGGGGATATGACTGACGGATATATTCTTGATGGTTTTCCTCGTACCCTTGACCAGGTAAAGGGTTTGACCTCAGTTCCGGCTGATGAAGAAATTGCAATTTTTCTAAAAGTTGTGGATGAGGATATTGTTGTAAAAAGGATATTATCTCGTGTTTCATGCGGAAGTTGCGGGGAAATTTATAATACAATTACACAACTTCCGGAAAAAGCAAATGTATGTAACCGGTGTGGAAGTGAATTGACCAGAAGAGGTGATGATACAGAAGAAATTATAAAGAAAAGGATCGTAGTTTACAGAGATGAAACTCTTCCTGTTATAAGTTATTACAGGGGAAAGGGGAATCTTCATGAACTTGATGCTTCGAAGGAGATCGATGAGGTCTGGCAGGAAATCAGGGAGTTGGTAAAGTGATAATTTTAAAAACCGATAATGAGATTAAGCTCATGAGAGAAGCTAACAGGATTGTAGCAATTGTTCTCTCCGAGATAAACAATCTTATCCGTCCCGGAGTTTCGACCTATGATCTAGATAAGTTTGCTGAAGAAAGGATAGCCGGACTTAATGCTCTTCCGGGATTTAAAGGGTATGGATGGGGAAAAAGAAGGTTTCCTGCCACGCTTTGTACTTCTGTTAATGATCAGGTTGTTCATGGTATTCCTTCAAAAGAGGTTATTCTGAAAGAGGGGGACATCATTAGTGTGGATGTTGGTACTATTTATAATGGATATTTTGGTGACGGAGCATATACTTACGCAGTTGGAAAGGTCAGCAATGATACAAAGCATCTTATGGAAACCTGTGAAAAAGCTTTATACAAAGGTATTGAAACCGCAAAGGAAGGGAATAGGGTTTCAGATATTTCAAATGCTATCGATAAGTTTGTCAGGTCAGAGGGCTTTGAGATCGTAAGAGATCTGACCGGACACGGAATAGGGCGTAATTTGCATGAAGAACCGCAGATAATTAACTATAACAACGGAATAAAAGGTAAAAAATTAAGCAGGAATATGACAATGGCAATAGAGCCAATGATTACTAATGGTGATTTTCAGGTAAAAACACTGAGTGATGACTGGACGGTAGTAACAACTGATGGCAGTTTATCTACACACTATGAGCATACTATTGCAATTTCAGATAATGGTCCTGAAATTTTAACAAGGGTATAATATGGCAGCAAAAGATAAAAATGTGATAGAGGTAAGAGGAAAGATCCTTGAGGTCCTGCCTAATGCAACTTTTCTGGTTGAGCTTGAACAGAATCATCACAGGATACATGCTCATCCTTCGGGAAAAATGAGGAAGAACAATATAAGGATTCTTCCCGGGGATAAAATTTTATTGGAAATATCACCATATGATATAAATCGTGGAAGAATTATTTACAGGTTTAAGTAGGAGAATAAAATGAAAGTTAGAGCATCAGTAAAAAAGATTTGTATTAAGTGCAGGGTTATTAGACGAAAGGGTGTTGTTAGAGTTATTTGTGTAGATCCTAAACATAAACAGAGGCAAGGTTAAAGGAGGAAAAATTGGCTAGAATATCAGGTGTCAACTTACCTAACCAGAAAAGGATTGAGATTGGGCTTACTTATATTTTCGGAATTGGAAGAACAAAATCCCGTGAAATACTTGAGAAAGTTAAAGTAGATTTAAATAAAAAGGTGAAAGATCTAAATGCAGAGGAAGTTACAAGGATAAGGAAATTAATCGAGTCCGAAGTAATGGTCGAGGGTGATCTAAGGAAATCTATAAATCAGGATATTAAAAGATTGATGGATATAAATAGTCACAGAGGCAGAAGGCATAAAATGGGTTTGCCTGTCAGAGGACAGAGGACCAAAACTAATGCAAGAACCCGGAAAGGTCCCAAAGGATCGATGATCAAAAAAAGGAAATAACGGAGAAAGATAATGGCTACAAAAAAGACCAAATCTAAAGGTAAGAAGAAAGAAAAGAAAATAGTATCACATGGAATTATGACAATTAATTCCACTTTTAATAATACTGTTATCGCAATTACCGATCCTGACGGAAATGTACTGACCTGGTGTGCAGGCGGAGTTGTCGGTTTTAAAGGATCAAGGAAATCAACACCTTTTGCGGCTCAACTTGCTGCTGAAAAGGTATTGAAAGAAGCTGAAAATTTCGGGATCAGCACACTTGATATCAGAGTAAAAGGGCCTGGTGCGGGGCGTGAAAGCGCTATCCGCTCGGTTGGGACGTCAAAATTTAAAGTAAAAACAATAAAAGATGTTACTCCTATTCCGCATAATGGTTGCAGACCTAGGAAAAAGAGAAGGGTTTAAGGAGGTAGAACGTGGGAAAGTATACAGGTCCGGTTTGCAGATTATGCAGAACTGAAGGTACTAAACTATTTTTAAAGGGAAGAAGATGTTTGACAGATAAATGTGCACTGGAAAGGAGAAATCAGCCTCCTGGATCAATGGGAAAGAGAAGAGCATTTAAAAAATCGAATTATAAAATTCAACTTCGTGAAAAACAGAAAGTTAAAAGATTTTATGGGGTTGGAGAAAAGCAGTTCAGGATATTCTTTGAAAAGGCTTCTAAAAGTAAAGGAGTTACCGGTGACAACCTTTTGAGAGATCTTGAGTTGAGATTTGACAATATTGTTTACAGGATGAATCTTGCAGCTTCAAGAGTCCAGGCAAGACAGCTTATCAAGCATGGGCATTTCATGATAAACGGTAAGAAAGTTACGATTCCTTCATATCTTGTGAAACAGGATGATGAGGTAACTCTGAAGGAAAAATCACTTAAAAATGAGAAGATCACCGAAGCGATAAAGAATGCAAAAGGACTTGTAGAAGTTCCTGAGTGGCTGCTTGTTGAAGAAGATAAGCTTAAAGGCAAGATCAATAGTATTCCTACAAGGGATGATGTATCTGTTGATGTTGAGGAACATTTGATCGTAGAGCTCTATTCTAAATAAGGAGAGAGGATATGAATCTTAATTATCAGAGACCTAAAAGACTTGTTGTAGAGGAAGTTACTCCCGAATATGCAAGATTTAGTGCTGAACCCTTCGAAAGAGGTTATGGCAGCACAATTGGTATAGCTCTACGGAGAGTATTACTCTCGTTGATAGAGGGTATAGCAGTAACAGCAGTCCGCATTGATGGTGTACTTCATGAATTTTCAGTAATTCCCGGAGTCTACGAAGATGTATTAAATATTATTTTGAATATAAAGAATATACCTTTTAAACTTGAGACAGAAGAGCCAAAGATAGTTAGAATTAACAAATCAGGTGCCGGTGAAGTTCTCTCAGGTGACATTGAAACTGATGGTGACGTAAAAATACTTGATGAGAAAGTTCATATAGCATTTCTTGAGGATGAAGGTTCGATTAATGCTGAGATTCTGATCAAGAAAGGGCTTGGTTTTAAATTGGCAGAGCAAAACTTTGATGAAACTTTGCCGGTGGATTTCATTCCAGTAGATTCAAGTTTTAATCCTATTGAAAGGGTTAAATACGAGATCAAACCTGCAAGAGTTGGCAACAGAACTGATTATGAAAAACTGATTATTGAAGTCTGGACAAATGGAAGTATATCTCCGGAGGATACAATATCGACAGCCGGAAAAATACTTAGAGATCATCTGACAATTTTCCTGGGTTACAAGGAAAAAGACAAAATAATTTTTGAAGATGAACAGGATTCAGGTAGTGGAATTGAATCAAAGGCAGAATTTCTGGAAAAGAGTGTTGAGACGATGGGACTATCAGTTAGAGCTTTAAAATGTCTTAAACGTCTGGGAGTTGATTATATTTTTGAACTTATTGAAAAAACAGAACATGAATTGCTTAACTCTAAAAATTTCGGTAAGAAATCACTCGAAGAGATAATATCAAAATTGATAGAATTTGATCTTGCACTCGGGCAGAAATTACCTGATGTGTTAAAAAATGATCTGATCGAAAAAATTGAAAAAATTAAAGGCGAAGAAGCAGAAGAAATCAAGGAGTAAAAATGAGGCATTTAAAAGGCGGTTTTAAATTAGGGCGAAATCCTTCGCAGAGAAAATCACTCCTGAGGAACCTTACGGCAAGTCTTATTGAGAATAATAGAATTGAGACCACGATAACAAAAGCAAAAGCTGTAAGGCCCATTGTTGAAAAAATGATAACTCTTGGTAAAACAGGGACGCTTGCAAATAAAAGAAAAGCACTTTCATATTTGTACAAAAGGGAAACAGCGCATTTACTCTTTAATGAAGTTGCTCCCCGGTTTATGGATCGGAATGGTGGATATACCAGAATAATCAAGACCGATTTCAGGAAAGGTGATGGTGCAGAGATGGCCATCATTGAATTTGTTGATTATAATTTCGAACCCAAATCCAAGAAAACAAAAGAGAAAAAAAAATAGTGAAAGGTGCGGGCATAGCTCAATGGTAGAGTATCAGCTTCCCAAGCTGAATGTTGCGGGTTCGATCCCCGTTGCCCGCTTTTTTGTATTATCAGGAGGTAAAAATGTTTAAAAAAGAACAGGAAGTAAATAAAACTCAGGAAAGTGCCGGGGTCTTTGGTACTGAAAGGACATCTGTTATTGGTAAATCAATGAAGTTGAAAGGTAATATTTCTTCAGATGAAGAAATATTAATCGAGGGCAAGGTCGAAGGGACTATCAAAATGAAACACAATGTTGTTGTCGGCAAATCGGGAAAAGTGAAAGCTGATATTAGTGCCAGAGAGATCATTATTGAAGGAGAGGTGAATGGTAATGTTCATGGGCTGGTTAAAGTCGAAATAATGCCCGGAGGAATTTTGAACGGAGATATAATCTCTGAAAAAGTTGTCCTTGCAGAAGGTGCAAAATTCAAGGGCAGTATTGATATGTCTGTAAAGAGCGAAGAGCCTGAGAAAAAAGTAAAGCCTGTTGAAGAGCCTGAAAAAAAAGAGATTAAAAGCTGAAAAAGGCCTGAAGCTTTCACTGCTTTCCATAAAATTGTTAGCTATTAAGGTTTTTGTTTCTTATGTCTAGCTGGTATTTCATAGAAGAACAGGGCCCGTTATCTCCGTCCCGTAATATGGCTGTTGATGAGCACCTGTTTAATATTTGTCACAAAATAAAAGCAGGCTTTTTCAGAATATATTCCTGGGACAGGCCGTCTTTTTCAATTGGAGTTTCGCAAAAAGTATCAAAAACAGTTGATCTCGAATTTATTAATAATAATGATTATGGATTTGTCCGGAGAATAACCGGAGGCAAGACGGTACTTCATAATGATGAGATAACCTACTCTGTCGTTTCATCCGAAGAAAAATTTTTTAAGGATAATGATCTTTACAGATCATATTCACTTATTGCTGACATAATTCTTAAAACATTGATAAGATCAGGTATTAAAGCTGAACTTTCAAATGGAAGTCCAAGTTTTCTCTCAAGGAGCAGTAATCCATGCTTCTCTTTTCCAACACCGAATGAGATTGAGGTTAACGGGAAAAAGATTGTCGGGTCAGCGCAGAAGAGGGACAAGACTGCTCTGCTTCAACATGGATCGATGCCGCTTTCAATGAATTACGGGATCTATTCGGGAGGTACCGGTTATAGTGAAAGGGCATTAAAGCGGAGCATGACAACCATTATTAATGAATCTTCGATAAAGAGAGATGAACTTATCAGGAATTTCCTGCTCTCATTTAAAGATTTTATCGGGGATGAAATTGAAGAATATGAATACTCTGGTGAAGATATGATCGAAATAAACAAATTGGAAGATAAATATGCTTCAGATAACTGGAATCTTAATTTTTAGTTTAATCCAGGTCCTGGCACCCTCTTTTCTGACGGGCAGAGATGTAGAATTACAATTTCACCAGGTGAAATCTGTTTATAGTCCGGATTTTAATGAATTGGAAAAAGAAGGGTTTAGTAAAATAATAGTCAGATCTTTCTTGAATGATGGGTTTAATGGGGGGCTTCTTTTTAGAAATGACATCTTCAGGGTTGCTTATCCGGGTTTTAATAAAATAGTAGAACAAAATAAAAAAAGAAAGTTTAGTCTTTGGGGATGGCTTATTTCCCGAAATTATGACTGGCTTCAAAATGACAGGCTGTATGATTCCAAGTTCAGCAAAGGCCACCGGTCAAAGATCAGAAAGTTGAATTTATTTCTTCCGGTTGTAAGAGAAAAAGTGATTGCTGTTTTCAGAAAGTTGACTGAATCAGGAGTGGAAGGGATATTAATTCAAGATGATCTCTCTTTCGGGAGTAACGAGGGTTTTTCAGACAGGGCGTTACATGTTTTTGCACAAGAGTCCGGGGTTCCGGCTAAAGAGAAACTTATGATGAATTCCGGATCTCCGTACAATTTGAAGTGGATTAAAATAAAAAACAGCGTAATTAATGAATTCCTGTCAGATATTGTTAAGGAGTGCAAAAATATCAACCCTAAAATTAAAATCGGTATAAATATATATTATGAAGCCTCCATCCAAAAACAGAAAGGAAATGAGTGGCATTCTCAGGACCTTGAAGCGATTTCAGGTACAGGTGTTGATCATATATATTTAATGATGTATCACAGACAGATGAAAAGGGAATTGAGAAAAGGGAAGGAGAAGATCAAAGCTCTTTTCACGAATGGTATTCATCGTGCACTCAAAATTTCCGGTGACAGACTTGTTGTAAAACTTGAAACCTGGGACTGGCAAAAAAACGAGATCATACCGATCAAGGAAATGGAAGAGTATATCGCTCTGATTCCCAGGAAAGTGAAACGCATTTGTTTCACTCCGGTTAAAAATGCGGACATGAATTATCTTAGACAATTGCTTGAGGCGGCGAAAAATTGAAAACAGGAATAGATACGGTTAAAATGCAGATATCATGAACACTATATTGAAGATCGGGAATTACCTTTTCAAATACAGGTCATTTACGCCTATTCCTCTTATTGTGATCGTATTCGTATTCTTCAAACCGGAGATTATACCGGGCTGGAATAATTTGCTCACGGCTGCCGGATTTCTTGTCCTTTTCTTTGGTGAGATCATCAGGATCATATCTGTAGGCTACTCTTTTTCCGGAACTTCGGGCCGGGAGAATTTTCTCAGGGCTGACAGCTTGAATGTGACCGGAATTTATTCGGTAGTCAGAAACCCCCTTTATATCGGAAATCTTCTTATATACACAGGTTTGTTGACAGTATATTCAAATCTGTATGCGCTGCTGTTTTTTGATTCGCTGCTGATAATCCAATATTTCTTTATTATCAGGGCAGAGGAAAATTATCTGGAAATGAGATATGGGGATAAATTTACTAAATACAAAAAATCTGTATGTTCGATTATACCGTCATTCGGACATTACATTAGTCCCGAAAATAAATTTAGCCGGTTAAAGGTGATAATGAAAGAGAACGATTCGGTATTCAACGCCCTGGTAATTTTTGGATTGATCATAATGTACAAGCTTTACATCCTATTTGGAAGGATTGTTCACGGTAAGACATTCCTTACCTATTTCGGCATCCTTATCATTTCATATATCCTTATCAAACTATTGAAAAAAAAAATCAATTAGTTTTTCTGATCATTAAAACCTCAGAATGTTTTTGGATCTTATTTTATTAATAATAATTTTTGAGATATTATTACTTAAAGAGTTATATATATTAAAAGGAGATTTATATGAAATTTTTCAGGATGATCTTTTTCACTTCAGTTATTGTGTTATTCTTCAGTATCCGGATAGGATCAAAAGAGTTATATGTTTCGAAAAATACCGGTAACAATGGAAATCCCGGTACAATTTCAGCACCGTTAAAAAATATTGATAAAGCTCTCAAAAATGCTTCAGCCGGGGATGTTATCAGAGCCGCAGAAGGGAATTATTTCGGCTTGCGGAATAAAGGGTATCTTGAAGCCGGTGTTCCGGTCAGTATATACGGCGGATATTCCGCGGATTTTTCAAAGAGAGATATCCTCAAATTCCGGACTTTGATCATGCCTGATAATAAGAGTGCGGCAAAGAGCAGAAAAGCATTGTTGACTTTTAAAAAGAGTTCAAAGGGGGACAGTATTGTTGTTGATGGTATTATTTTTGATATGGGAGGGAGGAATTCATATTCAGATAGAGAAGGGAAACCGGAAGGATGTCTGACCGGAATGCTCTATTTGCCGCCAAAAAAAAATACCGGGGATAATGTGACCGTTACTGAACAATGTCTATATTTTCCGTCAACAGCTTCATCCGGGGATGTAACAATTAAAAATTGTGTTTTTCTGAATGGTGCAAAATTTGCAATTCAGGGAGGTCACAAGGACGGTAATTTCAGGGTCATTAACAATGTGTTCGTTGCTAACCGGATGGCCGCCATTGAGATTTTCGGAACAGGAGGCCGTAAAGGGCCGAAAGGGCCGATTGCCAAAGGTGGCCATGTTGAGATCGGATTTAATACTATTCTCTTTACCTGGAGCAGGACCAAAGATTTCAAAGATATGGGTTACGGTATCAGGGTGATGACTAAATTATCATATGATATTCATGACAATATTATAGGGACCTCTATTCTAACCGGAATTGATAATACCAGGTTCAATAAGGATGAATGGCTTAAAGTGGACAGAAATCTTTTTTTCCTGAACAAGCAGGGAGATATGATGTATTCGGAATCCGGGCAGGGGACACTTGAAAGGGTTATGGTACCCGATTTTGCAGATTTTGAATTTGCCAGTATAAAGGGAAATATATCAGAGCTAAAGAGCAAAATTCCAATTGACAAGAAATATCTGGGGGGATTTCTGGCTGCCAGGTATAGTGAGAAAGCTGATTATGATCCCGATTCACCAGCTAATCAATTGAGAGAAATTCTGGGCCTTCCCAAGCAGGGAAAATTGCAGACAAAGGTTTCGATGTACATGAATAAATATCCATTAAATTATGCGCTAAAACTATTCGGAGCATTAAAAGGCATCGGTGCTCAGTTACAAAAACAATAAGGACTGAATAACCACCTGCTCTTAATCTTATACTTGTTTTTTAATAAATCCGGGTTTGTTTTATTTGTTAAGATTTGACTTTATATTTTCTGATAGTTAAGATTATAAAAAATCCCTGGAGGTATTTATGATTAAAAGATCAATTTTATTAATTGTTTCAGTTTTACTTGTTCTTCCCCTTGCAGGTGGAGTATTAAAAGGGGTAAAAATGGATGAATCCATCACTCTGGATGGGAAAACATTGCTTTTAAATGGGATGGCTTTAAGGAAGAAGATAATATTTAAAGTCTATGTTGCCGGATTGTATCTTCCGCAAAAAGAGAAATCAGCAGAGAAGATCCTTGGTGCAGATACATGCAGAGTGACAATAATGCATTTTCTGCGAAGTGTAGGTCCGGGAAAGATCAATGGAGCCTGGTATGACGGGCTTGAAGATAACACTCCCGGCTTTTCAAAAGAATTAAAAGCAAAATTTGATACACTTGCAAAATATATGGAAAAAATGACAGATGGCGGACAGATAATATTTTCCTATATCCCCGGAAAAGGTACAGCAGTTAAAGTAAACGGCACTATAAAAGGTACTATAGAAGGAAAAGATTTTGCTGATGCTCTTTTCTCATGCTGGATCGGTAAAAAACCGGGCCCCGGAGAAGGATTCAAAGAAGACCTGCTGGGACTTTAAAACCTCTGCTCAGGGCACTTTCTTTCCGGAAGTGCCCTGACGGGTTGCAATAATCAATTTTTTAACTCCGCTTTTTTTGACAATATCCATAATTTTAACAACCTGGCCGTAAGGGATATTGGTATCACCTTTCAGTATCAGACTTCCTTCTTTCATTTCAGGCAGAGTTTTTTTCAGATTTTCCTCAAGATTTTCAAGTGATACAGATTTTTTGTTCAGAAATAATTCGCCCCCCCTCTCAACAGAGAGGGTATATTCACTTTTCTTTATACTCGGGGCACTCTTAGTTTCAGGAAGATCGAGCTTAATACCCGGTTCTTCCATGAAAGTGGAAGAAACCATCATGAAAATAAGGAGCAGGAACAAAACATCTATAAGAGATGTAATGTTAATTATTGTCCCTTTTTTTTTCTTTGTTTTAAATTCCATTTTATTTTGTTCCCGAGAATGATGAAATTCTGTTCAATAGTTTTGAAGAATATTTTTCCATTTCAAGAATAAGATTTTCTGATTTAGACATAAAGTAATTATAAGCAACAACTGCCGGAATACCGATAGAAAGTCCTGCAATTGTGGTTATAAGTGCTTCCGATATTCCCCCGGCCATTGCCGGTGCCTGGCCGATACCCATCATCTGGATCACATTGAATACTTTAAGGATACCTATGACAGTCCCAAGCAGACCCAGAAGAGGAGCTACCCCTCCGATCGTTTCGAGTAAAGGCAAGCCTTTTCCGATCTTGTGGACCTCCTGTCTCCCGGTATCCATAAGGAGCTCTTTTATCTCTTCTCTCGGGAGGTTTCTGTTCTCAAGTCCCGCCTTAATAATATTTGCAAAAGGGCCCTTGTGTTTTTCACACATGGAAACTGCAAGCCCTATATCATCTTTGCTTTTTATATTATCGAGTATAGAAACGACTTCAGGGATAACAATTTTTTTTCTACTCATCGATAGCGATTTTTCTATTACAATCGCCAGTGCTATTACTGATGCAAGAAGCAGGGGGTACATGATGATTCCCCCTTTACTCAGGAATTCCAAAACATTTTCCATTTTCACCTCATCTTATTAATTTCATTTTCTTACAAAATATATAAATTTTCCGGTCACTTCCAGGAAAGGTTTGGGGAAATCATCAGGAAGCTCAGGAAAAGGAGCCGATATCTCTATAGCATTTACACTTGTATCGACAAGGGATTTGTGCCCTTTCGTATTCAACAATTCAAGTGCATCAAGCCTGCCGTCAGGGTAAATCCTGAATTTCAACAGAGTTTCTCCTCCTATCATGCCCAGTTGACTGAAGGCAATAGGGGGAAAGATATTGCCTTGAATAATTCTTTTTAATTCGAGCATATATGGAGCAAAATTCCAATCATAGGTATTAAATGCAAATCCTCCGAGTTCTTTGACCTTGGCCAGTATATTCTTATGAAGGATCTGATTCCTGATGCTTCCTCCCGGATTGCTGCTATCCATTTTCAGGTTTTCCTCTTCCCGCTCACTGATGGAGTTTTCGATTTCCTCTTTTTCTTTAAGAACCTCTTTCTCCTCAGGCTTTTCTTTTTCCTGCTGCTCGGCGGGTTTTCCTTCCCTGGTGATCTCCGGGAGGGCCGGAACATCGAGGTCACCTTTTGAATACGGGGCATCTTCTTTAATATCAGTTGGAGAATCAGGGTTTTTTGCGATAGTATTTTTGTCAGAAAGGTATTCAGGGGCCTCTGCTTTTTTTTCTGATCTCTGATCTTCTGTGGTTTCGATTACCTGCTTTGGTTGTTCATTTTCACTTAGATCAAACACAATAGGTTCATTTATTTTTTCAGGGATTTCTGCAGTTCCGAGAAGTTTAAAGTTAACTGTCCTCTCGGCAATAAAAAATATGATCAGGTGAAGCACAATTGAAATAATTATTGTATACTTTCTAATCTTTTTTTCCAAATCATGATTCCTTTAATTCATACATATTTTACATCATTATCCGGTAAATAGCACGGTATCCATATTTGCTTTACCTAGTTTGGACGGATGAAAAACACATAGAGTTGCATAGGAAATATTTTGTTACAATTTGGAACCGTCAGATGGAATTTAATATCGGATATTGATTAAACTTCATTGTTCTTTTATAATACAAAAGGAGGTAAAAATGGGATTATTTGATTTTGTTAAAGACATGGGGGAAAAGCTTGATGCCCAGATGGACCTGGCTGCAAAAATAAATGAGAGCGGGATTGAGGTTCAGGATATGAAGGCGGATTTTAATGATGGTGTTGCATCTGTATCAGGTGTTGTCAACAGTCTGGCTGATAAGGAAAAAATTGTGGTGCTGCTGGGAAATATCGAAGGTGTTGAGCAGGTTAATGAATCATTAAACATTGCTGTAGGGAAAAAAGAGTCAAAGTTTTATACTGTAAAGAGTGGAGATTCTTTAAGTAAAATTGCAAAAGAGTTCTATGGCAATGCAATGAAATATATGGTTATATTTGAAGCCAACAAACCGATGCTCAAAGATCCGAACAAGATCTATCCGGGACAGGTACTCAGAATTCCGGAACTTGATTGAGATCCGAGTTTTATAAAGGAGAATTAAATGAAAAAGATCACATTGATTGTATTAACATTTTTTATCTTTTCGACTGTTATTCCAATGACAATGATGTCAAAGGATACCACACCGGCGAAAGTGAAAAAAGTAGTAAAAAAATCTGACGAAGTTATTGTTGACCCGACAGTATACATAAAAGAGAACGGGAAGAAATTTCATAAAAAAAAATGTAAACTGGTGACCGAAAAAAGCGCAATCAAATTAAGTGAAGCTGAGAAAAAAGGTTATGAACCCTGCAAAGCATGTTTTAAGAGCAAAATTGTTTTTATAACAGAGACAGGGATGAAATTTCATAAAAAGGACTGCAAGCTGGTTAAAGATGTAAAACCGATCAATAAAGCTGTGGCAAAGCTGAAAGGTTACAAACCCTGCAAGGTGTGTTTTCCTCCGAAGCCTAAAAAAACAGATAAGGTTGTAGAAAAGAAAACAGAAAAATAAACAAGAGATTCAATTAATCATTCGGGGCAGGTGGAAACACCTGCCCTTTTTTTTAATCCTCCAAAATCTTTGAAATATTTGATACAAAATGTGTTTTACTAAGAAAATCAGCTGAAAATGAAGTGTTTGTTGTCCATCTCTGAAATTCCTTCAAATTTAATTACACTTCTAGGAAATCCTCCTGGAAATTAATTATATTTTTTTATATGAAATAGAAGAAAAATATTTTTTTTGTGTTATATAATTATTTTTTAATACAAATGTAAAAAAGTGAAAGGGAGGAATATTATGATAAAGATCTTTTCAAAAAAATTATTATTAATCTTGGTGTTTTCTGTATTTTTGTTTTCAGGTGATTTTATTTGGGCGCAAACTAATCCCCTGAGCATTGATACTGGGTCTCCCTTAAGAGTCAGGGTCTTTGAAGAAGGTTGGGTTCAGGTATTACATTATAATAATGTAGACAATGCCTGGGAGCCTCAAATCTATGTTAATTGGGATTCATATGCAGGAGCAGCTTCAAAATTATTCTTAAATGGTACAAATCAGACTGACGCTTACGAAACCGGATATCTGACAGGCTGGGGCTCAGGAAATGAATTCACCTATACCAGTCATTCTCAACCGGACATCTGGACGATTGCGTCTGTCTGGACGGCCGGAGTTACAGGAGTTACAGTTACTCAGACTGTTACATATATCAATGGAACAAACCGGATAAAATTCGTCTGGAGTGTTACAAATGGAGGGGTGAGTACATATAATGATGTCAGATTTATGCATGTTCAGGATACATACCTTGACAATCAGGATAACGGTTATGGTCATTGGAACCCCAGCCTTGGAATGGTGTATATATCAAATCCTGACCCAACAATTGCAGGGATCATGGGGATGTATGGAGGAGCAGGATCAGCGGCTTCCAGATATGATTCAATTGGTTATTGGTCGACTGAGGATAGTGCAGATGGAGGGCAATTGTCAAACACAGTTATTGATGGTTATTCTCATGATGCAGCATATGCTCTTCAATGGAACAGGACCTCTTTAGCTCCAGGAGAAACATGGACTGTTACGATGTATGAAAAGTTCACTGAACCCGGTGAGGTTTTGGTGTCGGCACCCGCCTCTACAACGGGAAATGCAGGCCAGTTAGTTACCATGGTTTTCACTGTAGAAAATCTTCAGACCGTGAGCGATACATTTGATCTCTCTGTTGCCGCAACTCCGAACGGATGGACTACAGCATTGCCGGATGGAAATACTGTGATTCTTGATGACGGTGAAAGCAGTAGTGTCAATGTTACGGTACAGATCCCTGCAGGAGCAAGTCTCGGTGATAGTGAAAATATCAGCTTGACAGCTGTTTCTCAATATGATGTTGATGTATCAAATAGTGACAATTGTGATATTACTGTTTCAGATTCTGCTACGACAAAAAACCTTAATATTAGTGTCAGCGGGGGAGGGACAACTAATCCTGCTCCGGGAATTTATAACTATCCGAATGATTCAGTTGTGGAAGTGACAGCGATCCCTGATCCGGGTGAAACATTTCTCGGTTGGTCCGGTGATATTCCTTCAGGGAGTGAAATGGATAATCCGGTTTCAATTACCTTAGATTCCGACAAATCAATTACGGCTTCATTTTCCGGGGAACCAGAGGTTGAAAGGGAGACAAGATATCGTGTTAACGTTTCTGTAGTCGGTGAGGGAGGAAGTGTAGAGAGGAATCTTTATAAAGTTAAAGAGGGTAACGATGTTAAGATAAAAATATTTCCGGAGGAGGGATATGAATTAATTATGATCATTGATAACGGTTATGAGGTCCCTGTTGCTAATCCTTATTGGGTATATGATGTTATGGAATATCATGATGTCCAGGTATATTTTACAAAGATCAAAAATGCCCCTGTTCTGACTCTCTCCGGAGTTAGAAGATCTGAATCTTCATGGACGATGACACGTGATTATGTTGATCTGAATATAAGTATTGTTGAAGATGAAAGGCCGATCGAAGTTTCTGATTTTACTCTTTACAGGAATACAAATGGTTCATGGGTGGAAGTGGAAAATTATCATAATTCCGGGCATTTTAATTATAGGGATAAATATTTCGAACCGGGGATAATAATTAGCTATAAACTTACAGCATATTCATCTGATGGTTCGGTGGTTACTGAATCTAAAATTCTGAAACTCTAATAAGGAGAGATACATTTGAAAAGAATTTTATTAATTATAATCTCAATTTTAGTGATATTAACAGGGCTTCATAGTAAACAGGATAATGATAATTCCCTCTTTTTCGGTGTTAAAGGGAATTTTATGTTCCCGTCTGATTCAGGCTTTAAGAATGTATACGGATCTAACTTGTTCTATCCCGGAGCTGAATTCGGCTACAAGCTTAAGAATAACATCTATTTTGTAGCGGGATTTGACAAGTTTAATAAGGAAGGTGAAACTCCGGTCCTGAAAGAGATATCATTATCTGAGCAGAAAATTTTCTCACTTGGAGCAGGATATTCAAAGAACATAAGCGATCGTTTTTATTTAAGGGGAGATGCCGGGATCCTCTCTGTCTCATATGAAGAAAAAGCTTTCGGAGAAAAAATTACGGGAAGCTCATTCGGATTCTATATTCAGGGAGGAGCTGGAATGATCTTTGGTAAAAGATTTTATCTCAGCACTCTTGCGGGATATAGTGCTGCATCTGATAAAATTGATGATCTCAGTATTAAGTTAGGCGGTTTCAAAATATCCATCATTCTCGGAGTTGTTTTCTGAGTAGAATAGTTGATTTTTAATGATCGGGGCAGGTGGAAACACCTGCCCTTTTTTTCATTTTATGTCAAAATATATATGGTCCCAGTAGAAGAATTCTATTTTAGATCCCGGAGCTGTCTCTCTTGTTAGCTTGAACAATCCGACCGGATCGTCTACTTCCAGATCAAATCTGTATTTGTTTCCCCTCACAAAAAGATGGACGGGAACATCTATTTCTTCCGCAGTTACGGTCTTGTTGAGTATTTCTGTATTGGTTGTAAAATTCTTAATCCGGACACGGGTCTTCAGCACGGCCCCTGTATAATTCCAGCGAAACTTAATTGCTCTCATTAGAATCGGGCCTAATGTAATTTTTGAATCGGGCCTCGGGTATACCCACTCAATATGGTTGTTGACCTTGTAAGTACCGAGCACAATGGGTTTCGGTTTCTCCCCTGCGGGGAATAGAGCCGGTTTCGGAACCAGTTTAATTGTAATAAGCTTATGGGCGGCTATATCGTAAACATAAGGGGTTCCATTAGAGTATCTTCCATTACTAAGATCCCGCAGTTTCAGGGTATCTAAAAATATACTCTGTCCCGGCAGTGGAGCCCCTCCTTTTTTCACATTAAGGTATGCATTCAGATATCCAAGAAATTGAGAATGTCCGATTACCTTATATTTATCCGCTCCGAATGGGGCCAATTTTGTTTTTACAGTGCCTTCAATATGGAATGTGGATATTAAGAAAATTATCAGTATTAAAAATAATATTGTTTTATGTCTTGTCATCTTTTCCTCCCCGAGTTCAAGTAGACGATCTGTTTATAATATAAAAAAAGTGGACAAAAATCTCAATAATATTGTAGACAGCCCGCTTTTTCTATACTATATATGAACTACTAATACACAGGATCAGACGAACGGGGAATTGTTCAATCATAAATTTTGATTTCCGGGGGATGTGTGAAACGGTAAACAGACCCTGCCACCCATAGTTACCTTCGGTGTATGATTCGGAGGGGATATGAAAGATATAAATTCCGGGGAAAAACATCTTAATGTTTTACTGGTCTATCCTGAATATCCTCAGACCTTCTGGGGATTCGGCCATGCGATCAAGTTCATTTCAAAAAAAGCAGTCTACCCTCCTCTGGGATTATTGACGATTGCAGCGATGCTACCTGAAGAATGGGATAAAAATCTGATTGACATGAATGTTCGGTCGTTGAAAGATAAAGAGATCCAGCGGGCTGATATAATTTTTATAAGTGCAATGCTTATCCAGGAAAGCTCCGTCAGAAATATTATAGAAAGGTGTCATAAAGCCGGGAAAAGAATTGTCGTCGGAGGGCCGCTGTTCACTGCCAATCCGGATCAATTCTATGACGTTGATCATCTGGTCCTGAACGAAGGAGAAATCACATTCCCCCCCTTTTTAAAGGATCTTATAAATAAAACTGCTCAAAAAAGATATGGATCGGAAGAATTCCCACCTCTGAGGTTATCTCCGATACCGGATTGGGCATTAATTAATCATAAAAAATATGTATCCCTGAGCATTCAATATTCCAGAGGCTGTCCGTTCGATTGTGAATTTTGTGATATCAAGGTCCTTTTCGGAAAAAGGGTGAGAACAAAAGATCTTTCTCAGATAGAGAATGAATTGGATATGATGTATTCCATCGGGTGGAGGGGCGGTGTTTTTTTTGTTGATGATAATTTTATCGGGAATGTAAAAAAACTGAAAAATGAGATACTTCCAGGACTGATACGATGGCAGTCGAAGAACAAATCCCCATTCTCTTTTTCAACGGAGGCTTCAATAAATATTGCCAAGGACGATGCACTGCTGCACTTACTGGTCGAAGCCGGATTCAATTCAGTGTTCATTGGAATTGAAACGCCGAATGTATCCAGCCTGAAAGAGTGCGGAAAAATTCAGAATGAAAATGTCGATCTGGTAGAGAGTGTAAAGAAGATCCAGTCGTATGGGATCGAAGTCAAGGGGGGATTCATCGTGGGTTTTGACAGCGACCCTCAATCCATATTTGACCGTCAGATTGAATTCATCAAAAAAAGCGGAATTATTGTAGCTATGGTTGGTCTGTTGAATGCCCCGAAGAATTCAAAATTGTATAAGCGCTTAAAATCAGAGAACCGGATCACAGGTGAGCAGTCGGGAAATAATACCGGTTTTTCGATGAATTTTATTCCAAAAATGAATTTTGAAGTTTTATTAAGCGGATATACAAGAATCATTAAGGAATTATATTCCGCAAAAACATATTATCTCAGGGTGAAAAATTATTTAAAGAATTGTAATGCCGTTCACAGCGGAAAATCAAAGCTAAATTTTGCAGATATTAAAGCTCTTTTCAGATCTTTATTTGTACTTGGTGTAAAGGATAAAGGCAGGAAATTTTACTGGAAATTATTTTTCTGGACAATTTTCCGGTGTCCCCGGAATTTCCCTCTGGCTATTACCTATTCTATTTATGGTTTTCATTTTAGAAAACTGTTTCAGATATAAATGAAATTATTTCTATTTATATCTTTTCATTGATTGACGGTATTTCACAATTCTGCTATTATCTGAACATCTCCGAGTTTTCCGGACTAAGGCAATTTGCTAAGCCGGAAAACCTGCAGGGTAGTCCCGGAAACAGGGCTGCCTCCCGTACTTGGAAAGGAGAACTCAAACAGGGATTTGCTCCCGAATGATCTCCTTCCATATTAAAGTTGATATGGAGGTTTAAATGAAATTCAAATTAATTCTATTACTTGTTCTTGCGGTTTCTCTGATATCTATCAGTAATTGCTCAGGGTCAAAAGAAGATACGGACGGGAAATCCGTTGTTAAACTGCTGGTGGTTCATGCAGGTTCACTCTCCATCCCTTTCAAAGAGATCTCCAAGGAATTTATGAAAACCTATCCGGGAGTGGAAGTGATGCTGGAAAGCTACGGAAGCAGGACCGCGGCCCGGCAGGTATCAGATCTGAAACGTGAAGTTGATATTGTCGCTTCTGCTGATTCGGATGTGATCAGAAAATTATTGTATCCGGAGTTTGCAGATTATTGCTTAGATTTTACCACGAATGAGATGGTTCTTGTTTATACCGGAAAAAGTATGTTTAAAAACGAACTTACCGGAGAGAACTGGTTTGAGGTCCTGACGAGAGAGGGCGTAGAGTTCGGTCACTCAGATCCTAATTCTGATCCCTGCGGATATCGGGCTGTCCTAGCCATGAAGCTGGCTGAAAAATTTTATAAAAAACCCGGACTTTTTGAAAACCTGAAAAGTAGGATAAAAAAGAAAAATATACGTCCCAAGGAAGTTGATCTTCTGGCTATGATCGAAGCGGGTGAATTGGACTACCTTTTTATCTACAGAAGTGTGGCTGAACAGCATAAACTTGAATACCTGTCTCTCCCGCCTCAGGTCAATCTGGTTTCAGCTGAACATTCGGAACTTTATTCACAGGTTTCAATCGAGATCTCCGGGAAAAAGCCGGGTGAGAAGATCATAAAAAAGGGCGCTCCCATGGTATATGGAATTACAATTCCAAAAAGTGTGATACATAAAGACTGGGCGGTAAAATTTGTAAAATTTATTTTGGGTGAGAAAGGGCGAGAGATCATGAAAGCGAACGGGCAACCCGTCATGACACCTCCTGTCATTGATCACCCGGAGAAAGCTCCTTCAGAATTGAGAGGAGCTTCGCCCTGCTCCGGTTGTCCCGGATGTTAATAACGTTTATAAAGACAATAATGAGTACGAACAGATGACGGATCAATGAAAGTAAGGCATGTTTTTTTCATCCCGGGGATATTTCTCCTTTTATTCCTGGCATATCCGTTGATAAAAATGGTGTTCAATGTTGAACCTTCGATCCTTCTAGATACCGCAAAAGAGAAGGAGGTGATCCATTCTATTATTTTAACTCTCCGGGCTTCATTGTTTGCAACCGTTGCAGCCCTGCTTACCGGGATCCCCCTCGCTTATCTTTTTGCGAGGAAGGAATTCCCCGGTAAAAAGATTCTTGAAGGGTTAATTGATATTCCTGTGATAATTCCCCACACAGCAGTGGGAATTGCATTGTTATCCGCATGGGGGAGACATTCTTTTATCAGTAAATCCACCGGTTTGAATATTGTCGGTACCGAAATAGCGATCTCAATGGCGATGTTCTTTGTTTCGGTACCCTTTCTGATCAATTCGGTGAAGAGCGGTTTCAGAATGGTAGATCCTCGGTATGAAAAAACAGCATTAACCCTCGGCGCCAGCCCATGGCAGATGTTCTATTCGGTCAGTCTCCCAATGGTAAAAAAATCGATCATTTCCGGCTCAATAATGATGTGGGGCAGGGGAATATCAGAGTTCGGCGCAGTCATCATACTTGCTTATCATCCCGTTACCGCGCCTGTCCTGATCTTTGAAAGATTTCAGAACTATGGGCTCAAATATGCTCTTCCGGTTACTGTCATAATGATCGTGTTAAGCCTTCTGATATTCATTTTGATCAGGGTCTATGAGGCGAAGAAATAAAATGGATATCCGACTTAGCAATGTAAATAAAAAACTGGGGGATTTCCAACTTAAAAACCTTAATATTAATATAGATGAAGGGGAATATTTTGTATTGCTGGGGCCCAGCGGTTCAGGTAAAACAAAAACCATTGAATTGATTGCCGGATTGCTGAAACCTGACAGCGGTTCAATTTCAGGTGTGGAAGGGAAACAGACCGGATTGATCTATCAGGATTACATGCTATTCCCCCACATGAATGTTTATGAGAATATCTCCTACGGGTTGAGATTTAAAGATCTGAAAAAAAATGATATTAAAAAAAGAGTGAAAGAGGTGGCGGAGGAATTCGGAATATCACATCTCATCAATAAAAAAATAGACATCTTATCAGGTGGAGAAAAACAACGGACAGCCATTGCAAGGGCAACGATACTTTCTCCCGATATATATATCTTTGATGAACCTACTTCCGCTCTTGACAGGAATTTGAAAGAGATGACCCGTTCACTTTTCAGGAAGTTCCATAAGAGGACAGGGAAAACATTCATTCATGTTACCCACGATTTTGAAGAGGCGATATCTCTTGCGGATAAGATCGGTATAATATTCGATGGAGAGATTGTTCAGACGGGAACGCCGGATGAGATATTTTCCTCTCCCGTTTCAAAAAACGTAGCAGATTTCCTGGGGTATAAAAATGTCATCAAAGGGGAAGTAAAAGATGGAATCTTCAGTTCCAGGGGGGTAAGTGTTGCCGTCAATGGAGAGAATTCTATCCTCTCATATATTGCAGTCAGATCAGATGATGTAATATTATCGGAAAAGGAGATCCAATCATCGGCAAGGAATTCATTCAAGGGAGAAGTAACGGATATCTATAAAAGATCTTCAGGCGTTGAAGTGATAGTTGATATCGGAATCCCGTTAATTGCGGAGATAACAAGGAAATCCTTTGATGAGATGAACATTAAGTCCGGACACCGGCTCTGGGTGACTTTTAAGGTTTCCTCGGTCAAGGTGTTCCGTCACGATAATGATTCTCTCGGGAATAGGTAAGAAATGAAAAAAGATGAAAAAATGATCCTCCCATCTGAAGCGGAAGTAATCATTGCCATGTATGGGAAGCCGGGTGGGATAGAGGAATTACCCCTGCTGGAATCTTCCGGACGGGTGCTTGCAGAAGATATCTGTTCAGAGATCGAAATGCCCCCATTTGATAAATCGGCAATGGATGGATATGCAATTATTTCGGAGGACAACTCAAATAGATTTGAAATAGTTGAAATAATCCCTGCCGGGAAATTCCCCGAAAAAAAAATAGAAAAGGGGCAGTGTGCCAAGATAATGACCGGAGCCCCGCTTCCGGCCGGAGCTGACCGGGTGATCAAGGTGGAAGTAACCAGAGAAGTGGATGGGTTTATGTTTGTTACCGGAGAGGATAAAGCCGGCAATGTATGTATCCGCGGAGAAGATATAAAGATCGGTGACAGGATCCTTGAGAAAGGCAAAATCATGAGAGTCGCTGAGATCGGGGCTGCTGCCTCCCTCGGGCATAATAGAATTAAAGTATTTAAAAAGGTCCGGGCAGGATTAATAACAACCGGATCCGAGATCAGAGACCCGGGAGAGATATTAGGCCCCGGGCAGATTTACAATAGTAATGGATACTCATTGTCCGCTCAATTATTGAATTCAGGAGCAGATTTAATTGAAAAAAAGATTGTCAAAGATGACAGTACTGAACTTTCTAGTGAGCTTGGAAAATTGATAGATAATGCAGACCTCACCTTAATATCAGGCGGAGTATCTATGGGAGAGTTCGATCTTGTTCCGGATATTCTCAAGGAGCTTGGTGTTAATGTCCATTTTAATAAGGTGGCAGTCCAGCCGGGTAAACCGACACTATTCGGTACAAAAGGGAATAAAATTGTATTCGGCCTTCCGGGGAATCCGGTATCTACATTTGTGATATTTGAACTTTTTGTAAAACCTCTGCTTATCAGGATGTCGGGAAGCAGTTATAAAGCTCTTACTATTAAGGGAAAACTGGAGGAAGGTTTTAAAAGGCGGAGAATAGAGAGAGAACTATATGTTCCGGTCAATTATGATAATGGGATCATAAAACTGATTGAGTACCATGGGTCTGCACATTTTGTTTCATTATTGGGTGCGAATGCCCTCCTGAAAATTGAAATGGGAGTGAGTGAAATACCTCCCGGTGAGATTGTGGATGTTAGACAAATATAACAGAGAAATTAATTATCTCAGAATATCTGTTACCGACAGATGTAACCTCAGATGTCAATACTGTATGCCTGCGGAAGGTGTCCCCAAAAAAAAACACAATGATATTATCTCCTATGAACAGATCATCGATATCGTGAGATCTGCTGTCAGGATCGGTATATCTAAAATCCGGATCACAGGCGGTGAACCATTGATAAGAAAAGATATTATTGACCTGATAAAAGGGATCAGGTCTGTCGAAGGAGGTGACGGAACTTGTCCTTACCACGAACGGTGTACTTCTTGAGAGTATGGCCGTTGATCTGAGAGAAGCGGGGATTGACAGGATTAACATATCTCTCGATACCCTTGACCCTGAAAAATATAATGAACTTGTCAGAGGCGGGGATATAAAAAAAGTGTTTCACGGGATTGAGAAGGTCATTGAAGCGGGATTTGAGAAAACAAAGATCAATATGGTCCTGATTCCGGGATTTAATAGCGATGAAGTTGATGATATGAAAGCATTCTGTAATGAAAAAGGTTTGACGCTTCAGCGGATTAATCACTACTCTCTTCATGATATCGAGAGTATTAACAGGAAATACGAAGCAGAGCGTCCCCTGAAGTGTTCGGTGTGCAATCGGATCAGGCTTACTTCCGAAGGTAATCTTAAACCATGTCTGTTCTCTAATCTGGAAATTCCCCTCGATCCTGATGATCCTGAAAGCAGTCTCCGGAAAGCAGTTCTTAACAAACCGGAAAAAGGGACGATGAACAATACGAGCGGTAACTGGGAGATCGGGGGATGACTGCACCCGATTGAATAAATCATTGAACTTATATAAAATTTATTGATAAGAGGCATAAATGGAATTAACTCATATAAATAAAAAGGGGGAAGCTGAAATGGTAGATATCAGCTCAAAAAAAAATGTTCACAGAGAGGCATCAGCTTCAGGGAAAATTTTTCTGGGAACTGAAACATTAGATCTTATAAAGAATAATCAGATTGGTAAAGGTGATGTCCTTTCCGTTGCCAGAATTGCCGGAATTTCAGGCGGTAAGATGACATCATCACTGATCCCTCTCAGCCATAATATAACAATTAATAAGATAGATATCAATTTTGAAATAAAAAAGGACGGGATAGAAATACGATCCAGAGCTGTCTGTGACGGGAGAACTGGGATAGAGATGGAAGCGCTTACTGCCGCTTCAATCGCAGCATTGACTATTTACGATATGTGTAAGGCCGTTGATAAAAACATGGTGATTTCAGATATAAAATTGGAGGAGAAAAAGAAAAGTGAACTTCTGTATTGAATCTGTGAATATTTCAGAAGAGAAAGGGGTACAGAAACATCCTGTGAAAAGAGCAACCCTTGTAAAGGATTATGGAATAGAGGGCGATGCACATGCCGGGAAATGGCACAGGCAGGTGTCTCTGCTGGCTCTGGAGGCTATTCAGACAATGAGGGAAAGGGCAGGTTCGCTGATAATAAAGAACGGTGATTTTGGGGAAAATATAATCACCAGTGGGATAGATCTCACCAAAGTGACGGTCGGCGGGAGAATTAAAATTAATAACGCCATACTGGAGGTGACTCAGATAGGAAAAGAGTGTCATTCCGGATGCGCGATATATGATGCTGTCGGCGAATGTATTATGCCGACCCAGGGTATATTTGCCAGGGTGATCAGGGGGGGAGAAATAAGTGCTGAAGATAGCGGTTATTACAGCTTCGGATAGAGCCTATAAAGGCGAGTATGAGGACAGGTCCGGTGCAAAAATTAAAGAGATAATAGAAAAAAGCGGAATTGAAGTATCGGTTTCAATCAGTATTGTTCCGGATGAGAAAGTGATACTGAAAAAAGAGATAGAATGGAATCTGGATAAAGATTATATTATAACAACTGGCGGTACCGGAATCTCCGGGAGGGATATCACTCCGGAAGTGACCAGATCTCTGTGTGATATAGAACTTCCCGGGATTGCAGAGATGCTGAGAGCCGAGTCCTATAAAGAGACAAAGTTTTCTGTGTTTTCAAGAGGTACTGCCGGTATCAGGAAAAAAACCATAATAATAAATTTTCCCGGATCAGTTAAAGCTGTCACTTTGTGTACAAAGCTGATCCTTCCGGTTCTTGAGCATGGGATAAGTATGTTGAATGGAGGAAAACATTAAATATTTAAAAGTATTCAATCTTTACTTAATAAAAAATTTACTATAAAATATATAAAAATGCAGCGAAAAATATTAGTAGCAGATACAGACACAGTTTTTTTAAAAGAATTAAAAACCTATTGTAATCCTGCCAGGATCTCTATCGATCAGCATACAAAAGGGGAAGAGCTATTGACCCTGATTGGGATCGAAGAACCTGTAATGGTGTTTTTAAGTCTTGATCTTCCCGATGTGAATGATTTTATTGTGTTTGATATTCTGAAAAGGTGCAGTGATCCAAGTTCTCCTTCAATATATATCATTTATTCAGATAGTTCGGAAGGTGTTTTAAGCTCAGTGAGAAAATTGAAATTTACTGCAGAAGGTTATCTGAAAAAACCTGTCAGCAAATCTGATCTTATTGAAATTATCAAAAAAAATCTTGAACCCGATTCATACCTGATTCCTTCAGAGATGATCACTATGAAGGATATCCTTGATGACGATGATATAATGGATCTTAAATCAGAAGAGGCGGAACTGGAAGATGAAACAGAAATACTAAGTGAAGATCTTTTTGTGGATGTAGTTTCTTCAGATCCGGATGAGGCCTCAGATGCCGGTACCAACACTGAGATAAAGCAGATACTTGTTGAGTCAGTGGAGGATATTCCTGATCTGGCAGAGCCTCAGGAGTTCGGAGATTCTCCTTTTCAGGTAGTTGATCAGAACGACCTTGAATTGATCAGTACCGATTTTCAGTCAGAGATGAAGGAAAAAGAGAAAGAGTTTGAAAGGGAAAAGAGACTTCTCATGGATGAGATGAGCAAGATCAAAGAGCGTGAATCCAGATCTGATGAAGAGAAGAAAAAACTGCTCAGGGATATTGAAACATCTGAAATGAAACTGAAGGAAGTGGACGAAGAAAAGGAGTTGTTCAGGAAAAAACTAGATATGCTTTCAAACGATTATGAAAAACGGATTGAAGAACTACACGAGAAATATAAAAATAAAATGAAGAAATTCGAAGATTTGCTTAAAAGATCTCTTAACGAAATAAACGAAGATTAGATTTATGAAATTTACTGAATTCAATTTTACCGATAAAGTTCTTAAAGGGATAGAAAATGCCGGTTATATTGATTGTACCCCGGTTCAGGAAAAAACCTTTAAAATTTCTCTGGATGGGAAAGATGTATATGTCCAATCTCAGACTGGAACAGGAAAAACCGCAGCATTTGTCCTTACAATACTGAATAATTTTGAAGATGAAAAATTTAAATTCAATAATTGTGCATTGATAATTGCTCCGACAAGAGAACTTGCTGTCCAGATCGAGAAAGAAACAAAACTTCTGAGTTCAGCCTATGATCTGACAATAGGTTGTTTTTATGGAGGCGTGGGGTACAAACCACAGGAAGACCTGTTACAGAAAGGAGTTGATATCATTATTGGTACGCCCGGAAGACTCCTTGATTTTCAGCGGCAGGGAAAACTTGATCTGAAAAAAATCGGTTATTTTGTAATTGATGAGGCTGACAGGTTGTTTGATATGGGGTTTTTCCCCGATATCAGAAGAATGGCCAGAAATATGTCTCCATACCATAAAAGACAGACAATGCTCTTTTCCGCCACGCTGAACATAAGTGTGAAACAGATGGCCTGGGAGTATATGAACAGCCCCGAAAGTATCGAGATATCACCGGAGAACATTACAGTCGATAATATCGATCAGAAATTATATCATGTTGGAAAAAAAGAAAAAATAAATCTTTTGATGGGAATCCTGAACAGGGAACTCCCCCGAAATGCATTGATCTTTACCAATACAAAACACCAGGCCGTGAGAATACATAAGTATCTCACAAATAACGGCAAGAAATGTCAATATCTGATCGGTGATCTTCCGCAGAATAAAAGACTGTCGACAATAAATGATTTTAAATCGGGAAAAACAAACTTGCTGGTCGCCACTGATGTTGCAGCCAGGGGACTTCATATAGATGACCTTGAGCTGGTGGTGAATTATGATCTTCCGGGTGACAGTGAGAACTATGTCCACAGGATCGGCAGAACAGCCAGGGCCGGGAAAAGCGGGAAAGCAGTCGCACTGGCATGTGAAGAGTACATCTATAATCTGGAGGCAATAGAGGAGTTCATCGGGATGAGCATACCGGTCGGTTATGCAGATGATGATCTTTATGAAAAGATCACCAATATCCCTCCACCGGAACCGTCTCGAAGAAAATTTGAGAAGAAAGGCGGTCGGAGGCCTTCGCATTCAGTTTCACGAAAAGGGATGTCTCCTGCAAAAAAGGAGTCTTTCGGGGATTCTCAGAGAAAAGGGAAAAAAGATTTTAAAAAGCAGGAATTTAAAAAGAAAAAATCCCACACAGCAAGTCCCGAACCGCAGAAAAAAAGATACAGTGATATTAATAAATCTAAAAAGCCGATGACAGAGGAAGAGAGACTGGAATATTATAAAAAAAAATACGGTGATAGTTTCCGGATTAACGACGGACGTCCTGTGAAAAAGAAAAAGGGCTCCTTCTTTAAAAAAGTAATTTCAATTATAAAAAAATAGGAATCATGAAAATTCTTGCCCTCAAGGGGAGTCCCAGAGGAAGAGGCAACTCCACAATCATGCTCGACAAATTTTTAGAGGGTTGTGAAAACTCCGGCAATGAAATCAATGTTTTCAGGCCCGAAGACATAAAAATAAATCCCTGTCTGGGATGCCTGAGATGTAATCTGATCAAACGGTGCTCAATACGTGGGGATGACTGGGACGAACTCAGTCAAAAAATACTTGATTCGGACATCATTGCCATTTCTTCTCCTGTATACTTTTTTAATTTCCCCTCTGAAATGAAACGGATCATCGACAGGTTCAGATCTTTTATCAATGTTAAAATAACCGAAAGCGGGCTGATCCATACGCCATGGGTAGAATGGAGTAAAAAGTTTGTGGTTCTTCTGTCAATGGGTTCCCCCGATCCTGAAGAGGGAAATAATATTGTAGATACCATGAAGTTCATTGTCAGGGAGTTGGGGGATAAAAATGAAATCTTTATATTCAACGGGACAAGGCTGGCCGTTTCAGGACAGATAGAGTACACCCTGCAAAAACTTGAAGAGCTTTATACAAAATTGGGTATCCCTGTTGAACTTGCCGGGCCGGATTTTAAAAAAAATTCAAAATTGCTGGATGACATTTATGCTTTGGGTAATGGGATCGTTTCAGGAAAGGTATGAATAGATCTGTAAAACCTGTTGTGCTGAGTGCTGCCGGATTTGATCCAGGAAGCGGTGCGGGATTGTCGGCTGACCTTAAAACATTCAGTGCATTGGGTGTTTACGGTATCGGGCTGATCACCTGTCTGACATCTCAGAATCATGGCCATTTCAGTAGGAATGAAGATGTTGATGCGGAAACATTCAGTGATCAACTGGAAACACTCAGTACTGGTTATCAGATAAAATGTGTGAAAACCGGTCTGATGACAAAGGAGACGGCATCTGTTATCGGTGCCTGGAAGAGAGATCATCCGGATATAATACTGATATCTGACCCTGTCCTGACTGCAACAGCCGGAAATGATTTCTTCACAAAGGAAGAAGCGGTTTTTCTGGAGAGTTCTCTTTATAAATATGCAGACCTGATCACGCCCAATCTTCATGAAGCATCCATTCTTTCGGGGATTATGATAAAAACAGTGGAAGATATGGTGGAAGCCGGGCGGTTACTGACAGGGGAGACGGGGAGGGCTGTATTGATCAAAGGCGGGCATCTGGAGGGAGAAGCGATCGATGTTCTATTTAATAAAGGGTATGAGCACTATTTTACCCACGGGAGGATCTCCGATGTTAACACACATGGTTCAGGCTGTGTGCTCTCTGCAGCCATTACTTCTCACATTGCTGCCGGAGAATCGTTAACGGATTCGGTCTCAAAGGCCAAAGATTTCCTGAACGGGTTGATGAAACATCCTGTTTACCTTGAAGGTGTCGGGCCGGTGATCGATCCTTCGGGGATCCGGAGGAATATATGATAAGGTTATCAGTATTAGAAAAATTTCTGAATGATAAATATAAATTTGAAGCGTTTGAAGATTATTGCGTCAATGGTCTGGTGGTTGAGGGGAAAAGAGATATCCGGAAGATTGCCTTTGGTGTATCTTATAACGGCCTGTTCCTTGACCGGGCTATCGGTTCCGGAGCAGATGCTGTTCTTGTTCATCATGGAATATTCAGGAAGGGATTGTTCTCCTTAAAAGGGATCGAAAAGGAGAAGATCAAAAAACTTCTGGCATACGACATATCATTATTCGGAATCCATCTTCCCATGGATGCTCATCCCGAGATCGGCCACAATGCGCTGCTGTTAAAAGCGATCGGGATCACACCGTCCGAACCGCTTAAGTGGGGATTTTTCGGGTTTAACAGTGAAAAGAAAACACTAAATGAAATAATTGATTTGTTACATTCCTTCCTCCATCCGGTGGGATTTAAGTATTCTGATACTGTCTCAGATGATGGGTTCAACCTGAAGCAGAGGGATGGATTCATACTTCTCGGGAATGGCCCGGAGGTACCCTCAAGTATATTTATGGCGAGTGGCGGATCCACAGACCTTTATGAAGAAGCAGTTGCGTTAGGCGCAGATACATTTATATGCGGTGAGATAAAAGAACATATCCCGGCAATATCCCTGGAAACAGGCACCAATTTTATCAATCTCGGCCACTATTACTCGGAAAGGCCAGGGGTGATCGAACTGATGAAAAAAATCGGAACTGAATTTGATATCGAAACAGAGTTTATCGAAGTCCCCAACCCCGTTTAAAATAATTTTTTTCCTGTTAAATTTAAATTTTTTCAGTTAATATATTCTGTTAATTCAAAAAGGAGGAATTTTATCCATGAAATTCAGATCTTTATTCATTATCACATTGTTATCAGTTTCATTTATGTTGTCAGGCGGCAGCCTGATCAAAACACCTGTGGAATTCTTCGGATTTAAACCGGGGAGCGACAGGATGCTTTTTGATTATGGAAAATTAATGGATTATTTTAAACTGCTTGATAAATCTTCACCGAAGATTAAACTTGAACAGATCGGAATGTCTCCGATGGGGAAACCCATGTACATTGCTTTTATCTCCTCGGAAAAAAATATAAATAACCTGGGAAATATAAAAAAAATTAACAAAAAACTTGCACTTGACCCGAATATTCCAAAAGCTGAAATGGAGAAGATCCTGGCGGAAACTCCGGTCTCTTTTCTGGCGACATTGTCAATGCATTCGGGGGAAGTGGGGCCGTCACAATCAGCACCTCTAATTGCCTATGACCTGATCACCTCAGAGAAAAAAGAGATAAAGAAGTGGCTGGATGATGTTGTGTTTCTGATGGTGCCCAATCACAATCCGGATGGAATGGACATGATCATTCATCATTACTGGAAATATAAAGGGAAAAAATATGAAGGGAGCAGTTTGCCGGGGGTTTATCATAAATATGTCGGGCATGACAATAACAGGGATTTTGTCACCCTTACCCAGACCGATACAAAAGCGATCGCCGGGATCTATAATCTTGAATGGTTCCCCCAGGTGATGGTGGAAAAGCATCAGATGGGATCAACGACCTCAAGGTATTATGTTCCCCCCAACCATGACCCGATCGCTGAGAATATAGAAGCGGGAATATGGAATTGGGCAGGGATCTTCGGCGCCAATATGATCAAGGATATGACAAAGGACGGACTTGCCGGCGTATCCCAGCACTATCTTTTTGATGACTACTGGCCCGGATCCACCGAAACATGTATCTGGAAGAATGTGATCGGATTCTTAACGGAAGCAGCAAGTGTAAAATATGCCACTCCGATCTATGTTGAACAGAATGAACTGGCAGGTTATGGAAAAGGTCTGGCAGAATATGAAAAAAGTATAAACATGCCTCTTCCCTGGGAAGGAGGATGGTGGAGACTGGGAGATATTGTTAATTATGAGATCAGTTCCACTTACTCCATAATGAAAACAGCCTCAAATCACCGTACTGACATACTAAAATACAGGAATGATGTTTGCAGAAGGGAAGTGGACAGAGGGAAGAATTCAGCTCCTTATTATTATATTCTCCCCATCCAACAGCATGATCAGAGTGAAATGGTATCACTGATAAATCTGTTGCATGAACATGGTGTGGATACTTATCATCTTAAAAATGATGTTGTATTCAATGGAAGAAAGTTCAGTAAGGGTGATGTCGTGATACCCCTCGCTCAGTCATTCCGTCCTTTCATAAAGGAAGTAATGGAATCACAGAAATATCCGGTCCGGCACTATACGCCTGGCGGCCAAATTATTAAACCTTACGATATTACAAGCTGGTCACTTCCTCTGCATAAGGGGGTAAAGAGCTTCATGATCGACCTCCCTTCGGATAAGATTTCTTCAAATATGGTAAAGAATGGTTCAAACTTTGTTATCAGTTTATCTCCATCTGAGGATTACTCCTATTTAATATTCCCAGTAAACAATAATGAAAGTTATAAAGTTGCATTTACTGCAAAAAGCTCTGGGACTAAAGTTATGAGGCTGAAGAGTGAATTGAAGATCGGAGATAAGAATTATCAAAAGGGGAGTTTTCTGATTAAAAAGAGTGAAAAGTCAGAACTAAAAAAAATAATGGCTGAATTAAGTGTTTCGCCGGGTTATGTCAAAGGGGGTATTGATCTTAAGACAGAGGAATTTACCATCCCGAGGATCGCACTGGTTGAAACTTGGTACCATGATATGGATTCCGGATGGACACGGTTTGTTCTGGATTCCTATTCAATACCTTTTACAATAGTAAGGCCCGGAGATATTGAAGGGCTCAATCTGAAGGGGAAATTCGATGTTATTATCTTCCCCGATGCTCGGGCTTCAGTGCTAAAAAAAGGAAAGTATCAATCAGGATCAGATTATTTTTCTCCCAGTTATCCTCCCGAATATACCAAAGGGATGGGGAGTAAAGGATTAAAGAAAATTATCGGATTTATTGATAACGGCGGCATTGTAGTTTCATGGGGAGCTTCCACACGACTCTTTATGGGTGAACATGAAATTAAGAATTCAGAGGGAGTTACCGAATCTTTTTCTTTCCCCGTCAGAGATATTTCTGAAATGGCAAAAAAACAGGGCCTTTACTGTCCCGGTTCATTTGTCAAAATTGACCTGAGGAAGGATCACCCGTTGACAACCGGTATGGGCGATACCTGCGGTATTTTCTTCAGAGGAAATGCCCTTTTCAGAACAAGTGTACCGAACTTCGACAGGGACAGGAGGGTAATAGGCAAATTTCCGAAGGATAAGATTCTGTTAAGCGGTTATTGTGAGAATGAAGAAGTATTGGAGAACAGGAGTGTATTTGTCTGGCTGAAAAAGAACAAAGGTCAGCTTGTATTGATGGGTTTTAATCCTCAGTTCAGAGCATCGACAGGGGGCACCTACAAATTGCTGTTCAATTCAATACTACTTGATAAATTGAAATAAGTTAATTTAGGACATCCGGAAGTAATGGCCATCTCCTGGATCACTTTTCTTGTTTATGCCGGGATAACTCTGTTGTTGGGGAGATTTGCGGCAAAGAAGACAGGAGATGGTGAAGATTTCTGGACTGCCGGAAGGGATCTCACACCTTTATCCGTGGGACTCTCCCTTTCTGCAGGATTCATGTCGATCTCATGGTCATGTGTCTATGCAGTTCAACTTTTTTACTGGTATGGCGCAGGTGCATTGTGGCTGGTAACTATCCCCTGGATAATATCATTGACAGGGATTTATTTTCTGTCAAAGAAGTATCACGGATTATCATCCTTCAGCCAGCCGGAGATGATCGAGAAGAGGTTTGGTAAAAGTTTAAAAAAGGTTGTTGCTCTTGCTCTTGCATTTGTGTTCCTTGTCTGGGGCGGAGCGGAGATATATGTGGCATCAGTTCTCCTCGCGCCTGATCTTAAGATAAGTGTCGACCTTGTTATAATAATTATCAGTATCTTCATAGCCTTTTATACTGTATCAGGAGGTTTCCGGGCTGTTATACTGACCGATAAGCTTCAATACTCGATTGTCGCTGTTTACATTTTTATTATGGGTTTCCTGGCGTGGAAAGGTTTGAAGGTTAATGAGATAGACATATTCAGCATTCCGGCATCAGGAGTCAAGTCCGGAGTTCCATGGAAAGATATTTTCTCTCCGGGGATAGCTCTCATATCACTTACACTTATTGCCTACCTTCCCGGTTGGCTCTTCGAGACAGATCTCTGGCTGAGGATACAGGCGGCAAAAAACAGCCGGTCGGCCAAAAGAGGGGTCATGATAGCTGGGGTGAACAGTATTATTTTTGTAGGGATCCTGCCGCTATTTATCGGAATTTCAGCCCTTTATCTTTTTCCCTCGGAGAATGGCGTTTTCCCCGCCGTAGTAGGAAACGAAGGTGATGCTATTTTTTCGGCTCTGCTCCTGAAGTATGCACCCGAATGGGTGAGATTATTCTCCTCACTGGGGCTGGTTGCAGCGGCTATGTCCACCATTGATACCTGTATCAATGTTATGGCTTTGAGTATCGGATATGATATTGCCGAGATCAGGTCAAAGAGAGATCCGAAAAAGTCATCCAGAATATTTACACTTCTATCAGTAATTCTGACAACAGCTTTTGCATTGTTTATAACGTCTCTCTGGGATATTTTTTATCTCTCATCCGGAATACTTACAACTGCAGTTGCCCTTCCTGTTGCATCTGTTTTTATTAAACGGGTCAAAGCAAAACCTCTGCTCTGGTCATCCATTGCAGGATTTGCCGGGACAACAATTTTTTATTTCCTTGAAAAAGCGCAGTTCTTCAGAAATATTGAACCGGAATTCCTGCTGAACTCAGGTGTGGGATTTATTTTCTTCGGGATAATTGCTGCGGTCTCAGGTTATTCTGCAGGGCTTTATTTTGTAAAATCGGAAATAAATTGATCCTCAATGTAACTTTTTTTCTGTTTATACGTCTTCTATTATTAGGAGAATCAGATGAAAAAAATCATTGCATTAATATGGATCTTATTGTTATTCACAGCACTCCAGTTCTCAAAAATAAGTGATGACAAGGAAAAATGGATCTTCAAACAGAAAACGGAGGTAGCAGAACGGATTAAGGGAAAGGTGATCATTGACGGGAAACTCAATGATCCTTCATGGCAGCGGGAATCGATCACGGGATTTACCCAGAACGATCCCGATGAAGGTAAACCTGCAACAGAGAAAACAGAAGTATGGGTTGGCTATGATGATAATGCCATTTATATTGCGGCAAGGCTTCACGATTCTGAACCGGATAAAATCATCAGTCTTCTGGCAAGGAGGGATAATTTTGTTGAATCGGACTATTTCCTGTTTTCTGTTGATCCTTACTATGATAGAAGAAGCGGATTCAAGTTTGCGGTTAATCCGACGGGATCGATTGTTGACTGGACATTAAACAATGACAGCTGGGATGATGATTCATGGGACGGTGTGTGGGAAGCAAAGACCAATATTGACGATAAAGGGTGGACGGTTGAGATGCGGATTCCTTTTGACCAATTAAGATTTAAAAAGAAAAAAGATGGAAAATATATTTGGGGGTGCAATTTTAAAAGGTATATAAAGAGAAAAAATGAAAATGCAACCTACTCATGGAAACCCAGAATTGAGAGCGGTGAAGTATCCCATTTTGCCAAATTGACAGGAATTGAGGGGATTAATCCCAAAAGACTTTTTGAATTGAATCCTTATATGATCGGGAAGGCCAACTTATCCCAGGAAGAGGAAGATAATCCGTTCCGGACAGGATCGGAATATAGTAGCAATGCAGGGGTTGATCTGAAATACGGACTGACCAGCAGTCTAACACTCGACCTTACGGCAAATCCCGATTTTGGCCAGGTGGAGGTCGATCCGGCTGTAATAAATCTCAGTGCCGGTGAAAGTTATTATTCTGAAAAGAGGCCTTTTTTTGTTGAGGGTTCACATATATTCAGCTTCGGAAATGGTGGGGCCACATCCAATTGGGGTGCTAATTGGGGGAGTCCTCAATTTTTTTACAGCAGACGTATAGGGAGACCACCTCAAGGTTCAGTTGATACTGACGGGTTTACAAATTATCCTGAGTGGACCAAAATTCTGACTGCTGCAAAAGTGAGTGGAAAGATCGGGAAAGGATGGAGTCTCGGTGTGATGACCGCTTTTACGCAACGTGAATATGCCCAGATCGATCTTGATGGAACAAGATCCGAAGGTGAGGTGGAACCGTTTTCAAACTATACTGTATTAAGGGCCCAGAAAGAGTTTAATAAAGGGAAGCAGGGTCTGGGATTCATAGCAACATCTGTATTAAGAGATACAAGTAATGAAGATATTGCTTCGATGATGAACAAGGAAGCTTATGGCTTCGGAATAGACGGTTGGTCAGCTCTGGATAAAGATAAAACATGGGTCGCAACCGGATGGTTTGGCTTCAGTCAGGTGAAAGGAACAAAAGAGAGGATCACCGATCTTCAGATGGGTTTCCCCCATTACTACCAGCGGCCGGATAATGATTATAGGGAATTAGATGAAAATGCGACATCATTGAGCGGATACTCGGGAAGATTTGCAGTAAACAAAGAGAGGGGAAACCTGATGTTCAATGCTGCGATCGGGTTCATCTCTCCGGGTTTTGACTCAAGAGATATGGGATTTCAATGGGATGGAGATATTATCAACGGCCATATCATGGTCGGTTACAAATCTTACAAAAAGTGGAAGTTTATAAAAGACTGGGTTGTTTTTCTGCTTACTCAGAGAAATTATAATTTCGGCGGCGACAAGGTCGGGGAACAGCGGCTTATTCTCATTAATAATACTACATTTACAAATTTCTGGATCTTTTCCTTTCAATGGAGCCACAATCCCCAAATGTGGGACAGTACCAGAACAAGAGGCGGCCCGTTGATGTTATTGCGGAGGTATAATTGGCTGGATTGGTGGGTGGACAGTGACGGAAGGAAACCATTTGTATTCGGATTCGGAACATACCATCTTATGAGTGATTGGGGAAGGTCTCGCGACTTATTCTCTATGAGTCTCCGGTGGAAACCGGGATCTAACTTCAACATGTCAGTATCTCCCAGTTATGAAAAAAATATAAACGGCTCTCAATGGGTAGGGAATTTTGATGATCCTGTGATGCAGTCAACATACGGTACAAGATATGTGTTCGGAGATCTTGACCAGGATACAATCTCGTTGACACTCAGGCTTAACTGGATATTTTCGCCGAAACTCAGCCTTCAGGCATATATTCAGCCGTTCATTTCTGTTGGACATTATAGAAGTTTTTCAGAGTTTGCCGATCCGAAAACCTACAATTTCAATAAGTATGGAGAAGGAAATTCCACTGTGTCCTATAGTGATGAAGAATATACTATTGATCCCGGGGATGGTGGAGAGAAGGTGGTTTTCAGTGATCCTGATTTTAATTATAAATCTCTCAGAGGAACTGTTGTTCTCAGGTGGGAATACAAGGCCGGTTCATCATTGTTCCTGGTCTGGACACAGAATCGTGCTGATTACGGTAATCCCGGAGATCTTTCATTCAGACGTGATCTTTCAGACATGCTGAGCGCTCCCGGTGATAACATTTTTATGCTGAAATTCACCTACAGATTCAAGATGTAGTTACAGATATTGATTGTAGTAGAGTATTTTGCAGGCCTTTAACTTATAAACACGACTTGTATTAATTTTAATTTAAACTTTTCTTCCACTTTCACGTCTATTAATATTAGGAGAATTAAATGAAGAGAATTGTTGCACTAATATTAATTTTATTATTATTTACGGCATTTCAGTATTCCAAGAAGAGTGATGAAAAGGAGAAATGGGTATTTAAACAGAAGACTGAAATTGCAGAAAAGATAAAGGATAAAATAATTATTGATGGGAAATTAACGGAAAGTTCCTGGAAGAGGCAGGCAATCACCGGTTTTACCCAGATCGATCCGGATGAGGGGAAACCCGCGACAGAGAAAACGGATGTATGGATCGGGTATGATGATCATGCAATTTATATTGCCGCAAGAATGTACGATCAGGAACCGGAAAAAATAATCAGTCTCCTTGCCCGAAGGGATAATTTTGTTGAAGCGGATTATTTTCTATTTTATGTAGATCCCTATTATGACAGGCGTAGCGGTTTCAAGTTTGCCGTCAATCCTTCAGGCTCTATCGCTGATTGTACTGTATACAATGATGGCTGGGAGGACAGTTCCTGGGACGGGGTTTGGGAAGCAAAGACCAAAATTGATAAAAAGGGGTGGGTCGCTGAGATGAGAATACCGTTTGATCAATTAAGGTTTAAAAAGAAAAATAATAGTGATGAGTATACCTGGGGATTTAACTTCAGGAGATATATCAGAAGAAAGAACGAGATCGCGACGTATTCCTGGATACCGAAGACTGAAAGCGGCCAGGTTTCCCATTATGCTAAATTGACCGGGATCAAGGGGATCAAACCTTCACGTCTTTTTGAATTAAATCCTTATGTAATTGCGAAGGCTAACTTATCACAGGCGGAAGAGGGAAATCCGTTCAGGACCGGCTCAGAATACAGTGGGAATGCCGGAATTGATCTCAAATACGGACTCAGCAGCAGTCTCACACTGGACCTTACGGCAAATCCCGATTTTGGACAGGTGGAAGTGGATCCGGCAGTGATCAATCTCAGCGCCGGTGAAAGTTATTATTCTGAAAAGAGGCCGTTTTTTGTGGAAGGATCACATATCTTTGGTTTCGGCCGGGGAGGTGCTTCTGACAGAATCGGGGCAGATTGGGGGGACCCTTCTTTCTTTTACAGCCGGCGAATCGGAAGACCGCCACAAGGAAGCGTAGATACGGATGGTTATACCGATTATCCGGAATGGACCACCATTTTAACTGCTGCGAAGTTGAGCGGGAAGATCGGCAAAGACTGGAGCCTCGGTGTCATGACCGCTTTTACCCAGAGGGAATATGCCCAGATCGATCTTGATGGGGCGAGATCTGAAGGCGAGGTGGAACCGTTCACAAATTTTACTGTACTGAGAGCTCAGAAAGAGTTCAATAACGGGAGACAGGGTCTCGGTTTCATCGCCACTTCCGTTCTAAGGGATATACAATCCGAAGATATGGCCTCAATGATGAATAAAGAGGCATACAGTTTCGGAATTGACGGATGGACCTTTCTTGATAAAAAAAAAGTATGGGTCTTGACCGGGTGGATGGGTGGTACACAGGTGAAAGGAACGAAAGAGAGGATCACTGATATTCAGATGGGATTTCCCCATTATTACCAGCGGCCTGATAATGACTACAAGGAAGTTGATGAGAATTCAACATCTCTGAGCGGATATGCGGGAAGATTCACACTGAATAAAGAGAAGGGGAATTTTCTGTTCAATGCAGCCCTCGGGTTCATATCCCCAGGTTTTGACTCAAGGGATATGGGGTTTCAATATGACGGGGATATTATCAATGCGCATGTGATGGTGGGATACCGATCCTATAAAAAATGGATGTTCATAAAGAACTGGAATCTCCTTGCATTTACCCAGCGGAATTATAATTTCGGAGGGGATAAAGTTGGAGAACAAAGACTTATTCTGATCAACAATATAACATTTACCAATTTCTGGAGCTTTTACTGGCAGTTAAGCCATAATCCGCAGATGTGGGATGCTTCAAGAACCCGTGGCGGCCCATTGATGCGTCTTCAGAGGCACAACTGGATAGATTGGTGGGTCAACAGTGACGGGAGAAAACCATTCGTAATTGGTTTCGGAGCTTTTCATCTGATGAGTGATTGGGGAAGGTCAAGAGAAACGTTTAGTTTTGATCTAAGGTGGAAACCGGGTTCCAACTTCAACATGTCGATCTCACCCGGTTACGAGAAGAATAAAAACGGATCACAATGGGTTGGTAACTTTGACGATCCGGTCATGTCATCGACTTATGGTACCAGATATGTGTTCGGTGATATTGATCAGGATACACTATCATTAACGCTGAGACTCAACTGGATCTTCTCACCCAAACTCAGTTTGCAGGCATATATTCAGCCATTTATTTCTGTAGGTCACTACAAGAGTTTTTCTGAATTTGCCGAACCGAAAACCTATAATTTTAATAAGTATGGAGAGGGAGGTTCAGTTGTTTCCCTGGAGGATGATGTTTATACTATCGATCCTGGTGATGGTGGTGATAAAGTTGTCTTTGATAATCCTGATTTTAATTATAAGTCTCTTCGGGGAACAGTTGTCCTCAGATGGGAATACAGCCTTGGATCAACCTTATATCTTGTCTGGACACAGAACCGGGCTGATTTCGGGAATCCCGGAGATCTTTCATTCAGACGTGATCTTTCAGACATGCTGAGCGCGCCCGGTGATAACATCTTTATGCTGAAATTTACTTACAGATTCAAGATGTAAGTACTGGAATTAATTTTAGTTTTTGTACTTGAATTAGGTGAAAATGGGTAGTATTATTGTCAGATGAAAATAATGCCCGGCTACCGCCGAAAGAAGAACAGACCTGAAGTTCCGATTGAACTTTCAAAAAAGATAAGGGGACTCTCCTGTACCGGGACGAAACGGGCTGTTTTTGATCTGGACAATACTATACTTAACGGTGACATCGGGGATGCCCTTTTCTGCCGTCTTAAAAATCTTGAATCCAGAGATAAGGTGAGGGTTGACGGCAAAGTGATCGGTTTTTCATGGAATGACTATACCAGGATGATCTCTGAAGGGGATAAAGAGAATGCATACAGGCGAATAACGGCCTGTATGGAATATATACCACCGAGTTTGATAGCAGATCTTACAAGAGAGTTGATGAACAGCGATTTCAGGTACATCGAACATTCAGAAGAACAGATCCCGATCCCGCACATTGATCCCGGAATGAGGTCATTGATAGATCTTTTAAAAAAGGAAAATTTTGATATTTATGTGATCTCCGCCAGTAATTCAATTTCAGTAAAAGTAATTGCCGGAGAATACCTTGAACTGGATCACGATCATGCCTTCGGTATAGAAACTGAAATACAGAAAGACGGAGATGGGGGGGAACTGCTGACTGGCCTTCTGAAGGAACCGGCACCTGTTAATGTTGGTAAGGCGGAACTCTATCGCTTGTTTATAAGTGAGGATATGCCTTTGATTACTGCAGGGGATTCTGAACTTGACCTTCCGATGCTTGACCTGATCGAAGGTGGAGGGATTGTGTTATGGCGGGGAGAAGAGGATTCTGTATTTGAACGACTTAAAGATCTTACCGGAGGCAGGGCAGAGGTGATATCACTCAGTAAGGCCGGTTTCAATTCGGGAGTTTCCGAATGAGAATAGTAACTCGCCCCGATTTTGACGGTGTTGTATGCGCTGCTCTTCTGAAGGAAGTAGTGGATATTTCCGAACCTGTACTCTGGGTGGAACCGGTAAAAATAAATAACAGAGCAGTAGAAATAAAGGAGGGTGATATATTAGCAAATCTTCCTTATGATGAGAGATGCAGCTTATGGTTTGACCACCATTTCACCAATTCTGTTAATGCGGATTTTAAGGGTGAGTTCAGATTGGCACCCTCTGCAGCCGGAATCATATATAATTATTATAGAGATAGATTTAAAAGAAATTTTGACAAGCTTGTAAGAGAAACTGACAGGATAGATTCAGCAAGACTTACTCAGGAAGAGATCATCCTTCCAAAAACAAATCTTTTTGTGTTGCTCTCCTTCACGATCAAGGGGAACAATATGGAAAATGCTGACTATTGGAATAAGGTTGTAGAGCTTATCAGAACGAAAGATATAGAGGAGATAATTGAAGATAGTGATGTAAAACTCAGGATAAACAGGGAAATTGAAAATGATCTCCGTTATAAAGAGTATCTGATCGAGCACACAACAATTGATGAAGGTGTATCAATTACTGATTTCAGACCGTTTGTCTCTGTCCCTTCAGGTAACAGGTTCCTGGTTTTTTCTCTTTTCCCTGACACTTATGCAAATATTAAGATAAGAAATTCAGATGAAAATGACGGCAAAGTAATCCTCAGTGCAGGGCATAGTATCTTTAACAGGAAATGCAGAGTCCATTGCGGGAAACTGGTTGCCAGGTTCGGTGGCGGAGGTCACTTCGGTGCCGGCTCATGCAGTTGTAATGAAAATGTTTTTGAGAAGTCTAAGGATTTTATTATTTCAACATTGAAGAATAATGTGGAAATATGAGAGAGGATAAATGAAGAATAAATATTCAAGCCTGATGCTGGTATTAGTTATTGCAGTATTTTCAGTACAAGTGCTTACTGCAAAATCTTTTTTATGGGAAGTGGAAGTCAGTGGAGTTAAAAGTTATATCCTTGGATCGATCCATATGCTGAAAAAAAGTGCTTTTCCCTTAAAAGATGAACTGGAGTCGGGATTCAGGTCCTGCGATTTTCTTGCCGTGGAGGCTGATATATCAGCTGAGAATATGGGCGAGATATTAAAGATAACAATGGAGAAAGCCGGATATAAGGACGGATCGAAATTAAGTGATCATATTTCTGCAGATACGATGGAACTGGCCAGGACTCGTCTTAATAAACTTAATATGTCCATTGACTATTTTGAAAACTTTAAACCATGGTTTCTTGCAATGTCAATAACAAGCATGGAGTTGATGAAGCTAGGTTTTGATCCAAATATGGGTGTTGATAAATATTTTATTAATAAATTGGGAAAAAAAAAGATCCTTGAATTGGAAGGCATCCCATTTCAGATAGGGATATTTGACAGATTTTCCGATAAAGAGAACGATATGTTTCTCCGTTCAAGCCTGAATGAGGCCGATTCTCTTGGTGAAAATGTAGATTCCATGGTTAAGGCCTGGAAGGAAGGTGATGTAGAGGGACTTGCAAAAATTGTGACTGAGAACAGAAATAAGGAAACTGAGCTATCTCAAATCTTCAAAATAATAATAGATGACAGAAATGTAACCATGACCGAAAAAATTCAAAAATGGTTAAACAGCGGAGCAAGCTATTTTATCATTGTCGGTTCCGCTCACCTTGTCGGAGATAAGGGTATTATTCACCTATTGAGCAAAAAGGGATTTACTTTGAAACAGATATAAGCAGACCCGATATTGTGATATAATTCATCACTGATAACAATATGAAACTTAGTTACAAACATTCCCCGAATTGGATGGTCAGCCTTGAGGGAAAGAAAAAGTAAATGAACCTGAAAACTTTTTTTGATAAAGCTTTGGTAAGAAGTGAATTCGAATTATTACTTGATGACAAAAAAAATATTCATGAACATCATTATAAAAAATTTGATCCTGCGCCTGAGGCAATATCCTTACTCAGATCGATAAACAGTCAGAGGGTTCTGGTTATAACTGAGCCGTGGTGTGGAGATTCACTTGCATTTCTCCCGGTTTTACTGAAAATGGGAGATATTAACGGAAATTGGGACATCAGAATAGCTCTCCGTTCTGAGAATGAAGATCTTATGAACAGATTTCTTACAAAAGGTGGGAAAGCGATCCCTGTCTTTCTTTTCATGAAGCCGGACTATTCATTGATGTTCCGTTGGGGACCAAGACCGGCGAGTGCTCAGAAGTTATTTGAAAGTTATCGGGAAAAGATAGATTCCGGTGATATAGAAATGAAAGATGTCCATCTGAAACTGAGAAAATTATATGCTGCCGATAGAGGGAATGAATTGATGTGTACAATAATTGAAGAGTTAAAAAATCGAAAAAATAACGGAGGAAGTTAGATGAACCCAATTAAAAAAATGATGGTTGTTATAGTGATTGCCGGATTTCTATTTCCGGCTGCCGGTTTTAGTTCAAACAAAAAAAATATTCCTGATTTTTCAATGATCGAAAGGTCAAAGGTACCGGAAGAATATAAATGGAATATCAGTGATATCTTTCCATCTGTTGAAGCATGGAAAGAGGGGAGTAAAAAGTTTGAAAAGATGATCCCGCTGATCGCTGATGCATCAAATGGATGGACGGGATCTGCAAAAAATATGCTCAAATTTTTTAATACGTTGAGCAATGTTTATCGTGAAGGTTACAAATTGTATTCATATGCAAGTAACAGAAGTAATATGGATATGGGTAATCCCGAACTTCAGAAGATGAAGGGACAGATGAGATCATATTTTATTAAGATTAGCTCAATGATCTCTTTTATTAATTCAGATATTCTGAAACTCGGAAGTGAAAAATTTTCAGAATATGTAAAACAGGAGCCCGGGCTTGAAGTGTACCGTTTTGAAGTTGAAGAGGTCCTCAGAATGAAAGCCCATGTCCTTCCGCCTGATCAGCAGAAGATCGTCTCTCTTACCGGATTATTCTCAGGTGCCGCCAGCCGTGCATCCGGAATACTCAATAATGTCGAGATGCCGAATGCAGAGATCAGGTTAAAAGATGGAAAAAAAGTTGAGCTGAATTATGCAAATTATGCAAAATACAGAAAATCGAAAGATCCTGAAACAAGAAGTATGGTGATGAAAGCTTTCTGGGATAACCACAGAAAGTTCGAAAAAACCTTTGCAGTCCTTCTTGACTCCGAAATGAAAAAGCATGTGTTTAATTCAAAGGTAGGGAAATTTGAAAACACTTTAAAAGCAAGACTTTATCCGAGTTCAATCGATACGGCTGTTTATCACAACCTGATCAAGTATACGCGGGAGAACCTCGCGCCTCTTCATAGGTATTTGAAATTAAAAAAAGAAATGCTGAAACTGAAAGAGTACAAATATGATGATATATATGCATCGGCAGTCGCCAAAGTTGATAAATTGTATACTTTTGATGAAGCAAAGGATCTTGTTATCAAAGTGATGAAACCGCTGGGGGCAGAATATGAGAAAGGTCTCAGGAAGGCATTTGATGAGAAGTGGATCGATATTTATGCGAACAAGGGGAAACAGTCCGGTGCCTATTCAAGCGGACTCTATGATGTCCACCCGTTTGTTAAAATGAACTATGACGGTTCCTACTCCGATCTATCAACACTGGCACATGAACTGGGCCACGCAATGCATTCCTGGTTCACATCAAAAAAGCAGCATTTCACCAACTCGAATTATGCTACTTTCCTTGCTGAGATCGCATCAACCTTTAATGAAAGTCTGCTGATTAATTACCTGCTGAAGCATGAAAAGGATGATCTTTTCAAGTTATTTCTTTTGGATGAATATATTGAGGGATTCAGAGGAACACTTTACAGGCAGACATTATTCGCAGAGTTTGAACTGGCTATTCACAAAATGGCTGAACAGGGTATGACCCTGACCGCAGATGTCCTTAACCAGAAATATCTTGAACTGACCAGATACTATTACGGACATGATAAGGGTGTTGTCAACGTAGGTGATTTTATCAGGAATGAATGGGCAGGGATTCCCCACTTTTTCCTGAACTATTATGTCTACACATACAGCACAGGGATCATCGCCTCGATGGCCCTTGCCGACACGGTTCTTCACGGGAAGAACAAAAAAATGAACAAAGAGAAGTATCTCGATTTTATCAGTGCAGGCGGCAGCCGGCCTCCTCTGGATATCCTTAAAGCAGCCGGAGTTGATATGACAACAGCTGATCCGTTTCTGAAAGCTTTCAAGCGATTGAATGAATTGGTATCAGAAATGGAAAAGATAGTAAAAAGACTTAAAAAAAAGAATAAGATCTAAGATTCATAAAACGGGGCCCGGATAACCGGGCCCTGGATTCCCTCCCTTTTCTTTCTTTTATATTACCGAAAAAGTTATAAAAAGAGATTAGACCCAGATAGGTAATTGTTATTAGTCTAAACAATAAATAATTAGTGCCGATTTTAAGTATTTTGGCCCATTGAAATCCACTTTTCCGTATGAAATGATTAAATATGTGTTCTTTCCGGTTATTAAGTTTATAAATCCATAAATTCTTTAAGGAGGAATATATGAAAAGATTTATTCTTATCATTTTGACAGTTTCATTCATGATCTTTCTGATGAATCCGAATGCATTAAAAGCAACGAATGATCAGAAGATCGTTGATCCTGAAACAAAAAGGTCTTTGTTAAAAGCTGAGATCGAAAGTATGCGGGCTGAGATCAGGGAAAACGGGTATTCTTTTGAAGTAGGTGTCAACCCTGCAATGCAGTATGATCTGAAGCAGTTGTGTTCATTAAATCATGAACTTTATCTTCCGGCAAAGCATTTAAAACAGGCGCCTCGAAGATCATCAGAACTCGGATCTGTTGCAGTGCTGCCTGATTCGTATACCGGGATCGCTTCTTCTGTAAAGAATCAGGGAAGCTGCGGAAGCTGCTGGGCTTTTGCCGCTGTCGGACTTATGGAGGCGATGATCATCAAAAAGGATGGTGTTGAGCTCGATCTTTCAGAACAGCATCTTGTCTCCTGTAATACATGGGGATGGGGATGTAACGGCGGTCTCTGGCCGAATGACATGCTGGTAGATCCGGGTGCAATGATGGAGGCATGTTTTCCATATACCGCTACTGATGCACCGTGTATTGATACCTGTCCTTTCCCTTATGCGATCAATGGATGGGCTTTTGTAACAGCTGATAATGTTGTCCCTTCTGTAGATGAGATCAAACAGGCAATTTATACTTACGGGGCAGTTCAGGCCGGAGTTTATGTCGACAGATGGTTCCAGGCTTATACAGGGGGAGTTCTTGACAGATGTAAAAGAAGAGTTAACTATACCAATCATGCAATTATTTTATGTGGTTGGGATGATGCAAAAGGCGCCTGGCTCATGAAAAATTCCTGGGGAACAGGCTGGGGCGAGAACGGATATATGTGGATTTCATACGGATGTGATAAAGTGGGTGAAGGCGCAAACATATTTTTCTATTAAAAAAAGAGTTATTATGATAACATCCCCGTAGCTTCAGGGCTGCGGGGATTTTTTTATGTTAAAAATAATCGGGTATTTTATTTTTCTGAGCGTTATAATATTTCCGGCATGGGGAAAACATATGGATTCCGACAGGGAGATTCACTCTGAAAAAAATGGAAGGTGGAAAAACATCCCGGTCTATCTTCTAAGTGTGGATGAGAAAAATAAACTTCTCATTAAGGGATCAGTCACATTCGGGTTGTTGCTTAGGTCGAACCTGTCTACAGGATTCAGCTGGGGACTCGTGAACAGTGATAAAATCGAAGTTGTCAGTTTTATCGAAACAGCGGATTATGAATCCGGTAATAACGAGTTAAAAAGATTCGGTAGCGGGGATTTTGAAATGTTCGTTTTTAAAACAATAAAATCCGGAGAAACCGAACTGGAGTTCATTTATTTCCGGCCATGGGAGAAGGACAAAGAACCTGAGAAAAAGGTCATGGTAAAGATCAGTATCATCAATAAAGACTAGTCAGCCCTTTTTATAAAACCATTCAACAATATTTTTGATTCCCGGATGAATTTTCGCTATACTTTTCCTGTGAGGGAAAAATGATATTTAAGCAGATAAACTCGGGCGGTGACAGAAATTATGCCTATCTGATCGGGTGTGAAGAAACAAAATTTGCTGCAGTTGCAGATCCTTCTCCCGATCCGGTGCCTGTTCTCAAAGAAGTGGAAAATCTTGGCCTTAAGACCCGGTATATATTTAATACCCATTCCCACTCTGATCATACAGGTGGGAACCCTTTCACGAAAGAGAGCACCGGTGCAGAATTAGTGACATTTAAAAATGGGGGGGGTGACCTGGAGGTTGAAGACGGGGCAGTCCTGAAAGTGGGGGAAGTGATATGTGAATTTTTTCACACACCCGGACATACTCCAGATTCGCTGTGTATTCTTACTGGAAATAATCTGATCACCGGTGATACATTGTTTGTCGGTAAGGTTGGGGGAACGTACACGGTTGAAGAAGCTGAAATTGAATTCGCAAGCCTTAAGAAACTGATGCTGCTGGATCAGAATATTGCCGTATGGCCCGGGCATAATTATGGTATTGCACCATCATCAACTATAGGGAATGAATTGGAAACAAATCCTTTTATACTCAGGTTGGGAAAATTTGAAGATTTTCTTTGGCTTAAGCAGAACTGGGCTTCATATAAAATTGAGCATGGGATAAAGTAGCCCGGGCGGACAGATGAGCAAAGAATGGTTTCATGACTGGTTTGATGAGAATTACCTTCTCCTTTATTGTCACAGAGATTTAGCTGATGCAATGTTACAGATCGATCTGCTGATAGATAAGATCAAACCCGGAAAAAAGGACAGAATTCTGGACCTCGGATGCGGAGAGGGACGTCATGTTTCGTTACTCGAGCAAAAAGGATTTAATGTGACAGGGCTTGACCTTTCAGTTTCACTGCTTGAGAGCGGAAAACAGAAACATCCGGATCTCAGGCTTCTTCAGGGGGATATGAGAAATATACCGGGTAAATTCAATATTATCTTATCTTTGTTTACCAGCTTCGGTTATTTTAAAAAAGATTCAGAGAATATTGCAGTGATTCAGGGTGTATATCGTTCACTTGAAAAAAGGGGACATTTCTGGCTGGATTTTCTCAATCCTGAATATCTGAAAAATAATATTGTTAGTGAGAACACATTTTCGGCCGGGGATGATTGTGAGGTTACTGAGAACAGAAAGATTCTCTGCGATAGGGTGGTTAAGGATATTACTATAAGAAAAGGGGGAAAGGAAAAAAAATATATGGAATCGGTAAGATTGTTTTCCAAAGAAGATCTGTTGACGATATTCTGCAAATCCGGATTCGACATTAAAAATATCTATGGGGATTATAAAGGAAATGCCTGGAGTCCTGAATCAATAAGGACAATAATTCATTCTTATAAAACGGATACTTGAGATTGATGAAAATAGAATTTCCATTTCTGATTGATGGGGGATTATCAAATCAATTAGAAAAACAGGGATGCAATCTGAATCATGATCTGTGGACTGCAAAGCTCTTGGATTCAGACCCGCAACAAATTGTAAATGCTCATCTTGCATATTTGCATGCTGGTGCAGGGTGTATCACAACTTCCAGTTATCAGGCAACTCTTCCTGGATTGATGAGGCAAGGTTACAGTAAATCTGAATCTGAAAAGATGATATTGAAAACAGTAAAATTAGCTGAAGAGGCGATAGAGCGATTCACAAAAAAAAATAGTGAGGAAAATACAAAACCTTTAATTGCTGCAAGTATCGGCCCTTATGGCGCATATCTGGCAGATGGTTCGGAGTATAGGGGAAATTATGGTATTTCCAGGCAGGAACTGAAAGATTTCCATTTACCACGAATAGAACTTCTGGAAAATACCTCAATTGATCTTTTTGCATTTGAAACGATCCCGGATTTTGAAGAAGCAGAAATTCTTAAAGATATTCTCCACTCTGTCACAAAACCTGCCTGGATCTGTTTTTCATGCCGTGATGATTATTACATAAATGATGGTACGCCGCTCATTGAATGCATAAAGCTGTTTTCAGACATTGATGGAGTCATCGCTGTCGGGGTAAACTGCACCGCTCCGGTATATATTTCACGCATAATTGACCAAATTAAAAATGAAATGGGAGGAAAGAAAATAATTGCATATCCCAATTCGGGAGAAGTTTATTCCCCGGAGAGTAAAGAATGGTCAGGGATGACCGATCCGGGAATTTGTGAAAAGCTTGCCATCGAATGGATAAGAAAGGGGGCCGATATCATCGGGGGATGCTGCAGAATGGGTACGGAAGAAATAAAAGCAATGGCTAGAGCTATTCACCGGATTCAGCTATAATTGAGTAGTGGAGAACGGGATATTATGAATGAATTCATAGGATTGACTATGCAGAAGCCAGTTCTTAACTCAGGAAAAATATAAATGCAATTCGGATCATTAATTTTTATTTTCTTATTTTTACCTGTGGTCCTGTTGTTCGGCAATATTTTAAAAAACAAAACAAAAAAATGGTTTCTCGTTCTGTCCGGATTTCTATTCTATTTTTTCGGAATGGGGGTTTATTTAGCCATTCTGCTGTTATCAATTATTCTGAATTATATATTCGGATTACTATTATCAGGAAGTAAAAATAACAGGTCATCTAAAATTTATTTAACCTCGGGAATTGTTGCTAATGTTCTTCTTCTGGTATTTTACAAGTATTCCGGTTTCATTTTATCAAATATCGAAGTAATATTCGGTTCCGAGATCAACTTTATCCGTTCAATTATCCCGGATACATTTCCGGTGGGGATATCATTCTTTACTTTTGTAGCTATTTCCTATCTGGTGGATAGTCATAGAGACAGGGGTCTTGTATTTAAAGATCCGGTTGATGTGGCATTCACATTTTCATTCTTCCCCAAGGTCTTTTCGGGCCCGATCACTTTTCACAATAAATTCATCGATGTCATCAGAGGGGAAGGTGGCCTGGCTTCATTTGAAGATGGTGTTAAGCGATTTGTGTACGGACTGGGTAAAAAAGTGCTGATCGCAGACACACTGGGGAAATGTGTGAATGGGATATTTGAAGTGCCTGCCGGCGAATTAACCTTCGGCCTCGCATGGGTTGGTGTATTGGCTTTTACCCTGCAGATATTTATTGATTTTGCCGGCTATACCGATATGGCGATCGGTCTCGGCAAGATGCTTGGATTCGAAATTCCGGAAAATTTTAATTTCCCCTATATTGCAACATCAATCAGAGATTTCTGGAAACGGTGGCATATTACCCTCTCAAACTGGCTCCAGTTATATATTTTTCTGCCGGTTGCCTACCGGGTGATGCGTAAGATCAGGACAGATCATAAATTCGGTATTAAAGTTGAGGATATTGCATATTATACCGCCTCTTTTGTCACCATGCTGATCTGCGGGATCTGGCACGGAGCGGAATGGACTTTTGTCATATGGGGCCTGTTTCACGGAGTTTTTCTTATTCTGGAACACTGGAAACTCGGAAAGTTCATGAGAAAAAAAGTATGGAAACCCCTGCAGGTTAGCTACACACTAATAATAGTGGTGATAGGCTGGGCGATCTTCAGGGCGTCTGATATATCTCATGCATTAGATCTCCTGAGGTCCATGGCAGGATTCGGGGGGGGTGACGGTAACAGATATTTTGTATCACTATACACGGATAATGAAGTTTTTCTTGCAGCTGTGGCGGGAATAATTATCTCATTCCCGTTCCTGAAAACATTAAAGGAAAAGTCGATTAAGATAATTTCTTGTAAGATCCCGGTTAAGGCTTCTTTTTGGATAAGCAGATTGTCCAGTGCTTCCGGTTTTATTTTTTTTACAATTGTATTTATCCTGAGTCTTATGGCAGTTATCGGGGGAACCTATTCTCCCTTCATATATTTCAGGTTTTAGGTGAATAATGAAGGAATTGTTTAAAAATATAGTGAATAAAAGGCATGCAATGATATTCCTTCTGATCATTTTTCTGCCGCTGTTTTTGCTTCTGACCGGAATGGGAAATAACAGCAGTACGATGGAAAACAGGTCTGAAAAGTTTCCGGAGATCTCTATCCGGGACCTCCATATCGGACTCAAAAATTTTGAAAAATACTATGAAAAAAAATTCCCTTTCAGAAAGAAGATTTTATATCAGAGAAATTATCTTTATTCCAGATATATAGGCGTATCCCCCGTTGACCGGGTGATCCTTGGAAAGGAGAAGTGGTTGTTTCTCAGAAGACTGAATGATATCGATTCTGAGATTAACTATTCAATATCAATTGATAAATTCAAAAAACATGAACTTGAATACTGGTTCAATTTGTTCCGTGAGAGGTATCAATTCCTGAAAAAAAGGGGGATCGAACTGCTCATTGTGCTTGTTCCCAATAAGAGTACTATCTATTCAGAATATCTGCCCGACAGCATAAGAAAAGTAACCGGAGGGATCAGGGCGGAACAACTGAAAAATTATTTTGATGGGAATTCAGAGATTAAAGTTCTGTATCTTAAAGATCTTCTCCTTGCAAATAAAGGGGTTTATCCGGTTTATCACAGGACAGATTCTCACTGGACCCACTACGGCGCCTGGCTTGCGTACAGAGAAATAATAGTCAATTTATCCCAGCGTTTCAAAGGTGCCGTCCCGTTTGAATTTGAAAAATTCCCGAAAAGAAAAATGAAAACCCCTTCAAAAGCTGATCTGGCCTCAATGCTTGCCCTGAATAAATCATTTTACAGGGAGGACTTCCAGAGATTGTTCACACCCCCCGGATCCGGTATCCGCCATTCCCGTCTAAAAAGGTTTAAATATAAGAAGATCAGAACGGAAGTTTATAGTAATAAAAACGGGACCCTCCCGAAAACCATAATGATCCATGATTCATTTGGCCGGGGATTAAAAAAGTTTATGGCGGCCACTTTCTCCGAAATAATATTTCTGCGTGACTGGGGATTTAATTTTTTCCCGGATCTGATCGAGCGGGAAAAACCTGAAATTGTTATTTATGAACTCGCAGAACGGTTTCTGTACCGTCCTGTCCCTGAAAATCGGAAATAGATAGATTTTTGTTGGAAAAGCCTTTAATTTTTTCCTGCCGGGAGTTATATTAATTAGTTATAAATAAACGGAGGTTTATCAAAATGAAAAAATCTACCATTCTGACTTTTGTTCTTTTTTTCAGTCTTTCCCTGTTTTCACTTACCGGACCCGATGAATATTTTAATAAGAAGATCGGGCAGGACCGGACCCTGATCCATTATAACGGTATCGTCAAGTATATGAATTATCTGGGCGAGAATTCGAACAGGATCAAAACGGTGAATGAAGGGATGAGCACAAAGGGGAACCCGATGGTACTCTCGTTTATCTCTTCAGAAGAGAATATAAAAAACCTGGACAAGCTGATAAAAATAAACAAAAAACTTGCAAATCCTGACAGAATGAAACGGATGGAGATGAACCTGTGTATATCGGAAGGGAAGGTATTTATACTGATCACGGGAACGATCCATTCAACTGAAATCGCATCTGCTCAAATGATGATGCTTTTTGCCCATAAATATGCAGTCAGCGAAAAAAAAGAGATAGAGGACATTCTGGATAATACTGTTATCATGCTGATGCCTTCGATTAATCCGGACGGGAATATTATGGTAAGCGAATGGTACGAAAAGTATCTTGGTACTGAATTCGAGGGTGGGCCTCTGCCATACCTTTACCACCATTATGCAGGGCATGATACCAACAGAGACTTTTTTATGCTGAACCTGAAAGAGACTCGTGTTGTAAACTCCGTTCTCCATAAAAAATATTTTCCTCAGGTATTTCTTGATATGCATCAGATGGGAACTACCGGGCCGAGAATGTTCGTCCCGCCTTTCAAGGATCCGATAAACAATAATCTTGACCCCCTCCTTCTGCGTGAGACAGATATAATCGGTTCTTTTATGGCACTGAAACTTCAGGAGACTGGAAAAAAGGGGGTTGCCTCAGGGTATGCATTTGATGCTTATTGGCCGGGTGGTTCAAAAAATACGGCATGGTATAAAAATGTGGTGGGGATCTTGACAGAGATGGCCAGTGTTGCGATCGCAACCCCTCTCTACATTGATGAGAATGAACTGAGAGTCGCATCCAAGGGACTCCCTGAATATAAAAAGCAGGTGAATTTCCCCGACCCGTGGGACGGGGGATGGTGGAGAATCGGAGATATTATCGATTATGAGATGATCGCTGCTGAAGCACTTAGTGAGATCGTTTCCAAGAACAGGGAAAGCTTCCTTACCAATTTTATGACCAGTGGAAGGAGGAGTGTCAGGAAGGGCTCAGAAGGCCCTGTGTACGGTTACATAATCAAAGCAGATCAGCATGACAGATCGGCGACCGGAGCATTTCTGAAGAAGATGTCAGAGGGAGGGGTAAGGATATTTAAAATTAAAGAAGAGGTAAAAAAAGACGGGAAGATCTATAATGCCGGGTCTTTTTTTATACCTCTGGCCCAGCCCTATGGGAATTTTGTTAAGGTCATGATGAGCAGACAGGTATATCCCGAGATAAAACATATGAGGAACGGACCGATAATAGAGCCGTATGATTCATCCGGTTGGACCCTCCCTGTTCAGATGGGGGTGAAATATGAGGAGGTCATGTTCTCTCCGGAACGGGAAGATATTGAAGAATCGGAGTATTTCCTTTTCGGCGCAGATACAACACCTTCGACAGGAGAATATTATATTTTACCGGCAAGCAACAATGATAGCGTAATTGCAGTGAACAGACTCTTTGATAAAGATATTTCTGTTCACAGAAATCTTAAAGGCGGTGATATTGAACCTGGTGATTATCTGATCAAAAAAACTGATCTTGGTAAGATATCCATTAAAGATATTCTTAACGGAACAAGTGTCCAGGCAGGTATTACTAATGAACCTCCTCCAGGCTCAACAGCAGTACTTAGGTTGCCGAGACTTGCGATCTATCAATCTTACCTTTCCAGTATGGATGAAGGATGGACGAGATGGGTGTTGGATAATTTTGAATATAAATATTCTGTTATTCATAATAAAAATCTGAATAATAAGAATTTTTCAGCCAAATTTGATGTGATTATTTTCCCTGATATGGGGAGAGATATGATAGTAGACGGACTTTACCGGGGTTATTGGGGGAGGTACTATGAAAAAATGCCACCGGAGTATAAAGGGGGGATAGGGAAGAAGGGTATCTCAAACCTGAAAGATTTTGTCAAGAGAGGAGGAGTTGTGATCTTCCTGGATTCATCCTATGAAGTGGCAAAGAAAGACTTTAACCTTCCATTCGATAATATATTGGAAAAAGTCGGACAGGATAAATTCTATTGCCCCGGCTCAATACTAAGACTGAATATTAACCCGGACGATCCGATCGGCTGGGGTATGGAGAAGGATAATATACTTTTCTTTTCACACAGCCCGGCATTCAGGACATCGATGCCTGTGAACGGTAATATAAAAAGAAGGGTAGTGTCCAGGTTCAGCAATACAGGGCCCCATCTTATCAGCGGATATCTGAAAGGAGAAAAATACCTTAACAGAGCTGTAGCATCAATGGTCTTTGATTATTACAAAGGTAATGTGATCGTATTTGGAGGTAGAATTCAACACAGAGCGCAGACGTTTGGAACATTCAAGCTTCTCTTCAACTCGATATACTATGCCGGGCTGATGAACTGACCTGAATTATTTTATTTACGGATAAAAGGGATTAATTTTTTACCGGTATTAAAGGTCATTATATTTGAGAAATACCAGTCAATTTTTGACCTCTTTGCACAGTCTTTTGATAACTTGAAATTATCGATCGGTTTAACTGCCCACATTCCCATAATATATTCCTTTCCTGATTTGAACAGATTTGCCATAACATGCTGTTGCTCGGCTACCGTATTCTTTGTAAAAATTTTGGAATTAGTAATTTTATCTTTAATATAGAATTCGGTTATAGCGGGAGTACCTGTAAATTTCCATTTAAAAAGATAGGTCAGGATTCGTCCTGCAGGGATGGTCTGTCCCGGTTTCGGCCATACCCACTTTATAATGTTTTTTATCCTGTAAGTGCCGAGTACTACCTTCCCTGAATAAGCAGGACGTGAGCCCGCAATATAAGGCATTTTTGGGAATTCAACTGAGAAGACCAGTTCATTCCCGAGTTTTATATTGTATGGTGTCGGGATCGACCCGCCATAGTTTCCATTCCCATGGTTCATCATTACTGAATCGTTTATCCTGACCTTAACATTACTCAGTGGTTTCCCCTCTAATTTCAGAGTTAAATAAGCAGATATATATCTTGCATTTCCATAGTATTGAGCATGTCCCTGTACCCAGATCTTCGGTTTAGCCAATCTGAGAACCGGTTGCTGCAGCGTCAATGTCTGGGAATACGAAGGCACAATAAGTGCAACAAAAATAAGTGCTAACATTAGATTCTTTTTCATGTTCATCTCCTGTTTTAATTGATCCTGATATATATTATACAATTAATGGTGCAGATATCTCAAAATAAACAGGGTGGGGAGGTTTCATTTATATATATTCCTATTATAATAAAGTATGGAGAAAAGAGATTTGAATTCAGGATTGGAAAAGTGGAAGCCCGGTGTCCCGAAGAATATATTATTGCTTCTTGCAGGATCGACCTGGATAGTTATAGGAATATATTTAATTTTTCTTTCCTATTCATGGTTGAAAGACAAAGAAATGAACATTGTTGTAATTATGGCATTTGCAGGCCTGTTTTCAGCAATTCTGATCCATACTTTCGGGTTCTCAAAAATAGTTAATAAAAATATTCAAAGGATAATTCCGATGGATGGGAAACGGTGTCTGTTCTCCTTCTTCCCATGGAGAAGCTATGTCCTGGTAAGTATTATGATCTTAACAGGATCTTTTATAAGACATTCTCCTTTCCCGAAAATCTACCTGTCTGTCCTTTATATCGGGATAGGGGGAGCGATGATCCTGTCCGGACTAATATATATAAAATTTCTGATCAGATTAATGAGCTCAAAAAAATCTGACTTTCAGGAATAGGTAATCAATCTCTTTAACCAATAATTATCCTGAGATTGAAGAATCGGGTGTTCAAAAGCAATGGGAAAGAGACGGTATTGTATCTATTTTTTTAGTACAAAGGATAAAGATCTTTTTGCTTCTCCATTAACGATTATGGTCAGAATATGCTCTCCGGAGCAGCTTTCTTCATAGAATCGGCAAATTTTTCAATTGACTTATCTGTAAAGAATAATTCTTTTAATTTTTCAGCCATCGGATGTTACTTCTGAAAATGATCTGATCTGGTTAAGGTGTCTCAATTCATGCTTCCCGAGAAAGAGGACCCATTGGAGCATGTTAAGTCGGCCGTATGCAGGGTGCGGGAATTCCATCCCTCCCATATCATATTCCGAGAATTTATGGAGTAGTTGTATCAGTTCAGCACGGGATCCATCAATTTTCTGTAGGATGGTTTCCGGATCAGTTGATCCGCCCGGCCTTGTCTGCTCGGGGGCATTGTACTTTTCTTTGACTATCTCTATCTCAAATTTGTCCAGTGAATGGAGGAGGGATGTATGATCCGACCCAGCCTTCAGTTCTCTTTTTTCTGCCCTGTCGAGCTGTCTTTTCAATAGTTCTGTGATATAAATTTCTGTTTTATAAAGGTGTTCAAGAACTTCACCGGGAGACCAGCATTTTCCTTCTTAATATTTTTATCTTCAAACTTTATGTTACCTGAAATATATTTTTTTATCCCCGATCTCACCTCTTCCAGATATTCGATGATCTCCTTCAGATTTTCTTCCATTTCCCCCCCTGCCGGATTCTCATTCTAAAACAATAAAAAACAGTATTCAATAATAAACTTTTTCTTCCTGATCGATTATATACTCTGATAAACCTGTTAAATTGTAATTGGATAGTTTAAGTAATATAATAATTTCAGAGTATGGATTAAATGACAGATAAAGGGGTCAAAATATTTGTTACAGGACAGCAGCTGGGGCTGCTCGGAGGGCCTTTGTATACAACTTACAAAGTTCTCGGTGCGCACTATCATGCTGAACAGTGCAGTGGCAGGGCAGTATACTGGCTGGAGACTAACGATGCCGATTTCAATGAGATCAACCATATTGATTTTATCGATTCGAAAGGGGAATTAAAGTCTCTAAAATGGGATATTGACTCGAAAGGATATTCATGTGGAAGCATTCCTGTAGATGACAAACTTATCCGTATTCTGAAAGAATTTTTTGATCTGATCGTTGAGACGGAATATACAGATAAGTTGAAAAGGGTGGTCTTTGACAGTTATGTTCCGGGGAGGCTGCTTGGCGAGGCCTCAATCAGCCTTGCGGAGAAGATCTTCAACGGATTTGAACTTGAATTTTTTGATCCTTCAATCAGAGAGTTCAGAGAATTTACAAGGCCGATATTGAAAAAAGAAGCTGAAAATACAGTTGAAGGAGAGCAATGTAACTTGTTCTATATGGATGGAAAAAAAAGGATTCCGATTTTTAGAAAATGTGACGGGTTCACAAACAGGGACGGGATTGAGATTGATATCCGTTCGGTTGAGCTGGTCCCGTCTTTAAAAACAAGAAGTATTTGCCAGGATGCCTATTTTAATACCCACGCTTACATCGCGGGTCCGGAGGAAGTTAAATACCTGAAAGAACTGGCTCCGAAATTCCTGTTTCATGGAGTTGAGGCAGCCGAAGTGATACCGAGAATGAGTATCGATCTCGTCGAACCACGGATAAAACGGTTGATGGAGAAGGTCGGCATCTCCGTTTCAGATATTGAATCGAATGCAGTTGATGACCTGATCAGGACCAGTTTGAGGGAGACTACCGGTTTTGATAAAAGAGAAATTTCGGAGAGAACGAATACCCTGTCAGAAACATTTATTTCAGGCTTAAAAGAACTTGGGCTGCAGCCGGAAAAATTCGGGAAAAAACTTAATGCGGATATCAAAGAACTGATCGGAATGAAGAGAAAAAGCGATAAAGAAAAAAGTGAGTCCGTACTTCATAGGATCAATATGATCTACACTTATTTAAGGCCCTCAGGTATCCGGCAGGAGAGGGTGTTTAATATTTTTTATTACATGAACCTATACGGCGGCACAGGCCTCATCAGAAGAATCTATGATCATTATGATGAGAGACTAAAATTTATGGAGTTATAATATGGTAGATATTCTGATTTTCGGCGCTCACCCCGATGATGCGGAAATTTTTATGGGGGGGGCTATTCTATATATAAAAACTCTCGGCTACAGCGTGGGAGTATGTGATCTTACAAATGGCGAAGCGGGGACTTACGGATCCGGTGATAGCCGGAGAGATGAACTTGAAAATGCTTCAGCTTTGATGAGCCTCGATTTCCGAATTACTCTTGATCTGCAGGATGGCAATATCAGAAACACGAAAGAGAGCCGGTTAAAAATCATAGATGTTATTCGCTCTCAGAAACCAAAAATAATCTTCTCTTTTTCTGACGAATTGATCCGTCATCCGGATCATAAATATTGTGGTGAACTGGTCAGAGAATGCTCATATCTTTCAGGGCTTGAGAAGATCGGCGGTGATGACCCGCCCCATCGTCCCGATTCATTTATTTCATTTCCGGAATTAACTATTCGGAGAAGGCCCGATTTTATTATCGACATTTCCCCTTTTATGGAGAAAAAAAAGGAGGTCATCAGATGTTACGGGACCCAGGTTACAGCAGAGGGCGAAGAGGACTCGGGTTCAAAAACTTTAATCAGATCAAATAATTTCTGGGAGATCCTTGAAGCGAGGGCACTTCAGGCCGGCGCAATGGGGGGAGTGAGATATGGCGAACCTTTCTATTCTCCGAATCCGCCATTGATTCCGGATCCTGTAATGTCATTTTCGAGGAATATAGTATGAATATTGCAATACTAAGCTATCACAGGATCGGCGGATCAGGGATCGTTGCATATGAGATTGGGAGAGCAATGGCGGAAGAGCGGGGACACAATGTACATTTTATCGGACTCGAACCGCCGTTCAGACTGAAGGACTCCTATTCTGGAAAAATGCAGTTTCATAAAGTGTGGGTTAAAGAGTACCCTGTCTTTGATTTTCAGCCTTATGCCCTTGCTCTTGCGTCACAATTGGCGGATATTGTTGTGAGGAACAGTATAGATGTCATTCACAGCCATTATGCTCTTCCGCATGCTGTATCTGCATTGTTAGCACGAGATATCTCCGGGAAAAATGTAAAATGTGTCACAACCCTTCACGGGACTGATATTACTGTGGTGGGCGCTCACCCGACGATGATGAATATAACAAAATTTGCAATTGAAAGAAGTGATGCTGTTACTGCAGTTTCAAACAGTCTGATAAAAGATACAGAGGAAACGCTCGGAATAACAAGCGGATCGGTTAAATGCATATACAATTTTATTAATCCTGAATTTTTCAATCCATCTCTTAGAACTGATATCGGAAATGAGAGGAACAAAAAGATCATTATACATGTTTCCAATCTCAGGCCTGTAAAATCCCCTAATGATGTGATAAGAATTTTTCACAAGATGGAACAGGAGATGTCAGGTGAGCTGGAATTATGGATAGTGGGAGAAGGCCCCCTCCAATACGAGATGATTAAATTGACCGGGGAACTTAATATCCGGGATAAAGTACGTTTCATAGGGATTTGCTCAAACCTTGGAGGACTTATTGCTTCGTCTGAGCTTATGATTCTTCCAAGCAAACAGGAATCTTTCGGACTCGTTGCGCTGGAATCGATGTCATGCGGAGTTCCGGTAGTTGCGAGCAGGGTAGGCGGATTACCTGAGGTGATAGAAGATGGAGTTAACGGTTTCCTTTTTGATCACGGTAATATTGATGATGCTGCGGAAAAGGGGCTGAGAATTCTGAAAGATAAAAATTATTATAAAAAAATTGTAAATGCCGGGCTGTCAACAGCAAATGAAAAATTTTCCATGGAGAAGATAGTTGCTCAATATGAAGATATATACATATCCACTTAGTAGGCTGGTAACGAGTGAAGGATAAGAATAAAGGATCGTTCAGGTCTCTCTACCCCCTAATCCCATATGTAAAAAAATACACTATACCGCTATTGTCGGGATTTTTGTTCATACTGGTCCAGAACTACTGTCTGGTAAAGATCCCCGTTTTTATGAAAGGCCTTCTTGATGAGATCGTCGGAGAGAACAGATTTTATATAATTTCAGGATTTATGATAAATGTTCTGATCTACACATTTATTGAAGCGGGATCTCTCTATCTCATGCGGAAAATAATTATAAGTGTATCCAGGAAAATCGAATATGAGATAAGGAAGAGATTATATAATACTCTCCTCGGGTTTGAATACCCGTTCTTTCTTAAAAATGAGACAGGAGATATTTCCTCAAGGCTAACTAATGACCTGAATGATGTCAGGGTATTACTGGGCCCGGCAGTGATGTATGTTCCCAATGCATTATCAAGAATAGTCATGTTTTTCCCGATATTAATAGGCCTGAGCGGAACTCTTATGGTGATCATAGTTCCAATGCTACTGGTTCTGGTTTTACTTATTTTTACGATCCTTCCCCGCCTGAGGCCAAAATTTAAAAAAATACAGGAAACAACAGCAATTATTAATAACAGGGTATGGCAGACGATCACCGGAATGACAACAATAAAACAGAATACACTTGAACAAACAGAGATCGAAAGGTTCAGAACCCTGAATAATGAGTATATCAATGTACAGCTTGATATGGTCAGGTTGAGAAGTTTTATCAGGCCTCTCTTTATATTTCTATTCTCAATAATAGAGTTGGTTATACTTTTTGTGGGTGGAAAAATGGTGATCTCCGGATCGATGACTATTGGAGAACTTCTTCAATTCAATATTATGATATCTGCACTGACTTTTCCGATATTATCTCTGGGGTGGATAATGTCCATGGTCCAGCTCGGAATAAGTGCTATGGAAAGGATAAACTATATAATGGGGAATCCTGAACCGCCTGAAGAAGAGAAGCAAACTTCTAAAGAGGAAGTCAGGGAGATCGAAATAAGGAACCTTTCATTTTCCTATCCAGGGTCGGAAAAGAACTCATTAAAAGATATAAGCATGAAGATAACTGAGGGACAAATGATAGGAATATCAGGAGAGGTCGGATCAGGGAAATCGACATTTATCGATCTCCTATCCGGACTTCTAACTCCGGATCACGGGATGATCTTTATCAATGGGGTTGATATAAGAAATTTAGATAAAAATAAACTGCATTCATTCTTTTCTGTAGTTTCTCAGGACCCTTTCCTTTTTTCCGGAACTGTAAATGAAAATATTTCGATAGGAATGGACCTGTTTGATGAAGAGGAGGTCAAGAGGGTGGTTGAACTTGCTTCTCTCGATTCAGATGTCCTTTCTTTTCCTGATCAATATGAACAGAGAGTCGGAGAACGTGGAATAGCCTTGTCAGGTGGTCAGAAGCAGAGGATGTCTATTGCCAGGGCTTTTTCCCACAGGGCTCCGGTTTTGCTTCTTGATGACCCTTTATCGAGTGTTGACTCCAAGACCGAAACCAGAATACTTTCAAATCTGAAAGATATTAGAGCAGAAAACGAAGAGGGTGGTTTTAAGACTATTTTTATGATTTCTCATAGAATTTCCGCCCTGAAAGAGTGTGACATTATCTATTTTTTCAGAGACGGTAAAATCCTGGAATCCGGGAATCACCGGGAACTTCTTGAAAAAAGAGGGAAATATTATGTTATTTCAATGATGCAGCAGATGGAGAACGGGTAATGAACAGTAAAGAAACCGTGATAAAGAATCCTGCATCCAGCCTCGACCTGAAGCTTATAAAACGGCTTTTCCGTTATATGATCAAATACAGCCCGCTTATCATAATTTCGGTAGTTCTTCTTCTTCTTCTGAATGCTGCTGGAGTTGTACAGCCTTATCTTATTAAGATAGGTATTGATGAGAATGTTATGAAAGGAGATATTGAAGGTTTGAAATCTCTCTCCCTTCTATTGTTCTCAATTATATTTATTGCTTTTGGTCTGAATTTTTTCTTCAATTATCTGGTCCAGTATATCGGGCAGAAGTTATTGATGGACCTGAGAATGGATCTTTTTAAACATGTTCTCAAACTTCCGAATTCATATTTTGACAGAACTCCGGTCGGTAAAACACTTACCAATATTACCAATGATGTAGAAGCGATCAGGGCATTTATTTCAGAAGGGGTCGTTACTGTTGTCGGTGAATTACTTAAAGTTATCTTTATTCTGACAGCAATGTTTATGATTAATTTCAGGCTTGCATTGTTGACATTGATATCAATACCGGTGTTTGTGATTGGGACATTTCTATTCAGGAATAGTATCAGGAAGGGTTTTGCAGGAGTAAGAAAGGCTAATTCGGAGATTAACACATCTCTTATCGAAACTATTACCGGGATGAAAGAGATAATTTTATTTGATTATAAATCTAAAAGCAGAGACCGATTTGAAGTATCTAACAATAATTATCTATCTGCATATCTGAAGGTAATAAATGCATATTCGCTCTATTTTCCTATTATTGAGATAGTTTCAAATATAAGTATGATAGTTGTTTTCTTTTATGCACATTCAATTGTCGGTCAAGCGATCAGAGTGGGTGAGATATTCGCTTTTTTTACATATATAAATATGTTCTTCAGGCCTTTACGTGAACTGGCTGAAAAATTCAACATGTTCCAGTCGGCAATGGCGGCATCGGAAAGAGCATTTAAGCTCCTTGACCGGGATATTACTATTCATAGCTTTCCAAACTCAATTAAGAGTGAGCAGAGGATTGGAGGAAAGATAGAGTTCCGAAATGTAAATTTTGAGTATAATGACGGAAACAGAATTCTTAAAGATCTTACTTTCAGTATCGGGAAAGGTGAAAAGATCGCATTGGTCGGAAACACCGGGAGCGGTAAAACAACTATTATCAATCTGATAAACAGGATATATGAAGTGAGCGATGGCTCTATCCTTATCGATGACAGGGATATCAAAGATTATGATCTTGAGTATTTGAGGGAGCAGGTTGGTGTTGTGCCGCAGGACCCGTTCTTCTTTAACGGAAGTATTTATGAGAACCTTTCTCTATTTAAACCTAATCTTACCAGTGAAAGTGTAAAAAGATGTTCCGAAAGGGTTCATGCAGATAGTTTTATAAATAAATTTAGCAATGGATACGATGAGCAGGTTCTTGAAGAGGGGAAAAAATTATCTTCCGGACAGAGGCAGCTCCTTAGTTTTACAAGAGCTCTGATTAAGGATCCGTCAATTATAATTCTTGATGAGGCTACTTCAAATATCGATTCTGAAACAGAGAGTTTTATTGAGGATGCTACCAGGAAACTTCTGGGTGACAGAACATCCATAATTATTGCCCACAGGCTTTCTACAATAAAGATGGTTGACCGGATAATTGTCCTTAAGGATGGAAAAATAGTAGAAGAGGGTGATCATTCAAAACTGATAAGTAAAAAAGGAGAGTATTTTAACCTTTATCAGTCTCAATCTTTTTTATTAAAATAAATTTTTTTTTGTTGTATAATAAAAATATTAAATGTTATAATTTTACTGTTAATTATTAGGATTGATTTTATCAGGAGGATAAATGAACTTTAAAACTAAGTCAATTTTAATTGTTTCTGTACTCATATTGTTTACATTCAGTATGACAGCTGCAGATACTATTAAGATCAGATCTGTTGGTAACGCACCTCTGCTTGGACTAAAGAGGGGACAGGTTATCGACAATGTTGATCAGTTGAAAATGCTGATGGAAAAGTACAGTTCAAGAGTTGAAGAGGGATTGCAGAAAGTTGGAGCTGATTTTTTATTTCAGCCGATAATGGATGCAGTCGCTAATGGGAAAGTTAATGAGAAGGAAATGCCGGTTGGCACTCCTCTTAAATGGATGTTCTTTTATTCCGGAAAAAAAGTTCGCGACAAAGCGGACCTGGTATGGGCAGGGAAAGCTCCTCTTGCCGTATTTTGTATTCCGGTACAAAAAGATTGTAAAGATTACAAGGTAATCATCCCTAAGGCCTGTGGAAATATCACACTTGCTTCAGTAACAGACAGCAAACCCGTTTGCGGAATTGTAGTTTCACCGGCAATTGTGAATCCGGGAGATCCTATTACAGTTGATGTAAGCAGTGCTAAATGTGCGCCTGTATCAGAGGTTTCAGTATATTTTGAAGGCAACAAAATTGAAACAAAGAACATTACTTCGGACAATCCTGTATGGAAGGCTGAGTTTAAGAACCCCGGAAAATACAAAATGACCGTAAGAGTGAAGGGCGTTAGTGGTGAATTCACTGATTCTGATTGTACTGCAGAAGTTACAGTTAATTATCCGCCGGTTTGTGACCTGAAAGTTACACCGGAAAAGGGTATGGTCGGAAAAACAATAACCATGGATGCTTCCGGCTCTACTGATAAAGATGGAAAGATCACAAAAGCCGAAATAACTATTCTTAATAAAAAGACCAATGCTGAAATTGAGAAAAAAGTTATTGATGCTGCTCCTTTTGTATGGGAAAGAAAATTCAAAAAAGCTGGTGAGTACACCATTCTTCTGAAGGTTTCAGATGATTATGGTGCGATGTCTGCAAATAATTGCCAGTTCGACCTTCGTGTTGAAAAGCGCCTCTATTTCCTCGTTGAGGGTGGCCCGGGAGCTGCAAAAGGTACTTATACCGGGGTGGCGTTTGCACGTGCCGGTATACAATACTTTATTGTTCCTCAGAAATTTAGTGTGATCGCTTCTTTGGGTTATGCGTTTGTACTTTCAGGAGAACCTTTTGTTAACCATTTCCTCTCTAATCTTTTGGTGAATGGACATTTTAACAAATTCTTCCTGGGTGCAGGAATCGGTTTCAGTTCTAAAGTAAGAGAAGCTACATTGAGTGATGGTGTGATGCTCGCTGAGTGGAACTCGGATTTTGACATTGTTTTTAATGTCGGTCTTGATATCATTGAAACAGCATCTGGAAAAGGCTCCATCTTTGGTGAACTCAGAGTTCCGATCAAAGAGGGATACACTTTTGAACATTATCACGAAATACTCTTGGGATTCCGTTATATTTTTTAGTACAGAAAATTAAGTAAATATAAAGGGGCAGGTTTGACCTGCCCCTTCTTTCCCGCAAAATTTCCAAACTTTTATAATTCATCAAAATCAGAGATTTTTAGTAAAATTTTTTCATAATAAACCAGATTCAAGTCACTTTTTTTTATGATATAATATTGTTAAATACAAACAGGAGAGCCAATGAAAGTACTGTTTTCAGGAAGGGTTAATCTGCATCATCAGAAGCAGGATAATGTAGTAAGGAGTATTGAATCTCTCTATAAAAAAATGGGGATCAATTATGTCTTTATCGATGATGAAGTGAAATGCGGTGAGGCATCAATGAATCTCGGACTTACCAATGATGCTGAAAAAGTTGTAAATACATTTATGAGGCAGGTCAGTGAAATAAAGCCTGATGTTATTGTTTCCCCTTATGCAGCGGGAGTTGCCAAATACAGATTTGAGGTACCGAAGAAGTATGGGATTGAATTAGGTGTACCATATATCCATATTACCCAGTTCCTCGCTGAAAATATTAAAAAGTTCAGTGGTAAATTTGAAAAATTCCCCCATAGATATTTTATTCATCATGGCTGCACAATGGGTAGAAAGATCGGGGAATACCATTTTGTAAGGGAAATCCTGGGACTTGTGCCCGAAATCGATCTTTGTGAGGAAGATCATCCGACAGCAGTATTGGAAGGGAGAGATATCGCTGAATATAATACATGTCCCGGATCATGGCTTAATATGTCCCAACCGGAGTTATCCGATTTTATAAAAGAGAATTATATCCTTGAGGTTATCGAACCTGCTGCCCCGGAATTTGTGGGGTCCAGTTGTGCAAATGGACACTATGGAATATCGCAGGGACTTGAAATTGCAGAATTAGATAATGTTACACCGTTATATTTTACTGAATTGCTGGATAAGGTATGGAGGGATTAATGACTGAAAAAGAGAAAGTATCAAAAGAGTTCAAGGAGCTTTATAATAACTATATGGCGGAGCTGATAGGTGATGGTGCTCTTAATGATGATCTGAGAGAGGCTATTTCACGTGCAAAGACTTCTTACAGACAGAATCTGAAAAATTCTCTGGAAGCATTTCCTGAATCACAGGAGTATATCGAAAAAGCTCAGAAAATAAAAGAGCATTCCATCGATAACCTCGAAAAACTGGTTGATCAGACCATGAAAGCTGTGGAAAGAAATCATGGTAAGGCCTATCTGGCAAAAGATGCTGAGGATGCAAACAGGATAATAAGTGAGATCATTGGTGATCCTTCCAAGCTGATAGTAAAGGGAAAAAGCCTTACATCGGAGGAAACCCATCTGAGGCAGCATCTACAAGCTGAAGGGCATGAAGTGTGGGAAACAGACCTTGGAGAATTTCTTGTACAATTAAAAGGTGGACGGCCCATGCATACTCTTGCACCTGCAGTTGATCTGAAAAGGGAAGAAGCTTCAAAATTGATATCAAAAGCGACAGGGGAAAAAATATCTGAAACTAATATAGAAGAGATGGTTATGGCTGTCAAAAAATTTCTACGTCAGAAATATGTTGATTCCGATGTGGGGATCAGCGGAGCCAATGCAATCGCTGCTGAGACAGGGACTCTTTTTATTATTGAGAACGAGGGAAATATAAAACTGTCTACTGCACTTCAGGAAAAGCATATTGCATTAGTTGGTGTTGAGAAAATAGTTCCAACACTTGATGATGCATTTCATATCTCCAAGACTACATGGAGATTTGCAAACTATATTGTCCCTTCATATGTACATATGATATCGGGGCCGTCAAAAACCGGTGATATTGAGAAGGTTATTACTTATGGTGCACATGGACCGAGAGAATTTCATCTTGTACTTCTTGATAACGGCAGGTTAAAACTGTCTAAAGACCAGGAGTTTAAAGAACTGCTTAAATGTCAGAAATGTGGTGCCTGTATGTATGAATGCCCTGTTTTCTGGGTAACGGCAGGCCATTTCGGGACTCAATATCCGGGTGGTATAGGCACTTTATGGGATGCTTTTGTAGCAAAGGATATGAAAGAAGCGGCTCCCGCCGCTTATTCATGTGCTCTTTGTGCAAGGTGTGGTGTCCGGTGTCCGATGGGAATAGATTCCTCAAAACTTATTCAGAAATTGAGGGATCAATTAGTTCAGAAGGGGTATAGACCCGATGTTGTTGATGAGGTCTCGGAACAATTCTTCGGTGAGCTTGAAGATTAGTGATAATACTTCAACCAATAGATAAAGTAAAATTATAACTGTATAATGTAAACACCTGATCATAAGATTTCGTAACAGGTAATATAATGGGATCCGGTGTAAAGTTGAAAAAAATTATAATTCTTAGTTTATTGTTTATTTTTTTTGCCATCGATAGTTTTCCTGAATCTGAGTTTTCTGGATATTATGAGAACAGGTTTTTTCTGATATTTAACACTGCTTCAATTGAAAACAGTAATAATAAGATACAGACCGGAGATTACAACAGATTAAGATTGATCCTGAGATCGACTCCATCCAAAAAAGTTAGAATAAATGTTGCAGTAGATTTTTTTTCAATTTACGGATCGGTTATGACACCTGCCGGAGTAAATGATTCACAATTAGAAGAAAATATCAGTTCTATTGAGAAGATCAATCTGGACAGAATATATGCAGATCTATATTTTAAATATTTTGATCTGAGTGTCGGAAAACAGAGAGTTGCAATGGGGGTTTCCTACCTATGGGCACCTCTTGATATTTTTAACAGAGTAAACTTCCTTGAGCCGAAAGAAGAGAAGCCTGGAGTTAATGCCATAAAACTGTATGCTCCGATCGGGAAAAACAAATCGGTAACAGCTGTTTTTCTTCCCGGTGAAGATACCGGGTCCTCAGGCAAGGCTCTCAAATTCAAATGGACTTTGTTGAATATTGACTTAGGATTTACTTATATCAGTGATTATCAGATATATAATGATGTGACCGGTATTGATCTTAGAGGAGAAAATTTCGTCGGCTGGTGGTTAGAATACGGATATTTCCGGACAATATCCGGCAATTATGGAAAGTTTGTTTTTGGGATGGATTATACTTTCCCGATAGGTCAGGGAATATACTGGCTGAATGAATATTATCATGATGGTAACGGGGAAACAGATCCCGGAAATTATGAATATGAACTTGTACAGAATGGTGACCGGTTCACTTTGGGAAAAAATTATCTGCTTTCAATGCTGAGATACGGTGTTTCAGATTTTGCATCGATATCTCTCAGTTATATCGGGAATCTGGATGATGGAAGTTTTATTATGAATCCGGCATTCTCATATGAATTGTTCAACAATGTATCGCTCACTTCGGGATTCTATCTGCCGATGGGTAAATCGGGTGGGGAACTTAATAATCAGAGTATCGGCGCATTTTTTCTCTGGCTTAAAATAAACTTTTAACGGAGGTAGTGATGTCGCAATTGGAGTTTGAAAACATTTCAAGGATCTACAGAACCGGAGATATAGAATCATATGCACTGAGATCTGTCTCTTTTAAAATCGATAGAGGGGAATTTGTGTCGATCGCAGGGCCGTCAGGATCAGGGAAAACAACAATCTTAAATATAGTCGGTTGTCTTGATAATGCTACTTCGGGCAAATATATTCTGGATGGGGAAGATATCAATTCAAGAAGCGACAACGCTCTTGCTCTCATCAGGAGAAATAAGATAGGCTTTGTTTTCCAGACCTTCAATCTTATCCCGATCTTATCTGCTTTTGAAAATGTTGAATTCCCGTTAATATTGAAAGGGGGGATGACACCTTCTGAGAGATCCGGGAAAGTTGAATCAATTCTGGATGAGGTCGGGCTACTTGAACTGAAGAATAGAAAACCTTCTGAATTGAGCGGTGGACAGCAGCAGAGAGTATCTATTGCCAGAGCACTTGTAAAGGGGCCTGAACTCGTCCTTGCAGATGAACCTACGGCCAATCTTGATTCGGTATCCGGAAAGGATGTTCTTGACCTGATGCTCGATCTGAACAAAAAACTGGGTGTTACTTTTATTTTCTCGACTCACGATCAAATGGTCATGGATTATGCGAAAAGATTGATAATGCTGAAGGACGGGCTTATAGAATCTGATAAGAAGAGAGGATAGAAAAATGAGCCTGATAAAAATGGGGATGAGGAACATTTTCCGGTTTAAACGGAGGACCTTTATCACCCTTTCCTCGGTTTCCCTGGGCCTTGCGCTGCTAATCATCGGGATCACCATGATGAACGGAGTGGATAAACACTCCCTGAACAATATCATCGACAGTCAAACTTCTCATTTGAAAGTATTCCGGGAAGGTTATTTTGAGGAGAAGGATGAATTACCGGTGGATAAGATTATTGATGAGTCGGATGCCCTGCTGAAAAATATCCGGAACCTGGAGCAGGTAAACGGTGCCGAGAAGAGGGTGTTGTTCCCAGGCAGCCTGATCAAAGGGAGTGATGAGCTTCCCTGTATCGGAGTGGGGATGGAGACCGGATTTGATGAGTCGGTTTTTAATATCCGGCAATCCCTCATCGATGGTGAATGGATCGAAGAGGGGAGAATACCAAATCCTCCTGGGAAAAAGTTTTGCGGATGACCTGGGGCTCGGAGTGGGTGATATAGTGACCGCCAGGGTAATCACTTCAAGAACTGACGATCAATTCAGTTGGAATGCGGTGGATTTTGAGATCAAGGGGATATTTGATACCGCCAATCCAAACATAAACAGTGCCTATGTCTTTCTGCCCATCGAAGTGGCCCAGGAAGTGATGAGTCTCGGATCAGGGATTACGGAGATAGTTGTCCGGTTGAAATCTGATGACAGCGCGGTGCTGAGTACGGTGAGAGAGACCCTTGAAGAATTGATTAAAGAAACCGGTGCCCCCCTCAGTGTTTTTTCCTGGGATGACCTGGCCGGAGATTTTCAGGCCATCAGTCAAATGAAAACAAAAAATACGTCCATGCTCATCATGATCATGCTTTTTATCGCATCCATGGGCATCGTTAATACCATGCTGATGGCCGTGCTGGAGCGGACACGGGAGATCGGGATGATGATGGCGCTGGGGATGAAAAAATCTGAGATAAAAAGAGTGTTTCTTTTTGAAGGCGGGTTTATTGGTGTGCTGGGATCTCTGGTGGGGTGTATCCTTGGATCTCTGGGAAGCTGGCTTCTTGAGATCTACGGGATCTCTCTGAAGTCCATGGGTGAGAACTATAATGAAATTGTGTCAGCCTTCTACCCGTTGAAAGATAAATTCTATGCCGACCTCACATTCGGACCCGTATTTTGGACATTCCTTTTGGGAACATTGATTTCCGTGGTTGCCACCTATTATCCGGCAAGCCGGGCGGCGAAGATGGATCCGGTGGAAGCCCTGAGGCATTTTTAGGAGAAGACCCATGGTTATAAATATTCTGAAACTGGGATGGAAAAACATTTCCAGAAATAAAAAACGCTCACTGTTCACCATCATTGCTATCACGGTGGGGATTACTATGCTGGTCTTTGCCTCAAGTTATATCGAGGGGATCATGAACAGCACCTCCGAGGTGGCCAGGAATATGCGGACCGGCCATGTAAAGATCATGACCTCGGAATTCGCCAGGTTGGAACGGATCATGCCAAAAGAAGAGCTGATCTTGAATTCCGGCGAACTTGAGAACAGGATCAGTCAGATGGACGGAGTAACCCTGGTCAGTCCCATGGTGAAGTTCAATGCCCTGATCAGTAGAGGGGAGAAGAATGAGCCTGCACTTGTGGTGGGCGGAAAGCCGGAAAACCTGGACGGTCATATGAACCTGAGAGAGTCGGTGATCTCAGGGAGCTATTTAAGCGGCACGGGAAAAGAGGTTCTGGTGGGTAGGATCTTTGCGGAAGAAATGGGTATCAAAGTGGGAGATGAACTGCTTCTGGTGACCACGGATATAAATTATTCCACCTACGCCCTTCCCTTTACGGTCGCCGGGATTTTCAATACCGGGTATACCTACATGGACAAGCACCTCCTTTTTGTCCCTCTGGACCTGGGAAGGGAAATCCTGGACTGCGGTGACGCGTCCCATGAGATACTCATCTATCTGGATCATCAGGATCGGGCCGATGAGAAAGCTGGAGAAATAAGGGAGCTGTTCCGTTCCGGGGGTTTCGGGGAATTCCCTGTTGCCATCACCTGGGAAGAAGATGAGATCATCGGCGAACTGATGCCCATGGCGAAACAGATCTGGCAGAGCATCCTGTGGATTATCCTCCTGATCGTTGCACTGGTGATTCTGAACACCATGCTGATGATCGTCATGGAGAGATATCAGGAGATTGGTGTCCTGAAAGCCATGGGCCTCCGGAACCGGGAAGTCTTTTCCATGATCGTCACCGAAGCGGTTTTTATCGGCGCCATTGGTTCTTTTTTCGGTATTGTGCTGGGTGGAGGTCTCTCCCTTTGGTTGGAAAAAACCGGAATAAATTTCAGTGAAATGATCGGCAAAGAGATGTGGGAAAAATTTGATATGCCAACGGTGCTGTTCGGGAATATTATTTATCCAGACCTTACTGTCGATATGTTGGTAAAATCCTTCTTTTTCGGCTTGATGATCGCAGTGATCGCCGTGTTGTACCCGGCCTATAAATCGTCAAAAATGCTCCCGGCCGAAGCATTCCGGTCAAAATTAAAAGTATGATGTGAGGTCCAAATGAAAAAATTAACGATTCTGATCTGTTTCATGATCTTGATGGTCCTGCCGGATGCCGGACAGGACCTCAAGGATCCTTTTGATGTAATGGAGAAAATAGATTCAAATCTGCAGTACAAGAGTGCATATGCTGAAATGGAGATGGTGATCACCATCAAAAAAAGGAAAATTTCAAAAAGTTTCCGGAGTTACTCTGTGGGAAACAATAAGTCCTTTATCGAATTCCTGACCCCTGTCCGGGATAAGGGGACAAAAATTCTGAAGGACGGCAAGGTGATCAAGATATATTACCCTTCGGCGGAGAGGGTGATGAGATTATCCGGGCATATGCTTCGGCAGAGCATGATGGGTTCGGATATGTCCTATGAAGATATGACCGAACGCTCCAGCAGTCTTCGGGAAGACTATAATGCCGAAATGCATCCGGCCGAAACACTGGACGAAATTGACTGTTATGTGATGACACTGACATCGAAAAATAAGAAACAAACCTACTTTAAACGGAAGATATGGGTCGATAAAAAGCGGTATATGGGAATGAAGGAGGAACTCTATTCAAGGAGCGGAAAGCTGGTGAAAGTATCCAAGGTAGTGGATGTTCAACTTTTCGGGGAGCGTTTTTATCCTGTGGAAATAACCATGGAGGACAAACTGAGGAAGAATTCCTCAACCCGGGTATTTATCCGGAAGATCGATTTTAATGTCGATATACCTTCTTCTGTTTTCAGTGAAAGAATGTTGATGAAATAAAAAAGGGGATAAAACGCATCCCCTTTTTTTTGACCTGATATAATCTTATTTCATTGATTCCTGGAATTTTTTTGATGCTTCCTGGAATTTCGGGTCGCTCATATACTGCATCATTTTGCCCATGAGTGATCCCATTTTCGGACCCATTGCCTTAATTCTTTCTTCAAATTTTTTGAATTCTGCCGGAACTTCGTCACCTTTGAATGTGTTTTTGAGATTGGGGTATTTTTTTTCTATCTCTTCCATTCTTGGTTTCAATGTTTCCATAACCTTTGCAAATTTCTCCATTGCTACTATTGCAGAGTCGACATTGTCCGATTTTTCCATATCTGCAATGAAACCATCGAAAGTATCAAGCATATCTTCAATAACTGCATCAGGTGAGTCGCTTTTACCACATCCGAAAATAACGAGCATGAGCATTGCTGAGATAACAATCAAAGTAAATTTCTTCATAATTCCTCCTGATGTTCTATATATCATAAAGAGGAAGAAAATTCCATCACTTTAGGGCCCGGGAAGCAGATTTTAATATAAATCAAGTTCGATGAGCCGGGTTTCAATTGGTCCGTTGAAGAGAGGTACCTTCCTTGAAGTGCGTAATCCTATCTTTTTTACAAGTTCTGTGCTTCCGCAGAGTAAAAATGCCTTTGATCCCTTACATTTATGTTTTAAAAAATCCCCGAATTCAGTATAGAGTTTGCCGGCTTCCTCTACATTCCCAAGCCTTTGTCCATAAGGTAGGTTGGAGATTATCATTGAATTATTTATCGATTCGATCTCACGAAAATCAGCTTTTATTATTTTTATATTATCACCGTTACGGATTTCATTCATATTCTGTCTTGCAGCTCTGACATTTACTTTATCGATATCACTGCCGGATATGAGCCCTGATGGAATAATCTTAATTTCATGATCACATCTTTTTTTTACCTCTTTCCAGGTATTCCTGTTGAAACCGGGCATGTTAAAAAATCCAAAAGATCTGTTCTGCACTGCTGACGGTAGATTCCCGTATTTTAAAGCTGCTTCTCCCAGGAGCGTCCCGGATCCTGCCATTGGGTCGACAAGCGGTACTGAACCGTCCCATCCTGAAATCCTGATAATTGCAGCAGCAAGTGTTTCATGTAAAGGGGCGGATACGGCATTAACCCTGTATCCCCTTTTATGAAGAGATTTACCTGAGGTGTCAAAGCTTATTGTGCAGAAATTATTTCTAATATTAAGATTAATGGGAATATCAGGATCAATAGTATTAACATTCGGCCTTGTATCAAACTTTTCACGGAGTCGGTCAGCGATGGCGTCCTTAACCCTTAGTACGGCAAATTGTGAATGATTTATCCTGCTGCCCGAGACTGAGGATGATATTGAAAAAGTTTTCTCTGGCGAGATGAATCTTTCCCATTCTATATTAAAACATTTTTTATATAGTTCTTTCTCGTTATGTACTGTAAAACTGACCAATGGGGCCAGTACTCTACTTACAGTTTTTACCATATAATTTATCCGGTACAGGATTTCAGCTTCAGCAGTAAAATAGACTCCATTGTAGGAAATCTTGCAATCCACTGCGCCCAGTTCTTCCAATTCTTCCGCTGCAATTTCACTAATACCCTTTTGGCACTGGGCAAAGTACCTTCCGGTTGCCTGAAAAATGAATTCGTCCCTGTTCTTTGCCATTTGTTTTTACAAAATCCGGACCTTCCTGAGCTTCATATCAAGTTGATTGAAATCAATTCCTATGTTTTCTTCAAGAATATCCGCACCGGACTCAAGCAGGTAAGGAAGTTCCTTTTGTTCTTCTTTACTGAACTTTCCCAGCACATAGGAGGTAATATCTTTGTGCTCAGGGCGGGAGATCCCGATCCTGAACCGGTTGAAATTCTTAGTGCCAAGAGAAGATGTTATCGATCTGAGTCCGTTATGTCCTCCAAGTCCGCCACCCTGTTTGAAGCCTACGATACCAAAATCCAATTCAAGTTCATCATGTATCACAAGAATTTCATTTGGATCAATTTTATAGAATTTTGCAGTTGTACTAATACTGTTACCACTCCGATTCATGAAAGTAAGAGGAAGGATAATATATATTTTTTCCCCTCCAAGGTTTACCTCGGTGAATTCACCTTCAAATTTTTTATGCCATTTCAGATTCCCGAAAAATGAAAAATATTCAATCAATTGCCATGCGGCATTATGACGGCTTGTCTGATATTCTTTCCCGGGGTTACCAAGAGCTGCAATTAGTTTAATCATCTATATTTTTCAGTATTTCCGGCAATCTTGTGATCTCGGTCGGATGATCATCCCCTTTTAAAGATTCAAAGGCATCATTTATATTAAAAAATCCACTGACCTTGAAAGGGAGCTGATATGATTTGAATGTCGACAGGTCAGAAAATCCTTTCCCTTTCTCTATTTTAATAGAACTGAATGGCTGTATATTATCAGGTACCGGGAGTTTTACCTCTTCTATATTTGTAATGGTGTTGCTTTTCAGATCCAATTCAGATTTAAGCATGAGAGCTTCCTCTCTGGTGAATAATTCATTTATATATTTTTCTCCGTTTTTCCTGTTCTTATCATTTAGAGTGGAATAATTAATTATAAATTTATCGTAATCAGTCTCTGTTTCAACCCTGTCAATGATAAACCATGTAAATAACACTTTATCATATTTTTTTTTTCATAAGTAACATTATTGATGATCGAGAAAACACGGAATAATTTTTTCATGAGCAGCTCCGGATAAATCTAACTATAATACAAAAGCAGGCAGAATTCAATTGACCTTCTTTTAATATTTTACTGAATTTTGACATTTCATTTTTTTATGTTTAAAATTGATTTAACTATAATTTAGAGAGAAGAGAGGAAAATGTCCGCAGATTCTGAAAAAACGAGGACGATACTGATCGTTGATGATGAGCTTGATACTCTCACTCTGCTTACTGAATTCCTTGAAGATAAAAAATTTAAAATTATAAGCACGGATAATCCCAATAACGCGATATCAATAGTTGAAAAAAATGAAGCGGACCTTGTCATTGCTGATCTGAAGATGCCGAAAATGGATGGCATTGCTCTTACAAAAGAGATCCTGAGCGTTAATCCAGAAATACCCGTGATTATTATGACAGCTTACGCTTCGATTGAGTCCGCAATAGAATCTATAAAAGCCGGTGCAACTGATTTTATAACAAAACCTTTCAAATTTAATCATACCCATTTTGTAGTCAACAAAGCATTGGAACGAAGAGCCCTCACCCAATTGGCAAAGAAAAGTGTTTATTACAAAAAGCTTTCCCAGACAGATGAATTAACAGGGCTTTTTAACCTCAGATCTTTCAAATCGGTATTGGATGAACATTTAAAAGAGCATGGGAAGCTAGGTAAAGGGCTGAGCCTGATGATGGCTGATATAGATGACTTTAAGAGGGTGAATGATAATTTCGGTCACCAGTCGGGTGATAAGGTCCTTGCTGACATTGCTTCGATTCTATCTAAATCTGTAAGGGGATGTGACTTCCTGGCCAGATACGGGGGAGAGGAGTTTGCAGTAGTCCTTCCGGAAACCGGAAAAAGAGCTGCGCTTAAAGTAGGGCAGAGGATATTAGAGGAAATAGAAGGTTTCAGATTCAAGTCCAAAGATGAAATATCGATAGGCCTTATAACAATTACAATCGGTCTTGCTACTTTCCCCAGAGACGGGCGTACCGGACAGACATTACTTGAAAGTGCGGATAAAGCTCTCTATAAAGGAAAAGAAATGGGGAAAAACAGAATCTGTACAGTAGAAGAGTGTTTCTGACCTCCCCGGTTTATCTTTATTTACTCTATTTATCTAATTAGCTCAGACAGCCTTTTTATACCTTCTGTTATCTTCTCTGTGTCAGGATAAGAAAAGTTCAGCCTTATCTCATTTTTTTTCTCAGTCCCTTTAGGATAGAATTTTGCTCCCGGTATAAACGCAATTTTTTTCTTTAGAGCTTTTTCAAATAATTCACTGGTATCGATATCCTCCGGGAAAGTTACCCATATGAACATACCGCCTTCAGGATTGGTCCATCTTACCTTTGACGGCATGAATTTCTCAAGGGATTCAAACATTGCGTCTTTCTTCGGTTTGTAAAGATCTATTATATCCTGAATATGAGATCTCATATATCCTCTTTCGATGTAACGGGCAGTTACTCTCTGAGTCAGACAATCCGGACTCACATTTACCTTTTGTGCCCATTTGACCATGTGATTTATTATCTCCGGAGGGCCTGAGGCAAAACCCAGTCTTAACCCGGGGCCGAGTATCTTTGAAAAAGATTTTGCGATCGTTACGGTCTTAGGATCATTGTATTCTGTCCTTGCTATCTCCCACAGGGTCGGTACCCGCTCTCCTGAGAATCTCAGTTCCCTGTAGGGCTGGTCTTCAAGAATGGGAATATCAAACTTTCTTGCCACTTCAATTATCTTCCGTCTCCTATTCAGGTCCATTGTCCTTCCGGTTGGATTCTGAAATTCAGGAATAACATAGATGAATTTGACCGGAACATCCTTTCTGGTCAGTTCTGATAATTTCTTCTCGAGAAGATCAGGGATCATTCCGAGATCATCCATTTCCACACCTTCCAGAATGGCTCCACAGGCCTGCATGGAAGTGATCGAACCGGGAAAACTCGGGGCTTCACATATAATGGTATCACCGGGATCGATCAGCGTCCTTGTAAAATAATAGATGCCGTTAGTGGAGCCTACTGTTATCATCAATTCATCATCACGAAGGAATGGAACCTCTTCGAAGTTTTTTATAATATCCTTAAAAATTTTATCTCCATCACTTGCACCGTATTGCAGAGCTTCATTCCCCTCTTTCAAGATTATTTCCGAGAACAGTTCAGATAAAGTGTTTTTCGGAAATGAATCCGGATGAGGCAATCCTCCGGCAAAAGATATGATACCTTCAACGCTTTTTGTGACTTTAAGTATCTCCCTTATAAAGGAGTGTTCCTGATTATTTGTTGCATTGGAATAAATCTTATCAAACGGAATTCCCTTCATTTTTACTCCTTGCCCGGAGATTTTCAGATCCGGGAGTTATATTAAATTTTGTTCATTCTTAAAAGATCGGTTACTATCGAAAAACCGGTCTCTATTTTTCCGGCACCTGGTCCTACTATAGTAACATCACCGAGCAGATCAGTGGTAAATGTCAGAGCATTTGTTGCTCCCATAACACCTGCCAGAGGATGGGAGAGGTCTATCATTTCCGGAGATACAGATCCGGAGATCCTTCCGTCCCTGTTCTCAACACTTCCAATAAGTTTCCACCTCTTATTGTTTTTTCCTGCATTTGTTATATCATCCGAAGTTATACCGGTTATTCCCTTGCAAGAAACATCAGATACCTTGAGTGAACCGCCCATGACGATGTTTGCCAGAATTGTTACTTTTCCTCTCGCATCATGTCCTTCAACATCTCCAGTGGGGTCGGCCTCAGCATATCCCTTTTCCTGAGCTATTTTAAGAACCTCATCATAAGCCATCCCTTTTTCCATTTCGGAAAGCATATAATTGGTGGTTCCGTTCAGTATCCCCCTGATCTTTGATATATTGCATCCTGCCAGAGGGCCGTCTGCAAGATTTATAACCGGTGTCCCTGCGCAGACCGTTCCCTCTATCAGGAAACTTACGCCATTCTCATCAGCCAGCTTTTTCATTTCCGGGTAGGCAAGGGCTGCCGGCCCCTTGTTACTGGTTATAACATTCTTTTCTGACATGAGGGCAGTTCGGCAGTGGTCCATTGCAGGACCGCCTGTATCAAGGTCTGTATAGGTCAATTCAAGTATTGAAGTTGCATTACTCTCTTTTATCATAGTAAGGTTGTCCCAGTCTTTAATATCTTTTGTGAAAGGTTTCTTCTGTGCCCCGTTCAAAAGAAGATCATCTAAATCGAATCCATCCGGATTATAGATATTACCGAAATGAAGGTCGGAAACTGCAACAACATCAAACTCAAAATTATATTTTTTCTTCAGCTGGTCCCGCTTGTTTTTCAGTATTTCACAGACTCCCTGCCCTACAGTTCCGAAACCTAGAAATGCTAATTTATGTCTCATTTTTTTTCTCCTATCTATATGAAATCTTACCGAAAGTAGCTTTATGCCCTTTCCTCATGATCTCTTTTGCATCATTAGAACATCTTACACATTTGTAATAAATAACATCACCGATCTTTTCTGCATTCGCAAGCCGTTCCTCCTTCGGAAGGAAGTATGCCGCCATTGTATCCAGTTCTCTTGAGGTTCCGTCACTCTCATATTTGATGGTCATATCCGTTCCCGAAGCAAGTACTTTAAAGGCATTTTCTGTCCAGTCAAAATCAGCAAGTCCGAGATCAGGATTAATTCTGAGGTGCCCGGCAACTGAAACATTCGGGGATATCACATTCCTTCAGTTCTTTTGCACACTGTATGAACATATCGGGTGACTGACCATTTCCCAAATTGATCTCATAGATCGGTGTTGAACCATCGTCTCTGATGTATTCCTTCATTATATTCATCAACATCCTTAGCTGAATTGCATTCTGGGTTGAAAGAAGCATTGATATCTTAAAACTCAGGTTTTTTATATCACGCGCATAATAACATGCAGCAACAATTGTGGACCAGCTGGGGTTCAGGAAGAAATCTCCACCGGTATTAACAGCAGCCCGTGTAACTCCGTCCAGGTATACCAGATGGTTATTGTTTGCGACTTCAACTCCTCCCAGGTTGCCGAATGGAGTACCCATATTCTTCAATATCAATGCCCTGGAGTTATTGTCGGGTGACCACGTCTCAAACTTTTCTCCGGTTACTTTTTCAAGTCTTTCATATGCTTTGTTACTGAGAGGTGTCCCTACAAGATTGGTGTTGCAGAATTTATCTGCTTTCATTATATTTTCCGACATAGCAAGGGTTGTAAGCAATTCTCCATTAAGGACATAGTCTTCTGATAATGCCATAACGGAAATGAATTCCTTCGGGATCAGGGTTTCACTGTCCTGAGCTATTCTCTCCATCGCTCTTAACGTAATAGGTGCACCCTGAAATCCGGAAACCTGAGTGGTAGCTATACCGGGTTTTGTGAAATTGATTTTCTCTTTTTCCAGAAAGTCTTCCAGTTTAGGAAATTGTTCAGCATATCTCTCCGCCTGTTCAAGCATTTCACCGTATCCTTTTTCCCCTGCAACTTTTTTCCTTTCTGAGTATTCCCTCATTTTTTTAATAGACTCCTCTATCGCTGATGCTCCACCATATGATTTTTTCAGCGCATCAATCTGATCCATATCTTTTTTTGATAAAAATGGGTAATGTAAGCTCATTTTTTTCTCCTTTTTAGTTTAATATATATAATTTTTCCTCGATCTTAGATAAAGCTTCTTCTATTTCCTCCATAGAAGTTGCGTAACATAGACGGAGATATCCTTCACCGTAACTTCCGAATGAAGTCCCGGGGAGAAGTGCTACCCCTGCCTCAGCAAGAAGAAATTCTGCAACTTCCGCAGAACTTTTTCCAAAACTTTTTATGTTGGGGAAAACATAAAATGCACCATCGGGTTTTAAACATGATATCCCCCGGATTTTATTCAGTCCTTCAACAATCCGGTCTCTTCTGTTCTTAAATTCGCTGCATACTGCATCTACCTGATCCTGAGGCCCTGTTAAAGCTTCTATCCCTGCTATTTGTGTAAATGAAGCTGTGCATCCTACAGAATGGGTAAGAAGAAGTCCTACTTTGTAGGCTAGTGACTGAGGCATTAATGCATACCCTAAACGCCACCCGGTCATTGCATAGGTTTTCGAGAATCCGTCCATTATGATGGTCCTTTTTTTCATTCCCTCCATCTGTGCAATACTTTTTACGACAATATCAGAATAGACAAGCCTGCTGTATATCTCATCTGATAATATCCAGAAATCATATTTTTCCGCAAGAGATGCAATCTTCTGAAGGTCTTCTTCGGGAATAGTCCCGCCTGTCGGGTTTGAGGGGGAGTTAATTATCAACAATCGTGTCCTGTCATTGACCTTTGATTCCAGCACATCCATATCAAAAGAAAAATTCTTTTCTTCACTTAATGGAATTGGTACAGGTGTTGCTCCCATTGTCTCTATAATAGCTTTATAACTAGGGAATCCGGGGTCAGGGTATACTGCTTCGTCGCCAGGCTCCAATATTGCCATCATTGGAAAGAATAAAAGGGGCTTTGCTCCAGGGCCGACAACGACATTGTCCGGGGAGAAGTCCATGTCCAGTCTCGTACCTGTATATTCTGCGATTTTTTCCCTTAGAGCTGGGATTCCTGCTGAGGGAGTATATCTTGTTTCCCCCTTCATAATAGCATCTGTACCAGCCCTGGAGATATTCCCGAAAGTCTGAAAATCAGGCTGACCGATCTCAAGATGAATTATCCGTTTCCCGGAACTTTCGAGCTCATTTGCTTTGGCAAGAACAGCATAAGCGCCTTCCGGTTGAAGATGGAGAGTTCTGTCTGCCAGTTGATTATACTTTTTCATTTTATTCTCATTTCAAAACTTTTTTATAGACAATTCAGAAAGTTTATCCTCGGTCGGGAATCCATCAGAATCCCATCCTCTGACATGATAATATTTATTCAGCCAGTCGGAAAATATTTCTTTTGTAAGATATTTATCTTTAAACATGCCTGCTTCCTGCTTTTCAGAAAAAAACCTTTGAGGGAGGGTATCGCTGGATCTTGACCTGCCGTTCCTGTAATTGTACATCCTTGTTATATTTGATATCTTCTCTCCAAGTTCAAGCAATTTGCGGACATCTGTTCTTAAACCCGTCAGTGCCTGAAGAACCGGAGCCAGCCTGTCGAGTCCGAAGGGGACGAAGTCGCATATAACAAGTGAATTTCTGGCATTCACGTCATCCTGCCCCTCCTTTATGAACTGCGGTGTGTTTTCATAAGTGAGATTACCCGCCATTTCGTCGGAACAGGACCAGAATCTTGTATGACTTGCAAAATCAGAAGTGGCAAGAGTAAGTCCCATTGAAGAGCTCCCTTTTATATTAACTCCGGACAATTCCATTCCGGCTATCTGGATAGCAAAATATTCAGATCCTTTTCCAATCTTTTCAGATGCAAGCCTTGTACCCTCAGCCAGTAGATCTCCTATTCCTTCTCTGTTAGCAATTTTGTTAAGAAGTGAAAATTGAGCTTCTGCATTTCCAAACCTTAGCTCAATATTGTCAACATCTGATGGTGTAAGTATCCCCTTCTCAAATGCTTCCATTGCAAATGAAGTGACAACTCCGGCCGAGATCGTGTCAAGTCCGAGATCATCACAAAGGTAATTTGCATAGGCAACACTCTCTGCGTCACCGATCCCACAGCCTGATCCCAGATATGCAGTAGTCTCATACTCGGGTCCTTCAACTTCAAGATCTTTCCAGTGAGCAAGTTTTGAACATTTTATGACACAATTGAAACAGCTCACACTCTTCCAATTAAGTTTCTTTTTCATTGTTTCCGAAGTGATACCCTCATAATCTTCGAACTGAACATCCTGAAAATTTCTTGTAGGGAGGAACTTTCCGTCCTCATGTCCCATTCTTATCCACATGTTGGTTCCCAGTTCATCTCTTTTGGCAGGGCCGGGGTGAGCAAGAATATCTTTAGTCAGTTCACCATTTAACTTTTTAAAATTTCCCGGGTCAAAGATCTCAATTTTTTTATTACCTTCGACAACTATGGATTTGAGGTTCTTTGAACCCATTACTGCCCCTGCCCCCCCTCTTCCGAATTGGCGGTAGAGATCTGAACCTATACAGGCGAATTTAACTTTATTCTCTCCGGCAGGGCCTATGGAAACAATTCGGGATTTAGGGTATTTTTTCATCAGGGATCTCTCAGTATGAAAGATTCCCTTCCCCCAGAGTGAAGCTGCATCAATGAACTCAACTTTATCAGGTGATATATGAAGGTATAAAGGTTTTTTTGATCTTCCGGTTATAATTAAATAGTCAATTCCGGATCTTTTTAATGCAGGTCCCCAATTGCCTCCCATATGAGAGTCGAGGAATGTTCCGGTTAACGGAGATTTGGTAACAAGTGTTGAACGTGCGGAAGTTTGAACCATTGATCCCGTGAAGGGCCCGGTTGTAAAAATAAGAGGGTTTTCAGGTGAAAGGGGGTCCTGGGTAATGATTCCCATGTCGATCAGTAATTTAAGTCCCAATCCTTTTCCGCCGATAAATTCCTCAAATAGTTCAGGCGGAGGGGTTGAGAATAAGTAGTCTTCCTTTGAAAGATCGATCTTTAAAAATTTGTTCATATAACCTTTATACATTTGAGTATCTCCTTTATGTCAAAGTTTATTTATTATTAAATTTCTGTATTCTTTTAACTTCTCTAAAAAGATCTGAAGTGTTTTTTTGTCAAATCTCATGGAAGGTCCTGACAAGCTGATGCTGCCATAAAAATTGTGATCTTTAAGGAAAAGTGGAACGGAAATACAGACCAATCCCTCTTCATACTCTTCATTATCAATGCTGTGTCCATTTTGTTTAATCTTATTGATCTGCTGAATGAGTTTTTCCGGGCCTCCTATAGTATTTTGGGTTATCTTTTCAAAATTGATATTTTCAACTATTTTGATCATCTCATTGTCAGGAAGGATAGAAAGAATGGATTTGCCGAGAGAAGTGCAATAGATGGGGAGAGTATCACCGATCGAGGACTGGATCTGAAGGCTCCTCCTGCTCTCTATCTTGTCAAGATATAGGACCATGTCATTGTGGATCATTGCAAGATTAACGGTTTCATTGACCTCTTCGGATAATTCTCTGAGAATTGGGTGGGCTTTCTCAACCACGATCTGCTTTATATAGACTTTATTCCCCATTTCAAACAGGGCCATCCCCAGAAAGTACATATTGTTGATCTTTTCAAGAATGCCTAATTCTTCAAGGGTTTTCAGATTCCTGAAAGCGGTGGTTTTATTGATACCCAGTTTGTGCACAATATCAGTTAAGGTAAATTCCCCCTGGTTTTTTTCTATTAGTTTGATGATCTCGAATGCTTTTTTTATTGTGCTGCCCATGGTTTCATTATGTGAAACTAGGTTTCATTAATTTGATTTCATTCTATTTTATAAAAATTGGAATGTCAAGAATAAAATGAGTAAATCAGAACCAGTAATTAAAAAATGTGAATATGGTCCATATTTTGCTTTATTCACGTTATTTATAACCAGTTTCAGTATAAGAACAGGTCTGAAATTCGTGCTAAGGATTTGCTTCTTCTTACACTTCACTTCCCAGTTCTCTATTCTGATTCCTATATAAAAATAGTGTTATAATTGAGTGAAATGAAGTTATTGAAAATAGGAAATCTCTCTCTAAAATATCCTACAGTGCTGGCTCCCATGGCCTCTCTTACAGATATAGTTTTCAGGAGAGCAGTAGATGAGATCGGAGGTATCGGACTGATGGTTACAGAACTGATATCTGCAGAAGGCCTTAGACGGAAACAGAGGAGAACTCTGGATATGATCCGGACATTTGATTTCAGTACTCCTCAGTTCATACAGCTTTTTGGTACTGAAACAGATGCTTTTACCGAATCGATTAAGTTTATTGAGAATGAGACAAATTATGATGGGATTGATATAAATATGGGGTGCCCTGCACGTAAGGTTACGAGGAAAGGAGCCGGAGCAGCCCTCCTGACGGATCCGCCCAGAGTCCTGGAGCTTTGCAGATCATTAAAAGGATCGACTTCTATCCCTTTAACCGTAAAGATAAGAATCGGATATGAAACTGTAAATCTGCCTGATATTCTTTCAGTTCTGGAAGACGCAGGGGTCGATGCGGTCACAATTCACTTCAGGTTGAGATCAGAGAATTATAGCGGACCTGCACACTGGGAATATGCTGAGGGATTAAAAGAGAAATACAGTCTGAAACTGATTGGTAATGGAGATATTAGCAGTAAAAATGATGCAATGGATAAACTTGATATCGTTGACGGAGTAATGATAGGAAGAGCAGCCATAAAAAATCCGTTTATCTTTTCGGAAATAGCAGGGGATGATCCGCGGATATCAGATAAGCAGCAGATTGCATTGAGGATAATTGAATTGATCGAAGAGTATTATCCAGAACAACTAAAACTTGCCAGAATTAAGGCTTTTACAAAATATCTCACTTCAGGGAAGCCGCATTCCCGGAAGATCAAACATGAAATTTACAGATCATCTTCATTTGAGAGTGTAAAGTCCCTCTTTAAAACTATTTTTAACTGATCTTATCTTTTTATCGACATCCTCATAAGGCAGATCCTGGTTGGTTTTATAACTATAGAAACTTTTGTGTTTTTCCCAGCCTTGTCGTATGCAATAGCATAGATTTTATGGACATCTTTTGTGAACCTGCTTTTCGGTACCAGGATTTCATACGGAGCAGTACTGTCCCTTCCGATAAATCCCCCTTTTGTTACCCGGTCGAAGAAGAGGGCAACATTTTTAATCCCGCACCCTGGATCTGAAGCAGAGATTTTGACCAGAAGATTTTTATCCTTGCATAGCACACTGTTATTCAATGGAGAAGTGATCATTACCGTCGGAGAGGAAGTATCTATATAAAAGTGGAGATAAGACCTTCTCGGGAGAGGAGCGGTCATATCACGATATTCGGCCATCAGCGTAAATGCCCCTTCGCCTCTTCCGGCCATTCTCAGCATAAAGCTGTAACTGATCACCGGGGGAGCCGATGTTTCGGTTGCAAAGGTCCTACCCCATATCTGTGACCAGGAATCGTATCCATCTATTCTGTCATGATACCCTTTTTTCAGCCAGATGATTCCCTGCTTTACCCCATCGTCATCCTCCGCATCCACCCGGACACCGATACTGTGAGTGGTGGCATCTATTTTGAGACACATATTCTCCGTAGGTCCCATCCATCTTATCTCAGGCCCTGTCAGGTCAGCTGAAAGGTTAAAGGAAAAAAACGCACTCAAGACAATTCCAAATATAATGACACTTATTTTTTTTGACATTTTATCCTCCATCGAACAAATATATTTATATTGTTTTTCGTTTTCCTGCTTATTGTATAAAACATATAGAGAAATATCTCATTCTTATTTTAAATTATAGTACAATATGAAGTGGAAATCGGAATATGAAAAAAGCAAATGAGATGTTCAAAGGGGAATATATCATTTTTTCCATACTTCTTATTAGCGCAGGTATCGGATTGTTTATAGGGTGGAAAACCTTCTGGTTCCTTACAGATGACGCCTATATCGCTTTCAGATATGTGAGCAACAGTATTCTCGGTCACGGATATGTGTGGAATGCTCCTCCCTTTTTACCTGTAGAAGGGTATTCTAGTTTCTTATGGGTTGCAATACTGGATATCATATGGAAGGTAACTGGTTTGACACCCCCTGAGATATCGAACCTGATCTCTTATATGTTTTCATATTTTACACTGGTCATTTCATCTGTAATGATCATGAAAATCCCATTGAACAAAGTAATCAAAAAACGGAGAATTATATTAGTTTTTCTTCTTCTTGTTTTTCTCCTGTCTAACCGGACATTTTTAACATGGTCAAGTTCAGGTCTTGAAACTGCATTATTTAATTTTCTTATTATAACCTGGGTATATATCATGTTATTTGCAGCAAATCTTAAATATCGTATCGGTTTGGGTTCACTATTTTCCGCATTGATAACTCTTACCCGTCCGGATGGGCTCCTTTTCTGTATTGCGATGCTTTTCATTATATTAATAGAGGTATTGCGTCAAACAGATAAAAATAAGGTTGTTGAAGTTCTGGTTTACGGGACCCTCCCTCTAAGCATTGTATTAGTTCATGAATCCTGGAGGCTCTCCTTTTATGGTGAGTGGCTTCCCAATACATACTATGCAAAGGTGGTAAGTGCATGGCCGGAGAGTGGAATTTTGTATGTATTAAGTTTTGTTTTGGAATATAGTATATGGTTCGTCCTTTATTTTATATCCCGGGCACTTATTTCATTTGTTTTTAAGAGAAGATCCCGGATATCGGGGTTATTAAAAAATGGGAGATTTATAAGTTTTTTAAAAGAAAATCTAATCCTTCATGGCATTAAATTTATGGTAATAACTACATTACTGGCACATTTGAGTTACTATACATTTATTGTGGGCGGGGATCATTTTGAATACCGTGTATACAGTTATACAATTCCAATTATTTTCATGGTACTTGTCTGGTCTTTAAATTTACTGAAAAATAACCCCGGGGTCTTTATCGGCCTGATATCAGGATTCATCCTCCTCTCGATGCCTGTACAATGGACCCATTGGGCATTAACAAAAGATCTTAATACCAGAGATGAGACATATATTATGCAAGTTCCGATTTCAAAAGTATGGCCGGCTCCTTTTAAATTTTATGCAGAACTTTTTGATAAGACCCAATCATGGCTGATCTCACATTTTGTATGTATGAGACACCAGGAGCATAAGGTGTTCTGGAAAACACAAATAAATGCTTATCCATCGAGAGAAAACGGAAACAAGATCTCTTCAGAAGGATTCCCGGTACATGTTTCAAATGTTGTGGGGGTACCTTCCTGGGTACTGCCGAATGTTAATATTATTGATATATACGGATTAAACGATTTTACAATTGCAAGAACACCTGTAGATAAGACAAAGCTGAGAAGAATGGCGCATAGCAGGCATGCTCCCAAAGGGTATATTCAAAGTTACTTTCCGAATATAATTATGAAAAACCGGGAAATATATATTTGGGATAGAAAACCACCTCTGACGGAGAAAAAAATTCAGTATACTGAATATTTCTGGAGAAAAAAAATCTATGAAAAAAAAATACAAGAGTGATTCAAGTATATTAGCGGGATGAACCGGCCGGATAAAGTGGTAGTGGGATTCAGCGGCGGTAAGGATTCCACCACATCAATCATACTATTAAAAGAATCGGGATATGAAGTATCAGCACTTACTATGTTACTGGGACTTCATGATGAAGAGGAAAAACTTGTTAGGATCAGAAAACTGACCGAAATTCTGAAAGTACCACTTCATATTATTGACGTCAGGGAAGAATTCAGGTTGAGGGTCATTGAATATTTTTTAAATTCCTATGCAGATGGGATTACTCCGAATCCATGTGCTGTATGCAATGTCAGGATCAAATTTGATATCCTTATGGGATATGGACTTAAAACCTTAGGAGGGAGTTTTTTTGCAACAGGCCACTATGCTGATAAAACTGAGATAGACGGGAAGTTTTTTCTTAAAGAACCGGCAGACAGGGTAAAATCACAGATCTATTTTTTGTCAATGATAGGCGGGGAGAAGTTGAAAAATGTAATTTTTCCGATCTCATCAATTGACGCGGCCGGTGTGAGAGAGATCGTAAAAGATCTTCCTCTGGGCAACAGGAGGGAGAGTCAGGATGTTTGTTTTCTGAACAGTCTTAAACTGAACGAGTTTTTGAGAAAGAGGATCCCTGATGCATTTGCTCCCGGATTTATCCTTGATATTGATGGAAACAGGATCGGCGAACACAAAGGAGCTGTAAATTTTACTATTGGTCAGCGGAGGGGGACAGGGTTTGCTTCTTCCGGAAAGCTTTATGTTGTAAAAAAAGATATTAAAAATAATACAATTACTCTGGGGAGTGAGGAGAATCTGTTTTCTGATGAACTGAAAATATTGAACCCGGTCATCTGGAAGGATGTAAACTCCGGAGAAAGATACAAGGCAAGGATAAGATATATGAGTACACTTTCAGATGTTGTTGTTATTGATTCCTCCGAGGGTTTATTGAAGATTAAATTTGATTCCCCTGTAAAATCAGTGACATCCGGACAGGTGTGTGCGCTCTATGAAAAGGATATTATTGTTGCATCAGGTTTTGTTAAATAAGGGATTTATAGTTTATTGATAAAATTGACATTATCCCATTCTCCCAGGATTAGAGCTACATCATTTTTTTCAAACTGATAATCACTTCCCGGCACAGTTGTCAATGGTTTCCCCGAGTCTGAAGGTTTTTTGATCAAGACAATATCAATCTTATATTTATTCCTGATATTGAGATCTTTGATCTTCTTACCCTCAAACTTGACAGGTATCTCTACCTCCAGTAGGTAAAGTCCTTCTACTACTTCAACAGGCCTTTTTGAAGATGAACCGGAGATCAGGTGTGATACTTCTCCTGCCAGGTCCCGCTTCAGAATCTCCTTATTGTAGGCTGATATTACGTCGATTCTCCAGATAGTTCCGATAATACTGGTGGGGTCCTCGCTGCTTATGACAGGGATCTCTCCAATGTTCTCTTTTGCAAATTCTCTCATAACAAAATCGAGATGGTCATTTTCAGTTACTACAAGATGATTTGGTGTGGCTATATCAGTTGCAAGGACTATATCCTTGAGATGTTCATAATCCGGGGCAATGGTTGCCAATTCAGTCTGGGATATCTTCTCAATAATTATATTTTCATCATTTACTATATAAAAAAAACTGTGATCAGATTGAATAAATTTATTTGAGAGGTCATTAATTGATGTCTTGGGGCAGATGATCTCAATGCTGTTTCTCATTACATCTTTCACTTTCATTGAACGGAGAATGTTGATCTCTCTTCCCTGGTGAATATTAATTCCTTTCCTCATAAGTTTTAAAGTATAGATAGATCCTTTTCCTGTTTTTGTAACTACAAGGCTGATTATAGTTGCTATCATAAGAGGAAGGATGATCTTGTAATCATTTGTCATTTCAAAGATGATCAGGATCGCAGTTATAGGTGCATGAGTTGTGGCGGCTACAACTGCACCCATTGCAACAAGTGAATAAGCGCCCGGCCCGGCTGTCATCCCTGGCCATAATTTGTTAAGTATATTTCCAAAGAGGCCTCCGGTCATGGCGCCCATAAAAAGCGATGGAGCAAAAATCCCACCTGAACTTCCCGATCCGAGAGTGATCGATGATGCCAGAATCTTCATGAAAATAAGTGCAAATAGCAGCCATATTTCCATATTCCCCAATAGTGCAATGTTCATAGCACTATACCCGACACCGAATATCTGCGGGAAAGATAATCCGAGAATACCGAGAAGAATTCCTCCCATTGCGGTTTTATAAAAATCCGGGATCTTAACTTCATCAAATTTATCTTCAAAATAGTAAAGGACCTTTACAAACAATATTCCTACAAGTCCGGCTACAATACCGAGAACAGCATAAGGTATTAATTCGAGCCAGTGGAGCAGTTCATACTTTGGTACCTGAAATGCCGGATAGTTACCGTAGAATGCTCTTGATATAACTGTGGCCGTAACTGAAGATATAACAATTGGCGAAAACTGGCTGATTGCAAAATCGCCAAGCAGTATTTCGACCGAGAACATTGCACCGGCTATGGGAGCGTTAAAAGCAGCTGCTATCCCTGCTGCAGCTCCGCATCCGACGAGGGTCTGCATCCTGCGTCTTGATATTCTGAACAATTGGCCCAGGGCTGATCCTATGGCTGATCCTATCTGAATTATCGGGCCTTCCCGTCCGACAGAACCACCTGATGCAATTGTTATCGAAGAGGCTATTGCTTTACTGAAAACAACCCTTGCTCTGATAATACCATTCCTGAGAGAGATCGCTTCCATAACTTCCGGGACTCCGTGTCCTTTAGCTTCACTTGAGAAAAAATAGATTATTAATCCAACTATGAACGCACCTGCTGCAGGGACTATTATTGTTATTATCCAGGATGCAGAGTAAGCTTGATTTCCCCAGAAAAGATCCTGAAAAAAATGGATCAGAAATTTCAGGCCAGCGGCTCCCAAACCTCCAAGGAGTCCTATGATAATCGGAATTATGATCATAAAGAGCTGATCAGATGTTTTGAATTTTTCAATCAAAATACTTAATCTTTTTTTCATATTTGTTCTTTGCAGGAGATTTAATAGGTGATTATATCTTATATTTTGCTGCTTGAACAGGTCGTTCCGGATCTAAATAAAATTTCTCATGTCCGGGAAGGATTTCATGTTTTCAGAATTATTAATATTTGAAGATTCCCATTTTTTGATTATTATAATTATATGAGCAATGACTTAAGTGAAGTGTTTGCCACTCAGCGGCAGAAAATGGTATCAGAGCAACTTGAAGCACGTGGAGTAAGTGACGAGAGAGTTCTTTCTGTTATGGGGAAGGTTCAAAGAGAAAAATTTGTACCCATGAGTGAAGCGGTCCGAAGTTATATTGACGGCCCGCTGCCTATCGGTTACGGGCAGACAATTTCTCAACCCTATATTGTTGCATATATGACAGAATTGCTTGAGCTTTCCGGGAAAGATAAAATACTTGAACTCGGAACCGGATCGGGTTATCAAACCGCAATTCTGGCAGAATTGGCTTCAGAGGTATTTACAGTTGAACTGATACCTGAACTTGCAGAGAGGGCCCGGAAACTGCTTACTGTTGAGATGAGCTATAAAAATATCAGATTGAAAAGAGGAAATGGTGCGGGAGGGTGGAGGGAATATGCTCCTTTCAGCAGAATAATTGTGACTGCTGCGCCGGAGAGTTTTCCCGAATCACTTTTCGGGCAGCTGGATGAAGGGGGAATAGCAATTGCTCCTGTCGGGAGTTATTTTCAGAAAATCATCAGATATAAAAAAGTGGATGGGAAAATTATAAAAACTCCATTAATTGCAGTATCCTTTGTACCATTGATCGTGAAATGAAATTTTTTAATAATTAATTACAGAAAGAACAGCTTGATTTACAGGCGATAATTTTCTATATTAAAATATCCAATGGGAGGAAAAATGAAACAGAAAATATTTTTATTGATTCTGATCTTATCTGCAACTTTTTCGGGAATAGCAAAAACTGAAAATAAAATTGATCAAATATCAATCATGCATTCAATTTCAAGCGGAACAATTTATCAGAATATACTGGAATTATGTGAAGAAAAATATGAAGGCAGACTGACAGGAACCCGTGGATTCAATATGGCTGCAGATTGGGTTATTTCAAAATTGAATAAATGGGGTTTGAAACCTGCCGGAGACAACGGGCTATGGGTGCAAAAATTCAATAACCCATATACTCTAGTGAAACCGGGTTCAAAAGCAATTCTCCACCTTCCTGTCGCAGAAGGAAAAACAATAAGTAAAAATTATATATATCAGGACGATTTTATGGCCGGTTCAACTTCAGATACAGGTGAGGTGACTGCAGAAGTTGTCTATGTGGGTTACGGAATCACAGCTCCGGAACTTGATTTTGATGAGTACAAGGGGCTGGATGTCAAAGGAAAGATAGTCCTAATGGAACGGGAAGCTCCACTTTCACCGGATAAGAATCCTGCTGAATTCGATAAGTGGAAAAAATACTCTCTTCACCAGTATAAAGTTAAAAATGCAGTTGACCATGGTGCAGCGGGAATGATCTATAATTATCGGATAGCAAATCCCAATTGTACTTTTGTAAAAGGGCTTGTGCTGACATATGTCGGGGGGGATATTATACCGGATCTTTTTACAGGTTTAAAAAACGATCATAAAACTATAGTTTCCATGATTCAGAAAGAGAGAAAACCTCACTCGTTCAAAACCGGCAAAATTATGACCATAAGTAATATCACTGAACACCATCCGGAAGGAGTGGCCTTAAATGTACTCGGGAAAATCGAGGGGATCAAAAAGAATGAGATGATTGTTGTGAGTGCACATCTTGATCATGTCGGGATGAACTATGAATTGATTCCCGGTGCTAATGACAATGCGTCCGGTGTATCTGTAATTATGAGTATAGCAAGAGCGCTGTCAGAAATTGGCAAAAAACCTGAAAGAACAATATTGTTTGCATTTTTTGGTGCAGAGGAGCAGGGAGTTAAAGGATCAGAAATGTTTCTGAAAAAATTAAGTTCAGATAAAAAAATCATTGCCTGTATAAACCTTGACGGGGTCGGCAGGGGAGATAAGCTCCACGCATTGGCCGGGACAAATTATCCGAAATTGTTCAGGTTTTTTGAAAACGCCAATAAATTGTTCATTCACCGGCCGCTTTCTTCAAGTTATTTCAAAAATAACGGGAGGCCTAGGCTGGATGCGTCCCATTTTATGTGGAGAAATATCCCTTCGATATCTTTCAGCGCTTATGGTAAACCTCTCCCTTACAGTGTGTATCATAAGACTCTGGACAGACCGGAACTCCTTACTCCGGAGATAATGGAAGATCTTGCAAGGCTTATATTTCTGTCACTTTACGATATGGCATATTAAATCAAAAATTGTTAAATTTATTGTAGAAAGTGCTGCATCATTGAATATACCTTGACAATATATTTAGATTCATCTATTATCGATTTATGATTATCGGATTTAATACTGATATTAAGTACCGCGATGAAGTGTTTCATATTCAGACAGAAGATAAAGGCGCAGATAATCCTACAATTGAAACACTGGTCTATCATAGCGGGGAGATCCTCCTCTCAAGAAGAATCTCTTATGGGCATCTGAAACTTGAAAGAAATGAACAGAGGAAGAAGGTTAAATCTATGATGAAAACTCAGCATGATCAGATAATCGGTGAATTGAAAGAGGGGAAATTCCTTCACCTGCTATCAATGGAGACCCAGAGCATAGAAGATGAGGGGCTGGATGTAATGGTCCTCAGATATCTGGATGAGACTCCAAACGCCTGACCTCAAATAAAATGTATCGAACAGTTCTTGTTGTAGACGCAATGTATCTCATCTTCAGTTCCTACTATATAAATAGAAACCTCAGGACTTTGAAGGGAGAACCTTCAGGTGCATTATTCGGGTTTATTTCAAGGATTGAAAATCTAATCACTGAATTAAAACCCGATAAGTTAGTTGTAGCATTTGACTCAAAGGGAAAAACTTTCAGAAATGATATTTACCTTGAATATAAGGCAAACAGAGATGAACCGCCCGAAGACCTGGTAACACAAATACCTTATGTGAAAGAGTTTCTTGAAAAAAGGGGAATTGAATATATTGAAGCTCCCGGATATGAAGCGGATGATATTATTGCCCAGATTGCCTATGATGCAGGTAAAGATGAGAAAATTATAATATTTTCCTCTGATAAAGACCTGTTTCAGCTTGTTAATGGAAATGTGTCGATCTGGCACCCGAAAATTAAAAAGGAACTTAACAGGGAGGGTGTAAAGGATTTTTTCGGAATATATCCTGAACAGGTTATAGATTATCTTGCGATAACCGGAGATTCTTCAGATAATATTCCCGGGGTTAAAGGTATAGGCGATAAAGGCGCAAAAAAGATCCTTGAAGATTCCGGTACTTTAAATAAAATTCTTGCAGATCCGGATATTCTGGATGAAAAATATAAAAAAAAAATTATTGCTGATATGGATTCTCTGATAATGTCCAGAAGATTGGTTGACCTGAGCAATGTCAGGGATCTTGAAGTTAAGGAAAATGACTGGAGTTATCCGTCTGTTCCCGGCAGAAAGCTGATTGAGTTCTATAAAAAGTTCGGGTTTAACAGTATCTTAAAAAGACTTGATATACAGGAATCTTCTGAGAAACCATCCCTCGATATTAAATACAATATGGTTTTTAAAAAAGAGGATCTGGAGATTCTCAGGAAAAGGATTCTGAAAGAGAAATATTTTGCATTTGATCTGGAAACAACCGGACTTGAATTTTTCAGTTCAGATATAGTGGGCCTGTCAATCTCTTTCTCTGATTCCGGTTATTATATCCCTTTCCTGTTCCCACAGGATGAATTGAAGAAACCTGATTTTACTTTTGAAGATTTCAGGGAGATATACTCGGAAATTTTCGGTGATGAAAACATAAAAAAAACCGGGCACAACCTGAAGTTTGATACTCTCCACATGAACTATAAAGGTATTCAGGTCAGAGGAATTTCTGATGATACAATGATAATTTCTTATCTCTTGTATCCGAATAGAAGGGCACACAAATTGAAAGAACTCTCGTCAGAATTCATCGACTATGATCAGACACAATTTGATGATCTTATTGGCAGGGGAAAAGGGAAAAAGAGCATTTCGGATATAAGTATAGAAAAAACCGGGAATTATTGTATTGACGATTCAGCAGTCACTCTGATGCTCAAAGAGAAACTGGAGAAACAGCTGATCGAAAAAGGATTGGAATCGTTATACAGGAATGTTGAGATACCATTATCAAAGGTACTTACCACAATTGAGTTTAACGGTGTAAAACTTGATATTGATTATTTCAGAAGAAGTTCTGAGAATTTATCCAGAGAGATTGCCACTCTCGAAAAGGAATTACACAATGCAGCGGGATACGATTTAAACCTTAACTCATCTCAACAGCTTGGTGTTTTTCTTTTTGAAAAGATGGGGCTTCCTGCTGCAAAAAAAACACGAAAAACAGGGACATATTCTACAGATATAGAAGTACTTCATGAATTGAGAGGATATCCGATAGTAAAAAGCCTTATAGATTACAGATCACTGAGAAAACTGAACTCGACATTTGTTGAGGGGCTTCTCGGTACTGTAGACAGCTATGATAGGGTGCACACTTCATATAACCAGACAGTCGCAGCAACAGGGCGGTTGTCTTCTTCAAATCCTAATCTTCAGAACATCCCGGTTGGTGAGACAGGAGGAATATCTGTAAGGAGAGGATTTATAGCTGAAGAAGGGAATATTCTACTTGCTGCTGATTATTCGCAGGTTGAGTTAAGGGTTATGGCACATTTTTCTGAAGATGAGAACCTTATGAATGCTTTCAGGAATGATTTTGATATTCATCAGTACACTGCAGACAGGGTTTTTGGAAAAGATCTTTTTCTGACAGATCATGAACGGAGGAAAAGGGCCAAGATTATTAATTTCTCTGTCCTTTACGGTTCAGGGCCGTATTCTCTCTCCAGGGAGCTTGGAGTCACTTATAGTGAAGCTAAAGATTTTATAGATATGTACTTTGAAAAATACAGCGGAGTAAGGAAATTTGTTGACGAAGTGATTGCTGTTTGTGAGGAACAGCTTTCAGTAAAAACTATCCTTGGCCGAACAAGGCCTATTCCGGAAATTCGAAGTGAAAATAAAAATGTGAAGGACAATGGGCGAAGGATGGCAATAAATACAGTTATCCAGGGGAGCGCAGCTGATATTATTAAGGTTGCTATGATAAATATTGACAAGAAAATCGAAAAAATGAAGAGTAGAATGGTGATGCAGGTTCATGATGAACTGATTTTCGAACTTCCAACTGAAGAGGAAGAAACTCTCGGAGCTCTGGTCAAAGAAGAAATGGAAAATAGTATTAAGTTAAAAGTGCCACTGACAGTATCAATCAAAACTGGAAAAAATTGGGAAGAGATGGAATAGTTTTCTGACATCACTTTGTTTTAAATCATTGAATTTAATTAATCAATTAAATATAATCCATCGATGAAGACCGATAAAAAGAAAAAAAAATTTAAACTTCCACATACTCTGGTTCTTATCTACATGATAGTTCTCCTCGTATATTCACTTACATGGATCGTGCCATCCGGTAAATTCAAAAGAGAAAAAACCGGAGTCGGCGGTACTCAGCGTGAGGTAACTGTCCCGGGAACTTTCCAGAAAGTGGAAAAAAAGATCGTAAGTCCTGACATCCTACTTACAGCACCGATAAAAGGTTTCTCTGAAGGATCTCTCATAATTGCATTCCTTTTTGTTGTCGGCGGAGCTTTTATGGTCATTCAGAAAACCGGAATGATCGATATTGCAATAAAGAGACTGACGGCTGCATTTGCAAAACATCCCCGATCCAGGAAGTTCATAATTCCGGTCCTTATGACCGTATTTTCTCTTGCCGGATCTATTTTCGGGATGTCGGAGGAGACCATACCGTTCATAATGGTCTTTATTCCCCTCTCCCTCTCACTTGGTTATGATTCAATCGTTGGTGTTTCCATACCCTTTCTGGGAGCTGCAGCAGGGTTTGCAGCAGCATTTTTTAATCCGTTCACAGTAGGTATTGCTCAGGGATTATCCGGATTACCATTATATTCAGGACTCCCTTACAGACTTTTTGTATGGGTGATAGGAACATTCACTGTGGTAGCGTTTGTAATGAGATATGCGGCAAAGATTAAAAAGGATCCCAAACTGAGTCCGGTTTATGAACTGGACAGAAAAAGGCTTAATGAAATGTCTGTTGAAGGGCAGACCTCAGATGATTGGAATTCGGGGCACAGGGCTGTTCTTATGATCTTTACAGGAGGGATCATTGTATTGATCCTGGGGATTCTGCTGCTCAACTGGTATATTACCGCTATTGCAGCTGTGTTCATGGGGATGGGAATATTGTCCGGATTTGCTGCTAAGATGCCACCGAGTGATATGGCAAAGAATTTTGTAGAAGGGGCAAAGGACATGATGAATGTGGCTTTTATTATTGCCTGCGGCAGAGCAATTCTTATCATTGCGTCTGAAGGCCAGATACTCGATTCAGTACTTTACTATGCCTCGAACTTTATTTCGATCTTTCCGAGAGTGGTTACGGCCCAGATGATGTTCTTTACTCAGTCAGGGATCAACTTTTTCATCCATTCAGGAACTGCCCAGGCTGCATTGACAATGCCGGTTATGGCGCCATTAAGCGATCTGGTAGGGGTCACAAGGCAGACCTCGGTCCTTGCATTCCAACTCTGCGAATTTATTTTGCCGATACTTCCAACATCTGCTGTAACGATGGGAGTGTTGGGAGTAGCAAAAATATCATGGGAAAAGTGGGCAAGATGGTTCCTCCCGCTTATGCTGATACTGGTAGTTCTGAGTATGTTACTGCTGATCCCTCCAGTTCTGATGAATTGGGGTCCGTTTTAAGTACGGGGGTGGTTGTTTCTTTCCTGACTTTATAAAGTGAAAATTTTCTTGAAATACGTGGGAAAACAGGGCAGGTCAATGACCTGCCCCATATATAAATGTGTGGTTTATTTTCCTGATTTTTTATACAGAAATTTGAAGAACTCAAAATCTGTGGTCAGTATTTTTTTCATGTTCGGCAGGACCTTCTGATACTGGACCATTGCCATCCAGAAGTCTGCAAATTCCGCATCCTTTGAATAGGCCCTGTTTCTGATCTCGAGAGCTTCTGCATCAGCTTTGGCTTTTTTCTCTTTCGCAGTTTTTTCAGCTTCGGATGTGATTGACAATAACTCCTTTTTCATCTTTCCGAGCCATCTTGCATTTTCACCTTCACCATCAGATCTGAATGCCTGTGCAATCTGGTTCCTCTCCTTGATCATCCTGTTGTAGACACTTTGCGTAAGGTCGTCTGAATACTTTATCTGCCTTATTATGATATCGATCAGTTTTATGCCATATTGAGGAGTTATCTCTTTTGCCGCAATAAGCATTTCATCCGAAAGTGTTTTTCTTCCTTTGTTGATATTTGCATATCTGACATTAGTGAATGTTGAGATGACCTGATCATCACTTTTCTCCATATTTTCATCTTTGGTCTGGAACACATTTCTCCGTTTGATCTCGTTGATTACGTTTGAGTTCCTGACGGCTTCCCGCAGAAGGTTATTTGCAATGATCTGTCTTACACTTGAGTCTATCACATCATCGAGTCTTGATTGTGCCTGGGCAATGGATCCGACCGATTCATAGAACTTTTTAAGATCGGAGATCCTCCACCTTGCTGTTGCGTCAACCCAGACGAACTGGTTCTCTTCCGTCGGTAACCTTCTTGCGTCACCATCCCAGGATTGGATCTTTTTTGAGTACTTGGAAACCTGATCGATAATTGGAACTTTGAATTTCAATCCGGCATCAGCCTCTGTTTTTATTATCTTTCCGAATCTTGTTACGATTGCCATCTCCCCTTCTTCGACCACAAAATAGGGTCCCATCAGGAAGAAGATTATAATGAGAACACCGATCACGAATGATATTGGTTTAAACTTGTTCATTTTTCTCCTCCTTTGTTGAGGGATTTGAAGGGGACGAAATTCTTGAGCATTTTGTCAATAAACTCCGTATCTCCGGTTTTAAATATCTCTTCAAACATTTCATAATAGAGCCTGGTTCTGGTTATTTTCGGGTTCTTTCTATATTCCCCGTAAACAGCGAGAAATCTTGAAACATCACCTTTTGCCTGATTGACTTTCTGGATCGCATACCCTTCCGCTTCCTCAATTGTCTGCTGTGCCTGTCCCCTTGCTTTCGGAATCAACTTATTATAGGATTCTTTCCCGGTGTCGATCAAACGGCTCCTGTCCTGTATTGCTTTATTTACATCTTCAAAAGCATCCTGAACCGGGCCTTTCGGTGGTTCGATATTCTGAAGTTTAACTGTTGTGACATTAACTCCAAGATCATAGAGCTTGAAGAAATCATTCATCATTACCTGACCCTTGGATTCAATATTTGATCTTTCGTTCCCGATAACATCGAATACGGTTCTGTCACCTACGAGATTATTGATAACTGACTGAGAAATATCACGAATTGTTTTCCTCTGATTATCAAGATTGAACAACCATGCTCTCGGATTTACTATCTTATACTGAATTATCCAGCTTACATCAACAATATTCAGGTCACCTGTAAGCATAACAGACTCATTGCTGAAGTTCCTGGATGAATAAACAGTGTTTACACCTGCTCTTTCAGTTCTGAAGCCGAATTCCTCTTTCAGGACCCTCTGGGTCGGTACATTATAGTTTTTTTCTATACCGAAGGGTAATTTGAAGTGTAATCCAGGGCCTGTTATTCTGCTGAATTTCCCCATAAAGAGTATAACAGCCTCTTCCTTCTGATCTACCATATAGAAACTGGACAATCCTGCAATGATCAGAAAAATTACGATAATTATAGCTACTATCGATTTCGGGGTCAGCTTCTTCTGAAGTTGATCCAGATCGATTACATTGTCTGACATTTTCTCCTCCTTTTAAATCCATTAGATTTATTATATAACATTATACCCCATTTTAAATTAAAAATTTGAGAAGATGGAAAAAATCCTTGATATTTAAGAGCAATCAATGTAAATTTAACTATTGGAAATAAAAGTAAAATAAGAACAAAGGAGCAAAAATGAGCAAAATGGACAGAGTGAAAACTTCAGAAGATTATGTGAATGCGCTAAAAAAATTAAAACCTAATGTGATTACAGACAGACTTTTAGAAAAACCATATGAGGATAAAGATATTATAAAGGGGATGAATGTTGTTTCCACCTGTTATAATTTTGCAAAAAGTCCTGAATTTAATGAACTAATGACCGCAGAATCTTCGCTGACAGGAAATAAGGTTAACAGATACAATTATATTCCCCGGACAAAAGATGATCTGAGAAAGAGGATTAAAATGGTCCACTCACTTGCAAGAGAAACCGTATGTGCTCAGAGATGTGTTGGTGGGGATGCTTTGTGGGCTCTCTGGATCGGTACACATCAGCTGGATAAAAGCAATAAGGGGACCACAAACTATCATGAGAGGCTCAAAAAATATCTCGAATATGTACAGGAGAATGATATTGCTCCGGCCGGAGCTGTGACGGATGCAAAAGGTGACAGATCTATCTCACCGGCTGAACAGGAAGAGAAGGATACTTATGTCCACATAGTTAAAAAAACTGATGAGGGTATATATGTAAGCGGTATAAAAACTCCGATAACTATGAGTATCTATGCAGAAGAGTTGATCGTAATGCCCAGCATGCAGTTAAGTGAATATGATAAAAGCTGCGCTGTTTCTTTTGCTATTCAGGCTGATGCTGAGGGAATTGAGAGATATGCTCTCGGTGAAGAGGTTAAGAGCCTTGATGGCGAACATGCACCAACACATGGGAGGAAATACCTCAATAAAGAAGGTATGATCATCTTCAATAATGTTTTTGTACCAAATGACAGGATCTTTTTATGTGAAGAACATAAATATGGTGCAATATATGCAAATCTCTTTGCTACGATGCACAGGTTCTCTTATCTGGCATGTAAACCTGCACTTTATGATATCATGACAGGCGCTGCGATGCTTATCTCTGACTTTAACGGAACCAAGGGAGAATATTTCCTGAGCAATACTTCTGAAAAGATATTTCAGATAGCAAAGGCTGCTATCCTCTCAAGAGGCATGGCCAAAGCAGCTATTGAAGAATCAACTGTTACCGAGAGTGGAGCGATCCTTCCTGACGAAGTGTTTACAAATATGGGTAAATTTATGGCGACAGACCTCTTCCCCAATGCTGTTAGCATACTTCAGGATATGGCAGGGAATCTTCCTGTAAATCTTCCCTACGAGGGAGTATTGAAGGATAAAAAATACGGTGAGAATGTAGATAAACTTTTTAAAAGGAAAAAGGGGATTACAACAGAACAGCACTTCAAATTGAATGAATTTATCAGAGTTATGGTAGCATCTACTGAAGGGGGGCTTCTTCAATTCGGATCCAAGCATGGAGGCGGAAATAAAGAAGCTGAGAAAGTCGCTATCTATGCTAACAATCTGAGGCATATGTTCCAGTGTAAAAAACTTGTTAAAGACATAGTGTTTAATAGTAAGTAAGTTCAGTTAACCAGGGTTCGGATAAAGAGAACCGCGACAGAAATTTAATCCGGAAAGTTACAGCTATATTGATAAATAATATTCCCTCTGTTAGAATAAAATCTTGTACAGAACATGATTTCAGGAGGGACTATGAACTACTATTTTACCGAAATCGAGGAGATGGTAAAAAACCTTTTCTCTGAATATGTCAACAAAAGGATAATTCCTCTCCGGAATGAACTTGATGAGAAAGATGAATTTCCCAAAGAGATTTTCAAAGAGATGGCGGCACAGGATTTTTTCAGAATAATAATTCCGGAGGAATACGGAGGGATGAGTGATTCCATAATGGTTTCAACTCTTGGAATTGAGGAACTCTCAAGAGGTGATGGAGGAATCGGGGTTACATTTGCAGCTCATACAATTACTTCCAAGGGCATTATACTTTATGGAAATGAAGAACAGAAAAAAAATATCTGCCAGGTATTGCAGATGGTGAACTTTTCACGTCTTTTGCTTTAACAGAGCCGGGGGCCGGATCTGATGCGGCTTCACTTAAAACAAAGGCGGTAAAAAAGGGAGACAGTTATGTAATAAACGGGACCAAGCAGTTTATTACCAGCGGTGAGATCGCTGATCTCTGTCTTGTGGTTGCAAGCACCGATCCGGATAAAGGATATAAGGGTCATACAGCATTTATTGTAGAGAAAGGAGTGCCCGGATTTTCAGTAGGTAAAAAGGAAGATAAGATGGGGATAAGGTCATCTGTAACCAATGAGTTGATATTTGATGATTGTATAGTCCCTGAAGAAAATATTCTGGGGAGTCCGGGACAGGGATTTTATATAGCGTTGGGCCTCCTTGACAGGAGCAGGATAGGTATAGGAGCTCAGGCGCTGGGGATCGCTCAGGCTGCCCTTGATGAATCAATAAATTATTCAAAAATGAGAGAACAATTCGGAAAAACTATAAGTGAATTTCAGGGGATCCAGTTTATTCTTGCAGATATGGGTACTTCGATCGAAGCAGCGAGATCGTTAGTTTATCAGGCCTCCCGTAATGTTGATTCCGGTGAAAAAGAGCTCACGGCAGGATCTGCAATGGCAAAGCTCTATTCAACAGATATGGCTATGAAAGTTACTACAGATGCTGTACAGATCTTCGGAGGATATGGCTATATGAAAGAGTACCCGGTTGAAAAAATGATGAGAGATGCAAAAGTTACTCAGATATATGAGGGTACCAATCAGATTCAGAGGATTGTAATTGCTTCTAAACTTCTTAAATAATCGGAGATCAGAATGGGAAAACACAGAAGGGGATCAGGAAGCACGGTTTTGACAGGATCGATTTTCATTCTTATAGGTTTGGTATGGGTGATGAGGAATCTGGGGCATATAGATTTCGGTATTAAAGAATGGTGGCCTCTGATATTAATAGGCATAGGTGTTCTGAATATTGTCAGTCAGAGGGATGTTTTTGCTTTTCCCGGCTGGCTACTGATAGTTATCGGAATAATTTTTCTTTTAAGGGCTAACAATATAGTTGAGTGGGAATATATTAAAAAATTCTGGCCGGTGGCAATTATACTTATCGGTCTGACGATCGTTCTGGGGTCAGGAAAGAGAGTGAAGAAAATAAATGAAAATGAAGATAAAGAAAACTATATTTCCGGATTTGCCCTTTTCTCCGGACTTGAGAGGAAGATCACATCAAAATCTTTCAGGGGAGGGAGTGTGACTGCTCTTTTCGGAGGTGTGGATATTGATCTGAAGGATGCTTCTCTAAGCCCTGAAGGGGCAGTTCTTGATCTTACGGCACTCTTTGGCGGGGTTGATCTGAGACTTCCGGAAGATTGGAATGTTGAAATAAATTCCACAGCCTTGTTTGGCGGAGTAGGAAACAAATCAAGAAGTGAGAACCCTTCAGGTGAACACCCTCTTACAATAAATGCTACTGCTATCTTTGGAGGGGTAGAGATAAAGAACTGAATGAACAATTTTTATCTAAACAGTATCAGGGATAGCCAGAAGGGATATATAAATGATCACTGGGTTTTCCTGAGAGAACTGGCTCAGAACAGCCGTGATGCCGGAGCTCTTGAAATTAAGATCGATCCCGGTGGGTATGGTTCAGGAAATGAAGTAGTTATTTTTTCAGATAATGGCCGGGGGATGACCTATCGGGATGCGGAGAAATATCTGTTCAGGCTTTACTCCTCAAGTAAATTTAAAGAGAGATCATCTGTCGGGATGTATGGGATTGGTTTCTGGACAGTAATAAAATATGAACCGGAGGAGATTCTTATAGAATCTTATTCTGTGGAAGAGGAGAAGTGGGCGGTTCTTCTCAAGGGAGATCTCAAAGCATAGAAGAACAGAGTGCAAACTTCCAAAATACGGAACTCGGATAACATTGGTAAGGAAAGCAAAATATCCGTATTATGAATCTTTCTGCAGGGAATTGGAAAAAGGTGTCAGAAAATACTGCAGGTTTCTGGACAAAAAGAAGAGAAAGGAAAATCGCTCCCTGTTATCTTCAGTGGAAAGCTTATTTCTGAAGGGCTCAAATCAGATGAAGGTATTTCTCTTAAATATGTCGGAAGGAATTTTGAAGGTGTAGTTACATTGGGGGAGGTTCCTCTCGTTACAATATTAACAGGGGGAATTCCTGCATGGGAAGGATTTACTCTTGATGAGTTATCCCTTGAGAACACCGGGAATAAGGATAGTTTCAATTATATGAAGAGTGGTATTGCTCCGGTATTTCATATCAACGGCCGAAATCTTAAGGTGAACATGTCAAGAAGGGAAGTCATAGATGACAACAACCTTCAGGAGATCCTGAAAAAGTCCCGGAGTGCTCTGAATGAACTTGTTCAGATATGTTCTGATCATGCATATCCCAGAACAAGACTTCGAAGGGCCTGGTATGGAATAAAAAAAGTTTATAGGAGTATCACCTCTTCATATTGGAAGATCATCCTTTCTGTTCTGATTCTGATTATACCGGTTGAGATATATATTTTGAATAGAGTTCTTCCTGCAGGAACAGTAAATGTAGCAACACCAAATGTTGTGAATGTTAAAGGTTACAGACAATACAGTGCTGTGGTGGATAAACTCGGACCGGGAGTGGTTGCGGATATCAGGTATACTCCGGAGGAAAATGTTTGGTTTAAAATGTTTACAGCTCCGCAATACAACAGAGTGCGGGGGTTTATATGGGATGGTTCTGCAAATTATATCAGGCCATCCCCTTTAAAGGATAAGACCGGAGATAAACTCACAATCAGTATGACCATCAGTAATGGAGGGGATGTTTTTCTCCCTCATCCTTCAGAGTACAGGATTGATGAAGGGAGTATTAAAATAAGAGGTTCCCGAAGATTCAGATTAAAAAAGTCTGATTCGGGAGAAGTTATTTTAAATGTGCCGGGTCATAATAAAGCGTTGGAGTATACCTGTTTCAGTACTGACTTTGAAGATCCCGGTTATCAGAATAAGTATCTCAGTTTTCCTGAAAACATCAGGTTTTCAGATGAAATTGAAGCCAGGATCAAAGAACTTTTTTATCAGAATATAGACAATAAGATCTCTATATCTATAAAAATTACAAATATTCTAGTTGATTATGATATATCGGAGGGAACTGCCGGATATTACAGGGCTTTAAGCGGAAATAGAAACTGGCTTAAAAAAGTTCTGGAAATAGGCGCAGGTGATTGTGATGTCATAAATGGAGTCCTGTGTCTTATTCTGAGGAAATCCGGGGTCAGGTCAAAACTTGTTGTAGGTTTGATAGGTGAGAATGGGTATGTTCTTCCCCGTCTTCATTCCTGGGTTGAGTATTATGATAACGGGTGGAAAAAGGCTGATGCTACTGCCAGTTCAACAATTCAGGGGGGACATTCCATTCCTGATGAAGAATTTTCTTTTGTCGATAAAAGTAATAAACCGGTTATTGATGATGAAAATAAAACACCGGAACTACTTTTCAAAATGTTCCTTCTTCTGATCCTCCTCTCAGTTTTCCCCTTCTTTCTGTTTTATAGAGAAAAATTAGCAAAAGACAGGGAGAGAAAAGCCAAACTTAATCCCAGTAACAAGGTAAAAGCGAGGAGGGATATTATTGAGATAGGCAAGAGTTATCTGCTGGCCCCGGAATTGTGGAATTATAATTTTGATATAGTAGAACAGGAGATCATTACAACAATTTCCGGGAAGAATATTTCCATAAAAAAAGGGATAAAGTTATTGAAACAGAGAAAACTCTTTTCAGGAAGAGCTGGAAATGTGCTTGTAGATGAACTTAAAAAATCAGACGAAGTAATAGTGGATTCGGATAATGTTATTCAGCATCCACTGATAAGGTTATTTTACGGAATTATCGATCTGGACGGGATACTCAACCTGTCTGTAGATATTCAAAATAAAAATGGTGATGAATTAACAATAAAATTTATCTCTGAAATAAATCGTATTTTGAAAACATTGAGATGGAAAAAACTTTTATGCCTGAACGGACCGGGACTAAAAGGTCCTACATTCAGAGATATAGATCTCTCACTGATATCTTTTAAAAGTTTTTTCAGGAAGACAGGATATCCTTCAAAATTCATCGTCCTGAATATGAGTGCATCAGAACTGTCGGGGATCAGAGGTCTTTATGTTACTCATCCTGAACTTGCATTGTACAGGTTTTTTAAACTTATAACAGACAAATCATTATTCTTCTATAATGACAGGAACATTTCTTTCAGGAAAATCCTGAGATCAATATTAAAAAATGGATGAAAAATTGAAAGAAGATACATTGTTCTCTATTGATATTGAATCATACCTTCACAAGATAGCTGTATTTTCCCAGAGGTCTTCCCTTTTGTATCCTGCTGAACTGGCTAAAACTGCCTTCAAGAGAGGTGCAGACTCTATTAATATTACAATTGACAGCAGAAAAGTTGAAATATATGACAATGGAGAAGGGATAGATCCTCTGCATTTGAATATGTTGTCTGAACTGAAAAAGGCCGTTCCTGATGAGAGGAAAGAAAAGGCTGTCAGGATGCTCAGGGGAGAACATAGCGCAGGAATGCTTGCCGTGTTTGCATCTGATCCGAAAAATATTGTTATGGAAACTTTATATAAAGGTAATGGATACCGCCTTTCCATCAATGAAGAAGAGGTTGTACTGGAAGAGGGGAGTGATCTTCCAGTAGGCAGCCGAATCCTGATTGAGAGAAAAAGCAGAGATCTAAACCGAGAGATCAAGCTCTTTATTGAGCATTCAAGATGGTCTGATAAAAATATAATACTAAACGGGGTTGAACTAATATCGGAGAATGTTATTCCTGATACACTTGTTTCTGTAAAGATCAGGGGTGAATCCCGGGGTTTGTCAGGGATGTGCGGGATACCTGTGTCCGGAATGATATGCAGGATCTGGATAACTGAGAACGGAATAATCAGAAAAAAGATGGATCTGCCTCCAACAGGAGGATTGATATTTACTGCAGTGCTTGAAACCGGCACCGCAGAATGGGAAGATGTCCTTTCGTGGCTCTTTCCGTATATAAAGAAGCTTTATCATTATCTTTGTAAAAATTATGAGAGGGTTCGGACAGAACAAAAGGATCGTATTGAAGAATTGATGTTTCTCCATGCAAGGAAAACCGGAGAGAGAACATTCTCCGGCAGTATCAAACCTTTCCGTGTTTCAGGGAGAAATACTTTTATCGGCCTTGAGGAATTAGTAAAACTTTCGAATTCAGGGAAATTGTATGTTGTCAATTCCGAATATAACAGAACCGATTTTGCCAGGAAACATTCCGAGTTTACTGTTGAACTTAAACCGAGACAAATTGATTTTGTTCTTAATCATTTGAGAATCCCGGCCAGGATAGTTGATTCGACAGGGATTAGCGGGGAAGGCTTGTTGGAAAAGATACTGATGAAGTTCCAGAAATTCAAGTTCAGGGCCTCATCATCTCTGAAACTTTTTACCAGGAAACTGGATGAAGGGGAATTGTGGAATGAGGAGAAGAAACTCCTGTCTATGCTTGACAATTACTTTTCGCTCAATGCGGAGGTTACGGAAAAAATCGGGAAGGTTAAATTTCATGTTCTCAAAGGATTTGGAACTTCCCCCGTTTATCTGGAAACAGGTGATCCCGGATTACTTGACAGTGAACTTCAAATCGGCATGAGGAGAGGGAGCAGGATTATCAGAAAGGTCACTAAACTAAATGATTCTGATCCGAATAATTTTGAGTTGATCACTGAGTTTGTTATGTCTGAATTATTGTCAAGATCCCAGATCTAGTTTTTTGTTAAAAATGAAAATTCAGCGAAGAAAATATTCTGGTCTCGTTTTCTTTTACAGTGATATCTTCGAATGTTCCCTTGCGGCTGATTTTTTCGATAAGCATGGAAAATGAGAGCTTGCTTCCGGGTATCCGGTATCTTACAGATCCATTTAATACAGATCTTGAATCATGCCCCTTATTGTCATTGATGATCCTCTCCTGGAATCTGTCAAGCCCCTGGATGGAAGTATATTTCTGATGTCTGACCCCCCCGTTTATTGACAAATTACCAATTGTTAACCCGGTACCGAGGTTTAAAGTATATCCGAATGCATAATAGTATCCATAATATGCCAGAGTTGTTTTTATCCTGTCTTTAAAAAGATCATGTCCTTCCGAATATTTATTTAAGGCAAAAGAGTTCACAAGGCCAAAATCGAGGTATACATCAGAGTTAATCTCAAATTTAAAAGGTAATGAATATAAAGTGAGATGTGCAGAAGGGCCGAAAAGGTTTATGATCGCCATCTTATCGGTAAAATTTACAGGAAGATCAGGAGGGCCGTTAACCCAAAGGCTTTCAGACTGGTTGTCTTCACCGGTCTCATTAAAATTATAATGGTATTCTCCTTTATCATATTCTTCGATAGCTTTTTTTTTAAAGTAGTTAAATGCCGAAGAGAAGCTGTAGTAGAATGAATATCCCTTTATTTTCCCGCTCTTATCCTCTGTTATTTTCTGTTTGAACGATCCCAGGTATAATATTTTGGTGGCGAACCTGTATTCATCAATCCCTCCTTTGCCTGTTGAGAGACCGAAATTTATTCTTGTATAAAAAGTAGAAGTGAATTTTAATTCTTCTATTTCACTTCCCGGCTTTCCGAAATTGGGGATTTTCAGAAATTCGGTGTCAATATTCAAACTGAATCTGTTCCCCGATGTCTTGGTTTTGTCCCTGAAACTAAAATTTTCATTACTCAGGGACAGAGTGGATACAGGGGAAGAAAAATAATTTTCACTGAAGTTGGATCTCCATTTTTTTCCGCCGAACAGGTCGCTGAAACCAAAAACAGGATTAAGAATATAACCGGCAATATGACTTAATGTTCCTTTTCTGTTCAGGAGATATTTACTTAACTGAAAGAATGGTTCTCCTATTGGCAGGCCTCCGAGACCGCTGAAAAAATTGTCATTTAAAGAGACTACTTCCCTCCACTCTGTAAAGTATTCCCAGACCATTGAGGTAGCTGATTCAAAAAGTACCGATTCTAAAAGGTTGAGTCTGTGATATCTGGCTATGTTGAAATAAACAGCGCCGCCAATACCATGTGTCCAGTTAGTCCTGAAAGGGTTTGAATCAAATTTGTTCGCTTCAAATAAAAAAAACCTCTTTTTCTGATCTTCCCAATTAAACTGATATTGCCAGTCCTCAACCCATTTTGCATATGTTGCCCAATATCTTGTGGAATCTGCAAGCCATATTGCCCCCATATACAGTACAGCTCTTCCAAGTCTTTTGCTCTTAACCGGTCCCGGTGATTTCTCTTTTTCGAAGGATATATTATAAGAGTTTTTATTTGATCTTTCAGGAATTGTATGGCTCTCCGGGCATTCAAAATTTTTAAGTGAGAATATCCCCTTAATTTCAGGTTCGATAAATTTTTCTGATGAAAATATGAAAACATGAATAAGTAAAATACAAAGTACAATTATATTAAATTTCAAATTCACCTCTTTGATAAATGAAATTTTTATCATAGTGACGAATTATAGTCAATTCATAAGTTTGTCTTACTTAATTCTCTCTTTAAATCCTAAGTGTTGAAACCTTTCTCCTGCTATTGGTGTCTTATGTGTTAGAGAAAACACTTTCTATTGAAAATAGGTCAATTATAGGGTAGAATTCGGGATTAAAAGGTGAGCAAAATGAAAAATATTAAAAATATCATATTAATTGTGTTTGTATTGGTGATGTTCTCGTTAACTTTCAGCAGTTGTAAAGGTTTCGGATCTCCGGAATATACAATGAATGTGATCATTGAAGACGGTTGCACCGGAACTCCGGAAGCTGGTACATATACTTTAAATGAATTTGATGAAATTGAATTCCAATATTTTCCTCCTGTTGAGGATGTTGTGATCGAAGTGCTTGTAAATGATGTTCCCAAATCTGCTGCCGGCTCTCTTATTGTTTATAACAATATAACATTCACTGTTCGCATCAAGGATATTAGAGGCGGATGGTTGTTCACTTACTTCATAGTGGATGGAACTGATGCTGAAATGAATATAACATTTGCAGGAGATACCCCTTTTGCCGGGACTTTTACCGATTCGAGGGGGTATTCCGGTACATGGACAGTTGAATCCAATGTTTTTACGATGACGTATTCTGACTGGTCCGATTATGTTTTTACAGGTGGGCTGTCAACAATGTCAGGAGAATATAACGGCGACGGGATTCAATTGAGCTGGTCTGCAAATAGAACAGATTAATCTCTGAAATTGTAAGTTTCTCTCTTTATTTTTATCCCGGTTAAATTGACAATATTTTTCCTCTGTGTTATCAAAATTTTAATAATATGATCAACAGGAGGAGTTCATGAATTATGATATATTAAAGCTTGAGATAAGGGAAAATATCGGTTTGATTCATATAAGCCGCCCTGATGCTCTGAATGCGTTGAACAGCAGATTTTTTGTTGAGATGGATTCTATGCTTACAGAGCTTGAAAAAAATGATAGTGTTAAAGGTCTGATCCTAACCGGAGAAGGAAAAGCTTTTGTGGCAGGCGCTGATATATCGGAAATGGTAAATATGGATGAGGCTAAAGCGATTGAGTTCTCTAAGGCAGGGCAGAAGACTTTTAGAGATATTGAACTTTTCGTTAAACCTGTGATAGCTGCAGTGAACGGTTTTGCACTTGGCGGGGGATGCGAATTGGCGATGGCCTGTGATATCAGAATTGCAGGGGTTAAAGCAAAGTTTGGACAGCCTGAAGTTAATCTGGGGCTTATCCCCGGATTTGCGGGTACCCAGAGACTGCCTCGTCAGGTCGGATACGGCAACGCCCTGCATCTCCTGATGACCGCTGACATGATTAGTGCTGATGAAGCGTTAAGGATCGGGCTAGTTCAGATGGTGGTAGACCAGGAAAACCTGCTGAACACAGCGATGGATGTTATGAAAAAAATACTGACAAAGGGGCCGAAGGCTGTTTCATTTTTGAAGAGTGTGGTCAGGAAGGGAATTGAAACGGATTTGGATTCCGGCTCGGAGATAGAGACCGGAAAATTCGGAACTCTGTTTGGTAATGAGGGGACTGAAGGTATGAAAGCTTTTCTTGAAAAAAGGGCCCCGAAATGGGAGGAGAAATAGATGAAATATGAAGATATTCTTGGAAATGTAACAGTGCTTGGCGCAGCTGGGAAGATGGGGAGCGGAATCCTCCTTCTGACTGCTGTTGAAATGACAGATCTCAGCCTTATGCCGGAGAACAAAGGACGGAATTTTGTTCTTAATGCGATGGATGTTTCTGATTCAGGATTAGCCGGCCTAATGAAATATCTCAAGGTCCAGGCAACAAAAATAGCTGAGAAAAAAACAGTAGCCTTGAGAAAAACATATAAAGACAGGCCCGATCTCATTGAGAATGGTGAAATAATTGATCAATATGTTTTTGATGTCCTGAATATTGTGAGACCCACAACCGGGCTGGATCCCGCATATAGATCAAATCTTATTTTTGAAGCAGTAAATGAGAATCCTGAACTAAAAGTTAAAATATTCAAAGATATTGAAAAGAATACATCTCTGTCCCCATGGTACTTCACAAATACCTCATCCGTACCTATCGGATCTCTGGATAAAAACGCAGAACTGGGAGGAAGAATTCTCGGATTCCACTTTTACAATCCTCCTGCAGTGCAGAAGCTTGTTGAGGTTATTGTTACAGAAGATACACTTCCGGAAGTAAAGGAGTTTGCAGCTGCATATGCGAAAAAACTCAGGAAGGTTACTGTTCCTTCAAATGATTTTGCAGGATTTATAGGGAACGGACACTTTATGAGAGATGCTCTTCATGGAATCGATGAGGCAAAAAAAATAAGTGGAGCCCTGGGTTTTACCGGGGGGGTACTTGCACTTAACAAAGTCAGTCAGGAATTACTTGTAAGGCCGATGGGGATATTTCAGTTGATCGATTATGTCGGAATAGATGTTTGTCAGTATATCATGCAGGTAATGAATCCGCATCTTAAAGATGAAGACCTTCATAGTGATGTCCTGGATATGATGATCAAACAGAATGTTAAGGGGGGACAAAATTCAGACGGGTCCCAGAAGGACGGGTTCCTGAAATATGAGAAGGGGCGTCCGGCAGCAATTTATGATCCTGATAAAAAGGGATATGTCCCAATTGATGATCTTAAAGAGAAAACTGATGAGTTTTTAGGTTTACTCCCGGGCATGATACCTGCTTGGAAAAATATAATAAGAGATATGGATAAAGAAAATATCCTTTCTGATTATTTTAAGGAACTTAAAGGTTTATCTTCGAATGGTGCGGATCTGGCAGTCAGGTATATTAACAGGTCAAAGGAGATCGGCAAAAAACTTGTTGCAGATAAAGTGGCAGCAAGTGAGAAAGATGTAAATACCGTAATGCTGACAGGGTTTTTCCATGCTTACGGTCCTATTAATGATTTTCTGAATCAGGGGTGATAAAATGAAAAAATTAAGAAAAAAAGTATATATGACAGCAGGTTTTAATACAGTTTCACTCGGGACAGGAAGAAAAGAGTTTCATCCGAAGAAGCCCCGGCCCGGAATAGAACATTATATCAGGGAGAGCGGAGAAGGAACTCTTGCTCAGATCGGAGGCGGTAAGAATGTTGATGAGAGTGTCATTGGAAATTTTATGGCAGCCAGATTCAACAAGCAGGCTAACCTTCCGGGATTCATCCCTATGATTGACAAAGATCTACATGGGAAACCTGCAACAAGAGTTGAGGGTGCCTGCGGATCGGGTGGACTTGCTTTGATGACAGGTATCAGGTCTGTTCTTGCAGAAACAGCTGATGTTGTCCTTACAATCGGTGTTGAGGTGCAGAATACGGTCAAAGCGATATACGGAGCCGATATTCTTGCCGGTGCAGGGTGGTATCAGGAGAGGAAAAAAGGGCATGCCTACTTTTTCCCGGGTCAATTCAGTGATAGAGCCGGAGAATACTTCAAAAAGTACGGAAAAGAAAGGGCGAGGAAGGGATTTGCCAGATGGTTCAGAAATGCAATAGAAAATGCACGTCTCTGTCCAACAGCTCAGGAATTTCACAATAGTGTTGAAGACCTGGAGGCACTTGGTTTAACTGAGCCTAACGGGAAGGCGTTTGTCGATAACCTGAATGTTTTTGATTGCTCAAAAGTATCTGACGGTGCATCAGCAATCGCAATCGTTTCTGAAGATGGATTAAAAAAGATCGGAATAGAAAAAAAAGATGCTGTTGAAGTAATCGGATGGGGACAGTCGGAAGTTGATATAACAGCTCCTCCCGAAGATCCCACAACATTGAGTACGATAAAAATGGCTGCAGAGGAAGCGCTCTCATCAGCCGGGATCACTATTAACGATCTGGGTACTATTGAGACTCATGACTGTTTTACCATTGCAGGGATACTTGCTGTTGAAGCTCTCGGTTTTACAGGGGCGGGAGAAGGCGCTGACTTTGTTGCTGCCGGGCATACCGCAAGAGATGGGAAAATACCTTTCAACACCACCGGAGGACTGATAGGGTGGGGGCATCCGACAGGCGCGACAGGTGTTCATCAGGCAGTAACAATATGGGAACAATTGACTGGAAAAGCTGGTGATGCTCAAATTAATATCAGTCCTGATAAACCGTACGGCCTCTCAATCAATATGGGCGGTGATGATAAGACTGTTGTCGCTATAGTATACAAACAGGGGTGATCTGACCTGTTTCATGTTCAGTCTGCGATCCCTTTAGGATGGCAGGAATAACAGTTCTGACTATTATAAACGTAACCGGATTCATCATCATGTTCTTTATCCATACTGGATTTATCATGTTCATGACAATCGATGCATGAAAAATCCCTGAAATTTGCCGTCAGATGACAATCAGTACAGGAAAATCCGCTATGTTTCCCGGATTTTATAGGGAAGTGATGATTGAATTCGGCCTGTCTCCATGAAAAATGTGCTGCCGAATGGCAGTAATCACAGGAAGTAGGAAACCCGGCATTCCTGTGGTTTGGATCTCTGGAATTGTCATAATCTTTCAGATGGCATGAAACACAGTCTGATGATCTCCCTTTATATACACCGTCACTATGACAATCTGAACATTCGAGTGATTTATGTCCTCCCTGCAGGATAAATGACGAATGGTTAAAAACCGCTCCTTTCCATGTAACAAGGCTTTTGTGGCAGAGAGTACAATCGGCAGGAAAACCAGCTTTTTTGTGGTCCGGATCTTTTGTTGAATTATATTCCTCTGAATGGCAGGAATAACATTCGGGAGAAGTTCCGGAATAAATTCCATTATTATGACAGTCATTACATTTTAGAGTTTTGTGAACTCCTGACAGGGTGAATTTTGAATGATTAAAAACAGCGCTTCCCCAGCTTAACTGACTCCTATGGCATAATGTGCAGTCTTCCGGGAAACCATTTGACCTGTGGTCAGGATCATCTTCTTTTTCATAATCCTCTCTATGGCATGATATACACTCACTCTGCAGGCCTGATTGAAAACCGCTTTTATGACAATTAAAACAATCCAGTGTCCTGTGAATTCCCTCTCTTTTGAAGCCGGACTTGTTCAGGTGATCCCATGACCCATGAATAATTTTTTTCCAATCGAAAGGGGTATGGCAATCATTGCAGTGATAACCTAATTGAAGATTATATCTGTCATCCTGTTTCCTTTCCCAATGACATGCTTCACACCTGTCGGGTGTGTTTTTTATTACTCCGTTTATGTGGCATTCGGAGCAGGGTACGGTTCTATGCTTACCGACTAAAGGGAAATTTGTATTATCATGTGATTTTACAGTGAACTTTTCTTTCTCAGCATTCAGGTCAATATCAGATAAGAATAATGATAATAATGTAATAAGCAATAATAGCTGAATAAAAATCACGTATCTGACAATATTATATTTTTTTAACTTGGATTTGTTCATTTTTTCACCTTATTTTGTCTCTTTCTGTAGATCATTCTGAGAAAGAACTGATGATCATTGAAGCCTTTGGAAAATGAGAACGAGTACTCCATTGAGAATGCCAGGGACCTGTTAAGATAGTAGAAAAGGTCTGCGGTCAATGTTCTCCTGTCAGGATGGAAAATAATTTCTGGCGTGTTGATGTTTACAAACCTGATACTGTTGAAATAACTCGAAAAACTCAGACTGCCGGAGATCCGGTTTAAATTACGGGATATGGAAAAACGATATGAATCTGATTCAGAGAGGTCTCCTCTGTTCAAAGTATAGTTACCGTATATTCCAAATCCCGAATTAAATAAATTCGCTGATGATATTCCGAATCTCATTGAATCATTCTTGATTTTTTCATCTTTCTGTTCGCTGAACCGTTTTGAGAGATGAATCCTTAGATTTTTTATAGGTGTGACTGTTAATCTTACTCCGTAGGTTTCGCTGTAATAGAACCTTTCTATATCAGATATTCTCAAGATTGGATTCATAGAGAGATCAAGAATGAATTGATGATAGTCAATACCTTTCCCGGAACTGTAATTAAAATTTATCGATACCATTTTAAAAGGATCTATCCTTGTGTTTACAAACAGCCGGCTTATTCTGTCTTCACTTCTCAGACCTTCCTTTAGCTCATATTCAATACTCCCGTATAAAATAATCTTTGAAGATACAGGGAATAGTGTGTTAGCGTAAACATATTCCCTTTCAGTCTGTCCGTCATATTGAAGCTTGTTATAGCTAAGTGAGATTCTTCTTGCTTTTTTCCCTTTAAAGGTTGTAAAGAATCCGTATTTCCTGTAGTTCAGGTCCCATCTGGAATTATAGATTTCAGGATTGAGGCCGCCATATGCTCCAATCGATAGTTCATCTTTTAGTCTAAAGCCTGCGAGGATCCCTGTCAGCTCACCTATTCCTGCTGTATCATACAGGTTCATTTGCCCGAGTGTGAAAAATATCCGTCTACTGGTGTTGTTGAATGATATATTTGAATTATAAATAATGAACTGATTGCTCCCGCCGTCTCCGAGAGTTGTTCTGTTCCGGATGTCAAAAGAGAGTGTCCATCCATCTCCCGGCCTTTTTAAAAGTTCCAGTTTAAGTCTGCTGCTGAGCCGGTTATAGAATTCTGTATCGGTTGATTTGAATCCCATCCAATCCTGATAAAGGGCAGAATTTATATATATGTTCCCAGCGAGGTTTGAATTCAGCAGGAGCAGTGTTGAAAAAATGAGGGTGAAAAAAAATGAAGCTGATATTTTTAAATTGATCATTATTTCATCTTCTCCAATTATCAACAGTCCATGAAATTTCGTCATGACATGAAGTGCAATTATCATTTATTCCGGGGTGTGGAGGCTCATGACAGGTAATACACCCACTCTTCAGATATAGATAACCTGTAAAATTTTTTCTTCCAACTGTCAGTTCGGGGGAGTGGCATTTTCTGCATTTATCTATCCTGCTGTGACTTCCCTTAAGTTCGAAACCTGTCTCTGAATGGTCAAAATCTTTCTCATCCAATTCTATTATTTTTGCTTTACGCCCCTGATGTTCAGTGTGGCATGTTCCGCAATCTTCGGCTTTATCGCGGTGGTATCCCCTTTTGCCCCGAATCCTCGAAGCTATCTCTTTGTGGCAGTCGAGACATTTTACGGGATCGGCCTCCCCGGGAACTGAATGGCATATTGAGCATTTCATGCTCCCCGGTTTGTAATGGGACATGCTGAGATCTCCGGGGGAATTGCTCTTTCCTGTTTCAATCCCATATAAACTTAACAAAAAAATTATACAGAGCCATGTAAAGGCTGATCTATTTAAATTTTTTCTCATCCCCTTGAAAAACTTTTTTAATATCACCAAAAAGGTAATGTTAATATTTATTATAATATAAAAAAAAGAAAATTCAACCTATATTGTGAAAAAATAACAAAAAAATTTGAGATGAGAGTTATTATGAAAAAAGGTTTTTAACTGCTGATATTATCTGCTCACGATTCATCCATACTTGATATGAAAGATAGCAATATAAAACTGAACCGGCCAGATATAGAGCGTAGGGATTCTTGAGCATCCCTCTGAACAGTTTTAGGAAGATCACATTTATCAGGAACAATAATAGTGCGGGGATAATGTACAGCCCCAATACCGTAAAATGGGGTTTCCACCCCGGATCGATTCTGTGTCCCGCATCGTTAACACATGTCATCCGGGCCTGGGTGTATGTTTCCCCCGGCACCGGATTCACGGTCCGTACCCACACTTCCCCCCTGTATCCATCGGGGCATACAATCGGGCCGGTAATCTCCAGAATATCATGATTATAAATTACTCCGACACTCATCAGCATAAAAGCGAACCAGATCAATACCACTATGGGAAGGAATATCCATTTTTTTCTGTATGAGGGAAAGGAGAATGCAAGAGGGACAAATACAGCGAGGAATTTCCATGTTGAAAAGGAATCAAATGTATATATGGAGAATACTACAAAAGCTACAGCAGTATATAAGAGGATCCTTGATTTAGCTTTTGATGCTTCCTGATAATTCTCTTTAATATTTTGATTATTATATTCCATCGATGATCTCCTTCTTCTTTGCTTCATATTCAGACATGGTTATAAGGTTCTTGTCATAAAGGTCTGCAAGTTCCCTGAGCCTTTTTTCTTCTGTTTTACCAGTTGAAGCATAGCTTCTCATCTTTCCGGATTTTCTGTATTTCCTGAAAAGTTCTCTTTTCTCTGCAAGGGTCACCGGTTTTAATAAAAGAGATTTCCGGGCTCTGTTCCCCATCAGATTTATAACTATATTCAGGATTATTAAAACACCTCCGATGATATAGATTTTATGCTCAGAGCTGTTCATAAGGTTATAAAAAGGGGCGGCAAGAACAATAGAAAGAAGAAAGCGGTGGATTATAGATGATAAGTTCATAATTCCTCCCCCCGGATTATACATTTAATCAGAAAAAAAAAATATATTTATTGAAAACAGGAGAAAACTGTATTATACTTAAAGCGAACAAAAAGCGAACAGTATATGAAATATATTCCATTAAGGGTTTATTCGGTTTTTTCAAGAGGGAAAGGGGCTGTTTTACCTTCCGGACTTGCATCACTGATGAAGAGGGGAGCGGGGGTAATGGCGGTTACCGACCCTTTCTCTTTTCTGGCCTGGGAAAAATTCTACAGGGAGGCAAGGGATAACGGGCTGAGATTTCTCCCGGGAATGGAAATATCTATCAGAGGTTCAGGATCCTTTCTCCTCTTCCCGCGTAGCCCTGAAGGGTATTTTTCGGTTGTTTCATCCTACAATAAAAAAAAACTTACCTCTATGAAGGAGGTCTCAGCTGTCTTAATACCCGGCATTATAAGGGGGGATATCTCCAAAGCGTTCAACAATATCAGAGATAGGATGGCAGGAGGGGATATATATTTTGGACTCGAATGGAATAGTGACCGGAGGCATCTCGAGTATGCGGAGAAGGAACGGATACCGGTGGTCTGGGCAAATTCCCTCAGGTGGACCGGATCTCCGGATAGTTACAAAGTTGTATCCTCTGTGTTCCGGCATCTCCCGTCCGGCGAAGCAGACAGTGATCCGCAGATTCCCTTATACGGGCCTCTCAGTTACAGCGCAATAATAAAAAGGTGGGGAAGGTCCGGCCGGGAGGCCATGAAAAATACATTTGTTCTTGCGGATAGTGTCCACTTTGATTTTGCAGAAGACTTTGGGACAACTCTTGGAAGATCGCCCGTTAAGGGAAATGGAAGCAGCCATTCGGGCAGACTCCGCGCTATCGTAGAGAGGGAGCTTGAGAATATCCGAGCGGATGCCGGATCAAAGGCAAGGGCCGAACAGGAACTGGCAAAGATAGATGAACTGGGATTTTCCCCATATTTTCTGATTGCCGAAGAAATAACCCGTTTCTGCAGAAATAATGGGATCTATTTTAATATACGGGGCTCCGGCGGTTCATCGTATGTGTTGTTCCTGCTGGGGTTGTCCAGGGTGAATCCGATGTACCATAATCTTCTGTTCGAACGATTTGTGAACACACACCGTGATGAACTTCCCGATATAGATATTGATATAGATTCCTCCCGCAGAGGTGAGGTACTTAAATGGGTATTCAAAAGTTTCCCCGGGAAAGTGGCATTTATATCCACTCATAAATTCTTCAGGGGTAGATCTGCATTATATGAGGTTGCCCGAAGTAATGGTTTTGATCCTGAAGAATCACACCGGATGAGCAAGGAGATTGATATATTCGCTTCTCCTTCTGAATTGAAGGGTAGGGGTACCGGAAAGATAAGGGAAATAAATGATAAAGCTTCAACGCTGAAAAATGTGTATAAAGAGTTATCCCTTCATCTTGGGGGAGTTATTTTTTCCGAAAAAAATATAAGGGAATCATTTCCCGTTGAAGTGTCGCCTCACGGATTTGATCAGATCGCATGGGATAAGGACACGGTGGAGAGATTGAAGATATTCAAACTGGACCTTCTAGGAGTCAGAGGATTTGATGTTATATCTCCTTACGTGTTCGGAAACAGCATAGATTTTAAAGATGATCTTGTGTGGAGCGCCATAAAGCGGGCTGCGACAAAGGGGTGTTTTCAACTGGAGAGCCCTCTTGCCAGAGAAAATCTTCTTAAGGCGGCCCCCTCCAGCCTTGAGGAACTTGCCATATCCATCGCGATAATAAGACCGGGACCGGCAAAATCGGGAATGAAAAAAGCCTATCTTGAAAAGAGTGAACCTTTCCACCCTCTGTTAGGGAAGATTTTTCCATACACCAGAGGGGCATTGATATATGAGGAGCAGATATCGATCCTCATTCATCATGTGACCGGATGGGATCTTGAAGTGTCTGAGAAAGTGAGGCGGAGCCTGAAAAAGAGGAAAGGAGAAGAATTCAGAGAGGGGTTCCTTGTCTCCGGGAGGGGAAAGGGATGGAGTGACCAGGAACTTGCAAAGTTCTGGAAAATGTCCTCAGACTTTTCACTCTACGCTTTTAATAATGCTCATAGTATTTCCTATGCATATTCAGCCTATGTTTCCGCATGGATGAGGACCAGGTTCCCGGTACGCTTTTTCTCCCGCCTTTTCAATTCCGGGGGAGGTTATTATCCTCTTCCTGTATATATCGAAGAGGCAAAGAACTGCGGGTTGAAAATTCTTCCTCCCGATATTAACAGGAGCAGTATAGGATTTACCGAGGAGGAAGGGATGATAAGGACCGGCCTTATATTCATAAAAGGAATAGGAAGAAAATCATCTTCCCTGATCCTTAAGGAGAGGGGGAAGGGCTATATCGGCCTGGAAGATTTTATCAACAGAACCGGAACAGGTGAGAGGGATCTCTCCGCCCTTATGGCGGTCTCCGCCTTCAGTTCGATCGGTTATAACGGATTCTCAGAAGAGGAATTAAAGAAGAACTGGAACGACTACCTCGGATTCTTTCCTGAATGAATTTATTTCGAATATTATTAAATTGTGAACATAATTAATTTATAATATACTGTTTTCTGGTGAATAATAGAAGTATTGCAGAACAGCTCTGTAAATAAACCTTCAATGATCTGAAGGATAAAATTTTTCGAATGATCAGCACTTAAATGAAAGAAGAAATCAGAGAAACGAAGAAGATCAGATCCGATATTTATATAAAAAAAAATCATGCTCTTACTTTCTCTGAAGATCAAATAATTAATTCAAGGTACAGGATAATTGAAAAAATTGGTTCCGGTGGTTTTGGGAGTGTTTTCCGGGCAACTGATATTTTGTTGAAAAAAGATGTGGCTTTAAAATTTCTTGATCCGGGCATCAGGGAGAATCACAAAAAATTCATAAGGGTTCAGAGGGAGATCAATATATCCCAGAAAATATCTGATGAAAGAATTGTGAAAATATTCGGTATTGATTTCATGGATAATACACCTTTCCTTATAATGGAATTTATTGAAGGGACTAACCTGAAAACATTTATAAAGAAAAATAGACTCTTAAAATGGATAGACTTTAAATCCTTTTATATTGAGATATTAAACGGGATAAAGTCACTTCATGATAATAATATTATTCACAGGGATATTAAACCTTCCAATATCATTATTACATCCGCAGGAAAAATTAAAATAATTGATTTCGGATTATCAAAAGAGCTTGATGATACTGAAAAAACCTCATCTGTTGGTGAGATGATCGGATCACCCAAATATATGTCACCTGAACAGATCAAAGGAGTTAAACTTGATCAAACTTCTGATATTTATCAACTGGGTTTGATCCTTTACTATATTCTAAATCCCGTAAATGAAGGCGAACATGACAGTTCAACAATTGAACAGTTGATGAAAAGAATTAATTCAGACCCGAGAAAAATGTATAAATTTATTTCCCCTGTATCCCGCTTCTTAAAATCGGGCATTTACAAAGCGATCGAAACTGAAAAAGATTTCAGATTCCAGTCGATAGATGAAATGATAAATTTTTTTAATTTTGAGAAAATAACTCTGCTTAATACAATATCAAATTTTATTAGAAGGAAGAAAAGTTTTGTTTCTGTTTTAATAAGCTTGATCCTTTTACTGTCATTGTCTGCAATATTTTATTTCAAAAATTCAGATATTATATCTGATATTAACTTTAATGGCTCAGAAATCATTGCTTCCAATAGTTTTGGCTCCGAATTATATAAAAAAAACTTTGCTCCAATGTCAGTACTTAATGCATTGCCCATGGAGATTGACGGTGATTTCAGGAGATTGAGACTGAGAGTTGATAAAAAGAGTTATTTAAACAGCAAAGAAAAAATTGGTGTAGTCTTTCTTACAAAAAAGAATTTATATAAAGATATAGTAAAACTCTCAATTAAATCAGAAAATTTTTCAAGCAGTGTAGCTCTGGTTAATAATATGGGAAAAATTCTTCATCATCAGAATTTTCACCTGGAAAATAATCAAATGAAAAAATCATTATTTTCCGGATGGATGGATTTTAATGATATCAAATGTCAGGATCTGAACGCGGATAAAAAAAATGAAATAATTTTTACAACTTTTCAGAATATGAGTATGTATCCATCCGAACTTTGCATTCTGAATAATAAAGATTTTCATATTCTACAGAGTCCGGGTCATATAGAGCATTATTATTTTTATAATGATATAAGTAATGACCCCAGGGTTCTTTTTACCGGTATGAATAATCCCTTTTGTCATTTAAAGTTTATTTGTGATACAAATGTAAATAATATCAACAGTATTCATTTACCTCCTTCCCTTCTTGAGAATATAGTGCTTGGCATCCCAAAATTTTCATACATGCTCATTCCACACAAAACTGAGATTTTAGAAAACAGGTGGGTCGAACAAGGTATAATTTCTTTCAAATCTCAAATTGATGGCAGGGTATTTAAATTAAATAAAGAATGGGAATTGAGTATAACTGATGCTACTGGTACCAGGACCTATAAAGACAAACCTCAGAAGATATCTGATATGATCTATTTCCTGAATCGCGCTTATCAGAAAAAAATTGAAAAAAGAAGCAGCAATAATCCATTTTATGAAATCAGTAAAGCTTTAAAACTAAACATTTCTAATCCGATTTTTCTTGCCCTAACAAATTATCTGGCAGGCGATCTGTATTTAAGTTCAGGATATTATTCCAAGGCTGAAGAGTATTTTAATATATCCAACAGCTTTCTTTCCAATAATATAGACCTAAATCAGAAAATATCAGAATTATACTTTTTGTCAGGCCAGAAAAAAAAACTACAGAGAGAAATTGAGAAAAATTCATTTGATCGCTCAAAATTTTTCGGGCTTGGTAATTTCGGGATTAAATTATTTAAAGTATATGTTTATCTGAATTCAGGTGACTTCAGATCTGCTACGGATCTATCCGGTGATTATAGTAAAGCCACAGATTACATTAAAGGTATGATATCTATCTTCAAAGGAGACTATAAAAATTCACTAAATGAAACATCACGTCTCATAGGTAGACGTTCTACTCCTTTTACACTTTCAGAAGCACGATTGTTGTTTTCAAGATCAGTTCTCCTGAACTATATATTCAATAATAATAGTAGTCTAATTAAACATGAAGATGTAAAACTTGCAGATTTTTACTTCTCAGATATTGCAGTTAATTCTATTCTGGATGGTCATCTCGCAGCTATGTCCAGAGCATATTTTATGGCCTTGAAGGGAGATCTTTTGAATTCAGAAAAATATGCTGATGAAACTTTAAAAAAACTTTTACAGGATAGCAAAGGGGATATGTTTACAAAATTGTGGTTGTTTTATGATTCATTTATATACTCAAAAATTATGGAAATAACAGGTAATATTAGAAAGGAATTGAAAGGATATAAAATTTCATATGAATCAAATCCTTATTCTGATCTGGGAGTAAAATCTAAAGCAATGATAAGTAGATTAAAGAGAAAAAAACTATAAACCGTATGAAACAGGAAAATGGATCAAGAGAGACTATCATTAATTCCCCAATAAAGAATTCATTTCTGAATAGGATTAAAACATTTAAAGACAAAAAAATTAATTCCCGTTATAGTTTAATTTCAGAACTCGGAAGTGGTGGTTTTGGAGTTGTCTACAAGGCATCAGATACAGTCCTGGAAAGGGAAGTTGCGATAAAATTTCTGAATCCCGACTACACCTGTAATGAAAAAAAATTTCACAGGGTAAAACGGGAGATAAATATTTCCAGAAAGATAACCGATAAAAGAGTTGTGAAGATCTTTTCATTGGAGAGATATGAAGGGATCTATTTCCTGGTGATGGAATATCTGGATGGAAAAAGTCTTAAGGACAAAATCAGAGAAGATGGCAGGATCGGGTGGAGTGAATTCAGTTTGGTATTTATAAATATTCTTAAAGGTGTAAAAGCCCTTCATGATCAGGGGATAATTCACAGGGACCTGAAACCCTCTAATATAATGTTGGTTGGAGAGGGTGAGATCAAAATCCTTGATTTTGGATTATCTAAAGAGGTTGATGACCTGGAGCGGACATCATCTATTGGTGAATTGATCGGTTCTCCTCACTATATGTCTCCTGAACAGGCTGATATGGGTGAAATAGGTATGAGGTCGGATATATATCAAGTAGGCCTGATCTTATATAGGGTTTTATCGGATTCTATGCCTTTTGACGATTCTAAAAGCACATTTGAGCTTATTTATAAAAGAATTCTTGAAAAACCGAAAAAGATAGATCGGAAAAAGCTGAATATCCCCAAGTATGTAGAGTTCGGTATTTTTAAAGCCATCGAGAGAAAGGCTGAGAACAGGTTTAATTCAATAGTTGATATGATATCCTTTTTTGAAAAGGGAAACTTCTCATTAACAAGAAAGATCTTTCACAATATAAAAAAATTCAAGTGGAGAATTGTATTCTTATCTCTATTGATTCTAACGGCAATATATGTTTTTTTGTCCCTGTTTGGTAATAGAGAAGTTTCATTTGTAGAGTTCAATCAGAGTAATATTTCTGCTTATAATAATCTTGGAATCGGGTTGTGGGAGAAAGATTTTAAGCCATATACTATTAATACCTCGTTTATCCTTGATAACAATATCAGGGTAGAGGCTGATACTAACAGAAACAATTTCAGTATTGATTCAAATAAAATACTTACTTTGCTTAATAACCATTCAGAGATAAAAAATATTTCAATTGGGTCCCGGGATCTGGATAACAAGGTCTCTATACTGACTAATGACGGACAGGAACTGGATAAGATCGGATTTTATACTTTTTTTGATGTGGGAGTATATGATTTTTTCAAAAAATTCTATGCAAGTAAAATAATAAACACTGACATAGACCGTGACGGCCATAAAGAGAAAATTCTGTTTATAAGACACTTCATGGATATGTTTCCAACTGCATTTGTTTTCATCAAGGACTCCAACATTTACAGTTATGCGAATCCGGGCACCATTTCAGATTATGTTTTTTTAAAACCTGAAAAGGGTAATATTAGAATCTTAATGTGCGGAGTCAATAATATCCTTTCCCACCTTTTTTTTGTAGCTGAAATAAATTTCCCTTTAAAAAGCAATTTCCTGGTAAGACAGACAAGCATACCTAACCTGAGACAGCGTAATATATATCTGCCGGAATTCCTCAGTTTCATTCCGGATTTTTCAAGTTATGATAATTCCGACTGGGAAAGATCCGGATTGGTGAAGTTCAAGGATTACAGATCAGGAAATGAAATCATGCTTACCAGAGATTATAAACTGACAATCAATGACGGAAAAAGTGTTGTTTCCTATTCAGATGACAAGGATAATCTCTTCAGGATTTACAATCAGATCAATCAGTATTATTCAGAAAAACTGTTGAGTAAAAACAATAAAAAAGCTTATGAACATATACTTCACTGCATTGATTTGGACCCACAGAACCCTTTCCTGAGGTCAGCGTTATTGTTCTTTAAAGGTGATCTCGAGATCGAAATGGGTCATCCGAAAATGGGCCGAAAAACACTTGAGAATTCCCTTGAATCCTATATGTACAATCGGGATGCAGCTCAGCGTTTATGTGAACTGGATTTTCTTGAGGGGAATCCTGACATTGCATACAGAAGGGCAAGTGAAGAATTGGGGCATATCAATACTTTCTGGGGGATAAGTTCGGGAAAGGAAATTTTTAAAAGTTATTGCAAACTTCAATTGGGTGATTTTTCCAAAGCACGGGAGATACTATCATTATCTGTTTTTAAATCTAATCTTTCCAATAGCAGAACTTTTCTGGGAATACTAAGTTTATTCTCCGGAGAATATATGGAGAGTCTTAAAAGATTTTCAACTCCTGATAAAAACCGGATTTTTACTATTGCTGAAAACAGGTTGTTATTAAGCAGGGCGTTACTCCTCACCAATTCTGATATTAAAAAAGCTGAGTTTTATTTTAGTGATATTGCACTCCACTCTTTATCGTTATATCACCTGGCAAGGATATCTGATCACTATTTAAAACTAAAGAATGGTTCAGGTAAAGTTACAAGCAGAGATGTAAAAAGAGAGTTTAATGAACTGGTAAATCTTTCCAAAGGGAATTTCCACTCTAAGCTCTGGTTATTTTATGATGCTTATTTATATGGCAGAATAATGGAAATGCTGGACGATAGGACAGAGGCGGTAAAAGGGTATAAGTTGTCAATTGAGTCAAATCCATATACAGATCTTGCAGGAAGATCCAGATCGAGACTAAAAGTTCTAAATTATCAGTGTATAACTGATAAGGATTAATCTTTTTGCTGTCAATTCCTGATTGAATTAAGTTCCCTTTACAAAATCATATCTTTTTAATAGTATTTGGTTATGAAAATTGATCTTACCAATAAAATTGCAATTATTACAGGGGGTTCCAGGGGGATAGGCGCGGCAATCGCAGAAAAGTTTGCGGATGCCGGAGCGACGGTTATCATTACCTTTAATACGGATATGAGATCAGCAGGAAATGTTCTCGATATTCTCCGGGGGGATGGCCATAATGCCGTGGGTTGTGATATTTCCGATCCGGACCAGATCCAGGAGATGGTGAAGAGGGTAATTGATGAGTACGGCCGGATCGACATTCTTGTAAATAATGCAGGGATATATGAAGAGAAAGATTTCCGGGAGACCGATTTTAGTCAATGGAAAGAGATCTGGGGTAAAACTATAAGCTTGAACCTTACAGGTGCTGCAAATCTCTCTTTTCTTGCAGGGAAACAGATGATTTGTCAGGGTGGGGGCAAGATTATCAACGTGACATCAAGGGGAGCATTCAGAGGAGAGCCGGAAGCTCCTGCGTACGGAGCAAGTAAAGCCGGTTTGAACTCATTCAGTCAGTCTCTGGCAAAAGCGCTTGCCCCATTTAATGTTCAGTCATATGCAGTTGCTCCAGGTTTTGTGGAGACGGATATGACTGAGAATATATTGTCAGGCCCTAAAGGGGATCAGATCAGGGCCCAGAGTCCTATGAACCGTGTAGCTAAACCAGAGGAGGTTGCAAATGCTGTCATCATGCTTGCTGCTCCGGGGAATGAATTTATGACAGGAACTATAATAGATGTTAATGGGGCGTCCTATCTCAGGAGTTGATCTATGTCTGAAGGTGACTTATTATTCTTTTCTCAGAATAATAATTGAAAGGTCATCATAAAACCTGTTATTGCCTACAAAATGGTTAACAACCGAAATAAGATTATTCCCCATCTCCTTTGGAGAGAGGTTATTGTTCTTAATAATGGCATCTTTGAACCTGCCTGAACCATAGAATTCACCTTCAGGATTTGATGCTTCCGATACACCATCGGAATATATGATGAAATACTCACCTTTTTTCAAATTTACTTTCTCTTCTTTGTATCTGGAAGTGTTCTTTATCCCCAGAGCTGGAGATCCTTTTGCAAGTTCCGATAAATTGCCGTTTCTCATTATCAAAGGAGGTATGTGTCCGGCATTAAGAATATTAATATCTCCATGATTTTTCTTTAAAGAGACATAAACCATAGTTGCAAATCTATTGGATTCACTATCCCTGTGAAAAATAGAGTTGATCTTTGATCCGAGATCAGAAAGCGAACCGGAATCGGAAGCAAGGGCCCTGAGAGTGGACTGGAGTTTAACCATATACAGTGCTGCACCGAGTTCTTTCCCGGACACATCTCCTAGGACTATCCCGAAGTTTGTTTCATTAACAGGGATAAGATCCACCATATCCCCTCCAACACTATTAGCTGGTCTTGTATAGAGCCAGACGGACCATCCGGGGACATCTGGATTTTCGTTAGGCATGAATGCCGTCTGAACAGCCCTTCCGGCACTCAGTTCGTCCACTGCTATGAGTTTATCCTTCAATTCAAGTATTAGAATAAAGAGGAGTATAATTATAGAAAAAATAGAATTATTAAATGTAATGCCGCTATTGGTGTTGTTGATATTTACAAAAAGGAGAACAATAGCCACAGCAAGAAGGAGTCTCCTTATCCTTGTCAGTTTGAAAAACATTATTCTTAAAAGCCATGCTGGAATGAAGAACAATTTTTTAAACCACCCCATCCTTTTCATTTCCTCTTTCTGTTCTTCGGTCAGATAAAAATCAAGAGTTTCCGAAAGATCATATTTTACTTCACGTGTTATCTCACTTTCACGAAAATCTGTTTTTACTGTTTCCCAGATACCTGACTTTTTTTTCCTGCGGTTTTTTGAATCCATTTCTTCATTTTACCCTATATTTGTTACGCAAATCAAAGTTTTTTGTTTTTAATTAGTTTTAGGCTATTCTTAATACGGGATTTATTATAAAATATGATATGGAGTTTTAATGGGTGTTTTTCGGAGAATTGCAGGTAAAATAAAGGGAGAAAAATTGGTCGTTTCCCGTTTCAGGGAAAATGGTGCACTCTCTGATTGAACTTGCAAAAGATTTGAGAGATATCGGTGAGATCAACAGGTCCGTTTTCAATAAATTACGCAGAAAAGGGGTTATTGATGAAGGAGGCGGAGGTACATATTTCCTGAATGATCAAGGTCTTATGAAATACCGGATGGATAGAGTAAAATGGGCGATGATTATATTGTTTTTTATACTGATTCTCATTTTAATTATTTATAGGGGTTAATAAGATTTATGAAAAAGTTATATAAAGAATTTAAAAATTCACTGAAAGATACTATTGCAGAAGAGGTGGTAGATCTTTTCCTTTTCAGGCCGGTAAGTTTTGTAATATTAAAATTTCTGGTCAAGATGCCTGTAACACCCAACCAGATATCAGCTCTATCCCTTATCGCAGGCATTACCAGTGGTATATATTTTTCATTCGGTGACAAAAGAAGTTTTCTTTATGGGGGATTATTTTTAATGCTATGTCATATATTCGATCTTCTTGACGGAATGGTGGCCAGAGTTAAGAAGAATGGTACACCATACGGAAGGATTATTGACGGATGGGTGGATTATATTACAACAATAGCAATTTATCTCGGTTTTCTGCTGGGGTTAATAAAAAGCGGAATTGAACTCCCGTTCGGACCCTGGCCTCTTATGCTTGCATCTGCTGTTGCAGTGGCACTCCATAGTGGAGTTGTTGATTATTACAGACAACAATACCTTTCAAGTGCAACTGGCAGGAATAATACGATCAGTAAAGACTTCAGAAAATTTCATAGAAGGTATAATCATATAAAGAAAAAAAAGGAAATTATTTTGAAAAAATTCTCTTAATGGTATATTTCGGATATACAAAAATCCAGATTACCGGAACACGTGATAAATCCAAAACCCTTGTGAAGAAGAATACAGGTTCCGGAAAAATATTACTTATATTCTGGAATATGATCGGAGTCTCAACGCATCGGTTTTTTCTTATTCTTGCAGCTGTTTTCTATATGCCCGATGATATTCTTCTACTATATTCTTGTATTTTCAAATATTCTTCTTATTATTATTTATCCTCTCCAGTGGAGATTAGATAAAAGAGAAGATTCATCATCAGAGAACAATCCTGAATAGTCTTTACCTATCTCAGTTTTTTTCGTATAATAATTCTAAATAAGAATCGGAGGATCATATGAGGAAAGCAATTTTTTTTATTCTGATCACTTTAATTTTAATAACGGGGTGCAATGTGAAAAAATATAAGGATGACGGATTATATGCGGAAATAAGGACAAACGAAGGGGATGATAGTAGTAAAACTTGATTTTGATAAAGTCCCCATGACTGTGGCAAATTTTGCAGGTCTTGCGGAAGGGAAAATTCCCAATTCGATTCAGAGATGATAGGAGAACCTTATTATGATGGGTTAAAATTTCCATAGAGTCATTAAGGATTTCATGATCCAGGGGGGAGACCCTCAGGGGAATGGTACAGGGAATCCCGGATACAGTTTCCCGGATGAATTCCATACTGATCTTAAGCATGACACCAGCGGGATACTTTCAATGGCAAATGCCGGGCCCGGGCACAAACGGCAGTCAATTCTTTATTACACATCTGGCAACACCTCATCTGGATAACAAACATTCAGTTTTTGGGAAAGTTTATAAAGGAATTGATGTAGTAAATCAGATTGCACAGGGAGATATAATAGAAAGCATAAGAATAGTAAAAGTTGGAAAAGAGGCGGAAGCATTTGATGCGCCGGCAGTTTTTAAAAAAATGACAGAAGAGAAGAAAATTATCATATGAATCAGAATTGAAAAGAAAGAATGGAAGAAGAGAGAAAAAATTATTGAAGATAAATGGCCGGGAAGAGTGACCACGGAATCAGGATTATGTATATAGTCCTCGAACGAAGGGAAAGGGAGATAAACCTAAAGTCAGGTGTAATGATCTCTGCACATTATACCGGAACATTCCTTGACGGAAGAAAATTTGACAGCTCGGTTGACAAAGGGGACACCTCTGGAATTTCCTGTAGGTGTCGGGAAAGTTATTAAAGGTTGGGATGAGGCTCTGCTTGATATGAGAAAAGGGGAAAAAAGGGTCCTGATCATCCCATCCATCTGGCATATGGTGAACGTGGGGCAGGCGGAGTAATTCCTCCCCATGCGACTCTTGTTTTTCAGGTAGAACTGGTAGATATTAAATAGAATATATATTTAATAACCGGATACGTTCAAGATTGTGCGCTGACAGTTTGTTAAAAATTTCAGATCCTTTTTTTGACAGATGAGAGTTGGTAAAACCATAACCTCCATCCAGAAACAAGGTGTCATCACCGAGATCAAATTTTTTTTCATAGTTGTAGTTGAGAATGGTGATGTTTTTGAATTTTCTTCTTCAGATTTATTAAGATGAATTTTGAACATTGTCCCTTTGAAACTTGTTTGTTCTGAAAGTTCCGATGAATTCGGGTATTACGAATAAGTACAACGTTTAACCTTTTCATTCCTCAACTGTTCAAGCAACTGAAGGAAATAATCCCCTTCGATTCCAGGAGGTTTTGTAAACGCCGATCCTTTAAATTTTTTTGTTACACAGTGAGAACTTTATTATTTTTTAATTCTGACCTTTTTTTGTCCCGGTATAAGATTGAAAAATATTTATATCTCTCTAAAAGGTGATTGTCAGAATGGAGTGAAAAGTCCTGAGGATATCTTTAATTATGATATCGATCTTTCCTTTATTCTTCATAATAGAATCTCAGGATGCAAGATAATCAATATTCGGTGCTTATGTCATTCCCTAATTAAGTTCTGCGAGTGCTTCCGGTGAAGAGTAAAGATTGTAGATGAAATAGTCGATTCCGTATAATATCACCTTCGGCTATCCGCCATTTTTTTTGTACAATTTGTAAAAATAATAATTATATTTAGGTCCGAATCCGGCAAAACTCCATTTAAATGGATTAAGCTTATCATGGTTTTGATCAGATTTGGGATGAATTCCTTCATATGTTCTTGATGAACCCATTATAAGAGAATTATATTTATTCTCTTTCAAGTGATCCCTCAGTCTGTTCTCAAGATCGTTTGAAGAATAGAAATGGTGATTATACTCAAGGATAATGTATGTAAAAATTCTGTCAAACAGAAATAAAGAAAGGAGGAATAGAAATATTAATGATATTTTTCTGGTTATTTTATTCATTTTACTATTTACAATATTAAAATTCCTGCCATCTGTATTATATTGCAAAACTATTGTTTAGAGAATAGTTTAATTTCTGTTTAATTGACATTCTTTGAGCTTTTATATCTAATGTAGAATCAATGTTGAAAAATGCCATGAGGATACTTGCTCTTTTTGGAGTAATACTATTTGTCTACTATTTTATCAGAGAGGGTCCGGGAAATATCTGGGGCAGAGTCAAAGAGCTGTCAATTCTCAATTTTCTTATCCTGCTTATTTTACGGTTAGTAATCTGGTCGGTGAGGTCCTTTAACTGGTACATTATTTTAGGCAGGTTAGGAAGAAGGCCGGGTTTATTCAGAGTTTTCTCAGCCCGTCTGGGGAGTCATTCTTTGGGATATCTTACTCCGGCGGCCAAAATCGGTGGTGAATTTGCAAGGATATTTCTACTCGGAGATATGGATAAAAAAAAAATAATTGCTTCCGTGGTTATTGATAAAATGACCGAGTTTATTGCATCAATAATAATCGTATGCTGTGGTGTTTCGGTTTCGGTAATAGTATTGGATATTAATACCGGAATAAAATATCTTCTTTTTTTAATAACTTTTTCTTTAGCAGGAGTTCTGATATTTTTTTTCAGAAAACAGAAAGAGGGAATATTAATGTGGTTTCGTAAGAGGATCAGGATCGGGGAAAAATATCTCAGTAAAAAAGAGAGTGATATAGAGAAAACAGACAATTATATCTCCGGATTCTATAAAGGTAATAGAGGAGTCTTCAATTTCCTCCTTCTGAGTAATATGGTCAACTATCTAATATGGATTTTCGAGATATTTCTTACTCTCTCATTTATTGGGTCATTGAATATAACATTATTTAAAAGTTTCATTATTGCCACTCTGGGCTCTTTTGCATTTATCTTTCCTTTATTACCAGGGTCGCTTGGTATATTTGAGGTCACCTACCTTGGTTTGTTTGAGTTATTGGGGATTAACAAGGTTATTGGCGTCGGATATATAATTGTCAGGAGGATACTGGGACTGACCTTTGCCGGGATAGGACTTTTTCCTGTTATCAGATCAGGATTCAATATGGAAAACAAATAATTTTTTTATCAGAACTCGGGTATGTTAGTGTCCTTTTCAGACCTGAGTCTATAGAAGATTATAGTCCTTACTGAAATGCTGAAAACGGCCTGCACAAGGACAATAAGGATCAAAATATCGAGTTTATTTAATACCGAAAACACTAAAATTGCAAATATCAATAAACCTCTTGCCTCGGCACTGTCACCCATTGTGAGTTTATTTCTGAACATTTTGATCATATAAAAAAGTATAATCTGAAGAGCATAAAGCACTGTTGCCAGCAATGACAATAGTAAAAAAAATGAATTGCCAGAGTATATAAAATATCCGGCTGAAATGCCCGATAAAATAATGATATCGGCAATCCGGTCCAGGAAGAGGTCAAGGAATGCTCCATACCTTGTGCACATGTTTTTTGATCTTGCCAACATACCGTCTGCACAATCAAATACAGATGAAAATTGTATGAAGATTCCTGCCGCTATAAAAAATTTATATTCTCCCAACGAAAACAAAATTGCTGAAATAATTCCGAGAATAAAAGCTAATACTGTTATATGATTGGGAGTTATTTTTGTTTTGAAGATCAATCGTACAATTAGTGATGCTAACGGCCTTGTAAAATATCTTTCAATTCGCAGGTAGTGAATTATTGGGTATCTGGGTCCTTCTTTAAGTGAATTTTGAAAACTAAAATTATCTGATTTTTTTTTTTTCATGATATAAAAACAAATTTTACATAAGTAGAAACTTTTTCACAACGTGAATTTATTAAATAGTTCCGGATTTGAATTTTTTATTTTTGTAATATATAAAATTAGTAAATGATATCTAAAAATAAATGGGATGCTCAGATTATTGGATTTACAAGCGGAGTTTTTGATATGTTCCATATCGGGCATCTGAATATATTAAAAATGGCAAAATCAATGTGCGATAAACTGATTGTAGGAGTTACAGTTGACGAACTTGTTGCTTACAAAAAAAGGAGAGTAGTTATACCGTTCGAAGAGAGGTTAGAAATAATTCAAAATATAAAGTATGTTGATCTGGCGATACCTCAGGATGATCTGGATAAATATGTGATGTGGGAAAAGCTGAAATTTGATGTGATGTTCATCGGTGATGACTGGTTCGATACTGAAAGGTTTCATGAATTTGAAAAAAAATTATCGGAAGTTGATGTTAAAATCGTATATCTTCCATACACGGACAAAATATCAACAACAATTCTTAAAGAGAGGCTTTTGGCAGTATGCAGTGAGATAGAATAGATAAAAGTATTTTGCCTTTTATAAAAGTTAATCGTAGGATTAAGTAATTCTTCAGGAAAAAATCAGAGTTATACTGTATTTTTTTTAGTGTATATTGTTGACTATTTTTTTTTTATTTTTATCTTTAACAAAATAGGGGTGACCATGAAAAGAATTATTCTGTGTATTATTTTATCAGTGTTTCTATTCAATGTGCCCGGCGCGGCTGAGGAAGTTCAGAAAATTGAAGTAACCGCGAAAGTGGCGAACATCAGAAGCGGGCCGACGCTCGACAGCCAGGTGATCGGTAAAGGACTCCTGGGTGATTTGTTCACTCTTCTCGGAATCGAGGGGAGTTGGTATAAGATCGAACTTTCTGTTGACAAAGATGGAGTAAAAAAAACCGGGTATATTTATAAAAGCATTACTAAAATTGCCGAAGTGGTGAAAGAAAAGGAAGCACCACTACCTGAAAAGGATAAAGTTGAAAAGGAAAAAACGAAAGTTGAAAAAGAAAAGGAAAAAGAGATAGCTGAAATAGAAAAAGAGAAAGAGAAAGCGGAAAAAGAGAAACTGAAGGCAGAAAAGAAAGCAGAGAAGGAAAAACTGAAAGCGGAGAAAAAAGCGGAAAAGGAAAAGAAGAAAGCGGAAAAAGAGAAACTGAAGGCAGAAAAAAAAGCAGAGAAAGAGAAACTGAAATCATTGAGTAAAGAAGAGAAAGAGAAACTAAAAGCAGAGAAGAAAGTGGAGAGAGAAAAGAAAAAAGCTGAAAAAGAGAAACTGAAGGCAGAAAAGAAAGCTGAAAAAGAGAAGAAAAAAGCTGAAATGAAAAAGGCGGATGTAATGGTTGTCAAAAAGAAAAAAGAGAGCCAGGATTTTCTTTTTAAAGGTTTCTATTTGAAAGGCGGATATATGACAGACCCGAAGGTCGATAGTTTGGGAGATAAGTGGATTGCATCTCTTGGCTTTGATTCTCCGATCGGAAGATTTGCAGCGTGGGGGTTCGAATTCCAGCCATATTTCAGAACTCTCACGGCAGATCTTATAGATTATTCTGAATATTACTTTGTTACAAATTTTTTTCTGAATGTTAAAGGTGGAATTAATCTTGGCAGATTATGGGACAAATTAAATTTTTTAACTGTCTATCTTGGAGGAGGCCCCGGGGTATCACTCGGTTACCTGTATACGGATTATAACGGTATAACCGGGACTCAATTTGATGTATTTTTTGCATGGCATATCGTTTACGGAGCTGAAATAAAACTCGGGAAAATGAACATCATTGTAGAGTTCCAAAGCAATAAAGTTATTAATACTGATATCGACCCATCGACCCAGTCAGCCAATTACTTTCTGATTGGCCTCAGGTTTTAAAAGGAGATTAGAATGAATTCCAAGAATATAAGACTGATGGCAGGTGTGATTATACTTCTTTCTTTTACACTTTTTATGGGAACAACAGATGAGGAAACAAAGTGTTGGAATCTCTGTGCGGAAGAGTTTTTAGAAACAGGCTTAGGATTTATTGAAATATGGAATGACTCTTCATACAATATTGGAGTATTATTTATTTACGACAATGGTGCTGTAGATTCCTATATGGTTACAAAAGATCCTCCTAATATGATGAGAAAAGGATTCGATAATGGGCGTATCAAGGCCTCTATATATTGGATCCTTCCCAGTGACGGAGCCTGGAAGTTTTATAAATCCTATTATTATAATATCAAGACAGGTGATACTAAGATAATTCGGGTTAAATAGAGCACAATTTAACCAGGTTGGAAGTTTATAGAGTATTTTAATATCCTTCCAATCCAACTATTATTAAATTGATATTATTTATATAATACATTTATGTATCCTGAAATGATCCGGATCGGTTCCTTCACTTTGTCGGGGTATCAGTTCTTTTATATCACCGGGGTTGTTTTTACAGTGCTTGTGGTACTGATATTATCGCGGAGAGAAAAATTTGATCTGATCGAAACAATAAACTATCTGATCTTCGGGATTATTGCCGGGGTGTCTGGTACCAAGATCTATGCTGTATCGGCAACATTCCTTTCCGATCCGGGACTAAGTGTCAAAGATCCTTCTATTCTTATTTATACATTAAAGAGCGGCGGGGTGTTCTACGGCGGGATCTTTGCAATAATCATATTTGCGATTTTCTATACCAGAAAATTTTTCCGGGGATCGGAATGGCGGGTGTTCGATATTACAGTGATCGGCGGGGCCCTGGGGCATGTTTTCGGGCGGCTGGGGTGCTTTTCTGCGGGATGCTGCTACGGCCTCCCCACTGAATTACCGTGGGGCATTAAATTTCCCTTTCAGGGAAAGAGTGTTCACAAGTTTCATGACACCTTTATCCACCCGACCCAGATATATGAAGCGGTTCTGAACCTGTTGAATTTTAGCATCCTGTTACTGATCTGGAGGAAGAGAAAATTCGAAGGCCAGATATTCTCACTATATCTGATCAATTACGGATTGATACGATTCTTTGTTGAATTTTTCCGAAATGACGGCGGCCGCGGTTATATAATAAAAAATGATTTGAGATTATTAAGCCTTTCAATTCCGCAGCTGATCAGTATAATATTGATTGTATCGGGTTTTTTTCTGTACAGAAAACTAAAGGTAAGGTGATGACATGAATACACTAATTAATTTACTATTTTCAGACATTTCTGTGGCGGCAGACAACAACGGGGGAGGGATATCATTTACCCTTATACTTGTTCTAATCATACTAGTGCTTGTGGCATTTATACTTATAAGGGATAAAAAGATCAGGGATAAGGTGAAAGGCTTCTTCACTGTCATTGGAAGAAAAATAAAGAATGCAAGGATAAAATCAAAAATAGAGAAAGAGGAAAAAGAGGTTGCTGAGCTCCTTTCAAAGCTTGGCGAGAAGGGGTTCGGGGTTGGGATCTATCCTGATAATACCGAAGAATTGATCGAGGGGATAAAAAAAGAGAAAGGGATCATTGAGAAATTTGCAAAGGCATTATCTGATAATGAGAAAAAGATCGAAAAACTGAAATCGGAGTATGAGATATTTGAGTCATTAAAAAAATCGGAGATAGAAAAAGAGGAGAAGGTGAAGGAACCGGTCGAGAAAAAATATAAAGATGTGATCAGGCTGGTTTCGGATCTGAAAAAAGAATCCGAGGACAATGAAAAAAAGATCACGAAGATCGGTAAGGGGATAGAAAAAGCGGAAGCTGAACTAGACCGTCTATCAAAAGATGAGCTCCTTGATCCTGAAGAGAGGTCAGGGAGGAGAGAGAGGGAGGAGAATACTCTTAAAGATCTTAGGAAAGAATTATCCGGGCGGACAATGAGGGAAACAGCAATACCGGGAGAGCTCTCTTCTCTCGAGAAAGAAGAAACTGACCTGAAACTGAAACTTGAAATTTTTAATAAGAATCTGGAAAAACTGGAAAGCGAGCTGAAAAATACTGAAAAAAAACATGATGAAAAAATAAGTGAACTCGTTAAAGAGAAAGGGCATTTTGCCGGTGAGAAAACAAAGAGCAGCAATACGCTCAAAGATTTATTTGAAAAGCTTGGAATTATCTTTGATAAAGAGAGGCCAGAAAATAATGACCTTTCGGTCATCTATATCGATATAGACCGCGCCCGTGAACGGATAAAAAACCTACAGTCTCAAATTACCTGATTCTTTTACCATTTCAGGTATGGTTCCTACAAGATATACAGTCTTACTCTCGCCATCATCCACTTCGCTTCCCGCTACGGATGTTCTCATCCGCTTAACGCTGCAGTCCTCGGGGGGATCGATCTTCGGCGAGTCCCCCCCTCCGGTGCCCGCGAGAGCAGATGGATGGCTGCGCAATGTAACTCCTTTCAGAACAAATATCATTCATATTGTTCAATACTCTTTGGGGCGCTTCCGTGTTTTGCTTTTGCGGGACTGGAAGCCCGAGTCTCGTCAAAATCGAACGGAGGGCGGACCTCCAGAAAAATACCAGCAGGATTTTTCGGTAGCAAAGAGCAATCACGGATAAAGCCTGTGCAAACAGAATAAATGAATGATATTTTTTTATGCTTCTTCATTATTTTTTTTGACATGGGGAGGATTTTATACTATATTATAAGCGAACAAAAGGCGAACTGATGATCACAAAAAAACAAAAAATTTTTCTGGAAAAACTGAGATCCAAGGTTACCAGCGACGGATATTTCCCTTCGGTCAGGGAGATATGTGAGATCACCGGACTCTCCTCCCCCGCAACCGTCCACTCCTACCTTACCCGCCTGGTGGAAAACGGTTATCTCCGCAGGGACGGCAGGTCGTGGATCATGATACCTGAGAAAGGTCTGATTCCACTCGTCGGAATAGTTCCTGCCGGATCCCCGTTGGAGGTATTTGAATCTCTCGGGGAAGAAGTTGAGCTTCCGGAATGGATGGTCGATAAGGGGGGAGATAAGGTTGCTCTGAGGGTTCAGGGTGAAAGTATGAGGGATGCTTATATAAGGGAAGGGGATATAGTGATAATAAAGAAGACACCCGATGCAGAATCGGGTGATATGGTCGTTGCCCTTATGGAGGATTCCACAATTACCCTTAAAAGGCTGAAAAAGAACAACGGGTCTGTATGGCTGATCCCAGAGAATCCGGAATTTGAACCTATCCATGACCCCTTCAAACTTGTAGGGAAAGTGATCGGTGTCCTGAGGAGATATTAAGTGTGAGCGCCCCTTTTGTTCTCCATATAGATATTGATGCATTCTTTGCCGCTGCGGAAGTGATGATGCGTCCGGGGCTTAAAGGGAAACCGGTTATAATCGGGGGAATGCCCGATGAGCGGGGTGTTGTCAGCACAGCTTCCTATGAAGCGAGGAAGTTCGGTGTACATTCCGGAATGGCGCTCAGGAATGCAGGCCGTAAATGTCCTGAAGGGATATTTCTAAGAGGCAGATTTCATATATATGAGAGGATATCCCGTGAGTTCTTCAAGTGTCTTTCCCGATTTTCTCCCGTAGTGGAACCGGTTTCTGTGGATGAAGCATACATTGACCTCAGCGGTATAAAATATTCCGGGTCTTCTGTTTACGACCTTGCAGCCGCGATAAAAGAATCTGCCGAAAAACATATAGGATTGAAAGTATCTGCGGGGCTGGGATATACAAAACTGGGGGCAAAACTTGCAACAGAGGCAGCAAAGCCCGGGGGAATATTTTTCATGGATGATGAGAAAGAATTTATATCAGGACTTTCACTTGAAAAGATACCCGGTATCGGGCCTCACACCCTGGTCATTCTTCACGGAATGGGAATTAAGAGGGTCAGCGAGTTAAAGGAGAAGAATTTCTCTTTATGGAAAAGGGTTATAGGGCATTATTTCTATTCACCCTCCGGTGAGTACAGGAGGAGAAAAGAACCGAAAACAAGGAGTTTCAGCAGAGAAACAACTTTTTTGAATGATATAAGGGACAGGAATATGATACTGTCACACCTTGCATACCTCCTGGACAGGCTTTCGGTATATCTGGTAGAAAAAGGCCTCTACGCCGGGAGAGTGGAGGTAAAGGTGAGATTCAGTGACTTTTCCACATTTACAGCCAGAAATGCCCTCGAATTCCCGACATTTTCCTACCGGGATATGTGGAAGAGTTCCGTTCCTCTTCTGGATAAGTTATTGAAGAAAAAAAAACTGCCTCTCAGACTGATAGGTATTAAAGTGGAGGATATTGCAAAGACCAGGTCTCTGCTTCCGTTCGTTTCAGTGGATGGCGAAAAGTTGAGCAGAACCATTGCCGGGATCAAGAAGAAGCACGGGTTCTCTTCAATTTTCACAGCGAGAGAATTTCTTCTGGAAAGGGTATATCCCGTGGAGAAAGAGGGAGTTGTTCTCAAGACCGCTTCTCTCACAAAATAATTGTACTGAATAACAGGGTTGATTTAGGGAGAGGTTTTATTTATTATCACCTTATGACAAAGTTGGATCATGATATCGGGAAAGGGCTTGAAGTTGATTATGAACCGCAATTTGGTATTTTCCATGACCTTATAAAATTCAGAGTTAGGGAAATACTTCTCGTATCCAGTTTTTATGATGCGTTTGTACTGGAAGAGGATGGGAGGTTGTCTGAGAGGATATTCAGTGAATATATTGATCTGAACCTGAGATTTATTCCCCGTATCATACGTGTTTCAAGTGGCGAAGAAGCAATAGCAGCTCTTGAAAAAAGCTCTTTTGATCTTGTGATCACCATGACAAGACTTACCGGGATGGATTCGCTTGAGTTTGGCCAGAAAGTGAAATCCATGTATCCCGATATGCCCGTTGTGCTTCTTACCTATGACTGGATACCGCCTGACAGGCTTATTAAATTCAGAGAGACCGGTTTTATCGATAAGGTATTCTATTGGGGAGGGGATACGAAGATCCTGCTTGCGATCATTAAGTATGTCGAAGATAAAAAGAATATTGATAATGATATAAAACTGGGAGTTCGAGTGATTGTAGTAATCGAAGACTCTCCAAGGTATTATTCTCTTTTTCTCCCCATCATTTATACGGAAATAATGACCCAGACACGGTTGCTGATATCGGAAGGGGTGAACGATCTTCACAGGCTTCTGAGAATGAGGGCCCGTCCGAAGATCATCATGGCCGAAACCTATGAGCAGGGGATAAAATTATACAATAAATATAAAAAAAACCTGCTGGGGATCATTTCAGACATCAGGTTCCCGAGGAAAGGAAAGATCGATCCTGAATCCGGTTTTAGATTTGCCGGGAAGGTCAAAGATGAGATACCTGACCTGCCGATACTTCTCCAGTCATCCAATTCAGGGAACAGAGAAAAGGCATATTCCATGGGGCTGGATTTCCTTAATAAATATTCGAATAATATGCTTCAGGAACTGCAGAACTTCATACTTAATAATTTTGGATTTGGCGACTTCATTTTCAGAAATAAATCAGGTTCTGGAAATAGGCCGTGCCAGGAATATTCATGAGTTCCGGAAAATGATAGATATCATTCCCGATGAGAGTTTGCAGTATCATGCCGGAAAGAACCATATCTCGATATGGTTGAGGGCCAGAACTGAATTTGACACAGCTGAGAAGCTGAGGCCGAAAAAGATCAGTGATTTCAACGATATTGACGGGCTGAGGAATTTTATCCGGAAAGAGATTCATAATTTACTGACAAAAAACCAATATGGGGTTATCACTGATTTCGGTCAGGTAACGTTTGACTCGGAAAACTCTTTTGTAAGGCTGGGTAGCGGATCACTTGGAGGTAAGGCAAGAGGGCTTGCATTTCTTAACGCCTGATGGCAAAAACCGAGCTGAATGAACAGTTTGCGAAGGTGGAGATCAAAACTCCTCATACATTTGTGATCTGCAGTGAAGTTTATGAAGAGTTCATGAAAACCAATGATCTGTTGAAGTTTGCAATTTCCGAACAGGATAATACAAAAATTGCCAGGCGTTTTGTGAAAGGGAAACTACCGAAAAAAATAATGAATGACCTGAAAATATTGTTGAAAAATGTTAATTACCCGATCGCGGTCAGATCCTCAAGTCTTCTTGAAGATTCACAATTACTCCCTTTTGCCGGATTGTACTCAACCTATATGCTGCCCAACAACAAGGCTGAAAGTTCAAAAAATTACAGACAGCTTGAGAATGCCGTAAAACTGGTATATGCATCGGTTTTTTACAAATCACCTAAAGAGTATGTAAAGAATACGAACTTCAGGATAGAAGAAGAGAAGATGGCAGTGATCATTCAGCAGATCGTCGGTAGTGAATACAATGATAAATTTTATCCTGTGATATCCGGCGTTGCTCAATCATACAATTATTATCCCATTTCTCATATGGAACCGGAGGACGGTATTGTCCAGCTTGCACTGGGATTGGGTCCGATCATTGTCGAAGGGGGCCAGGTTTACAGGTTTTCATCAAAATATCCGGAAATGAATCCCCCGTATTCGGATGCGGCCGAGTTCCTGAAAAAATCTCAGAACACATTTTATGCACTTGATATCAGAAATTCACCGCAGAGTATAGGCACGGATGAAAAATTCAGTTTGAAGAGTTATGGTCTGAAGGATGCTGAAAATGACGGGACACTATTTTATGTGGCCAGCACCTTTTCCAGCCAGGATAATGCAGTGAAGGATACGATATCTATCGACGGCCCCAGAATTATAACCTTTGCAAATATTCTGAAACATAATCTTTTTCCACTCGCTGATATTCTGAATGAGATCCTCGAGATCGGGAGTAAATCGTTCGGTTCGCACATAGAGATCGAATTTGCAGTCGATCTTTCAAAAAACAGGAATAAAGTTCCGGAATTTTATATGCTTCAAATAAGGCCGATGGTTGCAGGTGGAGAGTCTGCAGATATCCAGTTTGATAAAAAAAACACTCATCATATGATCTGTTCGACACGTCATCCGATGGGAAATGGAAAGATAAGTAATATCAGAGATATTGTATATATAAATCCTGACAAATTTGACATCTCGAAAAGCAGGATCATTGCTCAGGAGATCGGCTCAATTAATAAAAACCTGGTCGAGGAAAAGAGAAAATATCTGCTGATTGGTTTCGGAAGATGGGGAACTTCAGATCCATGGCTCGGGATACCGGTGGAGTGGCATCAGATCAGCGGGGCTCAGGTTGTTGTGGAGTCTTTTATAAATGATTTCAGAATAGAGCCGTCATTAGGGAGCCATTTTTTCCATAATATGATCTCGTTACATATGGGTTATTTTCATATCAGCGACAGGGTTGAGGACGAGTATATCAACTGGGACTGGCTTAAAAAGCAGAAAATTTGTTTCTGAAACCAAATATGTAAAACACATCAGACCTGATAAAGATTTTCAGTGATCATTGATGCAAAAAATTCGAGAGGAATTATTTACATTCCCTGATAATTAATACTAAATCGTTATTTTACTTTGCAGACCCAGTTGTGTTTGTTTTCAAGTTCGCCATACCGGATTTTGTTATTTTTTTGTAACCTGACGGTAAATGAATAATACCAGGACCGCACCGAGAACAGCTCCGATAAACCCTGCCGGATGTCCCTCCCTGTACCACCCGAGATGCTGTCCGATGTAGGTTGCGACAATTGATCCGACAATACCGAGAATTATTGTAACAATGAATCCCCCCGGATCTTTTCCCGGCATGAGCAATCTGGCAATGAACCCGATCACGAAACCAACCGCAATTATCCATAAAATATTCAAACTTCCACCTTTATTTGGTCACATGACTCAATTTTCAACGTTTTTCTGTGCAGCCTTTTTTAATTTATCATTGGCCATAACCGCAATATCCACGCGACGGTTTCCCTGTCGGCCCTCTGGCGTATCGTTTGACATGATGGGCTGAACTTCACCATGGCCGGCGATGGTGAATCTCCCGGATTTCACATTAAGTGACGCAAGGTATAAAGCAACAGATTGAGCACGGTCCCTGGAGAGGGCCATATTATGATCATCAGGTCCGGTGTTGTCAGTATGGCCTTCAATAAGAATGTTGGTGTCGGAATATTTGCTCAGGATCTTGGCAAGCTCGGTAAGGCTTGTCTGGCTGACAGGGCGGAGGTTCGATTTGTCAATGTCAAAAAGGATCCCGCTGTCAAAGGTGATCTTAATGCCTTCACCAATACGTTCAATTTTTGCATTCTTGATATCCCGCTGCATTTCTGCTGCTTGTTTATCCATATAACTTCCGATAAAGGCACCTGCCACTCCGCCGACTGCCCCGCCGATAATTGCGCCCAGCAGAGTCTTCCCGGCAGTACGGCCGATAATACCTCCAAGTATAGCGCCACCGGTTCCACCGATCACGGCACCCTTTGTTTTTTTATTCCATGATGAACAATTGACAATCGCCAGTATAAAAACCGTAAGTACAATTATTGTGATAATTCTTTTCATATTCTCCTCCTTTATTTCTCCCTCTTCCCCTAATCCCGCAACAGCCATTAAGAAACTGTATGACAGGCGATTCAGGAACTATTATGCTATTTCTTTCTCCGGTCTATCGGTTCTAAAAAATGTTTTAAGAAGAAGGCGTCCTCTCATAGAGGAGAGAACGCCTCTTCCGTTCGATCATAGTTTATGGTATGATCTCTCCCACTTAAAATTCCTTCAGAAAATCAGGCGCCTGACTCATCATCAGGTTAGAGCGCAACCAGTACGAGTATTACAACTCCTATTGCGATGATGAGCATCAGATCTCTTGAAGAGAGATAGCCCCCACCCGCATCGGAAGCTGTGATCACATCATCTGCACCGATTACGATCTGATCAGTCGTATCCACCTGCTGAACCTGGTTCCCTGCTGTTTGAACTGCTGTGCCATAGGAGGACAGAAGCACGATCATCAACAGAAAACTCCAGATCTTGACCTGGTTTTGTTTTCTCATTTTAATTCTCCTTTTTATTTAATCTTTTATATTTTTCTTTTGGCTTCTTTCGATCTGGAGAGCCCTGACCTGAAGATAATGATTCCTGATAAACTTCTTATCCGGAGCGAGCCGGACCGCATTTTTAAGGGATTCAAGAGCCGGAACAATTTTATGCTGATTGATGTAAGCCAGACCCAGAACGTCGTAGGCATAAGCACAATTTGCGTCCAAACGGATGGCCTCAAGCGCATATGTTTCAGCCTCCCCGGGATTTCCTTCTCTGAGGCAGACCATTGCCAGGCTGTAAAGAGGATAAGGATCTTTTTTAAGAGATCCCCTTACCTTTTCCCATTGCTCTTTCGATCTTGTGAAATCAGTCCTACGGTAGTAGGCAGTGGCCAGATTGATGGAAGTGAGGGGGTCGTTTTTCAGGACGGGGAAAGGGAACGGCCTTTGAGCAGGAACAACTGCCATCATCCAGCGGGATCGATTCCGGCCCTTTCCCAGCTCCCAGACCTTCATGAAATTTTTATATTTCATGGCACGACGACCACCAAAATACGGGTCGTGGAAAATGATCTGCTTTTTGTCATCATCAAACCCTATAACTACCCGGTAGTGGCCTTTTGCGATCTGTTTTATTGGTTTCGTAAGGACGATCACCGGGATGTCTTTCACCGATGACATCCTTTAATATCTGCATATTTCCCTGGAAAGAGTAGCTTTCGAAGCCATTTGGTCCGCGGATATAAAACCAGTTCGGAGTTATATGTTACCTGATTTCCGGAATCATAGATTTCATCTGTGATTTTCTGTTGGCTGAAGGATTGTGTTTTATCCCAGTAATTGAGGACCATTGCCAGACAGGCCGGGCCGCAATAATTTCTTTTCAGCCATTTTTCGGAGGGAACTGAAGGGATCAAATGTCCGGTTTCAGGGCTGACTTTTTTATATTTGAAAACCTGTGCGGAAAAAAGACACGATACCATCAGTGACAGGCCAGCGAGGAACACCCATGCCTGTCTTATGTTTATAACATTACTCCGATCAAGCAAGATGACCTCCCATCGTTATCATACTTTGGTTATTTCACGGTTATCAAAAAATATAACATACCGGGAAAGAGCCAATAAATTAAAGCATTTTTACTGCCACGATTATTTTAAGTTCCCTGAACTTGGGCAATCTGATCTATTTTGTTAAAAAAGAAGAAAATTGTGCTTCCGGGGAGAATAAATCCTTAAATCAGACGAATTAATCCGGTCTCCCCAATAAGAAATTGGTTCATAATACAGGACTATTCCTGTTTTTCAGGACAGTGTTTACAAAAATATCCGGATAGAATATCAGGAATTTCTTTCTGTAAAATAGAAATAAGTGGGTAGTTTACCTGCCGGGAACAGATTATCCGATCTTAAAAACTATCATGAGAATTCTTATTAATAACAGGATCCAGGCTATAGATAATATGACCCAGGCAGTTCTTCTGGAGACGGTGACAATGAAAACAAATATAGTTAATATGATCAAATATCCCAGGGCATTAATTATACTGACCGGAAAATCCCTCTGTGGAAATATCACCTGAAAGACTTTAATGATCCCTGCACCGATCTGATGGGCAATAAAATAAATAAATGTTAGTATATTGTGAAGGATCTCATTCAGCGGCTTCAAATTTGCAGTGTCTTGAGCAAAAAATAAAATATTCATTTTGTTTTGGCCTCCCTTGCCAATAGTATTTCCTGATTTTAATTAATGTTCAGAAATTCGATAAATTGCTTTTTCGATACATACCATACTTCAGTTTTGCTGAGAGCAGGATTCGCTTACAATTCCATCCTTCTTTTTTTTCAGTCCAACCAATCCGATGGTACCGACAATAATAGACATAATTCCGATCACAAAAGCTGTGCTTTTTCCGGTGAAACCGGAAGCATCAATAGGGGTGCCGCATAAAATGTAGAATATTGCAACAGGAGTAATCAGAAGACTTCCGACTATGATCATCCATACCCAGGCTAAAAAATAGAAAAAACGATCCCCACATGAAGTCCTCCGGATTAATTTATAGCAATCTTTGTGCCAAAATAATTGTATTTAACCGCAGGTAAAATAGTGTTCAGCAGACACAGATGGCCGGACAAAGCGCTTTACCCGGCTTAATGATTAGATGAAACCATCTTTTTAAGGACATTTGTCAGATATTTGAAATCATCTGTTTTCCGGCTTAAGAACCGCGGCAATAAAAGACGGGCGAGTTTGACAGTACTTTCCCTCCAATTCGGGATCACAAGAATGATATATATCTCCGGGAGCAGTTCACGGAACAGCTGCATTTCCAGGAGTTCTTCACGGTTAGCGGCTAACAGGACAGCTATGGAATTGGGTTTGATAATGGAACGGAACCTTTCCCGCAATGCATCCAGTGTTGAGAAGAATTCTATTATTCGTTCCGGGACCGCGGCATGTATAGCGGCCTCCAGTCTTTTTTTATTCTCATCATTATTACTGGCAAAAAATAAAAGTTGCATTGCTTTTAACCCCCCTTCATAACAGGTATGGGACTAATGTTTTTTCAAACCCAAAAATCTAAAGCAAGAATTATGCCAGATAGAAATGTTCAATATTAAGAATTTATTCGCTGTTTTCCAAAACAGGGTGTGGAAATTATCAGGATTAAAGGGAAGATTTAATGTTGTATTTTTTAAGAAGCGTGTATAATCTTGATCGGGAAAGGCCGGAAACCCGGCAGGCCTCATTGATGTTTCCACGCACGGATGAGATCAGTACCTTAAAATATTGCTCCTCCGATTCGGATATTACAGATCGGTGAAGTTCTTTTAATTTTGGAAGGGGGACATTTTGAATGGTGGTGGATAACCCGTTTTTATTCCCGTTCAATAACTTCTTGTGAACCCCGTTTCGTGCCACTTGTATACGAATATGCGTTGGAAGGTGTTTCGGGTAGAGTATCGGCTCTTCTTTTGCGGCAATCAGGCATTTTTCAATCGCCTGGATCAGTTCACGGACATTCCCCGGCCATTTATAATTCTTCATTACCTCCCAGAATTCAGGAGAAAAACCTTTCTGCGACTATTCCGAATCGGTCACACAGTGTCTTCATATAGTGAACTGTTAAGTTCTTTAATATCGTCACGGCATTCCCTTAATGGAGGCAATTCGATAACCAGCGACCGGAGCCGGAAAAACAGATCTTCGCGAAATAGTCCCTGCTGGACCATGTCCTCCAGATTCCGGTTGGTAGCCACCACCAATCTGAAATCACTGGTGACTTCTTTTTTTCCGCCCACGGGGCGGAAGCGGTGTTCCTGGATAACCCGGAGAAAGTTTTTTTGCAATGCCAACGGCAGTTCGCCGATTTCATCAAGAAAAAGAGTCCCTCCATCTGCCTGTTTTATCAACCCGTCCTGGCTGATGTAGGCATTGGTGAAAGCGCCCTTCACATGTCCGAAAAGGATGTTTTCAATCAGTGTTTCTGGTAGTGCAGTACAATCTACAATAACAAAATTCCCGGAGCCCCTTGAGCTGTTAAGATGAATTGCTCTGGCAAACAGTTCTTTTCCTGTACCGGTTTCACCGGTAATAATAACATTGAATGTGCTCTGTGCTGCCTGGCTGAGCATCTCAAAACTTAGAGTTGAGACGGTCCGAACTACCGATAATATCCTTTCTCTGCAAAGTCGTGTCCAGGGTTACCTGAGGCCTTTTCGGTCCTGATATTCAAGAACACGGGTCAGGTGAAGCTTTATACTTTCAAGCGAGGCAGGCTTTTCGATGTAATCCCATGCGCCGTTTTGGATGGCGAGTTCAGCCTCATCAGGATCACCAAACCCTGTGAATATAATTATTTCAGGGGAATATCCGGTTGCTTTTATTTTCGGCATGATGTCCAACCCACTTCCATCGGGCATATTAGCATCAAGAAATATAACACTATATGATTCCGACCGGGCTTTACTCAGGCCATCTGCCAGTGTATGTGCGCAGGAAGATTTTTGTCCCATTTTGGTAACGGCATTTGCGACCCAATCGCACATTGATTGATCATCATCAATAATCAGAACATTGATCATTACTAATTTTCCTGATTTAATTTTATCAAATTTAATTTTATTGCTCAAACCAGGACTGAGCAGCAGGAAATTTACACTTTCGCAGGAAAATGTACTGTTTTTCAGGAAATTTTATGATGAAAAATGAATAATGCTCAAAAATAAGTCTGTTCCGGCAGGTTTTTCAGGTGTTCCGGATAATATGATACTTGGCATAAATAATGCAATAGAGTTTAGATACCCACGGTATCTTTGAAGAATTTAATAGGAGGTATTAAATGTTCAAAAAACTTATTTTCATTATAGTAGTGATTATGTTTATCTTTACTGCTACACAGGTTTCTGCCCAGGAAGTGATGATGAATTCGGCTGAAACCATTAAACCTGGAAATTTCAAACTGGGGATTTTCCCGACAGTCCTCTTTGGTAAAAACGGAGGAAAATCTGTATTTGGTGTGGCCGGGCGGTTCGGATTCGCGCTCACCCCCCGCGTCGACATCGAGGCGAAAGCAGCGATTTTCAAAAACCTTACTTATTTCGGAGCTGATATTGAGTATTGGCTTGTTAAAGGGCAGAATTTCAACACTTCAATAGCAGTGGGGGGGCATATGACGAAGCAGGATGGCGGTCCCGACAGTTCCGGAATTGATGCTGCATTAATGGTAAGTACTTCACCTTTGAACAATCTGGAGGTATACGGCGGCCTCAAGATCGCCTTCGATTCATTTAAAAACTCCGATCAGAACTTTACTCTGGCATATTTTGTCCCGGGGATCGAGTACCGGATCAGTGATGACATTGATTTTCTGGCAGAGGTGGGTATTGCTCTCAAAGATAACTCCCGAAGCTATGCCAGTGTGGGATTTGCGTACTATTTTCAGCTCTGAAGCTTCACATAGTGTAGTTTAATAATAAAAATAAGGAGAAAATAAAATGAGTAGATACAAAATGACAAACAATATGGGGTTGATGCTGCTGGGTATCTGGCTGATTATGACCGGGCTGATCCCTTTACTCCATTTGAGCTTTGAGGGTCTGCCTTTAATTATGGCGATCCTGGCCATTGTCTCCGGTATCTTAGTCCTGTTCGGCAGGTAGGTAAGATAGGGGGAAAATTAATCCAAAAGAATTTACAAGATTCTTCATCCCGGCCTGATCATCAGTCGATCATCAGGCCGGGTATCCCAAAATGGTGGTTATTTTACTTTATAGACCCAGCCGTGTTTATCCTCAATTTCGCCGTACTGGATTCCGGTTAAGGTGTCGTAAAATTTCTGTGACCAGGGTCCGGTCTTGTTGTCATTGACAACATATTCTTTACCTTTGTAGTTCAGTTTCCCCACCGGGCTGATGACCGCAGCTGTTCCGGCGCCAAATATTTCTGTTACTTTTCCTGATTCGATCCCATCAATTACTTCATCAATGGAGATCCTTCTCTCAACCGGCTCTATACCGAGATCTTTTGCCAGCTCTAAAACAGATTTTCTGGTAATACCGGGAAGGATCGTCCCTCCAAGTGGAGCTGTAACAAGTTTATTATCAATAACGAAGAGGATGTTCATGGCTCCGACTTCCTCTATATATTTATGCTCTTTGGCATCAAGCCATAATACCTGGCTGTAACCATTCTCATTTGCGATATTTGAGGCAAACAGACTGCCGGCATAGTTCCCGCCTGCCTTTGCCTCACCGGTTCCACCTTCGGCTGCCCTTGAAAATTCATCACTTACCCATAATCCGATGGGGTTAAATCCTTCTTTGAAATAGGCTCCGACCGGAGACAAAATTATGAAAAACAGATACTTTGTCGATGCTTTAACTCCGAGTCCCGCTTCAGTTGCTATAGCGGTCGGCCTGATGTACAGTGAGGTTCCTTTTACGGTAGGGATCCATCTCTCTTCCACTTTCAGTAATTCATTCTCGTAATAGAGGAAGTCGTCAACATCCAGTTCGGCCATGCACATTCTCTTCAGAGAGTTCAGGAATCTTTTTGCATTTTCCCGGGGACGGAATGTAAAGACTTCGCCGGAGGGAGATTTGTATGCTTTTTGACCTTCAAAAATTTCCTGTCCGTAATGAAGGACCTTTGCAGCCGGATCAAGCATCAAAGGCTGATACGGTTTTATTTCGGGATTATGCCATCCTTTTTCAGAATCATATTCGAGGGTGAACATATGGTCTGTATAGGTCTGGCCGAATCCAAGCTTCAACGGATCGTCAAATAAAGGTTTTAATTCATTTTCGGGCAATAAAGTTTTTTTTATGGTCATTTCGCCTCCTTAAATTAAATGTTAAACAAATTTGCAGTATGTGTCAATGAGTTTTTTTTAAGAATATTGAACCATTAAGAGTTTTGACCGTCGACTGCAGAAATGATAAAATCGGCTTTCAGGTGAAAAAATGGAAATGAAAATTTACTTCCCCGGCGGGAAAAAGGTATATGCTGATTATCACAATTTTACTCATGAGACCGATCAGCCTGTAATGGCGGGGGGAGAGGGAACCGCTCCGGCCCCATTCGACCTTTTTCTTGCATCTTTAGGTACATGTGCGGGTATTTATGTTCTCGGATTCTGCCAGCAGAGAGGAATAGACTCTGAGGGTATCGAAATAATCCAGAGAATGAATTTTGATCCATTAACAAGGCTTATCAGTAAAATAGACCTTGAGATAAAATTACCCGAATCGTTCCCTGAAAAATATAAAAATGCAGTAATTCAATCTGCCAATCTATGTGCAGTGAAAAAACATCTGGAGAATCCGCCGGAATTTAATGTTTTTACAACTTCTTAGTATGAAGTTCCCAGGTCTCTTCATCCTCGTTCTCAATTAGTATATAGAACGTGGATTTGTAAATATCATATTCAGGCATATAATCCATTCCATGCAGTTCAGGATAGGGGACATATACCCTTTTTAGTTCCTTACCTTTCAGGTCAAGAATAATACATTCTGTCTCTGATCCTTTTTTCTTAAATGTAATGACATGAATCCGGTCATTGGTAACTCTCAAGTCCTGAATGGCAGGATAGTGCTGTTTAAATTTGATCCGCTGTTTGAAGAATTCAAAAAATTGTTTAAAGTTGGGATCGGTTTTGAAACTTTTTATCGTTTTATCTTTATAGTCCTGGGTAACCTTGATCTTTTCAAAATCCTTCTTGATCGTGTACAATTTTTCACCGCTGATTGAGAGTACATCAATAACAAATCCGTCCTTTCCCCGGACAAGAAATAATTTATCTCCATAAGGCTCATAAGAGAATTGGTTGATCGGGTAGCTGAATGAAGCATTGGGACCGATGCTCATATCTGATTTATATAATTCTTTGAGCTTTTCCATTTTTGAATTGTGCAGGTTGATGGTCAGAACGGTCTGCTTATCGTCATTAACAGCTGACCCGGTGGCAACAAATACTTCCTTAAATGGTCTGAATACGGAGAACGGTGGAACCCTGATCTCTTTTATAAATTCCCCTCTGGGGGTGAAATAGGAAACCTTCGAATCGCTGCTGACAAAGATATTCCCTTCGTAAAAGTATGCGATCATCGGCGGGCCGAAGGGAGATATCTTGAATTCCCTGGGCCCTTCTCCAGGCTTGCCGAACTTTTTAATGAAAGAAAAATCCTTTGTGGAATAAATAAATATAGTAGACCCTTCTGTTATCAGTAAATAATCTCCACTGACTGCCATCATCTGGGGTTTTGACACTTCCTCGAAAGCGGCAGCCACTTTTCCGTAAGAATAAAGTGAAATTAAGATTATTAAGATTAATAATATTATTTTTTTCATGATTTTGCTCCTTTTCGTTTATTATCTATTATATCAGCAGGAATTATTAAATCCTCTATTTTTCGGTGAACGGCCCATTTCCCTCGGTAAATGGATTATGTTTACCTTATTTACAGGGATTCATGCTCATATTCATCAAGAATGGCTTTTTACATTAATATTTTTTATATTCAGATCCTTGAATATTATCTCCACTGCAATCTTCGACATGAAAGTGAATAGGAGAAATCCAAGTGAAAATATCATTACCGCTGTTCTTATCTCTATCATTGACGGCCTGTAGATGAAAAGTTGACCCAGTGTATCAGGAGAGTATCCCGGAGTAATAAGTGCAATACCCTTCTCAATGTAAACACCGATATAGATCAGGACAGCTCCCAGATTCAATGTGATAATATTTTTTCTGGTTTTCGGGATCAGGAATAATAAAAATGCAATAATACTGAAAATTATTGACATCCACGCATATAAAACAAGATCGTTATGCCCTTTAACTCCCAGGAATAGATACTTCAGATGAACAACGTGATGTGTATTGGAGTAGACTTCCTTGAATATTTCACTGAAGAAGAGAAAAAGGTAGAGGAACATCGAGTATGCCATTAATTCAGCGATCTTCTCAATTGCTTCCTGCTTGATATCAAATTTAGTTGTTTTTTTAAGGATCTGGAAAAGGATAAGGAGAACTGCAGGTCCGGAGCAGAAAGCCGATGCAATAAATTTCGGGGCAAGCAGTGCACTGTTCCAATAGGGCCTTGCAGCCATTCCGTTGAAAAGAAAAGCGGTGACGGTGTGGATAGAGATCGCCATCGGGATCGAGAGGAGTATCAGTTTATTGAATATCTTTTTATTGTACTCTTTCTTAATAAAATGCATGTAAAGGAGATAGGTTACAATGAAAAGGTTCAGGAAAAAATAGAGGTTCAATACGATCGAATCCCATGCGAGGAGTGAGTCCGGAAAATTTAAAATCCCGATAAACGGGATCATATGCCAGAGCCGGAAGGGGCCTCCCATATCCACGATCACAAAGCCCAGGGCCATTATAACTGCACTGACCGCCAATATTTCTCCGAAAATTGTTATCTCCTTGATCGGTTTCCAATGGTAAACATAGGCCGGAATTACCAGTAAGATGGCGGCTGCTGCAACACCTACAAGAAAAGTGAAGTTCCCGATATAAAATCCCCATGAAATAGAGTCGTTCATATTTGTAACAGCCAGGCCGCTTTTTAATTGCTCAAAATAGCCCAGGGCTCCCCATATTATGAGAAGAAGCAGGGAGGATATCCATATATAATAATATTTATTCCCTTTCAGGATCACTTTAAAAGACTCTTTTACAAAATTAATAAATTTCACGTTTCACCTCGACTAATAAAAATAATAGAACTTGGGCTGAGTGTTGAGCTCTTCTTTAAGGATCAGTACCCTCTTATGTTTCAGGATATATCTGATCTCACTTTCGGGGTCGAGAAGGTTTCCGAATTTTCGAGCCCCCACCGGACATATCTCGACACAGGAAGGGTAGAGACCCTCCCTCACTCTCTGAACACAAAAAGTACATTTTTCAACAACCCCTTTCATTCGTGGCCTGTTACCGTAATAATGGGTAACAGGATTGATCCCATCTTTATCAATATCCGGCTCTGCCCAATTAAAATGCCTTGCTCCATAAGGACATGCAGCCATACAGATCCTGCAGCCTATACACCAATTATAATCAACAACTACTATACCGTCCTTTTCCTTCCAGGTGGCGCCGACAGGGCATACCTTTGTACAGGGAGGGTTCTCACATTGCTGGCATGCTACAGGGAAATAGAAATGATCATCATCAGGAACAAGCTCACGTTCATAATCTGCGCGTGAATGAAAAAGGTCCACACCTTTGTCCTTTGCCATTTCCAGGACTGTTATCCAGTGGATCTGCGGATCTTTAGACTGATTATTCTCTTCAACGCATGCATATACGCACCTCCTGCACCCGATGCATCTGGATATATCAAGCCCGTATCCAAATAATGTTTCATCGATCGGATCCTTCCCGGATACACTGAATTTCTTACCGTATTTTTCTGTATATTTTTTTTCAAGTCTTTCAATTATTTTATTTTTATCATTTTCATCCAGAGTTCTGAAGTTTTTCTGAAAAAATTCTTCCCACGAGGTTTCAGATCCGCATGCAGCAAGAGTAGCAAAGGTGGAGGCCAATGCGGTCTTTTTCAAGAATGTTCTTCTCGACTCTTTTTTTTCAACAGATTTTTTCTTGCTCATACTTATCTCCTACCTTTCATCGGGTCTGCGGGTGCAGGTTCCGGTTTCATTTTTTTATACTTTGGTGAATGGGGATTATGACAATGAGCACACAGGAGGTACTTTTTCTTACCGTTCCAGAATCCGGTTCTCTTTCCGTGTGCACCATTTTTCCATTCTCTTAATTTTGGCCCGTGGCACTGGCCGCATAATTTATATGATTCTGTGAAATCTATCAATTTTCCATTTGCAAGATGGAGTTTATCCCGGTTCTTCATATCGTGACAGTCGAGGCACCATCTGTTCTTCTCATCATGCTTCAGGATTATGTCATCATGCATTTCCTCAAGTACCCTTCTCTCAGGATTCGGTTCCATATCACCATGACATTCTGTGCATGGGAATATATCCTCACTGAACGGGGGAGGAGGGACCTGAATCAGTTCGCTCTTCTCGGTACTCTCCTGGCCGTATACTCCTTGGGGAACGGTGATCAGGATTAAAACTAAAATAATTAAAATTAAAAAATCATACTTTATGATTGTTCTCATTTTTGATCCTCTTATTAAATATATTAATAGTTCAATGATATAATCATCTGAATATAATTTAAAGATATGAAATGAATTTTTTTATCATTCAGTTATTAATGTCAAGAATGGCCGAATAAAATTATAGTGAAGTATTACTGTATATAAATGCTGAATAAATTTAATTTATACTATCAGATCTTTTTCTGATTCAGGTAAAAATATGATCCTGTTATGATCATTAATTCGATAATTATATATATTACAAGTGCAGTTGCAACATTGGCTGAGAATCCGTAATTATGGAGTCCTACTCCAAGCAGATTCACGCCGAACCATGCCAGAACGACTGTGATTATGCCAACGATCGATCCTAGTGAAAAGCCCAGTTCTTTTATCATTTTACCCAGTTTTGCATGGAAAAGTATTGCAGACCACAATATTATCAGAAGTGCTCCATTCTCTTTTGGATCCCAGCCCCAGAACCTTCCCCATGACTGATCTGCCCAGATCCCACCGAGTACTGTACCAATGAAGGTAAATATCAGCCCGAATGCCTGAGTAGCATAGATTGATTGATATGTATCCCTGAGAATTTCTTTTTTCTTCCCTTTTTTAAATATAGATTGAATAAGATATAAGTGTCCCAGAACTCCGGAAATAACTATACCTCCGTAACCGATCGTTATTGTAATAACATGTGTGGCAAGCCAGAAATTTGAATCCAGAACTGCAACAAGCATGCCCATTGTGTCTCCCTCAAGAGCATACCTTCCGGATATTATAAGCAGGACCAGTCCGGAGAGACTCCCCGTAAGGATGCCGATATTTTTCTTTTTGAACAACTCAAGAGCGAGTCCGAGAATTACTGTTATCCAGGCGGCAAATACGAATGTTTCGAAAAGATTTGTTACCGGTGGCCTGTTCCTTATTATCATTCTTGCGATCATTCCGTATGTATGCGGGAGCAGTCCGAGGATCAGGAGGAAATAGCTTGAGTAATAAAAAAGCCTTTTAAATTTTATATAGGAAAAAAGGAGCAGAAGCAGGGAAAATCCGTAGAAGAACTGAGATTTATAAAATGGATCGATCCTGTTGTACATGATCTCTATTTTTATCTTTTCAGGATCAGTCAGGTTTTTAGAAATGCCGTTTATAAATTTATTAAATTCTATAACACTGGAATCAAATTCTGATTGATTACCATTCCTGAATGAAGAGACCATTTTATTTATAAGGGATATATGCGGTGCAGAGGATTCATCAAACTTAAATGATCTGTTAACCGAGTCCCATGGGCTCTCCCAATTTTCTTCCCCTGAGCTCATGTCGGGGATGATATCAAGCTGCTGATCCTGATAATAACCTGACCATTGATCCATTTTATGAGAAATATTCAGGAGTTTCTGTTCAGGTTCTGTCAATGATTCGACGTCTTTTTCCTTGATTGATTTAATCTCTTTGATCTTATGAAGAAGATCAAGGAAGGTTTTCCCTTCAAAATCCTGACTTGGAAAACAGAATTGAAAGGAGCCTGCAAGCTTATGATAAACATAGATTTTATTGTATAGAACGATAAGCTCACTCTCAACAATACTTCTTTTGGATCCCTCGATCCTTGATGCTTTAATTGCCAATTCCCTCAGTTTTTGAACGTGGTCTGATAATTGTCTGTAGCTGTATCTGCCTCTGCCCTTTCCTGCATCGGAACCAATGGCACTCAGGGCTTCAGGATTATTGATCAGAAAAACCTTGTCATCATAACTTTTCTCAGGTGTAAATATCAGCCTTGATAACCATATTATTGCAGCTTGTTTTTCCAGTTTACTTTTTCCGGATAATTGTTTGAGTATATTCCGGGAAAATGTGTCGATCGGTTTTTTCCTGCCGTCTTCAAGGATAACAATTTTTTTGAACTCATCTAGATTTAAAGAGGAACCCTGAATCACTGCGGATGATATAAAGAATAAAGTAATCGTTAATATTAAAATTTTCAATTTGAATTTCATATTAGTTCCCTTTTTTTATCTCTGAGTTTTCTTTTCTCTTTCTGAACAACATTAATATGAAATGGATCAATAAACCAAGAAAAACAACAATACTTGAAATATAAGGCAATAGCCTTCCCGAATTTTTCACAACTGCAAAAACAGAATATTCAACTCCGGCAGGAGTGATATGATATCGGGATTGAAAGAATGTGTATTCTTTATATCTGAGAGGTTTGTTCATTGAAATTACAAGTTCTCTTTTAAGGTCTTCATGCTTTATTTCGACTGTACTTTCATAACTTTTTACGATCTGTGAACCCGGATATTTTTTGATCCTAAAGTCTAAAAGCCCAACCTCGACCGGGAGTTTTTTTCTTAACTTCCTCAAAGAGAAATGATAATCACTTCCCAAAATCATAACATGAGTGGGTAATGTCTCTCCACCGTAAAGAATAATGTCCTTATTAATATCTTCAGAATATAGCATGATCCCGGGAACATTTTCTTCCGGTTCCGCCTCAGGCTGTCTCTCATCAATTGAGACGATCCCTGATGCATTCAGAACATTCTGTTTTGATGAACCCTCTTTATTTCTGAAAGCTGAAGCGTTCCGGAAAGATTTTTTAACATTAATCTTAATCGGAAAATCCGGAAATGAGATTGATTTATCCGGTTCTATATCTTTCAGATCAATGACAGAATAGTGCCTTACACCATCCTTGTCATTCCACACTGAGAGTTCCCATGCATGATAAGAATTTGACCACGAACTTTTTTCTCCCTCTTTCAGCATGAGGACGCTCTCTTCTGAAAAGAGGAAAGTAAAAAATCCCCCTATAAGAAGTATCAATATACCGATATGGGTAAGAATATTACCTATGTTCTTAAATCTGAATCCGATCCTGAAGATCATGGAACTGATCAGGTTTAAAAACAGAACGGACATTGTAAGAGCCCCTCCAGGGATGGGAATGAATCCCAAAGCAAGAAAAAACCATGAAGTGAAGAATTTTGCTTTTGCAGCATACAGGCCGTTATCGGTCTGATAAATCGTTCCCCATATAGTAAGAACAGTTAGAACTATCAAACATATTACTGTCAATTTCAGCGAATAGCTGAATTTAATAAAGTTGTTTTTTTTTAGTTTGTTTAGCATTATTCTCCAGATTCGATTGACTCTGATAATTTTAGTATCTTATCCCTATTATTCCTCAGAATTTCAGGATCTCCGGACATCTTAATGAAAAGTGTTTTTCCGGGGAAAGTGATCATAGAAACAATTATAGAGAGATCAGACTCTTTACCGGTTATTTGTGTAAAATCAATAAAAATGCCTTCGTTATTACTTCTTGTTTTGAATTTTTTCTGTTTTGAGATAAATTCATCAATTTCAGATTCTGAAGGTTCCTTGTCTGCTATACTGGCAGACCACATCTGAACATTTGCCTTCAATCCTCCGGCATCCCCAGATAGGGGGATGATTGTGCACACGGCTTCTTTTTCGCCTGATTTGATAGAATAGGTCGCCAATCTTAGCTTGGATTCGGTTTTGATGCTTATCCAGCCGTCCGGAGTATCCCATTTAAGGTTTGTTTTAGTTGCCCCGGGGACATTCATACCGTGAGCATGTGTTGTTATTTCTGGTATATCCTTCTCAGCTATCTCCTCTTTAAATGAACGTACCTCATTCTTTTTCCCGCAGGAGATTGAAAAAATCACAAATGTTAATACTAATATAAAAATAACCGGTAAAGAGTACTTTGATCTCATTTAATTGCCTTTTTTACTTTCTGTAATTATGGTCTATCTTTTTGAAATACTCATCCTTTTTAAAAGGTTTTGCGGTATCACTTTTTTTCGGATCATGACAAGTAACACAAACCGCTTCAGTCGGCTCAATAAGTCCGGCTGCCATGGCTTTGGCTTTATCTTTCATGATGCTCATTTTTTTGTAGTCTGAACCCGGACCATGACATGATTCACAGCCAACGCCCTCAAAGTTTACATTGTTAGGATCATCCAGCTTGTAACCGCCCTTGTTAAATGCTGTGGTATGACACTCAAGACACGCAGGATCTTTTTCCTTGCCGTCCTTCTTAAGACTTTCAAAAGCTTTTGAATGCTTTCTCTCCATCCATTTTTCAAACACATTACCTTTCTTTTCACCCTTGTGGCACATCTTACATTTCTTCGTACCGACATAATCAGCCGAAGTGACAAGAGAGAAAAGGAACAGAATCGCGATAAAAATCATTAACGTTTTTTTCATCTTATCTCCTTTAAATTATTTAAACTTGATGATTTTATAATTTATATCCTGAAAATTGTCAATAGCATATTTTTAACTTATTTTAATATCTGAACTTTTTTCCAATTCAGAAACCTTTCTCATATCTGCAAAAAGTGTTTTTAATGGAGCAGTTCAGATATCAGTTTTTCATACAATTCAGGATTATGTATTCCCTTGCTGCCGTCTTTTAAAAGTAGTTTATATAAATCATATACCCGGTTTCCGCTTTTGAGTTTCTCTTCTTCAATTTTTTTCTTCAGTTTATTCATCAACTCTGATGTTGAGTTAATCCACTCAACATGCATTTCTTCATAGTTCTCTTCATGACAATTGGAACATATTTCCTTTGTGGGCCTTACTATTTCATTACTCTCATTAACATGACAATCGTTACATTCCACATCGTTTACCATAACATTCGGAATATTGAGAGTCAGGTGTTCCAGTTTCCCCTCATATATATTTTTCTGGATCTGATGACAATCTGCGCATTCCTGTTTGCTCTCTTTTTTATGATGACAATCCATGCAATCATTTTTTCTGATTATCAATTGTCCATGGACAGCTTTATTCGAGTGACAATTTCTGCAAGTTAATTTTTTTCCGTCAAGGTGTTTGTAATGAGGGAAATCCCATCCGAATATCTTCGCCGTTCTCAATTCGATCCCGGAATGGCAGTTAGAACATTCACCGGGAACAATATTTGTTTCCCGGTCAAATCTTGGAATGGATATCTGGTCAACTTTGTCCCCCAGACTTTTTCGAAGCATTTTAAATGACTGGTCAAGCAGCCTGTTTGCAAATGAAATATTGTGTATAGAATTTCCGAATTTAACCATTTTAAAATTAAACTCAGCATCTTCATATAACTTTTCAGAGCTTTTCCCTTTTTTTGTGTCTCTTATCGTTTTGATCTGCTTTTTAATAATTGGAAATATCTTTTCAAGCTGTGATATCTTTTTGTCAGTCTGGTTCTTCCAATTCATTAGAATTTTATTGTATCCCTTCCCATGACATGGCTCACATGACTGGGAATTAGCTATCAGGGTGTCTCCCTTCTCCTCGAATGAAACAGAAAAATTATGATGCTGATGACAGGCTTTACAATTGAGTCCCGATTCGAACATTGAACTGGGGTGATCCGGGACATTTTTCCCCCCTTTACCGGTAAACATCATCAATTGAAGTTTATGCGGATCTGTGTGACATGAACTGCATTCGGGAATGATCTCTTCTGTCCTCGCTATCGATTTGTGCTGAATCTCAGTATGACATTGAATACATTCGATCTTATGATCAGTTATATGGTTCTTGTGCATGAGAACAGTATCATCGTACTGGTCTATTTTCTCCTGTTCTGCATGGCAATTATTACATCTGTTCCTCGGAACGGCTCCGTCACCGACGATCATTTCCCCATGACATTTATAACAACTTACTTTTCTTGCGAGAATGTCAGTATGATCATATTTTATCTCTTCACTGTTATTCTCTCCTTTAACCGGAGGCGTATGGCATTTTGTACATTTTGAAATAACCTCCATTTCACTTTTAATACCTTTAAAATGGCAAAGGAAACATGATGTTTCGGTTACTGACAGATGTGAACCCTGTACGATCTGTGAATGGCAGCTTGTACATCTTAATTGTTTTTCACGTCTCAGTCCCTCAAGATGAGGAGCATGATCGAATATGATATTTTTTTTGAACTTTACTTTACCCTGGAGATTTCTTGTTTCATGACAGCCGCTTCTGAGGCAGCTTGCATCCGATATCTCTGCCCAGGGTTTGCTCTTTTTATAAACTCCGGTGAAATAGTTCACTACCATCGATGCTGCAGTTAATTTGCCTTTTAATTTATTTTTCAATCCGGGGGGAAAATGGCAGTCTGTGCAAGTAACATCTTTATGAGAAGAATTAGCCCAGCTTTCATAATAGGGCTGCATGAAATGGCATGTAGAACAGAAACCCGGCCGGGATGTAATTTCCAGTGAAATTGATCCGAGAATGAGAAAGATTGCAGTGGTAACTGTTATGGCAACTATCAGCCGCTTCCAACCCGGTCCCCAGACGAGTTTATGAAGTGAAACAATGTTTCTCCTGATCAGCCGGAATATTTTAGCAATGCCTTTAAATGGTTTCAATAAGTTTTTCATGTTGCCCTCTTTTTTGATCAAAAATGTTTATTTCTTTTGATTATAGGAATAGAAAAAAAAAAGTAAAATTAAATAAGACCGAAAGGGTTAAATAAAAACATTTATTTTTTATTGAAATGTGACTTTTAATATGTTAAATTTTTTTTAAACAATTTAAATCATTGCAATTTGAAAATGATTATATAAATTGTTTGTGTCAATTCCTTGAGCGAAGGGATGTTTAATGATTAATTCAGGTTAGTTTAAATTAAAGATTTAAATATAATTCAGGTTAAAACCTGAAAGATTATTGAAGGAGTTGGCATTGATTAAAAAAGCAAACTTAATTTTATTATCATTTTTTCTTCTATTAATCCCACTTTGTTTGATCTCTGCGGATAACAATGAATGCATGGAATGCCATTCGGATGAAAGCCTCACTACAATGAGGGGTGGAAGAGTTATTAAATTGTTTGTTGATATAAAAGTTCATAATAAATCAATTCATAAAGATCAGGAATGTGTCAATTGCCATGAAGAAGCGGATGTTGAAGAATTCCCTCACGAAGAGAGGCTTACACCTGTTAACTGCGGAAATTGTCATGACAAACCCCAGGAAGAGTTTGATCGGGGTATTCACGGGAAATTTCTGAAGACAAATCATTTGTATGCGCCAACATGTACTGAATGTCACGGAAAACATAATGTTGCGAGTGTCACTGATCCTGAATCGCCATCGTTTAGAATGAATGTCCCTTATCTCTGTGGCAAATGTCACAGGGAGGGAGCTCCTGTTGCCAGGATCTATAAAATAAATGAAAGGAACATTATAGAAAATTACAGCCAGAGTATTCATGGGGAAGGATTATTCAAGAAGGGATTGTCAGTGTCAGCGACATGTGTTGATTGCCATAGCAGCCATAAAGTTCTTCCCCATACCGATCGCGAATCATCAATTCATCCGAATAACATTGCTTCAACTTGTATGCAGTGTCATACCAGGATAGAAGATGTTCATAAACAGGTTATCGAGAACAAAAAATGGGAGAAGAGCAAGGGGGCTATTCCTGCCTGTACTGACTGTCATCTTCCTCACAAAGTAAGAAAAGAATCAATTGTACTCCGGGTTTCTGATAAGGCATGTCTGAAATGTCATGAAGATGAAAATCTAAGTATGATGAAGGATGGCGAAAAGGTGTCACTCCATATAAATAAAGAAGACATTAAATCTTCGGTTCACATGGAAGTGACATGTGTAAAATGCCATTCTGATGTAAATCCGATGCTGAATAGGCCCTGTCAGACCGCTAATGAAGTTGACTGTACCAGCTGTCATATCAGTACAGGCGAAGAGTATAACAATTCCGGCCATGGAATGGCAAAAAAAAACATGGCGGAAGATGCACCGGATTGCGTAACCTGTCATGGCACCCACACGATCCAATCCCATCGTGATGATTCATCTCCTATCTATAAAACAAATATCCCTTCACTCTGTGGTGATTGTCATAAAAAGGACTCTAAAGTTAAACGGGTACATGAGTTATCTCAAAAGGAAGTTATAAATAATTATTCACATAGTATACATGGGCAGAAGCTGACCGGGAAGGGATTTCTGGTCAGTGCATCCTGCACGGATTGTCACAATAAACATTATATCCTCAGCAGCAAAGATGAGAAATCTTCTACTAACATCAAAAATGTTCAGGCTACATGTTCAACCTGCCATAGAGGCATATACAACGATTACATAAAAAGTATCCATTTTACTTCCGAGCAATACAGGAAAGAGGACAGGCCAACCTGTATCACTTGTCATTCCGCACATACGATAAAGGATATTACCAAGGATCAGTTCATGACGGAGGTGACCGACCATTGCGGAGAATGTCACAAAAAATTGTCTGAAACATATCTCGATACGGTTCACGGAAAAACCTATCAGCTTGGTTATTTAAAATCAGCAAAGTGTTCAGACTGTCACAATGCCCACCTGATCCTCCCTACCAATGATCCCGATTCAAGTGTCGGTATGAACAATATTGTGAATACCTGCCAGAAGTGTCATGAAGATGCAAATGAGAGGTTTACTGGATATCTGACACATGCAACCCATCATGACAGGAAAAAATTTCCGATCCTCTATTACACATACTGGGCGATGACATTACTTCTTATAAGTGTTTTTACATTTTTCGGAATTCATACTTTATTGTGGTTCCCTAGATCATACAAGAATATGAAGTTCAGAAAGAAACAGGCTCACGGACATGATGAGGTTTATGTTCAGCGGTTTGAATTATCTCAACGGCTGACCCATTTGTTCGTCATCCTCAGTTTTCTTGCCCTTGCATTTACCGGCCTGATCCTGAAATTTTCCTTCATGCCATGGGCGGCATTTTTTGCGAGTATAATAGGGGGGGTCCATAACGCAGGTTTATACACAGGTTTGCGGCCACTTGTAACCTTCGGTTATTTTTTCTTCCACGTATTTCAATTTGATAAGCCTTAAAATAAAAACGAAAACACCGGTCTTCAAATTCATTTTCAGTAAGAATGGAATGATGTTCAACATAAAAGGACCTGAAGGATTTCTGGGGATCACTGAAGTGGTTTCTAGGACTTGGGAAAAGGTCCGGAGTACGGTAAATGGACATATTGGGAAAAATTTGATTACTTTGCAGTGTTCTGGGGTGTTGCTGTTATCGGTATATCAGGGCTTATCTTGTGGTTCCCGGAATTTTTCACAAAGATCATTCCCGGATGGGCAATAAATGTTGCAATGATAATCCATTCTGATGAAGCACTTCTTGCGATAGGATTTATATTTACAATACATTTTTTCAATACCCATCTGAGGCCGGAGTCCTTCCCGATGGATAAAGTCATATTTACCGGACTTGTTCCTCTTCAAGAATACAAGAATGACAGACCGGAAGAGTATAAGAGGCTGGTGGAATCAGGTGAACTTGAGAGTAAACTGGTGAAACATAATGCATTTAAGAAATATAATAGATTCGTTACCTTTATGGGAATGACTTTTCTTATTATCGGACTGGCTTTAACAGCACTTATCATATATTCAATGCTTTTCGGATATAAATAGTCCGGTTAAAATTATGAAGTATTTTTAGGTTAAAATTGAATAGAATTTTAAATTTTCCTGTGGGAATTAAATATGGATAAAAACGGATTTATTCGTCTCTTAAAAATTCTGTTTTATTTTCAGAAAGTTTAAGGACAAATTTTGACATATTTTCAATAATCTTCAATAAACTGATATCTGCAAGTGAATAGAATGCAAAAACTCCGTCCTTTGTTTTATTAAGAACGCCCATTTTAAAAAGGGCATTTAGATGATTAGAGAGACTGCTTGTGGATAATTGTGTTTTTTCCTGAAGTTCTGATACATTCATCTTGCTTTTGCCGATGAGGTCAATTATCAGAAGTCTTGAAGGTTTTGTGATGACCTGACATACCATTGAATATTGTTCGTAGAATTTAATATTGCGTGCCATTTAACGATATTTTAATAAAAAACATTTAAAAAGTCAAAACTATTGAACTCTAAAATTAAGAAATTATACGTATTAACAAATAATTGTTATTAAAGTTGAAATATTAATAGGTAATAAGTTAGATTATTGAGGAGTATTGGAGTGGGACATGAAAAAATTAATTGAGATTTATACTGATGGCGCATGTTCCGGGAATCAGTTCCGGAATAATACCGGCGGATGGGGAGCGATATTGATATCGCCGGGGAAAAGAAAAAAGAGATATTCGGTGGAGAGAAAAGGATACGACAAACAACAGAATGGAATTGACCGCATGCATCATGGGCTCTGCGTGAATTGAAAAGAGATGATTCTGTTATCAAAATGTATTCCGATAGTGCTTATATTGTAAATTGCATCAATAATAAATGGTATGTCAAATGGGAAAAGAACGGTTGGAAAACAACTAAAAAAGAACCGGTGGAGAATAGAGATCTATGGGAAGAATTGCTGGCCTTTGGTAAAAAAGTACAATATTGAGTTTATCAAAGTTAAAGGACACTCCGGAATTGAATTAAACGAAAGGGCGGATGAACTTGCAAATAAGGGAATGGAGTTCAATTTAATAAATCGAAATTGAAAAATATTTCACCTTGTAGTGTTATAAATCATGCTATAATATGAAATACGGGGCTGTGGCGCAGTTTGGGAGCGCGTCTGAATGGCATTCAGAAGGTCGTGGGTTCGATCCCCATCAGCTCCATTTCCTTTCCAGTGAAAATAAATGTTCAGATCAATACTTTCATAAAAGAATTGATAGAATAATTAAAAAATCCGAAACGATAAATATTGATGAAAATTCCCGTATTATTATATTAAGTGATATGTCATCGCGGGCATGGGGACAGATCTGATGATTTCTTTCATAATCAGAATGTATACATCAATGCTCTAAAGCATTATATAAAAAAAGGATATACTTATATTGAGCTTGGAGATGGGGATGAGTTGTGGGAGAATGCAAATTTCAGGCTTATAAGTGAACGGTACAGGATCATCTATCAGATGTTCGATGAACTTCACAGCAAAAACAGGTTCCGGTTCATTTGGGGAAATCACAACAGAAGATGGAAAAATAAATTTCTCTTTAACAAACAATTTGGAGGAGTAATAGATGAACAAAGCGGGCTTGAAGTTAAACTACTTGAAGGCCTGAAAGCTGAGGAAGCGATAGTTTTACGGTTCAATAAAGATAAATAAGAAAGAAATTCTCCTTAATTCATGGACATCAGGGGGAGATACTTAATGATACTCTGTGGTGGTTCGGCAGGTTTTTTGTAAGAGTGTTCTGGAAGTTTTATCCAGATGAGGTTTGGTGTAGCAGACCCGACAAGTCCTGCAAGAAATTTCAGAATCAGAAAAAAAATAGACCTGAGGTTCATAGATGTTGCTGAGAAACAGAAAAAGGGAGTTATTATCGGACATACTCATTTTCCGGTTTTCCCTGATCCCGGGGATGTCCCGTATTTTAATGACGGAAGCTGTGTACATCCGAGATGTATTACAGGAATAGAGATAAAAAGCGGGAGTATTGAACTTGTTAAATGGTTTTATTACTCAGAATGGTTCAGGATATCTTAAACTTAAGACGGGAAATAATATCGGGCCCTTCAAAAATAGAGGAATTGTTAAAATTTTCAGATTGATTTTTTATAATTGTAGTTTAGCCTAATATTTTATGTTATAATTTTACCATGGACAGAAGAAACTTCATAAAAAATTCAATATTACTTTCGTCAGGACTTGGATTATCATATTGTGGAGCGGGTTCCAATGATGATAAAATCAAGGTTGTTATTCTCGGGTTTGACGGTGCAGGGATGGGCGACCATTGATCCTTTAATAGAAAAGGGAAAACTTCCTTATCTCAAAAAGTTCAGAGACAATAGTGCCTGGGGTGATTTTAAAACAATCAAACCTACAAAATCCAATGTGGTATGGACAAGTATTGCAACGGGAAAACAATGCTGAAACATGGAATTATGGATTTCTCATATCTAAAAAAGAATGGTATCAAAGTCCCTTTTACAAAATCACAAAGGAGGGAACCGGCTATCTGGCAGATCCTTACATCCTACAATAAAAGCAATGCGGTAATTAACTGGTGGGTGTCTCATCCTCCGGATAAGGTTAAAGGTGTGATGCTTTCTGATCATTTCAGAAGATTTGCTCAGAATAGAGTAAATAAAGATGCACTTGATTCCTACTGTTCATCCGCCCTCATATTTTAAGAAGCTTGGAGCATTTGGCGACAGAGAATAAAAATTATAGAAAAGTTCTTAAAAGAATGGGCCTCCCGGATTTTTTCAACAATACAATAAAACACATCCGGGTAAAAATGCGGCAAAGGTACCGGTTCTTGGAATTTATAAAAGGCTTGATCAAACATGATGAATGGTTGAAACAGCATCGAGATATATCAGGGATAATTTGGAAACAGATTTTTTTGCGACATATTTCAGACTGCCGGATATAACACAGCATTTCATCACCCATTTCATGGATAAGGAATTTAAGACCAAATTAAAAGCTGCATATAAAGATGGAGTATTAAATCCGGAAATTTCAGAAGAAGCAACGAAAGGGTTTCAGATCTTATGTTTCCGATATACAGATTTATGGAGAAGGTAATAAAGGAATATGTTGAATCTGAAAAAGGGAAGAATACATATTTTATGGTAATGTCAGATCACGGATTTTCTTTTTACGATGGTGGTTATAATCATTATAATCTACCTGGATACAATGCCGGCTCCCGAGGGGATATTCTTAATGCATGGCCCGAAAGTAAGGTCCGGGAAACTTGAAGATGTGGGTGTTTATGACGTAGCTCCCACTGTACTTAATCTTTTTGATCTTCCCATAGGAAAAAACATGGATGGGAAAGTTCTGAAGAGTGCACTAAAATAAACAACAGGATCAGATATAAAGAGTATAAAATGAAGAAATACAATGATGGGAAAATCGATGAGAACTTCCAGAGAGAAGAACTTGAAGAACTGAAATCGATTGGGTACATTTAGGAATTTGTCTGTTTCCCAAATTGAATTCCCGTTTGTATCTGATATAATTTTTTCATGAGAAATATAATATTATCAATTTTTCTGATTGCTTTTTTTACTTCCATGTATCTCTGCCGGAGATAAGGTTTATTCAAAAAATTATGAAATTAAAGGGAAAGCTGGCAAAACTTGAGGTTGAATCCGAACCCTCTGGGTACAGATGTAATTCTTGATACCGGTATCAAAAAGAACCTCAGTTATTTTACTCCCGGTGAAAATCTCTTTCCGAAAATGTTTGTAAATGAAAATGACTATTCTGTCACATGGATAAATTATAAAAAGGGTGATGTAAAACTGAGTTTTTATGATTCTTTCAGTGAATATGGAAGAGTTGTTGTTTCAGAAAGATTTGATTTTGTTTCAAGTGATACATCTGTCATATTTGATAGAGAGAAACCGAGGTTTATTGTGTTCCGGGCAATAAAAGGCAATGATAATGAAGATGTTTTTATACATGATCTAAAAAAGGGGAGAACGATCCGCATTGCTGAAACTGATGGAAATGAAAAAGAAATAATTATTGATGATAACAAATTGAGTGGGAGAAGTTCATTTGTTCTGAAAACCTATACACTTGATCATGAATATACTTATGTTGTAAAAAAAGCTAACATCAAAATTATCCTCAAAGATGATCACCAGATCACCAGAGGGGCAATGCCGGAAAAACCAAATTTCTCTTCCGAAGAGCTCAATACAATCGTAGGCTTTGGAGACAGTATAACCTGGGGAAAGATGCGGATGTATAACCTGTTCGATTTATATCATCCCGAGCTGACTTATTGGGCAAAAACATCCGAGTATTTTAATGAAAATTACGGCCAGACCTATACCATTAACCTTGGAGTGAACAGGGATAGCTCATTGCAGGGTTTACAGAGAATGGATGAAGAACTCCGTTATCAGAAAGGGTATTTTCTCCTTGTATTGTTTGGAACAAATGATGTTACCAGCGGATCGTCTTCTTCTACGAGTACATCTCAAAACATTCTGCAGATCCTGAAAAAGGGAAGAGATGATTATGGGATGTTCCCTGTTGTATCTACTGTTCCTCCTCAGAAACTATACCTTTCGGGAATTCAATTTTACAAGGATGAGACAGAAAAACTGAACGAAAAAATAATTGCTTTGGCAAATGCCAATGATTTCCAATATATAGATACTTATAATGCTTTTTTTAACCAAACGGAAGGATGGGAAGCTATGCTTGAGGATATAAAAGGAAACCATCCAAGCCCTTCCGGCCATCAGGTTATGGCAGATATGGTTATACCCATAATCCTGGAACACGCTCCTGGGATACCATCAGATGTAAGTTCTTTATCAGGAACAAGAGGAAGCTCTTTTAATATCAGTTGTACTGAGAACAAAGAGTTTGACTTCGATTATTACAATGTTAAATTTGGATTTTCTCCTTCTTTACTTAACAGAGAAATGAAAAGTTCATCGAATGTTTTTTCAGTATATTTTTATCCGTTTAACCTGAGTCAGAGAAAGAAAGTATATTTTAAGATGCAGGCAATTGACAAGGATGGAAATGCAAGCAGTTTCACACAGACATATTCAGTATCATTAAATTAAGAATATTTGAATGATCCTTCCTGTCGGACATGAGGGCTCTGGAGTAAGGCGGCTCCCATGGGTTACTTTCGCAATTATCTTTATTAATATAATTGTTTTTCTTTTCACCAACAGCGCAGATAAGGCTATCCAGAAAAATCTTAAAGATGCATCCATAAAAGTGATAACTTATTATGTAAATCATCCTTACCTGAAATTTAATTTTTTCGGTCCTGAAAATATCGGTCTTGAAGATAAAGATGAGGAGATCGAAAAATGGGCAAATCTAAATTCCAATGTTGAAGTCCCGGATATGGATACACTTGATGAAGAACAGGTTTATCTTGATCTTCTCATATCAAAACTGAAAAATCTGAAGAGCAGTCATCCGTTCTGGAAGTATGGATTGATATCAACGGACCGGACACTCCCTTCTCTGCTGTTCCATTTTTTCCTCCATTCCGGCTGGCTTCATCTTCTTAGTAACCTTTTTTTTCTATATATTATGGGTCCCTTTCTTGAAGATGTGTGGGGGAGGCCTTTATATGCGGCATTCTACATCTTGTCGGGGGTCATTTCAGGTTTCATGTATACTATTCATTATCCTGAGTTTACCGGTCCGCTTGTAGGTGCATCCGGAGCCATATCAGGAGTAATATCGGCTTTTCTTGTCAGATACTGGAAGGTCAGGATTAAATTTGTCTATTGGGTATATTTTTTTATAGGAACATTTACAGCTCCTGCATGGATGATGCTTATATTTGAGATTACCCGTGAATTGTTTTATGCGTATATGAATGATTCAATGGCCAGTTCAGGATCAGGTGTTGCATATTGGGCCCATTTCTGGGGATTGGCATTTGGAATTTCGGCTGCCCTTATTATTAAAAAACTTAATATTGAAGAGAAGTTTATAGCTCCGGTCATTGACGATGAATTAAAATTTGTAGATAGGGATTTTGAGATTTTTGAGCATGCGAGGGATCTTAAGGAGAACGGTCAGATTGAGGCTGCTTTTGATGAACTTAAAAGTATTTCCGGGGCTTCAGGGAAACTTCCTGAAATAGGTGAGGAGATGTGGACTATCGGGATGATGATAGGAAGAGAGGCGGAAGCCGCTCCTGTTTTGTTGAGGTCGATAGAGAGCGAGATAATGAGAGATCGTACAGAAAGAGCCCTTGTTAATTATTTGCAATTGAAAACCCATTTCCCCGATACTGAACTAAAAGATCTTTCAATGAAACTGAGATTGTTGAAAAGGATGATTGTTGAAGAAGATGGGCATAGAGCGGAAGATTTTCTCATGGAGATCCTGAACGAAATAAACTCAGATTCCCCTTCCGGATTAATGATCGATGCTTGTAATGTATTCTGGGAGTTTGATAAAATGTTCAAAACAAAAGTATCTGTCCCGGTCCTGAGGAGAGCATTAAATCATCCTGACATTCCAGAAGATAGAAAGGCAAAGATACGAAAAGCCCTGACATCTTTTTCTGCAGTATAGAAAACCGTTTTTTTCTCCTGAATTAAATCTGACCTGTATCATAAATTAAATCCCTGCAGTAAAAAGTAGAAATATTTCTATTCTGTACTATATTTATTTGGGAGGAGAATTGAACAGATTCATGGCTGGAAGAAAAAGGATAATACTTTTGACAATAATATTATTAATTCTCACCGGATCACTATCCAGCGGCAAATTAACCAGCAGGTATGATACTTCTGAAATAAAAAAAGCGCAAGCGGCAATGATTACCTTGTTAAGTGAGTTTGGGATAAAGGATAAAAGAATACTGGCAGCGATGGGAAAAATAAAACGTCACATGTTCATCCCTGAAAAGTTCAGGAATATCTGTGATCCGTACGGGAACCATCCATGCCCCATAGGGTACGGACAAACGATCTCTCAACCCTATATTGTTGCATATATGACAGAGAAGCTTGGTATAAAAAAGGGCGAAAGGGTACTTGAGATAGGGACAGGATCGGGATATCAGGCAGCTGTAATTTCAGAACTTGGTGCTGATATTACTTCACTTGAAATTATTAAGGAACTCGCTGAAAATGCAAAAAAGGTGCTTAATGAACAGGGATACGGAGAAATTGAAGTTGTGAACAGCAGCGGATATATGGGTTATCAAAAAAACGCCCCTTACGACGCAATAATTGTTACCTGCGCTCCCCCGGAAATTCCCTCAAATCTGATAAAAGAACTTAAAGATGGGGGAAGACTGATACTTCCTGTCGGGAGATTTTACCAGAATCTTCTATATATTGTTAAAGTAAAAGGAAAGATCAAGGTCAGCAAAGAGATGAATGTCAGGTTCGTCCCTATGGTAAAATGATCAATTATGATCCTTCACATACTTTCTGTCAGCTCAGTTTAACTGCTGTTCCGTAGGCGAGAAGTTCTGCTGCTCCTCCCATTATCACCGATGTTGTGAACCGCACGTTAATGACTGCATCTGCATTCAGTTTTTCCGCCTCTGTCACCATTCTGTCAATTGCCTGTTCTCTGGCCTCGGCGATGAGTTTTGTGTACTCGATAATTTCACCACCCACAAGTCCTCTCAAACCCGCAACAATGTCTTTGCCGATATGACGTGCCCTTATTGTATTTCCTCTGACCAGTCCGAGTGAAGATTTAATGTTTTTCCCCGGGATTGTATCCGTGTTTACGATTATCATTTGTCCACCTCCTTATATAGATCGTTCCTGTAAGATCTAATTCTGTCTCTTAATACTGTAATAAAGAGAATTGCAATTCCAACAAGAATTATAACAAAAGCATATTTTGGAATCGATTCAGCCTCTTTGGTCACAATAAATTCATATGCACCGTATATCATCATGATAAGCCATCCGGCAATAACCAGGAGTATTCCGAAATTCTTTGTAAGTTTTGAATATGGAGACCGCCAGGTTTTTTCGACAACTTCTTCATCGGGGGCTTTCATATCCATTCCCTCAAGTTTTGAAGAGGTCCGCTTCAATTGCTCATATTCATTCCTGCAGGATGAGCACCTGATCATATGATTATTCAGTCTGACAGATTCTTCTTCTGTTAGTTCCTTATCCATCTGACCCATCATCAGTGTTTTGTATTCTTCGCATTGGTTATTTCCCATTTTTTCCTCCTTTTTTATTTCCGGAAGTACCATTTAATCCTGCTTCCAGATATTTTTCTTTAAATGATCTCCTGGCATAATAGAGCCGGCTCATCACGGTACCTCTTGGGATTCCCAGGGTGATTGAGATATCATTATAATTTTTACGCATTGCATATTTCATCATCAGTATTTCCCTGTGTTCCGTTTTTAAATTGCGGACAATCTCCCATATCGATTCAGTTTCTTCTCTTTTTTCAAGAAATAATTCAGGTCCGGAATCGGCAGTTGTCAATTCAGAATTATAAATCTCCTCCTGCCTTTTTTCGATCTGATCCCGTTTCCTGATGAGGTTGAGACAATTATTCCTGAGTATCACATAGAACCATGGGTAAAATCTGTCCAGTTTGCATAATGATGTAATGGAAATGAATGCTTTGTAAAAAGACTCCTGGCAGGCGTCAGCTGCATCTTCATAATTTCCGGTAAATGAAACTGCATGATATAGCGCTTCCAGCCTGAATTTTTTTACCAGAAATTCAAATCCGGCCGGATCTCTGTGGGCAATGCACAATTTTATAGCTTTTCTCTCATCCATTTTCTTCTCTGTATATTAAACAAATTAAAGAGAAAAATATTCATTTAATCAGCGTAAAATAAATTTTTATCTGAATATCGTATAATTTTAATAATTTGAAGGAGCGGGATATGAAAACCAGAATTGAAAAGGATTCATTGGGAGCTGTAAAGGTACCTGAGGAAATGTTATGGGGTGCCCAAACACAGCGGGCGGTGGAAAATTTTAAAATAAGCGGAATAAAATTCCAGAGAGAATTTATCAGAACGCTGGCTGTTGTTAAAAAGTCAGCAGCAGAGGCCAACAGACAGACAGGTCTACTGGATCCGGATCTCGCTGAAGAGATAAAAGGTGCAGCAGATGAAATTTTTCGGGGAGAAAAGGATGATCAATTCCCTCTCGATATTTATCAAACGGGTTCCGGTACCTCTCTGAATATGAATATAAATGAGGTTATATCAAATATGGCAAACATGAAATTCGGTAAAGGACCGGGAACAAAATCACCGGTTCATCCGAATGATCATGTTAATCTGGGTCAATCGAGCAATGACGTTATTCCAACAGCAATTCATGTTGCGGTTTCAGAAACCGTCTCTAAAAAACTGCTCCCTGCACTTGGATTATTGTATGAGTCGTTCTTAAAAAAAGCGGATGAGTTTAATGAAATAGTAAAACTCGGCCGTACACATCTTCAGGATGCCACACCTGTAAGGCTCGGGCAGGAATTCAGTGGTTTCGCGGAAATGATAAATAAAAGTATTTCAAGAATTAAAACTGCGTTTATCGGCCTGTTGGAGCTACCTCTGGGAGGGACTGCTGTTGGAACCGGCCTGAACACTCACAGAGATTTCGCAGGAATTGCTATAAAGGAGATCTCTGAAATAACAGGGCTCGATTTCTATGAGGCAAAAAATCATTTTGAAGCTCAATCAACAAAAGATGCCCTGGTTTTTATGAGTTCCGCATTAAAAACATTTGCTGTTTCACTATCAAAGATCGCAAATGATATCAGATGGGCCGGGTCCGGGCCGTTCGGGGGAATCGGTGAATTAATATTACCCGAAGTTCAGCCGGGATCTTCAATCATGCCCGGCAAGATTAATCCCGTTATTCCGGAAGCTGTACTTCAGGTTTGTGCAAAAGTGATCGGGAATGATACAACAATTTCAATATGCGGACAGTCAGGAAATTTCCAACTGAATACAATGATGCCGCTGATCGGACATACATCCTTGCAATCGGTCAAAATCCTGACCAATGCTATCCATGTATTCCGTGAAAAATGTATTGACGGGTTAAAGGCGGACAAAAAAAGGTGTGAGGAACTGGTGGAAAAAAGCCTTTCAATGGTTACTTCTCTGACCCCTGAATTAGGTTATGATATGGCTGCGGATATTGCCAAAGAGGCATATGGTTCGGGACGTTCTATCAGAGAAATATTAAATGAGAGAGGACTTTTAGATCAAAAAAAGATCGATGAGCTTCTTGATCCCATGAAAATGACCGGGAAATAGAAATAAATTTAATATTCCTCTTTCACCGATAAGGTTATCATAGCAATACCTGACAGTATGGCTGTGATAAATCCGATAGAAACCATCTTGATAATAGTTGTTGGTTGTGTGATTACAAGGAGAAATATGATTACGGGCAGTATGCCGGTGATAATCCCTGACATTTTAACAGATCTTCCTGCCAATGACCTGAAAATATAAATCGCACATCCCACCGGTATCATATATATAAGTATTTTAATTGCACCCATCGATAGTGTACTTCTGCCTGCCATTCTTGCGGACAGGTTGAAAAAGCGTGCAATATCAAATGCATTCAACTTGACAACGAACCATGCCAGCCATGGGAGGAACAATGATATAAGAAGTGTAATCGCAGGGATCAGTTTCAGGTGCTCAACATTCAGGGCAGGATCCGGCCTCCCTGGTTTCCGTGGTTCAGGTCCCGGCAGGTTCCCGCTGTCTTTGGGAAAATATCTTCCACAATGCAGGCACTTGGAATTATCGATAAAGTTTTCACGATTACAGAATTTGCACAATTTTGTCTGCAGTTCCATTTATTCATTATATAAAGAAGAACTTTTTTTTAAAACATAGTCTTCTGGAAAAGGGTTGTCCGGAACTTGTATTCTGTTATTTTATTTTCTAAAATTTTGATTACATAAGAGGTGTTTATGAAAAATGTTCTAAATTTGATGATAATTTTACTTATTCTTGCAATCTCTATTTATAGTGAAACCATACGGTTGCAAGAGATAACTAATCCTGAATTTGATATCCATATTCACGGGGACAGGTTGTATATCCCCGAAGCATCCAATACATATATATACAATATGAAGAATTTTTCGATGACAGGCATGTTTGGAAAGAAAGGGGAGGGGCCCGGAGAGTTCAGGGGGGAAGTATATATTAACTATCAGAAAGAGAGGCTTCTCGTTGAGAGTGCCGGGAAGATTTCTTATTTCAGCCTTGATGGTGAATTTTTTGAAGAAAAAATTTTCCCTCAGAAAACCTTTGTTAAAAGGATCAGCCCTGTCGGTGAACGTTATGCGGGGTACGGCGGTACAAAGGTTGAGAATGGGATAAATTATATTGTTTTATCCTTTTATAATGAAAAAATGGAGAAAAAATCTGATTTTACCCGGACAAAGAGCAACTTTCAGAAAGACGGGACTATAAAATTCATGAGCGGCACTTTTAATTTCAAAGTATATAAAGAGAGAATTTATGTCCAGTATCTGGGAGACGAGATGATGCTTGGTGTTTTTGATCAGGCCGGGCAATTTTTATTTAAAATCGGAGACCCGGATTTTAAGAATCGGAACGTATCAGGCAAAGATAAAAAGGAAGCAATGGATTATTTCAGAAAATTTATGCCGAATCTTTATACCAGGAGGCAGCGAATCAGATTCTCTGATAAATGGGGGGGGGTCGGCACGTTTTTCTTTGATGAATCTGAAGATTCACTCTACATTATTACCTATGTAAAGGATATAACAGGAAAGTACCTTTTTTATAAATATACAACAGATGGGAAATTTATAAATAAATTCTATATGGATGTTGGATATCGGGATATCTGGGCGCCCTATCCGCTCGATATTGAGAACGGGAAACTTTATCAACTGGTTGAGAATGATGATGATGAAGATTGGGACCTGGTAATAACTGATATTAACAAAAAAAATTGATCTGACTTTTCTAACTAACTATGATTTTTGTTCTGATTGCAGTTTGTTAAATACTGTTTGCAGAATCCCGCCGTTCAGGAAATATTCGTATTCAACCACAGTATCGATTCTTGATCTGACATAAAAGCTGAGATTGATACCTCCTCCCGGATCTACTACATCGATTGTAATTTTAGCTCCGGGATCTTTAATATTTGAAAGAGATATATTAAAGGTTTCGGTTCCGCTAATATTTAAAGAATTCCTGTCCTGCCCCGGAAGGAACTCAAGGGGTAGTACTCCCATACCGATCAGGTTACTTCTGTGGATCCTTTCAAAGCTTTCCGCAATAACTGCCTTGATCCCGAGCATGAATGTACCCTTAGCAGCCCAATCTCTACTTGATCCCATCCCATAACCTTTTCCGGCAATTACTAACAGGGGGATATTATCCTTGGAATACCTGCATGATGCATCCCATATATACATTTCTTCATTTTCCGGCAGGTAAGTGGTCCATCCGCCGCTGGTCCCCGGAGCCATTTCATTTCTCAGTCTTATGTTTGCAAACGTTCCCCGAACCATCACTTCCGGGTTCCCTCGCCTTGCTCCAAAAGAGTTAAAATCATTCCGAATTACACTTTTTCCGGAAAGATATTCAGCTGCAGGGCCTTCAGGGATGAAACCGGCAGGTGAAATATGATCGGTTGTTATAAAATCACCTGCTTTAACCAGAACTCTTGCTCCGATGATATCACTGATTTTTTCCGGTGGTGTTTTAATATTTTCAAGAAAATACGGGATTCGGATATATGTTGATTCTGCATCCCACTTGTAAACCTTTTCTCCTCCGGAATCAATTTTATTCCATTCCTCATTAACAGAATTAAGGTGACTATATGCTATGTTGAATTGTTCCGGATCGACAGTGTTTCCCGATGTCATACTCACATCTTCTCTTGAAGGCCAGATATCTTTCAGAAAGATTTTTTTATTGTCTTTTCCTGTCCCGATCGGTTCATTTAAAAGGTCGATATCTATTCTGCCGGTAATTGCAAATACAATAACCAGAGGTGGTGATGCCAGAAAATTCGCTTTTGTTTCGGGATTGATCCGCCCTTCAAAATTTCTGTTTCCTGAAAGAACTGAAGCCACAACAAGATCATTCGATTTGATCATTTTAGAAGTCTTTTCAGGGATCGGGCCTGAATTTCCGATACAGGTGGTGCAGCCATACCCGACAATGTGGAAACCCAGCTGTTCAAAATAAGATAAAAGGCCACAGCTCTTTAAATATATTTCAACAGCCCTGCTTCCGGGAGCAAATGAAGTTTTTACCCATGGTTTTATGTTCAGTCCCATTTCTACTGCATTCTTTGCCAATAACCCTGCTGTAATTAAAAGTTCAGGGTTTGAAGTGTTGGTGCAACTGGTTATGGCTGCAATGACGACCGATCCGTCTGACAGTATATCTTCCAGGATTGTATCTTTACCGGATCTATTAAAAGTTGAGGAAAGTTCCTGTTCCCAAATTGATTTCAAATCTGACAAGGGGATTCTATCCTGAGGTCTGAGCGGGCCCGCAACACTAGGTTCAACCGTACTGAGATCAAGATGAATTATATCAGAGAATTCAGGATGATTTTGTTCTGATCTCCACAATTCCTGCTCGATGGAATAAGATCTTACGATATCTATCTGATGTGAATCCCTTCCGGTTACTTCTAAATAAGAGATCAACTGATCATCAACCGGGAAAAATCCGATAGTTGCTCCGTATTCAGGTGCCATGTTTGATATTACTGCCCGATCAGGAAGGGTGAGGTTGTCGAGCCCATCTCCGAAAAACTCAACAAATTTACCGACAACACCTTTTTTTCTCAGAATCTGGGTAATTGTAAGGACAATATCGGTTGCCGTCACTCCTCCTGGAGATTCCCCGGTCAATTTGAAGCCAACAACCGGAGGAGGGAGTATATATACAGGCTGATTCAACATGACTGCTTCCGCTTCAATCCCCCCGACACCCCATCCGACAATTCCCATTGCATTGATCATAGTTGTGTGGCTGTCTGTTCCGACCAGTGTGTCAGGGAATAGCAGACCATCTCTGGATGTAATACACTTTGCAATATATTCCAGGTTGATTTGGTGAACGATCCCGGATCCCGGTGGAAATATCCTGAGGTTTGAAAATGCTGATTCACTCCATTTGAGAAATTTGTACCTTTCGATGTTCCTTTCCATTTCAAGTTTCATATTCTTCTTCAGAGCGGTTCCTGTACCGAAATAATCGACCTGGATTGAATGGTCAATAATGAGATCGCAGGGTATTCCTGGATTTATTAATTGGGGATCAATCCCTGCGTTGATGCAGGCTGTCCTTAGTGCTGCCAGATCAACCATGGAAGGTACCCCTGTAAAGTCCTGCAATATTACCCGGGAGGGGTTGAATGGAATTTCGTAAATGCTTCCCTGCCCGTCCCCTTCATCAATGATCCCCTCAATCAGGTGTTCCGCATCCTTATCCATGTTTCTCAGGATATTTTCAATCAGGATCTTTTTTGTGAAAGGGAGAGAAGATAAGCTGATTCCGGAACTCTTTTCATATTCTTTTAAAGAAATATAAGTGTAGGTGTTTTTATTGATATCTATTGATTTTATCAGTTTTTTGTAATTCATGTTTCAGCTCAGCTGGTTAAAAAGAGTGTGTAGCTGGTCAATCCTGAATTCTGATTTAAAACCCTTCTCTACAAGTGATTCCTCTATGTTCATTACCGGATGATTCAGTTCATAAGGTATTGATTCATGTTTATAGAATACGCCCAGCTTGATTTTTCCGGTGATCTCTGAGGAGGCTCTGATCGCTTCGATCAGGTTACCTGCATCGTGATCGTTGTCAAGAAAATCAACATTGCTTTTATACCATTTTATATCTCTTTTCTTGTTGTAAGATGGACATGTCTGCATGATCTGGACGAGTGAGAATCCAGGGTGCTGAATTGCCTCTTCCATAACTTTTTTTAGGTGGACAGGCTCCGATACCGATGCTCTTGCAGCAAATGAGACTCCCAGAGACAATGCCATCGGGAGAGGGTTTAACGGATGAGATTTCACTCCTCCGTATTGGATTTTTGTTTTTTCTCCTTCCCACATAGTCGGGCTGGCCTGCCCTTTTGTAAGCCCGTAAACCTGATTATCATGCAGAAAACAAGTTATATTTACATTCCTTCTTATCGCGTGGATCAGGTGATTACCTCCTTCAGCAAGGAGATCACCATCTCCGGAAAAAAGGATCACATCAAGTTTGTGATTGGCGATCTTGATCCCGATCGCATTCGGAATTGACCGTCCGTGTAATCCCGCAAATCCATTACAGGGGGATAAATGGTGAGGCATTTTTGCAGCCTGTCCTATCCCGGAAACTACCACTGTATTTTTTATATCGATGATATCTCCTGATTTTAAGATTCTGTCAATGGCATTGAGAATAACGAAGTTGCCGCAACCTGGGCACCAGGTTCTTTTTTCTTTTGCTATCATTTCTTTATCCTCCTTTTGATCTCATGCTTTAATTCATCAAAATAAAATGGCCTGCCGTTATATTTTAATATTCGTTCATCTATCTTGACACTGCAATCGCTCATTAACATGGATGAGAGTTGGCCTGTTGCATTGTTTTCTATGCAGATTGAATATTCTGACGAGTTAATGACTTCGGAAATGAAATCTTTATGAAGAGGATAGATTTCATGAAAATGTAAATGCCTGATTGAGATCCCCTCAGACCTTAATTCCCTGCAGACATCACCTATAACCCCATATGTTGATCCCCATCCGATCAACAGGTATTTCCCTTCTGCTTGTGATAGTTCAGGCTTTTCAATATCACTGAGTAAGTATTCCCCTTTTTTGAGTAATTTCTCAGTCAGTTTTTCAGAAATTTCACAATCTTCGGATATAAGCCCCAGTTCATCATGAATATGGGAGTCGGACAAAACCAGTCTGGCGCTGCCCCCGGGGATCCGGCGGCGCAACTCTTTCTCTGCTGAAAGGGGATACCGGGGGTATAGTGCGGGTTCGCCATCATTTCCGGGGCTTTTATCTATGAATCTTTCTTTGTATACGTCTATTATTTCCCAGGGGTCACTCAGCATTAATGAATCCATGAAATACTGATCGGTGAGAATAAAGACCGGGACCTGATATTTATCGGCAAGGTAAAACGCTTTTTGTGTACTTTCAAATGCTTTCTTTATTGTGCCGGGTGCCAGGACCACTCTGGTAAACTCCCCATGACCGATCGACAAAACCATACTGAGATCCTGCTGTGCGGTTTTTGTAGGAAGTCCTGTGGCCGGGCCGGGACGTTGAGCATCCACAATCACAATGGGTGTTTCCGAAATTGCGGCAAGACTGATCGCCTCGCTCATCAATGCAAGGCCGCCACCGCTGGTTGCTGTCATCGACCGGGCGCCTGCATATGATGCACCGAGGACAAGGTTGATTGCAGCTATCTCATCCTCCGCCTGTTCCACAAAGATCCCGAATTCCTCGGAAAGAGATGACAATGTGTTCATTATAGAAGTGGAGGGGGACATCGGGTAGGCGGAGAAGAATTTCAGCCTGGCTGCAACCGAACCGAAAGAAACAGCCTCACTCCCGGTCTGCAATATGTTCTTTTTAAGATCAGAGGGCGGGGGAGTGAGTATGATCCTGAATGATATATACTGATCGGCGTAGTTATACCCTTTTTCGGCGACCTCACAATTTTTTTGGATCAGGTCCTCTTTTTTCCCCTCAAATTGTTTGGAAATCACTGCGTAGAGATTTTTCAGGTCGGAACCAGTTATACATGACATCATACCCAAAAAAAATATATTCTTGGCGAAAAGTTCTTCTTTCTCCAATATGTCATTAACCGGAATCTGGGTCATATTATCATTTGATTTTTCCACTCCCGAATCTATGAAATATTTCGGTACATCTCCACAAATTTTCCTGTCTCCGGCAAATGAATCTTCAGTAAATGAAAAACATATATCGGCGCATTTATTGACAGAATTGATTTGATGAACAGAAACTCCGATCTGCGAAAAACTGTATCCGCCGATTATCCGTGATTCAAAATCACTGGTGGAAAAAACATGGTATCCCTCTTTTAGAAAGAACTTTGTACAGATCTCAGCCACAGATTGCACACCTGCTCCCTGAGGTCCGCTGAAGCGGACTGTTAGTTTATCCATCACCTTTTCTCCTTATTTCCCTAATATGATTGATATTATTCTTACTCATACTAGGTATTTGAGTTATTAATGTCAATAAGAGGAAAACGGACTCAGAGCAGAAACAGAGAGTGATCTTTGAATTGAGAAAGCGGTTAATCTATAATGTCTGCTAGGAGTACTTATGAATGATGAATTTGAAATAAGAGAGGCAACAGAAGAGGATATACAGGTTATATTCAACTTCATAAAAGAACTGGCAGTGTATGAAAAACTGGCGCAGGAAGTGACAGCTACAAAAGACCTGCTCAGGGAAACCCTTTTTGAAAAAAAATATGCGGAAGTCATCATCGGGGAACTCGAAGGAATGCCGGTGGGATTCGCCCTTTTCTTCCATAATTTCTCAACATTCATTGGTAAACCTGGGATCTATCTTGAGGACCTGTATGTAAAAGAGGAGTACCGGGGGAGGGGATTCGGTAAAAAACTCCTGGTTCATCTGGCAAAACTTAGTGTTGAACGGGATTGCGGAAGGCTGGAATGGTCGGTTCTTGACTGGAACAAACCTGCTATTGATTTTTATCTGTCTCTGGGAGCAAGGCCGATGGATGAATGGACAGTCTTCCGCCTCACCGGAGAAAAACTGAAGAACCTTACGAGTCTCTCTTAATTAAATTGTCAACAGAAGTATCGCCGATATTCCAAAAACAATAAGCAGGATCCTTTTTATCGACAATCTTTCTCCGAATAATATTTTCCCGAGAATTGCTGATGAGATGATTATACCAATATTGATGAAAGGGAAGGTGACAAAAGCCGGGATGCCGAATGATAGTGTCAGCAGGACAAAATAGGAAGAGAAAAAGTTAGGAATTCCGAGTAGTAAACCGTTGAAAACAGCAGATTTTTTAACCGGCCGCCCGGAGAATAAAATATAGATCCAGCTCCAGATTAAGGCTGAATAGAATAGTGTTATCAGGAAAATATTGTTATCAACTCCCGGGAATCTGATCTTGAAATATTTCATTGATGCGTCGATAGTACCGAATAAAATGAAGAGGATTAGGAGGGATGGAGAAATATTTGTGACCCTCTTCTCCCACATAATAATGATCAGGAAGATCGCGGCGAGGCTGACAATATCTGCCGGAGAAGGGTGTTCCCCCCAGAGAATGATCGAGGCGGCAACAGGGATCGCAAGGGAGAGCCTGCCGAATGTTACCGTTGATGCGATACCGGATTTTTTTAAAGAATAACTGAAAAATGAAAAAGAGATGAAAAATAGCAGCCCGATCAAAGAGCTGAACAAAATTACTTCAACAGAAGGGATCTTTTTATCAGTAAGAAAGAGGAAACCGAGTGAACCGGAAACAAGATAGTTTGAAGCGATGATCACATATCGGTCAAATCCCCTATTTTCAAATATCCGGAGGAGTAATACAATTGATAAGGAGGAAGTTAGTGCGAGGAACAGAAATAGATTTCCCATCTTTTATTATAGCATGGAAGGGGGAGTAATAAATCTTAATCCATCCGGAAACTGAAGAAATGCCGGTTTATTCCGGTATTGATTTTTTCAGGGCTTTAAACCGCTTTTCATAAGAAGATCTGGACAGCTCATCCTCCAGAACAGATTTAAAATCACCGATGCAAAGCGCTTCAATACCTTCATCCAGGGTCCTGTATGCTTTTGATTCTTCTCGGATATTTGATGCTATTGCGGCGTACATACTGGCCAGACCGAAGATCACATCAGATTCGGCAATGATTGCTCCTATCGCTGTCCCCTTTTCCGAATCCGCAGTGGTCAGCATATCCCTCGCCGTTAACTGACTGACATCGAACAGGTATCGGCAGTCGGCCAGCTCTTTAAGCCCGTCGATATTTTGATATTCATTGTTGATTGCATGAACATGTTCAATCAGTTCCAGGTCGGAGAGCTGATCATAGATGATTGTCAGTAAAAAATTTTGTTCCTTGTAATAGATTCTGTCAATTGCCATTGGCTTTCTTTAATAATGCAACTAAAAAAAATAAATTTCAATTAAAAATTTAGTCCTAATACTAAAAGCTTAGCATAACACAACTATTTTCAAAATTTCATACTCTTTTTTTAAAAAATGTCAATTATTGAATGAATAATATTGACTTTTTAAAAAGTTGGTTCTAATATATAAATTGAAATGTAAAGCCTTTCCGAAACTCTCCCCTTAACATAAGGCTTTTCCATACGCTTCATTCAGGTCCCCCGCCCTGGGGGACTTTTATAAAAAAATAAATTCAATCAAAAGGACTTAATTATAGATGGTTTTATACTTGATAAATAGATCTCATAATGTAAAATGGGAAATTGATCAGGGGGATCTGATGCACCGGAAAAGCAGGGCGTTTAATTTCACACTTATTTTCACATTCCTGCTTGTAATCATCTATACAGGATGTACTACAGATGAAATAACTGAAGATACAGGTTATTATTATACAAAACCTGTTCAAAAAAATGACGGGTGGGATATCTCTACTCCCGATTCAGAAGGGTTGGATATCGGGATCATTGAAAACCTCCTGGAACTGATCGCTAACAACCACTATAAGAACATCCATAATCTTCTGATTGTAAAAAACAGGAAACTCATTCTTGATGAATCCTATAAAGCTCACCTGACAATAGTTGATTCTTATGTTGATAACAGAGATATCGAGGTTCATGCGATGATGTCGGTAACTAAAAGTATAGTGTCGATTCTGACCGGAATTGCGATAGAGAAAAATATCATTACAGGGACTGATGACAATATTTATTCATACTTCCCCGAATATAAAAGCTTTGAAAACTGGAACAAAAAAAAGTCCGGGATTACGATCCGGAATTTCTTAACGATGAGGCACGGATTGAGTTGGGATGAAACATCTTATAAGTATACTGATCCGATGAACACATACAATCAGATGGAGAAGGTTGATGACTGGGTGAAATTTACGCTGGACAGGGAACTGGTCTCGGAACCGGGAGAAACATTTGCCTACTCCACCGGCGCATCACATACAATGGAAGCCCTTATTTCAAATGCATCAGGAATAACATTTCCTGATTTTGCTGATAAGTTTTTATTTGGAAAACTGGGAATAACAAAGAGAGCCTGGTATAAAGCACCGAACGGGAGAGCCGATGATGTGTACCTCACTGTGAGGGATATGGCTAAATTCGGGCAACTGGTTCTCGATAATGGCCGGTGGAAAGGTATCCAGGTGGTACCCGAAACATGGATCGAAGAATCAACGGCCCGGATACTCAATGTTTCGGATGATTATGGTTACGGTTATTTCTGGTGGCATCATGTATTTAATGTGAAAGGAGGGGAATTCCCTGTAGTACTTGCATGGGGATATGGCGGCCAGTTCATTTTTATTTTCCCGAAGCTTAATATGGTGGTCTGTTTTACCAGTGGAAATTATACAACCGGCCTCTCAATGCAGCCCTTTGAGATGATACGTGATTATATTTTACCTTCCGATATAAAATAAAATTTCCAGAAGTGATATACTGTTTTTATGCCTCATATTATCAGTGAAAAGATAAAGATCGGCGTATCAGCATGTAATTTCGGTTCAAGGGTCAGATATAACCGGAAAGGATGGGATCGAGTCAGTGAACTTGACAGAGAGAAGGATTCTTTTCACTGGACACCGGTTTGCCCGGAGGTCCTCAGTGGAATGGGTGTCCCACGCGAACCGATCAGATTGTCAGGCGGCAATGGCGATGATTTCTGGAATGGAGACGCAAGGATCAAGAACAAGCGGGGGAAGGAAGTAAGTGATCTTGTGCGTGAGGGTGCGAATGCTGCAATGGCAGCCCTGAAGCGGGCCGCGGTAGAGGCATTTGTTTTTATGGAGGGGTCACCGTCCTGCGGTGTTTACCGAACCACATTGAAGAACCGGAGACTGGGGAAACCTCCCGGAGCATTCGGATCACTCCTGTTAAAAGAGGCGTTTTTTCTGATACCGGCAGACGACCTGCAGAGCCCCCTCAAATGGTGGGATTGGAGAAGACGGCTTCATGCTTTTGTCTGGCTGAAAAGAAGGGAGATAAAGTCGAAAAAAGATTTGACTGATACCTGGCATGATCTGAAATTTGTATGCCAGGAAAGCAGCAGGTCAATTTCCGATCAATTGGGGAGGGACCTGGCCGGCATGCCGAAAAAGATATCAGGTGAATTTATTTCTGAAATAAAATTAAGAATACTTCAGATACTGAGACTTCCTTCAACTTTAAAAAGGATCCAGAACTCAGCTGAAAAACAGATGGTATATTACGGGAAACATTTTAATATGATAATCGATGAGAAATTACCCAAGGCAGTAGACGGTAAACTTAAATTTGTAAAAAAGCTGAGAGAATTTGAAAAGAGATCCCTGGATATGGACATCGGGAACAGCCTGGTACCTGTTATTTACAGGGATGAAAGGAGGAAATGAATGAACATTAAAGATTTTTTTAAGCTGTATGCAGTCTCCGTATTTGTTTTTTTGATCGTTGATCTGCTCTGGCTTGGAGTGATCGCAAAGGATCTTTATAGAAAATATCTTGGGCATCTGATGAGGCCGTCGCCTTTGTGGTCGGTTGCCATTGTTTTCTATCTACTTTTTAATGTGGGGCTGGTGGTTTTTGTGGTTTACCCTGCTGTGCAGAAAGGATCATTGTCCTATGCCCTTGTTTACGGGGCTCTGTTCGGATTCATTACATATATGACCTATGAACTCACCAATTGGGCGGTTATCAAAGAGTGGCCCTGGCAGATCGTTATCATTGATATCGTATGGGGGGTTGTATTATCGGTTCTGGTGGGAGCCGGTGCATATCTTATCGGAAAGAACTGGATAGCATAGAGAAGAATTCAATTATCTGCACAACAGAGGTGAAGATATAAAATCCCATACCTGATCAATATTTGCAGGTAAGTTCTGTTTTTTGAATAGCTCATAAACTGCCATTTATTATTCTGATATTCTTTGTGCCATTTTTCTGAAAATAATTTTATGAAAAGGTAATAAAAGGTACCAATATGCTCTCCCGGTCAATCCTCTGGGCCGGAATGTCGCTGTTTGAATATATTCATCTGAATTAATTTTAAACTCCAGCCATGCTTCGCCTGGCAGCTTCATTTCTGCAAATAGAAGTAATCTGCCCTCTTTTTTGTCTGAAAATAGTACCCGCCAGAAATCTATGGCATCTCCGGGAGATATTTTTTCCGGATGGGTTCTTCCTCTCCTTAAGCCGACCCCGCCGAAAAATTTATCAACCATCCCCCTTATTTTCCACAGGAAGTTTGCATAGTACCAACCAGTATTACCACCGATCCGCCAGATTTTTTTTATTAATTTGTCACGGTCATGAAACCGGATCTTTCGAATGTCCCGCATACATCCATGAGACGGCACATTCAGGAATTCCGAAATTCGTAAATCCAGTCTTCCACTGATCAGAGAATCCTTCCAGCTCGAAATAACCATATTGTCTTCAATCTCGGAAAATGTCCTTTTGAGAGCATCCAGATATCCTTCAGGTCTAACGTCAAGTATTTGATTGATCCTATTGTCTCTGCAGATCACCTCTATTTTCATGGAACTGACAAGGGCTGTGGCAAGTTTGAAGGAAGTGGAGGTTATAAAGTATAACCAGTATGATGAAAGTTTCGGTGTCATAACCGGAACTGTTATGATCCATCTCTTAAGTTTTCTTACTCCGGCAAATCCGAGAAGCATCTCTTTATAAGTAAGAATATCTTTACCACCAATGTCAAAATTCTGATTATAGGTCTTTGTATTCATGAGTGAATTCAAAAGCAGTTTTAATACATCACTGATGCCGATCGGCTGGCAGCGGGTATTCAACCATTTGGGGGCAATCATTACCGGTAATTTCTCCACAAGATCCCTGATTATTTCAAAGGAGCTGCTTCCCGCCCCGATGATGATCCCGGCCCGTAAAGTGGTTAAATTGAAGTTCCCTTTTTCCAATTCTTTTTCAACAGCCTTTCTTGACGCTAGATGTTTTGAAAGGTTTTTTTCATTGACAATGCCACTCAGGTATATCACCTGGTCAATCCCTGAATTCTCAAGCGAATGTCTGAAATTTAAAGCGGATAATAATTCAAGATGGGAATAATTTTTTGATCCCGACATAGAATGGATCAAATAGTAGGCTGCATTTATATCCCGGGGAATACGATTGACGGACTTCTCATCCAGAAAATCAATTTCAAGCACACTTAAATTTTTCTGTAGTGATTGTGGTGGGTTAAACCTTTCTTTATCTCTGACACAGCAGACGACATGATGTCCATTATTAATAAGGGCAGGTAAAAGCCGCTTTCCTATATAGCCTGTTGCACCTGTTAACAGTATTCTCATTTAGATGTTGACCTTCTTTTAATATAATACCTGCTTTCGATTAATTTTTCATTAAAAGGATTCATCTCCCTATTCTGATATAATTAAGATAAGGATCAAAGAAATATGGAAATGAAGAGAATTCTGGAAGATATTTATAACGATACAGAAAAATGGAATGAAGTTTATCTTATCCGGCTGGTAGAAGAGATCCGGCCGGAAAAAATAAAAAATTGTGACCCTGCAATTCAGAAGATCGGGGAGTTGATCGAAATTCTGAAAAATGAGCCTGATCTCAGTGAGGGGCTTAATAATTATCTGAGGGAGATGTTCTCGATCAAGGATCCGATCCATCTCTATTTTGAATCGGGGATCATCCCCCTGGCGGGATTTATAAGTGAAGGTTTCAGAAAACTTAAAGAACATATTCTTCCTCCTGTCTTCCCGGAAAATGATATACGGACAACTTTAAATAATGTTTTTTATAAGAAAAGTGACTACAGATGGATCAGGAACATTCCTGATGATCTGTGGGAAGAACTGATCAGAGCGATGGGAATTTTGTGTCATTTCTCAAGGCAGAACTCAGAGAACAGGCACTTCAATAATTTTATCAGTGCAATACAGATAATTTCACATAAAATTGCGGCTTTGGGAATGGCTCCGGAAATTACAGGCAAACTTACTCACCTCGATGAGATAAACTCTCCGTTCCTTGAACAGAATAAAGAGTTGACATTCTATTTAAGTAAGCTTGATGAAAATACTACCATGGATAATGATGATTACAGACAGATTCAGGTTATCCTTGATCAGTGCATGGACAGTCTGGAGCTCCTCAGGAAAAAGAAAAGCAATTTCGGAACCAGTACACGACTGACCAATATAGTAAGAAGGCTGATGCAGCTGATCGCACGGTTGAGAATTCTGATGCTTCTGATCCATCAGAATGATCAGAAGGTGTTCCGAAAAAATACGGTTTCACTGTTCAAAGAATTGATCAGGGCGGAAAATACAAAGAACAGTCTGCGTAAGCATATGAAATATAATCTTGAATTAGTAAATTTTCAGGTGGTCGAACACTCGGCCAGTATTGCGAAACATTATATAGCCGAGAACAGAAAAGAGTTTAAACTTTTTTTCCTCTCCTCCCTCGGTGGAGGAGTTATCGTGGCTGTTGCAGGTCTTACCAAGTTTGTAGCTTATGGCTCCGGGGATTCTCCATTCGGGTCTGCGATGATCACCAGCTTAATCTATTGTTTATGTTTTGTTTCAATTCAATTAACGGGAGCGACACTTGCCACAAAGGTGCCATCAGTTACTGCCAGTTCGATAGCATCTGTCATTGACAGGGACCGTCATCTTCATAAAGAGAAAGAGGTAGCTGCCCATCTTAAAGATCTTATTGTCAAGATCACAAGAAGTCAGTTTGTCTTCTTCATGGGTAATCTGCTGGCTGCATTTACTGTCGGATTCTTCATTACGTGGATGCTTATTAATATTTTCGGTATTAATCCGGGAACACCGGAGAAGTATAAACATCTGGTAGATGAACTCCATATGTGGCAAAGCCCATCACTTTTTTTTGCAATGCTGGCGGGAATATTTCTTTTCAATTCTTCTTTGATAACCGGTTTTTATGAGAACATGATCATTTACGACCGGATCCCTGAACGAATTTGCGCAAGCAGATGGCTGAAAAAAATGTTCAGTGAAAAGAAACTAAATTTCATCAGCGGTTATATTGGACGAAATACAGGGAAAATATTCGGTAATATTTCTTTGGGATTATTCTTTGGTTTCACTCCGGTAATCGGTAGTTTTTTTGGATTGTACCTTGATACAAGGCATATTGCATTTGCCACTGCCAATTTCGGGATATCTCTGTCTGCAACAGGGAATGATATTGCACTTGATTCAATTATTCATACGGTTATCAGTATATCTATTATAGGATTTATTAATTTTATAGTCAGTTTCGGCCTTGCACTCGGATTGGCGATAAGGTCCAGGAATCTGAACCTTAAAGAAACAGATCAATTGCTGAAACTCCTTTTCATCCATTTGATAAAACACCCAAAGGATTATTTTTTCCCCCCAAAAAACTGATTCGACATAGTTTTCTTTTTTAAGGAATTATAAATCTGAAACCTGCTCCATTTAATTCTTCGGATTCAGTTTGTGTTTCCCACAGCTAAAGTATGGTATAATATATTCCATATTTGTTGTTCCGAATCCCCAAAACATTTATTGATCGGGAAGGTATACATTTGTGCAAAAAAGGAAACTATGAAAAAAATAAAGAATATAGCAATCATTGCCCACGTTGACCACGGGAAGACAACCCTGATAGATGCGGCATTAAAACAGGCCGGAGTTTTCCGGGAGAATCAGAAGGTAGTTGAAAGGGTGATGGACTCAAATGACCTTGAGAGAGAGAGGGGAATAACGATTTTCTCGAAGAATGCGGCATTGCTTTATAAAGATTACAAAATTAATATTGTTGATACTCCCGGGCATGCGGATTTCGGTGGAGAGGTTCAGAGAATAATGCGTATGGTGGATTCTGTACTTCTTCTTGTTGATGCATTTGAAGGTCCTATGCCGCAGACCAAATATGTTCTTAAAAAATCACTGGAACAGGGATTAAAACCAATTGTAGTTATAAATAAGATCGACAGGCCCAATTCAAGGCCTGATGAGGTGCTGAATCAGGTTTTTGACCTTTTTGTTGAATTAAATGCAGATGATGAGCAGCTCGATTTCCCTGTTATATATTCATCTGCGACGGGTGGCTATGCCAGGTATGATGCCAATGATAACAATATGGACCTTATACCGCTTTTCGAAACTATAATTAAAAATGTTAAAGAACCCGGAGGGGATAAGGATGCTCCGCTTCAGTTTCTTACTTCAGCGATCAGTTATGATAACTATCTCGGAAAAATGGGAACCGGAAAAATACATAATGGAACATTGAAACAGGGGGAAGATGTATTGCTTCTCAAACGGAATGGTGAACAGAAACTCTGCAGGATAACAAAACTTTTTAATTATCAGGGAATAACCAAGGTCAGTGTTAAAGAAGCTTCTGCGGGGGATATTGTCTCTATAGCAGGAATTGCTACCATAGATGTAGGGGAATCCATAACTGATAAGAATCATCCTGTCCCGTTAAAATCCATTGATATTGATGAGCCGACCCTTGCAATGAACTTTATTGTAAATGATTCTCCTTTTGCAGGTAAAGAGGGGCAGTATGTGACCTCAAGAAATATATGGGACAGACTTCAGAAGGAACTTCTGACCAATGTGAGTTTGAAAGTGTCCGAAACTGAGATGAAGAACTCATTCCTGGTCAAGGGCAGGGGCGCACTTCAACTCTCAATACTTATTGAAAACATGAGAAGGGAAGGTTACGAGTTTCAAGTATCGAAACCTGAAGTAATTTATAAGGAAATAAATGGAGAAAAGTGTGAACCGGTCGAACATGCAGTTATTGATGTTGAGGAACAGTTCAGCGGAGTTGTCATAGAAATGTTCGGAAAACGAAAAGGCGAACTTATTAATTTAACTTCGGCAGTAAGCGGATACTCAAGAGTGGAATTCCATATACCAGCGAGAGGATTGATAGGATTTAATAATGAATTTTTAACTGCTACAAGGGGAACGGGAATTCTTAATCACAGTTTTTCCGGATATGAACCTTTCAAAGGTGAGTTCAACAAAAAGACCAAAGGTGTTCTGATTGCCCTTGAGAACGGGACATCAGTACCTTTCGGACTTTTCAATCTTCAACCCAGAGGGACACTCTTTATAGATGCTGGAATACCTGTTTATTCAGGTATGATAGTTGGTGAACACAGTAAAGATAATGATCTTGTTGTGAATGTCTGCAAGACCAAGAAGCTTTCGAATATGAGGTCGTCAGGGGCGGATGAAGCAGTAAGATTAATTACTCCGAAAAAATTCACACTGGAGGAATCGCTGGAATATATTGAAGATGATGAACTTTTAGAGGTTACTCCCAGGAATCTCAGAATGAGAAAAAAACTACTTGATATCCACGAAAGAAAAAGGTTCGATAAACTGAGAACCGCCAGCTAAAACCTGACTATTCTGAAGATTTTTTCTCTTTCTTCTCTTTACGCTTCTCTTTTAATGATTTTTGAGGTTTTTTCTTTTCATCCCTTTTTGCTTTATCTTTCCCTTTTGCCACGATCTGCCTCCTTCAATAATTTCTAATATAAAAATCCTCTAAGATTAATTCATTTATATCATTTTCAGAAATGATTTCCCACTTTTTTTTTATTGGTTTGAGATATTTTTATAAAATTTATATATTAGTACTAGAATGTTCATAATTGGAGGATTAAATGTTAAATAAAATAGTCTTAATATTAACAGCAATTTGCTTTGTTATCTCAGCTATTCCGGCGCGGGATATTGATAAAACCAAAGTTCGAATACTCGATAGGCCTGATATTGTCGTTGAGAAAATGAAATTGACAAAACTGCCTACTTTAAAACGTGGAAAGGTGAAGCTTAAGATCGAAGTATGGCTAAGCAATAATTCATCAAAACCGACGAGATGCTGCCCCACGGAGGCTGGAGTGAACTGGTGGAAGCAGTATCCGCCTGATAATAAGTTGTTCAGAATTATGGTTTTTGGGAAATACGGGGATGGTATTTATTTTACTGCAGCCAGTTATGCCACTGAATTTGGGCCTAATATAAAAAATGCACGGCATCAGTTTATTGCAGAGTTTAATTCCAAATATGTACTCAATATTAAGGTTGAGGCGGACCCGGCGAACTGGATCAATGAAAAAAATGAGAATAACAATATGAAACGGATGTACTGGCCATCCAGAGCGAAAATTGCAAATTAATCACCGTTGATTTTAAATATAACTTAAAATTTTAACGAAATGGTTGGATTTTATCAGCGAATACCTTTAAACTTTCCATAATAACTGGTTTTAAATTCAGATGTGACAATGGAGGCGGTGAATGGGACATATTGCAGGATTGAGTGAAGAACATAAGCAGTTGATCCAGCGGCTTGAAGCGGGTCAGACCGCGTTACCGGAACCGAAGCAGACGGAATCAAAGAGAGGGTGGAAGGAAATTCTTGAAATACTGTTTTCACCTGAAGAGGCGTGGCTGGTATCTAAAATGCCCAATATGCCTTCAAAGATCGAAGTAATTTCCAAGCGTACAAAACTCTCTCCTGAAGAACTACTGCCCCGCCTGAATGCCCTGGCAGATAAGGGTATTGTCATGGACCTGGTTAATCCGAGGACAGGAAAAGCACTCTATCTTGTCGCGCCTTCGGTTGTCGGTTTTATTGAATTCTCTCTGATGAGGATCTCGGATACCATCCCCAAAAAGAAGATGGCGCTTGCGCTGGATTCTTATATGCACGGCGATCCCACTTTTGCGGAAGAGGTGTTTGGAACTGATACGGTTATTGGAAGGACCCTTGTTCATGAAACATCACTTGAGGAGGATCAGCTTCCTGATATTCTGAGTTGGGAGCGTTCCACTGAATTGATAAGAAAGGCGCGACGGATCGCTGTTTCAAATTGTTACTGCCGTCATAAAGCCGAACATCTCGGGAAGAAATGCGACAGTCCCCTTGAAACCTGTCTCACCCTGAATGCCGGGGCCCATTATATAATTGAGAGAAATTTCGGGAGAGAGATTACCAGAGAAGAGGCAATGAAGATCCTTGAGGACTCCAGAGCAGACGGTCTGGTTCAGATAGCCGATAATATAATGAACCGGCCGACATATATCTGTAATTGCTGCAGCTGCTGCTGCGGTCAGTTGCAGGCAATAAATGAGTATGATCTTATGGCTGTTAATCCGAGTAATTATCAGGCATCAGTTGTATCTGAAAATTGCAGGGGATGTAGCAGGTGCGCCAGAGCCTGCCCGGTTGGTGCCATAACAATGATACCTTCTCCACAAGTTGCAAATAAAAAGAATGGGTTATTACCGAAGATTAATACCGATAGATGTATAGGATGCGGAATTTGTGTTTCCGCCTGTGATCCAAACAACGCAATGAAAATGGAGACCAGGGAAACAAGGCCTTATGTTTCAAAAAATTCGATCGAAAGATCGATCCGTATGGCCCTTGAAAAAGGGAGACTAGCTCACCTGCTTTTTGATCAGGGTGCAGGCAGGGGAAGCAAATTCCTTAATAAACTGGTTATGGGAATTTGTGCACTTCCCAAAATGGATAAGGTCATAGCAAGTGAACAGGTTAAGTCCCGATTTGTAAAATTTGCATTAAAAAAGATCAGGATCCCCGGGATGTAGGGGAATTATCGACTTCGCAGCCGCATTGGCAGTGATGGCAGATCGTATCAATTGACTCCGTTGTTTTCTTCCACTTTCTGAAAATTTGTCTTGCCGCCGTGAATTTCTCATTGTTCCAGATCTTTTCAAACGGTTCATAGTTGATATTTCCGAAGGCATTTACTTCATCTGTCAAGCGGCAGCAGGGGTATACATTTCCGTCCGTTGAGATCACAGGTTGTGAAAAGAGGAAATTGCAATAGAGATCTGAGTGGAGTTTCGTTTTTTTGTCCAAGTATCTTTTTTCAATAAAACGGGGGTTGGCGGGCAGCCATTTTTTTTTCAGTTCTTCCAGGTCCCTACCTAAATTGAAATCCGGATGCCTCTCATTCATGTCCATGGGCATGGTGGAGAACAGGACACCCAGATCCCCGGCCATCTCTTTTGCTTTCTTCAGTTCATGCTCATTAAACCGGTTTGCAATGAATTGCCAGCTGATGACAGGTGTTTTTTTCCGGTTTCTTAGTTTGGCTTCTACCAGTGAGAGGATATTATTATAGACAAGATCAAAATCTCCCCCTGCTCTGTATCTGGAATAGGTCTCCTGTGAGGCACCGTCCAGAGATACAGATAACCGGTCCAGTCCGGAATGAACAAGTTCATTAAAAAAGGTCTCATCTCTCTTTATATTGAAATTTGTGTGAAGAGTTGAAAATTTTTCCCCCCTGCTTGAATATTTGATTATTTCAAGGATCTCCGGGTTGAGGAAAGATTCTCCCCAGTTAAACAGAGAGACCCTTTTAACACTGGGTATCTGGGAAAGGATCTTTTTATACATTGCCAGAGATAGAAATCCGGGATCCTGTTTCAATTTCCCCGTACCGGTTGGGCAGAGAGGGCAGCTGAGATTACAGATTGTGGCTGGGGCTATGATGATAGATTTCGGCATGGGGACTTTTCCTGTGATCAGGAATTGAATATAAAACATGATACTTTCAAACCTGGCAGATCTGATTTTATTCAGTACCCCGGAAGGTAGTCTGTTTGCTGTTGTGAAAAAAACTGTTCTTAGACTCACTGTTTATCGCTCCTGTATCTGAATATGAAACAGTGATATTACATTGTCTGAATGGACTGGTCAAGCAGGTTCATCGGTACGGATCCTGAAGATAGAATTTTGTTACAGAACTTTCCCAGGTTGAATCCGGATTTCTGTTCCATTTTTTTAAGGATCATATCAAATTGCCTGAATCCCAGAAAATAGGAAGTTAACTGATGTGGGGAATTTATTACCCTGTACCACAGGTTTTCTGCAAATTGGGGCGCCAGCAGGCCTCTCTCTTTTGCATAGGTTAATAACTCATTTTTACTCCAGCCATTACAATGGACCTGAACAGAAGTGTAAGCGCGGACTGCATTCTCAAGCCTTTTTCTGAGATGTGCCAACCTGGTCAGAACATTGTTGTTGTCCCAACCGTTATCAAGTGTTATTTGTTCACAAAGTGTTGCCCAGCCTTCAATGAACAGATCGTCCCCAAAAACTGTCCGGACAATCCGGTCATTCCTCGAACTCTCTTTCAATTGAAAATAGTGGCCCGGAAAGATCTCATGAGTGATGATCATCGTATTGAAGTGGTTATTGAATGAGCGGTAAAATCCATCTTTAACTTTTTCCGGGGAATTATCAGGGACGGTTGGGAGATAAAACAATGTGTCTGCATCGGGATTGAATGGACCTGCAGGATATACTCCGCCTATTGAAGCGCCGGCAAAATGAGAAGGGGATAGTGCAGTTAACAGAGATCGACTGTCCCTTAGAGAAGTGATCTTTTTTTCGATATACAAATTTTTCAGCCCTGTCAATAAGAGTAACAAATTGTTCAAGAAAATCTGATGAATTGTTCACCCGGTGAGATTCCATTTTCATGAAATGCATATTGGATACATTTTTCAGGAATTATTCCTCCGGCATATTTTCCCGGATGTGCCGATTTAAAGAATTCGACCGAAAGCTTTTTGATTTTATCCCTAACGAGTTCGATCTCATCAAGGGCTATCTTTTGTAATTTTAATGAATGTAACTTCAAGCCCGTATAAAGCCGGAGCTTAGTATTATATTTTTCTTTTCCCAGCCGGTCGGAGATAGTGGATCCGGGAATTACCTTTTGAACAATATGGCTGGAAAGTTCTCTGATCTTATTCACAGTTTTTTTTATGTCTGAATCTAAATTCTTGTAATCTTCCGGATTGTGAAAATAGGACCTTGAAATCTTGTTGAGGCCTGATTCATAGAATTTTGCAGTTCCATTTAAACTGGCGGCAGCTCCTGAAGATTTTTCCGGAGGCCCGTTTACTAACTGATCCACAGCTGTATCACACAATTTTCCGACACCTTCCAAACGAATGCGGATTGACTTTCTCATTTCAGCTTTTTCTTTTAAAGGGCGAGCAAGAATGTGAGTAAAAGCCTGTGATATCAGCCCCTCATACATCGAAGGAGAGTTTAAATGGACCTGTTCAATTTTCCATCTATATATTTCCTGTTTGATCTTTTTCACAAGTAGACTTAGATCCACCTGATCATCAATTGATAACTTTTCTATATGCTTGTTTCCGGAAATTTCCTGAAGAATTTCTTCATTGAACTTAAGCCATTCACGGATACTGTTGACGGAAAGATCTTCAAAACGGGATGCAGATCCTTCATCTCCTGCGGCAAGAGCTTCGGTCGGATAAAAAAGTTTCCAGTTCTGAACATATTTTTCTGATAATTGTTTTGTGTCCGGGGGCTGACAGCAGCATGAAGATACTGTAAGAATTATAGAGATAATTATAAATAATTGAATGCACCTGAAAAGAAATATTTTATTGCCTATTTTGTCCTCCTGAAATAACAGATTAGCAAAAAATTATCTTATATTCAAAGTTAAAGCATTATGTAACCTTTTCTGATAATGAACGTTATAATGTTGACAATAAAAATATGATCAATAAATATTGAAGGATACCGGGAAGAATATTGAATACTGACAATGAAATTATGATGGATGTGAGAAATGATGATTTTGACAAGCTTGGGATTCTGTTTGAAAGGCACAAAAAGAATCTTTTTGGTTTCTTTTATAAAATAACTTATGACAGAGACCTGAGTGAAGATATGATTCAGGATGTTTTTATAAGAATTTTAAAATATAGAGAAAGTTTTCGGGGATACGGAAAGTTTTCCACCTGGATGTACAGTATTGCCCATAATATAAGCATTGACCATTTTAGAAAACAGAAGAATTTAAAAGAGGATCCCGAGGTATTAAAAAATATGGAGAGTTATGATTATAATCATAATATTATCAAAAATGAGGAGCTTGACATTCTGAACAGGGCAATGCTTAAACTGGTCCCGGAAAAACGGGCAATATTAATGTTGAGTAAGATCGATGGTATTAAATATAAAGAGCTCGGGGGAATGCTCAATTGCAGTGAAACTGCTGTAAAAGTTCGTATTTTCAGAGCTTTAAAAGAGTTAAGGGATATATATTCAAATATGGAGGTAACGGGAAATGAAGCAAAAAGCGCTGGATGAATTGATCGCTGAGTATTTATCTTCTGATTTATCAGCAGATAAAAAGGTAGAATTGAAAAATAAGTTGATCAGTTCCGGATACAATAAAGCAGAACTGGAAGAGTTGGGAAACCTCTATTCAAATATTGACGGGATAGAAGTCCCTGAAACAAGTGAGAAGCTTGATCTGAATTTTTATAGATCACTTGGAGTCTACAAAGATGCACATAGCCGGAATAATTCTCTATTGAGAACCTTTGTTAAGAATTTCAGAAATCTATTCAGGAATAAATATGTCGTTAGGTTTGCCTACAGTCTTACTTTGCTTGCGGTTGGATGGTATATCGGAAACTGGTCAAATCAGGATGGAGGGAAACTTCAATCAATGTCAAGAGAGATCGATCAGATGAAGCAGGTTATAATGTATTCAATGCTGGAACAGCCCTCTGCTACAAAACGGATAAAGGCTATTTCATATGCCGGTGAATTCGAAAATGTTGATGATAAGATCCTGAATGCTTTTCTTAACACACTCAATAATGATCCGAACCCGAATGTCCGTTTAACTGCGGTTGAGGCCCTCTCAAATTATTCGGACATTCAATTTGTCAGAAATGGACTGATCAAATCAATATCTGAGCAGGAATCACCTTTGGTTCAGGTTGCTCTTATTGATCTTATGCTGAAACTAAAAGAGAAGAATTCAATTGCAGAGCTCAACCGGTTATTACAGAACAGGGAGCTGAATTATTCAGTAAGAAATAAAACAAAGGAGACGATACAAAAATTGTAAGATGAAAAAACAAAATAAACTTAAACTAAGTACTGCTTTTCTCTCTATTATATTTTTATTGTCGATACTTTCGTATGGATCCGATCCAGAGCAGATATCGGTCCCTCTGTCAAACTCCGGCAAACCGGGACTTGTTTCAGTTAATCATTATAAAGGGTCAATCAATGTATCCGGTTATAACGGGAAAACAATTGTTATTACTGCAAGTTACCGTGACCCGATGAATAATAACGGGATGAAGCTTATCTCCGGATCGGCTCTTAAACTGAGTGCTACCGAGAAAGATAATGTTGTATTCGTCTCTGTTAATTCATATCGGAAAACTATAGATCTTGATATCAGAGTTCCCCGCAATTTCTCTTTAAAGCTGTCAACAGATGATAATGGAGAGATATTCGTACGTGATATCAACGGAGTATTTGAGATTAATAATAATAATGGCGATGTAAAGTTAGTGAATGTATCAGGATCTTCGATAATCTCAACAATAGATGGGAATATTTTTGCAGATTTTGTAAAAGTTGATCCGGACATGCCGATGGTATTCTCGACAATTGAAGGCAACATAGATCTTCGTTTTCCGGTTGATGCGGATATTTGCCTGAAAATGAGAACTGAATATGGTGAGATCTATTCTGATTTCACTATTAATGTGGATAAAAGGAAAACAAATATCAGGAAACATAAAAATTCAGGAAGTACCAAGGTTACACTTGATCAATGGACTTATGGAAAAATTAATAAAGGCGGGGCGGAATATCTGATAAAATCATTGAACGGGAATATATATATAAAGAAGAGGTAAACGCCCTTATGTTGCCACTCAGATTATTTCTTTTTTTGTAACCATTTTTGGAAATCATGGTCTCATCTATGAAAGCTCGAATATTTAAATTTAATGGAGGTAAGTAATGAAAAATTTATTTAAAGGTTTAATGCTTTTGATCATGATGTTCCTGCTGATGAACAGCCTGGCCCTGGCAGAAACAGGAAATGATCTTGATGGTAAATGGACAGCATGGGTCGAAGGAGATCATATAGTACTTAAGTTCAAATGTGAATGGAAAGATGGTATATGGTCATCAACGATGAAGGTAAAAAAAGGGGAACTTTCAAGTTTTCAGACAGGCAAAGCTTACAATTTTGAGATTAAAAGGGAAGCTGGTACATTGAAACTGAAAGGGAAGTTTGATGATGATGAGGGTGAAGGAAGATTTGTGTTTTACGGGAGCAAAGAATTTAATGCATTTCTCAGGGAATCAGGGATAGGTGCTATAGACAAAGATAAAATGATCTTTTTCTTTGCCGGGGATATCAACAGAAAATATATCAGTGATCTAAAAAAACTCGGCTATGGCGATATCTCGGCAAAAAGACTGTTCAGTTTTGCGATCCACAATGTGAAGATCGATTATATCAATGAACTCAGAAAAGCGGGATTTAAAGACATTTCAACATCAAAACTTCTCTCATTCAAAATTCATAATGTAAAACCGGAGTTTTTTAAGGAGTTGAGAAAGTTGGGGTATAAGGATATCTCTCCATCGGAAGCACTCTCCCTGTTCATACATAATGTAAAAATTGATTATATTAAAAAGCTCCACTCATCCGGCCATAAGGATGTCTCTTTAAAAAGAATAATTTCAATGAACATTCATGATGTTAAACCGGAATACTGGGAAGGATTAAAAAAACTCGGATTTAAAGATATTTCAGCGGAGAAACTTGTTTCTCTGAACATTCATAATGTTTCATTTGATTTCATTAAGGATATACGCGAACTCGGGTTCAAGGATGTTACATTATCAAAAATAACTTCATTGAGCATTCACAATGTGACAATACCTTTTATAAAAGAAATTAAAGCGCTCGGTTTTAAAGACATTTCACTATCGAAAATAATTTCATTGAAGATTCATAATGTATCTACAGATTTCATTAAAGAAATTCAGGCCCTTGGTTACAAGGATATTTCGTTATCAAAAATAACCTCATTAAAAATTCATAATGTTTCTATACAGTTTATGAAAGAAATAAGTAACCTGGGATTTGGGGATGTTTCTTTATCAAAATTGACTTCATTAAAAATCCATAATGTAACAATACCGTTTATTAAAGAAGTTCAAAAGCTTGGTTTTAAAGATGTTTCACTCCAGCAGTTAATTTCATTGAAGATTCATGATGTAGATGAAGAATATATCAAAGAGATGATGGGATTCCTTAAGAAGCGAGGTAAAGAAGTCACACTTGATAGAATCATCAGAATGAAGATCCACGATCTGTAAAAATTAATCCGGCCGGATTTCTTCCGGCCTGACTCCGACATAAAATGGGCAGACCACGGTCTGCCCTTTGTTTTCAAATTTGTTTTCAGCAAGAATGTTCTCATTCCTGATTTGTATCCATTCGTGGCAAGTTATTTAATAATTGTGTATAAAGCTAAGAATGAAATGGAATATAAAATAAAATTTAAACCCGAATTAAGCGCTGTGTATATTCACGGGGTTGGAGAAGTTTCCAGAAAAGGAATCCGTGATTTTCATTATGAATATCTCAATGATAAACGATGGGAACCGGGGATGAACGTGATCATTGATTTTCGGGAATTATCATTCAAAAAATTTAAGCCAACTGATATTCAGTTTATAAAGGATCTGGTAGTGGGATCACGGGAACAGATCGGGAACGGGAAGATGGCCATTATTATCTCTTCGGTAAATGATTTCGGACTGGCACGGATGTGGGAGATGAAGACCGAGTCTTTTGTTGATTTTTCAGTCACTGTTTTTTTTACCAGAGAGGATGCTCTGGAGTGGATCAAGGTTCGGGAAGAATTAGAATGACCTGAACTCTGGGTACATTCTCTTGTTGTCTCAAACACTTCCATTATTTGTAAAATTTGAACATATGCATTTATTCCGGTTGGAAAAAATTGAGGTCAGCAATTACTAAACAATATTTGATATAAAGGCGTTATATTACATAGGAGAAAGATACAATGAATGACAGGAAAAATCGTGTTTGTCCGGTGGAGATCGCTGATAGTCTAGACAGCAGGATCCGGAGATGGGTACAAAATCCGTATAAAATTTTAAAATCCTATATAAAAGAAGGGATGACCGTTCTCGATCTGGGATGCGGGCCGGGTTTTTGCACTATTGACATAGCTCTACTTACAGGCGGATCAGGCCGGGTGATCGCTGCAGATCTGCAGGAGGGGATGCTTCAGAAGATAAGGGAGAAGATCGCTGGGACAGAACTGGAAGATCGTATTATATTGCATAAATGTGATGAAGATAAGATCGGATTATCGGAAAAGGTTGACTTTGTTCTATTATTTTATATGGTCCACGAAGTCCCGGACCAGGAGAAATTGTTTGTTGAAATAAATGAACTTCTTAAGGAAAATGGACAGGTTTACATGATCGAACCCCCATTCCATGTTTCAAAAAAAGCCTTTAGAAAAACAATTGATACGGCTGCTAAAGCCGGATTCACAGTTACTGAAAGGCCAAAATCTCTTTTTGACAAATCGGTAATATTTAAAAAGCTATAATATCTTCCATTTAGGGTAATCGGAATTTATTTTACTTTTTTTATTTAAAAATGAGATTTTTCACCTTATCTTTTATTTAATAATTAAACAGCTTACGGAGGCAAGAAATGAAGACATGTATATCAATTTTAATTATTCTGTTTTTTGGTTTATTTACTTTTGCATCAAATCCGATATTATTTCCCAAATCAAACGATAAAGTCTGTATAAATAAGACCTGTACCATAAAATGGGATGCGAATTATTTTTTCAGTGATAGAAATTCGGTTAGAATTATTTTTTATAAAGGGAGCAACAAAATCCTGACTGTTAATTCAACAGCAAATGACGGTAGCTGGGATTGGAAGGTGTCGGAGAATCTGCAGCCTGGAGATAATTACCGTGTTTTTATCAAAGGATTCAGAGAGGTGACGGATCCGGAATATTACAGCGGTTATTTCAAGTTAATTAAATGCGGTTTACAGCTTGCCAGAAATAGTAAAGGACGGCCGATATCAAACATAAATAATTCATCCGTAAATGTTAAGAAGCCTGATACATCACAGGTTACAGCAGTAGATATTTGTGAAAATTATAAGAATTATGAATACAAGCTTTTTCTAAAAAAATTCACCATGACTGCTGCTGATCCGTATAACCGTAACTCCCATGCGAATGGAGACATTATTGTCGTTAACCGGGGGAACCGGTGTGTTAAAGCCCTGCTTTGGCGTCTGTTCAATGATAAGGGTGATATGATAGCAGTAGGTCATATCAAACCCCAGGACTACGGTAAATCAAAATGGTTGTTAAAGGGAGGAGAGAAAATCAAAGCGGTTTTTTCTATTCCAGGTTCCCAAATTTGGGCTTTCCAAGATTCCATTCCATCGCAATGTCTCCCCCCTTTCCTTATGTGCAACAAAGTTAAACTCTTTGTTATTCCTTACGGAAACACCAATTATAATTCTAATACAATGGAGACAATTGTGGGGTGGGCATTCGAGAAAGACCTGTAATTAGCTTGATATATCTTAAGAACTGTAACATTTTGACTTGAGATATAGATTTTGCTATATTTTTTTAAATCATGAATTTCACCAAATCTGATAATTTTTTAACAAACCTGAATATAAAACATCTTTATATATATCTCATACTAATCTTAGGCGTTTACGCGGCTTATTGGGGATTATTGAATAACGGGTTTGTCTACGATGATCATGAATTAATCGAACAAAGTTTATTAATCAGATCAGAAACAAAAATATCTGAAATATTCAATACCAGTTTTTTTGAAGAAACCAGAGGGAAGACCGGCTATTACAGGCCTTTAACTATTCTTTCCTATAAACTTGATAATGAGGTTTTTTCAATTAATCCGGCCGGTTTTCACTTCACCAGTCTGATGCTTCATATTTTCTGCGTGGTAGCCCTGTTCTTATTTCTAAAAGAAATTGGATTAAACCAGTTTATTTCAATTGCGGCAGCATTAATTTTCGGATTATCGCCTTTCAGGGTTCAAAGTGTTGCCTGGATTTCAGCCAGAAGTGATATATTAGCTACTCTGTTTGCCATACTGGCTCTGATTTTCTTTAACAGATATAATAGAAATAAGAATCCTGTTTTATCGTTGGGATTGATAGGGATCTTCAGTTTCCTTTCATTTTTATCCAAGGAAATTTCAGTAATGATCCCGATTTTAGCTTTTATTACCTGGTATTTTTTGCCTCAACCGAAAGCCGATGGTTCAAGGAGAAAATATTTTCCTTATCTGGTAATTTTGGCAGCAGCTTTAGTTTATCTTATCTTACGTTACAATGCCCTTGGATTTCTGCTGAAAACCTCTTTTTCTCCTGAAAGTTGGTGGGTTCCCGAAAATGGACTTATATCTAGATTATTAACTGTTCCGATAATTATCATCTGGTACTTATACAAAAATATTATTCCCTTTCCTTTGTCTTTTGACAGAGGTGTCAAATTAATTACCAGTTATTCCAATATCTGGATCTGGATTTCATCAGTTGTAATTATTATCTGGATATTAATGATAGTAAAAACAAGAAAAAAGCATTGTTATGCAGCCATGGGGCTATCATGGTTTCTATTATCAATATTGCCGATAAGCAACTTACTTCCGATGTTTGAATCTACAATGGATCACTTTTCATACCTGCCAAGCATCGGATTTGCATTGGCTGCAGCTTATTTTATTTATACATTTAAGCTGAAAAATATTATCGTTAATACCCTGATCCTGACTATAATTTTATTTTCATGGGGAGCCTTAACCAATTCCAGAGTAAAACTTTTTAAAAGTGATCTGAAAATTTTCGCCGATAGTGTGAGAAAAAACCCCGACTCATACAGGGCTAACGGCTTATTCGGTATTGCCTTATCTCAGGCAGGTAAACATAAAGAGAGTATTAAGTGGCTGCAAAGATCAGTAAAAATATTGCCTGATTTTGCCATTGCTCAATACAATCTGGGAATTTCCTTAAAAAAAACAGGTGAATTTAATAAAGCTGAGGCAACATTAAAAAAATCCATTTCATTAGATACTGATTTTCTATTATCTTATTATGCATTAGGGGATTTATATTTATTTCAACAAAAATCAGCAGCAGCACGGGAGATCTTTACCAGGATGACAAAGCTCAGCAGGAGTTTTGATATTTATTATAAAATCGGTTTAAGCTGGCAGCAGGAGAAAAATTTTCAGAAAGCAGAAAATACTTACAAGTCGATATTAGCCGAAAATCCAGGTTATTTCATGGCATTGTACAGGCTTGGAGAAATTTATCAGCTACAGGATAAATTTCAGGAGGCATTAAATTATTATCAGAAACTGATCAACCTGAAGCCTGATTTTGCTGAAGTATATAAAAAACTAAGCGCTATTTTTACAAAAACTGGTGATAAGGAAAGGGCAAGAATCTGTATTGAAAAATACATAAAACTTCAAAACAGGTCCTTTTAGCCTTAACAAAAACCAAACCAAAGAAGACCAACAGAAACGGTTGACAAAACATAACCAAATAGGTTATAAAAAGTCTAGTCACAAAGGTAAGGAGAGACCTATGAAAAAATTAATGTTGACTTTTATTATCGTTCCAATAGTATTCAGCATGGTCTTTTCAGCTCGCAGTCCTGAGTTCAACAAACTCAAGGAAGCCATTCAGGGTTCGATTCCTGAAGGTTATGAGGTAAACAAGGGCCAGACCTGGGACCACCGCCACACCATGAAGAAGATCGCCTACGACTGGGATGAATCACAGATGAACACCCTCATCTACAGCTGGAAATCGAAAAGCAAGTCGTTTACTGAAATGGACTTCTTGTATGACCACAAGAAAATAAAATTTCAGGACCGGGAAGCGTTGTTTATCGACGGTTCCAAAACCGGCATGTCTTCCATCAAAATCATCTTGAAAAACGGAGCCGGAATTTTTGACCTCACCCACCGTTCCCTGGAGGGTAAGGCCCGCAACCAGGCTGCCCTGGAGAAACTGATGGCCAAGGTCCAGCTCGACATCCTGGAAAAATAGTCTCTGTGTCATGTCCATCCCCCATTTACGGGTGATGGCTTCGATTTCCTGAAAATAATCTCTGAAGTTTGCTGCAGGATTTTATTTCTTAACAAACGGGGAATTAAAACACAAAATGGGATGGAATGACTGCTTCGAATGTGACACACTTTTGATATAAAAAGTTTATATAAAACAAAAGAGAGATGAGGTTCAATCCAAATAATACATATATTAATTTTAGACCAGGAATTTTAGAGAAGACCACATGTGCTTAAATAACATTTTCAATACCATTTATATTCAAAATATTAATAATTGATTAGATGTAATGTGTACAGATAATAGTTATTTATTATTATTTACTTGAAAGAAAAAAGCCTTAAACCATATCAAATTTTTTCATTTTCCGCCAGAGGGTTGTGCGGTCAATTTTCAATATTTCTGCGGCTTTTTGCTGATTCCAGCGAGCCTCTTTTAATGCATCCACTATCTCTTTTTTCATCTCATTTTGGATCATCTCTTTCATTTTCCGATTACTGGAATGTTTTTTAAGATAGTCTGGCAAATGGCGTGTCTGTATCATACCTGAATTGCAGAAAATAAAAGAATGCTCCATTATATTCCTCATTTCCCTGACATTTCCCGGAAATGAATAATTTGTAAGAATTTTAAGAGCGCTGTCAGACATTCCACTAATACTCTTCTCATTTATCAGGTTGAAATGGTCAATAAAATAGTCCACAAACAACGGAATATCATTTTTTCTGTCTCTAAGGGCAGGAATTTTTACATTCACAACGTTAAGCCTGTAATAGAGATCATCCCTGAAAGTACCATCTTCGACTTCTTTAAGTAGATCTTTATTGCTGGCAGCCAGTATTCTTACATCAACCTTTTCCGGTTTTGTACTTCCAAGAGGAATCACAACTCCTGTTTCTACTGCACGAAGGATTTTTGCCTGAAGTGGAATCGACATCTCACTGATCTCATCAAAAAGTATTGTCCCTTTATCTGCCAGAACAAAATATCCCGGTTTATCCTTTTGTGCATCTGTGAATGCTCCTTTCTTATATCCAAACAATTCAGATTCCAGCAGAGTGTCAGGTAATGCGGCACAATTTATCTTAATGAAAGGTCCCTCTTTTCTGTCGCTCAGCATTTGAAGAACATTTGCAAAAACCTCTTTTCCCACTCCACTTTCACCTTCAAAAAGAACTGAAGAGTTACTTAATGCAATTTTTGGAAATTCCTTGAGGATATCAATAAGAGGTTTGTAACGGGTAATAATATCATCAAAAATATACTTTTCCTTTAATTTTTTTTCAAGTTCAATTTCACGTGTGATATCTGTAAATATCTCTATAATATGTCCTTCTACTTTAATTATCTTTGATTTTAGATACTTTTTCTTGTTATCTTTTGTGATTATATCCTGTATAAATGTGGAACTGACATCTGAGCCAGATCCTGCCTTCATCGGGCAATGATCCTTACAATTCTTTGTCCTCAATATTTCATAGCAGTATTTTCCGACAGCTTCATTCTCTTTAAAACCTGTTATCCTTTCAGCTGCTTTGTTCATATTCTGAATCTTATAGTTATTGTCAATTACAAGAACACCACCAAAATTGTTTCCGAAAATATCATGAAAAAACCTGTTAATCATTATGTGATTGTCTCATTGTTTTTTTATTTATGCAACAATTTGAAACAATTCAGATCAATTCACTTACTTTTTCTAAAAAAAAAAGTATTCTTGCTGCTCACTTTGAATTGGCAGGATTAATGCTATTTATACCTATGAAAATAGCAACAACCGTTTTTAAAAATGTAATTGCACCAAGAACTGATATTGCAAATGAAATTTTTATTTATAAATTCAGGAATAAAAAACTGGTAAGTAAAAAGGTTTTTGATATTATTACTGATGATCCATTCTTCTTTTATTCAATAACAAAGAAGAACAAAGTTCAGAAAATTGTTATTGGAGGCTGCCCGCAAAATATTTTAAATCTGCTGTTATCAACCGGAGCAGAAGTATATGTGAATGCGATGGGTAATCCAGACGATATAATTTCAGGAATTTTAGCCGGAAAGAGTGATCTTATCCCATTGAGTGAAGAAAAAATGATTTTAAATAATAAAATAAAATATTTATCCAAATAGGAGGTAGTAGTGGACAACAAAAATTATAATGCTTTTGAAACAGCTCAGGAACAATTTGACGGAGTGGCTGAGATTTTAGATCTTGATCAGGCCACAAGAGAACTTTTAAGAGAACCATTACGGGAATTTCATTTTAGTATTCCAGTCACAATGGATGACGGGAGTAAAAAGGTTTTCAGAGGTTTCAGGGTTCAGCATAATGATGCAAGAGGGCCAGGAAAAGGGGGTATCCGTTTTCACCCACAGGAGACAATTGATACAGTAAGTGCATTATCAATGTGGATGACATGGAAATGTGCAGTTGTAGATATTCCTCTTGGCGGAGGGAAAGGTGGAGTTATCTGTGATCCTCACAATTTGAGTAAAAATGAACAGGAAAGAATATGTAGAGGATGGGTCCGCCAAATGGCAAAGAATGTTGGTCCTATTACTGATGTTCCGGCTCCTGATGTAATGACAAATGCTCAGCATATGTTATGGATGCTTGATGAATATGAAACTAATCGGGTAGAAAATATCCAGGATTTATTACCGGGAAACCTGTTGGTATGGGAGGTTCTCTGGGAAGGACAGAAGCTACAGGTTATGGTGTGATTTTTACCGTCCGGGAAGCCTTAAAAGAATTGGGGATTCGCCCTGAAGACACGACTGCCAGCTTTCAGGGATTCGGAAATGTTTCACAATATGCAATTCAACTTTATACAGCAATATGGTGGTAAAGTTATCTCTGTTTCAAGATGGAGATCAGAAAGATCGAAAGGCTTCATATACCTGTAAAAAAATCAGGTGATCAAACTGAAGGAATTGTTAGGTATTACTGATAAATTTGGCGGCATTGATAAAGAAAAAGCTAAAGACCTTGGGATATGAAGTTTTAGCCGGAGATGCATGGATTGAACAGGATGTAGATATTTTGGTACCGGCTGCCCTTGAAAATGAGATCGAGTGAAAATGCAGTGAAAAGATCAGGAGTAAAGTGAAAATAATTGCAGAAGGTGCAAACGGTCCAACCACACCTGAAGCAGATAAGGTTATAAATGAGAAGGGCATATTTGTGATCCCGGACTTTCTTGCAAATGCCGGCGGTGTAACTTGCAGTTATTTTGAACAGGTTCAGAGTAATATGAACTACTACTGGTAAAAAGATGAGGTTCTCGGGAAATTGGATTCCAAGATGACTTCCGCATTCATCGCTGTTAGTGAAATGGCGAAGGAGAGAGACCTCTATATGCGAGATGCTGCATATGTTATCGCGATAGACAGAGTAAACCTGGCATGTAAAAACAGAGGCTGGGTTTAAATATAAAATTTTGTAGTGACATTAAATATGGGAGGGGGAAACCCCTCTTGTATTGAAAAAAAAAGGCTCTCCGATAATATTAATTTTATACGAACCAAAATATTAAAAAAATTTATTAGTGGGGTATTAGAATTAATGGATAGATCGGATAATTACCTAGAGGGCATTAATCCTTTCAACAGGGACTTCTATGATAAATCCAATGATTTCACGTTCATCGGTAAAGGTCAATTTGGAGGAAAAGCCAGTGGATTGGCAAAAATCCGAAATGAATTAATCTCATTCTCGGATTCAGGATATAGTCTGAAATTTGAAATTAATATTCCCAGAACAATTGTTATTACAACACAATACTTTGATGAATTTATGGAACAGAATAATTTGTATAAAACTGCATTATCAGAATCTAGTGATGAAAGAATTGCACATCATTTTTTAAATTCAGAATTGCCAGCCAGATTATCAGGGGATATAAGAGGGTTGATCGAAAAAATGAAATTACCTCTTGCAATCAGGTCTTCAAGCCTCCTGGAAGACAGCTTGAATATCCCTCTCGCAGGTGTATATGAAACCAAAATGATCCCGAACAATCATCCTGACCAGGATGTGAGATATAAAAAACTTGTAGAAGCAATAAAATTTGTTTACTCTTCAACTTTTTTCATTAATGCAAAAACATATCTGAAGTCAACCAGCAAAGATATAACAACTGAAAAAATGGGTATTATTATTCAGGAAGTTGTAGGGCAAAAATACCATAACAGGTTCTACCCGAATATTTCAGGGGTTGCCAAATCTTACAATTTTTACACTTCAGGGCATTCGGAGCCTGAAGATGGTGTGGTCAGTTTGGCCTTAGGACTCGGAAAATCAATAGTAGAAGGAGGAAACGCCTGGGATTATTGCCCGGTATATCCGGATTCCCCGCCTCCATTTAACAGTGCCAATGATTTGTTGAAACAATCTCAAACAGAATTCTGGGCAGTAAACATGGGCGAGATAAAGACCTATGACCCGATAAAAGAAACTGAATACCTGATTAAATTATCAATAAATGATGCGGAATATGACAATTCATTGTCAAAAATTGCCTCTACTTATAATCATGAATCAGACAGATTTGATATTGGCGTGTCAAGCAGGGGTGCACGATTGATAAATTTTGCTCCCATTCTTCAGACTAAATTATTACCGGTGAATGATCTGATCAATGCAATTCTAAAATTATGTGAATCTCATTTTAATTCGGATGTGGAAATTGAATTTGCAATAACTTTAGGGAAAAATGATTCTGAAAAAAACAGATTCAGTTTATTACAGGTCCGCCCAATGGCGACATTTGTCAATCCCGTGGACATAGAAAAAGAGAGTTGGAATCCCGGGACAGTTTTAACAGCTGGAGACAAAGTTTTAGGCAATGGTGAGAAAGAAAACATCCTGAATATAGTTTATGTTATTCCTGAGACCTTTCATCTGAAGAATACGAGAGTAATTGCTTCAGAGATTGCATCTGTAAACAGGAGATTGGTAAATAATAATGAAAAATATATTTTAATCGGATTTGGACGTTGGGGTTCCTCTGATTCGTGGTTGGGAATTCCTGTAACCTGGGGAGAAATTTCAGGAGCAGAAGTAATAATTGAGTCATCCCTGCCGGGAGTTTTTGTTGATATGAGCCAGGGATCACATTTTTTTCATAATATTTCAAATCTTGGGATATTTTATTTTTCAATTTCAGAGAAAAGTCAGATCCCTATAGATTGGGACTGGTTAGACCAGCAAAGCATGGAATGGGAAGGGAAATATCTCCGCCATATAAAATTAAAATCTCCTGTTAAAATAAAAGTAAATGGAAGGACAAGTGAAGGAGTGATATTTAAATGAATGACTCAAAAAATAAAGATTCGAGTACTTTATTGCACTCTCTACAGGAAAGGCAAAAAGAATTGAATTGCCTTTATCGTATTGAGGAGATTTTAGAGAATAGTGAATTGGAACTTGATGAATTGATTTATGCAGTGATCAAAATAATCCCTGAAGGGATGCAATTTCCAAAGAAAGCTCAGGCAAAGATAAAGTACGAAAAGAAGGAATATCATTTCGAAGATTATAAAAATGCTTCAAAAAGCCTTTCAGCAAAGATTAAAATTCAGGGAGAAGAAAAAGGTGAAATTACTATTTCCTATAAAGGAACAATAACTGAAGCTATAGAAAATTTGTTCTTAAAGGAAGAGGAGCAATTGATCAAATCAATTGCTGAAAGATTAAGCCATGTTTTCCTTTATTCAAAATTGAAAAAAATTCACAATAAATGGGAAACTGCAGGTGAAAAGATCGCTTTAGATTCAAGCCCGCAATGGAGAGTGATCGTGGATCTGCTTAAAGATTCAAATCTTAAATTATATATATATATATCCAGGAAAATGCTTTATCACCTTCTTTTAAATAGTATTTCAGAAGCAAATGATATTTTAATTCAAACTTATGGAGAAGTTGATAAAACAAATGAGAGCAGTTCACTTCCTGAAGATATGAACCAACCTTCCAGAAAAGATTCGATGGATCAAATCATTTCATTCAGCAATGATATTTTTGATCTGGCCTCTAAAAATTTTTCCGATGAATACATTTTTCCCCTTATCAGGAATTGGATTGATGAAGAAAAATCCAGATTTCTTGTCACAATCCTTGAAAATCCGAATTCTTCACTTGTTGATATAATAAATGCATTAACGAGGTTTAAGTTTTTAAGCAGTGAAAAAATAAAACTAGCACCTGCAACAGAAAAGAGTATCAAAACTTCCGTTATAAGAAAGATATTGTCCGATCAAATGGAATTCATAAAAATTGCAAAAGATAATATAAATCTGGAAGATTTTTTTGATATCATTAAACAGATACTATCACCTTCAAATAGTTTTGGTAAACTTGGCGGGAAAAGTTCCGGTCTTTTGTTAGCTGGAAGCATTATAAAAAATTCTGAAGGATTTGATAAATTCCTCAATAAGATTAAAGTACCTAAAACATGGCATATAACCTCAGATGGCTTAATGGACTTTCTGCATTATAACAATCTTGAAAATGTCTATGAGCAAAAATATAAAGATATAGGTGAAATCCATCTGGAATATCCAAATATTATACAAATCTTAAAAAACTCTCAATTTCCTCCCGAAATACTAAGAGGATTAAAAGTGATCATTGAAGATTTTGGCGACTGCCCGATTATCGTCCGTAGTTCAAGTTTGCTGGAAGACAGGATCGGAGCAAGTTTTTCAGGGAAGTACAAAAGTCTGTTTCTTGCAAACCAGGGATCGAGTGAAACTAAACTCAATGCTCTGACAGATGCAATTTCAGAGGTCTATTCATCCATATTCGGCCCTGATCCTATCCAATACAGAGCTGAACGTGAGTTGTTGGATTTTAATGAAGAAATGGCAATAATTATTCAGGAGGTTGTCGGCACTAAAGTGGGAAAGTACTTTTTGCCTAGTTTTGCCGGTGTAGCATTCAGCAGTAATGAATTCAGGTGGTCTCCGAGGATAAAGAGGGATGATGGACTTATCAGATTGGTCCCCGGTTTGGGGACAAGAGCTGTAGATAGAATTGCCGAGGATTATCCTATTCTGATCGCACCCAAACAACCGGGTTTAAATGTGAATATAACACCTGATGAAGTTATCAGATATTCACCGAAAAATATTGATGTATTGAATCTTGAAAATAATAATTTTGAAACTCTGGAATTGAAAGCTTTCTTAAAGTCTTATGGTTCTTTAATACCTGGAATTCACAATATGGTATCTGTAGTAAAAGAGAACATGATCCAGAAACCGGCATCCGCTTTTAATATCAAATACAAGGATGACGAATTGGTTGTTGACTTTCACGGGTTTCTGGAAGGGTCCGAATTTATTAATCAAATGAATTGGATGATGGATGCGCTGAAAACAAAACTAAATACTCCTGTTGACATTGAATTTGCCTATGACGGTAAAAATTTGTATCTTCTGCAATGCAGGGCTCAAAGTTACTTCCATGATTCGCAATCAGTGCCGATTCCGCGTGATATTCCGGATGAAAAGATAATTTTTTCCGGTAATAAATATATATCAGATGGATTTATCCCAAATATATCACATGTAGTATATGTTGATCCGGATGAATATTCAAAACTAACGAACCTGGAAGATCTTAAGAAAATCGGGAGAATAATCGGCAAATTGAATAGTTTTTTGCCAAAAAAACAATTCATACTATTGGGTCCAGGTCGATGGGGTTCACGGGGTGATATAAAACTCGGAGTTAACGTAACATATTCTGATATAAATAATACTGCTGTATTAATTGAAATTGCCAGATCCAGAGGAAATTTCACTCCGGAATTGTCATTCGGGACACATTTTTTTCAAGATCTTGTTGAAGCTTCAATCAGATATCTTCCTCTCTATCCAGATGAAAAAGATAATGAATTTAAGGAAGATTTTTTTCTCAGGTCAAAAAACATATTAGGTGAAATTTTTCCAGAATATAAAGAAATGGAAAATGTAGTAAAAGTAATTGATATTCCCAAAAATTTCGGTGGAGAGCATTTACAGATATTAATGAATTCTGACCTGGGGGAGGCTATTGCTGTTATAACAAAACCCAGTGCTGATCAAATGGATATTGAAAAAAAGAAAATCAAATCTGGCCCGTTCTTTGCCGCAGAGGATTATTGGAAATGGAGATTGCGTATGGCTGAGCAGATTGCTGCTAATTTAGATCCGGTTCGTTTTGGGGTAAAAGCTTTCTATGTTTTCGGTAGTACAAAGAATGCAACAGCTGGTCCATGTAGTGATATTGATCTCTTGATTCATTTTGGCGGAAATTCAAGACAAAAAAGTGATCTGTTATTATGGCTTGACGGATGGAGCCTTACTTTATCTGAATTGAACTACCAAAGGACCGGTTACAAAACGGAAGGATTGCTTGATATCCATCTAATTACCGATAAAGAGATTACTGAGAAAAATAGTTTTGCTGTAAAAATAAATGCTGTAACAGATTCTGCAAGGCAATTAAAAATGAAAGAAAGTGATGTCTGAAATTAAAATTTAGTAAGTATGGAGTATTCATATAAAAAAAGATAAATGTTTAAATTGTTTTTTTGTTTCGGATCTGCATGGAGATATCAATAAGTATCGAATATTGTTTAACAGTATTTCAGATGAATCTCCTGATGCGGTTTTTCTTGGAGGTGATCTGCTCCCATCTCCGCTAACATCACTAAGCTCTTTAGATTTTAAACATGAAGATTTCATTAATGATTTCCTTGTCAAGGAATTTGAGAAAATCCGAATTGCATTAAAAGAAAGATATCCTGATGTTTTTTTAATATTAGGGAATGATGATGGTCGAATGGAAGAAGCTGCAATAGTTGACGCTTCAAAAAGCGGAATATGGAATTATGCCCATAATCGAATAATTAAATGGAGAACTTATGAAGTTGTCGGATATTCTTATATCCCACCTTCACCCTTCAGATTGAAAGATTGGGAGAGATATGATGTGTCACGGTTTGTGGATCCAGGGTGTACTGCCCCGTATGAAGGAGCACTCTCTATACCGGTAAAAGAATATGACCTGAAATTCCGTACTATTGCAGAGGACCTTGAAGAATTAACTAAAAAAAGTGACTTTTCTAAATCTATTTTTCTTTTCCATTCTCCACCTTATAAGACAGCTTTAGACAGAGCTGCATTAGATGGAAAAATGATCGACTATGCACCTTTAGATGTACACATAGGAAGTATTGCAATAAAAAGATTTATTGAAGAAAAGTCTCCTCTGGTAACTCTTCATGGTCATGTGCATGAGTCTACAAGATTGACAGGTTCTTGGAGAGATAAAATCGGAAGAACTGAATCATTTAATGGAGCTCACGATGGGCCGGAACTCTCATTGATCCGGTTCAATCCTTTTAACCCAGAATCAGCGAAAAGAGAACTATTATACTGATTCACCCCGTTTAATATACTGAAATGAACAGGAATGTGACCCAAAATGTGATGAAATCACCGCTTCGAGTGTGACACACTTTTTAAAGTATAATGTTAAAGAATAACAATAAGATGGTTGGTGATTATTACTAATTCTGCTTAAATATTTTATTTAATCTTTTTTTAAGTTTAGAGGTTAATATAAACGAACCTTTTTTTGACAAATGGGAATTTTCGTATCCATACCCCCCATCCAAAAAAAGAGATTCATCCTTGAGATCAAATGTTTTTGAATAATTATAGTTCAGGATATTAATATTTTTATAAGTTCTTTGAAGTTTTTTTAAATGAAACCGGAACGGTATGTGGCCTAAGAGAGTTTTATGTGTTCCAATATAATCAGGAAGAGTAAGAAGAATAACTTTAACATTATCATTTTTTAATTCCTCCAATAGATTAAAAAAATATTTACTTTCAGTTTCGTTAGGGGGAACAAAAGACAGTTTCTTAAATGTGGCGGGTCTCTCTGTATGAAGTTTGTGTTTGGTCGAGACAGCTTTATCACTTCCCACATAATTTTGGATATCAACTATTTTTTTTTCTAATGTAAATTTGGAAGTTCGATAGGAATTCATAATGTCATTCAGGAGAATTTCATATCTATTTTTTAATGCTATTATGAAGAGATTTGGGTATGTAATATTCAACAACAATCTATCAGTGGTCCTGATACCAATTTCATTTAACTCCATCGGGGAACTCCGTAATTTGTAGATAAAGAAATCGACTCCATAGATTACTATTTTTGGAGTCCCGTTAATTTTTTTAAAAAGTTTATAAAAGTGATAATTGTATTTCGGACCATTTCCTGCGTAACTCCATTTAAAAGGACTAAATTTTTTGCTTTTCAGGAGCAGGGGATGAACGCCTTCGTATGTCCGTGATGAACCCAGAATAAGAGTATCGAATTTCTTTCCTTCTAAATAGTTTCTAAGAGGTTGTTCTAATAGGCAGTCTTTAAAAAGTAAATAATTAAATCTCGATATAAGAAATGAAAGTGACCTGTCAGCGATTATTAATATAAATAAAAATAGTATAATTTGAATTAGATTCTTCTTCATTCAAAACCTCATATAAATGAACTCATTCGAAGAATTAACCGAAAATAAAATTATAAAATAGATGAAAAGAGCATAGATAGTAATTTTTAAAAGTTGTGGTAAATGTGCAATTAATTTGATCTTTGTCCTGTTTTTATAAATATATTCCAAAACTATGAATACCAGTAATAAAAGAATATAGAAGACAAGGCGATTGGATACTTTGGATCCAATTCCCAAAATCATTGAACTGATATATAAATATGCATGACTGAATGAGTCAGACCTGAAAAATATCCAAGCGAACGATACAAGATTAAAGGTAATAAAAATGGAGAGGAATTTTCTGATTTTTTTGAATTTGGAGATTCCTGTTTTTTTATAAAACTTCTTTCTCGCTTTCTTGGTTGTGTAGCCGACTATCAGATATATTCCATGTAAGATTCCCCATATGACAAAAGTCCATGCTGCTCCATGCCACAAGCCCCCAAGAAACATGGTGATAAACATCCCTGCTGCATAACCAATATACTCTATCTTTATTCCATATTTTTTTTCACTCTTTAAATTCCTCATGGTTCGGTATGCAATCGGGAGGAAAAGATAATCTCTCAACCATGTTGAAAGTGAAATATGCCATTTATTCCAGAATTGTGTCATGCTTCTGCTAAAATAGGGGAAGTCAAAATTTTTCATGGATTTGAATCCCAAAATTCTTGTCAATCCGATTGCCATATCTGTGTATCCGGAAAAATCACAATATATCTGAAATGAGTAAAAATATATGGCAAAAATCAGATTGATACCCTGTTGAGTCGGTGAGGAAAAACTATCATTAACAAAAATAGCGAGTCTGTCTGAGATCACCATTTTCTTAAAAATTCCCCAGGAGAACAGCATTATTCCTGAAACGACCCTGTCAAAATCCAATTCAACTTTTTTCTTTAACTCAGGAATGAAATTAACAGCTCTCTCAATAGGTCCCATTAAAATCTGAGGAAAAAAAGATACATAAACGGCAAAATATCCAAAGTGTTTTTCAGCATGAATTTTGCCGCGATAAACGTCAACTGAATAACTGATAAGTTTAAAAGTAAAAAATGAAATACCAACAGGAAGAAGAATATTAAGTGGCTTGAAATCGTTTGAATCTGAAATAAAAAAAATTAAAGTTGAGTGCAAAAAATTTGTATACTTGAAATAAATGAGAAGAATGATCGGAACTATAAGTGACAAAATAAGATAGAATTTTTTCCACTTTGTTAATTTTGATCTTTCAATTCTTATAGAAAAAAAATAGATAAAAATTATTGGAATAATTAGATATATTAAATAAACTGGATTGACTTGCACATAAAACCAGAAACTCCCGCCAAGAATGATTATCCATCTGAATCTATTTGCAACTAAAAAGTATAGAACTATAAATGCTAGGAAGAAATAACAAAAACTAAGACTATTAAAAATCAATTTTAAATCCCGTAATATTTATTAATTAAGTCAACAAATATATTATTCAGTTCAATAAGTAAAGGTTTTATAGTAAATATAATTAACGTCCCCCCTTCTCCGATTCTTAGTAAAAGCAGAATAGCATAATTCAAAGACGCAACGAACTTTCGGTCCATTGCATTTTATAAATGGGGGAAAAAATCCCAATGACTGGTTTTGAGAGAATTCGTAACAATCCCCAAAAAGCCAGTTATATAAATGAAGTACAGTAATTTGCGGTATCAATAATAAAAATGGAATATTCCATTTTTCTGTTTTTTACAAAAAGAATCGGAAAAAAACATGACACAAATTGCTAATTAACTATTTTATCTCCCGGGCAAAAAGTTCCCATTCTTCCGTATCTTCATTTTCCTGAATATAATAGATCTTGTCATTATGAATTGTTTCAAGCTTTATCCCCAGCAGCAGGGCCATGATCCATTTTTTTGTGCATGGTTTGATAAATACTGTTTTCAGCACATTACCCTTCAGATCCATCACAATGGTCTCCACTCTTTTGTTCTCTATCCTGAAAGTAGATATGTATATTTTGTTGTTATCGATCTCCATGGATTTTATGGGTGGACGGTATGACTGGAACTCATACTTGAAATTTTTACTGAACTCATTCCAATTGAATCCATATTGTTTTAATATTGTCTGAGTCTCCGGATCCATCTCCAGGTCCCTGATCATATTTTTTTTGTCATCGGAGGTGATGGGGATCTTCCTATACTCTTTCTTTATTTCATATATCTTATTTCCCTTAACGTCATACACATCAATCAGAAAACCTTGATCACTTTTATCCACAAAGATTTTGTTGTCTGCCACCTGGTAAAATAAAACTTCCATCCCCAGATCCCAGCGGAAATTGGGATATGAACCCTGCTGAAGGTATTTTTGTTTATAAAGCTCCCTTATTTCATTAAAATTTTGATCATATATCTTTATCGCTGAAGTTGAGTCGGAACCATCCTGAGGGTGAACAAGTCTGCGGCCGATATAGTTTGTACCGATCTGAGAGATTTTAAGTAACCTCGGCGGTTTTCTCTTTTCCTTCATATATTTCCCATCCGGGGAAAAATAGGATAATTTATCTATTGACTCCACGATCAGGAAATCATCAAATGCTTTAAGGGTTAAGGGGATTTCCGGATTGATCTTATACTCTCCGGGACCTTCGCCCCTTTTTCCGAATGATTTTATTAGGGAAAGATCTTTCATGGAATAGATACGGACCTGCTCAGTATCCATGACAAATAACCTGTCCTTATGAATATCGATAACAGATGGCTTGAGAACTCCCGCCAGAACACCAAGATTTTCACCTGATAAAATGTTTGCAGCAGAAATAAAAATAAGAAATATAGAAAACAATATCTTCATGTGAGTCTCCTAATAAATATTTAGACGAAAAAAGTAAAAAAAAGGTTTACTTGGATCACTGAGTAAGTTTTAAAAACATATTGACCTGGCCCTCATAAATTGATCCAGTTTTTGCATTAAAATTTTGACTGGTGGACCGCTCCCTGTCTTTGATCCATAAAAGAAGCAGAGTAGTCGTGTTGGCAGACGTGAAATGCCCGAAGGGTGCAACGGACTCCTAAAGATCCCCGATTCTCTATAGGGGGTAAAATCACCAGCGCGTATATAGAGTGTGACAAAAGCCGAAACTAAGTAAATCAACAGATAGTCAAAAAGTGCAAGTATAGCGGGTTTATCCCGCTATATTGCACGTTTTAATCCAAATTTTATTAAGTGGATTAAACCAATTAAATGTATTAAATGCACTGAAATGAACCAAAACATGACACAAAATGTGACACACTTTTAATAGAATAATGTTGAAATTTCACATAAGAGGAGTGAGCTGCAATATCAAAATATTTTAACATTAATTTTGGACAATAATTTAGGAGAAAACCAATATTTTTGTATGTTACAGGAACCGAGGTTCTAGTCAAGTGAGCTGTGCAGACTGATCTCATTGTCCTCCCATCTCTACTTTTCGATAAGTATTTTTTATAAAAAAGAGTTGTTTATAGTATAAATTCTCTACCTTGGCACCATTGTATATTTGATGCCTTCACCTTGTGATGGATATGAATCAGCGAGGAAAAATCCGTTGGCATCAATAGATGTTTGGGAAAAACAATATATAGTATTAAAGAATAGAAAATATATAGCACTGGATTTTCCTCTGTCAACAGGAAAGGAACCGGACAGGTATATGTCTCTTCCTGCATTTCCTTCCCCACAAATCGTGGCAATATTTCCCCATCCTATTAGTTCTCGGTATTCTCCCGGAAGATTATCTAAGTCAGGGATTTCCCAAAAATCATAGTCTACATACCCAGTAGCTACTCCAGAATCTGAAAGAATATCCATTGATAGATTCCCACCGATTCTCACTTCCCAATTTATATCTGCATCCCATTCTGGTATTGGAAATGAAAACTTAATATCTATTGCTGCGAATATTGATTCGTATGTGGATAAATTTGCATTAAAAAGGAACATAGAGTTTAAATATTCACCCCATTCAGGATGAGGATCCCATGAAATATCACAATAAGAAATATTATTTTTTAGATCTGATGATTCCTTTTCACTTGTCCTGTATCCTGTAACAGGTGCCTGGCCTGTAATACTTCCTGGTGCTTGTTTCTGATCTTTTCTCTCTTTTAATAATAGTGATAATAAGTATTCCTCCCGGCTATTTTTTGTTTGCATTAAATGCTCTGAGAAAAACTTAAACTCAGATCTTTTCCGTTGTTCAGAAATTCGATCAGATTTTGCTGTCGTTTTTAGTTTGTCAATTAATTCATCCCGCTTTAAGATTAATTCTCCTATCCATTTTTCCGGATTTTCTTTTCCATTCAGCATTGACGATCTTTTCATTATTTCATAAGGCTGCTTCAACATTTCATTTACTAGTTTCAGTTCATTCCAAACTGGATTTTCGGCAAAGCGAAAGAGATTAATTTCCTCCTTTGATAATTTTTGAAAATTTACTCCCATTTTGTTTCTTTTCATAAACCCCTCCTAAAAATAATTTGTTACTAAATTTTACATTCTCTTCCCGAGAACTATTATATTTAAATATAAAATAATTGCTATTAAATATTATACTAATTGATAGAATAAATTCGTTTATAATGATTGCCCAGTTTTTATAAGTTGATTCGATTTTATTTTTAGTATTTGACTGAATTTGATCTCACTCTTCCTTGTGGTCTGCTCCCCGAATCCTGGTCCAAAATTCAAGTTAATTTTCATTATTGTTGGCCTTCTTCTTTAATTTTGCATTACGACATGAGGGAAGACCATGTTAATCATCCCTGTTTGCCAATATCTCAAAAATCCTTTTAAAAAATCCAGTTTTTCTCCATAAGTAATGAATAGCAAGTAGTATTAATACTAAGCGTATAATTTTGATACTAATAAACACACCATCCAACAAACATTCCAAACAGTAAAAAATTTAATGATACGACAATAAGTAATCCAAAAAATAAATTGCCAATTATTTTACTAATCATATTTTCTCCAATATAAACTTAAGTAATAAGATCATCCTTTATTTTAATGTTGGGAACAAAAAGAATAATATATAAATGAAGCCTGATAAAAATATAATGGAATAGTAAATCCATACTATCAGAAAACTACTCCTGGTTTTAAAATTTTCCGGGAAAAAATATCTTGCATATGAATTAATAACAAATCCAATAAAGACTATCGCAAAAAATCCTTTTAAGTAATTTTGAATTTGACCTTCAAAAGTATCTCCATGATATGATCCATAAAGAAGGAAATGAAACAGCAGAAACATAAAGGTAAGAAGCATAAGATACTTGAATTTCATTATTACAAAATCTAAAATTTTCATTAGAGTAATTAAAAACAAACTCAACATTTTTTAAAATCATCTTTCTCCCCAAATAGCCCTAAAATTGGCTACGTTATAATCTAGCTTGTCATATTCAATATATTATATATAATATATATAATTATTTGTTTTTGTCAAATTTGGATTACCGCCTCGGAGCATATTTATTACCCGGAGCGACTAGAACTCCCAATCTACTGATTAGAAGTCACTCCCACCTCGATTTAGTTATTCTCCAAAATTGAATATTACACGCTCAAAACATAGATCTGCAGGTGATTTTCAGGATTTCTAAGAATTAGTATTAAAGACTCTAAACCATTGTGAAATAGCCTTTTATAAGATACAAATGGCACCTATTTGGCACCTTTTTCATGTTAATTTAGATTGTCATTGCTAAAACTGAATGCTGAAAGCTAAAACTTAATTCAAAGAGCTAATCAAAAAGATGAAGCAAAATTTGATACAGTTTTTTAGATCTAATTTATTATTAATTGAAATAAAATGAACGATAAACTATTCCTCTGTGGAAAAAGAAACAATTAAACATATATTATAATTAGTATTAAGGAGAGAATAGAATGTTAAAAATAATTTATCACAAATTTTATTCAGTTTTATTTTTCATTTTAATATTACTTTTATGTAATAACTTAATTTTAGCGAAAATATTGGATATTTTCCCGACAATGTCCAGATTAGAAATTCAACAAATTTTTGACACAAGTTCTGATCACGACAAAATACTATTTCATTCTGGAGAATATGATTGGAGTGAAATGCCTTTACATGGCCGGGCTGAAAATGATGGAGCAATCAAAATTATTGATAAGACTTTAAAAATAATTGGAGAATCCAATGTGATTTTAATAGGGCCTGATAGTATGAACTCAACTTCAACTGAAGCTAGAGGTGTTAATGCTTTTTATATTCAAGATTTGGATTATAATAATGATATATTATTTGATAATCTTATAATTAAAAACTTTCTTAGAGGTATCTGTTCATTTTATAATCCTGATATAAATCAATATCCTGATGAATTTATTTCAAACTGTAGAAATTTGACAGTACAAAATTGTAATTTTGTTGATATTCACAGATCTGGAATTTCAACTTCTGGAGTCAAAGGAAATATATTTATTAGAAACAATTATATTTGTGGAGAAAAATACGGAATATTATTAGACTGGTACTGGATCCAAAATCATTCTGATTGGCAACCGAAACGATCAAATATAAAGATTTTTAATAATGAAATTTTACATTCTGGTGACTTCCAATATTCAATCGGGATAATAGTAATGAATAGTAATCACCCAATTATTAAAGGTAATTTTATAAAGGATAGATTTTATGGAATTTATATAAGGGGATTGTTGAAAAAAGGAAATTTCACCCACAACTCTTTATTAAATTCCTATTATGGGATAATGATTGAAGGTATGTATTGGTATGAAACATTGTTAGGATCTAATAATATTAATATTAATAAAAACCAATTTTTAAATACTGGATTTATTGGAATTAGTTTATATGGAGATGAATGTTGTAATAATATTATCGAGAATAATAATATTGAAATGTCAGAAAATAGTTTTGCCGGAATTTATACTGAAGCACATGATAATTATTATTTTTATAACTCAATATCTGGTTTGGGGAAGTATTCCCTGTACTTGACAAAAAATGATTATACAGCTCACGGAGGTATTTTTGCTTATGCTCATAATGAAGTATTTGAATTTACAAATGTAGAAAACTTCATCCCTGATTATTCACATTTTTATCTTGATCATGGAACTTATAACAATTCTATATGTAACACAATTCCAGTTAGTTTTACCTACTTAGATTATGGTACAAATAACAATATTTGTACTGGAGATTTAAATAATTTAATTTTCAAACAAAATGGGACAAGACATATCGAGAATCAATTAAGAATAAATGATAAGGAACTCTGAACTCAAAAACAAAATACTAATTTGCTAAAAATCTTGAATTACCTTTAAGAAAAAAGATTTGCAGGTTATTTTGACAAAAAATCCTCAAAAGACTACTATCAAACTTAACTAATTTCGTTAGGGATGGGAATTATTTCATGGAAGTAAAGCTGAAAGATGTGAAGGGGTCAAGTCTTTAGTTTACGTTTCGGAAGTTTTCTGATATATTGTTTTCATGAGCAGACCACTGAGAATTGAGTATCCCGGAGCCTGGTATCATGTTATGAACCGGGGAAGGAGGTCGGAGAGTATTTACTTGAATGAAGAGGATTATCAGACTTTTGTAGATTTGCTTATCGAGGCATCAGAATTATGGTCCGTTAATGTTTATGCCTTTTCATTGATGCCTAACCATTATCATATATTAATAAATACGCCTCTTGGAAATCTCAGTAGATTTATGCGTCATGTGAATGGAGTGTATACTCAAAGATTCAATAAAGCCCATGGTTATGAAGGGACACTATTCAAAGGTAGATATAAATCTATGCTAATAGAATTTGACAGTTATTTTCTTCAATTGGTCAGATACATCCACAGAAATCCTATCAGGGCAAAGTTGGTCACGGATCTAGATAAATATAGATGGACCAGTCATCATGCTTATATAAATAAATCTACAGAATGGGAATGGATAAAAACTGAATTGCTTTTATCAATGCTGGCAGAGAATGAGGCACAACAGGTTTCAGAATATAGAGATTTTATTGGTATATCTGATGATCAAAATATAGTGAAGGTATTAGAGAGTAAAAAATGGCCATCTCTTCTGGGAGGCGAAAATTTTGTTTCCTCAATTAAGAAAAAATACTTTCCTGAAAAAAAGAATAAAGATATTCCCGAATCTGTTAATCTAGCCCCTGATCTTGAAGTAATAAGGAAAATTGTTTCTGAATATTACAAAATTGCTCCAGGGAACTTATACCGGGAAAAAAGACGATCATATAATGAGCCCAGGGATATAGCAATTTATATGTCCCGTTACCTTAGAAATGATTCCCTTATGCAAATTAGTAACGATTATCTTCTTGGAAATGAAAGTTCTGTCAGCTCTATTCTGAATTCGATCAATGAATTGATTAAAAGTGATCCTTTGATTGAAAACAAGGTGGCTGAACTAAAGAGACTTATCACGAAACGTGAAGTAAAGACTTGACCCCATAGCGAGGAATATTTGTTAATTCCTTGACAAAAACGGGGTGGAGTCCTTATAATACCTTCTTTAAATGCCTGTGCCGGAGTGGCGGAATTGGCAGACGCAACGGACTCAAAATCCGTCGAGGTTTACCCTTGTGAGGGTTCGACTCCCTCCTCCGGCATTTTACGTTATTTCCGTACTTTAATTTAAGGAATTTAAAATATATGAACCGTGACCGGTTAATTTCACATGAAGGAAAAGTTGTAGGTTTTGAGAAAGATAAGGTCAGGGTCAAAATTCTCTCTCTTTCCGCATGCGCATCCTGCCATGCAAAGGGGAGTTGTTCCGCAGCAGATATGTCCGAAAAATATATAGATGCTTTCCCCGGTGCAGTGTTCGAAAACGGTGAAAAAGTAAATGTGGTGATCGAAGAAAAAATGGGGTGGACCGCGCTTTTGTACGGAATCCTTATCCCATGCATCATCATGGTGGCAACACTTTTTACCCTCAATGCACTGGGGAAAAGCGAACCCTTCTCAGCTCTGGCATCTCTTGCCAGCCTGATCCCTTACTATTTCTTTCTTTATCTGTTAAGGGGAAGGTTTGAAAAGAAATTCACGTTCAAGGCTGAAAGGAGTCCCCAGACATAAAATGAGGTGAACATTGGATCCTGTAATTTTATATTCAATTGGTGCGCTGGCCCTGATCGCGGCAGGGGCTGCCGTTATACTTTTCTTTGTCGCGAAAAAATTCAAGGTGGATGAAGATCCCAGGATAGGTGAGGTTACCGAACTTCTTCCGGGCGCCAATTGCGGCGGCTGCGGATTTCCCGGTTGCAGCGGTTTTGCCACAGCGCTGGTTAAAGGTGCGGACAAAGGTGATATCTCCGGCCTGGCCTGCCCTCCGGGCGGCAATGAGACAATGACCGCTGTCGGTGAGTTTCTAGGGATGACTGTCGAAGAGTCAGCTCCGACCACGGCTGTAATAAGATGTAACGGTACCAGGGAGAAAGCTCCTGCAAAACTATCATATGAAGGGCCGTCGAAATGCGCTGTCGCCCATACACTGTTCAGTGGTGAGAATGGTTGCCCCAATGGTTGTCTTGGCCTGGGTGATTGTGTGGATGCCTGTGACTTTGAGGCAATATATATGGATGATGAGACAGGACTTCCTGTTGTTATTCCTGATAAATGTACCAGCTGCGGAGCCTGCGTGAAAGCTTGCCCGAGAGATATTATTGAGATCAGGCCGAGAGGGAGAAAGGACAGAAGGGTCTGGGTTGCATGTATGAATATAGAAAAAGGCCCGATTCCCATGAAGAATTGTAAAGCCACTTGTATCAGCTGTGGAAAGTGCTTCGATGTTTGCCCTCCGAAAGTAAGCGCGATCACAATAGAGAACAATCTTGCATTTATAGACAGCTCAAAATGTATCGCCTGCGGATTGTGTATTTCCGTATGCCCGACAAAAGCTATCCTGGCAACATTTGAACCGCCCCAGCCGAAACCAAAAACAGAGGAAAAGGAAAAAGTGGAGGTGGCCAAATGAAATTGAAAACATTTAAATTGGGCGGAGTTCATCCACCTGAAAATAAGAGAACTGCCGATGTGCCGGTGGTTTCTGTTGATATACCTAAAAAGGTATCTGTAATAATGTCACAACATCTTGGTGTCCCTGCAGCACCTGTTGTTGAGAAAGGTGCGAAGGTTAAGGTCGGTACATTGATCGGAGAGGCGAAGGGATTTATCTCCGCCAATATCCACTCACCCGTATCCGGGACCGTTCTGAAAGTTGACGGTGTCACTGATGCAACCGGTTATAGAAAAGAGTCTGTTGTGATCAATGTTGAGGGTGATGAGTGGGAAGAAAAAATTGATAGAAGTGAAGGACTTGTTAAAGATATTAAGCTCAGCCCGGAAGAGATCATTCAGAGGATAAAAGAGTGCGGGATAGTCGGGATGGGCGGAGCAGCATTCCCGACCCATGTAAAATATATGTTCCCGGAGGGAAAAACTGCCGATACACTGGTTATCAATGGTGTTGAGTGTGAACCCTACCTGACCTCGGACCACCGGGTGATGCTTGAAAGGCCGGACGAGATAATGGTCGGTATTTCGATCATGATGAAGGCCGGTAAAGTTGATAAGGCGCTGGTCGGTATCGAATCTAACAAACCTGATGCAATAGAACTCCTCACTGAAAAAGCGAAAGATTATCCGGGAGTTAAAATTGTTCCCTTGAAGGTCCAGTATCCCCAGGGCGCTGAAAAACAATTGATCAAAGCCCTGCTTAACAGAGAGATCCCCAGCGGAAAATTACCTCTTGATGTCGGTTGTATAGTAAATAACATCGGTACTGCCCTTGCAATTTATGAAGCAGTTCAGAAGAATAAACCCTTGATCGAACGGGTGGTTACACTTACCGGTAAGGGATTGAATAAAGGGGGGAACTTTCTGGTAAGGATCGGGACTCCGGCAAAGGGCATGATCGAAAAACTCGGTGAAGAACTTCCGGCGGATACAGAGAAACTGATCAGCGGCGGCCCCATGATGGGTAAAGCGGTGAACAATCTGGATATCCCTGTTACAAAAGGGACCTCAGGAATAGTTCTTATGGGCGAAGATGAGGCATCCAGAAATAAGGTGAAGAATTGTATCAGATGCTCAAAATGTGTGAGTGTCTGTCCAATGGGACTTGAACCATATCTTCTGGAAAAACTGGCTGAAAAAGATATGTTCGATGAGTGTGAAGCGGAGGGTATTGTTGATTGTATTGAGTGCGGTTCCTGCAGTTATACCTGTCCGTCTTCAAGGCAGTTACTCGACTATATAAGATATGGAAAACAGAATGTGATGAGAATAATGAGAGAAAGGAGGCAGCAGTGAGCAACAAACTAATAGTATCATTATCACCTCATGAAAAAAGTGAGCTTTCAGTTGAAAAGGTCATGTGGGGCGTGGTAATTGCCCTGATGCCCTCATTTGCTGTTTCAGTTTATACCTTCGGGTTTGATGCGGTCAAGGTTGTACTGCTTTCAGTGATCTTCTGTATGGGGATTGAATTTATTATTCAGAAATTCATATTGAAAAGCGAAGTGACCGTCCTGGACGGAAGCGCTGTTATTACAGGTCTTCTGCTTGCATTTAATGTCCCGTCAAATATTCCATGGTGGCAGCTTCTTGCCGGTTCAGTAGTTGCGATCGGAATTTCAAAGATGGCTTTCGGCGGTCTGGGAAAGAATCCCTTTAACCCGGCGCTGGTCGGCCGTGCATTTATGCTGGCCTCATTTCCCGTTGAAATGACCACATGGCCTGTCCCGTTCTCGAATATATGGAGTCCGGCTGCTGATGCTGTAACTGCCGCAACACCTCTGGGAAGGCTGGCTGAAGGGGGAGTGAAAGCGCTTGGGGCAATGACCGATCCACCGGTGGAAGCGCTTGATTATATGGATATGTTCATAGGTAAAGTCGGCGGTTCATTGGGAGAGATATCGGCAGCAGCAATACTAATAGGCGGATTATATATGCTTTTCAGAAAAATAATCACCTGGCACATCCCTATATTTTATCTCCTCTCCCTGGCGGGATTTTCCGGTGTTCTATGGCTGATCGATCCCTCCAAGTATGCTGATCCGCTTTTCCATCTCCTTGCCGGCGGTGCAATGCTTGGCGCATGGTTCATGGCAACGGATATGGTAACAAGCCCGATGTCAGTAAAGGGGCAGATCATTTTTGCCGTGTTCGGCGGCCTCCTCTGCGGGGCGATTAGAATTTTCGGATCTTATCCGGAAGGGTGTTCATATTCGATATTGATCATGAACGCTTTTGTCCCGCTTATAGATAAATATTCCAAACCGAAAAGATTCGGTAAGGAGGTTAATTATGGCTGATAAAAAGAAAATGGAATCGACTTTTTTCAATATGGTTGTAGTGCTGACGGTTGTTGCACTGGTCTCCGCATTTGCTCTGGGATTCACCTTTGTCAGCACAAAGGATGCAATCGCAGCAGTTCAATTAAAGAAAACCCTGGATGGAATTAAAGAGGTCCTGCCTGAATTCGATAATAATCCTTATGATGAAAAATACAGTGTGGAAGGGTTTGAGGGCGTTGAATATTACCCGGCAAAAATGAGCGGGGAATATGTCGGGACAGCGGTCAAAACATTTGAGAAAGGATTCACGGAAGAGGTGATCATCATGGTCGGGTTTGATAAGGAAGATAAAATAGTAAATACATCAGTTATTCAGCATAAGGAAACACCCGGCCTCGGCAGTAAAATGAGCACACCGAAGTTCAAAGATCAATTCAAAGGCAAGGCAATCTCTGTTGACGGGGAGATCAAGGTGACAAAAGATAAAGGTGAAATAGATGCGATCTCGGCGGCTACGATCTCTTCAAGAGCGTTCTGCGGTGCGGTCAGTAAAGGGTATAAAGGGCTGCTCAAAGGGGGGAAAAAATGAGTATCGGAAAAGAATTCTACAGAGGATTTATAAAAGAAAATCCGGTCTTCGTCCTTCTGCTCGGGATGTGTCCGACCCTGGGTGTTACGGGAACGGCGATTAACGGCCTCGGAATGGGACTTGCCACAACTGCCGTTCTGATCGGATCCAATATCGTTATCTCACTTATTAAAAACCTGATACCCGACAAGGTAAGGATCCCGGTATTTATTGTTGTCATCGCCAGTTTTGTTACTATCATCGAATTAACAATGGCGGCTTATCTGCCGGACCTCAATGAACAGCTCGGCCTGTTCATACCGTTGATCGTTGTGAACTGTATAATTCTCGGACGTGCAGAGGCCTTTGCTTCGAAGAAAGGGGTAGGGGAATCAATTATAGATGGAATTGTCATGGGCCTCGGATTCTCATTTGCCCTGACTCTGCTAGGATCAGTAAGGGAAATTCTCGGATTCGGATCTATATTCGGCATTAAGTTTGTTGCCGAGGAAGCATCAACTATGCTTTTGTTTATACTGCCTCCCGGGGCATTTATAACCCTGGGGATGCTGATCGCAGGGATCAATAAATTAACAATGAAGAAAGGGAAGGTGTAGAAAATGGAATATTTGATCATTATAATCGGTGCGATATTTGTTAATAATATAGTCCTTGCTCAATTCCTCGGCATATGTCCTTTCCTCGGCGTTTCGACAAGGATATCAACTGCAACGGGGATGAGCGCTGCTGTCATGTTCGTCATGACCCTGGCGACCATTGTCACATTTCTGCTCCAGTCATTCATCCTGGTACCGCTGCATATTGAATTCATGCGGACAGTGGCTTTTATCCTTGTGATCGCTTCTCTGGTCCAGATGGTTGAACTTATCTTGAAGAAAGTGAGCCCGCCGCTCTACCAGGCGCTGGGAGTTTTTCTCCCGCTGATCACTACAAATTGCGCGATCATGGGTGTTGCCCTGCTGGTTATTAAAAAGGATTTTAATCTGGCGGAAAGCGTGGTTTATGCCATTGCTACTGCAATAGGCTTTGCACTTGCGCTGATCGTTTTTGCCGGAATAAGGGAGAAACTGGAACTTCTGGATGTTCCTGAGGCTATGAAAGGGGCCCCGATCGCACTGCTGACAGCGGGACTTTTATCTCTTGCTTTTATGGGCTTCTCAGGGATGGTATAGAAAAGCAGAAGTAAGAAGCAAGAAGAAAAAGAAGCAAAATACGAAATAAGAAGCACGAAACTCGAAACAATACCAAATGTTCAAAATATAAATGTTCGAAACAAGAACAATAATGAATCTTCCGTTCGGGGTTTTCTTTTTCAGATTTTGAAGTTCGGATTTCGTGCTTTGTGTTTTTTCAAAGACTACTTATTTCTATAATTCTAGTGCGGATAGGTCTTTTCACCGGCTTTTATTTCAATGTCCAGTTCATTCTCGAAAGGTGGGAGGGTGCAGTTGTATACGGTTGCATAGTTGCACAATGGATTGTAGCATTGATTAAAATCGACAATCAGTTCTTTTCCTTTTTCCTCGATCACTTCAAGGAACCTGCCGGCCTCATATGTATCTTTCAGATTGGTTTGATCAAAGAATGGGAGGAACAGGTATTTATAGTTCGGATGTTTCTTGTCCGAAGTGAACTTGAATGCAGTAAGAGATAACTCTTTTCCGTCTATTTTGAACTTCACTTTGCCGTATTCGATAAGTGTTTTTTCAAGATCCCTGCTTGTTTTAACCACTCTCTTCTTGATCTCTTTATATTTCTCAATTCTTGCGGTTACTCTGAATTTACTATCCGGTTTATAATAGAGAAGGTGTTTAAATTCTTTGATCATTTTTCTTGCAGGATCAAAAATGACCAGAATAAATGAATCCTTTGAAAGATAGTACTTAAAAGTAAATCTGTTTATTTTAAATGAGTCCCCCGACTTTTTTCTTAAAGTCTCTTCTCCTGATCTATCCCTGCTGATCCACTCATTTCCTTTTTTATACACACAAAGGAGCGGTGTTTTAACTACTTTTAAAGACATATTTATTTCGTTATTTTTTAGAAAGACATAGAGCTTGTCCTCTTTTCCGATAGTTTCCCTGAGAAGACCTGCCATCGGGGAAACCGGAGATGTTTTAAAATATTCATCCTTTTCAGCTCTCTGTTCCAATATAGAGTCTTCCCATTTTTTTACATCAAATTTGTAAGCTGAATCTCCTGTCATGTCTCCGGTCATAAATAAAATCATCAAGGCAAGAGTGGTTATAGTAGAAAATTTCATATTAACTCCTCGACAGATATTTTAAGTGATTATCTCCATTTGTCAAATCCAATTATATATAATAGTATTGAAAGTTATAATTTATGATTTATGACCTGAATTCATGACAAAAAGGACTAAAAATACTGGCAATATATATGCTCACCTGACATGTGGTTTTAAACAATTTTTCAAAGGACGGGCAACATGAAAAAATATCTGATCATTACCTTTATAATAATTTTTACCGCACTTTTAATTTCTGAAAACAATATTATTGAAAGTGTTGAGGTTGACTGGTGGATCCTTCCGGTTTTTGCTGTAGATAAAAATGAAAATTCTGTTCTGGATCTCAACGAAAAAGACATTGAAATTCTTGTTAATGGAAAGTTGATCAAGAATTTTACGATCTATAAAAGAGATTTTAATGTAGAGAATGTAAAAGATGCAGTTAAGAATATTCGGAAAGCACCATTAAAGAAAAAGATCGCTTTTCTAATTTTTGATATAGCTTTTACTTCCCTTGAGAACCATGCAAGATCAGTTTCAATTGCCAAGGATCTTATAATCAAAGGATCAGGTTCCACTGAATTTGTGATCATGATCGTTGATCCTTATGCAGGTTTGCAATACAAGGGTGGCCCTGAGAAAGATAAGGAAGTTCTGTTAAGAATCATTGATAAAAAGGTCAAAATTAATGAGAGGGGGAGGAGTATCGAACCGGCAATAGCAATATTAGGAGGGGCACAGGTTTCAGGTGGTACACAGGGTAAAAGTGGTGGAAATAATTCTAAATATGATGCAAAAGACCTGGGCTTTTTTTCGGAGGAGATCACATCCAGTCTCAGGAATACAAATAAAAATTTCTATTTTTCATTTGAATCTTTGTATTATGCTCTGAATCAGATAACTGACAATAAATTTATTTACTTTTTCTCTGAAGGACTATCATTCTGGTCAAGAAAGAGTTCAAGACATAGTGAGGAACAATATTTCAGGGAGTTAAAAAGATCAGCTGACTATATGGGGAAGAGCGGATCTGTGATTTTTGTTATCAATCCCAATGGATTTATTGACGGTAGTATTACAAAATCCGGAAGGAGTTTATCACCTTTCCAGGCCGGTACGGACTCTTTAAAATATATTGCATCTGAATCAGGAGGTAAGTACCTCCGGGGGAACAGAAATGACCTTTCCCGGAGATTGGAAAAAATGAACAGAGCATATTATGAGGTAGCATTTTCTGATACCGGAATGCCCCATGGCGGTTCAGGGGAGATCGAGATACGAGCAAAAAGGGAAGGAATAATTTTGCACTCCCTGAAGAAAATTGAAAAAAGTAAAAGTTATTCCCAAATGAACAAGATAGAGAGGGAAGTGCTGGTGCTGAATTTGGTGAAGAGGAATATTTTATTCGAATCTCCGGTTGAAGTACGTGGTCTTACAGTTCTGTCAAAGGAAGTAAATAATAATCATGCATTAATAAAGGTACAATTGCCAGAAAATTACAGGGGGAAGTATGTTGACCTGTTCACAATAAAAACCGGATCGGAGGAAGATGAAATAGATTCAATACGAATGGAGAAAAAGCTGACTCCGGGGAAAATAATAAATATTTCAGTTCCTGAAAAAGAATCTGAAAACAGAAAATTTGTCGTTATAGATGAGAAAAACAATATTGCCTTTGTAGAAGGTGTAGTAGATTTTGGTCAAAGGTTGCTGAAAAAATTGAAAAGCAGGAATAATAAATTTGATAAAAAGGTCAAAGAAATTTCCAAAGAGGATCAGAAAGAATTAAAGAGAATTTTGCTGGGTTCTGCTGATTATTGTGAGAGGTTGGAAAATGCTGCATTTCACTTCATATGTAAAGAAGATATTGTTGAGAATCTGAAGATAATAGATATGAGGCAGGGTTTAGGATATAGAAACTATAATCCCCCGGAGATATCATGCTCCAGACAAAAGAAACGAACAGCCTGCCAAGGAAGAGCAGAATGCAGAAATCAAAGAACAGATTTATCTATGATTATCAGCTGATCTTTAATAAAGGAAATATCACAGAACAGAGGAAGATAATTAAAGGGTAAAGGAGAAAAAAAGTAAAGGGATTTACGGGTCGTTGAGAGTTGAATCATTCATTTCAAAAAAGATCGTTCTTGTTCCGATATCGATCCTGGGAATTATGAACAAGGGAAGGTATAAATTCAGGTTTGTGAAGAGGGATGTTATCGATGGAGTAAAAACAGATATTATTGAGGTGTTTCCCAAGAAGATTGATCAAGCCGATTCAATTTTTGGCAAGGTATGGATTGATGTTGAAGATAATTCAATATTGAAGATCGAGGTAAATCCTCTATCAATAGGAGGACTTGCCTCTCTTATGAAATTTGCTTCTGATCTCGGGAGTATTCTGGATATTAAATGCACCATCGATTTCGGACTAAAGACGGAATGGTATCAGATTCCCGACTCAGGTAAGGATCCGTGAACTGTATCATGGTGGAGATTTCCTGAAAAGGGTCATGCGGATGTTCAGCTGGGAAAAGAGCAGGACAACATACAGGTATCGTGGATTACAAGTTTTTTGAGGTTGATACAGAAGTGAAACTGATAAAATAGAAGCTGAGCTACTGATCCCCCTGAGTCCCCCTTAAGTAAGGGGAAAACTAATCTCATAACCCCCTTTTGTAAGGGTTGTAGCGACGCCGGGGGAATTATAAGATCGAACAACTTGAAATGATTTTAAAGTTGAACTAAAATATATCTGATTAATATATTAAGGAGAGAATCATGTTAAGTAAAAAAATGCTGCAAATGTTGAACGATCAGATCAATTTAGAGTTTTATTCATCTAACATATATCTACAGATGAGTTCATGGTGTGACAATAAAGGGCTTCCTGGATGCTCAAAATTTCTCAAACTTCATGCTGAAGAAGAGATGATGCATATGAATAAATTGTTTGATTATGTAAACGAATCGGACGGGATGGCGCTGGTGGGGGCAATTAAAGAACCTGCTTCAGATTTTGAATCGGTCAAGGCAATGTTCGAGGAAATATACAGCCATGAATGTCTGGTAACAAAAAGCATCAATGAAATTGTAGGCCAGGCTTTTGAAGAGAAAGATTTTTTCACTTTCAATTTCCTGCAGTGGTTTGTTGCAGAGCAGCATGAGGAAGAGGCTCTGTTCAAAGGGATACTGGATAAGTTTGAATTGATCGGAGATGAGAAGAATAAGTTATTCTTCATTGACAGGGAATTGGGACAAATGGCGGGTGAAGAGAAAGCAGCAGAAAATAGTGGAGAATAAGACTCTACTATATTTTAAAGACAGATCAGAATGGCGTAAGTGGCTGAAAGAGAATTATAACAGTTTTACCGAGGTCTGGCTGATCTATTATAAGAAACACACCGGTAAACCGAGAATACCCTACGATGACGCTGTAGAGGAAGCTCTATGTTTTGGATGGATTGACAGCACGGTCAAAAGAATTGATGATGAAAAGTATTCACAAAAGTTTACTCCGAGAAGAGAGAGAAGTGTCTGGTCGGAACTGAATAAAAAAAGGGTAAAGGAACTTATCGATAATGGACTGATGACAGAAGCGGGGTTGGAGAAGGTTGAGAAAGCGAAAAGTTCCGGAGACTGGGACAGGGGATACCCGGAGAGGGATATTCCTGCAGATTGCCCCGAATTAACTGCTGCACTTAAAAATTTTCCGGAAGCCGGAAAAAATTTCAATGCACTTCCCCCTTCACAAAAGAAGTTATATATCACCTGGATTGCATCAGCGAAAAGAGAGGAAACAAAAAGACGTCGTTTGGAAGAGGCTCTTGATCTTCTCAGGGAAGGGAAAAAGCTTGGGATGAAATAGGATTCAGTGTTACTATTTAACTTTTTTCAGTATGCTGATTCTCTCCCTGCAATCCTTTCCACTGCATTCTCTGCAGAAATCAAAATCTTCCTTTATATAATGTATTTCTTTTTTGCCGGAGATCAGTAAACCCGAAATAGATTTTAATGGAATCATCATTGAGCTTTCATTTAATGAAATTCCAATATCACCCGGCTTCAGATATCTGAATAATTTTTTTTGCCCTGTAATATCCCAACCACAATACCCCGGGCTGTAAATAAGCACTTTTGTATCGGGAGTAGCTGTACCTATTTCCTTGAGATGTTCAAGAAAATAATTTTCGCCGAAACTTCCTCCTCTATCTGCAGCTGAAGAAGCAATTGAATCAAGCATTGAGCCTAATGCAAATTCTTTCCTGTCAAAAAGATCTGATATGGTATCAGATATTAATCCGCCCAGTGTAAAAGCATAAAGAGCAAGGCTTCGGCTCATTCTAAATATTGTTGATATAACTGAGTTTATAATATTACCGCCTGCGACAGTAAGGATATTTTCAAGGTCAATAATTGATATATCACATATGATCCCTGAGGGTTCTGCAGATTTCTGAAAAATATCAAATGCTCTATCATAAAGGTCAATGATCTTAGGTGGTAGAATGGAATCATGAGGAATTCCCTGTAGTTTCATTACTTCTGCTCTTTTCGGAATAATAGATTCAGATGGGATATTCAGTATTTTTCTCATTGTTTTTCGGGGTATGTAAATGCTGTAAGAAGTATAAGATATGGGATGTTTAAAGTCAATGAACGGATATCGGTAAAAATCGGTAAAATTTTGTTTAATAAATCCCGGCAATATGGTTTACTATTGAATAATGAAAATTAAATTCGGTCTCTTAACACTGATACTGATAATCATGTATATTTTCAGAAACAGGATAAAGGAAAGTGAATTCTTCAGATCTGTCGGATCAATATTTAATATTGTGTTCTACATTTATCTGATCGCACTGGTTGGGGCATTTATATATCAGATAATTTCAAATCTTTCCGGGTAAAAAAAAAGCACAGGATTTTTTAGATCCTGTGCTTACAGAAATTTTAGATTTAAAGTTGATACACAATCAACATCTATAAATTAATATACCTTCTCTGAAATTTCAACAATAAAATAATAAAAAATGATTTTTATATAATTTTATTATCTTTCAGATAGTTTATAACAGTTTCTACCTCTTCCTCAATAGTCTGAGAATCGGCATCGAGTACGATTTCAGGATTAAGGGGTTCTTCGTAAGGGGCTGAAATACCGGTAAACTCCTTGATCTCCCCGCTTTTTGCTTTTTTGTACAATCCCTTGGGATCTCTTGCTTCGCAGGTTTCAATAGATGCCTTAACGAATATTTCGATGAATCGCCCTTCACCCAGAATTTCTCTTGCATTATCCCTGTCCTTTCTGTAGGGGGAGATAAATGCTGTAGTGGTGACAATTCCTGCATCTACAAAAAGGTTCCCCACTTCGGATATCCTTCTGATATTCTCTTCACGGTCTTCCGGTGAAAATCCCAGATTCTTGTTTAAGCCGTGCCTTACATTGTCTCCATCCAGTACATAGGTGAGTTTTCCTGATTTGAAGAGCCTTGATGCGACCTCGTTTGCAATTGTGGACTTTCCACTGGCGGATAATCCTGTAAACCATAAAAGAGTGCCCTTCTGGTTAAGAAGTTCTTCTCTATCTTCTCTTTTTACTATGTGTTCATGCCATACTACATTAGTAGCTTTTTGATCTGCCATTATTCCTCCTGGAAAATAAATATTGAATGTGAATCATACCATAAATAGCAGTTTCATTGAAGAAATTTACACTGCTGTAATAAAATTAATTTGAAAATGAAAGCAAAATAAGAATACCGCCCCATCTGTTAAGGAATCTTGGCCCCGGCCTGTTGTGGGCGGGTGCAGCCATCGGTGTATCACATCTGGTCCAGTCAACAAGAGCGGGGGCTCAATATGGATTTGCCCTCTTCTGGATCGTTATACTGGCAAATATCTTTAAATATCCTTTCTTCGAATACGGGACCAGATATGCGGCGGCGACAGGGAAAACCCTGATCAGCGGATACAGGGAAATGGGTAATTTCTATTTCATACTTTACCTGATCCTGACATTCGGTACGATGTTTACGATTCAGGCAGCTGTAACCATCGTTACTGCTGGCCTTATCTCATGGCTGACAAACAATTTGTTTTCACCATTGGTCTTTTCCATCCTGATTCTGCTGGCCTCCATGATCATCCTCCTTGTGGGGAAGTATTCGGCTCTTGACAGGTTCATGAAATTTATTATTATTATCCTCTCTGTCACAACATTGGTTGCTTTCACTGCAGCAGTGGGAGAGTTCGGCCTGCATGTGAGGGACGGTTCTGCTGTTCCGGTGATCTGGAACAGGAAAGGGATACTTTTCATGATCGCATTGATGGGATGGATGCCCTCCGCAATAGATATTTCAGTCTGGAGTTCTATCTGGACGATCGAGAAGAATAAAGAACATGGGAAGGGGCGGGACCTGAGGTCATCCCTTTTTGATTTTAATCTCGGATATATCGGGACATCAGTGATTTCATTCATTTTTCTTTCCCTGGGTGCAATGGTTATGTACGGCTCTGGAGAGCCGCTGTCACCGAGCGGGTCGGTATTCTCCGGGCAGCTGATTTCTCTTTATACTGCCAGTATCGGTGAGTGGAGCCGGTATATTATTGCAATTGCCGCTATTACAACGATGTTCAGCACCACGATTACCTGTCTTGATGCATTTTCCAGGGTGATGAGAGAATCGACCTGGCATATCTTCGGGAAAGTGAAAAAAGAAATATCCGGAGATAAAATATATTTATTGTGGATGATCATTGTCGCAACTGGGGCTGTGATTCTCCTCAGCCTGCTGAAAAGCAGTATGGTGTTCATGGTTACTATTGCCACTACGTTGTCATTTCTTACCGCGCCGATCCTTGCCGTAATGAACTTTAAAGTCGTTACAGGGGATAAAATGCCTGCAGCTGCAGTTCCGCCGAAATGGATGGTTATATTAAGCATCGCCGGGATTATTTTCCTTACCGGCTTTAGTTCGATCTTTCTCTATTTCCAGTTCATCGCTAAGTGATCAGGGTTTATTTCCGAACAGGTGGAGAATAATTGCCAGGAAAGATAAGGTGATCACTGCTGTCACAGCATAAGGAAGGCCATAGGAGAATGGTATGATACCGCCGAATAAAGCAACCCCGGCAATGGTCAATGAGTAGGGGATTTGAGTTTTTACATGGTCGATATGGTCGCAGGAGGATGCCATTGAACTCATAATGGTGGTGTCGGATATCGGTGAACAGTGATCGCCGAAAACCGATCCGGCGAGTACAGATGAAATTGTAAGGATCAGGAAATGTCTCAGATCGGGAGAGTTGGCGAGGAGTCCGATCGTGATGGGGATTACCAGCGGATACATAATACTGATGGTTCCCCATGATGTTCCTGTTGAGAAAGAGATAGCTGCGGAAAATATGAACACTATTGCCGGAAAGAGGTGGTAATCAAGATTGGATGAGAGAAGGGATACAAGATAGTCGGCAGTTTTTAATTCGACCAGTACAACGCCGAGTGACCATGCCATGATCAGGATAAGAATTGCCATCATCATTGATTTCATTCCCTGAACCATTGAACTTATCGCCTTCTCTCATTTTTAAAACTTTTCTTATTATTGCAATGGTCATTGCTGAGAGTACTCCCATCAGAGATGCCCATAGAAGAACCCGGAAAGAATCAGCTGCAGATATAATAGAACCGAGGTCCTTTAATACCGAACCTGAAAATAGAATTGAGAAAAATGATTTGCCGGCGATCGGACTGCCTCCGGATGCAAGGGCGGTTTTTCCTGAATAATAAAGTCCGATAAATGCAACCAGTATTACGGTGATTATCGGAACTATCCCGCTGTACCATTTGGGAGTTACGAATTTGGAGGGGGCAAGTCCTGAAGATTCAAAATCTGAAAGGGGGATTGCCTTCTCATTCAGGAGTATTCCCTTTTTTTGCTCTTCTCTCGGCCTTCAGCATCGGCCCGAAATCTTTCTTCATGGTAAAGATCAGAAAAACAAAGAAAAGTGAAATATCGAGTAATATCTTAACGGGATTGAGGATAATAGAAGTGAGTATGCATCAAATTCAATATTATATGCTGTTAGGGACTGGTTAATCAGAGATATTTCAAACCGATCCATGTCGATATCAGAGCGATAGATACCATCGGAGCGGCGGTGGAATCGACTATATAAGATAATTTTTCCCTGGATATTTTCCATTTATCCGATAATGGTCTCATGGTATTACCCACTATCAGGGTGTTTGTATAGTCATCAAAAAATATAAAGATCCCCATCAGCCATGTATACATCTGTGTAGATTTGGATGATTTAACCCGCCGGGAGAGAGCATCGACAATTCCCTTGAAACCGCCTGTTTTTGTTATTACCCCGACCATTCCGCCGAGAAGAAGTGTGAAAATGACGATCGATGCCCTGTCATGATCAACGATAGCATTGATTATATATTTATCCAGTACATTAAAGAATGATTTGAGAATATTGAAATTATTCAGCAGCAGGGCTCCGGCGAAAACACCGATGAAGAGGGCGGTAATGACCTCTTTGAATATCATGGCAAGGAGGATCGCCAGTATGGGTGGAATAATCGTAAGGATCCCCGGGATGGCGTGTATCGTATACTCAAACACCCCTTTTTCTGTTGTGATTGAGATATTTATTCTCCCGTTTTTTTTTATGATAAATGATCCTTTATCAACTGTTTCACCGTTGACTTTGATCTCACTGATCCCTTCCACCTTTGACAGATCTATTTTCTGACCTTTAAAGGCCATACCGGGAAGTTCGGGACCTGTGGCCTCTTCAGAATAAACGGCAGCAGATGTCATCACTATAAGGATTAAAACAACAATCATTCTTTTCATGGCTTTCTCCGAATCTGTAATACTATAATTTACATTTAATAATATCAAGAAAAAAATTACTGCTTCAATATAATCGGGGACGGTGCTTTGAAAATTGGAAATTTTTATATATATTTTATATATGAGAAGAGCAAGAATTACTTACGACGGTGCTTATCACCATGTTATGAATAGAGGGATTGATGGTAGAACAATTTTTTTTGAAGAATCATTGAAGAAAAAATTTATTGAGTTCCTCGAAGAAAAAAAGGAAAAATCTAAAATACGTATATTTGCTTATTGTATCATGGATAATCATTTTCATCTTGTTCTGGAGAACAATGGGAATAGAATGGGAGAATTTCTGAAAAATTTAAGCAGTCAATATGGCATTTATTATAGAAAACAGGATCACTCCAAAGGATATGTTTTTCAAGGCAGGTATAAGTCGACATTGATTCAAGATGAGTCATATCTAAAAACTTCAATTGCTTATACTCTTGGAAACCCGGTAAAGGCAAACTTGATAAAAGAATATGATAAGTATCAATGGTCAAGCAGCAGGTTTTATTTTTCTAACAGTGAAAATCGGATAATTGATTCAGGCTTTGTCAATAGCCTTTTTTCACAAAAATCTGAATTAACTGAAATGGTAAAATCGACATGGGAAAAATCTCTTCCGATTATTGGATCTAAATATGGAGATATGTTAGGGACAAAAGAATTTTTGGAAACAGCAATAAAGAGATATAACAGAAGGAGTGATGAATATAGTATTGAGAGAAACAGAGGCAACGATAACTATATTGAACCCGTAGAAAAAATTATTCAAGAATTTGAGAATAAATACAAGATAAAAATTGAGAGAATTAACACAAATACTTTTGAGGGGAAAAGGCTTCGTGGAAAATTATTATTATTACTTAAAAACTTTGGTGGTATGAAATATTCAGAAATAATACGATTGGACTTATTTTCAGATCTTCAAATAAACTCACTGGGAAGCATTTATAAAAATGCTTCAAAATATTAAACAACAAAATTTCCAAGATTCAAAGCACCGTCCCCGCCATCTTAATTGATTTTTTTGGTTTGATTCGTATTGAAAAATATGCTCTCCTGATCTAAAATTATCCTGGAGGCGAAAATGAAGGCATTGGTGAAAATGAAACCTGAAAAGGGGCTATGGATGGATGATGTGCCTGTTCCGGAATACGGAGTGAATGATGTGTTGATCAAGATAAAGAAAACAGCTATCTGCGGGACCGACCTCCATATTTATAAATGGGATGAGTGGTCACAGAAGACAATAAAGACACCGATGACCATCGGGCATGAATATGTCGGCACCATTGCTGAAATGGGATCCGGTGTTGAGAACTTCAAGCAGGGTGAGCGTGTAACCGGAGAGGGGCATATTGCCTGCGGAGACTGCAGAAATTGCAGAAGAGGAAAAAAGCATGTCTGTGAAAACACAGATCGGGATCGGTGTCAACAGGGATGGTTCATTTGCCGAGTACGTGGTGGTTCCGGCATCCAATGTGATCAGATTAAATGATAAGATCAGTGATGAAGTGGCTTCAATTTTTGACCCGTTCGGAAATGCAACCCATTCGGCACTCTCTTTTCCGGTTGTGGGTGAAGATGTATTGATCACCGGTGCCGGATTGATTGGCAGTATGGCAGTGGCAATTTGCAGATTCTCCGGTGCAAGACATATTGTTGTTTCGGACCTGAGTGAATACAGGCTTAATATTGCAAAAAAAATGGGTGCAACAAGGGCAGTAAATCCGATGAAAGAAAAGATTTCTGATGTGATGAAAGAACTTGATATGGTCGGATTCGATGTCGGGCTTGAAATGTCCGGAGCTCCTGCAGCCTTTAATGAAATGATCGAAACCATGTATAACGGATCGAAAATATCACTTCTCGGAATACTTCCCTCAAGTACGAGGGTGGAGTGGGATAAAATTATCTTTAAAGCGCTTACATTGAAAGGGATCTATGGAAGAGAGATGTTCGAAACATGGTATAAAATGGAACAGATGATCCTTTCCGGCCTTGATATTACGCCGATCATTACCCACCGTTTTCATGTTGATGATTTTCTTGAAGGTTTTAAGGTGATGGAAGAGGGGAATTGCGGAAAAGTGATACTGGATTGGGAGTAGTTTCGGCATAACCAATCTTGACAAAAAACCAGCCTGATAATATACTGATACTTAATGAAGAATGGAAAAAGGGAGAATGGGAACTCTGCTGAACTTTCAATAAAAAGTGAGATTTTCGGGATCATTTTTCTTTTTTTGTCAATTCTCCTTATATTCAGCCTTGTAAGTTATTCACCGTTTGATCCGAGTTTTTTCCACTCAACCATGAATTCCATGGTAGAGAACTACGGAGGGAAGATCGGATCAGAAGTATCCGCATTTCTGTTTGTCATGTTCGGGTATGCTTCCTATGTTCTGATAATTTATTTTCTTTTTATTACAGCCTATTTTTTTCTTAAACAGAAAAATAAAGAATTTTTATACAAAAAGTTCAGGATTTATTCTGCTGCTGATCTCCCTCTCCGCTCTTTTGTCGAATATAAAACCATTCACATTGATCGATTCAGCCGGTCATTAAGACCGGTGGTGTGATCGGATTTTTCCTGAATGATTTTTTTGAATCGGAGATCAAGGGATTTTTGGCATTTTTTCTATTTTTGATTCTTGTAATTATTTCTCTGATTCTGATAGCCAAACTCTCGCTTCAGAAGATACTCAAAGTTGTTATTTACTGGGTAGGCGCTTTATACGGAATTATCAGGAAATTTTATATTGCCCAATCGGCTAAATATCAAGAGCTGGAGGATGAGGCGGAGGGTTGAGAAAAAGCACTATTCATCGAAGAAAAATCACCAAAAATCAAAAAACCTTATTCACCTATAGAGAATATTAAAATCTTTCGACCAGAAAAAAGAGATAGTAAAAAAACCGAGCGGGTTCCCCGAAGAACCATCAATGTTCAAAGGAATGGGGAAGATGCTTAATAAATCTGAAAAGTATTCCCCGCCTCCTCTTTCATATCTTGATGCGTCAACAGAAAAGAGTAAAATTGATTTTAAGGAACTGGAAGACAAGAAAAATGAATTATCGGCTCGTCTTAATGAGTTCAAAATAAATGGTGAGATCCTTGAATATACTCCGGGCCCGGTTATTACTACTTATGAATTTGTTCCTGATGTCGGTGTAAAGGTAAAAGATGTTGTAAATCTTGCTGAAGATCTTGCTCTGGTTGCTGAAGCGCAATATGTAAGAATTGAAAGGATCCTGGGGAAAAAGGCTATCGGTATTGAGATCCCGAATAAAAAAAGAGAGATAATTCATCTCCGTGAGATAATCGAATCCGAGGAATATGCATCAATGAGCTCACCTCTTACGATAGCACTCGGGAAAACAAAGAGTGGTGAGATATTTACAACTGATCTCCGGGAGATGCCCCATGTAATCATTGCCGGTGCAACCGGGAGCGGAAAAAGTGTAGCGATCCATACAATTATTCTCAGTATTGTATTCAGGTCTTCGCCCGAGGATGTAAAGCTGATACTTATAGATCCGAAGAGGGTTGAGATTGGCGATTTATAATTCACTGCCACATCTCCTTACTCCTGTGGTCGTCAATCCGAAACTGGCAAAAAATGCTCTTGACTGGGCCATATTTGAGATGGAGAACAGGTACAAAAAACTTGCCACTCTACAGGTCAGGAACATCGAACAATATAATAAAAGGCTTAACCTTCTGGTCAGCTCCGGGGATGAACTGATGGAATCTCTGGATGATACAACCCGGCTCCCTTATATTGTGATCATCATCGATGAGTTTGCCGATCTGATGATGGAGTCTTCAAAAGATATCGAATACAATGTGGCAAGAATCGCGCAGAAAGCAAGAGCAGTCGGCATTCACCTGATCCTTGCTACCCAGCGTCCTTCTGTTGATGTTATTACCGGAACAATTAAAAATAACTTTCCGTCAAGGATAGCCTTTGCCGTTCCGTCTAGAAACGATTCGAAAACGATCATAGATTATATGGGGGCGGAAAAACTGCTCGGCCAGGGAGATATGCTGATCCTTCCACCCAAATCGGCAACACTTGTGAGAGCCCACTGTTCTTATGTTTCAGAAGATGAAGCACTCAGGGTAGTAAAATATCTGTCAAAAAAAGGGAAACCGGAATTTAATACTGAGGTGGTAAAGCCGAAAATTAAGCCCGAAACAGTGTCCGGAGATGATGAACTTGATAAAATGTTCTATGCAGCTGCTGAAACGATAATTTCCTCTGGACAGGCATCAGCTTCTTTCCTACAGAGAAAGATCAGTATCGGGTATGCAAGGGCGGGAAGACTGATAGATCAGCTTGAGAACAGGGGGGTTGTCTCTTCTCCAAACAGCAAAAATCAGAGAAAGATACTTATGACCCTTACTGAAGTGGAACAGATGAGAGATCAGGAGGAGCAAAATTGAAGATAGGGAATCTTACTCTGGATAAAGAAAATTTATTTACAATTTTAGGTCCTTGTGTGATTGAAAGTGAAGAGATGATAATGGGAATTGCAGGTTCTCTTAAAAAGATATCTGAAGAGGCCGGAGTGGAAATTATTTTTAAAGCATCATTTGATAAAGCGAACAGGTCATCGTTAAGGTCATACAGAGGTCCCGGAATAGATGAGGGATTAAAAATACTTAAGAAGGTTAAAGATGAGGTGGGGCTTCCTGTTCTTACTGATATTCATGAACCATGGCAGGCGGAAAAGGTTGCTGAAGTGATTGATATCATACAGATCCCTGCATTCCTCTGCAGGCAGACTGACCTCCTGATTGCAGCGGGCAGGACCGGCCTCCCTGTTAATGTGAAGAAAAGTCAATTTATGGCACCTGAGGATATGGTGTTTGTGGCGGACAAGATAAGGTCTACAGGGAATGAAAATGTTCTCCTTACCGAAAGGGGCACATTCTTCGGTTACAGGAACCTTGTAGTGGATATAAGGAATATACCGGTAATGAAGAGGAGCGGATGCCCTGTTATAATTGATGCAACACATTCAGTCCAGCGCCCGACCGCATCTAATGGAGTAACTGGAGGTGATCCTGAATTTATTCCGTTGATCGCTGGAGCAGGCTTACTGGCAGGAGCGGATGGTGTTTTTCTCGAAGTACATCCGGATCCGGAAAATGCACTCTCTGACGGAGCTAATTCACTTAACCTTAAAAATCTGAAACCTCTGTTAATCAGACTGAAAAAAATATATAATATAAACTTATGAGCATTATGGATACCGGAAAAGAAGTTCTGGAAATTGAAGCCGGTGCTATATCGGATTCTATAAAAAAACTTGATCATAATTTTGAAAAAGCGGTGGATATGATGTTCGGGACAAAAGGCCGGATCGTTATAACCGGAATGGGGAAATCCGGGCTTATCGGTAAAAAAATATCTGCCACCCTCACTTCGACCGGATCACCTTCTGTATTTCTCCATCCTTCCGATGCACTTCATGGTGATATCGGAATCATCAATTCAGACGATGTTGTGATCGCATTGTCAACAAGCGGAGAAACTCATGAAGTTATTCGGCTGATTGACTTTATAAAACGCCTTGGTGTGGGACTGATCTCGATGGTTGGTAATATGAACTCCTCTCTGGCAAAAGAGAGTGATGTTGTTATTGACTGCAGTATTAAAAAAGAGGCATGTCCGATCGGACTTGTTCCAACTGCATCAACAACTCTGTCTCTTGCAATGGGAGATGCGCTTGCCGTTTCGCTGATGCGGAAAAAAGGATTCAGCGCTGATGATTTCAGATATAATCATCCCGGCGGTAATATTGGAAAGAAGTTGCTGAAAGTTGAACATTGCATGCACTTACCTGACGAAATACCTGTAGTTAAAGGTTCTGTCCCGATGCTTGAAGTGATAAGGCTTGTTGATAATAAGAAGTTCGGTGCAGCGATCATAACCGGAGAAGGACTCAAAATTGAAGGTATTATTACTGATGGAGATCTTAGAAGAGCATTTTTAAAAGGGGACAGTTTTGCAGATGTATCTGTATCCGAGTTTATGACAGCCGATCCAATAACTATAACGCCTGACAGTTTAGCTGTTGAGGCATTGAATATCATGGAAGATAAAAAAATAACCTCTCTCATTGTTGCAGAAGAAAAAATATTAAAAGGATTTGTTCATCTGCATGACCTGTGGAGAACGGAGATGATCTGATGGACCAGAAAGAGTTAGCAAAAAAAGTAAAACTGCTTATTATGGATGTGGATGGAACTCTATCGGACGGACGTTTTTTTGTCCTTCCTGACGGAGAGAATATAAAGTCATTTGATGTCAAGGACGGCACAGGAATATTTTTTGCTAATCTTGCCGGTATCAAGACAGCGATTATAACCGGAAAAGCTTCAAAAACTGTTCGGCGGAGAGCGGATGAATTAAATATTGATGATTATTATGAGGGAATATTCAATAAGACTATACCCTTTTATGAATTGCTTGAAAAGTATGAGTTGAATAAAGATGAGGTTGCATATATAGGTGATGATATAGGAGATGCGGAGGTAATGGGGATGGTAGGTTTCTCAGCAGCTGTCGGAGATGCCCACCCGCTTATAAAAAGAATATCTCACTATATTTCAAAGAGGTATGGAGGCAGGGGGGCTGTCCGTGAAGTGATCGATTTTATTCTTGATGCCCAGGAAAAATGGCCTGAAATATTTGCAAGGATAAAGGAATCTGAAAATGTTGAAGATGTATTAAAGAAGGTGAATTCCTGACCTTATTTTCCAAAGATTGTACTGACTATCTCTAATGGTTTTTCAAAAAGATAATCTGCACCGCTCTTTATCAGTTCATTTCTGTCTCTGAATCCCCATAGAACTCCACCGGAAACCATACCGCCATTTTTCCCTGTTTTCATATCCACTCCTGAATCTCCAATAAATATTGTTTCCGAGGGATCTGATCCCGGCTGCATTTAACATTTCAAGAGCAGAAGAAGGATCAGGCTTATTGGGGGTACCTTCTACAGCTCCCTTTACTTTAAAAAATTTTATTTTCGGAAATAGTTCATTAACCTGAATTTTTGTAAGATCATCTCTTTTATTGGATAGTATCATGAGATTTACTCTCTTTTTCTGGAATTCTTTTAGCATTTCCATAATACCATCAAAAGGGATTGTATTTTTTCTCCATGTATCCATATAGATATTCATATATTTTTCAGTATATTTATAGATCAGGTCAGGACCGGGATTCCCAAATGCTCTTTCAACAAGTTTTTCAACTCCATCTCCCAGGAACATCCTGTAGCTGTCAAATGAATGTGACGGGTATCCCTCTTTTTCCAGGAGATCGTTCATTGGATTTACAATAGAAGTAAGTGACTCTATAAGAGTTCCGTCAAGGTCGAATATTATAGTATTGATCATTATATGTTATATCACTTATAGAAGAATCAGGATACTTTAATAAGGATAAAAGTAATATCATCAATGAAATTTTCAGAACCTGTGAAATCTTTCAAATTATCCATTATCTTGTCTTTAATGATCTCAGGATCGCTGTCGGAGTGTTCTATAACTAAATTTTTCAGCCTTTCAAGAGAAAACTGCTCATCTTCAATATTTTCTGCTTCGATAACACCGTCAGTATAGAGAGCTATAATATCACCCGACTTCAGATCAACTTCCCTTATGTTGAGGTCAGCGCATAGGAACATTCCGATAACAGTATCTCCCTCTGTAAGTTCTATCGCTTTTCCTTTTCTAATGATAAAAGACGGGTTATGGCCGCAGTTCAGATAATACAAAATTTTTTTATCAGAATCTATTTTGCAGGTGAAAGATGTTACATATAGATTCGGTTCTGTAGTCTCTGCGATCAGATCATTGAGATAATTCATTGTTGGAAGAATATCTTTTTCTTTTCCTATTGTATAAACAAAATTTGCTCTTACTATGGACATTAACAGGGAGGCTGGTATGCCATGACCGGAGATATCGTTTATGGTAAAAACAGAATTATTATCATCCAGTTTAATAATGTCGTAATAATCGCCTCCGACACTTGAGGATGGGACATTTATAAAAGCAAACTGAAGTCTGTCCAGGGCAATTTTTTCATTCATTAGAAAAGATTGCTGAATGTCCCTTGCGATCTGAAGTTCTTTCTCGATCTTCTCCTTTTCAAGCAGATCATTATACATCTCATATTTATTTATTGAGATTGCTATAAATATAGAGAGGCCTCTCAGAAGTGAGATAAATTTCTCATGTAATGGTTTCTCCGATCTGACCTCTAGAAAACCGAGATGCTTCTCCTTTGTCCTTAATGGGAAAATGGCCTGATCGCTCTTTATAATTGTCAGGTTTTGTTCCTCAAGGGATTCACTCTTCTCTTCTTCGATCAGTTTGTAGACCTTTTTTTGAGAATCGACCATAACATTAATCCCGGTTGCAGGTATTATTCCGGTAATTATTTCCTTCAGGGTATTGAATACGTCTTCAAAACTGAAAGAAGAAGAGACAATCTTGCCAAGTTCAATGAGCTGTCCTTTCTCTTTTGATTCTATCATTACATTTCTGAAAAGGATGGCGTTTTGAAGGGGAATAGAGATGAAAGATGAACTTTCTTTAAGCAGAACTGCATCCTCGTCTGTAAAATTCCCGTCAATTTTATTGATGGCTTCAACAACTCCGATCAGAGAGTCTCCAGATATGATCGGAGAGCCGAGAATCGATCTTGTTTTAAAATTGGTTTTATCATCAGTAGCGGTACAGAAACGGGGATCTTTAGTACAGTCATCTATTACAACACTCTCTTTATTTTCTGCGATCCATCCGGCAATGCCTTCTCCTTTTTTAATAACGATCTTCTTCAATTCATCCTCTTTATTCCCTGTAGCTATTTCAAAATAGAGTTCCTCTTTCCTTGAATTGTAAAGGAAGATAGAGGCCTCTTCACAATGAAGGTATGTTTTTATCTTTTCCGCAATAGAGTTGAGGAGGTTGCTGAGATCAAGTTCAGAATATAGTGACATCAGTTCTGATCGTAAAATATTAATATCAGACATGAATCAAATATAAAGAAGAGAATATAGGATGTCAACATACTTATTTCTGCTTTTTATGATAAAGTTCAGATTTACAACTTCCCGGAATTATTATATATAGTGTAAATGGAAAAAGTATCAGATGATAACAGGTGTTTTGCGTGCGGAAAGGACAATCCGATCGGGCTGAAACTTGAATTTGAAGAAAAGGGAGAATATACGGTATCAATTCTTAATTTTACTAAGGATTTTGCCGGATGGGAAAATATGGTTCATGGGGGTATCCTCTCGACGGTTCTTGATGAAGTAATGGTAAAATCTGCAGGCAGGAATGGATTTGTTTGTGTAACCGGTGAATTGAATGTCAGATACAAAAAACCCTGCCTGACTGAAAAATATTATGAATTGAGAGGAAAAGTATCAGAGGTGAAAAAAAGGCTGATTTTTACTGAGGGTGAGATCATTGATATGAATGGTGAAATTATTGCATCCGGAACAGGGAAATTATTTGTTGTAGATCATTTAAGACAAGGGGAAGAATGAAAACGGTTACATTTGATATAATTTCTGTCCTTAAATTTAAACTTGATATTATTAAATATGAAAAGATATCGTCGAAAGTAGGGTGGGTACAGAGGGGAATTGAGGTCACATCAAAACATTTTCCACGAATAATCAATTACCTTTCAAAACAGAGTATTCTGGCAAATATATATAATTATAAAATAGTTATAGAATCTGACAAAAAACGGAGTAAGGAATTTATAAAAAGGATCTTTTCAATATGGATCAGAAAGGAGAGGGTTAAGAGGAGGACGCTTGTAATAATTGAAGCAATTCTTATACCATTTACCGGAATACTGGCGCTTCTGCCGGGGCCGAACATGTTTTTTTATGTCCCGGCACTTCTTCTGTATTATCATTGGAAATCACTGAGCGGTCTGAAAAAACTTGATCTTGAAAATCTGGAATTAGACATCCATTATGTTGGAAAAGATCAGATAGGGGATGGAAAATAAGGCGGCGACCGGATTTGAACCGATGATAGCGATTTTGCAGACCGCTGCCTTACCACTTGGCTACGCCGCCGGTAAAATGGAGCGGGAAACGAGATTCGAACTCGCGACATCGACCTTGGCAAGGTCGCGCTCTACCACTGAGCTATTCCCGCTTTAGAATTGAAAGAATAATGGAAAAGGGAATTTTTGTCAAGGGGATTTATTTGAAAATCGTTGACAAATACTTGAAATTTTGATATTAATATTGCTGAAATGTTCCTCGGTGGCTCAACGGCAGAGCGGGTGACTGTTAATCACTAGGTTGCAGGTTCAAATCCTGCCCGGGGAGCCATTTCATCCACTGACAGCCTTCATCTCTTATAACCACTACAAAAAAGCTCTAATGCCTTCGGTTCAAAGGTACCTTTTAGAAGAGCTGAGGATAGCTTATGAGGTCTCTGAACGGAAGGCCAGCGATACGATGACTTTCCCCAGATCAACCATCCGTTACAGGAGTATAAAAGACCCCAAAAATCCGCTGAGAATGCGTTTAAAGGAGCTGCCCATGGTTAGGGATAGGGTTACAGGTGCCTTCATACTATGCTTCACAGAAAGGGGTGGAAGAATGGAGGATGGATTCCAATACGGAGCGGCCCTTACAGTTCTCTGAATAATCTGACTTCCGAAGAATTTACCTTAAAAAAAGGCCCATCTATAGCAGAGGAACAAGCCTCTGCTTGACAAACCAAATAGGACTAACAATAATGAAAACTAACTTAAGTTTTTGTACAAAGAAGGGGGCAGCTCCAAGTTAGTGAAAAACTAACTCTAAGAGTGGTAAAATAAATGGGGGCGGGTCAAAGTTCAGGCATCAATTGACATTTTCTCCGGGATTCAGTACTTTTTGACCTGGAGGGACACAACGTTTGGATATGAATATTGCGATCGTTCTAGGCATCCTTTTGGCCACCGTCATCCTTCTGGCTTTTGAGATCGTGCGGATTGATGTGGCGGCGCTGTGCTGCATGCTGGCCCTCGGCTGGACGGGGGTCCTGACATCGGGGGAAATGTTCTCCGGCTTTTCCAGCAACGCGGTCATTGCCATGATGGCAGTCATGATCATGGGGCGGGGGATCACCCGGACCGGAATCATGGACCGTTTATCGGGTTTTATCATCAAAAAGGCAGGCACGGGGCGGAAAAAGCTGACCGCCATTCTATCCGGCGCAATCGGTCTTTCATCGGGGTTCATTCAGAATATCGGGGCGGCGGCCCTGTTTCTTCCCGGGGTCATGCAGGTGTCCCGCAGATCCGGGATTCCCGTTTCCTCCCTCGTCATGCCGGTCGGATTCGCCGCTATCCTGGGCGGGACCCTCACCATGGTGGGTTCCGGCCCCCTCATCCTGGTCAACGATCTGTTGAAAAATGCCGGACTGGAGTCCTACCACCTGTTCAACGTGACGCCGGTGGGAATCGCCCTGCTGAGTTCGGGCATCGGGTTCTTCCTGATATTCGGCCGCCGTGTTCTGCCGGAAAAAGAACTGGGCCTTGCATTACGATCGGAACAGGAAAAACTGGTGGAAAAACTGAACCTTCCTCACAATTTCCAGCTGCTAAGGGTAACGGGCGAAAGCCCTCTGGCCGGCCGGACGACTGAGCAGGCGGGGATATGGGATCGTTATCACATACATATCCTGGGGATCGGGAAGAACCGCGAGGTGATCTATGCGCCATGGCGAAAAACGGTCTTTGAGGAGGGACAGACTCTGGCTGTTCTGGGGTCGCGGAAAAACATTGAATCATTCTCAAAGGACCTCGGCTTGAGGAGTGCTGCCCCGGGTAGGTATTTTTCAGATGAATTCAATACCTATCGGTCCGGTTTTGCCGAGGTTATCGTTCCCCCTGACTCGGAACTCGTCGGGAGGAGTATCCGTGACTATTCCCTCAGGAGACGGTTTGCCGTTGAGCCTGTCCTGATCTTCAGTCGTGGGGAAAAGGTTGACGGCGATTTTTCCGATGTGGAGATCGCGCCCGGTGATACCGTTATTGTCTACGGGCAGTGGGAAAAGATCATCGATCTGAAGGAAAGCACGGACCTGATCGTGGTTACCCGTATCGAAGGGGAAAAGAAGGATGCGTCCCGGCTGCTGCCCGCCATGGGGTGTTTTATCTTTGCCGTCATCCTTGCCGTTACCGGTTTTCCAATCTCCCTTTCTTTTATGACGGGGGCCGTATGCATGGTCCTGAGCCGGGTGCTGACGATCGGGGAGGCCTACCAATCCGTGGAATGGAAGGTGGTCTTTCTTCTTGCCGGGCTCATACCGCTGGGCATTGCCATGGAAAAGACAGGCGCGGCCGCGTTCCTGGCGGATTCTGTCATGACTCCGATAGTCGGGCTGCACCCGGTGGTGTTTATTACGATCGTGGCGCTGCTGTCCACCGCCTTCTCGCTGTTCATGTCCAACGTGGGCGCCATTGTGGTCCTGGCTCCCCTGGTGATGAACATGGCGGGGATCGCCGGGATCGATCCCCGGCCTGTTGTACTGCTGGCTGCCGTCTGCGCCGCGAATTCATTTATCCTGCCCACCCACCAGGTCAATGCCCTGATGATGTCGTACGGAGGATACCGGACATCGGATTATTTAAAAGCCGGAGGGGGAATGACTCTGGTCTTCCTTATCACGGTTGTTGTAATGTTCTATTTTTTTATTATATAAATATAAAGGAGATGATCATATGCTTCTAAAACATTTTTTTACCGAAAAGATCGCTCACAGCTCATATATACTGGCAGGAAAAAACTGTTGCGCCGTGATCGATCCGCAGAGAGATGTCGATATTTATATCACGGAAGCGAGGGCTATGGGTACGGACATCACCCATATTCTTCAGACCCACCTGCATGCCGATTTTATTTCGGGCCACATGGACCTGGCCAAGCGGACTGGGGCTGAAATCTATGTGGCGAAGTCGGCCGGCTGCCGGTTCAAACATACCGGGGTCGCCGAAGAGGACACCATCGAGATTGAGGACATGGAGATCAAGGTGCTGGAGACCCCGGGACATACCCCGGAACACCTCAGTTATGTGGTGCACGACCGGTCCCGTTCGGACAACCCGGTCGGCGTGTTCGTCGGGGACACCATGTTTGTAGGGGATGTGGGACGTCCCGACCTGTTTCCCGATATCGCCGAAGAACTGGCGGGGAAGCTGTTTCACAGCCTCCATAACAAACTGCTGAAACTTCCCGATTATGTCGAGGTGTATCCGGCTCACGGGGCTGGATCCTTGTGCGGCCGCGCCATGGGGGCCAAATGGCGGACCACCATCGGGTATGAGCGTCATTTTAACGGGGCGCTTCAGATCAGGGATCGGGAGGCGTTCATCCATTCACTGACGAGCCACATGCCGCCGGCGCCGGACCATTTCAGCCGGTGCAGCGACATTAACCGGGACGGACCGGCCCTGACCAGAGACCTGCCGGAAGTGGAGGAGCTGGCACCGTCCCTTTTCAGGGAACGGATCACCGATCCGGGGGTTGCCGTACTGGATACACGGGGGTATCATTCCTTCGCCGGGCAGCACATACCCGGCGCCTGGCATCTCGATCTCAACGGTAATTTTCCTACATTTGCCGGGTGGGTACTGCCGACAGACATGGATTTTCTGCTGATCGCGGACGATCATAAAAAAGCGCTGGAAACCGTCATGTGGGCGCGCCGGGCCGGGGTGGACCGGATCACGGGTTACCTGGACGGTGGGATGACGGCCTGGGCGGTGTCGGGATTCAGGACGGGGCATATCGGATTGATTTCGGCCGAGGAACTGCATGACATGATCACCGGGACCGATGATTTTGTCCTGCTGGATGTCCGGTCCCCGTTGGAATATGAGGAAAACCATATCAAAGGATCCATCAACATCCCCGTGGCCGAACTTAGGACGAGGCACCCGGAACTGAACAAAGACAAACGGACCGTCATTGTCTGCAGTTCAGGGAACCGTTCAAGCTTGGGGGCCAGCATTCTGATGCAGCATGGGTTCAGGGACCTGACCAACATAGCCGGCGGAATGTCCGGATACAGCGCCGCCGGTTACATACGGGAATGCCGGGCCTGTGTGAATCCCCACGGTTCACGGTTCTTCTCCAATATCAGCGACGTGAAAAAACATTGGGATATCGAATGAAAAAGGAGGATGATCATGGAATTTCTGAATGAGGTCAGCTGGTCCCCTTATGTGGTAGGGACGGGAATCGGCATCCTGAGCTGGTTCAGTTTTCTGATTTCAAGGAACCCGATCGCCTGTTCGACCACTTTTGCGAAGGCGGGGGGGATGATCGAAAGGCTGTTCAGGGGCAAAAAGACAGAGAATAAACTCTATTATCAGGAGATCAAACTCAGCGTGGACTGGCAATGGATGCTGGTCATCGGGATCGTGATCGGATCCCTGATCTCTGCCCTGCTGTCCGGCGATTTTCAATGGCAGTGGGTCCCGCCGGTCTGGGCATCCGTATTCGGCGGGGGCGCGCTGACCCGGGTGATTGTGGCACTGGCCGGCGGCATCTGCATTGGTTTCGGCGCCCGGTGGGCCGGGGGCTGCACCAGTGGGCACGGGATCAGCGGGGCGCTTCAGCTGGCCGTTTCCAGCTGGATCTCTGCCGTTTTCTTCTTTATCGGCGGCATTACGGCGGCCCATATTCTTTTCAGGCTGATCGAATGAGGGGGAAAACATGAACAGCAACCATAAAAAAAAGGAAAGCCGGGCGCAGTTGTTCTGGGGACTGGCATTCGGGATCGTGTTCGGCTTCCTCCTTCAGAAGGGAGGAGCGACGAAATATGACGTGATCATTAACCAGCTGCTACTGACCGATTTCACGGTTGTGAAGATTATGCTTTCGGCGGTGGTCACCGGGATGATCGGGATCCATGCACTGAAGGCGATGAAAAAGGTCGATCTTCAACTCAAATCCGGGTCCGTCGGGAAAAATATCATCGGGGGCCTGATCTTCGGTGTGGGGTTCGCCCTGCTCGGATATTGCCCCGGGACCATTTCCGGCGCCATCGGCAACGGGTATCTGGATGCCCTAACCGGGGGACTGGCCGGGATCATCATCGGGTCTGTCCTGTTCGCAGCGGCTTATCCGCGCCTGGCCCGGGGGATCCTGAAGAAGGGGGATTTTGGTGATCTGACATTCCCCCGGCTGTTTCGGGTCAATGACTGGGCGGTTGTGATCCCCGCGGTCCTGATAATTATCGGCCTTCTGTTCTGGATCGAAACCGCCAACCTGTAAAAAGAGCTGCGTCTTGTGCCGTTATCTGTGCCGCTACCGCGCCGGATTTACTCATCGGTTTGCTGCCGCCCTCGAATGCGGTATAGGTTTTGGTTCGGTGTTTCACGATCCCTCTTCCCCCCGAATAATGGCTGATCGAATCGGCATCGTAGGTACAGGAGGGGAGGTATTTCCCCCTCAGTTTCTGTTCCGGGAATGTCCGCTTCTTCATTTACACTAATTAATGAAATCATTCATAAACCTGTGTCACATTTGTGCCAGTGATTTGAAATTTGTATTTAAAGTATTTTTATCTTTATCCGATTGATCTTCAGTTTGAACAAATCAAAAAATGCTCCAAAGCATGATGGATAAAAGAGAATTGTTTAATATTCGTTCCCAGGATCTATTATTTTGGTGTGTCACTTTTGGGTCACCAAAAACATCATTGAAAAACACAAAAAATATATAAAAGCACTATAATATAGGGCCAATAGCAATATTTAAGCATGATTTACATCAGACTGTTAATCACTAGGTTGCAGGTTCAAATCCTGCCCGGGGAGCCATTTCAACATCACTCCACACATCAGATCAATTTAGATTACAAGTGCTGATCTGGGAATTAGTAGTTAAAAAACTCCATACAAAATAAATCCGGGAAAAGCATCAGATTATTCTTATAACATAGTTTGGAATATGATAAAATATAGATCAGATGCATATCAGGGGAAAAATAAATACGTTAACAGGGAGACTATCTGATGTGAATTTCTGGTTTTTATTATTTTCTCTCCTGTCTCTAGGGCTTGCATTTAATAAGATCGTTATAAATATAGGATTCACGGAATTACCGGTTATTTTTCTGCTATTTGGATTTATCACTTATCTGATAAATGCCGGAATATCATTGAACCTTTTTGTTTTTTTACTTCCGGTAATAAGCTCTTTCCCATACTTTTTCCCGAATGGTTTCCCTTACAATTATATGGCTGTTGTACTTTTTTACTTATCAGGAATAGTGATCGCTTCTGTGGTTAAAAGGGAAAAATTAAATTTTAACTATAGTTGGAGCATTTATTATCTGTTTTTTCTAATAATAATCTGGATCTCTGCCATATTTGTTTTTCTGAAATGGTCAAACATTACTTTTAGTTCAATGGCATTTATGAAAGACACGCTGACTGAACCAGGTGGTACAAGGGTTTCATTCTCTTCCATATTCCCGATCTTAACCTTATTTTTGTTTTCAGTTTCTCCATATATTGTAGTATTACTAAAAAAAAATAGAATATTCAGGGATAAAATATTCCTCTTCCTTCTTCCCGGATATTGTATTTCAGTATTGATATCTTTGTATCAAATGTTTGTGGACCAATATTTTTTGAATATGAAAATGAATTCTTCGAAAATTGAGCAGTTTAGCGGGGGATTTTCCGATTTTAATAGTTTTGGTTTTTTTTCAGGTGTAATGTTTCTGTCTTTTTCTGTTTTTTTAATAAACCATCTGCATAATAGGGAAAATAAAAGAGAAAGCTTAAAAAAAGTAAGCTTTTATATAACCGGAATTATTTTTTCCCTCATCGGAATATTTCTGTCTGGAAGCAGAGCTGCATTTATTTTTATTTTATCTGCCCTGATTATTTTTTTCTTTTCCAGGAAGGTGAAGAAGCGTGTCAAAATTATAGTTTTGGTATTATTTTTAGTATTTATACTTGCCGGTGGCGGCGTCCTTAAAAGGAGAATCTCAAATACTTTTGACAAATTTTATAGTTCTTTTTCTTCTGATAATTTTTTTCAAACTCTTGATAAGGCTTCAAATTACAGGCTTACAATGTTCCAGAACAGCTTTTTAATATTAAAAAATTATCCTATAGCCGGGATTGGAACGGGTGGTTTTCTGTTCTATTTGAAGAACTTAAAGTATAACCAGAAATATCTTGAGGATCTTCCGCTAAATCATTATTTACTAATTTTTGATGAGGGTGGATTTATTGCGATTTTAGCATTTTTAGCCGTTTTAATTACTATAATAAAAAACTTAAAAGACAGGTTTTATGTTTTTCTTGTTGCTACAATTTATGTTACCCTTTTTTTCAATAACTATTTCTGGTTCCCGGAAGTATTGCTGATTTTCTGGATCATTGTATCTATCGGTGAAAAAGATGTGATCTCCACCGTTCCTCTACATAAAAGAAAATTAATAAGTGGTATTGTTTTGGTCTCTATATTTATAGTAGCAAACATTTATGCATTCAGGGATTTACATCCTGTAAATTTAACAGCAGGTGAAAATGTATTGTATGATTATGGTTTCTGGTATCAGGAAAAAGATAATATTGACAATAAATTTTATTGGACAAAAAGGGAATCTGGTGTGTATTTGAAAATATCTGAAACCGGCTATTCAAAAAAGATAAAAATTCTATGTGGTGCCCCTTTATCCTATTTAAAAAATAAGTCACAGAATGTAAAAATATTCTGGAAGGGAAAATTGTTCAACGAGATCGATTTTAGAGAGAATAAATCGGTTGAGTTTGTTGTAAAAGATAAACCAAACAGCGGAGGCTTTCTGGAATTCAGAGTTTTGCCGACATTTAATTTAAGAAAAATCGGATTATCGGAAGAAACAAGAGATCTGGGAATACAAGTATACCTTATGAAACAGGATGGATAGAGTTAGAAAAAAATTAGTTGTATTTATAATTAGTTCTTTTTTTATACTTCCTTTAATCTATGGAAAACTTGTACTTAAATGTGACAAACAGAACCTGGTTTTGTTTCAGGGGGAAAAAATTGAATTGCCGATAACCGTAGAAAGCAAGCTTCCCTATTCTGTCAGTTCCAGAAACCGTTTTTATTTTTCTTTTCATATTTATGACATGAACGGGGGGAGAATCTCATATGATAATAAAAGGTTTATCCTGCCGAAAAAAATTAAAAAATTTAATAAAACAAAATTTAAAATACCTGTTTATTTTAATATTAGGAAAAGCGGGAACTATAAAATAAAGTTAGATATTGTGAAAGAGGGTGAATTCTGGGGTTCTGATAAAGGCTGGCAAATGCCGGTTATAAAATTAAAGCTGAATTCACTTTACTCAAATGAGTTTAAGGAAAAATATCTAAAAACGTTTTATGAGACAGAAAATAAATTAATAAATATGGAGCAGTATCTCCTCAGAATGACCTTACTGAATTCAGAAATAAGAATTAACGGGAGATTGAGGGGCTTTTCCCCGGGATCAAATTATCCAAGGGTCTGGATAAGGGATACAGCCACGTTTATAGGATATGCGAAGCTTTTTTACAATTTATCAGATCTGAAAAGGATGATAGAATTGTTTCTTGTACATCAAAAAAACAATGGTGAAATTGTTGATAATATCGATAAATATGGTAAAACGGATAAAAATACTGTTTCAACAGACCAGGAAAGTTCCCTGGTCTTAGCGGCATATGAGATATTTGAAGATGATAAAAGCTGGATAGATAAAGAGATAATAAAAGAAAAAATAATTAACAGGCTGGAAGCTGCTTTAGAGTGGGTATGGAAAACTAAAAGAGACAGGAAATCCGGACTGATTTTAAATGGATTTACTGCTGATTGGGGAGATGTTGAAAGATCATATCCGGATCAAAGGGCGGTTAAATTGTCAGATATCTCAATGCCAAGCATCTCTATTTATGTTCAGGCGAAATATATTCAGGCAATTGAGAAATTTATACTAATGGCAGAGTATAAAAAAGAGAAAAATGCGATGCTTTTATGGCAAAAAAGATTGGAATTTATTAAAAGCAGAACAAAAAAACATCTCTATCTAAAAGATAAAGGGTATTTCATTACCCATATTACTCCTTCAACAAAAAAATATTACAAAATGGAAAAAGAGATCCTTGCAGTTGGCGGCAATGCTGAAGCTATAATGGCAGGTTTAATGAATTCTAATGAGATAGACAGATTCATTAAAATACTTGATAAACGGCTGGAAAAATATGAATTAAAATCTGTATCATACACACTCCTTCCTCCATATCCGGAAAATTTTTTCCCTCATCCATTACTAAAAAAAAGATGGAGTTATCAGAATGGAGGTTCCTGGGATTGGATAGGCGGGAGGATCGTTAATGCCCTTTTTCAAAAAGGTTTCAGAAAAAAAGCTCTCTGTTATTTAATGGAGATTGTTAAAAAGAACATCGATAAATCAAATATTTTTGAATGGGAAGATCGTAACGGCGTAGGACATGGAGCATCTTTCTATACGGGAGCCTCAGGAATTATTGGAGAGGCGATCTGGAAAGGATATTTGATGAAATAAATTTTCGGGATATATGAAACTGACGGATTAAACGATTCCTGTGGTTATAAGAAAGCAAATCGGTATTAACTGAAACTTTTAATTGCCTCTTCCTCGTCTTCGAAGGTTTCAAAAATTGTAATTAATTTTGTTAAAAATAACAGATCCTTGATCTTTGATGTCATATTCAGAAGTTTAACAACCCCTCCATTGTTCTTTGCAGTAGTAAAAGATCTTGTTAATTCACCCAGGCCGGTCGAGTCCATTATCTTCAGATCTTTAAAATTAAGGATGATGTTTGTTTCCCCGCCACTAATTAAAGTATTAAAAATATCTCTGAAGTACCCGACATCATTTCCAATAAGTAATTTTCCCTCAAGGTCAAGTATTGCGATTTCTCCACTTTTTCTTTTGTTTATGTTCATATATCCCCCTTATGACTATAGTAGAGTTTGTAACAGAATAATCTTTTTTTTTCAATATTGAAATGCGAAAAAAAGGAAGTCTACATAATTATTCCCGGATTTCACGATATTTATTCCGGGTAGAAAGAATTCTAAAGGACATATGAAAATTTTATAAATACACTATCCCATTTCTCTCCGATATCGCCGAACCTGTTACTTCCTCTTTGATAAGCCAATTGGATAGTTCCGAACGGGGGCTGGAACCTGTAAACGAACAGGGCCTGGATGTTCTCCTTTGTTATGGCTGTGTTGGTTTGATAAAATAGTTTGAAATATATATCTTTGGTAAAATAATTGGTCAGTCGGAGTATATGGATCCATGTATTCTCATTATCCGGGTCGGGGTTAAATATCAGTCTGTTCAAGCCGTATTCGAGTGATATACTTTTCATGATCTTATAATTTACCCCGGCGCCGATCAGTTTATAATCGAGCCCGAAACTGTGGCCGAACTCATAAACTATCTTTGCCGACTGCCACTCCCTGGTATTGTAGCCTGTCTCCAATCCGATCGAATAGTTGTTGAAATCCTCTTCATACCGTTTGAATTCACGCATGTATTCGATCTCAAAAGAGAGTTTGTTTGACATATCCAACTCTATTTGCTGATCGATCCTCCAACTTCTGAGGATGTTGCTTGTACTCCAGTAGACATTATAATTTGAGCTGTACTCCAGCCGGTCTATACCACTTTTTTTGATCCACCAAGTCTTCTCAATTGCCGAGTCAAGTTCTTCCCGGTCATCGTCGGCAACAAATCCCACATTATTAGCATTGTCGGCAAAATTTTTCCCCAGGTGTGTATACCTGAGGTGAATATGAAATGTGGAAGAATCATAACTTGGACGGAGGAAGAAGGCCGTATTTTTATTTGTATGGTCACCGTAACTCAATGCGAACTGACCGGTAAGGTTTACCTTGTCGGAGAAAAAATGAACGATATCGATCCCGGCATTACCATAATTTTTTCCGTCCGATATCCTGTTTGCACCCAGAAATCCGATGGTAGAAGATTTAAATATATCTTTTCTGAGGCGGAATACGGAATAATTTGCGGAGGATATATCTATCTCCTCATCCTTCTTGCTTTGAACTGTCATGAAAGCATATTCATAGCCGTTCTTCTTTCCGTAAAGCTTTGCCCCGCCGTATATATCCGATATCCGGCGGGAATAGAACAACCGTATCCGCTGGCTGTAGATCTCCGAACCCTCCAGAAAAAAATTCCTCTTTTCAGGGAGGCTCAACTCGAAACGGGTAAGATTGATCTGTTCCTCGTCGGCCTCGATAGTAGCAAAATCGGGATTGACCGTGAGGTCTGCAGACATGGACTGGGAGAGGGCGTATCTGATATCGAGCCCTGCTGACAATTCTGTTTTGTTACCCTTTTGAAAACGGGTGATCAAATGGGGAATTACTTTAAGGTTTTTCAAAGATCTTTTCAGGGTAAGATTCTTCAACGAACCGAATTGAGATACCTTTGTTGTTGTTTCCACCGGTCCTGTCCAAGTGTCTTTCTCCATTAAACGGGGGATATATCTGACTAACCCGAGGCCCCATTTTATATTTTTTCCGGGTTTAAATTTTAAGATGGAGATCGGTATCGCTATCTCAGCGATCCAGCCCGTTGAAGTTATTTTTGCGGCTGAGTACCATTTCTCATCCCATGTGGAGTCTGTTGTCCTGCCATTATCACTTATCCGGCCGTCAAGCTGGGCGCCTAAAGGATTGGTCAAAAAGAAGTATGCGGTCCTCCGGTCAAGGAAAGTATCGATCGCTATTGCAATTGCATCATCTTCATCCAGGTCTGAATCCCTCTGGGAATGACGGGCAATTATTTTCGCCGGTTCCTTATCTTCACAGATAAAACCGAAGTAGATGTGATCCTTTGAATATATTATTTTCACTTCTGTTTTGAATGTCCCCTTTTTACCTTTTTCAGGCTGAAACTGAATAAAATCCCCGGCTATTACGGCTGATTGCCAGGCCGGTTCGTCCAGGTTCCCGTCAACGGTTATTTTTTCCGTGATCTTTTCCGGGCTAATTTCTTTATTCAATCCATCAGGTGATAAATACAGTGAGAAGATTATTATGAAAAAAATTATAGATATTTTCATTGTAATCAGTTGTAACATATGAAGATTATTCTTACCAATAAAAAATCTATTGACCGATATCCGGATCGACAAGGCTATTAAGTTTTTCTGCAGCCTTTTCAGGAGTGATATCTCTCTGGGGCATGGCTAGGAACTCATAACCGACCATGAACTTTTTTATTGTTGCCGATCTGAGAAGAGGGGGATAGAAAACCATATGCCAGTGCCAGTGGTTATAATTCTTTCCATCCGTTGGCGCCTGATGGATCCCGGCAGAGTAGGGGAAGGGAGTGTCAAAAATCCTGTCATATGATGAAGTAACGGTTTTTAATGTATCTGCATAATCACTGGTCTGTTTGGCGTTCAGCGAACTGATATTTGCTGAATGATCCCTGGGAATGATCATGGTCTCAAACGGCCAGACCGCCCAGAAAGGTACCAGAAGCACAAAACTGTCATTTTCATAAACAATCCGTTCGCGGTTTACCAGTTCCTGCTTTAGATAATCTCCCAGAAGTGAGGAGTTGTTCTTAAGAAAATATGCTTTCTGGCGGGCATCCTTTTTCCCGATCTCATTCGGGATCGAGCTCTGTGCCCATATCTGACCATGGGGGTGGGGATTGCTGCACCCCATGATCTCTCCCTTGTTCTCAAATATCTGGACATGATTTATATTTCTGATCTTCCCCAGTTTTTTATATTCGCTCTGCCAAGTCCGGATGATATCCGCAATGATGTTTGTTGACATATCCGCCAGGCTCAAAGAATGATCCGGGGAAAAACAAACCACACGGCAAACCCCGGTTTCGGATGCCGCTCTCAACATCCCCTTGTTTATCTCTTCCGGATCCATGCAGCCCTCAAGGGAGGGGAAGTCGTTATCAAACACAAAGGTTTTGCCGTAACTCGGATTTGTATCTCCGTTCGCCCTTTTGTTGCCCGGGCACAAATAACAATCTGCTTCATATTTGTTTCTTTTTTCATTTTTAACTGGGCTAACCTCCCCCTGCCAGGGACGGTTGGTTCGGTGCGGGGAAACTAGTATCCACTCCCCGGTGAGAATATTGTACCTTTTGTGAGAGTGGCCGGTTAACAATTTATCCATTTTATTACTATTCTCTTCCTTTTATTAAGCAAAATAAGTATAGACCGATAGGACGACTATCACAATAATGATCCCGAAAATAGCAGCATATTTCCAGGGGGTTATATTAACTGCGTGTGTATATTTCTGAACAAAAGCCTCTTTTCTGGGTGATATTTTCCCGATGATCAGCATCACAATAATATTCAGGACAAAAAGGATCGCCATCACATGGAGGTAGTGGGGATAGTTTGCCTCGCCGAACACATACGGTTTCAGAACAAACTGGCTGATACTGTAAAGAACAACACCGGAAATGATGCCCACTTTCGCAGCGATCGCGGAGACATATTTGGTGAAATATCCAACAACAATAATGGTAAGGATGGGGATACTGTAGCATCCGTTAACTTCCTGGAGATAGGCAAACAATCCGTGTGGGGCTTTTGCGATCATAGGAGCGACAAACATGGATGCAAGGGCAAGGAAAATGCCGAAGGTTTTTCCGGCTTTCACCTGTTCCTTTTCCGTAGCATTTTTATTGATATGGGATTTGTATATATCCAGTCCGAAGAGTGTTACCGAGCTGTTCAATGCCGAGTTGAACGAACTTAAAATAGCGCCGAAAAGGACTGCAGCGAAAAAACCGAGAAGTGATGCGGGGAGAACTTTACTGACCAGCATCGGATAGGCTTGGTCGGCATTTGTAAGCGTTCCTTTAAATATGTGAAATGAGATAATTCCCGGGAGAACTACAATAAGTGGGCCGAGGATCTTTACAAAAGCTGCAAACAGTAATCCTTTCTGCCCTTCTTTAAGGTTCTTTGCTCCAAGCGCCCGCTGAATAATGGTCTGGTTCGTTCCCCAATAGAACATCTGAACGAGCATCATACCAGTAAAAACAGTGGAGAAAGGGACTGAGGCCTTACTGCCTCCGAGGATCTTAAATTTCTCCGGATTAGAACGAAAAAGTGTGCTGATCCCTTCGAATATATTCCCGTCCCCGATCAGAAGAAGTCCGAATACCGGTATCATCAGGCCGCCGATCAGAAGTCCGATCGCATTAATGGTATCTGAAACAGCGACAGCTTTAAGCCCTCCGAATATAGCGTAGATTGATCCGATGATCCCGATCCCCCACACGGTTATCCATAATGCTGTTGTGTGGGATACATTAAGCAGTACAGGGACATCGAACATTGTAACAATTGCCAATGCGCCTGAATATAGGACAATAGGTAAAAGAACGATCATATAACCGCTCAGAAAAAGTCCGGAAGTGATAGTACGTGTCACTTTGTCATATCTGTTCTCAAGGAATTGTGGGATTGTGGACAAGCCGCCTTTCAGGTATCTGGGGAGAAGGACTATTGCCGTAATAACCATTGCAGCGGCTGCAAGGGTTTCCCAGGCTGTAACCAGGATCCCTTCACTGAATGCAGCACCGTTAAGGCCGACAATCTGTTCGGTGGAGAGATTGGTCAGCAGGAGTGATCCGGCGATGACCATCCCGGTGAGACTTCTCCCGCCGAGAAAATATCCGTCAGCTGTATCTTCTCGGGTTTTTCGTGTGTAAAAATATGAAATGACCGCAACCAGTGCAGTAAATGATAAAAATGCGGTAAATTGCATGTTATATCCTCCCGGGTTGTATATAGTATGAATATTTGTATTTTTTTGGTTTTATCATGTACTCATTGTGAACTTTCCTGCCCCATGATGTATCTCCGCCGACACCCATCTGAAGGTGGTCGATATTCCATTGGAAGAGGTCTCCCGTTTTTATAAAAGCGCCGTGTTTTGTTGTAACCGGGACGAGTCCGGAAGCAGATTCTGAAGTTTCATCTGCTCCAAGATCAAGTTTATCAGAGAGGAAAGGCCAAATGCTGCAATTGAGAAATCTATCATCAAGAGGTCGGACTGTCAGGAATATTTTTTCTGATTCCAACCTCATCCATCTCACATCAGTTTTATTTCCGGTCTCCTGTGGCCTTGGATATCTGTGAAATTGTTCTTTCACTTTCCCTTGCCATATACCTGTTTTCCCCGACAATTTTCTGTCCCAATAGGTTTCATGGGGTCCCCTGCCGTACCAGGACACCATGGTGAAGTTATTCGGGAGTGTGAGATATGTCCCAAGGCGGGGCAGTACAGGAAGGTTTTCTCTGAGGGGAGTGAAATCAAGGTCTACTATCAATCCCCCCTCCGGTGTAAATGTGAATTCTGTCATCAGTTCTGCAGTATTATCAGGAAGTATGTATTTAACAATAAAATTTACCCCCCTTGCGGTTTTTAACGGGGGCCTGATAAGTTGAGACCTATAACTATCTGATGACCGTTTCCATACTGCTGCCCATTTATGCATACCGTTGCCCAGATCATTATCGGTGGGAGGGCGCCAGAAGTTCGGATGGAGGCCGTATTGAGTTATCAAAATATTCTCATATTTCCAACTGACTATTTCTCCTGAATTTTTATGAAGCTTCAATTCACTCTTATTATTCCTGATCGAAATAAAATTTCCCATATGTGATATTGAAAACATACTTTCTTCATCAAATACAATCGGCTCACTGGTATAGGATGTAAGCGGGAACTGATCAAATGCGATCTCATGTCCTCTGTTGAATATGTTGTCCCCTTTTACCCTGACAAGGGATACGGAGAGGATGTATTCATTGCACAAATACATCAGCGGCAGGTCAATGGTTTCTTCGGTGAAATGTTCCGGCGGAATTCTGAAATTTGTTATTTCCCCTTTACCGAGAGGATATCCGTTTTCAAGCAGGGTCCACTTAAGGGAAACATCTTTAAGGCCGGCGAAGAAATTTTTGTTTATGATTTTTAATGTTTGTCTTTTATCGATCCATTCGAATTTCACCGGCTGATAGACCCTCTTTACTTCATATAAGTGGGGATGCGGAACTCTGTACGGATCAACGAGCCCGTTATTAAGAAAATTCCCGTCTGTGGGCAGATCCGGATGATAATCCTTCCCATATGCCAGATAAGGATTACCTTTTTTATCTTTATACTCAAGTGCCTGGTCCACCCAGTCCCAGATAAACCCTCCCTGAAGTGAAGGATACTTTTCTATGATATCCCAATAGTCCTGAAGGTTTCCTACCGAGTTTCCCATTGCATGGCAATATTCGATCATGATGCAGGGTTTATCCCGGTCAGGTTTTCCATATTTTATCAATGATCCGGGACTGGGATACATGGGACAGAATATATCTGTATATTTATTATGCCCAGCCGGTTCGTATTGGACCGGGCGGGTAAGGTCATTATTTTTCAGCCAGTCATAACACGATTCAAATATTTTTCCATGACCGGCTTCATTTCCCAATGACCAGATAATTATTGAGGGGTGGTTTCTATCACGGTAAAACATCCTCTTTACTCTGTCCAGATGTGCTGGAAGCCACGACATCTTATTCCCGATCTGAGTTTCTTCATTGTTAGCAAGCGGATGGCTCTCTATATTTGCTTCATCAATAACGTAAAGACCATATTTATCACAAAGGTCATACCAGTACGGGTCGTTGGGATAGTGGCTGCTCCTGACTGCATTTATATTATTCCTCTTCATCAGAAGGATATCTTTTTCCATTGAGCTTTTTGTAATTATATGGCCTGTATAGGGATCTGTTTCATGCCTGTTCACACCTTTTATATATATGGCCTTCCCATTTATAAGAAGCTGACCTTTCTCTACTTTTACATCTCTGAACCCTGTCTGCCTGTATATGAACTCGTTGTTTAAGTGATCTTCCGGATCTATTAATTGAATTTCCAGATCGTAGTATTCCGGAGTCTCAGCCGACCATTTCTTCACTCTTTGAATTGTTCTATTAATGCTTACAGCCAGGTCTTTTTTTACAATTAAATTTTTTGTTATTGAAAATATTTCCACTGAATCATGTCGGAGTCTGATATTCACTTCTCTATTAACTTCAAATTTCCCGGTGTTTTTTATAGAAAATTTCAGATCAAGTTTTCCGTCCTTCATTTTTTTATCAAGTCCGGCATTAATACTAATATCTGATATTGCGGTTTCAGGTCTCAGATATATGTAGACATCCCTTTCGATCCCGCTCAAACGGAGCATATCCTGACTCTCGATATAACTGGCATCACTCCATCGGTACATCCGGAGGGCAATACTATTCTCTCCCGGGTTTACCTTATCTGTAATATCAAACTCAGCAGGTGTCTTTGATCCCTGTGAATAACCTGCAAATTTTCCATTGAGATAAAGATACATTGCAGATTTGACACCTGCAAAATGCAATATGATCCTGTTGTCCCGAAGGTTCTCAGGCAGGTTGAAGGTGTGTCTGTATGTTCCGACAGGATTATAGTCTGTCGGAACTTCAGGCCAACTGGTGTCGAACGGATATTTTTCATCAAGATAGATCGGGTATCCATATCCCTCTACTTCCCAATTGGACGGGACAGAGATTTCATCCCAACTACTATCATCAAGATCCAGGCTATAAAAATTTTCGATCATCTCTGACGGGGACCTTACCCACATGAACTTCCAGTTCCCGTTCAAAGAAATAAATCTTGAAGAGTTTTCCTTTATATTATCATTTGCTGTTCTTTCGTTTTCAAAAGAAAAATAATCTGCCCTGGGGGGCAATCTGTTTATTCCGAACAAAGTGTGATTTCTGTGGTAATCACTTATATTTACTGTATCTGATGCCGGTAAGATAAATATGATCAGAATAAATGATATGTAAAAAAATATTTTCATGTCAGATGTTCATATAGTCTTCTTTAAATACTTCGGTCAGCCTTAATATAAAATAATCGGCATTCTGACGGGAGAAAATAATAGGGGGCTTTATCTTTATAACATTATTGTCTTTTCCGTCGATACTCGTCAATATTCCCAGTTCACGCATCCGGTTGGAGAGGTATGATGTTTTTTCTGTTAATGGATTCAGGCCGGAATCGGTAAGTTCGAAACCAAGAAACAGGCCCCGTCCCCTGACATCTCCTATTATCGGGAATTCTCTTTGGAGTGAGATAAGCCCTCTCTTTAAATATTCACCTGTCTCAAGGGCATTTTCCTGAAGTTTTTCTTCTTTTATTGTTCTCAACACTTCAAGGCCGATAGCGCAGGAAACCGGATTTCCTCCGAATGTATTAAAATATTCCATCCCATTGGCAAACGCTTCCGCAATTTCCGGAGTGCAGACCACAGCTGCGACAGGGTGGCCGTTTCCTATAGGTTTTCCCACAGTAACGATATCGGGGATCACACCATGGAGCTGAAATCCCCAGAACTCTTCACCAACCCTCCCGCATCCGACCTGGACCTCATCGGAAATGCACACTCCTCCGGCCTCTTTTACCGACTTATAGGCTTTTTTGAGATATCCTTCAGGAAGTTCTATCTGTCCTCCGCAGCTGATTATACTTTCGCAGATAAATGCAGCAGGAGTCCTCCCCTTTACCCTGATAGCTTCAATTTGTTTTCCAATATGAGATGCATACTTTCCACCCGTATTGTCTCCCCTGTAGATCCCCCTGAACTTATCCGGAAGAGGGACAATATGTGTATGCTCGGGTGGGCCTTTTCCTCCTTTCCCGTCAAATTTATACGAACTGATATTTATACAGCCGTTCGTATTTCCATGATATCCTACCTCTACTGCTATTATATCTTTTTCACCTGTAGCTGCATATGCCATCCTCATGGCGAGTTCATTTGCTTCGCTTCCGGAGTTGACAAAATGGGCAACAGAAAGCTTTTCAGGGAAAGTTTTTAATAACTCTTCAGCAAATCTGTTAATATTTTCGTGAAGATAGCGTGTATTAGTATTTAATATTGCCATCTGATCCTGCCCTGCTTTTACCACTCTGTAATTCTCATGGCCTACATGAGCCACATTGTTAACTGTATCGAGATACTTCCTCCCTTTGTTATCGAGGAGGTAAATTCCGGAACCTCTTAATATTTTTAAAGGTACTTCATATGAAAGGCTGAGGCTTTTTCCAAGGTGGTCTGCCCTGAACTTTAATATTCCTGAGTTATCTTCTTCACTCCGGACAAGACCTGTTTCCCGGAAGATAAGATTCGGATCCGGGCAGATGCTTTTCCATATGCCGACTTCATTGTCAAATGCTACACCCGGGAAGTCATGTTCAAATCCGAGCATATCCAGGATTACCTGAAAATGGAGATGGGGAGCCCAGCTCCCGTTCTCATTAGTATCTCCCACATACCCGGCGATGTCACCTTTTTTAATAAGATCTCCTTTTTTGTGAAGAGCCAGTGAATTGCGGGTCATGTGTCCGTAAAGGGTGAAAAATCTGATTCCGTTTGATGTTTTGTGTTCAAGGATCAGTGTTGGCCCGTAGTCCTTTCTATTATCATTATTATAAATTGAAAATACTGTCCCTGCCATTATTGTATGGATAGGGATTTCAGGTTCAGTCCAAATGTCGAGGCCCAGATGGACACTTCGGTATTCCTTCCCGCAATTCCCTTCTCTCTCATAGGCTTCAGTGCAGTAGAAGGGGCGGGTTTCCATATAACCTCCGGCAATGGCGGATCTCTTATGGATTTTTCTCAAACAATCAATTCTTAATGCCAGATATTCATTGTTCAGATGCTCTTTCTCATGTCCGAGCCATGTGCTTCCTATACTCATATCAATAGGGAATACACCTCTAAATTCTTGATCAGGAAAGAGGTCGTCAAGTTTTATCCCGCATCCTGCTGCCCATTCTGAGAATGGTTTTTCATCAGGGTGGGGTGTATAACCGCATGCAAATCGAAAATTGTAGTGAGCCAGCCCCTCATCTATGTTGATCCATTTCTTTAATAATTCCCAGGCAGGTTTTTCGCTTATAAGCAGATATTTATTATCCGGTTCCTTCCGTTTGTTAATTGCCGATTTTGTAACACTGATCACCAGCCTTATTGCTATCAGGATATAAAGTAGTTCAAGTTCTTCCTCTTTTACCGGAAACTTATTGTTATAGCCTCTGATAACATGAAGAGCTGCTCCGAGAGGATCAGGTTTCCACATAACCGCATAGGCAATAATTATAGCCAGGTCGTTTATTGTCTGTGTAAAAACCGAATCTCCATAGTCTATTATTGCTACTACTTCAGGATTAATAAGATCATTCGATACAATTATATTATTATCATTTCCGTCATTATGGACAACACTCTTCCTCAGACCGGAATATTTTTTCTGAATTGATCTGAACCTGTTCTGGAAGAAATTAATTATCCTGCTCTGTTCCTTATTAAAAAGGTTCAGGAAAGTATAAGTCCATTCCCCCTGAGCAATATCCCAGTCGAGTTGCCTTTCTGCATGCTGATGACTGAAATCCACTAAAGCGGATGTTATGGAACCGGCCTGTTCGCCCAGACTGAAAAGGAGGTTATCTTTTTTCGGATTAACAGATGACCAGATTCTTCCGTCTACCCAGGAGAGTAAGCGGACATATCGGATATTACCTGAACTGTCAATGATCTTACTTATATGTCTGCCGTCTTTATCTGCAAAACTGACAGGATGTAAAAAATCGGGGTCTCTTTTCTTAAAATGTTTCAGGATTGATTCTCTGAATTGAAGTGAGTTAAGGTCAGCATCGGGCCTCATCACTTTGAGCACAAAATTGCCTTCATCAGAATTTATTCGGAAATTAAAATCCAGTTCTCCGGGAAGCAGGGTGATATCTCCTTCCATTTGATAGATGGCTGACAAAATATTCTCTGCTTCTTTGGGTGAAACAGATATAGATGAATAAGAAGATATGATATTATCCATCCAACAGTAATAACATAAAATGGGCCGCTGTCCAACTGAAATTCCGGGCATTCAGCCCTTTTCCAGTGCGGGGATTGTAGTTCTCCCTGAGGCTCTTCCCAGGTTCAGTGACCCCCTCCGTATTATTTATAAGTTTTGCCTTTAATATAGAAGCATCTTTTTCAAATCCGTAATTGAGCAATCCGATAACTCCAAAGTATGCCTGATCCAGCCACACCGGGCCTCTCCAATATCCTTTTTCAGGGTTGAACTCGGGATCCTCAAAGCTCAGGGTTTGAAGCGGGACATGTCCGTTAAAATGGGCAGGATCTGTCATCTTCGCTTTTAACTTTTCAGCCTGTTTAAAAGTAGCTGCTTCTGCCCATAAAGGTATCCACCCTTCACATCCGATAACCCTGATGAATTCTCCTCCATCCATTGAAGTGTCATAGAACCAACCGGTCTCCGGATCAAAAAATTGTTCCCGGATCTTTATTTTTAAAGCAGCTGCGTCTTTAATATAGCTTTCAGATAGGGGATTTTTATTGATTGCTACTGCCATCCTTGAGAGAAATATCTTCTCTGCATAGAGGTAGGAGTTCAGATCGACACTCTCCTGATCGAGCGACCAGGCGGATTCTGAATTTTTCAGAAGTTTGCTCCTGTCAAACCTGACACCATTATCCATTCCGCTTTCCCATTTTGCCGCTATGAGAGTCCCGTCCGTGGAGCCGTATTCACAGATACCATCCCGGTCGTGGTCCCTCTCCTCATACCACCATTTATGCTGCTTCTCAATTTTCGGGAATATCTCTTTCAGGAATTCGATATCTCTGTCTTCACTGTATATCAGCCATACTGCCCATGCGGATAAGGGAGGTTTTGTATTCCTATAATTGTGTTTCTCTATCGAAGTATCTCTATATACACAATCGGCGATCATCCCCCTGTCATTCTGGAAATTGTACATTGCCCTCACTTGCTCCTTTGCCAGTTCAGAATCAAATCGGGCAAGTGCTGCGGCATGTTTCCAGCTGTCCCAGGCCCAGAAACCGTGAAACCATTTGTAGCTGTAACTGGGGAACAGGCCTGAATTTTTAAGTTCACCGGCCGGAGATCTCCAATTGTTCTGCATTGTGAGGAGAGATTTTGCAATAAGATCTTTGTTCTCTGTACTCTGCGATCTTTTCGGTAGCAAAAAGAACAAATTTTTTAATACAATTGATTTTTCGCTAATTTTTTGCCTGAGGTATTTTGCCGGGGATAATGATACCCTCTTAATCTTTTTATTCTCTTCCGGGATTGAATATTCGGGAAATATAAAAGTGTGTGAAACAGATATTTCCTCCGAACTACCACCAGGGATCCTGAACTTATGCAATTCTATTCTGTATGATTTATCTGAGATTAAAATAAAAGTCCCTGCACATGTTCCTGACACGTTTATAAACCCTTCAGCTTTACTCTTCCCCGAACTGAACCTTATACCATTTGTTTTGTGCAGCGTTTTAATACTGTTAAGGAAGATTTCCCCTCTCCAGGAAACTGATAATTCAATATCTGAATCTGAAACGTTCTCTATCAGAACATTAGTGAAAGCTGTATGAGGAGAAATGAAGAAAAGTTTCATAGTTATATTCAATTTATCTCCTTCATAATTTTGCTCAAGATGGCTGCTGAACCCGGCTTTTGTCAGGGTGAATTCTTCCCACTTTAATGTTGTGCCTGTTTTATTGTCGGTAAGTACCAGTCTGCTCAGTACAGGGCTGATCCATACTCCGTTATCCTGTGTCATCAGGAAAGGGCCGGAGAATCCTCCATAATGTTCCGGTTTGTCCGGGAGACTGTAGGCAAACCAGGATCCCTGGTCGGAAAAGGCAAGGAGTGTCCTGTCCTCAGGTGACTCAGGTGTTCCGTTGAAGTTTAATATATCGGCCGTAAGGAGGTCTTCACTCTGTTTCTCTTTCAAATTTCCACTGCTGGTGGAGTTCAGAATGGTGAAAAAAATGAATAGAAGAATAGTGAGAACTTTCATGTATAACCTGCTGTGCAAGGAACTTGTTTATACTTATGCAAGGCTGAGATTATTATCTGCTAATTTTAGAAGTCCTTTTACAGGGAGGCCATATGGGCAAGCTGATTCGCAAAAACCTGAACAATTTGTACAGGCATCTGGTTTTGATGTTTTTAAATCTGCATATTTTTCCATTGCATACTTCTCATTTCCCTGAGCATCAAAATAGTGGTTGTATCTGAGTATTGTATTGACCGGGATTTTTTCCGGGCAGGACGATTCACAGATTCCGCAGGCGTGACGGCAATACATGTTTTCCGCACCCTCTTTGTATGTCCCAAGTGACCTTTTTTCAGCTGATGCGAGGTTTGTCCCCGAAAGTTTTAACATTTTATCGATATCATCAAAACTTTTAAATGCAAGGTTGAGGACATCGACCTCCGGCCTGTTGAGGACAAATTTTAATGCCGTGTCCCTCAGCTGGTCATAGTTTTCCAGGTTATTTTTTTTCATGAACTTTTCAGTTTTCTCTGCTGTCGCCTTCATTCTGTCAAGATAGCTGAGAGTTCTCTGGTCTGCCTCTTTACCCTCTTTTTTTAAATTTTCGATCCTCTCCAGCGCAGCATAATACCTGTTAACCGGATTGGATTTCATTATTGTCACGCCGATATTTTTCTTTTTTGCAGCAGCCATTATTTTTTCACCCGGTTGTGTTTTCATAAAATTATAAACTATGAGAAGAAGATCAAACCTGCCGTCATCTATAGCCCCCATTAGTACCTCTTCCATAACATCTTCAGACCTTCCGAATCTGGCTCCATGATTTGAAACACCGGTAAATCTGAGCTTCCCTTCAGACTTAAGTTTTTTAACCGCAGAGTGAAATCTCTCATTTTTCAGTGCGGCAATAGAAGGAGCTCCGTGCATCATCAGGCAGTCTATATAACCGGTATTCAGCCTATCAAGGCACTTGGTGAACCTCTTTTCAACCTCTTCTGAAGTTGAATCTTCCTTGAGGTGAAGTTTTGTGGTAATAAAGAGAGATTTCCGGTCCCTCCCTTCGATAGCCTTACCGATACTCTTTTCGGATGATCCTCTCCCGTACGATTCACCTGTATCGATATAATTGATCCCTGCATCAAGAAGAGCTGATATTACAGGTACATCAAATGATCTGGAAGTTCCGAGTCCTATATCCGAGGCCTTGAACCCGGTCCGCCCCAGAATATTATATTTTTTTATTTTTGGAGAATGGGAGGAGATATCCTCTGTAACTCCGTGAATAAGGCTGTTCTTTCCGCTAATACTCAGACCGGCAATACCGATCGTTGATGTCTTTATAAAATTCCGTCTGTTTAGAGCTTTTTTTTTATCATTGTTCACCTCTTGCTTTGATTATATAAATATGGAAAAAAATAAAAAAGTCAGAAATGAAAAATCTTAATATCAATCCCTTTTATACTCGAGTAGAATAAATACTTTCCCCTTTGCTTTTTTCATAAAATAGCTGTTTGACTGCAAACCTTCGTCAGGTTTATTATCAATGTATATCATCGGGAATTCAGGATCGATCTTTACAACAGCCCCTTTTTCAGGGACTTTAACAATTGAACCGGGAATGCCGATAGTAATAATACATAGGCTTTCACCGGTTGCTATGTATTCAAAAGCTTTTTTCCCTGCGCCGCGGACATACCAGTCTGCTTTGCTGTATTTGTAGATACTCCCGATCTCCGGCAGGCTTTCTTCCTTTTTCACCTCATCCCCGGACGGAGCAGCCACTGAGCCGACAATAAATAGAAAAATCAAAAGAATAATAAAGAGTAATTTTTTCAATTATTTTCTCCTGTCAGTTTTATTTCATATTATTATCTGTAATTTTTTTTGTCAAAAAAGAAATCCATAAGTCAGGAGTTATCACACAATATGAAGAACAAATTTGGTCACCTTAATTTGAGGATTTTGTAGATGTGAAAGGCCCCTTCACCCGATTCTGATATATTCCGCAAAGGAGCCACTCTTTAATTTATATTAAGCAGCCCCTTCAGGAATATTATAACTAATTTATAACCAGAGCCGGATGCAAATTATCTTCGACTGTGGTGGTTCTGTCTGCGCGCCGTTCTTTACCCACACTGTCACCCGTCCCTGAAGAGAGAGAGGAATTGACGGGCCGCTTACCCCACCGGGGAATACTTTAGCCAGAACATTATTGTAAGTCGGATTAACATTGCAATAGTTTTGTGTTGTCCATCCTGTATCATGAATAACATAGTCAAAACCTGTTTCAGGATTTGTTAATTCCACTTCAAATTTGTACTTGATGGGCTGGATCACACTGGTTGCTGTGGCGGTGGGATGTATCCCTCCCGGCAGATTGATGGAAACTCTTTGAGTTGTATCTGTGCAGGAATTGGCCGGACTCTGCTGATTTACCTTGAAGGTGCTGATCATTGCTAATTTCGGAGCCTCCCAGGTCATTTTCGGAATAATTTTAAAAAGACCGCTGAGTCCGTTTACGTTCCCGCTGACGGCTGTTATTTTTACTCTGTAGTTTCCGGGATTAACATTGAGCGGTATCCGCCATTTATGTTTCCCGTCATTTGGAGTACCTGCAATAATATTTTTTACAAAAATATTTCCTGTTTTATCAAAGAGCTGGATCTTTACTTGGGCGGAGATCTGCCCCTGAACACGCCATTCAATATTCATGATCTGTTCCTGCATGATATTGTCCCGGTCGGCAGGTTTAACGACCTGAATCTTTGCCGGTGCAGAATAAACCAGACCTGCTCCTAATAAAAGAATAATTGATATCAATACAACTTTTTTCATTCTTCCTCCTTTTTATGGATGTATTCCATTTATATTAAATATATAAGATTTCATAAAATATCTCAAAAAATATTTTAGAAGTATCAATATTTCACTTTTTGTTTCTATTGAGTTCAGCTCACAGCACCCGATTAAAAAACCATTCTTATTTCTTTCTTCTGTTTTCCTGCTTTTGATCCAAGAAAAAATAACTGTGATATTTGAATCTGGGATTTTATTGTCAACAGCTTCGGCGGATATAGATATCTGAAGTCTAGGGCAAAGCAACACTCCAATGAGAATTAAACAGGGCAAGTTTGTTGTTGATGATTTTAAAAGTGTCATTATTTATAATATGTCGAATTTAATAGATTTAACAACATTAAATCCTTATTACAAATACTCAATATCATATGGATAAATCAGGTTTAGCATAATTCCACTTAATTGACTTATTGTTTCAGGTACTTTAAACTATATAATAACTTATGATTAATAAGGGCAGAGTGGTTCTGGTTGGAGAAGTTCTTTTCGATATTTTCCCCGGATACAGACGGTTGGGTGGTGCGCCCCTGAATGTTGCATTCCATCTTCATAATCTGACTCATTCTGTGAAGTTTATATCAAGAGTGGGAAGGGATGATGAAGGAGATGAAATCTCGAGATTTTTAAAGGACAACGGGATTGACAGGAGTTTTATTCAGGTTGATGATAACAGACCGACTGGAAGAGTAACAATTGAATTCTCGAAATCGGGAGAGCATGAATTCGCTATTCATAAGAATGCGGCTTATGACCACCTTGAATTTGGCAGTAGTGTAAAAAATCTCCTAAAAGGGAAAAATGATATTTTATACTTCGGGTCTCTGATCCAGAGAACTCAAACAGGATTTATCTTTTTACAGAAAGTTTTTGACGCTGTGAGTCCTCAGACAACAATGTTTTATGATATCAATCTTCGTCCGGGGTGTTTTGAACTACATAAGATAAAGGATTCATTAATGGCGGCAGATGTGGTTAAAATGAATTTGAATGAATTGAAACTCTTAAGTGAAATGATGAATTTAAAAATGGACTTGCCGGATTTTGAGAATTATTTATTCCATCATTACGGGATTAAAATGCTTTGTATAACCATGGGCGCTGATGGCAGCAGAATTGTAACTCTAGATAGAGTGGTTAAAAAAAAAAGAGATATCTGGGAAAGTTGAAGACACTGTTGGAGCCGGTGATGCTTACTCAGCAATGGTTATTAATGGTTTATTAAATTCAAAAGAACTTGATATGATTGCAAATGAGGCATCTGTATTTTCATCATATCTGTGTTCAATTAAGGGGGCCTTACCTGAAGATGAGAGTGTTTATAGAGAATTTCAGAGGGGAGGTAGGCTATGAAGAAAGGATTGTACGTACAATTGTTTAGTTTGCACGGGCTGTTAAGAAGCGAGAACCTGGAAATGGGAAAAGACGCCGATACGGGGGGACAGATTCTCTATGTAACTGAACTGGCAAAAGAATTTTCAAAATCGGAACATGTAAGAAAAATAGATATCTTCACCAGACTGATCAGTGATAAATCCATATCCTCTGATTATTCTGAACCACTCGAAATGATTAATGACAAGTTGAGGATCGTTAGAATTCAGTGTGGCGGCAGAAAATATATCAGAAAGGAATTGTTATGGCCTTTGCTTGAAGAATACATTGACCGGACGATCAGTTTCATTAAGAAAGAAGGCGACCTTCCTGATATTGTCCATGGTCATTATGCAGATGCGGGATATATCGCCATGAGCCTGTCAAAATATTTCGGAACACCGTTTGTATTTACCGGGCATTCTCTGGGAAGATCTAAGTTCGACAGACTTTTAAAGGAGGGGATGAAGGAAGAGGACATACTGAAAAAATTTAAAATAGATCACCGTATCAATGTGGAGGAAGAAATTCTGAAGTCAGCTGATCTGGTTATCGCAAGCACAAGTCATGAAATCAATCAGCAATACGGAATATATAAAAATAATAGTGGTCCCGAGTTCTCGGTAATTCCTCCGGGCTTCGATCTTCAGAAGTTCTACCCGTTTTACCATGAGAAAACAGGGGTGGATTCACAAAGTGAAAAGGAAAAGTTCGCCCTGATGAATGTGAAGAATGAAATGAACCGGTTTTTTATAAATAGCGATAAACCCCTCATCCTTACTATATGCAGGCCTGAGAAAAGGAAAAATATTAATGGATTGATAGAATCATTCGGGAAAGACAAAGAACTTCAGGCAATTGCAAATCTTGCAATTTTTGCGGGTCTCAGGAAGGATATTTCACAAATGGAGGAGAATGAAAAAAATGTCCTGACTGAAATGCTTCTTTTGATGGATAAATATGACCTTTACGGGAAAATGGCGATACCGAAAACCAATGATTTTGAATATGAGGTCCCAGCACTTTATCGACATGCAGCAGAGATGAATGGCGTCTTTTCAAATATTGCATTGATTGAACCGTTTGGTCTTACGCTCATCGAAGCATCCGCCAGTGGAGTTCCGATTGTTGCCACTTCAAATGGCGGGCCAAAGGATATTCTGCAGAACCTTGAAAATGGATTGATTGTAGATCCCAAAAAACCGGAACAGGTTTCCCATGCCATAAAAAAGATAATAACTGATAAAGAACTCTGGAATCAGTTTTCAAGGAATGGTGTTCTCAATGTTAAAAAATATTATACGTGGGAATCTCACTGCTCAAGATATTTTGAAGAATTGAAAAAAATATTGCGTAAAGACAGAAAAAAGACCGGCCCATCCTCTTTGAATAACTTCATTGGAAAGAGGATGAACACCCTGAATTATCTTCTTGTGACAGATATTGACAACACATTAATCGGAAATGATAATGCGAATCTTCCAGCGTTCAAGGATATCCTCCGGTCAAACAGGTCATGGCTCGGGTTTGGAGTTGCTACCGGACGAACCATCGAATCGGCCACTGAACATCTGAATTCCTTTGGGATTGAGTCCCCTGATATATTTATTACCTCTGTTGGAACAGAGATATTCTACAAAAGCATAAGTTTTAATGAAAAGGGGTGGAGTACCCATATCGGCAGGAGATGGGACCGGGATCGGATTAAAGAATTGCTCAGCAAATTTTCTTTCCTCGAGTACCAGGAAGGGAATACTCAACGTAGTTTTAAAATCAGTTATTATATGACACCCAATTCTGATCATCTGGCACAGATCCATCATATATTGAGAAAAAGCAAAATGTACTATACACTGATATATTCACATGATCAATTTCTGGATATTATTCCCTATCGCGCATCCAAGGGGAAAGCAATCAAATACTTAAGTCATAAGTGGAATATTCCCCCAGCGAATATTCTGGTTTGCGGTGACTCCGGAAATGATGAAGCAATGCTTCGGGGCGGTGTTAAAGGTGTGGTGGTTTCAAACTATTCATCGGAACTTGAGAAACTGAGAGGATTGAAAAATATTTATTTTTCCGAAGGAGAATCTGCAACGGGAATTATTGACGGTTTGAATCACTTCAGTTTTTTGAATAGAGGAGAAAATAAGGAGAATAATGAGAACTGAAGTTATAGATAAAGTGGACTTAATGGATTTTAAAAATTTTATCGGAGAAATCAATTCAGATAGAGAGAAGGGATTCCTTTTCCAGAATGATATCATTCTAAGCTTTTTAAAGTATTGTAAAGTCAATGAAAAAGATGATCATTTCAGGCTTCACTCTTCGGTCAGGAGGCTGGCAAACGGTATTCAGGAGTTTTTTTTCATTAATAATGTTGCTGTTTTTAAATACAGACATTCGGCGACCCGATTCTCATTTTTCAGACTGGGGATGGTCAGTTTCTATCTAGAGGAGATATCTATACAGGATTATCTTAATTACATTGATAATTATTTTGAAAAAAAAATAAATCTCCCCGGACACCCCGGTTTGGACTATCTTCCATTTTATGATTATTCCCCTAATATACGTGACAGCAAGAACATCGGAAACGGGATTCAATTTCTTAACAGATATCTGAGCAGTAAACTTTTCAACTATCCGGACAAGTGGAATAAGATATTATTTGACTTCCTCAGTATTGAACAGAAGAATGAAAAACCATATTTAATCAACAGAAAAAAATTGAATGATTTTGAAAATTTCTACACTTCTTTGAAGCGGATCAGAAGAGAGCTGGAAAACCACCAAGAGGGCAATACACTTAGCAGTATCAAAAAAACAATGAGGTCATCCGGGCTGGAGAGGGGATGGGGGAATACTGTACAGCGTATTAAAGAGAATATTGAAATACTTCTCGATCTGATTAATGCCCCGGATGATAAGACACTCGAGGAGTTTATTTCCCGAGTGCCGATCCCTCTGATATCAAATATTGCGATCATTTCCCCTCACGGGTGGTTCGGGCAGGAGAATGTCCTCGGGCTACCGGATACGGGTGGTCAGGTGATCTATATTCTGGATCAGGTGCGGGCGTTGGAAAAGTATCTCAAGGAATCGATTAGGGAAACAGGGATTGATGAAATACCGAAGATTGTTGTATTGACCAGATTGATACCGAATTCGGGCAGGACAAATTGTCACGTCAGGAAGGAGAAAATACACAACACTGAGAATTGCTGGATTCTCAGGGTTCCATTCATGGATGATCAGTTCAACATTTTAAAGGACTGGATCTCACGGTTCCATGTCTGGCCTTACCTGGAAAAATTTTCTGAAGATGCCTATGTGGAACTTTCCGGAGAATTTGAGGGGAAGCCTGATCTGATAGTCGGCAATTATTCAGATGGTAATCTGGTCGCTTCACTACTCTCCGATAAATTCAACGTGATTCAATGCACGATTGCACATGCACTTGAGAAGAATAAATATCCAGGATCAGATATCAGATGGAAAGAATACGAGGAGAAGTATAACTTTTCACTCCAGTTCATTGCAGATATAATTTCAATGAACCGGTCCGACTTTATTATCACCAGCACCTATCAGGAAATTGCCGGGACTGATGATTCACAGGGGCAGTATGAATCATATATGCATTTCTCTCTTCCCGGACTGTATCAGGTAAAAAACGGTATTAATCTGCATGCACCCAAGTTCAATATTATTCCCCCCGGGGTAGATGAGGAGAACTATTTCCCTTTTTATGAAGATAACAAACGGGTTAAGAAAATCCGGGAAAAATGGGAACATAGGCTGATGTCAGAAACAAGCGATGATATTCACGGCACTTTTTCAGATCCGTCAAAAAAAATTATTTTCAGTATGGCGAGACTTGATAAAGTAAAAAATCTGTCCGGGCTGGTTGAAGCGTTCGGTCTCAGCTCTAAATTGAAGGAGCAATATAATCTTCTCATTGCAGCGGGGACAACCATAAAGAGTGAATCAAAAGATAAAGAAGAACAGGATGAAATTGATAAGATTTACGGATTAATCTCAAAATACAATTTAAATGGATGCATAAGATGGCTTCCAAGTATAAATAAAATCGAGACGGGTGAGGTCTACAGGATTATTGCCGATAAACGTGGAATATTTGTCCAACCTGCCTTGTTTGAAGCCTTCGGATTGACCATTCTGGAGGCAATGATCTCAGGGCTTCCAACGTTCGGCCCGAAATTCGGAGGACCGAGTGAGATTATAGATTATGGGAAAAATGGATTCCTTTTAAACACAAGTTCCCCTGATCTGATTGCGTCCGGCCTTGATAAATTTCTTGAGTCGGAACGTCAGGATGATTCCCTGTGGTCGAAAATATCAGAGAATGGGATCATGCGGGCCAGAGAAGATTTTAATTGGAAAAAACACAGCAAACGATTTATAGATCTGGCGAAACTCTACGGATTCTGGAGATTCTCAGAATCTGAGAAAGGCAAGGTGGAGATGGACAGATATAACGAACTGATCTATTATTTTCTGTTCCGTCAACGTGCGGAGAAACTATCTATTCATTCTCCGGTATCCTCATGACCTTAAAGAGATTTTTATTAAATTTTCCGATTATTTCTTTAAGTGACCTTAATCCGAAAATAAGGGAGATAGCAACCGGGTCAGCCCGGAATTCCGTATTTCCTTCATAAAATCCGTATCTCATTATATAGAATGGATTCATTTCACTTATTCTGATGGAGGTGAGTTTAGTTTGAAGTTTTAACATTTTTTCAGGTGTGTGTCCGGGATATGATTTTTTTAATAAATCTACCTCTTCCTGCTTGAATTTTCTGGATATCTTAATATTCCATCTGCCTTCAATCTCGTCGTGAAATATGGATTCCTGATACCCTTTTCCGCCTTCAGCATTTAATATCACTTTATTGCCGTTGTAGTAGATTGTGATGTCTTTTTGATACCTCCCATCGATGTATTTTCCGAGAATTAAGTTCCACAAATGGAAAAGGGGTTTGGCCAGATCTTTGTGCAGAAATCCCAGTTTTTTTACAATCCTATTATCATTTTTCAGAACAGATATAATATCTTCATCTTTCCCGATAAAACCCGAATAGGAAAACCTTCCCGGTCTGGCTATATAGTTGATCAGATCGATCTTTCTTCCGGTTATATACTTTTTATTGTCCAGCTCGATATCGGAATGGAGGCCTGTTTTACCCAATGAACGAAAATCCATGTCTCCGACATAAAGCTGCCGGCCCTTTCCTGTTTTAAAGTACATGCAGCTGTATATCTCTCCGTCCTCCTGAGTAACAGGGATTACGGCATATTTATTACCTGACGGTATCCGAATAGTTATATATTCACCATACGTATATTCACCAAAGGTTCCAAATATGCACGGGGAAGGTATCCCCGGTCTGGATGTGTACAAATTCGGAAATATGACCGGTTTCCCCTCCTCACATAAAAGAGAGACGGGAATTAATAGAAATATGATAACCAGTGTTAAAATTAAAGAAGTTTTTGGATTCACTTCACCTCCCATAATATTAATATGTCGGACCGGGAGTTAAAATTCCCCGGAATAATGTTTTTTATTTATTTTTTAAAAATGAAATGGTAAACAGCCTTTCCTGAAAAACATTGAATAAAACTCCGGACATCGACCCATCCTTTTTTTTTTACATGGTTGACCGCTTCATTGATCGTACTGAACCTCATTTTTCTTCCGTTTCTTTCGGTCATGATCCCGTTCCTGTCGAGCCTGTTCTCTTTCTCTCCATATTTTATATTTATATTTGTGACTTTCCCACTCTCTTTCTCCCAGATCATCTCAATAAAGCTGATCCCCCTTTCTTTCATAATATTTCTGCTATTGACATATAAACCTGGGAAGAGAGGAGATGAAAATAGAATTAATACCAGCATTAACAATAAAATATGGCTTTTCATTTAATGAAACCGGAATTCCGGCCTCCCCTTGATTTCAGAATAATATATAAAAAAGTTGAAGTCAAATAACACCGGTTTTCTATATTGTTTTTAATTGGATTGGTGTGGTAGTATTTAATTCTTAATTTTCAGATAAACTTATTGAATATAAATACACGGGAGGAATATTATGGATATTCTGAAGAGATCTTATTTTTTTATTGCCTTATTTTCTGCAAAACTATTAGCAGCTGAAGCTGTACATAAACCGGGAGAACATGCAGGGAATAAAGCTCCACCGACATTTTTCAGTTTCCTGCTGCAACCCAAATTTATCATCATGCTGCTGATAGGGATTATTGTTCTGATTTTACTGATGAGTAAAAAAATGAAAAAGGGGGTTAAGGTTACCCTGCTTCTGATATCGACTTTCCTCTTCGGGTTTGCCGGTAATATTCCGGCAGATTTTTTTCACTCTTTTGCCATGCACCCTTCTCCGATGTGCGCTGCCACAAAGCCTCTTCTCTACGGATTCGGGATCCCTTTTATTGTTACACTCTTTGTTATTTTTCTCCTGACACTGATAGGCCCGAAATTGTTCTGCGGTTATGTGTGTCCCGTTGGCGCAGTTCAGGAGCTGATTGCCATGTTTTCGGATAAACTGAAGATCAAACGGTTCAGAACTAATTTTAAAGTTGCTCATGCTGTAAGAATCTTTATATTTATTCTGTTCATTTTTATAAGTGCAACTGCTATATTGAGTATCACGCTGAAGGGGAGAATATTCCCTAAGTCATTTTATGATTTTATAAATCCGTTCCACGGGCTTGAATTTGGACTTGAGAACACATTGTTCGGATATATTACACACTATGTCCCTTTCCTTTTGACTATCATATTATCTTTTAAATATTACAGACCTTTCTGCCATTTTGTCTGTCCGATCGGATTGTATACAAGTTTTATTGAACAGGTATCACTTTTCCGTATCAGTTTCAGAAAAGAGGGATGCACGGATTGTAATATTTGTGTCAGTAAGGCTCCGTGTACAGCAATGCCGGATATTTTGAACGGATCCAATCTGAGACCGGATTGTTTTGCCTGTAATGTATGTGTAGATGTTTGTCCCGAGGATGTACTTGAGGTGGGAATAAAACGTCTTAAGTAGAAGTTAATCTGAAATTATAATTTAGATTTTACCGATTCTATCTTGGATTTCATTGAAGCCTCTTTGTCTCTTCTGTCATCGATGCTGATACGGGTTGAAACCCTCTGTGCGCCATTCAGGAAGGGGGTTTCGTGCATCTCTCTTACAGCTTCAAGAATTCTATCAAGGCTCCCTTCCACCACAGTTGACATCGGGGTAAGTTCGGATTTAAGATCAGTATACCTGCTGAGGATCTTTTCAACATCTGCAACATATTGACTGAGTGAAGTTGTTCCCGTCCCAAGGGGGACGATAGTTATTTCAGCGATGGTTCTATTCATTTTATACTCCGGAATTATTAGAACAGGAAATAAAAATTCTGTCAAAAAATCAATTATGATAAAATCTTTTTTTAAGGAGGGTGTTTGATCACTGAGGTTGAAACAAAATTAATTTCCGGAAATTGCGGTACCGAAAAAAAAAGGACTTCAAATATAATAAAAATGCTTGAGGAAGGGCTGAGTGTCCCTTTTATTTCAAGGTATAGAAAAGAATTGACTGGAAATATGGATGAAGAATCGGTGAATGCGGTTTCAGAACAGTTTGATCTGTTTAAGGAAATAAACCTGAGAAAAGCGACTATACTGAAAACCATTAAACAGCAGGGGAATCTTTCGGAAAAGCTGGAAAATCAGATACGGGCCTGTTACTCTCCTTCGGCATTGGAAGACCTATACCTTCCTTATAAGCCGAAGAAAAGGACGAAAGCGGTCATCGCAAAAGAGAGAGGTGCTCAGCCGCTTGCCGACGATATCCTTAATTCACGGGTCGCTGGCAGCGTTGAAGGCCTGGCGGAAAAATTTATCAAATCCGCGGTAGAAATCGGTACTATTGATGAGGCGCTGGAATTGGCCGGATATATTATTTCGGAATATTTTTCGGAAAATATGAATTTAAGGGCGGGGTTAAGGGATTATTTAAATAGATCGGGTTTGCTTGTTTCACAGGTTAAAAAGCAATTTAAGGATAAAAGAAGTAAGTTTGAACAATACTATAATTATAAAGAGCCGGTCAGAAAAATTCCTTCACATAGAATTCTTGCCATTTTCAGAGGAGAGAATGAAGGGGTTCTGAAGAAAAGTGTTGATGCTGATATTGAGAGACTGTCAAAAAGTTTAAGGAAAATATCTATATCCAGAAAATCATGAGAGGGCCTTTTTTTTAGATACGGTTTATTCCGATTCAATAAAAAGGCTGGTATTCCCTTCGATCGAAAATGAGATGATGTCCGAACTGAAGAAGGATGCAGATGAGAAAGCTGTTGCGGTTTTTGCAACAAATCTTGAAAAGATCTTATTGTCCTCTCCTGCCGGGAATATAAATATTATTGCTTTGGATCCTGGATTCAGGACCGGATGTAAACTGGCAGTATTGGACCGGACAGGGAAATATATTTATAATGCGACCATCTATCCCACAAAACCGAAAGAGGATATAGGAAATTCAAAAATAATTATAAATGAACTGATTAAAAAATTTTCGATCAATGCTGTAGTTATCGGCAATGGTACCGCCTCCAGGGAAACCTTTTCATTTGTAAAAAAAAATATCCCTGATAATGTCACTGTTTCAGTGGTTAGTGAATCCGGAGCTTCCATCTACTCCGCTTCAAAAATCGGGCGGGAGGAATTCCCTGAACTTGATGTAACCGTCAGGGGAGCAATTTCAATTGGACGAAGGTTCCAGGATCCTCTTTCAGAACTTGTCAAGCTTGATCCGAAATCGATCGGGGTCGGGCAATATCAGCATGATGTTGATCAGAAATTGCTGACGGCGAAACTTGAGGCGACAGTTTCCTCAGTGGTTAACCGGGTGGGTGTGGACCTTAATAATTCATCATGGCATATTCTGAAATATGTGTCTGGGATAGGGGATGTTCTGGCAAAAAAAATAGTGGAATTCAGAGACAAAAACGGACTGTTCAAATATAGGGACCAACTTAAAAATATTCCGAAGTTCGGCGGGAAGAGCTTCCTCCAAAGTGCGGGATTTCTTCGGATAACAGGAGGTGATCAGATACTCGATTCAACCGGAATTCATCCGGAGTCATATTCCGTCGTCACTGAAATATGCGAAGATATGGGTGTGGGTATTCATCAACTGGTTAAGAATCAGGAAGTGATCGGCCGGATAGATCCGGAAAAATATGTTACTGAGAATACCGGTAAGTTCACCATTGATGATATTATCAGCGAACTTTTAAAACCCGGGAGGGATCCCCGGAGTTCATTTGATCCTGTGGTATTTGATGATTCCGTAAACTCAATTGAAGATCTGGAGCCGGGAATGATTCTGAACGGCATTATAACCAACATAACAAATTTCGGCGCTTTCATTGATGTAGGTGTTCACCAGGACGGCCTTGCGCATATCTCAGAACTTGCTGATAAATTTGTAAAAGATCCCCACAATGTTGTCTCCGTGGGGGACAGGGTAAAGGCAAGGGTGCTGAATGTGGATACAGAATTAAAAAGGATAAGCCTAAGTCTCAAAATCTCAGGCACTGAATCCTGATTGCCCTAGAGCGAATCCTTAAAAATGGTGATCAGTTTGATCGTATGGGTACCGATCCGTCTGAGGTCCCTGGTAAAACCATAGAAAAGAATACTGAGCCTGGTTTTTGAAGATTCATCCCGAATCCGGCTTATCTGGTTCGTATCAAATTTATCGATAAGTTCTTTAATCCGTTCACCGTTTTTGATTGTTTTTGCCAGACCGGTTTTATTTCTGGCGATCATGGCCTTTGAAGAATTTTCAAGAGTTTCAATGATCACGTCCTTCAACTCATTCAGCTCCCTGAGCTGTGAATCGAGCAATCCTTTATGATTATTCTCTACATGGTTATAGGCCCTGTTGATGATATCCCGCTCGCAATCGGCAATTCCCTGAAGTGCGCTGATCGTGTTCGAATAGTCGGTATTGGGTTTCGGTGCGGACTTGTGCAGCAGTCGCAGTGTTTTAAATATATTTGCCGCAATAATGTTCGCTTCGTTCTGGATCCGTTTCGAATCGATCCTGCAGGATCTCAATAATACTCTGTTTTCGTTCAGGATTCCCGAAAATCCGGTCTTTAAGACATCTGCGACATTTTTAAGGAAAAATCCGGCTTGTTCGAAAGTGATGGATATGGCATAGTTTTCATCTTTTACTTTTCTCAAGTTAAAAATATCATATGCTTTATCCTCCTTTTCACGGCTGGCGTGGACATGGTGGTTCTTGTATATCATAAATGCGCCGGTGAGAATGATCAATATTACTCCCGGAAGTTTTAGAAAATACATGATGAGGGCAAAAATGCCGGACACCGTGAATGCAAGAAGGGCTGTTAAAAACCAGCCACTGATCACGGTTAACACACCGGCAACACGATAGACGGCGCTTTCTCTTCCCCAGGCCCTGTCTGAGAATGATGTACCCATGGCTACCATGAAGGTTACATAAGTAGTTGATAAGGGAAGCTTCATCGAAGTGGCAAATGAAATGAGTACACTGGCCACCATAAGATTTACAGATGCCCGGATCAGGTCAAACGAAGGCCTCTCAGAGTTTTCTGTATCTTCTGATTCTGATACAGCTTTAAATCTGTTATTCAGTGCGCATAAAACTTTTTTCGGCATTATTCTTTTTAATCCGTCAGATGTTGAGGTGAAGACTCTGACCACCGATCTGGAAAGCGGAGAAGAGCCGAACCTCTCGATCCCCTCCTCCTGTCTACCCAGGTTAATCTCGGTTTTTGTCACTGATTTCGCCTTTCGGGAATACCATAGTGTAATGGCCATTATAATACCTGCGAGAATCAGGAGAAACGTATGAGAGGAAGTTGTTTTCTGAAGTTCATTCATCGTTCCGTTCAGTGGATCGGCGAGTGAGCCGGAGGCTTTATAAGCACTTAATCCTGCCAGCGGAACGCCAATGAAGTTTACGAGGTCATTTGCGGCAAAGGCCATTGCCAGTGCGAAAGTACCGATGAGAACAATGATCTTGAGAATATTTATCCTGGAAATCAACATCAGGATCTGAAGGAATATAGCGGAGACAACAAAACTGATCAGAATGATGAGCATGGTATTGGATTTGATCCAGGAGAGGGTCTCCTTTGTTATAAAAGTAGATCCTTTCGCTCCTTTGATAAGAATAAAATACATGATAGAGGCCAGAGCAATACCGCCCCATAATGAACCGTAACGTTTGATCCTTTTTTTAAAGTCAAAGGTGAAAATCAGCCTTGATAGAAATTGGATGATAGCGCCGCTGGCAAAAGCCACAACAACTGAGAGGAGAATACCGAAGATGATGGTCAACGCTTTTGCGGTATTAATATATTTTATAACGCCTGACAAACCCTCGCCACTATTCATTACTTTGATCACAGACATAATGACAGCTGCACCCAGCAATTCAAACACGATTGATACGGTTGTGGATGTCGGAAGTCCGAAAGAGTTGAACAGATCGAGCAGAATGATATCGGTTAACATGACTGCGAGGAATATTATCATTAGATCGGGCATGGTGAAAAACTCGGGGTGAAAAATACCTTTTCTTGCCACTTCCATCATACCTTTACTGAATGTGACACCTGCAATCAGTCCTAAACTTGCGATCATAAAGATCATATACCGTGATGCCACTTTTGATCCGATCGAAGAGTTCAGAAAATTGACCGCATCATTTGAAACTCCGACAATAATATCAGAAATAGCGAGTGCGCCGAGCATTATTACGGCTGCAAGATATATATCCATTCTTACTCCTTGTGTTTGAGATAAATAACTATCAGGTATCAGCATTTTATCATTCTTCCGGGAGATTGCCAAAAAAAACCCGACAGATTGTATTAAATCTGATTGACTATTCAATAGAAATAGATTAAACTATAAAAACTATATAAAGCTAACAATACGGGAGAAAATGATGCTTTTGTCTGATATGAAAATAGGGGATAAGGGAGAGATCCTGTCCGTTCAGGCAAAAGGGGAGATCCGGAGGCGCATTCTGGATATGGGACTGATTTCCGGTGTGAAATTTAAAGTAGTCCGGGTTGCTCCATTGGGAGATCCCATCGAAATTCGACTCAGAGGGTTTCACCTCTCGTTAAGAAAAGAGGAAGCGGCAACGATCTCCGTGACAATTAAAGGACATATAGGTGACGGAATTCCCATGAGAGAATACGGTCCGCTCCATTCTCCCTTCAAACACATAAATCATAATAATGGTGACAGGAAGGATATCTCTGTTGCGCTTGTGGGTAATCCGAACAGCGGTAAAACATCCATATTTAATCTGCTTGTCGGTTCAAACCGGAGTGTCGGTAATTTTTCCGGTGTAACAGTGGAAAAATATGAAGGATTAATAAAATACAAGGGATACACGATCAAAGTCATCGATCTTCCCGGCACCTATTCCCTTTCAGCTTATTCTCCCGAAGAAGTGATAACAAGAAACTATCTGCTCAAGGAAAAAATAGATGTTGTCATAGATGTCGTAGACGGATCGAACCTTGAACGGAATTTATATCTCACTACGCAGATCATGGAATTGGGGACCGATATGCTGGTGGCTCTCAATATGTATGACGAAGTTAAAAAAGCGGAAGTGATTATTGATTTTAAATATCTGCAGACCCTGCTGGGTTCTCATGTAATCCCCACGTCTGCTGTTTCAAAGACGGGTTTTACCTCTCTTTTAGATCATATCATAAGAGTTTTCGAAGGTAAGATAACCATATCAAAGAATAAATTGACATATAGCCATAAGATGGAGGAAGTGATCTCAAACCTTGAAAGTGTGATCTCCGGTGATGAAAAACTGTGCTCGGAATTTAATCCGAGATGGTTTGCTATAAAACTTCTTGAGAATGACCAGCTGATACATGAACTGCTAAGGGAGAGCCCGTTTAAAAATGAGGTTCAGTTAATACTTAATGATACATCACTATATTACAGCGAGAATTATCATTCGGATGCGGAACTGATCATCACAGAGGATCGCCATTCATTCATCAGGGGTGCAATGAAAGAAACTGTGAAAGAAACCGACAAGGTAAAAACAAGCACAACCGACAAGATAGATTCCATCCTCCTCAACCGGGTAATGGGATTGCCAATCTTTATCGGTATCATGTGGCTGATATTTCAATTCACTTTTACGATTGGGGATCCGTTTGTTGAAATGATAGAGTCTCTGTTCAGCTATGCAGGCACGCAAATTTCCGCCATTCTTCCGGAAGGGGTGTTCAGGTCGCTGATCACTGACGGGGTCATTGCCGGAGTTGGGGGGGTTGTTGTATTCATTCCGAATATTATCCTTTTGTTTATGGCCATCGCGATTCTTGAGGGGACAGGTTATATGGCCAGAGCAGCGTTTGTCATTGATAAGGTTATGCATAAAGCCGGGTTGCACGGGAAATCATTTATACCCATGCTGACCGGATTCGGTTGTTCGGTTCCGGCAATTATGGCAACCAGGACACTCAAGAACAGATCAGACAGGATAGTAACAATGCTTATTATCCCGTTTATGAGCTGTGGAGCTAAACTTCCTGTGTATATATTATTGATCGGCGCCTTTTTCCCGTCACATGTTGCGGGAAATGTCCTTTTCGGGATATATATGTTCGGGATCCTGATAGCGATCATTTCGGCAAAAATTCTGAAAAAAGCTTTTTTTAAAGATGAATCTGAACCATTTGTTATGGAGCTTCCTCCATACAGAATGCCTACATTAAAATCTGTTTTCTATCAGACAAATTTTAAGGCAAAGATGTACCTGAAAAAAGCGGGAACTGTTATCCTGCTTGCTTCGATTCTCATCTGGGGGGCAAGTAACTTCCCCAAAAATAGTGATATTGAAGATCAGTTTACAGAAAGTAGAGCCGGAATCCTCGAAAAGAGTGGTATCACGGATGCGAAAAAAGGGGAGATAATCAAAATGCTTGAGCTTGAGAAAAGGTCAAAACAACTCGAATACTCTCTGGCAGGCAGGATCGGAAAGTTTATCGAACCGGGGATTTCCCCTCTCGGATTTGACTGGCGCATCGGAGTGGCCCTGACAGCAGGATTTGCAGCAAAAGAGATCGTAGTCTCAACTCTGGGGACAATTTTTTCTCTCGGTGGAGTTGATGAAAAATCCGAAGATCTTGAGAAGAGCCTAAGAGATGATCCGGTATTTTCTATTCCTGTGGCGCTCTCTTTGATGATATTTGTTCTTCTGTATGTTCCCTGTATTGCAGCGACAACCGTATTTCATAAGGAGAGCGGTTCATGGAAGTGGACAAGGTTCTTTATCTTTTACTCCATTGTGGTCGCATGGATAATGTCTTTTCTCGTTTACCGGGGAGCTCTGCTTTTTTTTAATTAAAAATTTTATCAATAGCCGGGCGATCCGGGAGTTTCGACCTTCTTTTTCCAATATAAACAGAATTGCCTTTTGCCAACATGGATCTCTTTCACCCGCTCAAATATTCTGTCCCTGCTGCATGATCTTTTTCCCTCATTAAAATATATACATTCATAACAGAATGTAGTGTAATCAGGGTTGGTTTTTAAGATTTCCATGATTTCATTTTCTCTTTTCTTTTCAAATATCGGTGCTTCAATTTTCATTTTTTTTGTCTTATTAAGTGTATGAAAGTTTTTATAAATAATTTTTATAATGAAAGGGATCCCGATAACTGCGACAATTTTCAGCGGCCATAAATGAAAATACCCGGGATAGTTCGCTATATATGAAAGGATATCAATAAGTAAAAGAAAACCGATTCCAGGTATGGCTATCTTGTGGATCAAACTGCCGTCTTTAAAAATATAGTGTGTCCAATAGTTCATTTTAAAGTAGGGACATTTTAGTTTGTTCAGGATTAAAAATCAAGAAGTTAAAATCTGTAAAGTGAGAATGATCGGTTGTATCAGAGGTGATTTTATTATATTATCTTTATCTTTATATCTGGGGAAAAACACAATGCTGAGGCTTAAAGGGATAAATTATTCGATCGGTGCCAGAGTTCTGTTAAAAAACATTGATCTGATAATCAATCCCGGGCAAAGGTCTGCTCTCCTCGGGGTGAATGGATCGGGCAAGACAACTTTATTGAAAATAATATGCGGGGAACAAGAACAGGAGAGCGGGACCATATCCAAACCCAATGAATACAGGATCGGATACCTTCCTCAGGAGTTGACAGGCACAGTATCCGGAAAAGTATTGGAAAGTGTAAAAGCGGGCCGTAAAGATATCCTTGATGTGGAAATAAGACTGGATAGGCTCAGACATTCACTTGTCGATTCGGACGAAGATGTTAACAGTGTAAGAATTAAGAAACTTGAAACAGCCGAAGCGGAATTTGAAGCAATGAATGGTTATGATCTTGAGAGGATGTCAAAGAAAATATTGTTCGGTCTTGGATTCTCAGAATCAGATCTGGATAAAAATATATCGGAGCTGAGCGGTGGCTGGCAGATGAGGGTTAATCTGGCAAAATTGCTGATCTCTGATCCAGACCTTCTTCTTCTTGATGAGCCGACAAATCATCTCGATATTAAGGCCATAGAATGGCTGGAGAAATTTTTATCCAATTTCCGGGGCAGTGTTCTGGTTGTAACCCATGACAGGTTTTTTATTGACAGGGTTACTCAAAATATCTATGAACTGGTGGGAACGAATCTTAATTTCTATAAGGGCGGGTATGATTTTTTTGTCAGGGAAAAAGCAGCGGTTGAAGAACTTCAGATCAAGAAGATAAAGGAACTGGTGAAGAAGAAAGAGCATCTGGAAAGATTTATAAACAGGTTCAGGTATAAAGCAACAAAGGCCCGGCAGGTGAAGAGCAGAGAAAAAGAGTATGAGAAACTTGAGGACATTGAATTGATTTCTGCTCCCGAGTTTTTAAAGTTTGATATCAGGATATCAACATCAAGTTTTCTTGATGTTATGTCCGCAGATAAACTTTCCTTCAGATATAGTGATGATTGGGTTCTTAAAGATTTAAATCTTAAGATAACTAAAGGTGAGAGAATAGCATTAATCGGAGAGAATGGCAGTGGTAAAACCACATTGGCAAAACTTATCTCAGGAGAACTTTCACCGGTAGAGGGGTCTCTTGATCTCGGGGAGCGGACAGATATCGGTTTTTATGCTCAACATCAGGCAGATGTTCTTGACCCTGCCAGGAATGTATTTGAATCTGTCAGTTCTGAAGTTCAGGAAACAGATCAAACAGTGATAAGGAGTGTCCTCGGATTGTTCGGTTTCTCGGGTGATGATATTTACAAGAGGATCGGGATTCTCTCAGGTGGTGAAAAATCAAGAGTTTCTCTCTCAAGGATATTGATGACGCCCCACAATTTTCTGGTTATGGATGAACCGACTAACCATCTTGATTCGATATCCCGTGATGCATTGGAGTCAGCACTCAGGAATTATGAAGGTACCCTGCTTCTTGTTTCACATGACAGATATTTTCTTGATAAGATAGTAACCCGTGTAATAGAACTGAAAGATGGAAAACTTATCAACTATGATGGAAATTACTCCCATTATCTAAGCGCTAAAGAAGAGCAGGTAATTCAGATAAACAGTGAAAATGGGTCTATTGCAAGTCTGTCGGGCGGGAGCAGGAAGGAAGAGAGAAAAATGAGAGCGCTTTCCCGTCAGGAGATCAGCAGGGAGAGGCAGGTTTTGAGATATAAGATAGAAAAGCTTGAATCTGAGATAAATAAACTTGAAAAAGAGAAAGATGAACTTGATGATTTATTGTCAGATCATTCAACCTATGATGATTCCGAACTTATATCTAACCTTCAGAAGAGATATTCAGGAGTGCGAAATTCTCTTGAGAGTCAGTATCTGGAGTGGGAAAAAACTCAGGAAAGGATTGAGAAATTGTTGAAAGATATAAGTGATAATTGATTCAGCTTTTCCCGGACTTAAAGTCTTTCATTCTCTTAAAATAATCAGCAATCACTTTTTCTGAATCCAGGGACAATTGAGAAGAATATTTCCTCAGGAAAGTTTTTACATAAATATCAGGAGGTAGGAGATCGTATCTTTCAAGTTCAATGTTATTAAGGTGTTTTAATTGAACTCCACTTAAAAAAGCTATCTCTTCAAGCTCAATTCCAAGAACTTTTCTTATCATTTTTAATGCTTCTCCGCCTATAACTTCAAATGTAGGGACCTGGCTTTTTTGTATCTTTTCCTTTCTGTTCTTAATACTTTCTTTCTTTTTTTCCTGATAATATTGTTCAAGCATTCTGAATGCTTCATCAATTTCCTTTACAATAAATTTTTGTTTCTTTTTTGACAGAGCCTCGATCAATGGGGAGATACTGAGATTGCTTTTTGAATATAGGTTCCTGAGATGAATATAGGAGTTCTTCATTTCAATGAATGTAGCGTCTTTCGTGATCTCCAGTGTTTCAAAATATTTTTTGAGATCTGGATTATTCATTTTTTGAGATCTCTATGGCAATCTGTTTTTCATTGATTATATTTGATACGATCCTTTTAATATCTTTTTTTGTTTTAAGAGAAATATTTATTTCATTGGATAATTGTGTAAGACTCAGGTTTCTCCAGAAGTGGTTATCATATTCTATATATCCTGAATACAAAGCATTGATGCCAATAAGTTTTATGCAAATGCTTTTCAGGGAGAATCCCTCTTTTATCTCACTCGAATCCCTTACTTTATTCAAAATAATATTTATTTTAAAATTCTGGAGTTCTTTGATGGCAATTGCACCTATATCGCCCGATTTATCTTTTACATATTCAATAAGGTCAAGAATTGTTACTATATTATTTTCTGTCCTTTCTTCCCAGGCTCTTTTTGCAAAGTTTTTTAAGCCGTATATTCCGAGAAGGAAGTTCAATTTTCTGAAGAAGGTACTCTTGATAAATTGAAAAAGATTTTCAATTGCAGTTATCTCCGGGACGGTTGCAACGATCATTTTGTCTGCAAGAAGAAAGAAATCTATCAAATTTTTGTTAAAACCCCCTCCGAGGTCCAGAAGGATATAATCTGCTTCAAGCTTTTTTATGTGACTGAATAGCTTTAGTTTTTTATTATATTTGATCTCATCAAATATGGTTGAATTTATATCACCGGGTATTATTTCAAGATTTTTAATCTTTGTTTTTACTATAAGTGATTCAAGAGGGACATCATTCTTATAGAAGTCTTTAATAGTTTTCTTTCTGTTTTCTATACCGAAGAAAGAGTGAAGGTTTGCACCGCCGAAGTCAGTATCGATCAGTATTACTTTTTTGTTGATCGATGCAAGATAGGAAGCAATTTGGCTTATAACAAATGTTTTCCCTGTACCGCCTTTTCCGCCGGCTACTGCCCATATTTCAGTTGATTTATTTCTTCCCATTATTTCCATAATAATCTTACAACAAAAATAAAAAAAAGCCAATCTATCATTGAATTATCACTGTTTTGTCCATACTTTGGATTTTATGATATAATTTTTTCATGCTAGATCTAAATTATCTGAGAAATAATCTCAAGGAAGCTATAAAAAAAGCTGAACATAAGGGAGTCAGGATCGATGAGAAAAGATTTCTGGAAATTGATATTGAGAGGCGTAAAAAAATAACGGAAATTGATGGTTATAAAAGTGATAAGAACAGGCTTGCGAAAGAGATCGGGATCAAAAAAGGTAAAGGTGAGGTTAGTACAGCACTTGAAAGTGAATCCAGAGATCTTAATCAAAAAATTGACAGGATCGAAGAGGATCTTTTATTTCTTGAAAAAGAGTTTAATTCATTTATATTGAACATTCCTAATATTTATCATGATTCGGTCCCGGTAGGGAAAGATGAGTCTGATAATGTTGTTGTCAGAGAATGGGGAAATAAGCCCGAGTTTGATTTTGAGCCCAAACCCCATTGGGATATTGGTGAAATTAATAAATTCCTGGATCTTCCAAGAGCGACGAAAATTTCAGGCGCCAGATTTGCCCTGTATTTCGGTGCTCTTGCAAAACTTGAGAGATTGTTAATTAACTTCATGCTTGATGTTCACACTACTGAGCATGGATATATCGAAGTACTTCCACCTTTTCTGGCAAACAATGAGAGTCTGATAGGGACCGGAAATCTCCCTAAATTCAAAAAAGACCTGTTCAAGATCGAGGATAATGAATTGTATCTAATTCCGACCGCTGAAGTTCCTCTGACGAATATACACAGAGGAGAATTGCTGACAGAAGAAGAATTAACAAAGAATTATGTTGCATATACTCCCTGTTTCAGAAGTGAGGCAGGATCACACGGAAGGGATGTAAGGGGAATAATAAGACAGCATCAGTTTAACAAAGTTGAGCTTCTGAAGTTTACACGACCGGAAAATTCATATGATGAACTTGAAAAACTAACGGCTGATGCTGAAATAATATTGAAAAGGCTTGAACTCCATTACAGAGTAGTAATGTTGAGCACAGGCGATCTGTCATTTTCTTCAGCAAAGACATATGATCTGGAAGTGTGGATGCCCGGGAGAAACAAATTTATTGAGATATCCTCCTGTTCTAACTTTGAAGATTTTCAGGCCAGAAGAGCTAAAATAAAATTTAAAAACGGAGATGGGAAAAAGAGGTTTGTCCATACTTTGAATGGTTCAGGCCTTGCGGTTGGAAGGACAGTCGCCGCAATTATGGAAAATTTTCAGGACAGGAATGGAAAGGTAAATATTCCGGAAATTTTAAAACCCGGTTTCCCTGGGAAAGATCAATTATAATGCCTTTTTACAATTGTAAATTTATGGATGAGAAAGGTTTTGTCCTGAAGCAGACGATTTTCTCCGATTCCAGAAAAGAGTTGTGGAAAAATTATGAAAATTCCGAAAAAAAGCTTATATCTGTCAGGAGAAATTATTTAAAGGGAATTACCTATATGGACATGTTCTCTTCAAAGGTCGGTTATACCGAATTTCTCCTTTTTAATCAGAAATTGAGCACTCTTCTGAAAGCGGGAATATCATTTATAAGGTCAATAGGTATTATTATCAAGAATTCCGAGAAGGGAAATTTCAGAGAGATCTTGAAGAAAGTTGAAACAGATATTAATAATGGTATACAGATCTCTGATGCATTTTCCTCTGAAAAGCTCCCCTTTATTAACATATATAGAGCAACTCTCCTTGCAGGAGAAAAGAGCGGAAATCTGGAAGAATTACTGGAAAAATTCAATATTTATCTGGAGAAGATATCCAATTTGAAAAAGAGAGTTTTTTCAAGCCTTTCTTACCCGATCATTTTATTTGTATTCATGTTCCTTATGATGTTTGCGATCCTTCTCTTTGCTATTCCAAAGTTCTCTGATTTTTACAGAGGATTTAATGCTGATCTTCCGGGTATTACAAGGACTATGATAGATATATCAACATTTATTCAGAATTACCTGATATTTATTGTAGCTTTTTTTATTGTTTTATATATTGTTCTGAAATATGCAGAAAGAAGATTTGATATCGTAATATTTGATTGGATGAAAATAAAAATTCCCTTTATCGGTAAGATTATTGAAGAGAACAGCCTGGCGGTTTTTTCAAGGACAATGTCAATACTTCTTCAGGGGGGAATACCTGTCCCTGAATCTGCGGAAATTGCCATTAATACCTTCTCAAACAAATATTTTTTTAAAAGCATCGAAAATGTTCCTGAAATGATAAAAGAGGGGATGCTGTTATCACAATCACTTGAAGAAGTGAATTTTATTCCGAACATTATGGTTGAGATAGTTGAAGTGGGGGAATCTTCAGGAAACCTGATCGAGGTCCTTGAAAAGAACGGTGATTATTATGAAAATTCGATCAATACCAAAATCAATTCCCTGATATCTTTGATCGAACCGATTATGATAGTAATTCTGGGAATTGTTATAGCTTTTATGCTAATATCTATTTATCTTCCCATTTTCAACCTTGTAAATGTAGTTGATTCTGTCGAAGGTATTATGGAGGCGGATAAGATAATTAAATGAGAGAGAATATAAAACTGAAAAAGGTAAAAATAGATTATATGCTGCTTGAGAAATTTCCGGCTGAATTTCTTATTAAAAACCTGATCTTCCCTGTTAAAGAGGATGGGGACATTATTGATGTCGCTATGTTTGATCCTGACAATCTTGACAAAATAACCATAATTGAAAATTTTGCACAGATGAGAGTGAACCCCCTCAAGAGTAGCAAGGAAGATATCGAGAAGATCCTTAAAAAAGGGAATGTTTTCACTAAGATCCTTACCGACCGGACAGAGGGCTTTTTTGCCAAAAAAGAGATCGAAGAGAGTGAGGATGAATCACTTTCTTTGGAAAAAATAACAGAAGATGATGATTCAGTTATAAAGCTTCTTAATAATATAATATTTACGGCTATTAATAAAAAGGCTTCTGATATTCATATTGAAGCTCAACCGGTTTCAGTGAATATAAAGTTCAGAATAGATGGTATTCTGAGTCAGATCATGGAACCGCTTGATAAAATATTCCATCTTCCTCTTATTACCAGGATTAAGGTTATTTCTGAACTCGATATCGCAGAGAGACGAATTCCCCAGGATGGGAGATTCAGAATGAAGATTCAGAAGAAAACGATTGATTTCAGGGTTTCGATCATGCCCGGGATTGAAGGTGAGAATATAGTAGTCAGGATACTTGACAGAGAAATGATTACTGAGAACATTAAGGAACTTAAATTAAAGGAACTTGGTTTTTCAAGTCTTCTATTGGAGAAGATCAATTATTACATAAGGCAGCCTTATGGGATGTTTCTTGTTACAGGGCCAACAGGGAGCGGAAAAACCACTACTCTATATGCAGCTCTTAATGAGATCAGGAGTGTTGAAGATAAGATCATAACAATAGAAGATCCGGTTGAATATCAGATTGAGGATATTACTCAGATCCCGGTAAACGAAAAAAAGGGGTTGACTTTTGCCAGAGGATTGAGATCGATCCTGAGACATGATCCCGATAAGATCATGGTCGGAGAGATCCGTGATCCGGAGACTGCTCAAATTGCTATTCAATCTGCTCTTACCGGCCACCTGGTTTTTACAACTGTGCACGCTAACAATGTGTTTGATGTGCTTGGAAGGTTCATACACATGGGTATCGACACTTATAGTTTCATATCAGCATTGAATTGTGTGATTGCACAGAGGCTTGTCCGTAAATTATGTGTGGAATGTAAGATCCCCTACAAATTGAGTAAGGCTGATATGGAGGAGAACAGGATAACCAGAGAGGAATTAAATTCAACTATTTATAAAGCGGAAGGGTGTCCGGAATGTTCAAACATCGGATATCAGGGGCGTACTGTGATCGGTGAGATCCTTGAACTTACTGACGAGATAAAAGAGATGATTCTTGATAAAAAGCCATTGTCAGAGATAAAAAAAGTTGCTATGAAGCAGGGGATGTTACCTATCAGAAAGAATGGATTGGAAAAAGTTAAAAAAGGCATTACTTCGATATCGGAATTGAACAGGGTAACTATAAAAGAATGGAATTAAATAAAATATTTCTAAAATACCGAAAGCCTGAGCAGATTATTTATTTTGGGGACAGGACAGTTGACCTGTTCAGGATTAATAAGTGTAAAGCTAAAAAGATCAGTTCGATTGAAAGAGAGAACAATAAACTCACATTTCCCCGGGAACTTAAGAGGGACCTGATCAACACAGGGACAGGGATAGTCCTGAACTCAGATAATTTTGTATTCAATATGCTTAATTTTGACAAGATCCCTTTTTGGAGAAAGCAGAAAGAGGAATTGGTGAGCTGGAGAATAGAAAAAATATTCCCTGAAAATATTCATAATTATGTACATGAATATTTCCAATTCAATAAAAATACAATACTCTCAGTACTGGTCAGGAAAGATCTTGTATCTTCTCTGGAACAGGAAGTAAGATCTTTTGGAGCAGACGTTATCTATTCGGGCAATTCGACAATCGAGATAATAAACAGTCTGATAAGCAGTAAAGAAAGGCCGGATTTTTTTATTGAATCTGACGGACGGTTAATACTGGTAGTGTTTTTCAAGGACGGTATCCCTGTATATATAAGAAAAATGAGGGCCGGAAGAGGTTCTGATGCAGGAGATGAGATAAGCAGAACAGTAGATTATGTAGAGAAGAATTACGGTTTCAGGCCGATTTCCTGTTCAGTATTTGCCACAGATAACGGCAAGGAGTTAATTGATAATTCAGTAAAAGATCTGGGTCTGAAGTTGATCGATCAGGATAGATCCGGCATGAGGTTTATTCCGGGGGTAAAATGAGGAAAATAGACTATAATATATCATCTTCAAAATCTATTGACTTCAGGTACTTTATTATCTCAACTTCTCTTGTATCTTTATTATCCATATTTTTTATTTATATGGGGATCAATAATATTACCGGAACTAATTTTAATCTGAAAGAAAAAGTGGATCAGAAAAGACATTATGCTGATGAACAACGGAAAATAAGTGAAAACAAGAAATTATTTGATGCAAGGATAGTGAAAATAAAGGAAAAATGGAACCAGAGAATTACATTTGCCAATACTGTAATAAAAGCGAAGACTTTTCCTTTTATGAAATGGCTGAATTATTTTGAAAATCTCCTTCCTGAAATGGTGCAGATCAATGAGATCGTCCTTGACACAGGGCTCAAAGGTGATGTCATGTTATTGGTAAGTTCTTATTCTACCGAAAAATTGTATGAATTTTACGGGAAACTGATCAATAATAATCTTGTAATTGTTTCCGAAAGTGAGAATAGCGGGGTTTTCAAATCAAAATTGAGGGTGACACTGAAACAATGAAAAAAGAAACGATATTCTCAAATGCTGTTTTGATGCTTTTTGTTTTTTCAGTACTGTTCATATTATTCTCTCTAATCTATTCTTCCGTAAAAACCAGTTCTCTCAAAGACCTCACTGAAGAGAAAGAACTTTTTATTAAATCTGAAGAGGAGTTTGAAACTCTCAGGAACAAAATGAAAGACTGGGATAATGTTGAAAAAGAGTATCTGGAATTCAAGGATAAACTAATATTGAAATTTGAAGATTTTTCAAATTTCAGAAAGAATCTTGAGCTGGTGATAAGGAAAAATTCACTTTCAAAAAATAAATTTGGACTGGAATATAAAAGGGCTCTTAAAAATGAGTTCATTAAGGTTAAAATAGACATGAACCTGAAAGGATCTTATGAAAATTTAAAAGGATTTATCTATGATATAAGGAAAATGGAAAAGATTGTATATTTTCATACTATCAGGATCTCAGGCTCCGGCACTGCTCTTAATGGTGTTTTTAAAATGGAGGTTTATCTTGTCAGGTAAAATAATATTATTATTGTTAATATTTTTATTTCCTGTTCTGGCCAGTGGTGAATTAATAAAAATATCTGCAATAAATGAAGTTACAAAAGGAGACCTGAAAATTAGTAGAAATATTTTTTCTCCCAGGAAAACAATTATTTCAGATAAAATAATCAGTTCTAATGCGGAAATACAAAAAAAACAGCAAGAGCAGAAAAAGAAGGAGGAAACTGTGGAAGACAGAGTTATTGCTACTGTCTTCTATGAGGGGTTTCTCCTTAAGGAAAATAGAAAGTTTGCCCTCCTGAAAGTAAACGGGCAGTATTATATATCCGGGGAAGGAGAGAATATTCCCGGAAGTATTATATTGAAAAAGATTTTTGAGAAAAAGATACTGCTTGAGATTGAATCGAGTGAGGTTATTATTGCAAAAAAAGGAGAGAGAAATGTTAATCAAGAATAGAGAAACCCTTATGAAGTTTATTTTACTTATCATTCCCCTTTTGATTGTAATGGGGTGTTCTGTTAACTCGGCTTATAAAAAAAAGGGAATTGATCTTGTCAATTCCGGAAGGTTTGATCAGGCAATAAATTATTATGAAGGTATTCTGAAGAAAAATCCCGATAATGGGACGGTAAGGACTTTATTGAAAAGGGCAAAAGTATATGCGTATTATTTTCATGTAGCAAAGGCAAGAAAATTGAAGGAAAATAATGAGAGAGAAAGTGCAATATCTGAATATAAAATTGCGTTAGAACTGATACCCGGGGACAAGATGCTTAAAAAAGAACTTGACCTTTATATCTCCGGGGCAATTGAGGAGAAGCAGGAACCTTTTATATCTGATATCAATCCCCCGATCACTTTAAGAATTGACGGGAAAAAAATTGATTCGATCTCTTTAAGATCAACTCCGATAAAACAGATATACAGAACAATAGGAAAATCTTATGGGATTAATTTTATTTTTGATAAAGATTTCAGAGATTTTCCCTATACATTTGAGGTAATGAACATTGGGTTCTTTGAAGTTCTTAATCAATTATGTCTGGTATCCAATACAAAATACAGAGTGATTGATTCCACCTCTGTCCTTATATATCCGAATACTGCTTTTAAAAAAAGGGCATTCGACCTTAAAGGAGTAAAAGTGTACTTCCTGAAGAATGTAATGGCAGAGGATGCTAAAAAAATGCTGATCCCTTTATTCAGAGATGAACAGATAATGGTGCAGGAAGACCTTAATCTAAACGCTGTTATTGTTAAGGGTAATAGCAATGTGCTTGCAGATATTGAAAAATTTATAAGAAAAATAGATAAATCCAAAAGTGAAGTTGAATTTGATATCGAGATACTGGAAATCAACAGAAATCTTCTGAATAAGATAGGTGCAGATTTTGGAACTACTTTATCATCATTGAGTATAGGAGTGGAAACCGAAGATGGGGGGATCGATTCCACTTTCAACGTAAATAATCTGAAAAATTCAAATTTTTTTCTGACAATGCCTACGATTGCCCTGAATCTTCTCGGGGCAGACGAAAACAGCAAGATCCTGGCGAAACCCAATTTGAGGGGAATAAACGGGGAAGAGATCAAATTCATGGTGGGTGACGAGATCCCGATCCCGCAGACAACACTGCAGTCCATAGCTGCAGGAGGAATTGAAAGTTCTCCGGTAACCACTTATCAGTATAAAAATGTTGGTGTTGAGATCAAATTGACCCCCTATATTCATAAAGGTGAAGTGACTGTTAAACTAAAGCTGACTAATAATTTTATAACTTCATATGTGAACCAGTTCCCTGTTCTTGGTAAGCGGGAGCTGGAAAATGTAATAAGATTAAGAGAAGGAGAGAGCAGTATAATAGGCGGATTTATAAGAGATGAGACCAGAGGAAGTATTCAGGGGATACCGGTACTTTCTAAACTCCCTTTAATAGGACGCTTGTTCGGTAGTTCAGAAGACACTATAAGACAGACTGATGTCATATTTTCAATAACTCCGAGATTTATCAGGGAAGTAAAAACCGACAGGGAGAGCAGAAGCCCAATCTGGTCAGATTCCAATGATACCGGAGGTAACACAAAGAAAGAACCAAACCCTCTCAGTAATAACCGTCGGATGACACCCACAATGTCTTCTGCTTCCAATTCTGTCACAATAACCCCAGGAAGGGTAAGAGTTCAGGTTAATAATTCCGCTGTTTTTTCAGTCAGAATGAATTCTGGTTCAAATATATCAACACTCTCTTTAAGCGGGGTTGTAGAGGGCGGGAAAGCTGAAATAGAGAAACTGGATACCGATGTTATTAAAAATGATAAAACCAAGATCCTTCAGAACTTTTCGGGATCATCTTTTGATATTGGTTACTCTTTTTTTGATAAGCCGATTAAAACCGGTAATCTTGCCTCTCTGAAAATTAAATTTCTGGAAAAAGGTGAATACAAAATAAAATTCAGTAACATATATGCCTCATTTGAGCGAAAACCTGTTGAATTGAAAGGGGCTGAAACTATTGTGACCGTTTTTTAGAAAGAACGGTATTTCTATTTGATCTTTTCCTTAAGGGCCTTACCGGCCTTAAAAACCGGCACATTTTTTGATTTGATTTTTATTTTTTTCCCTGTCTTTGGATTTACGCCTGTTTTCTCTTTTCTAAAGGCGATTGAAAATGTTCCAAAACCTACTAAGGTAACTTTCCCTTTATTCTTCAATTCATCCGTTATTGTGTCTATGAATGCATTAACAAGATCTTCAGTATCAGTAACCTTCAACTGAGCTTTTTCAGAGATAGATTTCACCAATTCAGTTTTGTTCATTTGCCCTCCTTGAAAAATATTAGAAAAAAAGTAAAAAAAAGTCAAGAAAAAGAAAAATAAAGTAGGGATATCTGAAATATTGCAGATTTTTTATTTTCATTAAAAACATGTGAACGGTTTGTTGACAAAATATTTTAAAGTAAATAGAATTCTCATTATGTTCAGAGACTTAAAAGAGGAAGAGATCCGGCACCTGATAGATCGGCTGAAGAAAGAAAAGATAAAGATATCTATAAAAGAGATTCGGACTAAATTAAAAAAACTCCTAAACTCTCAACAGATCTTTCCGCTTGATGAACAAAGAACTATTTTATTGAAACTGCTTCATAATTATGACATTACAAAAAAGAAGGAGGTAATTATTCTTGAGGATTATATCAAGGATGATCTCCCGGCCACAATTGTCCTTGGTGTGCTAGCTGAAGATTGGCCTGGTATGTCAAATTCTATTTTGGGATAATCCATCATAAATCCCGAAATGTCCAGTTTATAAAAGGATTTACAGTTGATTACAGAGAAAAAAGAATTGGAATAGTAATCCTTGCCTTTAATATTTTTTCAAGAGCTGAGCTCTCTTCTTTCAACAGAGAGAAGAAACAACTCATAAAAAATATAAAAGAGGCATCGGTTGGAAGTATAAGTAAATATATTCTTCAGGATGAAGAAGCTGTTAAATCTGAAATATTTTTACAGATACTGAAAAGGATCAAAAAGATCTATTCAGGAGAAGATATTGAAGAACTTGTAGATGAGCAGGGAGAAGTACTGAAATTTGTGTTGTCGAGGACAAGAAAATACCTTGAAGAGAGGAAGATCAACGATCTTGCAGATTTTATCCTTGAAAATTTTAAGTGTCAGAAACTTGTCCGTTCAGGAAGAACGAGCGAGATAATCAGGATAAAAAATTTTGAAACATTGTATGAAAAACTCACAGGAATAACATTTGTAAGTAAAGATTATGTAATATCGATTGAAGATTTCCTGAGGACCCTTGACTATGTTGTTCCTGATTATATAATAAAGCATCATAAGAGCTTTGTATCCAGTGGAGGTTTGCTGGTTTACAGAATAGAGATTGTAGACAAATACGGCTCTCAACTTACTTCACAGCTTGCTTCGAATATTGAAAAATCATTTAATAAAATTGTCCTTGCCGCACATAACTCAAGGTTCTCTGATATTAAGTCTGTCGGCGGATTTGAACATTTTGCCCGTGCAATAATCCCTTTTCTAATGGATGAAATTGAGAGGACAAGAATAACCCAGGTGTTCCTCAATGTAACGAATAAAACAGATTTTAATCTTGAGATTAAGGCAATTATTGTCAGGATTATGAAGAACAGAGGAAAGATCATGGAGTTGATTCCAAAAATTGATAAACTTAACGGAGTTGAGATCAGTTCCTTTATTCCTACCAAGATTTATCGGGATAATTTCTTTGTTGATCTGTTTAAACTAAAAATTGATCTGTCTGAATTCTCCTCAGTAAGGGATATCTTTGATACCCTAAGAAAAACAATAAGGAAAGAGTTTGGAACAATCAGAGATTTTGATCAGGGGCTCAGGGATATAAATATTTTTATATTGAGCAAACTTATTGATGAACTAAAAGCCATAGACAGTAAGATAATAAGAGAGATATTTTTTAATTTTGATGAACTGTTCAGAATTGAAACAAATTTTGAATTGATGAAAGAGGTAATCCGAATGTGCTACGATTTCAGCCGGCAGCGGAAAGAAGAATCAGATTCCGGTCAATTCATTACTTCAAAAAAAATAGAAGGGACAAATAAAACAGTTATTATAATTTCCTGCTTCAAGGACAGGTCTCTCCTGAAAAAGATAACTACTACATTTAAGAAATTTAATATAAACTTTTCAAAGTTTTATATTGATCATAAGAAGTATTCTACGATAATCATTGATTCAGAAAAAGATAAAGAACTGGCATTTCTAATAAATGAAATGAAGGAAAAAATCAAGGGCTGCATTTAGGTTAATAGTGAAGGACTGAATCTAACTTTTGATAGTACCTAAAACAGAATAGAATTCATTTATATCTTTAACCGGATATAACCGGGCTCCCTTGAATTTGTTCTCAGCACAAGATTCAGGAATTATAAAATTCTTAAAACCATGATTTACAGCTTCTTTTATTCTGGTTTCAATAAAATTTACCGGCCTTATCTCTCCTGTAAGCCCAACTTCTCCAAGAAAAACTATATTTCCCGGCAGTGCAATATTCTTATAGCTGGAGATCAGGGCAGCACACACTGCGAGATCACTGGCTGTTTCCTTAAGGTTTATTCCTCCTGTAATATTGAGAAAAACATCAGATTTATAAAAAGGAAACTTAAGTTTTTTTTCTAATACAGATAACAGCATCGACATCCGGTAAGGATCAAAACCTATCGTCATTCTTCTGGGGTTGCCTCCAAAAGGATTTTCGGATACAAGTGCTTGTATCTCTATCAATATCGATCTCATCCCTTTCATCGAAGCGACAACCGATGTCCCGGGTTCTTTTGAATCTCTTTTCTGTAGAAAAACCTCAGAAGGATCAGAAACAGAAGTTAAACCTGATACACTCATCTGGAAAATCCCTAATTCATTAACTGACCCGTATCTGTTTTTTTCCACTCTGAGTACTTTCAGATTTGATTGAAGCTCGCCCTGGAAATACAATACAACATCAACCATATGTTCAAGGGTTTTCGGGCCTGCTATTTGTCCGTCTTTTGTAATATGGCCGATTATAAATACTGTTATATTATTTGATTTTGCAATGTCGACAAGTTCGGAAGTAACCTGTCTGAGTTTCTGGACTGACCCTGTAAATCCTCCTGTATTTCTGGAGTTCAGGGTTTGGATAGAATCGATGATAATATATTCGGGTGATAAATCCTTCAAACTTGCTTTTAAATCTTCAAGGTCGCCAAGTGTCAGGAGAAAGATGCTCTCAGAATTTATGCTTATTCTATCTGCTCTGGACTTTATCTGTCCTTCGGACTCTTCACCCGAGTAGTAGAGAACATTACCCTTTTCAGACAGGTTTCCTGAAACCTCAAGTAAAAGTGTCGATTTTCCTACACCCGGTTCACCTCCTATCAAAATTACAGAACCCGGGACGACACCTCCCCCCAGAGCTCTGTCAAACTCATCTATTCCGGTGATTTGTCTTATGATTTTACCAGTAGCGATATCTGTCAAGCGGACAGCATCCCTGATTTGTTCAATCGATGATGAGTCTTTTCCCTGTACCTGAACAACTGCTTCATACATGGTATTCCAACTATTGCACTGAGGGCATTTCCCATAAAACTTGGGGCTCTGATACTGGCAATCTGAACATTCAAAAAATGTTTTATTTGACATATTTATAATCAGAATCAGATCTTTTCAGTAAGAATTGAAAAATCTGCAATTTGAAGCAGAAGATCATTTATCCGCTGAAGAAGGGCTATTCTGTTATTCCTGATGTTCTCATTTTCGTCCATAACAAGTACTTTTTCAAAGAAATTATCCACAACAGGTTTCATGTTAATATAGTTAGAACAAGCTTCTATATATTTATTATCTCTTAGGAGTTTATCTGTCTCTATCTTTGTTTCAGTAACTATCTCGTAAAGTATTTTTTCTTCAGGTTCGATCAGATGTGATTCCGAGACTGCAAGAAAATCTGAGTTTTTTATAATATTACGAATCCTCTTATGCAGTTCAATAAGGTGCTGTATAGATGCACTTTCGAAAACTTCAAAAACTGCCTTCGCCCTAAGATATATCTTATAGATAAATAGAGAGTTGTTAATTAATATGCTTTTCACTACATCGCTGTCTATGTAGAGGAGGTCCTTTAAAAAATATTCCATCCTCGATGAGAAAAGGGATGCAATTGTATTCATAATATCTTCACTATTCTTATTTTTCAGATCATATTTGCTGATCGCAAAATCAACAACTGACTTCATATCGAAATTAAGGTTAAAATCAATAATAATTTTTATAATTGCAGAAGCGTCCCTTCTTATTCCGTAGGGGTCTTTTGAACTTGAAACCTTTGTCCCTTTTGATATTAGCCCGACTATATTATCAATCTTATCACCAATGGAAAGAATGCCTGCGTTAAGGCTTTCAAGCTCATCTTCAACGAATCCCTTAGGTTCATAATGGTAATATACAGTTTCCCAGATCTCATTTGATTCACCTTTTTCCTTCAGATATAGTCCTCCCATAATTCCCTGAAGTGAAGGGAATTCACCTACCATTCTTGTGAGTAGATCATTTTTACATAATTCAGCAGCTTTACCGATGTTCTCCGTTTGTTCATGGTTCCCTGATAATTCGGAAATAAGTTCTGAGATCTCCTTTATCCTTGAAGTTTTGTCAAAAAAAGAACCAAGGTCCTTTTGAAACATTACATTTTTTAATCCTTCCCTCAATGCATTAAAATCATCATTTCTGTCATTGTCCCAGAAAAATTTCGCATCTTCAAAGGTGGCTTTGATAACCTTTTCATTTCCTCTGGAAACGTATTCACTCTCATCAGGAACATTTGAAACTCCCACAAATATGTTTGTAAGCTGATCAACGTTAAAGACCGGAACAAGTTTCTTTTCGTTTATCATAAATGTGGATATTATCTCTGATGGAAGTTCCAGGTATTGTTTATCAAATTTTCCGGTAAAGACCACCGGATATTCGTTATTATAAATATAATATTCAAGCATTTTATCTGTCAATTTTACTGAATATCCTGTTTCTTCCTCGAGGTCCTTTACTTCGTTTTTAATCTTCGCTCTTCTTTCATTTTCACTGAAAATTATGAAATTTTTACCCATTTGTTCGCAATAGTCCTGAAATGATGAGATTTTTATCTTATCATCACAAAGGAGACGATGTCCGCTTGTGGTATTTGACGAAGTGATGCCGGCAAACTCAAAATCTACAATTTCACCATTGAAAATCGCCATAAGATTCCTTACCGGCCTTACAAAACTTATCCCTGAATTATTCCATGTCATTGATTTATTAAAACTTAAATTTTGAAGTATTCCTGGTATCACATCCTTAAGCAGCAAAGCAGTTTCATCTCCATCATCCTCTTTGGTGAATGCAAAGTAAACCCCTTTTTTTGTCTCTATCTCTTCAAGGTCTGATTCATTTATCCCGTTTATTTCAAGAAATTTCTCAAGAGCTTTTGTTGGGTTTCCTTCATCATCATATGAGATCTTTTTAGATGGTCCTTTAACCTGAGCTGATTTAGATTTTGAGAAAGTACTGATATTGTTGAAGAAGAGGAGGAATCTCCTGTTTGTCATCGAGGTTTCAATAGATCCGAATTCTATCCTCTTTTCGGTGAATTTATCTTTGAATCCGTTCTCTAATTGTTCCATGATATCCTTAATATAAGATACAGGAACTTCCTCTACACCAAGTTCAAATAAAAATTCAGCCATTTTCACCTTCTGTTTTTGAAATATATAATTGAGCTGTCTGAGATGCAAGATCTCTCATTGAAGCAAGAAATGAGGTTCTCTCTGCAACTGAAACTGCTTTTCTGGCATCAAGTATATTAAATGCATGAGAGCATTTCAGAACATAATCAAATGCCGGGAGATACAAATCAAGATCAAGAAGCCTTTTTGCCTCTTTTGCATACAAAGTATACAATTCTCTCAGCATTTCTATATCTGCTGCCTCAAAATTGTACACAGAGAACTGTTTTTCCTCTTCGGTCCTTAATTCACCATAAGTAACATTGTTACTCCAGTTTAGATCATATATATTACTCTTCTGTTCAAGAAAACTTCCCAGCCGTTCAATTCCATATGTGATCTCCAGAGAGTTTGGATGTAATTCAATACCTCCGGCTTGTTGAAAATAAGTGAATTGGGTGATTTCCAAGCCATCGCACATAACCTGCCAGCCTACTCCCCATGCACCGAGAGAGGGAGAGGCCCAATTATCTTCATCAAATTTTATATCATGGTTTCTGATCTCTACTCCCAGAAACTGAAGGCTGTTCAAGTATAATTCCTGCCCGTTCTCAGGTGCAGGCTTTAATATTACCTGAAATTGGTTATGTTTCTGTACACGATTCGGATTCTCAGCATATCTGCCGTCATCCGGTCTTCTGGACGGCTGCCAGTATGCAGTTCTCCAGGGTTTTTCCCCCAATACCTTAAAAAAAGTATCCGGGGTCATGGTTCCGGCTCCGACCTCGTTATCATATCCGGAGGCAATGTAACAGCCATTATGTGACCAGAATTCCTCTAATTTTAAAATAATTTCCTGTAAGCTCAATTTTCCTCGCTTTTTTCCCATCGAAGTTTAAGTTTCCTTGCTGCCTGAACCTCATCAAGTCTTGAAACAGGAGTATTATAGGGTGCATTCTTCAAATACTCCGGATTTTCTTCTGCTTCCTTCAGGATGGTTTTCATTACAGCAATAAATTCATCAAGAGTCTCTTTACTTTCCGTTTCAGTCGGTTCTATCATCATTGCTCCATGAATGATCAATGGGAAATAGACAGTGAATGGGTGGATATTATAATCCAGTAATCTTTTTGCTATATCGAGTGTTTTTACACTGAGTCCCTCATCAGAGAAAACAACTTCATGCAAAGTTTTGCTTTTATATGGAAGATCCAGATAACCTTCAAGCTCTTTTCTAATATAATTGGCATTAAGGACTGCATCTTCAGCTACTCTGTATATATGTTCCCTGCCGAGTGTCATTAAATATGCTAGAGCTCTTACCATTACAAGAAAGTTTCCATAAAAATTTTTAATTCTTCCAATTCCTTTCTCGGTAAAATATTTTACACTGAACTTTCCGTCATCAGTTGATACCAATGGAACGGGAAGAAAACCTGATAACTCTTTGCTGACTCCAATCGGTCCTGATCCGGGACCTCCTCCTCCATGAGGGGTAGAAAAAGTTTTATGAAGGTTAAGATGAATAACGTCAGCACCAATATCACCTGGTCTTACAATACCCAGAAAAGCATTCATATTCGCTCCATCCATATAGAGGAGGGATCCGTTCTTGTGAAGTGCTTCGGAAATCTCAACTATATTTTTCTCGAATATCCCCAATGTATTCGGGTTGGTCATCATAAGAGCTGCAACATCATTGTTGAGGTGTTTTTTTAATTCCTCAATGTCGATAATACCATCTTTATTAGAAGATATTTCTTGTATTTCATAACCTGCGAAATGAGCAGAAGCCGGGTTTGTTCCATGAGCCGAATCGGGAATCAGAACTACTTTCCTCGGATCTCCAAGTGATGTCAGATACTTCCTGATAACCATCATCCCTGTAAATTCTCCATGAGCGCCTGCGGAGGGAGTAAGGGTGAAAGAGACCATCCCGGTGAGCTTTATCAGCCACTCCTCAAGGTCTTTAATAATCCTGAGATTGCCCTGAACCAGATCGACGGGAGAGTAGGGGTGAGCGGAAAGTTCATCTAATCCTGCTACCTTCTCGTTGATCTTGGGATTATATTTCATTGTGCAGGAACCCAGGGGGTAAAAACCGTTATCTACAGAATGATTTAGCCTTGAAAGGTTTGAAAAATGTCTCACAGTTTCAACTTCAGAAAGTGAGGGGAAGTATTCGATCTCTTTCCTCAGTTTACTTTTATCGATAGAGATCAGATCATCTGAAAATTGGTTAAGACTTACTGAGATTCCGGTCTTTCCTTTGCGGCTTGTATTGAAAATCAGTTCCGGAAGTTTGTTCATTTTAATTCTCCGATGGCGTTTATAAAATTATCTATATCGGCTTTTTTGTGTATCTCTGTTATATTTACCAGTATTTGGTTCTTTAAATCGCTGAAAAACCATTTAAGTGGTATGCCGGGGAGGATACCCTGCATTTTCATTTTCTCAATGAAATCATCAACATCTATTTCTTTGAGATCAATTACAATTTCATTAAAGAAATCTTTTTTGAACCTGATATTTACATGATCGAATTCTGAAATCTTTTTAACAAAGTACGAAGTATTAATATGATTCGATTTTGAGATTTCTGTAAGCCCCTCCTCGCCGAGGAGAGTGAGGTATATTGATGCCCTCAGTGCACACCAGGCCTGGTTAGTACAGATGTTTGACGTTGCTTTTTCCCTCTTAATATGTTGCTCCCTTGTGGATAATGTGAGCACATACCCTCTGTTTCCATTAGAATCAATTGTTTCACCGACAAGCCTGCCCGGCATTTGTCTCACAAATTCTTTTTTTGCAGAGATAAATCCGAGGAAAGGTCCGCCAAATGACAAAGGAAGACCGAAACTCTGTGCTTCTCCTACAACTATATCTACATTGTTTGATCCCGGAGAAGTAAGAAATGGAAGCGAGAAAGCTTCGGTGATGATCTGAGTTGCATATATTTTTGAATTATGGAGTATTCAGTTATTTTATCGCTATCCTCAATAACGCCGAAAAAATTGGGTGACTGGAAGATAAATCCACCGACATCATCATTAAGTTTTGAACTAAGGCTGGAGAGATCTACTTTCCCGGTTGAGTCTTCAAATTTGACCTGTTCAATTGAGATATCAAGGTTTTGAACATAGGTATTTATGATCTCTAAATACTCGGGATGTATACTGGAAGCTGCAAGTATTTTCTTTTTCCTTGATTTTCTGGCCATTAGAAGCACCCCTTCAGCAGATGCTGTCCCGCCGTCATAAAGAGAGGAGTTTGAAATATCCATTCCTGTCAGCATTGACATCATTGTCTGGTATTCAAACATCGCCTGGAGACTTCCCTGGCTGACTTCAGGCTGGTAAGGGGTATAGGGTGTAAGGAAATCTCCTTTCATACTTAGTGATTTAACTGTTTCGGGGATAAAGTGATCATAAGCACCACCGCCGAGATAGCTTTTATAGTCAGTAAATTTGTTCTCTTTTCCATATGAATTGAATTTTTCTATTAATTCGTCTTCATGGAGCATTGAAGGAATGTTTTCAAGTGAGAAATATGATTTATCCTCGGGGATATCTGAAAAAAGTTCTCTTATATCTTTAATACCAATAACTTTCTTCATCTCCTCCCTTTCAGGATCTGTTAGGGGGAAATATCTCATCATCAACTCCGGTCAGATCCCTTTCAGGTATTCTTCATATTGAACGGAGTCAAGAAGTTCATTCATTTCTTCAGGAGAGGAAATTTTCATCTTAAATACCCATCCGGAACCGTATGGGTCTTTATTAACATTTTCAGGTGAATCATCAAGGTCACTGTTTATCTCTACCACTTCACCTGATACGGGAGTGAAAATATCATTAACGGCTTTAACTGATTCTATATTTGAACAGGCGTCACCTTTTGAAAATGTAGTTCCTATTTCCGGAAGTTCGATGTATACAACATCACCCATCTCTTTTTGAGCATAATCTGATACTCCTATTGTAGCTATATCATCTTCCAGTTTTACCCATTCATGATCTTTTGAAAATTTGTAAGTTTTTAAATCCATAAGTTTCCTCCTTTATTTAATTCTATATTCCAAACTTTTAAAAATTTTATATTAATCTGTAAAATCACTGACTTCTTTTATAAAAGGGAGTGGGTACCACTACTGCAGCAACCTGTTTACCACGGATCTCTATGTGAAATTTTGATCCGTCTTCACAATGTTCAATAGGAAGATAAACAAGCCCGATAGGTTTTTTCAGGTACGGAGCGTATGTCCCGCTTGTGACTTCAGAATAATGTTTCCCGTTAATATAAACTTTGTAGCCATGTCTGGGAACGCCTTTTTCAGTAAGTTCAAAGCCTACAAGCTTTCTTTTAATCCCTTCTTCTTTCTGCTTCAAAAGAGGTTCCCGCCCTATGAAATCACCTTTTTTCAGCTTAAGTATCCAGCCGAGATCTGCTTCCAGTATCGTATGCGAGTCATCTATATCATTTCCATAGAGCGCCATTTTTGCTTCAAGTCTCAGGGTATCCCTTGCACCGAGCCCGGCCGGTATTATTCCAAGTTCTTTTCCTGATTCTGCAAAATCAATAAACAGATCAGAGGCAGTTTTTTCGTCTGAACGGAAATAAATTTCAAACCCGTCTTCTCCCGTATATCCGGTTCTTGATATTATTGTATCCAAATTACCCACTTTTCCATGAAGAAAATAATAATATTTTAATTCAGATATCGGATCTTCTGTAAATCTGGAAAGTAATTTTTCCGAGTTCGGCCCCTGAATTGCAATTTGAGTAAACTCATCACTCTTATTTTCTGCTTTTACATTAAACTTTGCGACTTTTTCACTGATCCATCTGAAATCCTTCTCAAGGTTTGCTGCATTAACAACGATCAGATATTCTGTCTCGCTTATCATGTATACCAGCATATCATCTACGAAGCATCCATTCTCATCCGGCAGCGCAGTATATACTATTTTCCCGGGTTTTAGTTTTGCAATATTGTTGGATGTAATGTATTGAACTGCATCGAGGGCGGAATCCCCTTTGATAAATATCTCACCCATATGACTGACATCAAATAATCCTCCGGTTGTTCTTACAGCATTATGTTCTGCTGACAATCCTGAGTACTGGACAGGAAGGTCCCATCCGAAGAATTCTATCATTTTTCCGCCAAGATGGTAATGTGCGCGGTTAATTGTTGTTTTTTTCATAAAAGATGCTCCCGTTTATTCAAAATATAAACTATCATATTAGGTATCAAAAATCAAGAAACAGGTATTATTAAAACTGATAAAATTATTGTATTTTTAGCGTTTATGTTATACAATAATTTTTTATTATTGAGTTCTTGTTGAAGTTAGCTTTAGTCTGTCTCGATCAGACCCTGTATGTTTACAAATCATGAATTCTTTGGTAAAATATCAGATAAGCTAAAACTAGGAGGAGATTTTGAGTATTACTACTGAAGAGAAACAGAAGGTGATTGGAAAGTATCACATAAATGATAAAGACACCGGCTCTCCCAATGTTCAGGTTGCATTATTAACAAATAGAATTAAATATTTAACCGACCACTTCAAAACCCATAAAAAAGATCATCACTCAAGACGAGGACTTCTGGTAATGGTATCAAAGAGGAGAAAACTCTTGAACTATATCAGAAAAAAAGATTACCAGCAGTATCTTGATCTTATAGGTGATCTTAAATTAAGGAAATAAAATATTTAAATTATACTTATCCGTAGTTTGGTTTTAATAAAGGAGAAATAGTATGGAAAGAAGCATTAGTATAGATATAGACGGAACTGATCTGAAGATTGAAACAAAAAAATGGGCAAAACAATCAAACGGTTCTGCAGTTTTATCATACAAAGACAATGTACTGCTTGTTACCGCAAATATGCGTGATGAAGCAAAAGAAGACCAGGATTTCTTCCCGTTGATGGTTGATTACAGAATCAACAGTTATTCAGCAGGGAAAATCCCGGGTGGATTTTTTAAAAGAGAGGGGAGATTATCCGAGAAGGAAATATTGCTTTCAAGGTTGATCGACAGGCCTATAAGACCTTTATTCCCCGACGGTTTTTTCAATGATACTCAGGTAATTGAGATGTTGTTATCTGCTGATATGAGTATTGATTTTGATGCCATGGGAATAATAGGGGCATCAGCAGCATTGATATCATCAACTATTCCGTTTTCTACACCTGTAGGTGCAGTAAAGATCGGTTGGAAAGACGGTGAATTTTCAATTAACCCCGGAAAAGAGAAGGCCGATGAATCAGATATGATCCTTTTTGTTGCCGGTACAGAAGATAATGTGGTTATGATAGAGTCAGGCGGAAATGAGTTTACGGAAGATACTTTTAAAGACGGACTGAAGATTGCAAACAAGATCATCACCAATATCTGTATTTCGCAAAGAGCTCTTATAAATCCCGACAAATTCAAGGTAAAAGTGGATGAGGAACTTGAGAATATTTATAAAGAACTTGAGAAGAAATATTCAGATGGTTTCAGAGACGGGATCTTTGCAGTTGAAAAAAGTGAAAGAAAAGAGAAAATCGGCAAATTAACCGATGAAATTCTGAACGGAGTTGAAGATGATTCTAAAAAAGCTAAATATAAATCTGCTATCCACAGGCTGGAATATGAAATATTCAGAAAAACACTTATAAAAGATAAAAAGAGAAATGACGGAAGAGCGCTGGATGAGATCAGGAATATCAGTATTGAGCTTGGGATACTACCCAGAGTTCACGGATCAGCAGTTTTTACAAGAGGGGAAACACAATCTCTGTCTACTGTTACACTGGGTTCTGAAGATGATGCACAGAGACTGGATGATATTTATACATCCGGTGCACTGAAGAAATTTATGCTGCACTACAATTTCCCGCCTTTCTCAGTAGGGGAAGTCAGTTTTCTCAGAGGCGCAGGAAGGAGAGAGATAGGTCATGGTAATCTTGCAGAAAAAGGGCTGTTACCTGTAATCCCATCTGACACTGATTTTCCATATACCATCAGGATCGTTTCGGATATTCTTGAGTCGAACGGGTCTTCTTCAATGGCTACAGTCTGCGGCGGAACTCTTGCTCTTATGAACGGGGGAGTGCCGATCAAGGCTCCTGTAGCAGGAATTGCAATGGGACTGGTCAAAGAGGGAGATGATTTTGCGGTTCTTACTGATATTGCAGGATATGAGGATCATTTCGGTGATATGGATTTCAAGATCACAGGTACTGAAAAAGGGATAACAGCTGCTCAGCTTGATATTAAAATTGACGGGCTCAGTGATGAGATAATTGATAAGACACTTGAAGATGCAAAAAAAGCCAGACTTTTTATTCTCGGTAAAATGAAGGATGCAATAGTAGAGCCATCTGAAAAACTTTCCGAATATGCTCCGGTTATCCTTACTTTAAAGATAAATCCCGAGAAGATCAAAGACCTTATCGGTCCGGGCGGAAAAACAATAAAGGGCCTGATCGCTGATTTCGGAGTTAAAGTAAATGCAGAAGATGACGGTTCTGTAAAGGTTGCTGCTCCGAATAAAGAAGTAGGAAATAGCGTTCTGGAGAGGATTAAAGAATTGACTCAATCTTGTGAGGTCAACAAGGTATACAAAGGAAAAATCACCAGGATAGAAGATTATGGTATTTTTGTAGAGTTGTTCCGTGGAGCTGTCGGACTTGTACATATTTCGGAAATTTCTCATTCACGGATCAAGAATATTTCTGATATGAAATATAAAATCGGACAGGAACTTGAAGTTAAAGTAATAGATGTTGACAGAGATAACAGGATAAAGGCAAGTATAAAAGCTATCAGCCCGAAGAATGACTGATTTTTCCTGACGAGGTATTGCAATGAGCTCATGCCTTAAAATAGGGTTAAAACAAAATCAGAACAAATCAGGATTTACGATCATTGAGCTGATAATTGTAATAGCAATAATTTCCACACTTGCAGTCGTCGCAGTCCCCATGGTAGAAACTTCTGTGAAAAGGGAGAGAGAACTAGTCCTTAAACGTTCACTCAGAGAACTCAGATCAGCAATAGATGAATACCAGGAGTTTGTTTTAAAGAACAAAATTAAATATGATGAAGAGACTTATGCATATCCTGAGGACCTCGAAATTCTGGTTAAAGGGATTGAATATCGGGATACGAAAAACAATGCGAAGATCAGAAAATTTTTAAGGAGAATACCTGTCGATCCGATGACAGGTTCAATCGAATGGGGGTTAAGATCTTATCAGGATAAAAGGAACTCTACGCATTGGGGAGGGGAGAATATCTGGGACATCTACTCAAAATCAGATAAAAAAGCCCTGAACGGTTCTTACTACAAGGATTGGTAGGTATATTTTATTTTTTTGATTTTTTGTTTAATATCTTCGACAAGGTTTTCAAATAAATTTCCTGATCTGCTGTCGGAACTTAAAAAAATTGAATATATTTTTTCAGGAAAATCCTCCGGTATAGAATTGGTTTTCTCTTCTGTTTCTTCTATATTTGAATTCTTTATCCTGGAAATTATAAACAAAATTTGAGTCAGCACTCTGAAAAATTCACTGCTGTACCAGTTCTTTCCTTCAAAAACATTAACATTTATAAGTCTCAAGAGATCCTTATCCATAAAAAAACTTTCAAGTTTAACCAAATTCAGATCTGAAGCATAAATATCATAAAACATCCTGGAGTATCTTACTGCAAGATTTATGATTTCCGTGAGTTCTGCCGGAGGCACTGCCTGATCTGTATGTTCTGAATACAATTTCTCAAGAATATCCTTGATATAGAATTTTGATATCAGGTCATTTTTTTCTTTCGGATTATCCACATTTACACGTTCTTCAATATCTATCAGTAATAGTGACGGGATAAGGGCCGGATATAGCAGCTTCTTCTCAACCGGAAGCTTAACTCTTCTCTTATCCAAATCTCCCTTTTTATTGTCTGATACTGAATTAAAATATTTCTTCACTTTTTTAAGTTCCAGTTCAAAGGTTTCAAGAAGTTTTTCTGCCTCACCTGTCGATCCCGTATATGAAATTTTCGTATAAATTTCGTATAGATACTTTTTTATGGGTTCCGGATCAATTGAAGACAGATCGTTGATGAAAAAATTATTGTAGTAAAGGAAAAGATCTTTGATAATGCCGGAAATCGGATTGTTGATCTCGGTTTTATACAGTTTTTCAATATCGGTAATTCCCCGGCCATTCAGGTTTTCATTTATGCGGCTGTATTTATTATCATCCGTATCTTCCACTATGGAAAAACTGAGAAGAGTGTGATATTTGAATGCTCCCAGTTCGAAGTATAGTCCGTTTTCCACAATTTCCGAGCTTCGCCTTATGTATTGAAATGAGGAGACAATATCCCTGAAGATCAGATATTCATTATTAGATCCTGAGAGGTTCAGAGATTCTCCTATGCTTGAGCGTTTAAGAATTTTTTTCCCTCCGGGTGATATTTCTGCAAAAAAGGATGAGTAGTTTATGCGCCCGGAGCAGTCAGAGTAGCGGTTATTGAAAACCACTATGGAATGTTCTCCTGAATGAAAATTTGAATATGCGATAACATCTTCATTTATTTCTCCGTTCATATCAATGAAATCGTACAATCTGAAATTTTCCGAGTGTGAAAATATATTCCTCTTTTTTAAAAGAGGAAATATTTCTCTTTTGTGCCTTTCAAAAAGATTCGTATCCGGAGACTCATCCATATAAGCCTTTCGATATTCCATGCCGTATTTTTCATGGAATCCTTCGACCTGACCATGCCCGAACATGGGCAATCCTGGAAGTGTGGAAAGAAGTGTACATACACCAAAATATTTATCGTCTGATCCGAACTGGCTTACAGCTGTCTCTTCATCAGGATTATTCATAAAATTCGCAAACCGTTTAAGTATTTCAGGATTGAATTCGATAGTATTCTTTATTGAAGTGCGGAACTCTTTATTCTCCTCAGCCTTGAGAAAATTCATAAAAGCACTGTTATAAACCCTGTGCATCCCGAGAGTTCTTACAAAATATGGTTCCATCATCCAGAATGCTTCGGCAAGCAATAATGTATCAGGTGACCTCTCTGCTATATTCCTGACAACATCCATCCAGAACTCATTAGGGAAGAGTTTGTTGAATTCCTCAGATGTGACACCTCTTCCTGCCCTGGAAGGTATATCGCCACCATGCCCGGGTTCCGGGAACCATAACCTCTGGAAGTGTTTTTTTGTAAGGGTCATTGCTGCATCAAACCGTATTATGCTGAATTTAGATGATATTTTTAATATAGTTTCAATAATATGCCTGCGGACATCATCTCTGAGGTAATTCAATTGAGCAGTATCATTCCAGGGCATGGAAGTACCATCATTACCGTGATAGATATACTTTCTGTTTCCGGTAGAATTATCGATGAATTCAAATACTACTGCCGCATCACTTTTATTGTAATAGTGATCCTCGAGTTTGATAGAGTATCTCCAGTCTTCATAAAGGTTATCTCCGTTAAATGTATATGACCTGAAAGGTGGGGCATCTGAAGAAACGAACCAGTCAGGGTTTTCACAAACCCATTTTGAATCAATCCCCATATGATTAGGGACCATATCAGCTGCAAGTCTGATCCCTCTCTCAGATGTTCTCTGTTTTAAAGATAAGAATGCTTCCTCACCTCCAAGATCAGCTGAAACAATATAATCATCTATTGAATATGCGGAAGCCATCGCTTCCGGATTTCCCGTCCTTTTTTTTATTTCGGCAGAAGCTTTGCTCCTCTCCCAGAGACCGATAAGCCATAAACCTGAAAATCCCATATTCCGGATCCTGTTAAGTTCCTCATCAGGTATCTGGTCTATCCTGTGTATGTCCCTGTCATACGTTTTTGATAACTGGTTTAACCAGACGTAGGTACTTTTGGCCAACAGAACAAGTGATGCCATCCATTCACTGTCTGAAGAGAAATTCTCCGAGTCGCCTTCTGGTACTGAAGTAAAACTATAGGGGGAATGGGGGCCGGCTCCCGGAATTCTGATTTTGTTCTCTTCCTTTAAATGATCTAACCCGGTCAGTAATATTGATCTTAGATTACCGATCATATCTCCCCAGTTTTCTATAATATATTCAAGCTGACCTATAACGGAATCGGGAGAATTTTCTGAAGGAAGACGAAGGAATTTAATAAGGTTGACACCGGTCGGGCTGAGACCGGGAGTAATGTCAAAAAATGATTCAATCAATGAATAGACAGAGAACATCATCTTATTTTGTTCATTTTTCAAGGAGAAAAAAATATCTCTGAAAGGGATGTAGGCTTTATTATTATATCCTGTACCAAGGGTAATAAGATCTTTTAATAGTGATTTATTCCTTTCTACTCTTAGTTTTTTCAGGCCAAATGTTTCTGAATAATCTGAAAAGAATGTTTCGAATTTATTCTCTCCCAGGTTTTTTTTTATGTGGATGTAACAATCTTCCGTGAAAGAATTGTCCACTCCTGAAAAAAATGATTTTATAAGGAATTGATATACTTTATCGATCAGAGATACAGCATAGATAAGGGAGGGAGTGATCTTTTCATATGGGTGGCTATTTTCTTTCAGTTTTGCCGAGACGTATTCAGCATCTATAAATCCCGTGATCTGGGTTTTTCCGGTGTCTGATATATCCAGGCCTGTTATCCTGTTCTTATCTTTTGTATACTTTGTTATATGAATTGATGTCAAAATCTGTCTCCAAAATATGATTTTATCTTAAAGCTAAATCCTATACCTTTCCTGCATTAAAATCAATCCGAATGGACATCCGCTCTCCTGAGCGTTTAATTATACTAAATAAGAAGAATGGGAAGGTATGTCCAATATTGACTAATATGGAAAATCCTGTATAATAAGAAAGTTTTCAGGGAGGGTAATGTGGATCATTCAAATTCAATAGACAGTAAATTCAGGTTTGCCATCATAGTTGCAAAAAGAGCAAAACAACTTATTAACGGGGCAAAACAATTAGTTGATCTTGAAGCACAGAATCCTTTAACAATAGCGATTGAAGAAGTCAGACAGGGCCTTGTAACTGCGGAATTACTCGATAGTGTCAATATATATCTTAGTGAAGTAAGTCAGATACAAGAAGAGAATGGAGAAGTAGAGGAAATTGATGAAACTGATATGGAACTTTCTCTTGAAGATGAAGAAACAGGTATTGAACTGGTTGAAAAGAATGATGCTGAGCCTGAAGAACTTGAAACAGACAAAGAAAATCCCACTGAGGAAAAAGAGTAAACATTTTTCCGGTTAATTCTACGGAATGAAAATATTTTTAATGTCACCTAATTGGATAGGTGATTGTGTTATGTCACTTCCAGCCGTCCGGGCATTAAAGAAAATATTACCGGAGACAGAAATATTTATAGTCACAAAACCGCACTTAAGTTCAATATATAAAAATATTCCTGAGATCTGTAAAATAGTTGAGATTCCTCATATGAAAAAAATGAGGAATTTTTTGAAGGCAATAAGGGAACTTAGAAAATATAAAATCAAACAAGGTATACTCTTTCCCAACTCTTTTAAAAGTGCTTTGCTTATGAGATTAGCGGGAGTAAAACACCTAACCGGATATTCAAAAGATCTCAGAGGATGGATGTTGAAGAGAAAGAGAAAATTCAACGGGAAGAGTGTTCATCAGATCCAGAGTTATCTGAGTATAATCGAAATATATCTGGGAAGAGAAGCAGGTGGGGTTTTTTCCAACACCATTATTTTCACTGACTCCGAGAAAGAGCTGGCTTTGAAGACATTGAAGGATAACGGAGTTACCCGGGATACTCAATTGATAGGGATATCTCCCTCAGCTGCTTACGGTCCGTCAAAAGAGTGGCCGGTTAGTAGTTTTATTAAGTTAATCGATAATGTATCTCAGGTTACAGATGATTCTCGTTTTATTGTTTTCGGATCTGATAAAGATAGTGATAAGATCGGGAAAATTTCTGATTCAGTGTCAGTTCCGGTTATTGTTATTGGCGGGGCCTATTCACTAAGGGAAGCTATCACAATTATCTCATTATGTGATGTGTTTGTAGGGAATGATTCAGGACTGCTTCATGTAGCTGACGGAGCGGGAGTCCCGTCCATAGGAATCTTCGGCCCGACATCTCCCGCGGCAACATCTCCCCCGGCAGATATAACTGAATCGATCTATAAAAATGTTGAATGTTCTCCCTGTTCATTCAAGGTATGCCCTGTTGATCATAAATGTATGGGATATATTTCTTCCAGAGAGATTAGCGACAAAGTTATTAATCTCTTAAATGCAGATTAAGTATAACAGCTTTTTATAATTCATTTTTCAAAGATAAATAAAATTGACTATTTCCTTAGTGAAATATCGATTTTATCAGCAGCACGGAGTAGTTCTGTAAGTTCGATCAGTTCACAATCATTGCTTTTAACTCAATGTTTATTTTTTCATTTTCACAATAGAAATTTTCTGTATAAGCAAAAAACCATTTATAATATTTCTCAACTCCCTTTGCAGTGGTCATTTACTTTTTTCCAGGCAGTATTTGACCGGTATTAAAATCTAACCGAGAGTCGCAACCATCACCGCTTTGATGGTATGCATTCTGTTTTCAGCTTCATCAAAGACTATTGATGCTTCAGATTCAAAAACCTCTTCGGAAACCTCCATGGAATCTATCCCGAATTTCTGATATATTTCCTCACCGATCTTTGTGTCGCGGTTGTGGAAGGCGGGCAAACAATGAAGAAATTTTACTTTATCATTCCCCGTAAGTTCCATCACTTTTTTATTTACCTGATAGGGTTTAAGCAGATTGATCCTCTCTTCCCATACAGAATCAGCTTCTCCCATAGAGACCCATACATCAGTATATAAAAAATCAACTCCCTTTACTCCAGCTTCAATTTTGTCGGTAATTGATATATTTCCACCATTTGCTGCGGCAATAGATTTACATTGCTCTACAAGGTCTCCAGAGGTTTGATATTCTGCGGGTGCGATACTTCTGAAATCCATTCCCATCTTTGCAGCTCCGACCATAAGTGAGTTACCCATATTATTTCTTGCATCTCCAAGATATGCAAATTTGATCTTGTCAATAGGTTTATCTGAATGTTCCATCATAGTAAGAAAATCTGCGAGTACCTGCGTGGGATGATATTCGTTAGTAAGTCCGTTCCATACAGGAACTCCGGCATATTTGCCCAACTCTTCTACAATATTCTGGCCGAATCCTCTATATTCGATCCCGTCATACATTCTTCCCAGTACTCTGGCTGTATCTTTCATGGTTTCTTTATTTCCTATCTGAGATCCGGAAGGCCCTAGATAAGTAACATGAGCACCCTGATCAAGGGCAGCAACCTCAAAAGCGCAGCGGGTCCTTGTAGATGATTTTTCAAAAATTAAAGCAATATTTTTTCCGGTCAGTTTCATCTGTTCAGTTCCTGAATACTTTGCTTTTTTCAGGTCCATTGAGAGATTTAATAAAAATTTTATCTCTTCCTTTGAAAAATCCAGTAACTTTAAAAAATTTCTGTTTCTAAGATTAAATGCCATGTATCCTCCGGTAGAATTTTTAAATGCAATCTTACATTAAAAACAGTGATAATTCAAGATATATCTCCTCTGATATTAAGATGATCAATATTTATTCCGGGTTTAATGTATTTGGAGAAGTGATAATAAAATAGTAAAATCAGGGCATGAAACAAAAAGCTTTGATTTTATTCTCAGGTGGGCTGGATTCGACAACAGTACTTTACTGGGCAAAAAATAAATTTATAGAGGTATTGCCTGTTATCATCGATTATTCACAAAAACATTCAATTGAAGTGGTAAATGCAATTAAGATTGCTGAGAAGAACCGTATGCGGTACATTCATATAAAGTTTCCCCTGAATGAAGTTCTCGGTTCTGCTTTGCTTGATAGTGATATAGAGATACCTGATTCGCTGGAATCAGCTAAAGATGAGCGGGGAGTGCCAAAGACATATGTACCATTCAGGAATGGAATATTTCTTTCATTGGCTGCCGGAATTGCAGAGACAAGGGGAATAACAAATATTCTAACGGGGTTCAACCTTATTGATACACCGGATTATCCGGATACAACAGAATTGTTCTCAAATAAAATGGAAGATGTTATAAATGAAGGAACTGCAACTTCGATTACCGGAGAAAAGTACAGAATAATCACTCCTCTGATAGATAAAAGTAAGAAAGAGATAATTGAATTGGGTCTTGAAACGGGTGCTGATTATTCGTTCTCGATTTCATGCTACAGAGGAGGAGAAATGCCATGCCTTAAATGCCCTTCATGTGATATCAGGCAGAGCGCTTTTAGTGAGATCGGGATTGAAGACCCGCTCATAAGCAGATTAAAAACGGAGAAACATAATGATGCGTGAATTGATAGTTAAAGAGAAATTTTCCTCAGCACATTTCCTTGAGAATTATAAAGGGAAATGTGAAAAAATGCACGGGCATACTTTCCTTGTTGAAGTACACTTTCAGGTAGACAAACTTGACAGCTCCGGAATTGCAATAGATTTTACAATACTGAAGTCTTATCTTAAGAAAGTCCTTCCTGATCATAAGGTCCTCAATGAGATATACGATTTCTCACCTTCAGCTGAAAATCTTTCCGAATATTTTTTTAATTTTATAAAAAAGGATTATCCGGTATCAAAAGTGACTGTATGGGAGTCGGAGAATGCAGCAGCTTCTTTCGGCTTATAAAAATTATTATCTTTTATTAAGATGAATAAAATCAGGATTAATGAAATTTTCTGGTCTGCTCAGGGAGAAGGTTCTCGGAAAGGCTTCCCATCGATATTTGTGAGATTGACAGGATGCTCACTGAAATGTAGTTATTGTGATTCAAAAAGTTCATGGGAAGAGGGGGAATTCTTAACTGAAAATGAAATTCTTTCAGAAGTGGATAAATTGATGGGAAAATACCCGGCCAGTCAGGTAGTGTTTACCGGGGGGGAGCCGCTTGAACATGAAATAGAAGGTGTGGTGGACCTGTTAAAAGATAAAGGTTGTTTTTTAGCTGTTGAGACTTGTGGAATCTTTAACCGTGATATTGATTTCAATTGGTGGACTGTTTCACCAAAAGATGTCACTGATTTCAAGATCGATGAGGGTCTTCGGGATAAGATCTCGGAATTAAAATTGATAGTAAACAGGAATCTCAATATAAAAATAATAAAAACTGTCACCAAAGGTCTTAAGCATGTACCTGTCTATCTTCAGCCTCAATTCCCTGATGTAGACAGGTATGAAAGAACTTTTAAATTATTTGAAAAATGCATCAGAAACGGTATGGAAAATATAAGGTTAGGCGACCAAATGCACAGACTCTACAATATAAGGTGATTTCCCGACCGGTTTTTTAAAACAAAGTATCAATTTCCCTTGATTTTTAGAGGTAAAAATGTATAATTTGTTTTTTAACATTATAAGAGGAAACTATGAAAATTTTTATTATTAATTCAGGAAGTTCATCGATAAAATTCCAATTGTTGAATTTTGAAACAAAAGAGGTGATTGCTAAAGGGCTTTGTGAAAGGATCGGATTGGAAAAGTCCAGATTGAATTTTACAATTGGTGAGAGGAAGAATACTCTTGAATTAGATATAAGCGACCATGCAGAAGGAATTGAACAGATTATAAAGATATTGATCGATCCCGAAAAAGGTGTTTTAAAAAATAAAAGCGAAATAGATGCAGTTGGGCACAGAGTTGTACATGCAGGTGAAAATTTCAGCAAAACAGTATTACTCGATAACGATAAGATAGAGAAACTGAGAGAGCTTATTCCTCTGGCTCCCCTTCATAATCCGCCGAACATAATCGGAATAGAAGCTGCAAAAAAACATCTCCCCGGAATACCCATGACTGCTGTATTTGATACGGCTTTTCATCAGACCATGCCTGATTTTGCATATATTTATCCCATTCCATATGAATATTATAAGGAACAGAAGATCAGGCGGTATGGTTTTCACGGTACATCTCATTTTTTTGTTGCCAAAGAAGGGGCAAAAAAAATGGGGAAATCTTTAAGTGATTTGAAGATCATAACCTGTCATCTTGGGAACGGTTCTTCTATGGCTGCAATTAAGAACGGTAAATCCGTTGATACAACAATGGGATTTACTCCATTAGAAGGATTAATGATGGGGACCAGGTGTGGAGATATTGATCCGGCAATACCATTGTTTATTCAGAATTCACAAAGCTGCGGATCTGAAGAGGTCAACATGACATTAAATAGAATGAGCGGGATAAAAGGGATCTCAGGTGTATCTTCAGACATGAGAGATGTTGAAAAAGCTGCAGAAGAAGGGAATGAGAGAGCTGAACTTGCAATAAATATGTTTTCTTACCGTATCAGAAAATATATCGGTGCGTATATTGCCGTAATGAACGGAGTGGATCTGATCATATTCACAGCAGGGATAGGGGAAAGAGATATAATTGTACGTGAAAGGGTATTATCTGAAATGGGTTTTCTCGGCATACACTTTGATAAACAGAGTAATAATGGTGTTTTCGGAGAATTCGGGGAGATCTCTGCAGATAATTCTCCTGTTAAAGTTATGGTGATACCAACTAATGAAGAACTTGAAATAGCAGAGCAGACCGTAGAAGTAATTAAGAACGAATATCAAAAATAATATCAGTTCTATTTTTTCTTATCTTTTATAAAATTGTATATAAAATAGAACAGGCTGAATGTAATAAAAATAGAGATAAACAATTTGTAAAAATTAAGGTCAGATAATACTTCCATTTATCTGGTTCGTATTCTGATACCTCCGAAAAGGTATGAAAATGCATTGTATATTAAACCTGCGATCCCGAAAAAGATTGCAAATCCGAAAAAACCTCCAATACCGCCGAGAGCAGCGAATATAAGTCCGCCCTGGAACTTTCCCCGGTATTCTGCGAGCATTTCCGGAAATTTGGATAACAGGTCATTGAATATATCAAATATACCAAAAGTAGCACCAAATATGACTCCCGCTATTAATCCCAGTCCTCCAAAAAAGAATACAAGTGATGTTATCCTTACTGACCGGATTAGCATTTCTTCACCAGGTTTTGTCTTCTTTAGAGATAATTCTTTCTGATTTGCACCGCAATGACTGCAATAAACTGAATGATTGTCTATTTTTGATTTACAAATAATACAATGAACTGTTATGTCATTTTTAGAAGTAACAGGATCTGAAGAGACATTTTCTTCCTGAATTTCTATGGCCTCTTCTTCATTAACCGACTCTTCCGTTTGGAATGATTTTTCATCTGAGCGGTTACTTTCAATTACTATTTCCTCCTCCTGATGATCGAAGGCCACCTCGTTTTGTTCAAGGACAATTTCATTACTCTCATCATTTTCTTTAAGCTGAATTTCACTTGATTCATTTTCTGTATTGTTGAAATTTTGTGTTTTTGAAAGATCTGCGCCACTATATGGATCTTTCTCTTTCCATTCAGTACCGTTGTAAATATACCATTTTCCTGTATTGCTGCCGATCATCCAATAATTCCCGTCATCATCCTTGATCATCATTTTTTTTAGTTTTAGTTTAATTTCTTCAGAACTGATCGAACCGGATTCCAGTGAAGATTTAAGTGATATATATTTGTTTTCCGTTTCTTTGAATTTACTATGATCCATCTTTAATGCCTCCTGTTACCAATGATCTCATCTCTCCTGCAAGATAGAGAGATCCGGTAATCAAAATTTCATTCTTATACCTGAAAGCTTCTTCAAGAGCTGCCCTTAGGTTCTTCTGGATTGATGTTTTTTTCTCTTTAAATGCTTTTTCCAGAATTTCTGCAGGTAAAGCCCTTGGGGACACAGGCTCAGTAATTATTATTTTTTTTATATACGGTTCGAGATATTTTATCATCCTTCTATATTTTTTATCTCTCAGTACACCGAATATAAGTGTTAGGTCTTTTTTTTTATTCTCGTTAAGATAGCTGGAGAGAGCTTTTATACTTTCTTCGTTATGCCCTCCATCAAGAATAACTCCATTTCCTATGTTAAATGTTTCTATCCTGCCTGGTACTGAATTATTTTCTATCCCGGCAATTATTGCTTTTACCGGTATTTTAAACCCCCTGGAATTAAGAACTTCCACGGTTTTGATTGATGTTGCAGCATTTGAGACCTGATGGTATCCATTCATATAAACCCTGAACTGATACTTTCTGCTTTCTGAAAAATAGGTCGAATCATAATAACCGTTCTTCTGAATGTAAAAAACTGTGTTTTTTTTATCAAAAGTATTAAAAAACGGAGCTGATTTCTCTTTAGCTTTATTTTTTACAGTTCTATTGGCTGATGTATTAGTTTTACAGCCGCATATGACAGGGGTCCCCCTTTTTATTATTCCTGCTTTTTCGGAAGCTATTAAAGCGAGGCTTTTGCCCAAAGTCTTAGTATGATCGTAGGAAATATTTGTAACAATAGTGATCACCGGGGATAGTGCAGACGTTGCATCAAGTCTTCCCCCTAAGCCAACTTCCATAACGGCAAAATCAACTCTGTTTTTGCAAAAATAAAAAAGTGAGGTTAATAGCATATGTTCAAAATAGGTAGGCGTCTCTTCAATAATTTTTTTCCTGAGAAGTACTTCGGAAATTTTCTTTACCTGAAGAATTGAATCAGCAAAATCCTCTTTAGAGATCCACTCTTTATTGATCGTTATTCTTTCTCTCAGGTCCTGAAGGTGGGGAGATGTAAACATCCCGGTTCTATATCCGGATTCTTTCAGGATTGATGTCAGATAGTGTGAAGTGGATCCCTTACCATTAGTACCCGCGACCTGAATAAATTTGATATTATCCAGAGAAATAGGGAGGTTGTTGATTATTTTTTGAATATTATCGAGTGCAAGTTTGGTACCTTTCTCCCGAACCTGTTCAAGATAAGATAGGGCTTCTGTAAAATTCATGAAAAAATATTAAGATTCCTTTTCACCAGCCTCATCTTCAAATTCATTTTCTACGCCTAATACGAGTGCAGCGCCGTCATATATCTTTCTGATGGCTTTTTTCTGTTCCTGTAAACCGTTTATTGTCTCTTTAACCCTTGCCAGTTCTTCATCGATTTTTGCATCAATAATCTCCATCTGCTTTTTCGATTCCTTTAATGCATTTTCGTAGAATACGTTTGCTTCTTCCTTACTTTTGTCCATTTTTAATCTCCTTATTCATTTTTATTGTAAACTTATAGTTTTCCAGACCTTAACTTTAACCCCTTTTTCTTCCGCCGGTTTATATTTCCATTTCAGAATGGTCTGAATTATTACAGAATCAATTTTTTTATTCCTTGATTTCTTTATCATTCTGACCTTCTCAACATTGCCATTATGGTCAATAAGCGCCATTACCAAAACACTCTGCCTGAGCATCTGGCTTCTGGATAGCTTGGGGGGAGGAGTGGATACTGAAACAGGTTTTACATCGACTTCTGCTAGTGAGATCAGTTGGCCGGGTTTTACTCTGTTTCTTTCAGCTTCCTCCTTCTTTTTCAATTCAAGAGCTTTCCTATCCTCTTCTTCTTTAGCTTTTCTCAATCTCTCTTCTTCAGCTTTTCTCTCCTTTTCTTCCTCTTCTGCTTTCTTTGCAAGTTCTTCCTCTTCCTTCTTTTTTTTATCCTCGGCAGCTTTTATTCGCCGTTTATCTGCTTCTATTTTCTGAAGTCTCTTTTTCTCTTTTGCCTGCTCCTCTTCGAGTAAACGCTTTTTTTCATCTTCAATATTTTTATTCTTATCTTCTATATTTATTTTTGTATCATCTTTAATTGTTTTTTCGTCCGCTTTGCCATTTTCTTCTTCAAGTCCTTTCTGAAGATTAATGCTATCGGTTCCAGCCTCATCAAATTTATTTTCACCAGCTTCAGCCGGCCCTTCTACAGGATCAACTTTATTTATTGGGGAGGTAATAATTTTCTCAGGGCTGCTGTCTGCTATTTTTTTATTTTCGGTTACTATTTTATCCGAAGGAGCAAACAATCCGTTCTCTCTTATAACCAGATACCATATTAAAAAAACAAAAAGTGAAATTAAGAGAAGAATTTTAAAAACCGGTCTTGTCTTTTTTTTATCTTCCAATCTTGAATCTGAAATTATCAACTCATCCAGGTCAGATTCTGATTCCTGATGAATCATTGTAGTATCAGGTTGAATTACAGTCTCATCAATGCCGGTCTGATCATCTTGAGGAATTTCTGTAACATAAATATCCTGCACTTCATCAATCGGCGGAAACTCATCAGGCGGGTCTGAAATTTCAGAAGGAACTTTTATCTCGTTATCCTCGGTTAATTCTATTACTTCTTTAGGCGCTTCGATATTTTCTGTGATCTCCTCAGTTGATTTTTCTATAGATTCAACTGTGGGAGGGGGAATGATCTTCTCTATCTCATACGGTTCGGGTTTCTGGTTTACTATAATTCCTGATTTAAGTATTTCTTCCTTGAAAAGGTTGTATAATTTATGCTGAAGGTGAACAGGGGTCGGAATATGATTGTAATTAATGTAAAGATAATTCTCAAGAGCAGTTATCATATCTGCAGCATTCCTGTATCTCTTTGATTTGTCCAGAGTTATAGCTCTCAGAATAATCTTTTCAAGATCGGGATCAATATCAGGTTTTATTTCAGATGGATTAATTACTTTCCCTTCCTGTACTTTATTCAGGACATCCATTTCGGATGACCCGGAGAATAATTTCCTTCCTGTAACCAGCTCAAAAAGGATGACTCCGACAGAGTAGATATCTGATCTATTGTCAATATTCTCCTCAGCTTTTGCCTGCTCAGGAGACATATAAAGTAATTTCCCCTTTAATGCTCCGGATAAGGTCTGATGAGATTTATTGGAAGCTTTTGATACGCCGAAATCAGTAAGTTTTATTTCTCCTGAATATGAGATAAGTATATTCGGGGGAGAGATATCTCTGTGAACTATTTCCAGATTATTCCCTTTACTGTCTTTTGCAGAGTGTGCATAACTCAGCGCTTCAAGTGTTTTGATTATCATATGAACCGCTAAATGTTCTTCAAGTTCAGCCCCTCTTTCCATCAGTTTGTTTAATATAAGCCTGAGGTCTTTGCCCTCTACATATTCCATTGCAATGAAATAAAAATTGTCCTTTTTACCGAAATCATAGATCTGTACAATATTGGGATGAGTGAGTTCGGCAGCTATCTTCGCTTCATCAACAAACATCTCTATATATTTGTCATCTTCACCATAACCTGACAGGATCTTTTTTATGACTATAATTTTTTCGAATCCTTTTACACCTTTCTTTTTGGCTTTATAGATCTCCGCCATTCCTCCCCTTGCAATCATTTCGAGAATTTCATAACCTTCGATCTCTTCACCCGGATCTTCCTCTGCCGGTTCAGGCTTTTCAGCTACTGGTTGAGACTTTACAGGCTGTGCCGGAGTTTTCGGTGTAGTTTTCTTTGCCTTTGATTCCAATCCCAGACCGGAGAGTGTCTCTTCAAGTTTCTTTGATATATCATCTTCAATATCTCTTCCGCTATCAGTTGACATTCCCGGTTCGTTTGATTTAACCAGTGAGCTGAAATCTATCTCTTTCTCTTGAGTTGGTCTTTTGGAAGAAGATTCAATATTTGTTTTTCCCATCATATAATCTTTGTCCAAAACCTGGGTGGAACCGGGTTTTTTCTCTTCCGATCCATTCTCAAAATCATCATTTATCTCTTTATCAAGATCGATCGAAATTAAGGGTTCCTGCTCCACTTTATCAATTATATCTCCAAAGATATCATTTGAACTCAACTGAATCCCTTCATCTTCTTTCAGGATATTTATCTTTTTTGTGTCCGATGTGGGTATTTGGGTACTGCCTGAATCATACTGTTGTTGAATATCAGATTCGCTAATGTTAACGAGTGAATAAACTAAATCGGCAAATTCTTTATCATTCAGCGGCTTTTCGATGAAATCGTCTGCTCCAAATTCAGAAATTGCCTGATTTTTATATTCGAGCCCTTTGTATACACTGCTCATTACAATGATCTTTGTTGCTGGATAATTGGAAGAAACAAATTTTGAAAGATCAAAACCGTGGAATTTCGGCAGCATAGCTGCAGTTATCACCAGGTCAAATGTCTGTTTTTTAAGAAATTTTTTCGCCGTATCTCCTGCTTCGGCAATTGTTAATTCAAACAAAGGAGCAGATAAAATGTCACTAATTTTATCAATTGTCTGATTATCATATTCAACAACAAGAATGCTTTTTTTCATATTATTTCTCCTGAAAAATTATATAATATAAAATTCATTTGTTCAAACAGGAAAATACTTTGTTCCCGGCATTTACGATCAGAATCTGATATTCAAATCTCTCTGATGATTCAGGATTCTCAATTTATCTCTAACTTTCCAATTCATCGGCATAATAATCAGAATTACCAATATTGATGTTACAAAGAAATGAAATGATCTACTGAAAGGAATTCCGATAAGGGAGATGATAAGACCGAATATTGATATAGATTCTCCAATAGCAATAAGTAATATATCTATTGATCTCCATTTCCGCATTACCTGAATAAGGGAAAAATCATCCTTTATTGCTTTTGAAGAGTAATATATTGTTTTTCGAACTGCAAGAACTGCAATAACCATAAAAATGGCTAGTATATTCAGGACATTAAAAATATTTTGTAGATTTTCCGGGGAAATTTTTACGAACAAAACTTTTTTCACTTCTGTTAAATAATAGGAGATAAGGGCATAAACGATCACAGAAGCAACCATGGATAGGCAAATCAGTACTGTTGTCCTCGTTTCCTTTTTTATTATTTTATTGTTCTCAGAAAATTTATCATATTCAAAATTCATAACTTTGATTTACCATTTAAGGAGATTCCTGTCAAGAAGCATAGGGTCTATGAGTGCAAAATCAGCCTTATTTAAATCCTTTTGTAATGGTGATTATATCTGATATAATTCGGGTCAATGAATAACCTCTCTTTGTTAATATCAGTGATCATACTATTGACAGGATGCTCGACAATCCCCCACGTTAGAACAGATCCTGTAGTAAAGGTTGACTCTATTCAGGGTGCTCAGGGATCAGTACCGAAAAAAATTCTGGTAAACGATGACGATTTTTATCAGGTTGGTATCGCTTCATGGTATGGAGGAAAGTTTAATGGAAGGAGAACCTCGAATGGTGAGATCTATGATATGTATAAGCTGACAGCAGCACATAAGGAACTCCCATTCAATACAATAGTTGAAGTTGAGAATATGAGGAACAGAAAAAAGGTTATTGTAAGGGTAAATGACAGGGGGCCGTTTGTAAAAGATAGAATAATTGATCTGTCATATAAAGCAGCTATCAGTCTGGAAATGGATGAGGCAGGCACAGCACCTGTTGTGTTGAGGATTGTGGATCTTCTTAACGGGAACAATGGGAAAAGGATAGTTGTCAGGAAAATAGACTATTCTCACAGATCGGAATTTTATCTCCAGGCAGGTGCTTTCAGTTTAAAAGAAAATGCGGAATCTCTGGCTTCCCGCCTGAACTATTACAATGGGGATATAAAATTCATAATATTAATGGAAAATGGATTTAACAAAGTTATCTCCATGAAAATTTCCTCCAGGGAGGAAGCTGAAAGGTTAAAGAGAACTCTCGAAGATCTTGGATTTGATACATTTATTAAAGAGGTTTTTCTGGAAGGGGGGCAGAAATAAATTGAGTCCTGATATCCTGATCAGGATTGCTCTGGTGTTGTTCATCGGTGGATTTATCCAGAGTTCAGCCGGATTTGGATTTGGACTTTTTGCGCTGCCTCTTCTGCTTTTCATGAAACTGCAGCTTCAGGAAGCTGTGATAATGGTTGTTATCGGGTCGGCAATTCAGAAAATTATAGGTATCGGTTATTTTCGGAATGTGATAAATCTGAAAGAAATATCCCCTCTTATTATTTCTGGTCTTACAGGCCTGCCAATCGGGTTGTATCTGATGTTAAAGGTTTCAGGGATGCATCAGGCATCGATAAAACAGTTGATAGGGTTCCTGATCATAATAATGCTGTTCCTCAGATGGTCAAGGATAAAAAACAGAGTATTTCCAATAAGAAAAGTGTGGACATATATAGCAGGTTTTATTTCTGGAGTACTGAATGGTTTTGCAAATATCGGAGGGCCTCCCGTTGTGCTGTGGGTTCTTGCTCAGAAATGGGAGAATAAAAAGATGAGGGCAACGGTTATATCTTTCTCTCTTTTCTTTGTCCCATTTCAGATTGCCGTTATGATAATTATGTTCGGGAAATCACTCAATTCCCCCCTCCTTTTTTCTTTTATTTTATCGCCGGCAGTACTGATCGGATCCTGGTGCGGATTGAAGTTCGGAGACAGGTTTTCCAGAAAAATACTGGAAAAATACATGGAATTGTTACTACTTCTGATAGCGGCCGTATCAGTCTTAAGGCCTATATTTAAATAAAATTACATTATTTATAGAGGCAGAGGTAAGAGACGGGTTCTTTAATAACCACAATGAATTCAACACCTTTTTCCACCCGGAATGAATCACCTTTTTTGTAGGTTTTTTTGTCTTCTCCCGGGAGTATGGCATCCATTTCTCCAAAAATTATCTCCATTATTTCCACAGTGTCTGTTCCAAATGTAAATTCCCCTTCTTCCATAATCCCCACTGTGAATCTTTCTCCATTTACTGTGTTTCCAAGGCTTTTGATCTTACCTTCATAATACTCATTTACATTAATCATTTTTTCCTCCGGAATATGTTATTTTAAAATTGCCCCTACTGGTGTCTCTGAAGGGATCTCAGGTATGTACGGTCTTCCGTCTTTATCAGATGCAGCAAGTATCATTCCCTGAGAAAGAACCCCTCTGAGTTTCACCGGTTTTAAGTTTTTGACAATTATTATTTTTTTCCCGATCAACTCTTCCGGTTTATAGTGAAGTGCAATTCCTGCAACCAGGGTCCTGTCATCACTACCTGTATTTACTTCCAGCTTCAGAAGTTTATCGGCATTCTCAATTTTTTCAGCATTATTAACCAGTGCTACTACCATTTCCACTTTCTGGAATTCATCAAAACTTATCAATCCTTCTTCCATCTCATTTTTCTCCTTTTCTTCAATGGATTTAATCACTCCCTCATCGATGTTTTCTTCAGATTTCAGAAAATCTTCAAGATCAACCCTGGGAAATAATTGTGAAACTTTATTAATAGAAAAGCTGGTTGAGGTCTCTTTCCAGCCGAAACCGGCCGAATCATTGTTGAATATACCAACAACAATTTCAGATGTTTCGGGAATAACGGGGGAGAGCAGATAGTTTATGCTAAGAATTGCTTTTACAAGAGTGAGAAGCACTCCTTCAAGTTCTTCCTTTTTTGAATCGTCTTTTGCCAGGTTCCATGGTTGTGTTTCAACAATGTATTTGTTCAAATAACCGATATATTCGAATATTTTTTCTATTCCCCGGTTGAATTTATACTCATCGAAGAAACTGATCACACTGCTTTCCATCTCAACATATCTCTTTTCTACCTCTTTATCCCGTTCACTGATGGTTCCGTTTCCTGAGAAAGTGTTGTTGAGGTATTTTTCGATCATTCCGCCTGTTCTTGAGATCAGGTTTCCCCAGTCATTGGAGAGGTCTGTATTGACCCGGTTGATAAATCCCTGATGTGAGAAATTTCCGTCCGCACCGATCGGGGCCTCTCTCATAAGAAAATACCTGATCGCATCTGAATTGAAATGTTCAAACAATACATTCGGGTCAAGGACATTTCCGATAGACTTGGACATTTTCTTTTCATCTTTCAACCACCATCCATGGATCAACTCTTTTTTAGGCAAAGGCAATCCGGCAGACATCAGAAATGCCGGCCAATAGACAGCATGAAATTTAAGTATATCTTTTGCCATTATATGAAGATCTGCAGGCCACATTTTCTTGAATTTTTCATCTTCTTCGAGATAATTTATTCCGGTTATATAGTTAGTCAGCGCGTCAAACCACACATAAATTGTCTGTTCCTCATCTTCCGGTACAGGTATTCCCCACGAAACCGTGGATCTTGTGATGCTGAGGTCCCGCAATCCCATTTTGACAAATGATTTTACTTCATTCATTCGTGAAGGAGGATGTATGAAATCCGGATTCTCATCATAAAATTTCAGCAATTTTTCCTGGTATGCGGAAAGCTTGAAAAAGTAACATTTTTCCACCACTTTTTCGGTCTCTCTTCCGCAATCGGGACATATCTTATTACCGGAGGCGGTGTCTTCAGCTGTATCGGAAACAAAGCTCTCATCGGATACACAATAGTGTCCTTTATAATCCCCCGGATAAATATCACCCTTTTTACGGACTTTTTTAAAGATCTTTTTTACTCCTTCAATATGGTAATTATCTGTAGTTCTTATGAACTTATCATAATCTATGTTCAGCCTGTCCCATAGTTCTCTGAACCTTACAACGACACTGTCAGCGAGCTCTTTTGGAGTTATTCCCCTGCTTATTGCATTTTTTTCTATTTTCTGACCATGCTCATCAGTCCCTGTCAGGAAAAAAACATCATACCCTCTCATAGATTTATATCTTTTTATTACATCAGCCATTATTGTTGTGTATGCATGACCCAGGTGAGGGATATCATTTACATAATAAATTGGCGTAGTGAGAAAGAACTTCTTCTTTTCAGGTGAATCTGTATTCATTGTTGCCATTTCCGCTCCTTCGATTTCAAATTATATCATACTTTTTTTAGTGAAATTCCGGCAGTAAGATTTGAAAATTTTGTAAAACTGAACTATTAATAAATATTCTTAGGAAGAACAAATGATCTGAAGAGATTCAGGGCAAAATTATCGGTCATTCCAGCTATAAAATCGATAATTCTCCTCTCAATAGTATCATTTTCAGGATATATATTTATATATTTGTCGGGATCCTTTCTTAAATGTTCAAAAAGAGATATCAGAATTCCCCTTATTTTATTCCTTTCGCCTTCCGATTCTTTTCTTAAATATACTTTTTCATATAGAAATTCTCTCAATAAGATCAACTCTTTGTATATATCTCCTGACATAGTTATAAACTCAAGGTTATATTCCCGGGTTTTGTGAATAATATCTGTAACAATTGAGTCTATCCGGCCTGCAGAATCATTCCCGAGCTTCTTATTAACTGAGTCAGGGATTGAGTTACCGGTGAGAATCCCGGCGCGAATGGAATCATCAAGATCATGATTAACATAGGCAATAATATCAGAGATCCTTACTATCTGACCCTCAAGAGTAGAGGGAAGTCTCTCTTCAGTTGCCGGGATTATCTCTCCCAGGCCTTTTGAATGTTTTAGAATCCCCTCTTTTACACGATATGTAAGGTTCAGGCCATCTCCGTTATATTCCAGTTTTTCCACAACTCTCAAGCTCTGTTCATAATGCTTGAAACCATTTTCTGATAATTCTGATATGACCTTTTCTCCCATGTGTCCGAAAGGTGTATGTCCAAGGTCATGACCTAGCGCTATTGCTTCGGTAAGCTCTTCATTCAGATTAAGTGCTTTTGCAATTGTCCTCGCTATCTGACTGACTTCCAGAGTATGGGTTAAACGGGTCCTGAAATGATCACCTTCGGGAGATATAAAAACCTGTGTTTTATGCTTTAGGCGTCTGAATGATTTTGAATGTATTATTCTATCTCTGTCCCTCTGATATTCAGTTCTGACTGCAGAGGGAGTTTCTTTTCTTTTCCGTTTTGAGTCAACACTTTTTGCTGCTTTAGGGTGTAATTTTTTTTCCCGTTCCAGGAGTTCTGAATAAACATTCATGAATATAATTTAACACTTTGAAAGAACCTGTGTCAACCCGGGTCTGATCCAGTTCTAAATAACTTTTATGAAGCAGGTCTGCGATTAATTTTCCTCATCGATTTTTTCTACAATGATCGTCATTTTGGTTACGAGAGCTGCTATTGCCCCTACAGCTGCCAGTACCGGAGCTATGGCTGCACCTACGACACCGAGAGTCAGCGGGATTTCGATTATTGTCCGCCCGTCTTCGTTCTTTATGATTATCCTTCTTATATTTCCCGCATGGATCAATTCCTTGATTTTGTCAATGATCTCACTGCCGTTCAAACTAAATTCTTCTTTTTGATTATTTTTTTTCTCTTTAGCCATTATTATTCCTGAGTATTTATACGCTTTATGTTTGAAAGTTGTTCAACTTTTTGTGAAATCGGCTACTTGAAACAGTTTGAACCGCCTTGACACAGGCAGGAATGGATATTAAACTTATATTTTTTAGGAGTATAAAATGGCTGAATCATATAAAGATGTAAAAATCGGTAAAAATATTGATGGTAAAGATAGTTTTGAGAACCTGATGAGGGAATATGAATCGGGAATGAGTGAAATATCCGAGGGAGAAAGGATTGAGGCGACTATTCTGTCCAGAGAAGATGATATTTTTTATCTGGATCTTGGCAGTAGTCATGAAGGGGAGATAAAGTGCAGTGAATTTATTGATCCTGATAGTTTATTGTCCGGAGATAAGGTGGATGTTTATATATCTTTCAAAAAAGGGGGTTTTTATAAATGTTCCTCATCCCGCAGAGATGCAGCAGTTGATAATGCAGGAAGTAAAAATCCTAAATTGGAAAACCTGTTCAGTAATGGTGAAAAGGTGAGAGGAAAGATTTCCGGTGTTAATAAAGGGGGATTTGAAATTATGGTTGAAGGAGAGATGGGATTCTGCCCGTTTTCTCAGATAGAAACTGACTATAGCGGAGAACCTGAGAATTTATTAAATAAGGTATTATCATTCAGAATAATTGAGTATGATCCGGAAAGTGAAAAACTTGTGCTTGGAAGAAGGGATATTATAGAAGAGGAAAAGAGTGCAGACAGGATAAAATTACTATCCACTCTGAATATCGGTATGATCACAAAAGGAACAGTCGGTTCAGTAAAGAATTATGGTGCTTTTATTGATATCGGGGGAATTGAAGGCCTTCTGCATATCTCTGAAATCTCAAATGAGAAGATCGATGATGCTAATTCAGTGTTTAAAGAGGGAGATGAAGTTGAAGTTATGATAAAAAACATAGATATTGAAGACCAGAAAATATCTTTGTCCAGAAAAGAATTGCTCGGAGATCCATGGGATGATTTCAAAAACAAATATTCTGAAGGAGACAGGATTGAAGGTAAAGTTTCTTCATTGAAAACTTATGGAGCATTCATAGATTTAATCCCGGGGATAAAGGGGTTACTCCATATTTCAAAAATTGGTGATGATAAGTTTCACCGGCATGCAAAAGAGGTTTTCAAAGTAGGCGAAAATATTAATTTATGGATCGAGAGTATTAAAGAAAATGAGAAAAAGATAGGATTGACAATGGTTGAACCGGGTGTTGATCTTTCTGTCCAAATAGAAAAATTAAAAAAAGAGTCTGATAAAGAGGAAAAAGCTTCTTCCGGAAATGCATTCGGACGACTGCTGGATAGTGCATTACAGGAAAAAAAATAGGAGGTCCAATGCTTTTAACAATTGATGTGGGTAACACAACAACGGGTGGTGCAATATTTTCTGATGGCAGGATTATTTCTAAGAATAAACTGCTGACACCCCAGGAAATAACTGTTCTTTTTCTGAAAAGCCTTGTTAAAAAGGATTGCAGAGGTCCTGTCAATGCTGTATCGGTTTCTTCTGTTGTCCCTTTTGTTGATGAATCCCTTAAAAGGTCGGTGAAGGAATTATTCGGTGTCGAGCCTTGTTTTACAGATTATAGAACAAAAACAGGGATAAAATTGAAGATCGATAAGCCTGAAGAAATGGGTGCAGACCGAATTGCTGATTATATTGGAGCACTCTCTATTTTTCCTCCTCCATTCATAGTAGTTGATTCAGGAACAGCCACAACATTTGATATTATAAACAGGGATAGCGAATATATAGGCGGATCGATTTTTCCCGGAATTGAACTTTCAATTAAAAGCCTTGCTCAAAATACTGCAAAACTGGGGATGATTAAGTTCGGTATTCCCGAGTCTATAGTCGGTACAAATACAGAGAACAGTATTAAAGCCGGAATATATTTTAATTATATTGGCGGCCTCACATTTATGATAAAAGAATATAAAAAAGTAATCGGTTCTGATGCCAAAGTGATTGCCACAGGAGGTCTGACAAAATATTTTGAAGGGAAGATCCCGGATATTGACCTGTATGAACCGGATCTTATTTATCTTGGTTTAAAAAAAATATATGAAACTGTAAAAAATTAGTGACTCTAATTCAGAAAATGTCAGATTCCGGGAGTGATCAGGATTTTATATTCAGCCTAATAGACTACCTTTTTTTCCAACATGGTATAAGTTTTTTTATTACTTCAAAAGATTTTGACACTCTCTATAATTGGTGGGAGAAAAAAATTCCTGAGGAAATTATAAGGAGATCCATAGATAATGTTATAAAAAGGAGAAGATCAAGGAATAAACCTGTTGACAGTTTTATGAACTTTTCATATGAAGTAAGGAAGAATCTTGCTGTTAAATTTGAGTTGAATATAAATTCTGCCACGGGAAAAGTTCAAAATGATCCTGATGATAAGGAAAACAGATTTTTTAAAAGTTTCCTTCCCGGGATTGAATTCCTGGAAAGTGATTTCAGAGAATTAACAGGAGCTCCGGCTTCAGAAAAAAAAGGACTTCTCCGGAAAATCTATGATAAACTGATAAAAAAATATGAAAATGATGAGGAGATGATTATAAAAACAGCAATATTTATGAGTAATCTTCCCGAAGCGATGAAAAAGCCGGAAATAGTAAGAAAATTCAGAATAAATTATCTCAATAGAAGGTTCAGCATACCCGACTTTGACCAAGGTGATGAAAAATAATACCAGACTCGATCTTGAACTCGTTAAAAGAGAGATATTCAATTCAGTCGGGGAGGCAGCTCCTTTTATAATGGCAGGAGAAGTACTGGTGAATGGCCAGGTTATATATAAAAGAGACTACAATACTTCTTCATCTGATGAGATCACAATAAAAAAAAAGCATGAATATGTATCACGGGGTGCTTACAAACTCAGTAGTGCAGTTGAAAAGTTCAGCTTTGAAGTTAAAGGAAAAAGGATTGTAGATATAGGTATCTCAAACGGAGGGTTCAGTGACCTGTTACTTAAGATGGGAGCGGATTCCATTCTGGGTATAGATGTAAATACTAATCAGGTTGATTACAAATTACGAAAAAACTCCAGGGTTACTCTGTTAAAAAAAAATGCCAGGTATCTGACAAATTCTGATATTGATTTTAATCCTGATCTGATCACTATCGATGTTTCATTTATCTCAATTATCAAGATACTCGAGGCCCTTGTGAAATTTGGTCCTGTAGATATAATTGCCCTTATTAAACCTCAATTTGAAGTGGAAAAAGGGCAGGGTGGGGAAGGCGGAATTATTAAGAGTATAAAAAAAAGGCTGGATATATTATTAAAAGTAAAAAAAAAGGCAGAAGAGTCAGGATATTCTCTTATCGGTTTCACTACAGCGGGGATACAGGGCAGAAAGGGTAATCAGGAATATTTTTTTTACCTGAAATACGGGCAAAACAATTCAATAGATGATAAAATCATCGAAAATGGAATTAAAATATAAGAAAATCGGTTTGATCGCCAAACCACATAAAGATGTTGTCAGATACCTTGATGAAGCAGTGTCAGTACTTGAAGAATTGGGTGCTGAATGTATTTTAGGAACGATTGCAGCAGAAATGCTTGGCAGGGAGAATGGTGTAAAAAGAGAATTAGTATGCGGCCTGTCCGATCTTGTTATTCTTATCGGAGGAGACGGGACATTCCTTTCTATTGCTGAATCGGCTGTTAAAGCAGGTATTCCAATCGCAGGCTTTAATCTGGGGACTCTGGGATTTCTTACTGAATTAAAAAAGGAAAGTATATCTACTTCGGTGCTTAAGCTGGTCAGAGGAGAATTCAGGATATCCCAAAGGAAGTTGGTGGAAGTTGATTTCGGGAATGAAATTTCAATGTCATTGAATGATGTTGTTTTCAGCAAAGGTGATATAGCCAGGATTATAAAATTGCAGCTCGAAATAGACAATATTGAGGTATCCGAGATACGGGCTGACGGACTTATAATATCCACACCGACAGGTTCTACAGCATACTCATTATCTGCAGGCGGTCCTATACTGGCTCCTGAGGTAAATGGATTAGTGATAACACCAATCTGCCCTCACTCTCTTACTTTCAGGCCATTTGTTATCCCGGATTCCTCTGAGATCAGAGTTACACTCTGTTCAGATTCAGATAATGTAGTTATAACATTAGATGGACAAAAAGTTATTCCTATGAATACAAATGATGCTGTTGTTATCAGAACAGGCAGGGAAAAATTAAAAATGGTGATATCTGATGAATTGAACTATTTTAGATTACTAAGTGAAAAATTGAAGTGGGGAATATAGGTCATGGTTGGCGTATGGTTAAAATTTACTGCATTGCTGATTCTTGTCTTTATTTTCGGTTCAAAGGTAACTAGAAGCGCTGATATAATTGCGGAGAAAAAAGGGTGGGGAAGAGCTTTTATGGGAGTGGTATTTATATCTATGGTAACATCATTCCCTGAATTGTTCACCGGGATATCTGCGGCTTCAATAGTTAAATCACCTGAAATATCTTTAGGACAGATTGTGGGGAGTTGCGTATTCAACTTAACAATAATTGCTCTTATTCAGGTTTTTTTTAGAAAAAATTCACTGTTCAGAAAAAGTTCAAAGAAAGATCTCCTCCCACTTCTTTTCAGTTTCATTTTAATTATCCTTTTTTCATCATCCCTTTTGATAAGTTTCAGGGTCCGGATTCTGAATGTAGGAATTTCATCGATACTGATATTTGTTGTTTATTTGGTTTTTTTGCATCATATTTTTAAAAACCGCAAGGCGGATGGAGAGGAAGAGAAAAATTATTTAAAAGAGAGTTTATCGAAAGCAAAAGCAACCTTTGCCGTTTCTTCAATAATAATAATTGCTGTCGGTTTCTATCTTCCTGTAGTTGGAAAAGAGCTTGCTCTGAAAATGCATTGGACAGATTCTTTCGTAGGGGTGATCTTTCTGGCTTTTGTTACATCTTTTCCGGAATTGATCGTTTCGATTACTGCTGCAAAGATCGGTGCATTTGAAATTCTTCTCGGAAATATAGCAGGCAGCAATCTTTTTAATATAGCTATCATTTTCTTTATTGATATATTTTATTTCAGCGGAGATATAATTGCAGATGTGACTGACAGCAATATTTTTTACATTGGGATTATTGCAGCAGGTATGAATCTGGTGCTTTTCTTAACCCTTTTTCGTGGGAAAGTTGTTAAAACCATATTTAAAATTCCTCTTAATTCAATAATAATTTTAATTTTATATATTGTGAGCCTTGGAATTATTTATTAAATAAGTATAAAATTATAATGCTTTATTATTATGGGGAGTAAAAATGAAGAAAATATTTTCTATATCGTTAATAATATCGATTTTTTTTATAATACCATCTATAGGTTATTCAGCCTCAACTGATTTTGACAAAGGGGTGGTTTATCTTCTTCTTGAGGATTACCAACAGGCAAAAGTATACTTTAATGAATTTTTCAAGGAGTTTCCCAACCCTATTGTTAAACGAGGGTTCATGTTGTTGACAGACAATAATAAGAAGAAGGCTAAGACAGAGTTTCAGAGCTATCTGAATATGAATTTCAGGTCACTTCATGGAATAATCGGAATTTCACTTTCAGTTTCAGATATCAAGGAATCAACTTCAAAAGAAAACCTGATGAAAGCTGTCAGGCTTAACAAAGGGTTCTCTTCTGCTTATGCCTGCCTTGGTATGCAATTTCTTAAAGAATTTAATTATCCGATGGCCGAAAAATATCTACTTACAGCGCAGAGTATAAAAAATCTTATGGAGTACAGGATACTATTAGGTGAGTTATTTCTGAGAAATGGCAGACAGGACAGGGCTATTTCACTTTTAGAGAAGGATGTGGACAATAATCCTGAAAATTTCTTTCTGAATTTCCTCTTCTCCAGAGCCCTCTTTGAGAAGGGATGGACAGGAAGAATGGAGAAGTATATGCAGATCTCTATGGAGTTAGCCAGGAACAATAAAGATGTTCAGTTATTATATGCAAAATATCTGTTAAAAAAAGGTGATCCGAAAGCTGCCAGAGACGTATTAAAGGCCATTAGATTTAATGAGGTAAATCTGGATTATGTTAAAACCTACGCTGAGACCCTGCTGACTCTTGGAAACAGACGATCAAAAAACTTTCTATATCAATATTATATAAGTAATAATTGGGATCCGGATATAAATAGATTTCTTGGATTGTATTATTTCAGAAACAAAACTGAAAAGAGTAATATTCAGAACTGGATATACCGTTCTCTTTTAAGCGGAAATTCATCAGAATTTCTGAAGAAGCAATTTGATGAAAGTTACCATTTTCCTGAACTTGATTCTATCCGCTTTTTTAATCTAAAGAAGGTCTTCTGGATCGATAGTAACAGATTGTTTGTCGTCGGGGTTCTTAACAGCGGAGGAAGCGAAAAATTATATCTTGTTGATTTTAATAAAAAAAAGGTGATATCAAGTTATAGTTATAAAGGACTTCTTGATGGGGTCTATTTTTCCGGAAGTCGCGACAGGATTATACTTGAAACTGAAGAACCTGCATCCGGGAATAATAAATTATATGCAATGATAAGGAATAAAGCCGGGTCATTTCAATTCAGAGGCATCTATACCGGTAATTCAAACATTCCGGCCTTTTATGTTGTTTTTAATGTGTCCGGAACAATTGCCTACTTTGTTGATAAAAGAATTGAAAAGATTGCTTTCGATTCCCCTTTCGCAATTGTAAACAGGTTCGGAGAGAAACGCCCCGTTTATACCGGGTTATCGAATTTCGGACTTTATAAATATAATTTTGCTAATAAAAGGTTCACATATCTAGAAGAGATGGATGAGATAAAAAGAATTAATTCCGATTCTATAAAAAAATTCCTGATGGTTTATAATGCTGCATCCATAACAAAAGAGATACGAAAATTGCTTACTAAAGGAGAAAAATTGGATTCCTTTTCTTCTGAGATCGTTAGAATAGCTTTCTCGAGAAACCTGGGGAGTTTTCTTATATACCTTGCAGACCTTAAAAATTCATTTCAGGCAGTTATTTTTGAAAATGAGACTGGTAAAGTGAGGAGAATAGACAGCTCCATGTTCCTTGATAAAGACAGGTTCGCAGAATTAGAAATTGTTGATTTTGATTCCGAACAAGAGTCTCTTATATTCAGTACGAAAGATAAAAGGCGGGACCTGATAATGTTCAATTATAATTCAAGGCTTTACCGGAAACTTGTTGAAAACTATTACAGCAGTTGTTTTAGTGCTGATAATAAAACTTTATATATTCTTACGGAAAGGAATAAACGTTATTTCCTTACCGAAACTCTTTTTAAAATCATTACAACTAAGCCTTTTTGGGTTGAAGAACTCCCTTCAAGAAGGGATTTCAAATCTATAAAAAGATGTGATGATCCTTCGATGCTGATAATGTCAACGAATGGGGGAGAATACATCGAAATGGGTCCTGAAAATGAATTGAATTACAGATCACCCTCTTATGACGGGAGCATATTCGCCTATTCATTTGATGGTAAAAAATCGGCAGTATATATAAATAAAAACCTTTTCCTTATTAATAATAATGTATGGGCAGGCAAAGTTCCTTTAACAAAGTAAATCTGTTTACCGGGATTATTTTTAATGATCAGGTAGATCCTGCGAACGTTATCATACATTTGGAAAAAATCTTCTCCGAAGTTGATCTGGCCTCGGAAGTTTTCAAATTTGAATTTACAGATTATTATTGTTCTGAAATGGGAAAGATTCTTAAACGGCAGTTTGTTTCATTTAAAGAGCTGATATCCCCCGAGCAGCTGCCGGAAATAAAGTTGTTGACAAATAGAATTGAAATCGAATTGTCAAGATCGGGGAAAAGGATGGTCAACCTGGATCCAGGATATTTGTCTGATGCAAATGTTATTATTGCAACTACTAAAAATTATTATCAGAGGGTACCTTTAACAAAAGGAATATATGCCCACATGGAGTATGTGATAAAAGGCAGGGAATTGAAAATACTTGAATGGACCTATCCGGATTTCAGGTCAGAAGAGTATAAGAATTTTTTCAAAATTATGATTAATTTGTACAAAAAAAAAGTATCTTCGGTAAGAATCTGATAAAGTCTGCTGATTCCTGATTTTATAATTGATCCTCATTGACAAAATGTGTTCCAGATGATATTTTTCATTTTTGTCAGGAGAAGAAAATGGAAGAGAAAATCAAAGCAAAAATCATGGATGAAAAGAAAATGATGAGAGCGTTTCAGAGGATGGCCGTAGAAATTCTCGAAAAGAACAGGGACATTGAAAATCTTGTTCTTATAGGAATACAAAAGAAAGGAGTTTATGTAGCAGAACGGATAAAAGAGTTGATATCTGAAATGGAAAATGTAAATGTCCCTTCCGGTATTCTTGATATAACTCTTTTCAGAGATGATCTGCATAAACATGAACAACAGCCAGTGATCCAGAAAACCGAGATAAATTTCTCAATTGAGGATAAGGATATTATACTTATTGATGATGTCCTTTTTACGGGAAGAACTATAAGAGCTGCAATGGATTCAATATTTGAACTTGGCCGTCCAGCCAGTGTTCAATTGGCGGTTTTCATTGATAGAGGTCACAGAGAACTCCCCATCTCTCCAGATTATAAAGGAAAATATCTTCCTACCTCAAGAAGGGAAAGAGTTAATGTAATGCTGAAAGAAACTGACAAGGTTGATCAGGTTCTGATCATGGAACCCACGAGGTTTTAAATGGATGAATATAAGTTTGATCAGAATCATTTGCTTGGAATTGATCATTTAAGTGATAAAGATATAGATACAATTCTTGAAACTGCTGAATCTTTTGTAGAGATATCGACCAGAGATGTAAAAAAGGTCCCGGCTCTTAAAGGTAAAACAGTGGTAAATCTTTTTTTTGAGAATTCAACCAGGACAAGAAGTTCTTTTGAGATTGCCGCAAAACGGTTAAGTGCTGATCTCATAAATTTTAATTCCTCCGTCTCAAGTTTGAAGAAAGGTGAATCTCTAAGAGATACAGTGTTGACCCTTGAAGCAATGAATCCAAATATAATAGTCATCAGACATTCTGCATCAGGATCCCCCCATTACTTAACAACATTTGCCAGATCTTCAATTGTGAATGCTGGAGATGGATTTCATGAACACCCGACTCAGGCACTTCTTGATGCATTGACGATGAAACAGGTTTTCAAAACAATAAGGGGATTAAAGGTATCTATAATTGGAGATATCCTTCACTCCAGGGTTGCCAGGTCTAATATCATTCTTCACAGGAAAATGGGAAATGAAGTTTCCATTATCGGCCCTCCCTCACTTGTTCCGAAAGAGTTCGAAAAGATGGGCGCAAAAGTATATTATGATATAGAAGAAGGAGTAAAGGATTCCGATGTTGTTATGATGTTAAGAGTTCAGAATGAAAGGGGTGCCGGAAATTATTTCCCCTCAATCAGGGAATACCGGAAATATTTTTCTATCAATAAAAAAGTTTTCAGTAAAGCAAAAAAGTCTGCAATAATAATGCATCCCGGCCCGTTGAACAGAAATGTTGAGATCGATAATACTCTTGCTGATTCAGACAAATCTGTTATTCTTCAGCAGGTTACCAACGGGATCGCCGTGAGGATGGCAGTCCTATATCTGCTGAAAGGAGATATCAATGAGTCTATTAATTAAAAATGGGAGAGTCATGGATCCTGCTTCCGGCCTGGATTTGGTATCTGATATTCTTATAGAAAAAGGGATCATAAAAAAGATTGCAAAGAACATTAATGATAAAGATGTAAAAAAGACAATAGATGCATCCGGATGCATTGTAAGTCCCGGTTTTGTTGATATGCATGTACACTTGAGAGAACCGGGTCAGGAGAATAAAGAGACTATAGAAACAGGGATGCTTGCCGCCGCAAAGGGGGGATTTACTTCAATTGCATGTATGCCCAATACTGTTCCGGTTAATGATAACAGATCTGTAACAGAATATATTATTGCCAGATCCCATGAGATCGGTACTGTCAATGTTTTTCCCATTGCTGCCATTTCGGTCGGGCTTGACGGCGTTGATATCACTGAAATGGCCGACCTGAAAGAAGGGGGCGCTAAAGGTTTTTCTGATGACGGCAAATGTGTGATGAGCGCAGACCTCATCAGAAAAGCGCTTGAATATACTAAGATGCTGAATATCCCGGTTATAGAGCATCCGGAAGATCATTCAATTTCAGGAGAGGGGCAGGTAAACGAGGGCTTTATTTCTTATAAATACGGCTTAAGGGGAATGCTCAGTGCTGCGGAGGAAGTTATTGTTGCACGTGATCTGATTCTCCAGGAAAGGGTCGATTCTCTCCTTCATCTTACCCACATATCAACTGAAGGTTCCATTGACCTGATCAGGAATGCAAAGAAGAAAGGTGTGAGGGTAACTTCGGATGTGACCCCACATCATCTCCTTTTAACAGAAGAATTGATAACATCATATAACCCGGTTTATAAAATGAAACCGCCCCTGCGGACAGAAAAAGACAGGCAGGCTCTTATTGCTGCCTTAAAGGACGGGACAGTTGACGCGATTGCCTCGGATCATGCCCCGCACACGTTTGATGAGAAGGACAGTGAGTTTGAATACGCTCCATTCGGCGTTATTGGACTTGAAACATCTTTTAATGTAATTTGTGACCGGCTTGTCAATACCGGTATCATTGATATATCTAAAATGATCGAACTGTTCTCCACAAATCCGTCACGGATACTCGGGTTGAAAGGGCGTGGCATTATTGAAAAGGGTGCGCATGGTGATATTACCATTTTTGATCCGGAGAAACCGTTTGAAATTAATACGAAGGATTTTTTGTCCAAGGCAAATAATTGTCCCTTTGACGGTTGGAAAGGCAATGGATCTGTTAAGTATACAATTACCGGCGGAAAGATCGCTTATCAGGGTTGATTCAGCGGTGAGATCAATTGTATCCTTAAATAGTCTCCATTCTTATCAGTCACTTTAAACTTATCGGATACCGGGGAACCGCAAACCCATATAATCTCATTGTTTCCGTTAACAATAATTGGGAGTAAATTCCGGAGTTCAGAGGGGAAGCCGGAACTCCTGATCATTTCGAATACCTTCTGATTTATATCAGAATTTATTTTCCTATACTTATCACTTTTTTCGGGATTCCTGACAATAACCGGGAAAATCAATTTGTCTGCCGGGACAATAATCTCGAAAATATTATCAGGTTTACTGAATTTGTCAGTCCGCCAGATCCTGATCCTGGAACATATTTCCGAAATTTCTGTATCTCCATCTCTCGGGACACCATGCTTGTATTTCTGTATGGAGGTCTTTATGCCAAATATAAATCCTTTTTTGATCGAGAAGTTGATGCCGGGTATAGATATGCCCTTTTTAACGGGTTCGGGAATTGTTAATTGTTCAATATGGTTAAAATCAATGTTCAGGAGATTCCCTTTTATAGATCTGATAAACTCCCTGATGATATGCCGGCTGAGGGCAAGAGGTACTGATTGAAGGTCATTGATCCTTAGTATCTTACCGCATATTAAATGATCCATTAAAAATTCCCGGGCCCTGCTTCTGAAATATTCAAATTCTTCCTGAATAATTGATACGGTACGGAATATGTGTTTATCAATATCCGGTTCTATTTTTTCAATTTCGGGGATTAGATTATTTCTGATGTTATTTCTCAGGAAAACAGAAGAATTGTTTGTCGGGTCTGTAAAATAACCTGAACCCGATCTTTCCAGAAATTCAAGTACTTCCTTTTTGGTAAAGATTAGCAGTGGACGGATGATATTCTGCCCTTTAAGTCCGAAAATCCCGCTTAATCCCTGAAGTCCGCTCCCTCTGAAAAGTTTTATAAAGAATGTTTCTGTAAGGTCAGATGCTGAATGCCCGGTTGCAATTTTGGCCCGGGAGTATTTCCCGGCGATCTTATTAAAGAAATCATATCTTGAGATGGAAGCGGCGTTCTCCAGGTTCAGCTTATTGCGCTCTTTAAAACTGATAACATCTGAACTCCCCTTGATCATATCTATGTTCTCTTTCTTGAGAAATTCTTTTACCCATAACTCCTCTTCACTGGAGTCCGGCCTTATCCTGTGATTAAAGTATGCAGCCTTTAAATCGAATTGAATATCATTTTGTAATCGTTTGAGAAGAAGAAGCAGTGTGACAGAGTCTTTTCCTCCGGAAAATGCAGATATCACGGTGTCCTTTTTTTGGATAAGGTTATTTTGTTTTATATTTTCATAAAATCGGGGATATAAATGTTCCATTAGAAAAAATTAGCGGTGGAGGGATTTGAACCCCCGACATATCGGATATGAGCCGACTGCTCTACCGCCTGAGCTACACCGCCATTTGTTGAATTATAGCTGAAATTGCACTATTAATCAAGAGATCGGAGAGGGTGGGATTCGAACCCACGGAACCGTTTCCAGCTCACACGCTTTCCAAGCGTGCTCCTTCAACCACTCGGACACCTCTCCAATTGGAAAGATCACATTCTATAATTATTTTCGGATAAATTCAAGAATCGCGGAAAACTTTAATCTTTTTCTTCTATCTCAAAAATTATCCAATTTTATTTCTGTAATATTTCTTAAATTAAGAAAATCTGATCCATCCCACCCTTTAACCGAATTCACAATAAACATTTTTTTTTATTAAGAATCTTTCTAAATATATCGGAATTTAGAGGAAATATAAAAAATAATATATAATTACAACTATGAAAAAAGCAAATCTTCTTCTGAAAATTTTTATAGCTGTGGCCTATTTTGCCATGGTGACAATTAATTATCTTGCCAACGCTTTGCCGATCGGAGGTGTTACTACTGGAGAGGCTTCCGACGCTTACACCAACCTCTTTACTCCAGCTGGAGTCACCTTTTCAATCTGGGGTATTATTTACATCCTGCTTTTAGGCCACACCCTGTATCAATTGGGGTTATGGCAAAAAGGTGTTGATCCGAAGCGGGAAAAGACATTGGCTGTTGTGGGGCGTTATTTTCTCGCCACTTCGGTTTCCAACATTGCGTGGATATTCGCATGGCACTATGGGATTATCTGGCTTTCGGTTTTGATCATGCTCTGCTTACTTTTTTTCCTTATCAAGATCGCAGATGTGACAAATAAGGAAAAATATACGCTCTCTGATAAGATTTTCATCCGACTTCCCTTTAGCATCTATCTTGGCTGGATTACAGTGGCGACCATTGCTAATATAACTGTGCTTCTGATAAGCCTCAATTGGAACGGTTTTGGCTTAGCTGAAGCGGACTGGACAATGATAATCCTGTTGGTGGGGGCCGCAATCGGGATTGCCCGCATGCTCAAAGATAATAATATTTTCTACGGGTTGGTGCTTATCTGGGCTTATGGCGGAATATTGCTCAAGCATGTTTCAGAGATCGGGTTCGACGGGCAGTATCCGGGAGTGATTACTACTGTGATTATTTGCATTGCGGTTTTCTTAAGTGTAATCGGATTTTTGGGATATAAAAATCTAATGTTAAAAAAAAATACCGGCAATGAGAAATAAAATTAAAAGGTTCGGATAATTAGGTAGAAATTTCTTTCGAATACATAAGCTATTCTGAAAATAAATCAGGGAATAATTATTGATATAATAATTTAAATATATGACTGATAAAATTACAAAAATTAAACTTGAAGATCTTGGCTATAATGATTTTTTTGATTCGAAATGGAGATCTCTGGAATTAGCAAATTCTTCAGTAGCCCGGGTTATTGCCGAATACAAAGAAGTATACAGGGTCAGAAGTGATAGTGGAGAACATGCAGCGAAAATAACTGGGAAACAATTGTTCAATGCTGCAGAAAGAGAAGACTATCCTGCTGTTGGAGACTGGGTGGTTATAACCGAAATTGACAGAGAAATCGCAGTCATTCATAATATTTTGAATAGGGAAACAATCCTTAAGAGAAAACACAGCGGCAAACAGGATACGCAGGTTATTGCGGCTAACATTGATGTCGCCTTTATTGTAGTGTCATTAGACGGGGATTATAACCTCAACCGTTTTGAACGATATTTTGTTCTGGCAAATGAAGGGGATATTAGAGCAGTAATTATATTGAATAAAATCGATCTGGTTTCAGAAACAGAATTGGTTGAGAGGATTGATCAAATAAAAAGCAGATTTGATAACGTTGATATTATTTTAACCAGCGCAATTAACAGTAAGGGACTTAATGAATTAGAAAATTACATCAGCAAGGGGAAAACGTATTGCTTCCTCGGTTCGTCAGGGGTGGGGAAATCTTCACTGGTGAACCAGTTGTTGGGTAGAGATGAGATAAAAACAAGAGAGATAAGCGAATCCACCGGTAAAGGTAAACACACAACGACGACAAGGGAGATGTATTTTTTGAAAAATGGTGGTGTTGTGATTGATAATCCGGGAATAAGAGAAGTTGGAATTGCAGACGCAAGTGCCGGTATTGATAACGTATTTGAGGAAATAGCCTTTTTGGCCAGAGGGTGTAAATATACTGACTGTATGCATGAACATGAACCCGGTTGTGCTGTGTTAAAAGCTATTGAAGAAAAAAATCTGGATGAAGACAAATATCAAAACTACAAAAAGTTGAAAAAGGAAAGCGATTATTACGAAATGAACAGCCTGGAGAAAAGAGAAAAGGACCGGAAATTTGGAAAATTCGTAAAAAAGAAAAAGAATCAATCAAAAAAATTTTAATCCGGACAGAAAAAAATCCAACTCTTTTTTTCTTTTTTTAATTAAGAACCGTTCCGAATAAGATTCAGGTATGATAAAATCCTGTTCTAGGAGTTTAAATGAAAAATATCATTTCTGTTCCCCCCAATTATTTCTATTTTTTTATTCTGCTTACCGTCCCCTTCCGTTTTCTGTTTCCGGGTTTAAACCTGATCCCGAATATTTGGAACCTGTCAGGACTCCTCCCGATTTTTTTAGGACTTTACCTGGTCTGGAAACCCTACAAACAGTTCATGGAACATAATACACCTGAAAATTTCGATACTGCTACCTGCATTGTCTCTGACGGCCTGTACAAATATTCCAGGAATCCCATGTACATCGGCGGAGTGGTATTCCTGATCGGTCTTGCAGTTCTTCTTCAGAATATCATCGGATTCATTACCCCGGTTCTATTCTTTCTGGTGATGAACTATATGTTTGTTTCTTTCGAGGAGGAAAAAATGATCAGAGAGTGCGGCGATGACTATTCGGAATACATGAAAAAAGTCCGGAGATGGATCTGATTCTTATTTAATTAAATTTTTTATTGATTTAATAACGTGATTTATTTCTTAAATCGGGAAAATCTGATACAATTCATATGGAAACGGCCCGGGTGCCCGGCAATACATGCGTGTGAACCTTGTCAGGACCGGAAGGTAGCAGCAATAAGCACGATTTTGTATGTGTTCGGGATTTCCCGGGTCTCTAAAAAAATAAAATGTACCTTGCATTAGCACGAAAATACAGGCCGAAAACATTTGAAGAATTGATCGGGCAGCCCCATATAACAAAAACTCTTCAAAATGCAATTAAAATGAATAAGTTGTATCCGGCTCTGATCTTTTCCGGAATGAAAGGAGTAGGGAAAACATCTGCAGCCAGAATACTTGCAAAAGCAATGAATTGTGAGAGTGGACCTGCTCCTGAGCCTTGTAATAAATGTTCCATATGCACTGAAATAAATGAAGATAAATCACCGGATTATATAGAAATAGACGGTGCATCAAATAATGGAATTGAAGAGGTAAGAAGCCTGCGGGAAAAGATAAAATATAAACCTTTTAAAAACCGGTTCAGAATGATAGTGATTGATGAGGTACACATGCTGTCGAATTCTGCATGGAATGCTCTCCTCAAGACAATTGAAGAGCCACCAGAACATACATATTTTATTATGGCAACAACTGATTTCCATAAAATCCCCTCAACCATAGTGTCAAGATGTCAGCATTTTGAGTTCAAAAGAATACCGATTGAGGTAATCTCCTCTGTCCTTGAAAATATAGTAAGCAAAGAAAAAATTGAGATATCAAAATATGGGTTGTACCTTGTATCAAAATCTGCAGATGGAAGTTTAAGAGATTCAAAAAAAATACTGGATCAGGCTATTGCCATCTCTGATGGAAAGATTGAAGATAATGATGTAATTGATATTCTCGGGATCATTGAAGAGGAAATATTTATTGAACTTACCTCTGCATTCCTTTCAAGTGACAGGAAAAAAATAATTGATGTTATTGATGATCTTACTGACAGGGGAATAGATATAAGATTTTTCTATTCGGAATACATTAAATTTCTCCGTAACCTGATGGTCCTTAAATCTGATATTGATATTGAAAAACTTCATAATTTGAATCCGGAGAATGTTTCAAAAATAAAAATGCTGATAAAAGATCTGAAAGAGATAGAATTATTACGCTATTTTAATGCCGTCAAGGATATGGAATTAACAATTAAGAATACAGAAAATCCTAAAATAATCCTTGAATATCTTTTTATAAAGTTGTCTTATTTCCCTTCACTTATGTCTATTGAAGAATTAATCAGTAATGTATATTCCGGAAAGGTGAGTAAAAATAAGTCAGATTCACTAAAAGTAAAGAATCCCGAAGTCAGTCCCCCGCAGATAAATGATCTATCAATTGGAAAAGATAAAGATAATGCAGAGAAAGCTCGTCCTCCGGAGATAAGAGAAGAGAAGGTTGTACAGGATAAGAACAGGGATACTGGTAATGGGGAAAGTATTGAAAAAATGAAAAAAGATAAACAGATAAAAAATCTTGCGAGTAAAATTCAGGGAAGAATTATATCTATTGAAAATTTAGAAGGAGATAAATAATGGCTAAAATTCCAAATATGAACCAATTAATGAAGATGGCTCAGGATATGTCAAAACAGATGGAAGACAAAATGAATGCGATCGAAGCTGAGGGTAATGCCGGTGGGGGCATGGTAAAAGTTATACTTAACGGGCATAAAAATATCTTGTCGGTCGAGATATCAAAAGATGTCGTGGATCCGGAAGATATTGAAATGCTTCAGGATCTTATTACAGCTGCATTTAATGATGCTGTCAGTAAAGTTGATGAGGAGATGAAGGATAATCTCGGATCATCAATGCCGGGTGGTCTTCCCGGGGGAATGCCTTTTCCGGGATTTTAAATATCTCTGAGGATATAAATGTACGACTTTACTCATCCTGTTGCAAATCTTATTAATGAATTGAGAAAAATTCCGGGGATCGGTTCGAAATCGGCTCAAAGGATTGTTTTTCATCTTCTGAAGAGTGACAGGGATAAAGTAATTGCGCTTTCCGAAGCAATCAGGGATGCTGTTGACAAGACCAGTTTCTGCACTATCTGCAATAATATATCAGAGTATGAAATATGTGAGATCTGTACGGCCAAAGGCCGGGACAATACAAAAATTTGTGTGGTAGAGGAACCTTTTAATATTCTGTCTATTGAAAGAACCGGACTTTACAGAGGGATGTATCATGTACTTTCCGGCAATCTTTCGCCTATCAGGGGGATTGGCCCCGATGAGCTTAAGATAAGCAGTTTGGAGAGGAGGCTTAATTCTGAGGAGATTAATGAAGTTATTATCGCTACAAGTCCTACTGTTGAGGGAAATGCAACTGCAATTTACATTTTTGATCTTTTAAAGAAAAAAAATATAAAAATAACGCGAATAGCAATGGGATTGCCGATCGGAGCTGATCTTGATTATGTAGATTCCGTAACTATTGCAAAATCATTTGAAGGTAGGATAGAATTTAAATAATTTTTTTGATGAAGAATAGATTGTTGGAAAAAAAGGTTAATGACTAAGTTGATTTATATTTAAAATAGGGATAAAATAATTGCAATGAAAGAAAATTTTGTTATTTATAATGAAGAATATTTTCAGATTAAGAAGGTTCTTGAAGAACTGAAAGGATCTGTCAGTGCTGATATTGTATTCGTTACCGATTCTGAAGGTCATTGTATCGCAGCAACTGATGGTATGGATGATTCCTATTTGAACTCAATTTCATCACTTATCGCCGGTAGTATTGCTGCAATAAACAGTATTGCTCAGATGCTGGAAATAAAAAATTTTGAAACAGTTCTGACAGAATCACCGGAGAAAAATCTTTACATCTCCCTGATCAATGAGAGGATGGTTCTTATTGTCATATTCGAGAAAACCTCTAACCTGGGAATTGTTAGATTAAAAGGGAAACATGCTAATGAGAGGTTGAAAGAGGTATTCGTAACTATTAATAAAAAATTGAAAGATAATTCTCTGAGCGAAAAACATTCACCTTTTGAGGGTGTTTCAGATGAAGATATTGATCAGATTTTTGGAGACTGACATTGTCTTTTCTCAATTATTCCACCAAAGAAATAAACTTTAAGATAGTTTATTACGGTCCGGGCCTTAGCGGTAAGACTACAAATATAAAAGAAATATATAATAAAATTAAGCAGGATAACAAAGGGAAACTCGTCAGTCTTGCAACTGAAACAGAAAGAACATTGTTCTTCGATTTCTTCCCGTTGGATCTTGGGACAATAAGCGGATATAAAGTGAAATTTCATTTATATACAGTTCCGGGGCAGATCTATTACAGTAGTTCCAGAAAACTTATACTTAAAGGTGTTGACGGTCTTGTATTTGTTGCAGACTCCCAGCGTGAAAGGTTTGAGGCTAATATTGAAAGCCTGAATGATATGCTGGAAAATCTGAAAGAATACAATCTTCAGTTCGAAGAACTTCCATATATTCTTCAATTAAACAAAAGGGACCTCCCGAACATTACTCCTGCAAATGAATTGATCGAAACACTCAGAAGAAAAGGGGAACCGGTTGTAGAAGCAGTTGCTCTGAAGAATACCGGAGTGATCGAAACTCTAAAAGCTATATCGAAACTTGTCATGAAGGACGTCAAACAAAAACTTGGCTAGGAGAGGACTTATGTCAGGAAAAACCATTATAGAAAAAATATTTGCAAATCATTCAGAAGAGGAAATTTTACCGGGTAAAATAGTATGGATCGATCTTGATATAGTTACTGCACGTGACTTCGGCGGACCTAATGTGGTTAAGAATTTCCGGGAAAATTATAAGGGAGAAAGTGTTTTTGATCCATCAAAAGTTTTTTTCACTTTTGATCTGACAGTTCCTCCTAAAACAATCCAATATGCAAATAATCAGACAATCTGCAGGAATTTTGCAATAGAGAAGGGGATAAAAGTATTTGATATTGATAAAGGTATTGGTACTCACACACTGATCGAGCACGGGCTTTCCCAACCCGGGTCAATTGTTGTCGGTACTGACAGTCACATGAATATTCTCGGAGCAGTCAATTCTTTCGGCCAGGGGATGGGTGATGTGGATATAACTTTCGGTTTCAGATATGGTCGGACATGGTTTGAGGTCCCGGAAACTGTTAAGGTTAATATAAAAGGAGATCCTTCTTATAAATACAGCGCAAAAGACCTTGTGATAAAAATCCTGAGTATATTAAGAACTGATACAATTCTCGGGAAAGCGGTAGAGTTTTACGGAGTCCCAATCGAAAAGCTTGATCTGCCCGGGAGAATTACTTTCCTCAGTATGATAACAGAAATGGGGGGTATAGTTGGCTTTATACCTTTCAACAATAGTACTTTAAAAGAGATTATGGAAATGGCTGGCGCAAATGAGATGGCAGATGAAATAAAGGCGGATGAAGATGCAGAGTATTCTGAAATCCTGGATATTGACATTTCCGATATTGAGAGCATGGTTTCTGCCCCGCCATATCCTCATAATGGTAAAAAGGTTTCCGAACTTGAAAAAATTGAAGTAAATTTCGGATTTGTCGGTTCTTGTACGAATGGAAGGTATGAAGATATTCTGAAAGTATGGACTATACTAAAAGGGAAAAAGATCAGGGAAGGGGTGATGTTATCGATCGTTCCTGCAACGATCGAAGTTTATAAAAAGGCTTTTGAGCAGGGAATATTAAAAGACCTTCTCGATGCCGGGGCAATAATTTCAAATCCCGGCTGCGGCGGATGTGCCCAGGGTCACATAGGGATGACAGGTAAAGGTGATGTAATGGTTTCTACCGGCAACAGGAACTTTCCGGGAAAGCAGGGAGATGGCTTTAACTATCTGACATCACCGGAAGTGGTTGCATATTCTGTATTGAATGGTTTTATTTCTGACAGGGAGTATTAAATGACCGATCTAAAAGTAAAAGGAAGGGCCTGGATTATTACCGATAAAAACGGGGACCTGATTAATGATATTGACACAGATCAGATTTTTCATAATGCATTTTTGCATATAACCGAGATAAGTGAAATGGGTGAACACACTTTCGGTAATCTTGAAGATTGGCAGGATTTCCCGCAAAAATGTAAACCGGGGGATATAGTCATGACTGGAAATAATTTCGGTGCAGGTTCATCCAGGCAGCAGGCAGTTGACTGTTTCAAAGCTCTCGGAGTAAAGGCGATTGTGGCAGGTTCATATGGAGCGATTTATAAAAGAAATGCAATAAACTCAGGATTTCCCATTCTCACATTTACTCAAATAGGCGATTTTATTAAAGAGGGAAAAATAAAAAATCTTGAAGAGATAGAAATTGATTATCTTTCAGGTGAAGTAAAGATCTTATCTTCCGGTGAAATTTTTAGTATTGAACCTTTTTCAAAAGTTCAAAAAGACATTATGGAAAAGGGGAGCCTGCTTACTATCTGACATTCTTTAAATATCCAAAATATGCTGATAGTATTGACTTTTCACCTGTTTTAATGTAAAAATAATCATATCCGGGAGGATTTTATAATGAATAAAAATGACTTGGTTGCTGAATTGTTAAAAGAATCCGGCATGACAAAAACCAAAGCCCTTAAATTTGTGGACCTGTTGATAGATACAATTACAGATGAGCTTAAAAGGAAGGATGGTAAGCTTACTCTGGTTGGATTTGGCACATTCAGGACTATCACAAAGAAAAAGAAAAAGGGAAGAAACCCCCGGACAGGTGAAGAGATCACTATTCCCAAGAGGAAAAGCGTTAAATTTCTCCCCGGTAAAAAACTTAAAGAGCTTGTAGAGTGATCTTTTGATCATCGGAAAGGCGCGTAGCTCAGCTGGTTAGAGTGCTATCTTGACATGGTAGAAGTCGGCGGTTCGAGTCCGCCCGCGCCTATTTTATTTGAATGAAAAAAAACAGAGACACTATTTTGTTAAAAATTGACGGCGAGCTCAGGGACCTGTCTACACAGACGGAAGGCGCACGTGAGGTGGAAGAGGTCTCTTACGATTCTCCTGAAGCGCTGGAAGTCTATAAACACAGCGCCGCCCATCTGCTTGCTCAGGCAGTGACCGAACTATATCCCGGGACACAATACGGGATCGGCCCAGCCGTTGAGAATGGTTTCTATTATGATTTTATTACCAGGTCCCCTTTCACTCCTGAAGACCTTGATAAGATCACAAAGAAAATGAAATTTCTGGTTAAACAGAATATCATGATTGAAAGGAAGGTTCTGAAGAAAGAGGAATCCATAAAGATGTTCAGGGAGAAAGGGCAGCAACTTAAAGTTGAACTGATTGAAGAAAAGGTTGAAAATGATGATGTTTCTTTGTATCAGCAGGGTGACTTCGTTGATCTCTGCAGGGGACCCCATCTCCCATCAACAGCATTTATTAGGAATTTCAAATTGACCTCTATTGCATCTTCTTACTGGAAAGGGGATGAGAACAATAGTTCTATGCAGAGAGTTTATGGAGTTGTATTTCCTACTGAAGACCTTTGAAAGATCATCTGGAAAAGTTAAAAGAAGCAAAAAAAAGAGATCATAGAAAACTTGGAAAAGAACTTGATCTTTTTTCCATAAGTGAAGATATTGGAGCCGGGTTGGTATTGTGGCATCCGAAAGGGAGTATGGTCAGGCATGAGATTGAAAAATTCTGGTATGATGAACATCTTAAAAATGGATATCAACTTGTGAATACTCCCCATATTGCAAGATATGAACTATGGGATACCAGCGGACATAATTCTTTTTATACTGACAATATGTTTACACCTATTGAATTTGATAATACTAAATACAGGATAAAACCGATGAACTGTCCTTTTCATGTGGAGATTTTTAAATCAAGAAACAGAAGTTATAGGGAGATGCCTTTCAGATGGGCAGAATTGGGAACAGTTTACAGATATGAGCGGAGCGGTGTTCTTCATGGTTTACTCAGGGTAAGGGGGTTTACTCAGGATGATGCTCACCATTTTTGCACTCCTGAACAGCTTGATGGCGAGGTGGAAAAGCTGATTGATTTCAGTCTGAAAATGCTTAATGGATTCGGATTTGAGGAACTTGAGATATACCTTTCAACAAGACCTGAAAAATATGTCGGAGAAATTTCCGACTGGGAAGAAGCAACCAATGCACTGAAGGGAGCTCTTGAAAGACTTAATGTAAATTATGAGCTTGATCCGGGAGAAGGTGTTTTTTACGGACCTAAAATAGATATTAAAGTTAAAGATCAGTTGAGACGTTCATGGCAATGCACCACTATACAGGTTGATTTTAATCTGCCTGAAAGATTTAATCTGAAATATTCCGACAATGACGGGAAGATCAAAAAACCGATAATGATTCACAGAGCTCTTCTTGGGTCACTGGAACGATTTTTCGGAGTTCTTATTGAACACTATGGCGGGGCATTTCCTTTATGGCTCGCACCGGTTCAGGTTTCAATATTGCCTGTTTCAGAAAAAAATCTTAAGTATTGTAAAGAATTGGAACAAAAGATATCGGCAAAGGGATTCCGGGTAGAAGTAGATGACAGGAATGAAGGCATCGGAAGAAAAATCAGAGATGTAGAAAATATGAAAGTTCCCTTCATCCTTGTAATTGGGGATGAAGAAGAAAATGAGGAGAACATATCATTCCGTATCCATAAAAAGGGTGATCAGGGTAAGATCGCATTTACAAAATTTATTAAAGAAATGGAGAGGATCAGAGAGGAGAAATGTCCAGAACATGAAATACAATAAGCATGTAAAAAAGAAAAGGCTTCACCAGATCAATGAAGAGATCAGGGCTACAAAAGTTAGACTAATTGATGAGGAGAAGAATCAGGTGGGTATTGTACCTGTCACAGAAGCTCTTGAGATGGCCAGGAACAAAGAACTGGACCTGGTTGCTATTTCTCCAGATGCGGATCCTCCTGTCTGCAGACTCCTTGATTATGGGAAATACCTTTATTCTTTGCAGAAAAAAGCTCATGAAGCCCAGAAAATGCAGAGGAAGATCCACATAAAAGAGATCAAATTCACTCCGGTTATCGGAGATCATGATATAGAAGTAAAACTGAAAAAAATAAAACAGTTTCTTGAAGAAGGAAATAAAGTAAAAATTACAATATGGCTGAAAGGAAGACAAAAAAGGAAACCTGAAATGCTTAATATAATGACCGACAGGATCGTGGAGATCCTGAAAGATATTTCTGATATCGAATCACCTCCCAAAAGAGAGAGGTGGAGCTGCCATATTCTAATCGGTCAGAAAAAAGGAGGAAAAGATGCCAAAACTAAAGACTCATAGAGGTGCAAACAAAAGGTTGAAAGTAACCGGAAGTGGAAAAATTTTAAGAATGAAGGCCAATGCTTCACATATACTTACAAAGAAGAGCAGAAAGAGAAAGAGGAATCTTAAACAGTCTACTGTAGTTGTGAGCGAAGAGTATAAGAGATTAAAATCTCTATTACCTTATTCTTAGGGGGGTAAAATGCCGAGAGTAACAAGAGGAAATAAGAAATTATTAAGAAGAAAGAAGATATTAAAACTTGCAAAGGGATTTTTCGGTACAAAAAAATCCAATTACAGAACTGCAAAGGAAGCAGTCGAGAAATCATTAACTTATTCATACAGGGACAGAAGGAATAAAAAGAGAGATTTCAGAAAACTCTGGAATATCAGGATAAATGCAGCAGTGAGAGAACATGATATTAACTATTCAAAGTTTATTAACGGCCTGAAAAAAGCCGATATATTATTGAATAGAAAAGTTCTCTCCAATCTGGCAATAAATGATCCTGAAACTTTCAAGCTCATAGTTGACAAAGCGAAAGCTTCCTTATGATCGATGATCTCAGGAAAGAGATTGAAAGTATAAAAGAAAAGTTAATAAATGAAATAGAGAAAATTCAATCTCTTGACGAATTACAGCAACTCAGGGACAGGTTTCTAAGCAGAAAAAAGGGGATACTTACATCCCTGATGTCAAAGCTGAAGGACCTGCCTGCTCAGGATAAGCCTGTTTTCGGTAATCTTGTAAATTCGATCAAGAAATTTGCTGAAGAAAAAATAAATGAGTCAGAATTAAAGCTTGGTACAAAAACAGAGAAAAAAATTGACGGTACGCTTCCGGAATTTGATATTGCAACAGGAAATACACATTTGATCACCTTTATCAGAAGAAAGATAGAAAATATCTTTCTCACCATGGGTTATATGATAGCCGAAGGGCCGGAAATAGAATTTGATGAAAATAATTTTACTTTACTGAACTTTAAAGAGGATCATCCTGCAAGGGATGAGCAGGATACTTTTTTTATTACTGATTCACAGGAGAAACTTCTGAGAACACATACATCGCCTGTTCAGGTCAGATATATGATAGATCATCAACCTCCGGTAAAGATCATCTCTCCGGGAAAGGTCTTCAGAAAGGATGAACCGGATGCAACCCATGTTCCGGTTTTTCATCAGGTGGAAGGGCTGCTTGTTGATAAAGGTATCAACTTTTCACACCTGAAGGGGACCCTTGATGTATTCCTGAAGGCGCTTTTTGGTGACGAAACGAAACTTCGTTTTCGGCCGAGCTATTTTCCGTTTACCGAACCTTCTGCGGAAGTGGATATCAGTTGTTTTCTATGCAGCGGGAAAGATAGCAAATGCAGGATATGCAAAGGAAGCGGATGGCTGGAGATCCTTGGAAGCGGAATGGTACACCGTGAAGTATTGAAAAACTGCAATATTGACCCTGATATATATTCAGGTTTTGCTTTCGGTATGGGGATCGAAAGGATTGCAATGCTTAAATATGGAGTGACAGATCTCAGGTATCTTTATGAGAACGATCTCAGGTTCAACAGTCAGTTCGGATAAAAAATGAGAATTAATTTAGATTATTTAAAACAATTCATTGATCATGAATATGACAAGGAAGAATTAAAGGAACTTCTTGCCTCGATCGGAATTGAAGTCGATGAAATGATCAATGTAAATGGTACTGATGTATTTGAAGTCGAGATCACCCCCAACCGTCCAGACTGGCTATCACATTATGGTATTGCCAGAGAAATACTGGCAAAAAATCCCTCACTCAAACTAAGAAAAATTAATCCGGAAAGAATCAAATCTTCTGATGCAAGCGATTTTCAGGTTGAAATTAAAGATAAAAAAGGGTGCCTCAGGTATTCAGGGGCAATACTCGAAAATATTAAAGTTGCTGAATCTTCCCAAGGAATGAAACAATTGATAGAAAGTTTTGGTTTAAGGCCGGTTAATAACATCGTAGATATATCAAATATCATTTTGATGACATACGGACATCCGATCCATATCTTTGACCTTGACAGGTTGAGGGGGAAGAAGGTGATCATCCGGAATGCGCATAAAGATGAGGAACTGACCCTTCTTGATGGAAGTATAAGAAAATTTGATGAAACTGACCTGATGATTGCTGATGAAGAAGGGGCGGTAGCCGCTGCCGGAGTCATGGGTGGGGAATATTCGGGAGTTAACGACAATACAAAGACAATTTTCATTGAAAGTGCGATGTTCGATCCTTCCAGAGTCAGGAGAACATCAAAAAAGCTGGGAATGAAAACAGATGCCTCTTTTTTATTTGAGAGGGGTGCGGATATCGGAAATACTGATTTGGTTATTAACAATACGATCGATCTCATACTTAAAGAAACTGGCGGCTCTCCGAATGTCATAAAATATTATGATGAATATCCTGAAAAATTTAAAAAGCAGATAGTTAAACTTGAAAAATCGTTCCCTTCCAGCTTCACCGGTATTCAGATCGGAGAAAAAATATCCTGTGAAATACTCGAAGGCCTTGGATTCAAGCTGATTGACCGATCTGATCACTGGGATGTGGAGGTACCCTCTTTCCGCGTTGATATTAACGGACATGAGGATCTTGTTGAAGAAATAATCAGGATCTACGGGTATGATAAACTTAATGCGATTATTCCCGGGACTATCACTGATTCCGTTGAAACGTATGAGAAACGTTTACTTCTGGACGATATGCGTGCCTTTTTTAATTCTATTGGATACAGTGAAGTTATTAATTACAGTTTTCATTCTATTACAGATAATTCTTTTTTCGGTTCTGCATCTGATAATGTTGAGATAAAAAATCCGATCGGTTCCGATTACTCTGTTATGAGAAATTCCATGGCTGCCGGGCTTCTAAAAAATACCGTCACAAACTGGAATAATGATTTTAAAAGGGTCTCACTGTTCGAATCGGGGACAATCTTTAAGAAGGTTGGGGAAGATATTGATGAAAAGGATGTTGTTACCATTTCGGCCTCCGGATATGAAACACTCCCAAACTGGCAGAACAGCAAAGGAAGAATGTTTGACTTTTTCCTTTTTAAATCACATGTCCTTAACTATCTTAGAAAAGCAGGATTTAATGCAAAAATTGAAAAGGGGCCGGAATTCAGTGAATTTCTAAATGATGAAAGTTGTTTCGGTATCCGGATCGATGAAAAAAAGATCGGATTTATCGGTCAGATAAAAGAGAAAATATTGAAACATTTCAAGAGTGATGAACCAGTCTATATTTGTCAGCTTGACCTTGATATTATGACCGGTAAAAAAGAGGAGAAAAATTTCAGGATCTGGAATAGAATGCCCGCGGCTACCAGAGACCTCTCCTTCCTGATCAATAGAGAATATCTATACAATTCTATTATAGAGGCGATAGAAAAATTCAGACCGGCAGATCTGGAAGATTATTCTCTGACGAGCCTTTATGAGGGTAAGGGGGTTCCACAGGATAAGATCAGCATGCTGATGAACTTCAGATACAGGAGTATAAAAAAAACACTTACAACCGATGAAGTTAATGATCTTCACGATTCCCTTACTTCAAAATTATCTGATGAACTCGGGATCATCAGGCGATAGGAGGATATATGAATATTGAAGACCTTGACAGGCTTGAAGATAAAGTAAAAAGTCTTGTCAGCAATCTTGAAATTCTGAAAAATGAAAATAGTGCACTCAAGGAGCAATTAAAGGATCTCAGAAGTGAGAGTTCTGTAAACAATACTGAAAAAGACCAGATAAGGAAGAAGGTTAAATCATTGATCAAATTGATCGAAACAATCGAAAATGAAAACTAAAGAGATCGATGTAACCGTACTTGGAAAAAGTTTTTCATTTATGATATCAGGAAAGATTAACACGGATGATTTCCTTGGGATCGTAAATTATGTTGAGGAAAAATATAAAAAGATCAAGGATGGAACTGACGAGTATGACCCCTTCAGGCTCGGCCTTTTAACTTCGATCAATATCACTGAAGAATTTTTTCACCTGAAAAAAGAGAATGAAAAATTAAATTCAATTCTCTCGAAGATTGATTCAATTGTAACAACAGGAGAAAAAGGAGATATCGGGAATATAAGTTTTGCAAAAAAATAGGAATGGAGAAATCAAATGGGTAGCATAAATATATTATCAATCTTAATCGGGGGCATAGTATCTTTTATACTGTTCTTCCTTTTAAGAAAATTAATTTTGTCAAAAGATTTTAATAAATTAAAAGTCATGGAATCTGATCTGAAAAAAAGAAATGATCAGGAAATTGAATCATTAAAACACAAAATCAATATTGATCTTAAAGAGGAATTTGTTTCCTGGAAGAATGATTACAATAATAAACATAGCCAGAGAGTCAATAAGCTAAACGAACAGGAAAGAAGACTGATCCAGAAGGAAGAGAACCTCGATAAAAGATATCTTAGTGTTGATAATCGTGAGCGAGAGATAAAAAACAAAGAGAATGATAATACTTTAAAGGAAAAAGAACTGGAAGTTTTACAGGGAAATCTTGAAAAGCTGGAATCAGAGGCAAAGGATAAACTGGAAAAAATATCAGGAATGACAAAACAGGAAGCAAAAGACTCCATTATAAAAGAAATGGAGAGTGAAGCAAGGATTGACGCTGCAAAAGTCCTGCGTATCATTGAAGAGGAGAACAGAGAAAAAAGCTCTCTAATGGCAAAAGAGATAGTCTCTACGGCTATCCAGAGAATTGGTACAGAACATGTCATGTCTTCAGCTGTTACTGTGATCGATTTACCGAATGATGAAATGAAAGGGAGAATAATTGGAAGAGAGGGGCGGAATATAAGAGCGCTTGAAACTGCAACAGAGGTTGATTTTATCGTTGATGATACTCCTGAGGCAATAATTGTTTCCTCATTTGATCCAATTAGAAGAGAGATCGCTAAACGGGTCCTTGAATCATTGATCTCTGATGGCCGGATCCATCCTGCGAGAATAGAAGAAGTTGTTGAAAAGGAAAAGGCGAATTTCGATGCTTATTTAAAAGAAGTAGGTGAGAATGCAGTAATTGAAGTGGGGATTCCCGATCTGAATCCGGAACTTTTTTATTACATGGGAAAACTGAAATACAGAACATCATATGGTCAGAATGTACTTCAGCATTCAAAAGAAGTGGCAATGGTTGCTTCTTATATGGCAATTGAATTAGGTGTCGACTCAAATGTGGCAAAAAGAGCGGGATTGCTTCATGATATTGGGAAATCAATTGATCGTGAAACTGAAGGAACTCATACAAAATTGTCTGTTGATCTTGTTAAAAAATACGGGGAATCAAAAATTATTCAGGACGCTATAGCATCGCATCACATGGATGTTGATTTTACATCTATCGAAGGTGTACTTGTTCAGTCAGCAGATGCAATATCAGCAGCAAGACCCGGCGCGAGACGTGAAATGTTCGAATCTTATATAAAGAGACTTCAGGAACTTGAAGAGCTTTCTGTCGGATTTGAAGGGGTAGAGAAAGCTTATGCGCTGAGAGCCGGAAGAGAAGTCCGTGTTATTATTGATTCTAACGAAACCGATGATAATAAAACATTTATGATCTCAAAAGATATTGCAAAAAAAATACAGGAAGATATGGAATATCCGGGGCAGATCAAAGTGACGGTTATAAGAGAGATACGTGCAACCGAATATGCAAAGTAGTTCAATTGTAAGAATAATTTTTATAGGAGATGTTGTAGGGAAACCGGGAAGACGTATACTTGAAAAACATCTCTTTCAGGTAAAAATAAAATATAAACCTGATTTAGTTATTGCTAATGGGGAAAACTCAGCGGGGGGCCTTGGAATTACCGAGAAAACCGCGAAGGAATTATTCGGAGCCGGAATCGATGTGGTGACAGGCGGAAACCACATGTGGGACAAAAGAGAATCAATAGGTTTTCTTGATAACAGCCGTGAGATTATAAGGCCTATGAACTATCCTGATATGGCCCCGGGGAAAGGGTTTTGTGAGTACAAGATCAATGATGACATAAAAATAACTATTGCAAATCTTCAGGGGCGGGTTTTTATGGAACCCGTTGTTGAAAACCCTTTTAATTCCGTAGAAAAGTGGCTTGAAAAGGTCAGGACAAAAATAGTTATACTTGATTTCCATGCTGAAGCTACTGCTGAAAAACAAGCTATGGGTTTTTTTCTTGACGGAAAGGTCAGTGCAGTTCTTGGAACGCATACTCATGTACCGACTGCGGATCTCAGGATTCTTGCCAATGGTACAGCTTATCAGTCTGATGTCGGTATGACAGGGTCATTGGATTCTGTTATAGGAATGAAAAGAAAACCGGTAATAGATAAATTCAGGACTGGAATTAATCAAAGATGGGAAGTTGCAAAAAAGAATGTTATTTCTGATATGGCAATATTAGATATTGATTCAAAGACAGGACGTACAATTAAAACGGAATCTTTAAGAATTTTTGAAGACAAAGTTAATGATCAGCTAAAATAAGAGCCATAGCTTCTTCTCTTGTTGCCACTTTTTTTCTGAAAACACCTCTGACAGCAGATGTAAGTGTGATAGATCCGGGTTTTTTTGCTCCTCTCATTGTCATGCATAAATGTTCAGCCTTAATAACGACCATCACTCCCTGTGGAGATAAAGAATTAACAAGGTGATCTGCAATCTCTTTGGTGAGTCGCTCCTGGATCTGCAGTCTCTTCGAGAGGCAATCTACAAGCTTTGCAAGAGTGTTTAATCCGATGATCCTGCCATTCTTGGGAATATAGGCAATACTTGCCTTTCCGGAGAAAGGGAGCATATGGTGTTCACACATTGAAAAAAGAGGAATATCTTTTAAGATCACCATCTCGTCATGGCTCTCTTCAGAAAGAGTATTTAAAAATTTAGATGGGTCATTGTTTGTCCCCTCGAGTATTTCAAGAAACATGTCGGCAGTTCTTTTAGGAGTAAGTTTCAGTCTGGATTCATCTTTGTCCTCACCAATACCGTCAAGTATAAGTGATACTCCTTCCTCAATTTTCTTTCTGTCAATTTTTTTCATTATCTTCAATCCTTTCCCGCAAATTATAAATATATATCAGGGGATATTGTTCAGTCAATAGTAATAGAGTCTAAATTTTATTTAGCTTATTCCTTGTTTTCTGTTTCTATTTTTAATATATTTAATTTATCTGAAGGTAAAATAAAATATGAAAAAAAGCATATGGGCTGTTGGTGGAGGTAAGGGTGGTACCGGGAAATCCGTAGTATCTTCACTGTTTGCAGTAAATGCAGCTGAAAAGGGAAAAAAAGTTATACTAATTGACGGGGATATGGGTGGAGCAAATATCCATTCATTTTTTAATGTTTCCCCGGATAAAAGTTCACTCAGTGAATTTTTCGAGAAAAAGATTCCCCTTGGTGATACCCTGATAGATACAAATATACCGGGGCTTAGTTTGATCTCCGGAGATATGAGGTCTCTTAATCCTTTGAGTGTGAAATATATTCAGAGGCTTAAATTCTACCGTCATCTAAAGGATCTTGATGCAGATATAATTATTCTCGATCTCGGAGCAGGGACCTCTCTTAATACAATTGATTCTTTTCTGCTGGCAGATAAGATGATACTGGTATCAACGGCAGAGATCACATCTATCGAAAACCTCTATCTATTTATAAAAAAAGTTATTGTCAGAAAAATAAAAGATATGCTCAGCTATGAAGGATTTAAAGATGTTGATAAGACTGTTTTAAAAGCAGGGATAAATAACAGGGAAACTATCAGATTTTCAGATTTCATAGAATTATTAAAAGGCCTGGGAAAAGAACAGGATAAAATTGTCTCCTCCGGTTTAAATGAGATAAAGGTTAACATAGTATTGAATCAGATCAGGGGTAAAATGTATTCTAAATATGGTATTTCACTGAAAAGTGTTTTAAAAAAGCACTTCAATATAGGCGCTCTGTTTTCAGGATACCTGGATTATAATGACAAAATACCTGAATTGGTCAATGGAGATGTTAGTATAAATTCAGTTTTTAGAGATGAAAGGATAAAGCATTCGATCGAATTTATTTCAGAAAATATTATTAAAGGATCAGATGTGGGGTTTAACGAACTTTAAATATGAAAAAAAAGAAGAAAAGAGAATATCTTAAAATACTTGAATTAAGTGACAAAGCTTCAAGAGATGATATTGAAAATGCATACAGTCATTTTGTAAAATTGTATTCTTTCGGAGATTCACCGGAGATTTATCCTCTAAAAGATGAGATAGATAGTAATGAGAGGAAGAATATTTTATCTGATATTGATAAAGCATATAAGGCTCTCGTTGGAGAAGATGCAGTTAACAGAATGGAGTTCACAGCTGAGTTTGAACCTCAGGAAATTAACCTTGATGAGGAAGAAGCGGCAACTATTCCACAGGAAGAGATAATTGAATATTCGGAAGAGAATCAGGAAGAACCTGTTGTAGAATTTGTAGAGCAGGATGAGCTGATCGTTGAAATTCCTGTTGCGAAAATGGAAGACGATATGGACGAAAGTGAGGAACCTGTTGTTGAAATACCCGAAAGTGAAGAAGTTATAGCAGGGAAAAAAGAAAATGAAGTGTCGGAAACCGATGCCCAGGTTGGGCTTGAGATCGAATTGCCTCTTGATGAAGAGGGGGAAGCAGTTATTGAGCAGGAAGAGATCGAAGAAGAACAGGTTATAGAGACACAAGATAATGAAGTCAGAAAAAATGAAATTCCTGTTGGAATCGAATTAGAACTGCCCCTTGATGAAAATTATTCCGATATAGGTGAAGGGGAAGAGCCTGTTATTGAGATAGATGGAAACGAAATTTCGAAGAATGAAATATCAGTTGAGATCGAATACTCCACTGATGAACAGTCATTTAATGAAAGTGAAAATATTCACGATGAAAAGATAGAAAAAATAGTGGATATTGAAGAAATAACCGGGAAATATTTAAAAAAGAAGAGAGAAAGCAGTGGAAGAAAAGTTAAGGAATTGGCCGGTGTTCTCGGTATATCCTATAAAGATATAGTAAATATAGAGAATGAGAAATTTGAGAAACTATCTGATGCCGGATATCTGAGATGGCTCATTAAAGCTTATGCAAAGTTACTTGAAATAGATGAAGCAAAAAGCGCAGAAGACTATATGAAGCGCTACCGTTCTAAAAAATAATTTTTTATATTGACACTTCGAAAAAAAAATATTATATTTATAATGACCGAACGGTCGGTCAAAACAGGAGTGTGAATAAATGAGTGCTTTGATTGTTAACAAAAAGGAGAAGCGGGACATCATTCTCCATGCAGCAATTAAGGTATTTGCTGAAAAAGGATTAACAAATACAACTATCAAAGATATTTCAGTGGAGGCGGGAATAGGGAAGGGTACTGTTTATGAATATTTCAAGGATAAAGAAGAGATCATTCACAACTCTTTTTTCTTTTTTCAGAAAATCTTTGAATTTGATATAGAAAAAATATTACTCCTGAAGGAGAATGGCCTGTCAAAGTTAAGACGGTTGATAAAAGTATTTTTAAAGGTTGTGCAGGGTGAGGATAGTGGTTATCTGGAACTGATCTTTGATTTTTGGGCGCAGGGTATCAAGGGACATTCAAAAGGTTTGATGCTTCAGGAAATGAATAAATTTTACAAAACATACCGGAAGGTTTTTGTTGATATTATCGATGAGGGTATCGAAGACGGGAGTATCAGGAATGATGCTGATCCCGGGCCCCTCTCCAGTATTATTGTGGGAATGCTGGATGGAATTATGGTCCAGTGGATATTTGACAGGCAAAGTGTATCTATTCCTGCAATAGAGAAAAATTTGTTGGATCTGGCCGTGAAAGGAATTATGAATAAAGAAATAAAAAAGGAGGAAACATGAAGAAAATACTTCGGACACCGTCACTCTTCCTTGTTGGGTTGATCTTGTGCTCATTTTATGTTTGGGGAAATGATGATCCGGATGCAAGAGAGATCGTTAGCAAGGTGGATGAATTGTACAGAAGTACAACGAGTTACGGATTATTTGAGATGGAGATAATAACACCGCATTGGACGAGAAAACTGAAAATTAAATCATGGAGCCTGGGGAAAGATAAAACTTTTATGCGGATACTTGAACCGAAAAAGGAAAAAGGGATGGCTACGCTGAAACTTGATCGGGAGATGTGGAATTATCTTCCAAAGACAAATAAGGTAATGAAGATCCCGCCTTCGATGATGATGGGCTCATGGATGGGTTCCGACTTTACAAATGATGATCTTGTTAAGGAATATACATATCTTGAGGATTATGACTTTGAAATAGTCAAACCGGACGGGGGAGATGAATTGACGACCTATGTTAAATGTATTCCAAAAGAGGGACTCCCGATAATCTGGGGGCATGTCATCATCGCTGTTAAGACAAAGGGGAATCTTCCCGTATATCAGAAATATTTTGATGAAAAAGGGGAGTTGATGAGAGAGATGTATTTTAAAGAAGCTAAAAAATTCGGAAAAAGGGTGATCCCCTCGGTCATGGAACTGATTCCCACCAAAAAAAAGGGGAAGAGAACGATCATAAGATATATTGAAGCTGAATTTGATGTGAAGATCGACAAAAACATCTTCACCCTTCGGAATCTGAGGAAAAGGATATAAGAAAATGATATTTAAAATCGCATTCAGGAATATATTCAGACAGAAAAGGCGTAGTATCCTGACTGCTCTGAGTATGTTCGGCGGATTTTTTCTGTCTGCATTTTTTATCGGCTTTTCAGATGGTTCCTATAATACGATCATAAGTATGTTTACAAAGAACAATCTCGGTCATATACAAATTCATGAGAATACCTATCTTGATAAGCCTTCGCTTTATAAAACGATCAACAATTATAAAGATGTAATGAATAAACTTTCTGAAATTGATGGTATTGAATCTTACTCACCCAGGGTATTTTCAGCGGGGATTGTTTCTGTTGGAGACAAAAGTTCGGGAGTAAAAATATTTGGAGTTGATCAGGAAAATGAAATAAAAACAACAAATTTTGATAAAAAGATTATCAGCGGGAAGATCTTCTCCGGAAGAAATGCAGCTGAAGTGATCATTGGTGAGGGATTGTCAAAGATATTGAAGGCGGGTATAGGAGACGAGCTTGTTGTTGTAGGGCAGGGTTCAGACGGATCTATTGCGAATGATGCCTATCGAATTGTTGGTATTTCTAGAAGCGGTAATGATATTGAAGATAGAATAACCATGTACCTGCCCCTTCAGAGTGCTCAGGAATTACTGGTACTTGATGGGAGGGCCCATGAGATAGCAATAACGGTCGGGAATCTGAATTCAGTAAAGAGTATAAATGATCTCATATCAAAGAAATTAAATTCCGATGAAATTGAGGCTGTTCCCTGGCAGGTTTTTGCCAAATCATTCTATGATGCGATGCAGGCGGATGTGGCAGGCATGTGGGTAATGCTACTGATTATCATGTTTGTTGTTGCAATCGGAGTATTGAACACTGTTCTTATGTCTGTTTTGGAACGGAGAAGGGAATATGGTGTATTGAAGGCAATGGGAACAAAACCCCGGGATATAATCAAACTAATTCTAACAGAGATCAATATTCTCGGATTGATGTGTATTATACTTGGAACAATTGCCGGACTCGGGATTAATTTCTATCTATCAAAACATGGTATTTCAATGCCCGAACCCATAACGTACGGTGGAATGAAATTTCAATATATGACATCGGAAATTAATCTGAGAAGTTTTCTTATTCCTGCATTTACCGTATTTTTATCAGCAACGTTAGTGGGATTTTTCCCGGCTGTAAAAGCTGCAAAAACAGATCCTGCTAAAGCAATGAGGACACACTAATGAAATCCCGGAGGAAGAAATGATGTTTTATATAAAACTTGCCTGGAGAAATATTCTCAGGAATAAAAGGAGAACGATTATTGCAAGTATTGCAATAGGGATCGGTGTGGGATCCATGATCCTGACGGATGCTGTTATGATAGGGATGAAGAACAATCTTGTTGATTCTTCTACTTCAACACTTCTTGGTGAAGCTCAGATCCACAATAAAGATTTCAGGCAAACACAAAATATTGAGAAGACGATAAAAAATAAAGATGAAGTTATAAAGAAAATTCAGAAAGATAAGAATGTTGATAAATTCAGTGAAAGGGTATTGTCATTGGGTATGATCACATCTCCCTCTACAGCCGAATCTGTTATTGTTTACGGTATCGATCCTGACTCAGATAAATATCTTTCAAAAATAGATGACAGAATAAGAGAAGGGTCCTATTTCGGGGGAAACAAGGATCGCGACATTGTAATAGGGAGCAGACTGGCCGAAGTCCTGGAGGTTTCTCTCGGGGACAGAATTGTTATTACTGTTGCACAGGCATTTGGAGGTGACCTCAGCCAGGAAATGTTTCTGGTGAACGGGATTTACCATTTTAATGTAAAGGAAATGGATAATGGTATGGTTTTTATCAGAAAACACAAAGCGCAGGAAATGCTGAATATCGGGAGTGATATCCATGAAATAGCCATAAAGTTTACCGGTATAAGAATGGCGGAAGATAAGAAATTACCGTTCTGGAATGACTATGGATCCGGGGAGAATGAAGCAGCCAGCTGGACAAATATTATGCCGGAATTAAAAAATATGCTTGATATGACCGATGTCTCACTTTATATAATGGGGGGCATTCTGTTCTTTGTTGTTGTATTCGGGATCATCAATGCGCTTTTCATGTCACTTTATGAGAGGATGTTTGAATTCGGTATTTTAAAAGCTGTCGGGACAAGGCCTTCAGGTTTACGAAAGCTTATTCTATTTGAAGCAGCCGGTCTGGCAATTATCAGTAATATTATCGGAATAATTCTCGGGCTGATTGGAAGTATTTTACTTGCAAAATATGGAATTGATTATGGAGGGATTGAGATCTCCGGAGCATATATGCACGAAAAGATCTATGCGGTAATGAATATTTTCCAATATATAAAATATCCTGTATTTGTTTTTATATTTACCATAATTGTCGGATTGTATCCGGCAATAGTTGCAGGGAAAATGAAGGTTACCGATGCATTACGTAAAAGCATGTAAAAAAATGAATAATAAAGAGAAAATTTTGTCTTTATCAGAATGGAGGATCTAAATGGAGCAAAAAACTATAATTTCTACAAAAAATCTTGTTAAGACATATAAGGATAATGGAATGGAGGCGAAAGCAGTAAGAGGTATTGACCTAAATATCGATTCCGGTGAATTTACTGCAGTGGTCGGCCCGTCGGGTTCAGGTAAAACTACATTCCTGAACCTGATTTCGGGGCTTGATACACCTACAGAGGGGACAGTGATGATAAACGGGAAACTTATCTCCGATATGAAGGGGAAGGAGCTGTCCGATTTCAGGCGGGATAATATCGGTTTTGTTTTTCAGTCATACAATCTGATCCCGGTTCTGACTGTGGAAGAGAATATAGAATATATCATGCTGCTCCAGGATGTTCCCAAAAAAGAGAGGCATGAGAGAGTACTGAGAATATTGGATCAGGTAGGATTAAAAGGGATGGAGTCGAGAAGGCCGACCCAGTTATCCGGAGGGCAGCAGCAACGTGTGGCAATTGCCAGAGCGATGGTGTCGAATCCATCACTCATCCTGGCAGATGAACCCACTGCCAATCTCGATTCTGAAATGGGTTCGGATCTACTTGAGATGATGAAAGATCTTAATGAAAAAACCGGGATGACATTTTTGTTCTCTACCCATGATGAGATGATCATGGCAAGAGCCAGGCGTCTGATCACACTCAAGGACGGGATCGTTAAAAGTGATGAAACCAGGTAGAAGAAAACCTTTCTTTTTTATATTTTTATTTGTTTCAATGATTTCCGTATCCCTCCATCCGGGAGAATTGAATTTTTCAGGTTATTATAAATCATTTTTTAACCTGATGATCCCGAAAAGTATCAGCTTTGCCGGAGAAGAACTGGATATCGCAGATCTTGGGATGTACTCCGGAAAACTCAGGTTAAAAATGTTTTATAGGGCTTCAGACCGGCTCAGTTTCAGTGCTGAATATGAACTGACACCTTCCATACTTGATATTGAGGCCTTGGAGTCTTTTCAATTCCTTTCAGGTGTTAATCCTCCCGGATACAGGATTGTGGATCTCCCCGATAAGTTGTATCCGGGAAAAAACTTTGCGGAACAGAGTTTTTTTGTCAATCAGAACCTTGACCGGTTCTTCGCCACTCTCAATTTCAGCTTTGCAGATCTTTATATCGGCAGACAGGTGATATCATGGGGAAGTGCCTATGTTATTAATCCCACCGATATTATTTCTCCATTTAATTTTAACGAGATCGATAAAGAGGAGAAGTCGGGAGTTGATGCAGTCAGGGCAAGAATTCCGTTGGGGACAATGGATGAACTTGATATCGGTTATGTCTTCGGTGATGAAGCGGGAGTGAAAAATTCCGCATTTTTTATCAGAGGCAAATTTAACATAGTAAGATCAGATATATCGATGCTGCTGCTGGGTTTCCGGCAGAACCTTATGATTGGTTTTGATGTTTCCGGTTCCCTCGGAGGTGCCGGTTTGCGGATCGAATCTGCATATATATTTGATAAGATCCTGGATAAAAATTTTCCCGATGAATTTAAACATAACTATTACCGCTTCTCTCTGGGATTGGATTATAATTTCAGTGATTCGCTTTATGCTTATTGTGAATACCATTTTAATTCTCCCGGTTCTGCAGATCCAGACAGGTATTTGTTATTGTCATCTGACAATTCATACCTGGAGGGGAGTGTTTATCTCCTCGGTAAACATTATCTGTCTGCGGGAATAACTTACCAGATTCAGCCTCTCCTGCCCATGAATGCTTTTTTTATTTACAATCTTTCTGACAGTTCTTTAATAATTTCTCCGACTTTAGAATATAATATCAGTGAAAATATATATCTATCAGCCGGGGCGTTCCTCAGCCTGGGAAAAGGGGTTCAGGCAACCGGTTTAGAGAAAATAAACCTCAGGTCAGAGTTTGGAGCCTATCCAAACCTGATTTATACTTCCTTCAGGATCTATTTCTAATCAGTGAATATTATTTATTAACCTTAAAAGTGGTGTCGTTATTTTTAAAGAACCCGATAATCTGAGAGATAGCTGCAACACCGGCATTGATATTTGCCTCTGATGTCTGTGCACCCATTTTCTTCGGCGTAAAGAACGATCTGTCTCCATATTTTTCCGAGATTTCTGCAGCGCAATCAGGAGCAATATCTGAAATGTATACAAAGTCATCTCTATCCGAAAAAACCTTTAGTAATTCCGGTTCGTTTACAACTTCCTTTCTTGCAGTGTTAACCAGGGTTGCACCCGGCGCCATTTTTGTAAGAAGTTCATAATTGATAGAGCCCTTCGTTTTTTCATTATTGGGGATATGAAGCGAGATATACTGACATGTTGAGTATAATTCTTCAGCGGATGAAAGGGGAGTAATACCATCATTTTTGATAACAGAATCATCAATAAAAGGATCGAATGCATACAATTCCATACCAAACCCCTTTGCGATTCCGGCAACAAATTTTCCTACATTTCCATATGCGTGTATTCCCAACTTTTTTCCTTTAAGTTCTGTTCCGGCTTTGCCATTGTATTTGTTCCTGGCCATCATAACCATCATTCCCAATGCAAGTTCAGCAACTGCATTTGAATTTTGACCGGGGGTGTTCATGACAACCACATTCTTTGCTGATGCGGCATCAAGGTCAACATTGTCATAACCGGCGCCGGCTCTTACTATTATCTTAAGATCATTCGATGAATTGATGATCTCCTGGTCGATCTTGTCACTCCTGATTATCATCCCTTCATATCCGGGAAGTTTATCAATTATCTCACTTTTTTCAGAATAGGACTCCAGGAAATCGATCTGGTAACCTGCCGCTTTTGCGGTCTTATTAATTTCTTCTATCGCTTTCGGTGCAAACGGTTTGATCGTTACAACTAAAACTTTCTTTGACATAATAACCTCCCTTGGAATTGTTAATTTTACAAACTTTTTCCGGAAAATTCAATGCATTATCTGAAAGTTTTTAAAAGTGAGAATTTAATTCCCTTAAATGGGGGAAGAACATAGCATTGTCCCCCGGAGCACACCTGTCCTCCTCTTATGGTTCCGCCAGAAATTTTTATTTCCATATCATTTTTAAAACTTAGTACAGCTCCGCCACTGAAGAAGTTATTCAGACCGATAATTCTGTTAAAAGAATACTGATAATTAAAAAAAGTACTTATTCCCTTAGAATGTGCCAGCTGAACAGTATAGTCCTGCTCGTTAAATGTAAAATCATTATCGTTGTATCTCTTGTCCTTTGCAGATAGAGTAAGGCTCAGGAGATCTGAAACTTGCCAGGTCAAATCTGCCTCTGATTTTCTGATAGGATAGATTATACTTCTTACTCCGTATGAGAGTCCGAACGAAATTTTATCCCAGAGATCAATGGCGCTGATACCTCCATATATATGAAGGCCCTTATCTTCGTATTCATTGTAGTGCCCAAGGTTGAAGTAGAATGATATTTCGGGATCAAATATTGTGTATTGAATAAGAATTCTAAATCCTTCAGTATCATTTAGCGATGCAGTTTCATCTTCCCTGTCAGCAACAGGTGGATTGTTTATTTCATTATCAAAATTTGAGTAGTTTTTATATTCAAGCAGAATTGTAGTATGAGCTTTATTATAGGTGAGATTTGAATAAAAAGCTTCTCCTCTCTTGGAGTTTCCTTCGGTAAAGTCCAGCAAAGCAAACTCCCCGTAATAGCTGAGATGCTTCATAAGCTTATTGTTCTTGATGCTGAAAGAGTAAGTGATCCTGTCCCCCAGACCTCTTAAAGTATCAACATCAGATATATAACTTAACCTTACTCCCACTCTGTTATGTCCGGATAATCTGAATTCCAGCTCTCCTCCTGCAATTCTCCATTTCTGATCATATGCCTCATCAGTGATCTCTCCTCCAAGAATTCGGAGGTCGAAATTTTTGAACAGATATTTAAGATCTGCTCCGAAGATGGTCCTTTCCAGAAAGATCTCTTCATTTTTCTGAACGGACAGGACAAGCCCGTGTCCCAGGACAGAATATAGATCTCCAATGGTAAGTTTAATTTTTTTTGAATTATATCTTACGGTTTTTCTGTAAATATCAAAGTTGTGGTCATCCAGTGTTGAGTTCGGATCTCTTTTGTAATAATTGTTTCCCCTCATTGTGAGGCTGAACGACCATTTTTTTAAATTTGCAAATATTGAAAGTGTTTCATAGTATTGTCCGGTTTTTTCAATTGTATTGTTGATATTGAAAAGAAACTCATTATTAATAAAGAAATTCAGGTTGCCTGTTTGAAACCCGGAAATGAAAGGTGAAGAAAAGATAAGTAAAATAGAGAAGGTACAGAAGTAAACTATTTTATTTCTTAATAAGCCCAACTATTTTCTCCCTCAATTCTTTTTCAAATCCGGGAATATATCCACTATGAGTAAAGACTATTTTTTTATTAAGATCAACTATCATGGTATAAGGTATTGTCCCGGCCGGATTAAAGATACCTGAAACAGAACTGTCAGGATCGTGAAGTACAGTAAAACTATATCCTCTGCTTTTAACAAAACTTTCCACTCTTGCAAAAGAAGAGGATTCATCAGTCGAGATAGCAAGTACTACGATGTGTTCACTGAAATCCCGATGGAGTCCGTCAAGTTTCTTCAGAAGTTTCTTACATGGCTTACACCAGGTGGCCCAGAAGTCGATCACAATTACCTTTTTCCCCAATACTTCAGAGATTGAGAATTGAGTACCGTCAATTTTCTTTAATGAAAAATCGGGTAGGGATGATGAAAAGGTTGATATTGTAAACAGGAACAACATTATGAGAAGAAACTTATTTTTCATGCTGATCCGATATTACCCTTTTAGAGCAGTTGTTCGATCTGATTTATTATTGAAGCTTTCTCAAATCCGGACTCTCTGAATCTTATTACAAAATCTCTTCCAATTATAACATTGAACGGAATACCGCTAAAATTGAAGAAACCGGTTAAAGAATTATCCGGATCCGTGAGTACGATAAATGAGAGAAAAAAATCTTTTATCCATCTCTGGATATCACTTTGGTCTGATGAATTTCCGTCTTCATCCTGATAGATACACTGAACTATCTCAAGGCCTCTCTCTTTATAAGTATTGTAGATCTCCATCAGTTCAGACGCTTCACTGCGGCAGGGGCCGCACCACATTGCACTGATATTCAGGAGGATGACCTTGCCTTTAAATTTATCAAGTGAGAATGTTTCTCCATTCTGGTCCAGTTCAACAAATGCCTTAATAAAGTCACCGATCCTCTCTCCGATCTTCCCGGAATCCTGTGGAGTGTTATTTTGTCCTGAATCTTCGACAGTTTTACATGATGTAATTAAAATAACTATTATTATTGAAAGGATTATATAAAATAGGTTCCTTTTCATCCTGTTCTCCTTGTTAAATGTACCTTATATGGTAGCAATAAAGTATTCTGTAAATATATCATAATAAGTGACAGGAATCAATTGGACATTTTGTGAAATTTAATCGCACCTGGAAGGATTCGAACCTTCGGCACTGGGATTAGGAATCCCAAGCTCTATCCTCTGAGCTACAGGTGCAATTACATGAATTATATCATCCGGGCCCTTACCGGTCAATTCAGTTTTTCTTATTTAATACAATTGAAGGGATAGATTGAAAATATTTATAGTGATATAATTTTAAGGATTCAGTCTTCCGGTTTGCAGGCTGATGGAGTTCAAATGGAAAAAGAAGAGAACAGGGGAGTAAGATTTGCAATAATCGGGATAGCACTGTTTTTCATTATATTTGTAATAATTAAGGTCCTTTTTGATGAGAGTCAGAATCTCTCTTCCATCCTTACAAATTTTCAAAGCAGTCAGACAATACTTTTTGTACTTTGGACAATAATAATTCTTTTCAGTATTACTTTTCTTTTTATCTTTGTACGCAATCTTATAAAACTTTATTATGACAAAAACAAAGAAAAAACCGGCAGCAGGTTCAAAAAGAGGCTTGTTTTCTTTTTCATTACATTCTCAATTGTTCCGACCATTTTTCTGTTCTTTTTTTCAACCGAGTTAATTGACAGAGGAATAGGGCAGTGGTTCAAGACCGATATAAATTCCATTATGACAAAATCTAAAGAACTGAAGGAGAGTTATTACGAAAAATCAAAGGATGACCTGAAGTATTTTTCAAGAATTGTTGCAGAAGGTATCCGTTCGAAGCGGATGTATACGTCCGAGAATACAATATTTCTCAGAAACTGGGTGAAAAGACAGATGAAAAATTACAGGCTTGACGTTGTAAATATTTTCAAGGACAGGAAGGAGATCGTTTCCCAGTTCACCCCGGACATCCCCCTGCAGCAATACAAGGATCTTACACTTGAAGATGTGTATAAGGTCCTCAGCGGAAGTGATTTTATAAGGGTCGATTCACTTCTGGATGGAGAATTGATCAGAAGCGGGATACCATTCAATTCAATCGAGGGGGATAAGATCCTGGTTATAATCGGTAAGTTTTATCCTGAAAACTATATACGGAACCTTAAAATGCTTGGTGACATGGTAGAAAAATATTCGCAGATGAAGTTGATCAGGGATCCGGTAAAAACAACTTATTACCTTCTGTTTATATTTATTTCAATACTTATAGTATTTTCCGCTTCATGGGTCGCTTTATATCTTGCACGGGGGATAACCACTCCGATTGAGAAACTGGTAGAGGCTGCAACAGAGATAACAAAGGGGAATCTTGATGCAAAGATAGATTATATTGCTAAGGATGAATTTAATATACTTATAATCGAATTTAACAAAATGATATCAGATCTAAGGGAAAACCGGGATAAACTGAGCAGAAGAACAATTGAGCTGAGGCAAAGGAGGAGTATAACCGAAAATATCCTTACAAATATAACGTCAGGTGTTATTGCAATTAATCTCAGAGGTGAGATAACAGAGATCAATCCCGCAGTAGAGAAAATGCTGGGGCTTAAAAAAGAAAAGTTCATAAAGAAACAGTTCAGTGATATTTTTGAAAATAATCCTTACAAAGATATAAAAAATCTTATTGAAAAAGGATTCAAATCCAAATTCAAACTAATTGAGAAAGAGCTGGATATAAAAATAAAGGGAAAGATACTGAATCTTGCTGTCAAGATTTCCCAGACACGAAATCCGGTTAACAATAAATTCTCAGGGATCCTGGTCGTTCTTACTGATCTTACTGCATTAATGAAGGCACAGAGGCTGCTTGTATGGCGGGAAGTTGCTAAACGGATCGCTCATGAGATCAAAAATCCCCTGACCCCTATTACTATCTCTTCTGAAAGGATATTGAGATCAATCGATCTTCCCCATGATAAGTTCAGAAAAATTGTTGAGGATGGACTTAATATAATTTTGACTGAGATAGATTCAATTAAAAATCTTGCAGATGAATTTTCTAATTTTGCCAGGCTTCCTGAAATAAAGTTTTCAAGAGGTGATATAAATCAAATACTTGAAAAACTTGTATCTGTTTATACATCAATTTACAGTACTGTGGATTTTAAAGTTGATTTTGATGTTGATCTTCCTATTCTTATTAAAATGGATACAGAGCAGATAAGAAGGATATTTGTGAACATCATTGATAATGGAATTGAAGCAATAGAAAAAAAGGGTACAATTGAGATTGTGACTAAATATAACAAAGAGAGTCAGTTTGCCCGTATTGAGATTGCCGATACCGGAAGCGGAATAAGCGATGAGGATAAAGAGAAGCTTTTTATGCCGTACTTCTCCAGGAAAAGTAATGGAACCGGACTGGGGCTTGCAATCACTCATAGTATAATTGAGGAGCATAATGGAATGATTTCCATAGTTGACAATGTACCTGAAGGGACAAGGTTTATAATAGAGTTACCTGGTTGAACGAGTGAAATTCAAAAATCAAATCAATATATTCTTGACTATTCCGACCTAATTTATTAATATAGACGGAGAAAAAATAATTACCCGGAGGTTAAAGTGAAGAGGATATTATTAGTTGTTTTAATTTTAGTGTTTTTACTCACATCAGTTTATAGTGAAATCAGCTTTAAAGGGCTTGTTCAAAATTGGTTCTCATTGTCAACTCAGGAAAATGGGGAATCATCTGACTCGATTTACGGATTTGCTAATAGAAGAATCAGGTTTGCTCCCTATGGAACTTTAGGGAAAAAAGCAAGATGGGGCCTTCAATTTGCATTTGATAAGTTTGCAACCCCGATAGTACTTGATGCATACCTTGAATATTTTTTCGCAAGAGAAGCAATTGTGAAGTTCGGTCTTTTTGCTCCCCCGGGATCAAAAGCTGCTGCGCTCACATCTTCCGGAGCACTTGATTTTATAGAGAGGGCATCGATAGTTCAGTTATGGAATGTAAATAGCGGACTGCATGGATACAGGGCATTAGGAGCCCAATTGAGCGGAAAGCTCATGGAAGGGAAATTGTATTATGCTCTTATGCTTTCAAACGCCCTCACAACCACAAATAACTGGCTCCCGACTATCAAAACTCCTACAACAATGAATCCTCATACAGGTTTAGGATTCTGGGGAAGACTGGAGGTTTTTCCGGTGTCCGGATTGCAGATCGGTGGATTTATGGGGTCCGGAACTGAAGCTGATCCTGCAATAGCAGATATTGAGATCAAGAGAAGCTCCTATGGAGTGAATTTGTTTTACAAGAAAAACAATATAAATGTAAAGTTTGAATATCTGGGCGGTGACAGTAACGGAATTAAGTATTCTGGTTTGTATGGTGTCGCTGGTTACAGGTTTAATAAGATTGAACCGATATTTGGATATGAAAGTTATACTCCGATTGAGGAAGGTGAGAAATATACAAATATCTCAGCGGGAATCAATTATTTTCATTCAAAAAATATTAAATTTCAGCTAAACTATATCTTGAGATCAGAGGACCTGATCGATGTAGATAATGATATAATTTATGCTAATTTTCAGTATTCATTTACTTCAAATAAGAAATAGACAGATTAATTCATACTCCCGGGGACTTCCATATGTCCCCGGGCTGTAGTTATTCAACCAGATATATTTTAAGAGGGGGAATCTGAACAATTTTTGATCCTCTGGACAACCCTTCCACTGACATTTCAGTTTCTTTATTATTGTTTCTTCCACTATTTTCAATAAGAGCGGCCAGCAAAGAAGCACCGGTCGGAGTGCAGAGTTCTGTATCAACAGTCCCTTTCTCCCATGCTATATCTATAATTTTCAAGAATTATCTTTGTAGCCGGTGCCGGGATTTCCAGAACGCCATGTGAAAAATTAACTTTCCCTCTTCCGGTTATTACAGGTTTAATAAGTGAGGCAGCAGGGATTATCCCGAGAAGTTCCATCCCTGTTACAGCCCCTATAATATCAATTATGATGTCCTGAGCTTCGTGAAGTATAGTACCGTCATGACTATGGCCATGATGATGTACCAACTTTTCGAAAACGTTCATTTTGTGTGCTTCATTTTCAGCTTCAATAAGAACTTCGAGCACTTTAGTACCGAATTCACTATAGATCGGGAGAGTATTAATATCGTTTAAACTTTCGATAAGTATTTTTTTTATATGATCAGCATTGATATGATCATGTTCTGCTTCAAGATTGATCGATAATTGTGTTGACCCGTCATGGCTGGTTCTTGTATCAATGTTAATTTTGCCTAATCTGCTTCCGCACTTTTCCATATTTTTTCGAACTATATCGAAATCTGCTCCGGCATTAATTAAGGCAGCAGTGAACATATCACCTGCAAATCCCCCTGAACCGTCTATCAATAGTCTCATCTTCTTCTCCATTATACAATTTTCATCAAATATCAGAAGACGAATAATATCAGATTAAACTGAGAGCGTCAAAAAAAATGTTAAAAGTATAAAATTGAATTTGAAGTTGTATTTTGCTATATTCACCCTATGGAAGAAAAAAAAGTTCTTGTGATTGACGACGAAAGTAATATTCTTGACTCTATAAAAATGGTTCTGGAATATGAGAAATACAAAGTGAAGACCGCAAGTACAGGCCTGGACGGAATTGAGATATTCAATGATTTCAAACCTCAGATTGTGCTTCTTGATGTAAAGATGCCGGGCTTTAACGGGATTGATGTGCTTCGTAATATAAAAGAACTTGATACTAGTGTCGAGGTAATAATGATATCCGGCCATTCCGGTATAGAAGAAGCAGTGGAAGCATCAAAGCTCGGAGCGTTCGATTTCCTTGAAAAACCGGTTGCCAGAGAGAAGCTGGCATTAACTGTCAGAAATGCATTAGAAAAAAATTCTCTGGTAAGAGAGAATTTCAGGCTAAGGAATATTAATGAACAGAAGTACCAATTGATGGGAGAGAGCAATATAATGAAAGAGTTGCGGAAAACCATCATGAAAGTTGCCAAGACAAATTCTACAGTGCTTATCCTGGGTGAAAGTGGTACAGGGAAGGAACTGATAGCAAGGAATATTCATATTAATTCTTCCAGAAAAGATAAAAGCTTTGTGCAGATAAATTGTGCCGCTATTCCTGAAGAACTGATTGAGAGTGAACTCTTCGGTCATGAAAAGGGTTCTTTTACGGGGGCGTTCGAAAAAAAAATAGGTAAATTCGACAGTGCACATAACGGGAGTATATTTCTTGATGAGATCGGTGACCTTAGTCTTAAAGCTCAGGCAAAAGTATTAAGAGTTCTTGAAGAGGGAGAGATACAGAGAGTGGGATCCTCGGAAATAAAAAAAGTGGATGTAAGGATAATTGCAGCTACGAATAAAAATCTGAAAGAGGAGATTTCGAATGGAAAGTTCAGAGAAGATCTTTATTTCAGACTGAATGTTGTTCCTGTATATTCTCCGTCCTTAAATGATAAGAGAGACGATATCCCTCTCCTGCTTGATCATTTTCTGAAGATATTTTCTGAGGAAAATAATTTTAAAAAAAGGGAGTTTACACAAGGTGCAATTGAATCATTGAAGAAGTATGATTGGAAAGGTAATATAAGAGAGTTGAGGAATCTGGTGGAGAGGGTCCTGATCATGACGGATTCAAAAAAAATAAGTGAAAAAGATCTCCCCGACTATTTCAGTACTGTAACTGCGGGTGAGGGGATCGATTTCAACGGAATAAAAGAGTGGAAGGATTTTAAAAAAGAATCTGAAAAATTTTTCCTCGAGAAAAAACTCAAAGAGTTCAATAATAATATGGCAAGAACAGCAAGAGAGATAAATCTTCCCCGGAGTAATCTATATAAAAAGATCGAGAACCTTGGTATAATGGTCAATAATAACAGGGAAGCAGATAACGGGACGCCCCGTTCTAACGGGGAGGAAAGTCCGGGCTCCGCAGGACAGGATAGTTTCTAACAGAAACTGTCTGCTGTGATCAGCAGATAAGGAAAGTGCCGCAGAGAATAGACTTCCTGCAATGCAGGTAAAGGTGAAACGGTGAGGTAAGAGCTCACCATCCGGCCTGGTGACAGACCGGATTGAGGTAAACCCTATCCGGAGCAAGGCTAAACAGAAAGTGCCTGAAGCTTGTCCGGCTGATACTTTCGGGTTAGCTGCTTGAACGGTTAAGCAATTAACTGTCCAGATAAATGGCCCGTCGAGACAGAACCCGGCTTACAGTCTGCTTCCCTGTTATTATGAACCATTGATAAAGTGAGCACCCCGTGAAACCTTGTTCCTGATCGCCGCGTTCACTACCAGCAGTGACGTCTGAACACTGTCACGAAGATTGATAATCCCATTGGTCATCTCTGTTTTCTGATAAAATTTAAGTATTCTGTGGTTCAGGTAATTCAGATCAGATTTTGCCCTGGAAAGTCTCTTCTGGGTTCGAATAATACCACTGTAATTCCACATTGTATGTTTTACCGTTATCTGATCCTGAAGGAGGAGTGCCGGGTCCATCTTTTCCTGAGGGAACGGGTATTTCCATTCAGGGATCTCGGAGATAGTATAATTTGAGGAGCCGGAATCGATCACTTTTATTATATCCTCTGCTGCTTTCACACCCCATACAAGGCCCTCAAGGAGTGATACTGATGCAAGCCTGTTGGCACCGTGAACGCCTGTGGAAGACACTTCGCCGACGGCATAAAGGTTTGAGAGGGAAGAACGCCCATTGAGGTCTGACAGAACACCGCCGCAGCTGTAGTGGGCGGCAGGAACTACCGGAATAGGTTTCTCTTCAATGTTGATACCGTATTCAAGGCACTTTGCATGGATCGTTGGGAACCTGTCTTTTATATCAATTTGCGCGAAGGAGGCAAGGTCAAGATAAACATAATCCAGGCCGTTCCTGATCATCTCTTCATAGATAGCCCTGGATACTTCATCTCTCGGTGCCAGCTCGGAAAGGTGGGAATATTTCTTCATAAAGTATTCACCTTTTCGATTCATCAACTTGGCTCCTTCACCTCTTACTGCTTCAGATATCAGAAAACTATCACCCTCTTTTTTAAAGAGTGATGTCGGGTGGAACTGGACATATTCGAGGTTTGCCAGTCTTGCACCGGCCCGGTAAGCCATGGCAATTCCGCTACCGACCACATCTGACGGGTTTGTTGAATTGAGGAAGATGCTGCTCATTCCTCCGCTGGCCAGAATAACTTTTTTTGCAAAGATCCTTTTTATTACACCTCTTTTCTGATCCAGGACATAAGCCCCCAGTGTTTTTGGTGATTCATACGTCCGGACCGGATTGGTCGAATGGTGATTAGATGTCAGGATGTCGATCGCGGTATGATTGTATAATAGTTCAATGTTTGAATTTGGGCCCATAAGGAAGTCGGTGAAATGTTCCTGAATAACCTTCCCGGTCATGTCCTTCACATTGAGGACACGCCGTTTGGAATGGGCTCCCTCTTTCGCCATATCAAACCCGTTATCATTTGAAGAAAAAGGTACCTTCAATTTATTAATAAGAATCTTGTCAACAAGTTCAACCGAATTGGATACCACCTGTTTAACAGCCGGCGGGTAACTGATGTCATCACCGGCCTTCATAATATCGGAGACAAATGAATCTATCTTTTCTCCCTTCAACAATGTTGCGATACCACCCTGTGCCTGGTTCGTGTTTGTATCGGACAGGTCCTTTCCCTTTGTAATCAGGATAGATTTTATCCCGGCCTCTGACAACGTTAATGCTGCTGTAGCTCCGGCGATACCGCCGCCGATTATAAGTACATCTGTTTCTAGAAATTCATTCATTTTTGGGCTCCATTGTCATTTATCTGATATTTCAAGGCTAAGGTCAAGCGATTTGAAAGAATGTGTGAGAGCACCGGATGAAATAAAATCTATGCCTTTGTGAAGCCTTGAACTAATATTATCGAGGGTAATATTTCCTGATATTTCATATTTAACACCCTTTTCCTTAAGAAATACAGCTTTATCCAGTAGATCAGTATCAAAATTGTCAAGCATAATTATATCGACCTTCTTTGATAGTGCCTCTTTTAGCTCATCTATCCCGGTAACTTCCACCTCAATTTTTGTATCGGGGGAGTTTTTTCTGATCATATCAACAGCTTTTGAAATTGAACCCGCCATTCTGATATGGTTATCCTTTATCATTGCCATTTCACTAAGGTTCATCCGGTGGTTTGTCCCTCCTCCGTCTTTAACTGCTTTTTTCTCGGGGTATCTCATCCCGGGTGTGGTTTTTCTTGTATCGAGGAGAATAATTCCGGAGTCTTTTATGAGGTCTGTATATTTCCTAGTTAATGTTGCGATTCCGCTTAGCCTTTGAAGAAAGTTGAGAGCCGTCCTTTCACCTTTTAAAATTGATGTTTTCGGGCCTGAGAGTTCAATTGCAATATCCCCTTTATGCACTTCTTCGCCATCTCCTTTAAGTATGGTAACCAGGACAGAAGGATCAACTTCAGCAAATGTTAATTTAAATATTGAAGTACCTGAAATGATCCCTTTCTCTTTAGCGATCACAACAGCTCTAATTTCTGAATCAAACTCTGAAAGCGAATTTGTAGTTATGTCATTCCGGACCTCATCCTCTTCCAATGCAAGTAAAATTATTCTTCTTTCAAGATCTGATATTTTTCTCATAAAGCGATTATATTAAATCCTTCTTAATGAGTAAAGAATTTTTCTAAGAACTCAATATAAAAGAAAAAATATGTAAACAAAAATAAAATAAAATAGAGAAAAATAATAAAAATTAAAAATAAATAAAAAAAATGTTGACAAAAAATATATATTGATACATATTATTATATTCAGGAGGTAAAATGTTTGATATTAATATTAAATGGGAACATTTAACCGAAGAGACGAAAAAAAACATTATTGATGAGTTCATCGGAGACCTCTGTGCTGCAGATCTACAGGAACTTCTGGAGAATATTGAGTATATTGAAGCAAATGCCATCGTAGAGGGTGTCTATGATGAGTACAATTCATTTTATGAAAATGAGTTCAGTTTTAAAAGAACAGAAATGTATAATACCCTTGAGCACTTCCTCTCACGCCATTTCCCATTCACACTTTCTATCTGATGCCGAAAAAAGAGAATAAAAGGAAAACTTTATCAATAAGGATGGAATACTCTCTTTATGATCAGATTAAGGAAGAGGCCAGCAGAAATGAAAGGCTGGCAGGCGCTCATATAAGATGGATCCTGAAGCAGTACTATTTAAATAAAAAAGGATTAAAGGTGTGAAAATGAATTTAGTATCAATTTTCAGAATGCCAGATAAGCAAAATAAGGCAGGTCCTTCATTTTTACAAAAAATCAATAGTATTTTTAAAGATAAAATAGGGCCGGGTGTGGGTTTTATAATAACGATTGTAATAGTATATGTTGTAATAACTCTATTCACCATATATAACCTCCTTGTCAGCTTATGACGATACCTGTAATTTCATCCGGGGATTACAGGTATCGCCATTTTGTATAAGAAATTACAAATTCATAACATTTATTGAATTTATAAATTTCTCCTGCTTTATAGTGTTCAACCTCTTGTGTGTCGTTTTCGGGTTTTTTAAAATCCCGGGATTGTTATCAATTATTTTCATTTCTTCCATGGTAAGGTTCTTAATCTGGATAAGTGGTATATCTCTTGTTGTTGACTTTGTTATAAGGAGAGATCCTAATCTTACGGAAATATTTGGTACGTCCTTTAAATATTTGAGGGTATCAGTAAGATGAATTACAGGTTCTTTTTTTGAAAAGATTCTGTCTTTTGTAAACTCTGCGCCCCCTTTTCTGAAATTTGTTATCATTCCGGCTATTTTTTGTATTACATCAATATTTGTGGTAACACTTTTTGTTGCCGCCCAGAATTTTTCAATGATCGACCCCTTAAATATCTCAGGTTTTGAATAAACTTCCATTTCCATTGATTCAAGAACTTTATTGACAGATTCATTGATAGTCTCCAGTGCCGATAAGTCATCAGTATCAAGATATATATCAACCGGCACATATCTTTTCATAAGAACTTCATCAAATTTCCTGTCACTACATTTGAGATAGGATTCTCGGGCTTTTTTCTTTCTGTCACTTTGTTTCTTAATTTCAGTACTTTTAATTACATTTGTCATAAAACCTCCTTTTCTAATGTAATATTATGTTGTTTGTTTTCAATATTTTCAACAATTTAAATATTAAAAATTGATATTTAGTTTTCTGTTGTCTTTATTATTATTAACAGCTAACATAAATATATGGAAAGGGAGAAAGAATGATAAAGAATGGAACTGGTTCTATATTAAAAGTTATTATTGTTCTTTCATTAATAATATTTTCTATATATGGATGTACAAAGGAAAATATTGAAGCAGCTCCTATCCTTACAGCGATATCGCCTTCATCTAAAGCCATAAATATGCCCGGGTTTACACTCAAGGTTACTGGAGCGGGATTTACCGAATATTCTAAGATATACTTTAATGATATAGGGAAAGAAACCATTTTTATCAGTGAAACTGAACTTACCTGTACAATATCATCAGAGAGTATTGAATCTGATTCCGGAATAGATCACCCATTATTGGAAGATAAGGGAACATTAAGCGATATTCCTGTTTTTGTGAGTGATGGGGGAAGAAACTTTTCTGAAAAACTATATTTCAGAGTAAGGGAGAATAACGCCTTTGCTATTTCGGTTTCGATCACAGATAGTAATTTTGCTTCTTATAATCCATCTATTGCCATTGATGAAAATGATCATCTTTTTATTGTTTATGAAAGATATGATAATAATAGTGAACATCATGTTACGATCATCAGATCTGTGGATGGAGGAGCTGGTTGGAGTCAACCTGTTAACATTTTTACATCAAATGAGAAGATATCTAATCCTTCGATCTCAACATTTGGAAATGGAAATATTTATGTCACCTTCTCTAATAAAGGGCTCTTTTTTTCGTCATCCAATGATGCCGGCCGGACATGGTCATCTCCTCAGAGGATAAGTTATGAAACCCCCTATAAAATCGAGTCTGAGATTCAAGCTGATACAGAAGGAGATTTATATTTATTATGGGTGCTTCCCTCTTCTTCCGCAGATACAGCAGTTTATTATCAGAGGTCTCTTGATGGGGGAAATACTTTTTCACCAGCAGTGAATATCTCTTCAGAAAAAGATAATTTCAGTTCAGTATATAATCCGGCATTTACAGTAAAGGGCAATTATATTTATGCAGCTTGGGCGGCATGGCCATTGTGGGATAGCCGTTATGGGCATGTATATTTCAATTCTTCAAAAAACCTTGGGCAAACCTGGAGTGATGTTGATGGTTCTTTTGGAGTTTGTTCATCAGCCGACTTCTCGACTGGAGGTAATAACGAGGTCTATATTGTATTATCCAGTTCACATATGCCTTTTGAAAACCAGATAGTATTCTACAGATCCCCGGGTGAAAGTGTAAACTGGGGGAGTAGAATTGAGATAACCTCAAATTCAAATGATACTTATCCTGATATAAAAACAGATACTGTCGGTAATATTAATATTATTTTTAAGAATAGTTCAGGATGTTATTATGTCAGGTCGATTGATGGCGGTGATACCTGGACAGATCCTCTCTTTGTCTCTGATAAGATCAGTTTTATTTATCGTAAAAAATTGATCGATATGGCTATTGATACAGGTGGAAATATCTATATAATTTCTGAATTTGACAGTTCCGGGGTCCTATATTTTACTAAAAGTTATTAGGAAATGATCAGCAGGAGATGAAATGAAAATTTTTTACAGAAATACAATTGTTGCAATGACATTACTATTAATAGTATTCACTTTTAATAACATTCTATACTCATCACATTCTTCTGGAAAAAGAGAGTTCATTACTGAAATCCAAATCAATAATCTGCTAAATAAGTGGGTCGAGATGTGGAATTCTTACGATATTAAAATTTTGAGTAAAGTTTTTCAAACCGGTTCTGAACTAACCTATTTATCATCAGAGAGAAATGGCCTTATAAAAGGATACAAAGCAGTAACTGAGCATCATCGGGGATTTGGATTCGTGGAGGGGGGTAAAGTTCAAAGTAATAGATTATGGCTGGAGGATATTTATTTTAATATATATGGGTCAAATGCGTTGGTTACTGCTGTATGGTTCTTTGAACAAAAAAACCTTCGAATACAAAAAGGCCCGGTAACATTCTTTATCAGAAGTGACGGAGGCAAGCTCCGTTTTTCACATCTACACTTTGCCAATTCGAATACTGAAATTTCCGGCAGTGTTCAGGCAGTTTCATCACTAGGTAGGGTACTTAAACCGCCTGTTCTCAATGAAAGGACAAAAAATATATTTGTAGATAAACTAACTATAGCAAGAAATGAATATATGCAAGATCCGGAAAATACAGATATTCTCATATGGTATGGCCGGAGGGTCGCTTATATGGGGGAATACAGGGAGGCCGTTAATATTTTCTCAAAAGGTATTAATAAAAACCCTAATGATGCCAGGCTGTACAGGCACAGGGGACACCGATATATCTCACTGAGGGAATTTGATAAAGCGATTGCCGATCTGGAACATGCTGCCCGTCTGATAAATGGTACTGAGGACATGATCGAACCGGACGGGATCCCGAATAAAAAGAATATTCCATTAAGTACATTGCATTCTAATGTCTGGTATCACCTGGGCCTGGCTTACTATCTTAAGGGAGATCTTGAAAACGCACTCGAATCGTACAAAGAGTGTATGAAGGTCTCAAAAAATGATGATATGAAAACCGCAACATCGCACTGGCTTTATATGACATTACGACTCAATGGTAAAGAGAAAGAGGCTGCAGATGTTCTTGCTCCGATCACAAAGAAATTAATTGTAATTGAGAATACATCATATTACAGACTTCTACTATTCTATAAAGGCTTACTATCTGAAAAGGAGCTATTAAATGGGGTCAATTCTACAACAGCAGATCCTGCTCTCATCTATGGTCTCGGGAACTGGTATTATTATAATGGGAACAGAGAGAAGGGCGTAAATCTTTTCAAACAATTAGTATTAAAAGGAAATTGGGCTGCATTTGGTTCCATTGCTGCGGAAGTTCAGTTAAGCAGGATGTGAATCATTAATTATCTTCTGAAATAGTTTTTTATACTTATCATTTATTATTTCCCAGTTATAATATTCTATTATTCTTTTTCGCGCGGAGATACGGAGATCATTAATGATCGATGGCTCATTCTCAATATACTCTATTGTTTTCTTCAGGTCCCCTTTTTCTTTTCTGAACAATAATCCGTGTTTTTCATTTACAAGCATTTCCCTGTTGAAAGGGGTATCGAGTGCGCATATAGCACATCCGTAGGCTAAAGCCTTGAGCATTGCCGGGTTGGTTCCTCCGTATTGATGGCCGTGGAAATAGAAAAAACAATTATGGTATAATTCGGCCAATTCGTCCTGATCTGTCACATATCCTGTAAAAACCAGCCTGGGATCGTTATTCGCTTTAATATCTTCTGCATATTTATCTTTATATGGCACGTCTCCAACAACTACGAGCTTTTTTGTTGAATCGGATTTAATGAACTCTCTGATAAGGAAGTCAGAATTGTTGTCCGGAATCAGTCTGCCGACAATTAAATAGTAGTTGTTTTTCTCCAGGCCCCACTTACTGATCTTCCCGGGATCCTGTGAGAACCTGACATTAGCACCATATGCGATCATATCAGATTCTGCCTTAAATTCCTCTCTGTATACTCTCTGCATCTCTATTGAGTCTGTTATAAGGTTGTCATAAAGCTTTGTGGCAAGTTTTGATGAGAAATAAAAATATCTGGCACCCAACCCTTTCCACTTTGGCCTCAGCCATTCCAATCCGTCAAGATTTATAATTGTTTTTTTTTTGAAAAGTTTTGTGAAAATGCCAAAAGGGCCATTTGCAGAATTAACTACATATATAAGATCATAATTCCTGAATACAGCATGAAGAATAGACTTGAAAGAGTGAATGAACTGGCTCAGGCTTTTCTTCTCTATTGTGGACTTGTAAATAAGGTTTATACCGCCTATTGATTCAGGAAATTCATTGAAAAGGTTTTTATGACAATAAACGGTCACTTCATAACCGTCTCTTGTCAATCTTTCTCCAATTTCTTTAATGAAAGTCTCGTATCCCCCATAGACATAGGGGTATCCTCTTGACCCGATAAATGCAATTTTCAGGGGTTTCGGTTCTATTCTGTTTCTCATTCTAGTTCATATTACAACTGTGAGCCGGAAGTGGAAGATAATACATTGTGATTATAAGGGGAAAAGATACAAAGGGTTACAATCAATCACAATATCGTATTCTCCTCTTTCTTATTATTAATATATTAAAAAAAAATCAGATTAATATTAACATAAATAAGATCTGATTACTCCCAGAAATATTTCTTTTTCCCGGTTAATCCCGAAAATAAAAAATAGATATGCCTCAACGGATGAACCAGTATCCTTCTGAACAGATTAAGGTAAGGTACAGATATAAATGCAAGGCTTTATAGATAGAGCACTTTCTCGCTCCGTAATATGAATAACAGTATGGATCCCTTCCTGAAATAAAAAATATGCCGGACTTGTAAAAATAATTTTACTTAAGTATCCTTATTAACAGTAGTAGTGAATGTGAAGGTTGAAAGTATGAATTGGAATAATCTTTGGGAAGATCTAATCTGAACAAAAAGGAGATCAAAGTGAAAGAACTGGTTGAAACAGTATGCAAAGCGTTGGTAGACAATCCTGAAAGTGTAAAAGTTAATCAGATTGATGGCGAACAGACAAGTATCCTTGAATTAAGAACCCATCAATCCGATATAGGCAAAGTGATCGGGAAAAAAGGGCGGACGGCACAGGCCATCAGGACAATTCTTTCTGCTGCAGGTATGAAACAAAAAAGAAGGTTCAATCTGGAGATCATGGAAGATAATGAAGAAGAGGTGAAATCAGAATAATTATTCAGATAGAAAAACGGGGGAGTTGCCCTTACAATAATTTTAATTAGCACCTATTCAGTATATAGACAAACAGCACTGTGACCAGCCTCTCCCGATAATTTCATTTAATGCTGTGCAGGGATCGGGTCACCCGGCCATTTTTATTAATAAATATTAAAATATATTAGAGTATTGAGATAACATAATTCACTATTCTTTCATTGTTCTAAATTCTACATAGTTCCAAGCATTGTAATTTATGGTCGATCCCGGAGTGCATTTTCCGAACAGATTAAATTTCCCAATTTTATATTTAAGATAGATCTCATATGTTTTGCCGGGTTTTAATACAGAAACCGGAACATTATGTGAATTACCGGTTATTCCCTTCACCTCATAAACCATCGGATTCCCGATATATCCTATCTCCCCGGTGATGAACTCACGGATTATCAAGTCAAATATATAAGGACTGACCGACCAGGTGATTTTTAGTCCATTTGTCGCCTGAACATCCATAGAGCCACATAAAGGTGAGAAAATTTCGATCGTAGGTTTGAAATTACCGGTTGCAGAAACCAGAGTTTGATAATTATCGGGATTGGTTGATAATTTTTTGCTGATAAGTATTTTTATATTATTTACAATACTACAAATTTTTCTATATTCATAAATTCCCGGCCTGGTTTCCTCTGCAAAATGGTCATTCACTTTAATGATTAGATTCTCGGCAGGGTTACTTCCATAGTTTAAATATAATCCCATACTCATAACCGCATAATTATTACAATCAATTCCATTTGTTAAAGATCCAGAGATTTTTAAGGTTTTGTTCATGACTTTTAGAGAGTTATTGACGGAAACCTTAACAATTTTTGATATTGTATTATCCTCATCCATCTCATCCACATTGCCGCCGAAATCTGCAATAACAATTATATTGACGTTCCCCTTTTTTGTGGGAGTCCATTCCCTGCTGAAAGTATATCCTTTCCCGGGATTCAGCTTGGGGATGGTAAATTTTCTGCCGTGAGCTTCTCTGCCTATCTTTACAATACAGTTTGAAGGACCAGCCACTCTGCCACCCCGTCTGTTCATTATAAGAAATTTTAACTGGACTTTTTCACCCACCCATGCAACGTCCCCGAAGAGCAATGATTTTATGAACAGATCAGGTTTCGCCAGCTTAGGTTTATGCCCCTTCGTAAGTTGGGCAAATCCAGAAACGGATGACATAAGGATTATAAATATTGAAAATACCAATAATATGTTTCTCCCCTTTTTATTCATTTTCCCCTCCTTTCAAAACCCTTAAAACAATTTACTACTGATATTTATCTTAAACATTTAAATTTAATCTAAATATCCTTAAAATTCTTTGTTAATCTTTTTTATTACTATATAAAAGAAAAGGTCAAATATCTCAAAAAATTCTCTTTTTAATCTTAATAATAATATCACGGTTATGCTGATCTGCCACAATTTATGTGCGATGCTAAAGTTTCGAAGACTTTAAGTTACGCAGAATACAGGTTGAATGCAAAAGGCTGAACCCTGAAATCACCCCTGATAATATCGTGTCATAAACGGAGAAGACAGTAAAAAGTCCTAATAAGAGAAATGGTGTCTCAATTTGTTGAATAAGGACAGAGCTGGGGGAGATTGGATTTCCCTTTTATCTTAACTTTTGTGTTACCGGAAAAGTTATATAATATATTAAGTTTTCTTAAGCATTTCTGTTTATATATAACAAAAAATCTTTAGTACCGATTTTAAGTAATATGACTGATTGAAATCCATATTTCCCTATGAAAACATAAATCATATATTGTTAAGGATTTTTAATATATTTGTTCATATGTATTGCTGGGGAGGAATTAGTGAACAACTCAAAAAGGAAAGATAAATTATTCAGGAGTAGTATTAAGCATTTAAAAATAATTTAAGGAGAAATTTTCATGAAACTATCCGTAAAAAGCTCTATATGCTTTATAGGTTTAATTTTCATTATTTTACTTGGATTTACTACTGTCAATCTGAATGGAGATTCTTCAGCTCCATGGACATTTATGATCTATCTGGATGGAGATAACAATCTTGACAACGCAGGAGCCATGAATATTGATTCCATGATCAGTGGATTAATACCTGAAACAGAGGTGAATGTTATTGTTCTCTGGGACAGATTTGAAGCGCCTGCGGGAATTTATAAGGTCACCAGTGACGGGCTTCAGGAGTTGCAGGCTATGGGAGAAGTGGATATGGATGATCCCCAAACCCTTTACAATTTTGTAAAATACTCTATTATTAATTTCCCGGCTGAAAAATATTTCCTTGACCTTTGGAATCATGGCGCAGGAGTTTTCGGTATTTGTTCAGATGATGAAAGCACGGAATTCAGGATTATGAAGCCAAACGAGGTCAAGGAAGCGATTTCCGACGCTTGTTCTGAAACAAATTCCTATATTAATGTTTTGGGATTTGATGCATGTGTAATGAGTATGGTTGAGGTCGGATATGAGATGAAGGATGTAACGGATATTTTTATTGCATCTGAGATGAATATTCCTTTTGTCGGCTGGCCTTATGAAGCTATAATGTCCTATTTGAGCCAAAATCCGGGAGTTGATCCGGTCACATTCAGTAAAGAACTGACAAGGCTGTATGTTGATTTTTATCCCCCGGGCTATCTGGTTCAGCTTTCTGCAATTGATCTCGATCTCCTGGTCGAATTTACAGAAGGCCTGAATGATCTGACCGAATATTTAAAGCAGAATATGGACAGGTACTATGAAGAGATTAAAGATGCAAGACGTGAAGCCCTTTTTGAACCTACGGCATATAAGAATTATAATTCATTTGTTGACGTTTACAGGTTTGCCTACAATCTGACCCAGTCTATTACTCAGAAAAAGATAGTGGATCTGGCTGAACAGGTGATGAAAAAACTGGATAAATCGGTTTTTGCAAATGAGTTTACTACCAGCCAGGGACGTCTTGATACCCGGGTATTCGGATTTTCTATCTTTTTCCCCAATACCGAACCGCTGTATACACCTTATTATGAGACGTATGTTCAGGAATTTGTGAATGCAACAAACTGGGTGGATTTTCTTTATGCTTTTTTTGCGGAAAAGAAATAAGATTTAATAGAACGGGTGGGGTAGTCAGAGAATTGGCCAAAGAGACTGAAAATCAATTTAATAAATTTTTGTACATATCACACAAAATTGCTGTAACCTTATCCCTGTCATGATCTGAATGAAAATTCAGGTGTGATCGAAGGATTGCCCATGATCTGTTCCCAATGGCACCTTTAAATAATTTTTTTGTCACGAGAAGTGTTTTATGTGTTGCGGGTCTCCTGGTCTCCCGGCTGAGGGGATCGAAGTCGAACAATCGGCTTCCCTTGATCATCTTGTGAGCATGAAGACATATTGAGCGCGGGTGAACTTTATCATAGTAGGGAACAATTGCAGTTGGATTATTGATTGAGTGTTGTTCGTCATCACTCACTCCTGGGTTTAAAATGAAAAATATTTAATTATTTTCCAATTTAATAAAAATATTTGAGATAAAATTAAAAAATATGTATAAGTATATTAAGGAGATAGAAATGAAAAAACAATTTATTATTAGTTTAGTTTTGGTTTTGATTCTTTTAGTATTACCTGGATGTAAAAAGTTTACTTGGAATCCTGCCGGAGCTTGGATGTTAGAGGTGGATCATGATACCTGGTCTGCATGGACTGAGGATATAATTCTTACCGGCAATGATTCCGGTGGTTCAGTTACCGGCTGGAATAAATACAATCCTAACTCTACGTTTGGGACCTGGACAAAAACCAGTAAATATACGATCTCAATAACTTTAAATTATGTAAATGATGCTGGATTCATAACTTTTGAAAATACTATAACTCTCACCGGAACCACAACTAAAGATTCACCGAATATGGTTACTTTAACCGGAAACTGGCGCGAGGTTAGTGGGTTGTGGGGTACCACAAATTATAATATGACAGTTATTGCCCATAAGACGAGTGAACTTCAATAAGATCTGAATAAAAAAGAATATTTATTTAAAACTGATCTGACTTTCTCAAAACTAACCAGATCTTAAATGGAGAGAGTCTTGAGCAGGCAGGTTCTAAACCTGCACCATATTTAAAAACGTATGCTTTAGATGGGGCGGAATTGTAATCCGCCCCACCAACCTAATACTATTTTCTTTTCGAAGAACTCCATCCATATTTTGTTGTCTCTTGTTTATTTGATTTTTTTCGTTTTACAAATCTGATCTGCATAAATTTAGTTAATTCTGTTTGCCCTTTCTACAGGAGAAAAATGATACCTGCATTCATGTAAGGGCAGCCCTTCGGGGTGTCCTGAAAACAGGACATTAAATCCGCATTTTACCTGGTAATAATAATGCAATGTAAATGGTGTTAAGGAGGTAAAAATGAAAAAATTAATTTTAACAATTATGTTTGTTATGTTAGCAGTACTGACAATTAGCGGACAGGATTATGATGATCAATATTATGAATATGACGATCAGTATTATAATGGCGGAGATTACGGCTATAATTCGCCTGCTGAGTACGAGGAATATTATTATGATTATGAGAATATTCTGCCGATGATCGGGCGGTACGGCAATGTTTATTACTGGCAACACCCGTACAAGTATATCAATTTTGTAATAATCGGCAGGAGGGTATATGTTTTTCCGAGAGATATATTCTTCAGGGTCTACCGGAGGGGAATGTTCTTCAGTGTTTCAATGGACAGGTTCATCCATCTATCCTGTTTCGGGATGCCGTACTATGACAACTATTACAGGTTTTCCTTTTATAATGATTATTACAGATATAACTATTACAGAGGAAGAAGTTACGGGACAAGCTGGTTCAGAGGATTGAGAAACCAGTACACAAGATATTACAGGGACAGATGGACCAGCAGAAAGTACATGACTCTGAAAAATAGGTTTATCAGTAAAAGAGGCTTAGGCCGTAGCAATTACAAAAGCAGGTACATAGGGTCAACCAGCAGGAAAGCCTATCCGCGCAGCAGCTATAACAGCAACAGAAATTCCGGAAATACATATTATTCGAAAAAGAGATCTGACAGCAGAAGCGTATACGGAAAAACAAATTATTCAAAAGGGAAAAGTTACAAGAGTTACAACACCGGAAAAAGCAGGGGAACCGTTAAAAAACTCAGCAGCCGGAGCATACGCAGGGGGGGAACTATAACTTAAAAAGGTCCAACAACTCTGTGAAGAGGTATTCAAAAAAGAGCTCCGCCAGCTCACAAAGCCGGGTAGTCAGAAAAAGAAGCTCTATCGGAAAATCTGTTTCAAAGAGAAGCTCAAGAAAAAAAGGAATCTCCAATAAAAGATCCTATACCAGTAAAAAAAGAAGCAAAAGATAAAAAGGTGTTCATGAAAATCTCCTGTTCTTTAACCGAACAGGAGATTTTCCCCAAAGAAGTAATCGAACTTATAACCCTTACCACCGTGTCATTTTCAAGGGATTATAATAAAATATGGTGTAGGGGTTGGGTTACCCAACCCTCATTTTATACCAATTATTGTCATAAGGGCATGGGAACCACACCCTTAAACCCTTTGAGAAAGGGGGCATACCGGGCGGACGCAAGGCCCGCCCCTGCAAAAACCGTGGAAATAATTGTTGTAGTTGTTTGGTGTTAAAAAACCGGTAAATTTATGACAGGTTAGGTATAAAAAAGTGCAAATCTGATTCTGAGAATGGTAGAATAAAAGGAGGTAATCAGTTTTTGAATTGTTTTGCAAAGTAAAAAAATAATTTTAATAGAGATTAAGGAACTAATCAGGATTAATATTGACATTTTCAAGCAGGGATTTAGAAGCTGATCGTCCGGAGCCAATCAGTCCAAATATTAAAGTGGTTCCATTTGAGTCTCGAATGGAGCCGGAAATCGCTGTTAAAGCGCTTGTTGATGGAGACTATGTTTTAATAGTCGATTTCTATAGCAGCGGCCTGATAATATTGAGAGAACTAAAGAAATACATCAAAAGCGATCACTCTGATCAATCATTTAAGGGACAGCGTGATTTCCGTTCAGTATTTCGCAAACTTTCGCATCATTTATTATTGTCAGTACGCAACAATAAATTAACCGTAAAAAAAGCGCCGGAAATCGGTTGGTTGAATATACTATACCCGGAATCAGATGAGTTTTTATTGCCCTTTCCTCAGGTTCAGGGATTAAACAGTTCATGGCAATGGTACAAAAATGGAATTTTAATTCCGGTTTTAGCAAAAAAAATATATCCCTTTTACGGAACTTATTTCCCGACCCGATTCGAACATTTGGAACTATTTGATGACTGGTTAAAAAAATATAAGGGAGAAAAAGAATCAGCCATGGATATCGGGATCGGCTGTGGAGTACTCTCTTTCCAGATGTTGAAACATCGTTTCAAAAAAGTTTATGGAACGGATTCAAATCCAAATGCAATCATTGGCCTAAACGAATATCTGAATAAAAGAAAGCTCAATTCAAAAATAGATCTGATTCATGGTGATCTGTTCGCCAACTGCAACTTAAGAACGGAATTAATAGTATTTAATCCTCCATGGCTTCCTGCTTCTCATAATTTAGAGGGTTTGGATAAAGCCATATATTACGAACCCGATATGTTCCCGCGCTTTTTCGCTGAAGCGAATAAACACCTGAATACTGATGGCAGAGTGGTTCTTTTGTTTTCGAATCTGGCGCAAATTACCAAAGTAAGTAAAAGTCATCCCATCGAAACAGAATTATCAACCGGAGAGCGATTCAAAAAAGAATTATTCATACAAAAAAAAGTTGGTAAGGCATCTGAAAATACTCAAAGAGATCAAAACTGGCGAACTTCCGAAATGGCGGAATTATGGGTATTGAAAATAACAGAATCCAAATAAAGTACATTTGTATCAATATATATTCATTATAAGTTTGTTAATATTTATCTTATGGGTTTTGCAGTGGTAGGACTTGGCGAATCGCTTTCAGGTAAACAAAATATCCTCCCGGGTATGAATTCTCCGGTTTACATTAAAATATTTTTTGAGATAATTAATCTTTCATTTGTGAAGGGGTCAGATCTTTAGTTTGCATTTCAGAATGTTTCTCAACGGGAGCTTGTGGATTGCGGAGCCACCAGTTCTTAAAGAGAGTGTGATGAAGCTCCCATTTAGATCGGCCGGGGTGTTTGAGTAGGAAGTATGGGAGACTTTTGAGGATAATTGTTGATAAGAAAGAAACCTTTTTTTCTGCAGAACGTTTAATTATCAGATACCAGTGATATTTTTTCACAGGAGGCAAATATGTCCAATTTAAAACAAATGATGTTTTGTATATTTTTCTCAATTATTTGTTTTTCATTCATTTTTCCAGTCAACATGGCGGCAGATACAACGGAGCAGGAAAGCCTGCAGATCATAGAGTCTCTGGACGAACAGATCCCGGAGCTCATGAAGGCCGCCCTGATCCCGGGGCTGCAGATCGCGCTTATCCGGGACGGTAGTGTGATATGGGAAAATGGATACGGAGTGGTGAATGCAGAGACCGGTATTCCGGTGACGAAAGATACAGTATTCGAAGCCGCCTCTCTGACCAAGCCCTTCTTTGCATTCCTGGCCATGAAACTGGTCGAGGGTGGGAAGATCGGCCTCGATATGCCCCTGGTAACATATGTGCCCCGGAAGCTCATCGAAGAACGGATGGGCCATTCGATGAATGAGAAGGGATTCCGGAAGGACTGGCTTGATATTATTACCCCCCGGATGGTGTTGAGTCACTCCTCGGGGCTGCCTCACGGGGAAGGGGGGAAGGTGTTCCCCATCCTGTTTAAACCGGGAAGCAAATGGAAATATTCAGCTACCGGCTACGGTTTTCTTCAGATGGGGGTGGAGGTGATCCTGAAGGAGAAACTCGGGAGCCTGATGAAAAAACGTTATCTCGATCCTTTGGGGATGAAGAACAGCAGTATGGTCTGGAAAGATGAATATGAAAAGTCCATGGCCAGCGGACATAATTATTTCGGGAAGGCTCAGGCATTTAGAAAAAGGGCCAGGGCCACTGCCGCTGCCTCGCTCTACACCACCGCCGGGGATTATGCGAAATTTGTCTGCGCTGTGATGGCGGGGAAGGATCTTAAAAAAGAAACACTGAAGACAATGCTGACCCCTCAGATTAGGATGGAAGATGGAGAGGGCCTTGGATGGGGTCTCGGATTCGGGACCCAAAATGACAAAGAAAAGGGGACCGGGATCTGGCAATGGGGGGATTATGGAATTTTCAGGAACTATATTCTTGCATTTCCGGAGAAAGGGACCGGTGTGGTATTCCTGACCAACTCCGCCTTCGGCTTATCTATTGCCGATGAGATCACCAGGACGGCCGTGAACGCCGCGGCAGGCGGCGCACTGGCACTGGAGTATGACCGGTACAATTCACCTTTCATGAAGTTCAGCCGTAAAGTGCTGTTCGGGAAAACGGCGGATGTGGGAACCCTGTATCTGAATATGAAAAAAGAATACGGAGACCTCCTCCCGGATAAACGGGTGGCCGCGCTGGCCGGCCTGCTGGGAGGGAGTGGAATGGGGAAAGAGGCGATAGAAATTTTTCAATTGCTGCTCCCCGGGGACCCGGATCCCCCGGAAATGAGGCTGCGCCTGGCTGAGGCCTGTCTGGGTGCCGGTGACCTGGAAAAATCGGAAACCGAGTATAAGGAATCTCTGAAGCAATTGAAAGAAGATGACAAGCGCCGGGCAAAGGTGGCATGGTACATGGAATTCATTCAGGCTTTGAGGTCACCATTCAAAGCGGACCCGGCATTACTGAAAAAACTGGCCGGTGAATACGGGCCCCGTCATGTGGTTTTTAAAGAGGGGAAATTGTATTACCGGAGGGAAGGGACCGATGTGAAGGATATGAGAGAAATGATCCCCATGGGAGTGGATACATTTGTGATCAGGAAGATCCCGTACTTCCGGCTGAAATTCGACCTGGACAGTGCCGGGAACCCGGTGAAGGTAATCGGCCTCTATGATGAGGGACGTGTTGACAGCAACTTGAGAACAAAAAAGAAATAGGGAGGGGGGGAGGAACCGAACCGATTGAGGATACGGACCTGTTGGGGGGAGTTCGACTGGTGATTAAGAGTTCCTGACTTTAGATCCTGAAAAGTAACTTATAGCAACGGTTTTTTAGAGTATTTAGAACTTAGGAGGCAGTTTATATGTGAAAATATTTTATTTTATTCTTAAAATTACAACTAGGAAGAATATATAGTTGTTTGGAAATTGGCTTCAACTTTTTAATTTATTTAACCGTACTTAATAAATAAATGATTATGATTTTCAGGTTATACAATTTACAATTTTTACCGGCAAAATCCTGCATTAAAAATTTTAAAGATTAATATAAATTAAGATAAAACATTTAATTTTAGAGGGTGATTAATTATGAAAAATAAGATTGATTTTGTGGTTTTTGTCCTACTAATATTGCTGGCAGGCTCTTTATATTCAACTGAAGTAAAGAAGTTACCTCAACTTGTTTATCCAAAAAATCTGGAAGTGAAAAATGGTCGGATTCTGATAACAGATTTTCCTGATATTTACCTCTATTCAATTAAGAATTTTAAGTTGATTAAAAAATTTGGAAATAAGGGAGAAGGGCCTGGAGAATTCATAATTGATCAAATGGTAATGGATTGGAAATTAGCCGGCCTGAGAAGCGATATTTCAAAAAGCCGTATTTTGGTAAATAGTCAGGGGAGGCTTTCATTTTTTGATTTAAACGGAGATTTTTTGAAAATGAAGAAGGTCGAATCCGGGAGAGGATGGAGTTGTTTTAAAACTATTAAGAATAATTTTGTTACTTCGGAAAGAATTCGCAAGGGAAATGATCTGTTTTTTTCAATTAAAACATATGATAATAATCTTAAAGAGATCAGAGAAATCACCAGGTATCCTTTTTGGATAAGAAATCGAAATTACTTGAAATCATCCGGGTATGATTTTTTTGAGAGGGCAAATGGAACTTTGTCATTTGTAGCTGAGTCAGGGTTGATTTATATCTCACGAAACAATTCTCCTGAAGTTCATATTGATATTTTTAATCCGGAGGGGAAATTATTAAAGACCATTAATTATAAAACTGAAAAAGTCAGAATAGCTGAATCTTTTATTAAAGAGGTACATAAACATTACCGTTTGAAATTTAAGTTAGGTTACGAGAGTAATGTTAAAATGACTACCTTTCCGGTCAACTTCCCGGGATTAAGAAAATTTTTTGTTGATAAAGGAACAATCTATATTATTACTTATAAAAGAGAGGCAGACCAGAATGAATTTATCGTTCTTGATCATAATGGTAATTTTATCAGGAAACGGATGCTTCCTGTAATTGAGGCTAATCCGGACCATCTATACCCATGTACGGTTCATGATGGTTTATTTTACCAGATAGTTGAGGTTGAAGAAGAAGAAGAATGGGAATTGCATATAACCGGAATATAGATAAAATCAATGAAACCTAAAGCAGTATTTGTTGGAGTTTTATCGCTGATATTTTTGTACGGGTTTTATTCGGAAACCTATTCACAGAATAATGATCGGGAATTAATGTTAAGTCATAATTACGGTCAAAAGCCCCCCCATAATATACCTGTTCAGTTCTTAGCGGAGTTTATTAAAACGAATCACCGAACACACAGTAGTCCTACATTCTCACCTGATAATAATGAAGTTTACTGGTCTGTATTTCTCCGGACATCGGAAAGTAAGCACAAAAACGAAACTATTCTTGTTTCTAAAAAAGTGAATAATATCTGGTCATCACCAAAAGTTGCCTCTTTCTCGGGAGAATACTGGGATGGCGGCCCATTTTTTTCGAAGGATAGCAATAAAGGGGTCAGATCTTGATTTGATGCATTGAGGATATCTTGTGTCCTCAAAAAAACCTGGGACATACTCTAAAATTGGCTTTACTGTAAATTCAATGTTCCTTTAAAAACATTACTTTGATCTGCTAACCATTGCCCCGAAATTTTGATATCTGAAGTGATGTTCTCAAAATAGCTATTTAATTCTTTCTCCCCAAACAGGCGTGCCGTTCTGATTGACTCCTTTTAATGTCTGTCCTGTTAAATTTAGCCTGTCAACATAACCATTATCCCAATTTATAACATATTCATAAGCAGATCCATTTATGTTCTTTTTCCACATACCAGTACCTTTAGACCACGACACTTTACCATTTGAATATATTGTTACAATAACATCAGTAAACCATTTCCACTTTCCGACAATTGCTGATGAATTTACTTTTCCTCCATTAATGTTACCTGAACCATTTAGCACCAAATGAGGTCTTTTACTAGAATCTTCAAATTCTCTGGACCTAAAGCCATATTGCGATTCAGGTTTTCCAGAGAGATTATCTCTTCCTTTTATTGCCATGCCGTGATTTGGTATTCCTGTTAACCATGCTTTGACAAGTGAGGTAACATCTACCTCAATCCATTTATTGATTTCTTGTCCCGGATTAAAGTATACCACCGCATAGCGATCAATTTCAGGTTGGTTGACCCAGCTAATTTCCCCGGATGAAGCAGGTTTCTCGGTCTGTCCCGAATGATAGGTGCCACTTCCTTCCTGCCATGGGCTCATAACCCGATAAACACCAAGGTCAACCGCATTGCCTCCTCCGGTATGGATGTGATAAAGTTTTAACGTTGCTTTATTTACACTGTTGGGATCGATACCTGCCAGATCAAACTTAAGGAAGGTCCTTTTTTCTCCACCAGTAGGATTCCAACCTGCTCCGATGTTTTCGTATTTTCCCCAGTTAGCCAAATTCCAGTTTCTATAAGAATAGGCGTAAACATGGGAATCAGAGTTGGGCTCGATCCGGACGATTTCGCCATCACGTTTATCAACAGAATTACTCTGGGCATTGGCGGGAATTGAAAATGCCAAAATGATTAAAAAACTTGTAAAAACGAACTTTGAAAATGATAATAATCTTATTCGGTTTAACATTTTAGTTATGTTCATTTGATGCTCCTCGATTTGTTGTAAGTGATTTATCACTTCAATCTGAATAATACTGAAGCAAAATTATTTATGCAAATTAGTTTTTTTTAACATTCCTGTCAGCAGGAAGTCCGGATGCATAGATTTTTCAAAAAGTTTGAGTAATAGCCGAATGATGAGCCAGACTGAAGCTGTGGGCTGAAGGCTGAGGGCTTAACTCTGGAAGCACCACTGTCTCCTGACTTCTGCCTTCTGAATCCTGAAATCACTTTTTACTTTTCCCTTTTTACTTAAATACCTGCGCTTATATTTGCAGGCAACCCGGTACCCATTTGGCACCAAAAACAATCATTTATCTTTCTGTGGTTTTATAACCAGGGCTGCGAGGGGGCCCCATATCAGGATCAGGTGAAGTCCGGCCCCGAGACTGAGAATAGTTGATATCTGATCATAACAGCCTGTCCCTTTCAATTTCAGAGAGCAGGCAATAAGTACTGCGCCCCATATGATTGCACTGGCAATAACAAAAATCCCCAATTTTTTTTTTACATTACTCATGATTCTCTCCTTTAACTCCCTTCATCTAAAAAATAATTGTAGGATATTAAGGAAAAATATGCTAATACACCCCTTTGGTACCCTGCGGGCATTCCGTTCTTACAGTATAGGTCACACCTGTTTGGGTCCGTCGGAAAAACTAAGCTGAAGAACTGTTTCTTCCGGACACTTCCGGTTTCCAGCAAAGGTCGCACCAAATTTGAATTCTTAAATAAGCTAAAAAACGATTTTTATTATATAATAATATTTAATCTTAAGTTGTTCAGTAAATTTTTAAGGGAGTACGGGAATGAAAATGATACTGGATTTTATTATGAAGTTGATTATTTTAACTACTTCAGTATCACTGATTATTCTGATGTTTTCTGGAGGAAACATTATGGCGTTAGAAAAACCAGAATATAAAATTATTGAGAAGGATGGGAAATTTGAGATAAGGCAGTATGAATCATATATTGTTGCTGAAACTTTTATTGAAGGCGATTATAAAAAGGCGGGAAATACCGGGTTCAGACGGCTGGCCGGATACATCTTTGGAAAGAACAGAAAAGAAAATAAAATAGCAATGACATCACCTGTCAGGATGACAGGACAATCGGAAAAGATTGCGATGACTGCTCCTGTCAGCCAGACAATGAAAGATACCCAGTGGCGGGTTACTTTTATGATGCCGTCAAAATACACATTGGATAACCTGCCGATCCCAATGGACCCGAAGGTTAAATTGAAAGTGGAGCCGGAGGTACTGATCGCTTCATTAAGATATTCCGGAACCTGGAGCGAAACACGGTACAAGTTAAAAAAAGAACGTTTAATGGCCTTGCTTTTATCAAAGGGCTATGAAGTAACGGGCGATTATATTCTTGCGAGATATGACCCGCCTTTTAAGCCTGCATTTATGAGACGAAATGAAGTTCAGGTGCCTGTACGAAAAGTAAAACAACAATAATCGACTTTATAAAGACTTATTCTTCAATAAAGTTTAAAATCCGGATTATTTATTTATATTAGAATAGGAGGGATTTTATGAAAAAAAAATACTATTTGAGTTTTTTTATAATTTTGGTTTTCATTTTTTTCTCAAATCATATTTTTTCTGCCGATAAAGTCAAATTCGGTATTAAAGATGGATTTAATATTTCCGGGCATTGGAGTAATAAGGATAGTAAAGATGATTCCGTAAAATCAAGATTTACATCCGGCTATCTTATTGGAATAGCCGCCAGATTCAAGTTAAGTGATCATTTAAAACTGCAGCCTGAAATACTTTACTTCAGGAAAGGATCAAAACAGGATGTTACGATTCCCGGATCTCCGATCGGGACACTCTATGTGAAGTATAACCTTAATTATATTGAATTTCCGATTACTTTAAAATGGTATTTTTTAAATGCAAAAGGATCTGTTCAACCACATTTCAGCTTTGGCGGTTACTTTGCCTACTTAATGAAGGGAAATTACACAGTATCCAACTCATTCATCGGGGATATTGAAGAAGATCTTGACGGATTGAAAAGTACAGATGTGGGATTTATCTCCGGATCAGGTGTTGATTTTAAAATAAAGAAGTTAGTATTTAGTCTTCAATACAGATACTCAATGGGCTTTGTCGATTTAGATCTTCCAACAGGCCCGGGTGCCCCCACAATAGCATTGAGGAATTATAACCATGCTTTAACTCTTGGTATCTTTTTCTAAATAATATTTGATCCCTTTTTATTAAAAATAATATAAAGTTCGTATGAATCAATGCAGAATTCTGATTTGCAGACCGGCATAAGTCGTCAATAGGAGAACCTGTACGAAAAAATTCAATAAAGGGGTCAGATCTTTAGTTTGCATTTCAGAATATTTCTCAAAGTTAGCTTCTCATTTGCGGAGTCACCAGTGTCTAAAGAGAGTGTGATGGAATCACCAGTGCATTAAGAGAGTGTGATGAAAGCCCGTTGAGTCAGGCAGGTTGGTTAAGTTTTCCTTTTCTTTCCTTGTTAAAATCCATATTACACCAATACCGAAGCCAGAAGTCCTTTGAGATTTTTTGAAACCTGTTTCCATAACTCCTTTTGAACCGTTTCCGTATAAGAAGTGAAATTTTCAAAAGGAGAAAACGAATGCTAAATAGAAATATTATGATCATTTTGCTGATGGTTTTCTGTATGGTCATCAATCTTCCGGCAGAAGGGAAGCAGAAAGAGTCTTTCCCCGAACTCAAAGGCCCATTTCTGGGGCAGAAGATTCCCGGGAATCTGGCGGTTATCTTTGCGCCCGGGATCATCTCCATGGAAGGCAAATATGAATTTGCCGTCAGTTTTTCCCCTGATGGTAATGAACTGATCTATACCTCAGCCGATCCGAAAACCAATGCCTACCGGATCATGTATTCCGGTGTTGAATCAGGAAATTGGTCTAAACCAAGGGTATTGAATTTATCACAGGGCGCAAGGAAAGAGGAGATGGAAGCATTCTTCACTCCTGACGGATCCCATATCTATTTCGCGCCTTACAATGAAGGGATGGATGTCCGGATCTGGGCGGTGAAACGAGAAGGCAAAGGGTGGAGCAAGCCCTGGAAATTGGATTCACCGGTGAACAGCGGCCCCGCCTTTTTCCCCACTGTATCCAAAAAAGGGAATCTTTACTATTCCGATATCAAAGAAAGGAAGATCTACCGGGCCGAACCCGTGCAGGGGAAATATGAAAAAGCAAAGCCGGCAGGGGTGGAATCGGGACTTCACGGATTTATTGCTCCTAATGAAAGCTTCATCCTGATGGATGCCCGGAGAGAGGATTCCAAAGGAAAAATGGACATCTATGTGGCCTTCCGGGACAGTTCCGGCGGTTGGAGCTCCCCGGTTAACCTGGGACCCGAAGTGAACACTTCATTCAGTGAATCCTGCCCATCCCTTTCACACGATGGAAAGTTCATCTTTTTCAGCAGGTACAATGAACAGGGCGGACTATCCAACATTTACTGGATCAGCAGTGAGAAACTGAAAGATCTTAAACCCAAAGAGTAACACTTTTTGGGGACGGTTCCATGTTTGTTGATTTTATAAAGGGGTCAGATCTTTAGTTTGCATTTCAGAATATTTCTCAAAGTTAGCTTCTCATTTGCGGAGTCACCAGTGCATTAAGAGAGTGTGATGAAAGCCCGGTGAGTCGGCAGGTTGGTTACATATGTATCATGTGTGGGGCATAACCTAAAGAAAGTTTGAAAATGAATCTCCTTTGGATGTGAAATCTCCGGCATTAGAACGGGTGGGATTGAGTCACTAACTCTCTAATAGGTGCGGGTTCAGAATATGTATATTTGGAAATACGGAATTGACTACTTCACAGAACTGAAGAAACTATTTTGTGGCATCGTTCAGTTTATTCCAGTACGCCCAATTTGTGTAACGGAAATTTCCTCCGGTTATGGCTCCGGTGACCAGAAAGTCCATGGAACTTCCCTTAGAGTCATATAATACCCCTTTGGAAAACAGCTTACTGTTAAAATCCGGTCTGGAGTCGATATACTTTGCATTTTCCGCCTTCTTCTTTTCCACATATTGTTGATTGTATTCCAATAGGGCTTTGCATTTTTTCTTCATGAATTTTTGCAGCTTCGGCAGGAATTTGGTGGTGGCAGCGATGACCTGGATCTCATACAGGTAGACCGGAAGGTAGGCTTTGGTGTTTTCCTTCTCTACAATGAGGAGCATTTTTTCGGGATTGATTTTGGCTATCCCCGGGTGATAGAGAAAAGTAAGGGTCACCTCGGCTTTCACCCCCTGGAATTTGTAGGGACTCAATTTAATGGACACTCCGCGGTTCTTCAGTGCCAATACAGGATTTCCGTCCTTACCCTCCAGGTTCACCAGGTCATAATTTGAATCCTTGGCCTGGATCTTATCATATATCCCTTTAAGCAGCGCCAGTTTCAGGTCCTTTTCACTTTTCAGTTTCTTCAGGTCCCATGCCATCTTCTCACCATTCAGGTAGATCTGCATAAACTCCGCTTTCCCTGAGTTTTTCCTCACCTTGGCGATCACTTCGGTGAGACTGTCTGTCCATTGGATATCCTTGAACGGATGGAGAGTCATGACCACATCAGAAAACATGGAGAAATTGAACAGCAACGTTAAAATAACGACAACAATAATCTTCGAACTTTTTCTCATTCTTTCCCCCTGGATTGAAATAAAGGTGAACTTTACACTAACCAATATAAAATTTCAAATTCATTATATTAAAATACAATGTATGTTAACACGGCCCCCTTTAGGGCAAGGTGAATTCGCTTTAGCGAAGAGAAGGCAGCCTGGGCCGTGTTTGGGCTTGCGTCCGCCCAAAATCTGTGAAGAGGTCAGTGAAGGGGTTAGATCTTTATTTCGCGATTCAAAATTTTCTTTAATATAACTTTAATATAGGCAGGCCTTTGCAAATTAGATATTCCGGAGATAGGTGGATCCGAATTTATTTTTCGTTGGATTGAAGGGTGTCCAGGTAACTGTTGCGGATCAGGGTCATCAGGTAAATCTGTTTCCCGTTTTTGAGCTGTTCGTAAAGGACTGGCGGGCCCGGCAGGTTTCTGGCAAACCAGAATCGGCTAACCCCGCCATCCCCTTTCACCGTATACAGCCAGCAATTGAATTTCCCGCATTCCAGTTTAAGCGTTTCCAACGTGATCACACAATCCTTCTCCGGGAAGGAAGCGTGGGACTGAAGTGATAACCAGGTGGCATGGGCCGACTTCTCCTCAAGTACAGCTCCCTCCATATTGGTGGTGGTCACTTCAATGTCGGATCCCCTGAAGTCGGAATTGGTGAACCAGGTGATCTGATAGACCGTCGGTTTTCCCTGCTGTTCGATCTTATATTTCAATTCCAGGCCGGTGGAGCACACACGCGCGATCTCCTTGGATGAAAAGGGGGTAGGGGCGTGATCCTCCTTCATCCGGTTATCATAGGAAGGCAGATGGGGAGTGTTGTCCGATACCGGTAACAGGAAAATGAAACCGCACATTACCAGAACAATCATCATCAAAATTTGTTTGGCTCTCATGATGACCTCCTTTGGCCTATTTCATCTGCTGCTGATTTTCTGATGAAATAGATCATAGATGATATTACGATTTAAAATCATCTTTTTGCAAATTGGATTGTCGTAATATTGAAAAGAAAGTTCCCATTGGTATCTCCTTTTTCGGGTCGGGGACTATTACAATATAAGGATCTTTTTTAAATTTTTTATGGCTCCCTTTTTGAGAAACCAATTCAAAGCCGTGTTTTTTCAAGATTTTTATAATATGTTTTGAGGAATAAAGATCAGGCATTAAGAACAGTTTCTCCAACTATTACCTGATCGATATTTATGAATTTCTTGTCGGACTTATTGTCTTCAAAGTATAGTTCCAATGCTTCTTTTAAACTATCAACAGCCTTTTCAACAGTATTGCCGAAACTGGAAACATCGACATTCAGACACTGGGAAACAAAATATTTATCCTCTTTATATACAATGTATTTAAGATTTCTCATAATATCACCAATATTATTGTATACGTTATTTATTAAAATTCAAAATATATTACAATTTAAGATATATTTTAATAATATTCGGAACTCTCAAGGAAAGAGACTTGATCTTTTTGCAGGGCACTCTAGGGCATACACAAATAACAACCACACGCCGATATTCCAAAGCCATGAGAGAAGGAAAACGGAAATTAGTGAATGGATTCAATGTCCCGGATACAGAGCCGAATATTATTTAATTGAATACATTAAGAGGTTGGTAAGAGATCTAAACTTGCTTAGTTTGAAGTGTAGAATAAAGACATGACCCCTTCAATGCCGGTTTTGCACTTCTCGTCGCTCCAACCCTCTGTGCATTCACGATCGGCAAGGGCGCATGGCTCCAACACCGGGCACAGACTCTCGCTCTCTGGTGCATGTTTGCTCAGACATTCCCGATATTCCAGGACCATAGTAAATTCTTTGTTCAATCATCATTTAATCCGACTGTATACACTATCATGGGCTCTTTAGCACTTGCATCCAACGTAGCTGTCTTTCTTTACATGATCTATAAGGTCATCAAGGCAAAGAAGAACCCTTATACCAACGATATTTATACGGATTTGAAAGCGTATAAGGAAGTCAAAAAACTTGCTTATTAACTTTTACCTGGAAATCGCAGCGTTCTGTTTTTATTTGGGTAAATAATATGTTTAACCTGTGTCTGGCTTACTCTGACACATAAGATAAGGTGATAAGTATGCAAAATTCCGATAGTTCATAAAGTAACAAAACAGGGAGAGAACTCAGAGATTTGATTTATATATTTTTTTTTATGATATTATTTTTATAAAGAAGGAGTATCCATTGTGGTCTGCTCCCCGAATCTTGATCCAAAGTTAATGTTAGTATTTTTCAAAAAATGCTAAATTAAATAAAGGAGAAGCAGATGAAAAAAAAGATTCACTTCATATAAGAAATTAACCTATTTATTATATAAATTGTGATTTGTAACCTTCAGATTAAGAGATCATTTCGGCCATTTTTTCAGAAACTTAAATTCGAAGCACGAAGCACGACAAGGTGAATTCGCTTTAGCGAAGAGAAAGCAGCATGGGCTGAGCACGAAACAAACCCAAAATTCAAAAAAGAAAATCCCAAACAAAAGATCAATTAAGGTTTTTGTTTTGGCAATTTAGATCTGATCCCCCTGGCCCCCTTAATAAGGGGGAAGCGAAGCGGGAGAAACCCGGCCCCTACTTGTTCTTGTTTCGAACATTTGTGCTTTGGTCATTTGGATTTGTTTCGGATTTCGAAATTCGGATTTTGTGCTTTATATTTCCAGCTGGGGCTGTAGGCTGAAAGATTCGTCGAAAGCGAATTTTCATGACCGAAGGCAAGCGCATGAAGAATGCTATTGTAACAGCGCTTATTCCAATAGTCATGCGGGAAGGGAAAATAAGACTGGTCAATGAATTTAATCCTGCTTCTCATGAATGTCTCCGGAATTGACTTGAAATAAAAATTCCAAGTTAATATTATGGATTTTAGATGCGTTAAAAACGCTTAAGATATTATTTGCATTAATTTGAATGAACACTTATTAAAGGAGGGTTAAAATGATGATTTTGAAATCAATTTTAAGATTTATCATTTGCCTGTTGGTGTTAATCGTTTTTTCCTGCAAAACTGTTAAGGTTCTGGATTATCCTGATATTGATGGTACCTGGAATGTACCGTTGGCCATAGATGTGAATACCTGCTCGGATGAGAAAATAATTAAGATGGTGGTTGTGATAAAAAGTGGTGCGACTAAGGCAACTGGCCAGGCAAGTATTTATCTGGCAACTGATACTGAATGTCCTGAATGGATTCTTAATTATACTCTGACTACCGATGGTAAATTTACTATGAATGTGCCTGATGCAGTTTGGAATCCCAACATTTGTAAGCAACCGCCTCATCTGGGTACCAGGGGTAATATTTCTATGAATGCTGAAGGAGCCACCAGTACCGAAATGCATGGAACCTTTTCTATTATTCTGTCTAATCCAATTGAAAAATGGGAATGCGTCCAGAACGGTGAATGGAGTGCTTTTAAAATTTAACGACAAGTAAGGGTTCAACCTTTCGACCTCGTGATTAAGAGATCATTACCGGTGCTTTACTGGGAATTCCAGTTTCAAAGCAAATAAGCTCATAAAGATAGTCCTACAAATGGTTTCTGGGTTTTAGGCTGACGCTGAAGGCTGAGGGCTGATGGCTGCATTCTGCCCTCTATTTAAGGCAACCTGGCACCTGGTTGGCA
>CAWHBG010000002.1:0-1188121 GCA_963827565.1 Candidatus Aminicenantota bacterium
GACACCATCATTACCTGCAATCCATCCTTCATCCGTAGATACCATTGAAACCGCTGAAAAATGGTTTGAGGTCGGGCTAACAACTTGATCCCAGTTGGTTCCATTCCAGTACGAGATGTTAGATTGATCGCCGACCGCCCATACGTCGGATGCTGTAATTACATCTATATCATTAAACAAACCGGTTGCCCCTGTATTGATATTGTAAACTTCAGAAAATATATTCCCGCCCCATTGAATAATGGTATTTTCGAAGTTCTGACCTGTAGTATTCCATTGATCACCGGCGACCCAGCCGGTATTTGAATCAAGCATAGCAACTGTATTCAGGTATTGGTATTGAACAGTGCTACTTACCCGAATCCATGTGCTGCCATTCCAACGATAAATGTAGCCTGATAACCAATTTGGGGGACCAATAAAAACACCTCCAACAGCCCAGCCGTCTGTGGATGAAACCATATCAACGGCGTGAAATGGCAAATTGTTCGGATTCGCGTAGGGGTCCCAGGAACTCCCATTCCAACGATAAAATTGGTTTCCAACTCCCAAAATCCAACCATCTATAGAAGTGATCATAGATACAGAATGTAGATCACTGATTGTAGGACTAGACACTTGGATCCAGCTACTTCCGTTCCATCTCAATATGACCCCACCTTCACCTACAATCCAGCCATCGCTAGATGAAACCATTGAAATTTCATTTAATCGAGTTGACACAGGGCTGCTAAATTCTGTCCATGAATTTCCATTCCAACGCATGATATTGCCATAAGTCCCTATTGCCCACCCATCCGTTGATGAAATAAAATCCATCGCTGTTAAAGGATCACTAAAAGGTAAATTGATATCAGACCAGGTGCTACTGCTGTAATTAAGAAGGGCGCTTGTACTTCCAACCATCCAACCACTTGAGCCTGATATCATACTTGTTGCGTTGAGTGAAGGTCGCGAGCCATCCAAGCCAGTTGTGTATTCCCAAGAGCTTCCATTCCAGTGCATGATCGATCCGAAATCACCAACCGCCCAGCCATCAGTGGAACTCACCATTTCGAGGTCATTGATGAACCCATTCGAAGGATAAGCGTAATCCCATACCGACCAGTTTGAGCCATTCCAACGGAAAAGAGCATAATCGCTACCAACAGCCCAACCATCGCTAGATGAAACCATGTCTACGTCCTTGAGCCATATGTTCGTATCTGGATTGGTTACTTCTGTCCAGGTGTTTCCATTCCAACGTAGAATTGTGTCACCTCCTACGGCCCACCCATCCGTTGGGGAAACCATATCAATACCAGAGATGGTTGTTGTCGCTGAATTCGCTACTTCCGACCAGGCAATGCCATTCCAATGGAGTATTGTGCCTAGTCTACCGGCGATCCAACCATCATTTGTGTTAAGCATATGGATCGAATAAAGGGTGACTGATGTCGGGGAAGCGACCGAAGACCAATGGTTCCCATCCCAATGAAGAATAACGCCAGATGAACCACTGCCCATCCATCGGCAGAAGATATCATATCCACACCTTGAGATCATCATCAAAGGACGTTAAACTTTTATCCAGTTTGTCCCACTCCAACGGCGATAAGACCACTTCGCCGACGGCCCAGCCATCAGAATCAGAGATCATGAAAATATCAAAGAAATCGCGATGACAAGGATCAATTGTCCCATCCTCCCAGCAAGTCCAGTATCCAACTTGAGATGCTGTATCAATGTTTGCTAAAGTTGCTTTCGGTTGATTCGTTGAAGAAAGTAAAAACAAGAGTCCAAAAACCCAAAAACTAAAAGAAAACGAGATTTGCTTATCATTTTTCCTCCTAAATTATGTATCTGCAATCTATAGCTGGCATTTATTCCCCGCAGACTAAATCCGAACATAACTCAACTAAAGCTACCATCATACACTCCTTGTCATCCCAAATAATCTTTTTTGCCGTCATTTCAAACGCCTACCATCCCGTCATCTTTCATCCTATGCAGTCAGTTTGGGGCTCTTCCAAACTGCCAAACTGAACGCCAGTTCAGTCGTCATTACGAACGCACGCTAAAGATCTTTTCCGCCACATTCACCAAGCACCATACTGAATGCCATTCAAAAAACAATCCTCATAACTCGCCCGGTGCGTAACAGCCCCCAGATCAGGGCGATCACCGAACCACCCAGCCCCATCAGCACGAACTGGTTGACCTTCAGGAGCGGAGCCAGCTCTTCGATCCTGCTCAGGCGATCTTCGTGATCTTCGATCGACCCGCACAGCGAGCGGGTCTCAGCCTGGTGCGCCGCACTGGCGGTTTCGACCGTCCGCAGCCGTTTCTCAATACTGCTTTCCTGGTTCATCGATCACATCAAAAATACCATCCCCGGTAACCGAACCGGCTGGGTGCAGTTCCAGGTGATGTGCCCACAACTGATCGACTTTCTCCGGATGGATAATGCTGGTGGGAGCCATTCAAACTCCGCCAGCAGCGGGAAATAAACTGGCCTTTTCCTGCCCGCCGGCACTCCACGATACCCTTCACACTCCTTTCTGCCATGCAGGCCTCGTGGGAACCGACCAATTCATTCACGGTCGGCGTCCAGCCGTATGCGCTGAAAGCCGGCCCCACAGGCACGAAGGGCAGTTTCCGAATGCGGTTGAGCTCCTCGATGCTGCGTTCCAGCTGTCCGGCCTGGGCTCACCGGCATTGAGTAGATTTGCGGGGCGTGATGGGTGCAGCATTCCAGCAGTTCTTCCCAGGGCAGTTTCGGGTGCAGGCTGGGTCAGCCGTACGAGCACAGCATGACCGGAACCTCCTTCAGGTTCCGCATGCGCCGGGCAAATTTCCTGGCTTCGGCGTGCTGGTCGGGACTGACCCTGCTTGGTCTTCGGGGCCGATCAGGTAAGCCTTCAGGTCGAATTTCCGAACGCGTTCGACAGCCGTTGCGGTTCCTGGTCTCCATTCAGCAGCCAGGCCGATCCCCAGCCCCACAGCTCAATCCCGGCAGCTTGAGCAGGCCCTTCTCTCAGGGTGGGGATGTAGTCGTCCAGCAAGGCGCGGTTGGTAGCTTGCGGGTGTTGTGGTCGAACAAGCCGTGTGTGCCTCGACCGCCACAAAGTTCAGGCCCAGGTTGGCGGCGCCCGCTGCGATCGGGGCAGGGTCTCCGCCTTCACAGTTTTTGATCTGTTTGATGAACATTTTTTTCCGAACATATTTCGCACTCCAGGTAAGTACACTGTAAACAAAGTAACTTCAAGGTGCGATGCACTTTAATCGCTGCCAGCATTTACCAAACTCAGGTCCAAGTGCGTTGCACCGAAAACTTACTTTACACAGTAGTTAGGTTGTGGATTGAAATTACGGGTTCCATAGTGCCATTTTGGTTGAACTTGGGTTCGATGGAGAGTACCGTTCTCACGGCTCACATAAACCTGTCAGGTTTTGAGAAGTGAATATGGATAAATACACTGTTTCTCCTTCAGATACTGCCAGCTGTAGGGGTATTTTGAAACCTGTCACCATACGTTTGATCAAACAGAAGCGGTTTCTACGAAAATCGTTCAAACAAAAGCAGTATCATTCGAAAAGCACATTAACATTCACCAAAAAAGCCAGTTCTTAAGCTCAAAATCCAGTATGATTGAAAAACTTCATTCGATTTAGCCTGAAAGGAGTCGTTCAAATGGATATCGATTTTGGCTTGACGACCGGTTCATTCAACACCAAGTATGCGCCATTAGCAGCATTGGGAGGGATTTTCAGGCACAAGAAAGACTAAAACCCTTGCGAAAAAATGCAAGATGAGGTCGGAAATCCGGAATTTAGCCCGGCAGAAGCTGATCCAGGTACTGATCAGTATCCTGGCAAACTGTGAATACATCTGTGAGGTCAACACCGCTTGAGAAGTGAGAGAAAACTGGCCCAAGCCTGGGGTTTTGGACGCTTTCTCGAACAATCTTCTTTGGCAACGGCTTTAAACAAGCTAAGTCGAATGAAATTGAGCCAAATGGAACAAGCTGTGCAGTTGATTTGGTGCGAAAATAGCCGCTGCACGACGGCATATGGTGCTCTGGCGGTTAGATGGTGGTTTCGGGACCGATCCAAACCTACGCTGGCTGGCAAATCGGAACTACCATTTCCATGCAAAAGGATTTGCAGGCAGACGGGCTGCAAACCTGGCCCAGAAAGTCCAGCGTTGGATCCCTTATGGCGATGCTTGGCTAGGTTCTGTTGCTTCGCCATTGGATTATGGACGTCCTGTTCGCGTCTGGGTCAAGCGCCGACTGGAGAAAGGCCAATACAAACACAGTTACTACGTCACCACGCTGAAATTGCATTCCATGACCCAGGCTATGCAGCTATACGATCAGCGTGGACGGGCAGAAGTGGAGCAATTCCGCAATGATAAACAGGGCTTGCATCTTTCCCGCCGCCGTAAGCAGTTGCTCGTGGCTCAACAAGCGCTCATCCTATTGACGGATTTGGCGCACAACTTGTTGTCCGATTTTCACCATCATGCTCTTGCAGGTACAACTTTTGCAGGCTTTGCTGCATAAAGAATTGTAAGAGACTTGCTTGCCATAGAAGGTAACTTGATCTGGCAAGATGGAGAACTCATGCGCATTGAATTGAACCAAGAACATCCGCATGCCGAAAGGCTCTTATCATGCCTGAAAAAGTACTGTGACCAGGGCTAGATCGCTTGCTAAATCGAATGAAAATTTCTGCATTGGTTAGATTTCTTGCTCTGAAACCTGGTTTTATGGGTGATTTTAAGGTTCTTTTGTTATGAAACCGCTTCTGTTTGAATGAAATGTTATGAAACGCCGTCTGTTTGATCAAATATAAGGTGTCAGGTTTTACGAAATTTAGCGCGCCATCCTTTCATCCTGCTGAGGACCGCGGGTCGGGCAGGCGCTTTCCATGATCGCTAGATAGACGCTCAGGGGCACGCCTTTCAGTTATTTGACCAGTCGTACACCGTAATGGTTCATGGGTTTCCTCCTGAAGTTGCGCATAGGTGTTCTCTGTGTTTGTGGGATAGGCGCGCTAAATGGCATTTTCGGGAAATTCTGTAAGAAACCTGGTTTTGATCAGTAAATATGGATAAATCCACCGTTTCTCCTTCAGATACCACCAACGAGAGGAGTGTTTTGAAACCGGTTTTACGAAATTTAGCGCTCCATCCTTTCGTCCTGCTGAGGACCGCGCGGGTCGGGCAGGCGGGTGTTGATGAACTTGTAGTTGCCGGAGGGTGCCAGGACACACATCGTCAGGAACACGACCACGGCTGCGACCTGCGTACCAACCAGGGGGAAATATGTGGCCAGCACCACCAGCGCGCCGAACAGCACGAAGATGGCTGCCGAGAGCAGTTCGACCTGCCGGCCTTTTAGCCCTGTTTTCTGCTTGATGAACTCGACCGCACCGAAGAGCACCGGTAGGAAGACCAGCATGCCCCGCACGAACGGATCGAGCAGTTCCTGGAATTGAGGGGTTGGTTCCATAATTTTTTTACTCCTTTTGTACTGTGTATTTGTCTGATCGTTCATCCACCGCCAGCTCAGTCATCTTTCACCATCATCGAATGATTCCCTTCCTGCAGTGTTCACCGGCGGCAGATGACCGAGGTACGCAGCGCGTCAGGGTGTTTGATCGGACCTGCCATCTGCGGTACCGGATCGGGTGGGGCGGGAGGTTGGCGCCAACCCTCCCCCGGCTTCGATCAACCGGTCGCAGGCAACAAAAAACCAGACGCTAATTGTGCCTGCGTCTGGTTTGTCACTTATTTTTAGTACAAATGTTCTATACCGCAAGGGGAAAATTTCACAAAGTGGGGTGATTAATGGGGGATATTGGGTCTGACGGCCGTTTTGGGCTTACCCAATCTGGCATATTTCTTGCGACATAAACGAGTAGGAGATTTAAGGAGGCACCTGATGACAATCAAACCCGCAGACCTGGCAGAATTGATCCTGAAATGTGTGGAAAAGCGCGACTGGGCAGATTACCAGCGCTATCTTTCGGATGATTGTCAAGAAAGGGAAGAACAGCCGCAGGGCAGGCAGATGAACTACCAGGAATTCCGCACCCAAGACCAGCACTACCACCCGAACCGCCAGGGACGCTAGATCCCCATCGTACAAACAGCCAGCCGGCCAGGGCTGAAATGGACCCGCTGCTTAAGAGCGGGATTTTTGCGCGATTGGGAAAGGTAGGATGGGCCTTCCGGCGCTGGAAAGATGGGTGGGACAAACCTGACAGGATTCCGGAAATCTTACGTTATTGTTGTTCGTATGTGCAATCTAATTTTGGAATCATCCTGATAGCGAGAAATCCTGTCAGGTTTTCGATGGCTCGTACGAAACAACCCCGACCCAAAAATCCACCACCCTCACACCTTTTTTAGCTATTGCCTTCTCCTGAATAAATTGTTTGGTACCGAATTATGGGCAAACTTGCAAGGAGGCATCGTCGACATACATGGCAGTCACCCCTCCCCAACCATCGTTGTAGGTACCAAACTGCATACGTACATAATCTCCAGCGTACCTGCTGAGGTCAAAACTGTGAAGTTCCCAGGTTTGCGTATCCTTTCTTTGCCAGAGCAGGGTATCGATCCAGTTTCCATACCAGTCCAGAATCAGGACATACTGCACATCACCAGAGAGCGCCTGGCTGCTTAGCAGCGTGGCGGTTGGCCTGTCTGCCAACGCAAGTGTGGTGGATTCCGTGCTCATTGGGTAAATCTGCATTTTGAAAGTTGCACTGTTTGAAGCAAGCGGAATGCTGGCACTCTGATAAGCATCGGAATAGCTGTAGTGATTATGGGATGTATATTCGATGCCGGTGCGCATTGAGCGGGAACCAGTTTTGGCCTGGTTGGTGGTGTAGCCAGCAGTATATTGTGTGATCGGAATCCCCCAGGCGTTATCATTCTCAAAGCTGAGGTTGGAGAATTTTTCTGTACAGGTGCCTGGTGGAGGTGTCGGTGTGAGGGTGGGAGTAGGAGTAGGCGTAGGATCACATACATCCAGGGTGACATCGTCGACATACATAGCACTGATACCGCCATACCAATCCCCATCATTGTATGTCCCAAACTGTAGGCGGATGGTTTGCCCTTTGTACTTCAGCAAATCAAACTCCTGGTAGTCCCACGACTGGTTGTTTTTAAGCTGCCAGACCAGGGTTTCAACGATATAGCCGTACTGGTTGAGGATCAGCACATACTGAACATCAGAGCTGAGAACAGATTGCCCGAACGCCAATCCAGTGGGCATTGCCGGAAAGGATTTTTCCGCAGATATAAGAAGTATTGTATTACGGATGACTTATCCAAATTTGGTTCAAGCAATCCTATTCTAGATTTACCTGAGTTTACTATAGAAGAGCAAATAAAAGTTATAAATGGGCGTTGAATCGATTTTATGGCAGTAAAGAATATTCTGAAAGGTGGAGAAGAAAGATTAACCAAAATCCAAAGTACTCTCAAAGTTATTTTGAGTTTATTGAGTTTTTAAAAGAGAATAATGTTCATATTAACTAAATCATACTGCGTCTCCCACAATTAGTTGATTTGATTATTAACTCAAATAAAATTTCAAAAGAAACGATAATTAATTGGCAAAGGATAAGACAAAGAGAGTTTAGGGAGTCTGGTAATAATGGAACTATGATAGATTATCTTGGAAAGCAATTTATTGTTTATAGAAATGTTTTTTGGCCATTTGAAGATAGCATCCCTCTTATTTTGCAGAATATGAAAATTAATAAAGGTGAAAGTATTTTAGATGTAGGTACAGGCTCGGGTATAATTGCCATTTTTGCTGCCTATATGGGTGCAAATTTGTGCCGTAGATATCAATAAACAAGCTATAAAATCATGTATTAAAAATTCAAATTCACATGGATTCTCAAAATTAATTGATGTTCGACTATCAAATCTATTTGAAATGATTCCTACTAGAAAGATTGATGTTATCACAGCGAACCTTCCATGGATAGATGAAACAGCTAATGATATTGTTGAAGCCTCTCAATGGGATACTGCTTTTAGAACAAATAGTGATTTTTTTTCTAAAGCAATTAATTTCTTAAAACCAGGTGGACGTATATATATGTCATCTGGAAATTATGCAGAGATAAGGAAGTTCTATCAGCTAGCTAAAGTGAATTGCTTTAAGATTAAACTGATTGGGAGTAAATATTATACAAAAAATATAAATCTTCAATTTTATGCATTTGAACTACAACCCAACAGTGAAAATTGAATAATATTAATTGTCCTTATCAAATTCTTAAATTTTATAAAGTAGAACACTTTTTTTATTTAAAATTAAGTTTATAGTCAAATATTGAAAAAAAAGCATAATTCTAATTAGTTAAAGCTGAAAAATCCTACTTTTATCAAGATCAGAAGATCAATTACTGACAATGGCACCTATTTGGTCCCAAGGGGATTACCGGATTCCAGTATAGGTCGCACCAGTCGAAAATTGGAGTTGGCACTTATATGGCACCATTTTCAAAAAGAGGACTTTTACATTTTTGAAAATGGTGAGAATTGCGGATATGAGAGAAGAAAAAAATGATCCCTGAAGGGTTCGAACCTTCGACCTATTGATTAAGAGTCAATTGCTCTGCCAGCTGAGCTAAGGGACCATCAATTTTTACATTATTATATACAATTTTTCAGGATTTGACAAGAATAAGATTCATAAATTCGAAGCACGAAGGACGAAATAAAAATGAATATTAAAATTGTCATTTTGAGTTCACGGTACTCGTCATTCAGGGATAGGGAATTTGTCATTAAGAGTTCACAATACTTGTCATTAAGCACTATATCATTAATTAAGTGGTCTTTAATGACATTTACCATAGCTCTAATGACAATCCCTACATTTCTAAATGACAAACACTTGAGTCCTTAATGACAATCCCTACATTTCTAAATGACAAACACTTGAGTCCTTAATGACAATCACAATATTTCTAATTGACAATCTGATTTTTACTTAATATTATTTAATATAATCTGTATAAATTTTGACCGGGGGAAATATGAAAAAATATCTAATCTTTTTACTTATTTTGATTTTTCTCGCCTTCTTTGTAACCCAGAATTGTAAAAAGAGCGACAAAGGGGGAACCGATCTGTTGGCTGATCTTGCAGGCAACTGGTCGGGAACCTGGACCGACACAAAATTCAATATGTCAGGAGATGTAACTGTTACTTTTGCAGTGATCGGCAATAATATTACAGCAGCAGGGACAATTGATCTTTCAGGATTTTTTCTGGGGACACTGCCGTGGACCGGAACAGGAACGGCTGATGAGACCACAATAACTTTCACTTTTACTGCTCTGAACTTTGTGAACGGAAGCGGAACCGTAACCGGAAATACCGCTTCTGGGAACGGATCGATATCCGGTGTCCTCAGTTTCGGTGACTTCACATTCACCGGTACCGTCAACAGTTCAAAAATATCCGGAAATTTTGACTTTGTAAACCCGGCAGGGGGAGAAGGGGAGATCAATTTAACTAAAAATTGAGGGAAATAGAGAACTCAGAAGTAAGAAGTCAGAAGAAAAACGTAGGGGCTACTCCCCGTGGTTGCCCTCAGAAGTAGGAAGGTAGAAGTTAGAAATAAAAAATCCGAAGTACGAAATTCGAAATCCGAAACAAATTTAAATTCCGAAAAAGAAAATCCCAAACAAAAGATCCATTATTGTTTTTGTTTAGAACATTTGTGCTTTGAAAATTGGGTATTGTTTCGTGCTTCGAGCTTCGGGTTTAGGATTTTAAAGCTGATAGCTGAAAGCTGTAGGCTGACGCTGTGCTCTATCTGTTATCTCCATTCAGGAGATCGCCCAGTCCGCCGAGGATAGATCCCTCGCCTTTTTTTCCTCCGGACAGTCCCGGAGCATACCGAAGCACCCTGCCTGCCAGCCTGGAGAATGGGAGGCTCTGCATGTAGACAGTACCTGTCCCCTTTAATGTTGCAAGGAACAGCCCTTCACCGCCGAAGAACATCGATTTTAATCCACCGGCCCTCTGAATATCATAGTCGAGGCCGCTGGTGAAGGCTGCAATACACCCGGTATCGAGTTTTATGGTCTCACCTTTTAATTCCCTTTTTATAACAGTTCCCCCGACATGGATAAATGCCCTGCCGTTACCCTTCAGATGCTGGAGAATAAATCCCTCGCCGCCGAACAACCCGGCGCCTATCTTCTTCTGGAATGCAATGCTGATCTGGGTCCCGAGGGCTGCGCAGAGAAATGCATCCTTCTGGCATATTAGTTCATTTCCAAAATGTGATAATTCAATTGGTATGATCTTCCCGGGGTAGGGAGCTGCAAAGGCCACTTTCTTCTTGCCGACACCTGTATTTGTAAAGTGGGTCAAAAACAAAGATTCACCGGTTATTATCCTTTTCCCAGCTCCGAGCAATTTCCCCATCAACCCTTCATCCGGTTTCGAGCCGTCACCCATTTTTGCCTCAAATGTGATATCGTCATCCATCCAGTTCATCGCTCCGGCCTCAGCGATAACTGTTTCAGCTGGGTCAAGTTCGATCTCGACCACCTGCATATCATCACCGAATATCTCATAATCTACTTCATGACTTTTCATTATTTTCTCCTTTTTATATTTATTGTATTTTTCCTGATCCCCCTGTCCCCCTTAATAAGGGGGGAAGCAAAGCGGGGGGATAAATTTGTTTCGGATTTCGTGCTTTAAGTTTTTGGCTGAAAGCTGATGGCTGAATGCTGGTAGCTGCTTTTACCTCTGGCCTCTCACCTCTGACCGGTAGTAGGGCGAAATGTCTTTCGCCCCTACACCAAATCCCAATCTCCAAATCCCACATCCTGTTTTTACCTGGCACAAGTCAATTGCCTTCCGCCATCAATACTGTATGTCACCCCTGTGATCCATGAGGCGCTGTCTGATGAAAGAAACAGGATCAGATCTGCAACCTCTTCCGGATTTCCAATCCTGCCGATAGGATGGGTGGTCTTACTGTGTTCCTTGAACTGGCCGTATTTGTCGTTGTCCATTCCGCTGTTCCGATGAAGCATTGTCTCAACTACACCGGGATTGATTGCGTTAACTCTTATTTTCCTGTCGGCAAGTTCCAGAGCAGCAGATCTTGTTAACTGATCGAGTCCTGCCTTGCTTATGCAATACGATATAACACCGGGAAATGCCCTCAAACCTGTGATCGAACTGACATTCACAATGTTGCCTTCCCTCATTTCGAGATGGGGGATCGATAACTGGATCAGATGGAATATACTTCTGAGATTGATATCCATCATCCTGTCATACTCATCCATCGTTGTGTTTTCAATAGTTCCGGATCCGATTATCCCGGCGGAATTAACAAGAATGTCAAGCCCTGAAAATGAGTTTATGGTCTTCCCAATAACTGATTCACGAAACTTCCCATCGGACAGATCTCCTGCAAGATATTTTACATCCGTTGTTTTCTTAAGCTTTCCGGCCAGTTCTTCTAAAACCTCTGCATTCCTTCCGGTTAAAAATAATTTTGCTCCGAATCCGGCAAATTTTTCCGCACAGGCATAGCCGATCCCCGATGTTGCTCCGGTGATTATAGCTACCTTATCTTTTAGATCTTCAAACATATTTCCTCCATAATTTATCTTCTATCTCCTGATTTCTCAATTACTTTTTCCTTGAGTTGGGGCACACGCGGCCCCTAAATCCCCTAAAGGGGACCAAGTTCACAGAGATATTTAATTGTCGAGATTCCTTGAGCATGCCCCTTCACCAAATCCTATATCCCAAATCCCACATCCATCTTTTAGCTGATGCTGATGGCTGAAAGCTGAATGCTGGTTTTTCCTGTCTTCTGACTTCTTGCTTCTTACTTCTATCTAATATCTCCTGTTCCTTTTTTAATTCTAATATATTATTATCCTAAAATACACAGGAGGAAAATTGCAATTCGAAAAATATATCAGGGATATCCCGAATTTTCCAAAAAAGGGGATCATTTTTAAGGACATCACCACACTCCTTATCGATCCGGAAGCATTCAGAAAAGTGATCGACACGATAGCGGAGCCCTACAAAAATGGGGATATCGATAAAGTTATCGGTATCGAATCAAGAGGATTTATTTTCGGCGGAATGCTCTCATATATTCTGGGAGCCGGTTTTGTCCCTGCCAGAAAAGAGGGGAAACTTCCGTATATAACCATATGTGAAAGTTATTCGCTGGAATACGGGGAGAGTGTGATCGAGATGCATAAAGATAGTATTGGAAGCGGCGATAAGGTCCTCATAGTAGATGACCTTCTGGCAACAGGGGGAACTGCAGAGGCTGTTGTTAAACTTGTTGACCGGCTGGGCGGAAATATAATCGGGCTCGAATTCCTCATCGAGCTGGATTTCCTGAAAGGAAGGGAAAAACTGCGCAACCATACAGTCAACAGTCTGATCCATTATTGAATCTGTGATGCAGGGGAGAAAAGGGACCCGGTAAAATGAGATCTATTCTGATTATGTTAATGTTCGTTCAGCATTACCTGTTGATGGGGCCGATTCAGGATTCTTTTGTCTCCGGTGATTTCAGTAAATTAAAAGCAGTCTGCGCAGATTCAATATCGATAAATATGGAAGAACCCCTGGATCTGAGGGGAAATTATAAAAGAGACAGGTTTATAAGAATACTTGCAGGCAGGATGAAAGGGTTCAAGGTTATCCCGATCGAGTGGATATCAAAACATATCTGGGAAGATTATGCTGTCGAGTCATTTAATATAACTCTCAGGAACAGACAAAATGAAAGAGATGATTTCTACAAACTTATATTTTTTATGAATCGTGAAGGGAAGGAATGGAAACTCTATTATCTCAGAGGAATAAAACTCTAGCAGCTTACATTATATTCTTTATAATTTTATTGCTGCCTCTCGCGGTCTATATTCTGACAGATGAGGCTCCTGATCGGAATAATATCAGTAACGGGATTATCCGGCAGATCAGTAAATATGAAAAAAATATCGGCCGGGAAATCGATGAATTAAAATACAGGTCTGTTGAACTTTATAAGAGACATCGGGTCAGTGTTTTAAGACATGAAGAGATGATGCCGGGAGAATCGATCGTTATTGTGAAGGATGGAGTAATCGATTCATATTTTGGAGAAGTATTTTATTTCAAATATCCGGGTATAGGCCGGAGAAAGTGGAAGTTAATTAAAAAAGAGGATTTTTTATATTTTATTGAAAAATTAGAAGAAAATGTGTTCTATATTAAAAAGTACAGAACCTTAGAAAGTGTTTTTGAAGGGCTTAAAGATAAATTCCCTTTTATTTCAGAGGAAATTAATTTTTATGAATCCCCGTTTTCGGAAAACGGGGACAAAATTCAATATGATAAAAATACCGGTTCATTTTTTATTTATCATGTTTCAGAAAACTCAAACAGGCAGTTATATCTTATAGTAAAATTTTCAGAATCAGACTATTTTGCTTATTGGAAAAGTAAAACAAAATCAAAGTTTCTTATATTATATCTGATCTTTGTATTCATTTTTTCTATTATCCTTCCCGCAAAACTTAAAATCCTTAAAGTCGCAGGATGGACGATATTTGCAGTTTTTTTATTTATGCTGATTCGGCTGTATGCGAATGAATCCCTGTTCATAAATATATCAGGATTTGAGATCAGGTCAGTACTGATGTTCTTCTATTTTTCTGTTCTTGTTCACATATTTTTGACAAAGCTCTTTACGAAAATAAAAAATGAAAATATGATCTCACTATTTGTATCTTTCTCATTGGTGATCTCATTGGCCCTTTCAGTGGTGTTGATCAGGTCAGTCAATTTTTCTTATATGAATTTTTCTGCCAACCTTAATTATCTCCTGTTCATACTCTCTTTGTACACACTTCTTAATATCCCGTTCAGGATCATGGATAAAAAGAATTCACAACAATATACTAATCATATATTATTTTTTATATCAATCCAGGTCATTTCCATAGTTTTAATTGTTCTTTTATTAAAAGTTTCCTTTCTTATCCCTTTAATCCTTTCTGTATTTCTGATACTGAATTATCTTTACAAGGTGAATCTGATATTTGAAACGATCAGGATACTGGCAATATCTGCCGCTATCTTTCTAATGGTATTCTCGTTCTCGGAATCTGAAAAAAGGGAATTTACAAGTCACGGGTTGAAGAAAATATTTGCAAATCAGAATAATTATGCAAAGTTCATTTCCAGAGAACTTATCCATAATATTCATCAGATGAATGAAGATCTGTCCCGATATTTTGATGAAGACAGTGATAGTGAACTGGAAAAAATATGGCGCAGGAGTATTGCTTTCAAGGAAAACATATCTTCAGGAATATATGTGATCTCTGCTGATAAAAAGATACTCAGTTCGTTCTCGTACAGAATACCGTATCTGAATGTGTCTACGAAGGAGATGTTCCCATTCTGGATGATAGATGATTTTAAAGCGGAATATTTCGGGCGGACAATATCGGTAGCTGTCGCATCCATTAATATATTCAAGAGAAATAAATATCTGGGGAAGATCATTATTCAGGTAATAAACAGTTCAGATCTTATAACAAAAGATCATCCGGAGAGTAATATTTTTACTCTGAACAACAGGATAGAGGGTGATAATATAAGTTATATAAAACTGAACAACAAGATGCAGATAATTGAGAATCCGTCAAATATAGATATCGGAAATATGAGCAGAGTAGATGGGGGCGAAGAGAACTGGATCGAGTTCGAGTTTATGGATACGAAGTTCAGAGGATATATGTTCGAGAACAATGAAGATACACTGATCGTCTTCTCCCCTGTAACAAATCTGAGTGAAATTCTGTCAAACATAATTAAAATATTTCTTTTCCTCTTAGTGGTTAATGGCCTGATGAATTTCAGAATGGTGTTCAAAGCGGATTGGGTAATAATATTCAGAACTTTTTCGATAAGGGTTTTTGCAATACTGATTCTGATATCACTATTTTCCGCGATCATTTTTTCCCTTTTTTCTCTTCAATTTAACAGAAGGAACAGAGAGATCGAATTCAGGCGTCAGATCTATAATAATGGTGGTGTGGCCTACAATATTATCAGTGATATTATTCAGCAGAATAAAAATCTTGAGCAGGATGACCTGTTCTATTTATCAAAGATCCTGAATTCCGATATAACACTCTACAGGGAGAACAGACTTTTGAACACCTCCAATTATAACAGGATAATAAGATCGGAGATCCCCGTGATGATAAATTCAAATATTCCGATACTCCTGGCCGAGAGTGAAAGGTTCTATATTGACAAAGAGGAAGGGGCTTCGAAAATATTCTTCAATGTAGGTGATTATATAGTGAGGCTTGATTTCTCCGGGATCGCAAGGGATATACTTACCAGACCTGAATTGTTCTCAAATTTTATAATCAACCTCTTCTTTATCCTTACGGTTGCAGGGATATTGCTTGCTTATATTTTCAGAAAAAAAATATTGTCTCCTATCAACATTCTTAATAATAAGATGCTGAAGGTTGAGAAGGGGAGAACTTGAAAAGATATCAGAGATCCCTTATGAGATTGAGTTGAGAAACCTTTTTGACGGTTTTAATTCCATGGTAGCAGGTATTCATGAGCAGAAAAAAAATGTTTCTGATCTGGCGAGGATGAAAACACTTATAAAGTTGAGCAGATGGATAGCACATGAGGTAAAAAATCCCCTCACACCTATCAAATTATCCGCCGAACAAATCCTGATGTCATTAAAGGATAAAAGGGAAGATTATGAAGAGCTTATAACAGAATCGGTAAGGTATATAATAGATGAGACCGAACATCTGAGAAAAATATCATTTGGATTCCTGGATATTTCCAATCTGGATAAGATAACAGTAAGCAGGTTTGATATTACAGAGCTCTGCAGAAATGAGATATTCAAAATGACCCAGGTTTATAAAAATATCCAATTTGATTTTTTTTCCGGGGAAAATTTTCCTGAAGTGGAACTTGATAAAATAAAGATAACACAGGTTATCAAAAATCTCCTCAACAATTCCATTGAATCGATCAAAAGCAGGGATGGAAAGATCAGCCTTCGAATGGAACATAAAAATAATGTTCTAAAAATTAATTTAACGGATAACGGGTCGGGAATTAATGAATCTGTTTTCGACAAATTGTTCGATGAAGATTTCTCGACCAAATCAAGCGGAACAGGGTTGGGACTCTTTATCGTAAAGAGGATAATTGATCTTCATAAAGGTACGATCAATTTTGACAGCAGCCCTTCAGGTACAATTGTAAATGTTGAAATACCTTTAAACAGACGGTAAGAGAAGGATGAAAATAAATAAACCTCCAGGATTAAGAAAGGGTGACAGGATCGGGATATTTCTTCCTTCGTCACCGGTCAGGGAAGAATATCGGACAAGGGGTAATAAAGAATTAGAGGAAATGGGATATATTCCCGTTGAGGCTGATTCTATACTTTCGGGTTCAGGATATACCGGCAAACCTCCTGAGGAGACAATAAGAGATTTTGATGATTTTTTCAGAGATCCCTCTATTGCAGCGGTTTTAGCTGCCAGGGGAGGGTATGGCTCGAATCTGCTGCTTGATGAATTTAAAGTTGATAAAACCCTCAAACCGAAATTAGTGATCGGTTCTTCTGATGTCAGCTATTTTTTATGGAAGATCATGAAAGAGATGGAAATACCTGTTTTTTACGGGCCAATGGCATATTCTTCAATTTCAGAGAAAAAATATGACAGGGAAAATTTTATAAGGGTCCTCTCCGGGGATTATGATGAAATAAGAATTTCCGGGAATATTATTAAGGGGAGGAGAGGCCGGTAGTATTGTAACCGGAGGGTGTCTGACAAATCTTGTCTCTCTATGCGGCACAAGGCATTTCCCGGAGATCAAAGACAGGATAGTGCTTCTTGAAGATACAGGAGAAAGGCCCTACAGGCTTGACAGGATGTTGTGGCAGTTATCTCAGACCGGTTTTTTTGAAAATGTAAAGGGGATCCTTTTTGGAGAATTCCCCGGATGTTTTAATGATGATGAGGAAAAAACTGATTTTTTCTCAAAAATTAAAAAATACTACAGGGCCTATAAATACCCTGTCTTATCCGACATGCCTTTCGGACACTCCTCTTTCACAAAGACACTGCCTCTCGGGATCAATATCCGTATCTGCACTTCTGAATTCAGCGGGATCACAATAAATGAAAAAGGGGTAAGTGTATGAAGGTGTTTTTAAGCGGTATAGCAGGAACGGGAATGAGCTCTCTTGCAGGGCTTTTCAGAGAGGCGGGTTATGAAGTAAGCGGATCGGACACTTCATTTTATCCTCCTGTGGGCCCTATGCTGAAGAGAGCGGGGATAAAAACCTTTGAAGGATTTTCCGAGGAAAATATCCCCGGGGATGTAGATTTTTGCGTAATAGGGAATATTATTTCCAGGGGGAATCCGGAAGCGGAATTTATTCTGAACAATAAAATAAAATTTTATTCTATGGCGGATGCCTTAAAAAAATTCTTTATAAAAAACAGTATATCGGTAGTTGCTGCCGGGACTCACGGAAAAACAACTGTCAGCTCTTTTCTTGCCTTCCTTTTTTCACTCCGGGGTGAGAGATCCGGGATATTTTATCGGAGGGAAACCTATTAATTTGGGATCAAACTATTCTAAAGGAAAGGGGGGATATTTTATATCAGAGGGGGATGAGTATGAAACATCTTTTTTTGACAGATCGTCAAAATTTCTTAAATATTTTCCCGATATCCTTATAATTTCTTCACTTGAATATGATCATCTCGATTTTTTCCGGACAGAGACAGATTACAGCAGCGCATTCAGAAATCTGGTTAACCAGGTCCCTTCAAAAGGTTTGATAATATTCAATTCCGATTACAAAATGACCGGACATGTTGTAGAGGGCAGCATCTCCACAAAAATTTCATATGGTACAGAAAATTGTGACTATATTGTAGGAGATATTCATCCTGATCAGGAAGGTATCAGTTTCAGCTTGAAGGGAAAAGATAAAGAGTTATTATTCCGTACTCCGCTTCATGGGGAATATAATGTGTTCAACCTCTCAGCAGGGATTATTGCCGGTATCAATGCAGGTATTCCGATGGGAACTATCAGAGATGCCGTTAATGGGTTTAACGGAGTAGAGAGACGGCTCAGAAAAATAGGAGAAAAGGAGAACACTGTTTTATATGAAGATTTTGCCCATCACCCGACCTCTGTCAGAGAAGTATTGAAGAGCCTTAAAACCCTTTATCCAAAAAATACATTGACTGCTTTCTTTGAGCCGGCAAGTTGGAGCCTTAAGAACAGATACTTTGAAAAGCAACTGATAGACTCATTAAGCGAGGCAGATGAAGTATTAATAAAAGTGCCGGGTAAAATGGGGAAAGTTCCTGAAAATGAACGGATAAATATTGATCTTATCGTGGAAAGCCTGAATTTAGCGGGAACAAAATGCAGTTTAACTAAAAATATTTCAGATTATGCAACTTTTCTGAAAAATATCAGTCATATAGATTACAGGACAATTGTTATCCTTTCGAACGGAAGTTTTGATTCTCTCCCGTCTATTGCAGGAGAGCTTTTTCAGTGAAAGGTTAGATTGACTTTAGCCTGTAAATGGGATAAAATTTTTCAATGAAAAACAGGATAATATTAATATTTCTAATAATTTTTTTAACACAGATAGCATTAATTTCAAGTGATAGCAGCTTAAATTTATCTTCAAAAGAAAAGAAGAAGATTTACAAAGAGCTTCCATCCAGACATAAGAGATGGCTGGATATGATCACCCACATTTCCGAGAAAGAGGAGAGAGATGTTTTTTATCACCTTACCAATGAACGGGACAGAGATCTCTTCATTAAATCTTTCTGGACACAGAGAGACCCTACTCCCGGTACACCTGCCAATGAATACAGGAAAGAAATAGCTGACAGATTCAGGTATGTTAACAAAGAATTTAAAAAGGGATCCCCCAAACCGGGCTGGATGACAGATATGGGAAAGTTTTATATGATACTCGGTAAACCTTCTTCGATCGACAGATATGACAGTAAGCCGGGGCTTTATCCAGCACAGGTATGGTATTACTATGGAGATAAAAAACTCAATTTACCAACCTATTTTAATATAACCTTCTTTAAACCAAGGAATACGACTGAATGGAAGTTATACAATCCTGCCCATCACGGGCCTCAGGAATTACTGATCCACAAGGTACAGACAAAGGATCTTACAGGAGGTGTATCTGAATTAGTAAATAAGATATATGAAGTTGCCCCCGGATTGGCTGAGCCTTCAATTTCAATGATCCCCAATGAAGGTAATGTCAGCATTTCCGGTTCTTTGAGAGCAAATATTGTTCTGGCTAATATTTATAATTCCCCGAAAAGACATATAAATGCATCATATGCAACAAACTTTCTTGACTATAAAGGGTTTGTTGATGTCGATTCTTCGATCAATTTCATTGAAAATTCAAATAAGGTTATGCTACAGAGATATAACAGATTTGGATATAATTTTATCAATATTTCAATAAAACCAAAAACGATCTCTCTTGGATATGTTGAAAAAAGCGAACAGTATTTTTATAATTTCAAATTAATAGTCAGCCTGAAAAAAGGCGAAGATTTTATTTATCAATATACAAAGAATTTCGATTTTTATATCCCTTATAAGGATGTTCAAAATGTGAAGAAGGGTGTTGAGTTACACGATTCATTTCCAGTGGTCCCCGGTGAATATAAACTTGTGGTATATGTTCAAAACACAGTTGGAAAACAATTCTCATATTTTGACAGGGATATAAATGTCCCGGAATTCGGTTCAGAACCTTTTATGACGGATACACTGCTCGGCTATAAGAGCGAACCCCAGGCTCCGAATTACTTTTTCCCATACAATATCAACGGATCAAAGATCTATTTTAATACAGAAAAAACTTTTAAATTAAAAGAGAATCCTATTTTTGTTGTCGGAGCATACAATGTCAGCAGAGAGATGTGGGAAAAAGGGTATGTGGAGATTCTTCTGACAGGATTAAATGAGAGACGTAAATTGAAACAGACCAGGATCATCAAGCTCAATAGCCAGCCATATAACCAGAATCTTAATATTACGGGGAATGTATCTGATAAAGGCCTCTATTCGGATTACTATATTTTCTCAGTAAAATTGTATGATCATAAAAAATCCCTGATAGATTCAAATACTGACAGGTTTACCATATCCCCGGTATTGACAATGAATTATCCGAATGAAACATTTAAAAAATCGAGAATGGAGAATACATATTTTTTCAATTATACAATGGGTATTCAATATGAAAATCTTAAAATGCTCAATAAAAGTCTCGAACAATTTGAAAAGACCATAGAGAGTAAGCCTGATTTTATTGAGGGCCAGATCAGATACCTGAGACTTTTAAATAAATTAAAAAATTATAAAAAGGCTCTTGTCAAAGTTGAAGTAATCAAAGGTAGTGAAAAGTATCGATTTGATTACCATTTTATAAAAGGTTCCTCCTTTTATGGAATAAAAGATTTTGAAAGCGCTCTTAAAGAACTTCTTGCTGCAAATAAAATTTATGATAGTGACCTGAGAGTACTTAATCTGCTTGGGTTCACTTTATTCAACCTGAAAGAATATGAAGAAGCCTTAAAGACATTCAATGCTTCACTGAGATTGGACAGCAATCAGCCTATGATTCACAATGTAGTTAAAGAGACAGGCAAAAGACTTGAGAAAAAGGATGCTGATAAACCTGAGCAGATTAAGTAAATTATAGATATACTTGACGTAAATATCTTTATCTGATAAATATATTTTGTAATATCTTCAAAGCCTTAAAGCTATGAAGACGAGGTGAGAGCCCGGCTCTCTATGACACTCACCAACCTGTTCTTATTGAATAAGGTGGTAAGCCGGTTGGGAATCAATTCCTAAAATAGTAATCAGGAGGCGTAAATGATTAATTTAATGATAATGTGAAGCCCTTCAAGGGCAAACTCCAGAGTTATTCAACTCAAAATTAATATTATACCGGTATATTCTATGGTTTTTCAGAAACAATAGTATCAGGAGGATCACTTGAAAAAAAGAAAATTAAGGCCGGAAACGGTAATTTTACATAGCGGTTATGAACCGCAACAATACAGAGGTGCGCAGGCAGTTCCGATCGTTCAAAGCACTTCTTTCAGATTCAGAGACAGCGATCATGCATCATCACTATTCAGAATGGATGAATCAGGGGATGTGTATTCAAGGATAATGAACCCGACAAATGAGGTTCTTGAAAAAAGAGTAACAGAATTGGAAGGGGGAATAGGTGGCCTTGCGTTCGGAAGCGGTCAGGCAGCAATCTCTGCATCATTATTAACCATTGCCGGAAATGGTGATGAGATCATTGCCAGCAGATCTCTATATGGAGGAACTCACAACCTGTTTTGTCATGCTCTGAATAAACTGGGGATAAAAGTTCACTTCATACCTATAAATGAGATACATAAATTCAGACATCTGGTTAATAGTAATACCAGGGCAGTTTATACTGAGACCATTGCTAATCCTTCGCTTGAAATAGCAGATATTCAACATATAGCAAAAATTTCTCACGAAGAGGGCCTCCCCCTTATTGTAGATAATACAGTGACCCCTTATATATTTCACCCTTTCGATCACGGCGCAGACATAATTGTATATTCTGCCACAAAATTTATAGGAGGGCACGGCAATTCACTGGGAGGTATAATTATTGATTCGGGGAAGTTCAGCTGGGAAAGTGGCAGATTTCCATATATCTCCGATCCGGACCCTGAATTTCACGGAATGGATTTTATAGATAAGTTTAAAGGTCTCGGAAATATGGCATATATTCTTAAGGCGAGAAGTGCTGTCCTGAGAGATTTTGGAGGATGCCTCTCCCCCTTTAACGCGTTTCTGATTCTTCAGGGGCTTGAAACTATTCATGTCAGGATGAGAGAGCATCTGAAAAACACCAGGATCATCGCAGATTTCCTGAATGATCATAAATGTATTAAATGGGTCAACTATCCGGGAAATGGAAGGTCTGAAAATGACAAGAGAGCCGAAACATATTTTCCTGATGGGGCGGGAGCTATAATCGGGTTTGGTATAAAGGGAGGGAGGGATAAAGGGAAAAAGTTCATTGATTCACTTACCCTTATATCACATCTCGCAAATATCGGTGATTCAAAAACCCTTGCAATTCATCCTGCCTCTACAACCCATTCCAGAATGACGGAGAGTGAAAGGGAAAATTCGGGAGTTACCGGTGATTATATAAGGTTGTCGGTCGGGATTGAGAACTGTGAAGACATTATTGAAGACCTTGATCAGGCACTAAAAAGGTCGTCGGGGTAAGTTAAATGGGGCATAAAATTACTGAAAGGGTAGAAAAACAATATTATACATTTGCAGAAAGGGAAAGAGACCGAATAGAGCTGGAGACAGGCAGAAAGTTCGGCCCTGTAACAATTGCATACGAGGCATACGGGAAACTGAATAAAAAAAAAGATAACACAATTTTGATTCAGCATACTCTGACCATGGATTCACATGCCGCAGGTTTTTATGATGGTGAAGAAAAAGCCGGATGGTGGGACGGCCTCATAGGCCCCGGAAGAGCATTTGATACGGATAAATATTTTGTGATCTGTTCAAATATTTTCGGCGGTTGCTCCGGTAGTACCGGCCCCTCATCCATAAACCCGGAAACTGGAGAGGCCTATGGAGCGGGGTTTCCTTTTTTCACTACCAAAGATCTTGTGAAAATTCAGAGAAAGTTGCTGCATTCACTAAAAATCCGCAAAATATTTTGTGTTGCAGGCGGCTCAATGGGGGGAATGATCGCATTGCAGTGGGTTGCAGATTTTCCCGGGGAGATAAGTTCTGTCATCCCTATCGCTGCAGCATGGAAACAGTCACCGATGCAGATAGCCTTTTCTGAAATAGGCAGGCAGTCAATACTAAAAGACCCGAAGTGGAACAGGGGAGATTATTATAACTCCGGGAAGCCCGTGACCGGCTTGGTATTGTCACGAATGATAGGCCATATAACATACATGAGTGATGTTTCAATGGAAAAGAAGTTTGCGCGATGCCTTAAGAACGGCAAGCTCAGTTTCTCATTTGGTACAGATTTCGAAGTAGAGAATTATCTCCACTATAGAGGCGAATCTTTTGTAGACAGGTTTGATGCGAACAGTTTTCTATATATTTCCAGAGCATTAAATTACTTTGATGTGTCAGGGGACAGACTCACCCTGGGTTTAGCTGGAAGAAAGGTTAAGTTTCTTATAATTTCATTCGAATCCGACTGGTTATATCCGGCAAGGCAGTCAGAAGAGATAGTTCGTCATCTTATGTCAAGAAACGTTGATACTTCATACTGCAGAATACCCTCAACCTATGGTCATGATGCATTTCTTATCGAGATAGATGAAGAGTCAAAACTGATAAAGAGTTTCCTTGAAAGGGTTAATAATGATAAATGATAAAGAATTGAGAGATGATCACAATTTGATACTCCGATTTGTGGAATCCGGCAGCAGGGTTTTGGACCTCGGATGCGGTTCGGGTAAGTTGATGAAGGTATTGAGTGAAACTAAAAGTGCAGACTGCACCGGCATTGACCGGGACCCGGGAATGGTGGCGGAATGTTTATCAAAACAATTAAAGGTATTCAATCTTGATTTTAATGATTGCCTTGGAAATTTTGAAGAAAACTCTTTTGATCATGTATTAATACATAATAGTCTTCAGGAATCGAGATATCCGGAAAAGGTTATTGAAGAGTCGTTGAAGATAGGGAGAACTGTGATACTCGGATTCCCCAATTTCGGACATTATAGTTCAAGAGCGCAATTGTTCTTCGGAGGAAAAGCCCCCGTCACCAATTCTCTTCCCGGGCAATGGTATAACACAAGGAATCTCAGGTTTATTACCATAAATGATTTTTCTGCTTATGCAGCACAAAAGGAGATCAAGATCTTAAAAAGGTCATTCTCCCCTGAAAATCCGGCCACATTGATCAAGCCGAATCTTTTTGCAGAATATGCAATTTTTATGATAAAGGGGGTTAATTGATCGTTACCTGATGCTATAAGGATAGAACAAATCCGAAAATTGATCCGTAAGTTACACTTATTGTCGGGTTGGAAGTGATAGGGCATGTCCCCGTTCTGCATCCGATAAAATAATAGTATGCAAAACCTGCAACAGCTCCTCCGAGAATGAATAACAGGTGCTTTATTACTTTTTTCCGGGATGGTTTTTTCAGTTTCACCCTTTTTCCTTTTTCAGCTGTACCATATCTTTGAGTATCATAAGAGATTCATTCAATTGGATATCTTTTGTGAGTTGTTCATACCAGTTCTTCTCATTGTCCTCTGCAACTTTTCTCAATTTATCAGATTTGAAAGTACGGCCTTTGAGGTTTGAGATCAGGGTAAAGTTTTTCAGATAATTTATCTCTTCATCAATCTTCTTTGAATCATTCTTTATTTTTTCCTGTTTTGCAATAAGTTTTTCTATTTTAAGGTCATAAGCTCTATCTGATCTAAGTTCTTTTAATTTCTCAATGTACTCTTTTATGATCGAGAATCCGGAACTTTTTTCGACCCTTGCATGGCTGAGTTCTTTAAGTTTTTTTATATCTATATTGTCATAGTTCCAGTCAGTATGCTTAAGCGGTTTGATGTTATCGGATCTCAGCGGGTGGTTGTAATATCTTTCACCTATCCTTAAATGGTCATATTGGTCAGGGAGAACAATATCGGGAATTACACCCTTATACTGATTGGACGCTCCGGTGATCCTGTAAAATTTCTGGATCGTGACCTTGAATGCGCCTATACTGTCATACCCTTCTTCTCTGTTTTTTACAAATCTGTCGAGGTCGATCAGCATCTGAACAGTCCCTTTCCCGAATGATTGTAAACCACCTACAATTACAGCTCTTTTGTAGTCCTGTAAAGCAGCGGCAACAATTTCGGATGCGGATGCACTTAGTGAATTAACCAGGACTATCAGGGGTTTTTTATAATGAATGCCTGGATCAGGGTCATTCAGAATTCTTATTCCGGTGTGCCTGTTCTTTGTCTGAAGAATAGGGCCTTTCTTTATAAACAGGCCTGAAAGATTAATAGCATCATTTAGAGCACCGCCACTGTTTCCCCGGAGATCAAGTATTAATCCCTCAACATTACTGGTTTTCATTTTCTTTATCTCTTTCTTAACATCTTCAGAGGATTTTCGGCCTTTCTCATCCCTGAAATCATTATAAAATCCGGGAAGAAAAATATAGCCGTATTTCTTACCGGAGAGTTTATCTTTTATAACTGTAGATTTTGCAAAGGTTTCTTCTATAACAACAACATCACGTACTATTGGAATAATTGCCGTTGTTCCATCAGGTCTCAGCACTGTCAGTTTTACAAGTGTCCCTTTTTTACCGCGGATATGTTTAACTGCATCAATGGTTCTCATTCCCACTATATCAATTGCTTCTTCATTACCCTGTGCGACTTTAAGAATTTTATCTCCTGCTTTAAGTTCTTTCTGTTTCCATGAAGGCCCACCCGGGATTATTCTTACGATCGAAACATATCCGTCTTTCTCACCGAGGAGAGCGCCGATACCTTCCAGTTTACCAGTCATCTCTATATCAAAATCCTCCATCTGCTTAGGAGGAAAATATGTAGTGTGGGGATCAAATACCTGTACTATGGAATTGATAAATAGTGAAATTGCATCTTTTCGATTTGTTTTTATATCTCTTTCAAGTCTCCGCAGAAAATTTTTTCTGATCTCTTCACGTGACTTTTTTTCAAGTTCTTTGTTTACGGGTATGGGAGAGATTTTTTTTGTTTTTGCAAGTCTGATATATTTATTGAGAACATTATATTTCAGAATTTTTCTCCAATAATCTCTTTGCTCCGGTTCAGATTTGAAGTAATCCCTTTTGTCCGGGGAAAATTCCACTGATTCATCCTTTGTATAATCAAAAGGGCGGCTGAGAGATTCTTCAATGATCTTAAGAACTCCCTTTATCCTGTAAATTATTCTTTTACTGGCAAAATTCATAAGTTCAGGATTTCCCTCTACAAGTTCTTCATCGATACTCTGTTCATATTTTTTTAATTCGTCTATATCAGACTGTAGAAAATATCTTTTATTAAAATCCAGATAACTCAGATATTCCTTGAGTCCGGAAGCAGAAAAATCGTTGTCTATCTTTTTTCCGCTGTAATGCCATGCTTCGAGTCCCTGCTGAATAATCCTGAAAAGGGTTTTTTCAGGTATTGGTTTTAAATCCACTGCAAAAATATTTATAACCAGTACGATAAGTGGAATTATCAGAATGTATCTTTTTATTGATTTGTTCATATTTATCTCTCTTTTTTCCAAATTGAACATTAAAGGACTTTTGCGCCCCATTCCATAAGGTTCTCAGAAATGAATTCAATTATTTTTTCTTGTTCTTCTTTACCGCTGTTTTTTATTTCAACAGGTTCTCCGAACTTCATATATACGGTTTTTTTTCTGTTGAGTTTACCGAAATCCTTAATAAACCTTCCATTCTCCAGAAAATCTGTCTTTAATGCAAAAGGCACTATCACAGCTTTTCCTCTCCCGGCAAGTTTTACTCCAAGTGAATTAAATTTTTTTTTATCAAAAAAAGGTTGCCGTGTGCTTTGAGGGAAGAGAATAATAGAAATATTTTTCTCCAGGTTGTTTCTGCCTTCGAGGAGAACATTGACCAGATCTTCCCTTGGATTTTCTCTTCCGACGACAATAGGATTTGTCGATTTCATGATCTCTCCGAATAAAGGAAAATTTAACAAACTTTTTTTTATAACAAAAGTGGTTCTCCTTACAGGTTCTATAAAAGAGGGGAGGATCAAGGTCTCTAGCAGACCCATGTGATTTCCGACAAAAACAACAGGAATATTTTTGACTTTACGGATATTGTCAATTCCCGATACGTCAAAATTTCCGCCGCTTTTTTCTGCAATTCTGAGTATCTCATTTGATTGCTGAGCCCAAATTTCCGGAGTATACATCCCCTTTTGAGTATATTTTCTGTTATAACGGAATATAGACCAGATCACACGAATATAAAAATAGAGCCGTGAACGTAATAGAATATAGTCCCAAACCGATGACCTTATGTCAGACGCTGTTTTATATGTATTGTACGGGTAATATTCTTTCATTTAATATTTTTAATTATATCGCTAATCGCTGATCTAGTCAAAAGGAAACATTGCAACTATTATTCAGTATTGAATGTCGATATAATGTATGATAAATTCTATTCTCATGAACAGGCGTAAAATTCTTCTAATAATATTTATAATTTTTATCTTATCTCCTTTATTCTCAGAAGAGAAGAAGCCTGTAATACTTGCAGAAAATTTTGAAACGCAGGGTGACTATATAATTTATTCCGGAAAGGTTGAATTAATAACAGAGCAATATAAAATTTTTGCTGACTTTATTAAATATAACTCAAAAACCAAGGAGATCGTTGCTGAAGGCAGAGTTACGATGACATCTGATGATATGTCGGTGAGCGGAGGAGAACTGAATTTTAATATCAAAGAGATGACAGGGGAGATGTACGATGTTCAGGGTATGATGGAGCCTTCAGTTTCCTTCTCAGCAGAAAAACTTCTTCAGGTAGACGAAAAAACTCAGAAATTTTCAAAATTGAAGTTTACATCATGCTCACAGCTCGTTCCAAGATGGCTTATCAGCTGCAGGAAGGGGAAGATAAAAAAAGATAAATACATTGAGATGAAGGACGCGATTCTCAAGATAAAGAATATACCGGTATTCTATCTTCCTTATTTAAGGTATCCGATAAGGGATGGGAAATCGACAGGATTACTTTTCCCTGTTATCGGCAGTTCCGACCGTTATGGGTTTTTTATGAAAAATGCTTTTTTCTGGAATATAAAACCCAATCTCGATCTTACTGTTTCCTATGATCATATATCAAAAATTGGCAAGGGTGCTGAACTTGATCTGAGATATCTTTTCAGGAACAGTGAAGGAAATATAAAGTTTTATTATTTTGACTTTTCGGAAGAATACAAATCCGGCGCCGGTGAAGATTTAAAGCTCGATGACCGGGAATATAATATTAATTTGAAACATCTGCAGAAAATCAGTTTCCTGAAAACCCGTGTAAGTGCTGATGTTAATTATCAGAGTAATCCTGAATTCCAGAGTATTTTTAACAAAGACTTCGGGCGATATAACCGCTCCAGGTTTAATTCCGATCTGTCTGTCAATTCATCCATAAAGAACCTGTCGTTATCAGTTTCTGCCTCAAGAAATGAAACATATTATATTCAGAAGAATACATCAAATATAATCACAAAGCTCCCCTCTGTAAGCCTGAACCTGAAACAGCAGAAAATAGGGAAGATCCCAGGATATTTCACTGTCCGGGGTTCATATGAAAGTATTCAGAGAACTGGTATTGACTATGAAGCAGAGGACCTTTATTTGAGTGATGTTACTTCGGACAGGTTCAGTTTAATCCCATCATATTCCCTAAATATTATTAAACTTCCATGGATAATTGTGTCAGCTGATCTGGAATCAAAACATAGTTATTACCTGAAATCAATAGATCCTGAATCGGGCGATATCATTGATGAACCTCTCCATCTGAATTACAATTCAGCAAAATTTCTATTAAAGGGCCCGACTTTCTACAAGATATTTGAAACCAAGACTTCCAGGATAAAACATCTTATTGAACCTGAAATTATATTATCATATTCAACAAAGGTCGATGAGGCGGACAGGGAGAGAATAGTTCCTATCGACAGGTTTGACTATCCGTTATATTCATTTGTCAGTTTCTCACTCAACTCGAGGTTTTTAAAAAAAAGTAAGCTGGATGAGAGTTCTCCACAAGAGTTTTTTACCTACACATTGAGTCAGAAATTCTATTTTGATCCGGAGATCGCAAGCAGGTACAGGACTATAGATACCGGAGATGAAAAGATCTATCCTGAATTTTCAGAACTGACCAACAGTCTTAGATATAAGCCTTTTAAAGATGTATCACTTGACCTGACCCTTGCTTATAATTATTACCTCAGGAAATTTCAAAGGGTGAATTTTACCTTAAGTTACAGAAATCTTGCAGCCCCTGTAAATGGAAGATTAACTTATTCAAAATACTTCAATCCTTTTCTGGGAAAGGATTTCTTCCTGAATACAGAATTATTAAGAGGTGATATTAATTTGAATGTTCCTTTTCTTCCTTTAAGGATAAAGGCCGCGGCAGACTACGATTTCTTTAACAAGAGATTCCGGTACGGAAGCATTATCGCCTCCTATAATTATCAGTGTATTGATTTTAGCGCTGAATTAAAGATATATACTCTTTTTAACGGAGATACGGATTTTCAGTATACTGTCGGTGTTAATTTCGGAAACCTGGGAATGGTTAAGGATTTCTTCAGCGGTGATAACTAAAATGGACAAAGTTCTTATAACAGGCTGCTCCGGGTTTTTATCATCTTACCTTACAAAAGAATTGAATTCAGACCGGACAAAGATACTTGGAATAACCGAAGAAAATTTTCACTCTGACGAATATGAGGTTATTAAAACAGATATAAGGGATGCAGCAGGAATTGAAAGAATAATTAAAGAATTTAATCCGGACAAGATCTTTCACCTGGCTGCAATTTCAAATGTAGGGTATAGCTGGATTAATCCGGGCCTTACTTATGAGATAAATCTTATCGGAAGTTCGAATGTACTTGAATCCGCATCAAAGTATTCCCCATCGGCCAGGATTATACTGATGAGCAGTGCCGAGGTCTATTCAAGAATTACAAATGGGAAACTTAGTGAGGAATCCGAAACTTCTCCTGACAACCCTTATGCTCTGTCAAAGCTGGCAATGGAGATGGCCGCTGATCTTTATATCAATTCAAAAAATATGGATATTATTAAGATCAGGGCATTTAATTTTACCGGGCCCGGACAGAACGACTCTTTTGTCTCACCGGATTTTGCAAAACAAATTGCCGGAATAGAGAGACTGGAAAGGGACCCGGTTATTAAAGTCGGTAACCTTACTGCAGAGAGGGATTTTTCAGATGTGAGGGATATTTCCAGGTTTTTATCTGTTATCGGAAGATCCGGGAAGAGTGGGGAAATATATAATTTATGTTCCGGAAAGGTTTATAAAATATCTGATATCCTGAATTCACTCCTGGAATTATCAACGAAAGATATAAAAATTGAAATTGAACAAAATAGACACAGGCCTGTTGACAAACCTTATCTTGCCGGAGATAACTCAAAAATATTGGACGAGTTCGGACTGAAGCCTGAGTATGACATGAAAATGACCTTATCAGATCTTCTTATTTATTCAAGAAAAAATTAAACCGGGGAATAACCTAAATTTCTTTTATCTCTTTCAGATATTCTGAAATCATTTTCTCTATTTTGAACTGTCCGGAATGTGAATATCCTTTTTCTTCATATTCTGATCTTAAAGTCAGATCTGTTAAAAGCTTGTCCATCTTATTTGACAGGTCTTCGTGAGAATGCGGATTGAAATAAATAGCCGCATCTCCGAGAACCTCCCCGAGACTTCCGCACTCAGTTGAGATCACAGCTTTTCTACGTGACATAGCTTCAAGCGGCGGAAATCCGAAACCTTCATAGAGAGATGGGAAAATAAAGAACTCCGAAAAATCGAGGAGATTGATAAGTTCTTCTGTCCGGATAAATCCAGTCGGGAAGACTTTCCCGTTTATTCCCAATTTATCTGCAATTTCCGATAAATGCCTATTCTTATTAACTCCGGCCAGTATTAATCTGAGCTCCGGGTGTATTTTACTCAAAGTGGAAAAAGCCCTTAGCAGGACATCAATATTCTTGTGAGGTTTAAAGTTTCCGGTGTATATTATATACGGAAAAGGTTTGGGGTTTGCCCCTTTTTTATACTTGAAGAATATCTCCGGGATTCCGTTATGTATCACTTTAATAGAATTTCCGGAAAAACCGAATATCTCAATGAGATCATTTTTGCTGTTCTCTGATACGGTGAAGATCTTTGAATTTGACCTTTTTATTTTTTTGATAAATTTCCTGGCAAATTCAATTTTAATACCGGGCTTAAAATATTGAGGAAATTTGAAATGTATAAGATCATGAATTGTGACAATTAACCGGTTCTTAAGAAAATATGGAAAAATATAGTGGGGGGAAAAATAAAAATAATCACCCAGGTGTTTGACAGCCCCGGGGATCTCAAAATGTTCTTTGATTGAGTAATTGTGCGAGCGGACTTTGATCAGGTCCGATTCCGGTAACTCGCGAAAGAATTTTTTTTCGGTTTCAGCATTATCATTTATTAAAATTTTGTGTTCAAACTCTTCTGATCGGACAAATACCGGGAGCAGGGTTTTTATATATTCTCCGATCCCGTAATCATTGATCTTTCTCGCATCAAATATTATTTTTTTCATTTAAAATTTTTTATAACTGCTATTGTTTTTTGAAATAGTTCTGATTTATCTTTATTTCCTGACATTAGAGTTATCACTCTTTTTATTCTGAATTTCACAAGAAGATATAGTTTTAAAAAATTGAGTGAGAATGAGTGATTATGTTTCCGGTAATAGTGCAGGTGGCCTCTTTTTATTATGGGTAATATCTCATTGTAAACAGGAGCTGCCGATTTACCCAGAAAATGGATGATTTTGCTTTTTGAGGTAATGTGGTTCCTGAATCCCGCTGCCCTGACCCTTTTCCCAAGGTCTGTATCTTCATAATAGAGAAAGAAATTTTCGTCAAAACCATTCAGTTTTTTATAAAGTTCCGAAGCAATAATAAAACATGCTCCTGATATCCAGTCAACATTTTTTTCGAAATTTCCAGCTGTTAACTTTGTTCTTAAGTTGAAGCTAATTTTTAGAAAATATTTTGTAAAAAACTCTGAAATAATATTTGGGTCATTTCCATAATTCAATTGAGCAGATCCGTCTTCAAATAATAAAACGGGAGAAACAATGCCGTACTCAGGATTATCCTTAATCTCCTTCAGAAGAGTATCTACGGAGCTTCTGAACACCTCCGTATCATTGTTAAGGAAGAGTAAATATTCTCCAACCGCAATATCCGCACCGATATTGTTTGCTTTACTGAATCCTTCATTATTATCAAGTTCAATAATATGTATTTCAGGGAAATCTTCAATAACTTCAGTGAGTGATGAATCTGATGAATTGTTATCGACAACAATTATTTCAAATACCGTATCAGGAGATGAATCGTAAACGGACCTGATTGTTTTATAGAGATACTTCCCCGAATTATAGTTGACAATAATTATTGATAATTCAGTCCCTTTGTCCATTTCCACTGAGTTATTTAATCACAACCAGGTCCCGGATTTCAAGTCTTCCCGATAGTTCAGATATGTTCAGAACAGCATTGTTAATTGAAAAGAAAACCGAAGTTATTGAAGAGAGGTCCAGATCTTTTTTGATTTTATTCTTTGATATGAGATGGAACTTATCAAATAGAATATATATAGCCTCCCATTCTGTACCGGTTATAAATGAGTGCCTGTACCCGTATTCATCTTTGATCCCGCCCGATCTGATTTCAAGCCAGTATGCCATCTCCTCTGAAGATCTGGCTTCAAACATTATACCTTTAAAACCGGTCAGATCTAATTTTCCCCTGGCAGCCATTGACACCCAGTAATTACGGTCTTCGGGCCGCCCCTTGAGGTCGAATTTCATATTTATTGTTTCTATCCCATCCTCTGATAATAAATATGAAAGTTCCCCTGAAGAAAAATCATTATTCTCAATTTTAAAAGGTTTATTATTAGAAAAGATCCTCTTTTTGATCGAATATTTTTTGTTATGAGGAACTTGTGTCTCTCTGATACCTGCATAGAACGGGTTTGTCATAATCCATGGAAGCCCGGTGAAACTCCCTTCTTCTGTAAAGATCTCACATCTGTATACACCGGGTTTTGTGATCTCAACTTCTGTAGTAGACATCTCAGGGTACCTCTTTGAATGGAATTGTTTACCATTCCTGACTACTCTGAGCCTGACAGGGAACCTGAATGGAAGTTCAACCCTGATAGTTCCTCTGGCCTCAGGGATTGTTTCCCCCGTGAGATGTTTTGTCCCGTTTGGCGTAATAAAGTCTGCTTTGAATCCATTTGCCGGAGCTATAGCTTCGATCACATTATAAAATCTCCCTTTTCTGATACTTTTAATTATACGGGCGGAAGATATCTCAGCATTATCAGTAAAGGGGGAATCCAGCATTACATAGATATTCAAAGTTGAAAATATAGATTCATATGAAGGGAAATGTAATGATATTTTTTTTGTCAGAGGTATCTGAGCATGGGCGTCAAGTGCATAAATTCCCATATATTTCCCGTCTTGATTCAGTGAATCCCAGATTTTAATGTTATCTTCGGGATAATCTATTGATCCGAGAAGAGAGTATTCATGATTCAGGATATAGCGAAAAGGAAATGCCAGAAGTCGCAGTATACTGATTCTTCTTGCGCTGCTGTATGAACTTAGAATCTCAATTCCGGTATAACCCTCTATTTCCCAGTTTTTCCATGGTATTTTCTTGTCAAATGGGTGAGAAATAAAGGAAAACCCGTTATATTTTTTTACATAGTTTATTGATTCCTGTGGTTCGGAGGGGACCTGATATTTCTTGACCGGGAAACCTGCAGAAGCGAGATGCCCGCAATCTGTAGAAAATTCAGAACCTCCGATCAATAGAACGTCTCCATAATAAGATGTAGAAGTGGCGCATTTGATATTCGGTCTGCCATGATCGGTCAGAACTATGAAATCAAGTCCGTGGACGATTGCAGCTTTAGTGATCTCATCAAGATCCCCTTTGCCGTCTGAAAAATCAGAGTGAACATGGAACACTCCCTTCACTATATTTTCAGGCAGCGGGTTATCGTTGTGAAGTTTTTTATAACTCAGAGGGGGGTAGGCAATGATCAATAAAATGGTAATGATTGCTATATAAAATCCTCTTTTTACATATCTCTTCATTGGCTGAAAATTATACCACCACGTACGAACACAGTCAAAAACAAACCTGTTTATATTGACAGTAAAATCAATTCGACTTAAAATCGATTAATGGCAAATCCAAATTCTTCAAAGCCCGTGATTTTTACAGCATTATTTGCAAACTTGTTCATATCTGCTATGAAGCTGGTTGTTTCCTTTATTACAAGTTCAACAGCTATGATGGCTGAATCAATTCATTCACTGGCCGATTCTTTCAACCAGGTCTTTTTATTAATAGGGATAAAAAAAGGCGAAAAGAATGCAAACGAGCTTCACCCCTTTGGGTTTTCAGGTGAATTATACTTCTGGTCTTTTATAGTTGCACTGATCCTTTTCTCGGCCGGATCTCTTTTCTCGATATATGAAGGTATCCATAGGCTGCAGCATCCGGTTATAGTGGAAAAGATAGAGTTGGCATTTCTTGTACTCGGACTGTCTTTTATTGCTGAAGGATTTGCATTTATTAAAGCTAATAAGAAGATAAATTTTTTCAGGAAGGGAGCGCCTATTATCTCTTATCTGAAAAAAACAAAAAAATCTGAACTTCTTGTTGTGTTTCTTGAAGATTTTGCAGCTCTGGCAGGTCTTTCTGTAGCGATTGTGGCCCTTCTTCTTCAGTATTTTACAGGAATACTTATATTTGATGGTATTGCATCGATATTGATCGGCATTATACTGGCGGTAGTAGCATTTTTCCTAGGTAATGAGACAAGATCTCTGTTGATCGGTGAAGCAGCTAATCCCGAGCTTATAAATAAGATAAATAATATCTTTAAAGCAGAAGAGAATATTGAAAGGGTGATCCATTTACGTTCGCTCCAGCTGGGACCTGACGATATTCTACTTGGAGTAAAAATAGAGTTTGACAGCCGGTTGAGCTCAAATGAGGTAAGTAATCTGATCAATGCTATTGAAGCAGAGATCAGGATGGTACATCCTGCCATAAAAAAAATATATATTGAGCCTGATATATATAAAGAAAATTATAGTTAGTCAAGATGTCATTAAGATCTTACAGTATATGTCATTTATTCGTTTCCCTCATGTCATTAGTTTCTATTTAACCAGTGACAAAGCACTATAGAACTTAATGATGCGAAAGAAATGAGCAAATGACCATCAATGACATTTCCTATAGATCTTAATGACCTTTCCTGAGAGTACTTTTATTGTAAGAATCATTCGCCTGTGATATATTCTGAATATGAAAGTAAGGATAGTACAATTCTCTCCCGTATTGGGAGATATTGAAAAAAACCTCGATTATCATAATTCTAAAATAGCCGAAGCTGTAAAGGACGGGATCAACCTTATTGTTTTCCCTGAGCTGAGTATTTCAGGTTATCAATTGAGAGATATTATCTTTGATATTACAAAAGAGAGAATTGACCGGGTCCTTGCAGCTCTGATGAAATTGAGTAGTGATATTGATATTGTAGCCGGAATGCCGTTGGAGGAGTCACCCGGTATTTTCTATAATTCTGTCATTTATTTTTCAGAAGGACAGATTTTTCATACTCACAGAAAAGTTCAACTCCCGAATTTTGGAATGTTCGAGGAGGAGATGATCTTCAAAGCCGGTGAGGAATTCAAATCTTTCAGGGCCGGAAGGATGAATGGAGGTATCCTTATATGCAGAGAGATATTGTTTCCTGTAAATGCCTACCTTTACTATCTTCAGAATACCGATCTTATCATATCTGTTTCCAACAGTCCTCACAGAGGGATGGGGCCGGAAGGATTTTCATCCCATAAACTATGGGAACGTCTTGGAGAAGTTTACTCCATTAACTACCATCAGCATTTTATATTCTGCAACAGAACAGGGTTTGAGGACGGGATAGGTTTCGGCGGTGGATCATTCTATGCTTCTCCCGGAAAAGGGATTGTTAATATGGGTAAGTATTTTGAAGATCAGTGTATCGATTGTATTTTAGATGAAAATGAGACCCGCAGAGCAAGGATCAGTTCAAATTATCTGAGGGATGAAAAACCTGATATAATTATAAAAGAGATGCAAAGGATCTTGAATGGTTGAAATAAATCCGGAAATCACGACAGATATTATTGTTAAATTTATATATGATTCCATTCATAAGAATGGATTTGCAAACGGTATCATGGGGGTCTCAGGAGGAATAGATTCTGCGCTTGTCCTGGCTTTAACGGTAAAGGCTTTGGGAAAAAATAATACTTTTGCTCTTCTGATGCCTTATAAAACTTCTTCCCCTGAAAGTTTATCTGATGGGAAGTTGATCTGTGAAAAACTGGGAGTAAAATACGAAATAATTGATATCTCTCCTTCAGTGGATCCCTATTTTATAAATTACCCGACTGATAATAAAACACTTATCGGCAATAAATGTGCAAGAGAGAGAATGTCTGTCCTCTACGATTTTTCAGAAAGGAAAAAAGCACTGGTTATCGGAACTTCAAATAAAACTGAGATGCTCATTGGATATTCAACACTTTTCGGTGATTCTGCCGCTGCTTTTCTCCCTATAGGAGATCTCTACAAGACCGAAGTGGTCCGTCTTTCAGAGTACCTTGATATTCCCGAATCGATTTTAAAGAAAAAACCTTCGGCAGATTTATGGCAGGATCAGACAGATGAAGGAGAGATAGGATTCACATACAAACTGCTTGACAATATCCTTTATCATCTTATAGATCTCAGATTTTCTGAACCTGAAATGATTGAGGCCGGCTTTAAAACTGATGATATATCGAGAATAAAAAAAATGATTACCGGAACCCAGTTTAAACGGACCATGCCTCCCGTAACAAAGATCCATAACCGGACAATAGGACTTGATTTCAGATATCCGAGAGACTGGAATAGATAAGTTTTAGAAATGGCCCTGTATATAGTACCGGTTCCAATCGGAAACCTTAAAGATATAACACTACGGGCGATCGAAGTACTTAAGAATGTTGATTTTATTATTGTGGAAGATACCCGGTACTCTCTGAAATTGCTGAATAGTCTCGGAATAAAAAAAAGGCTTTACAGCTATTATAAACCAAAAGAGGAAGAGAAATCTGAAACTATTATAAAATATCTTGACGGGAAAAATGGAGCTCTTATAACTGATTCCGGTACTCCGCTGATATCAGACCCCGGACTTATACTGATAAGGAAAGCTATTGAAAAGGGGATTGAAATAATATCACTTCCCGGACCTACCGCTTTTGTTCCCGCCCTCACGAATTCAGGACTTCCATCTGATAATTTCCTCTTTATCGGATTCTCTCCAAAAAAAGAAGGTAAATTAGGGAAATTTCTGGAACAGTTTAAAAATATAAATTTTACAATGATATTTTATGAATCTCCCAGAAGGGTGGAAAAGTTTATGGAAATGGCTTTTCAGGTTTTTGGTAACAGAAAATTTTCCATTTCGAAGGAGTTGACAAAAAAGAATGAAAAAGTGGTCAGAGGCAATCTTGAAGAGCGTAAAGAGATAAGTGAAAAAATTAAATTTCTCGGAGAATTTGTTATTGTTATAGAGGGGAAATCCGGACCTGATGCCGAAGATGTATATGAACTTAAAACTATTGATGACATTTATAAACATTTCAAGGGAAAATTCGGCATTTCCAAAAACAAAATAAAGAAAATCCTGATGGGTGGAAAGGAATAATTTTCAATATTTGAGAATGTTTGCCGGTCTGTAACTTAACGCTTCCTGAACATCCGAAGATTCAATATTTTCAATTCCCCGTAAGTCTGCAATTGTCCTCGAAATTTTCAGTATTTTGAAGTAACTCCTTGTGCTTAGATCAAGTTTTTCTACTGCGCTATTAAGAATTTTTTCAGTTTCCTTATCTATTTTACAGAATTTTTTGATCTCCTTATTTCCCATCTGGCCGTTGGCATAAATATTTCTGTTCTCAGGGTGAAATCTATTGTTTTGAATATTCCTTGCCTTCATTACCCTTTTCCTTATCATCTCTGAGCTTTCAGAGTTAATATCTGATGTGATCTCATCAAGTTTTACCTTTTCAACTTCTATTTGAAGGTCGATCCTGTCCAGTAGTGGTTTTGATATTTTCGAATAGTATCGTCTCTTCTGAGCTTCGGTACATCCTTCAAATTCTGATGACCTTATACCGATCGTATCTTCACATGGATTCATAGCAGCTATCAGCATAAATCTTGCGGGGAATGTGAAAGTTGAAAGTGAACGTGATATTGTTATCTCGCCGTCTTCGAGAGGTTGTCTCAATACCTCTAAAGCGCTTTTCTTGAAGTGGGGGAGTTCATCGAGAAAAAGTACACCATTGTGTGACAGAGAAATCTCTCCGGGAATGGGAAACCTTCCACCTCCGCTCATGCCCACATCTGAAATTGTATGATGCGGGGACCTTTGAGGGCGTTCGGTTATAAGCCCCGTCCTGTTATTTAAAAGTCCGGCAGAACTATAGATCAGGGATGTCTCAAGTGTCTCAGTTTCGGTCATTTCAGGAAGAATAGAGGGGATTGCCTTGGCCATCATTGATTTTCCGGCACCTGGAGGGCCTATCATCAATATGTTATGGGAACCGGCTGCACTGATCTCAAGAGCTCTCTTTGCAAGATATTGACCTTTTACTTCGCTGAAATCTATGTATCCCTTATTGTCCCTATTTCGATGAGGGACTTCAGTCTGATCAAATATTTTTATCTGTTCTCTGCAGGATATGAATTTTCCGACCTCTGTGAGGTCTTTTAGTCCGTATACATCTATTTTTTTTACAAATGAAGCTTCGGATCCGTTTTTCCAGGGAACAACAATCCCTCTGAAACCATTCTGTCTGGCATAAATAGCATAATTGAGAATTCCCTTAACAGGTTTAAGGCTTCCTTCAAGATTCAGTTCTCCAAAAAAAAGGTGATCAGCGAACTGACCACTCTCTATTCCATTTTTATTCATCAAAACTCCCATAGCAATAGGGAGATCGAATGCAGAACCTTCTTTCTTTACATCAGCGGGGGAGAGGTTAACAACTATTTTTACACCAACCGGGTATTCGAAACCGGAATTTTTAAGTGCAAACTTAATCCTCTCCTTACTTTCTTTAACGGCATTATCAGGAAGCCCTACAATTGTTACCCCCGGTATCCCTCTCGAAAATCCAACTTCAATTTCGGCTTTTACTACATGGAGTCCGTTCAATATTGCAGAGTTTATTTTAGTTATCAAAGTTATTTACCGGTTTAAATGTATCAACGAAAGTAATATGGAAGTAAAATGGATAAAAAGCAATATATTAAACATATTATATATAATATGTATATATGAGGGACTTTTCAACAACTTTATTTATTTCATATCTATCTTGGGATAAGCAACCTTTTTCCAGGTCGTATAAGATTTGATTTTAATTTGTTAACTTTTTTTATCTTACGGACCGTAGTTCTGAACTTCCTTGCAATAGAATAGAGACTGTCCCCTTTTCGGACACTGTACCACCCAGTAAAATATTTGCTCTTCGAGGGGAGTCTTTTCAGCCCCTGAAGGTTTGACGGATCAGAAGATGCCGGAATTCGTAATAAGTAGGTTTTTTTATTAAATGGGGTGAAATCCCTGACTATTTCAGGATTCAATTTTTTCATTTCTGAATATGATACATCAAGAAGAGCTGAAGCACTTTTTAAGCTTACAGGAGAGATGACCTCAACAAGAACAGAGTCCAGATAAAGTTTTTCCGGTTCATTAATAATAAATCCATACTTCTCCGGAGATTTGGCAATAATGAGAGAAGCGACAAATGCAGGGACATAATTTCGTGTTTCTCTTCGTAAATACCTTGTACGCGCCAGTCTGTAGAAATCGTGACTTCCAACCCTTCTGATAGCTCTTGAAACCTTTCCGGGGCCTCCATTATAGCTTGCCAGGGCAAGATACCAGTCACCGAATTTATCATAAAGATATTTAAGGTATTTTGCAGCAGTTTTTGCAGATTTTTCAGGATCTTTTCTTTCATCGATTATCCAGTCCACCCTTAGTCCGTAAAGGCGTGCGGTTGATCTTATAAACTGCCATATACCCATGGCCCTTGCCCTGGAATATGCATTTGTTCTGAAACCGCTTTCAATAATTGGAAGATATGCGAGATCCTCAGGAATACCGGCTTCATGAAAGATCTCTTTGAATCTTTTTATATAGATACCTGATCTGTCGAGTGCATTCTGGATACTATCATGCCTGACTGTCTGGAAAGCCTTGATAAATGATACTACTTTGTCATTAATTTCAACCGGAATAGAGAATTTCGGTTCAGATTTAACTTCCAGTTCCTTCACCTTCAATATATCTTTATGTGAAGGTTTGAATAGTCTTGTATTTACAACTTCATCAATAAGCGCTTTCTCTTTTTCTGTTGAAATGTCATTTATATATTTTAAATGGTTTAATTCAAGCGCAGATATTTTTTTTATGTATTTATCAGCAGTTTTCAGATCAATAGATCCTTTGGACAATGAATCCAGGATATGATTAATTGATCTGTCAAAATAATAAGCGGCTTCATTTTTATTTCCTTCATTAAGTAATGTTTCTCCCTTCTGATAATATTGCTCTGCTTTTTTTAATGCCCCTTTATGGATATTGTTTGAAGGGTCTGAATTTATTTCTCCTTTTGAACATCCACCGAAAATAATTGATGCAATTAAAAGAAATTTGAGGCTATTTTTCAACATCTAATATCAGATTGATCTTCTTTACCCCCGGAGATAAATTCAGGTCAATTGTTTTTAATATTTTTGAATCGCCGTTTTTTATATCGATTTTATAGTGTTCAAAAGGTTTGATCTTATTTATTATAGTCAGCCTTGAACTATCAGATCTTAGAGTATTCAATAATTTGAAGTCACCTTTTACTTCCTTTGATCCTTCAGTATTTTCCTTTGTTTCCTCAATTTCACTCTCCTGCTCGAGTTCTTCATCCAGAATTATTATTTCCTCTTCAATCTCACCGAGGTTAATATCATTGGCTATCTCATGACCTTTATCCTCTTCGTCTGTTCTGATCCTTTTTACAGGGATGTCATTTTTAGGGATAATTTCCTTTTCTGTATTAATATCAAAGCTGATCACAGGTTTTATTCCACTTTTTGTATCAAGCATGTCAATCTCTGTTTTAATATGTTCAAGGGTCAGTTTCGATATTTCTCTTAGCGTTTCAACTACTCCTTCACCTTTTGTTCCGACAGCTTCAAAGTAAGGCAGGGAATTCGGATTCAATAATTCATTCATCCTTTCTGTCGGGGATAAATTTTTGAGGTCTCTCTTATTAAATTGATATACCATTGGAATTGTTGAAAGTTCACTGTTATCTTCAAGGATATTTTTTTTCAAATTTTCCAGGCTTTCAATGTTTGCTTCTTCCATTGCCTGTTGTGAGTCTGCTACAAAAACTATTCCGTCAGCTCCCTTGAGGACCATCTTTCTGGTTGAATTATAAAATATCTGTCCGGGTACAGTATACAATTGAAATTTTGTAAAATATCCTTTGATAAGCCCAACATTTATAGGAAGAAGATCAAAAAAAAGTGTACGTTCAATCTCTGTTTCAACACTTACCAATTCACCTCTGGATTCGGGGTTTGTAATAGAAAAAATATATTGCAGATTTGTGGTTTTTCCGCTTAAACCGGTACCATAATAGACAATTTTTGCAGTTACTTCTTTAGACGAATGATTTATGAACATTTATCCTTTCCAATTTTTAAATTCTCTCACCAATCAGGGAAAAAGTCAACATTTTTGATATTTACAAATATTTGTCAAAATAATCAGGGAAGTTCTTTTTTAACCATAAAAAATAATCTTTGACAGCTCTTTCATGTATTTCCCACCAGTCGGTTGAGATACCGCTCTCTTTCATTTTTCGCAGGTGGATTTTATCTCTTTTCCCGAGAAAAGACGGAAGGCGGAATTGATAGTTGCTCCCTGAAAGCGGAAAAAAGTGGTGAAGGTGAATTTTGACTTTACTCTTTTTTGAAATTCTTTTTATGAACTTGAAAGTAATATCTCTCTCTTCATCTGTCTCGTCAGGATATCCGAGTATGAAATCGAGATTTACTTTGAAACCGGTTGAATTTGCAGTCTCAATATCCTGTTCTATATCTTCTATTGTATGGCCTCTGTTCAACTCCTTAAGCCTCAGATCGGATCCGCTCTGAGCTCCGAGAGTAATGCTTTTATTTATGACATGCTTTTTCAGGTATTTTATCATCGATACGTCCAATGTCCCGGGCCGTATCTCTGACGGGAAAATTCCGTATTCAAAGAATCTGAAATTGAATCCGGAAACGGTTTCAAGCAGCAATTCCAGTTTTGCCGGATCGATCTTACCCGGGCTGGAGGCGCCGTACTCGAATGCAGAGGGGGAGATGAACGTTACCCTGTTAAATTTTTCATGCTTAAGACGCTCTAAAAAAGATTTGATCGAATTGATGGACCGGAATGAGTGGCGGGCAGTTCCTGTCTGGCAGTATTTGCATCGCCACATGCATCCTCTGAAAATCTCGAGGGGCGCGACCGTGCGGAAATATTTTGAGAATGGCTGATAGTTGTCTATATTAAAACTATCTTTCTGTAAATAGATTTTTCCTTCAGAAGTGATGCGTTCTGAAAGCAGATCATACCCGAATTCCTTGAAGGTCTCTTCTCCATAACCTTTGAACAGAACATTAATACCAATCTGTTCAGATAACTCGGAATTGCCGTTTATATGAGGGCCTCCTGCAGCAATAAGAATATTTTTACATCTGATATTTTTTATCTCAGCTGATATCAGAGGAAGATGGGGGGTCATAAAAGAGTAGATCAATACATCTCCTTCTGAAAGCGGTACAGGCTCTTCCGCAATAATTATCTCGAAATTATTATCCAGTCCTTCCTGTTCCCATGAGTTCAGAAGAATCGGGAATGTTAATCTGTTGAATGGGAATACCCTGAAAATAATTCTCCTTTTTTTCATTAGAGATGATTATAGATCGTAATCCATATATGGGCAATTAATACTTCACTGAAATTTTTTCGGGTATTGATTTTTATCTGAACAATACTTAATATTCAATATGGCAAAAAATAAGAGCGTATTTGTGACAGGAGGTACAGGTTTCATAGGCAGAAGCCTTGTAAGATCTTTATTGGATAAAGGTTATGAGCCCATATGCCTGGTACTTCCGGGAGAAGATCTGGAGTGCTTTTCAGGCCTTGATGTTAAGACCATAATCGGCGATTTATCAGAACCGGATCAGTTGCCGGAGATACTTCCAGAAGTCCAATATGTTTTTCATCTGGCGGCGATGTTGAGTGGAGGGAATAATCCCGAGTTATTGAAAAGAATAAACGTCGATGGATCAAAGTCTCTGATCGATCACTATAAAAAAAGCGGAAAAATATTCAAACGATTTGTATTTGTTTCAAGTCTTGCCGCAGGCGGACCTTCCGGAAAATCAGGCAGGTTAAATGAAGAAAGTGAATCAAACCCTGAATCATTATACGGGAAAAGTAAACTGGAAACGGAAGAATATCTTTTTAAATTGAAATCCGAAATTCCTTTTACAATTCTTCGGCTTCCACTTGTTTACGGCCCGGGGACAATTCGGGGTATGTATTTATTGTTCAAATTTTGTGATAAGCGGATCCAGTTTAAAAACATTAATACTCTGGGTAATGTCGGCTATGTTAATGACATGTCAACAGGGATAATACAGGCGGCTGAAAGCGAAATTGCAGTTGGTAAGAAATATTTTATTGGTGAGAATAGTGTGTACACCACTTCTGATATCTGGGAGAAAATAGCCTCTATTATGGGGAAACGGATGATAAAAATCAAATTCCCATACAGGATAATGTATTCGTCGTTCTATTTAATTGAGAAGATTTCTTATATTTTCAAGTTCAGGCCTCCGATCAAAAGTGAATCTGTAAGGGCTTATTACAATTCCAACTGGTGTGTAAGTGTTGATAAAGCGGAAAAAGAGTTAAATTATAAAACAAACTGCCCTTTAGAACAGGGATTAATAAAAACTGCTGACTGGTATAAAAAAAACAGATAGTTTTAAAATAATTCATTCAAGGAAATACTGATATGAAAAAACGAAACAGGGCTTTAGTGACAGGCAGTACGGGTTTTATCGGGAGGCACATGATCGAGGGTCTTCTGGAGAGAGATTATGAGGTTTTTTGTCTGATAAGAGAAGATACAAACCCTAAAAAAATTGAGGGAAAAAAAATAACTCCTGTCAAAGCCGATTATTATGATTCAGATTCACTTGAAAATGCGGTATCCGGAATGGACTATCTGTTTCATATCGGTGCAGTTATTGATGGAGGTAACGAGGAGGTGCTTTATAAAGCAAATGTAGAAGCTACGGTTAATTTAATAAAAGCCTGCCTCAAAGTGAATCCCGGGATAAAAAAGATCATTTTTGTCTCGAGCATTGCTGCTTCCGGCCCCAGATCAGAAAAGACCCCTGTTAAAGAAAGCGATGAAAGTCATCCTGTATCATTATATGGGAAAAGCAAACATCTCGCAGAGTTAGAGGTTATGAAATTTTTCACTGAGTTACCTATTGTGATCATCAGAGCCACTCATATTCTCGGTATTTATCAGAAGCAGATGGAAGATACCGTAAAACTTGTAAAAAAGAGGATAGTTCCCGTGCTTGGTAACGGGGATAAACAGACGACAATATGTTTTGTCGAGGATCTGGTCAGATCAATGATAATGTCAGCGGAGAATAGAAATATAAGAAACCGCATATATTTTGTTGCGGATAAAAACCCGGTTTCCTGGAGAGATATGACCGATAGTATTATCAAGGAGCTGGGAATCAGTTTTGTTATAAAAATACCATATCCGATTTTGATCTCAATCGGATTTATTTTGGAAACTGTTGCACGCATTTCGGGGAAGCTCCCGCTGATAACAAGAAAGAGGATTAAAGGGGTTAGAAATAATTACTGGATCCAGGATGTTTCAAAAATTGAAGAAGAGATTGGATTTAAAACCGGGATCGATTTTGCTCAGGGGATGAAAAATATAGTTTCCTGGTATAAAGAAAATAAAATTGACTGAATATGAATAAAATAGATCTTTTAAAAAGCCTCCTGCCCGGACTGCTTCCTCTTATTATATTTATTGTTGCGGATTCATTGTGGGGAACCAGGACAGGGCTTATAGTAGCGGTTTTTGTAGGGATATTAGAGCTGGCCTATTCATGGATCCGGGAAAAGATCATTGATAAATTCGTTCTCATGGACATCGGACTTATTACTATTCTGGGTGTTGTATCGATCATCCTTGATAATCCTATCTTTTTTAAACTGAAACCTGCACTTATTGAATTGATATTTTGTGCAGTATTAGCCATTTCGATCTTCTCTCCGGTAAATGTGATGCTTTTGATGACGAAGAGGTATATGAAGAATATTGATGTTGATGAGAATGCAATTAAGGAGATGAACAGAAACCTGAAAGTAATTCTTGTTATATTTGCTGCCCATACCGGCCTGATAATATATTCTGCATTCATGATGTCAAAGGAGGCATGGGCTTTTATCAGCGGGGGATTGTTCTATATTATTTTCGGTATCTATTTTGTAGTTGCGCTCGGAAGAAAAAAGATAACTTCAAAAAAATGGGCGAAAAAATATAAAGATGATGAGTGGTTTGATATTGTTGATAAAGAAGGTAATGTAAAAGGGAGAGCTCCGAGAACATTATGTCACTCCGGAAAAGGATTGCTTCACCCGGTTGTTCATCTCCACCTTATAGATTCAAAGAACAGGATCTATCTGCAGAAAAGAAGCAGTAATAAGCAGATACAGCCCGGGAAGTGGGACACTGCTGTCGGAGGCCATATTTCCGCCGGAGAAAAACTTGAAGATGCTTTGTTAAGAGAAACTGAAGAGGAGTTGGGGATCACCGACATTAAGCCTGTGATGATCGGAAGGTATGTCTGGGAGACTGATGTTGAATCGGAACTTGTTTATATGTTTGCTGCAAAGTATGATAAAAATATTGTATTCAACAGAGAAGAAATAGAAGATGGAAAATACTGGAAAATAAAGAATATCAGGGCCAATCTGAAAAAGGGATTGTTTACCCCCAACTTTGAACTTGAGTTTGATGTTCTTATGAAACAGGTTATTAAATAAAATTGTGTTTTAAAAAATAAATTAGATTGTCATCAGCCAGTCAAACTGGCGTCATTAAGCCATTACATTATATGTCATTCATAGTCATTTATTGTAAAAAGCACAAACCTGATAATGACGTGAACGGAGTGAACTAATGACAAAGTACTGGAATTTATTAATAACCACCAATGACAAATTTTCTATATGTTTATTTATTAAACCTGAAGTGGATAATATCGCCGTCCCGGACAGTGTATTCTTTTCCCTCAAGTCTTAATAATCCTTTCTCCTTTGCCTGGGGAAATCCGCCTGAATTAAGGAAATCCTCCCAGTTAATTGTTTCACCGCGGATAAATCCCTGTTGAATATCTGAATGTATCTTGCCGGAAGCTTCATAGGCATTATCTCCATCATTAATGGTCCATGCTTTTGTCTCATCACTGCCGACGGTAAAAAATGATATAAGGTTCATCAGTTCATAACTGTGTTTAATAAATGTTTCTCTCATGTATTTATAGTCTTTCAGGCCGTATTCCTCTTCAAAAAGAGGGCGCTCATCTGCTTCAAGTTCAAGAAGTTCCGTCTCGATCTTTCCGGCAAAAGCAAATGTTGCGCTTTTGTTAATAGGGGAGGATTCAAGTTTAAGATTCTTTCCGTATGAATCTTCATCACAATTAATAATGTTCATGATAGGTTTCAAAGAGAGAAATTTAAATCCCTTGACCGCAAGTTGCTCCTTTTCAGATAAGGGCATTGTTCTCAGCGGAGATCCCCCCTCAAGATGGGAATTGATCTTTTTCAGAAGCTCCAGCTCTTCAACGAGCTCTTTTTGTTTGATCTTTTTTATGTCTGATTCCACCCTTTCAATTCTCTTTTCAACAGTGAGGAAGTCAGTAGTGATCAGTTCCTCCTCCATCGATCTGATGTCTCTTTGCGGATCTATGGAACCTTTGGGATGAAGGATCTCTTCATCAGCAAAATCCCTGACCATATGGACCAGTCCGTCTGCTCTCCTGATCAGGTCTATGAATGTTGAATTTTTAGAATCACCGAATGAGACAGCACCTGCATCGAGATATTCGATCTTAGCATAGACAGGAGGAGTAGAAAAAAAATCAGCAAGTTTTTTCAATCTCTCATCAGGTACATTTACAACAGCTTTGTGAAATTCATTGACCGATGCGGAAAATTTGGATAATTCTTCTTTTTTATCTGTCAGGAGATTGAACAAAAGAGTCTTCCCTGTCTTAGGGTAACCGAATATTGTAAGTATCATGATAGAGGCATTATAACTTAAAAAGGATACTAGTCAACCTGGGAAAAGTTGATTTGTCAGCTGGCAAGGTCAGTAATACTGATTCCGAATAAGTATGAATTAATCGTATAATAAATGAAATAGAGACTGAATGCCAGGAGTATATAACCTATATATTTTGTTACCTTTGCTGTTCTCTGAGGATTGAAAAAATGTTTCATCTTATTTGTGATAAAAACGATAAGAAGAAAGTAGGACGCGGCTCCGGCCGCAACTGTTAAAAAGAAAAAGAATTCATAATTTATCTGCAGAGGAATTTTTATTCCGAAACTTTCCAGGAATTTCAGAACGATCATCCAGGATACAACTGCAAGTGGATTCACTATAACAAGAGCAAATCCTTTCAGGAAAGCCCATCTCTTCTTTTTTCTGATTATCGTTGTGATTTCATCTTCGACTTTTTCAGTACACTTGGAATCTTTGAGAGCAAATATACCAAGGCTCCCTGTTATAACAGCTGTAATAAGAAAGAAAACCCACTCCAGATTCTGGTTTCCGTTCCTGAACGGTGAGATACCGAAGAATGCGGTCAGGGCCCATATCCCGTCACCGATCGCAGCCCCGATTGCAACAAATATTGCATGCATATATTGCTTCTTTAATGAGCTGTGAAATATTTCCAGGTTTACAGGTCCGATCGGTATACACAGCAGGAAACCTATGAAGTAAGATGCTACATAGAAATATATGATCGATGACATTTTAAAATTTTATCAGAAAAAACCGCAAATTCAAATTAATTGTGATAATTAACGCTATTGAAAAATATTTAATAAGGTTTATAATACAAAATGGAGGAAAAATGAAAAAAACTTTATTGGTATTGTTACTCGTTTTTATTATGATTTCAGGGGCGTATGGAGAGGATTTCGAAAAAGGGCAGAAATTTTTAACCGGGCAAGTCGGATTGAATAGTTATGCGATCCCTTTTGGTGCCAGCTACACAATAGCTTTTACAGATAATATTGAAATAGGTGCTACCTTGATGTTACAGATGTGGAGTGATTTCGGGTATTCATTCACTGTGATTACACCCAGTGCTGTTGCTTTCTACCACTTCACAAAACTTGACCTTCCTGTTGACCTGTTTGCAGGAGCAAGCCTTGGTTATTCAATATTCTCTTCGGATACTGGATATGGTGGTTTATATGCAAGTTCATTGTATTTATCTCCTGTTGTGGGAGCCAGATATTATTTTAATGATAAGCTTGCTGTGAGCCTGAAACTATTCTTTTCAGTATTGGGAGAATTCGGAGGTGTAGGAACATATCTTGGAGTGACACTAATTCTTTAAGAATTTTTAAGATTAAAACAAACAAGGGGAACTTCGGTTCCCCTTTTTTCCATCGTTTTCTCTTACCCCAACCCCTCTCCAAAAGGTAGAGAAGAAATTGCTTGAACCTTGATTAACATGATTTCATGATTTTATCGGGCTTATCAGAATATATTATGAATAAGTAGTCAGAAGCCAGTAGAGAGATTACAATATAAAGGACTTCTCAGGTCCTGATCCCCCTTTAGTCCCCCTTAAAGAAGGGGAAAAACCATATCTAATATTACCTCCCTTAATAAGGGGGGTGGCGAAGCCGGGAGGATCCCAGGGGACTTTATTCCCGTTCCTTTCACGTATGAAGAGATTCTGGCCCCCATCCTCCTTAAGAAAGGGGAGAAATGTACTTTTTATTTTTAAAGCCAACCTCTCACCTCTGACCTCTCACTCATAAGTTGATGTGCCTATTATTGAAGATAAATTTTTCAATTGCTATAATAAAATATTCAGGAGTAAATTATGAAAATTTTTGATATGGCCATCGATCTTGAGTTAGATGGGGAGCAGTTTTACAGAAGCCTTGCTGAAGATGCCAGATCAAAGGGATTAAAAGCAATCTTTAATTTGCTGGCAGATGATGAGACCAGACACAAGGAAATATTCGAAAAAATGAATGATATCGGCTTTCCGGGAAAAATTGAGACGAAGATAATTAAAAATGCGAATGAGGTTTTCAGAAGTATTAAGAGAGATGAACTCCTCGGTGAAAAAGATCAGATCGAAGTGTATAAAAAAGCCAGGGAGATCGAAAAGAAAAGCATTGATTATTACAAGGAACTCTTTGACCTTGCGACTGATGGCACTTCAAAGAATGCCATTCTGATGATAATTGAAGAAGAAAAAAAACATCACAATCTTCTAGATTTTCTGATTGAACATGTATCCCGACCCGACACATGGGTAGAGGATGCGGAGTTTTATTTGAAAGAGGAATATTAGAAATTAGAATACAGCTCCAGCCAACAGCGTTCAGCGTCAGCAAAAAAACAATACAGAAATTTGAAGTACGAAGCATGACAAGGTGAATTCGCTTTAGCGAAGAGAAAGTATCCTGGGTTGAATCTGAAACAAATTTAAAAATCAGAATTTAAATTGATTATGGCTCCTAACCCCTGAAAGACGACAATACTTAAATATCTATCACAGATAGAGATATTCCGGCCCCTAAATCCCCTAAAGGGGACTTTATTCACAAACCTTTTTATTGGAAGAGATCCTTAGGGGTGGTGGTGGGGAAGAGTTTGCCGGAGGGGGGAATCGAACCCCCACGAGGTTGCCCTCCCGGGATTTTAAGTCCCGTGCGTCTGCCTATTCCGCCACCCCGGCATGCCCTATATACTTGACTTATTTTTTTACGAAGTCACTCAAAATACCCGACTGTGGTCGAATTTTGTGTCACAAAATTTCCCATAGCCTCGGACTGAATCTGACGAATCTGCTCATAACTGCTGCGGCATCAAGTGTGAATACCGTTGTGTCATGGCTATCGTCTTATGTCCCAGGATATTTTGAAGCTTGAGTATATCACAGCCTCCGTTTGCAAGCAAGCTTGCGCCGGTATGTCTGAGGTCATGAAAACGGAAGTCTTCGATACCTGCCCGCTTGCAGGAATTATTGAAAGCTTCCCGAATACTTTTCCTCGGATTACCGTCCTCATTAGTAAATACAAAATCGCCAGATTTTGATTTTTCTCCTCTTAAAGAATTGTAATTCTTTGATCGTTTCATCATCGATGGGAATTGTTTTTCCCTTGTCGTTCTTCGTTTTTGAAACATGGATAAATCCATTCTCCAGATCAACATTTTCCCATTTCAAAGTAAGAATCTCTCCCCGTCTCATTGTCGTTTTTACAGCAACAAAAATAATAGATTGGAGATAGGGGGGAGAGTGGTCAATGAGTTTCTGAACTTCATCCCATGAGAGTGCTCTGTCCCGGGCATTTTCACCTCTAAGTCTGTTTAACTCTCAATGCAGGATTTCGTTCGAGGTATTCCCAATCCAGTGCTTTGTTAAACATAGCTTTAAGAAATGCAAGCTCCCTGTTCACAGATGCATTTGAAATGGGTCTCCCATATTTTGAGATCTGTTTGAGCCTCCATTGCCTCCAGTGTTCGATATCTGTTTCGTTTCAGGTAAATTTGGACATATGTTAATTTTCCCTAAGCTATGGTTTTTGTATAATAAATTAAACTTAGGAGAAAACTATGGCCAGGAAGAAAAAGGATTCACCGGAATCCATTATTAAAGAGATCAAGCGAAAAACCCGCAGGAAATTCAGTTCAGAGGAGAAGATCCGCATTGTTCTTGAGGGGTTGGTTAAAACCTCCAGACCTGATTGGAAATCTATCGCAACCCATGAAATAAAATGATACATTACAAATTTCGCCTATATCATGAGCCTGTTCGGGGTTGGTTTTTAATAACCACAGTTCTTGAAATTTTCTTTTTGGACATGATATGGTACCGATTGTTTTCTGGGATACGATTAGTGTATCAAAGGGCAAATGAGACATTTAAAAAATTGCCTAAAACCTGATGGATGACTGGTGCGGAACATTAAGATTCCGTAACTAAATTAAGAAAACAAGGGTGTGAAACTAATAATGTATCATATTGTGAAAATGAAAAAAGTATAAAAATGAGAAGACAACTTTATACTATTGACATTTACCTTCTAATGGATGACCCCTTTATTAACCATTTGAAATGGAGTAACATTATCTCTTTCAATTTTATCCAGATGGATTTGTAGTCTGAAAATTGAAATCAAAACTTCAGTAGACACATTTTTACTATATTTCAAATTCGGAAGTTCTACTGGTTTTCAAGAAGAAAAGATAGGAGTGCTTCAGTAAATAGGTCGGGCTTTTCTAGATAAGGGATGTGTCCTGCTCCAGATAAATTCAAAACATTGATATTGGTAAAAACAGTTTTATATTGATCTGCAACCTCTGGTACTATGTAGTCACACTCCCCTCGAATGAGCAACGCGGGTAAAGTATTTCTTTTCAGAACTGTATTATGTTCAATCAGATTTTTTTGTAGCATTGTATAGACCCAGAACCCAATGTTAAAAGAATATTTTTCCCTTATATTTTCCGGATTGCAGACAAATCCATCTGTTAAAAACGAAAAAACCAGGTTGAAAAATGTATCTGCTTCCTGTTCACGCACAAAGTTATAACCGGCCAATGGATTGATATCTATAAGGGTTTTTAAAAATAAATACCGGGGAAGGTGGGATTTTAGAGCCGACTTCATTTCAGCCTGTTTTTTACGCGAAATCCGATCTCTTGGAAATCCTCGGGGTTTATCTTTCCATTCAACTGCATTCAATTCTCCGGGAGATACTATTATACATTTTTTCACTTTTCCGGGATAGTGGTCGATGTAATTTGCAGCGAGCACAGCTCCAAAGGATTCTCCAATAAGAATTACTGCATCCGATCCTATTTGCTTTCTGATGGAATCAAGATCCGCAATGTGACGATTCAGCGTATATTCATTTATATCTTCCAATCTTTCGGATAATCCACCGCCAACCTGATCGTAAATATATATATCGAAGCCTTCCTTTGATAAGGGAGAAAGAGCTTCTACCAACGGTTTGAATGTAACGAATCCTCCTCCCGGCCCGCCATGAAGATATATTACAGGATCTCTTAAAAGGAAACCCTGAGCCGGGATTTTACGGAAAGCAATTTGTGATCCTGTCGTGAGGTCCCAATATTGGACATACTTAGGTACAACCGGATCTACTATGTCAGATTTTGGTACCAGGGATTTGAAAATAGTGAAGGTAGATATCGCTATAAGAAGGAAACATGTAAAAAGTCCGGTAACGAAAGAAATTTGCTTCTTATAAGCAGGCAATATTTTTCTTCCTCCAATCCTGGCCAGCCAGTTGGAAACAGTCAGGCAGAGCAGGATGGCAATGATACTCATCACAAAAATATTAACAGTAATATATGCCATTCCTAGAAATCCAATTAATCCCCCCAGCAATCCGAGAATTATTCCTAAAACAATAAGAATTAGACCTAAAATAAACTCTATGAATCTTTTTACCCTCGAATCCATCTTTTTCTCCTATTTATGTTCAAATTGACATCAATTGTGCTGTTCATATATTAATAGCTATTTGGGAAAAAACGATTCGACTAAAGTCGTGTTTTTTGAAACACGACTTTAGTAGCGAGAACCTTTCCCTTGATTGCGAATGTTTCAGATGATATATTGCTTATAAGTGGATCATCTTAATTATATTTACTTCAATCATTGAGTTGATAATTGGGATTGTTGCAATTACAATTCTATTTCAATTCTACAAGAAATATAAACAAAAATACCTGATGTGGTTTGGACTTCACCTGACAACTTATTACATTCTCGATTTTCTTACCCTTGGGAATAACTATATCTTCACTATTCTGTTATCAAGGAGAACATCTGCTACAGCTTTGTTAATTGAAGGCGCATACAGGTTTGTTTCTTCAATACTATTTTTCACCTTGTGCTACACTCTCGTTTTTGTTTATCATAGTTTGATAAAGAAACAAATCCGGAGATCTTTTAAAAATTCCTATTTTACCTCAGGATCTCTTCTAATATTAACTTTGACAGTTATTGCAATTTTTTCAGTAGCCAACCAAAGTGTGATTCCTATTCTGCTGGCAAATATAATAGTGGTTTTGACAAGTGCGCTGATATTAATCGTTACCCTTATTTTTCTCCTTATTAAAATCAGAGATCTTGAAAACAAAAGGAACCCGGAAAGCAATAAGAATATTCGGGACCATTTATATGATTTCAATCCTGCCGGTCCTGTTTTTTTCCATTTTGAATGTCTTGTCTGTAGTTGGTACCGATTCTGCCATCAATATTCTCCTTTATAAGGCGTTTAATCATTAGCGGAATTGTTATTCTATTCCTAAAAAAGTTTATTGAAATGTACCACGGTACACTTAAAATCAATACAGAAAAAAACAATCAAATGACTCTGATATGTAAGAAGTTTAATATCTCTAAACGCGAACAGGAAATAATCCTTTTAATTTGTGCAGGAAAATCCAATAAAGAAATTGAAGAAGAACTCTTTATCTCCCTGCAGACCGTCAAAGATCATGTATACAGAATCTATCAAGAAAACCAATGTAAAAAACAGGGTTCAACTAACTAACCTGATCCGCATTGGTCTGCTTCCCGAATCTTGATCCAAACCCCTTGTTAAAATTCAAATTGAGCACACTTAGTAATAAGTTTGAAATTAACATTATTTCGTTGTGACTGTGGGGGATTTTGTGTCAAAAATGGTCCCGTTTGACACACTTTACACAAGTAATACAACAAATACAAACAAAGATGTGTAAATCGAAAAACACCGATAATCCTAAATAAATTAGAATTATCGGCACTTTTCAATTGGCATTAAATTTGGTTAAATGCGGTTTTTAAGTCCCGTGCGTCTGCCTATTCCGCCACCCCGGCATGTTGAAAGAGCCTATATGACTTAACTTATTTATTTTTGAGTCAAAAGCAAGTTTTTAACATACTCGACTGTGGGCGATTTTGTGTCATAAAAACTCCCGAAAAATGAATATATCACAAACTCCAGGATCAGACAAGAGGAAAACAAAGATAAGCGCCAGAATTTGTATATAGCCGATATAATAGAAAATATTCTAAATGCTTAAATTTTTTATGAATTTATGATCAAATCATATTCATATTTCAAGCTTCAAAATTGCATGACACACGGGCCCCATAATCCTGTGGGTGTTGATTGATAAAATATATAAATTTCTTTTACCCATTTGTTTGTCAAAGCTGGTGAAACAATCTGACTCCTGAGGAATTTGCCCTGGAAAACGGGCCGTCTATGGCAGAGGAACAGGCCTCTGCTTGACAATCCATTTAGGACTAACAATAATGAAAACTAACTTAAGTTTTGGTACAAAGAAGGGGGCAAGTCCAGGCAGGGAAAAGAAAAAAATGGCTGTTGCTGTATTTAGGGCCAATACCCTTATTTTTCCCTGAAGAGGTGGATGCCTGGGACAGTCTTGCGGAGTCATATTTGGAGTTGGGTGAAAAAGAGAAGGCCAAAAGGTATTATCAAAAAGCTTTAGAGATAGATCCTCAATACCCAACAGCTCTTGAGGCTTTAAAACAGCTGAATAAATCAGGTAAGGATAAATAGATATTAAAAAAGATACAATTTAATCGTGCAACCTGTCAGGAATTGAAACTAAACTGTATCGCAGCCCTCTGTATGACTTCCCCCATTCCTTTACAAGTTTGACAAAAGGTTGTCATTACCTATAATGAAAAATAATATGAGAAAAGGACAAAAAAGAAGGAATATCGCTATATACTCCTTCAAATTTGAATAGACCGGATATGGTTTTCACCAGTATTGAATTTCTCAGTTTTTTTCTTATTTTTATATCGATCTACTTCCTGGTCCCCCTTAAGTTCAGGTGGGCATATATACTTTCCGGAAGCTTGGTTTTTTATTATTTCTCGAACCCCTTTTATCTGATCTATCTGATCTTTCCCACCATTCTGGTTTATCTGTTTGCATTAAATATTGAGAGAATAAGGTCGATAAAATGGAAGAAACTGAATCTGGTATTGGCAGTATTGTCGCCTCTGTTATTGCTGGTCTTTTTCAAATATACCAATTTTCTTTATTCCACATTTATGTTAATTATCGCCCGATCAAAGGGGTATGATCCATTACATATAATCCTACCGCTGGGAATTTCATTCTTTACCTTTAAACTGATCAGTTATTCGGTGGATGTGTACCGGGAAAAAATACCGGCCGAAAAACATATCGGTTATCTGGCAGCTTATGTATCTTTTTTCCCCCAGCTTCTGATGGGCCCGATAGAAAGGGCCGGGAACCTGATCCCGGAACTGAAAAAGCGGGTCAGTTTTGATTTTGACCGGATCATGTCCGGTGTCATGCTCGTCTCATGGGGACTGTTTAAAAAGATGGTCATTTCCGACCGGCTGGCCATATTTGTGGATAAGATTTTTGCTTCTCCCTCCCACCAGGGGGTCAACCTGATCCTGGCCATATGGTTCTATTCTTTCCAGATATACTGTGATTTTTCAGGATATTCAGACATTGCCATCGGGTTGACACGGATCATGGGTTTCAGATCCATGAAGAACTTTGATTTCCCGTACTTCAGCCGGAACATGACACAGTTCTGGAATAAATGGCATATATCTCTTTCCACCTGGTTGAGGGATTACCTTTTTCTTCCCATTGCCTACCGGACCATGAGGAATTTGGAGGGAGAAAAAAAATACGGGATAAAAGTGGAGTATTTAGGATATGCCGCCGGTATGTTCATCACCATGTTTCTGGGCGGGCTCTGGCATGGGGCTGCATGGACCTTCGTCATCTGGGGTATTCTGCACGGGATATATCTGATCGTTGGTTATACCACCAGAAAGAGGAGAAGGAAATTACGAAAAAAATCAATTATCGGCAGGAACAAACATGTGTCCGATCTGGTGTCAATGTTCCTGACATTCAATCTGGTCTCTTTTGCCTGGATCTTTTTCAGATCCGAAACAATAACGGATGCGTATGAGTATATCCATTCAATGAGCCTGGGGTTCGCGAAAGTATCCGTTCATCAGGCCTTTTATATTCCGCTGCTGATCCTGTTCATTTTCCTTGAATATCTGTATAAGAACAGAGAGAGGATTCAATTCATTCACAATTCTCCGCAATGGATGAGAATGGTCATATATGTATTGTTTATCTGTTTTATTTTCCTCTTTTCCGTCGACTCTTCCAATGAGTTCATTTATATGAGGTTTTAATGAAGAAGCACCTGATCCGGATCATTATTTTTTTCATTCTGCTGGTGATTGCAGACCGCTCCATTGCGTTTCTTATTTCCCGTTATAATCACCTCCTGATCAATGAGTACAGTCTTGAAGAGCCAATGAAGGAATATTTGGAAGGAAAAAAATTCAACACACTTATCCTGGGTACGTCAAGGACCTATTCGGGGATCCATCCGGTATTGCTCGAAAGTGAGAAAATAAAACCCTTCAAATGGAGTGACGGTGGGAACGGGGCTGAATACAATTATTATTTTTACAGGTTTTTTAAAAAACTGCACGGTCGCCCCGAAACGGTCATTTACGGTGTTGACTTCTTTATTTATAAACTGGTCAGTTCCCGGATTGCGCTCAGCGAAATAAGGGTTACTAAAATATCAGAGGTATCGGTGGATTTCTCTTCACCGGCCTTTCTTCTTCTCAAGTATAAGCACCGGTTCGAAATGCTGATCAATGATATGCTTAACTCCCATCAGTTCTCGGAAAAAACATTGAGAAAAAAGATCTATGACATGCAGGTATTTACCGGTCATGTAAAAGCAGAGGCAAAACAATATCAGGTTCATACCGATATCCCTGAGAATTTGAAGAAAAGAAAATTGGCCGAGCCGCCGGGTATCGAAGGGGACTATTTTTTCAAACTGCTTGATGAGTTCGAAAAGGATGGCGTTAAGGTGGTCCTGCTGATCATTCCGGATCACATCGGAACCTACCGGTCCTTTTATAAAAAACCCTTTATTGACCATTTAAAAAACCTGAGCAGTAAATATGAGAATATAAAAATAGTGAACTATAATCATCCAACATATTTTGACCTGAGCGATGAGTCTCTGTTTCTTGATGGCGGGTACGGGTTTGAGAACAGCCATCTGTCAAAAAAAGGGGCTCTCATTGTGAATGCCAAGCTTAAAATATTCCTTAACAACAATTATGGCAACTGATTAGATATGAAATAAGTTTCATTCTGTTCTATTTAACCCTGAGAAAAAAGAATTCACTGATAAGCATTCCTCCCTGTCCGTACCAGTTAAGGTCCCGTCCGTTGGGCGCGATGGTCAGGGACATACTTGAATTATCGTAAAAACGGATGTGAATATAATTGCCCTGAACGGAATAGACACCTTTCTCATAGGTAATGGACCCAGAGTATTCCACCCGCATGGCATAGGTACTGTTGGGCCTGAACACAATACCGGTGGTATCCTGTGAAAAATTCCCGGTAAACTCATCATAGTAATAATAGGAAGGGGCGCTGGTGGTGCTGAATATGGTGAGCCGTGTGAACCGTCCGTTCTTAATCAGGCCATTGTTGTAAAGCCCTCCGGATACGGGCGGGGGAGGAGGGGCGGTGGTTGTTCCTTCCTTTTCAACCAGTGTTCCGTTCACCCATAAATTCACATCGGGCCTCGGTTTGTTCAACCACACTGAGATCAACTTCCCCTTGGGATAGGCAAAATGCGGATGTATTAATTCAATTACCAGACCCGTTATACTGCTCCTGATCATTTTTTTTCAGTGATCATAATTTTGATCGTAATATTAATTAATCTCCATAACTCGGCTGTATATATTTTCATCTCTTCAATATTTGCTCTCTCCGCCTCCTTTTTTTTACAAGTAAAATTATCCTCTCTCGGGGGAAAACTGAAGGAAAAAGCCCTGAATGAGGATAAACTGCATAAGGATATAAAAAACCTCGAAAGTGTAATAGAGATGAGAACCATAAAAATTGATGAACTTAACACAAAATTGGAAAAGATGAAAACAGAGTTTGAAGAAGTGTCAAAAAAAAACAGGGAGCACAGGAATGAACTGGGACATATTGTAAAAGAAAGAACTACGGAACTGGAACAGATGGCTTCTGAAATGAGTGAAAGTCAGAAAGCCCTCATGTATCTGGTGGAAGATGTGAATGATTCCCGAAATGAACTCGAGGGTCTTAATAAACAGCTTAACAAAACTCTAAAAGATGTTCAAAGCTCGAGAGATAGAATTGATGCCATTATCCACTCGATTGCAAGATGGTTTGGTCGTTGCAGATTTTGAGATGAAAATACTTCTTATCAATCATGTTGCCGAGGAGATCTTTGATACCAAATCTGAAGATATCGTTGGTAGCAATCTTACTGATATTATTGATATTAACTTATTAAGTGAAGTTGAAAAGGGTCCAGAGGAAAATCCTAAATTTTCCAAATTTGATTTTGTCAGAAAGGGCAAGATATTCAATGCAAATATCTCTTCGGTCTGGGGAAGTTCCGGTTTGGTATGGTCAGCTCCCCGAATCTTGGTCCAAAATTAATGTTAGTTTTTTGAAATTTAAAAAGTTATAAATTAACATAAAACACAAACGACTGTGGGTGATTTTGTGTCATAAAAACTCCCGAAAAATGAATATATCATAAACTCCAAGAACAGACAAGAGGAAAAGGGAGAATAACGTTAAGGTCTGTATATAGCTGATATAATTTAAAATATTGTCATTATATTAAATAAAGCTCAATTCATGACTACATCATATTTATATTACGAACTGAAAATAGCGTGACACATGGGGCACATAGTCCCGTGCGTTTACCTTTGCTTTCTGTAAGGACGTTCCCCTGGTCTAAGCTGAGTTGAAAGAATAATTTTGATCCAGTATTATTCAGATTGAAGTGAATATTTGCTTGCAGATTATGATGTTTGTTAATACTATGTGAGATTCTTTCATACTTAACAAAGGGAGCACGCATTGAAATTTGATACTTTTATTTTTGTCAGACTTATTCAGAATACAGCAATTTTACTCTCTTTCAGTTTATTATATGAGAAATTCTGGGTAAAGAATTTTGCTTCATGGAAATTTGTACATAAAATTAGTGTGGGATTGATCATAGGGGTAACATCAGTCATCCTGATGATGACCCCATGGATATTAATACCAGGAATTGTTTTTGATACACGTTCGGTCCTTCTTTCCATATCCGGACTTTTCTTTGGATTTCTCCCCACAATGATTGGTGTGATAATCTCGGTTATCTACCGTTACGAATTGAGCGGACCCGGAGTATGGATGGGAATTGCAGTGATTGTTACTTCCGGAATGCTTGGGGTTTTTTGGGGAAAATTCAGAAAAAACTGGATGACCGGTAATTATATTAAAGAACTCATCTATTTAAGCACTCTTGTTCACATGGTAATGATTTCATGTGGATTACTGTTGCCGGCAGGTTATTCCCTAGAGACCATGAAAATAATTTTACTTCCTATTATTATTGTTTATATTCCAGCTACTGTATTCATGGGTACGCTGATGGTGAGTCAATTAACAAACTGGAAAAACAGACATGAGGTTAATCTGGCTGCAGAACTTCTGAGAAAAAGCGAAAAAAAATTCAGGGAGCTCTTTGAACATATCCCCGATGCAATTTTCCTTATCCGATTCGGAGGGGATAATCATGGGGAAATAACCAGTGCTAACAAAGCTGCAGAATGGCAGACGGGTTATACCATTGATGAATTGATTGGAATGAATATTGATAAAATATTGCCTGCAGATAGATATGATAATGGTTTAAGTGAGGAGAGAAAAGGATTACTGGAAAAAGAGAATATTATTAAATTTGAAGAGAAAAAGAAAAGAAAAGATGGATCGTTATACTGGTCTGAAGTCTCACTTAAAAAAATGAGTATTGGAAATGAACAAGTTACAATTTCGATTAACAGAGATATCTCAGAAAGGAAATCGATGGAGGAAGAGATCCTCAAATTAAAAGATGGTTTGGAACTCCAGGTTAAAGAGAAAACGAAAGAATTAAATGAGAAATTGACTGAACTCCAGAGATTTTTTGATGCATCAGTTAACCGGGAACTTAGGATGAAGCAATTATATGATAAAAGTGAAAGACTGGAAGAAGAATTGAAAAAAAAGGATAAAATTTAATAATTTGTTTATCTCTTAGTTCAGATAAGATAGTGGCTATTAAAGATAGGTGTTAAAACATTGTTCATTAAACCAGACAGCTCCTGGGAAAATGGATATGTATTATTTAGAGTTATCTGCACTTTCCCATTGACGTTAAATTTGGTTAAGTTCGGTTTTTCCCCCACTCAACGGGGATCTTGAGGAAGTCCCGTGTCACACTCTAAACGGTGATTTCACGTCTGCCTATTCCGTCACACTCGAATCGGTGATTTTATCACACTCGAAGCGGTGACTTCGCCACCCCGGATGGATGTGGCTAATGAAAAGAAAATATATCATAAACTCTATTTGGGGCAAGTTGAGAAAACTAAGGTTAGATTAAAGGGCTAAATAAGGAGTGCGGTCAATCCGTTATTAGTGAATATATAATGGGGATAAAAGGAAGATTCTTTAAAAGTAAAAAAAGGGGCTGAATGTCAGTCTTACATTCAGCCCCTTCTATCAAAGAGGAGGATTAATTAGTATTACTTAATTGGATGACATTTCTTTTGCAAGCGCATATGCTTCGATCTCGTTCCAGTTTGTAAATCTGGGATCTTCCTCGTTCAGGTTGATCCCGGTTATTAAGGATGCATAATTAAAGTTCATAAATGAGATATTAAACAATTTTTTTCCTTCAAGCCCTTTATTGAGAAGATGGTTGAGAGGTTGAGGTGAAACAGACATTGTCTGGATATTTTGAACCACATGAATGGATTCATGTAAAAACACATGATCCGGAACTCCCGCTACTGTGGTCGGATACATCCCATATGTCCAACCACGGGCATTATCCCTATAATAGTCATCCGCCTCAAAAGCTATCATTCCATTCCTGAATCGGATCCTGTCTGACGAATCCATCGCAAGTCCAAATCTGATCATCTCACTCGGAGAGATCTGAATATCAAATAAAGTTTTATTATGTCCCGCAAAAGGAGTTGCAATTTGAATCCGGGCCGGTCCGATCGTATATCCCAGGTATGAAAACGGGTTGTCCCCTCTTGCAGTGTTCTCGGTAACTGATGCGGCAATATTTGCAAGGATAATGCCTGAAGTAACAGAACCGTTACCTATCATTTTTTTTGATTGATAAAATCCATAACCGGACATCGATCCCCAAAACAACATTTTAGCAGCACTCTTTAATGATTTTACTTTCCCCTGTATCAAACCCTTGAGCAATGTACCGACTCCCTGGCCGACTATATTATATGCTACAGATCTTCTGATCCGAAGTAATACTTGATTCTACCTTAGAAACTCCCATAACCCCAAATAAAAATGCGAAAATAACCATTGAACTGATAATTCTTTTTTTCATTTTACTCTCCCGGCGATCAAACGGCTCACTTTAATCGCGTTTTGTTTCATGCCAATAGAAGAGCAATGAGGTTTCCAAGAATGGGGAGAAATGGTGAAAATCGCCAATATATATAGAAATAAATAATTTTTGAAAACAAATCCCATGGTTAACGGATGAGACAAATAATGTTGCAGGGAATTGACCGGAAAGGGGATAAATCAGATCAGTTAAATCTTAAAATCGGTCCTATAGGGCTAATTTTATGCAAACGTTCCAGACAATGTCGCATTTGCAACAAAAGTTGCATATATTTTTGATCAGCTCGGATATGTTATCTATTTCAATAATTGTGTGATGAGTTTTTTATAGGAAGGGGAAGGTTTCTCTATATAGATTCCAAGGGAATAGAGTCCGGAAAAGTTGTTCTTGTCACTAATCCACCTGACCACACCTTTAAGTTTGAATTCTGTTCCTTCAATACTTATATTAATTTGAACAAGAGGATCATGCGGAACTTCCTGAGAAGCAATCCTCATCCCATTTAAAGATATATCGATCAGAAGGGCAAGGTTTATCATTTATCCGTAAAAATGAGTGTTGCTTAATCCTGTCTTGTTTTCTTTTTTCTTCAGAAATATGATCCATGCTGATTACCTCCCGCTTTTCACTTTTAAATATCATAAATCCTTTTATTAATCCATGTATTATAAATGATCAACAGTCACATATACATCTTCTATTTAAATATTACACCGGGTTTAATGGTATTGAAAACTCCTTTTTAGTCAGAGTTGTAAATTTATGTCTTATCCCTGTTAAAATTCCAATACGTATATTATTGACTAAAAATCATCTCATATTGGATGTTTACAGATTCATGAACACATGGAAAACACATTGCTTTGTTAATTTCATGAAAAGAATAAGGTCAGATCAATCTTGAAAAATATAGTGTGAGAAAGATTACGGGCAAGTTGCCAAAAACCACGTTTACTTTTTATTATTTTTGAAATTGAAAAATAAAAGGATGTGAAAATGGAGAAGAAAATGATTAATATTGAATTAGTAGAACCAAAGGTTACAACACTGACTGTAAACAAAATATCAAATGATCTGAATAATCAGGCAAATTATATTCTGATCAATTCTCAGGTGATCCTCGATATATGGGAGGATGTTGTTAAGATTCTTCAAAATTTTCAAAAGAAAAACCCTGATAGTAATTTATCATTAAGCGGGATCAGCATAAAAGAGGTTGAGAAGGTTGTACCTAAAATGCTTAATGCAAATATTGTAGGATCCGGCAGAGTTAGTGAAATAGCAAATCTAATTAAGATCACAGACAGTTATCGGGATAATTTTGAGATTCAATCATAAACTGAAGTAATTGTATTTTTGTCAAATTATTCTCCGGTTTTAAAGAAAAAAGGCTTGAATAAACCTGTGATCACTAATCCGGTTTTCGCCTGTTCAGTCTTTTATTCAGGGCCTGCCTGGAAATTCCGAGGATCGAAGCGGCAATTCCCTGATTCCCTTTGGCCTGCTCAAGTGCCCGGTCAATAAGGTATTCTTCCGCTACTTTCAATGTAGGGAACTGGTTAAAGAACCCGCTCATGTTATTCATTATCAGGACTTTTATCATGATCAATTAATTCAATACTCTCCCTCCCTTCTTCGATCACATCCTTAAAAGGTTGAAGTGAAAGGACACCGGATTCGTGTCTCGAAACCGCATCATAAATAAAGGCCTGAAGTTCCCTGATATTGCCTTTGAATGGGTAAGTTGACAGCAATGTGATCAGTTCCGGAGGATAAGTCGGAACCTTCTTATTCATTGCAAGAGCCGCTTCTTCAATAAAGAAATCGGTTAACGGCCTGATATCTTCTTTTCTCTCCTTCAGAGGCGGGATGCGTATCTGGTGTGCACTTAATCTGTAATAGAGATCTTTTCTGAAAATTCCTTCGTTTACCAGTTTTTTCAGGTCCACATTTGCAGTCACGACCACTCTTGCTGTGGTTTTTTTTGGTATATCCGAACCGAGCTGATAGTACTCTCTCTCCTGGATCAATCGCAATAGTTTTACCTGTGACTGCATGCTCAGGTCTCCTATCTCATCAAGAAACAAGGTCCCTTTCTCAGCCTGAAGGATCAATCCCTCCCTGCTGGTGTCTGCGCCGGTAAATGCCCCTTTTTTATGGCCGAACAACGTATCAGAAAAGAGATTATCATCCAGTCCGGCGACATTTACGACAATAAAATTCTTACTGTTCTTATTTGAAAGATGAATTGATCTTGCAATCATTTCTTTTCCTGTTCCGGTTTCTCCCGATATCAAAACGGGGAATGGTGAAGAAGCGATTGCTTCAATGTATTTGAAGATCGATTCCATCTTTTTATTTATTGTTACGATCCCGTCGAAGGATGACGGGTCTCTAAGTTCATCTGAAAGAAGTGAATGTTTCAGGCTTGAAACTTGATCTTTCAGTGAACGGATCTCCAATACCCTCTGTATGCTTGAAATGAAATGATTCTTTTCAATGGGTTTTACGAGATAGTTCTCGGCCCCCTTCTGCATGCACTCAATGGCAGTGGTTATATCATTTGTCGCTGTGGCAACAATGACCGGTATTTCAGGGAATTCATCCTTCAGATCCACCAGAAGATCCTGTCCGGTGATGAAAGGCATGGTCAGGTCCAGAATTATTGCCGAGGCACTGTTTTCCCGCAGGAAGGGTAACACCTTGCGGCTGTCTTCGATTGTAAAGACATTCTTTATCCCTGCACTCTTCAGCATAACGCTGTAACTAATGAGGATTTGCATTTCATCATCAACAATTAGAACAGGTGGTTTTTCTATATTATTTTCTTCCATTGTTTTTCTTCTCCTTTTTAACTGGAATTGAAAAAGTGACGGTTGTACCTTTTCCGGGAGCTGAGCTTATATCTAGAGTGCCATGATGTTGCTCTATTATAGAATAAGATATATAAAGTCCAAGTCCGGTGCCTCCCTGCGCTCTGGATGTTGTAAAGAAAGGTTCGGTCACTCTGGAGAGAATATTTTCTTCGATCCCGTGCCCATTGTCCATAATCTTCACATTAACACTGTCTGAGTTTTTATTATAGTATGATTTGATCCGGATTTCACCCTTCCCGGTTCCAATCGCGTTGAGGGAATTCTGAAGAAGGTTAATAATAACCTGTTCAATCTGTTGTGAGACTCCGCTCACTCCGGGCAAATTTTCCTCGAGTTTTATTGTAAGTTTTACAGATGATAATTTTATTTTTCTTTCAAGCAGTGAGATCGAAAATCTGATAGCTTTATTCATGTGTACCATCTCGTGGTTCATTTCAGATGGAAGGGCTGTAAAATCTTTCAGCCCCGCAATAATACTGCTGATTCTATTGGTCCCCTCTAAATTGCCTTTAAGCATTCTGGGGACATCATTCAGAATCTCAGCCAATGAGAGGCCCCCAAGCATGAGGTCATTGTCCTTCAAATTTCTAATGATACTTTCAGCATTCTCCCAAATGTCGATGAGCATCTGGGTGTTGGCGAGCAAAAAACTGATCGGGTTATTTATTTCATGAGCAATACCCGAAGCCATTGTTCCCAATGATGTCATTTTATTGGCCTGAATGAGTTTTCTCTCTAATAATTTTTCCCTCTCTTCAAACTCAACCTGATCCATCAGCTTTTGATTGGAGATCTCAAGTTTATTGATGGTCTTTTTCAGATCTTCCGCATATTTTTTCAGCTGCTTGTGGGCTTCCTCGAGTTCAGCTCTTTTCTTTTTTTCGGATTTGTATATTCTCTGCAGGTCTTCCGCGTATTTTTTTAATTGTGATGAATCCGAATTAAAATCCCCCATCTCTTTAAAAAGGTATATCAGTTCAGAAATAAAAATTCAATTTTCATTTTTTTTTCCTGTGAAAAATAATTTATTATTTTTATTAAACTGTTATACTGTTAACAGGTAAACTTAGCCGAAAATACATTTTCTCCGGGCATTGCTTGTGATTGGAAAGGGTTTTGCGTAAACGATTAGCGAGAAGAATGAAAGACAAAAAAAGAGATAAAAAAAAAATATTGCTTTATATAGGACTTTTTTCAATACTTTCAGGGGTCATTATTGGAATCTTTGCTTATAACACATCATTCGATATTATTATGGATTATATGGAGAGAACACTCCAGGCAAAGTGTCATTATCTTACTTCGAATATTGAGAGATCAGGAGTAGAATTTGGAGTTGAAGAGACCTTAAGTAAAATTGAAACCGATTGGCGGAATTTCGCCAGCCTCACAGAGGATGAATACCTGTCTATTATTAACAGGGACTCAATACTTTTACTTGATACCCGGGATACAGACACAATTGGTACTAATATTGGAGAAAACAAAGTTCTGAATCAAGGTGCCGGTAATGAAAAATGTCTGGCAGATCTGGCAGAGAGCATGAACGAATTTTCCGGAGTGTATATTTCGAGTAGCGGAGAGCACCAGATCGTTGCTTTCTCACCGATTCCCGGAAAAGGCCTGATCGTGGGAGTTCACCGTTCAAAAAAGATCCTTTACAGTGAGATCAGGTCCCGAATAAAAATATTCATCTATATTTTCATTTTACTATTCTTTTTTATTTTGCCTCTAACATTTATTCTATTTTACAGAATACTCACGACGACCCAGAAAAAGGGATCAGATATATTGAAACAATTAGGTTCAAAAGAGAGTCAAATAACAGCTTTTCTGGAAAATACAATAACCGGCTGTTACATATATCAGGATAATATGTTTAAATTCGCCAATACTAAATTTATCAAAATGGTGGGGTTCGAATCTATCGAAAACATGAGAGATGATTTTTCAATTTCTGATATTATCGAAAGCGACACCATGATATCTATCAAAGAATTGCTGATTGAACAGCTGAATGGGGGAGCAGACAGTTTCCAGAAGATTGTAAGTATCACTCCTAAGGATGGTGTGGAGAGATGGATGGAGATCTTCAGTAATATAATAGAGTTTGAAGGCAAACCGGCTTCATTCGGAATAATTGTGGATATCACAAAAAATAAAGAATATGAAAGAGAATTAATTAATTATAAGAATAACCTGGAAGAATCCGTTAAAATGAGAACAGGTGAATATGAAGAACAGGTCGATAAGCTGAGTAAAAGTCAGCGGGCGATGCTTTTCATGATCGAGGATCTGAACAGGACCTCAGCAAAACTTAAAGATACCCAGGATGAGTTGTTATTGAAGGAGAGACTGGCGGTATTGGGGCAGTTCTCAGGGAGTATTTCTCATGAATTGAGAAATCCTCTGAGCGTGATCGACAGTTCCGCCTACTATCTGCGGACAGCACTCGCTGACAAAAGTGCAAAAGTGGATGAGCATCTTGGACGTATAAAAAATGCTGTCATTGTATCCACTTCCATAATAGAGAGCTTGTTGAACCTTACACGAATGAAAAAACCGGTTATGGAGATAAACGATCTGATTGAGATCCTGAATCAATGTATTACGGAGGTAAGGATTCCGGACCGGATCGAACTTGTCAAAGGTTATCATCAAAAATCGATAAAAATAGATTGTGAATTTCTTCAGATAAAAATCGCATTTAAAAATATATTGAAAAATGCTGTCGAAAGTATGGAATCCGCCGGCAGGCTTGAAGTTAAAACCTCTCCCATTGATAAGTATAAGGTTAAGATCAGTATTAAGGATTCCGGAAAAGGTATATCTGAAAAGAACCTGCCAAATATTTTCAAGCCATTATTCACTTTAAAGGCGAAAGGGATTGGATTTGGATTGCCATTAAGCAAGATGATTGTTGAAAACCATAATGGAGAGATATATGTTAACTCCGAATTGGATGCAGGGACGGAGTTTATTGTTATTTTACAGCAGAACATGGGAAATAACAGATCGGCCGGAGATACTTAATATGGACATTTTTATTGTTTATATGTCAATTAAGGAGAAATGAGATGAATAAAAGGTTAAATATTCTCATTGTTGATGATAATAAAGAGCTGGCTGTTAATATCATGGATATATTGAAGAATAATAATTACAGTTCGGTTGTATCATTTGATGGTGGAAGCGCCCTGGAACTGGTGAGTAGTAATGATTTTCAACTGGGATTGATAGACATGAAACTTCCGGACATGACGGGGATCGAACTTATTAAAAAAATAATCGATATAAAACCTGATATGGAATTTATCATTATAACAGGCCATGGTTCATTGGAGAATGCAACAGTAGCAGTCTCAATTAAAAATATACTGGGATTTGAGATAAAACCGGTAGATATAGAGGGGCTTTTATCTATGATCAATCAGGTGTCACAAAGGAGAATGCTGGAAGTATCATTGAAGGAGTCAGAATACAGGTACAAGATCCTGGTAGAAAATTCGATGACTGCGATTAATATTGCAGTGGATAAAAAGATCAGGTTCTGCAATAAAATGATGCTTCAATTATTTGGGTACAAAGACTATGATGATCTCATCGGTATGGATATCTCAAAACTGATTCATCCTGATGATATCGGGATTGTGAATAATAATATTGACATCAGGATTAAAGAGGAACTTAAAGAAGTCAGGTATGAGTGCAGGGGGATAAAGCAGGACGGTTCGATCATTGAGATCGAAGTGCTTGGCAGTATCATCATGTTCGAAGGTAAAAAAGCGACCCATACCGCAATCTTAGATATCAGTAAAAGAAAAAGGGCGGAAAAGGGGATCAAAGAGTCTCAGAAGAATCTTGAACAAAAAATAATGGAGAGAACGGAGGAACTGGCAAAAAAAAATGAAGATCTGCAGAATTTCAACAGGCTCTTTATCGGCAGGGAAAAGAGAATTAAGGAGTTAAAAGAAAAGCTGAAAGAATATCAGACCGAAGAAAGCGATAAAGGATGAGAAAACCTCAATACGGATCAGAAGAGAAAAAATTCTGGATTGTTTTTACTGCAATCATTCTGATATCTATATTGATCATTATTTTTTTGTTTTTCAAAATCCGGTCAAATCTAATTGAGCAATTTAGAATTGGCATAAAATCAGATATCACTTTCCTGGCAAATCATTCAAATCAGCATCTCACCGCTAATGAAGAGGAGTTTGTAGCTGATCTTATTCATGGATGGGGGACCCTTAATCATACAAAAATCTCAGAGATAAAAATTTTCTCGCCGGACGGACATATCTACGCCGAATATAATTCAGAGATTATTCCGGAGAAGTATGAAATTTTTAAAAAAGATATAAAAAATGGAAATAAGTTAACCGCAATTCTTCAAGTGAAAGCAGATGTGGGAATGATCGACAGAAAAGTTCTGGAATATATTCTCTATTTCGGTGTTGTTCTTTTCATTCTTGTTATATTTTTGGGATATATTATAACCCTGCATATTAAAAGAAGAAGGAGAGCGATTGAATTGTTATCGATTAACAAAGAAATGAGAAAATTCATTACCGCATTTGAACAGAGTCCCTCCTGTATTCTCATTACTGATCTGAACGGGAACATCGAATATGTGAATCCCCAATTTTCAATTCTTACCGGTTACTCGCTGAATGAGACGCATGGGAGGAACCCGAAAATGCTTAAGTCGGGAAAGGTAGCGCCTGAGGTCTACGTTGAGATGTGGGATACAATTAAAAACGGTAACATATGGCGGGGTGAACTTATGAACAGAAAGAAGAATGGAGAACTGTATTGGGAAGAAGCCGTGATAGGCCCTGTTAAAGATGAAAAAGGAGAGTTGATCAATTATATCGCTGTAAAAATGGATATCACAGACTGGAAGAACGCGCAAAAAGAATTGGAGAAGCATAAAGAAAATCTGGAAGTTTTGATCAGGGAAAGGACAAAGGAACTCGAAGAAAAAAATCAAAAACTGACAGAAGTGAATAAATTATTCATCGGCCGGGAAATGAAGATCAAGGAACTCAATTTAAAGCTGAATTCATTAAAGGATGAACAAAAGGAATGAGTCAATTTAAAGAATTCTGCAGAAGCGGATGTTTTAATTCAATTACCAGACCCGGTATACTGCTCCTGATCATTTTTTTTTCGGTTATCATAATTTTGATCTCAATATTAATAAATCTCCATAACTATGAAGTATATATTTTCATCTCTTCAATATTTGCTCTCCTCGCCTCTTTTTTTTTACAATTAAAATTATCCTCTCTCGGGGGAAAACTGAAGAAAAAAGCCCTGAAAGAGGATAAACTACAGAATGATATAAAAAACCTCGAAAGTGTAATAGAGATGAGAACCACAAAAATCGATGAGCTTAACACGAAATTGGAAAAGATGAAAACAGAGTTTGAAGAGGTGTCAAAAAAAAACAGGGAGCACAGGGATGAACTGGGGCATATTGTAAAAGAAAGAACTTCGGAACTGGAACGGATGGCTTCTGAAATGAATGAAAGTCAGAAAGCTCTCATGTATCTGGTGGAAGATGTGAATGATTCCCGAAATGAACTAGAAGATCTTAATAAAAAGCTTAACAGAACTCTAAAAGATGTTGAAAGCTCCAGAGATAGAATTGATACCATTATCCACTCGATTGCAGACGGTTTGGTTGTTGCAGATTTTGAGATGAAAATACTGCTTATCAATCATGTTGCCGAGGAGATCTTTGATACCAAATCTGAAGATATCGTCGGCAGAAATCTTATTGATATTATTGATATTAACTTATTAAGTGATGTTGAAAAGGGCCCAGAGGAAAATCCTAAATTTTCTAAATTTGATTTTGTCAGAAAGGGCAGGATATTCAATGCAAATATCTCTTCGGTTTGGGGAAGTTCGGGTTTGGTAACGGGTATGGTAATCATTTTTAGAGATGTCACCCGGGAGAGGGAACTTAATGAAGCAAAAAATGAATTTATTTCCACTTCAGCACATGAGTTGAGGACCCCGCTCACATCGATCAGAGGTTTTGCTGAAATTCTTCTATCCAGAGATGATCTCGACGATGATGATAAAAAAAAGTTTCTGAACTATATCCACAGGCAGTCGATAGCTCTTGGTAACATAATCAATGACCTTCTGGATCTTTCAAAAATTGAATCAGGAGCGAATTACAAACTGAAACCTGTCCTCTTCAAACCGTATAAAATGATCGAGAGAGTGATCTCCCACTTCAGGGAAATTTCAAAGGGGTACATTTTCAATCTATACTTAGATAAGAAAGGCGAAAAAATTCTTGGAGATGAAACCCTGCTATCTCAAGCCCTGACAAATCTTATAAGTAATGCAGTGAAGTACTCACCGGACAGTTTTGAAATAAATATTATTTCCTCCTTTGAGGGAAATAAATATATATTATCTGTGGAAGATAAAGGGCTTGGAATGACCAGGGATCAGAAGAAAAAGGTATTTGAAAAGTTTTACAGAGTTGATGTAACGAATACGGCTGTTGAAGGTACAGGGTTGGGGATGAATATTGTAAAAAATATTGTGGAAGCACATAATGGTAAAGTAGATATTCAAAGTGAGATTAAAGCAGGGACTACCGTAACAATCACAATCCCTGTAACGTATATAAACATCAAAGACAAAAAAAAGAGGGGAAGAAATGAAAAAGATACTGGTAGTGGATGATCAGCAGGAAATACGGGACCTTCTCGAAGTCACACTCAGGGTTTCTGATTTTGAGATAATTCAGGCAGAGACGGGGGAGAGCGCAATTGATATTGCCAGAAAAGAAAAACCGGATCTTATCATTATGGATGTGATGATGCCGGGAAAATTGACGGGTATGAAGCAACCAGGATAATTAAAGCTGATGATAATCTGAAAGACTGTACCATTCTTATCCTTACGGCGAAAGGCCAGAAAATAGATCTGAAGGAGGGGAAACTATCCGGTGCCGATGAGTATTTCGTTAAACCATTCAGCCCCATTGAGTTGATTAATAAGGTAGAGGAAATTCTTAAATAGTCAACATTGTTTTCCAATTGGTCCTAATTGTAAGTATTTGTCGCATCCCCTGAAGTTTTTTAGGTTTAAAAAAATACCTTTAAAATTCCCTGATATTCATCCTTCTTAATATTTTACTGTTTGGCAGCATTATTGCTGTTAATCTATAGTTGACCCGAGGAGGGAATAAAATGAAGAAAATATTGATCGTGGAGGATAAGAAAAAATTGAGGGATCTACTAAAGTTAATCTTCCGTTTGTCTGGGTATAAAAAGTTATATTATGCATCTAATAGTGAAGAATGTGTAAAAAAAATGAAGCGGTTGAATCCTGATATCACATTACTTGATGTTGATGCCACAGGTAAAATGGATATTGTTTCTGCCTTAAGTTCTATAAGAAACCAACCCTCCATTTCATCTTCCAATGTCATCCTTTTTTCGAAGAATAAAAAAAAGGAACTGATCGGCGAGGGTGCCTCAGATCTGATATCGGGTCCGATCAAACCCCTGGAATTGATCAGTATTGTTGAACATATGATCGGAAAAAGAGATGTGGATATGCCGCAAAACAGGACCGAAGAAATTGTCACATATGCTCCAGCGAGTTTTACACCCCAGGCTTATTCGCAAAGGATCTAGAAGTGAAGGATAAGGATATGCCCCCACTGAAGCAAAGCAGCGGTGATTATTATCAAAAGCAGCTTGAAAGGTATGCCACGGATTTTGTTGATGTTTTTTTGTCTGAAAAAAAGAAAAGGGAAGAACTGGAAAATGTAAACAAACAGGTTTACAAGTATGCAAATGATCTGAACAGCACTCTGACCGATCTGAAAAGCGCGCATAAGGATCTTCAGGAATCTCATCTTGATACGATTCACCGGCTTGTCCTTGCAGCAGAATTTAAAGATGAGGATACAGCATGCCATATAGTAAGAATGAGTATGTATTCTGAGTTACTTGCACAAAAGATAGGGCTAAAGCAGGATCATATCAGAAATATTTATTATGCTTCCCCCATGCATGATATAGGGAAGATCGGAATTTCCGATATGATCTTGAACAAACCGGGTAAACTGACCGTAGAGGAATTTGAGATCATTAAAACCCACACAACCATTGGAGCGAATCTTTTAAGGGGATCGAAATCTGAGATCCTCCAACTCGGAGAGGTAATAGCCTTATCTCATCATGAAAAATGGGATGGAACAGGATATCCCAATAATTTAGCCGGAAGGGATATCCCGATCGAGGGGAGGATCGTAGCTGTTGCCGATGTGTTTGATGCGTTAACCTCGGAGAGGAAGTATAAAAAGGCCTTCCCGATAGAAGTAAGTCTGAATATACTGAAAGAAGAAAAAAATTCCCATTTCGATCCTGAAATTATTGAACTGTTCTTTGAGAATCTGGAGGAAATATTAAGAATAAAGGATCAGGCCGAAAGGGATAAAGTAAACTAACCAACGAATGTCATTGCCGGTTCCATCAGGGAACGGACAGGTTTTAATTTCAATATTTTATTTCTTCAACCTTCCATTTATTAATTTTTCCAATCAGTCGCCTTCCGGGATGGTCATAATACAAGTATATTGAACTGTAAACTTTTGTCTCACCCTTTTAGTACTCACAGTTCAATAACTAAACATAAAAAACATTTTATATAGGTGGTATAAGCGAAAAGAAAAGTTGGAAGTAAGAATGCTAATAAGATAATGTGAAAAAAATAAATAGTTTAAATGTAACTGATCCAATTGGAAGCTATTGAAAATGAAAACCCTTTCATAGTAAAAAAATTTGAAGTGCCGGTTGTGATTATGTTTGATGTGGTGAGGCCAAAAAGAGAGAATTGTCTGATTAAGCTAAATCTTACTTCGCGTTCAGGTAATGGGCCTGAATCCATTAAAGAGTATCTTGAAAATATGGCAGAATTTGTACCTGTAAGAATAGGCAGGATGAAAAAACATTCAATTGTAAACAGCAATTCTATTATTTATGTTCAGGAACATGAAAAATCTGAATCTCCATTCAATCATTAAATATGAACTGCAGTTGAAGAGAAATATAAAGATAAAGGTAGCTCAGATATATGAATCTTCGCAGTGACAGGAGCCGGTTCCTGGATGTGTCTAATGCAGAATGAAAGATTTGTTCAATTTTATTATCCGGAACTCAAAAATTTATTTTAATAAAGATATGATCATTAAGGGGACAGATAATGAGTAATATAAAAAAAATGATGGAAATCTTATTAAAAGCGGAATGTGATTCTTTAATTATTAAGCCTGATGAACATCTTGTAGTAAAAAAGGGAGTGAACAAAAGTACTCCATTCAAAAAAGTATTTACCTCTGATGATGTAGAACTCATTTCAAGGGAATACAAAGATATATTTAAGAGACAGGAGATGGTTTCTTACAATGGAATAAATTTTTTAATAAAAGAATCAAATGAAGGATTTGAACTGATAAATCTCGGTCAGTCAGCAGTCGAAAAAGATGGATTCTCCGCAACTGATGGAGAAACACAAATCATTAATAGAGGTGTGGAGAAGGATGATGAAAAAGCACTAACTATATCAATTGATGAACTTTTGTTACTGATGAAGAAGAGAGGCGCATCGGATCTTCATGTTTCCACCGGATGCAGTCCTTTTCTCAGGGTTGACGGAGATATTGAAGTAGTAGAAAATCATCCGGAAATGCTTCAGGACTGTCTGATGAACGAGCTGAATCGAATAATGCCGGAAATAAATAAAAATGAATTTGAAATTTCAAATGATACTGATTTTGCTTATGAGCTGAAAGGCGTTGGAAGATTCAGAACAAATATTTTTAAGGATATCAATGGAGTGGGGGCTGTTTTCAGGATGATCCCGAGTGAGATCCTCACCGTCGATCAACTCAATATACCAGAAGCATTTGTGAAATTATGTGATGTTCCGAAGGGGTTAATTCTGGTTACCGGCCCTACCGGAAGCGGAAAATCCACCACTCTTGCGGCTCTGATAGATCATATCAATAAGACAGGGAAAAAGCATATTATTACAATAGAAGACCCGATAGAGTTTGTTTATAAGAATAGCAAATCATTAATTAATCAGAGAGAGATATCTACTCATACCAGATCGTTTAAATCTGCATTAAGAGCAGCTCTGCGTGAAGATCCGGACATAATACTTGTCGGAGAGATGAGAGATCTTGAAACTATTTCAATTGCGATAGAAATGGCAGTAACAGGGCATCTGGTTTTCGGAACTCTTCATACTTCTACTGCTATTGCAACAATTGATAGAATAATTGATCAATTTCCTTCAGACCAGCAATCTCAGATCCGCGCGATGCTTACCGATACGTTAACCGGTGTATGTTCCCAGACACTTTTAAAAAAGAAAGGCGGCGGCAGGGTAGGGGCATTTGAAATTCTGCTTGGAACTATTGGAGTCAGGAATCTGATAAGAGAAGGTAAAAATTTTCAGATAGGCACAATGATGCAGACAGGAAAAGGTATAGGTATGCAGGTTCTGAATTCTGCACTGCTCGATCTTGTCAAACAGGAGATTATAGAGCCTGAAGAAGCTCTCTTAAAAGCTATTGATAAAGAAAACCTGAAGAGTCAACTGAGAGTTCACGGACTATTAGAAGAAGTCTCTGATAATGAAATTGATTCTATAAATAAAAATATTGCTTAAATAAAGGGGATAAAATGGAAACAGATGAAAAGAAAATAAATGATATTTCGGAGCTGGATATTACAGAAAAAAGTATTGAAAGGATCAGAAATATAAATTCTGAATTTGATACTCTGAAAAGGATATTTTTTCAGCAGACACGAAAGCTTGAAGAAGTCATAGAGAACATTAATTCAGACATAGAGAGGTCGATATGAAAGAATCAGGGAATCTTGGTAACAGTTGCAAACATAATAACAGTACAAAATTACAATATCTGGAGGGGTTATTTAAAAACATTCCGGAAGCCATTGTGATGGCAGATTCCGAATCAACCATTTTTTGTGTCAATGAGAAATTCTGCAATATGTTTGAATACGAGGAAAGCAATCTGATCGGGCAGAAACTATATGATGTAGTGGTCAAAGAATCCCAAAAAAATGAATCCATTAAACTGATAAATAAGGTATTAAAGGGCAAACAAATAGAGGAAGAGCTTTCCAGGGTAAAGAAGGATGGAAGTGTATTTGAGGTTTCTCTGACCGGAATACCCATAAAAAAAGACGGGGAGATTAAAGCGATTTGCGGTATATACAGGGATATTACTGAAAAGAAAAAGGCTGAAAGGATAAATGAAATATTGTTCAATATATCAATGGCGGCAAATCAAACCCCGTCAGTTGAAAGCCTTCTTGCGGTTATACATGAAGAGATCAGTAAACTTATGGAGGCAAAAAACTTTTATGTAGCCCTCGCAATTGAAAATAAGGAGGGATTTTTCAGGCTTCCCTATCTTGTTGATGAGAAAGATGAAAACCTTGTTTCACCGGACAAGATATTGGATCTTACCAAAGGTCTGACCCATCATGTCACAAAATATGGTGAACCGTTACTCCTTAACAGGTTCAATGAGGATGAGTTCTATCAAAAGAATGGATATATGCAAATAGGGAGCGAATCTGAGTCATGGCTAGGAGTGCCTTTAAAAAATGAGAAAACAGTCGTGATCGGTGTCCTGGCAGTTCAAAGTTATTCTGATCCGAATGCTTATTCTGATATGGATCTTAAGGTCCTATCCACGATCTCTGAGACAATCACATCAGTTATAACTCAAAAAAAGACCGAGCAGATGGTAAAAAGGAGTGAAGAGAAATTCAAATTGATGTTCGATTCAATGCCGGATTCGATATTTCTGACCAGGCTGGGCGGGGAGAGAGCCGGAGAGATCATCGACTGCAATACGACTTCGGAGCGGGATACCGGATATACAAGAGAGGAACTTCTCGACATGAATGTAATAAAAGACCTGGCAGTTGAAGATTCGGTCATAGATATGAAAACCCGGGAAAAAGAACTTGAAACCGAAGACGTGACAAGGTTCATTGAGAAGAAGAGACAGAAAGACGGAAAAGAATACTGGGCGGAAGTGATGGTCAGAAAAATGGAACTTGATGATGAGAAGATCACAATTTCGGTCAATCGAGATATAACGGAAAGGGTAGAAGCACGGCAAAAATTGGATTCAAACATGGACCTGCTGAATTCTGTCCTTGAATCAACTGATAACGGGATCCTTGTACTAGATAATGAAGCAAATATTATACAATATAATAATAAATTCAGGGAATTGTGGGAAGCCCCAGAAGATATGAGTGATTTGACAAATTATAGGCAGCTGCTGAGGTTCGGCCTTGCAAAGCTGGAAGAACCGGAGAAATTTCTTAAAAAGGTAAAGGAATTATACGGGACTGATAAATGTGGTACGGATATTCTGAAATTTAAAAATGGAAGAGTATTGTCGAGGTATTCAAGTCCCCTTAAACAGATCGGGAAAGTGACCGGAAGGATTTGGAGCTTTGTAGATATTACTGAATCCAGAAAAAACGAGATGAGGATCTTTGAAGAGAAGACCAAGTTATCAGCAATGATCGAAGGCATGGATGAGGGTGTTGTATTTGCGGATGAGCATGATGTTATTATTGAAATAAATAAATATTTTCTTAATTTGCTCGGTTTGAATAAAGTAGATATTATTGGAAAGAAAATAGTGGAATTTCATGGCGGCATGATCCTTGATAATATCAGAGAGCATCTGGAGAGATTCCGTTCCCAAGAGATGTCCCCACCGGTAAAAATACAGAGAGCACTTTTTAACAGAGAGATGATCTTCAAACTGCAGCCCATTTATATTGATAACAAATATCAGGGAGTGATATTTAATATAATCGATGTGTCAGAATTAGTAAATGCAAAAAAGGATGCTCAATCGGCCAGTAAGGCAAAAAGTGAATTTCTGGCTAATATGAGTCATGAGATCAGGACACCGATGAACGGAATCATTGGAATGACAGAACTTGCACTATCGACGAACCTTGACCAGGAACAAAGGGAGTATCTGGAAACGGTAATTGATTCCTCAAAAACACTGCTGCATATTATTAATGATATTCTCGACATTTCAAAAGCTGAATCGGGGAAAATTGAGCTTGAATCAGTTGATTTTACATTGGACAGCCTCTTGAAGGAAGCTGTAAGCTCTATTGTCCTGAATGCTCACAAGAAAGGCCTTGAAATTGTATATGATATTCCACCTGAAATTCCCCGCAATCTTGTAGGAGATCCGGGACGACTGCGTCAGGTCATACTGAACCTTTTTAGTAATGCCGTGAAATTCACGGAAAAAGGGGAGATCGTTCTGAGGGTAAAGATGTTATCCTCATCTACAGAGGATACTGAACTTCAATTTACTGTAAAGGATACCGGGATCGGGATACCGAAAGATAAACGGGACAAGGTTTTTAAAGCATTTGCTCAGGCTGACGGATCCACTACAAGGAAGTATGGAGGAACCGGATTAGGCCTGGCAATAACAAAGTATTTCATTGAACTGATGGGGGGGAAGATCTGGATCGATGAGAAAGAGAGAAAGGGATCCAAATTCCATTTTACTGCAAAATTCGGTCTGAATCCGGCGAATATGAAGTCAGACTTTGCCAATCCCGGGGAAGTGGAAGGGATGGAGGTGCTGGTTGTGGATGATAATGAGACCAACCGAAAGATACTCGGGAAATCATTGGTGAAAATCAAAATGGTCCCGACCATTGCGTCATCCGGAAAAGAGGCGTTGAGGATAATTGAAGAACGGCAAAAAAAACATCACCTTTTCGAAATGATATTTGTTGATTCGCAGATGCCGGAAATGGACGGATTTTCACTGATAAAGAAGATTAATGAGATATACGAAGGGCATAATTCATTGGTTATGATGCTTACTTCCTCCGACAGGAACAATGATCTTAAAAAATGTAAAGAACTTGATATCAATGCATACCTGGTAAAACCTATTTCCAACCAGGATCTTTATAATGCAATACTTCTTCTGTTGGGGGGTCAAAAAGAACAGGGTGACAAACCCTTAAAGGAAACGATCACCCAGAACAAACTTATGAAGAGGGCGATGGACAAATATGTACTTTTAGCTGAAGACAACAAAGTGAACCAGAAAGTAGCAGCCACTTTCCTCAGAAAACTAGGATATGAAGTGAAAATTGCAGAAAACGGAATCGAGGCTCTTGAATTCTATTCAGCTGAACGTTTTGATTTTATATTGATGGATGTACAGATGCCTGAAATGGACGGTATTAAAGCAACCGAAGAGATCCGGCGGATTGAGAGTAAGAGAGGAGAGGAGTCGCCGATACCGATCATTGCCATGACTGCCCATGCGATGAAGGGGGATAAGGAGAGGTGCCTTGCTGCAGGAATGGACAATTATATTTCAAAACCGATCGACATGGAAATGTTGAACCTGATGATTCAACGGGTGTTAAAAGAGAGGCTGCCCTTCACTGCCTGAATGAGAAAATTATGATCAATATACTGATTGCTGAAGACGATAAAGTTATAAGGAGAATAATAGAGAAAACAACGAATTCTCTTGAATATAATGTGTTTGTCGTAAAAAACGGTAATGAAGCACTGGATGTATTAAAGAAAGAGGAGATCCATATCGCGATCCTGGACTGGATGCTTCCCGGTGTAGAGGGGATTGATCTATGCCGGATGATCAGATCAAGAGTAGAAAGTAACTATACATACATTATCCTCCTCACTTCCAAAGTTCATCAGGATGATCTTATTGAAGGATTCTCGGCCGGAGCGGATGATTATATAAGAAAGCCGTTTAACTCGCATGAGCTGGAGGCAAGGATCAAGACAGGGAAAAGGATCATAGATCTTCAGAATCAACTACTGGTCACTCAGGAGCAATTGCGGCAGCAGGCGACTCATGATGGCCTGACGGGTTTATTGAACAGGAACTCAATTATGGAAATTCTGGAGAGGGAGTTTGAACGGGCCAAGCGTGGTGGATCTCCCCTCGGGCTGATCATGGCGGATATCGACCACTTCAAAAAGATCAATGATACATACGGGCACCAGACAGGAGATTTTGTTCTTGAAAAAGTTGCATTACTTTTAAAAAAATGTGTAAGAAATTATGACAGAGTCGGCAGGTACGGTGGAGAAGAATTTATAATCCTTATGCCGGATTGCACTGATAAAAAATCTGAAATGATCGCAGAAAGGTTGAGAAAGAAGATCGCTTCAGAAGTGTATGAATTTAACGGGCAATCTCTGAATGTAACCATCAGTTTGGGGATTGCTGTCACCACCAGTAATGAGATCCATTCTCCGGAAATGATGATCCATCTTTCAGACAATGCCCTTTATAAAGCAAAAAAGGATGGACGGAACCGGTGGATCTCAGCTGATGGCCTTAAGCAGGCGATGGAAAGCACGGGAAAAGGTAAAAGGACAGATAACAACTCAAAACAATTATACTGATCACTATTCTCCCCTGAATACAAAACGGCTAAAATTGTAAACAGATGTCGCAACCTTTCAGGCAGTCAGTATAAATACCGAACATCATAAAATCATCTGGTATAGGCCGTTAACAAAGTTTTTCTAAAATTGGAACACCTGTTGCTTTAATAATTTGATGAGAATTGAAAATACACATGATCCGAAGCAGGATCATCTGGAGGTAAAAATGGAAAAGAGTATGGTATTACTAAAGAGTACCTCGATCAATTATAATGAGGCTTTGAATCGAATGGGCGGAGATGAAATATTCCTTTTCGAGTTGTTTGATGATTTTATCAGTGAATTCGGGAAATACTATCGAACTCTTGTAAACGGGGTTCTCCAAAATGATTACGAAGTCATAACAGTGACAGGGCATACTTTGAAGGGATCGTCAGCGATGTTAAGTTTGAAAAGAATGAATCAATTGTCGGCCCAACTTGAGATCGCAGGAAATTCGGAGAATATGAAAAAGATAAAAATTCTGGTCAAACAGATCGGGAATGAATTTTCAAGTCTTGAAACTCTTTTCTCAAAATCACAAATGAGTTCAAACTAAAGATTCATTATTTAAATCCGTCAAGGTTGACTGAATGTAGCACTTTTACCAGATCATTGAATCCAAAAGGTTTTTCTATGAACCCATCATAGTCGCAATCCAGTTCTTTCTGCATGGTATCACTTAGTTTATAAAGACTGGACATTAATATAACCTTTGTGGAAGAGAGTTCAGCGCTGTTTTTTATTATATTGCATATCTCAATTCCATGGATGCCCGGAATAAGCATGTCTGTTATCACCAGGTCCGGTTTTACTATTTCTATGAGTTCCATCCCGGCAGATCCCTGATCCGCCACAGAAACTGAAAAATCGAGGTCAAGTAAATATTTTTCAAGGGTTTTCCTGATTATTTTATCATCGTCGATCAGCACTACTTTCAAAGACATTTACTATCCTTTATTGTTAAGTAAATATTAACATTAAAATTAATATTACATTAACAAAATTATTTATGCAATTCAGTGTATAAGGTTTTATACCTATCACTCTCCAATTGCATAAAATTGACTCCTTTTTTTTATTATGATATTATATTTAATAGAATTGACAAAACAAGAGATGGAATGAGAAAACTTATTTCATAAATATTCTGTATATTCTTCATTTCAATTTTCCTTCGGGAAAGTCCTTTTAATTGAAAAAGAAGCTCTTTCCACCCAGTTTTCAATTAATCAAAAGGGATTTTACAAAATGATTGTTGCATATGTCTCTAATTTGAGACAGGATGTTTATCATGCTATGTATTGCAGAGAATTGAGATGGAATCACAGTTTACACTGAATATCCGGCAAATTTATGTTTGTCAGGTGATATGTTTCCAATCACTTTTCTTTTAAACAATGCAGGGCCTCTGATCAGCAATTCATTAAACAATTGGGGCTGCCAGTTTACCGGTGGCATTTTCTATAATGTTAAGGAGAACAAAATGAAGGAAAAAGCGCTGGTATACAGCGAAGGCCAATTAGGTCAATTGGATGGAAAGGTTGCAAACGGGCTGGTTCGACATTCAGAGAAATATAAAATTGTCGGTGTCATTGACAGCAATAAAGCAGGGATGGATGCCGGTGAATTCCTTGACGGGAAAAAGAATGGAATCCCGGTATTTAGAAATATTGAAGAATCAATCAGTGAATTAGATTATACTCCCAGATATTTTATCTACGGGATCGCAGCGTTGGAATCCTATCTTCCGGATAAACAGAGAAATATTATTATCTCTGCAATGGAACATGGAATGGATATTATAAACGGCCTCCCTGAATTCTTTACTGAAGATGATGAGTTTGTTCAAAAAGCAGTTGAATATGGTGTTGAAATTAATGATATAAGAAAGCCACCGCCAAGAAAGGGGCTTCACAATTTCAATGGGAGTATTTTTAATATTAAAACGCCAGTAATAACTGTATCCGGGACAGATTGCGCTGTCGGGAAAAGAACTTCTGCGGTCAAACTTGTCGAAGCTTTGTCCAGGAGAGGCTTAAATGTTGTATTTATTGCAACGGGTCAGACCGGATTAATTCAGGGCGCCAAATACGGGATTGCAGTTGATGTCCTCAGCTCAGGGTTTCAGAATGGTGAAGTTGAAAATGAGATCATGAAGGCCGATGCTGCTGAGAACCCAGATATCATTGTTGTCGAAGGCCAGGGTGCTCTCAGTCATCCGGCATTTACATCATCAACCGCTATCATGAGAGGAGCGAGGCCGCAGGCGATCATACTCCAGCATCCTCCGAAGAGAAAGGACCGTTGTGATTTTCCGGGTATCCCCATGCCGACACTTCAAAGCGAAATCGATCTGATCGAAATAATTTCGGGATCCAAGGTCATTGCAATCACCTTGAATCATGAAGACATGACAGACAAAGAAATAGATGAGACGGTTAAGGGTTATGAAGAAAAATATGATCTGCCGACGATGGATGTATTGAAGCATGGATGTGAAAAAATAGTTAATAGACTTCTTGAGGTTTTCCCGGTTCTCTTAACAATAAAGAAAATAGCATAATGGAAACTCCAAGGATCGAGATCGATCTGAAAAAAATATCTCATAATGCAGGAAAACTTAAGGAATTGTACGGTTCAAAGGGGATCTCTGTTATGGGTGTTACAAAAGTTGTCTGCGGTGATCCGGAAGTCGCTGAAATTCTGATTAAATCTGGTATAAAAATACTTGCTGATTCACGTATATCGAACATCAAAAGAATGAAAGAAGCAGGAATTAAAGCCAGATTTGTCCTGTTAAGATCACCGGCAATCAGTCAGGCTGAATCTGCTGTAAAATATGTGGATATCAGTCTGAATTCAGAATTAACAGTAATAGAAGAGCTCTCGAGAATTGCGTTGCTGAACAATACCATGCATAAAATTATTCTCATGGTGGAATTAGGGGACCTGAGAGAGGGAATTATGCCTGCTGAACTTTTAAATACTGTGAAGACCGTTAAAGGTTTGAAAGGTGTGATTATTGCCGGAATAGGCAGCAATCTGGCCTGCTTCGGAGGTGTTGCGCCTGATGAAGAGAAAATGGGGGTTTTATCTACTCTGGCCAGTGAAATTGAGGATGAATTTGATCTTAAACTGGAATTTGTTTCGGGAGGAAACTCTGCGAATTATTTATGGTTTATTTCCTCAAAAAATGTTGGAAGAATAAATAATTTAAGGATAGGGGAGTCGATATTTATGGGATGTGAAACGCTGGACCGTATGCCGATCCCTCTATTATTCACAGATGCATTCAAATTTATTGCAGAGGTCATTGAGGTTGCTGATAAGCCGTCAAAACCCTATGGAACGATCAATCAGGATGCATTCGGAAATACCCCTGAATTTTCTGACAATGGAAAAATGAGAAGAGCTGTTTTAAATGCCGGATTACAGGATATCACTTTTTCAGACCTGGAACCTGTTATCAATATCAATGTTCTGGGAGGAAGCAGTGATCACATGATCGTTGAGGATGTTAACCGGGTGTTGAAGGCTGGTGATGAAGTTGAGTTCAATTTAAACTATGCGGCGCTTCTAAGGGCAATGACCTCACCATTTGTAATAAAAAACTATTACCATCTTGAAGCGGAACAAGTTCTCGATACTTATCAACCCCATGTTGTGAATCCGTAAAAAAAGAATTTAGAAATAAAATCGGGAATTGAATTTCAGCCTTTATTCCTTAATGATACCATAGATCGCATGCTCTCTTTTTTTCTCAACGGCCCATGAAGAATTACCGAAATCAAAGTGCCAGTACTCCCTCAGATCACATACAAAATCTTCATTTTCAAATAATCCTATCAGCAGCTTCCTGTTTTTTTTTGCCAGGGGTGAAATGTCCGGATAATAAGGGTAGCATTTTTTATTGAGTTCTATTTTATATCCACGGTTTGTTCCGAAGTCCAGTATATTGTTTTTTTGCTTATCATATATTAAAGCATCTACAGCTCCGCCTGTGGAGTGCATGGATTTTTCCCCCGGTGCAATGAACTTTCTAACCATCTTATTGATCTCTGCGGGTTGTTTATCGGGATGTTTTTTCTGAAGTAAAATATAGAAATTATCCCACAACAATTGCTGGTGCTGAAAGGATCTCCAGACCGAGCGGATTACCAGTAATTTATTTTCTTTACTTAATTTTTTACTGATCCTGCCGATCTTTTCAAAGACTTCTTCCCTTACCATGAATTTGTAATTCTTTTTAACAGAAGGTTCGAATATAAGGTTCTCGGAGGAATCTTTAAGGCTGACCAACGGTGAGTTATTTTCAATGACCTGAATGGTCTCGATCAGCTCCAGATGAAGAAGTACCTTCTGATCAACCATATCGGAATACTCTTCAGCATTCATAATAATCCCATTTATCAATTTTCAATTGTTAAATTCCTGTTCAGAGCGTATCATACTTAATAGAGGAGTCAACCCGAAAGTTACAAATCTGTCACAACATTTACAGGTTTGAAGTAAATTTTCACATAAACTTATATTCGGGGCAGGCAGAAAAAGTGAAAAAGCATTAAAATATTCAGTCAATAGCATTCTTTTTAATATTAAGTAATAATTAATGATTATCATGAATTTTTTACTAATTTATATTGATATCCGAGAGGGATTTACATTAAGCTACACGGGCAGTTACAGTGAGGGTGTTGCATCAATCATAAGCAATCTTTCCAGGGACGGTCACTCTGTTCATATGCTGCATATTACCCGAAAGGATCAAGTGACCGGAGAGAAGATTATGCATCATGTTAATAAGTGTCAACCCGACCTGATCGGCTTCTCTGTTTTGTCTTCGAATTATCTGACCGCAGTCCGTATCAATAATATAATTAAAAATAATTCTTCTGTAAAAACAATTATCGGTGGCCCTCATGCGATGTATTCTGCTGTGCAGATTGTTATGAAAGACAAATTTGACTTTGTTGCTGTTGGAGAAGGCGAGGTAGTGCTGCCGCGGTTATTGGATCACCTGGCTGATACAAATACGGGAGGTGGTGATCTCCCGGGGATATGCTTAGGCAATCAGCCTTTTCCCCATTCATTTCCAGATTGTATTGTAACTGATCTCGATCTCCTTGAACCGCCGGATCGATCAATATTTAATTTCCCTGGTTTACGTGAGTCAAAGGAGAGACAGGCCTATTTTATTTCCGGCCGGGGTTGTCCATTCAAATGTACTCATTGCCCCAACGAGTATCGGAATAAATTATTCGGAACAAAAAAGGTAAGACAGAAATCACCGGATGTATTTATTAAGGAGATCGTAAATACCCTGAATAAGTATCCTTTTATTGAAGTGCTGGTATTCCAAGATGATATCCTCCCGATTAATAAAAAATGGTTCCTGGAATTTGCAGAGAAGTATAGGCGTGAAGTGAAGCTGCCTTTTATTTGTAATATCCACCCCAAACTCATTTCAACTGAAATATGTAGTGTACTTGCTGATACCGGATGTACGAGTATTATGACCGGGATCGAGTCGGGGAGCGAAAGGATAAGGCGGGAAGTAATACAACGGGATATTTCTGATTCCTATTTGAAAGAAAAAATAGAGATCTGTAACCGCCATCACCTCGGGGTCTCAACTTATAATATGGTAGGGCACTTTTCTGAATCTATGGAGGATGCTTTAAAGACTATAAAATTTAACTCCGAACTTGATCTGGTTAGGGCGATATGTACCATTGTTATCCCATATCCTGGAACTGCACTCAACCGAATGTGTAAGGAAAAGAATGCATTCATTCGAGGTGAAGAGCCGATTGAATATCCTGAGATTACTAACGAACCTGTAATATTAAACGAGAATATATCAAGATCTCAAGTGATATTTATTAAATTATATTTCAATGTATTGAGAAGGATGTACAGGAGAATTTCTTATAAGGCTCTGGACAGAATTTTACTGAGCCGGTATTTTCCATTTGCTGTCTTCAACAGAATAATGATTGTTTTTCGTCCTCTATTTATCTTTATATATCTGAATAGCATTGCAAAAATTTATAACAGGTATGATAAGAGAAAAAAAAGTACATAAAGGCCTGATTTTTATTTTAAGGTTACTGAGCTTTAAGAAAGAAGAATTCGCTTATAAGCATTCCATTTCCATAAATTATTAATATAATACTTTTTGTTATTGCTTTCTTCATGTGTGAATTATAAATCATTTATATAGAAATGAAAGACTAAAATGAGGAAGGACTTGACAAAACTGATTAATTAAATATACTCAATGTGTGTACAATGTGTGCATTAAGGTGTAAATTAGGAGAAAAAATGGGTGAAAGTATAATCAGGTCGAGGATCGATCCGGAAATAAAAGAGGAGGCAATAGCACTTCTTGATGGGATGGGTTTAACTTTGAGCGAGGCAATAAGGATGTTTCTAATCCAGGTGATAGCACATGAGGCTCTTCCTTTCGAAGTGAAGTCCCCAAAAAAGGTTAAAACAGAGAATTAAGTCCCATGGGGAGAAGGGAAAAAAGTCTGAACCAGGATTTGCCTGATTTCATGAATTGTTAGACTAGAAAATTCTAAATTGTAGATTAAGAATTACTGATCCCCCCATACCCCCCTTAGCAAGGGGGGTGGCGAAGGCGGGGAATAATCATATAATCAGGGCTCGAAGAAAAAATTCTACAAATCGATTTTTTTTAATATTTTTTTAAATTGGTATACAATGTAAAAAAAAACAGGAGGAAAGACATGCCGGATAAAGGAACCAAAAAGAAAGTAACCAATGTAGGTGGAGTAGAATCTTCGACTGAAGCAAAAACATTTAAGCCGTCAGCTGAAAGTAAAGGGAAAGCTACGCAATTACGTATAATTGCGGTCATTTCGTGGATTGTAGCCATAGGTATTGAAGTATGGGCCATACTTCTTTTACAAAAACCACCGATCAACACGACTTATCTTATTATTATGATAGTTGTTATTTTCATTTTTGCCGTTATCGGTTCATTGTTATGGAAAAAGGCAAATAGATTTGATCCGGCCTCGGAGAAGGATAAAATAAAATTTTTCATTCAGAATCAATTGGGAGCGATCATTACAATTATAGCGTTTTTACCGCTTGTTATTCTGATCTTCACCAACAAGGATATGAAGGGGAAACAGAAAGGGCTTGTCGGTGTTATAGCCGTAATTGCGCTAGTTGTTGCAGGATTCATTGGCGTTGATTTTAATCCTCCGTCTATTGAGAAGTATACTGAGGAAACCGCAGTGGTAGAGTCACTTATGGGGAAAAACCTGGTTTACTGGACCGATTTTGGCACAAAATATCACACCTATTCTGACTGTTATCATATCAATACAAAGAAGACCAATGAGATCTTTAAAGGAACAGTCGCTAAAGCGTATGAGATGGAAAACATAAAGGAACTGTGCAAAACCTGCGAGAAAAGGGCTGAAAAGGAAAAATTGGAAAAAGCTGAAAAGTCCACAGCTGTCGATATAGAGTAATAAATTTAGAAATATAAAATGAACAGGGTGGATGTTTTATGCATCTGCCCTGTATAAATACATCTGAATTCAACATTAATTATTTATCTGTAATTAAAAAAGTATATTTTTATTGAGATTTTTTATCTTTTTTTGTATCTAACTTCCAGAGAGATTATATACAGAGGAGGGTGAGATGAACAAATTTCTAAAATTTTTTTTATCAACTTTTATTGTCGTGTTATTTATTGCCGGTCTTATGTCAACATATTCTTTTGCAGTGGAGGGGTGGTGCTGCAAAGACGGATATGTTTACAAAAGCAGTAAAGATGATTGTATCGAAAAAGGGGGACATTTTTTCCTGACTGAGAAGGAAGCAATAAAATATTGCTTATATGAAGACCCGGGCTATTGCTGCTATATGGGGAATGTTTATACTTCGACACCTGAACAATGTAAAGAGAAGGGTGGAGATTATTTCGCAACCAAAGCAGATGCTGAAAAATTTTGTGAAAGTGAAGAGGAAAGCGGAGGATGGTGCTGTTTTGACGGTATGGTATTTCCAGCAACTCCGGAAGAATGCAAGAAGAAAGGCGGAGATTATTTCACAACCAAAGCTGATGCTGAAAAATTTTGTGAAGGTGAAGAGGAAAGCGGAGGATGGTGCTGCCTCGACGGTATGGTATTTCCAGCAACTCCGGAAGAATGCAAGAAGAAAGGCGGAGATTATTTCCCGACGAAACCGGCAGCAGTAAAATTTTGTGAAACTTATTCAAAATTACCGGATCTCGAAGTTGTGAATATATTTCTTAATGAAAAATGCCAGGTGTGTGTTAAAGTAATGAATAACGGGCCGGGCATGGTTCCTGACGGTGTCTGGACAATTCACACTCCAAAGAGCAGCAGTGTTTATATTTATATAAACGGGAAAAAGTGGGGCGGTGGAACTATATGGGGATTTGATCCCGCTAAGTCTCTGAAAATGCCCGGAGGGACAGCAGTTTATACAAGCAAACTTGTTGTTAAAACATCTGCGAAAATAACTGCAACTGTGGATCATACACTTCAGGTAACGGAGACAAACGAATCAAATAACAAAATGTCTAAAGCTGTCTTTTGTAAATCAAAAAGGTCAGCAGCCAGAAGAGAAAGATAGGGAGAGTCAATAAAAAAAAACTATATACTATCTAGTTGATCTCCTGCGAAAACAGCTCCCACTCTTCGTCCTCATTTTCCTGAATGTAGTAGATCTTCCCGTCATGTATAGTTTCCAGGCGGACACCTAGCATCAGAGCCATGACCCACTCCTTTACTGTCGGTTCAAAAGATGTTCTTTTTAAGTTAGTACCTTTTTTATATTATTTCATCTCACTGAATCAACATAGTTCCCAACAAATTTTAATTGATCAGGAAGGTGTAATGTAATTGAATATAGTTAAATATTACTAATTTAAAGAAAGATTGACAAATATTAAAAAATAGTTTACAATTAAAATTATAGTAAGTTTTTTGGTACAATATCAAATAATTTCCAAATAAATTAACTTTTGAAAATTCAATTATACCTCAATTTACTTTAAAATTTAAAAGGAGGTATATCATTATGGCAAAAGGAAATGTAAAATGGTTCGATCCCCAGAAGGGATTCGGATTTATTGAAACAGAAGATTCAAAAGACCTTTTTGTTCATCACAGTGAAATTCAGGACTCCGGCTTCAAGTCTTTAGACGAGGGCCAGGCAGTTGAGTTTGAAGTTCGCCAGGGTGACAAAGGTGACTATGCAGCAAACGTAATCAAATTATAAATTTAAATTTATAAACAGGCCCCGAATTAATTCTATTAAATTGGATGTTTTCGGGGCTTTTTTTTTAATTTTGCTATTTGAAAAATAAAAGATATCTCGGTGTGGACCTGTTATATTCAATATATGAGCTTCCATATTTTTCTTTACAAATTCTCTCTTCAGCGAGTATCATTAAATGCTGAAAAATGAACATGATGATCAGGTAGAAAAATAGGACCGGATTTCCGCTCAGAAGGCAAATCCCTGAAAATATCATTCCGGCCGAGACGTACATCGGATTCCTTGAAAATCGGTATGGACCTTTTCTGAACATTTCATCCTCAGGTGTCCTAACGATCACTTTAACAGCATGAAATGAACATAACATCCCGAGCAGATAAAAAACAGACCCTGAAATTGAGTAAAGTTTACAAACCGGAAAATGGAAGCCAGATAGTTAAGATCATAAAAGGGTAGGGCATTATAGAGGCAATAATTGTAAACATTTTCTCTTTTGATGTATATCCGGTCATATCCGACATCCTCTTCGCAATATCTTTTCTCTTAGTTGGGATATAGATGCTGATCAAAATAAAACGGGATAAGCAATACCCAGGTGTTAATTAATCCAATTTGTAAATTCAACATTCACCTCCTGAAGATAATCTTTAAACTTCAAGGTTATCTTTATAATTTTTTCTATTCTGCTATTTACGGATCCCGGGCTGGGTAATCTCGAAGTTCTCTTTTAATTTTGCTTTTTTTACCATTTCTCTGATATCGGATAATAGTTTTTTTGCATCATATACAATTCCATCTTTGATTGTGAATTTCACTCCGCCAACCCGGATAGCCTTATTTTGTTTATTCACTTTAATGGCACCGGTTCCGTACAATACTTTCAGATTTGCCAGAGGATTTTCTTCGATAACAATAAGGTCAGCGAGTTTTCCGATCTCCACAGTACCGATCTCTTTTTCCTTCCCGAGTGCTTCCGCACCTTTCAGAGTAGCTGCCCTTATAACCTCAAGAGGATGGAATCCTGTTTCTCTCAGGAGCTCCAGTTCCCTTATATAATCAAAACCCCAGAGCTTATATATAAATCCGGAATCTGCACCTGTAGCAATTCTGCCTCCTCTATTCTTATACTCATTGAGAAAAGTCATCCACAATTTATAATTTTTCTTCCAGGCAACTTCCTGTTCGGTTGTCCAATAGTACCAGTATGAACCATGAGATGTTCTGCTCGGCTCATAGAACCGCCAGAGAACAGGAAGGGTATAATTATCATGCCATTCAGCCCTTCTTGCCCTCATCAGGTCCCGGCTTGCTTCATATATGGTGAGGGTCGGTACGATAGTAAAATCGAGTGTTATCAATTCATTCATCACCCTGTTCCATTTGTCGGAATAGGGCGGGCTTGCCTGGGACCATAGATCCCCGGCATTTCCGAACCGGTCCTGTTCGTTGTTATAAACCGCATCGAGGGGCCAATTCTGTATGGTGCTGTATGCCAGAAAAGACTCCGGCAATCCGTACCAATGCTCCATGGATGTCAGCCCCATCCTTGCCAGTTGAAGAATATTGATCCGACCGACTGCACTCTGGGAAAGGTGACAGGCAACTCTTAATCCCCACTTTTTTGCTTCATTTAGAATTGCCTTATAAACAGCCGGGGACTGGCCGAATATTTTTACGCCGTCCGCCCCTTTTTTGTAATTGTTCCTGACCTGAACTCTTGCATCTTCCGGAGAATTGCTCCATACAACATGGTAAGGAAAAATCCGGGGAGCAGTTATGGTGCTATTTAAACTTTTCATTTTCTGTTCGATAAGCCAGTCCAGGCCGTTACTGCTCCCTACTTCTCTGATTGAAGTAACCCCGTGACCAAGTAGTAATTTATATACATATTCTGAAGGAATACCTTTAGTAGAACCTATATGGGAGTGCATATTAATAAATCCGGGGAGAAGGTACATCCCTCTCAGATCGATTACTTTTTCACCTGCTTCCGGTTCGGGAGGGTCCTTGATATCTATTTCCGGCACACCTATATCCCTTATCTCAGTAATTTTATTTCCCGTAATTTTGATCTGTGCCGGGCCGTATGGTAATGCACCCGTTCCATCTATTATATATGCTCCATACAGAATGAGTGTTTTAAAAGGCCCTTCCCCTTCCGACCGGTCCGGCGGCGGGATAATCGGCAGATCCGATTTCGGTAATTCTGAAGCGGGTAGAATTACAGCAAACAATAACAAAATTAGAATAAAATTAAAGTTCTTCCTGATATGATGCATAGATTTCTCCTGAAAGTATAACTATTACCATTCTAAGGAATAAAGATAAAATATTCAAAATCTCCAATAACTTTGTTTTATATCTTCCGATATTATTTGAACAAATATTTTACATTAAGTATTATTTTTAAAACAAGAGACACTATGAATAAAAAACAGATTCATATTCTTATTACATTTTTTATCTGCATGATCTGTTTATCCATTCCTATGATGGGTGCAAAATCAATAGAATTTAGGGGATTTGTTTATAATACTTCGTTAAAATTTATTAATAATTCGCGTGTTGAAATTGTTTATCTTTCCGGTAGGAACTATAAAGATGAGAAATATTATGCTGCGACCTATACAAATAAAAGGGGGGAATGGAGATTAAAGGTCCCTTTAAAGAACAAAATTATTATAAAAACTTTTTCAAACGGTTTTATAACTGAAAAAAGGATAATTAATCTCGAGACCGAAAAATCTTTAAAAAACAATAAGGTGACAGTAAGGTCTCAGATGAAAAGAGGGATGAAGCAGATAGAGTGGGGAAGTTTTGAACATCATATGCTCTATGTAAAGTCTTCAGATCAAAAAGCCATAGAGGGGCTTACAGGTTCAAAAGAGAAAAGTAAAGTTGAAGATTATATTACTAAAAAGATGAAAAAATCACAATGGGCTGATGCGTATATTTTTGCCGGCTACTCAAGCTTCAGGAAAGGGAATCTGATGGAATCAAAAGAATATTTTAATAAAGCAGGCTCAAAGACTCTGGTTCAATCTGATGGGGAACAGATATTTTGAAATAAAGAATTAAAAAATTCAATGGAACTTTATCCGCAGGGAGTTACAACAAGGACAAGAGCTTATGACATGTTCAATCTTGCGAAAATTTCAAAAAAATACAAAACTTTCCTTCCAACAAAGGTTTTTCTGACGGCAATGCAGATTTTAACAAAATGATAGTCGATTACAGGTATAAATGGAGTGATGATCTATTGACGAAAAGGTACGATGCTCACGGAATCTGCATGCAAAAAATGAAATCAGGAATAATGAAGAGCTAAAAATCTATTGGAGAAGGCGGCGGAATATTGTAAAAAGCTCAAAAAAGCTGAGATCTATTATTATTGCAATGAGAATAAAATTGATAAGATTAACTTATTAAAGATCTGCATGAAGCAATTGAAAATCCGATGAAATATTTTGAAAAATACAAACCTCCAAAATTAAAGGGGATACAAAATAACGGATAAATATATGTATGACCTCCAATTTATTCTCACTGAAAAGGGCGTTGTGGAAGAGGCAAGAAAGCTTGTTCATGAATACCCCGATCTTAAACGAAATCCGGTTCCTGTATTAAGTTATAAGGTCGTGCGTCCGCTTATATGGTCCTAATACATTGATAGGATCCGGTTGGCAGAATTTTTTCAATTACAAAATCAGTGGTAAAAAAAAATTTCATGACACATTGATACAATCATAGTTGAGGCATTTCCCAAGTGGAGCAGTTTTATGAATCAGATGTATGGAAAACTCTGGATAAACAAAAATGACGGATCTATATTTAAAGATCGAGTGGAAGCACCAGAAGCTTAACCGGAAGGACCTGAGAATAAGAGGGCTGATATTGAACAGAGACCCGGAGATGAGCTTTATTTCAACTTATGGTAAATCCGTTTCAGGGATGAGATTTCCAAGTGAATATAGAATAATTGAGAATTATAATAGTGATAGGTGATGTTTTATACCAGACTTGATATCACAGGGGTTTACAAAGACTATACTTTTTTCGGTGTTGATATTGATGATATGAAGGCGAAAAGATTTAGAACAAATTGTTTGATAAATATGATCTATATTGTGTTATTCTTTACTTCCTGATAAAATTGTTGATGGGGATAATATTTTTAAATAATATCAATAGCATATGAATTAATCTATTTTACAAGTTTAATGTGAATTAAAATATATGAATATAATAATTTTCGGTGCCGGGAAAACAGGGCAATATCTGGCCAAATCACTCAGTTCGGAAGGGAACGATATAATTGTTGTTGAAAAAAATCGGAGTTCTATGTGCACGAGCTTGCAGAGACATCTTGACGCTACAATAATTGAAAGCCAAGGGATAAATAAGGAAGTATTTAACGAAGAGGTGTTTGCAGAATGTGACCTTTTCATAGCTGTAAGTTCAGTTGATGAATTGAATATTTTTCATGTTCAGCTGCAAAAAAAAGCGGGGCCGATAAGGTTGTGGCCAGGATAAGAAATGAAGATCTTGATTTTCTGGATGAGATGATCGACCTTGAAGATATGGGGATAGATCTCATTATACACCCTGAAAAAGAGCTCTCAAATGAGTTGGAGAACTTGATTGAATATCCATCTGCAATTGATGTTTATGAACTTTATAACAAAAAAATAATGTTAATATCGACACAAGTATGGAGCAAATCTGATATTATCGGTAAATCTCTGGGAGAGATATCGGAACTTTATTCACTCAACAATATGAGAATAGTTGTTATTGAAAGAGGATTTGAAGCGCATATACCGAGAGGAGATTTTATTGTAGAAGAGAATGACAAGTTTTTTATAATTTCTGATAAAGAACATTTAAAAGAAGTTTTTAAAATGACCGGATCGAATGGCGGTGAAAAGATAAAGAATATAATGATCCATGGTAAAGGGAAGCTTGTTGAGACCATTGGAGCTTCACTGGAAAAGAAAGGTGGCTATAATCTGAGGATCATTACTGAAGATGAGGAGAGAGCAGAACATTTCTCCGAAACTCTTACAGATTCACTTATTGTTCATGGAGAAGCGACAGACCTTAATATGCTTGCAGCTGAAGGGATCATTGATATGGATTTCTTTCTTGCTCTTTCAGCGAACGATGAGACAAATATTGTAACATCTCTTCTTGCGAATCACCTGAAAGTAAGCAAAACCATAACAAGGATCGAGAAGACCGACTATCTCCCTATTACAAAAACTATCGGGCTTTCCAGGTGTATTAACAGTTCGATTTCCACATCAAATGCGATCATGAGGTTTGTTAAACATGGAAAAGTCCTTTCCTCAACAACATTAAAAGGGACAAAAATTGTGATGGTCACTTTTAAAGTTTCGGAAGATTCAAAATACCTGGGTATCCCCTTGTCAGAACTTCAGGCAAAGATACCTGCTGATTCAATTATCGGTGCAGTTTACAGGGATTCCAAACCGTTTGTCCCTTCAGGGAGTGATAAGATCATACTAGGAGATGAGATAACAGTTTTATCGGAAAAAAATTCATTGAACAAACTTGAAAAGATGTTCGGATAAGAAAAAGTGTACAGAACTCTTAATACAGGCTCGGTATTTCATGTTTTAGGATATCTGATCCTTTTAAATGGACTCATTCAGGTTCTCCCTCTACTTGTCTCCTTTATTTATGTGGATGGGAGTTACACCGGTTTTGTGATATCAATTGCTGTCAGTGTGTTTTCCGGCCTCCTTATAATAAAAGCAACAAAGAAACAATCCGAATTAACCCTGAGAGACGGTTTCCTGGTAGTGGGTCTTGGATGGCTGTTTATGGCCTTGTTCGGAGCGCTTCCATATTTTTTAAGTGGAAGTATTGCTTCCTTTACAGACTCATTTTTCGAATCGATGTCCGGTTTCACTACTACAGGAGCTACAATACTTACAGATATCGAAATTATGCCTAAAGGTTTATTGTTCTGGCGGTCTTTAACACACTGGATAGGGGGAATGGGGATAATTGTTTTATCACTGGCAATTCTTCCGATACTCGGGATAGGGGGGATGGAATTGTTCAAAGCAGAAGCCCCCGGCCCGACAGCAGATAAACTAACACCCAGGATCAAGAATACCGCAAAAATACTGTGGCTTGTCTATGTCGGGATCACATTTGCAGAGGTTATTTTTCTCCTTTTTGGCGGAATGGACCTTTTTGATGCAATCTGTCACTCTTTTGCCACGATGGCAACGGGAGGATTCAGTACAAGGAATGCGTCTATAAAAGCTTTTGATTCAACTTATATAGATATGGTTATCACATTCTTTATGTTCATGGCCGGTGTAAATTTTGCACTCCACTTCAGATTCCTTACAGGAAAATTCAACTCCTATATTAAGGATTTTGAATTCAGGACCTATTTGTATATTGCGCTTGGTTCTACCTTTGTTTTAACCTTCAGCAATTATATTTCAGGGGTGTTTGATTCAATATTTTCATCTTTCAGATACGGAATATTTCAGGCAGTTTCAATCGGTACCACCACAGGTTTCGGAACTGCTGATTATGAGACATGGACATCACTATCACAGATTCTTATTTTTCTCCTGATGTTCATCGGAGGTTCTGCGGGAAGCACCGGAGGCGGAATGAAGGTTGTCAGGCTTATTGTTGTTATTAAGCATGGTATTATCGAACTGAAGAAAATGCTCCATCCACAGGCAATGATCCCGCTTAAAATGGGTAAACGTATTGTTCCTAAAGAGGTGACCTTTTCAATAATCGGCTTTTTTCTTCTTTATGTCGGTCTGTTTGTTACTGTATCAATATTTATGACTGTTATTGGACTCGATATCCTTACAGCTATCGGAGCATCTGCTTCCTGTATCGGGAACATCGGACCGGGACTTGGTCATGTCGGTCCAACAGATAATTATGCTTATATCCCTGCTGTCGGGAAGTGGGTACTCTCTATCACAATGATGATAGGAAGGCTTGAAATTTATACTATCCTGGTCATTCTGACCGGTGGATTCTGGCGTTACAAATAGTTTATTGTTGTTCCTGAATAGGATATCATCCTTTTGTGAAAGAACAATTGAGATTAAGATCAGTTTATTTCCTGAAAATATTATTCATTTTGATAAATTTTATAATTCCGGCCGTTCTGATCCTGTTGGGGGTTTCCAAATACGGGCCGTTCATGCAGATCCCTTTATTAAAGAGTGTTACATTTATACTATTGTTCTTCCTTGTATTGCCGGTTGCAATTACTTATCTGATTGTTTCACTTAACAGGATATTCCCGGAAAATACCAGGGATTCTTTTTTACTCTTTTTCCCGTATATTTTGAATATTCTGATCTATTCGGTCAAATTTGGTTTTTCTCAGGGTTTTTTGTATTTATGGGTAATCAATTCATTACCACTTTTTTTAGGGTATATTCTAACTCTCCTGATAGGATTCTATGTACTGTTTCGGAGTAAATTCCGGGCCCGCTATAAGAATAAGTTATCGGAAATTATACCTTTAACTATTTTTTCTTTAATTCTAATCGTGGTTTTTGTGTTCAGCTGGTATTATATGTTCATAACCGGGACGAACATCATCTATAATATATATATTGAAGTTGAAGCCCTGACCGGAATTATTTATTTCATATTTTCAATTTTGCTGGTGTTTATATTCCATTTCCCACTGTTGAAAATTCTATATAAAGAGGGGAAACTATAGCATCAGTTCCCATATATAATTTTGATAAGACATAAAATAGAAAACAGCGGAAATTTAATAATTTATACTTATTTGATTTGAACTGATCAGAATGATATATTTCACAACTAAAAGAGGAAATATGACTATATTATCTGCATCACTGCTTTTATTTCTCGTTATGGACCCCTTTGGGAATATACCTTTTTTTATATCAGCATTAAAAAATGTGGACCCGAAGAGGTACAAAAAAATTGTTTTGAGAGAGTTGTTCATTGCTTTAGCTATACTTCTGATCTTTTTGTTTTTTGGACATTACATCCTCCGTATTTTGGGTATTTCCGAGCCATCGTTAACAATATCGGGAGGAATAATTCTGTTTTTGATCGCTATAAAAATGATCTTCCCATCCCATGGAGGACTTCATACTGAAGAAGTGGAAGGGGAACCTTTTATTGTCCCACTGGCCATCCCGTATGTTGCCGGCCCATCTGCAATGGCATCAATTCTCCTGCTTACCGGAACGGAACCTGACAGACTTCCCGAATGGCTTATTGCAATTCTATTAACATGGTTTGTAGCAGGATTAATAATTTTTTCATCTACATTTTTCATCAGGTTTTTCGGGAAAAGAGGACTTATCGCAATTGAGAGGCTGATGGGGATGATATTAATAACAATTTCTGTTCAAATGTTAATGTCAGGTATTCTGAAGTTTATAACTATTATAGACAAAGGTACTTAAAAATTTAACAATATCATCTTGATATCAGGTGGATTTTAGTGTAGACTATAATTCTGAAGTGATTATCTCCGGGAAAAGGTATTAATATGACTTTATTAAATATTAATAAATTACTGCAGTTTGCAGTTGAGCTTGAGTTGCGCGGTGTAAAACTTTATGAAGAGTGGGCGGAAAAAGCTGAATCCGATGAATTAGAAATGATCTTTCTTATGCTTGCTGATGAAGAAAAGAGTCATGCGGAAATATTTTCTAAAATTGCTGTTGCTCACAAGGATCCTGATAAGGGATTTGAGATAACAGAAGAATATTCCGAATATCTTAATAAATTTGCGAATGATATTCTGTTTAATAATAAAGATATCGATATGATCAAAACCATAAAGGATGCGATCGAAGTTGCCAAAAAACAGGAACTCGATGCCATGCTTTTTTTCACAGATATTAAAAATCATGTTTCAGCTGAACATACAGCTGCAGTGGAACAGGTAATTTCAGAAGAGAGAAAACATTTTAATACATTGAGTGAGCTTCAGATGAAACTGAAACTCGGATAGACGGGTATGTATTTAAAAATTACTTGAGAAAAAAATGGGAAGACTAACGGTAGAAAACATATTCAAAATAGCTGTTGAACTCGAACAGCGGGGATTCAACTTTTTCACAGATTGGGCAGAAAAGGCAGAATCGGATGAAGTAAAAATGTTCTTTTCAATGCTTGCGGATGAGGAAAAGGAGCATATAGATGTCTTTTTAAATATCGCTAAAAAGCAGGAGAGCGGAAATATTAAATCTGAGATCAATGAAAAGTTCATGGAATTCTTTGATGATTTCCAGGAAAATGTGATGTTCAGCGATAAAGAGTTCAGGAATGCGAAGACTCTCAATGAAGCATTTGAACTAGCCAAAAAACAGGAGATAGATGTTCAACTTTTCTATTCTGAACTAAAAAAATATGTGGATAGAGCAACTTCACATATTCTTGATGATATCATTGCAGAGGAGCAGTTACATTATAAAAAGATCAGTGATTTACAGAAAAAACTTAACTTCGGGTGATTTGTTTAATTGTTCTCTTTAAAAACCTAATTCAGTTTTTCCCGTATACATTGTGATAAAATTAAATACAGGAGTGAAGATGGATCATTTTAAAATAAAAATCTTACTGATCGTTTTAATATCAGCAGCTGGTTTTAACAGTATTGATGGGGGTCAAAAAATGGATATGAGAGAACCGCTCACCGTTGAGCATGTTGAACTTGGGAAATATATCGGGACCTGGTATGAGATCGCGAAGATCCCGAACCGTTTTCAGAAAAAATGTACCGGAAATACCACTGCTGAATACAGGATCAGAAAAGACGGCCGTATTGACGTAATTAACAGGTGTGATAATAAAAAAGGTAAAGTAACGGTTGCAAAAGGTATTGCCAAAGTAGTTGACAAAAAATCTAATTCAAAACTTAAGGTCAGTTTCGTAAGGGTCCTGGGCCTTCAATTGTTCTGGGGGGATTACTGGATACTCGGATTGGATAAGGATTATCAATATGCAGTGGTTGGTGATTCAAAAAGAAAATACGGATGGATACTTGCAAGAAATAAAGAACTTAGTGAATTACAATGGGATGAAATTGATGTTATCCTGTCAAAACAGGGTTATGATAAAGAGAGTTTTGCCAAAACCTCTCATTCAAAATAACAAAGGAGAAATTAAATGAAAAAAAATAGAAATTTACTTTTAGTCGGTTTATACATTTGCATGATTTTACCTTCCGGACTTTATTCCGGATCGAAACTGAGTATCGATATTGAAACCGGTCCGGTCTTTGCTACATATAATTCTGTTCAGGTACCAAACCCGGGGGGGACCAGATTCTCTTTAACGGATGATTTTGATGTTAAGGGGAAGATGTTCTATAGATTAAGACTGACTTACAATCTGGGTGACCGTCATCAGTTATCAGCACTTTATGCCCCTTTAACACTGACAGCTTCCGGCATCCCTGATACCGATATCACTTTTAAAAATACAGTTTTTAATCAGGGAGAGAATTTATCCGGATCCTATACATTTAATTCATACCGCCTGACATACCGATATAAACTTGTCAGAAAACCTAAACTGGAACTATGGATCGGATTTACCGGCAAGATCCGTGATGCGGAGATCAGAATTGAATCCAGCACAAAAAGCGACAACACCGAAAATGTCGGTTTCGTCCCGCTGCTGAATCTATATTTAGATTGGAAATGGTCACCAAAAAGCGGATTGATCCTTGAAGCTGATGCGCTTGCATCTCCCGGAGGAGAAGGGCGTGCTGAAGATGTCGCATTAGGGATCTATTATAAAGTATCTGAGAGAAGCAGGATAAAGGCAGGATACAGATTTGTTGAAGGTGGAGCAGATGTGGAAACCGTATACAATTTTGCATTCCTCCACTATTTTTTTATCGGTTATCAGATAAGTTTTTAGTTTATTAATCAAAGAACTGATTAAAAAGAAAATACCCTTATATTCAGGACCTTTATTCTTATCTCAGTTAAAAAATGATAGAATAATATTTTTCAGAGGAGGAGTTTATGAAAAAGGGACTGTTATATTCAGCAATTTTTTTATCAGCCGTCATTTTTTACAGTCAGTCAACATATGTTGTTTCCGGTATTGTAACCAAAGATGGGTCAGGTACTGAAAATGCAAAAATAAAAGTGATCAAAATTTCAGAAGAGACTTCCGGTGAAAATTCAGTAGAAAATAACTATGAAAATACAATAACCTCAAATCCTGTGGGAAGATTTCACTTTAATCTTTATCCGGGAAAATATAAGATCATATGTGACTATACATCACCTGTTGCAATTCCCCACGAATTATTTGTTATTGGGCCTGAAGAGTTCGAAGTAAAAGATAAAAGCATTGAGGACCTTGAATTCAGAATTGTTGATGAAATCGGATATATAGAGGCGAACAAAGCAATACTTGACAGCATCCAGGAATCTGTACCCTCAGTTAATTATAAATGGGGGAAGATTCCCCTTTTCACTGAAGAGGAGTGCAAACTTAAAGCGGAAGGATTCCTGAATACCTTAAAAGATGAAGAGGGGAAAGATGTTCTTAACGGTTCCGCTCTCGGTATTCCGTTAAAGATATATGATTTAAATGGTAATGTAGTGTTTTATCAATTCCCTATAACTAACCTGGATACCAGGATCGGATACATTGGAGTCCATTCTGTTGGAATAAAACCTGAAGAATCGAATTTCTTCAATTATCCCAGTATATCTCTGAAGGAATTGAATGACCGGTTAATTGAGTTCAAAAATAAAAATTTTCTGATGGATTCTAAAATTCCGGAACTGAAAATGAAAACAGCAGCTGTTCTTAAAATTGACCAGAGTGAACTTATGTTTAAAAGATTTCTTTCTTTGGGCCCGGATTCTTTCAGTTTTTATGTGGTTTTTACAATATTCCCTGATGAGAACGAAATAATTGTTGATATGAACGATATTTCTATCCTTTCAAATGAAAAAACTGTTGATCAGATCCGTGATGAGAGTGAAGCTCGGTATACTTTAAAATATATTCTCGATACAAAAAATGATATCTGATCAATACACAGCCCTTATTGATAAAAAGAGGAAAATATTATAGTATTTTTTTTGAGGAGATCATGACACAACTAGAAAAAGCCAGAAGCGGTGAGATCACAACTGAAATTGAAAAAGTTGCTCTAAAGGAAAATCTGGAAACTGAAGATTTGGTAAAACTTATTTCAACCGGAAGAGTTGTAATTCCTGCTAATATAAATCACAAAAATCTGGATCCCATAGGGATCGGGAAAAACCTGAAAACAAAAATAAATGCAAATATAGGAACCTCAGGTGATTTCTTTGATGTAAAGGATGAGATCAAAAAACTTGAAATGGCGATAAGATTCAAGGCCGATACCATAATGGACCTGAGTACAGGTGGAGATATTACTGGTATAAGAAGGGAGTTGATAAGGAACTCCTCAATACCATTTGGAAATGTTCCGGTTTATCAAATGGTAATAGACATCCTGAAAAGGAAAAAAACTTTTGTTGAAATGGATCCGGTTGAGATGCTTGAATTTATTGAAGAGCAGGCGGAGGACGGAGTTGATTACATGACCATCCATTCCGGCCTGACACAAAAAGCAGTGGAGAGAGTGAAGAATCAGGGTAGAATTGCCGGGATAGTTTCACGCGGGGGGTCAATAACGGTCGGATGGATGCTTCATAATAATAAAGAAAATCCTTTCTATGAGCATTTTGATGACATTCTGAAAATTGCTAACAAACATGATGTTACATTATCTCTTGGTGATGGACTCAGGCCCGGAGCTATAGCAGATGGAACTGATCAAGGGCAAATAGAAGAGCTTCTCACATTGGGGGAACTTGTAAAGAGATCAAGATCAGCCGGTGTACAGGTAATGGTTGAAGGTCCGGGACACATTCCGCTTAAAGATATTGAAATGAATATCAGGCTTCAGAAATCTATTTGTGATGAAGCTCCATTTTATGTTCTAGGGCCCATAGTAACAGATATCGCTCCGGGTTATGACCATATTACATCAGCTATCGGTGGTGCAATTGCAGCATCTGCTGGTGCTGATTTTCTGTGTTATGTTACTCCTGCAGAGCATCTGGGACTGCCTGATGAAAAGGATGTCCGAGAAGGTATAATTGCATCAAAAATAGCAGCTCATGTCGGAGACATCTCTAAAGGTGTAAAAGGAGCTATTGATAAGGACATAAGAATGGGGAAAGCAAGGAAAGATCTTAATTGGGAAGAGCAAAGAAATATCTGCCTGGACCCCGTTAAATTCAATAAGGTCAGAAATGAAAGGGGAACAAAGACAGAGGCTTGCTCGATGTGCGGAAATCTATGTGTATATAAAGTACTGGAAAACTTTTAAATGGATGAACTTAAATTCAAATTTTGCGGAGTGAGGGGGAGTTATCCCGTTTCAGCACCGAAAACTGTTAAATATGGCGGGAACACTGCTTCCATTTTATTTGAATCCGGGGAAGATATATTCATTCTAGATGCCGGTACAGGTATCATTGCAGCAGGTGAATATATAGAGAGTAAAGAAAACATAAAAACAATAAATATTTTTCTGACTCATCTTCATATTGACCATATAATGGGCCTTCCGTTTTTTAATCCGATTTATGATAAGGAAAAAATTATAAAAATCCATTGTTTTAAATATAGTGGTTTTAAATACAAAGACACAATTTATTCGCTTTTTAATCAGCCGTTATCACCTATCAGCAGAAAGGGTATCCGTGCGAAATTAAAATTCTATACATTTGGCGAGAATGTTGATAGCCCGGTTATCATTAATGAGAATACAAAAGTAAGTTGCCTTAAGGATGAACTTCACCCGAAATCAGGTGTACTTATTTATAAGGTTGATTATTATAAAAAAAAATTGATCTTTGCAACAGATGTTGAAAGTGAGAATGGTTTTACCGGAGACCATGAAAATTTTATTAAAAATGCAGATATCCTTATCCATGATTCACAATATACCTCGGAAGATTATTACAATATTCAAAATCCCAAATCCGGATATGGACACAGTACTGTTGATATGGCGGTTGATAATGCTGATAAGATGAATGTTGAAAAATTATTTTTATTTCATTACAGTCCTGAATATTCAGACTCAAAACTTGAAAAAATGCTGGACCATGCAAAGAAAAAATTCAGTAATACCGAATTATCGATAGAAGGAAAAATAAATAAACTAAGGAGATAACCATGTCAGGACATTCAAAATGGGCTTCGATTAAGCATAAAAAAGCGGCAACAGATGCGAAAAGAGGAAAGGCTTTCACAAGAATTATTAAAGAAATTATGATTGCTGCAAAGCAGGGCGGCGGAGATCCTGAATCTAATCCCAGACTCAGAACTGCAGTTGACAGCGCCAAGAGTATTAATATGCCGAACGATAATATCAAAAAAGCTATTTTGCGTGGGACCGGTGAGCTTGAAGGTGTGAATTATGAAGATATCTCTTATGAAGGATACGGACCGGGAGGCGTCGCCATATTAATTGAATGTCTTACAGATAACAATAAAAGAACAGTGGCTGAAGTGAGGCATATACTTGGAAAATATAATGGGAATCTCGGTGAATCGGGATGTGTCGGATGGATGTTCACTAAAAAAGGTCAGATCCTTGTCAGGAAAGATAAAACAGGTGAGGATGAACTGATGGAGATTGTTTTGGAGAATGGCGCTGAAGACATGACAGAAGATGATGAGAATTTTATTGTAACAACGGCACCTGAAAATCTCAATGAAGTGACTGCCGCAATTAAAGAACTGATAGAAATAAATTCTTCCGAAATCTCAATGATACCCTCCACTTATATTAATCTGGAAGAGAAACAGGCACATCAGATGCTGAAGCTTCTTGAAAAAATTGAAGAAATTGATGATGTTCAGAATGTATGGACCAATTTTGATGTAAACGATGAAATTCTTGAGAGTTATAACGGCTGATGATTTTTGCCGGTTTTGATCCCGGTTCCAGCGTTTTCGGGATAGGTTTGGTAGACAAAGAGGGTTCAAAGTTAAAATATATAATGTCAGAGGAATTAAAATTCCCGAAAGTGGACTTTAACATAAAAATGGGCCTGCTTATTGATAAGCTGAACCAGATTTTTCAAGATTATAATGTAATGGAATCCGCAATAGAGGATGGATTTTTAGGAAAAAATGTCGGCTCAATGAATACACTATCTAAAGTCAGGGGAGTTGTTCTTGCCTCGTCTATTATGAATAGTAAGGAATTGAGCTTTTATTCTCCCCGGGAGATAAAGATCTCAGTGACGGGAAATGGAAATGCAGATAAAGATCAGGTTAGAAAAGGAGTCAGAATGCTTCTTGGAATTAAAAATTTACCTGAAATAGGTTATGATGAAAGTGATGCGCTTGCAGTTGCTTTATGCCATTCATTGATGAAAAGAAAAAATGAGATTATGAAATGATATATGCACTAAAAGGAAAAGTTATAAATAAGATACCCGGACACATATTTTTAGATACAGGAAACGGAGTTTTGTACGATATTTTCACCCCAGTGTCATATTTTTCATCGATAGGAATTGACAAAAATATTTTGTTGTTTACTGTTATGAAAATTAAGGATGATGACCCTCAAATCTTTGGATTTCTTTCTGAGAAGGAGAAAGAGTTCTTTCTTAAAATGATCTCGATTTCCGGTATCGGAAGCAAAACAGCTCTTCTTATCATAAGTGCATTTACAGTAAAAGATTTTGTTGTTGCGCTTGAAAAATCGGATGTTTCAAAGCTCAGTTCAATTCCCGGAATAGGGAAAAAAACTGCTCAGAGGATAATACTTGAATTATCCGGAAAGATAATATTTGATGATGAAGACATGAGCGAGGATGCAAGGTTGAAGAATGATCTTGTATCGGCCCTTGTTAATCTGGGCTATCCTCAGAGAGGGGTCAAAGCTGTTGTAGATGAAGTTTTACGCGAAGATGTGTCTGATCAGTCATTTGAAAAACTGTTCAGGGTGATTTTGAAAAGGATCAGTAAAGTGTGAAATCAATGACTAATCCTGAATTTGATAAAGAAGGAAATCTCAGGCCTTCACTTATAAATGAATTTATAGGCCAGGAAAAGAATCTTAATAACCTGATGACCTATATTGAAGGTGCTAAAAAAAGAAATGAAGTTCTTGATCATGTATTGCTATCCGGACCTCCCGGACTTGGTAAAACAACACTTGCTAATATAATCTCAATGGAGATGAATGTAAGTATAAAGCATACATCCGGTCCCGTCCTTGATAAAAAGGGAGACCTTACTGCAATTCTAACTGATCTTGACAGAGGGGATGTTCTTTTCATTGATGAGATTCATCGATTGAGGACAAACCTTGAAGAGATCCTCTATAAAGCAATGGAAGATTTTCAGATTGACGTTATTATAGGACAGGGGATAGGTGCAAAAAATATTTCACTTGATCTTAACAGATTTACTCTTGTAGGGGCCACAACCCGTTCAGGGTTATTATCTGCTCCAATGAGAGACAGATTCGGTATTCCCATTCACTTGAATTTTTATTCACCAGAAGAACTTGAAAAGATAGTCGCCAGAAGTGGAGAAATACTGAATGTCAGGGTAACCGGTGAATCCTGTAAAGAGATAGCAAAGAGGTCGAGAGGAACACCAAGAATTGCCAATAAACTTTTAAGAAGAATTCGTGATTTTGCTCAGGTGAAAGGTGAAGGCGAAATAAACAGAGAAATAGTGAAATTATCTTTTAAAGCTCTCGAAATAGATGAGGCAGGTTTTGATAAAAATGATAGAAAAATATTATTAACAATCATTGATAAATTTGACGGCGGACCTGTCGGGCTTTCGACAATATCTACCGCAGTAGGTGAAGAAAAGGAGACAATTGAAGATGTATATGAACCGTATCTTGTACAGATGGGATTCCTGAAAATCACTCCAAGGGGAAGAATTGTTACAGATAATGGTTACAGGCATTTAAAAAAAGATATAAGTAAAAAAGACAGGACTCTTTTTGACTGATAAGCACAAAAGTTTTCTCAATGCTCTGATTGATTTTAAGCTGAAAACTGATATAATCCAGAAATGGAATTGGTTAAAGGTTACATAAAATCTCTTCGTATAAAGCAATGGATAAAGAATCTCTTTATTTTTACCCCTTTACTGTTTTCACTTAACCTCACAAATATTGGTTATCTGAAAAATTCCCTTATTGCCTTTTTTCTCTTCAGCCTGATAGCAGGAAATATATATGTAATAAATGATATTGTTGACAGGAATAGTGATGCTCAACATCCGAGGAAAAAATTCAGACCCATTGCATCGCGCTCTCTTGGAGTGTTACCTGCATCCATTATCTCTATTTTAATACTAGTGTCTGTTTTATCCGCAGGTTTTTTTTTTAATCGTGATTTTTTTGTTGTATCTGCCTTCTATGTCGGCATTAATATCCTTTATTCATTGTATCTAAAAAAGATTGCTGTTTTTGATGTGATCATTATTGCAATTGGTTTCGTTCTCCGGATTATGATTGGAGGAAAAATAAACAAAATATACCTCTCCCCCTGGCTTTTCATTATCACTTTTCTTTTAGCTCTCTTTCTGGGGCTTATAAAAAGGAGACAGGAGATCGTTTTGAAAGAAAACAGTAAAGTCGGGCAGACAAGAATTTCTCTTATAAATTATAGCATCCCTTTTCTGGACCAATTAATCTCAATCACTACATCGGCAACTCTGATATCATATATTATATATGTACTGAATCCCGATATACAGAACTATTTTCACACTAAGGAATTATATCTTACCGTACCATTTGTTATATTTGGTATATTCAGATACCTTTTTCTGACTTATATTAAACAGAAAGGTGAGAATCCTGATGAAGTTTTATTCTCGGACCTTCCATTTTTAATTAACTTAATTCTTTGGATAGTTGTTTTTGTTGTACTCATTTATAAGTAATTTGAATGTTGAAAAATAGTGAATTAAATATCTTAAGAAAACTTCAGAGTGGGGGATTAGATTCGAATAACCTTATCGTCATTTATGATGAACACAAGTCCAATTATCGTATCAAACTAAATCTTATCCAGCATCCGGGATTCCCTGTAGACACAGCATTGAATATAATTTCTTCTCTGTTCACTACAGACCTGCTGAATGTAATAAAAAATAAGAGGGTTAATCCTTTTATTAGAAAAAGATGTGAGATTGAGTTTAAACAAAGGTACAATAAAATTTCTAAAGGGGAAAAAATTTCTTTGATGAAAAGAGCCCCAATTAACCTTATTGAATATTTTATTGATGAGAAAGACGATACAATATTAACCATACTTATAGAGAATCCGAATTGTACTGAGGACTTGATAATAAAGTTTGTTAACAGGGATCAGATCGTGTCTCAGGTTTATAATAAATTGATTAATACAAAATGGATAAGAAACCGGCGTGTATGTTATGCAATTACTTTTAACAAAGAAGTACCTATAAGGGTTTGGATGGAAATTATTCCGAGTATTCAATTAAGCCGATTAAAAGAAATTGTCAAAAAAGATCAGGTCTTCATGAGAATGTAAGAATAAAAGTTGAAGCCTTTTTATCGAAAAGAAGTAAATAATATCAATAAATGTCCAATATTGTTGACTTTTTTTTTCAGTTCAAATATATTAAAAAATAATGAAAGTTTTTAAAGCACTTTTATTTTGATGGTATTATTATTGTCTTTTCAACTTCACTCTGTAATTCCAATGTATTATCGGAGCAAGGTCATTATCATTGGGTTATTCATCTTCCGCATACAATTATGATATAAATTCTTTATATTTTAATCCGGGGCTTCTCTCCGGGTTCGGATATTTTATTACCGGATATCAGAATCAAAGCGATTTTTCAAGTTATAAAGGATTTGGAGAGGTATTGGGGGAGCTGCTTGCTGAAAATATTCAGAATTTTGACATAATAGGAGTGAACGACAGGGAAGTCGATACATGACAGATTAAAAGAACTATTCACTTCAAAACATGGAATGTATGGATTCACTTCCAATTCAGCCGGAGCTGCTTTTAAAAGGTATGGTTTTTCCAGTACTCGTATAAATACTTCTGTTATAAACCCTGAAAGGGCGCCGGTTTTGGATGCTGAGACAACAGAATTACACAAGAAGAGATAAATGGTCTGAATTTAAGCTTTACAGGCCTTTCTTATACACAATATTCTGTTTCATATTCTCTGGATTTTACTAAGGAGATCAGTAGCGGGGTTACAATGCATTATCTCTCCGGCAGTGTCACAAGGTTTTTAAAACCACTGGTAAATGAGGAATTTACTTCGTCTTCAACTGAGAAGGATTATCTGAAATATGGATGGTCCGGAGCTGAAGATAATTTCGGAAAATTCCTTATTGATTTGTCTGTAAGTGCATCTTTAAGTACAATACTAAGAGTTGCTTTAATTTTAAAAAATTACAGGAATCCTGTAATTGAGACAGAACAGGGAGATATAATTCTGGATCAGCGTACAATTGCAGCTGCATCCATTAAACCTGATCAGAAGACAGGGATTTATCTTGATCTTGATTTGAAGCAATCTGATCTTTATTTGAATGGAGAATTAGTTCAGCCTGTTTCTCTCGGAGTGGAAAGAGCTTTTTTTAATGGTAATTTTTTTGTCAGGTTAGGGATCATGAGCGATCTGACTGAAAAGTATTTGTTCGGAAGTAAAGGCAAACTGCTTTACGGAGTTGGACTTGGAGTATATATAAAAAAAGTACTGATCGATGCCGGTATCGGAATTGGGGGAGACGGCAAGGTCAATAGTTTTGCAGTTTCAGGATTTTTTATTGTCAAATAGTGCGATTGACAAAAAAAAATCTTTTAACTAAAATTTAAGGTATGGAAATGAAATTAGGGGACTTTTTATTAGCTGACAAGATTATCACAAAAGAACAACTGGATAAAGCTCTTGAAACTCAGAAAAAAGAACCCGGAAAGATAGGGAGTATCCTTATACGGTCAGGCTATGTTTCTGAAGAAGATATTGCTCAGGCACTTAAGCAAACAATTTGGTTATCCATCAATAAATCTTTCCAAATTTGAGATTGATGAGAAAGTAGTTGAGCTTATTAAACCTGAAATTGCAAGAAAACATATTGTCATGCCGGTTCATAGAATTGGTTCAATTCTTACAATAGCTATGGGTGATCCATCAAATTTATTTGTTCTTGAAGAATTGAGGTTTTCAACAAATTTACGGATCCAGGCAGTTATTTCCCCCGAATCTTCAATACTTGAGACAATAGAGAAATATTATGGATCAAGTACAGGTATTGAAGCACAGAAATTTCTTGAAGAAATAGAGTTAAGTGATGACGCTTCCATTGAAGTTCTTGAAGATATGGAAGATGATGAAGGTTTTTCGGAGAAGCCGGGGATGATGCGCCGGCAATAAAACTTGTTAATCTGATCTTTCAGGATGCAATATCAAAGGGTGCATCAGATATTCATTTCGAACCATATGAAAAAGTTTTTAGGGTAAGATTCAGGATAGACGGAATACTACATGAATATATGACTCCTCCAATGAATATTAAGAACAAAGTACTTTCAAGGGTGAAGTTGATTGCCGGAATAGATATTGCGGAAAAAAGGCTTCCTCAGGATGGAAGGATAAAAACAAAACTGAAGATAAATGAAATAGAAAAGCAGTTGATATGAGGGTTTCATCTCTACCTACGATCCATGGAGAAAAGATCGTTATAAGAATACTTGATAAAGATAATCTTATGCTTGATCTGACTAAACTGGGGTTTGAATCAATTTCGCTGGAGAGATTTGACAGAAATATTAGTGAACCATGGGGGATCGTTCTTGTTACAGGACCTACAGGTAGCGGAAAAACCAATACATTGTATTCTGCCATACAAAAGCTGAACAGTGAAGATGTAAATATTATGACTGCAGAGAACCCTGTGGAATTCAATCTCTATGGCATTAATCAGATAAATATCAGGGATTCAATAGGACTGACATTCCCATCAGCATTAAGATCTTTTCTGCGGCAGGATCCAAATATAATTCTTGTGGGGGAGATCAGAGATTTTGAGACAGCTGACATAGCTATTAAAGCTGCATTGACTGGCCATATGGTTCTTTCCACTCTTCATACAAATGATGCTCCTTCTACTATTGCAAGGCTTATAAATATGGGTATTGAACCTTTCCTTGTATCTAGTGCTGTGAGGCTTGTTGTTGCCCAAAGGCTTGTCAGGAGAATATGTCAGAATTGCAGATCATTATCAAAAATACCTGCACAGACACTTATTGATATCGGATTTCCACCCGAAGAAGCAAAAAATGCTAAGATCTATGAGCCAAAAGGGTGTGAAAAATGTAATAATACCGGGTATAAAGGCAGGATTGCTTTATTTGAAGTAATGGAAATAGATGAGGAGATGAAAGAGCAGATCCTTATTGGAGCGTCTACATCGGAACTGAGACAGAAATCCAAGGAAAAAGGCATGCTGACATTAAGAATGAGCGGTGTTGAGAAGGTTAAATCGGGATTGACCTCAATTGAAGAGGTTGTGAGAGAAACTAGTAAGATGTAAGGAGAAAAAATATGGCATTACCTCTTCCGCAATTGTTAAAAATTATGATAGATGAAGGAGGAACTGACCTTCATATTACGACAAATTCACCTCCAGTTATCAGGGTGCATGGTGGACTGAGAAAAATTGATCACCCTATTCTAACTCCTGCAGAAACAAAACAGATAATATATAGTGTATTAAGTGATAATCAGAAATATAAATTCGAGGAGAGCTGGGAGCTCGATTTTTCCTTTGGTATTAAAGGTGTTGCCAGATTCAGGGCTAATGTATTTATGCAGAGAGGAGCTGTTGCCGGAGCGTTCAGACGGATCCCATATGAGATATGGGGTTTTGAAAAGCTCGGTCTCCCTCCTGTAGTTTCATCTCTTGCAGATAAACCAAGAGGACTTGTACTGGTTACGGGCCCGACAGGATCTGGAAAAACCACAACTCTTGCTTCACTTATAGATAAGATAAATAAAGAGAGAGCTGTTCATATAATTACAATTGAAGATCCAATCGAATATCTTCATTCTCACAGGAAAGCATTAATAAATCAGCGGGAACTGCATGCTGACACAAAAGGATTTGCTCCGGCATTAAGGTCTGTTTTAAGGGAAGACCCGGATGTAGTCCTGATCGGAGAGATGAGAGACCTTGAAACTATTCAGTCTGCAATAACAATTGCAGAAACGGGCCATTTAACTTTTGGCACATTGCATACTAACTCAGCATCTCAGACAATCAACAGGATAATTGATGTTTTCCCTCCTCATCAGCAGGATCAGGTCAGAACTCAGCTGTCAATGAATATTGAAGGGATCATTACTCAGGCTCTGTTACCCAAAGCTGGAGGAAGGGGGAGATGTCTTGCGGTTGAAGTTCTAATTCCAAATCCAGCTATCAGGCATTTGATAAGGGATAACAAGATTCACCAGATATATTCGACTATGCAGACAGGACAGGAAAAATACGGAATGATCACCTTTAACCAGTCACTTGCAAGTCTCCATTTCAAGAGGGAGATTTCACTTGATTTTGCTTTGTCGGTTTCACACAATCCGGAAGAACTAAATGAATTAATTAAAAGGGGGGCCAGTGGGTTAACAGCTCAATTTAAACCTGGTTACACCTCCCAAACTAATCCCGGACAGGGCGATAAATTTCACAAATTTTAGGGGGAAAAATGCCTATATTTCAATATAAGGGAAAGAACAGAATAGGGAATATCATTGAAGGTGAAAGAAAAGCTACGGTCCAAAAAAGAAATTATAGATGCACTGGAAAAAGAACAGATCCAGGTCCTTCAGGTTAACAGGAAAAGTGCAGAAATGAACATTCCCTTTTTTGGAAAAAGGAAAGCCAAGGTTTCACTAAGGGATCTGACTGTATTTAACAGGCAATTATCAGTAATGTTCAATGCAGGATTGCCAATTACCCAGGGACTAGGTATATTATCCACACAGCAACAAAATAAAGGTTTCAGAGAAGCTCTGGATGACATAAGAAAAGATGTTGAAAGCGGATCTAACCTTTCTAATGCTCTAAAAAAATATCCTAATATTTTTAATGATCTGTATACAAGTATGGTTCAGGCAGGTGAGGCCTCAGGTAATCTTGATACGATACTGATGAGGTTATCTCAGTATATGGAAAATATGGCAAAACTTATCGGTAAGATCAAATCTGCAATGACCTATCCGGTTGCTGTTATTATAATAGCAATTGTACTGACAGCTGTAATTCTAATTAAGGTTGTTCCAACATTTCAGGATCTTTTTGAGCAATTAGGAGCATCGCTTCCTGCACCTACACAATTTGTAGTTGATTCTTCAGAATTTCTGCGGTCTAACTTTCTCCTTATAGTTGCAGCTATTACAGGAATTATATTTGGAATGAGATCATACAATAAAACATATAAAGGGAGACGTGTGTTTGATAAATTCAAGTTAAAACTACCTGTTCTTGGTGAATTACTTGTTAAAGCCGGAGTTGCAAGAGTTACACGTACACTTGAAACTCTTCTGAATTCAGGAGTTGAAATTATTGAAAGTATGACGATTACTGCAAAAACTTCAGGTAATGCGATTATAGAAGACTCAGTTCTTCGAAGCCGGGCTTCTGTTCAGGAAGGTAAACCGCTTGGAGAGTCATGGGAGGAGGAGAAGGTTTTTCCTTTTATGGTTACGCAGATGGTTTCAGTAGGAGAGCAAACGGGAGCTCTTTCATCTATGCTTGGTAAAATCGCAGATTTTTATGATGATGAAGTAGACCAGGCTGTAAGTGCGCTAATTTCAATAATGGAACCAATTATGATCCTAATTCTTGGAGGCCTTGTCGGAGGGATTGTTGTTGCTATGTATCTTCCAATGTTTGATATTATTGGTAAGGTATAATTGATATTAAAATATAATTAGAAAAATTGATCCAGTTAGAAGATACCGAATATAAAAGAAGATTTGTATTTATAAACTCAATAAGAATAACAGTTTTATCTGTAATTCTAATTGTTTCAGTGATTTCACTTGTTTTTCAGGTTAATTTCCCTATTATTCCTGTAATTTTCTTTATTTCTTTTTCAATTATAATCAGTTTTTCCCATTTTATTATTTCAAATAAAAAAGGGATCAAGTTCTCGATTTATATTCAGATATTTACAGATATTATTATAATTACCGGATTTGTTTATTTTTCCGGTGGTGTATCAAGTCCGATCTATACTTTTTATATTTTCTACCGATATTAGTATCTGCAATGTTTTTATCAAGACGGGATACAATCTATATTGCCGGTTTTTCTTATATAATCTTCGGGATAATATCTGAACTGATGTATATGAAGGTTTTGCCTTCATTACCCGGACCATTTGATTTTGAACTTACCAACACTATTCTTATCTATAATCTGATGATAAGTTTAATCGCCTTTACATTCTTTGCTTTCATCTCTTCCTACTATTTTGAAAATCTGACAAAAAAAGGAAATGAACTTAGAAGTGTACGGGAAAATTTAAAGGATCTGATGGTTGTTAACAATATGGTTCTTGAAAGGATGGTAGATGGTCTTATAGTCAGTGATTCTGAAGGAAAGATAATTTCGTATAATGAGAAAGCAAAGGTTATTTTGGGGTTAAGAGACAATTCTAATATTTTTAGAATTACAGGGATCGGATCTTTAGAGAACTTACGAAAAAAAATAGCTGATTCTGATAATAGACATGTTATTGAATTAGTAGAGCGGGGAAGAATTCTTGAGATAACGATTTCTATTATCAGAGAGATATACTCCTTTGATGAAGTATTTGTCCATTTGGTTTCAGACCTTACAAATAGAAGGATGATAGAGAATGAATTGAAAAAAAAGGAACATTTTGCAATTATCGGAGAAATGTCGGCCGGACTTGCCCATGAAATAAGAAATCCTCTTGCTTCAATTTCAGGATCTATTCAGTATCTGCAGAAAGGGCTTACTCTTAATAAAGAATCAAAAAATCTAATGAATATAGTTGTTAAGGAGTCAGCAAGATTATCAGATTCAATTGAAGAGTTTCTGCAATTCAGTAAAACATCTCCAATTGAAAAAGAGGAATTTGAACTTGGGTTAATAATGGATGAAATTATTGAAATTTCGATTGTTAACAATGAAGATATTTTGTTTAAAAAAAGATATGGAAAGGGGAATATGATCCTGGCAGATAGAAAGAAAATCAACCAGGTTTTGTGGAATATTGTTAACAACAGTATAAAAGCAGTTGCGGGGAAAGGTATTATTGAGATAAATATATATAAAAAAGGGGGAGCAATTGTGTTATCGATAGCTGATAATGGATCAGGGATAAAAAGAGAAGAGTTGTCTAAAGTATTTATTCCTTTTTTTTCAAAGTTTACTTCAGGTATCGGATTGGGAATGGCAATAGTAAAACGTGTACTTGATGAACATGGATTCAGGATCAGGATCAACAGTGAAATAAAAAAAGGAACTGAGGTGACAATATGGTTCAGAAAGGATTAAATATTTTAATAGTAGATGATGATGAAAGCATAAGAGATATGCTCTCAATTGTCTTAAGAGATGAAAATTATAATGTATTAACTGCAGAAGACGGGAAAAGAGCCCAATCGCATTTAAAAAAAACTAAAATCAACCTTGTTATCTCAGATATTAAAATGCCTGATATGGACGGTATTGAATTACTGAATTACATAAAAAAAAAGAATGAAAAAATTCCTGTTATAATGATAACAGGTCATGCATCCACTAATGATGCCATAGAAGCAATGAAAATAGGGGCTGAACAATATATAACCAAACCTTTTAATATTGATGAATTGAAAGTGGTTATAGAAAAGGCGATTTACAAGAAAAAGATCGAAGAGGAGAATATTGAATTAAAGTCGAAAATAGGATCCTGGACAGAATACGAACAGATAATAGGAAAAAGTAAGCATATGATAGAGATCTTTGTAATGATTGAAAGTATGTCCCAAAATGATTCAACAGTATTGATTACAGGAGAAAGCGGTACAGGGAAGGAATTGATAGCTAAAGCAATCCATAATAAAAGCAGAAGATCCGGCGAAAAATTTATTCCCATAAATTGCAGTGCTTTACCCGAAACTTTATTGGAAAGTGAATTGTTCGGGCATAAGAAGGGTTCTTTTACTGATGCTTATGCTGATAAGAAAGGTCTGTTTGAAGAAACTGATAATGGGACTTTATTTCTCGATGAAATAGGCGATATGTCTCTTCAGATGCAGGTAAAACTTCTGAGAGCTATTCAGGAAAGAAAGATCAAACCGATCGGAAGTAATCAAGAGATAAATGTTAACAGCAGAATAATTTCTGCAACTAATAAGAACCTTATAGATAGTATTGAGAATTCCACTTTCAGATCTGACCTTTACTACCGTTTAAATGTGATTCCGATAAATCTTCCTCCTCTGAGAGAAAGAAAAGAAGATATACCGCTTCTCTTAAACCATTTTATTGAAATGTATAATAAAAAATTCTCAAAAAATATCAAAGGTGTCGAGAAAACGGTACTTCTGTTCTTTGAGAACTATTCCTGGCCGGGAAATATAAGAGAACTGTCAAATTTTGTAGAAAGGGCTATAACAATAGAAAAAAGTAAATATATTACAATTAGTTCAGTGCCGGTTGATGATACCTTTAAAAACAAAAAAGATGTTGGAGTAGAAAATTCACTGGATAAATTACTCGTTAATGAAAAATTTGATTTTAACGGATATATGGACAAGTTAAGCAAAGAAATTCTTCTTAAAGCTCTTTCAATCAATGAGTTTAATCTTAAAAAAACTTCTGATATGTTAATGCTAAGTTATAGATCACTAAGGTATCTGATAGACAAATACAGTATAAAGATAAGGTAGTGTTATAATATTTCCTTATGAAGAAAAAAATAAATACCATTCTTGCATCTGCTTCACCAAGGCGATATGAATTACTAAATCTGATACACATATCTCCGGAAGTTATTATCCCTGAAATAGTGGAGATCCCCCTCAAGGGGGAGTCACCTGAAAATTTTGTCACAAGGGTTGCATTAGAAAAAGGTTTATCTATTGCAAAAAATCACAGCTCTTCAAACCTGATAATAAGTGCAGATACTATAGTCCTTGACGGTGATAATATCATAGGTAAACCTGAAAGCAGAGAAGATGCTGTAAAGATGTTGAAAATATTATCGGGTAAGAGGCATAAAGTAATAACGGGGTTATCGGTTTTATTCAAAGATAAAAAGATTGCAGGAACATCTGTAACTGATGTTGAATTTTCCGATCTTAGTAATATAGAGATAGAAGACTATCTTAATACAGAATTATTTATGGATAAGGCAGGAGCTTACGCAATTCAGGGAAAAGCCTCAATATTTGTAAAAAAAATAGATGGTTGTTATTTTAATGTAATGGGTTTCCCTCTCAATCTTTTTTACACTCTGATCAAGGAATTAAATATTTTTCTTGAAGATTTAACAGAGTAGGCTTAATGCAGAAAATGTCGTATGCCGGTAAATAAAAGTGAAATATCAGAGTTTTCTGCTGCATCTATAACTTCGTTATCTCTCACTGATCCGCCAGGCTCGACAATAACACTAATTCCGTTATCATGCGCTGACAAAACTGAATCACTGAACGGGAAATATGCGTCAGACAAAAGAACTGATCCTTTTATTGAGTCTCCTGATTTTTTAATTGCTATATTTACAGAGTCGATTCTACTCATTTGACCGGCTCCAACACCAAGAATTTTAAGGTTTTTAACCACAAGAATAGCATTTGACTTTATATATTTAATAATCTTCCAGCCGAATGAAACATCCTCTTTCTCTTCAGGGGATAATTTCCTGCTTGTTTTTAGTTCAAACTCCGAAAGGTCTTTATTTACATTATCTTTTTCCTGGATTATAAAACCACCCTGAATAGACCTTATGTGATCTTTCTCGATATATCCCGGTTTAATTTCAATCAGCCGTAAATTCTTTTTCTTTTTAAGAATATTAAGCGCATCATCAGAAAACCCAGGGGCAATAATTACTTCGAGAAAAATCTTTGACATACTTAATGCACATTCAGCATCAATAGTGTGATTAAACCCGACAATTCCACCAAAAGCAGAAACCGGATCACCTGACAGAGCACCCTCAAAAGCACTTTTTTGAGTTATGCTTAATGATGCTCCACATGGATTCTGATGTTTGGCAATGACAGAAAAATGGCTATCTTCTTCATTGAACTGATTCAGAATGTCATATACAACAGAAATGTCGAGGATATTATTATAAGAGAGTTTCTTTCCCTGGTGTTGAATAAGATTTTTTATTGGTGAACTGTTATCTGTAATATAAACTGATCCTTTTTGATGAGGATTTTCACCATACCTTGGATCGAAGTATTTTTTACCTGATATATTCAGAAATTCATTTTCTGATTTATCTCCGCAATATAAATATTTTCCTATTAAGGAATCATAATAGGAAGTATACGAGAAAGCTTTAGCAGAGAGCTCTTTTCTTTCAGAATAAGTAATATCACCTGGAATAATTTTGTCCTCAACAAGATCATAATCGGATTCTCTAACAATTACTATTGTATCCTTAAAATTTTTCGCTGCAGCCCTGACCATTGAAGGTCCGCCTATATCGATCTTCTCTACCATTTCCTGAAAATCAGCATTCTCTGAGAGGAATTCTTCAAATGGATAGAAGTTTACAATAACCATATCAATCCTTGATAAAGAGAGGTCAGCAAGCTCCCCATTATGAGATTTATTATTCTCAGCTAGTATAGGAGCAAATATTTTCGGATGAAGGGTTTTTACGCGACCTCCAAGGATTTCAGGGAAACCGGTTATATCAGACACTTTTGTTACCGGAATAGAATTTGATTTGAGAAAAGATGCAGTTCCTCCGGTAGAAATTATTTCCCACCCTTTCTTATGTAAAGCATTTGCGATCTTATCAATTCCCTTCTTATGATATACACTAATTAACGCCCGTTTAGCAGATGGTGTCATAATTCTCCTTGGATCAAAATTTTATTTTATAAACAATAGCATTAAAAATCAATCGGTATTTAAATTAAATTGCCCTGAGTATTTTTATATTTTTTTTCAATAAATTATTAAAAGGGATAAAATATTGACATTCTAGTGTTTGTTTGATAAAATAACACTATCCATAGGGGTGGAGATATGTTTAGAAAAAAAATTTTCGTGACAAATATATTCTGGATTTTTTATGTTATGGTTTTATTTTTAACTGTAATATTTTTATCAAAACAGAACAATGAGAAAAAATCTGAGATAATCACTTTAAATCAGACGATCAATAAAATGGAAATTGAATTAGCCAATGCAAAAAATGACCTTGAATCTATTCCTCGTTTGAAGTATAAAGCGGAAGTCCTAAGAAAAAAATATCCTTCTTTTGCAAAGATCACTGAAGTTGTCTTCAGAAAAAGTCAGGAGCATAAAGTTGATCCGAATCTAATAATGGGACTTATCGAGATTGAAAGTAACTTTAAGAGATATGCTGTCTCAAATAAAGGAGCATACGGCCTCATGCAGATAAATTACAAAGTTTGGAAGGATGAATTTTCTATAGATCCTGAAAAAATATTTAACATTGATTATAATATTGATCTTGGGATAAAAATATTAAAAAGATATCTGAAGGTTGCTAAAGGTGATATTATGAAAGCTCTGCATCTTTACAACAATGGATATCTTTACAATAATGAAGCTTATAAATATAAAGTAATTTCTACAGTGTTTTCAAAGATCTGATAACGGAAATTATTTTTCAGAAGTACTTTTTATCACAATAGATATTCCAATTAATATTAAAATTGACGGAAGGAGAATATCCCAAAAATGCCTCTTTATCCAATAGTAGTATATATTAAAGAACGGAATATTTCCCATAAGGAAAAATATACCTATAATGATAAATATTGCACCTATAAGTAATGTGTTTTTATTTGATTGAGGAATACTTTCCGTTTCTTTTTTTGATTTGATATCTGCTTTTTTATCAGCTGGCCTTACCGGCATTATAACAATCCCTATAATGTAAGCTAATATAGCTGAACCTCCAAAGAAAAAGAAAAGAACAAAGATTATCCTTATTAGAACAGGGTCAGCATCAAAATATTCAGCAATACCTCCGCAAACACCATCAATTACCTTATTCTCTCTGCTTTTATAAAGTTTTTTCATTTTTTCCCTCTATAATGTTTTACGTCATAAAATAAAAAATGTTCCATGCTAAAAATGATAAATAATTAATTTAGAATATGTAGAAAGAAATTCGGCAATTTTCTTTACCTTTTTAGAATTTGTGTTAAAATTGTCTTTCCACGGGGTGTAGCGCAGGCTGGTAGCGCGCACGGTTCGGGACCGTGAGGTCGGAGGTTCGAATCCTCTCACCCCGATTTTTTGTTCCGGTTAATAATTTGTTTAAGAAGTATAAGGTTTTTAACTGCAGAACCCTTATAATGATTATTCCCGGAAACAAGAATCTTTTTTGATCTCAGAGCTGCATTTTCTATATTTTTGGAGATTTCCAGCAATTCATTTTGTGAATATGAATAGTTATATCTCTCGTCTCTTCCTTCATTACTGAACCAGGATTTATAATTTCTGCCATGGAGTCGGAAATAAGAATAATCTGGATTTGTGATAATTTCTGTTAGAGGCAGAGATTGAGATATTACAGGTTGATCAATATTTACCCAAATAAGCCTTTTTTCTTTAAAGAAATGGAGTATTTCATCATTTAACCAACATCTGTTTCTAAATTCTACTGCAATTTGAAATTTGGAAAAATTTTTAGTTAACTCTCTAAGGAAGTAAAGATTTTTATCAGTAATTTTAAAAGAATAGGGGAACTGAATGAGCAATCCCTCCATTTTTTTTTCATTTATCAGAGGAGAGATAGAATTTATAAATGCCCTGACATCAGTCTGAGAGTAAGATCTTGTATGTGTAAAGATCCTGTTGATTTTTATCCAGAATGTGAAATTTTCGATCTCTTCGGTTTTTTTGACCCAGCCGTTCACAAGTTTTATGTCCGGGGTTCTGTAAAAGGTGGTATTGACTTCCACAAAATCAAATTGTTCGGCAATGTGAAGAAGATGGTTATAACCCGGAGGGATTTTTTCCGGATAAACTGTTCCTGCCCAGTCTTTGTAACTCCAACCGGCAGTTCCATACCGAATAATCATTCTATAAAATATTTTCTGACCAATTCATCCTGAAGAGCAAACATTTCACCTGAATCTTTTTCGTGATCATAATCTGCAAGGTGAAGAATTCCATGACATACTAATGTAAAAAGTTCTTTTTTTAAAGATATATTTCCGGATTCAGCCTGTTCTTCAGCAACGGGGTAACAAATTAGAATATCACCTATATAAAATGAATCGGGAAACTTCTCCTTAATGGGAAAACTGAGAACATCAGTGGGATGATCTTTTTTTCTGTATTGGAAGTTCAATCTGCTTGATTCAGCTTCATCACTGAGTTTAATAGTAATATCACCATCTAATTTAAGATATTTAAGGATCTTTTTTGAACTTTTCACAAAAAAATCGTGATCAATTATATAATCATTTTTTACCAGAGTTACCATTTACAGTATCCTCCTTGAAGTCAAATCCCGGATAGGAAATCCTCATATGGTATATGGCGGAAAGTTTTTTTAGAAATGCATTACCTATTGTATTAAGAGCCTTAAAAGTAAGGCCTTCACAATCATCAAATTGTTTTTCATCAATATTAGAATCTATTATCTGCTGAATTACATTCCTTATTTCTTCTTCATTCGGAGAAGAGAGGCTTTTGGAAGCTGCTTCAACCTGGTCTGCAAGCATTACAATTGCATTTTCAATGTTTTTTGGTTTTTCTCCGGGGTATCTGTAAAGATTCGGATCAACTTCTTCCTGGTTAACTGAAGATCCGACCACAGCTTTATCATAAAAGAAATGGACAAGTTTGCTGCCATGATGTTGCGATATTGCAGAAGAGATACTTTCAGCCAATTTCAGTTCTTTTGCCCTTTCAAGTCCGTTGTGAATATGGGAAATAATATTTTTTGCGCTCTCCTTAGGAGTAAGGTTCTTGTGCGGGTTTTCATAAATTGCGTGGTTTTCAGTAAATACCTGTGGATTATCGATCTTTCCTATATCATGATAAAGAGACATTGCGTTTAGGAGAAGGGGCGAAAGTCCCAAGCCAAGAGCCGCGGCTTCAGATAGAGACGAAACCATTTGAGAATGGTGATATGTTCCCGGAGCTTTCTCGAGCATTTCTCTGAAAATTGGCAGGTTGAGGTTTGTAAGTTCAACCAGTTTCAGCTCGGTAAGAAGATTGAAAAGCATTTCCCATAGAGGAATTATAAAACTTGCCAGAACCGGAGCTGTAATTGCGGAGAAAGCGGCAATTCCGGCAAATACAATTATTTGGATAGGATCTGAAGTTGTAGCAGTAAAATTATATAGAATCAGAAAAAAGAGATTAACGGGAAACAGCCAGAGGATACAAACCTTAAGAATCGGAGACCTTTTTAATCTCTGATAATACTCAATTCCAAAACTGACAGTTAAACTTCCTATCAAAATATAAAGAAACAGAGTGAGGTCCCATCCACACAAAATTGCACCTGCTATCGCGTTGATAAAGGAGAAGATAATGGAGCTTTGGATATTAAAAATAAATGCAATTATAAGAGGACCTAAAGTAAAAGGAATTGAATAATAGATGATATTTCCCGTGACATCTAAACTATTTGATGTCTCACTTAGAATTACGGGAATTATAAATAGAAATATTCTGTAGAATATTGTGCTCAATAAAAGGGTTATTAGTGATATAGAGATTAATTTTTTCCCGTTAACACCATTAGACTCCCACGAAATCAATAATTTGATTATAAAAAATAATATGGGTCCAAGGGTAAAAAATATCAGAAAAAAAACAGGTAATTTTCTTCCCCTCTCTTTCTCTTCTTTATAGATAAGATTAATAATCCTTAGATCTTCTCTTTTTATCTCGTCACCTTTTCTGAGAATTACTCTTCCTTTTTTCAGATTTATGATTACCGGATTTATTTTTGAAGTTATAAGTTTCTCTTCCTCAAGAGTAAGATCCGGTGAAAATGTGAGATTTACATTAATAAATTCTATTAGGATAGATGACAGGATACCGGATTCCTCCATAGTGAAATTTTTATTGTTCCTGAAATAGTTTTTAATTCTTTCCTGAAGTTCATTCAAATCCAGAAGATCAGAAAAATTATTTATTCTTGAGATTCCAGAAGGAAGAACAATCTTAATATTTCCATCTTTGCTTTTTCTCGTTACTGCTTTAGTAGAAACAATCCCAGATTGTTCCAATTTATCAATATAGTCCAGGAAATTATCCATATCTATTTTTGAATGGAGATTTGATCTTAATATTATGGAAATATCCCGAACAGAAACAGAAATACCAAATTTTTCTTCAATATATTCTTTTATTTCATCAATGGAATTTTTGTTTTTGAGGTATTGTTTTCTTGCTGTTCTGAGATAGTTAATCCAGCGGTTAATTAATGCAGCTCTGGTGTTTTTCTGATCCGGAAGAAATTGATAAACAGGTGATACTTCATCAAGTGCGGTTTTCTTTTTTTGTTCAGTCTGTTCTTCATCAATAATCGTCAGGTTATCTCTTATAACCAGATCATCCTGAATGATATCTCCTACTGAAAGTTTCGGGTCTTCAATTGATTTTTGACGAGGTATATATAATGTATAAGATAATAGTAGAAGCAGAACGACACCCGAAATAATTGGAATTATAGATCCCTTCTTTATGTGATCTCCAGGAGCTGCAAACTGATTTTTTAAAAAATTTAATTTAAATTTCATACTTTTTCTTTTTCATATGCTTTGATTATTTTTTGTACAAGATGATGTCTTACAACATCTTTGTCCTTAAGATTAATAATTTTAATTCCTTCAATTTTATCAAGAATCCTTTTCGCTTTAAAAATTCCCGATTTTTTACTATCTTTAAGATCGATCTGGGTAATATCAGCAGTTACTATAACTCTTGAATTTGAACCGAATCTTGTAAGGAACATCTGCATTTGAGAATTTGTAGTATTCTGCCCCTCATCAAGAATTATGAAAGCATCATTGATGGTTCTTCCTCTCATATATGCAAGCGGTGCAACTTCAATTATCTCTTTTTCAATCAATTCAGATGTTTTTTCAAATCCTATTAGATAATAGAGTGAATCATAAAGGGGCCTGAAATAGGGATTTACTTTCTGTTGAATGTCACCTGGAAGAAAACCGAGATTTTCGCCAGCCTCAACAACCGGCCTTGTAAGAACTATCCGTTCGAGTTTTTTACTTAACAGATAATGAAGTGCAATAGCAACTGCAATAAATGTTTTCCCTGTTCCTGCAGGGCCGATTGCAAATGTCAGGTCATTCTCAAAGGCAGCTCTTATGTATGATTTCTGATTATAGGTTTTAGGGTACACACTTTTTCCGTTAAGTACTATTTTCTGAGATTGCAGAAGGTCGTTTTCAATAAGATCTATTTTCCCATCCTTTACCATATTCAGGCTTATCTTAAAATCGTTTCCGTTAAAAGAAGAAGAGATACCTGATACTTTTAATAATGAGTTGAAAAATTTTCTGAAAAGTTTTCTTGATCTAAGATCCCCGTCAAACATGACCTTATCACCTCTGTGTGAAAATGTGATATCAAAAATTTTTTCAATCCTGGATTGATTTTTATCAAGTAAAGAAAGTAAATTGTCGGATTTACCGAGTGGGAATGTTATTTCTTCCATATTATGGTGTTTTATAGTTTTGAATTATATTTCCGAATGAATTAAATGTCAAATATAAGCAGTAATAAGTATGTTTTAATAACTTAAATATTGAATTAAAATTGTATTTAAGTCACAGAGTATTTGTGCTATAATCCAAAAGTTTTACAGGAGAAAAATGGCTGAAATTCAGGAAATATTTGAAGAAATTACAAATCCGCAATGGAAAAAGGCAAGATTCTGGATAACTACTGTTTTTCTAGTACTTCTTTTTTCATATCTGATATATTTTAAATTTGTTCTGATAGAGAGGGGACTTACAGCTGAAGAATTAAAACAATCTGTAGAATTTTTTAATATTTCCAGTCAATGGATTGAAAAGGGAAAAATTGATGATGAAGATTTTAAGGGAATTATAATGGTGCCTCAAATCTCATTTCAGATAAGGAACAAAGGCAAAAAAGTGATGAAAAATATTTATATTCTCGGTGTCTTCAGGAAGCTTTATGTAGGGAAGGCAATGGGAGAAGGTTTTAAGATCACAATGAAGAAAAGTGTGAAACCTGGAGAGATGAGTAAACTGATCATCATTGATTCTTCCTTCGGATATAGGGTTAGATCTAAAGAAAATTTCAAGAAAGCCAGAAAGGAATGGGGGAAATCTCTAGTAGAGGTTTATATAAAATCAAGCAGATCAAAATTGTTTTTTTTAAAGTCCTTTTATATAAGACAGGTGATAGAAGGAATGTCAAAAGAAGTTCGTATGCAATAATCTAAGGAGGCCTTATGTTCCCTAAAGAATTTTCAGCAGGAAAAAAAGGCGACAATGTTCGTTCTGATTGCCGGGTAAAAATGAAGAGTACTGTTGGCGGAGGAAGAAAGATAACCCTGGATAGCATAGTCGCTCCTCTTTACGGACAGTCCATAGAAAAGCTTATTAATGATATTCTTGATTTTTTTAATGTTACTGATTGCGAAATGGAATTGAGTGATCAAAGTGCTCTCCCTTTTGTTATTATGGCGAGAGTTGAGACTGTTATCAGAGGAGTCGGCCTTGATAATGGAAAAAAGTATCTTCCCGACCTTTATGGGGATATTAATGAACCTTTACGTGACAGACAGAGAAGATCAAGACTATATCTTCCCGGTGATCAACCGAAATTGTTTATAAATGCAGGCATTCATAAGCCTGACGGTATAATATTGGACCTGGAAGATTCAGTTGCTCCAAATGAAAAAGATTCTGCAAGGCTAATTGTAAGAAATGCACTAAGAGCTGTCGATTTTTTCGGATCGGAAAGAATGGTGAGAATTAATCAACTTCCCCTTGGTTTAAAGGACCTGGAGGAGATCGTGCCTGAAAAAGTTGATCTGATCCTGTTACCGAAAATTGAAACAGCCGGTCAGATAAAGAGTATTACCGATAAGATAAACAATATCAGGAAAGAGAAAAAAATAACCAGAGATATTTACCTCATGCCTATTATAGAGAGTGCATTGGGAATAATGAATGCATTTGAGATCGCTTCTTCTGACAAGGATATTGTTGCCCTGGCGATAGGGCTGGAAGATTATACGGCTGATATCGGTACAAAGAGGACAGATGATGGGAAGGAAAGTTTCTTCGCCCGTTCAATGATAGTTAATGCTGCAAAGGCAGTAGGAATTCAGGCAATAGATACAGTGTATTCTGATGTTTCCAATAGTGAAGGGTTGATGGAAAGTGTGAAGGAGGCAAAATCTCTCGGATTTAACGGGAAAGGGTGCATACATCCGCGGCAGATTAGTATCGTTCATGAAGGATTCTCTCCCGGCAGTGACGAAATAGATAAAGCCAGGAAGATTGTATTGGCATTTGAAAAGGCTGAAAAAGAGGGGCTGGGAGTTGTTTCGCTGGGAAGTAAAATGATTGACCCTCCGGTTGTAAAAAGAGCCCTTCAGACTATTGAACAGGCTCTTAATGATTCTCTGATCGATGAAAACTGGAGAGAAAGCAATGAATAATTACAAATTTGAAAAAAATGCGGCCGGCAGAGATGTACTGACAGAAATAAACGGGGAACAGCATACACCTTATAAGGGAGTCGGAAAGTTTATTCCGGATGGAAGAAAAGCGGCGCCAAAGATCAGTTCCTGCAGTAATTTCCCCGATTCAGGAGATAAAAGAGCCGAGTCAATAAAAGAAGCGTTAAAGAGATCGGGACTCCGTGACGGTATGACTATTTCCACTCATCACCATTTAAGAAACGGTGATTATGTGGCAAATATGGTTTTTGATGCAGTCGCTGAACTTGGGGTGAAAAATATAAGGTGGTTCCCCAGTGCATCATTCCCTGTGCATGCACCGATTATCAAACATCTTGAAAATGGTGTGGTAAGTCATATTGAAGGGAGTATGAACGGCCCTCTGGGAGATTTTGCTTCCAGTGGAAAAATGAATGGTGTTGGAATCCTCCGTTCCCACGGCGGAAGATACCAGGCTGTACAAGATGGGGAAGTCCATATTGATATTGCAGTGATATCAGCTCCGGCTTCAGATCCTTTTGGTAATGCTAACGGAGTCAGAGGTAAATCGGCATGCGGACTTCTCGGATTTGCACTGGCGGATTCTCAATATGCAGATAATACAATTATAGTAACTGATAATATTGAACCTTTCCCATGTATACCTTGGCAGATCCAGGGGAATTATGTTGATCATGTTGTTGAAGTTGATTCAATAGGAGATCCCGAAAAAATAGTTTCCGGTACTACTATGCTTACAAGAAGCCCTGACAGGCTCCTTATAGCTGAAATGGCCGTCCAATTTGCCCTTGAAACAGGGCTTGTTAAAGATGGATTCTCTTTCCAGGCTGGAGCAGGGGGTACCTCTCTCGCATTTACGGTTTTTTTGAGAGATATTATGAGAAGTAATAATATCAAAGCCAGATTTATCAGAGGCGGTTCGACTACTTATCTGACCACAATGCTGGAAGAGGGACTTACTGATTATATACTTGACGGACAGACCTTTGATCTGGATGGTGTCAGATCTATGAGGGATAATCCTAATCATCAGAATACCAGTCCGTTTACAAGCTATAATTATCATGGAAAAGGGAACTTTGCATCGATGCTTGATATTGTTATTCTCGGAGCAACCGAAGTCGATCTCGAGTTTAATGCGAATGTAGTTACACATTCTGATGGAAAATTACTCCACGGGATAGGGGGTTGGCAGAATTGTTTATTCGGTAAGACAGTTATCCTCCCTATACCTCTATTCAGGAATAGGATTCCTGTTATATTAGATAAAGTGACTACTTTAACAGGACCCGGAGAACTGATCGATGTTATAGTTACTGAACGGGGTATTGCTGTTAATCCGCGGAGAATAGATCTAATTGAAAAACTTAGAGGAACAAACCTGCCTCTAAGAACTATTCAGGAATTAAAAACTGAAGCTGAAAAGATTTGCGGCGGAGCACCGGAAAAACCTGTGTTCATGGATAAGATCATTGCTGCAATAAAATGGGTAGATGGAACTGTAATAGATATAGTAAGGCAGGTTAAGTCCTGATCAGACTCCTATTGTTTGCCGTTTAATTTAATATGCAGTTTCTCAATATCTTCGTTTGTGCCGAGAACGATCAGGATATCGCTCTCTTTAATAAGGAAACTGCCTCCGGGATTTAAAGTTAAGCCTGAATCGGATACCGTATCCGGAGAGGACATATCCGGGATTATCTGTTTGATACCGATCACGTTAATATTGAACTTTTTTCGCATTGAGATCTGTTCAAGAGTTTTCCCGATAAATATGTCCGGGGGTGCAAGCTCTTCGATAACAAAACCGGAATCGAGCGGGATATAGTCCATTAAATTGGGAGAGTCCAGTTGATTTGCCAGTTTTATTGCAACGTCCCGTTCTGGAAAAAGCACTTCATGGGCGCCGACAAGTGATAATATTTTCTCATGATCTTCGGTTAGAGCTTTTGCAATGATTCTGTTGACTCCGATCTCTCTTAAAAGGTGAACCACAAGAATACTGGCTTCCAGGGCAGGTCCGCAGGCGACAACAACACAATCCACATCCTTTATTCCGAGAGATTGCAGATTATCTTTGCTTGTGGCATCCATCACCACCGGTTGTGTTGCATAATCCTTGATCTCATTTATCCTTTCCTTATTTATATCAACAGCGATCAGTTCTGTGTTTTTTTTGGATAGTGTCCTGATCAGGTTCATACCGAAACTTCCCAACCCGATAACTACAATCTTCTTCATTATTCACTCCTATCCTGTCATTACATTTTCCTCAGGATAATTATAAACAGCCTTTGACTCCTTCCTGCTCATGACTAGTAACAAAGTGATCGGGCCGATCCTCCCAACGAACATTGTTATCATTATAACACTTTTTGAGATTATTGAAAGTTCGGATGTGATCCCGAGGCTTAATCCGACAGTGCCGAATGCTGATACTACCTCAAATAACAATTCTGAAAAATTAAATTTTGTCTCAAATGAGAAAATCAGTATCAGAGATGTGGCGATAAATATAAAAGAGATTATGATCATAAGAAATGCTTTTTCATAGTTTCGTTGTGGAATTGTACGGTAAAACAAATTTACATTTTCTCTTCCCCTCAGCCTTGACTTGAAATATGCAAAAACAAGCCCGGCTGAAGTTGTCTTGATCCCGCCGCCTGTTGAGCCGGGTGATGCGCCGATGAACATAAGAAGAAGGAGAATGAACATCGATGAATAAGATAGAAGGTTAAGGTCAAGTGTATTGAATCCGGCTGTCCTTGCGGAAACCGAATGAAAGAAAGAACTTAGTAATTTATCAGCTGTTCCCAGATCATTTGAGCGGTTTATCATTTCCTCTGCAAAAATAATAAATGTACCACCGATTATAAGAATTGTACTGACAATCAGAACCAGCTTTGAATGGATGGTAAATTTTGACCAGTTCTTCTTTCTCTGAACATATAAGAAGATCTCGTTTAAAACAAGAAAACCGAGACCTCCCGTAATGATTAGAAAAGATATGGTCAGGTTGATCCCCACATTTGATCTGTAGGGTTCAAATCCGTTAGAGAATATTGAAAATCCGGCATTACAGAATGCAGATACTGAATGAAAGATTGATGAGAAGAGCCGCTCCTTAAACCCGATCCCTGAGAATTGAAAAAATAATATTACAGAACCGAGTATTTCAAATCCTAATGTGAAAAATATGATCTTTTTCAAAAGATCTTTAATATTCTTGTACGCACCCTGGGTGAAATCATTTTCAAGGATCAGCTTATTGCTGATAGACATTGATTTCCCCAATACCAGAATTGTGAGTGTTGAAAAGGTCATAAAACCAAGTCCGCCCAGTTGTATCAGTAGAAGGATGAAGAATTGACCGATGGGAGTGAAATCATCTGCCGTATTGACAACAACCAGCCCTGTAACCGTGACCGCAGAAACTGAGGTGAATAATGCATCATCAAGGGGTAACTTACCTGTGTGTGTTGAGAACGGCATGATCAGCAGCAATGTGCCCAGAACAATCAGCAGAAGGAAAGTTGTAACTATTGAAAAAGAGATTGATTTTTTCATTGAATAAAACCCACCCTTGTCAGCGGCCAGTATCTGAAAATTGTTTTACCAAGAATATTTTTTCTATGAAGCGGACCGAAATTTCTTGAATCTGTACTTTTTTCCCGATTGTCTCCCATTAAAAAATATGAATTCGGGGGAATAATTTTGTTTTTCATATTTATGGAGCGGAACATTACGTCCCCTTTTTCCTTCAAAAAAGGTTCCTTAACAAATGAATTATTTATAAATACATCTCCTGAATTGATCCTGATTGCTTCTCCGGGAAGTCCGATGATCCTTTTAATAAGCCTCCGCCCATTCATTCCGGAGGGCTCTATTACAACTATATCAAATCTTTTTATTTTCCCTGTCAGAATTTGATTTGATATAAGTACTTTTTCGCCGCTTTTAAGAATGGGAAACATGGAATTTCCAATAACTTTGTATGGAGAGAACAGATAAATAAATATTAAGACAGATATAACAGCAGCCAGAATAACATTTATGAATATGTATTTTATGGATCTCTTTTTAAATACTGATATCATTAAATTGATTTTATTCCAAGAGCAGTTATGTGTCAATGACAAGATGTTTTACTATTGACAGATACTGAGCTATAATTAAGTATGAATTCATACTTCTTTAATCCTCAAAAAACAGAAATTTCAGAAAATCTCTTACTGATCCCATACATGCCTGATAAAAAGTACCTGAAAATGATCGAAGAGACTTCAATAAGCCGGAAACATATACTGGGCAGTATCTTGTATAGTTATAAGGACTACGACGTGTTATATGGCTTCTTGGGGTACTCAAACCTATTGACACTACTTGAATTCTTTTCCGAAGTACGAAATAAGAACATTTTTTTTATCGGTACTGCCGGGAGCCTCAACCCTTCGCATAATATTCCGGAGATTCTCAATGTCAACAAGATCTACCCCGGAGCGATTTTCAACTATTTTTCCAAAGATAATTATTTTGACATGAATGATTTGAAGAATGACAATCTTAAAACAGGATGCGGAATAAGTATTGACCTGATACAGAGAGAGAATTCTCAATGGTATGAAGAAATGAAAAAAAGAGAACTTGATTTTGTTGAGATGGAATTGTTCCCCCTCAGATGGTACATAGGGAAAAAAATATCAGCTCTTGTGATTTTATCTGATCAGGTGACCGACACTGGTATAAGAACATTTGAACAAAAAAAAGATCAAAGAAGAATTTATTAAAGGATATGAGATGATCACATTGGAGATGAAATGAAAAATAAAGTTATTTTATCAAAAAAATTCGGAAAAAAAGAAGTTGATATACTGCAGGAAAAATATGAACTTATAATTGCCGAAGATGAAGAAAAGGACCTTCTTCGGATTATTGAAGAGAATAGAGATGCGTCCGCGCTGATCCCTTTTCTTTCAGATAATATTCGCAGTGATCTTATCAGAAAATTAGATAAATTAAAAATAATTGCTAATTATGCTGTCGGTTATAATAATATTGATTTTAATTGTGCGGAAAGATCAGGAATATATGTTACCAATACACCTGATATTTTAACTGACGCGACTGCAGACCTCACACTTGCACTCATTCTGAGTGTGTCCAGGAGAATTATTGAATCAGATAAATACATGAGAGGGGGGCATTTTAATGGTTGGGATGCAAATCTATTCCTCGGGATGGAATTAAAAGGAAAGACAATGGGAGTAATAGGAATGGGGAAGATAGGGTTGGCAACAGCAATCCGTGCCAGATCATTTGGCATGAATATCAATTACTATTCAAGAACAATTAAAAATGATATAAAAAAAGAATACGGTTTCATATATAGGAATCTTGAAGAACTTATCAGGACTTCAGATATTGTTTCTTTACATTTGCCATATTCTCCTGAAGTTCACCATATGTTCAATCGTGAAACTTTCGGAATGATGAAAAAAGGGTCAATATTTATTAATGTTGCAAGAGGCGGGCTGATGGACGAAGAAGCCCTTGCCGATTCACTTGACAGCGGTCATCTATTTGGCTCAGGCCTTGATGTTTTTGAAAATGAGCCGGTGGTTAATCAACGTCTGACAAAGATGGATAATGTTATAATGACACCTCATACAGGCAGTGCAACACACAGTGCAAGATCAGGAATGGGACAGATGGTAATAAAAAATGTTGAGCAGGCATTATCCGGGAAAACCCCTGACAACCTTATTCCGGAACTAAAAAATATGGTAAAATATTGATAAAATTTAACAATAGGGAGTATGAATGAAAAATTTCAGTATATTTAATAATATTTTTTTATATTTTATTATATCCGGTTCCATTTTCGGAGGGCAATATATTTCTCATAAGATTGATGCAGAAATATTTCCTTATTCAAAAAGAATATCTGTAAGTGATACGATCACATTCCCGGATCTAAAAAAGAACAGTGTCCATTTTTTTCTTCACGGCGCCCTGACGATAGATTTTGTTTCTGAAAATGTTAAATTAAAAGAGCTGACGGGGGAAATAAGATCAACTTTTTTCGGGATCAACACAGCCGAATTTAAAATAAGCGACAAAATTCCGGTTAAACATTATGAAATTTCTTTTAGGAAGGGTTCAGCGGGAGAATTCATGATCAGATATTCCGGGGAGATCTATCATGAGATAAAACAGATTGGAGCAGAGTATGCAAGGGGATTTTCCGAAACTCCCGGAATAATATCTGAAAAGGGTGTATATCTCTCAGGATCAACATTCTGGGTCCCCTGGTTCAGTAAAGATCTTGTGACTTTCACCCTTAGAGTAAAATCTCCGGAAAAATGGAGTACAGTTTCTCAGGGGGAACTTGTAGAAGACAGTGATAAGAAAGGGTATCATATTTCTGAATGGAATTCTCCTGAACCAATGGATGAAGTCTATATTGTTTCAGCAAAATTTTATAAGTATCTGATCAAACAGGGGAAGGTGAACCTTTATGCCTATATGAGAACGCCTGATGATAATCTTGCAATGAAATACCTGAATACTACAGGACAATACCTTGAAATGTATAATAACCTGATCGGACCTTTCCCATATTCAAAATTTGCACTGATCGAAAATTTCTGGGAAACCGGGTACGGTATGCCGTCTTTCACTCTACTCGGATCTAAGATAATCAGATTCCCTTTTATTCTCCATTCGTCTTATCCGCACGAACTTCTCCATAACTGGTGGGGGAATAGTGTTTTTGTTGACTATGAAAAAGGAAACTGGTGTGAAGGATTGACAGTATTTCTTGCTGATCATCTAATAAAAGAGCAGAGAAAGCAGGGGATTGAATACAGAAGAACCGTGTTACAGGGATATACTGATTATGTAAATGAGAATAATGAATTCCCTGTGTCCGAATTCCGCGCCAGGAATGATGCATCATCATCAGCAATCGGATACGGGAAAGTGATGATGATCTTCAACATGTTAAGAGAGAAAGCTTGGAGATAAGGTTTTTTTAGAGGGAATTCGCGGTTTTTACAAGGAAAACAAGTTCAGAAAAACCGATTTCAGTCACCTGAAAGAGGCATTTGAAAAAGCCTCAGGAAAAAATCTTTCCTATTTTTTTAGACAATGGGTCTATTTAAAAGGGGCCCCTGACCTTAGACTCGGATCTGTTGTATTAAAAAAAAATAATCATTTGTACGAACTCAGTTTTAACTTATTGCAGATCCAGAAAGGGCCTGCATATAAACTTACGATTCCTGCTGCTGTTTATATTGAAAATGAACGGGCAGTTAATATGATCGATATAGAGATGTCGAAAAAGACCGGGTCATTTACCTTTTCATTTGACAGGAAGCCAGTCAGGATCGATGTGGATCCTTTTTTTGATATATTCCGCAGGCTTTCTGATGAAGAAATACCTCCTTCACTATCCAGAGTTTTCGGATCAAAGGAGGTGTTGATCATTTTATCCGGGAAAGGGATGAAGAAGTCTGTAAATGAAAACTTCAAATTACTTGCTGAGAACTGGGCCTCGAAAGTCGGAGAAAAAATTAAGATCATCAATGATAATGATATTGAAAAATTGCCATCTGATAAAGATATCTGGTTATTCGGATGGGATAACCGGTTCAGGCCGATTGTTGAGAATGAGATTACCCGATACAGCAGTTCTGTTAATAAAAATATAATTCGGATTGGAGACAAGAGCATAGATAGAGAAAAAAACAGTATTGTGCTGGCAGTGAAGAACCCTGAGGAGAGATCCAGGGTTATCGTTCTCCTCTGTACGGATAACTCAAAAGCACTGGAAGGATTAGGCAGGAAGCTCCCGCATTATGGAAAATACAGTTATCTTGCTTTCAGCGGAGAGGAACCGACAATTAATCTTAAAGGGCAGTGGGAATCAGATAGTTCTCCTCTTAAGAAAATCCTGAATAGAAATATAAAATTTGATCACAAACTGCCCGATTAGAGATGCTCTTGGTTCGCTGGCGCCACTCTTCTCTTCAGAAGATATGATGAAGACTATCGGGTTTTTGGCAGATAAAAAACATGAAGGGAGGGGTATCGGAGGGAAAGGTATCGACATAGCAGCCGATTTTATTGCCGGAAAGTTTAAAGAGTATGGATTAAAACCGGGATCTGACAGCAGCGGATATTTTCAGGAATGGGAAGCCGGAACAGGACCGGAAAAAAAACCAGTAAAGTTAAAAAATGTAATAGGATTTATTCAGGGGAAAAAAGAGAAGTTTGCTAAAGAGTCAGTTGTGATTGCCGCCCACTTTGATCACTTGGGAAGAGGCTGGCCTGATGTCAGGAAAGGGAATGAGGGAAAAATTCATCCGGGCGCGGATGATAATGCAAGCGGAGTTTCAGTACTTATAGAACTTGCAAAAAATCTAGGAAAAACATTGATACCTGACAGAAGTATTGTATTTATTGCATTCACAGGAGAAGAGAACAAATTAATGGGATCTGAGTACTTTGTAAATAACTTCAAAAAATTCCCTGTTACTAATATAATCGGTGTAGTTAATATCGATACTGTTGGGAGATTAAAAGAAAAAAAACCGATGATAATAGGGTCAGGTTCTGCTAAAGAATGGAAGTTTATTTTTATGGGAATAGGGTATACAACAGGGATAGAAAGTGACCTGATCGTACAGGAACTTGACACCAGTGATCAGATGAGTTTCATAAGAAAGGGGATACCGGGAATACAGATATTTTCAGGCCCTCATCTTGATTATCATAAACCGACAGATACGATAGACAAAATTGATTCTGAGGGGCTTGTTAAAATTGCCAGGATATCAAAAGAGGTTGCTGTTTATTTATCTGAACGGGAAGAACCTTTGACATTTACCGGTAAAAAAGGTGATAAAAGGCTGGAATCCCCGGTTTCTGGAAAGAAGACAAGGGCAAGTATCGGTATTATGCCCGATTTTTCCTATTCTTCCATCGGAGTTAAAGTAGCCCTTGCAATAAAAACATCAGAAGGAGTGGAACATCTGTTGAAAAAGGGAGATATTATTACCGCAATCGGTGGGATCCCTGTATCAGATCTTAAAGAATATACAACGGCATTGAAAAAGTTTTCACCGGGCGGGAAGGTAAAAATTGATATAGATCGCAACGGAAATAAGCTTCAGATCGAAGTGACAATGCGGGCAAGATAATTAACGCCTGATCAGTTTCCCCAGCAATGGTGTTTTTATTGTGATCGAATTGTGCGGGCAGATTTCCTGACAACAATAACATCTTATGCAGGTTTTATAATTATAAACAGGATATATAAAATCTCCCTTATCCTGCCAATCAACTGATTTGGGTTCTGTTGGGCATTGCAATACACATTTTCCGCAGTTTTTACAAATATCATAGTTTATCACCGGTTTTGGTGAAATAATGTTCTTTAAAAATCCGGGGAAGTCTGATGAAGATGCAAATCTATCAAATTTTTTCCGTATAACATTGAACTTTGGATTTATAAGATCAATAATATTCTCTCCGACAACTTCAATATCCTTGAAATTCATTATCAGGGAGTTATCTGAAAATGATATCAACGTTGGTACAAATTCAGGTTTAAGGTTGATAAGTTTGCAGAAAACCATGTCAAGAGCTACAGGATCTTTAGAGAACAATAATGTATTCATTCTCACAGTATTTCCCCCTCTCGGCCCATTCCCTTCCATAGCATCAACACCATCCATTATATATAGTCGAGGTTTTATATAATTATTTATATCATGAAGAATAGTTGAAAAATTTTTAATGTCAGGCATTTTTACATGAAATTCACCCTTGATCAATCCCGGAACACAACCGAATTGATTTTTTACGGCTCCGGTAATCCTTGTGAACCCATGGGTTTTCATTTTACTGACACTGACAACAGCATCAGAGGAGGTTACCCCTTTTGCAATAGGGATTTTTTTTAAAATATTTCCTTCAGGATAAGAGACATAATCAATAGTGGAAAAATCAGCTGCTTCTATGTCTCTGTCATCAAAGATTTTTTTTATTCCGGAATTTTCAGCTCCCCTTTTTAAACTTCCGAACGCAGGGGAATCTCCATATGTAATAGAATAATTTTTTTTCAATAGAAGGTCAGCTAAACCTGCAAGTATTGACGGGTTGGTTGTAATCCCCTTATCAGGTTTATCTCCTACAAGAATATTCGGTTTGAGCAGTATTTTTTCATCAGGAGTAAACAAACTTTCAATACCCCCGAGTAAATCAATACCTTTTTTAAGAGATTCAGCTACTATTTCTTTCCTGTAGGAATCACATTTTATAAGGGCTACTCTTGACACTAAAAATGCTCTGATCTTTTTTCGGACTCATCACTCTCATTTCCGTTGTTATCTACGGAAGTAATATAGTAGTAGTAATTTTTTCCTTTATTTACTGTCTTATCAAGATATCTGTTTTCTTTAACTTCTGTTCCAACTATAGAAAATTCTGTATTACTATCATCTCTCCTGTATATTTTATAGTGAGATAGATCTTTATCATTTACATTTTTCCAACTTAGCATTAATCCATCCTTGCTTTTAAAAATATGCAGGTTCAGCGGGATGGCAGGCGGAAAAATATCTTTAATAGTTATTGATACAATATTTGAAGGTTTACTGATATTTGAATCGGTCACCAATACTGAAATATAATAACTGTATTTCCCACTGATACCAGTATCTGAATCTTCATAATACTCTTTAAGAACCTTTTCACTATTTATCTTTTTAAAGTCCGGGTTTGCTACATGACCTTCGCTATTAATCATTCTAAAAACATTAAATCCTGATATAACGGGGGAAATATTATTTTTTGTTTTCTTTGATTTAACAGTCCAGTTCAGTTTTATTACTTTTTTCTCATTAGAAATCGAAAGATCAGTTACTGGTTCCGCAGGTTCCATTATTTTGATCTCTTTGATCTCAGAAAGATCAGAAGTTAATTTTTGATATTTGTATCTAGTGGCAAAATAGATCTTTTTATTTAAAAACTTATTTGAAATTTTTTTATACGAAAATTTATATATACCTTTGTCCGACTGAAGATTTTGAAAATCCAGTTTATTCAACAATCTGCTCTTTTTTAAAAATAAGGGGGAAGAGAATTTCGGACCGGATCTACCCTTTTTCCTTTGAATATCTATATCCTTGTCAATTGTTGATATGATATCTACCGGTTTGTCAGAATAATATATATATATTTTCTTAATTGAAGAGAATACTAATGGTGTCTTATTATCTTTAAGAAAATCGGGGAACTTCCATGAAAACATTAGATCATCTCCCTCCTGGAGTATTTTCATTTCCATCAGCTTGCCTGGCATTACTTCGGGTTCAAGTTTTAGAGGTCCTTTTTTTCCGCAATTATTTAGTACAAATAATAAAGTTATAATTGACACAATGTATAATTTTGAACATTTATTTTTCATTTTATACCTCAACTCAATTATTAAAGGATGTATTTACTTAAATCTGTATCTTCAGCAATGTCCTTTACTTTTTCCCTGACATAACTTTTATCAATTTTAACTTTTCCTGATCCTACATCTGAAGCATCAAATGATATATCTTCCATCATTTTTTCCATTATAGTATGTAAACGTCTTGCACCTATATTTTCTGCGGATGAGTTAAGATTTTCTGCGATCTGGGCAATTTCAAAAATAGAATCATCTGTAAATTCTATTTCAATACCTTCTGTACCGATCAAAGCCATATATTGTTTGGTCAGAGCATTTTTGGGTTCATTCAGGATCCTTACAAAATCCTCTTTTAAAAGTGAATCAAGTTCAACCCGAATTGGGAATCTTCCCTGAAGTTCAGGTATGAGGTCCGAAGGTTTTGTAACATGAAATGCGCCTGCTCCGATAAAAAGTATATGATCAGTTTTAACCATTCCATACCTGGTGTTAACGGTAGTACCTTCTATAATAGGAAGAAGGTCCCGTTGAACTCCTTCACGAGAGACCATAGGGCCTCCGCCACCTCCGCCTGATTCACGTCCTGCAATCTTGTCAATCTCATCAAGAAATACGATTCCCATCTGTTCAGCCCTTTCAATTGCTATCTTTGAAATTTCATCCATATCAAGCAGTCTGTTCTGTTCTTCATTAAAGAAGTATTCGAGGGCTTCCTTTACGGTCATTTTTCTTTTCTTGGATTTTGCTCCCCCGAACATGTTGGGCATCATTTCACCGATTGTGATCCCTATCTCCTCAACTCCTGAAGAAGAAAAAATCTCAAATGGAGTGTTCCCTGATGATTTAACCGTAACTTCAACTATCCTTTCATCAAGCTTTCCCTCTCTGAGCAATTTCTTTAATTTATCGCGTGTCTGATCCTGCCCGTCATTTTCTATATTCAATTCAGCTGCAGGGCCTTTGACTTTTTTAGGAGGAAGAAGAACAGAAAGGATCTTCTCTTCTGCATTCTTTCTTGCTTTTACTTTATTGAATTCCATTTTTTCGACCTTAACAAGATCTATTGATATTCTGATAAGGTCTCTGATTATTGATTCAACATCTCTTCCTACATAGCCTACTTCAGTAAATTTTGACGCCTCAATTTTAATGAAAGGAGAACTGGTAAGTTTGGAAAGACGTCTTGCAATTTCGGTTTTACCAACACCGGTCGGGCCTATCATTAAAATATTCTTCGGAATTATATCATCTGCTATATCTTTCGGGAGCTGTTTTCTCCTGAACCTGTTTCTCAAGGCAATTGCTACGGATTTCTTTGCGTTTTTCTGGCCTATAATATATACATCCAGACTTTTTACTATCTCTTTAGGTGTTAGATCCATTTTATTACTGTTTTCAGCCATTATAGTTCCTCAATCGCAAAATTAGAGTTTGTATAGATGCAGATGTCAGAGGCGATCTTAAGTGAATTCTCGACAATCTCTTTTGCTTCAAGTTTTGAGAATCTTTTTAGTGCAAGTGCTGCTGACTGTGCATAGGGTCCACCGCTGCCTATAGCTAAAATATCCTCATCAGGTTCGATTATATCACCGGAACCTGAGAGAATAAACAGATTATTTTTGTCAGCAACAATAAGCATGGCCTCAAGTCTTCTGAGGATTTTATCTGTTCTCCACTCTTTCGATAATTCTATTGCAGCACGGGAAAGATTTCCATTATATTCCTCAAGTTTACCTTCAAATCTTTGAAACAGAGAGAATGCATCAGATGTTGAACCCGCAAATCCGGCAATCACTTTGCCGTTATACAATCTTCTGATTTTTTTTGCACCGTGTTTTAAGACCGTGTTCCCAAGTGAAACCTGCCCGTCTCCTCCGATTACGACTTTCTCTTTATGTTTAATACAAATTACTGTAGTACTTTTTATTAGTTTATCCATAATTTGATTCTATATTTTTTTCAGATGTGAGTCAAATTTAGTTCTCTGAAATATAATTATTCCTATTCAATATTTTGATGTGAAATCGATGAGATTATTAAATTTATATCATATTTATGATAAGATTAATTTAATATGAGAATTTTATGCCATTTATAGATATAGTTGGAAATAGCAAAGTAAAACAGACACTGAAAAGCTATCTGGCAAAAGCAAGAATACCTTATAGTGCTATATTTTCGGGGCCTGATATTGCCAACCTGTCAGAGTTTGCACTCGGTTTTGCAAAGTCAGTCAATTGCATAAATAATGACGGGGATTTTTGCGATAATTGTGATAATTGTGTTGATATAAATAAATCTATATTTCCTGATGTCACCTATCTTATTCCCGACGGTCAATTCTACAGAAAAGAGCAGATAATTGATCTGATTGAAGAAAATTACAAAAGGCCCATGGTTTCCGAAAGAAAGATATTTATTTTATCCGATGCGAATAAGATGAATGAAAGTTCATCAAATTCTTTTCTGAAGGTTCTGGAAGAGCCTTCAGACTCTACCATTTTTATATTACTTGCAAAGAATAAATTTCAATTACTGCCGACTATCCGGTCAAGGTGTCAAATAGTAAATTTTTATTCTCCAACAAAAAAAGAGATTTACAACCATCTAATAAAAAAAGGCTATGAACATAAAAAAGCAGATTTACTTTCATCTATAAGCAGATCAAGTATTGAAAATGTACTGAAAGAGGACTTTGATATACTTCAGAGTAAAAGAATTGTTTGTCTGAAAATCCTGGAAAAGCTAATAAAAAAAAAGAGGATAGATGAAGTACTTCTTTCACTTAATGACCAGAGCAGAAACAGATCTAAATTTATTGAATCGTTTGTTGAAATGATAAATTTGATTTCTTTAATGTTAAGGGATATAATGATCTTTAAAATAGAGTTAAAGAAAGAATTTCTTATAAATATTGATTTTAGTGAGAATTTATACGATCTTCAAAAATACATTTCGCTTGAAAAAACACTCTATTTAATAAGAAGAATGGAGTTTGTACAGAGGGATATTAAAAGGAATCTGAATAGTAAGATACTGATCCTTGAATTTATTAAAAGTTATGTCTGAGCAGAATAAAGAAGAATACAGGGTACTTACCGTTAGTATTAAGGATAGAAAAGATATATATCACTATAAAACCAAAGATAAAAATATAAAGCCAAACGATCTTGTTATGGTAGATACTATCCTTGGTGAAGAGGTTGGAAAGGTTATTAAATCATTCGGTGAAAAATTTAATTGCCTCAGGAAAGCAGTATTGATACCCGAAATACTGAGATCAGCCCTTGATAAAGACCTTGAAGAGTTTAACAAAAAAAGGGAATCTGAAAAAGATGCTTATAATTTTTGTAAACTGAAAATAAAAGAACGTGAGATCCCCATAAAACTTGTTAAGGTTGCTTTTGTGACTAACGAGAAAAAATCTGTCTTTTTCTTCACTTCTGAAGGGAGGATCGATTTCAGGGATCTGGTAAAAGATCTTGCAAAAAAAATTAAAATGCGTATCGAAATGAAGCAGATCGGGATTCGGGACGAAACGAAAATAATAGGGGGCCTCGGAATATGCGGTCGTCAATTATGCTGTAAAACTTTTTTAACTAACATAGAACCGATAACACTGCAAATGGCAAAAAAGCAGAACCTGAGCATGAATCCTCTGAAAATTTCAGGACAATGCGGACGATTAATGTGCTGCCTTTCATATGAAGATGATCATGGCGGCAGAGTTTATATTGAAGACAAAGATGAGCTTATCGGCTATGATGAGGAACAGGATATCGAAGTTTCAAAAAAGAACAGAAAATAGAGTTTTTATTTTTTTATAATCAGTTTTTCAAAAATTTCCTTATAGAAAACAGTGAGGAAAAAAACCCTATGGATGTACCTAGAATTATCAATTTAACAAATATAGAAAAAGGGATAAAGTCAAAACTGAGAACTCCTTTTGATAAATCAATAACTGACTTTGCATAAACCGGTATGAATTTCAGAAGGAGAAAAAGTATTATTGAAGCAAATATACTTCCGAAGAATCCTAAAAGCCCCCCTTCAATAAGAAATGGTACTCTTATGTACCAATCGGTAGCTCCGACAAGTCTGAGAATTCCGATCTCTTCTTTTCTGTAATAAATATTAATTTTAATGATATTGAATATAATGAAGATAGAGATAAATATCAGTATACCGCTTAAAAAAATCCCGGCTATGCTGATAAAACGGCTGAGTGTGGTGATTTTCTCTGCCCAATCCAGGTTTACCTGTTTACTCTCAATGATACTGAGGTTTTCTATTTCATCTATGAGGGAAATAATCTTTGTACTTTTTTTCTTGTCCTTGAACTTTAATTCAATTGAAGAGGGAAAGGGGGATGATTTGAATTCACTCAAAATATATTTAAGTTCCGGAAACTCTCTGGCGAACTGGATCTCACTTTGATTTTCCGATAAATATGTGACACTTTCAATAAGAACATTTTTTTCAAGCCTTTCTGTTAACTTGTTAATAAGCTGTTTGTCAATATCTTCATTAAAATAGAATATTGCTACAATATTTTTTGAAAAATTCTGTGTAAAATTCTCTATATTAAGAGATAGATAGTTAAAAATCCCGAAAATAAGGAGAGTGAATGCAATAATTCCGAGCGATAGAAAATTTATCATTTTATTTCTCAGGATATTAATTATTGAATTAATTATGGCAGTTTTGATCAAATTCATGATAATCCCCCGCTGCCCACATCGGAAAAAAGCATTCCTTTATCAAGCCTTATCACCCTTTTAGGGAATAGGTTCAGGATATTATTGTCGTGTGTGGCAATGAGCACTGTAATTCCGTTAATATTTATCCTTTCAAAAATTTTAATAATATTTATTGAAAGATCAGTATCGAGATTGCCTGTCGGTTCATCTGCAATAATAATTTTAGGGTTTCCAACAATAGCTCTTGCTATAGCAACCCGCTGCTGTTCTCCCCCGGATACATGTGTCGGGAAATAGTTTCTTCTGTGGGTAAGTCCGACAAGCGTTAGAGCATTTATTACCATTTTATCTACAATAGATTTCTTTTCATTTCTCGCAATCAGAGGAATTGCAACATTTTCATATATAGTTCTGTTCTCAAGTAATTTAAAATCCTGAAAAACTATCCCAATATCCCTTCTCAATTTGTATAGTCTGTTGTCAGGGAGGAGATTTAGATTCATTGAATCGATCAGGATCTGCCCCCGAGTTGGTATTTCTTCTTTATATATAAGTTTCAGGAAAGTTGATTTTCCGGCACCTGAAGCGCCGGTAAGGAAAATAAATTCACCTTTTTCTATTGTGATACTGATATCTGAAATAGCAAATTGATTTTTTACATATTGTTTATAGACGTGATAGAATTCTATCATTTATTTTCCGGTTAATATTCTTGCTTCCTCAACTATCCTTTCACTTGTTAATTTATACAAGTTATAGAGTTCTTCAGGTTTACCTGACCTGCCGAAGCGATTCTCGACACCTATTATTTTAATATGTGAAGGACATTTTTGTGATAGAAGCTCTGCAACGGCAGATCCTATCCCTCCATAAATCGAGTGATCCTCTATGGTAATAACTTTGCGGGATTTAATTGCTGACCTGATAATTGTCTCTTCATCAAGTGGTTTTATGGATGAAATGTTTACTACTTCTGCACTTATTGAAAATTTTCTTAATTTATCTATTGTTTCGATAGCTTTATGGAGCATAGATCCGGCCGAGAAGATCACCAGGTCTTCTCCGGTTGATATGATCTCTGCCTTGTATGGATTGAACTTAAAATCTTCCTTATGAATTATAGGAAGATCGCTTCTTGTCAATCTTACATAAAAAGGGCCGTATTCACTTGCTACATACTCAATAACACGGTTAGTTTCAATTGAGTCGGAAGGGACAATTACTCTCATATTAGGAAGTGTTCTCATCAATGCGATATCTTCCAGAGCCTGATGAGTAGCTCCATCTTCGCCGACACCAAGGCCGGAATGAGTTGCTACCAGTTTCACATTAGCGTTATTGTAACAAACTGATTGCCTTACCTGATCAAATACCCGTCCCGTAAGGAAGACTGAGAAACTTGAGGCAAATACTGTTTTCCCTGTCAATGAGATCCCGGCTGCTGTTGATATCATATCCTGTTCAGAGAGGCCCATATCAAAAAATCTCTCTTTAAATTTGTTTGCAAAAGTGAGGGTTTTAGTCGATTTTGCAAGATCTGCATCCAGAACAATTATATTACTGTCTGAATCACCCAATTCGGCAAGTGTTTTACCATATTGTCCTCTCAGGCTGCCTTTAACCATTTTTCAGTTCCTCCAAAGCAATTTTGAGTTCCTCTTCATTCGGCGCAGTTCCATGAAAAGTCAGGTTGTTTTCCATAAATGAAACCCCTTTACCTTTAATGGTTCTTGCTATTATCATTGTTGGCTTTGATGATTCTTTATTGAATTCAGATAATGCATTTTCAATTTCTATAAAATTATGTCCATCAATTTCAAGTACATTCCATCTGAATGATTCCCATTTCTCCTTTACCGGGGAAATATCCTTAATATCTGAAACCAGACCATCTATTTGCTGGTTATTATAATCAAGGAATGCACACAGATTTGATAATCCCCTGAAGCCTGCCGCCATTGCTGTTTCCCAGATTTGCCCTTCCTGGGATTCACCATCACCGATTATCGTAAAAACTCTGGAATCCAGATTATTAATACGGTTACCAATTGCCATTCCGGCTGCCATGGAGAATCCCTGTCCGAGGGAACCTGTAGAAGCCTCGATCCCGGGGGTGTCAAGGCGGTGAGGATGGCCCTGAAGGTGAGACCTGACATTTCGCAGAGTAGGGAGGTCATCTTCGGGGAAAAAGCCCTTAAGGGCTAAAGCTGAGTAAAGTACCGGAGCAGCATGACCTTTAGAAAGGACAAACCTGTCTCTTGATTTATCTTCTGCTGAAGCAGGGTCAATGTTCATTTCTTTAAAATACAAATATGTAATTATATCTGCAATTGAAAGGGAACCTCCGGGATGGCCTGAGCCGGATGCTGCAATCATTGTTACAATATGAATTCGAATTCTTTTTGCAGTTTCCTTCAGTACTTTAAGTTCTTCTGCATTCATAAAAAAATCTCCTGTATAAAATCAAGCCTTTTTTTAAAAGTAGAAAACAAGATATATTTTAACATAAAAAATACTTTGATTTATATATAAGAAATGCAATCGGGAGTTGAGGAATAAAAAGTTTCCTGATCAGGTTTGTTCAGGTACTTCTTCTTTAACTTCTTTATATAATATTCTGCCGCAATTTTCGCAGATGAAGATATTATTAGTGGAAATCAATTCACTAAGGCGCTGTGGCCTGATTTTAACATTGCAAATACCGCAAAAATTAGTTTCTACAAACGAGATAGCTTTTCCATCCCTGTTCTTTACTAATTTATCATATATTGCAAGAAGGTTTGTCGGGATTTTTTTACTAAGTTCTTCTTTATTCTTTTTTTCTTCAATAAGTTTTTTTTCATGATATCGGAGATTTTCTTTGAGGTCTTCGATCCTTTTATTGTACTCTTCGGCTATTTTATTGAACTCACCTTCACTCTTTCTCACTTCTTCCATTATTTCATCAGATTTAAGCATCTCCTCTATGATCTTCTCTTCTATCTCAAGTATCTTATTCTCTTCAAATTTGATCTCTGTGATGAATCCCTGATATTCTTTATTGGTTGTAGATTTGTTAAGCTGTTCTCTGTATTTAGATATTTTCTCTTTTATATGTAGTATTTCATTTTCAAGTTTCTGACGTCCCTTAAGGTTTAGATCAAGTTTTTCCTTCGATTTGCTTACAATATCTGCTTTACTATCCCTGTCAAACTCGAGAGATTTAATTGTTTCAGGGATTTCGGAAATCCGTATTTTTGTTTCTGTTACCTTATCATCGAATTGTTGTAGTTTATATAATAGTTCAAGACCGTCTTTCAAAAGAAGCTCCTATAAAAAGAGTGGGCCTACCAGGATTCGAACCTGGAACCTACCGGTTATGAGCCGGTGGCTCTAGCCGTTGAGCTATAGACCCTATATTAAAAATAGAGTATCAAAAATTGTGAAAATTGTCAAGAATAATATTGACCTGAACAGAGAGAAGAGCAAAGAATCTATATTTAAACATATTAAGTGATCAGTGATAATGAATAGCATTAAACTTTAATAATTCATACTGATACATCTTGATTAATGGCGCTTTTTTTTATAAAATCAAATAAGAATTTATTCAATATCGAGGGAAAAATTGAGTATTGCAGAATATAACGAGAAAAGTATAAAAACATTAAACTGGAAAGAGCATATCCGCAAAAGGCCGGGTATGTACGTTGGGAAACTGGGTGACGGAAGTTCACAGGATGATGGAATATATCTTTTGCTGAAAGAAGTTGTTGATAATTCAATCGATGAATTCATGATGGGGTTCGGGAAGAATATTGATATTACTATCAATGAAAGATCGGTAAGAGTCAGGGATTATGGAAGAGGCGTTCCGTTGGGGAAAGTAAAGGATGTATCATCCAGGATGAATACCGGAGCAAAATACGATTCCAAGGTTTTTAAAAAATCTGTCGGTTTGAACGGGATCGGGATAAAGGCTGTCAATGCCTTATCAGAAAGGTTTGTTATAAAATCTTTCAGGGATGGAGAGGGCAAAGAGATTGAATATAAACAAGGTGTTGTTATTGAAGATAAACCTCTGTACAAATCCGAATCGGGGAACGGCACCGAAGTTGCTTTTACACCGGATAGGGAAATTTTCGGTAATTACCGTTTCCTGTCTGAATTTGTAGAGAATCAGATAAACTACTATGCTTACCTGAACGCAGGCCTTACCATCAATTTTAACGGAACAAAGTATCAGTCAAAAAACGGGCTCCTGGACCTGCTGAACTCTAATATTGATAATGGAATTATGTACCCGATCATTCATCTGAAGGGTGAGGATATTGAGGTGGCGCTAACACATGGCGGTCACTATGGTGAAGAGTATTATGCTTTTGTGAACGGACAGAACACCACCCAGGGAGGCACACATCTGCAGGCATTCAGGGAAGGACTTATTAAGACCGTGCGGGAATTTTTTAAAAAGGATTTTGATGTATCGGATATAAGAACGTCGATCATCGCAGCGATCAGCATAAAGATCGAAGAACCTGTTTTTGAATCTCAGACAAAAACAAAACTGGGTTCAAGAGAGATGAGTCCGGGAGGCGAATCACTTAAAAATCATGTGAATGATTTTCTAAAGAACTCCCTCGATAATTTTTTACACAGAAACAAAGATATTGCAGAGCTTTTGCATCAGAAGATCCTCTCTTCAGAAAAAGAGAGAAAGGCCATGTCAGGCATTAAGAAACTTGCACGGGAGAGAGCAAAAAAGGCAAATCTTCATAACAGAAAACTCCGGGACTGTAAGATTCATTTCAATTCGAATAATGAGCATAGAAAAGAGTCGACCATATTTATAACAGAAGGCGATTCAGCAAGCGGGTCAATAACAAAATCAAGGGATGTTCAGACCCAGGCTGTATTCAGCCTGAAAGGGAAACCGTTGAATACGTTCGGTCTCAATAAAAAAATAGTTTATCAGAACGAAGAGTTCAATCTTCTACAGGCCGCTCTTAACATAGAAGATGGACTTGATGATCTAAGGTACAACAATATTATAATTGCTACCGATGCTGATGTTGACGGGATGCACATCAGACTTTTACTTATAACTTTTTTCCTGAAGTTCTTCCCGGAGCTTGTAAAAAAGAACCATGTGTATATCCTTCAGACACCGCTGTTCCGGGTCAGGAATAAAAAGAAAACCATTTATTGTTACTCCGAAGAAGAGAAGAGAGTTGCAGTTGAGGAATTGGGCAAGGGCTGTGAGACAACCAGATTTAAAGGGCTGGGGGAGATCTCTCCAAATGAGTTTAAAGAATTTATAGGTGAAAAAATAAAACTGGAACCTGTATTAATAAGTAAAGAGGGATCTGTGAAGAAAACGCTAGAATTTTATATGGGGAAAAATACTCCGGAAAGGCAGGAGTTCATTATAAACAATATCAGGATTGAGAATGAAACCGGTGATGATATTCTTGATAATTGATCAGGGGAGCTGAATTAAATGGATGATAAAAAGGAAAACGGATTCGGTGAAGACAAACAAATTCATCATATAAAAGATATTCCTGAACTTTATAAAGGTTGGTTCCTTGAATATGCATCATATGTAATACTTGAAAGAGCGATCCCCGAAGTCCTTGACGGATTGAAACCGGTACAGAGAAGAATTCTTCACACAATGAAACGGCTTGATGACGGCCGCTATAATAAAGTAGCCAATATTATCGGTTTTACAATGCAGTATCATCCTCACGGCGATGCATCCATCGGAGATGCCCTGGTGGCACTCGGCCAGAAAGAACTTCTGATCGATACTCAGGGAAATTGGGGAAATACACTTACCGGAGATAAGTCTGCAGCACCTAGATATATTGAAGCAAGGCTTTCCAAATTTGCTCTTGAAGTTGTTTTTAATCCAAAAACGACAGAATGGCTTAACTCTTATGACGGGAGGAATAAAGAGCCGGTCGTACTTCCTGTTAAATTCCCTATCCTCCTTTACCTGGGAGCGGAAGGCATTGCTGTCGGGCTTGCTTCAAAGATACTTCCCCACAATTTTAATGAATTGATCGATGCCTCCGTTTCTTATTTAAAGGGAAAAGATTTTTCACTTGTTCCCGATTTCCCTTCCGGCGGCCTCGCTGATTTCTCCAGATATAATAACGGCCTTCAGGGAGGGAAGGTTAAAGTAAGGGCAAAAATAGAAAAAATTGATAAAAAAACCATTATGATCACAGAGGTGCCCTTCGGGAAGACCTCAACATCTCTGATCGACTCCATTATCCTTGCCAATGAAAAAGGGAAGATCAAAATAAAGAAAATCGATGATAATACATCTGACAAAATTGAAATAATCATTACAATTCCGCCAGGTACCTCTCCGGATAAAACCATCGATGCTTTATACGCTTTTACAGACTGTGAGGTATCGATATCCCCAAATTCCTGCGTGATCATGGATAAACAGCCGAAATTTATGAGTGTGAATGATATATTAAAGATAACAACAGATAACACGGTTGGACTTCTGAATCTTGAACTTGAGATAAGGAAACGGGAACTTGAAGAAGCCTGGCATCTATCCTCTCTGGAAAAGATCTTTATTGAGAATAGGATTTATATTGATATAGAGAATTGTGAAACATGGGAATCGGTTATCGAAACGATCGATAAGGGACTCGATCCGTTTAAAGCCCGATTAAAAAGGGGTGTGACCAGAGAAGATATTGTAAAACTGACAGAAATAAAAATAAAACGTATATCCAAATATGATGCATTTAAGGCTGATGAATATATCAGAACGGTTGAGCAAGAACTGACTGAAATCATCGGATTTTTAAAAGATATTAACAAATATACGATCAATTTTCTTTTAAATATAAAAGAGAAATACGGAAGAGGAAAAGAGAGAAGAACAGAAATAAGGAATTTTGATCAGATAGAGGCTGTTAAGGTTGTTGCGGCAAATAAAAAACTCTATGTGAACCGGGAAGAGGGATTTTTCGGGTTTTCATTAAAAGGTGATGAGCAAGTTAAAGAGTGCTCTGATATCGATGACATTATATTATTTATGAGGGACGGTACATACACTGTAAAAAAAGTGGAGGAAAAATCATTTGCAGGCAAAGATATCATTCATATTGATATTTATAACAGAGGTGATGAGCGTACAATTTATAATGCAGTGTACAGGGATGGAAAAGATGGAAAGTACTATATGAAACGGTTTCCTGTCAAATCAGTCACCAGGGATAAATTGTATGACATTACCAGGGGGACAGAAGGGTCAAAAATAGTTTATTTTACAGCAAATCCGAATGGAGAAGCTGAAAAGATCAGAGTATTTCTGAAACCGAAAAAAAGGCTTCGGAATCTTCAGATTGACCTTGATTTTTCTGAACTGGCAATAAAAGGGAGAAATTCTCAGGGTAATATTCTCACGAAAAACCCAATTTCAAGGATCCAGTTAAGGGAGAGCGGGGTATCTACACTGGGCGGAATTGAACTCTGGTTTGATTCATCAATTAACAGAATGAACAGTGACGGACGGGGAGTAAGACTCGGAGAATTCTCAGGTGAGGATAGAGTTATTGATCTATCCGGATCCGGCAGAGTTCAATTGTATAATTTTGATATATCAAATCATTTTTCCGAAGATCCGATAATTGTTGAAAAATATGATGAGGGGAAAGTATATACAGCGGTATATTATGATGCAGATCAGAAATACTATTATCTAAAAAGATTCAAGGTCGATTTCACTGACAGAAAGATCAGTTTTATAGGGGATAATCCTGATTCAAAGTTACTTGCCGTATCAGAAAATCCGAATCCGGTATTCTATGCTGAATATGGGGGGAAGAATCGTAAAAAGCAAGGCGAGTTAATTGATGCTGCAAAGTTTATAGCAGTTAAAGGAATCACTGCCAGAGGCAAAAGGATCTCAAATCTGGAAATATCTTTGGTCAGAGAAGAAAAATCTTTGCCTGAAAAAAATCACTCTGATCTCCTGAATTTAGAGGGAGATCATTCTCAAAAAACACTTTTCGGAACTACAGAAGAAGATTGAACCTGTTTTTTAAATAACCGGTAAAGTTCCCTCTCTTTAGCGGGACCTGACCGGACAATTATTTCCTTAAAGTGGTATTTTTTCAGCATAACGAGCAAAGTGTCATTTTCAGATATACTTTTGTCTTTTAGGGTGATGTATTTAATATCTCTGTGATTCATAAATGATTCCATATAAACCAGATCGCTTACTCTATGATCAGGAATATCTTCAATATTTGCATTAGGAAGATATAACTTCCCCCCCAATTTCCAACTTTGCTGAGCTGCAATGTGTACTTTTTCAGCCTGGGTGCGGAGGATTTGAGCAACCCTTACAGCAGATTCTGACCTTTTAAAAAGGTATCCGCTGATTTCAAAAATATATGAAAAGAGAACCAGAAAAATCACCCATTTAAGAGATGAATTAAATCGGTGTGATTTGATTCCGGAAAGATGCTTTTCGGAATAGTGTCTCAAAGTCATTACAACGGAGAGGGTTATAAAAGGTATAATAGGGATGAGATAACGAGGTTCCTTGTGGGGAAGAAAGCTTAAAATAATAAGTGGTAATATCCACCATTGATGAATTAACCATTGCTTTTTAAATCCCAGTGCACGAACTGCAAGGATCATGATGAAGACATTGAGCCATTGATTGATATGTGAAATATAAAAGAACGCTGACTGATAACCCCTGGAAGAGAGTTTATTTACCAGTGTATAATCCACAATATTTCTAAAACTGTAGAATGGAACATTCCAATACAAACAGTCTCCAAGAAGTATTATTAAAACAAATGATAGAAATCCCGTTGCACCGAAAACAATGATCTGGTTTATCGGGATCCGTTTGGAAACCAGATATATAATTCCAGGAAGTAAAAAAATAATTTCACTGAACCGGATGGCCCCTGCAATACCCATTGCCAATCCAGCTAAAAATAAATGAATATTTTTATGATCATTTTTTCCAAGATAATAAAAACTTAATAGCAGGAAAAATGAAGAGCATATACGAGGCATTACACTCGCTGCAAATGTTATATGCAGATGACAAAACGCTAAAAATGCTGCCGCAGAAAGAGAAATGAAATCATTCATGAATTCTCTTTGAGTGATCCTATACAGTATCCATATGCTTAGAGATGAAAACAGAATTGAAACAGTACGGGCAAAAAATATTAAAAGTCCGGGATCTGAGATTCCAATACTTTGTAATAACTTTAAGGGGGGAAAAATAAAGACCATGGGGAAAAATGGACTGCGGAGGTTCCAGGCCTGCCAGTCCCAGCTTTGTAATTCCGAGAATGCTAATTCCAGAACCTCAACATCATCTCCTGAAAAGAATCCATAATAATGCCAGGCATTGTAGAGCTTTATAGTTGCTGAAATGAGAATAATTGCCCACAATATCCTGTGAATTTTTTGATCATGGAACTTTTGGCCAAGACTGAAATTCCTGGAGACCCAATCTTCAACTTTATCACTGATCTTTTTTGGAGAAGGTAAATTGAGACATAGTAGTGGAATCTCAGGCAATGAAATTCTGAATAAAGTAAGGATAAACAAAATAATAGTCGGGTTCTGAGCAGAATACATAAAAATCACCTGATCGTTTATGTGAAATTTAGTTCCGCCAGTGATAATTATCAATACGATAAGAAATGATGTGAAAATTAGTAAAACATCCAGAATGATTACAGATAGTTTTTTTAAATTATTAATCATTCTTAATTGTGATTCGACAATATCACTCAAAATAACTGAGCAATCTGACTTGTTTTAAAATACATAACAAATCATCTCAAATAAATCAAATTCTAAGGATCAATCAATTCATATTATAATGTAAAAAAAAAGGCGGCATTAAAGCCGCCTCTCTTTTTATTTCTATACTACTTAATCTCTTTTTCAAACCATTTTGATCTGTCAGGATCTTTCGGGCTTGAAGGTTTCTTGAATTTTTTCTCATCAAGTTCTTTGAGAAGTTGTTTTACAGCTTTCTCAATACTCGGATCATTCCCTTTTGCTATCTCTTCAGGAATATCATAAACTTCAAATCCTTCGTCCGGATACACTCCGACACCTTCCACAACGTATTCACCATCCGTATTGACTATTGCGGACATCGGTACTGCAAATGAAGGCCCGTCAACAAGTCCGGGGCTCCATCCGTATCCGACAAGACCTCCCCATGTCCTGGTGCCGATAAGTTTGCCGAGTTTCTTCAATTTGAACCAATATGGGAAGTTGTCTCCGCCGGAAGATGAGTAGTGATTGATCAACATAGCAAGCGGTCCATTGAATGAAAAGACGGGTGCAGGCCTCAGTTCAAGGTCTCTGCCCTTCCAGTACGCATAGGTTTTGGTAGCCAGTTTTTCTATCATTTTTCTCGGGGACCATCCGCCGCCGTTATATCTTTCGTCAATGATAAGCGCTTCTTTATCATTAAAAGAATATATCCCTTTGAATAATTCCCTGTTACCGGAAAGATGGGTGTCCGGCACATGGATATAACCGATCCTTCCGTTTGAAAGCCTGTCAACCAGTTTCCGCTTGGATTCGATCATATCGTTATACATCAAGCCAAGTTCACTACTTAGCGGCTTGATCCAGTATGTTCTGGCATTCATTGAATCAGGTGTACTGCTGACCGTAATGGGGATCTTTTTACCGGCAGTGTTCTCAAGAAACATGTAAGGGTTATCTTTTGTACGCACATCATATCCGTTAATCCTGATCAGGAAGTCACCTTCGTTTACTTTCACTCCCGGTTCGGTTAACGGTGACCTAGTCCTTTCGTTCCAGTTCTCACCTTTAAATATTTTTGATATCTTATAGAATCCTGAATTTTTATCTGCATCAAGTACGGCTCCGAGTAATCCGGTATCCAGCCTTTTCACTCTCTTGATATCACCCCAGTTGACATAAGTGTGGCCGACATTCAGTTCGCCGACAAGTTCGCCAAAAATGTAATCTAGGTCAGCTCTGTGACTTACATAAGGAAGAAGAACCTCATATTTTTTCCTCATTTTCTCCCAGTCAACACCATGCATATTTCTTACATAGAACCAGTCTCTGTAGATCCTCCAGCCTTCATTGTAGATCTGTTTCCACTCTTTGACCGGATCGATCTTCATCATCACATTACTCAGATCAAGTTTTCCTGCACCGGGTTTAACCTTTGGTTTCAGATCAGTAATTCCCCAGGTCCTTCCGGATCTGTAGAGAATTTTTTTATTATCCGCCGAGAGAGAACCATATCCGATCTCACCCATCACAAGTTCTTTCTTCTTTTTCTTAAAATCGAAAATATGAAGCCCATCGTTATCATTAATAAGCGCTTTACCTTTCCCCAGATCCGTTATTCCGCGGTATTGGCCGGTCGGAAGCGGGAAAACCTTAATTCTGTCATCCAGATTTTTAAAGTCGATCTTAACAACAACGGGTTTTTTGGCATCTTTTTTCTTGTCCTTTCCTTTTTTATCAACGGCTGGCGTGGGAGGTGGCGGAGCATCGAGGTCATTCTCGTCCTTAAACAGCGGAGGAGAGGAATCTGTTAGTCCGACAGCAAAGATCCTTGCGGTTTTATTGAAAATAAAATCAAATTCCATTGTGGAAAAACCGCCATCGAAATTGAAATCGAAATCTCTGTCTGAAATGAAGAAAATATATTTCCCGTCCTGTGAGAATGCGGGAGAAAAATCTTCATAGGTATTGTTGGTGATCCGGGAAGATTTTCCATCAGTAACTGAGTATACCCAGATTGAACCTAATTTGTTTGACCCTCTATTTGTGAAAGTTATCCATTTTGAGTCCGGAGACCACGAATAATCTCTTATCGTACCGGATTTACCCTTGGTAACAAGAGATATTTCTCCCGTTGATATTTCTATAACCTGCAGCTTTCTGTCTGCATCGGAGAAAGCAACATACTTGCTGTCAGGAGACCATTCAACCGGATATTTCCACACTTTGGTGTCTGTGAGTTTCTTTGCCTTCTTTTTCCCGAGGGGATCGACAATATAAAATTCAAAATCACCGGATTCATCGGAAACATAAGCAATCCATTTGCCGTCAGGTGATGCAACAGGGTACATCTCCCTGATACCGGAAGTCCTGGTCAGGTTAACTGTCACGCCCTCTTTTTCAGAAGGAACCGAGAAGAGATCTCCTCTGGCGTCAAATATTGCTCTTTTTCCATTTGATGTGATTGTTGCTCCGAACCTGGAAACAAACCTGGAAACATTCTTGAAGCGGGGGAGTATGTTCGGATTGTCAAAATCGAGATTAACAGTCAGTTTTGAAACTGAATTCTTGTTCAGGTCTATCTTATGGAGGTATCCACCTTTTTCAAAAACGATCATACCTTCGGACCCTGAGGGCCATAACACATCAAAATCTGTAAATCTTGTTACCTGTTCAAACTTTCCGGTCTTAAGGTCAAACGAGTGAAAATTCAATGAAAGACTTTCATCGGATACATAGAAAATTTTATCCTTGAACCACACTGGGTGCTGGTCTGTACCAGGGAATCTGGTTATTCTTTCAGATTTGTCATTTTTAAGGTCATAGATCCATACATCCTGAGCTCTGCCGCCTTTGGTCCTTTTCCATGTTCTGAATTCCCTGCCGATCGGTGTATAGACTATCTTGTCACCATCCGGAGAAAATGTTCCTCCTCCGCATTCCGGGATCTGGAGTGGTCTTTCAAGACCGCCATTTATATTTACAAGAAAGTATTTTCCCATTCTACGGCCGTAAGGGGTTCTGTTCATCCGGACAAGTATCTCTTTGCTGTCAGGAGTCCAGTCCATAACAATATAGTCATATCCGCCTCTTGGAGGCATTACTCCAACATCGTTATAGTATGTCAGCTGAACAGGTGTTCCGCCTTTTGAAGGCATTTTGTAAACCTGTCGTGAACCTGAGTATTCAGCTGAAAAAGCGATCCACTTCCCGTCCGGAGATATCTTCGGAAAGAGTTCAAGACCTTCATGCGAGGTCAGCCTTTTGGCATCTCCGCCTTCGGCGGAAACACTCCATATATCACCTGCATAAACAAAAACAACAAGATCTTTATTTATGTCAGGAGTTCGTAAAAGCCGAGCATCTTTTGCTGCAGAAGTTGTTCCGAAAATTAACAGGATCGAAACAACCAATAAAATTGTCTTATTCATAAGACCTCCTTTTTTTTCTTATTATTTTTTTACGTTTAAGGCAGTATAAAGTTTAGGTTAATTAAAGAAAAAAATAAGTTTATTGCATAATTTAATGTTGAGTAAGAGGAGTATTTCAGTTATAATAAATGATGCTAAAAAATTACATAAACACAAATCCTAAAAAAAAAAATTTCAAAAGGAAAATATTTTATTTCTCATTAGTCATTGGTTTATTTTTCATTCTGATTGAAGGTATGCATGGAGAAACGTTAAAAAAACTTGACCTGAACAGCATTAGGGAACTTGCTTTAAAGCATAACAAGTCTTTAAAAAATGCAAAACTGGATATTAAGATTGCCCGTAATGTGGTGAGAGAAACAACCGCTACCGGCCTTCCGCAAATTGATGGGAAAATTGCCTATCAGGATATGGCTCAGATACCGACAACCCTTATTCCAGCACAATTTATTGACCCTGATGCAGAGGATGGTACATTCTTTGCAATGAAATTCGGGACCCAACACAATATGACAGCAGAAATAACAGCATCTCAGTTGGTATTTAACGGCACATATATTGTTGCACTTCAATCTTCCAAAATTTACATGAGACTTTCAAAAGAAAATTTGAAAAAAACAGAGATCGAAGTTAAATCCCTGGTGACAGGCACATATTATCTGATCCTTATCAGTGAGAATCTGAGAGATATCCTTTCAAAAAATCTTGAAAGCCTTAAAAAACTACATTATGAAACATCGGAACTTTATAAAGCCGGATTTGTTGAAGAAACGGATGTTGATCAGATTGAATATTTTGTGATTGGTATTAAGAACAGGCTCAGTGCTATAAAAAGACAGGTTGAAATCAGTTATAAACTTTTGAAATTCCAGATCGGTTTTGAACTTGACAGAGAGATTTCACTTGATGGCGATATAAATTCAATGTCTGCGAATGTTGATTACAAAACTTTGCTGGCAAGGGAATTTAATCTCCCCGGTCATATTGATTATAAAATGGCTGATACTCAGGTTAAATCTTTCTCTCTTATGCTGAAAAAAGAAAAGTCACTATTCCTTCCATCATTGACTGCATTTGTATCCCATTCTCAGAATGCAATGAGAAATGAGTTCAGTTTTTTTAAAAAAACTGAAGAAAAATGGTTCCCTTCCACCATTATCGGACTGAACCTTAATATACCAATATTCTCAAGCGGTATGAGGATTGCAAAAGTGAATCAGGCGAAATATGAGCTTGAAAAATCTTTGAATTTGAAGAGCGATGTTTCAGACAGCCTGAATCTCGGGTATCTAAACGCACGATCAAGATATCTGACAGCAATCGGAGGGAAAGAGAGTTCATACAGAAATCTGCAAATCGCAGATAAGATCTATAAAAAAAACATTGAAAAATTTAAAAAAGGTGTTTCATCGAGTATGGAATTGATCCAGGCATATAACCAGTACCTTCAATCTCAATACGGTTATACATCCGCTCTGATCGAGTTCTACAATTCATTAACTGATTTAGAGAAATACCTGAACATAATATAGGAAAAAGGGGATAAATAATGATAAAAAAAGTATTATTAATAACTTTAATATTCATTTACGGATGCAGCTCCTCCGTGAATGAGGAAAAGATCAGATCTGATATTCAGAAGAAAAAGGATCAGATCGTAAGCCTTCAGACAGAAATTACAAACCTTAAAGAGAAACTGGCAGAGAACGGATTGGGTGACACCGAATTTAAGATCCTTGTGTCTGTTAAAAAGATAAATGCGGAAAATTTCGAACATTTCTATAATGTCAATGGTGTTGTTGAAGCTTTCAGGGAAGCATATATAAGCCCAGAAATCGGCGGTACAATAAAAAACATTAATGTTGTAGAAGGACAAAGAGTCAAAAAAGGTGAACTCCTTGCAGTACTTAATTCCGGGGTGATACAAAGTTCTATTTCAGAATTAAAAAACTCTTTGAAACTTGCAGAAATATTGTTTAAGAAGAGATCGGATCTGTGGGAGAAGAAGATCGGATCGGAAATTCAATACCTGGAGGCAAAAAATCAGAAGGAATCTCTTGAGAACAAGATAAAAACTATGAAAGAACAGTTGAGAATGACACTGATAAGAGCTCCTTTTAACGGGATTATTGATAATATAACTAAGAAAAAAGGGGAACTAGGAGTACCGGGACTCCCGATCATGCAGATAGTTGATGTCAGTAGTGTATATGTGAAGGCAGCTGTATCAGAAGCTTATCTCTCAAATGTAAAAGTGGGGGAACAATCTACGATCACATTCCCCTCTTATCCAAACATTATCAGGAAAGGTGAGGTCCTCCGTGTCGGGACAGTTTTAAACCCGCAGAACAGAACCTTTCAGGTGACAATAAAACTGGGGAACAGTAATGAATTATTGAAACCCAATATTGTCTCAGTTCTGGAATTGAAAGATTTTCATGAAACAGAAGCAATGGTGGTCCCCTCGATTATTGTAAAGAACGACAGTGAGGGTTCATACATTTACAGAATTAAAAAATCCGAGACAGGTTTGACTGCTGAGAAAGTCTATGTGCAACCGGGACAAGTTAATAAAGATTTAATTATGATAAAAAGCGGCATTGAGCTTGGAGATGAGATCATCATGAAAGGATATAATCTCGTAAAGAACGGAAGCCCTGTAAAGATTACCGGAACTTCCGGGGATGAAGGCAAGAATGAGTAAAGAAAACAATACCGGTAAGCAGTGGAGAGAATTTAAACTTACCACATTTGCGCTGAATAATAAAAGCACTGTAATTCTCCTTTCAATTATTATCATTTTATTCGGTTTATTTGGATACAATACAATGCCGAGAGAAACTTTTCCGGAAGCGGTGATCCCTTACATTTTTGTTAAAACCATTTATCCCGGAAATTCGCCGATAGATATTGAGAACCTTATTACTCGTCCCATAGAGAAAGAGGTAAATACAATTAATGGTATTAAAGAGTTGACATCAACCTCAAGTCAGGGCAATTCAGATATTGTTGTAGAGTTCAATGCAGGGGTCGATCTTGGTGACGCGCTCATGGATGTTAAAGATGCGGTTGACCGGGCAAAAAATGAACTGCCCTCCGATCTCGATATAGATCCGATAGTTATGGAACTTGATCTCAACGAATTCCCTATATTAAATATCAATCTTTCAGGTGATTTCAGCCTGGATGAATTGAAGGAGTATGCTGAATTTCTTGAAGAAGAGATCGAGACATTCAGCGAAATATCGAAGGTTGAGATAAAAGGGCTCGATAACCGGGAAATTCAGATAAATATTGACAAGCACAAGCTCGATATGATGGAACTGAGTTTTCAGAATATCGAAGATGCCGTTGTTTTTGAAAATATGTCAATTTCGGGCGGACAACTTAAAATCAATAATTCAACAAGATCAGTAAGAACGATCGGTGAATTTAAAACCTTGGAAGAGATTAGAAACATTGTTGTTAAACATGAAAAGGGTAATATCGTTTACCTGAAAGATGTTGCAGAGGTAGTTGACGGTTTTGAGGATCCGTTAACACTGGCCAGGTTGAACCGGCAGAAGGTAGTATCGGTGCAGGTGATAAAAAAAGCGGGGGAGAATGTGATCAACGCCTCCGATAAAATTTTCAAACTGCTCGATGAATCAAAACTGGAAGGAACTTTACCACCGGGGCTTCACATTGACATCTCAAATGACCAGTCGGAATGGATAAAGAGCATGGTGAGCAATCTTGAGAACAGTATTGTAATCGCCATATTTTTTGTAGTACTGGTCCTCTATTTTTTCCTTGGAACCCGGAACGCTTTATTTGTGGGTATCGCAATTCCCACATCCATGACATTGTCAATTGTGATACTGAATTTGATGGGATCCACCATCAACATGATGGTTCTTTTCGGTCTGGTGCTGGCCCTGGGGATGCTCGTTGATAACGCCATTGTAGTGATAGAGAATACTTACAGGTTCACCGGCAAGGGATTTAATATCAATGAGGCAGCAAAACGGGGAACAGGTGAAGTTGCCATTGCAATAACTGCATCCACTGCAACAACATTAGGGGCATTTGTACCACTTGCATTCTGGCCCGGGATGATGGGCGAGTTCATGAAAGTATTACCTGTCACACTCATAATTGTTCTTTCTTCCTCTCTTTTTGTCGCACTTGTTATTATACCTGTTTTTGCCGCCAAATTTTATAAAGTGGAAAGCACAAAGAAAAAACCGGATGTAAGAGTGGTTTATAAAAAATCGATCATATTTTTTGGTATTGCATTGGTCGCTCTGTTTCTAAAGATCAACATTGTTGCATTTTTTATGTTTGCAGGAATCATTTTGATCCTTTCCAACCATTTCTTCCTTAGGCGGTTATCGGAATGGTTCAGAGAAACATTCCTGGTTAAATTAGAATCCTTCTACAGAAAGGCAATTAAATTCTCACTTAGTGGAAAACGACCGGTCCAAATAATCATATTTACCACTATTCTGATGATGGCAACTATGGTTTTATTTAATATCCGTAAGCCGAAGGTCACTTTATTCCCTGACAATGAACCTTCATATTTTAATCTGTTTGCAGAATTACCGGTCGGTTCTGATATCAGGGCTACTGATGAGGTTATGAAAGTATTTGAGAATGATGTTTACAAAATACTTGAGCCGAACAAAAATATTGTCAAGTCAGTACTCACAACCATCGGCCAGGGGGTTGCCGGTGAAAATGAATTCACTTTTGGGAATACCCCCAACAAGGGAATGATCACCATCTCATTTGTGGATTATGAATTTCGGAAAGGTGTGTCAACTTCTGACATTATGAAAACGATGTCTGATAAACTGACACATAAGATACCAGGGATCATTGTGACGATTGAAAAGGCCGAAATGGGGCCTCCGACCGGCAAACCGATCAATATAGAGGTGTCAGGAAAGGATTATTCGACATTGATCGGGTTGACCAGTGAAATCCACAAATATATTGAGGAGTCTGATATCAGTGGAATTGAAAACCTTAAAATGGATCTGGATGTGGGGAAACCGGAGCTGATTGTAGAGATTAACAGGAACAGTGCAAGAAGATTCGGGCTCTCCACGGCACAGATAGCCAGTACAATAAGGACTTCTTTATTCGGGAAGGATATTTCTGATTTTAAGGATGGGGAAGATGATATTCCGATAATCCTGAAATTTGACAGGAAATACAGAGAGGATATTCCGTCAATTCTGAATCAGAAAATAACGTTCAGGAGCCAGTCAACTGGGAAGATCATGCAGGTCCCGATCTCATCTGTTGCTCATTTCAGTTACAGTACTACCTACAGTGCTGTCAAACGGAAAGACACCAAGCGTGTGATTACCCTCTTCTCTAATGTTATTGAGGGATACAATAACACAGAAGTGAATCAGAGAATAAAAAATGTGATGAAAAATTTTGATATTCCCGAAGGTTACAAATATAGTTTTACGGGAGAACAGGAAGAGCAGCAGGAGACAATGGACTTTCTGATAAGGGCAATGATGATCGCTTTATCGGTTATTATGATGATCCTGGTCACACAGTTCAATTCATTCGCTAAATCCCTGATAATCATTGCCAGTGTTTTCTTCAGTACTATAGGCGTTTTCGGTGGGATAGCTACATTTAGAATGGATTTTATCATCATAATGACGGGGATAGGGATAATATCTCTTGCAGGTGTTGTGGTCAACAATGCCATAGTTCTGATCGATTATATCGATTATCTTAAAGAAAAAAAGAAAGCGGAATTGAATCTTACTGAAAACGAAAACCTTCCCATTGAGAGATCCATTGAATGTATCATTGAAGCCGGTCAGACCAGGTTAAGGCCGGTTCTTTTAACCGCAATCACAACGATTCTCGGGCTTTTTCCGATGGCAATCGCATTAAATATAAACTTCAGAAAACTGGTTACTGAATTCAACCCTGAATTATATTTCGGCGGTGATACTTCACAATTCTGGGGGCCGATGGCCTGGACAGTAATTTTCGGATTGAGTTTTGCCACATTCCTGACCCTTATAGTTGTTCCTGTCATGTACCTTACAGGTAACAAGGTCAAATTGTATTTTATCAACAGGAAGGAAAAGAAAGTATAAGTCTGCATTTTTAATTTAATGACAATATTTCTTTTTATTGCTGCAATTATTTCTCCTGCACTATTCTGGATTTTTTATTTCAGATATAAGGACAGATTTAAACCTGAACCATTACTTAATCTTGGCGGAGCATTTCTTATCGGTTTCATTTTTTCTATTGTTTATCTGAAATTTGTGAATTTTCTGCCGCCCATCGGGATTCCGGAAGATCAGTCATATTTTATATTTGAAGGTTCACTTACATCTTTTGTCTATCTTATTTTTGTTGTAGGATTTTTTGAAGAGTTGTTCAAATTGATCCCCTTTATATTCATTATAAAATGGTTCAGGAATTTCGATGAAAAGATTGATGGAATCATTTATTCTTCAGTAATTGCCCTTGGGTTTGCTGCATATGAAAATATTCTTTATCTGCCACATCTTTCAGGGTTTGAACTTGCCGGAAGAGCAATTGCATCTCCATTGACTCATACGATATTTGCCTCTTTGTGGGGATATTATATCGGAATATTGATATTGGGAAAAAAACGGAATTTCCTGAAGGTTGTTCTCATTTTTATCTTCTCTTTCGTCATGCATGGCCTGTATGATTACCTTTCGCTCTCTTCACCCATCAGAATACTTGCTTCCCTGCTGATACTTTTACTGTGGATATGGCGGATCAGGCTTATCGAAAAAGAGATAAAGATATTAAGTAAATTTCAATAAGCAAACATCCTGGGATAATGTCCTTTCTTGAAATGATAGCTAGTATATGGTAAAAATCTAACCATGGAAAGCTCAATACTAATAATGTCACAATCATCTTCAAATCAATTCGGTAACTACTTTACCCTTATTTCACAGGCATCGCTGGTAGTTAAAGGTGTACTTCTTCTGCTGGCTTTGTTCTCTGTTATATCATGGGCAATAGTTATTTTTAAATTACTGGAATACAGGAATGCAAAGAAAAAATCATCACTTTTTCTGGAAATATTCAGGAAGACCAAATCTTTTTCAGAAATTCTGAAATTTACATCAATCTACAAAGAGAGCCCGTTCTCGCAGATATTCAAGGCTGGGTATAAAGATTATCATTGCAGCTCAGTCCAGGGAAGGATGTGTCAAAAGATAAACCTGAATCGCTTCGAAGGGCAATGATCAATGTATCAAATCTTCAGATAATGAGATTGGAAAGACTTAACGGATTTCCTGGCAACAACAGCAGCTGTAACACCATTCATAGGCCTTTTCGGCACTGTTTGGGGGATAATGTCATCGTTTCCATCAGATCGGTATTCAGATGAATGCAAATCTTGCCACGGTTGCGCCAGGCATTGCAGAGGCATTGATAGCCACAGCCTTGGGATTGTTTGCCGCAATTCCCTGCAGTAATATTCTACAATCTTCTTCTAAATAAGGTAAAAGTGATGATTGTTGATATGGAAAATTTTATAAATGAGTTTATCAGTGTAAGTGAGAATATGAGTTAAAATGAGAATTAAACTCAAGATCAACGGATCACAACAAATATGTCAGAGATCAATATAACACCATTTGGTGGATGTTATGCTTGTTCTGCTTGTCATATTTATGGTGACGGCTCCAATGATGCAGTCAGGGATAACTGTCAATCTTCCTGCAGCTGAAACAAAAGCAAATCCAAGTTCAGGCGGACTGGTTCTTACTGTAACAAAGGACAGATACATATATATGGAAAATCAGAACATCAATATGTTCCTGCTTGAGTCGAGATTAAAAAATTATTTCATGAGCAAAAAGAAAAAGATTGTATTTCTTAAAGCGGATAAAGATGTTTCTTATGGATATATTATCAATGTCATGGATGTAATAAAAAAAGCGGGAATTGAAACAGTGGGAATGATCGTTGATAAAAAAGATAAATAATGAAATTCAGGTCTGCAATTATCACATCCCTCATATTTCATCTTGGATTGGTGCTTGTTGCATATTTCTACCCTGAAGCCGAAGATTCAACTGAAACCACATATTATGTTGATCTGGTTCAGGTCGGAGGATCTCCACCAGGTCAGATCTTCCATCTTTAAAAAAAGGATCGAAGCAGACAAGAAATCTGTAAGTATGAAAGATCTGAGTGCTTCTAAAGAAAAAAAACCTGAACTTACTTATCCTGATAAAGAATCAAAAAGAAAATCTGTAAAGAAAAAAAAGAAAGAGGAAGATCTTGTTTCAGTAATAAAACGGAAAAGACCAGTAAAAAATATTGAACAATCGGAGGATACATCCGGAAATGAAGACAGCGGTTATGTCAGGACCGGATTGAGCGGTTCGGGTTTGGAACCGGCGGGCCCGGTGGGAACTTTCCCTTATTCTTTTTATGTCGAAACATTAAAAGCAAAAATAACATCAAACTGGTATAATCCATTATCCTCATCCGGAATTTCCGGAAGGTTTCTCTCAGTTGTTTATTTCAGGATTTTCAGAAATGGTACAATAGGGAAGCTTGAACTGGTAAAAAAAAGCGGGAACCGGTTTTATGATCTTTCAACATTAAGAGTGATCAAAGAGGTTATCCCTTTTCCGCCATTCCGTCTGATTATCCTGAACAATATCTTGGTGTATATTTTGAATTTGAATGGGAGAGATAGAATGAACATAAATTTTAAAAATATGCTGATATCATTTTTGTTGATATTACTGATGATGTAGCAGCTTTGTCCGGTCAGGAAGAAATAAAGTGAGGATCACTGAAGGGATTCCGATGATCCCGGTAGCATTACCGCAATTTGATTATACTGAAAAATCCCAGGTGAATGAGAATGTTTTTAGAGGAACTTCATGAAACGATATGGAACGATCTGGAATATTCACAGGTGTTTAAGCTCATCCCCAGACAGTATTTTACTTACATCGGGAAACTGGATCATAACAACATTGTATTTAAAGACTGGGAATCAGTTCAGGCCAGGGTATCTAATTACCGGGGAGATTGAGATATCGGAAGGGGATCGGTTAATATTCAATGTAAAAGTGTATGAGGTTTCAACAGGAAGGATAATATTTAAAAGAAATTTCGGAGCAAAAAAGGAATTTGTCAGACTTATAGCACACCGTACTTCAGATGAAATGATGAAGCATTTTGGTGAAAAACCCTACTTTCACATCAAAAATAGTCTTTGTATCCAGCAGGGATGGGAATAAGGAGATTTATATAATGGATTATGACGGAGGCCGGCAGAAAAGGATAACATTATAATAACTATCTGGACATTATGTCCATCTTGGAGCAAGAGATGGGGAAAATCTCCTCTTCACAACATATAAGAAAGGATTCCCGGATCTTGTAAAATTTAATCTTTATTCCGGAAGAACGGAAGTGATCTCATCCGGAGGGGTCAATTACAGGGCAGATTGGTCAAATGAGGAGAATAAGCTGGTTTATACTTCTTCAAAGAAGAATCAGAATGCTGAGATTTATGTAAGAGAAATGGATTCCGGTAAAGAGCGGAGGTTAACATTTAACGAATAATCGATTCTTCTCCATGCTGGAGCCCCAATGGGAAGGAGATTGCATTTACATCCCAGCGTGCAGGTACTCCCCAGATATATATAATGAATGAAGACGGAACAAATGTCCGGAGAGTTACATATGAAGGTACATATCATGATAATGCCGCATGGTCTCCTGACGGTTCAAGGATTGCATATGTTTCCCGATTGAAGGGAGATTTGACATATATATCCTGAATATAAAAAACAATACAATTACAAAACTTACTGAAATGGCAGGAAGAAATGAGAATCCCGGATGGTCACCTGACAGCAGACATATCATTTTTACTTCCAACCGAACTGGGAGTTATCAATTGTATTCAATTGATTATAATGGGGAGAATTTAAAAAAAATAACCAGAAAAGGGGAGAATCTGATGCCTAAATGGCAAAAAATCAACTAGTTGTTTGACAAAAAAAAAATAGTATTATATAAAAATAAAAGAAAACAGGAGGCCAAATGAAAAGATTTTTAATTGTTATTTTATCCGTGATGATAATCGTATTTTTATTCAACTCATGTGCGAAAAAAGTGAAAACTGTTCCGGAAACCACAAAAGTTGAACAAGTTGAAGAGACAAGCTCCAAAAGTTGAAAAACCTCAATTGACTGAGGAAGAATTATTTCTTCAGAAAAGTCTTGACGAGATTAATAAAGAGGGAAATCTGAAAAAAATAAATTTTGATTTTGATAAGTATTCAATCAGGGAAGATATGAAAGGTGTTCTCCACAATAATGCTGACTGGTTGTTAAAACATCCGAGTGCTGTTATCTCTATTGCAGGTCACTGTGACGAAAGGGGTACAGTTGAATATAATATGGCTTTAGGTGAAAAAAGAGCCGATGCCGCAATGAATTACCTGCTTAACCTCGGGTATTTCTGCCGATCGAATGAAAATAGTTTCCTACGGCAAGAACAATCCTCTGGTTAAAGGAATGAATGAAGATACTCATTTTCAGAACAGAAGGGATGAGTTCATCATTATAAAAAAGTAAAAGTATTTGAAACTGGTTTATGAAAAAGATTAAGAGGTTGTTTTTTAATATTTATTATTGCGGCTACATTTATATTTCCTGTAAAAAAGGATACAAAGCTCATTCTGAACGAATTGGAGAGTATTAAAAATTAGTCTCAATGTTCTGGAAACCAGTTTTTCTGATATCAGAACTGAACTGAAGAACCTTAATAAGCAGGTAACAATAATTGATAATAAAATCTCTGCAATTACAAATGAATCTTGCAGATGAGGGGCAGAATAAAGAGACAATACTTCTAAGCCTTCAATTCATTAAAGAGGAATTTAATGAGGTAAGGAATGCTATTGGAAAAATAAACGAAAGATTAATCTCACTTCCGTCCAATGCAATGAGTACAGCAGTCCACAAACAATTCAAGTTGTTAATACTCCATCTCAATCTTCGGACAGCATTTATTTTACTGCTTACTCAGATTACAATAAAAAAAATTATGATCTTGCTATAGAAGGATTTAAACAATTCGTTATACAATTTCCTGAAAACGTTCTTGCTGATAATTCGCTTTATTGGATAGGTGAGTGTTATTATGCTCAGAAAGAATACAGTGAAGCGATAAAAATCTTTTCTGAAATTATCACTAAATATAAGAGTGGTGATAAGGTTCCTGATGCTCTTCTGAAAAAAGGGTATGCCCTGATCGAAATGGAGCAGGTGGAAAACGGTATATCGGTTTTAAAAGAATTGATATCCGAATTTCCTTTATCAGAGGAAGCATATCTGGCACAACAGAAGATTAAGGATATAAGTGATTAATATGGCAGGAAATGTAAAAAGTTTAAATAGAGTTGTGCTCGTTGGAAATGTACAGCCGAGGGAACCTGAAGTTAGTCATATCCCCAGTCTGGGACGGGATGTTGCAAAATTAACGATTGTTACTAAAGAAGGGTATATGGATAAAAACAATCAGTGGCAGGAATCTTCAGAATGGCATAATATTGTTGCCTGGGGATATAATGCAAAAAAAGTTGAAAAAAGTATAAAGAGAGGCTCCCTGGTTCTGATAGAGGGGAAGATAAAAAGCAGAAAATGGCAGGATAAGAATGGCCAGGACAGGAGAACGACTGAAATAATTGCTGATACAATCGTTCCTCTGGATAGAGGACAGCAGGGTGCTTCAGATAGTTCATACAGCAATTCGGGCGATGGTTTTAATGGAGAATCTTCAAATTCTGAAAGTGAGAACGGTCAGAATATTACACCTGAAGCTCAAATTGATGATATACCTTATGATGATCCTTTTTAATTATGGCATTTGTTAACTATAATAACAGGGAAATCACAATAAAAATTGTCTACTACGGGCCTGCATTAAGTGGAAAAACAACTTGCCTGAAGGAAATTTTCAAGAATACAGAGTTTGAGAAAAAAGGTAAACTTATAACACTTGACACTGATGGAGACCGGACACTTTTTTTTGATTTTCTACCGCTTGAAATAGGATCACTTGGAGATTATTCAATAAAAGTCCAATTATACACTGTTCCTGGACAAGTTGCCTACAATACTACAAGGAAACTTGTGCTGCAAGGCTCCGATGGAATTGTCTTTGTTGCGGATTCACAAGCTGTAATGAGGGATCAAAATATTGAGAGTTTCAATAATCTCAAAATGAACCTTAAAGAAAACAGTATCAACAGTTCTGATATTCCACTAATTTTTCAGTATAATAAAAGAGATTTGTCAGAAGTAATATCAATTGAAAATCTGAATGATGATCTGAATCCGGAAAACAAACCTTTTTTCCCTACTATAGCAACGACAGGAGAGAATATACAGGAAGGTCTCCATGCAATTCTGAAGATGGTAATGATATATATAAAAAATAAACTTCCGGTATTTCAAAAAGATAAAACTGTTATGTTCTCAAGAGATGAGATTACTTCTACTTCTACTGAAAGAGATGATAACAAAAAAAATGGTGCTGGAAAGTTTAAGAAGAGAGAGGATACTGAGGAAGAAATACTTGAATTGTATTCACCGGTTGATACTTCAACGGAACAGATAAATAAAAAGGATTCTGAGAGTGATGATATATTTGATCTCGAGGAGGAAATAGATGAAAATGAAATCTCTGCAATTGAAATACCTGAGCTTGAAAGAAATGACATTTCCAATGACGAAGCCGATGAAGGTTCTTCCCCGATTGAACTGAAAGAGGAAGATCTGATCAATAAAAATAATGAATCATACAAGGACTCCGAAAATGTTATTAATATACCGGTAAACATTGAGTTGCCGGATGACAAAAAAGATCTGCAGATTCTTTTAAAACTTAATATCACTTATAAAAAAAACAAACCATAATTACAAATGAGAAAATTTCTTATTTTATATTTTTTTTTTTTTACAGCTTTTTCACTGATAAATTCACAGGGAATTCAACGCTTATCTGAAAAGATCAATAACAATGTTGCCGTGTTTTTTGAAAACAAATACGATATTACATACTCAATTGTAAGATTTGAAAACAGTTCTTCTCTCTCAGATATTGAATTGCAAAGATTTTATCATTTAATTGTCACAGGTATGGAAAAATCAGGAGTAGGTATTTTTAAAGACCTTTTAACCGGTTTTAATAATAACAAAGGCAATTTTGATTTTAGCAGAATTAATGAGATAACTCATTTTATAAACATTAAAGTGATTGACAATATGGGGAACCTGGGTGTAGGGATAATAATTTATAACAGAAACAATAATAGAATTGAAGGTATAAAGTATTTTGAAGAACCCTTAATTAAACCTGAGATACAACTTCTCGGTATAAATGATCCCGGATTGAGTTCGCTGGAATATCACAAAGAACATGATATAAGAGTAAATAATAGTGTTTTAAATTTATCAGCAATTAATATAGATGGCTCTCAGTATATTTTTCTTCTTTTAGAAAATAAAATTGATATTTATTTACTTAAAGGAAATTCGATGCTGAAAAATGATTCTCAGAAAATTGAATGGGGAATGCCATACTATCCTTCAATAAAAAATGAAGGTAATCTATTTCTTTTCCGTGAAGATAAAAAGGTTTACCTCTCCGTTGGAAGTAATTTTTCAAAATTTTCATATATTTATCAATTTGAAAACTCAAGGTTATCAAAGATCTTAAAAATGAATTTTTCTGTAAAAGATGTTTTTAGTATTAATGGGATAAAGTATCTGGCCGGTTTCAATTTCAGTTTTGGTAAAAATTTTTATAAAGGTAAGCTTTTCCTGATGCAATTTAAAAATAATAATATTCAACAAGGCGAAACATTTGTTAAGGATCTGCCTGATTTCTATTCATCAGCTTTTTATAAAGAATCGGACGAATTCAAGTCTATATACCTTATTGATAGAAATTATAAACTCAGGGTTTTTTCAGGTTCAATAAATGAGATTTCCGCAAAAGATTTGAAATTCGGATCAGAAATAGCTATGTGGGATAATTTCTATGCAATTAGTGGATATACATTTGAAAATGATAACCTGAAAATATTTAAAGTTGGTGAAAATATAAGTGATCCAATTTTCAACAAAGAAATAACCGGTTCAATTAAAGTATTGAAGAGCGGAATTATTAATGGTAAACGGGGATTATGGGTGCTTCTTGAAGAAGAGGGAAAAGGATTGAGAAAATCTAGAATACAATTCTGGAGAAAAAATATTGACTAGATTAAAAAAAATGATAGTAATTCTATCTGCTTTATTTCTGATTTATGCAATTAAAGTAAGGTATGGTGGAGAATTATCCATTTTACTAAATGAACCTGTTGATTTTAATTATTCAACAACAAATTATTCAGATACAATTTTTTATACATTTATACATGAAAATTTTTTCTATATGACATCTGATGGGATTACATCATCGAATATTTTTCAGGAATTCAAATATGAAAAAAAAAATAATGTAATTTTACTTGAAGTAAAACCTAATTCATGTTTTTCAAACGGATCTCCGATAAAAGGTAAAAACATCCACTACTCGCTTAAGGTTTTTCTTAATAGAGAAAACTCGATTGCAAAAAAAATAAGCAGGGCTATAAAAAAAATTGATACTGATAACAATAAAGTGTTTATATATTTAAACTATAAAATTGAAAATATATTTAAGTTATTGTCTTCACCTGAACTTGTAATTCTCTCAATGAATGAAAATGCATTTTCCGGAATGATGATACCTGACGAATGGGAAAGGAAAAAAAAAATAAAACTTGTCCCTAATATTTATTATCCCGGGGGACACTCTTATCTGGATAAAATTAATGTTGTATTCAACAATTCAGCATCTGCTGATATTTTTCTCGGAGATCCCGGAGCAAAATTTTCTTCATTTAATGAATATAGAGGCGGCATATATCAAAATATTTTTTTAACATTCCCTACAGGCAAAACAGGAAAAAATACCAGAATTGCTTTATATTCACTATTAAAAGTATTTTTTAAAAAAAGTGAACTGAAAGAGTTAAATTCTCTAACATCAGAAAGTGAATCGCCTGTATCAATAAAGATCAACCAATTTTCAATGAGAAAGATAAGAACAATTTTAAGAAACTCTCAGTTCAAATTATATATAAATTCCTCTTTAAAAAAGTATGAAGAAGATCTGAATCAATTTATGAAAAAAAATTATTTAAGCATATCCACAGTTTTTATCAAGAATACTCAATTACGCGAATTCATGCAAAGCGGAACTCTTATCAAATTTTACCTTACAGAGAAACTTTTTTCTTCAAAAACCTCTCTTGTTGATAAAATCAAGAAGATCATTTTTGAACTTACTTTCTCCAGATTCAATGAAAAATATCTTCAGATTATAAATGAGTTAGATGAACTTAATTATCTGAAAAATGATGAACTGTTATTGGACAGGATATCATCTGTAATAGAAGTTCTGATAAACAAGGAATATATACTTCCAATCAAACAAAAAAAGTTTTCTTTATTCAGTAAAGATAATTTTTATGATCTCAAATTCGATTACTACGGACGCCCTTTATTTAATAAAGTCAGATTGAAGTAGAATTATTTATATTCTTTAAGAATCTTAATGTAACTCTCTTTTTTTAGTTCTTCAATCAATTCCGTAACCTCTTTCTGCCTCTTCTTTTCATAAAGAATATTTTCAATATCTTTCTTTACTTCCTTATATTCTATAAACTTTGATTCCGTTTTTTCGACAAGTTGAATTATATACCATCCGCTTGTAGTATCTATCCAATCTGAATGTGCTGATAAGGAAAGTTTTAAAGCAGCAGTTTCCAGAGCAGGATCAAGTTCACCTTTGGAATAAGTTCCGAGATAATATTTTTGTTCATTACCTTCCAATTCGGAATACTCTTCAGCGATTTTTAAAAAATCTACGGATTCGGAAAGTTTTTTGGAAATTTCATCTCTTTTCTCACTTAGAGATTCTTTTGTGAAATAGTATTCTTTATTTAAAAATATACAATTCAGTTTAAACTTTGCGGGGATCGTATATTTATTGATGTTCTCTTTATAGTAGGCTATTATTGCAGATGTATCAACCAATATCCTTGAGCCAAGAGATTCCTGAATGAATTTTTCCTGCATCAATTGTTCCAGACGCTGCTCTTTAAATTCTTCATAAGTGATACCCTGACTTTGCAGGGCATTAATAAGATCATCCCTGGATTTCATATTATTTCTTGTCATTATTTCTTTTATTACCATTTCAAGATATTGATTCATGTCATAATTTTTTTCTCTTGCCTTCGATATAAGTACTTTTCTTCCTATTACAAGATCTAAAAGATTTGATTTCATTTTATCCAATTCTCTGGTAAGTTCTTCTCCCGAGAATCTGCTTTGTAATTCGAGTGTCATACCTTTTTCGAAATTTTCTATCTCTGAGAAAGTTATGATCTCATCATTAACAATGGCATAAATTCCTTCAACAGTATCAGCATGTAAAGAAAAATAAAAAATAGGTATCAATAAGAATGGAATTAAAGTTATTGTACAAAAACGCATATTAATCTCCTTTAAGATCCTTGTAATCAAAGAAAAAATTATCATAATTTATTTTGATTTTTATATTTTTCCTTAAGATTCGCAAATATCTCGTAAATTCATATATCATTTTTTTGTTAAATACTATTTTTTCAATATCTTCAGAAACATCCTTCAGGTATCTCTGCTTTCCTCTCTCCCTTTTAGCAACTTTGAAAATATGAAAACCGAATTGCGATTCAACAACCCTGCTAATTTGATTTATCGGAAGAGAATATACTACACTTTCTATATCTTTAGGGAGTTCACCTTTTTCAAATTCTCCCATATATCCATTTTTAACAGATTCCTGAGAGATAGATTTTGATCTTGCCAAACTTTCAAAAGCAGATGGATTGTTCAGCAATTCTCCTCTGACCTTCACTGCTTCTTCTTTATTTTTTAACAGGATCTGGAAAAGTGCGATCTTTTGCTTACTTGAAAAATCCTTTTTGTTCTGATTATAGTATTTCTGAATCTCATATTTTGAAATTGATATGTTATTGAATATATTTTTATATAGATATTTTTCGATTCTGATAATATCATTAATAGTTTTTTTTGTATTTTCATTCAGTTGAAGATTATTATTACCGGAATATTCAGATATCTCCTGTTCGGTTATAGTAATACTTTCACTTTCTGAAGATTTCAGAATAATTGAATGCTCTAAAAAAGAATCAAACAATCTTGATGTCAGCTTATTATTATTAAGTATGTTTCCAAGGTCAGAATATTTCGCTCTTAAATAATTTTTAAAATCTGAATTGGTCAATATAGATTCATCGAGAACTATTATAATTTTTTTGTTTATTTTTGTCGCATCACTTTCGATCTGTTCAGAATCCGATTTCTCATTTACAGGATCGGGAGAAGTACAGTACGAGAATATTATTAAAAAAGTTAATATTATAAAAATTTTTAGTCTCATTTGGATAGTATGGATTATATAATATATTAAGTGAAGCTGCAAGGATGACTAAAAGGTGATAAGGTATATCTATACTTTTGAAGTGAGGATTTTACGGACATATGTCAGTAGTGATTTTGCGGTATATGGTTTCGGGAGAAAATTTATGTTTTCCTCCAATTCACCACTCTTTACCAATTGATTTTCAGTATAGCCGGAAGTGAATAATACTTTAATATCAGGGTATAGTTTCAGAATTTTCTCAGATAACTCTTTTCCGTTCATAACAGGCATTACAAGGTCGGTAATTAGAAGATCAAATTTCAAATCATTTTCTTTAACATAATCAAAAGCATGTTTACCATTTATTGAAGAGTGTACTTTGTAACCAAAATCTTCTAAAGCTGTAACAGCAAAATCTTTCACATGCTTATCATCTTCAACAAACAATATAACCTCTTCTCCAAAGAGATCAGAATCATTAATTTCCTTTGAATCAACATTTGATAATTTCTCGGAAGTAACCGGCCATAATATCTGAAAAGTTGTTCCTTCTCCGGGGGAGGAAAATACAAGTATAGAGCTGTTATTCTGTTTTACAATCCCGTATACAGTTGCAAGTCCCATCCCTGTTCCCTTACCCCTTATCTTTGTTGTAAAAAACGGTTCAAATATATTTTGGCGTACATCATCAGTCATTCCTATACCGTTATCCTCTACCGAGATATAAATATGAAGCCCCTTTTGGGATAAAAAGTGTTTTTTACTGAAATGTTCATCTACATATTGAATGCCGGTTTTAACAATAATCTTTTTTTTATGCGCTTTCTGGGTCTTGAGATTAATTGCATCTCTTGCATTTACAAGCAGGTTTATTAATATTTGTTCTATTTGACCGGGATCTGCCTTAATAAGAGGGATATCCGGAGAGAGATCGAAAATTATGGAAAAATCTTCTTCAATAAGGCTTTTCAGCATATTTTCAAGGCCTTTTATTATAGTATTTATATTTATAACGAGGGGATGGAATATCTGCTTTCTACTGAAAGCCATAATTTGCCGTGTGAGTTTCTCTCCTCTTTTTCCCGCTTTTTTAATTGTAGATATCTCTTCAAACATAGGATCTGTTTTCTTTAATCTCATTAATACGAGGTCTGAATACCCGTTTATTACTGTTAGTATATTATTAAAATCGTGTGAAATACCGCCGGCAAGAGTTCCGACTGATTCCATTTTCTGTGACTGCATTAATTGTAGCTCAAGCTCCTTTCTTTCAGTTATATCTTCTTTAATGGCAAGATAATGAGATATCTTTCCCAAGTCATTTTTAATTGGAGTAATAAATGCCAGCTCCCAATAGAAATCACCATTCTTCTTTTTGTTATGAAATTCACCTCTCCACTCTTTGCCCTGATTCAACCGGCTCCAGAGTTCTATATAAGTGCTTTCCGGAGTTTTTCCAGACTTCAGTATCCCCGGATTTTTTCCTAGCATTTCATCCATGGAATACCCTGTTGTCTCTTCGAATTTCTTGTTTACATACTCAATATTTCCATTCAGATCAGTTATTATTACAAGTGTGGGACTTTGTTCAACGGATTGTGCCAGAATATGCACCCTCTCATCGATCTGCTTTTTTGTAATAGAAACAGCTATCTGGCCTGATATAAATTCCATTAATTTCAGATCTGCTTCAGTATATGCATTTTCATCATCGTAACTTTGCAGGACAAGAAGTCCGATAACCGCCGAATCAATCTCAAGAGGGACACCGAGCCAGATCTTGGATGGTGTTCCTACAATTCCTATCTTGCCTTCTGTTTCCAGTCTGATAATATCAGGAGGCTTTAATAATAGGGATTTGTTCTCTTTTATAACTAAGGCACTTATTGTACCTTCTAAAGGGGTTTTTTCATACTTGTCTTTTTCATCTTTTAAATATGGAAGGATAAGTGCTATCGGTATCTTTTTCATAAATACCGACAAAAAAGTTTGTAGCATCAACAATTTTATTAAGTTCTGAATGAATTATTTCATAAAATTCATCCATATTAATTGAGGTATTAACGGAATCAGAGATATTGAATATTATCTCCTGAACTTTTTCTGATCTTAACCTGTCTGTAATTTCCCTGTTAATACCTCTATATCCCTGAAAATGTCCATCATTATTATAGAAGGGGAGTGCATTTGTCTCAAAGGATACTTTTTTGTTATAAAAGTCTTTAATTGAATTGATCAACCCTATAACGGGTTTTTTATCGGTTTTTTTGTCAGAGAATGGATTATATGAACTCTCATCGCCTTCTGCAATAAATATATCTTCGATCTTCTTGCCTGTTAAATGAGATGGTTCGAAACCAATAATCTCTTTAACATTTGGGCTGATATAGGTGAAAATCCCATTCTTATCAGTTTCCCAGATAATATCATAACTCGATTCAACGAGAGATTTGAATCTCTGACGACTATCCTTAAGGTCGGTTTCAACCCGATTTTTTGCTTCTTTAAGCGATTTGGTTCTTTCAGCCAGAGATAATGATGTCAAAATAATAAAAATGCCCGGGCCAATTCTTAAAGCATATTCAGGTAACATTTTTAAACTCACAATTGAGAGCTTGTCAAAAATAAAAACAAGAACAGTTGATACAAATATTAAGGTTCCGGTTATAAAGTAAAAAGGTTTTTTTTCAGAGTCCCCCTTTAACCGGAGAACAATAAAAGGTATTGAAAAAAATGTGATAACTACTATTATTTCTGTTATTGTAAGTGCAACATTAGAACCGGTAACTATTGAAAGAGAAGTAAACATTAATAGTGAAAATATTAATAGTCTTGATAGTTTATAAATAAAAGTTTTATTCTGCCTGAGTTTAAAAAAAGAATTTATAAAACACAGTAAGAAAATTTGAATCAGGCATGCAAAAAGGTGAATAGAATATTTTTTAAAGAAGAGTAAATCCGGCCAAAGGTTTAATCCGGCGTAACCCGTATAAGAAAGTGCATAAAGCAGCATGCTCAAAATTGTAAGGCTGAAAAATAAGTGTGTGTACTCCCAGTTAGCAAAAAAAAGAAACAAATGATACCCGCATAGGAATAGAAAAACACCGATAAAAATCCCGATGAAAGCTATTTTAATTCCACTGTCTTTCATAAATTCTGTCATTGATAAAACTCTTAAATTTAGAGACAGGAGTTTATTTGTCCGAAAACTAATATAAAGTGTTCTGGATTCACCAGGAGGGATATTTGATAAGAATACGATCTTATAATAAATATGATCCCTGGAACTGATCTGATGCATAATTCCGGTCTCGACTTTTCTCTCCAGAATATTGTTTTGCTTAATTTGATAAAAATGGGTGTGATCAATCATAGGGAATTCATTGACGATTACCCAGGGCGACCGGGTTTTGACCTCTAAATTCTTTTTAAGTTTGAATCTTACCCATATTGTTGATTTTGTAAATCCATAGTTAATAAATTCCTTATTTAGCTTTTCAAAATTACCTTTGAAGTTTTTATTAAGAAAATCATGAATTGAAAGTGTTCCACCTTTATCCTCAAATATCTCAATATCTTTTCCAATAGATATACTCTCATTATTATTTGTGAGAACAATTTCGGGTATAGGATCCGGAAACAAAATCATTGGTAATAAAAACAGAACAATAATAAAACTCAGTTTAATTATAGATATTTTTATTTTCACTCAATCACCGATTTGTTATATTCTAAACAATTCAGATAAAAAAAAAACTACATTTGTCTTATTGTTTTAATTTTGGACTATCACTTTATGATTTCGGACTTGAAGTGATCGATAAATTCAGCCGGGACAGGTGCAAAGGAAGTAACGGATTTTGTCCTGTATACCGGGTGGATAAATTGAATTGAATATGCATGGAGAGCAAGTCTTGAAAAGCCGTTCTTTTCCCCGTATAACTCGTCTCCGAGGACAGGATTTCCCAGATGGGACATATGAACTCTGATCTGATGAGTTCTCCCCGTATGAAGCTTAATAAACACATATGCACAATCAGAAAATTGAAACCTGATCCTGTATTTTGTCAATGCATCTCTTGATTTTTCAGAACCCTCAATCTGTTCCGTCATGAACTTTCTTCTGTCTTTAGGGTTGCGGATCAAAGGTAAATCTATTGTCCCACTCCTGAACCTTAATTTTCCTTTAAGCACTGCACAATATATTTTGTTGATCTCCCTTTTTTTGAATTGTTTTTGCAGGTACCGAAAGGCTTTATCAGATTTTGCAAGTATCATTACACCGGAAGTCCCCTTATCAAGCCTGTGAACAATTCCCGGTCTTTCGTTATCTCCAGGAAGATCAAGTTTCGGATATTCCAATTTGAAATAATCTGAGATAGTTGCATCTCTGACTCCGGCGCCTTTGTGGACAGATATTCCGGAAGGTTTGTTGATCACCAGTATATGATCGTCTTCAAATAGCTTAGAGAGTGATAAATTGTTATACTGGAGCACTTCCTTTTTTTTAAATGGCAGAATTATTTCAATCTTATCCCCTGTATTAACACTATAATTCTTCCTTACACAGATTTTTCCATTGATCTTAACATTCCCATCAAGAATAAAACGCTCTATTTGTGACCTGGAGAAAGAACTGATGGAGTCTCTTAAAAAATGGTCAAGCCGGGAAACCGCATATTCCGCACTAAATATCATTTTTGACATTTACTATTCAGTTATTGAATTATTTGAGTGATCTCTCCTGAATTTTAGGTAAAGAAATATCGCAATAATTATTCCTCCAATACTGATTAGCTGAGGAATGGAAATACTGAGAAATGGTGAATCCATACCACCGAATAAATAACCTCTGTCATGATCACCCCTGAAATATTCGACAAAGAATCTTATTAATGAGTAATTGAATAAATAGATCGTAAATATTTTTCCGTCAAAAGTTCTCTTTTTTTTGTAAAGAAAAAAGAGGATAACGAAGTTAAGAAGATTGAGAACGGCCTCCATTATCTGCGTAGGATAAAGAAGTTTTCCTGTCGGGACTCCGGTATCTTGTGAAAGTTCGGGAAAGATAATACCGATTGGACATCCATGTGCCTCCCGGCCCCAGCAGCAGCCGGCAGCAAAACAGCCCATTCTTCCGAAAAAATGGCCAAGAGCTATTGAAGGTCCTGCAATGTCACCGATCTTTTTGAAATCCATTTTTTTCATGCGGATGAACCAGAATGCAAAAAGAAGCCCTGCGATAAGTCCGCCGTAAAATGCTCCTGCCTGGGTAAAGAGATCTTTTATCCGGGAAAGGTTTTTTGTATAGTATCCGAATTCAGTAAAAAAAAGATATACCTTGGCACCCAATAAGCCGATCAATATTGAATAAAATATTAGATCGGATAGATCCTTTGAGCTCATATTGTTTTCTTTACCCAATTTGATCCCAAGAATCATCGCACGATAGAACTCCGACTGCAAGAAGAAATCCGTAAGTGTGAATGGTAAGAGGGCCGATTTTGAATAGTACTGGAAGCATATTATGACTCCTTAGGGTTTAATGTAACACATTTATTTCTTAATACTGAGATAAGTAAAAGGACTATACCTATAGAAATGAAAGAATCAGCTATATTAAATGTAGGCCAATGATAACTTTTAATATATATATCAATGAAATCAACAACATAGCCAAGTAAGAATCTGTCCACAATATTTCCGACAGCTCCTCCCATTATAAATGAGAGAGATATAAGTTCAAGCCTGCACGATGGGGCTGTTTTAATGAATATATAGAGTACTGTTAATAATGCAGCTATTGAAAGTATTGAAATGATAATCGGGACCAAATGGTTCTGGTTATTATTAAAAAGGCCCCATACAACACCTGAATTTCTGATATAAATGATTTTTATGAAACCTTTAATTATATCTGTCTGTTCATAGAGGTTGAAGTTTGCCCTGATGATGAACTTGGATATCTGATCGATAACAATAATAAAAAATATCAGAAAAAAATACCATTTTTTCTTATTCAATTTCAAGATCCATCTCCTTTACCACTCCGGAACACCTGGGACAGAGCTCCGGAAAGTTCATCATTATCTTCAGGTTTAAACCAGTTCCAGCACCTGGGACACTTTTCTCCTGTAAACTTCTTTACAATGATCTTTTCAGAGTCATCACTTGAAATAGTAAGTCCGGATACACCGGTTATTGTTCTCAGCAGTTCTTTATCCTGAGCAGCTTTATTATAGATATCAGAAGGGATGGTCATATCGATATCAGCTTCGAGGGAATCACCGATAACTTTTTCATTTCTGGCATTTTCTATCTCTTTAAGCATGGTGTTTCTTAATTTCATCAGTGTTTCCCAACGATCTGAATTAATTTTATCATATATAGATTTATTTACCCCGGGGAAGTTTTTAAGGTGAATTGATTCTGATTTGTCTTTAAAATCGGGCATATGTTCCCAAACTTCTTCTGATGTGAAAGAGAGGATAGGGGCGAGGTATAATGCTGTTTCAGTAAGGAGGTTGAATACTGCTGTTTGAGAAGCTCTCCTCTGCAGAGAATTTTTATTATTGCAGTATATATTATCCTTAATCAGACTTAGATAAAATGAACTGAGTTCAACAACAAAGAAATTTGAGATCGAATGGTAGATTGTGTGAAACTCAAAGTTTTTATATGCGTCTTTCATAGTTGCTTTCAGCTCTTCAAGCTTATAGAGGATATATAGATCAAGTTCACCCATCTCTTCAATAGAAACCATATCTTTATCGGGGTCAAAATCTTCCAGTACACCAAGCATGAACTTCCATGTATTTCTGATCTTCCTGTAACTTTCAGTTACTCTTGAAAGCACTTCAGAACCAAGCCTGACATCTTCCTTGTAATTAACCATTGCAACCCACAATCTAAGAATTTCAGCACCTTTCTCATTTATTATCTCCAGAGGGGAAATAACATTGCCTAATGATTTGGACATTGCTTTTCCATCTTTGTCCAGAGTCCAGCCGTGTGTTAAAACTTTTTTATAAGGAGACTGATTTTTATAACTTACTCCAACCAGCAGAGATGAATGAAACCATCCCCTGTACTGGTCACCGCCTTCAAGATAAAGATCAGCGGGGAATTTATGACCAGGATAATTTTCCAATACACCGAATGATGACCCGGATTCAAACCAGACATCCAGAATGTCCATCCCTTTATCAAAATCCTGAGAACCGCATTTTTTACATGAAGTACCCTCAGGAAGAAATTTAGTGATATCATCTTTATACCAACTGTCTGATCCGTTTTTGAGAAAATAGTCACGTATACCGTCAATTATTTTACTGTCTACCAGGGGTTCATTACATTTTTTGCAGAAAAATACAGGTAATGGTACCCCCCAATTCCTCTGTCTGGAAATACACCAGTCAGGCCGGTTCTCGATCATATTTGAGATTCTTTCCTCTCCCCACTCCGGGATCCATTCTGCCTTTTTTAATTCCTTCAGAGCTTTTGTCCTTAGTGAAGCATTGTCCATTGCTATAAACCATTGTTCAGTAGCTCTATAGATAACCGGATTTTTACATCTCCAGCAATGCGGATAAGAGTGAACTATCTGTTCATCATAAATAAGGTTTTTATTCTCTCTGAGATCCTCTACAATCGTCTTATTAGAGGCAAAAATCTCCTCTCCTTCATATTTGCCTGTTGAGCTGTCAAAAAGTCCTGTAGGGCCAACAGGAGCATATATTTCAAGATCATATTCGAGTCCTGCCCTGTAATCATCTTCACCATGCCCGGGTGCAGTGTGAACACAGCCCGTACCTTGATCAAGTTCAACATAGTCAGTTGTTATGAGTACTGAATCTCTGTCATAGAGAGGATGTTTTGTTTTTAATCCCTTGAGGCAACTTCCTTTGAAATTTTTCAGTTTTTTATAATCATTTTTTAATTTTCCGGATATATCTTCAACAAGCTGATCTGCCGAAATATATAATTCGCCATTGATCTCGAATAATGAATAATCATAATCCTCTTTAACTGCAACAGCCAGATTAGCCGGAATTGTCCAGGGAGTAGTTGTCCAGATCAAAACATAAACATCTTTTCCTTCAAATTCAGACAATTCCTCCGGCAGTTCTTTAAGAAGAAATTTAACATAAATAGAAGGTGATGTATGATTATCATATTCAACTTCTGCCTCTGCAAGTGCAGTATGACATGAAGTACACCAGTATACAGGTCTTTTTTTTCTGATAATATTCCCTTTTTCAACAAATGATTTAAATGCATCAATAATATATGCTTCATAAGTCGGATCAATCGTTTTGTAGGGATTATCCCAGTCGCCGAAAATTCCGAGCCTTTTAAATTCTTCTCTCTGAATGTCAATAAACTTTTCAGCATAAACACGGCATTTTTCTCTTATTTCAGGAATTGACATATCTTTTTTTTTGAGCCGAGCTTTTTATCAACTTTGATCTCGATTGGAAGTCCGTGACAATCCCACCCTGGAACATAGGGTGAGTTATAACCAAGCATGGCATTTGTTTTTACAATAAAATCTTTAAGCAATTTGTTGAGAGCATGTCCCAGATGAATATGCCCGTTTGCATATGGAGGTCCGTCATGAAGAATGAAAAGTTCATTATCTTTATTTTTTTCAATGACTTTTGAATAAATATCTATTTCTTCCCAGAATTTTAAAAGTTCAGGTTCCTTTCTTGATAATTGGGCTTTCATGGGGAAACTAGTTTTAGGAAGATTTAAAGTATCTTTCCATTTGATCTTTTTTTCGCTTTCCATTTATTTTACTCTCCAAAAATTGATAAATATAGAGGATAATTTTCCACTATTTGATGCTATAAGTCAATAAGGAGGTGGAAATCTATAAAGTTTAATCAAATATATCCTGAAGTATAAATGGGGAGTTTCGCCAGTTCGGTACAACCTTAACAAAAAGGTCAAGAAATACCTTTTTATCAAAATACTCTTCAATATCTTTTCTTCCGGTTTCTCCGATCTTTTTTATCATCATCCCTTTCTTGCCGATGATAATTTTTCTTTGTGATGGTTTATCAACAAAAACGGTTGCCCTCACATAGATTGTATTCTCCCGATCTTTTATCTCATCAGTTTTGACAAAAGTTGTAAATGGAAGTTCATCTCTGGTTTGATTGAGAATTTTCTCCCTGATAAGCTCTGAAATATAAAATTTTTCCGATTGCACAGTAAATTCTTCGTCATCATAAAATTGCAGTTCACTTTCCGGGAGTGAACTGTATATCAAGTCTTCCAGCAGGTCAATGTTGTCCTTCTTCAATGCAGAGATTGGAACAATTTCTTTCCACGGATAGATGTCTTTCATTGAATTTATTTTTGAAAGAACCTTCTCTTTTGGAAACTTATCAATTTTGTTGATCACCAGAAATACATTCTCTTTTTTTTCCAGGAGGGAAATAATAAAGTTGTCTTCGTCTCTGTCCTTAATATCTACAAAATAGAGTATCAGGTCTGCATCCATAAGAGAATTGTGTACATCTTTCATCATTTTCTGATTAAGCCTGTACTCAGGCTTATGAATACCGGGAGAATCAAAAAAAACAATCTGCCCTCTTGATGTGGTATGGATACCAAGAATCTGTTTTCTCGTTGTTTGAGGTTTGTCCGAAACTATGGATACCTTTGTATTGAGAACGGTGTTAAGGAAAGTTGATTTTCCCGCATTTGTTCTCCCGATCAATGCGACATAACCTGAATTCTTATTTTTTTTCACGATAAATTTTTACCTTTAAAATTCTATTTTTTTCTATCTCGATAACTTGAAAAACATGGTCATAGATAACGATTTTTTCATTTTTTTTAGGAATCTTACCTAATTTGAAACTGACAAGGCCGGATACTGTCTGGAAATCCTCATCTTCTTCAATATTTATCCCCGTTAAATCTGCAATTTCGACAATTTCTGTATCTCCTTTTACAAGAAAATAATCACGCTCTTTTACTATCTGCTCTACATCCTCATCATACTCATCCTGTATCTCACCGACGATTTCTTCGATTATATCTTCCATCGTCACAACTCCTGAAACCCCTCCGAATTCATCTACAACTACGGCAAATTTCTGGCTGGACCGCTGGAGTTCCTTTAATAATTCCAGAATTCTCATTGTTTCCGGGATAAAAAATGGTTTCCTTAATAAATTTGATATATCAATTTCTGTTTTTTTCCAATAATTAAAAATGTCTTTTGAAAGAATGATACCTATCACATTGTCTACTCTGTCAGAAATAACAGGATACCTGGATTTTTTATACTTTTTTATTGTTGTTATAAGGTCTGATGTTTTTGCCCCACTGTTAATGTAAATCATATCAACTCTGGGAGTCATTATCTCTTTAACAAGGGTGTCTCCGAATTCAAGAACACTTTCGATCATCTCAGTGTCTTCTTTTTCGATCACACCCTCTTTTCTCCCTTCTTCTATGAATACTTCCAATTCCTTATCACTCAGATCATCACTATCAGCTTCCGGTATCGTTTTTTTCTTTTTAAGGAAAAATGAAAACACTAAATTTGCGGGAGAGAAAAAAGAGTCGGTATTTTGTAGAGCGGAAATAATAGTTTCCAGAATAAACTCTTTATTAAAAAAAACGATCATATATATAAAAAAATCAAAATAAAAATAAAAAGAAAGATTAGAACTGCAATTAAAATAGTATAGATTATTAAAATCCTTTATAAAAGAAAGTAGGAATAAATAAATAGTGAAAGCTGAAGAAGAAATGAGAAAGACTGAAGAGAATTAAGAATCATTTCATAATCATTTACCATCTCGGGATTAAAAGCCCTCTTCTTCTGACGGTCATTAATAAAACCGGCAAGAGAAACTTTTGAAAAACTTCCGAAAACTTATCTCAAGCATATAAAAAATGAAAGTAACAATAATCAATATTATATAAAAAAGTATATTCATTTAATTTTCCTCAAAGTATAATAAATAATTACAACTTAATTTTCTCAAAATGTTCTTCATTAATATCCAGAATATAAAAAGAAGGAGTCATTTTTTATCCCGGAAATCTCTCCAGGATTTATTATAACAGTTTTTTCTTCTCTTCTGAAATAATCTTCATGTGTATGCCCGTAAAATATGAAATCAGCTTCACCTGATTTTATAACTTCTTCCATCAGCCATGGTTCATGCATTAAAATATATAGCTTTGTATTCAGCACTATTTTTAAGGGGGGCTTCTCGATCCTGCCTCCCAGTTTATTAAAGACTTTCTGTAATTCCAGTTTATCGCCATCACAATTTCCGAATATGCCAGTCAAATTACCCCTGAAATTTCCGAGAATGCCGGCTGTCAGAGGCGAAACTATATCACCTAGATGAAAAATATGTGTACATTTTTTTTCGTTGGATATCTGCACCGATTTTTTAAGGTTTTTGATGTTATCATGTGAATCAGAGATCAACGATATCTTAATTCTTTTCACATTAAAATTCTAACACATGGGCTTTTTTAATTGAAATATTTTCCCTGGACTTTTCATGGTTTTTTCTTCTATAGGGATTAAAATTTCGATAAATGTTAAATTGACTTTTAGGTGAATTCAAGTTATAAATGTTAACAATATGTGCGGTGTGATAGGAATATATGATAACGATGAAGTAATTTCCAAATTGTACAGTTCAATGCTTACAATTCAGCATAGGGGCCAGGATTCTGCAGGGATATTGACTTATGACGGAAAGTTTCATCTGAAAAAGGGAAACGGTCTTGTAGATGAGATTTTTGATCGCAGGAATATCTCAAGGTTGACAGGAAATGTCGGGCTCGGTCATACAAGGTATCCCACCATTGGGGAAGGCTCTGTAGAAGATTCACAACCTTTTTGGGTAAACACCCCCTTTGGTATTGCTGGTGCACATAATGGAAATGTGACAAATTTTGAAGAGTTAAAAGAAGATCTTGCAAGAAAATCTCATCGAATAATAAATTCTAATTCTGATATGGAAGTTATACTTAATGTGTTTGCTGAATACCTTGAAAGAATTAAAGTGAAAGAGATCACTCCAGAAATTATATTTAACGGAGTGAGAGATATTTACAAAAAAATAAAAGGAAGTTATTCAGTTGTTTTCTATATTGCAGGGATCGGAATGCTTGGATTCAGAGATCCGTTTGGTCTCAGGCCGCTATTGTTCGGAACCAACAAAGATAAACTTGTCCCTTCATATGCATTTGCATCTGAGAGTGTTTCCCTGGATGTTATGGGTTTTAAAGTAATTGAAGACCTTGAGCCCGGGTCGGCAATTTTTATTGATAATTCCAAACAGGTATTTAAAAAAAGAGTTCTGAAAAAGCCTCATCGTCCCTGTATATTTGAATATATATATTTTGCCAGGCCTGATTCTTACCTGAACAAAATAAATGTATATAAATCAAGGGTAGAGCTTGGAAAAGCGATCTCGAAAAAAATAAAAAATCTTAATCTCGATATTGACGTTGTTGTGCCAATACCTGATTCGTCAAGGGCCGCAGCAATTGAGATTGCAAGAATACTCAAACTGAAATATAGAGAAGGGCTTGTAAAGAACAGATATATCGGCAGAACTTTCATAATGCCCGGAAATGACCAGAGACGTAAATCGATAAACAATAAATTAAATCCTATATCAGATGTTTTTGAGGGAAACAATATTTTGCTGGTTGATGATTCAATTGTCCGGGGAAATACTTCCAGATCAATCGTCCAGATGGTTCGCGATTCAGGCGCTAAGAAAGTATTTTTTCTTTCATATTCCTCTCCGCTGACCAATCCCTGTGTCTATGGAATTGATATGCAGAGAAAACAGGAATTTATCGCCACTAACTCAACTCCTGAACAGGTTGCCAATAAGATAGGAGCTGATATGGTGATATATCAGGATATTAAAGATATGGAGAATGCAGTCAGAATGCAGAATAAAAAGATAAAATCATTCTGTAAAGCTTGTTTTACCGGAATATACCCTACAGGAGACGTTTCTGTTGAAATGCTAAAAAAAATTGAGGAAGAAAGAGATACATCAGAGAATGAAAATAATAAGATTAATTGATTATTCTTTATGGATAAGCCTGCAGATATAAAAGGGAGAATCCCTGAGACAAGAGTTGTTGAAGTATTCTCTTCAATAATAAAATCCGGATTTAAAGAGTGTAATGTTATATTTTTATTCAATGGATTTACAAAAATCCTAAAAATTAAGGATAACAGGATAATTTTTATAAATTCAGAAGATCCCGGGGACACATTCTATAATTTTCTTGCCTCTAATTCAGATTTGTCAGAAAGTGATCTAAAAGAAGCACTCTCTCATTCAGAGAATAGCGGGGCAAGATTGGGAAAGTCTTTATGTGAGCTTGATATGATCAGTTACGTGGACCTGTGGAAATATGTAGCAGATCATCAGAATCAAATTCTGGAAAACATTTGTAAAATTGAAGCCGGTGAATACAGTTTGTATGAAAATACCGATGATGTGATTGAAAATATTAAGTTGGACATACCTCTTTCAAAAGTAATCCTTCATCTTATCAGGAATTCAGATTTCACTGAAATCATCAATGAAAAATTTGAAATCATGAATAAAATCTTTATTAAAGAACGGCAACCTGACCTCCCTGATGATATTTTCCGTTATGAAGAACATGTTCTACATCTTTGTATAAAGTACCGGGATATAGACGGGATTCTGAAAAAGAGTGAATTAAAGGAGTCAGATACTTTAAAATATATATATTATTTCTATCTCATAGATGTTATTTCAACTGAAAAAACGGGGATAGTGAAAGGGCAACAGGTCAAAAACTATATATCTGTGAATATATCGTTCAGTTCTTACGAAGAAGCATTAAAACATTATAATATTAAATTTGAAATGATCTACAAAATCCTATCCAAGGAAATAGGGCCGGTTGCATTATCAATTCTTTCTAATTCCATTGATGACATAAGGGATAACCTTCCTGTTTTTCTAAAGGGTGCTGAATTAGATAAGAATGGGAAGTTGATGGAGAAAAAAATTCTAAAAAAAGTATGGTATCACGATTATGAAAACCACTCTTCTGAATTTGTCAGAGGATTAGAAGAGTTACTTTATTCTCAGATTTTCGCTGTGAAAAAAAATCTTGGTATTGAATATGAAAATCAGATTCTAAAATGGCTGAAAGGGACAGGAAATTAACTATTAAAAAGAATCAGGCACAGTTTCTGATACTGCTTTTTTTGATAATACTTTTAATTATCTGTTTATAATTAGTAATAATGAATAAAATAGTACAGATACTGGGCCCGACCGGGATCGGAAAATCAGAAATAGCAGTTAAGATATCCAGAGCTTTTAACGGAGAAGTAATCTCGGCAGATTCAGTGCAGATTTACAAAGGATTTAATATCGGGTCATCAAAAATTTCAGACGAAGAAAAATGCGGGATTCCCCATCATTTAATTGATGTACTTGATCCCTCGGAACAATTTAATGTAAACAGATTTCTGGAATTCTCTGTAGAAATAATCAGAAAAATATCAGATAGCGGAAAATTACCGATAGTATGCGGTGGAACTGCTTTATATTTGAGGGCAATGATGAAAGGGATTTTTGAAGAGAATAAACAGAAGAGGATTTCAAGGGATAAACTAAAGCAAATTGAAGAAAAATACGGTAAAAAATATATGTGGGAAAGATTAAAACGATTGGATAATAATTATGCGAAAAAAATTGGTAAAAATGATAAAAAAAGAATAATTCGAGGCTTGGAAATATATTATAATAATAGAGTAATTCCAAGCAAAATTTCTTCCGTCACCTCTTCCCCTTTCGGTAAATTCAAGTTTATCAGGATCGGACTTAAACTTCCAAGAGAGTTGATATATGAGAGGATTAACTGCAGGGTTGATAGAATGGTGGAAGATGGATTGATTGATGAAGTAAAATTATTGAGAAAAAGAAACGGTAATGAATGTCCTCCATTTAAAGCTATTGGTTACAGGGAGATGAATCAGGTTCTAGACAAATTAATGGATATTGAAACTGCAATTGAGATGATAAAGCAACATTCCAGGAATTTTGCAAAGAGACAGATGTCATGGTTCAACAATGAAAAGGATATCATCTGGTTCGATCCCAGAAATGAGAATGAAGTAATGGACTTCATTAAGATCAGCTTAAATGATAAAACCTGAAAAAGTTTTGATCACAGGATTGTTTGATAAAAGCTATGATGAGTTTATTATAAATACAATACTTGAAGAAGTAATTTCGCTTGTTGATACGGCCGGCGGTATATATTCCGGAAATATAATTCAGAGAGGCAGAATCCCCGATAAAGGTTTTTTTCTCGGGAAAGGGAAGGTAACAGAGATTGAAGATTTTATTCTGGAAAATGAAATAGATATAGTAGTTTCACTCAACCCTCTATCAAGTATTCAGCAACGTAATCTTGAGAGCAGGCTGAAAATTAAAATTATAGACCGTACAAGATTGATACTCGATATTTTTGCACAGCATGCAAGAACACTTGAAGGGAAATTACAGGTTGAACTTGCTCAGTTATTGTACATGCTTCCAAGATTAACCGGTAAAGGAATCGAACTTTCAAGACTTGGGGGCGGTATAGGGACAAGAGGTCCTGGAGAGACAAAACTTGAATCTGACAGGAGAGTGATAAAAAAAAAATATCAATCGTAAAAGATAAACTGGAGAAGGTGAGGAAAAACAGATCACTTCAGAGAAAACAGCGAAGAATAAGCCCCATACCTTTAGTATCAATTGTCGGATATACTTCCGCCGGGAAATCCACCCTGTTCAATCTCCTTACTGAAGAAAAAGTATTTGTTACAAAAAAACTTTTTTCAACCCTTGATCCTCTAGTCAGAAAAGTGGATCTCAGGGAAAATTCTGAAGGGTATTATTGCCTCATGTCTGATACGGTCGGTTTTATAAGAGATATGCCTAAAGAACTTTTAACTTCATTTCATGCAACTCTTGAAGAGGTAAGTGAATCAGATATAGTCCTGCTTATATCTGATATCTCAGATCCCGATCATATTAATCAGGATAAAGAGGTGCGAAAGGTTTTGCAGACTCTGGGAATAGATGAAGATAGAATTTTAAAAATATATAATAAGATCGACAAAATAGAGAACTACACAGAGATTGTCGGGGAGAAACATGGAAATACTCCTGAATGTCTATATATATCAGCTAAGATGGGGATTGGAATACCGGAACTGAGAAAAACCATATTAAAAAAATTTTTTAAATCATACGGGAGATTCAAGTTCTCTGTGCATAATAGGGACCCTAAAGTAAATAACATCTCATCCTGGGCAATTATTTTAAACAAAACCTATGAAGGGGAAACAATAAGATTTGATGTTTTATGTGACAGGGAAAAAATGTTAGAATTCTCTTGTGATAAAAAGGAGAGATGAAATGAAAAGTTATCTTGTTATATTACTTATAATATTATTTACTTTTACCGCCTGTGTATCAACAAAAAAAGTAAAATATGATGTTGATATCCCGGAAATAGATTCAAAAGGGTACAACGACCCTTTCTTTAAAGAAGGTTGGGAAAATCTTAAGGCGGGAAATGTTGATCTCGCATATGAAAAATTTAAAGAGAGTAATTCTCAGGATTATAAACTTTATAATGCTTTCGGATATGTTTACCTTATAAAAAATAAACTGAATAACGCATCCAGAAACTTCAAAGAATCAATATCTTTGGAAAAGGACAATATTCAGGCTGAATATGGACTTGCAATGATCAGTGAAATAAAAAATGATCAGTTTGATGCTTTTCGAATGTATAAAGAGTTATTGACAAAATACCCTGAGAAAGCATGGATTAAAAATAAATACGAAATTATAAAATCAAGAGAGACTCAAAAGTACATGAAAAGTGCAGATGAGAACCTTGGTTCCCAAAACTATCAGGGATATATACAGAGTCTTGAGAAAGCATCTCAATTCTCACCGGAAATAACAGAGATAAATCTGAAAATAGGCAACTATTACCTGGAAAATTCAGATTATTTAAATGCTTCAAAATTTTTTGAATATGCAATAGAAAACAGGCCCAATGATGTAGATATTCTTGAAAAACTGGCAGAAACCTATGAAAATTCAGAAAATCTGGATTCCGCGATCGTTATATATAAAAGGTTATTGAAAATAAAACCGGGAGATATAACGATAACAAACCGGATTAATGATTTGAAAATAAAATTTCATGAAATTGACCTGCCTGTAAAGTTTAAAAACATCTTTTTTAAAGATAATGTTAATAGGGAAGAACTTGCCGCTTTAATAGGCCATTATTTCGATGACTATATATTCTATGAAGGTCAACCGGTAATTCTGACTGATATTAATAATTCATTTGCAAAAAATCATATCATTAAAGTATGTTCTGCCGGTATTATCAAAAGTAATCCGGATCATAGTTTTGACCGTTTTAAATTAATTACAAAGTCATTTTATTCTACTGTCATAAAATCCCTGCTTGACTTCCTGACGGAAAAAGGGGGAGTTAAAATTGAATTTACTCCTGCCAGCAAAGAACTGGAACCCTCTGATATTTCACTGCTTCACAGGAATTATAAAAATATTAAGTTTTTAATTAAATCACAGATATTTAAACTTGATGAAATGAATAAATTTAATCCGACAAAAGAAATAACACCTTCTGAGGTAATGATCTCCTTAAGAAAAATCATAAAAAGCATACAGAAATAATAAAATGGAAAAATAGTGTTAAGGCCCTTCTAAAATTTACATCATCATTATTAAATGATATAATTTTTTTCTGTGGAAAAGTTAAATTATATAGCTGTAGACGGACTTGTCAGAACCGGTAAAACCGAACTGGCGCGTATAATATCAGAGGAATTCAACTCACGATTAATCATAGATGATAAAAATAACCCATTTACAAATGAATTTTATGAATTGCTTGCTGAAGGTGAGAACGGAATGGGTTTGAAGAACCAGCTGATCTACCTTCTGAACAGGTATTCGCAGCAGATGAATATGAAACAGAAGGGATTATTTCATAAAAGCACAGTTTGTGATTACCTCTTCTTCAGGGAAGCGATATATTCCCATGTTGTACTGAATGATGAGGATATAGAAATATATAAAAGAATTTACGGAATATTATCTGAGAAGATAACGATCCCGGACATAGCAATCTATCTTCAGATTTCATTTTCAGAAATGGTCAGAAGAATTAAAAAATCAGATAATAAATATGAAAGGAATGTTCCCCAGGAATACTGGAGGGAGTTATTTGAAGCATATAACTACTATTTTTTTAACTATAAATCATCTCCTCTTCTTGTTGTTAATGTGGAGAAGATCAATCTTGAGAATAAAACAGATGTTTCAAATCTTCTTAATGAGATCAGAAAACATGAAAAAGGGATAAAATACTATGCCCCCCTATGAAAAAAAAACGGTTCCATATATTAAAAAAAAAAAATCTTCCGGCGGTATAACCGCATTAACTGCGTACGATTATCCGACAGCAAAAATATTGTCTGATGCCGGAATTGATATTATTCTGGTGGGTGATTCTCTTGGAATGGTATTACAGGGGAAAAGTAACACGCTGAGTGTAACACTTGATCAGGTTATATATCATACTTCACTAGTAAGTGCTGCTTCTCCATCTTCTGTTATTGTCGCAGATATGCCATTCGGGTCTTATCAAACAGATGTGAAGAGTGCTGTAACAAATGCTGTAAGACTCATAAAAGAGGGCGGGGCGGAGGCGGTAAAGCTCGAGGGGGGCAGAAAAAGATTCGATGTGCTGAAAGGCATCATTAATTGTGATATTCCGGTACTCGGACATCTAGGGCTTACACCTCAATCTGTATATAAAACAGGGGGATTTAAAGTTCAGGGCAAGATCAAAGAAAAAGCGCTTGAGATCATTGAAGATGCAATTGAGCTTGAAAAACTAGGGGTTTTCGGGATCGTGCTTGAGTCAATTCCTGTTGAACTTGCAGAAAAGGTTACAAGATCAGTTAATATTCCGACTATCGGAATTGGAGCGGGCCCTGTATGTGACGGGCAGATTCTGGTTTTTCATGACCTGGTAGGTTTTACAGATCTTTACCTTCCAAGATTTGTAAAAAAATATTCAGATGTCTATTCCAATGCAAAAAATGCTGTTGAAAAATATATTGAGGATATAAAGAATAAAAAGTTTCCCGGTGAAAATGAATCTTATTACCTGAAAAAAAATATTGATGAGTTCCTGAATGAGAATATTAAACAAGATTAAAGATCTGAAAAGAGTGTTATCCACGGGAACAGGAAATATAGGATTTGTACCTACTATGGGATATCTTCATGAAGGGCATTCTGAGCTGATCAGAAAGAGTATCAGTGAAAATGATATAACAATTGTTTCTATCTATGTAAACCCGGTTCAGTTTGGAGAAGGGGAGGATCTTGAGAAATATCCTCGTGATATTGAAAGGGATATTGATATCCTTAGATCACTCGGAGTGAATGTTCTTTTTCTCCCTGATAATAAAGAAATTTATCCAAAAGGATATAAAACATTTGTAAGTGTTAATGAGATGGATAAAGTTTTGTGTGGAAGCTCAAGGCCGGGCCATTTTACGGGAGTAGCCACAATAGTACTGAAGCTTATAAACATTGTAGATCCCGATTGTATCTATTTCGGTAAAAAAGATGCCCAGCAGCTAATTATTTTAAAAAGGATGGTCAAAGATCTCAATCTTGATGTAAATATAAAAAGTGTTGATACAAAAAGAGAAAGGGACGGATTGGCTTTATCTTCAAGAAATTCATATCTTTCCGATGAAGGGAGAAAATCAGCGCTTGCGATATCAGGCGCACTTAGATATGCCCGGTCTCTTATATTAGATAATAAAGTTACTGATGCTGAATTAATAAAGAAAGAAATCAGATCAATGATATTAAAAGACAAAAAAATTGAAATTGATTATGTTGATATCCTTTCGCTAAATGAATTGAAGAAGACAGATAAGATAGATCTGAAAAATTCACTAATAGCGTTAGCAGTATATGTTGAGGGTGTCAGACTTATTGATAATTTAATTTTCGGAGAATTATAAATGATGATACCATTTCTAATATCAAAAATTCACAGAGCTGTAGTTACTTCTACAGATAAAGATTATAACGGAAGTATATCGATAGACGTTGAATTAATGGAGGCTGCTGAATTACGGGAATTTCAAAAAGTAGAAATATATAATGTAAGCAACGGTAATAGATTTTCCACATATGTAATTCCTGAAGAGAGAGGGAGTGGAGAAATAAGGCTGAACGGAGCTGCAGCACACCTTGTTAATAAAGGTGACAAAGTAATAATTGCAGCTTATGCTCTGGTAGATGAAAAAGAATTGAACTCGCTTAAATCAGTTATAGTATTAATAAAAGGCGGGAACAAAATAGAAAAGATAATGAACAGGAGTTTGTAATGGATGAGATTCTTGATGAGATATCTGATAAAATATTTCTGAAAAAACTTGAAAATGAGTTCAAGGGATCGGTTAAAGGTTATATAAAAAATCTCCGGGAGTACCACCTTGCAGGGAAATATATGGAAATGCGAAAAATTGCACATGATATAAAGGGGATTGCAGGAGTATTTGGCTTTGACAGAGGAACAGAGCTTGCATCAGATTTCCTTACCTGTTTAGATTCAGGTGATAGTAAGGATAAAATCAATGAAATATATTTGAAACTTGTTTTGTACCTTGAAAAGAATGTATTGGAAATAAATGTGGAGGATAAATGAATAAGATACTCGGATTGGGTAATGCGCTGGTAGATCTTCTTATGATAGTTGATGACAGTTTTGTAGAATCACTCTCATTCAAAAAAGGGAGTATGAATCATATTGATCTTGAAACTGCAAAAGATATATTAAAGAGATCAAAATCTATTAAAAAAAGCAGAGTTACCGGAGGGTCTGTTGCAAATGCGATAAATGGGCTTTCAAAGCTTGGGGTTGAAACAAGTTATATAGGTAAGATCGGTGAAGATGAATTCGGTGAATTTTTTTATAATGAGATGAGTGAAAATGGTATTAATCCCCATCTATTTAAGGGAGAGCAGGGAACAGGTACTGCAATATGTATGATATCGGAAGATTCCGAAAGGACTTTTGCCACATATCTGGGCGCCGCGATAGAATTAGTTGCAGATGATCTCAATATTGACCTTTTCAGAGATCATACACACTTTTTTTTTGAAGGGTATATGGTACAAAACCATGACCTTGTAAGAAAATCATTGAAACTTGCGTCAGAAGCAGGATTAATCACAGCCATTGATCTTTCAAGTTTTAATATTGTTGAAGAAAATATCGAATTTTTAAAAGATTCAATAAAAGAACACGTTAATATTGTTTTTGCAAATGAAGATGAATCCAGGGCTTTTACAGGAGAATCTGATCCTGAAAAGGCAGTAAAAATCCTGTCTCAATACTGTGATATTTCTATTGTGAAAATCGGGTCCAAAGGATCTCTGATAATCGATGAAAAAGGGAAACAACATTTCATCAGTCCTTTCACCGCGGAACCGGTGGATACCACAGGAGCAGGTGATTTTTATGCATCAGGATTCTTGTATGGTCTTTCTCTCGGATTACCGGTGGGAAAATGCGGGAAATTGGGTTCACTGATGGCATCTAAAGTTGTTGAAGTAATTGGTGCGTACATTCCTGAACAGGAATGGGACTCGATTCGTACTGAAATAAATAAAATTATTTAATATCAGATTAGAGAACCTTCTCCAATTCTTCCTTAAGCATAGGTACAATTTTGAACAGGTCTCCGACAATGCCATAGTCGGCTTTTTTAAATATCGGTGCTTCTGAATCCTTGTTTATTGCAACTATGATCTTTGATGTTTTCATACCCACAAAATGTTGTATTGCCCCTGAAATTCCGCAAGCAATATACAGTTTCGGGTTAACAACTTTACCGGTCTGACCGATCTGCATACTGTAGGATGCAAATTCTGAATCTACTGCGGCTCTGGAAGCTCCCACACCTGCATTTAGTACACCTGCCAGTTCTTCAAGAAGTTTGAAGTTTGCCTTCTCTTTCATACCTCTTCCACCAGAAACGATTATCTCTGCATCCATTATATCTATACTTTTGGATTCAGATTTTTTTATATTGACAACCTTTGATCTTTTTAAATCAGAAACAATTTTTTCCACAATTTCAGGAGAACCTGTCTCATGATCTGTAATTGGAAAAACATTAGGCCTGAAAGTAATAAGTTTTGTTGCAGCGAGTATTTTTATTTCTTTTAAAAGTTTTCCCGAATAGACAGGTTTTGTTGCTATATTTTCTTTAAAATCATATTTTACACAATCATTAACAAGAGAGGATTCCATGATTTTACCGGCAACTCTGGGAAATATCTCTTTAGATTTGAAAGTATATGAACCAAGGAGGTATTCAATATTATTCTCCTTGACTATTTCAGCTATGGTTTGGGAAAATGAGTCAGGATGAAAACTGATATCATCACCTTTAACATTTATGATCTTATCGAAACCTTTTAGCTGATCCTTATAATTCTGAATTTCATTTGTGAATATGATCCCATATACCGTATTTCCAGAAGATCTGACCGCAGAAACAACTTCGTTAACATTTTTTCTTACTTTTCCGTCTTTTATCTCAATATAAATTCCTGAATTTGACATGTGTTTCTCCTATAATACCTTTGCTTCATCTTTTAATATCTTTACAAGTTCTTTTACCATTTCTTCAGGTTCTCCCTCAAGAACTCTTCCTGGAGCTTTTTCGGGCGGAGAAAAGAGCCTTATTGTATTAGTTTTTTTATCAGTTGATATATTTCCAAGGTCATTTAATGAAACTTTCTTAAGAGGAATCTTCTTGGCCTTCATTATTCCCATAAGAGAAGCATACCTTGGCGTATTAAGTGCTTTAGAAGCAGTTACTACGCAGGGAGTATCCATCTCAATTGTTTCTATATCTCCACCTTCAACTTCTCTTTCAATGATAACCTTCCCGTTTTTATACTCAAATGAAGTTATATTCGTCGTGATTGGGAGATCAAGGTATTCAGATACAAGAATATGGGTTTGATTGGAATCGTCATCTATAGCCTGCCTTCCGATAAAAATAATTCCGGGATCAGACTCTTTTTTTATAGCCTCTGCAAGGACTCTGGCCCTGCTTGATAAATCAAGATCATCAGAGCACTCTATGTGAATACCGTTATCAGCACCCATTGCCAAAGCGCTTCTCAGAGCACTTTCAACCCTTTCCGGCCCCAGAGTTATAACATTCACTATCACATCTGATTCTTTTTCCTTGAGTTTAATCGCCTCTTCAAGGGCATATTCGTCATAAGGACTAATGATCCATTTTATATTATCCTCATTAATCGAATTCCCGTCCTTAACCGATAACATTGCTTCTGTATCAGGAACCTGCTTGATCAGCACAAATACATTCATAATATCCTCCAAATTGCATTAATTTATATAGGAATTACCAGAAGTTGTCAAGATTGACAATTTTAATGAAGTGAGATAGTTTTTACGAAAACATTTGTTTACATCTATTCTAATGTAATAAATTGAGGTTTTTTATTAAAAAATGGCGAATTTATTGTTTGATTTTTTGTATTTTCTGATATTTTTATTTTTTGCGCAATTATTTCTTTCGTTTATTGCTAAATTCGCTTCAATTAATATTTATTTTTGGAAACTTCTCCCTGTATTAATAGGGTATTCATGTTTTTCAGGGTTTATCTATAATATTTTTAATTTCAATATAAAATTTTACTGGTATATTCTATTTTCATTATTAATATCGATTATATTTGAACATAAATTTCTTTCAATAAATAAAAAAACTGAAGAAAATTTCAAAAATGACACTTCACTCAAAAAAAATCAGTTTTATAGTGATGATATGAAAATATATTTCAGGTCAAGTGTATATATTCATCTGATAATATACGGTATTTCTTATCTTGCATTATCCAATTCTCTTGTAAAGCTTTTCTGAAAGGGAGAAAAGCAGAAATTATTTGCCATAACTCATGATATAATATTCATATGCGTAAAATCGGTATAATTGTTCAAAGATATGGCATTGAGATAAACGGAGGGGCAGAATATCACGCCAGGCTCATAGCAGAAAAATTAAACGGGTATTTGGAGGTGGAAGTATTTACTTCTACTGCTTTGGATTATCTTACATGGGGACACCATTTTACAGAAAACAGGGAAGAGATCAACGGGATAGTTATAAACAGGTTTAAAGTTGAAAGGGAGAGAGATCCGGTAAAATTCGGAAAGCTTCAGGAAAAAATTTTTAATAGTGAACATTCTGTTTCTGATGAAAAAGAGTGGCTTTATGAAGAGGGGCCCTATATGCCTGATTTGCTGGATGAATTGGAAAAACGGGAAGGAGAATTTTTTAAATATATATTTTTTTCATACAGATACTATCACTCATACGAAGGATTAAGGAGATTTCGTAATAAATCTTTGCTTGTACCTACAGCTGAGCATGATGAAGTTATCTATTTGAGATTGTTCAAAAACCTCTTTAATATCCCATCTGCAATAATATATAACTCTTATGAGGAAAAAGAACTGATAAATAGGATCTCGGGAAATATTGAAGTAATGGGTGATATAGTCGGAGTGGGTTCTGAAATTCCAGATTCTTTTAACCCGGGATCATTTAAAAAAAAATATGAATTAGATTCAGAATACATACTTTATATAGGCAGACTTGATGAAAACAAGGGGGTCCCCGAACTTTTAAGATTTTTTATAAAGTTCTGTGATGAAACAGGATCCGAAATTCAACTGATATTAATGGGAAAATCTGTTATAGAAATACCTGAACATAAAAATATTAATTATCTGGGATTTCTTGATGATGATGACAAATTCAATGCCTTATCAGGGGCTGAGCTGTTAGTGATACCTTCCCAGTATGAATCATTATCAATGGTAACGCTCGAAGCCTGGGCCACTGGTATACCTGTAATAGCAAATGGAAGAACAGAAGTTCTGAAGGGACAATGTCAGAGAAGTAATGCAGGTTTATGGTATACAAACTATAAACAATTCAGAGAGGTTTTCAGCCTGCTGCTGAACGATGAACGTTTAAGAAAAGAAATGGGGGATAACGGAAAGGAGTTTTTTAATGAAAACTATTCGTGGGATGTTATCGTTGAAAAATACCTTAAGATATTCGAAGCAGTTAAATAAGATTATCTTATCAGTTTCTTTTATATTCAGTAGTTACTTTGGAGCTTATTCCGCCACGGGAAGTGAATTCAGCCTCAACTTTTAATTGAAATGGATCAAGACATTCGATAAGGTGGCGCGAAATCAGTTTTGTCAGGTTTTCATAGAATATCCCTGCATTACGGAACTGAAGGAAATAGTATTTAAGTGATTTAAGTTCAATTATTTTTTTATTCGGGAGATATTTTATCCTTATTGTTCCGAGGTCCGGTAATCCGGTTTTAGGGCACAAGGATGTGAACTCAGGGTTTTCTATCTCAATCCATGTATCAGGCGAGTCATTGCTATAGTCAATAGGATCAAGAACCTCAGGACTGATAAAATCTTCATTCTCCCTGTTTCGTACCAGATATTCAGTTATTTTATTGATTGTCATAATTCACCCGATAATTCAGATACAATTACTGTTTTTTCTGATCGACTTAATCAATCTGGGTTTTAAAATCGAGAAACCTTCCTCAACATCTGAAAAATAGCTGAAAAGCTCCAAATCTTTTTCAGAGATCATTCCTTTTTCGATTAATATGTCAAAATTTATAACTGAGTCCCAGTATTCCTTATCATACAGCAATATAGAAAAATTTTCCCTTTCAAGCTTTTCTGTCTGTATTAATGTCAGCATTTCAAACAATTCATCAAATGTACCGAATCCTCCCGGGAAAACGATGATCGCCTTGGCATGACAAAAGAACCATAACTTTCTCATGAAAAAATAGTGAAATTCAAAACTAAGTTCTTCAGAAATGTACTTATTCGGGAATTGTTCAAAAGGGATCTCAATGTTTAAACCGATACTTCTTACTCCGGCACGTCCCGCGCCTCTGTTTGCCGCTTCCATTATCCCGGGTCCACCACCGGTGCATATAGTAAATGAAAGGTCTTTTTTTTTCAACTCTTTTGAAAAATTGCCCAGCCTGTAGGCCATCTCCTCCGCAGCCCAATAATTCCTTTTTCCATTTCCTTTCTCAGGATTTGCCCTTGCAGATCCGAAGAATACAACCGTATTTTTTATATTATTTTCTGTTAATCTTTTTGCAGGTTCAAGGTATTCAGAAATTATTCTTATTGTTCGGGCTTCATTGGATTTTAAAAATTCAATATCTTCATATGCTTTTGTTGCTTTCTTCATTTTATTCATCCCGGTTCTTCCGGCACCTCTTTAAAATCTGCTTGTTTTCTCTACAATTCACTAAGTTTTTTATAGTAGCTGTGTTTTTCTTTTTTATTATCGATGGCTTTTTCATAAAGTTCATCTGCAACTTCGGGGAATTGCCTCTTGAGGATAGTGTATCTTCCTTCATTCATTAAAAAGTCCATCATCTGTACGGTCGGATCTTTGGTTTCATAAACAAAAGGATTTTTGCCCTCTGCAACGAGTGAAGGGTTGTACCTGTAAAGGGGCCAGTAACCTGATTGTACAGCAAGTTTTTCTTCCTGAACTGTTTTGCTCATATCTACACCATGAGCAATACAAGGTGAATATGCAATAATCAGAGACGGTCCGTTATATGCTTCAGCTTCTGAAAACGCTTTAATAGCCTGATTCATATTGGCACCAAGGCTGATGGATGCAACATAAATATTCCCGTAACTCATACTGATAAGACCGAGGTCTTTTTTTGCGGTTCTCTTACCTGCTGCAGCAAACTTGGCAACAGATGCAAGAGGTGTGGCTTTCGAAGATTGACCGCCGGTATTTGAATATACTTCAGTATCAAGTACAAGGACATTGATGTTTTTTCCTGAAGCAAGAACATGGTCAAGTCCTCCGTAACCGATATCATATGCCCATCCGTCTCCGCCAAAACACCATACTGATTTATCAACAAAGTAGTCTTTCAATTCAATTATCTTACGAATAGTTTTAGATTTCTCATCAGATCCGGAAAGCGGATTCATCTGATAGGTGTTTTTTTATCAGTTCTGCATTTTCCTGGATTCCATTGTCTATAGAGTCCCAGCCCTCGATCCCCTTTTTTAAGAGGTTTTTAAGAGAATCGGAAATATCCAAATTTAATGCTTTTTCTACATTTGACTTTAATTGTCTTCTATTTGCATCAACGGCCAGCCTCATTCCGAAACCGTACTCTGCATTATCTTCGAAAAGAGAATTTGCCCATGCCGGGCCTCTGCCTTCTTTAGTTTTTGTATAGGGGGTTGTCGGAAATGTACCGCCATAAATTGATGAACAACCTGTCGCATTAGCAATAATCATCCTGTCACCGAACAGCTGAGTTGCTAATTTTACATAAGCAGTTTCACCACATCCCGCACAGGCTCCGGAGAACTCAAAAAGAGGTTTTTTAAACTGGGTCCCTTTGATCGAATCGGGTTTTACTCCATCAAGCACATTGTCCGGGAGATCATTAAAGAAAACTGCATTTTCAACTTCTCCAAGACCTCTTTCTTCATCTATCGGGCTGAGGACAAGAGACTTCTCTTTTGACGGGCAGGTCTCAATACAATTTCCGCAGCCTGTACAGTCTTCAGTATATATCTGAATTTTGAACTGAAGATCTTTTTCATTTTTGGTAGATGATTTGATCGTTTTAAATGAATCCGGCGCATTTTTCAGATCCGACGGATCAATTTGTTTTGCTCTTATGGCCGCATGCGGACATACAAGTGAACACTGGTTACACTGAATACAATTCTCCGGCAACCACCTGGGCACCATTGGTGCGATCCCTCTTTTTTCCAACATTGCAGTTCCGGTGGGTACCTTGCCGTCAAGAGGCATAGCGGAAACCGGTATTGAATTTCCTTTCAAATGCATGATCTTTTCGATGACATCTTTTGAAAATCCTTTATCATTCTTATCTATTAAAGGAGTAGGGGTATAATATTTTTCAACTTGAGCAATATCTTTCGGATATTCGATCTCGTTAAGGGCTTCACTGGTCTTATCTACCGCAGCCCAGTTCATTTTTACAATGTTATCGCCTTTTGCTTCAAATGACTTTTTAATTGAATCTTTGATAAGCGCAATTGCTTTATCCTCTTCAAGGACACCTGAAACCTTAAAGAAAGCTGCCTGCATAACTGTATTGATCCTATTTCCGAGTCCGACCTCATTTGCTATCTTTAATGCATCTATATTATAAAATTTAATTTTTTTGTTGATGATAGTTTCCTGCATATCTCTTGTCAGGTGATAGAAAACCTCATCATTCGAGAGGTTCGAGTTCAGAAGGAAGGTACCTCCATCTTTAATTTCTCCCAGAACATCATATCTTCCAATATATGCGGAGTTGTGAAGAGCGATAAAATCAGCTTTTGTTATTAAATAGGTTGAGAGAATTTTGCTTTGACCGAATCTCAGATATGAGATGGTTATTCCGCCTGATTTTTTTGAATCATAGGAAAAATATCCCTGTGCATTCATGTCAGTGTTGTCACCGATAATCTTTATTGAATTTTTATTAGCGCCCACTGTTCCATCAGATCCGAGACCCCAGAAAATACACCGTTTGATGTCATCTGGTTCAGTCGTAATGATTTCACCTTTCTTGACCGATCTTTTTGTAACATCATCATCAATACCAACAGTAAATCCATGAAAACCGTCATTTTTAAGATGTTCGAAAGTATCTCTGACCATTGAAGGCGTGAATTCTTTTGAACTGAGACCGTACCTGCCGCCTATAACTTTAATATCTCTGCCTCTCAAAGCGGTTGCAACATCAAGATACAAAGGTTCTCCAATTGATCCGGGTTCTTTTGTTCTGTCAAGAACAGCAATTCTTTTAACTGTTGCAGGGAGTGCCGAAAGGAATGTTTCAACTGCAAAAGGCCTGTATAGTCTTACTTTGATGAGTCCAAGCTTTTCCCCTTTGCTGTTAAGGTAGTTTATGGTTTCTTCAATGGTATCACAGGATGATCCCATTGCAATAATAACATTCTCTGCGTCTTCAGCTCCGACATAATCGAAAAGATTGTATTTTCTACCTGTTTTTTTGAACAACTCATTCATATATTCTTCAACGATCCCAGGAGTTTTATCGTAATAAGCATTAACAGTTTCTCTTCCCTGGAAAAATACATCAGGATTCTGAGCTCCCACTTTAAGTATCGGGCGGTCGGGTGATAAAGCCCTCTCTCTGAAGTTTTCAACATATTTCATTTCTAACATTGAAGCCATGGTGTCATAGTCGATCATCTCAACTTTTTGAATCTCATGAGAAGTCCTGAAGCCGTCAAAAAAGCTTACGAACGGCACAGATGACTTAAGTGTCGAAAGATGTGATACGAGTGCAAGGTCCATGGTCTCCTGAATATTTGAAGCAGCCATCAATGCAAATCCTGTGTTCCTTACAGACATTACATCTGAGTGATCCCCAAAAATTGACAAGGATTGAGATGCAAGAGACCTGGCAGATACGTGAAAAACCGTAGGCAACATTTCACCTGCGATCTTATGCATGTTCGGGATCATGAGCAGCAAACCCTGGGAAGCTGTAAAAGTAGTAGTAAGAGAACCTCCTGAAAGTGCTCCATGAACTGAACCGGCTGCACCGCCTTCAGACTGCATTTCAACTACATCAAGCTTTTGTCCAAATATATTCTTCCTACCGAAAGCTGACCATTCATCTGCCATTTCACCCATTCCTGATGAAGGTGTGATCGGATAAATTGCAGCCACTTCACTGAAAGCATAAGCCACATGGGTTGCAGCAGTATTTCCATCAATAGTTGCCATTTTTTTACTCATTTGAGACTCCTTGTCTTTAATTTTATAATTAGCCAGAAAGAAAAAAAATTATCATATAAGGTCCCTTTAGTCAATAAAAGTTAAGTTTAAAAATTAATTTATACAGATGTGTGATATTTAACGGATTTTTGACAATCTTTTTCCATTTAAATAGTATCATAATTATGAAAATCAGACTGAAACAAAAAAAAGAATATACAGGTAAGGAACTTGTGATAATCCCGGTTGTAGGGAAAAAAGGATTGTCAAGAATAATTCAGAAGTATCCTGATGTATCAGGCGAAATAAAGAACAGGGGTTTTAAGGGAGAGGAAAATGAAAAATATTTTTATAGTTCAGGAAATAAAAGTGTTTTTCTTATAGGCGCAGGATCGCCTCTAAATGAGGATAAGTTAAGGAAACTTTCAAAAAATATTTCATCTGGCGTCAGAGAGTTCAAACTCAGGAAATCTGTTGTGGATATTTCAGATATCGAAAAGATCAATGATGATCTCATAATAAATTTTTTTGATTATCTTTTTCTAAATAGTTATATTTTTGATAAATACATTTCAGATAAAGATCACTTTGTTCCAGAATCAATGTTAATTATTGTAAACGATATAAAAAGATTTTCTAAAATACTTAATGAGAGTGCAAAGGTTTCAGGTGTAGTTAAATCGGTAAGGGATCTTATCAATGAAACTCCGAAGATTGTGACCCCGGAGTATATGAAAAAAATAGCCGAATCTCTTTCCGGACAAAAAAATATAAGTATTGAAATCTTTGATGAACAAAGGTTGAAGAAGGAAAAATTAAACGGATTGCTGAATGTGGGAACAGGTTCCGAACATAAACCCATTCTGGTAAAGCTATCATATGTCCCTCCTGAATTTGAGAAAGAGATTGCAATCATCGGGAAAGGGATAACTTATGATTCTGGCGGATTGAATATTAAGACGGGATCACATATGAGTACAATGAAGTCAGATATGTCAGGTTCTGCAATTGCGCTCGGAATAATCAATATTGCCTCTTTAATGAAACTGCCTGTTAAATTAGTTTCATTTATGCCTCTCGCTGAAAACATGCCTTCTGAAAGATCCTACAAACCGGATGATATTATTGTTTTCAGAAACGGAAAAAGTGTAGAGATATTTAACACAGACGCAGAAGGTAGATTAGTATTGGCAGATGCAATAATAATGGCATCTGAGGAAAACCCTGATTATATTATTGAGTTATCCACTTTAACAGGATCTATAATTACTGCTCTCGGGAACTCCTACGCCGGCTTGTTTACTCTGAACAATAAACTTGCAAAAAATCTTAAGGCTGCAGGTGAAAGGACAGGAGAATACCTATGGGAAATGCCCCTTTATAAAAACTACAAAAACAGTATTAAATCAAATATCGCTGACCTGAAGAATGCAGGATACGGGGATGCTTCATCAATTAAAGCAGCTTTGTTTTTGAATGAATTTTCCGGGAAAGTCCCTTTTGCCCATCTTGATATTGCCGGTACAGCTTTCATCGAAAAAGAGAATGAGTATTTAAGCACAAGAGGAGCGACAGGATTTGGCATCAGATTATTATATATTTTTTTAAAATCAATTTTATAAGATTGACAAAAGCAGTTTTTGATACTATATAAATCACAAATGTCAGAAAATATAGAAGTAAATCTTATGGGACTGATCCTGGACCCGGTTTCAAAAATGCCTGTAATGCTCCTGAAACCTGAAAAACTTGAAAAGATAATCCCTATATGGATCGGAATTTCGGAAGCAAATAGTATAACGATCGAATTGGAAAAAATAAAATCCCCCAGGCCCATGACCCACGATCTACTGAACTCATTAATAGAGGAATTCAGTTTTAAAGTTGATAAAGTGATCATTCATGAGATTGTTGATAACACTTATTATGCTGAACTCCATATAGAAAATGGTAATGATACAAGAATATTGGATTGCCGCCCTTCAGATGCTGTTGCGATTGCTCTGAAAAGTGAAGCAAAAATATTTATTTCAGACCAGGTCTATCAAAATTTCGATGTATCAGGAATCTCTAATGATTTTTTTGATAGTGAAGACAAGGTGGAAAACTGGTTTAACTCACTTTCAAAAGAGGATTTTGGAGAAATAGAACACTAATTCTCACCTTGCTTGATTAAATCCCATATGTTGTTCATTTGTTCCAGAGAAGCAGATTTGATAGGTAACTTAAGTTCTTTCATTCTTTTTTCCAGAGTACGGAACCTTGTTTTAAATTTGACATTTGCATCTCTTAAAGCGAATTCCGGATTAATTCCTGTGATCCTGGCCACATTTGCAACGGAAAAAAGGAGATCGCCAAGTTCTTCGGAGATCTTTTTTTTATCTGATGTTTCAATTTCCGATCGCAATTCATCCAGTTCTTCCTGAACTTTATCAAGGGCGGGACCGGCAGACCCCCAGTCAAATCCCACAGATGAAGCCTGTTCCCCATATCTTTTTGCAGAGGATAATGCAGGCATGGAAACCGGGTAATCAGAAAGTATACTCTCTTTCTTTTTTTCTTTTTTTTTATTTTTTCCCAATTGTTCTTCACTTCTGCAGGAGTATCAGCAATTGAATCGGAAAAAATGTGAGGGTGTCTTCTGATAAGTTTCCGGTTAAGGTTCTTTATGACTTCTGATATTGAACTTTCTCCTTTCTCCTTCATAATTTGCGATACAAATATAATCTGAAGCAGAAGATCACCTAATTCTTCTTCTATGTTTGATATATCTTCTTTATCAATTGCCTCAATCAACTCGTATGCCTCTTCAATAATGTATTCTTTAAGAGATTTTTTAGTTTGAACCTTATCCCATGGGCAACCTGTATCAGGTGCTCTCAATGTTTCAATTATTTTTATTAATTGTTCAAATTCATTCATCTTGTTTTTTATTAGTAAAAATGTTATAAAAAATATTGAAGTCAATGATAATATTTTTTTTTTACAAAAACAATAAAGATTCATTGATTCATTAAAATATGGAAGCCGAATTCAAATCAATTGTATTACTTCTCACTACCCAGGCTATGATAAATCTTGGTGAGATAAACGACCCTGTCAATAATATTCCCAAACCCGATAAAAAAAATTCACGGCTGTTTATTTCTCTATTGGAAGAATTAAAATCAAAAACCAAAGGAAATCTTAACGATACTGAAGAGAATTTTCTTACTGAAGTAATAGTGAATCTTAACAGGTTATTCAAAGATAAATTTAATGAGGGGCTAGAACAGTGAGAAAAACTCTGTGCTTATTACGCTGACTTTCATATTTATATTAAGCTCAGGAATATTTGGAGATATTTCTTACGGAAATGTTCATGAATTAAAATATTTTGATCTGAAAATTTCTGACAGCCAGTTTATAAATTCTCTGTCACAATTGGATCTGATGAATCTTCCCAGAAAGGAATTGGAGGACTCTATTGTTAAACTTGAAAAAATCGGAGATTCATTTACTCAGCAAGGGAAACTTGATGAAGCTCTGATTGTTTATAACAAAATAAAAAAAAATACTACTGGCTATTGGCAGATTTACAACAAAATTGAGAATATCAAACGTAAAAAAGGGGGGAAGTTCTATAATTTGGGAAATCTTATCAAACAGAGTATATCCCTTTTTCATAGAAGTAATTCTTTTTTTGCCTTTACAGGCCTTGTATTTTCAGCTTTATATATGGCAGCAATTTTTATATTCTTTATCTATTCAATAATTATTTTTTGTAAATATTTCAAAATATTTTCCAATGATGCACTTGGAACTGAAAATGAAGGTTTCTCGATCAAAAAAATTGTAATTTTTTCTATACTTTTGCTTTGGCCTTTGATATTCCTGTCAGGATGGATGATATTCCCATTTATACTTTCAGGTATGCTATGGGTATACATGAACAGATATGAAAAACAGGCAGTTACAATACTAATAATTCTGATAGTTGTCTTTTCTGTATTTTTCAGCTTTAAAGCGCATTTAAATAAAAATATTGCCAGTGATTCATATCTGACAATAAATGAGGTCATTTCAGGCAAGTATTTTTCTAAAGCCGAATATTCAAAATTTGATAATGAATTAAAGGTATATCTTGCTTATTCCTATTATGAGAACAGAGATTATAATTCATCTCTTGATCTACTTCTCTCTACCGGTAAGAATTTTGAAAATATTCTTAAGTTTAATTTGTTGGGAAATATTTATTATAAGTCAGGTAATTACCAGGAGAGTATGAAATATTTTAAAAATGCTCTTGAATTAAATGAAAACGATGATACAGCACTGCATAATTTCACATTAGTTCTGGCTATGCAGAAAAATTCCAAGGTTTTTAATTCTTATGCAACAAGATTTCCTGAGATCAAGAAAATTAAGAACAAAATTCATAAGCTAAAAGAGGTCAGGTTTTCATCAGGGTTATTGAAAAAGAGGGCCATCAGTTCCTCAGAGGAAAATTTCGAATTATTGACATTTGTTTTATCAGTACTTAAAGAATTTATAAAATTACCTGTCATGTATTATTCACTACTACTACTCCTTTATATTTATTTTATACATTTCCTTTTCCCTCACCTTGGAGAGAGTACCCGTTGCTCCAAATGCTATAAGATAATTAAAGAAAGCGCCACCGATGCAAGTAATAATTATTGCGGTGACTGCTATCAGTTATTTATGATAAAGGATGTTATTTTTCTTGAAGCTAAAGTAGCAAAGGAAGAGAAAATCAGGAAGAAACATTTTATAAAAGGAATTCTCATAGGGAGTATATCCCTTGTCTTTCCCGGGATAAATCTTGCATTTAAAGAAAAATATTATTCATTTATTTCCTTATTAATGGTTTTTTATTCTTTTGCATTTTTTTCTTTTGCAGGAAAATTATTTTTCCAGAAGATGTTCTCTGGTTATCCGATAATTTTCAATATAACTATGATATTTGCCGCTATAATGTATTTATTTATAAATCTGTATTCTGTAAAAGGGGATTCTGATGGCTTTTAAAGGTACGCTTAGAGATTTCAAAGTTCCGGATATCCTGCAGCTAATCTCATATCAGAGAAAGAGCGGACTTTTAACGTTCACTAGCGATAATGCATTTATAACACTTGTATTTGAAAAAGGTTTTATTGTTGGAGTAGATTCCTTCCCAAAAAAAATTGAATTAAGATCGGGATCTGTCCTTGTCAAACAGGATCTTATCAGTGAAGAGATGCTTGACAGAGCACTTTCAATCCAGAAAAGAACAAATCAGAAAATCGGCGAAATACTGCTCAGTATGGGGCTGATTGGAGAAAGTACCATATCCGAGGCGCTGCATACTCAGGCTACAGAAATTATTTTATCACTTTTTAAATGGAAAAAGGGTGAATATAACTTCAAGGTGATGGAGGTTATCGAACCTTCAATGAAGATAATAGAGCCACTTCCAACAGATAATATTATCATGGAAGGGGTTCAAATGCTTGATGAATGGCCTCAGATCATAGAACAGATACCCAACGATAACATTGTATTTGAGCCTTCTGAAATTGATTCATTTAAAATTGAGATAATAAATGAGCATGAAGACCCCAAAACAGATTCTGAGAAAGTTTATCTTACCGAGGGGGAACTTGGTGTTCTAAAATTTATAAATGGGGAGAATTCGGTATTAAACCTAGTTGAAATGGGGCTTTTTAATAAGTACAAGGTTTATAAAAGTATATATAATCTTTTGAAGAAAGACATAATTCAGAAAAAAGAGAATAAAGTAGAAGACGAGATAGAACAGGAATTAATTACACAAAGGAGAGTTGTCGCATGGAAAAAAATGAACCTTTTTCAGGTCCTGTATCTGATAATATTGTTAATTATTCTCGTTTTAACATTTTTTAATCCGATGAAACCTTTTGACAGCACTGATATATTCGGTATCGATATAAAAACAGATATAGAAAATAAGTAGAAAATGACATGGAAAATAGACCCGGCAATGCTGTTACAATTGGAAATTTTGACGGTTTCCATTTAGGTCATAAAAAAATAGTAAAAAATGCATTAAAAATAGCAGCAGAATATTCTCTTGGCAAAGTACTTCTGACTTTCAAACCCAATCCCAGAATTTACTTCAAGAATGAAGATAAGCTGATATTCTCTGAATCAAAAAAAATAGATACTCTAAATTCAATTGGTATGAGCAGAATAGAATATATTGACTTCGCCAAAGTGTTTGATATGGATGGGCGTGATTTTGTAGATAAATATCTGTTGGGTAAGTTTTCAATGAGATATCTTATTATAGGGGAAAATTTCAAGTTAGGGAAAGGAAGAGAGTGGGATACTGCAAAATTAACTGAATATGGAAAGAAAAAAAATTTTAAAGTTAAAGTAGTCCCTTCCGAATCCTATAAAAATACAAAAATTTCAAGTACATTGATCAGATCATTCCTCAGAAAGGGTGATTTGATAACTGCACGAAATATGCTTGGAGATTTTTTCTCGGTTGAAGGAGTTGTTGAAAAAGGGAATCAGATAGGGACCAGGCTGGGTTTCCCGACGATAAACATTGTTAATGATAATTGCATTTTACCTGATGGAGTTTATGTTTCCAGGGTGGTAGTGAACAACGCAATTTTCAACTCAGCAACTTACATAGGTTCAAAACCTTCTTTAAAAGGAGATCTGAAGAAGATTGAAACACATATATTTGATCTGAAAGAAGATCTTTATAACCGTTTTGTTGAAGTACAGTTTGTCAGATTTAAAAGAGAGGGGATATCCTTCAGTAATGAAAAGGAGCTCGTTTCTCAAATAAAAAAAGATATCAGCGCTATAAAATTTGACTTTAAAAATGAAGTTTGTTAAGTATATGGTATAATCTCAAAATTAAATTTATTGAGATATTCAGTTTAATATCAAATAAATAATACAAAAACAGGAGAGATATTAATGTCTGAAAAAGAACTTCCGGTTAAAAAAGCAGATAAAAGGGTAGCAAATGATTCCGTTAAGGAGAATCCGGTAAAAAAAAATGCCGTATCTGAAAAAAAAGCTGAAATCAAAAAAACACAAAAAGAGGATAAAATCAAATCATCATCACCCTTGTTAAAAGAATTTAATATTATAATTAAAAGAAAAGATATAGATGAAAGCTTTGAACTGGCAGCAGAAAAATATTCTGCTGAAATGAAACTCGATGGTTTCAGAAAAGGAAGGATACCTGTAGAAGTAGTAAAAAATAAATATCATGAGATCATTATTGATGAAGTAATTAATAAAATGATCGAAGAATATACTTTCAAGAAGATAAAAGAAGAGAAGATCCAGATAATCTCTTCTCCGGTAGTTAAGGAATTTGAATTTAAAGATGGAGAGGATCTTAAAGCACTTGTTTCAGTTGATCTATTCCCGGAAGTAAAAATCCCGGATCTTGATAAGATCAATATTGATATAAAAAAGGAATTATTAAAAACAGAGGATTTTGACGAAACCAGACAAATAAAAATGATCCTTGAAAATAATAAAAAAAAACAGATCGTAAAAGAGAGGGGCGTTAATTCAGGAGACTTTGTTGAATTTTTAATTCAATCACAATTTACCGATACAAAAAGGATGATGCCTAAAAAAGATTCATTTTTTGAGATGAAAGAAGAACCTCATGAAGAGTTAGGTGATCTATATAAAGAATTGTTGGGTAAATCAATTGGGGATTCATTTGAATTTGAAAGAAAATACCCGAAAGATAATAAGAAAAAAAACTGGGCCGGAAAAAAGATAAAACATTTTATAAACATTAAATCAATATCAGAATATGTAACTCCGGAATTGAATAGTGAATTTCTTAAATCTATCGGATTTGCTGATGAGAAAAGTTTTAAATCAAAACTCAGCGAAGAATATTCAGCTCAACTGAAAAGACAGAGAGATCAGGTTGTTACAACTGAGATCAGAGAGAAACTTATAGAACTTTGTGATTTCAGTGTCCCGGATTCTCTTGTTGACCAGGAGGTTCAGAGGTCACAAGCTCAATATGCACAATTGTTAATGACCCTTCCTGAAGATAAAAGATCTGAATATTTGAAAACTGTAAGGGAAAATGCTGAAAAATCTATAAAATTCTCATTTATTGTTGAAGAGATTAAAAAAATTAATGATATTAAAGTTCAGAATGAGGACCTTGAAAAGGAATTTAAATTAATTGCGGAAGCTAATAATATTGATATTAAGGAAGTAAGGAAGTATTATATGAACAAAGAACAGAAGGAATCGTTAAAGGATAGCATCGGCCGAAATCGTACAATTGACCTGCTTAAAGAAAAAATAAAGATCAGAGAGGTGTAATATGGCATTAATTCCAGTTGTTGTTGAACAGAGCGGAAATACGGAAAGGGCATATGATATTTATTCAAGATTACTCAAAGACGGTATTATTTTTCTTGGATCTGCAATTGATGATTCAGTAGCAAATGTTATAATAGCACAATTATTATTCCTTGAAGCTGAAGATTCTGAAAAGGATATTTCCATTTATATAAACTCCCCCGGAGGAATTGTGACTGCAGGAATGGCTATTTATGATACAATGAAATTTATAAAAAATGATGTTGTTACGATATGCATGGGTCAGGCATCTTCAATGGCTGCAATTATACTTGCTGGCGGGAGTAAAGGGAAACGTTATGCACTCCCAAATTCAAGAATTCTTATTCATCAGCCACTCGGGGGTTTTCAGGGGCAGGCAACTGATATATTGATCCATGCGGAAGAAATAAAACGGATAAAAGATAATATAATTTTACTGCTTGTCGAAACATACCGGCAGGAAAAAGGAAGAAATAGCAAAAGATATTGATAGGGATTATTATATGAATGCTGAAGAAGCACTTAAATACGGAATAATTGACAGTGTAATAAATGAAAGAAAAAATATTGGAGTAAAATAATATGAGTGTTGATTTTAATGATGGAGCCCACTGCAGTTTTTGCGGTGTAGGGCAATCAGAAGCATATAAACTGATCGCAGGTAAACATGGGACATATATTTGCGATAATTGTACAAAAACTGCGTTTAATCTTATTTTTAATGGTAAAGATAAAGTTAAAACCGAAAAAAAGATTATAAAAACAAAAAAAAGACTGATCCCGCCTGAGATAAAGAAAAAACTGGATCAGTATATAATTTCACAGGACCTGGCGCAAAAAAGAAATTAGCTGTATCTGTGTATAATCATTATAAACGAGTTGATAATCATTCAGAACTTGATGTGGAGATAAAAAAAAGTAATATTCTTCTGATCGGTCCGACGGGGACAGGGAAAACACTTCTTGCTGAAACACTGGCAAAAATTCTTGATGTTCCATTTGCAATTGCTGATGCAACTACACTTACGGAAGCAGGATATGTTGGAGAGGATGTTGAGAACATACTACTGAAATTGTATCAGGCAGCCGGGGAGGATATGGAACTTGCACAGAAAGGGATAATCTATATAGATGAAATGGACAAGATATCCAGAAAGAGTGAAAATGTATCAATTACCAGAGATGTTTCAGGGGAAGGTGTTCAACAGGCTCTTTTGAAGATTGTCGAAGGTACAATCGCAAATATTCCTCCACTGGGCGGAGGAAACATCCTTATCAGGAATTCCTCAAAATGGACACCAGTAACATTCTTTTCATTTCCGGTGGTGCTTTTGTCGGACTAGATAAAATTGTTAAGAACAGATTAAAAAAAAATACTATTGGATTTGAATCGGACAAGAAGGAAAAAATATCTCATAAGATAATATTTTTGAAAATATTCAGACAGAAGATCTGATCAAATTCGGATTGATTCCGGAACTGATAGGAAGATTTCCTGTTACGGGAGTTCTTAGATGAACTTACAAAGGCTGATCTTCTTCAGGATACTTGAAAGAGCCGAAAAATGCCATAACAAAACAATTCAAAGCTCTGTTCAAACTGGATGGAATTGATATTGAATTTCACAGATGAAGTACTTGGAAAAAATCACTGAGGAAGCCCAGGCCAGAGGAGTTGGTGCAAGAGGATTGAGGGCAATATTTGAAGAATTGATGCTTGATCTGATGTATGAGACTCCGGGTAATAAAGGTAGAAAATCAAAAATCATGGTTGATTTTCAATATCTGAAAGATAAAAAATGGATAGCCTGAATACTGAAAATATAAAAGTACCTTTGATTCCTCTGAGAGAACTTGTTACTTTTCCTTCAACAATAATTCCGATACTTGTAGGCAGTGAAAAATCTATTGCTGCACTTAAAATATCGAAAAAACTTTACGGGAACTATATTTTTCTTTCTGTGCAGACAAATCAGATCAGTGATGATCCATTAAAAAATGAAATAAGCAAATTGGGAATTCTGGCAAAAATCGAGAAGATAAGCGAACAGAAAAATGGAAGTTACGGGTGATAATTCACGGGATTCAGAGTGGCAAAATTGAAAAGTTTATCAAAGAAGATGATTTTTTCCTTGTAAAAATCAAACCTTCTCACAGATTTTATCTCTGATCTTAAGAAAGACAGCGAACTTGAAGCTGAACTGATCAAATATTTTAAAGAATACATGACTCTGAATAAATTCAAGATAGAGGGTATTCTTGATAAACTGAAAGTCAGTAAACTTCCGGAAATCACAAATATAATTCCTTCAATAATAAATATTTCCATTCAGCAGAAGCAATCAATTCTTGAGGAGACAGATGTAACTCAAAGGGGCCTGAAACTTATAAATATTCTGAAAAAGGAATTATTTAAATTGCGTTCCATTGTGGAATTGAAACAGGCTTCCGGAGAGGATATCGCCGGGAAGTGATGCGGAAGAATACAGGAAAAAGTTTAAGAAAGGAAATTTCCCGGAAAATGTAAAAAAAAGCGCATTAAAAGAGATCGAGAGATTTGAAATGATGCCTCCTTATTCTGCTGAAGGAACAGTCTCAAGATCATATCTTGACTGGCTCCTGATGGTCCCCTGGAAAAAATTAAAAAAAGAGAATGGTGATCTGAACAATGCTTCAAAGATTCTGGATGAAGACCATTACGGACTTAAAAAAGTTAAAGAGAGAGTCCTGGATTATCTTGCAGTCAAACAACTCAAAAAAGACCTGATCGGAGAAATCCTCTGTTTTGTCGGCCCTCCCGGTGTAGGGAAAAGTTCATTATCAAAATCAATTGCCAGGGCCTTGCAAAACCATTTGTACGGGTATCTCTCGGTGGTGTAAAGGATGAAGCTGAGATCAGGGGACACAGGAGAACTTATATCGGTTCATATCCGGGACAGATAGTAAAAGGGTTTAAAAAAAGCGAAATATATGAATCCGGTTTTTCTTCTTGATGAAATAGACAAACTCAGCTCGGATTTTAAAGGAGATCCTTCTTCAGCTCTGCTTGAAGTCCTTGATTCGGATCAGAACACAGAATTCGTTGATCATTATCTTGACCTTGAAATCGATCTTTCCAAAGTTTTTTTTATCACTACTGCAAACACAATTGACAATATTCCCCCTCCTCTATTGGACAGAATGGAGATTATTGAGATCCAGGGTTACACTCAGATGGAGAAACTAAAGATCGCAAAGAACTACCTAATAAAAAATCAATCAGAAAAAAATGGTATTAATCCAAAAGATTTTTCAATAAGCGATGAGATACTTTTAGAAATAATAAACAGCTATACAAGAGAATCGGGTGTTAGAGAACTTGAACGTCAGATCGGGAATGTAACAAGAAAAATTGCCAGGAGTATTGTTGAGAACGGGAAAATAAACGAGTCAAAAGAATTAGTTGTTGATAAGAAACTTGATCGAAAAATTTCTCGGTATCCCTTTGTATACTGACATGAAGATTCTTACTAAAAGTGAATCGGGTATAAGTGTAGGTATGGCATGGACACCATTCGGGGGAGATCTTCTTATAGTTGAATCAAAATACCTAAAAGGAAATGGAGAGCTGATACTTACAGGAAGACTCGGTGAGGTAATGAAGGAGTCCTCATCTACTGCATACAGTTATGTTAAACTTAAGTTATTTGAACTGGATTTCGATATTGATCTTCTTGAAAGTTATAATATACATCTTCATATTCCTCAGGGAGCCGTGCCTAAGGAAGGCCCTTCTGCGGGTGTAACTCTTGCCGTAGCAATGATCTCCCTTCTGACGGGGATCAAGGTAAAAGCGAATTTTGCTATTACGGGGGAAATTACACTCAGAGGCGAAATACTTCCTGTAGGCGGTATTAAAGAGAAGATCATTGCCGCACACAGGTATGGGGTTAGAAATGTGATAATTCCACAAGATAACAAAAGAGATTATATTGAAGATATACCTGATGAAGTAAAAAAGAGTATGAACGTCCATTTTGTAGAGAACATGGATATGGTCCTTGATATTGTTCTGGAGAAACAGATTAAAGTAAACAATGTCCGGAGCAGGATCATTAAACCATTTATGAATACAAACATTCAGTAAATTTATTATTTACCGGATTTCAAATGAATATTAAAACCATAGAATTAACAAATACTGTCATTTATCCCGGCTCAGATCGTTAAAGATGAAGTCCCGAAATTTTTATTTATTGGAAGGTCAAATGTTGGCAAATCAACTCTGATAAACAAGCTGATCAGAAGAAAAAAGATGGCAAAGACAAGTTCACGCCCGGGTAAAACCATAAGCATAAATTATTACCTTATAAATGAAGAATTCTATCTTGTTGACCTTCCCGGGTATGGGTATTCTAAAATTTCAAAAGTAGAGCAGCACAGGGTTAATAAGCTTATGAATGCTTTCTTTGAGAAAACAGAAAATATAAAACTTGTATTTTCATTGATAGATTCAAGACATGGTTATTTGAAATCGGATAAGGAAGCACTTAAAACAATTGTTGATAAAAATTTAAGAATATTGACAATTTTTACTAAAAGTGATAAATTATCAAATTCAGATTTAAAGAATCAATTAAAGAATCACCAAGCCAGATATGGCTTAAACGTAATTCCTTTTTCAGCAAAAAATGAAAATTCAGAATTTGAAATTTTAAACTAGCGTTGAAAAAGCATTAAAGGAGTAAACATGTATCTATTAAAAGACCTACAGAGAATGAAGTTAGCTGAACTTAAAAAAAGTCGTGACGGAATTTAAGTTAAAAGATGATGATATCAAAGATAAGAACTCTTTGTTTTCAAAATATTAAGTGCTCAGGCAAGCGCAAATGGAAAATTGTTTGCTGAAGGTGTTATTGACCTTCACTCTGACGGATATGGGTTTTTAAGGTTTCAGGAATATTCATATCTATCCAGTTCCGAAGATATTTATGTTTCACCGTCCCAGGTTAATAAATTTGATCTACGCACAGGCGATACTATTTCCGGATCTGTACAGGCCTCCCAAAGGCGGAGAAAAATATTTTGCACTTCTCAGTGTGGAAGCTGTTAATTCAGAGGATCCGGATTATGTATTGAAATACAGAGCGAACAGAAGATTTGAGAAACTTGACACCTCTTTATCCTGATGAAAGAATATATCTGGAAACTACACCTGATGATACGACCGGGAGGGTCATGAACCTTCTTACTCCGATAGGAAAGGGACAGAGAGGGCTTATCGTTGCTGCTCCCAGAACAGGAAAAACAATGATCCTCCAGTCAATTGCCAAATCGATTGAGATCAACCATCCTGATATCCATCTAATCGTATTGCTGATCGATGAAAGGCCGGAAGAAGTGACGGATATGGCGAGAAGTGTTAAAGGGGAAGTTATATCTTCAACATTTGATGAAGTTCCGATGAGACATACAAAAGTTGCTGATATTGTTATTGAAAAAGCAAAAAGAATGGTGGAAATGGGGAAAGATGTTGTTATTCTTCTGGATTCAATAACCAGGTTGGCCAGAGCTCACAATGCAATAACTCCGCCTTCAGGTAAAGTATTATCCGGCGGTGTTGATGCAAATGCACTTAACAAACCTAAAAAATTCTTCGGAGCCGCAAGAAATATTGAAGAGGGGGGAAGCCTTACAATTCTTGCTACTGCGCTTGTTGATACAGGTAGCAGAATGGATGAGGTTATTTTTGAAGAATTCAAAGGTACAGGAAATATGGAGATCAATCTTGACAGAAGGCTTGTTGACAAGAGGGTTTTCCCTGCAATTGATATATTCAAGTCAGGTACAAGAAAAGAGGAATTGCTGATCGAGCAGGAAGAACTTAATAAGATATGGATACTCAGAAAAGTACTTTCTCAAATGAGTGAAGTTGATGCAATGGAATTACTGATTGGTAAACTGAGCAAAACAAAAACAAATAGTGATTTTGTAAAGATGATGTCCCAGGGAATGTGACCGGAGCAGAACTGTGATAAAGAATTTTAGAGACCTCATTGTAAATGCCAGAAAAAAAAAAGATATGGTAATAGGTGTGCCAGTACCTGAAAATCTGAATTCTATTCTCACTATTATTAATGCAAAGAGAGACGGGATCGCTGATTTTATCCTTACCGGCAATGCTCCAAGGATAAAGGAGATGCTGATCGAGAATGGCGGAGATCCATCTGATCATGAAATTATTAATTGCAGTGAAGTTGAAGAGTCCGCAGAGAAGATCGTTGAACTTGCAAATCAGAAAAAGGTTAACGTAATACTGAAGGGGTTTCTGCCTACAGCCAAGCTAATAAAACCGGTTCTCAACAAGGAGAAAGGCCTGAGGACAGGTAATTTATTGTCAGATGTGTTAATCATGGAAGACCCGCTAAATAATTCAAAAGGGTTTATCGGTTTGACAGACGGCGGGATAGTTATCCTTCCGGATGTAAAACAGAAAAAACAACTGATTGAGAATAGTGTCAAGGTGTTTAACCGTTTGGGGTATGAGAATCCGAAGATAGGTATTATGACAGCGATAGAGTCTGTTAAAGAATCCATGCCTGCAACTACCGATGCTGAAATTTTAACAAAGATGAATTCCTCGGGTGAAATTTCCGGCTGTCAGGTTTATGGTCCCCTGGCTTTTGATATTGCTGTTTCAAGAGAAGCTGCGGAAATGAAAGGGATAGTTCACCCTGTTGCCGGGAATGTTGATATCATGATCATGCCTAACATTGAAGCGGGAAATCTTCTTGGGAAATGTTTTATGTTCTATATGAAGAAAGAGGTAGCTCATGTGGTTATGGGAGCAAAAATTCCGATCCTTATTCCGTCAAGGAATGAAAATGAAGTGGATAAAGTAAATTCCATAGCATTGGGCGTCACAATTGCTTAAAAAATCATTACTAACAATTCTGATCTTCAGTTCATTAACATACACATCCGAACCTGATTCATTTCTGCTGAAAGTAAGGAATAACCTTAATAGTATAAAACCCTTCAGTGTTGATTTCACGAATCATGTAATAAGTGATTCCATAATTGAAATTGAAGAAAAAGGTATTATGATTTTCAGGGATAGTGAGAAAATTAAGTGGGAATATATTGAACCGGATCACAAAATATGGATACTTTCCGGAGATTCTTATGAGTATTACAATGAAGAAGATGAACAGGTCACAAGAGGGAAACTTGAAAAAAAAACTCAATTATGGATATTTCAGCTTCTTTATAAAAAAAAACCCGGTAAAAATATCCGTGTTGATATAAAATCAAGAGTAATTGATTTTTCAGATAGGGCAGAGGGTACTGATTTTAAAATTATTTTTAATGAAGATCTTCTTCCTTCCAAGGTCATCCAGAAAGACCCGACAGGTGTCGAAATAGTCTACATGTTTTATAATTATAAATCTAACCTGAGCCTTTCTGCAGATGAGTTTAAATTGAATATAGATGGTGAAGTTGATATTATCGAACTTAAATGAAAACTTTCTAGTATAAAAAACGTAAAATGAAATTAGATGAAGATCAGTCTCTTATAAAGGAAATATTAAAGGGAGATAAGAGATCTTTTGAGAAGCTGATGAAAAAATATAATAGAAGAATTTACAATTTTATTTACAGAATGATTCGTGATGAAGAATCTTCAATAGAATTATCACAGGAATTCTTCATTAAGATCTATACTGTTATGTATAAATATAATTTTCAGTACAAATTCTCAACCTGGGCATACAGGATATGTTATAACCTTGTAATTGACCATATAAGAAAAAACCAGGTCAAGATAGATTCCCTTGACCAAAAAGATATAAAGCAAAAACAAATACTTGATCATACCGGTACACAATTAAAGGATGGATACCATAATCTTGAAAAAGAAGAGATAAAAACGATCGTTTGGAGTGTGGTTGATACTATTCCTGTAAAATACCGGGAATTGATCCTCTTAAGATATATGCAGGGGCTGAAATATGATGAAATTGCTGAATTCACAGACCTCCCTGTAGGAACCGTAAAGAACAGGATTTTTAAAGCTAAAGAGATATTGAAAATGGAGATGTTGAAAAATGAAATGTTTAAAGAATAAACAAATACTTGAGTATATGGATAAAACACTCAATAGTGTTGAGTACTCATTAACACGAGATCATTTACTCTCTTGCGATAAATGCAGGGGAAAATTAAAACATTTTGAGTTGATTGAAATAAATCTTAAAAGACCTGAACTTAAAGAACCACCTGCTGAAATAGAGCAATTTGTAATGAAAAAACTTTTTCCCCGTTTTTCCCATCTGGCATCATTAATAACATTGACAGCAGCAAGTTTCATGCTGTTAGTAGCCGGAATATACATATACTTTGATTTCGCAAATGACAGCATGATCAGAGCTTTTCACCTTACACGTGATCATGCCACCTCTATTATTTCCGGTGCCGTTAAATTCGTATCTGTTGTGTTTACAGGATTATTAACAATTTTCAAGGCGGTAAATGCGCTCCTCGAAGCATTGTTGAATGTCCGGATAGGAGTTGAAATTACAAGCACTCTCTTTGCATTTCTTCTAATAGCAGTTTCCTATCTGATCTACAACAAGCTTTTCATGAAATTAAAAAATTCAAGACAGAACAGATGATAAAAAAGATATTAGTGTTCTCAACACTGTTGATATTTTTATACTCCATAGGAATAACATCCGATAATATTACCGGTAAAACTAAAATATATAAGGAAAATGTAAAAAACAACCTCTTATCGTTCGGCAAGGATATTGTTGTGAATGGAACTGTTGAGAGGTCTCTTATCAAAATCGGCGGGTCACTGAAATTGAATGGCAAAGTTAATAGAGATGTAGTCTGTATTAGTTCAAAAGTGGAATTGGGGAAAGATTTCTTTATCGGAGGTGACCTGATAGTAATCGGAGGATCACTTAAAGGTAAAGATGAAAACAATATAAAAGGAGATATACACAATATAAATTTTTCATTCAAAAAAATTGACAGTTCACTGACATCCTTTGCACTTAATTCAAATACATTAAACCTTATAAAGATTTTTTTTCTTATAGTATCACTTATTTTTTCTCTGATAATTTTCGGTTTAGCACCGGTAAAAATAAAAAAAGCGGAAGAACTACTCTCTGACAATATCCTTCGTATAGGATCTCTCGGGATTCTCTCTTTGCTGATTTTTCTAATTCTATTCTTACTGTCTGTAATATTAAGTTTTATTTATATAGGTATACCATTATTATTGATAATACTGATTTTTTTTATATGCCTTTTTATATTCGGCCGTACCATTGTTTATTATTCAATAGGGCAGTGGGTGATAAATAAATTTAATTTATCAATATTTTCACCTGCAATATTTTTACTTATCGGTGTTATTATATATGCTGTACTCAGCTTTATTCCTGTTGCAGGATTTATTTTGCTTAAAATGTTGGCTCTTTTTGAACTTGGAATTAGTGTTGGATACCTGCTTAGAAAAAAGCTTAATCTTAAAAGCATATCCGATTTTGTTGCCGAATACGGTAATGAATAATTCTTTAATTTCATGTAGAATATAAATTCCCGGAATTTATTTATGAAGAAATTAAAGATCTTATCTCTCATTTTACTTTTTTTATTCTTCCTGTTTGCACTGACCGATATTTATCTTGTTTTTTTGAGACCGCTTGATACCGGCGTGGAGTTTGCCGTTAATGACGGAACTATTATGCTCGTGCTTGGCGGAGGTCTTAAAAGCGGTAATAAGATCGGTGTCAGTACTTCTGAAAGGCTTGAAAATGCTGTTAAAATATACAAATCAAAAAAGATGAAGATCCTCTTAAGTGACGGCAGTCTGTACAAAAAAAGTCCGGCAATAAAAATGTTCAGAGAATATCTGATCGGAAGAGGGATTGAACCCGGACATATTCTATTTGAAGGTGACAGTCAGACAACATATGAAAATTTTATTTTCACGAAAAAAGCGTTGATGAATGAGAAACCTTCAACTGTACTTGTACTAACCTCTCCATACCATCAGAAAAGGTCCTCCGTTATTATAAAGTATTTAAAATTGGATAATTATAAAGTCATAAAAATGGATAGATCAGAAGTATATCAGGCTGATACAATAAAACAGAGGTTTAGAAATTTAAAATTGATAATAAGAGAATATTTTGGGCTTATCAAATTTAAAATATTCAGGAAATAACTGTTAAAAGAGAAATTGACAATATATTTAAAATAGATTAAAATTAACAATTCAAAACCTGATCTCAATTAATTACAGGGTTCAGGATTTCAATAGGAGAAACAAATGGATAATTTTCTATTATTTTTAATTGCTCCGGCAGCAGCCGTTATTGCTCTCATTTTTGCTTTTGGTTTCTACAGAAACATTATGAAGCTAAGTGAAGGTACTGATAGAATGGTTGAAATTGCAGAAGCAGTTAGAAAAGGTGCCCGGGCATACCTGAAACAACAATATAAAATAGTGTTGATCTTCTTCGGGATTGCATTTATTTTTCTTGGATTCTTGTCATTTGGACTTGGCGTTCAGTCAAAATGGACACCTTTTGCTTTTCTTACAGGTGGGTTCTTCTCCGGTTTAGCCGGATTCATTGGAATGATAACAGCTACTCTTGCTTCAGCAAGAACAACAAACCAGGCAAGAGAATCACTGGACAAAGCTTTGAAAGTCGCATTCAGAAGCGGAGCGGTGATGGGGCTGGTTGTAGTTGGACTCGGATTAATTGATATTGCATTATGGTTTATTGTACTCCATTACTGGCTTGACAACTCCCTTATCATAACAACAGTAACAATGCTCTCATTTGGAATGGGCGCTTCCCTACAGGCGCTTTTCGCAAGAGTAGGGGGCGGTATATTCACAAAAGCAGCAGATGTAGGCGCTGATCTGGTAGGAAAAGTTGAGGCCGGAATCCCTGAAGATGATCCACGAAATCCTGCAACAATTGCAGATAATGTCGGAGATAATGTAGGTGATGTTGCCGGTATGGGCGCAGACCTTTACGAATCATATGCAGGCTCAATTCTTGCCTCAGCTGCGCTTGGAGCTTCTGCCTTTCTTTCGATCAAAGAGAGCCTGCAGATAAATGCAGTGATATTACCGATGGTAATAGCCGGAATTGGGATCATTGCATCTATAATCGGAATATTCCTTGTCAGAACGAAAGAGGGAGCAACACAGAAACAGCTTCTCTCTTCACTCGGTTTCGGAATAAACTTCAGCTCTGTACTGATCATTATAGGATCATTTTTTGCAGTGAACATACTGCTGCCTGAGTATCTCGGAATTTTCGGATCCATTGTTGTCGGCCTTATAGTTGGAATAATAGTAGGGAAGAGTGTTGAGTATTATACTTCTGACGGGTTTAAACCCACAATTCAGGTTGCAGAGCAGGCTAAAACCGGCGAAGCGACCATAATCATCGGCGGACTTGCCTCAGGGATGATCTCAACAGCGATCCCTGTTCTTACTATAGCTTTCGGAATTCTGGGAGCATTTGCATTTGCTGGGGGATTCAGCAATACAATGCTTGGCTTATACGGGATCGGCATTGCTGCAGTTGGAATGCTTTCAACTCTGGGAATAACATTAGCCACTGATGCATATGGTCCGATTGCTGATAATGCCGGCGGAAATGCTGAAATGGCCGGACTGGACAAAGAGGTAAGAGAGAGGACTGATGCTCTGGATTCGCTTGGGAATACAACCGCTGCCACAGGGAAAGGTTTCGCCATAGGTTCTGCAGCATTGACAGCTCTGGCTCTTCTTGCTGCATATATTGAAGAGATCAAAATGGGTATGAAACACATCCTTAATCATGGTGGAGAACTTCCTGAAAAAGTTTTTGCATCGATCAATAGCGTTGTAACTGAAGGAGCTACTGATATTGTGGACAAGATCAGCAATATCAGTATTGATCAGTTTATGGAGATATTCAATGTTAATCTTATGAATCCCAAGGTTATCGTAGGTATATTTATTGGATCAATGATGTCCTTCATGTTCTCAGGCCTTACAATGAAAGCGGTCGGAAGAGCTGCTTCAGCAATGGTTGACGAGGTTCGCAGACAATTCAAAGAAATCCCCGGAATCCTTGAAGGGAAAGGAACTCCTGATTATCAGAGATGTGTTTTGATCTCTACCAAGGGCGCTCAGAAAGAGATGATCCTTCCTTCAACACTGGCAATACTTACACCGATTATTACCGGGCTTATTTTGGGTGTTTCGGGTGTAATGGGGCTGCTGGTCGGAGCTCTCGGTTCCGGTTTCATTCTTGCAATTTTTATGGCAAATGCAGGTGGTTCCTGGGATAATGCCAAAAAATATATAGAAAGAGGGAATTTAGGAGGAAAAGGTTCTCCCGCCCATAAAGCTTCGGTAGTAGGTGATACTGTCGGGGATCCTCTTAAAGATACTTCCGGACCATCACTTAATATCCTGATCAAATTGATGAGTATGATATCAATTGTCGTAGCAGGCTTGATTGTGGGTTATTCTTTACTGTAAAATAGTAATTCGGGGGAGTTAATCTCCCCTGAATTTTTCAACCAGGAGTTTAATATGAAGGGAGTTGAAAAGATTGACCTTTCCTTAAAATTATTTAAAAGAGGGAAAGTCCGTGATGTATATGAATTTGAAGATAATTTACTGATAATATCCACAGACCGTATATCCGCATTTGATTATATTCTGCCGACAACAATTCCCGATAAAGGCAAAGTCCTCAACCAGATCTCTTCTTTCTGGTTTGATTATACCGGAGATGAATTTACAAACCATATAGTAAGTGTTCAACCGGAAGACATCCCTGAATTAAGTGAATTCTCTGACCAGATAAAAGGGAGATCAATTCTGGGTAAAAAATTAAAAACTGTTCCATTCGAAGCAATAGTAAGAAATTATATAGTAGGGTCAGGATGGAAAAGCTACGTGAAAGAAGGAAATATATGCGGTGTAAATCTTCCTGAAGGTCTTAAATTTGCTCAGAAGTTTCCTGAACCCATATTCACTCCGACAACCAAGGAAGATGACGGACACGATGAGAACATCACTTTTGAAGAGATGAAAAACATTGCCGGAAGTGAAATTTCTGAAAAGATCAGAGATATCTCAATTTCCCTTTTTTTGAAAGCATCTGAATTTGCTGCTTCAAAAGGGATTATCATTGCTGATACTAAATTTGAATTCGGGATCGATAATGAAGGCAAAATAATAATTATTGATGAAATATTTACTCCTGATTCATCAAGGTTCTGGAAAGCAGATGACTACAAAGAGGGGAGTGAGCCTCCGGCTTACGATAAGCAATTTGTAAGAAACTTTCTTCTGGATTCTGAATGGGACAGAAATTCAGTCCCTCCGCCACTTCCCGATCTTGTTGTAAGCAGAACGAGAGAAAAATACCTGGAAATATTTTCGATCCTTACCGGACGTGATATATGAGTTTTGACTGGAACCTTCTTGATTTTATATTTATTGGAGTAACATTCATATCAATTTTCATAGGTATTTTGAGAGGTTTTGTAAAGGAACTGCTTTCGATAATTTTTTTAATTCTATCAGTAGTCCTTTCGATCCTGTATTATAAATATGCGGGAAATATTTTCAAAGAATTTATCAGAAGCAGTGAGGTTGCAAATTTCCTTGGATTTATATCGATTTTTATTATAATTCTTAGTGCAGGTATACTTATAACATTTTTTTTAAAAAAATTAATTGTAATAGGCCCTATCAAATCAGTTGACCGCTTACTCGGCGCTTTTTTTGGTTTTATACGTGCTGCTTTGATATGTGCTATAATTCTTTTCGGTATACTGGCATTTCCCGGAGACAGGAAAGCTATAGTAAGTGATTCACAATTTTCACCTCAGGTGTTTAAAGTTATACAGGTAATAATGGGCTTCATACCTGAGAATTTTAAAAAAAATATGAATGCATGATGATCAGAGAAAAAAAGATACTTGAACTTGTTGAAAAATTTGAAGATCTTACAATAAAACGCCAGATGAAAGTGCTTGCCCATAAAGCTGCAAATTCCAAATCAATCTTTTTTAAGGAGATCCTTCTGGAATTTGAAAAAACCCTATTACAGTCCTATCTGGATAAATATGATCATAATATGTCAAAAATGTCATTGAGAATTAAGATACACAGAAATACAATAAAAAAAAAGATGAAAAAGTTAAATATTAAAGAAAAGAAGAGAAAATCAACGTAAATCCTTAATATTTTAAGATATCATAATTGTATTCGCAAATATATTAATCAGATCGGTGTTAAACAAATTTGACAAAACCCATATCAATTTTATATAATATCAATTAGAAAATTTTGTGATAAAGGAGAGAAAACAATGGCAAAAGAAATTACTTTAGGTGAAGAAGCCAGACAAGCCTTGCTGAGGGGTGTTAATCAGTTGGCAAATACAGTAAAGGCAACTCTTGGACCAAGAGGGAGAAATATTGTATTGGATAAAAAGTTTGGTTCACCAACAATAACAAAAGATGGTGTAACAGTTGCAAAAGAGATCGATCTGAAGGATCCCCTTGAAAACATGGGAGCTCAGATGGTTAAAGAAGTAGCTTCAAAAACTTCTGATGTTGCCGGAGACGGGACAACAACAGCAACAGTTCTTGCGCAGAGCATTTATCAGGAAGGACTTAAAATGGTTGTTGCCGGGGCAAATCCTACTCTTATTAAAAGGGGAATTGATGAAGCTGTAAAGCTTATAGTTGATGATATTAGGAAAGTAAGTAAAGAGGTTACGGGAAAAATGATCTCACAGGTAGGCGCTATATCTTCAAACAATGATATGTCAATCGGAGAAATAATTGCCGAAGCAATGGATAAAGTGGGAAAAGACGGAGTTATCACTGTAGAAGAGGGTAAATCTCTTGATACAGTACTGGATTTCGTTGAAGGGATGCAGTTTGACAGAGGATTCCTTTCACCTTATTTTGTAACAGATCCTGATAGAATGGAAGCTGTATTGGATGATCCATATATCCTGCTTCATGATAAAAAGATCTCAAACCTGAGAGAGATGCTTCCTCTGCTTGAGCAGATCGCTAAATCCGGCAAACCTTTTCTGATCATTGCAGAAGATATTGACGGTGAAGCACTTGCAACCCTAGTTTATAATAAGATCAGAGGGATGTTGAATGTTGTTGCTGTAAAAGCACCGGGATTCGGTGACAGAAGAAAAGCAATGCTTGAAGATATCGCTATTCTTACGGGCGGCAAGGTTATTTCTGAAGAAACAGGCCAGAAGCTTGAGAATGTTACTGTAGAGGATCTTGGAAATGCAAAAAAGATAACAGTTAATAAAGATGATACTGTAATTGTTGAAGGAAGCGGTTCCAATGAAGATATAAAAGGAAGGATCAAGCAGATCAAAGCTCAGATTGAAGATACAACCTCTGAATATGACAGAGAAAAACTTCAGGAGAGACTTGCTAAACTTTCCGGAGGAGTTGCAGTTATCAGAGTCGGCGCGGCAACAGAGACCGAATTAAAAGAGAAAAAAGCAAGAGTTGAAGATGCCATGCATGCAACAAAGGCTGCAGTTGAAGAAGGAATTGTTTCCGGAGGAGGGATCGCACTCCTTAAGAGCCTGAATGTTCTGAAAAAGGTAAAATTCAGTGGAGATATGCAATATGGTATCAATATCCTGATGAAATCTCTGCAGGCTCCAATAAGACAGATCGCAGATAATGCCGGTGTTGAATCATCGACAATTATCGAAAAAGTAAAAAGATCAAAGAATATCAATTTCGGATACGATGCTTTGAACGAAAAGTTTGTTGATATGCTTTCTGCCGGTATCATTGACCCGGCTAAAGTTGTCAGAACAGCTCTTCAGAATGCAGCATCAGTTGCAGGACTTCTTCTTACAACAGAAGGACTTGTTTCAGATCTTCCTGAAGATAGCAGTGGCCCAATGATGCCTCCAGGAGGCGGAATGGGTGGAATGGGCGGAATGATGTAAGCTGGTTTAACCAATATAAAAGGCTCTGTTCTTTGAACAGGGCCTTTTTTTTGGACTAAATTTTCTTGACAGAAACCAAATATTAAGTATAATTATAACTGGATTGGGAAGTCGTCCAATTGGCAGGACATATGCCTCTGGAGCATAGGATTGGGGTTCGAGTCCCTGCTTCCCAGCCATTTTAATCGTGGCCCTATCGTCTAGGGGTTAGGACGGGTGATTCTCAGTCATCAAACCGGGGTTCGATTCCCCGTAGGGCTACCATTTAATAATCATCTAATAAAATTCTAGATTTTTATTGATCCCATGATGCCCAGTACTCAAGACTGGGGCTTTTCAGGTCCTCAAAATACCATTTCCCATCTTCATTAACAAGTTCAACAACCGCTACTTCATCAGCCCCTATATATCCATAACGGATCCTGATCTTTTTCCCCTGTTCCTTCTTCTCGTGGAGTTTACCATCCCAGGCAGCAACAGATTTATACCTCCATTCATTTTCATCAAATGCTCTTTTTTTTATGTCCTCAAGTTTGCCTTCATCGATCATTTTCTTTATCCTTGCAGTAAAATCGGGCCTGGAAAGTGACATAAGGCCATTTACATCTTTTCCCTTGTATGCATTTAAGGCAGCTTTTGCAACCTGTTCCGGAATTGTGAGATCTATTTCTACTCCCGGTGAAATATGTTTTTTCTCTTCTGTATTAATACCGGAAGAAAAAATAATTGCATATAAAAAAAGAATTGTTATAAAAATAGTGAATGTTTTCATATTTATCCCCCTAAAGTATTTTTAGTATTCGTCATAATCTTCGACCTCTTCTTCTTCAATTTTGAAAGGTTTCACATTATTTAAGGTTACTTGCCTCAGGTTCCAGGAGAAAACACCGCCCTGCTCATCCTTATAAGAATCCTTCATGGTGCCTGTTCCCGTTAAAGGGCGACCGAAGGCCTCTCCAACAATACTTTCCCTGTCCTGCCCGGTTTTTACATCCGGGAACATCTTCTTCAGCATTTCAGGAAAAGGGACCTTCCGGTTCTTACTCTCCATTTTCTCCAATAGGGCACGGGTTACCTTCATATAGGAAACCGTAGTAACATTAACGCCGAAGGCACCTAACTCTTCATCTTCGATACCAGGAGAGACCGCAAGGGAATATGTACCGTTCCTTCGGTTGATCCGAAGGTAATTGATATGATATTCCGGCTCAAGTTTTTCATTCCCTTTACCGTCGGTATGGTGGATCACCATAGCATTTCCCATTCTTGAAACTGACATCAGGGATACCTCATATTTTACTTTGCCGGTTGCTACATAGATGTTGGGTTTATTGGTGGGGATGAAGGTGATCACCCCTTCAAAAAAGACCTTTTTGGAATCCTGTCCGTAAAGCCCTTTCAGCTTCAGAAAAGAGATATCATTTCTGTACATTTCATCATTTATATCAAGAGTATATCGGACTGTTCCCTTCCAGGCTTTTATACTTTTACCTTCAAGGACAGAGCCGATGTGGAGAACAAGGAATAAAGTTATAAAAGTTATAATAATCGATCTTTTCATAATACCCTCCAGTCATTTAGTTGAATTTTAACAAAATAAAAATATAAAACCAAACCGGTTACTTATGAAAAATTTAAATAAAAAAAAAGAATCCGGAAATAAAGAGAGAAAGGACAAAAGATCAGTTCCCCGAGGCGGTTATTTCCCTTGAGATTTTAAATAAAAAAGTCGAACTCAAATGTGTTCGCCCGTTTTACAGGGAAAAACCAGGCCGGGGAAGATAGCAGATTTTTTTGTCTGCCCTAAATGTGATATATATATTTAAAGGAAAAAAATGATTAATTATCTCGGTAAATATTATAAATGGGCTGATAACAGGATCATCCTCCTGCTGGAAAATATGGATGAAAAACTGTTTACAAAGACGGTTAAAGGCGTTGACAGATCGGTCCGCGATTTGGCTGAACATCTGATCGTTTATTACGATTATTTTTTGAAAAAGGACAAGGTCGAATTCACGGCAATGCAGGAGAATCTTAAGTCGATGAACAAACAGGAACTTCTGGATCACTGGAAAGAAGCAGTAGGGGGGTTTGCACGGGGAATTGACAATTTTACGGAAGACCCTGTAGATGTCCAGGATAACAATAAGGGAAAAGTTATGGTTTCAAAGGAGGAATATCTCTGTATCACCGGGTTTATAGGCACTGAATAATTCAAATCCCCTTAAATTTATTATTTTTGAGATTTATACCTTTTTAGTCATATTTAATAAGAAATAGTAAATATTACTCTAAGGAGGATGTATGAGAAAGTATTCAGCTATATTATTAACATTACTACTTTGTGTATCTCTGGTCTCAGGACAAACGATTGCAAAATCCAATGAGGATTTGAAGCCGATCAATTTCAAAGTTGAGGTCACCAAACCAAAAAAAGGTGCTATCTATAAAGAAGGTGATCCTCTCCATATCCGCTGGAAATCCAATCACACAGGAGTTTGGGTAGTGAGCCTTTTCAGAGACGACACGAACAAAGTTACAATTCTTACCGGATCGGAGCAGCATTTGGGAGCACTTCACCAGATGATGGCGGATATCCCTAAAGGTGTAAGCGCTTATCCGTTCAGAAAATTCAAGGTCAAGGTTGGGACACTTAATTCAAAGGGTAAAATATCCGGATGGTCTCAACTCTTTGTCATCAAAGCTCCACAATCCGTTATATCCTATGGCGAACATCCGGCTGAGAAGGGAAATTGCGGGGTCGGAAAACATGTAACCTATGAATGGATGGGGACCCTGGATGACGGTGGTACGGCTCCGACACACAAAAAGATCCCCGGTAGAGTAAGAGTCGGATTTGAAAATCATTACACAAAAAACGGAGCTGTTCAGTGGGCCTATCTCGGTTACGTATTCAGAGGCTGGATCAAATTTGATCTCTCAAAACTTGAAGGGATACCGGGAATATTAACAAAAGCAGAATTGATAATAGACAGAAGCGATCATTTTACAGATGTCAGTCAGAATTGGGTAAAATCTGCCTGCAATAATGTATACAGATTAAATGCAGCTTATTCAAACAGTTCATGCTTATCACTTCCCGGCGAAAGTATTGCTTCACTTCCAGTTGATGGACCAACGCACTGGAAAATTGATATAAAGACCACTGTCCGAAACTGGCTAAATCATCCTGAAACAAATTTTGGACTCCTTCTTATCCCTTTTAATGAGAACTATGAACAAAAAGATTTTCATGCTGTGTCCTATTATAAGACAAAACTAGTGATCGATTATGTTGAGGCAAAAAAATAATTTACCCGGGTTTAAGAAATAAGTAAAAAGGAAAAAGTAATTTAGAGATTCTGGAATCAGGTTACAGGTAACAGGAGACAGTAGGGGCAGACCCATGTGTCTGCCCATCTTTTAATCAGAAGTCAGGAGGCAGAAGTCTTTTAAATATATAAAACAAATTTGTTTTTCATATTATTCTTCTTACTCCTTACTTCTTACTTCTGCCTTCTGATTTGTATATTTCCTCTTGATAAATAATTATAAATCCCATAAAATAAAAGCTTATTATTTTTATTCCACAGGAGGAATTATATGAGCCTGAACAACCAGAAGAAAAGAAATCTTATTGCACAATGGGCTTTTGACACAAGGCCGATACTGGGAAGATTTCACTTGTGGCTGGAAGATGTTGAGATTGAGTGGATAAAGGGAGAAAATGTAAAGGAATTTACAAGGAACATATCATTTCTAAATGGATCAATTGAGAGGCAGTTTGCATTGACAGGTGCTGTTACAGCTCTTGGAACCAGAATATTCGGTGATTTCGGCAAAGGGAAAGGCCTTGATAAAAAAGGGTTAAATGAATCAAAGAAGAATGCTGATGCAATATCAGCTTATGCAATGAGCGAAGGGTTGTGGTACCTTTCGAGACAATTGCCCGAAAATCATGCAATTATGGTCTCTCTTGGTGAAGGGCTGATGCCCAAAGCCGGTGAAACTCCTGAGATGGGTTCAAATCCACAACTTGGTTTCGGCAGGGTTTATGCAAGACCTGAAGTTGCAAAAATGGTGGACAATCTCGTGTTACAACTCCTGAATGATAAAAATTACGGATGGGATGAGTTTTACTCAGAATTAAAGAGAAAAGGGGTAACGATCTGGGGGGCGGCAATTGATACTCTGGAGAACACATCAAGATTTGCGAAAGGGTCCGAAACAGGGGCAATGACAATACTTCACCTTTTTGACCAGCCGCTGAAGATCACCCGGCCCTACGAAGGATATGTCGGAAATATTTTCCTGCCAAGAGAAATAGTAAAAAAGGGAGAAGAAATGTCAATTCTTATCAATTTCAGAACTCCCAGAAAAAAAATTGTTGAAGTGATTGAAGATACTTACCCGGGAATTAAGAATAAAAATATTCATGTTTGGACATTGAGGGGAAAAAGCCGTACAGAGAGGATAGGAGACCTTTGGAAAGAATGGGAAGAGTTAGGGGTCAATCTGATAGATGACGAGTGGATACTTCCATCAGGAATGAAGGCATTCACCGATTCAGGAACTTATGCACCTGTATATTCAGTAAGGTCATGGAAGGACGATCAGGGCGAAATGAATGTTTTCCTGTGTGACGGTTATGCAGCATCAGCAGAAGCGGTTCAGGCAGCAAGTCTCTCTCCTGTCCTTGAGGTAGATGCTTTTCTTAATATGTTCACATCTTCATTCAAACTTCCTTATAAAAAAGAACAGAATATAATGTCTCTTGATCCGGAAGGTGATGATTTCTCAGATAAACTCGCTTCAATACTCGGGAAAAAATCTTCACAGGAAGAAATAAAAGAGTACAGGGATTCTATTCTTGAAGGTATTGAAGCTCAGATCCCGGTTCAGAAAGTTTCGATAAATGCAGATGATTTTTTCCCGGAAAAAAAATGGGATGTTCTTGCTGTATCAGGATTTATGTCTCCCGACCCATACTCGGGGAATGATGGAGTGGAAGAAATTTCCGAAGGGATCTATAAAGTCGGTGTCAGGCTTGCTTCTTCAAGCGGAGAGAAAAAAATTGTATTTACTTTAAGGATGATGGAATCATTAAAAGAGAGCAGACTTGTGTTCAGCCCGCTTCTGAACAGGTTCATGTCCGGTGAGGACTATAAGAACAGACCTGTAAAAATATCTGATTCTGGAAGAATAAGGAATGAACTGCAGACACTTTGCTCCGAAGCTCTTGAATTTACCGGTGGTGAAAATATGACACTGAATTTCAGTGAAATATCCTCAAATGTGATCCCTGATGATAAAAAGAAAATGCTTTTTGATATTCTGAAATGGTACGTAAAGGAGCATCCAATCTGGTTTGCATGGCTGGTACTTAATAAAGGATAACCTGTATAAGCACTATTGCACTTGATTTTATTTTTTTAATAATCTATAATCCAGCCCGAATGGTCAGAAAAAATATAAAAAGATTCTCAGTTATGCTCGTATGCCTCTTCTTTATAGGGCTTGCAGGACTTTTTTACGGGTTTATTGAACTGAATGACATATATGTTAAAGATAAGAAAGAATTGTCAACTCTGAGAGATAATCTCAGGGAAATAAGCGCCAGTAATAAAATTAAAGATCTTAAACTGACAAACTATGATTTTATGGAATATAAGATCAACGCTTTCTCGACAAGATATCCGACTTACTCCAGTATAGTTGATTCTGTATATTCTAAGAGTATTGAATATGATTTTAAACCGGAACTGGTACTCAGCATTATACAGGTGGAAAGTAATTTTGATCCAAAAGCGATCTCCTATAGGGGCGCTTACGGATTAATGCAGATCAATCTGGCAGTGTGGGATGATGAACTCAGTATAGATAAAAACAGAATATTTGACATAGGATACAATATTGATCTTGGGCTGCAGGTGTTAAAAAGATATTATGATGAATCCAATGGAAATCTTAAACGGGCAATTCACCTTTACAATAACGGATATAAATATAATAACTTAAAATATGTAAAGAAGATCGATTCTACAATGATAAGTTTTACACCTTTTCGATCTGACAGAAAAACCATCGCTTCTCCAAACTAATTCTGATCACCCTTTGCTGTTATTATCCGATAGTATATAATTTCATTTATTCTGAATAAGATTTCTGAAGAATAATATAACTCAAATGAAAATGATATTTAAATGGGCAGTAATTTTTTTAGCTTCAGTTATTTTTGTATTGATACTTTTTTTCTTCTGGGCGGGATCAGGTATTGTAAAAAAAAGTGAGCTGTCCGGAATTAAAAGGTTCTCAATAAAAAAAACTGATTATTTTTCATATTTATCACCAATAAAAATAATGACCTGTAATTGCGGTTATTTTTCCGGAATGAGGAATAATCTTCCTGGTAATCCTTCAAAAGATTTTTATATGAAAAATATTAATGAATTTTATAAGACTGTTAAGAGAACAGGCGCAGAGATCATTTGTTTACAGGAGATCGACCTGAACTCAAACAGGTCCTATTATATTAATCAATCTGAATATCTCGCTGAGAAACTGGGTTTTCTGAATCACGCTTTTACAGTAAACTGGAATAAGAGGTATGTTCCTTTTCCATACTGGCCGCCATCAGCACATTTCGGCAGGATGTTATCCGCTCAATCCGTTATTTCCAGGTATCCGATATTAAACAATGAACGGATCATATTAAGGAAACCTCCCAATCCCTTTTATTATAACCGGTTCTACCTGGACAGGTTGATACAGGATGTTAAAATAAAACTGGGAGAAGAAACCCTCGTCATATTAAATATTCATCTGGAGGCTTTTGATAAAGATAACCGCGAATATCAGGCGAAGTATGTAATTGATTATTTTAAAAATCATTATAAAAACAGATACCCTGTTATCATACTCGGAGACTTTAACAGTGTCCCTCCAGATGCATTGAAAAAAAGCGGTTTCCCCGATGAACCTGAAACAGACTATGACAATGAGGCCACTATTCAATTATTTTATGATGAGGAGAGCCTGAAGGAAGCTGCCCCGAAAACTGACAAAATAGAGTGCACATTCCCTTCGGCCGTGCCTGACAGAAAACTTGATTATATTTTTTATACACACAAGTTCATTAAATTCCTCTCATCATCTGTTTACAGGATTGACAGTTCGGACCACCTGCCATTATTGATGGAATTTGTATTGAAGAGAAAATAAAAATGATAAATATAAAAGGGGACCTGTTTATCAGAAAAAGAGATCTGAGGTTCAAATTTATAAGATCATCCGGCCCTGGCGGTCAAAATGTGAATAAAGTTTCAACTGGTGTTCAGTTGAGGTTTGATATAAATGGAAATTCACATCTTTCAGATGAAACAAAGATCAGGCTTCTTAAAATCGGTGGGAGCCGGATAACGAACGACGGGTTTATTGTTATTGAGGCAAAAAGGTTCAGGGACCAGGAAAAAAATCGTCAGGATGCTATAAACCGTCTTGTTGAACTTATCAGAAAAGCTCTTATAAAACCAAAGAACAGGATCCCGACCAGGAAAACACGTTCATCAGATTTTGTCAGGCTTGAAAGCAAGAAAAAACACAGCCTTCAGAAGAAGACAAGAAAAAAAACCGTTTTGTGGGAAGAATGAAATTAAGATACAGGGATGGGATATATATCTTATCAGTGGCAAATGTATCTATTAATGATAAAATAGAAAAATGAGAAATCTGGCAATAATCATGTCCGGCGGGACCGGATCCAGAATGAACACAGATATTCCAAAACAATTACTTAAATTCGGAAAAAAGAACCTTCTTGAAATGTCGATCAGGAAATTCCAGGATCATCCCGATATAGATACCATATTTATTGTTTCCCATCCGGATCTGATAAATATTACTGAAGAAATAGTTGATAGAAACAAATTTTCAAAAGTATCAAAAGTGATTCCGGGGGGTTCCACAAGGCAAATCTCTTCCAGAAATGGTGTATTTGCAGCAGATAAGGATCATTATAAGATCCTTGTACATGATTCTGCCAGGCCATTTGTCCCTTCAGAGGTAATCACAAGAGTATTGTCAGCATTAGATATTGCCTATGCAGTTACTCCGGTTATCAATTCATCTGATACACTTGTACATACTGATCATGAAGGGCATCTCAGTAAATACCTGAACAGAGATAATATTAAAAGAGTGCAGACTCCTCAGGGATTTAAACTTGATACTATTTTGAAAGCGCATAAAAAAGCTGAAGAAGATTCATTAACTGAATTCACTGATGATTGCTCCATGATCCTCCATTTCTCTCTGTCAGATGTAGTACTTGTAGAAGGTGATAAGGAAAACACAAAAATTACATATCGGGAAGATATTGATCGTTTAAATTTAAAGGAGTAATAAGATTTCTTAATATTTGAAAATCATATTAAGGTGACACATTGTTATACTCATCACCATTATTTAATTCATATTTAACGCCTGTATTCAATTTATTACCATTCAGGAAGGTACCGTTGACAGCACCCGGCTCCTCTGAAATATAGAAGATATCATCAGAGAAAGAGATTGTTGCATGTTTCCGTGAAATATACTTTTCCTCATCTTCTTTTGTCAGATCAACATCAGGGACAAATCCGGTTGTATAATCTCTTCTTCCTATGGAAGTAGAGTTTTTCGTAAGTTGCACCACTCTGTTGGAACGCTGAATAACAAGGTAAACTTTTAATCCCGGATTTAATTTTTCAGCTGTGAGATCATCACTGCCCATTTCCGGACTTTCAGGCAAACCTTCATCCCCCAGATCGATCTTCTGTCTGCTGGTCATCATAACCAGGCTGTCAACCTGTTTTATATTTTTTTCAGATAATTTTTTAAGGATCTTCATGGAAATATCCTTACTCTTTTTCATCATATCACTTAGAGAAGGGACAGGTATTTTAATTATTTTTGAATCTTCGATTACCTCAATTGTATAATGCGCCAGTTGTTCAGCAAGAAGTGAATCTTCGCCAAAAAAATCACCTTTTGATAAAGTAATAAGTATCAGGTCTTTTTTGGCAACCTTGACCTGAACTTTACCTTTATTAATTATATAGAAAAATTCCTGCAATTCGCCTTCTTCGCAAATTACATCGCCTTTTTTGTATTCTGTTACAAATTTATTAAATCCGTCATCCATTAAAAAAATTTTATATAATTGATAAGTATTTGTCAAACAATTTTTTTTACAAACATACTGCTTGACGGATATCAGGTGATTCAATATACTTTTCTAATGAAAGTCAGTCAATTAGCCGCTTCCCTGAGTGAAAAAATCGGAAGTTCAAAAATAAAAACCGGAAAGGAATATCTTTTATCATATTCTTATGATTCAACCGGTATTAAGTTTATTCCCGATATAGTTACATTTCCTGAATGTGACTCTGATATATCAGAAATATTAAAAAAGGCCACTCAATATAAAATTCCGGTAACTCCAAGGGGAGGGGGAGTCGGATATTCGGGAGGTTCCGTTCCGGTTAAAGGTGGTATTGTAATTGTATTTACAAAAATGAACAGGATAATTGAGTTTAACAGTGAGAGTCTTTATATTACAGTTGAACCAGGAGTATTGACTTCCTCAATAATAAATAAATGTGAAGAGAATGGGTTTTTTTATCCGCCTGATCCTGCAAGTCTGAAAAATTCCACCATCGGAGGAAATGTAGCAGAAAATGCCGGCGGACCGAGATGTTTCAAATATGGGGTTACATCTGATTATATCCTATCAATTGAGGGTTTTCTTATGAACGGAAAAAGAGTTAAATTCGGATCAAATTCTATTAAAGATGTATCAGGATACGATATAAAGAAACTTATTGCAGGCTCTGAAGGTACTCTTATTGTTATTTCGCGTATTGTACTTAAGATGATACCGGCTCCTGAGAAACGGATTTTGATACGTTGCGGATTTGATTCCATGAGAACTGCCGCGGATTTTATTATGAAAATAATTATGCTTAACCTTTCCCCATCGATACTTGAGTTTATGGACAGAACCTCTGTAGAAGCCGTGTACGATTATCTTGGAATTATGAAGAATGATGATATAAATGCAATAGTCCTCCTTGAGTTTGATGGAAATGGCCGGGAGGTGGAAAATAAAAAAGAACTTTTAAACAAGATAATAAAAGACTACAACATATCAGACATAAAATTTGCAGATAATGAGAGGGAATCTGAAGAATTGTGGAGCATCAGAAGAAACTTGTCTCCTGCGATCTCTTTAATAAAGCCGAAAAAAATAAATGAAGATATCTCGGTGCCAATTGGAAAAATTGCAGAAACTATCGACTATATTTCCGGACTCTCAAAAGAACATGACCTGAAAATTGTAATGTTCGGACATCTAGGAGATGGAAATATTCATACAAATGTAATGATCGATCCATTAAACAAAAGAGAAAATGAGGAAGCTGAGATCGTTCTCGATAAAATTTTTAATTATGTGATATCGGTTAACGGTACTTTATCCGGGGAGCATGGGATAGGATTATCAAAAAAAAAATACCTTCATCTGCAATATTCAGAAGAAGAGATCGAAATTTTCAGAAAGTTAAAAGGAGTTTTTGACCCTGATAATCTTCTTAACCCGGGGAAGATATTTTAATCGAATTTTTCCCAGATCGAAAGGATACTATTCTTCACTTGAAGAAATGAATCAACAACTGAAGGGTCAAAATGTTTTCCGCTTTCAGATACGATAAAATTGAAAACCCTCTCTTCAGGCCATGGATCCTTATACCACCTTTGTGACATCAGAGCATCAAATACGTCAGCAAGTGCTACAATTCTTGCATATATGGGAATTTCTTCACCCTTTTTCCCCGCGCTGACCTTAAGATCATCTGAACTGATATCCTCAATTTTTCCCGGGTATCCACTTCCATCCCACTTTTCGTGATGATTAAGTGATATTTCATGTGCCATATCATCCCATTCCGAAGCAGTACCCTTAAATAACCTGGCTCCGAAAATAGTATGAAATTTCATGTTCTCAAACTCCAGTTCTGATAATTTTCCTTTCTTTTTCAGAATTGAATCACTGATAGCAACTTTTCCGACATCATGAAGCATGGAGGCTATCCTTAAGATATCTTTATTATGCTTTATTGTTTTTGAAGGTAATCCATTCTTTCTTGCCCAGTCTTTATAAATTTCAACAGAATATGCTCCTACTCTGTTAACATGAGCCCCTGTCTCCTGAGGATCTCTCAACTCTGCAATACTTATCATTCTCAGGATTATCTCTCTTGTCATAACCGCTTTTTCTATTGCAACCGCAGCCTGTTTTGCAAATAGTTCAACTACGAAAGAGTCATTTTCAGTAAAAGAAATTATATTTTTTTCTGAATCTGTAGAATTTATAATTTGAAATACACCTATCACAATATCCCTGTTGTTTATTAATGGTACTGTCAAAACAGATTTGGTGATATAGTTTGATTTTTCATCAAATTTTCTGTTGAAAGAGTAGGGCTTATTTTTATCAATTTTATATACATCATCTATGATCAGAGGTTTTTTTGTTAATGCGGCATATCCGGCAATTGATTTATTATCTACAGGTATTTTTTTTTTTGTGTATGAATAAACATTGCTATTGTCATAATTACTATATAGAATATCGTTTTGAACATACTCAAATGAGAGAATATCATCCTTTATGAGAAACACTGATCCTGCTTCAGCGTTTACAATTTTTCTCGCTTCATAAAGAACCTGCTCCAGCAAAGTATCAATATCCTTAATATGTGATATATCCTCAAGAATTCTGAGTATCTCAATGATTTTTGACTCTTCCACTGTCAAATTTTAAAACTATTAATACAATAATGTCAACCTGCCTTATTAAACCATAAAAAAATGTTAAAGCTTTTCAGACCCAACCTTAGTGTTATTTATAGAAAATGTGTTGAATTTATGTTAATCTGTAATATGATAAATTTTATAAAAAAGACATATATTATAGGTTTTTTTCTTTTTACTGCTTTTTTATTTCAACCGGTTTACAGTACACCGAAAAATAATATCAATGTTCTTGTGATAACACTTGATACTACTAGGGCAGATCATATCGGTTGTTATAACGGCAGTTATTCCAATACTCCAAATATTGATAAACTTGGTAAAGAGGGGATAATATTTGAGAATTGTTTTACCCATGTCCCAATAACCCTTCCTGCGCACGTCTCACTTTTCACCGGAAAATACCCGGCTAATGTTAATGTAAGGAATAATGGGAGATATTTTCTTAGTCAGGAGCATGAAACCGTTGCAGAAATGCTGAAAAAAAAAGATTTCTATACATTCGCTGTAATATCTTCTTATGTATTAGTTTCAAAATTCGGTCTGTCTCAAGGATTTGATAAATATGATGATTCGCTTGATGTTATGAAACTGAGTATCGGCTTGAATTCTCAGATACCTGCAGATAAAGTATTTAATAAATTTAAGTTATTGTTAGGAGAAGCCGGGAAAGAGAATTTCTTCGGATGGGTACATTTTTATGACCCTCATACTCCATATGCTCCACCTGGAGATTATTCGAAAAAATTTAAAAAAGATCTCTATATGGGAGAAATAGCCTATATGGATGAATATATCGGCAAGATGGTTAAAGAATTAAAAAACAGGAAACTATATGATAATACAATAATTATTATTGTAGGTGATCATGGAGAAGATAAGGGTGAACACAAGGAATATGGCCATGGGATGTTCTGTTATGATAATGTATTGAAGGTTCCGTTGATCATTGTTAATTCAAGACTTATAGATGGAGAAAAACGTGTTCAAAAGAAAGTATTCTTAACAGATATATTCCCGACGATCGCAGATCTTTTTCATATAAAGATAGAAAAAAATATTCATGGGAAAAGCCTTCTTCCGGTTATGCTAAAAAAAGGAAATATAAGCGACAGGCCGGTATTCTTTGAAAGTATGGTCGGTAAAGAGGAGATGGGTTGGGCCCCACTTACCGGACTTATAGATAACTGGTTCAAGTATATTTCCCTTCCAATACCTGAACTTTATGATCTTAAAAAGGACCCCTTTGAACAGAATAATATTTTTTCTAAAAATAAAGAACTGGCCAGAAAAATGGATGATAAACTGGCATCATTCTATAAAACAAATATTGGAGTTGCTGCTTCAGGTAAAAGAGAATTGAGCGAAAAAGATATTAAACATTTGACAACATTGGGATATATATCTACTTTCAAAAAATCAAAAGTAAAAAATATTGATCCGAAAACAGGTTTTAAATATATGGATAAACTCCGGGATATCATGGCCATTCTGGATAGGGGCGAGGTAAATAAAGCCGAACGTGAGTTAAAAAAAATCTTTTTTTCAAAAGATAGAATCAAAATCATACATTCATATAAGCTTTTTGAAGATATTTACAAAAAAAAGAAAGACAGGGAAAAACTGTTATTCTATCAGGAGTTGGCAGTAAAAGATTTTCCTGAAAATGAAAATGTAAAATTTACCCTTGCCAACTCTTATTTTAACGATTATAAACTGGATAAAGCAAAACTTCTGTGTGAAGATATCCTGAGAAAAAACAATAAAAGTACACAAGCTCTAGTTCTTCTGGGGAAGATTTATTTAGATGAAAAAGATTTTTCGAAGTCATTAAATAAATTCAGGGAAGCCTCTTTAATAGAACCGAAAAATATAGGCATAAAAAAGAACATGATCTTTTTATACCTTAAAATGGGGGAAAGTATTAATGCACTGCAAATACTTAATAATATAGCAGATGATGATGAGATAAAGAGAAATCCTGATAATGTTGATCTCTTTGTATATCTATCCAGACAGTTCTTAAAGACAGGCGAACACGAAAAAGGGATAAAATTTCTTAATGAAACCATAAAATATACTGGACAAAATCCGAAATTATACACTTCTCTGGGAAATTTGTGTTTTCGTGTAAAAAAATTAAATGAAGCATTCGGATATTATAATAAAGCACTTGAACTTGACAAAAATCATGCTCCTGCACTTAATGGATTGGGGATATTGTTCATGACAGCTTCAAATACGGAAAAAGATATCTCAAAATTGAGAAAAGCGTATCAATATTTTGAAAATGCTATTCAGGCAGATGCGGGATATGCTGAAGCATATGCAGGGCGGGGAACTGCAAATATATTTTTAAAAAATCCAGATCTGGCCATCTCCGACCTTGAGAAAGCTCTTGAGCTTAATCCGACTTTAATTGATGTATATTTTAATCTTGGGATAATCTATTTGAGAATGAATAACAAAAAAAAGGCTAACGATCTTTTTCAGCTTTGTAAGGAAAGATTTTTTAACAGGTTAAAAAGAGTGCAAAAGAACAGACTTGAAAGACTTATAAAAGATAGTCGGAATTAGAAATTTAATAAGACCTCACATCAAGCCCTCTCTCAAGGGGAGAGGAGAAGGGAGGAAGATACAAAAGTGAGGGAAATAGAAAACAGGAAAAGAATGGGAAAAGAAATTTATAAGGGGAAAGTTGAAAAAATAGTTAACGGGGGATTCGGTCTGGTCAGGAGCAGAGAGGGTGTTGTTTTTCTGAAATATGTCTGCCCGGGAGAAGAAATTCAATATATAGTGAAGGAAAAGTCGAAAGGTATCATATGGGGAGAACTTAGTGATACAATTGAAGCTCATCCCGACAGGGTTGTTCCCGAATGCAGTTACTATGGTAATTGCGGCGGTTGTGCCTTATCACATCTAAAATATGATCTTCAATTAAAGATAAAAAGAGATATATTGACTGATGACCTGGAAAGGATTGGAAAAATTGAAATAAATTGCGGAAATATTTATCCCTCTCCTGAATTTTCATACAGAGTCAGAGCAAAACTGAAAGGTATTAAAAATGGAAAAATCGGTTTTATAAGAAAAAGTACAAATGATGTTATGGAGATAAATTCATGCCTGGTCGTTGTTCCTGAGATAAATGAGTTCATAAAAAAATGGAATAGTACAGATTCAATGGAATTTTATCATCAGATCGATGTTTTTTTTAATAATAGTGAGAATAAACTATATGTTCATATAACGGGACAGCCTGATCCTGATACTGTTGAGAAATTCAGTTTATTCAGAAATACTTATTTCTCATGGGGCGGGAACAAGGCCGGGAACAGCTCTGTATTAAAAATAAAAGGATATAATTATCATGTCTCTCCGGACAGTTTTTTTCAGGTAAACAGGTTCCAATGGGAAAATATGCTCAATATAGCTGATTCCTGGATGAACAGAACTGAGGCAGCTTTGGACCTTTACACCGGTGTAGGTTTTTTTATCCCTGTTCTATTAGAATATTCCGGTAAGGTCATTGGTGTTGAGAACAACAAAAGGTCTGTCCAGCTCGCAGAAAAGGCATTCAAAGAGGCGGAATTTATCAGATCTCCGGTTGAGAAATATTCTTTTCAACCTGCAGATAGTATTATTATCGATCCGCCGAGGTCGGGAATTCCTGACAATGTCATTAAGAAAATATTTCTAACAGGGGCCGACTCGGTCATATATATATCATGTTCCAGCGCAACACTTGCCAGAGACCTGAATAAATTTATCCAAAATGGATACAGGATCGAAGAGATGGCGCTGCTGGACCTGTTTCCGCAAACTGCTCATCTTGAGACCATGACACTGCTTAAACATATCTGATTTTTTTATTAAATTCAACATTTATATATAATTCCCGAAAACATATTTTTTTTACATTTGTATATTATTTTTTATATTAATGCTAAAATGTTTTTTAAAAAAAAGTAGGAATGGAGACAGAATGACTGAACAGATCAAAAAAAGTTTAAGAGAGTCACCAAAAGCACGTTGGACTGCTATGTTTTTAGTTTCATTTGCAATGTTCACCGGATATTTATTTACTGAAATTATTTCACCCCTTAAAACGATTATTGAAAAGAGTTCTCTCGGTTGGAACAGTACTGATTACGGAACAGTCGTCAGTGCTTATGGATGGTTCAATGTGTTTCTCGCAATGCTGATAATTGTCGGGATCCTTCTTGATAAATTCGGAATCAGATTCAGTTCTATCAGTTCAGCCTTAATAATGGTTACAGGAGCGGGAATAAAATACTATGCATTTGTGGGGAATTTTGCCCCCGGATCGAAAATTTTAGGTCTTGACTCCAGCGTATTTTTTGCATCATTTGGATTTGCACTGTTCGGAGTAGGTATTGAGTATGCGGGAATTACCGCCTCGAAAGCAATAGTCAAGTGGTTCAAAGGCAAAGAGATGGCCCTCGCAATGGGGATGCAGGTGGCAATCGCGCGACTGGGTTCATTTGTACCCCTTTTCTTCGGTGCAAAAATCGCCACAATGTTCAATCCATCAACACCGGTCCTCTTCGGTTTCCTTTTCCTGATAATCGGCCTTATGACTTTTATATCCTATAATGTAATGGATAAAAAACTGGATACCCAGCTTGCGGCTGAATCCATGGGAATCGAAGAAGATAAATTTATGTTCAGTGATCTTAAGGTGATATTCACTAACAGGGGATTCTGGTACATAGCGGCATTGTGCGTATTGTTCTATTCTGCAGTATTCCCGTTTTATAAGTGGGGTCCGGACCTGATGGTAAACAAGTTCCACGTATCAGAACAATGGGCCGGCGTCATTCCCAGCCTGGTTCCGTTCGGGACTATTTTCCTGACACCTCTGTTCGGAAGTATTTACGATAAGAAGGGAAAAGGCGCTTCGATCATGATCCTTGGTTCCTTCATTCTTAGTTGTAGTTCACCTCATTTACTTTCTCCCGTTCATTACAAGCGTCTGGGTTGCCGTTTTAAATGCTATACTGCTCGGAATCGGATTCTCCCTTGTTCCATCCGCAATGTGGCCGTCTGTTCCCAAGATCATTCCGGAAAAACAATTGGGTACTGCATTTGCTACTATATTCTGGGTACAGAACTGGGGATTGATGGGCATCCCGTTCGCGGTGGGCGTAGTTCTCGACAAACTTAATCCCGGAGTGGCAGAGGCTATAAAGGCAGGTAAATCAGTTACATATAATTACACGTATACCTGGTTGATCTTTGTCGGTCTTACATTGCTTGCCGTTGTATTCGCCTACCTGCTGAAAGCGGAGGATAAAAAGAAAGGTTACGGATTACAATTACCCAATATAGAAAGGACCTGATATTTAAATTTAATTTTAAAAGAAGTTGAAAAAAACAATACTGGATTGCGGACTTACAATTCTATCTGAAAAATATAAGACTGTACCGTCCTTTTCTTTAAGCTACACAATAAAAAGCGGGTCTTGCAATGAAACTGCCGGCAACAACGGAATACATCACCTGATCGAGCATATGCTTTTTAAAGGGAGTGATAAATATTCTCAGAAAGATATTGCTGATATATCCGACAGGCTGGGAGGCAGAATGAATGCCTTTACCAGCCGGGAGATCACCCAGTATTATATTAAGTCCATTGATGAGAAATTCCCCGAGTCTTTCGATCTGCTTTCCGATATTGTTTTTTCATCACTCTTTGATAATCAGGAATTCAACAAAGAATTGGAAGTGATCAAGCAGGAGATCAAAGAGAGTGGTGACAATCCCGATGCATCTGCTTTTGAGATGTTTTATAAGGATGTCTTCGGCAGTGATGGTATCGGACTTCCGATAGCCGGTACCGCAGAGAGCATATCAGGACTGAAAAGGGATCGGGTCTTCCGGTTTTACAAAGAGCTTTATCATCCCTCAAATATAATTCTCAGTTGTACGGGCAATATTGAACATGACCTGATTGTGTCTATGGCCGAAAAAAAATTTTCGGGATTGAAAACAAAGGAGGGGATAAAAAAAAATAAAAAAGATATCCACTTCAGGACCGGGATACTTCCGCATCCCAAAAAAGAAATTAAACAGCTCTATTCGATTATCGGTTTCAGATCGATCCCGATTACCAGCCCGGACAGATTTAAATATATGATACTGAATGACATACTCGGATCGGGAATGAGTTCAAGATTATTCCAGAAGATCAGAGAGGAGAGGGGACTTGCGTATACCATAACTTCATTTATCGATTCCTACAGGGATTTTGGTATTCATCTTATTTATGCGGTTACAGATCCGGAAAAAAAAGAGGAATATTTAAATGCAGTTAAAGAAGAGCTGAAGATTCTTAAGAAGAATGGAATATCGGAAGAAGAACTTGAAAAATCGAAGGATCATATTAAAACCTCACTGATACTGAGTCTGGAGAGTAATGTTTCTAAAATGAGATTTAATATAAATGGAGAACTGTATTTTAATAAACCAAAAAAAATAACTGATATCATTAATGATATAAATAATGTAAATATAAACGATATAAACAATATTCTTATTGATTATCCTGATTCCGAGAACATAACAACTTTATTGTATGGGAAAATTGCGGAAGATAAGTAAATATTCTGATATAATTTAATTAATGAAGAATCTTAGGGTTGTACTGACAGGAGGTGGAACCGGAGGACATGTCTACCCGAATATCGGAATATATGAAGCTCTTTTAAAAGAATCTCCAGGTTCAGAATTTCTTTATATTGGAACTGAAAGGGGAGCTGAAAAAGCAATATTAAAAAATACCCCGCACCCTATAGAGTTTAAAAGCGTGCCTTCAAGAGGTCTGCCAGGGAATATTAAAAGCTTAAAAACCCTGATCTCTATGATTTATATTTTTGCCGGAACAGTAAAAAGTATTTTTCTACTAAAAAAATTCAAACCTGACATAGTTGTCGGCAGTGGCGGATATGTATCTGCGCCTGTTCTTTTCGCTGCATCATTTCTCAGATTAAAAATTTTTGTCCATGAACAAAATTCTGTTCCAGGACGAATGAATCGTTTTATTGCAAAAAAAGCGTCAAAAATTGCTGTCTCTTATGAGTCTACAATAGATTATCTCCCTGAAAAAAAGTGCGTATATACAGGCTATCCTCTTCGAAAGATGATTCGACCCGGAGACAGAACTGCATTATGCAGAAAGTTAGGAATTCCACTGAATAACAAAGTAGTTTTTGTTTTTGGAGGAAGCAAGGGAGCAAGGACTATCAACAATGCTGTTGTAGAAATATTACCCGAACTTTTAAAATTAAAAAACCTTACTATCATAATCTCAACTGGAAGAGCCTACAGTCAGGATTATAAAGCTTATGAGGAAACTATAAAGAAAATTGACAATATCGGAATAGATCGGGATGCTCATAAGAATCTGATAATAAAAGAATATTTTGATAATATTGATGAAATTTACGGTGTATCAGACCTTGTTATATCCAGGGCTGGTGCAGGTACAATTGAAGAAATATCAAGGCTTGCGATCCCGTCAATTCTGATCCCCAAGATAGATCTTCCGGGCGATCATCAGATCATGAATGCAAAAGAGGCTGAAAAGAGTGGTGGAGCAAAAGTAATATATGAGCAGATATCCTTTTTAAAAGGTGAATCTGAAATAAAAATAGGAACTCAGGAATTATTGTCAGTATTTACTGAATTAATAAATAATGAAAAACAGCTCTCAGTTATGAAAAAAAATCTTTTAAAACTGGCAAAAGGAGAAGATCCTTTAGATGTAATTATTAAAAACATTAAAAAGCTTACAGAGGAAAACAACGTCAAAGAAAAAGAGGAAATAGTTTCATATTATATTAATTCTGATGAAAATGAGAAAAACTATGAACTTATATTTTCAAATACGACTTTCGGAAATACATTCTTAAGCAGCCATTATATTGATATACCGGGGAAAAAATTCTTATTTGAAATAAAGATAACAGGAGACGAATCATCACTTCTTCTCAGAAAAATCAAGGGAAATGTTTATCTGAATGGAGGGCCCTTAAAAAAAATAGAGGAGATATCTGAAAATGACCAGATCGGGATCAACGGAAATACTTTTATTTTAAGAAAATATTCTGAATCTGTTGATAAATATGCAGATAACAAGAGAACAGAATCGAAAATGTTCGGTTCTTCATTCGGAATTTTCTTGTCGAGGATCGGGGGTTTTTTCAGAGAAATAGTAATTACCGGTCTCTTCGGAGCAAAAAATATAACTGACCTTTATGTTGCAGGACTGACAATTTCAAACCTTATGAGAAGAATCGTTGCAGAAAATGCTCTTGAAAATGTTTTTCTTCCAATATTTATGAGGTTATTCAGAAGAACTCCCAGAAAAAAAATGTGGCAGTCTGCCTCATCAATAATTAATTTCACCCTCCTTTTTTCTGTTATGATCACAATAGCAGGAATTATCTTTACTCCGGCTCTAATCAGATTGATATACCCGGGATTTGAATTTAAGGGAATTTCAGGTGATGCTGTTCTCGTAACAAGGATGATGTTCCCATACCTGGTTCTTGTAACAATTGCTGCAATTTTTGCAACTCTGCTTAAAGCTTTTAACAGGTTCGGAATTGCTGAGTTTTCCTCCATATTTTTTTCAGTAGGTTCAATCACAGGTATTCTTGCTTTATATTCCGTATCACATATACATGCCATCGGTGCCGGGATCCTCTTTGGAGGCTTTCTTCACGCATTATTCCTTTTTCCATTTGTCCGAAACTTACTAAAGGAGAGGTCTCTGGAATTCAGTTACACTCCCTCAATTAAATTTAAAAGTCAGGTAAATAAAAAATATTATTCACAGCTTATTCCAATCTCACTTGATGTTTTCCTGTCAAAAACAGCAGAAGTTGTAGATCAATTCCTGGCTTCAGGGTTGAAAACAGGTTCAATATCTTTCCTCTATTTTGCAAAAGCTATATTCCGATTACCCTTCGCCATAATTTCACAGGCAATTAACAGTGTTATATTGAGAGATTTTTCAGATAAGATCGCTCTTTTTAATAAAGAAAAAGCCAGAAATTTATTTATAGACGGAGTAAATATAAATATATTTCTTCTTGCACCTGTCTCCATAATTATGCTTATGCTTGCAGATCCGATAGTCTCAATAATTTATGGAAGGGGGCAATTCCTGGCTGAAGATATTCGAAATACTTCCTTTGCTTTACAATTTTACTCGATCGGCCTTACGGGGTGGGGACTTCACTCATTAACTACCAGGATATTCTCTGCAAGGATAGACATAAAAACCTCTATGTTCCTGAATCTTCTTATGTTGATCTCCAATATCGGTTTAAGTTTTTACTTTGTGAGCACAGATCTTAGGTATGCAGGGCTTGCCCTTGCCACAACTATCTCTTTCAGTTTATTCTCTGTTATCCGTATCTTCATTTTGATCCTGAAACTGTCCAGAGAAGAGATGAGGATAAAGTTGAGTGAATTATTTATTCCGTTTTTTAAAACTGCCATTGCTTCGATCTTTATGATAATAGTAATGATACAATCAAGAACAATTTTTACTCTGATAACTCCGGGTTCGGATAAAGTAAAAGACCTGATACTAATATTATCTCTTACTTTCATTGGAATATCGATATACCTTATATCATCTTTATTATTGAAAAACACAGGTATATTTATTTTCCGAAAGAGGGGAGGGGGTAAATCGGATAAATATCCATTATCTATGGCCGGACCCGAATCTTTTCTCGAAAGGGTTAAATCAGACCCCATGAAATTCAATGACGATTATTCATATAAAATCAATATTTATCTTAATTCATCCAGATGGGAAATCCGAAATATAGGTATTAAACTTATAGGATTATTTAAAGATAAAACAAAGGTTCCGTACCTGTCAGGGAGGATAAAAAGCAGATCAGATAATGGTTTTATAAGAAGGAACTCTGTAAATTCTCTCAACAGTATAATGGAATGGAACAGTGAAACCAGGGATACTCTTCTTCGGGGAATTAATGACCCCTACTTTGAAGTAAGGGTTGCTTCAATAGATGCAATCACTGAACATATTAAGGAAGATGAGTATGATAGATTTTCAGATATTTCCAGAAAAAGATTTGATAAAAGCATCATAGAGGAAAAACTGGCTTTGATCAGGTTATTATCAAAAACCGGGACAAAAAAGGATCTTGATTTTCTGAAAAGGTATTTTCTCTCTGAGAATTCTCTGATCCGGGAAGAAATACTTATGCTTATACTGAAGTTCTACAGGAAAGATATTCTGTCAAAGGTTGATGTGATAAAATATACTGACAAAATACTTCTGACATCAAATAATATGAAACCTCACTTCAAACTCAGATCAATTATGAACGAAATATCAAAGGAGATAAATAAAATATGATTTTCTGGCTGCAGGACATTCTCTCAGCTTTATCACTTGAGAACCTGATAAATTATATTTCATTCAGAGCCCTGATGGCCGTTTTGAGCTCTTTTATTTTCGGGATAATTTTTGGAAAAAAACTGATAAATATCATCTATCAACTCAATTTCAGAGATAAATCAAGAGATTACGGGGATATTTCTTCTGAAAATAAAACCGGAACCCCTACAATGGGTGGATTGATAATATTCCTTTCATTCCTGTTTTCAGTTCTGCTTTGGGGAAAGCTCAATAATTTTTTCCTCACAATTATTACATTTGCAGCATTCTGGTTTACTGCAATCGGATTTACAGACGACTATTTGAAAAGTGTAAAAGGTTCATCAGACAAAGGTATGTCAAGAAGCCTAAAACTTTTTTTCCAGATTCTGTTCGGGATAATATTAGGAATACTTGTATTGTCACCTGAATCTTCTCCGTTTCCGAAGGAACTCGCAACTCAATTGTTTGTTCCATTCTTTAAAAATCCTGTTATTGACCTCTCTTATTTTTATTATATTTTTATAATCCTTGTTGTTATCGGAATATCGAACTCAATTAATTTTGCAGACGGACTTGACGGACTTGCAACTGTTCCTGTAGTTTTTCTCTCAACAGTTTATGCTATTTTCGCTTATATCATCGGAAATTCAAGAGCAGCTCTATATCTCTGGTATCCATATATAGAAGGTTCCGGAGAGCTTGTTATCGTATTAGCAGCACTTATAGGCGCCCTGGCAGCTTTTCTATGGTTTAATGCATTCCCCGCTCAGATATTTATGGGGGACACAGGTGCTTTGTTTATTGGAGGTGTTATAGCTACTTCAGCTATTCTTCTGAAAAAAGAGATCATTTTTCTTGTTGCCGGCGGTGTCTTTGTAATAGAGTTTCTTACAGTTTTTATTCAGGATTATATAGGGATAAAGATCTTAAAAAAGAGAATATTCTACAGGGCGCCGATCCATCACACATTTCAATTCCTTGGAGTCGCCGAACCGAAAATAGTTGTGAGGTTCTGGATACTTGCCGCAATTTTTACACTTGTCAGTCTTATAAGCCTTAAATTGAGATAAAATGAAAAATCTGAATAGTATTATTATTTATCTGGGTAGCAATATTAAAGACTTTGTTGTATCAGTTTTATTAAAATTCATATTATATATGTTACTCCTGACGATCCTCCTGACAATTTTTTTTTCATCCGTCAATATCGTGAATAGTAAACTGTTTACTGTAGTGACTATAGTTTTTCTTATCATAATGAATTTTTTTATAAACCGGAAGATACTGATACATCATACACTTAATCTGTTGAGAAAATTTCCGGAAGAGGAAAATGGCGGTATTTTGGTTAAGGGAAAACTTAGTTTAAAAGAGTGGAAAAATGCACGAAAAGGGGTAGCCGGATCATTGAAAAATATGATACGCGGATATATAACTACTGAGTTTACCGATTGCATGACGGTTATGAATATGATATCAACAGAAATTCCCAACTCCCACCAGGCAGAAATAAGTGATTTATACAGAGATCATATCAGGCAGAGATTCGTTGAAGCCGGCATCAGCCTTCTCACAGCATTTCCTTTCTTTTCAATATCAATCCTTCTCACAGCCGGTTACAGATATGAATTAAGAATGCTTTCGGTAATCCTTGCAGTAATATTCTACCTTTTCATCAGATCTGCAATTATAACTCCGGTATTCTCACTTATTACGCTCAATAAGATCGCTGAAAGGGTGAATACTTAAATATTTTAAAACCTGAAAAATCTCACCTTTATTTGATAAATGAATTTTTATAGGTTATTATAATATTAATCGTTCCTGAAAAAACAGTTACGCAAAATCGAAAAGGGATTCTAAGAATGAAAGAAAAAGAATATAATTATGTAAAGAGATGGAAAAAATTATGGCATGTTGCCCCTGATATATATCAAATATTAAAAGAGTGTAAATCTATAGAGTCCGCCAGGCAGAAGATATTGAATTACCTGAATTCAACTGAGATGGAGTTCAGAAATGATTATTATGATATGACGAATTCACAGTTCGAACTTTTTAAAAATGCACTGGATGTTCTCAAGAACGTGTTTTCAAAAAAGTATGAAAGGGTATCTTCTGCATCATCATTAAAATATATATGGTCTGCTGCCAGGAAAGGGGATAGCGATGTTTCTGATGGTTTCATAGATGAATTTGAACACCTTTTCAGGGCGTTAAAGGGACATTCAAAGGTTTATCCGTCACATTTTCTTGAAAGTATAGTTGTCAGCCCAGAATTTGATCAGTATAAGGGTAGAAAAGCAGCGGCAAAGAGATCTGACTTTCTTGATAAAATGGGGCATGAACTTGATAAGATACTTGAAAGGTATCCCGATACTCTATCTCCTGCTGTAGAGAAAGTGAGGGAAGTTAATAAAAAGAGGATCCTGAAAGAATTTGACGGAACTGAAGAAAACTGGGCCGATTACAGGTGGCATTTCAGGAATATAATAAATACCCCTGAAAGACTGGATAAGATGAAAAAGATAATCAACATATCCGGTGAACAGGAAGAGGCGATAAAAAGATCCATTTCAAACAATATCCCTTTCGGACTTACTCCATACTACCTATCTCTTATGGATAAAGACGAAAGCCCGTCCGATTTTCCCTTGAGAATGCAGGTATTTCCTCCTCTGAGTTACATTGACAAGATGATATCTCACAGTCGTGACAAGAGTATCACATTTGATTTTATGAGAGAGCACGACACATCGCCTGTCGAAGGTATTACCAGAAGATATGTGAAGGTGGCAATACTGAAACCCTACGATACATGTCCGCAGATCTGTGTTTATTGTCAGAGGAATTGGGAAATTACTTCCCCTAATATCAATTCCTTGAAGGTCATAAAGAGGGATCTTGATAAAGCAGTTGAGTGGATAAAGAAACATGAGCATATAATGGATCTCCTTATTACAGGAGGAGATCCGCTTATCATGCACAATAAGGCAATAGACCTGTTATTGGAACGACTTACATCAATTCCCCACCTTAAGAGTATAAGGATAGCGTCCAGAACACCTGTTACTGTTCCGCAGAGGATCGATGATGAACTGGTTGAAATTTTTAAAAAATATAATATACCGGGAAAAAGGATAATATATTTTGTGACCCATTTTCAGGATTCATATGAGATCAGTAATGAAACTCTTAAAGCTGTTTCAAAGCTGAACCAGGGCGGAATTAATGTATATAATCAGCAGGTATTCACTTTCTCTAACAGTCGAAGATTTGAAAGCGTTGCATTAAAGATAGCATTAAAACTTATCGGAATAGATCCGTATTACACTTTTAATATGAAAGGTAAAAGCGAAATGGAGGATTATGCAGTTCCGATAGCAAGGCTGCTTCAGGAGAGAAAAGAAGAATCAAGGCTTCTCCCCGGCATTTACCGTACCGACGAACCGGTATTCAATGTGCCCTTTCTCGGGAAGAACCATTTAAGGGGCTGGCAGGACCATGAATTGATCTCAATCCTTCCTGACGGAAGAAGGGTTTATGCATTTCATCCATGGGAAAAGAATATTCGTGAAGTAAATTACTATATATATCGGGATGTTTCAATAAGAGAGTATCTCGACAGGCTTGAATCTGCCGGAGAGGATAGTGATGAATACAGAAGTATATGGTACTACTATTGATCTTTCCCTATCCATAGATCAGGATCCCATCCGTTTCCGATAAACAGACTTTCTCCTGAGCTTATCTTCCTTATATGCATTCTGGTATTTCCTCTGCTTCCAAACATATGAACAGCAAATTCTTCATCATTTGACCAGTTTAATCTGTATATCTCTCCGTTTTCCGGTGCATTCAGTTCTTTTATGAACCTGCCGTCCTTAATACTGTGGATATTATATTTATAGTGAGGAGCAGGAAGCCAGGCTGCAAAAGAAGATGGCGAAGCACATGGCCTGCAGTTCTGTCCGTTTGAGATCTTTATCCCGGGAGAGCCTGAAGACAGATCGGCAACAAAGATGTTCTTTCTGCTTCCATAGACAATGAATTTGCAGTCTGAAGTAACTTCACAATGTTTACCGATCACGGGATAGGGGAACAATTCACTCAGGTCTTCGGGATTTTCAATACTGACGGCAATGCCTGTCCTGTTTTTTGAAGGCCCGAAAACATTATATTTCCCATTTAACTTAATTATACTCCATCGGGTCTCATTAGAAGTATCCATTCTCTTATTAAATATCCTCTTTTTAATACCTGATTCATCGGCTGTGTAAATACTGCCGGAATACCTGAACACAAAAATTTTACCATCCGGAGACCAGAAAGGGCGGGGAGTTTTACCCCTGTTCCTCCTTCCCTTTCCCCCCTCGGTTATTATTCCCGGGATTTTTCTTCTTGATCCATTTTTAAGATCAATAAAGATCATATTCGGAGGATCAGCATATACAATTTTCCCCTCTCTGCCTCCTGAGAACATTTCCCAGCGTGCTTTAAGTATATTTTTATCAACTGCATTACTCTTATTGTCAACCGGTTCTACACTGGAATAATGAATATAAAAAAAAGAAGAAATTACTATAACGAATAATATTAAAGAATATTTAAATAATGGCTTCATCGATATTGAATTTAACTTAATCCGGGAGGGAAGTCAATCGTTAAATATTGACAAGAAAAAAATTTCTGTTAATATTAACTATGGAAAAAATAGTGAAAAAAATTGCTCTTATAGGGGCTTCCGCAAATAAATCAAAATATGGAAATATAATTTTGAACGATCTGAAATTAAAAGGATATGATATTTTACCGGTTCATCCTGCACTTAATGAGATTGACGGGATCAAAGTATATAACTCAGTTGAGGAAATTGATGATCAGCCTGATCTTTATGTATTTGTGGTACCTCCCTCCATAGGATTTGAAATAACAAAGAAACTTTATAATAAAGGTAATAGACATTTCTGGTATCAACCTGGTGCGCAGAGTGCAGAGATATCAGAATTTTTAAAAAAAGACAGCTCAGTAAAATTCAGTACAATCAGCTGCATAATGGTAAATACCGATAAGCAGGGTGACCTTGTCTTTTAATCCTCTTCATATTATTGAAAAAAGAATTATTGTATTTCTTTTTATGCTTATTTTTTTGATCTCCGGCAGTTTTCCTGAAGACAGGATCTTTCAATGGCCATTAAAAATCAACAACGGGTACAGTTCATCTTTCCAGGAATACCGCCCGGGTCATTTTCATGGAGGCATAGATATAAGAACCTTTCAAAAGACGGGTTTTCCGGTACTTGCCGTAATGGAAGGCAGGGTGGTCAAGATACGTAATGTAAAGAGGGGTAGCGGAAAAGGTATATATATAAAACATGAGAACGGCCTTACTTCTATATATTTTCACTTGGAAAAATTTTCTGAGAAAGTAGAAAAAATAGTAAAAAATCTCCAAAGGATAAAAAAAAGAAAATATACCGGCAATTATATACTTAAAAAACCCATCTATGTAAAAAAAGGGCAATTGATCGGTTATTCAGGAGAGACAGGAAGCGGTTTTCCGCATCTGCACTTTGAAGTAAGGGATGAAGAAAATGCCCTTTTAAATCCATTCAAACTTATTAATTTTCCGGGAAAAGATAAAAATTTTCCGGTAATTAAAAATATTTTATTCAGATCTGTGGGGAAAACCAGTATAAACGGAAGGTCTGGTGAATTTTTCCTGCCACTAAGTAAAATCAATAAGGATTTGTATGAAGTTCCGAATAGAATATTAATTGATGGTGAGTTCGAAATTATCCTCAATTCTTTTGATATATCAGATACAGGAAAACGGGTTGCTCCTGCTGGATTTGAACTTTATATAAATGGAACCAAAAAATTCAATATTCAGTTCAAACGTTTTACATATAATGATAATAATCAACTGGGATTTGTTTATGATATGTTCTTCTCTTCATCCAGTAGTTATTTTTTTAATCTATTTAATCAGAAGGGTTTTGTTATATCAGGTGAAAGCAGTTCAACTAATGCTATTTATAATAGTTTAAAACCGGGAATGAATGATCTTAAGATCTCAGTTTATGACAATTTCAATAATTCAGTTTCAGGAAATTTCAGTATTTATAAAATATTATCACCGGATATAGAAATTGACCCGCAGGGGCTTAACACACAGCTAAACATTGTAAAGATAAAAAAAATAACGCCGGGCTCATCAAACAGAATCACTTTATCCATAATCGATCATGAAGGAAATCCTGTTTTAAAAAATGAGTTTACAATTGATGAGATAAAAAACATCGAAGAAATAAACATTCCGGGTGAAATGATCAATAAGTTCATGATGATGGAATTAGACTTTTTTATTGGTGAGAATAAGATCAAAAGTAAAAAATTCTCATTTAACAATGATCACCTCGAAAATATAACAGACATTGCTATCGAACAATTTATCAATAGGGATACAATCACAATCAGAACAAAGGATGGTAAAATAGCTTCTAATAATATAATACTGCAATTGATACAGGGCAATGAGAGATTATCAGTTTTTCCTCAATATGATACAGAAGGCATATTCTTCAGTTTTAAACCTTTAAACTACAGCACCACCGCCATTTTGAATTTTTCTATTTACAACAATAAAAAAATGACCGCACAAATTCAGAAGAGGCTGAAAATTATAAAAGTTACTGACGGGATCGATCAAAAGGTAAAATTTGATGAACTTGAATTACATCTCGGGAACAGGTCGGTAAGAGAGGACAAAGCTCTAATTTTAGATAATGTCAGTCATCCTTCCGATTATCCGGCCATTTCAAATCAATACAGGATATACCCCTTCACATTCCCTTTCCTAGACAAAGTTACAGTTAATTTTCAAAGCAAAAAAAATAGGCCGGAACAGATAGGCATTTTCAGATATTCTCTGAAAAGTAAAAAATGGTTTTATACCGGGACTTCAACAAATAAAACTGAAGGCTTATTCAAGTCCAGAATTCTTTCACCCGGGATATTCTGTCTTATGAGAGATATATTCAAACCGGAAATATATTTTAAAATGCCCCGAAAATTGACCAGAGACAATCTTTTCAGATTTACAATTAAAATTACTGATAAAGGGAAAGGTGTTGATGATGACAGCATTAAGGCAATCCTGAATGGAATTCCAACAGCTTCTGAATATGATCCTGACTGGAAAATACTTAAAATTGAAAATTTCGGCTCTAAAGTGAAACCCGGGTGGAACAGCCTCAAAGTGACTTTAAAAGACCGTGGAGGCAATTTTACAAAAAAAACGGTCAGATTCAGGCTTGGAGGATAAGTTTGACCGGAAACAGATATTATAATAATATTACTGATGCTTAAAAAACAAACAACCCTAATTCTGCTGTTTACATTTATCATAAGTTTCACCCCTTTCTCTGTTTATGCGTCAAATGAAAATGTCAGTGAATCTACAGATGAAAATTCAATTTCAGAAAAAAAGAAGGACAATTTTTTTAATGCTCTATTTAAAGATGAGGGAGAGATATGGACATCTCCCCTACGCTTTTCACTTAAAGACTGGGCGATCGTGGGAGGCCTTTCACTGTTTACCGGTTATCTGATTGCAAATGACGAGTTAATTTATTCCAGAATTAAATCTTATCAGCAAAAAAACAAGTGGGTTGATGATATAAGCCCGGTTATTACATTGTTGGGAGATGGAAATGTCAGTCTGGGTATGTCAGCACTTTTTTATACATCAGGACTTGTTATTAAGGATAAAAAAGCCAGAGATACCGGTAAACTTATATTGATGAGCCTCATACATTCCGGAATAGTTGTACAAATGTTGAAGCACCTTGCCGGGAGGCAGAGGCCTGAGGCTGAAAACGGGGTGGACAGATGGGAAGGACCCTCAGGTTTTTTTAAAAGATATAAGGATAACCGTGATATGTTCTACGATTCATTTCCTTCAGGTCATACAATTACTGTCTGGTCAACTGCAACAGTTATTGCACATCAGTATAATAAATCTGTTATAGTGCCGATCCTGAGCTACAGTCTTGCAACACTTTCAGGCTTATCCAGAGTAACTGAAGACACTCATTGGTTATCGGATGTTTTTGTGGGTGCAGTACTCGGTTTTGCAATTGGCAAGTTTGTATATAAAAAAAGGTCAGAAAAATTTGTTATAATGCCTCTCGTTGACAACGGGAAGACCGGAATTACAATCGGTTTTAAATTAAGGTAAATAAAATGAAATTTCTTTATTTAATTCTACTTTTTTCAATTCTTCTTATGCCTCTAGCAGGGGAGAAGCAAAAATCCAGTAAATTTAATGAATTTATTTTTGATGATTTTATGTTTGCTTATCTCCCGGGCGCATATTTCCCCGGTTTTTTTCTTGAAAATTATGCTCCCGATGTAACACTTCTTGTGGAGGAGAATAATGGGTTTTCCCATATAGATAATCCAAGAGTATATTTTGAGGGTGAATCATTTATTAATTTCAACTGGAACTATGATGGATTCAATGTTACTTCATCTCTGGATCCAGGCAGATCGGCAATAATATTTCCATTCTCTACCTATTCGGGATACTCTCTGAAAGGGACCTCTTCTTCAATTATTGACCCCGGCCTTTATATGAGTTCAACAGACCACAAAATGAATTTTTCCCGTCTAATACTATCTGCAGTTTACTCCGATCTGGGATCATATACCCCTCTCGGTCCTGTTATGATACAGCCTGAACACCCGTCCCTAAGAGATGAAATGCTCTATAACACGCGCAGGAGTATCGAAAACACTTACTTTTTTGATTTTCTTCTTAACAGGAATCTGTCGGGAGGCAATCTGTCTCTGGGCATTAATCACTATTATATTAAAAGGAATTTTAACGATTTTAATGAATTTGATAAACAATTTCAGGAGAATGGCAGTTATCTCCTTTTCAGTCTGAAATATAAAAAAAAGATAAAATCGGGTACTTTGGAGATCCTCGGAGGAGTAAATTCTCTTAAAAGGGATAATGAGTATGCTGAACTGGGCAGACTTCCGCAGGAAACAACAGACAATAATTTAAGTTCCTATTTTGCAGGTATCAGACTGGAGGGAAAAAAATATCTGTTATCATTCTCATATATTAGTGAAAACTCTAAAAGGTATCCTGTAAACCCGGACCACTCTATCAACATTTTTGACAATGATGGCGATGACATATTCACATTTAACAGAAATGGTATTTTTTCTTCTGATATCTTCTCTTCAGATATCCGTTATAATTTATTCCAAGGCAGGAGTCTTGATGTTGATCTTTTCGGCTCTGCCAGATTAAGTATTCTTAAATCAAGCGAAATTACTGATAAATATAATAGTATTTTTGCAGGGAATGATCCTTATCAGGTAATATTATGGGATGATGGAAAGGAATTTTCCAACTCTAATTTCAGGCTTAGGACAGGAGTAAGGTTCAATTGGGAAGTCAACAGAACATTTCAGGTGACAGGTCAGGCGTTTTTAGGTTTATCCAGCCTCTCTTTTGATACAAACGAAAACAATATAAATATTTACGATATTGGATTTAACCTTGGATTCTTCAGTTCCGGCAAGTCACACTCTCTATATTTCAGCGGCGGGAGGACCCCCGGAAATTTGAAAGAGAATATTAATTACTTCCTTGACAAATCAGGCTCTTCAGGAACAATACACTACTGGACAGATATAAATAGTGATAATCTTTACCAGAAAGGTGAAGAAAAAGGGATTTACAGTTATTCGGGGAATAAATATCATTCGGTAGATCCTGATTTTAAGAATCCAGTTACATATAATCTGATATTATTATATTCAAAAAAGATATCAGGTAATTTTAATTTTAATCTTAAGGCTTTGTATAAACAATTCATAAACAACCCGTGGATTAAATTTGATAATGAATATGGGTATTACCAGTCATTTAATGGAAAAAACCTCTATTTTATAGATACACCACCTGAAAATTTTCATCTTTCAAACTATCAGTTCGATAAAGATCCATTCTATGCTCAATTATTATTGAATTTTACCGGCAAGGTCGGTAAAAAATGGTTCTTCTCGTTCTCTTTCATGGCTCATATGGGGATGGGCTATACAGCATTCGGGAATGGACCTAATTCTAATGACATTGGTATTATAAATGAAACAATGGCGAATCCGAATACTTGGATAAACGGATTCGGCAGGCTTGATGGAGACAGAGGGTTTGTATCTAAATTATATTTCGGGTACTTCCTTTCAAAAAAGCTTTTCTTAGGGGTCAGTGTAAAATATAGAGATGGAAATCCTTTCGCATTTTTTAACAGTCAATACCAAAATAATCAATGGCTATTATATTACAGCACGATACAGGCTGAAGATGAGAAGGGAATAAAAGGTGGTCCCAGGGAAGACTATGTGTCAGATATAAGTTTTAAATTATCATATAAATTCAGATTGTTTAATAAAAATGCAAATATCGGTTTATCATTTTTTAATATACTTGATTTCGGGAGTGAACTTTCTGAATATATTTTCTCAGGTGGAGAAAGATATTCAATTGAAATGCAGATACCCAAGAGTATCAGATTGACCCTGGCATTTGAACTTTGATTTGGAGGTTTTGTATGCTAAAATCTTTTAATAAAGTTCATAACTTTTAAAAAAATTTTAAACTGACCGAGGTGAAATGTTTGGATCAATAGGTTTTCCTGAACTGATTATGATTATGCTTGTGGTATTGATGCTTTTCGGTCCGAAAAAGCTCCCGGAAATAGCTAAACTTCTGGGAAATACTGTCAGAGATTTTAAAAGAACAATTAATGATGCCAAAGCAACTATACAGGAAGAATTGGATAAGGCTGATATTAGTGATGAAATCAAGAATATTAAGGATGACCTTAGTGAAGTGGCGAATCTTGAAAACACAATTAAGGATTCTATCAAAGATGAGTTTAAGAAATTCGATATATCAGATGATATAAAAAAGACCAAGAAAGAGATTGAGGATGCAGTGGAGGAAGAAGTTGACGGCAAAAATTAGTGATATGTCATTTTTTGAGCATCTGGGAGAGTTAAGAAAGAGGATCCTGCTTTCATTTATGTTTATTATGGTTTTTTTCCTGGTCTCATGGACATTCGTTGACAAACTCTACCATTGGTTCTCTCTCCCTGTTCTTAAATTTCTGCCAGTAGGGGAGAAACTGGCATTTACATCTCTCACTGAACCTTTCATGATGTATATAAAGGTAGCATTCATATCAGGGGCATTCATTTCCTCACCATTCATTTTCTATCAATTGTGGGCATTTATTACCCCCGGCCTTTATAAAAATGAGAGGAAAATGGTAATCCCGTTCGTCTTTTTCACAACGGCATTTTTCATTGCCGGAGGCGCATTCGGATATTATGCGGTTTTCCCATGGGCCTGTAAATTTTTTCTTGAAGTAGGATCAGATTTTAATGCAATAATTACTGTAAATGACTATTTTTCACTTGCATTCAGAGTATTGTTCGGTATATCAGTGATATTTGAACTACCAGTACTGTCATTCCTGCTTGCAAAAATGGGAATAATTTCCTCAAAATTCCTTTTAAAGCATTTTAAATATGCAATAGTCGTAATATTCATTATTGCAGCTGTTATCACTCCTACACCCGATATAATAACCCAGTCAATGTTTGCTGTACCGATGATACTTCTATATTTATTAAGTGTACTTATAGCAAAAGTTGTAGGCCCTAAAGATGATGAAAAGGACAAAAAGAAAAAAAAAGGGAAGAAGAAAAAGATAGTAAAGAAAGCTAAAAAAAAGAAGGCTGACAAAGCCTGAATATAATTCAAACAAAGTCAGCCTTATATTTTAAAAAACTAATCTCAGGTAAATATTATCTGTCCCCCGGCTGCCTTTTCATAAAACTCACCGATTGTAATAACACCCTCAAGGTCATCATACATATCTTTTTCTTTAAGTTTGAACATATCAACAGCCAATTTACATCCGTAAATCTTACCGCCTGCAGCGATTATCATGTCCAGGAACTCTTCCACACCCGGGATATCCAATTTGTCCATCTCTTTTCTCATCATTGCCGAAACACCCGCCTCAACCCCCGGAAGTATTCCCATAATAGTAGGGAAGGGGAGTCCGCCTGGCATTTCCATAGCCGGATTACCGACTGTAGCGGTGTGAAGTTTGTTCATTTTTCTTTTTGTTATTGCATCGAGCCCGAAGAATGTAAAAAAGAGATTAGCTTCAATACCCTCCATTCTTGCTCCATTTGTCATTACTAATGCCGCATATACATCTTCAAGTGAACCCTTTGCGCAAATAACTGATACTTTTTTTATTTTTTCTTTTGATTCTGCCATACTGTACCTCTATCAAACACAACCGGAAGGTTTGGGAACTCCGGAGACCAGGGTAGCTTTTTTTAGGGGTCCATCAGGGAAAAGATTATAAAATGCTTTTATATCTACAACCCCTGATTTCCCGATCTTTCTGATAGATAACACAGTACCAGCCTCAACTTCTTTCTGGATATATTCAATTACTTCCCAATGTTTGGGAGTAAGTTCTTCAATCCCGTTCTCTTTGGCCAGGGCTGCGGCAATATCTTTGTTCCACTGATCAAAATTTGTTAAATAACCGTTATCATCAACATCAATTGTGAAACCGGCAATCTCTTTTTGTGACATGAAAATCCTCCTTATATATTATTTTGTATATTGACTGGAAGCGATCTTTGCTATATCAAGCATAACATCTGCTCCCCGTAATACTTCTTTGCTTCTAGCTTTTCTGAATAAACTGAATAGTGATACTTTACGTTTCTTCTCAAAATCATAATTTTCCACCGCTTCAATTATCTTCTCGATCTTTTCAAGGTTTTCAGGCAATGTGAACCTCTTCACGGTTCTCATTGCCAGAACCATCGAATTACCGAAATTTGTGACATCTTCCGGTTCAAAGTTCTCACTCAGAGTCTCTACAATTCCAACAGATCTTCTTAAAGATTCCAGTATTCCCTTCTGCTCAAGTTCATGAAGTTTTGATATGAAATCATCAACGATCTCTCTTGCGAGAGGACTGATATCCTCCGTAAACTCAACAAAACTCTGTAATTGATCAAGAAGCTTGGAAATATTGTTTATATTCCTGAAGGTTTTTTTGATCATACATAGTAAATCATTGCTCCTGAAATGGAAATCAACATCCGACATGAAATCTACGACTTCATTAAAAGCGTCTTTTGCAAAAAGGGACATATCTTCTTTAAAATCATCTACTGCTTTTAACCGCTGGGTCAGACTTGTTACCTGATCAGTAAGAAAATCTATTTTTTCATTTAGTTGTTTAATTTCTTCATTCATAGGACTTTCCTTACACTTTCCATTTCCCTTTAAGGCTCATCTGGGCTTCCAGTGGCGGTTCGCCTCCTCTCATCAGAATATTCCAGTATATCCATCGGAATGTCATTTTCCCCCAATGATTCATTTTTGTTTCCTGGAGAAGAGAAAAAGGCCCGAATCCGGGAACCGGGAATTTTCCGGGCAGCGGCTCTGTATCATAATTAAAATCGATCAGAATACCTTTCCCGAAACCGGATTCTATATAACAATTTGCATGGCCGTCAAATTCCGGGATCATTTCCATATCATCCATCCGTCTTATAAGGTTCTTAATAAGAATTTCAGCTTCAAAGTGGGCAACAGAACCAGCTTTTGAACTCTGAAGGTCAGTAGCATCTCCTGCAATGAATATATTATCTTTAATCTTTGAGACCAAGGTATGTTTTTCCGTAGGAATATAGTTCAGATCATCTCCAAGTCCGGATTTTCCTATTACATCAGCTCCCATATTAGTCGGAATTGAGATTAGAAGATCGTAGTCCAAATCCTTACCCTCATAAGAGTTGATTATTTTTTTTTCTGAATCAACAGATGAGATATTAAAATCAGGTACAATTTTTATATTTTTCTTTTCAACAATCTGGCCAAGATATTTTGATGCGATCGGCTTTGTGAAAGCACCTGACAGGGGAGTAACATATTCTATTTCCACCTTATCTCGTATGCCCTGCTCTGTGAACCACCAATCAGCCAGAAATACAAATTCAAGCGGTGCAACAGGGCATTTAATAGGCATTTCAGCAATGTTTACCACCATCTTGCCACCTTTCCAATACCTCAGAAAATGAGCAAGATCCACAGCTCCTTCAGGTGTATAAAAATCGAATATTGACTTTTTCCATCCCGGGCCGGTAAGTCCGTCTATTTCTTCCGGAGCAATCTTGGATCCTGTAGCAATTACCAGAAAATCATAAGCAACATTAGTTTTATTCTCCAAAATGATTTGATTTTTTTCGACATCAATCAATTCAATTTTTTCCTGTATGAAATCTACATTATTAGGGAGATAATCCCTTCTTGGTTTATAAACCATACTTTTTGAATAAATGCCGAAGGGAATAAATAAAAAACCCGGCTGGTAATAATGAACACTTGAATGATCGATTATTGTAATTGATATTTCATCTTCAGGTATCATTTTTACCATTTTGTTTACTATCATTGTGCCGGCTGAGCCTGCACCGAGAATAACAATTTTTTTCATAAAATCACCTCTGTTTATTTATATATATATTTTTTCAGGTCATCACAGGAGATAAGGCTTCTGTATACTTCACAATCGCGGCAGTCAGGGTAGGGATATTTACATTTTTCTTCAGAACTCCAACATGGGGTTTTCCTTTTTGTATAAGATTTGCACTCTTCATCTTCACTGTCACAGCAATCCCTTATCTTCCAGCATGGAATAAGGGAGAGCATCTGACGGACACCTTCAAAGTTCAAACCCTGCTCACTAACCATATTTTTTATACACCTGACCTTATCAAGTTCCATTTCAGAATATATTCTTCTACCTGTTGATGTTTTGTGGGAAAGTATAAGTCCCTCAGTTTCATATTGTCTGAGTGTGTGAACTGAAACGCCTAACCGTTGTGCAGCGATACCGATGGTGTATATGGGATCAAAATAGCTGATCTCCGCTTTTTGAGAATTTAATTTTTTATTTTCCATATCAAATACAATGCAAAATCTATATTGTTTGATATAGTTTATTATTAAAAATCTAACCTGTCAAGTTTTATTTTAATGTGTTTATATTTATTTTTATATTAAAATAAAATTTCTTCTGATATAATTAATATCGGAAGTAAATTATGGCATCGAGAGGGGAGAAAAAAAAGGTTAAGGTTCCCGATAAAATTCTTTTAGGAAAAAAATCTAGAGTTTTGTTTTTTTCAACAGTTTCTTTACTCCTTGTTTTAATATTAACAGGATATTTCATACTAATTAACAATAAAAACGGTTTTTCTGATACACGAATTAACCAAATGTCATCCCTGGTACAAAAAGTAAGAACTTTAGAGGATAATATTCAATCTAATCAAAATGATATTCTTACACTTGTAGGAGAGTATAAAAAAAAAACCGGAAAAAACCTGCCGACACTTGATATTATCAACCTTTCTGAAGAGGAGAGACTTCTGCTTGAGGAGAAAATAAATACCGAGTCAAATATTTCAATAAAGAATTTACTTGCTGAGATACTATCAAAAAAAAGTGAGATACTTGAACTTAATATGCATATTAAGGATATAGAAAAGTTCCTTCCGAAACCGCATATTGTTTCAGAAGGTGAAAATCACTATCAGGTTGCAATGGATTACCTTCTGAATATAAAGGGAATAGAGAAAAAAGAAGCTCTTGATCTTGTTGAGAGAACATTCCTTTTTGAGCCCTTAATTCCCGGATTTAAGATATGGAACTTCTACTCAAAAGGTGAATTCGGATCATTTATCTCACAGGGCAGTGCTTCAGTCTCTCCTAATACTGTGAGCAGGAGAGAAAAACTTAAACTTACTGATGCCAGAGATACAGCTATAAAAGAGAGAGATATTATGTCAAATGACATTAAAGCTCTCCGGGATAAACGCGATAGCATTCTTATGCAGATAAGTGCACTTAATACAGAGAAGAAACACCTTCTGAAAAAAATTGAGGAATTGAACCATGAAAATTCATCCATTGTAAAGTCGGTCAATTCTCTTCACTATATTATTGATTCTAAAAAAAACCTGCTGAGAGGAGGAGTATTAAAGGGCGGGTTTCTTAAATCCCTTAAACTTCAATCTGTATCAGCGGAACTTTTTACAAATTCACTCGATTTAAGGACAAAAAAGACCATAACATTAAATACAGATTTATTAAGCCTGAAGATAATAAAGCGTATCAGAGTTTTTCCTAAATTTTACAAGAGTAAATTAGACTATGAAATAATATTTAATAAGGACAAAAAATCAGCTTTGCTAAAAATATTGAACAGCGATAAACTAAAAAATGAAAGGATAGTTATCTCAATCGAATAATTTCTGTTAAATTTTAACATGTACTTGAATTGGAAATTTAATATAGGTTCTGTTATAATTAAGTTAATTTCTAAGGAGAGTGCAATGGTATTATATATATACAAATTACTTTTTATTGCAATATTTGGTTATATCGGTTTTACTTATCCGCCCTTTCCCGGTACTACACCTGTGATCGGAGCCGTGATAGGGGCTGGATTTGCTTTAGCCCTGATGCTTATCACAATAAGGATCAAAAACACTGAACTTAAGTATCTCTGGGGTGTAACAACCGGTGTTATCGGAGGAGCAATTGTAGGATGGGTGTTGCTTGAAGTTTTTAAACTGATAACCCTTTCGTTCTCTGCATTTGTCTTTTTTAAATCCTTATTCCTTATCGGGTTTCCAATTACAGGATTTTTCATCGGTGTTCACAAACCAAACCTTTTTTCACCACTGAATATAAAAGAGTTTTTCAGAGGTGGAAGTGCTTTTACCGATTCTTTTCTGCTCGATACCAGTGCGATAATTGACGGAAGAATAATTCAAATAATAGAATCGGGTTTTATTCAGGGTGAAGTAATAATAACTAATTTTGTACTTGCAGAGCTCCAGGCAATCGCAGATTCTAATGATCCTAACAAAAATATTCGAGGAAAAAGAGGGGTTGATGTAATTGAAAAATTGAGAAACAACTCCCATATAAGCGTAACTATACTTAATAAAGTTGTTTCTGCTGCTAAAGAGGTGGATCAGAAACTTATACTTTTAGCAAAGGATCAGAACTTTAAGTTGATTACGAATGATATAAATCTCAGCAAAATTGCAAAACTCCAGGATGTTACGATTCTTAATATTAATGAACTTGCTTTTGCATTAAAACCAATAGTATTCCCAGGTGAACATTTAAAGGTTAATATTGCAAAAGACGGTAAAGAAAAGCGGCAGGGTATAGGCTATCTTGAAGATGGAACCATGATCGTTGTTGATGATGCTAAATCGGATATAGGGCTTGAAAAAACCATTGAAGTAACATCCGTGCTTCAAACAACCTCCGGTAAAATGATATTCGGGAAAAAAATAAATTAAAATAAATGCTTAAAATAAGATCTGGGATAGGTTATGATATTCATCGTATAAAAGATGGAGATGGCCTATATATCGGCGGAATACTTGTTTCAGAGGATCTCGAATTTGTTGCACATTCTGATGGTGATGTTTTGATCCACGCTCTTACAGATTCACTTTTAGGAGCAATAGGGGAGAGTGATATAGGTGAATTGTTTCCCGATACAGACCCCCGTTTTAAAGGGAAAGAGAGTAGTTTCTTCCTTGAGCGTGTGGTCGGTATGTATAATGAAAAAAATATTGAAATCATGAATATAGATTCGGTTATTATTGCAGAAACTCCAAAAATATCACCTTTCAAATCAGAAATCATAAAAAATATAGCAACAATACTAAATATTGATGCAGACAGATTCAATGTCAAGGCAAAGAGCAGAGAGAAAGTTGATGGAGTTGGAAGGGGAGAGGCAATTGAATGTTATTGTATTTCAATGGTAAGACTCCCCTGAAAGTTAAAACAAAATATAATGAATGAATTTCCTTTAATAACTATAGCAGGTGTTCCAAACACTGGAAAATCAACACTTTTCAACAGAATAATTGGAAAACGTAGAGCTCTTATACATACTGATCCGGGAATGACCAGAGACATATTCGGAGAAAACTTCATCCTTAACGGGAAAACGTTTACACTTCAAGATTCCGGCGGTTTCTTCCCTGACAAAGATATTATATCTACAGAGATAAATAAAAGAATTTTCAGGGAAGTGAAAAGATCTGACCTTATAATCTACCTGTTTGACGGGAGGAGAGAACTTCTCGGATATGAAAAAGATCTTTATCTTGAGATAAGAAAACTAAACAATAATATTATAGCTGTAATCAATAAAGTTGATAATCAGAGCAAATTCATCCTCCCCTCATCATATTACAGCCTGAAAGCTGATTTCACTTATATCTCCGCCGAGCATAATCTAGGAGTAGGCGACCTTCTTGAAGTTGTCGAATCCAGGTTCAGCAATTATTCCGGAGATAGAAAAAAGGCGGATCTCCCTGTTATGCGTATCAGTATTATGGGAAAACCGAATGTAGGAAAATCCTCTATAATAAATCAGATCCTCAATGATGAAATGGCAATAGTATCGCCACTTCCCGGAACAACAAGAGATTCAGTTAATTTTGAGGTAAAACGGAAAGGTGAAAAATTTATAATTGTTGATAATGCAGGGATCAGGAAACTTAAAAAAATTCAGGAGAGTACCGAAAGTGCAGCAGTATTAAGGGCAGAAAGAGATCTGGTTAATGCAGATATTATTATTTTTGTAGTTGACATGTCAAAAAAGCTGGATCAGAACGATCTGCTCATTGCAAAAAAAATATTGAAATCCGCAAAACCCGTTATAGTTGCATGCAATAAATGGGACCTGGTTGAAGATAAAGAGAAACTCACCAAGATACTGGGAAATATAAAAAGATCATTATACTCTTTCTATTTTGCACAATTTTTAATAATCTCTGCAAAAACAGGGAAGAGTATTTTCGATCTTATTGATACAGCATCAGAAATAAACAATTTTTTAAATAAAAGAATTCCAACTAATAAAATAAATGAGATATTTCAATCGGCATTAAAAGAAAAAAAATATTATACAGAGAGTGGCAGGCCTTTCAGCCCAAAATTCGTTTCAGTTGAGTCCTACAGGCCTTTCTTCCTTAAAATATACTCAAACTCAGGAAAATTGACAACTGCCCATGAGACCTTTTTAAAAAAGAAATTAAGTCAAAAGATTAACAATCCCGGGCTTCCCATTTTTTTTAAGGTCCTGTCTAAATCCAAATGACAGATAACAAAAAAATAGATCTTGCAATTTTTGATATGGACGGTACTATTTTTACCAGCAATATAAACTGGAAATCTGTAAAAAAAATATTGAATGTTGATGGTACTTCAATTCTTGAAAAGATATACAACGGAAATAAAATAGATGAAAGCTCCCTCAGATATCTTGAAGGGATTGAAGAGAAGAGCGTTCTGGCATCAAAGCCTCTTCCAAGGTCCCGCGACTTCATTAACGACATAGCCGGAATGGGTATAAAAACCTCGCTTGTTACAAATAATTCAAGAAAGAATGCAGAGTATCTTCTCGAGAAATACAGCTTCACTTTTGACACCGTTATAACCAGGGATGAAAATATGTGGAAACCTTCTCCCGCCGCATTCAAATATCTAATGTCAAAATTCAGGACATCACCGAAAAATACAATATCAATTGGGGATAGCGATCTGGATGTAACTGCATCGGTTAAGTCTGATATATTGGATATATACATTGTTGATAATGCTGTCATAAAAGGCAAATATCCAGTTGATATCAAATATTTCAGGGATTATACCGACCTATATTCAATCATATTCGGATGTTGAACTATTTTTTATATGTCGACATGTCGACATTATTCTTGACAAACCATAAATAATTATTTAGTATCATTTCAACAGGAGTTAAAAGTGATAATAACAATTGCAAATCAGAAGGGGGGAGTAGGAAAAACGACCACTTCGATCAACCTGGCAGCTGCATTAGCTTTTCTGGGGTATAAAACCCTCCTTATCGATCTTGATCCTCAGGCTAATTCAACAGTTACTTTTGTCGATACTTCAAGTATTGAATATTCAGTATATGACCTTCTCGAAAATACCGAACTCGGGTTTCAGGATGTCGTCAAGTCGACATCAGTTATCAATCTGTCAATTTTACCTGCAGATATCTCCATGGCAAAACTTGAGTCAAAACTAATAGGGGAGATAGACAGTCATTTCCGTTTAAAAGACAGGCTTGATACATTTAAACTTAAATATGATTTTATAATAATCGACACACCCCCTACGCTTGGATTAATTACAATAAATTCACTTGTTGCGGCGACACATCTTCTTATACCTATTCAGAGTTCATATTTTGCACTTGAAGGGACGGATGATCTTCTTGAGACATTTGAGAAGGTTAGGATCAGAAGTAATCCCAATCTCACTTTACTTGGTGTATTAATAACTATGCATGATGGAAGAATTGTTATTGCGAAGGATAGTGAAGAGCATATTAAAAAACTTTTCGGAAACAAAGTGTTTAAAACCAAGATCTCAAAAAGTGTCAGACTTGAAGAGAGCCCTGCATACAAAGAATCAATATTTACATTTGCCCCAAGTTCGAAGGGGGCAGCTCAATATAAAAAACTTGCAGAGGAGATAGTTAAAAATGGCTAAAAAAGTTGGTTTACCTGATTTTGTTAAATCAAGGCATGATAACCATTTTGTTGAGGAAATTTCTTCACGTACCCGTACTTCTATAATACGAAAAATACCTGTGGAAAAAATAATTCCAAATTTAATGCAGCCGAGAAAGGATTTCGGAAATATTGATGAACTGGCAAATTCAATAGGGGAGAAGGGCATATCTGGAACCTGTCCTTGTTCGATCCAAAGATGGAAAATTTGAAATAATTGCAGGGGAAAGAAGGTTCAGAGCAGCAAAGATTGCAGGCTTGAGAGAGATCCCCTGTATTGAATTCGAAATTCCGGATAATGAAGCACTGGAACTGTCAATAATTGAAAATATTCAGAGAAAAGACCTGAATGTGTACGAGCAGGCTTATTCACTTAAATCTCTTTCAGATATTTATGGATATACACATGAAGATATTGCGATAAAACTTGGTAAATCAAGGGTAACAATATCAGAGCTTTTACGAATTACCGATCTTCCTCCTGACATTATACAGAAGTGTCAGCTCCTGAAAATTGAATCAAAGACATTTCTTATCGAATTGGCAAAGATTGAAGATAAAAGTGAAATGCATGAGATCCTCGATAAGTATCAGGACAAACCATTTTCGAGAGATGAGATAAAAGAAAGAAGGAAAACCGCAAAGCTGCCTACGGCAAACTTAAAACCTAATGAGTTTAAATTTAAGTTTACATCACCGGATAAACGCGTTAAGTTAAATTTTAATATCAAATCAGACAAAGGCGAAGAGAGATAAAAAAGATATATTAATTAAAGTCCTTAACGGGCTGATAGAAGACTTAAAAAGCGGCAACATCAAAGATTTATAGAATACAGCACGAGTTCATGGTTAAAATATATTACAAGTTTACATAATATATCTTATCCGTACCTGGCATTGTGATAATCTAATTTATAATTCACAATATCTTAACGGTTTTATATTTTCCCAAGGATACTCTTTTTTATTGTTTTTTAAACTTTTTGTTTTAATATATTTATACTATTCGAGTTTTTAAAATATAACCTATAGGAAAAACTTAATGAATATAACTTTATTTCTATCGGTTAATGGGATTTCTGGGTCTGTCAAACATGTATTGGAATGGTATGTTGAAGAAGATCAAGGCCTGGGAAAAAAGGTACAATGCCCCCTACTCCGAATTTAAGAATTAAGTCCTATTCATCTCGGCCTGGAGAGAATTCTTCCCGGCAACATTATTACTGATCTAAGGAGATTAAATACTCCTTCAACTGCAAATCCGAAAATTCTTAGAGGAAGCAGTAACAGCCATATTATCGGATAGAGAATCAGTGCGATCAAAGCAAGCGGCCAGCTGAAATAGAACAAAATCAACCATAAAATTAATCCTTTCATTTCTTCACTCCACTAATATATACTGAATATTTATCTATTTAGTTCAATATATTAAGAATAATCTTTATCCCCTATTATAAAATAGTATTTTTATTAGTAATTTAGAATGTTAAAATTAATTTCACATGAGAATTGATCGTCTTTTATCTATTACCATAATGATGTTAAATCGTGACCGTGTAACTGCCCGTGATTTAGCAACCAAATTTGAAGTCTCTGTCAGAACAATTTACAGAGACATGGATGCCCTTTTACTTGCAGGTATACCTGTTATGTCATATCCTGGAAATGAAGGCGGATACGGCCTTATTGATAACTATAAGATCAATAAACAGCTTCTATCATTAGATGAAATGCTCTCTATCCTCTCTTCACTCCGGAGTATCAATATTTCACTTGAAGATAAACAATATGATTCGGCTATGGAGAAGATCAAAAGCCTTGTACCAAAAGATAAAAAAGAAGAAATTTCAAGACATATGGAACAGATCGTAATTGATTTCATACCCTGGGGTGGAAATATCCGCCAGAAAAGAAATCTATCATTAATTCACAAATCCATAACTGCGTCAAAAAAAATCGAATTCACTTATACGAAAAATAAAGGAACCAGGGAGAGAAGGATCGTTGAACCGATGACCCTGTTTTTCAGAGGCTACGGATGGTATCTGTTCGCCTATTGTTTGCTTAGAAATGATTATCGAATCTTCAGACTGGTAAGAATAAGAGAGATAAAACAGCTATCTGCCCTATATAATAGAAGAAATAAATCTTACAAGGAATTTTCCGTCCCTGAATTTAATAAAGGCAAAAAAATAGAGTTGGTAGTAAAGTTTTCAAAAGAAATGCAAGCATGGATTGAAGATGCATTTGAGTATAGTGATATTAAAAGTGAGACAAAAACTCACTTTATTGTAAGGACTATAATAAATGAGGATGACTGGATATATCCATGGATTCTCAGCTTCGGTAAGCATGCTGAGATTCTCGAACCGTCTCATATTAGAAAGAAAATGTCAGAAATTTCAAAAGAAATTCAGACAAAATATCAAACCTGACATTATGGTGTCACACTCCCCTATTATAATAGTTATATAAATAAAATTTAAGGAGAAACAAATGAAAAAATTAGTGTTGTTAATGATCGTATTGGGATTAATTTCAGGATATATTTTAAATGGAAAGACGACCGAAAAATTTCCGGTAGCAAAAAAAAAGGTTGCAGGGATTCAATTTTTTATTTTACGAACATACTGGTCCTTATCAGAAAGCTTTTGATAAATTTAGTGAATTCATGGAATTTCTGAAAAAAAACAATATTGAGACCGGAAAATATTATGTCGGTATCTATCTGGATAACCCTCAAATGACACAACCAGAAAAACTGAGAAGTGAGATAGGTGTAATTGTAATGAATGAAGTAAATGACACCGGGATATACAAGTTTAAGAAGGTGATGGATTTCAATGCAATATCCACATGGTACCACTCAATGGAGGAAATTGCCGGTGCTTGGAATGCCCTGGGCATTTATTTAATGAAAAACGGCTTGATCCCGGCCGGCCCCGGTTTTGAATTCTATAAAACTGATAAAGATCCTTCCGACATTTCAGCTGAATGTTTTTTCCCTATAAAAGAAATTTGAAAAAATCAGGTAAATTAATTAGCGGGGCATTTTAAATGCCCCGCATTTTTATCTCTATTAATCTTTGATTTCAAATATTTCCTTTAACGGATTCAGGAAGTTCTCAACTCTGTATTTTTTTAAATAGAACTTGTATTTTGACTGGGATGTTTGAACACTATATTTGTCATCTTCATTATCAGACTCTTTTTTATAGATCTTTATTTCATTATTTGCAGTTCCGGACAATTTTATTGAGAAAAAGGGCTCTGTCCCTTTTAATTCAATTTCTGAATAGACATATTGATCGCATTTAAGATCGGATAAGGAATTAAGCACGGGATTTAATTTGGAAATTTCAATTTTATTGTTCTCATATTTCCATTCTGTCTCCACTTTCTGATCACTTCTATTTTTACCATCATCCCCTGCACCAATATCCTTTACCGGGACAATGATCTTATTCAATATATAGGTTTTATTGTTCAGGGTAAATGCAATTTCAGATATATCAGCTTTATCAAATGAGAAAACTTTTTTATCCCTGAGATCATCAACGGTTTTATCAAGATCACGTCTTAAAGAACCTCCGGCAAGGTATATATTTTTGTCATCTTTTAACTTTATATTGGTATGATCATAGGTTGAAGCAACTTTTCCGGTATCAAATTCTCTTACAATATCCTTTTTAATGAAAATTTTTACATTAATTTTTCTGGGATCGTCAAGTTCATATTTATAATAATTACCTGCTTTAGATACAAGAGTGGTTAATTTTAAATTTGAAACGTGGCCGAGAATTTTTTTAATGAGAGAATCATCTGCAGAATAACCTTCCTCCCCTACCACCCAAGCGCCTTTCCGATTTTCTATGTTTACTTTTCTAGATCCTTTTGTTAGAAATATTTTTGAAATTTCATCTATTTTTATATTTTTAAGTTCAGGAACTTTGTAGTGTACTTTATCTGTTTTCCTGAAAACTATATAAACAAGTGATAATATTATCACTACTCCTATAATGATTAACTCCAGGTTTCCTTTTTTTTTCTTCATAAATATCCCCTTATTCTTTTCCGGAATTAAAAATGGAAATTATTTTCTTTTTTCTGGCATTTCTTCTGATCCATACAACTATCCCGAAGATAATAAAAGCAACGGGCAAACCTCCGATATTTATTACCTTCACAAAGGTTCTGGTGAATGGCTTTGTGTCTGATACAGGATTAAACCTCTGTTTCTTTCCCCTCAATTCTGCAATTTTCTCTCTACCGTTAAGGTAGTCCAGAGTATTGAGTATAAAAGTCGCATTCGGTGATAAACCGTTCTCATCAAGCAGATTATTCTTGATTATCTCTGAAGATCCTGCAACAAATATTTTTGCCTTTTTCCCTGTCTTTATAATATTTTTTCCGCTGACATACTCACTTTTTATCTTTTTTTCAGCTTTATTTTCATCTTTATTATCCTCTTTTTTCTCATCCTTCACAGGGGGATCCGGAATTTCCTTGCCTGCAAAATAACTTTTAAACTCTCCTTCAGCAAGAAATGCCAGATCCATTTTAGATTTGTCTTCATCATTAGCAGGAGGCCTTATCATCATCGGCATGAGATTGATCTTTTCTTTCATTTCCCAGGCTTTTTCAGATGATGAGAATAAACTTGTATATTTAATTCCCTCTCTTTCCTCTATCTCAACCGGTGAAGCTTTGATTGTGACAAGTTGGGAAATATTCTTCAAAAACCTGTATTTATGGTTAATATTCTCATTTTTTATCACAGGAGCAAAATATATTGGCATCTCATTTCTATTCTGATCCCTGTTCACATAACAACTTTCATCCAGGAGGTAAGATTTTTTTACTGAAATACCATAATGAGAGATAAGCTTACCAATACCTGTATTCAGAGGCATATAAACAGGTTGTCTCATTCCATACATCTGCTGATTATTCTGAGGCCTGATCTCTTTAAAAGAATCGATCATTACAGCAAGAGAACCGCCTTTCATAACAAATTGATCAATTACAAACAATTCCCAGTCTGAGAATTTTTCAGTGGGACCTGCAACGATAAGTGTATCAATACTATCCGGAATACTCCCGCCATCCTTTAAGCTTACCTCTTTCAGGGTATATTCTTTATTAACGAGAGATTTGAAATTCGATATTTCAGATTGAGGCTGCTGCTGAAACATCTGCATCTGAGGAGGCGCCTGAGAAGATATTGAAAGAGTCCCGTTTGAAGTAAGATAGCCAATATCTTCATTTATATTTATTACTTTATCAATATTGTCATTAATAAAATTCTCAATCTCTTCATCTGTAATGATAAAATATTCCTCTTCCAAACCTCTGTTTGTCAGGTTGAGCTTTTTTGACATCAGATTCTTCTGAACGGAATTCTCGCCATACTCAAGCCCAATTGCAATTACTCCCTTCCCGGAGTTAATAACACCCCCTTCAGGTTTTTTTATTTCTGGCCATTCAATACCCATATGTCCAAATTTTGATAAAATATCCTCAGGGACATTTCCTGCAGTCGGATCAAAATACCTCAATTCAAGCTTTCCGTTTACTTTATTATTGATCTTTTCAATAATTGTAACTATACGGGACTTCAGAGCGTCAAGTCCTTCAAGTTTTATAAGAGGAGCAATTGATGATAATGAGGAGGAAGTCAGCAGATGAAGCTGAATATTCTTTTCAAGTCTCAATAATGCTGATATTTTGTTGTTCATTTTCTGGATAGTAGTTGTAATTTTATATTCAAGATCTTCTGTAGAAATTACAGCAGGAATTTTTTCAACAATATCGCCATGTAAAAACACCATTCCCATATAAGCTTTCTGTATCTTAGCTTCATCCTGCTCTATCTTCTGAACATTTACAGGGTAAATTCCGTAACTGTTGGCTATTTTCCTGTTTTCTTCCGCTTTTTCGCTCAGATCCCCTTCCTTTGCATTAACATCATAGAAACGGAAACTGAGATTATTATTGGAGTGAATTTCATATTCTTCGAGTACGTCATGAAGATACCTTTCCACATTGTTGTATGGAGATGGCAGGTTCCTGGAAAAGAATACATTGATAGTTAAAGGATCGCTAAGTGAATTTACGGCTTCTTTTGAAGCATCAGAAAGCGAATAGAGCCCGTTCGATGTAAGATCGATCCTGAAAAAGAGACTCGCGGCAGCAATATTAATTACAAAAAGCATCACAAGATAGAGTGCGAATTTTAAATAATTATTTTTATTCTCTCTCATTTCAATTCTCCTATTTCTTTTCCTGCATAACAAGATTTGAAGCATACAATGCTATAAATGATATAGTAATAAAGTACAGGATATCCCTGCTGTCTATTAATCCTTTTGCAATATTCTGAAAATGAAAATTTGCGCTAAAGTACTGAAAAAAACCTATTAGTGAATTTGGAAGGAAGTAGAGCAGGAAATCGGTCATCAATGTAAGTGAAAAGCATATCGCCATTCCGGTGATAAATGCAATAACCTGATTTCTTGTCAGAGAGGATGCAAAGATACCAATAGAACTGAATGCGGCTCCAAGCAAAATCCCCCCCAGGTATCCGCCCAGAACAGGGCCCCAATCCAGCTTACCGAGAAAAGATATTGAAACGGCATAAATGAGGGTCGGAATCAGCATAACTGCAACAAATCCGATCGCGGCAAAAAATTTCCCCATTATTATATCCCTGAATTTCACGGGTAATGTAAGAAGTATCTCATAAGTGCCTATATTCAGTTCTTCTGAAAAAAGTCTCATTGTTATTGCGGGGATTATAAAAGAGAATGTGATAGGAAGTAACGAAAAGAACTGTGTCATACTTACCTGGCGATTTAAAAAGAATGTTGAGAAGAATAACCATCCTATAATCAGAAGAAATATTGATATCACTATATATGCTATAGGTGTAAAAAAATAACTTTTAAACTCCTTTTTAAAAATATGCTTTATATTTTCCATGTTTAATTTCCCCTTGTGATATTTCTGAAGATATTTTCAAAATCAGTTTCTCCTGAAGTTTTCTTCAGGTGCTCAATGGTGTCATCTGCCTTTATTTCACCTTCATCCATTATTATCACCCTGTCGCAGGTGGCCTCAGCTTCGCTTAGAATGTGAGTAGAAAATATTATTGTTTTCTCTTTACCTATCCGTTTTATGATCTCTCTGGTTTCAACAATCTGATTAGGATCAAGTCCGGAAGTCGGTTCATCAAGCACAAGAATATCCGGATCTCCCATTAGAGCATGCGCTATACCTACTCTCTGCCGGTATCCTTTAGATAGTTCATCTATGGCTTTATGCATAACATCATTAAGGCGGCATATATCAGCGAGTTCTTTAATATGGGACAATTTTTCTGAACTTTTTACACCCCTTATATCTGCAATATAATTCAGATAATCATAAACCAGCATATCTTTATATATAGGGGCTGACTCGGGAAGGTACCCTATCATTCTTTTTATTTCAATAATATCGGTCAGGATATCAAAATCTTTCACCTTGATCGTTCCTGATGTAGGTTTGAGATATCCGGTCAATATTCTGTACGTAGTTGTTTTTCCGGCTCCATTAGGGCCCAGTAATCCGAGTATCTCACCCTTTTTTACTTCAAAAGATACCCGGTTTAATGCTTTTACGTCTCCATAATCCTTAGACAATTCAATTACCTGTATCATTAAGCTCTCCTGTTTGATTTTAATAGTTATAATTTTATCAAAATCAGCTTGGCTGTCAAGACCGTTCTAACTTACTTTTTATACGTTTTATTGACATTTTGCATGAATTAAACTATAAATCTGAATGGGAGTAATTATGGAAAAGTTATCCGGTGAAGAATTAGTAGCGCTTATAAGTTCAGTATTTCCAAAATTTGATAATGACAAAAAACTGGGTATCCTTGTTGATATTCCGAGAGATAAAAACAAAGATAATATTAACTGGAAAAAGAGGCGGGAGATATGTCTTGGCTGGTTCAATGAGTTAAAAACCAATCCGGGATTACTGGGCCTTGAAAAAATTAATCTCATTGCCTATCCTGATGCCATATCAAATAATGCCGATCTACCTGATGAATGTTATTTAATTTCAGATAAGCTTCCTGAAACAGCATCTTCTCTTGAACAATCCGGAGAACTTCATTCCTTTGACGAAATTTTCCAGGATCATCAATTATTTCTGGCTCCCACTGAATATTCCACAACTGCTCCTCTTAAGAACAGCGCTAAACAATATGGATTCAGAGCAGCCACAATGCCGGGATTTTCTGAAAAAATGATCCCTGCCCTGAGGATTGATTATAACGAGGTTTTCAGAAGGGTGGATATTCTGAAAAATCTTCTTGACCCGGCTGAAAAAGCTGAAGTTCTTTTTATAGTAGATACTATCAGCGAATATTCAATGGATTTTGACCTCAGATTCAGGCAAAGTCATATGAGCAGCGGAAGATTTCCCGATCCGGCAACTGCTGGTAATTTACCCAGCGGGGAAACTTATATTGTTCCCTATGAAGGTGAAAATGAAGAAAAAAGTCTTACTAACGGAACTCTTCCTGTTCAAATCGGAGATGATGTCCTTTTCTATTCAATTGTAGAAAACATTGCTGTTGAAGTTCTTGGAAGTGGTGAATCTCTGGCTTATGAAGAAGAATATCTTACCAGTGAGCCGGCATATGGAAACATGTCCGAACTTGGTTTTGGAGTTCTCGGAGATTTCGGCCTCGATCCGATCAACGAGATACTTCTTGATGAGAAGCTCGGGTTTCATGTAGCTTTCGGAAGAAGTGACCATTTTGGAGGGATAGTCAGCCCTCAAAGTTTTTCTTCACCTGATAAGGTCATACATCTTGACAGGGTCTATATTCATAAAATGCAGCCGAGAGTGTCTGTCAAATCTATCACGCTTAAATATCCTGACAGTGATCCGAAAATAATTTTCAGAGACGGGTGCTATACGATATTCGACTGATCAATTATGATATTCAGCACTGAATGCAAAGATTAAATGTCTTCAAGCAGGATTGATGAAATAAGGGGAAAAATCATATCAGAACTCCCTTTAATTCTATGTGCTGAAATGTTTCCTGATGATACCATTCTTTCAATATCTCGCTGAACTGAAATATCTTCTATATCACCAATGAATCCGATAGATAATTTTTTAAATTCAGCCCCGCATTCCGAGCAAAAACCGAGTGAATTGATAAGTATATCAAGCCCGGTTCTATCAATATTCATACTTACAATAATCCCGTTATCACTCAATTTGTTTATTATGGAAGCATAAAGGATAAAATCTCTGTCAAGCAGCGTCCCGTAGATCTTGCCTTCAAAATTGGCATGATAATGGAGTTTACTTGATCCAGGGACAGAATGAAGTGTGACAGGAATATTAAGTCTGTAGCTGTTTGCAAGTATACTGAATTTATGATACTCAAATTTGGAACTTGAGAGATACTCCCCTACCGCCTCGCCTGCTCCTCTCTCTTTTTTATTACCCTCTTTAAATGCAATATTAAGGAACAGTCCTGTCTCTTCTGCCAGCCCTTCAATTCCTTTATTAAAAATAAAACTTTTTTTATATTTAATGAACTTACCTGATAACGAGAGTTCAAAATCTTTTATCAGAAAATCTTCATTTACGGATATTGCAGATATCCATCCCCTCTGCATAAGATCTATTATAAGAGGTGATAACCCATATTCAATAATATCGGCATTAAGTGAAAATAGAATGGGACTTCCTTCTTTCCTCGCAAATTCAATTTTTTTTATCAATTCCCCCAGATCCTGGTTTTCTTTTGAAGATTTGTAGGAATTTAATATTGATCTTAATCCCGATACCGGCCTGTGAATTTTAAATATTTTTTCGATATCAATATTCTTCTTTAATTTCTCAAGAGTTATACTTTCTGATTTCCTTTTTTTCAGCAGTGGAAACTTTGAATAGGTCATTCCTGTTTTTTAATAACCTTACTGTATTTAATAACATATTCGATAGCACTGTAAAGAGTAAGGAATACCGCAATATATAATATTATATTTCCTATTATATAAATGTAATCAGAATAAGGGAGCTTCCTGTATATTATAAATATTGAAATGGATATTATCTGTAATAATGTTTTGTTCTTTGCAATTCTGGAAGCTGAAAAAGAAGCCTCTTTCATATAAAAATAAAATCTGAAAGCTGTCATAAATATTTCTCTCAATATTATCACAACAGCTGCCCATGTATCTATCTCTCCAAGAGAAACCAGAGCTATAAGTGCCGCTGATATAAGCAACTTATCAGCAATTGGATCAAGAAACTTCCCAAGATCGGTAACCTGGTCAAATTTTCTGGCTATATATCCATCAAATGCATCAGATATTGCCGCGAAGAGAAATACAACAAAAGCTATAATCTCTTTGTTTTCCATCTCAGTCAGTAATATAACAATAAATATTGGTACTAAAAGTATCCTTAGGAGAGTTACAATATTTGCTTTTGTCATATTATATTTTATAATTTAATAAATGAAAAATCAATAATTATTGATCAAGGAAAATATTAGATGATCTCGCCAGTGTTGCCACATAAATGCTCTTTGAATATTTTTTAAGCAGCAAAGAACACTTTTTTACGGTTGTCCCGGTAGTATAAACATCATCTATCAACAATATCTTCTTTCCTGTCAAAACTTCAGGATCTTTTATTATAAAAGCTTTGTTAAGATTTTTAATTCTTTTATTATAGTTCAGAGATGATTGCTTTTCAGTATTTTTTATTTTAACAAGATTTTTTGCAGACAATTTCTTATCATAATATTTTGACAGTATACATTGAGATCTCATATACCGGTTTAAATGTACTTTTTCTCCCCGGATCTGTCGGTACAGGCACTATAATATCAAAATCGTCTTTAAAGTTCTCGTCAATAATTTTTTTATAAAGATCCGAAATATAATACTTTAAATTTTCCCTTCCTGACAATTTGTAAAGAAGTATCATTTTTCTCATTTCTTCTTTATAAATTGAATATGAAACATGTTTTTTAAAGGGAGGGGGTTTGATCTCACATTGCCCGCATATATTTTTTCCTTTACTCAGTTCGATACTGCATATCTGACAAACATTCAAATTCCTTCTGGAAATATTTTTCTCACATTTTAAACAAAAATAACCATTTTTCAGGTCACTTATCAATTCTGAACATATCAGACATTTTTTCTGGTAAACTGAATTTACGGCTATTTTAAGAAAGGTTAATGCAATTTTATTAAAATATTTATATTTTGAATTAAACACTACTTTTTTATAATAGTATAAAGCATGAACTTATTAAACATTTTTTACTTTTTTTTCATTAGAAAGTATGATAATATTTTTTTTTGCTCCGGATCTTTAATTTCAAATGCGCCCGTGGCTCAAAGGATAGAGCGTCTGCCTCCGGAGCAGAAGGTTGCAGGTTCAATTCCTGCCGGGCGCGTTGACCGGAATATAAATTTGATGTAGTAAAACATTTAAAGGAGATATAAATGAAAAAAATTATTTTAATTATGGTTATTTCAGTTTTTTTCTTCACATTTGTCAGTGGTGATGTCTATGTTAAAACTAAAACTCATACTGATGCCATGGAGATAATGGGGCAGAAGCAACCTGCTAAAGATGAAGTTGTTGAACAGTGGATCGGTGACAAGATTTATGCAAACATCACATCAAAGCAGACTATGATAATTGATATGGGGAAAAAAATGGTTTATATCATTATGCATTCCAATAAATCATATGTTGAAACTTCTTTACCGCTTGATATGAAAAAACTGCTTCCTGAACAAGCCGCACAGATGTTGTCAATGATGAAACTCACTCTTAAAGTAACACCTACAACTGATACTAAAGTAATAAATAAGTGGAAATGTATAGGTTATGATATGGACATGAGTATGATGATGATGTCTATGAAGAGCAGAATATGGGTTACCAAGGATGTACCTTTTGACTGGAAAAAATTCCAGGATATGTTCGGAATTGAATCATTTAAAGCAACAATGGCCTCAATGCAGATCGGAGATGATGTAATAAATGAAATGAAAAAGATACAGGGTTTTCAGGTAAAAACAGAAATGACGATGACAATAATGGGTCAGAGCGTGAAAATCACTTCTGATGTTGTTGAAATTTCAAAAAAGAGCGCTCCGGCCGGCGTATATACAATTCCGGCAGATTATAAGAAATCAGAAAAACTTTCTATGGGAGCTTTAAGAGGCAAATAATATAAAAGGGCCGGATTTATACCGGCCCCTTTTTTTCTCCACATATTTTGATAAATTTGTTTTTCAGCAACATAAGAACAAATATTTCAACTCTCTTTTCGTGCTGGGTAAAATCTTTTTCATTATTATGTTCCCGAAGTATATTACCCAGATCTTTAATTGAATTCTCACCATTGATATTTTTCCATACAAAAGTTCCGGTATCATCCAGATGTATTCTGAAATATTGATTTTTCTTAAATAGATCAATAAGTTTTTTCATTAATTTGTTTCTTGTTTTCTCTTTTAACAAAAAGATCCTTTTGTTTTCTCCCACTTCCCATTCTATGTTTTTAACAGGGACCATATATGAAAACACAGGGACTTTTTTTTTCATATGTATATACCTTTATTTCTCATATTTTCCCCGATCAGTGTAACTGTTAAGCCTGATCTTTTACTGTATCAAGAGGAGACTTGACCAACAGAAAACCCAGTGCAATTATAACAGCAGCGCTCAATAAAAATGGAGATCCTTTCCATAAATTCGGTACGGTAACATCAAAAAAGGCAAGGGCTGCAAAAAGGAGGCCCATTAAAGCTTCACCTGCTATAAGACCGGAAGCCAGAAGAACTCCCCTGTTATCAATAAATGAAACCTGTTTCTTTGAATATTTTCTCCTCTCTATTATCATATCTACAACCCATCTGATAATTCCTCCGGCAAATATTGCAGCCACTGTTTCGAAGGAAAGATACATACCTACACAGACGAGCATCGGACTTTGTACTTTCACTAATATAAAACCTATTGCCATAATTATACCGACTATTATCAGCGGCCATACCATTTCACCGCCTACAATACCTTTGGATAGTTGTGCCATTAAACCGGCCTGGGGAGCTGCAAGAACGTCCCCGCCGAAACCGCCCTGGTAACCGTTTAATTCAGCCATTTTCAGGTCTCCGGCATTCAGGATAAACAGAGGAATCCACATTACAAGTGAAGAGATAATAACACCTATAAAATCACCTGCCTGCATTTTCCATGGGGTTCCTCCCAACAGGTGTCCTACTTTCAGGTCCTGGAGCATTTCTCCTGCAACAGCCGCACTAACACATATTACTCCGGCAACTGCAAGGACTGCTATCACCCCGTCAGTCCCCGTGGAACCTAAAAGAACCATAAGTATTGCGGCAACAACCAAAGTGGACAGTGTAAGTCCTGAAATTGGATTATTAGATGATCCTATCAGTCCGACAAGATATCCTGAAACAGCAGCAAAAAAAAATCCCGCAACCATCATAACAAGTGCGGCAACTATTGCGGGTATTAAATTTTCTTCCTTGAATCCCATGAACCACCAATAGACAACAAAAGTAATTGCTGATATCAATAACAAGCCAAGAAATACAATTTTTATACTTATATCCTTGTCTGTCCTTTTTGTAGATTCCTCAGCAGTAGCCGCTTTTTTAACATCGTCTATTGATCTTTTTATACCTGTAAAAAGACTTTTCCTCATTCCATACAATGTATAAGCAGCACTCATGAGCATTCCACCGATAGCAATCGGTTTTACAATATTTGAAAATATACTTTTTGAAACCTCTGTCCATGTCATAACCCCGTCATTTACAAGGGGAGAATATTGAGGAGCTAGTACTAACAGGAGAAGTGGTACGAATAATCCCCATGCAAGTACTCCTCCGGCAAAATTTAATGCTGCAAGTCTGGGACCGATTATATACCCGACACCGATAAATGCAGGACTTAGTGCTGGAGATTTAACGAGTAATCCGCCTCCTGTTTCAATCCCTTTAAATTTCTCCATCCCTGTTCCCGGAATTATTTTTTTTGCAAAGGATATAAAACTTTCCCATTTCGGAGCAAGAATATTAAAACTTTTTAAAAACTCAATAAGACCACCTATTCCCATTGCAGAAAAAAGGTATTTTGCTCCGGTCGTACCGCTTCTTCCTGCTTTATGAATTTCTGAAGCTGCAACCGATTCAGGAAAAGGAAGCTGAGGATCTTCAACCATAACACGTCTCAACAAAGTAACAAATAAAATCCCTGCAATTCCTCCTACAAGCATTATTACTGTTGATTTCCAGTACCCTGCAAAGCTTCCGAAAAATTCAGGTTCCCATACATTTGCGATCAGAAAAGCCGGCAGGGTAAAAATTGCTCCTGCGGCAATTGATTCCCCTATTGATCCGACGGTTCTTATCAGGTTTTCTTCAAGAATATTATTATCTTTAAATAATCTTAATAATGCCATACCCAATACTGCCGCCGGATATGTAGCAGCTATTGTCATTCCTGCCTTAAGTCCCAGATAAGCGTTGGCAGCGCCAAGAAGGATCGCAAGGAATAAACCAATAATTATTGCTCTCAGAGTAAATTCCTTAAGGTTCTTTTCAGGCGAAATATAAGGTTTGAATTGTTTATTCATTTTATCTCCTAAAATATTTTCAAATTTATTATATCTGTTAATAAAAAAAAATTCTAACTGAAAATCGAATATATTTATTGACTTAATTTACAAAAATAATTACAAATATAGTGTGAAAAAAAGCAATGACGCTTTTTCGGGTGTCACCATAATAAAAAACAAAAAGGAGTTAATATGAAAAAATCACTGGTAATCTTTATAGTCTTTTTATCTGCTTTAACTATATTTAATGCAACACTGGAAGAAGCTCTCAAAAATCTCCATCCGATATGGGGAGAAGTTGATTGGAATATACGAGAAAATGCTTTTAAAACAAGGCAGGCCATGCTGAAGAGCAGTCCTTTTTCATGTATCCCTTTTGATAATATAGGTCCAATGGCCCAAGGCGGCAGAATTATGGACCTGGCAATGGATGAACGGATGCCGACAACCTGGATTGTCGCTTTTGCAACCGGAGGTGTCTGGATCACGAATGATGACGGACACAATTGGAAACCTATATTCGAAAACCAGCCGGCATTCAGCCTGGGCTCACTGGGTGTTGTCTGGGCAAAACCCGGCATTCCCAAAACCTTATGGGTTGGAACCGGAGAACCGTCGAACACAAGAACTGTTTATATGGGTGCCGGATTGTTCCGAAGTGATGATCAGGGAAAAACATGGGAAAGATCTGCACTTCCCAATGCACATCATATAGCAAACATCGCAGTTCATCCGAATAAACCTGAAACTGTTTTTGTAGCAGCGCTGGGGCCTGTTTATACAGATGGTGGTGAGAGAGGCCTCTATAAAACTATTAACAATGGAAAAACCTGGACCAAAGTAATTGAATGCCCGCCATTTACCGGCGCAGTTGAAGTAAAAATCGATCATCATAATCCTGACATAGTGTATGCATGCACATGGGAGCGGCGTAGAAAAGCATGGGACTTCAGAGAGAATGGCCCGGGAAGCGGAATATGGAAGAGTAAAGATGGCGGAGAAAGTTTTACCAGGCTTGAAGGCGGACTCCCTAACGGAAAAGGGATGGGCCGGATCGGCCTTGCTCAAAGTTATCAGGACCCGGGGAAGATTTACGCACTTGTAGATAATCAGAACCCGAGGCCGGTCAGCAAGGAAAATCCCGAACCGCTGATTGGAAATGATTTTCTGAAAATGAACAAGAAAGATTTTCTTAAACTCTCTGACAAAAGAATAGATGATTTTCTGCAGCTTTACAGATTCCCCGGAAAATTGGACGCGGAATCGATAAGAAAATCTGAAAAAGAGAAAAAATTTAAATTTGAAGACATGAAAGTCCACATTAAAGATATGAAGGATATTCCCTATTTCTGGCCCAAATGCATAGGCCCTGAACTATATGTCAGTAAAGATGCGGGCCTTACATGGAAAAAAACACACAAAAATGACCTTCGGGGACAAGTTGACTGGGGATATGGTACTGCTACATATTATTTTGGGGAAATTGCAGTAGACCCTTCCAATGATGATAAGCTTCTGATCTGTGCAGTTCCTCTTCTTAAGACTGATAATGGTGGGAAATCATTCGATTATGCAGACGAGAATGGATATGATGTCCATGCGGATCATCATGCCATTCTTTACAGCAGCAAAAACAGCAAGCGTGTTATCCTGGGTAATGACGGCGGCATTAACTTGAGTCTTGATGGTGGAGTAAGCTGGAGATCAATAAAGAATATTCCAGTAGGACAATCTTATACAGTCACGTATGATATGTCGAAACCTTATAGAATTATAACCGGACTCCAGGATAACGGAATAAGTATGGGTTTCAACAGTAAAATCAAACCTTATCAGCAGGTTGACAGCTGGAAAAATATCTGGGGAGCTGACGGAATGTTTGTTCAGGTTAATCCTAAGGATAATAATACTGTATACCTCGGAATACAATTCGGGGCAATGTGGCGCCTGGATCTCCATACACGAAAATCTAAGAGTATACGGCCTCTGCCGAAATATCCAGTTGAGGAGCCATTCAGAACAAATTGGGTAACACCTATTGTGATGAGCAAATTTCATCCCGATGTCATTTATACGGGGACTCAATTTGTACACAGATCGTTTGACAAAGGTGATACATGGGAGATCATCAGCCCTGACCTTACGAGTGAAGGGAAAGAAGGATCTTTTGTGAATGTCGGTGGAAATATATCCTATGGTAATATTTCAGCACTTGCAGAAAGCAGCAAACGTTTCGGACTTATCTATGCCGGAACAGACGAAGGGTGGTTATGGGTTACAAAAGACGGCGGTTTGAACTGGGAACGGCTCACCAATGGGATCCCGGGGAATAAATGGGTGACAAGGGTGGAACCAAGCAGTCACGTGGAATCACATGTTTTTGCAACTTTTACCGGATTCCGTGAGAATGATACCAAAGCATATATTTTCAAAAGTACTGATTACGGCAAAACATGGAGTTCCATCAAAGGAAACCTTCCTGATGAGTGTATGAATGTTATCAGACAGGATCCTGTAAATCCTGAACTCCTCTTTGCCGGAAGTGATTTCGGAGTTTATGTAAGTGTTGACGGTGGTAAAATATGGGATGCTGTCGGAACCATGATGCCGAATGTGCCGGCATATGATCTGTGTGTTCACCCGAGAGAAAGTGATCTCATTGTCGGAACTTACGGAAGGAGTGTCTGGGTCGGTTCAATAAAAACACTTCAGGAATATACCAAAAAAGTCCGTGATAAAAAGGTTCATCTTTTTAAGATCTCTGAGCAGAAGCCTGAATGGTGGTGGGAAAAGGAAAAGCCCGTTGAAGTCGGAAAAAAGAGAGAGATAAATATACTAAAGATCTATTACCATTCTTATTCTGCAGCTGATGTCAAAATATATTTAAAAAATGACAAGAATAAAACTATAAAAAGCTGGGATATGAAAGCTAAATCCGGTATCAACAGGGTTGACTGGGATTTTCTTATTGATTCAAAATATAGAAAGAAACTTCCTGAGGGAAGAAGACCCTTCATCCTTCCCGGAAAATACACCCTTGTGATTAATTCAGTTGGTAAATCAGATAAAACAGAATTGATAATAGATAAACCTGAAAAAAGAAAGAACTGGTGGGATTCAGGTGAAGAACAGCAGTAAATAATTCAGTTATTCAGGAAGGTTGATCCTGTATTTGGAAAGCACTACATTTCCATCTTCATCTTCTGCCCAGATAAAAATAAAATCAGATTCTATCTGAATACCGCTAATAATTCTGCCTTCATCAACATAAATTTTTCCTCTATATAAAAAGTTGCCACTACCATTATAAATGTCAATGACTCTTAGTGTTTCACTATCCGGATCAGATTCAAAAAGATATATATTACCGTTTCGATCAATATGAATATCTGAGAAAAAAGAAGCATTTTTCGGTAATCCATTAATAATGTTATTTAAAATATTTACAGGAACATCCCCTAAACTTGTTTTCAGGTTTTTCAAGTATTTTTGTGATACTTTATTGGGTTCTTTCTCGGGATTACTGAAACTTAATAATTTCTGTCCATTAAGGTCGCATACTGTGATCTCATTTTTGCTTGTCATTCCATAGTAGATTTTGTCATTCTCAATTTTTGTAAGCATTAATGGTGTAATATCACCGATGACGATTCCAACCGTTACCTGATTCCCTCCACTTTCCTGTGTATCAGTTGCTTTCTCGAAAGGCGAAAAAGAAGCAATTTCTTTTCTAGTTCCTGTTTTAAGATTGAACAGAGTAATTTTTGCATTACTTCCGGATTGGGAATCAATAGTTGGAGGTGCTGAGACAAAGTTTTCCGGGTCAATAAACTCTCTGGGCCTTAAACTTGGTGAGAATTGCACAGTATTGATATAGTTACCTTTCAGGTCAAAATAGTGGATCAATGCTCTGTCTGCAAAAATTAATCTGTCCTTTGTGATATGCAATTGATCACCGCCAAAATATTCTCTGATCTCTCCCGGGCCTTCACCTTTTTTCCCGAAACTTTTTATAAATATTCCATTCTCATCAAACATGAATATCAGATTGTTCTTCATGTCAGCAACAAAAACATCACCATTTGGCGAAACTGCAAGATTCTGAATTTCACCGAAAACCTCTTCTCCGGCTGAATCAGTTTCCCATAGAAGTTTTTTATTAAAATCCCATTTTCCTTTGAAAGGTTTGTTTGTGTTTACGACCTGCGGGAATAATAAAATTCCACATAAAAAGGAAATAGTAAAAGCAATCGATAGTATTCTCTTCATGATTTTCTCCTGCTTTTTAGACGCAAAAAATAACAAAAAGGTTTTATTTATAATCAGTTACCGTATTTTTCTATTATCTCATCCTTTGTTTTATTGAGGATATCATATTTTTTGCCGACCTTAATAAAAGCTGCAAGTGCTTTTTCAAGGTGTTCCATTTCATGTGCAGCAGATAGTTGTGTTCTTATTCTGGCCTGACCTTTAGCTACAACCGGAAAGAAGAATCCTATTGCATATATCCCTTCAGAGTAAAGGTCTTTTGCGAAATCCTGTGATAGTTTAGCATTAAAAAGCATAACGGGAACGATCGGGGTTTCACCCTCTTTAATAATAAATCCCGCTTCTGTCAGTCCTTTTCTCCAAAATTTGGTATTATCCTCTAATTTATCTCTTCTTGATGTTGATTCACTGACCAGATCTATTACTTTATTTGATGCTGCAACAATCACCGGAGCAATAGAATTTGAGAACAGATACGGCCTCGCTTTCTGACGGCACATTTCAACGATCTCTTTCCTTCCGGATACACATCCGCCTGATGCTCCTCCGAGAGCCTTACCGAGAGTAGTAGTAATAATATCTATCTTCCCGACAACATCAAAATGTTCATGGGTTCCTCTGCCGGTCTTCCCGATAAATCCGCTCGAATGAGAATCGTCAACAAAGACCAGTGCATTGTATTTTTCAGCCAATTCAACAATTTTATCGAGTTTTGCAAGATCCCCATCCATTGAAAAGGCACCATCAGTGATAATCAGTTTAAGCCTTTTATCTTCATGAAGAATAAGCTTTTTTTCGAGATGATCCATGTTTGAATGTTTGTATGTATCAGTCATTGCCTTACATAACCTCATCCCGTCAACGATCGATGCATGGACGAGACGGTCCGCTATCATTACATCTTCTTCGGTCATAAAAGATTCAAAAACCCCTGCATTCGCATCCATACAAGAGGGAAATAGAATTGTGTCTTCCGTACCCAGAAATTTTGTAAGTTTATCTTCAAGCTCTTTATGAATATCCTGAGTACCGCAGATAAATCTTACGGATGACATGCCGTAACCTCTGTGATTAAGACCCTTTCTGGCAGCTTCAACAACATCTGGATGAGAAGAGAGCCCGAGATAGTTATTGGCGCACATATTGATAACCTTTTTCTCATCAGTCCCTGCCGGGAAAACCACATCGATCTCAGAATTCTGCGGCGCACATATTATCCTTTCTTCCTTGAAAATACCGTCGTTTACTATTCCTTCAAGTTCTCTTTTTAAATGTTCTCTCTCGTTTTTTCCGAATGCCACTTGGATCTCCTATTTAACGTTGAATTCTTTTAAAAGATGTAAAATATTTGTTACTGAATCAAATGCTTCCGGCGTAGCTTTGGCATCCGGTATCTGTATCTTGTATTTTGTTTCAAGAAAACGTTTCAGAGATACCATTGAAAAAGAATCAACAATTCCACCCGATATCAACGGTGTATCAAAATTTATATCCATATCTTCATCTTCATCAAGATATTCCTCTTTAATGTATTCAAGCACTACATCTTTAATTTCACTCATTTTATTCTCCTTTTAATCTTATTTAAAATATTAATCATCTTCAAGAGTTGAAGTATCACCTATCTCTTCGCCCCACTCCTTCGCTCTGAGCATACGTCTCATTATCTTACCGCTCCTCGTTTTCGGTAGGGATTCAACAAATTCTATCTCCTGAGGCATTGCAAGTGGTGATAATTTTTTTCTGATAAAGTTCATAATTTCAAGTTCAAGCATATCAGTTACTTCAATACCCGGTTTGAGAGCTAATAAATGCTTTTACAACTTCCATATTTACAGGATCTGGTTTTCCTACGACAGCAGATTCTGCAACGGATTCATGTTCAAGAAGAGCTGATTCGATCTCAAATGGGCCTACAAGGTGTCCCCCTGTATTGATAACATCATCATCACGGCCGACAAACCAGTAATATCCATCTTCATCAATGCTGGCTCTGTCTCCGCATACATACCATCCGTTAATGAATTTACTTTTATAAGTTTCTTCATTGTTCCAATATGATCTGAACATAGAGGGCCATCCCGGTTTAAGTGCAATCAGTCCGACAACACCCCTCTTTTCAATAGGTTCATGGGTATTTAGATCCAGAACTGTAGCTTCAATACCCGGAAAAGGTTTTCCCATTGAACCTGGTTTTATAGGCATATCCGGATAATTTGTTATTACCATACTCCCGGTTTCTGTCTGCCAGAAAGTATCATGAAATGTCAGTCCGTAGGTTTCAGTGGACCATTGGACAGCTTCTGCATTCAACGGTTCTCCCACACTGCAGAGATGTCTTAAAGACTTCAGATTAAATTTATCCGCTGCTTCTTTTCCATCTTTCATTAATGCTCTTATCGCCGTAGGTGCTGAATACCAAATAGTTATTTTATGCTCCTCTATAAACCTGTACCAGCTATCCGCTTTAAAACCGGAATCGAGGACACATTGAGTTATTCCGTTTGCCCAGGGACCGATGATTCCATAAGAAGTTCCGGTTACCCAACCGGGATCAGCAGTGCACCAGTAAATATCATCATCTTTCAGATCAAGTACATACTTTGAGAGATATATTGAGAAATAAGAGAGTAGTGAACATGCTGTGCCCCTTTCGGTTTACCTGTTGTCCCCGATGTATAATGAAGAACTGAAGGTGTTTCAGCTTTACTTTTAAATACTTCATAATCTTCAATTTTTTCGCAGTCTTCTATGGAGAAAGTGATCTCTCTTTCTCTTAATGGTTTATTACCGTCATAGTCAACAATAATAATATATTTCAAGTGAAGGAAGGTCATCACGTATCTTTCTTACCTTACTCACATGTTTTCTCTGGGTTATTATTGCATTGGTTTCTGCATCTTCAAGCCTTGTAAAAAGGGATTCACCTCCAAAAGCGCTGAACAGAGGTTGAGCTATTCCGCCCATTTTAAGGATCCCGAGAAACCCGAAATAGAGTTCGGGGATTTTATCCATAAAAAGGCATACTCTGTCTCCATTCTCAACTCCTGTTTTTTCAAGAAACGATGCTATTGAATTTGTTATTAATCTTAAGTCATTAAATGTATATTTTTTTACTTCTCCGGAAAAACCTTCCCATATAAGGGCCTCTTTATCACCCTTACCCATATTACATATCCTGTCCGAACAATACCATCCGATATTAATATCATTGCCATCTGCATACTCAAGTTCATCTTCTGAGATCTTCCAATTGAATGTTTTCCTGATCTCATCATAAGGCCCCATATTGCTCATAAAAAAAACCTCCTATTAATTTCTAATATAATTGATAATAGTGAATATCAATGAAAAAGTTAAAAACAATTTATAAATTATACCCCTATAAATGTCAAGAAAAAATTTAACCTTTAATTTCTTTGAAGGCTTATTTGATAATTTCTCCGGTAATTTTTTTACCATTCACTATCCGAATCAAAACAATTTCCGATCTTGATAAAAATCTCATTGGAGGTCCCCATATTCCGGTTCCCGAAGTGGTATAAATATATGAATTCCCTGATTTGTAGAGGCCCCAGGGATAACGGTAAACAATCTGTACAATAAGGTCCATCGGGGGGATCTGTCCTGCGTGCGTGTGGCCCGCAAGTTGAAGGTCCACACCAAGTTTGGCATTAGTTTTAATCCCGTACGGCCTGTGTCCGATAAGAATATTAAATTTATTTTCATCCAGATCTTTTAATACTTCAGCAAAAAAACCTTTCCTTCCATATTTACTGGAAGTTTCATCCTTCAACCCTGTCAAAGTGATCTTACCGTTTAGTACCCGGGTTTCATCTTTGAGTACAGTTAAACCCGCCCTGTCCGCAAATTTATAGAACACCTCTATACCGGCATAGAATTCATGATTTCCTGAAACTGCAAAAATTCCAAATTTGGATTTGAGTCTCTTTAAGATTTTATTTAGATCACAATTTTCATCAACCTTTCCGTCTATCAGATCTCCTGTAATCACTATGATATCAGGGTCCAGTGAATTAACTTTTTCAACCAGATATTTCGCCCGTTTTAAACTTGAAGATTCATCAAGATGTACATCAGATAATTGTACCAGTCTCAGTTCATTGTTTTGCCCGAGGTTTTTTGTAGTTACAATTTTTATTTCCTTCATATGTATTCCGGAAGCGTTATTAATTATCGAATAAATGCTTATGAAGAGTGATAATACTAAAGCAGATAGAACAATGATCTTTGAGGCATCAGGAAAAAACATTTTGATCAATGATGCAATAATAAATAAAGAAAATGTTATAGAAACCATTCCAAGCCAAAGATATCCGTAATATTTCATGAAATGGATGTCAGCGAACCTGCTTAAAACCTGTCCGATAATTATTGACAATCCTGACAATAAAAAGAACCATTTAATGTATCCGAGTATCTTCGGAGAAAATTCAAGGTTTCTGGATATCATTTTAAAAATATAGAAGTGTAACCCGAAAAGAATTCCTGAAAATACAATAAAAAAAATTATAAACTGTATTAATCTGCCCATATTTAAATGAATGATATCTTAAAATTCTTATTCTGTAAAATTATATTAATAATACTTTTCTTTTTGTGAAAAAGATTATATACTTCAAAAAAAACAGGAGATTTAAATGAACAAAAAACATCTGATTCTTGTAATCATAATACTATTTTTATTAAGCACTTTCAATGGTGTCCTTTCAGGTGAGGATGTGAAGATCCCAAAAAAGGCACTTAAACTGGAAAAGAAAGGTGATAAGGCTACAAAAGCAAAAGAACTTGACAAGGCCATGGAACTCTACAAACAGGCACTTGAAATATTTCCGGATATGGAAACAGTTCATTATAAGATTGCTTATATTTTCGCTGTCAGTAAAAAATATAAAGAATCTATCGATGAACTCTTTACAACTCTAAAAATTAACGGGAACAATGAAAATGCAAAAAAAATGTTGATGAATATAAGTTTAAAGCATGCTAACCAACTTTTTCAAAAAAGAAATCTTGAAGAAGCAAACAATTTCTTTCTTAAGATTTCGGAAATTGAGGGTTTAAATGCAATTGATGACAAATTTTTGAAAGAAATCAACTATTGGATCGGCTATACATTTTTTCAACTAAAAAAAATGAATGAAGCAAATGATTACTTACTCAAATTTGTAAATACCCCTGAAATAGTTACTACATTTCCAAATTTTTATGCTACTTCAAATTATTTGCTGGGACTTAATTATTCTCAGGCAAATGATGTAGAGAATTCAAATAAATATCTTAAAGTATTTGTTGATGTTTCAAAAGATAAGCCTGATAACAAATATTTAGGTTTTGCTAAATATATTATGGGAATGAATAATTTCAATTCACTTAAGACAGAAGTTCAAAAAATTGAGAAAGCAAAGACCAAAAATAACCTGCTGGCTAGCGATAAAAAAATTGTTGAACTTTCAAAGTATTACAAAGATATTGAGGACAACCTTTTATTTGCAATTGAAAAAGATTCGACCCTTGAAAATGCATATGTATTGCTCGGCAATTACTATTATCTGAAAAAAGATATTGATAATTCCATTAAGTATTATAAATTGCTTATTGAAAAATTTCCGGGATCGGCAGATTTTGAAATATATAAAGTATTTTTAAAAGATATCGAAAAAAGGAAAAAATAGATATAAATTAAAAATTGATTTTTCCTTTTGTAGAGTTAATAAGGGTATCCCTGAATGTATTGTAAATACTTACAGGGATATCCAACTCAATTTCAACTCCATCCACGGAATAATGCTTTTCAATCAGTTTTATCTTAAATCTGTTAATTAATTTCAAAAGGTCTCCTTCTAATTCAAAAGGGAGGTCTATCCTTTCTGTTTTTGTGATTATCTTTTTCACTATTTGTGAGTTTTCAACAGCAAGTTTTGCAGAATCTCTATAGGCTCTTGCCAGTCCCCCTGTCCCCAATTTTGTTCCGCCGTAATACCTGATCACAAGGATAAGCGCATTGAAAAGTTCTTTTCCCCTCAACTCATTAATAATAGGCAATCCGGCGGTACCGGAAGGTTCACCATCATCACTATATCGCAAAGTTTTTTCATCGCCCTCGCCTATCCTGTAACCGAAACATATATGAGTAGAATCATAAAATTGCTTCCTTGTCTCCCCTATTATTTCCTCAGCTCTGTTTTTCTCCGAGACAGGATATATAAATGAAATAAACCTTGAACCTTTCTCCCTGATCTCATATGGGCCACTGATTGATCTGACCGTTAGAAAATCAGATTTGGAGTTCATTTTTCCTTTCGCCATTTGACCTGGAAATCTTCATAAGATATGTAAAGGGTCAATTTAAAAGCAGAATTTATATCCATCCCTTCGCCAAAACATTCCAGTAATTCTTTTACTGAATAGATACCGTATTTTTCGATCAGATATTCAACTGCATCGCGGCTTGTTAAATATGCAATAGATATCAAACGTGGGTTTCCTGATGGGAATCTTTTCTCAATAAGATTTAACGGTATTATATTAATTAAATTTTCAATGCGCTCAGTTTCTGAAAAATATTCGGCAAGGCCTTCATTCAGCCAGAGAGGGCAGTTTTGTGTTATCTCAGATATTAATGCATGTGTATATTCATGAAAGATCACTTTTCTTAGAATGTTATTCCGGCCACTTATACCTTTAACAGGCAGCCTGATCTTTCCATCATACATACCTCCCGCCCATCCGGGGGCTCTTGTAATATCAAAAAAATCTTTCTCATTGTAAAGTATCACTATAAATTGTTTGTTGGGAAAATAATCAAGTTTTTTCCCAATTTTCTTATATGCCTCTTTAAGATAGTCTGAAACAATAGTTCTCAATTGATCATGTTCTTCCCTGCTGAATTGTATGATAAAATTCTCCAACCCAATATCTTTGTAATGCTTCATTATACTTTCTTCTTTCTTCAACTTAATAATAAATCTTCTCAATTCTGAATCCTCTCCATACTCTAATGCTTCCTGAGCATATTTGAAACTTTCCGGCAGGTCATTCAGCTCATAGTATGATAACGCAAGAAACTTTTTTGTTTTGTAAGGGAAATGTCCAAGATCATCTGCATCTTTAAGTGTAAACACAGCTTTATTATAATCATGCAACCAGTAATGACATATTCCGATAATGGTAAGAAACCGGTTATCATATCTCAGAAGCTTCTCATAATCAACGATAGCTTCAATGTATTGTTTTTTTTTCGTGTGGTAGATAGCCCTGTTCTGAATAGAAAGGAGCTCATCACGGGAAATACCGTTTGATGCCGTTTCTTCATCGGCTTTATCAATAGTATCTTCACTAAGTTCAGGGATTAATTTTTCGGATGAAGAATCAGTAGAGGGCAGGCCTTTTTTCTTATGATCTTCTGCATGTGTTGTAGTAATATTTTTTTTTATAATGCTTTTTGATTCATTCTGAACACTTTTGGATGTAAAAAAGAAAATAAAAAATGTAATTGAAATAAGAAAAAATAGTAATATGAAGGGGAGTTTAAAGTTTTTTCTTTTTTTGTATATTTTTGAACTATACATGCCTGACATAGTTCAATGTTAAATTAAATCTTATCCTATTTCAATAATTCACCGATCTTTTCAGCGAGATTTTCACCCCTGAGACCGGACTCGATAATCTCACCTTTTTTATTAATAATATACATAGTTGGTATATATCTGATCTTGTATTCAGTAGCAATCTCTTTCCCTTTCTCTTTATCAATAACATGTACCCAATCCATTTTCTTTTCAGCAACAAATTTTATAGCATTTTCTTTTGGTTTTCTTTCCAGAGCAATACTGATTATCTCAAAATCATCACCTTTATATTTAGCATATATTTTTTTAAGGTTTGGAATCTCTTTTATACAGGGAGGACACCAGGTCGCCCAGAAATCAAGAATGACAACCTTTCCTTTGTATTCACTTAATTTTATGTTTTTTCCGTTTATATCCACAGCATCAAAATCAATTGCCGGGCCTGTCAGCGGGTAAATATTTGCAGAAATAAATAATATTATAAATAGTAAAATCAGTTTCTTCATTTTGTTCTCCTCTAACGAATTCTGAATTTGAAGTTATATTTTAACATAACAATCGATCTTTTCATACACCTTTCATGTAAATTGTGAATGACTCTTTTTGTTTACCTTCTATTATTAATAAACTAAAATAAGATAATGAAATTGCTTTTATATTTTTACGGGTTTTTAGGAAAGGTGAAAAAATTCGTCTTCAGAAGAAAAGTGCTATCCCTATTTATTTTTTTAGCGATTATTATTGCCATAGGAATTATAAATTTCTACACCTCTCTTCCTGATGTCAGAACTCTAACTAATGGAATCCCCGAAAATACATCTATGATGACCCAGAGAATAGAAGAGAATAAAGAGAGAGGGAAAATCCTTATTATAAAAAGGAAATGGGCTCCCTTCCCCCAGATCCCCGATCTGCTGATAAAAACAATTATCGTATCTGAAGATATAGACTTCTATAATCACAAAGGTATAGATTTCTATGAATTGAAAGAATCGATCAAAAAAAATATCATGACCGGAAAAAAATCAAGGGGCGGAAGTACAATAACACAACAATTAGCAAAAAATCTTTTTCTCACTACCAAAAAATCTTACTATAGAAAAATCAGAGAAATATTTATTGCAAAGCGGCTTGAAAAACATCTGTCAAAAAACAGAATACTCGAACTTTACCTTAATATAATAGAATTTGGACATGGAATTTTCGGTATTGGAGCAGCATCAGATTTCTTTTTTAATAAGCGTGTTGATCAACTGGAAAGTTTTGAGATCATCAGGTTGATTGCTGTTGTACCGAAGCCATTGAGGGTTACACCTCTCTCCAATTCCAAATATTTGAAGTGGAGGGCAAATCTTCTTATAGAAAGACTTTACAGATCAAAATCAATAACTGCAGAAGTATATTACTCATTAAAATCTTATTTTGAATAATAGTTAATTTATTTATTCATAAGATGTTGAACGGAGCTTTTATTGCAACCTGCTGATATCGTAAATTTTTTAATAGTTCAATCCTGTGTTTCCTGATTTTACAGCAAATTTATTGAGTGTCTGGAGTGAGTTCATTTTTTCGTTTTTTATAATGTTTTTCATTTTTTCCAGTTCATTTGCATAATCATTATCAGCATTCACTATTTCATAAAATTTCATAGCAATATCACCCATTTCAACGCTTTTTATTATCCCAATCGCTTTTTTTTGACCAATATCATCTGAATGAATCATTGAAAAAATCTGCCTCAGATAATTTAATCCGGTAGAGACTGACTCAATCTTGAATCTCATCATCACATATTGATAATCCCCTCTTATTATTTTTGGAGTCAGTGAGCGGAGCCAGTCTCCATAACGGATATTTCTTAATGCAATAGATAATAATTGTATTTGCAGTGCTGGAAACTTTTCACTCAAAATTGTATAAATATCAGCAATCGTTTCCTGATACTCAGCTATTGTTTCAATTTTCTTTTTTTGCCAGTCGGTAATGTCCATTTCAGCCTCCATTGAACGGATTTAATTTCTAACATCACTGACTTATATAAGCATTATCAATTCCACAACAAGAAAGCCGGAATCAGCTTCAATTTAATTATTACCAAAGAATACACATGAGACATATGTACTCAATCTGCAATAAACGTCACAATGATATAAAGATGAATTTGTATTGATTATATTGACATTTTTATCATTTTTTAGAATAATTCAAATAAGGAGTACATTTATGAAAAGAATTCTATTTGTTTTTATTTTTTTAAACCTGATCATTACTCCTGTTTTCTCTGCAAAATATGTCGGAGCCGGAAAGTGTAAACTTTGCCACAATTCTACAAGAAATGGAAAAGCTTATGAAAAACTATATAAAACAAAGCATTCAAAGGCTTTTAATGGGCTTGTAGAGGATGGAAAAGCTGACGATCAATATTGCGTTGTTTGTCATACAACCGGGTTCAATGAAGGTGGATACAAAATGGGAGCAGCTGATTCATACAATGATAAATTCAAGGGTGTTCAATGTGAAGAGTGTCACGGGCCCGGGTCTGATTACATGAAAAATGAAATAATGAAGAATAGAAAAAAGGCAATTGCAAAAGGATTAAAAATCCCTGATAAAAATCATTGTATTAAGTGTCATGACAAGAAAAAATATCCATGGGCAAAATCTTTTAATTATAAGGAAAGATTGAAAAGTATAGATCACAAATATAGAAAATAAATATGTTCAAACGATTGAAACTTTTATATTAAATTGACCGTATAAACAAATAATTTGACATTTATTAATATATGAGATAAAATTAAATTTTAAATGCAGGAAATGTTCACGATCAAGGAAACTAAAATCAAAACAATTCTTAATCAAATTTTTTTTCTGCAAATTTTTAAGGAGTTAGATAATGGCAAGAGGTAAGGTAAAATGGTTTAACGCTTCCAAAGGTTACGGATTCATCGAAATGGAAGATGGAAATGATATTTTCGTCCACCATAAAGAGATTCAGACTGATGGTTTCAGGTCACTTGATGAAGGTGAGGAAGTTGAGTTTGAGGTTCGCCAGGGTGATAAAGGCGATTATGCAGCAAGTGTTACTAAGGTAAATTAGTTTATCATTTATGTTTTAATCACATATTTATTGTGCTTTCACAAAAATTGATAAAGTTATTAAACAATTATTCAGGTAAGTAAAGGATAGAAATCATTAATTTCAAAAAATTCCAAAAATTTATTCGTCATTATATGTTTCTACCTCTATTTCCGGAAAATTTTTACAGGAGGTAAAAATGGCAAAAGGAAAAGTAAAGTGGTTTAATGCTTCAAAGGGTTATGGTTTCATTGAAATGGAAGATGGTAATGATATATTCGTTCATTATGCAGAGATCCAGACTGATGGTTTCAAAACTCTTGATGAAGGTCAGGAAGTCGAATTTGAAGTCAAACAGGGCGACAAAGGCGATTACGCTGCGAACGTAACAAAAGCATAATAACACAAAATACGGCTCCCGGTCTTAACGGCCGGGAGTAGTATCAATTCCAGTTTTTTTTTAAAACTATTTCTATATCCTTTCTTTTGCAGTCGGGGCATTCTAAAGAATTAATTTCATCTTTATAGTGTCTTAAGCGCGTATCACATCTAGAACATCTGTTTATTGTCCTGAACAATATATTCCCATCCGGAATTGATTTGCTATTCTTAGAATTATCAAACATCCATTTTTCCGGAACACTTATTCTTATATAAATCTGACTTTCAATATTTCCACACTTCCTGCATCTGTAAATTCTCTCTTCAGCAAAAGGATTTCTCTCATATCTAGGATTTTTTAATCTTGATTTTGTTTTCAATCCGTATTTCTTCAACAATCTTAATATCTGTTTTTTCTTATCGATCTGATACTTTTTTAATACATTTTCAAAAATATTGAAATCGTCACCTGCCCCACTCTTAAGTGTCCTGTGAAACATGCACCCCGTGCACTTAATTTCATAACTGATCCCCATAGGTATTTATTAGTATAATATAATAATAATTTCTACATTTATATCATTTTTTTTACTTGAAAAACTGAACTCATTCCGATCCCCTGTCAACTCTTTTCTTAGATAATAATCGACTTAATTTTAAAATTTGTTTAAAATAATTATTAATGTATAAAAATAATTTTAATTTTTTTATCCCTGTTAATATTAAATTTGGAAGGGGTATATTAAAGAAAATCAACACTATTATTCCTGAAATTTTTAATAAAATTCTAATCGTCACTGATCCGGGATCTTTCAAATTAAGTGGATCTGAAAAAGTGATCACAAAATCATTAAACAGGAGAAATATCAGAATATTTGATAAAGTAGAAGAGAATCCGTCTTTTGAAAACATTGAGGACTGTAGAAAATTTTCAGGTGACTGGGAACCGGACCTTATAGTGGGTGTCGGAGGAGGCTCAGCTTTAGATGCAGCCAAGGGAGTTTCTATTTTATTAAAAAACAGTGGACAAATATCTGAATATGTAAATGGTGCTCCTCTTTCAGCTGATCCGTTACCGATCTGTTGCATTCCGACTACATCCGGAACAGGAAGTGAAGTCACTCCTTTTGCCGTTTTTTCCGATAAAGAAAATATAAACAAATGCGGTTTTTCCCATCCTGGTATATTCCCTAAAATTTCTATCATTGACCCGTCTTTAACTGATTCAATGCCTGAGAATTTAAGGGTCAATACCGGACTTGATGTATTGACCCATGCAATAGAAGCATACCTTTCCACAGAATCAAATGAACTGAATGATATGATCGCTCTTCATGCCATTGATCTTGTTTTGATCCACCTGGAAAAGGCTTTAAGAAAAAATATTAATTCAATTGACAGAATGTCCTATGCATCAATGCTGGCAGGTATTGCCATAGCTCATGCAAGCACAATACTGCTTCATATAATGGCCTACCCTTTAACCGTTTACTATAATGTCCCGCATGGAAGGGCAAATGCTGCTCTATTACCCGCTTTCATGGATTTTCTGGTAAAACATTCAGCTTCTGAAGATAAAGTTTCAATAATAATTGAAAAATTTAAAAAATATGGTGGAATAGAGAACTTTCTGTCAATATTTAGTGTTGATACTGATCTATCTGCCTATGGAGTAAAACAGAGTGATATAGTCATTTTTGCCGAAAAAACAATAATAAAGGGCGATGTGAAGATCACTCCCGCAAATATTACACGGGAAATTATAATAAACATGTATAATAGTGCTTTTAAGAAATAAGTGTTCAGGAGGTAATAATGCGTTGGAGAGGAAGAGACAGAAGTGATAATGTAGAAGACAGGAGATTAAGTGTCGGTAAAAAGATGAGCCTAGGGGGTGGAATTGGTGGAATAATAATAGCTATAATATTTATAATACTTGGCGGCAATCCAAAGCAGGTCCTTCAATTGCTTGATCCCGGAACTGAAACTGTCCAAACTCGATCAGGACAGAATGCAACCCTGGATGATGAACTCACAAAATTTATTTCCGTAGTGCTTAAAGATACTGAGGATGTATGGAATAAGATCTTTACACAATCAGGGAGACAATACCGTGAACCTAAGCTTGTACTTTTCAGACAGTCGGCAAGATCAGCCTGCGGATTTTCTTCTGCAGCAACCGGCCCTTTTTATTGCCCTGCTGATGAAAAAGTTTATATCGATCTTGATTTTCTTGAGGAAATGTTAAGAAGATTCCGCTCCTCAGGTGATTTTGCAATGGCCTATATCCTCGCTCATGAGGTTGGGCACCATGTACAAAAACTTCTGGGGATTATGGATAAAGTTGATTCTCAGAGAGGATATGTAAGCGAGAGAAAGTTGAATGAACTTACTGTAAGGCTTGAACTGCAGGCTGACTTCCTTGCCGGTATTTGGGTTTACCATGCACAGAAAATGAAGAATATTCTTGAAGAGGGTGATGTGGAAGAAGCGCTTCGGGCAGTTAATGCTGTTGGTGATGACAGAATACAGATGCAGCAGCAGGGTTATGTTGTGCCTGACTCGTTCACCCATGGTACATCGGCCCAAAGATTAAAATGGTTCAGAAAAGGGATGAAAACAGGTGATCCGAATCTGGGTGATACTTTTAATACAAATAATCTTTAAATTAATATTAAGGGAGGTTTCATGTATTGTAAAAGCTGCGGTAAGAAAATAGAAGATGACTCAAAGTATTGCAGAAGATGCGGCAGTGAAATTTCAGGTGATACTTCACAAAGCCCCGATTTTGTTTCCAATGAGGTTAAAAAGAAAATAACCATTACAGCAGCTATTATTGTTGCACTTGTAATTGCAGCTGTTTCAATTCTCCTGTTTTTTACAATAGATGAGTCTCCAAACAGTAAAGTAAACTATTCCACATTCTATGAAAAACTGGTTTAGTTGAGTTCTTACGGAATTTATAGAGTAAAAAATTATTTATTCTGCTGTCTCTGATATTATTCTGCCGTCCCTTTCTATCCATTTCAATTTTATTGATCTGTTCATATCCTTAAAAAACTCCGATAAATCAACTTTAGAGCAATTTTTTTAAAAGATCTCACTTTAGAAAATAATAGGCAAAACCAAAGCTCAGATAGCTGTTTGTTGAATCATTCATAGAAATACCGAACTCTCCAAGAAAATCGATCTCCGAAGTTATTTTATATTCGAATCCGGGAACAATATGTGCAAGGGTGATATTCCTGTTCGTATTTTTTATTGAATCAAATGAGAGTTTCACCCCTCCGTAAAGCTCAAGTTTTTTAGACGGTTTTGTACTTGCAATTATTGCCGCATCAATTCCCGAACTGTCACTTCCATTTTTTGAAGCAAGCATATGCCACCCGGCTGCAGCTGAAACATTCACATTACCGCCTTTGTAAAACCAGTATTCAACATCAAAGCCGAAATAATTAAAGTTTTTAAATATTGCCCCTTTAGCTTCAATATCAACATTTTTTGTCAGTCCGAATCCCCCTTTCCCTGCAATACCCCAGAAATTATCCCCACCGTTCTTCCCGATGATCATCGTCGGAAATATGGCCAGTTTAAAATTTCCCTGATTGATCGTCTCAGCCGAGTTCATTAAAACTCCCTGATAAGGAAACATTGTTAATGAAGTTGAAATGAAGATAGAAATCACAAAGATCAGCTTAATTTTTCTTAATATCATTCGTCCCCCTTTCTTAAAATAAAATTATATAATTTCAAAAAAGAAAAATCGAATCTTCAAAACAAATTTATTTTACTGCAATTAAAAAAATATTTTTTTTAAAATCATCCCCCAATCTGTTATTTTTTGAATGAAATAGTGGCATCAACATTATACTCACCACCATGATCCTTAAAATTGATAATATAGGCAACAGAACTCTTTGTACTAAGGATTTTATTCAGGTCCCCCTGTGACCAGGTCATAATGTTTTTTCCCATTAAATCATTATCAACACCGAATATGTTCTTGGCAATCCAATCGAAATTCTCTGTAATAATTGTCAATGCAATTCCTGCTAGAATACCCCAATTCCCTCCGTATGACTGCAGTATCAATACCATTGCAACAAGACCTCCTGCTTTTGCTATTTTCTTTGCTGACTCAATATCACCTTCATCCCATTCCCACAATTCAGTTGCAATAGAGAGTCCGCTTTTGATCTCGGTCCAGTCAAGAACGAGATCATCCGGAGATGTATAACTCCATTTGGTCCCATCGTTAAACCCGGTATAAGTACGGGAACTTTTATTGATAACATTATCATCAGCGATGATCGTCCAGAAAGTGACCATCTCATCACTTTGTAACTCTTCAGGATCGGTTTCATCTATACAATGCATCTCATTGAAAACAACTTTATACTGATGGCCTGACATCGAATAATAAACCTTATTACTTGATCCGAAAATAGTTGTTACCTGGAACTCATACTTGCATGTGGGGGCATTCTTGGGAATCACCATCTCCAGTCTATGCTGTGAGTTTGCTACCTTTGGATACGAAATAATTTTACTCCATTCCGGTGTAATATTTATTGATTTCATAACTATGAAATTTGCTTTTTTAGCATAATTCTTCCCGTAAATATATATGGTTGTACCCGGCTTTGCTCCCATGGGTGTAATATAGTTAATATATGGGCCGGCTTTTTTCTTGGCATTGGGAGGTGAAGGTACTCCCCCGGAGATTTCAATAAACTTATCCGGATTATTAAAATAAATGGGATATATTTTTTTGAAACTTTTTCTTACATCTTCAATCGTGATCGGTGCCAGATCATTTTTATCCGGAGCAATGGGTTCAAATCTGGATGATCTTTCGTTATCGTTCTGATCATTATAAACTCTGACTATCTTTTCCAATAATTCTCTTTTTATTCCACCTACTCTATTCAATGCATCTCTAAAGATCCTGTCAAGTTCATTTAAGTCCTCTCTTTCTTCAAGATACCTGTGGATAAGTTTTACAAATATGGGGGTGAACAGATTTTTCTTTCGGGTCTTTTCAAGTGTTTTACCTGACACAGCTTTTATAAATATCGGATCAGAAACCCGGGGTAATTGTCTTTTTTCAAAACAAAAATCCTCCGCCTCCTTCATTGAGTTGAATATCAGGCCACCCTGCTTTCTGCAATCTTCAGGATCACTGTGAAATATTTCTCCATTCCGGCAACACAATATCTCTTTAATTACTTCTTTCGGTTGTTCTTCTTTTTCCAGCTCCCGGATCTTCCTGAGACAAAATTCTTCAGCTTCTTTATAAGTTTCAAAGTATTCCCCCCCATCTTCACTGCATTTTTTTGGAAAACTCGGGGTTATCTCTCCATTTATACAACACCAAACTTCTTTTACATCTCCCGGAGGTAGTTCTTCTTCAGGCGGGACCTCTCTTTCTTTCAGACAATATTCCTTTGCACTTTTTCTCTTTCTATAAAAAACCCCTCCCCTGTTTATACATTCTCTTTCACTGCTCTTAATAATATCTCCATTTATACAGCACCAGCCATCTTGTTGATTCTCAGGCGGTTCTTCCCCTTTTCCTGAGCAATAATTTTCTGCATCTTTTCTGTTTAGAAAAAATTTTCCACCACGGTGCCCACACTCTTCTGCATTAATGGCTAAAATCTTCCCATCTTTGCAACACCATCCGTCTTCAGGCTCCTCAGTGATAGGACCACTAAAATCATCAAAACAAAACTTTAAATCATATTTGTAGTCGGATTCAGGATAGAAACCAGAGCTATAATCACTATACCATTGCGTATATCCGGGAAGCAGCACAAAAATGACAAGTAAAAATACAATAAATTTTTTCATTTTCACTCTCCTGCTTAAAAATAATAATTGATTTTAATTATAGGTTTTCAATAAAATTTAATCTATTCCGATTTCTTTGTTTAATGGAAAATCAGAACAAATTTATTTTATAGTAATTCTAAAATAATATTTTTTTTCGGAACCTTGTACTATGTGCCTCCGTATACTATATATTACAAAGTATTATGAGGTGAAAATGGAAAATAAGATCAAGCAGTTACGGAAAGGGGTTTTTGAGCTGGTCATTCTCCAGGTACTTAAAAAGGATAAATATTACGGTTATTCACTAATCAAAGCTATAACAGACAATTGCAGCTTTGATATTAATGAGGGTACTATCTATCCGATCCTTTCAAGACTTGCTAAAGAGGATGTTATCGATTCACAATGGGTTGAGTCTTCAAAGGGTCCGCCAAGGAAATATTATATGATCACAAATCATGGAAAGGATATTCTTAAAGGATTGGAAAAGGAATTTAAGGGCCTTTCAGACCTTGTATCAAAAACCAAAACAATGAAAAAAAAGAGCAGCAAAAAGCCGCTCTCAGACAAAAAGAAAATTTATCCGATCAGGGAGGTAAAAAATGGGAAATAAATATCCTGAAAATGTTGAAAAGATAGTCGATGATTACTTGTCACGGGTGAGATCGAATATGAAAGGCGTACCCGAATTAGACAGGGATGATTTCATAAAAGAGATAGATTCTCACATTTATGAATCGTATTCTGACGAAAAAAATGGAGATGAGGTAGGAAAAATATTAAAAGTTCTGAAAAAATTCGGTGAACCGGCTGATGTTTTTACAAAAAGCGCTCCAAAAACAATGTATAAGATAGGGAAAGAAAAGAATATTCCGCTCTATATCCTTATCGGTGCCCTGATCGCCATATTCGGCCTGCCTCTGGGTTTCGGCGGCCTGGGAGTTATTCTGGGGATTCTTGGCGTACTTCTCGGTATTGTCGCAGCCTATTATGCTGTTGCTATCGGTTTTACTTTAGGTGGTTTCGCCGGTAGTCTTAGCAAGCATTATCCATATAATCGATCCCGATTTCTTTGCTTACTCTTACAGGAGAAACAGATATGGTAAGGGTTGGATTTCTTCAGATATCCAAATCCTACTCTCGAAGGGGTATTGGGGATTTTTGTATCCTTTGTTCTTGCCGCACTCGGAATCTTCCTCCTTTTTATGAGCAAATATATCTTCAGAGGCCTTAAGACCATCTGGGAGTTAGCTTCAAAGAAACTCAAAGAGATCCTAAAAAGAACTAAAAAAAGTAATTAGGAACAGAAATTTTAGATAAATGACGGGCGGGGAACAACCCCGCCCCGATTTTCCCTGAATTATGAGTAATCATTATGAAACGCTTCATTATGTAAACTTCTTCAAGTGAACTTTCCTTTGATATAACAAAAAATATACCTTATCTGAAACAACAACAGTTTTTTTGTATGTTAGTATTTAACTAAAAACTTACGCTTAATCGATTCGATAACTATTCTAATTCATGTATTATCCACACATTTGGCTCAATGTACTTCCCGATATCTTTTTCGGTATCAATAGAAACTGGAATTAAAGCCTCATCAATAATATAATCACCAGAACCTGGAAATATCAATCCTGTCCATATTTCCCACTCAGAGACAGATCCCGTTATATTCATAGAACTTTTGCAAGCCCCAACTATTTCGCCTCCGGTTTTAATGTGAACCCTCAACCATGGATCAAATGGTAATCCGTCCTTATTTTGCCATTTTATGTAATCTTCAATTCGTATTAATGGATAATAGCTCTTTAAAGTTGGTCTTACCGGTAAAGCAAGATTATCAATTCCATTGGTTTTTGCTATATTTTTCATGATTTCCAACATCTCAAAGCTTATCCCCTGTCCTTGATATTTTTTATTTATTGAAATTTGAAGTCCGATGAGAAGGTCTGAATTCGTACTTTGCTTTAAATCAGCACATGCTTTTTCGATTGCCCAATCAAATCCTGAATCAGGTAATTTTTCAAATGACTTTTGCCAGTTTAAATGTATGGTGTTCCCAACACCGACAACTTCATCGTCATCAAGTAACGCAAATTGAAAATTTGAAAAGTCAGTATATAAGTTTGGCCAATATTGATTAGCTATAGCACCATGTTGCATAAACTCCGGCCATATATTTGAACCTAAAGTCTTTTGCAGCTCCTTTATTCTGCCTTCACCTATTATTGTTTTGTAATTCATAATGACCTGTCACCATTCATTTTACCACTCTTATAATAAAATTTCTTTTGTACCGGGAACGGTGCTTTCGTTAGGGTATAGTATGAGGGTTTACTCAAATCACTTGTCTTTGTAAATTATTGAAAGTATTGTTACCGTTCCGCATGCGAGGAGGCTTGCCGCCATTCCTGAAAGGAGATACATATCATTCTGAAAATATCCGTGAAGTATACCTGTCACCTGCAGAATTGAAAATCCTGCAAATGTGAGTGTTGAAACACCCTTTGCGCTTTTACTCTTCAATATCTTGATCGCCTGAATAACAAATAGGCCGGCATTTGCCATCAGCCCCATTCCGAATATAACTGCAATTATATTTTTCATTTTTATTACCTTTTTATTTCTGACTGCCCCTATTCCGGCAGTATCTTAACATAGAATTTTCTTGATCTGGGGCCGTCAAATTCGCAGAAGAATATCCCCTGCCATGTCCCCAGTATCAGGCTTCCATTATTCAGGATAAACGACTGGGACGGTGATATTAATGATGACATAATATGCGAAGGGGAATTCCCCTCCATATGCCTGAACCACGATTCCTGAGGTACCAGTTTGCTGAAAAACTTCGTCATATCATATTTTACCGACGGATCTGCATTCTCATTAACCGTTATGGCAGCTGTTGTATGCGGCGTATAAACAAGAACAATTCCATCCTGTATTCCTGAACTCTTAACAAATTGAATTACATCAGCCGATATATCAACAAACTCCATTGAAGATGATGTCCTCACATCGAATACTTCTAATAATAAATTGTCAGCCATTTTTTTCACCGAACACTTCAGCCTGGAATACTTCTATACCTACTCCGTCTTTCCACTCTTTATCGGATAGCCCTGCTTTCATGCAACCGTATGATATGTATTGTTCAAGGTTCCAGCCCTGTTCAACAGGCACCTGCGGAAGAAAAAGCCCTCTGTGACCATGCTTTGATATTATCATACCGTCTGTTCCAATTCTGACATTTTTGTAATTATCAACTTTTTCAGGTACGGTCAGAATTGATATTTCTATATCGATCAGATCCAGTTCATTAAAATTCAACGCAGGAAATCTCGGGTCTTCAAATGCGGCCGATACGGCATTGTCAACTATTGTATTGTACAACGGAGAGACCGGGAGCGGATATCCGATACATCCCCTAAGCTCCCCCTCTTTATGCAATGTGACAAAAGCTCCCCTTTTCATACTGAATTTAACCGGAATTTCAGAAACGGGAGGTTTATCCCCGTTCTCAAGAAAATATGAGATAGATCTCCTCGCAAGGATGAGGAGTTCTTTTCTCTCTTTAACACTGAATTCTTTTTCCATCAATTCTTTTCCAGAGACCCTTTCTGTATGAGATCAAGCTCCATATTATCAGAGTTATAATAAAAAATATTGTATTCACTTTCCCCCAGTTTCAGTATCATTTTTTCAAGGAAATATTCAGGACTCAGGTCAAGTTCCTCTTTCATAAATATCCCGCCGAAATCTGATCCCCACATATCATAAATATGTTTCAGGTCTTTTTTTATCGAATCCCTGCTGAGGTCTCCGGTGATCAGATCTGTTATTATAATATATTTTCCGATCCTGTTTGTTCTAAGATAACCTGACCCTGTCTCTTCAGACAGGGCCAGGTATTTTAACTTTGCCAATGAATCATTTGCAAATATAACTTTCATTTAATTTTTTATTCAGAGCTTGCTGTTACCCTTTCAAGTTTTTTCATTATAAGAAACATGAACGCTGCGGACATCAGGGATGTGATAACAAGCAAAGTATATGTCTGCCACAACTCAAGAGCTGCGTAAGGTTTTGCAACCTGTCCCGACAGCATATTGCCGACAGCAGTAGCTGCAAGCCATCCGCCCTGCATCATTCCCCGGAATTTCGGCGGAGAAACTTTAGCAACAAATGCAAGGCCCATCGGACTGATGAACAATTCAGATACTGTCAGTGTGAAGTACATCCCGATCAGCCAGTATGGCGTGACCAGAAATGGGGAAACACCGCCGGTTCCTGCAAGAGCCTTCGGACTTATAAGTCCAAGTGAAGCAAGGATCATAATTATCCAGCCTGCGCCGAGAAGCAGCATACCTATACCTATTTTTTTCGGTGACGACGGTTCTTTGCCTCTTTTATTGAGCCAGGCAAAGAAACCTACAATGACAGGCGTCAGGAACACCACAAAGATCGGATTAAAGGACTGGAACAACTCCGGAGAGATCGGATTGGTGTCACCAAATGTTCCGTACCGCCACCACAGGACAATTGCAGAAGCGATCATCACCGCCAGCCCTGTAAACTTGGTTTTTTGTACAGAGCTTTTCCTGACAAGAAAAACAAGCCCGATGATCAGTCCGATCACAGACAGGAAGGCCGGAAGGTCAAAAAATATTTTGGTAATTGGAGAAACAGTATCAGCTGTATAGTCCCGTGCAAACCATGTAAGTGTTAAACCGTTCTGATGGAATGCCATCCAGAAGAATATGACAACGGTAAAAACCAGGATCAACGCAACAATTCTCTCTTTTGTCTGCTTCGGCGTAAGTTCAACTACTTTCTCGCTGGTTTTGACCTTATTTTTTTGAAGATAATCTGCATGTTTATAATATTTTTTGTAAAAAATGAAGATGAGAAGTGAAATAACAATACTGCATGCGGCAAGAGCAAAGGCGGCATGGTATCCCTGACTAAGTGAATTGATATATTTCTCTCCAAAATCAGTTATACTTACATACGCATCACCCATCTGTTGCCTTGCTGCAGTCTCAAGTTCCTGTATATTTTCAAGTTTTCCTTTATAGAACTGGTGGATCATTCCGGGGACAGCAGCAACATAGGTGAAACCATCCTTCGCCAGCAGCCAGTCCCTGAGTGTCGTAGCTGCATAAGGAGCAAAAAATGCGCCGATATTTATGCCCATATAAAAGATATTGAAAGCTGCATCATGGAGCCTTTTATATCCTTTCTCTTCATAAAGGTTACCAAGGATAACAGCAAGGTTCCCCTTGAAAAATCCTGTACCCAACGCAATTACAAATAGGGAAAAGTATATGAAGAACATTGTCTGACCCGGAATACCCATAAAAGCGTATCCTATGATCATTAAAATGATACCGACAGTAATTGTCCTTCCATATCCTATTTTATCGGCGAGAATCCCTCCGAATAAAGGCAGGAAATAAACACCGAAAAGAAATACAGACCAGATATTTCCGACACTTTCCGGTGAAAGTCCGAACCTGGCTTGAAAAAACAGGGCAAAGATAGGGATCATTGTATAGTATCCGAACCTCTCACCCATATTCGCAAAAAACAATACGATCAATCCTTTGGGATGATTTTTAAACATAATTTCTCCTTTTCATTTATGTGAGTCTCCGTTTGAAAATCATATTTTATATAAACATTTATTCCATGTAAAGTAATTTATTTTCCTGTCTTGCTATTCCCGGCACAATATAATATTATAATATACTTTTATGTTGATATATTCGTCATTTAAAGGAGAATAATTATGGACAGACAAATCGTGCTAAATCCCAACAAGATCGTAAAATTTCTTAACAAACCTGCGAAAGATTTTACCAAAACTGATATTATTAAATATATCGAGAAGAACGAAATAAAAATGGTTAATTTCCGTTATCTTGGGGGAGACGGACGTCTTAAAACACTGAATTTTGTTATAAACAGTATTGATCACCTTGATTCAATTCTCTCAAATGGAGAAAGAGTTGACGGATCCAGCCTGTTCCCATACATTGATGCAAGTTCGAGCGACCTCTATGTCATACCTAAATTTAAAACCGCTTTCCTTAACCCCTTCACTGAGATCCCTACAATCGATATCCTTTGTGCATATTTTAAATCAGATGGGACACCTCTTGAAAGCGCTCCCGAAAATATTCTTATGAAAGCGCATCAGCAGTTGAAAGATAAAACAGGCTATACGTTCGAAGCTCTTGGAGAGCTTGAATATTATCTCCTTTCCGAGATCGATTCTATCTATCCAATAATTGAACAAAAGGGTTATCATGAATCCCATCCTTTCTCAAAATGGGGATCTATCAGAAGAGAGGCAATGAAAACAATAAGTGAGATCGGGGGTCAGATAAAATACGGACATGCAGAAGTTGGAAATATTATTCATGAAGACCTTGAAATGGTTCAGCATGAGATCGAATTCCTCCCCTGCCCTGTTGAAGATGCGGCGGATCAGCTTGTGCTTGCAAAATGGGCTGTTCGTGAAATTGCTTATAAGTATGAGATGGAGGTCAGTTTTGCACCTAAGATAATTGTCGGCCATGCCGGAAGCGGTCTTCATATTCATACAAGACTTGTTAAGGACAATGAGAATGCAATGGTAAAGAACAATGAGCTGAGTCAGACAGCAAAAAAGCTTATAGCAGGATTCATGCAGCTGTCACCTTCCCTTACTGCTTTCGGAAATACAGTTCCTACATCTTTCCTGCGTCTGGTTCCCCACCAGGAGGCCCCAACGAGCATCTGCTGGGGTGACAGGAACAGATCCGTCCTTGTCCGTGTTCCTCTTGGTTGGCTTGGCGTTTCTGATATGGTTAAGATTGCCAACCCGAAAGAACCTGATAATAATAAGATCGTCAATAATCAGACAGTTGAATTGAGAAATCCCGATGGAAGCGCAAATGTTCATCTTCTCCTTGCCGGAATGACCATTGCGGCAATAAAAGGGCTTGAACATCCCGATTCTTTAAAGATCGCTGAGAAACTCTATATAACAGATGATGCTTCATCAAGAAAGAATCTCGACCAACTCCCTGCATCCTGCAGTGAAGCTGCTGATTGCCTCGAAAGGGACAGGCATTTTTATGAAAAAGACGGGATATTTCCGCCTCAGATAATTAACGGAGTGATCAAAGAATTAAAAAGCTACAAAGACAAAGATCTATCCGAGAAATTATTCGGTAATGCAGATGCATTAAAGGACCTCGTACAGGAATTCCTCCACTGCGGTTAAGATAAAAAGTATTCATCATTTTTCCAATTTTTAGGATTATTTTTTATATATGTATTATATTTGAATAGTTCCCTTTTATTTCTGATTATCCTCTCATAATAATTTCTCTGCCATTCAAAATATATATTTGGATTTTTTGTCCTTATAATTCTGGTGGTTCTAGCTTTAAGATATCTTACAATCTCCGGAAGTGATATTGATTTATTCATATTTAATGTTTTCGTAGGGGTTTGATTCATCAAACCCTTAATATTTTTATTTATACAGGTTAACCGGGAGTGATAAATCACACCCCTACAATCAGAATGAAGTAATTGAAATATAATGTGTACATGGTTTGGCATAATCATGTAAGTGTAAATTTTTACATTCTTGAATTTTTCCTGAATAATGTTTAGTGAATTCTCTACAATTCTACCAAAATTATTTAACTGCAATTTTTTGTCAATAATAGATCCCAGTTTGTTTTCTTTATTACGTATACATATTGTGACAAAATAGTAACCTGGGGCTGAATAATTAAATCCAGATAATCTAATTGATCTTCTATGAAATTGTTTCATATTATTTACATATTATACATATTTATATAAATTTCAATTTTTTCTATGGGTTTGATTCTCAACCCCTTAATATTTTTATTTATACAGGCTAACCGGGCGTGATGAATCACGCCCCTACACTAATTCAATACCACTTAACCAGCTCCTCGAGACTTTTTCTCTCGGGCATTTCTCTCTTTTGATAACCTTCAGGATAATATCCAAGGGGGGTCATAACAAGTGGAATTTCATTCTCTTCAAGCCTGAGTGCTCTTCTGACTATTTCCGGATCAAAAGCAAGTATCCAGCAAGTCGAAACACCTTCCGATTCTGCTGCAAGAATGATATGGTCCATCATAATCGCGGCATCGATCTCCAATGAATTATATTCATCATATGAACGGACCCATGCATCTTCTCTTTTGCCTGTCAGTACAAGGACTGCCGGAGCATTATGAAACCAACTTCTGGAATAGCATTCTCTAAGTTCAGCAAGCACTTTCCCCTCTTCAACCATATGAAATCTTAAAGGCTGTTTGTTGCTTGCAGTCGGAGCAAGCCGTCCCGCATCAAGTATTGACAATATAGTCTCTTTTGAAATTTTTTTTTCAGGATCATATGATCTTATACTTCTCCTGTAACGGATCAAATTGTAAAAATCACTTTTTCTCATTGTTTCCTCCTGTTTCTATAATGAAGCTTTTATACTTCTGCCGGCGAGCCATCCTGTTGAAAAAGCTGCCTGAAGATTGTACCCCCCCGTATCCCCGTTAAGATCAAGTATTTCCCCGGCAAAATATAGTCCTTTTTTTATTCTTGACTCCATAGAACTTTGTTGAATTTCGTCCAGAGAGATACCTCCTGCTGTTACTAGTGCTTTTGAAAAAGGGGCACTCCCTTTAACATTTATCCTTAGATCCTTCAACAATAATCTTAATTTTTTTCTTTCCTCTTTTGTAAGTTGACTCGGATTTTTCCCCGGATCAATCCCGGTTAAATCAATAAAAAGATCTATTGCTTTTTCCGGCAGTAGACGTTTCATAATATCTAAACATGATCTGTTCGACTTATCATCTGTCTCCCGGAGTATCCTGTTGTCAAGTTTCTCATGGTCAAGAGAGGGTTTGAAGTCTATTCCAATAGATATTTTCTCACCTGACTTCACTCTCCTCACTATATTTTCACTCATTTTTAAAACTACAGGCCCGGCTATCTCATTGTCCCGGAATTCCATTTCACCAAACTTTTCATTTACTTTTCTCTTTTCGTTAAAAACGGAAACAATACAATTTTTAATATTTAAGCCATTCAATGCTGCGGGGATAGTTCCACTACCTTTTAAAGGGACAAGGGCAGGTAAAGGAGTCACAATGGAATGTCCCAGGCTTTCTGCCAGATCATAGCCGGAACCATCCGATCCTGTTGCGGGGTAAGACCTGCCTCCTGCAGCCAAAAGGATTCTCTTTGAACGAATCTTGTACCTTGCACCTTCAGCCTTACCTGAACTATTATACTGAAGATCAAGCTCAAAATTCCCATCACTGATTTTTATTATCGATACTACTTTTGTTCCGGTCAAAATTCCTATACCCATTCCATCCACCTTATCAATAAGTGCGTTTACAACCGACTCAGCTTTTCCACTTTTAGGATAGTACCTCCCTCCCCTTTCAAGCTCAAAGTCCACACCAAGATCATTGAAATATTTCAGCAATTCTTCACTGAAAAATTCACCGAATACTTTCCTTAAAAACCTCCCATTCTTACCGAAGCCCTCCATAAATGTCTCTGGATCCCTGTTATTTGTAATATTGCAGCTGCCGCTACCTGTTATCCTCAATTTTTGTGCAGGCCTCTTCATTTGCTCTATGATCAGTGATCTTGTCCCCCTGGAACAGCTTTCTATCGCACCAATTAATCCGGCCGGTCCGGCCCCGATGATAACGATATCATAGTCTTTAATACTGTCCGGGGATGAATCATTTTCAGTAAAGTTCATATAAAAAATAATATCATAAAAAGGATATTTAGTTTATTCCATTGCCTGAGGTCAGTTCATGTTATTTGACATAGCCCTGCAATTTGATTAAAATCCACTTATGAATAAAATATCATTATCGGGAGTATACGGAGGCGGAAAAACCTCACTCCTGACTGAAGTAAAAAAGATTCTATCTTTAAAATATAAAATAACCACAATAAATGACATAAATACAAAAAATCCATTTGATGATGAGATAAAATCAAGTTTTATCAGCCATTTTTTTTCAATGGCAACTCAGATCAATGAAGAAAATATTGAAATGCAGAAAAATTTTGACCTGCTTTTCAGTGACCGTTCTATCCTTGACCATTGGGTATTGTGGAAATCATCTCTTCAGAATGTTGAAATGAATGAAAAACTTGAAGAGAAAAATGAATTGCTAAAAAACCTCTATAAATTCTGGATCGAAAGTTATGATCTGATATTTTTAATTAGAATAGATCTGAAAGAATTTGAAAAAAGAGAACAGAATATTGAATTCAGATCAAGGAATATCGACTATATAAAGCAGACCGAGGACCTGTTCATGGAAACAATTAATGAGGATAATCTCAAAGTTATCGAGATCTGGAACAATACAACTATTGATGAAAGTGCTCATAAAGTCATACAGGCTATCTCAGCTCATGACCTTATATGACAATAATATTATTTGACCGGATGCAACTTCCTATCTTAAATCAATTAAAATCCTATTACCATAAGGCATTCTAATGGATATAATACTTGCCGGATTCAATATTGAGACAGATCACATGGAAAAACTTCATGAAATTAATAAAAATCTTCTTACGCCCGAAATTTTCAGCTCTGCTTACGCAAGAATAAGCAGAAGTAAAAAAAGTGTTACTGAACTTAGAACAGATGCTCGTAGTGATGTGGAAAAGGCAAGGAGATCCAATAAGAAGATCATTTTTGGTATGGGGCATCATTCAGTTGCCGAACACGCTGTATTCAATTTTGATTTGATAGATATATCAAGACTTGCACTTGAAAGTATAGAAAGATTCAGGCTTGTTTCCTATACAGAAAAATCACAGAGATACGTTACCCTTAAAGGTGATTATCTGATCCCTGAAGAATTTAAAGATTCCGAATTGCGAAATGATTATATAGAAATAATTGAACTTCAAAACAGGACTTATCAATCCCTGTTCACAAAGTTGAAAGAGTTTATATATACTGAATATCCCGGGCTCTCTTCTGAAAGGACTAATAAGAACCTTCTGGAAGGATGGGCAAAAGAGGATGCAAGATATATTTTGTCACTTGCAACTCTCGGTCAGGCTGGGATGACAATTAATGCAAGAAACCTGGAACATCTTTTCCGCCATTTTTCATTAAGCCCTCTAAAAGAGGTCAAAGAATCCGGAAAAAGATTATATGAACTTGCAGAAACTGTTGCACCTTCAATAATACTGTTCCCGGAACCATCTGAATTCGATGCTCAACTAAACAGAGGGATAGATTTTAAGGTAAAAGATATTGATTCAAATCTTTCAGAAGATCCTGTTATAGTTGACTATGACAGTAATGGTGATAACAGAATACTTGCTTCATTTTTAAGTATTTCCAATTCAATTAGTTACAATACTTCTCTTGAGCAGGTTTTAAAAATGCCCCTTGAAAAAAAGAACAAGATATATTTGGATATGTTTAAAAATATGGAATTTTTTGATACCCCTCCAAGGAACTTTGAATTTGCAGATATTACATTTCAGGCACTTGTAAGCGCATCGAATTTCGCTCAATTAAAGAGGCACCGTATGGCCTCTCTTCTTCAGGGAAGATATGATCCCCTATTGGGAAATACGATCCCGGAAAACATTAAAAAGATCGGTATGGAAGATGAGTTCATGAGTATTATTAATGATACCAATTCAATATACACAAGACTTAAATCTCAATATGGAGATCCGGCCGATTATATTTTAACCAATTCCCACAGGAGAAATGTAATCATGAAGATGAATCTCCGTGAAGCCTTTCATTTTATAAGATTGAGAAGTGATGAACATGCACAATGGGATATCAAAGACCTTTCGGATAAACTTCTTGTAAAAATAAGAGAACTTTTTCCACTTTCATCAATGCTATTGTGTGGCAAGGACAGCTTTATCAATAAATTTGAAAATATTTATAAAAAAAAACCAAAATTTAATATTTAAGGAGTTTCTTATGGAAGATAAATCATTTAATCCGTTCAAGATGGCTCAACAACAATTTGATGAGATCGCAGAACAACTGGGTCTTGATGAAGGCACAAGGGATTTCCTGAGAAATCCACGAAGAGAATATCATTTCACCATTCCTGTCAGAATGGATGATGGTACAACAAAAGTTTTTCAGGGTTTTAGAGTCCAGCATAATGATGCAAGAGGCCCGAGCAAAGGGGGGATCAGATTTCATCCCCAGGAAACTATTGATACTGTAAAAGCGCTTGCCACATGGATGACATGGAAATGTGCAGTTGTTGATATTCCCCTCGGTGGAGGTAAGGGCGGCGTAATATGTGACCCTCATAATCTTTCTATGAGAGAGCAGGAACAGATATGCAGAGGGTGGGTAAAACAGATCGCAAGAAACATCGGACCTCTTCAGGATGTCCCTGCGCCGGATGTGATGACAAATTCACAGCATATGTTGTGGATGATGGATGAATATGAAAATATCGCAGGCGAAAGATTCCCCGGTATGATTACCGGCAAACCAGTTGGAATGGGAGGATCATTAGGCAGGACAGAAGCAACCGGATATGGCGTCATCTATACCCTCCGTGAAGCTCTTAAATCAAAGGAAGTTGACATTAAAAATACTACTGCTTCCTTCCAGGGATTCGGTAATGTAGCCCAATACGCAATCGAACTATACCACCAGTATGGGGGAAAAGCTGTATGTGTTTCCAGTTGGAACCAGGAAGATCAGACATCATACTCATTCTATAGAGAATCCGGCATAAACCTTCAGGAATTACTCGATATCACAGATAAATTCGGCGGTATTAATAAAGAGAAGGCAAAAAGCATCGGTTATGAGATCCTGTCCGGAGATGAGTGGATAAACCGTGAAGTTGACATTTTAATTCCGGCAGCTCTGGAAAATCAAATTAACAAAGATACAGTCAGGAACATTTCAGATAGAGTAAAATTCATATCAGAAGGAGCAAACGGGCCTACAACTCCTGAAGCTGATGTTGTGTTGAGTGAAAAGGGGATATTTGTAATTCCGGATTTTCTGGCAAATGCCGGTGGTGTCACATGCAGTTACTTCGAGCAGATCCAGGGTAATATGAATTTTTTCTGGACGAAGGAAGAGGTAATTGAAAAGCTTGATAATATTATGACCAAAGCATTCTATGGTGTTTATGAGCTCTCGGAAAAGAAAGGTATATTTATGAGAGATGCCGCATATATGATCGCTATTGCAAGAGTGGCAGAAGCAAGTAAATTAAGAGGATGGGTGTAAAAAAAAGCTGATTATATTATCCTTAATATATGAAATCTGACAGGCCCGAGTGGGCCGTAATAATAGATATGCTTGAAAAGCTGGACATTGTCCTGTTCAACAGGATTGTCCGGCGGATGATATATTACCTTTATACACTTAATATTCCTGAGATAGCTGAACTGATCGAGGACCTTGAAAAGACCATCGTTAAGGATAAAGCAGATCATGTGGACAGCAATCTGTATTCAAATATGCCGAATCCGAAGATCAACAGGGTATCATTAAAAAATTTTGCAAATAAAGTATTTCAGATCGCAGGTGACACTATCCTTGATGATGAGATCACAAAGCAGGTACAGACATGGCTCTCACAAGAGCGGAGCAGATTTTTATCAATAGCTTTTGAAAATCAAAATCTCGCACTTGTTGATTCGAGGGATGTACTTGCCCGTTTCATGAAGATCCCCAAGGCTGAACTGGAAATGTCTCCTGATGATTTTATTAATCTCCGGGTATTGCTGATCAGAAGGTTTCTTTCCTCAAATCTGAACTATATTAATATTGCAAAACATCATATTCTTGTAAAAGATTTTTTCAGTATTGTACAGAGAACAATAGGGCCTTCCAAAGGCAGTGGCAAATTAGGGGGGAAGAGTGGCGGATTAATACTCGGTTACGAAATCCTCAGAAGTGAAATAAAGAATGATCCTGACCTTAAAGATGTCGATGTACCAAAAAGCTGGTACATTACTTCAGACACTATTATAAATTTTATCCATTATAATGCCCTTGAGGAGACAACCAGTCTTAAATATCTTGAAACATCAGAGATCAGGGCGGGTTACCCATATCTGCAGCAATTATTCAAGAACGCCTTTTTCCCTCAGGAAATAATCGACCAGCTTCGTACCCTTCTTCTTGAGATAGGAGAAAAGCCGATAATAGTAAGATCTTCGAGTCTCCTTGAGGACAGTTTTGACGCTGCATTTTCCGGAAAATACAAGAGTCTTTTTCTTGCGAATACAGGGACAGAGGATGATAAACTTAACGCCCTGCTTGATGCAGTTTCTGAGATATATGCAAGTATTTTCGGGCCTGACCCCATTGAATACAGAAAAGAGAGAGGTTTGATAGATTTTCAGGAGGAGATGGGAATCCTGGTTCAGGAAGTTGTAGGAAACAAGGTTGGGGATTATTTCTTCCCTACATATGCTGGCGTTGCTTTCTCCAACAATGAGTTCAGATGGTCGCCGAGGATAGAGAGAGAAGACGGAATGATAAGAATGGTAATGGGACTGGGTACAAGAGCAGTTGATCGTGTTGGAGATGACTATCCTTTTCTTGCATCCCCCGGCAAACCCGGATTAAGTATAAATGTCTCATATGAGGATAAACTAAGGTATTCTCAAAAAAAAGCAGATGTCATTAACCTTAGTACAAATGAATTTGAAACCCTTGAAATAAATCCACTTATTAAAAAATTCGGTGATAAGATAATCAGAATTGAAGATATTGTCTCGGTAGACAAGAATAAGAACCTCACTGCTCCGATCGGGATCATGTTCGATCCCTTAAAATCAGATACTGTAGTCACTTTCCAGAAACTTACAGAAACACCCAAATTCCTGAATAAGATTAACAAGATTCTTAAAATACTTAAAGATGCTTTCAAGTCACCGGTAGATGTTGAGTTTGCCAGTGACGGGAAAAAATTGTTTATCCTTCAGTGCCGTCCTCAGGTAAGATCTGTTAAAGATATCAATGCTGTTATCCCTGAAAATATAAAAGATGAAGATGTTATTATTAAATCAGACAAGTTTGTCACTACAGGAGTGATAAAAGGGATAGAATATATAGTCTTCGTGATTCCTGATGAGTATAATGCCCTATCTTCAGAAGAAGAAATGAAAAGAACTGCAATTATTATATCAGAACTGAACAAAAATTTGCCTTCCAGAAAATTTATACTTGCCGGGCCGGGGAGATGGGGAAGCCGGGGAGATATAAAACTAGGTGTTCAGGTAACTTACAGTGATATATTCAATACTGCAATGATCATGGAACTTGCATACAATAAGGACGGGTATACGCCGGAACTCTCTTTCGGAACACATTTTTTCCAGGATATGGTGGAATCGAACATAAAATATCTCCCGCTATATCCCGATAATGAAGGAACTGTTTTCAGAGGTGACCTTTTTAAAAAGCTTCCCAACCACTTAAAAGATTTTTATCCGGAAGACCCTGCAATGGATAAAGTGATAAGAGTTGTAAAGTCTGATGATATAAAGAAAAACTCCACTATATCGATCATCATGAACGGAGATCAGGACAAGGCAATCGGTTTTCTGGAATAATCCTGCAAATCTATTTTATAACTTTATGTTTTTTCCCTACTTTAATAAAAGCATTGATCGCTTTGTCAAGGTGGTCCATTTCGTGAGCTGCAGAGATCTGGACCCTTATCCGGGCCTTACCCTTTGGAACAACAGGAAAAAAGAAGCCTACAACGTATATCCCCTCTGAATAAAGATCTTTGGCCATTTCCTGTGCAAGGCGGGCATCATCTTCAAAATCACCAAGCATTATAGGCACTATCGGATGTATCCCATTAATAATTTTAAATCCCGCATCTGTCATGTTCTTCCTGAAATATTGAGTGTTTGTCATCAGTTTTTCTCTAAGGTCATCTTTAGTCTCAATAATGTCAAATGCTTTTAAAGCTGCGGATACTATCGGAGGAGCAAGAGTGTTCGAGAAAAGATAAGGCCTTGATTTCTGCCTGAGCATCTGAATGATCTCTTTTCTTCCGGTCGTGAAACCACCTGAAGCACCACCCATCGCCTTCCCTAGCGTAGATGTAATAATATCAACCTCACCCAGAACATCACAATATTCAACCGCTCCCCTCCCCTTTTTGCCAAGGAATCCGGTAGCATGTGAATCATCTACCATGACAAGCGCATCATATTTTTTTGCAAGTTCAACGATCTCTTTCAGTTTTCCTATATCACCATCCATCGAAAATACACCGTCAGTAGCAATAAGAATATTTCTTGCAGGTTTCGGTTCCTTTGAAAGCCCCGGGCCTTCCCAAATATCCATTCCAAGCCTGGCCCTCTGTATTATTTTCTCAAGGTATTCCATATCGGAATGGTCGTATATGAATCTTTTTGCCTTACAAAGCCTTATTCCGTCAATTATACTTGCATGATTCAATGCATCTGTAATAATTGCATCATCAGGCCCCAATATAGATTCGAAAAGGCCTCCATTTGCATCGTAACAGGACGAATAGAGAATAGTGTCCTCTGTTTCGTAAAATTTAGTTATCGTCTCCTCAAGCTTAACATGGATGTCCTGTGTCCCGCAGATGAACCTGACTGATGCCATACCAAAACCGTGGGAATCAAGAGATTCCTTTGCTGCTTCTATTAGATCCGGATGGTTTGCAAGCCCGAGGTAATTATTTGCACAGAAATTGAGTACCTCTTCCGGTTCCGATCCTTTTGGAAATGATACCTCAATAATGGGTTTCTGGTCAGAAAAGATTATCCTCTCCTCCTTGCATAATCCACCCGCTTTTATGTTCATTAATTCCTGCTGAAAATCAAATCTTATCCTCTGATACATATTATCCTCCGAATCAGGTAATTATATACCATTTCCCACAAATTAGACTAATATAATTCAGATGATACTTTAATCTTCGGCAGCACAAGTGTGGCACTCTATAATGAAATGATCGGATATATTATCCGGATCAGTTGATGTAGCCAAGGGACTTCAGAAGTGCTTGTTCCTGTTTAGTGAGCCCCGGTTTGGCTCTCTTATTCAGCGTACCGTTCTTCATGATGTATACCGATCCGGCTTCACTTTTAAATAGCATCATGGTTTTAGATAATCTTTTGATATTGATTGTTCTTTCAAGAATATTTTCTTTATTGAATTGAATCGTTATCCTAAAATCTTTTTTTTCTATCAATTTAGTAGAGAGATGTATCACAATCTCTTTTTTATCTTTTTCCAAAGTGAGTCTGAAATCCGTTGAACTGCCATCCGCACCGTCGCTGAGTCTGTCCGTATTATTAAAACCAACACCAAAAGATGTTAATTCCGGGATATTTTTGTATGATATATTCCCGGTTATTTCACTCTTGTTATCTTTACCGGGGAAAAATATTATTCTGATGGCAGCAATATTCTTCTTTATATATTCAGAAACTGTTTTTTCTGAAGGTTTCAAAACGTCGAATTTCAAGTATTTTGTCAAAGAAGTCTCAATCAGGTTCTGCTGATCCTCTCTGTCCTCCTTCACATTATAAAGACTCCGGCCCACATCGATCCATACCTCCTTTTTTCTTAGGGGATTATACCGGTATGGTGTGATATATTTATAGTTATCTGAGATCAGAGAAAAATGGTGCGAACTCTCCTTTCGTGTCTCACTGATCAGTTTTCTCTTTTTATGGCTGTTTTTTTTGTTTTTAACTATTTCACAAAGATTGAATCCATATTGGTTGAACTGATCCGGGATAGGGATATCTGCAATTGACAGCAACGTCCCGGAAATATCAACCGAACTGACCGGTACTTCGGGGACAAGTCCCGCAGTAAATCTTTCTGGATATCTAATAATAAGAGGAACATTGATCAACTCTGAATAAAGCTGATGAAAGTGACCGAAAGAGCCGTGTTCCTTAAATTCTTCTCCATGATCGCTTGTGATAACAATCACCGTATTATCATAAATCCCCTTCTTCTTCAGAAATTCAACGATCCTTCCGATATTTGTATCAACCCTCAATATCTCGGCATCATAAAGGTTGATTACTCTTTTCCTTATCTCGGGCGGCATATCTATTTTCGGATCTGAATATTTCCTGAGAAAATTCAATCTTCCATAGTGCCGCCATCTCTTTTCAGAGATATTGACACCCATTTTTAATGCATATTCCGTAGGGGGCTGATACGGCCAGTGGGCATCAAAATAATGGAGGAACAAAAAAAAAGGAGAATCATCCTGTTCTGTAATCCATTTTAATCCTGAGTCAGTTATTTTTTCCACACCTTTGTTGTACATATGTTGATAATAATCAAATCCTCTGGCGTATCCGTAAGTTTTTTTAAGATAAATTGCCGATACGATTCCGCCCGTATGATACCCATTCCCTTTAAGGTGTTCGGGGAACGTCTTAATCCGTTCATCCAGTTTTTTAATATCAAAATCAACTTTGTGTACGGAAGGGGGAAGCCCGGTAAACATACTCATATGGGAAGGGAGGGTCCAGGGAGCAGTAGAATATGAATTTTCAAATCTTACTCCCTCAGAGGCAATCTTATCCAGAACGGGGGTAATATTTTTACTATAACCGTATGAGCCGACATGATCCTGACGGAGAGTATCAATAGAAATGAAAATAATGTTCGGCGGATCCCCTCCTGAAATTACTTTAAGACTTACAAATACTACCGAAAACAAGACGAATATTAATATTAACCATTTTAACTTTTTTTTCATTTTTTAACTGTATCACCTGAAATGAATATCAGAAATTATCCGACCCATTCCCTACTCCTTTAATATACAGCAATCTTTTCTTTTAGTTCCTCAATTTTTTTTGAAATTTTCTTGTTGCTGCCAATCAAATTCAAACCATTTATATACGATTCGAGCGCTTTTTTCAAGTTTCCGTACAATTCATATACCTGCCCCAGCAAATAGTGGGCAACTCCGTTATTGGGCTGCTTGTCAACACGGGATCTGAATATATTTATTGTTTCTTTTTCAAAAAACACCGGTTCTCTCTTTTTTTTAAGTAATTCCACATAGATATTGTAAGAATTCACATGATCTCCTGAACCAAAAAGCGCAACTGCCAGACAGATATTCCCCTTCCTGAATTCAGGGATCTTTTCATTAACATAAGAGAGATATTTTACTGCGCTATGATACATTTTTATTTCAAGAAATGCTCTTCCAATAAAATAATATCCATCTATCTTATCAAAGTATCTGAGCATTTTTCTTTTATATATTTCATCTCCTGTCAAAGCAAATAAATATGAAAGTGAATAAGGTGATCCTGGTGACAATTTAAGCGCTTTCCTAAAATATATCACAGCTTTATTTATTTCACCTTTTTTTATATATATTAATCCCATCCAGAATTCCGGCCGGGAGGAATGATCAAAATCCCGTTTAAATCCCCTCCCTTCACTCATCAGACCTTTCAGGATTTTTTCAGATCTCTCCAAATCTCCAACTTTATACAGGATAATAGCCAGGTTATATCTCTCCGAGTGTGTTAATGGTTCGGTCCTGTCCGATAAACTCATTGCATAAGTGAATATTGCTCTCTTGTCTAACTTTACTTCAGCAGGCCTCCTGTCTTCATCAAGCCAGGGAGTAATACAAATTGATTTGGAAACCATTTCTGCTGCTTTTTTAAAGTTATTTTTGTCTCTTTCTTTCCTTGCTTCAACCCATAATGCATGTGAATCTGAATATGAATGCCATAAAAATTCCTCTTCTTTCATATAGTCATTTTTTACCTGGAGAATCGGGATCGAAACAGCAGGAATTATTACCAGTAACAGAATAAGATTTTTTTTTCTCATCAGTTTATCGATAACAAAGCATGCAAAAAAGATAAATATCATCATTACGGAAACCCTCTGTCTTTCTGAAACATAACCTGCAAGGAGAACCGCTCCTTGGAGGAAAAATACAGCATACAAAGGGAAAAAATCCCTGATCTTTGTAAGGCCTGTTACAAGTCCTGCGAATGCCAATGAGGATAAGATCCAAAAGGGAAAAAGAGGAACCGGGGCATCTGACAAAGTTTTGTCATAATCAAACGCCTCTTTCACATCATGACGCCGGTAATCATGAAAAAAATAGTGAAGCTTGATAAAAACACCTTTAATGAAATGGAGAGGATTATCAACAATAAAATCAAATGCCTTACCGGACCAGAATTTATTAACTTCCGGTATGGTCATATGTGCATTCCCGATCCTTCTTGCAAAAATTCTGTATATTTTATGGTGAACATCCGGTTCATTAACAAATTCATTTACCATCTCATCTACAAGAGGGGGATAAACGGCACTCTGCCCTCTTGAGTTCGGATTATTTCCTTCAAAAAGGATATAACCCGGATTCTGGTAATAATATGAAAAATTTTCCGTGCTATTATAATTCTGAACTATTATCAATATAAATGAAAAGAGCGGAATTGAAAGAAATATTACCGCCCATTTTCCCCATTTTATCTCTTTTCTTATCTCTTTGGGATGATAAAAATATAAATAAGCCGGTATTAATAAAACCAACAGAAAAAAGCTGGATCTTGTTAACAATGTCAGCCCGAAAAACATCCCTGATAAAAATATATCTAACATGGAATATTTATTTCTCCCTTTAATGAATTTAAAGAGAAAATATATCATCCCTGTTATGAACATAACCTGTAGTGCTTCAGGCTCCATTACTTTTTCATATATAAGTATTCCCGGGGAAAAAACAAAAATCAAAAATCCTGTCAGTGAAACAGAAATTGAGAAGAAAAATCTCAATAGATAAAAAAGAAAAACCGAAGAGACAGATACAGCTAAAATATTGAGTATGATCATAACCGGAACCGTATCTTTAAATATTTTTTTTGCTGCTATATGAATTTGAAGATACAGAGGGCTGAAGTCAGATATTCTTTCAGGTTCAATAGAACCGGATATAAACCTTTCAGCTCCATTCAGGTATTTTTGAAAAGGGGATTGTGATCCCGATGTTGTATTCAATAAAACCGCAGAATGGATAATAAGAGTAAAAAAAAAGAGAGCTACTGTTATAAGAACTTTATTTTTTTTACTTTGTGTTAGAGATCTATTCACTTTTTCAGATGACTATTTGGGAAGAATAAGCCTGTAAAGAGCATTTTTACCATAACATAAAAGGCTCTGACACCGTCTTTCCAGTTTATCTTTTTACCTTCGGAGTAAGTCCTCCCATGGTACGATATACCAACCTCATATATTTTAAGTCCTTTTATCCTGGAAATCTTATAGGTTACCTCAGGTTCAATTCCGAATCTGTTCTCTTTTAACCTGATCTGTTTTATGACACTGCTTTTAAATACTTTATAACATGTCTCCATATCTGAAAGATTTAGGTCGCATATCATGTTTGAAAAAAGGGTAAGCATCCTGTTTCCAACTGAATGCCAGAAATATAGAACTCTTTTTGCTTCAGTTGTCATAAATCTAGAACCATAAACGACATCAGCCTTCCCTGAAAGGATCGGCCCGAGAAGTTTCGGATATTCTGCGGGATCATATTCAAGGTCCGCATCCTGTATCAGTATTATATCTCCTGATGCTTCTTCTATTCCCCTTCTTATGCAAAACCCTTTTCCCATGTTCTTTTCATTCTTCAGCACCCTGATACCTTTAAACTTTCCCGCCATTTCTTTAGCGATCCCGAAAGTGTTATCAGAAGAACAGTCATCAACAATAATAATCTCTTTTTTTAGTTCTAAAGGGACCCACAGAACTATCTCAACTATATCTGCCAGTGTGTTCTCTTCATTGTATGCCGGAATTATTATACTGAGCAGTTTCATTTTCTTCTCCTCTGAATTGATAACATTAAGGGAGAAAAATTTCAATCAACAACATTCTCCTCGTCTAAATAACCAGCTGCTGAAAGGAATCCGGTAAAAATACCTCTGAAATCAACCCCTTTGCTGCATGAGTCCTGGCAATAACCGCATATCAGGCATACAGAGATTAACTCCTTCATCTTTTTGCTATCTGAAATATTTCCTGCTATATATTCTCCAACAAGGTTTATCTTCCCTCTTGGAGAATATGGCTCGGTAAGTTCTATACCATAAACTGGGCAACTATTGTTACAACTACCGCATAGGGTACATACCTGAATAAGGCCCTTAAGTTTCTCTATATCTTCTCCCATTAATTCTGCCTTGTTTTATCTTTTTTTTGGATATTTCTGATCTGCTCCGAAATTTTTTTCATAACAATATCCCAGGAATAGAATTTTTTCACATAATCAAATCCGGACTGGCCCATTCTATCCCTTCTAACTTTGTTTCTATATATTTTATTAAAATTAACAATAAATTTATCAACATTATTAAAAGATAATCCACCGCCTGATTTTTCAATATGCTCCATCAGGACACTGCAGTCAGAATTAACAAGGACAGGAGTATTCTGAGCAAATGATTCGAGAGTAGTTATCGACAGGCTCTCAAGCGGAGAAGGCTGAACTGAACATACAGCTCCCCTGAAAGCAGATGACTTATCTTCCTCAGAGACAAATCCCACATATTTGATCCCGTCTGATTCTGGAATATCCATTAATTTTCTTCCCATCAGAACAAGATCCACAACACTTTTCTTCCTGAGTTCAATAAACGCATCAAATAAAAGTTCCAACCCCTTTCCTTTCTCAATTCTTCCGGCATATAGAATAAAGGGAGAAATAATCCGGAAATTTCTTCGGAACATATACTCATCTGATTCTTTTCCAATCTCTACACCAGTCCTTGCAAGGATCATTTTCCCTGGAGGTGAAAATTTTTTCTCCACCATATCCCTTTCCGACTCTGTAAGGAAGAACAATGCTTCAGGTTTTTTGAAAACATCTTTCATAATATCCATATTTATAGGAGGCTCTTCATGAGCCGTTGGGAAAAGAAAAACAGGCTTTTCAAGAACTCTCATTACTTTTACTGTTGTAAAGTAGAGGTAAGTAAAGAAAATAAAAACATCAAAATTCTCCTGCTCCGCCTCTATTGTTTTTATCAGGCTGGATGATACGGGGCCCTGAAGGTCTATCCATTCTTCTTCTGTCATCTCTTTTTCAGAAATTGTATTATCAAAAAATTTCCCGGAATGGTTATTAAACTTTTCTATATCCCTTGGATAATCAACATTAAATCTTTTTATTATAACTCCCTTAAGGATGGATTCTCCTGAGCTATAATGATTTTCCCATGTAATATAATCTTTTGCAGTTGTGGTAAAGACGGTTACATCAAATCCGGATGCATTAAGCCTTTCCGCCACATCTCTTGCCAGGGTTTCCGCCCCCCCCACTACATCCCCTCCATATCTCTGAACAACAATACCAACCTTAACCATCAAATTCCTCCGTGATAAGTTTCAGTAATTGACCCGGATCTGATTCTTTTTCAAAGCTTTCGGCCCTTATTTCTGAATTGATCCGGATACTGCTCCTTATCTTTTCATCATTCATTAACTTCTCGGCAAGAACTGCTATTTTTTCCATATCTTTTTTTCTGAACAATATTCCGGACCCGTTAAGTGTTTCTTTAACTGCACCAGCATCATAAGCAAGAACAGGTATTTTAAAAAAGGAGCTTTCTATCAAAGGGAGACAAAATCCTTCATGTTCACTCATTGAAAGAAATATGTCTGCACTTTTGTAAACAGAAAGTAGTTCACAAAACGGGATATGGCCGGTAAAAAACAGATCAGATATCCCTAGTCCGAGATCATTTTTCAGGGTAAGCAGTGATGAAAAATATTCTGGTACACTATTAAGGTTTCCTGCAACTATCAGCCTGGCTTCATCTGATACAAGTTTTTTGTAAATAGATATAAATTTAATAAGGTCTTCTATCTTTTTATTGGGGGTCACCCTCCCGACAAAAACAATGTTCTTTTTCCCGTCCTTGAACATCTCCAGATAACTTCTGCTGAACTTTCCATCATATTTAGACCTCGATATCATTATCGGAAAGGTCTTTATATTTCTAAAGCCAAATTCCTTCAGTTCTCTGGCATTAAAATACGAATCTGCAATAACAAGATCGAATTTATCAGAAAAAAGTGAAAGTTCACTTCTTCCTTTCCCGGTAAGAGCTTCAAGTTCAACGGAAAACCCTTTGAAATATTCTGAAGGGGTAATGTTATGATAGATCAAAACGGTATTACCTTTTTTATTTATAAAGTAATCATTCAGAGGAGAAGAGATCGCATAGTGGTATATCTTTATTGATTCAGGGTTTTCCCTATACTCACTAAAAGGTATACAGTATCCGGAAACTTCTTCATCTATGGTAATGGCAATAATCATGCTTTTAATCCCTTTACCTGTCAGATAATTATGGAAACTAAGTACAGAGTTTCCTATTGCGTCACCATAATGAAATCCGGGAAGAAATTGTTCTATTACCATTTCACTTCAGACAGAACTTATCAGATCAAGCAGTTTTGCAGGATCTGAATCATTTAGATAAGTTTTCAGTCTTTTTTCCCCTGAGTTTACTATTTTTTTTCTGATGCCCTCATTATTTATGAGGTATTCAAGTGTTCCTGCAACTTTTTCCGGTTCTTTAGTATCAAATATAATCCCTCCGTCACCTACCGTCTCTTTTATTGCCCCTGCATCAAAAGCTGCTACAGGAAGGCCCATTTTAAAACTTTCCATAACAGGCAGACAAAATCCTTCATGTTCGCTCATTGAGAGATAAATATCAGAAACTTTGTAAACTGCCAGAAATTCATCGAATTTTATATGTCCGGTGAATAAAATATCCTCTGCTGTCAGATAAAAACGGGAGGCAAGGTCACGAACTGCGGCAAAATATTTAGGGACAGAATTAATATTTCCTGCAACGATCAGCCTGATGGAGGGAGATAAATATTTTTTATAGAAAAAAAGCATTTTCACTGCATCCTCTATTTTTTTATTAGGTGCTATCCGCCCGACACAGAGGATATTCTTTCTATCATCATTAATAAGATTAAAATATCCATTGCTGTACGGCTTATCATAGTCATTCATATCAACTATCAGCGGGAAAACTTTAACATTCCTGAATTTTAGTTTTCTGAGATCACATGCATTAAATTCTGATACTCCTATCGACAGATCAAAACTGTCCTTGAGAGTTGCCAGATGTATTCGTCCGTCATTTGTGAATTTTACCAGAAATTCCGAATAATCAGTAAAAAAATGTGAAGGAGTGATATTATGGTATATCATCACTTTCTTTCCGTCCGTCTCTCTGAAAAAGTCAGTAAGAAGTGACGGAATAGCAAAATGAAGTATTTTGACTGAACTCTTATTCACCTTGTAATCTTTGAAAAGGGTTACTTTGTCTCTGACATTTTTATCAGATGTAAGAGAGATGAGTTTGCTCTGTATACCTTTTTCGGAAAGGTAATTATGAAATGCAAGTGCCGAATTACTTGTTGCGTCTCCATAATGAAATGCCGGGAGAAATTGTTCAATGATCATAAAGAATTTTTAACAGATGTTACAGGTTTGGTCAAATCTGACGGGAAACAGATATATTATTCAACTGTAAATAAATCAGTTTGGGGATCAACTGATCCGCCCTCTTTTACAGATATCTTCTTTAAAACCCCTTTTTTAGGAGATTTGATCTCATTCTCCATTTTCATTGCCTCAAGCACCAGTATACTTTCTCCTTCTTCAACTTCATCATCTACTTTCTTAAATACCTTCTTTATCTGTCCCGGAAGTGGAGATTTTATTGTTACTTCTCCTTCTATATCAAATCCAACGCCCTGTTTCCTTGATGTGGCATCTTTTATTGTAAAGCTTCTCCCTTTAAAAAAAACACAATGACCCTCTTCAAATTTTTCTACAAAGACATTATAAACTTTATTATTTTCGTCTTTGATCAGTATATTTCTTCCCCATAATTTATCTATTGAATATTTTTTTTTATTATCTTTATACTTGAATTCATATTTACCATCTTTATCAAGGATCTCAAATTCTTTTTTTTCACCATCGATACTTAGGTTGAATTTCATTAGAACCTCCTCAGAGATTTCATCCTGCCGTATTTTTTCCAATTGCTCACAGCGCATTCTGAACATTCACTATCACCAGATTTATTTCCGTTCATTTCGATACTTCTAAGCCCTGTAGCCAGCAATGCAACAAATTCATATTCTTCAGGATTTTTCTTTTTCACACTTTCAATGCGTTCAATTAGATTTGTTGTATAATTTCCGGATAAAAATTCTTCATTTTCAAATATTTGAAGAAAATAGGGAATTGAAGTTTTAATTCCTGCGATCCTGTATTCAAACAGAGCTCTCTTCATTCTGTTTATTGCTTCTTCACGGTCTCTTCCCCATGTTACCAACTTTGAGATAAGGGGATCATAAAATATTGGAACTTCAAATCCCTCATAAACGCCGGAATCATCTCTTACCCCTATTCCACCTGCAGGAGAAACATATTCAATTATTTTTCCCGGGGAAGGTGAAAAATTATTGAAGGGGTCCTCTGCATAGATCCTGCACTCGATAGATGATCCTCTCGGATCAATCTCATCCTGAGAGAAACCCAGTTTTTCCCCGGAGGCTATCCTGATCTGTTCTTTAACCAGATCTATCCCTGTGACCATTTCTGTTATCGGATGTTCTACCTGAAGTCTTGTGTTCATCTCAAGAAAATAAAAGTTCATGTCTTTATCAACTATAAATTCCACTGTTCCCGCATTTCTGTAATTAACTGCTTTTGCGGCTTTTACAGCTATATCCCCCATTTTTTTTCTCACTTCATCTGTAATGAATGGAGAAGGGGTCTCTTCAATGATCTTCTGGTATCTCCTTTGAACCGAGCACTCCCTTTCACCCAGATATATTGTATTCCCGAAATTATCGGCAAGTATCTGAATTTCAACGTGGTGAGGTTCTTCAATATACTTTTCGATATACACATCGGGGTCTCCGAAACTTGATTCAGCTTCAGATCTGGCCCTTTCGAAAGCTTTCTCAAGTTCTTCCATTTTCATTACTTTCCTCATACCTTTTCCCCCACCCCCCGCAGATGCTTTTAATAAAAGAGGAAAACCTATGCCGGCAGCTATCTCTTTAAGTTTTTTTATATCACTCTCCGCTTCAATAGTACCCGGGACAACAGGAACTCCGGCTACTTTCATTATCTCCCTGGATCTGGTTTTTGATCCCATATTTATAATTGCATCAGGTTCAGGCCCTATGAAGATCATACCTGCTTTCTCAACCGCAGCAGCAAAATCTGCATTTTCCGCAAGAAATCCATATCCCGGGTGAATAGCATCAACTCCGGAAATTTTTGCTGTTTCAATTATTTTATCAACTCTAAGGTAACTCTTAGATGAAGGGGATTCCCCAATATAGTAAGCTTCATCCGAAAGCCTGACAGGAAGTGATAGTTTATCTGCATCAGAATAGACAACAACAGGTGAGAGGCCCATTTCTCTGATAGATCTTATAATTCTTACGGCAATTTCTCCACGGTTGGCAATTAAAATTTTATTTATTTTTTTCATTATATCTCCACATAATCAGTGTTATAGTTTTTAAAGGGGGATATTACCATGTTTTTTCGGAGGATTTTCATCCCTTTTATCCTTAATAAGCTCAAGTCCCGAAATTAAACGGGGTCGTAATGTTTCCGGAACTATCACATCATCTATATACCCTTTATTTGCGGCAATATATGGATTAGCAAACATCTCTCTGTATTCAGATTCTTTTTTAGAAATAACGGCCTGAGGATCATCAGATTCATTAATCTCTTTTCTGTGAATTATTTCGACTGCGCCTTTCGGTCCCATAACTGCTATTTCCGCCCCGGGAAATGCCAGGTTTATATCTGTCCTGATATGTTTTGAACCCATTACACAATATGCCCCGCCATAAGCTTTTCTGGTAATTACCGTGATCTTTGGAACAGTTGCCTCCGCAAATGCATACAGCAATTTAGCTCCATGACGTATTATTCCCCCGAATTCCTGATTAGTCCCGGGGAGGAATCCAGGAACATCTTCAAAGATTACAAGAGGAATATTAAAAGCATCACAGAACCTTACAAACCTTGCTCCTTTAACAGATGCATCAATATCCAGCGCTCCGGCCAGGTGCATTGGTTGATTTGCAACTATTCCTACCGGCCTCCCCCCCAGCCTTGAAAATCCAACAACAATATTTTTTGCAAAATGTTCTGCTATCTCGAAGAAGTTACCGTCATCAACAACTGTTTTAAACACATCTCTTATATCGTATGCAATATTCGGATTATCGGGGACCATTGTATTCAGCTTCTTTTCAATTCTGTCTAACGGATCATTAGTGGGAAGCAGTGGCGGATCTTCCATATTATTGTCTGGAATATACTTATGAAGTTCCTTAATTATTTCAAGATTGTCCTCATCATCTTCAGCGGCAAAATGGGCTACACCCGATTTGGAATTATGGGTATCGGCCCCGCCCAATTCCTCTTTCGTTACATCTTCATTAGTTACAGTTTTAATTACATCCGGACCGGTTATGAACATATATGAACTTTTTTTTGTCATTATTATAAAGTCAGTAATTGCAGGTGAATAGACAGCCCCTCCTGCAGACGGGCCCATTATTGAAGATATCTGAGGTATAACCCCTGATGACAATACATTTCTCAGAAATATATCAGCATATCCGGCAAGGCTCTCAACACCCTCCTGAATACGTGCACCTCCGGAATCATTAAGCCCTATAACAGGTTTTCCGCTTTTTAATGCCATGTCCATGATTTTAACTATCTTCTTTGCATTTGCACCTGAAAGAGATCCTCCGTAAACAGTGAAATCCTGAGCAAATACATAAACCTTCCTTCCGTTCAATTCACCATGGCCTGTTATAAAGCCGTCCCCGTATATTCTATTCTTATCCATTCCAAATTTCATATTATCAGAAAGCACAAGTTTATCTATTTCCTGAAATGACCCGTGATCAAGGAGATATTCAACTCTCTCTCTTGCAGTCATTTTTCCGCTTTTATGCTGCTTTTCAATCCTATCTTTTCCTCCGCCGGATTCGGCAGAGCTGAGTTTTTCTTTTAAATCCCGGATTTTTTGTTCTATTGGCATATTAAACTCCTCCAAATTAAAATAGACAATTAGAAAATCATTGTCAAATTCATTAAAAGTTAAACGACAATTAAAACTATCTGTGATCAATCAGTGAAGATATTTTTACAGGTTTAAGTGGAGGCCTTTTTGAAAATGAGGAAAAATTCACACCCTCAATTCCTGTTACTGCAGCAATGATATCGTATATCACAGGTCCGCAGGTTCGCCCCTGACAATTACCCATTCCGGCCCTTACGGAGGTTTTTAATGCTCCGGGGGAGATGAATCCGTTATCTACTGCTTCTCTTATGTCCCCCATCTTAACATCTTCGCATCTGCAAATAATAGTTTCATCAGGGATCTCCTTGATCTCCTCGTCCCTTATACCGTAAAGCGAGTTAAAATATCTGGCAAAATCGAGATGGTGTTCTCTCTCCCTGATCAATTTTTTCTTTCTTTTTTGTAAAAGATCACCTTTCCCGAAATACTCAAGAATTGATATTGAAGCTATCTCTCCTTCATTTACAGATTTTAGTGATCCGCCCACTCCTGTAACTTCTCCGGCGCAAAATACCTGCGGAACAGATGTCTCCATATTTTCATCTACTTCAGCTATCCATCCGCCCATGTTTTTTTCATATCTTACATCACATCCTGCGAGAACAGGTAAGTCCACGTTAGGTACAAATCCATAACTATATGCAAAACCGCCTGTTTTTATTATTTTTTCTTTTCCTGAAACAACTTTTCCGTTTTTATCTGTTTTTCCAATTACTATTTCTTCAAGAATTCCATTTCCACGTGCTTCAATAATTCTCCTGTTAAATCTTATGGGCACAAATGAAGATCCAATCTTACCGATATATCTTATACCCTCACTTACTTTAGACAGGTTATGTAAAAGAACCGGGAGCATTTTTATTTTTCCGGAAATTCCGGTTGATTCAAAAACAGAATGTACCTTTGCTCCATTCTTAAGAAATTCGTATGCTGCTGAAAAAAGGAATAGTCCTGAACCACCAACTACAACATCCCTTGATGGGAGGACGCCCGAACTTTTCATCAGCACCTGTGACATTCCGGCAGAGAAAACTCCCGGCAATGTCCAACCTTTAAACGGGAGATATCTTTCTCTTGCACCCGGGGAAAAAAGTATGATTTCAAAATTAATAGACTTAACATTTTTTTTGTCAATTTCTACTAGAAGTTCATTTTTATCATAAACACCAATGACCGATGAATTATTGACTATTTCAATATCACCGTTCTTAAGGTTTTCAATAAGTTTGTTTCCGGTCTTTTTAACATAGTCAGGTTTATATTTTTTATTCGTTCCGAGCTTTTCCGGAATTTTCCTTAAAAGCTGACCTCCGATATGAAAGTTTTCGTCAATCATGAGTATATTAAGTCCTTTACCTGCAAGCTGATTTGCTGCAGCAATACCGGAGAAACCGCTGCCGATTATAACAATATCATATTTTTTATTCTTCAATTTCAATCTCCATACCAGGCCTTATATCCTCCATACATGCCCTCACATTTTTTTCACCGTTAATAGTTACAAGGCACTCGTAGCAGACTCCCATTCCGCATAGCCCTGATCGATGCTCTTTTAATACCGGGCTTTTCTTCAGCTTCTTATATCCGTTTGCAATAAGGGCTGCAAGAAGGGTTTCACCAATGTATGCAGACACATCTTTCCCATTCACTTTTATAGTAACTTTTTCTTTCCTTTCAATTGAATCAATCCTCAGATCTTCCATATATTCCTCATCTCATTTTTTACATCGAAGATGAGTTGTTGTCAAGATATAAACCAGAAGTTGACTTGAAAAAGGATTGGCTTTAAAATAATCAATGTTCTCTTATTTATTTTTGAATACATTTAAAACTTTTTCCCGGGATTTTAAGTATAATCACATTGGAGAAATTCAGGAGTATAAATGAAAAAAGGGCTTCTTATAACACTACTTATCGTAATGATTGTAATAATCCTCCTTGGACTGGCGGCAGGTTATGTTTATTATCAGTTTAATCGTGAACCGAATATACCCTCAGATTCTTATCTGAAAATATATCTAAGCGGTAAAATCGTTGATAATGATAACTCAATAGCTCCTAAAAATATAACTGTCAGAGATATATGGTACCACCTTAAAAGGGCGGAAAGAGATGAAAGGATTAAAGGGATAATCGTTAAAATATCAAATCTTAATACCGGTTTTGCAAAAACAGATGATATTGGCAGAATGATAAAAGACTTCAGGAAAAGCGGGAAAAAAGTGTATTCGTATATAGAGAGCGGTGGAATAAGAGAGCTTCAGCTGGCCTCTTATACTGATAAAATATATATTTATAAACAAGGCGGACTCGTCCTTAACGGACTTGCTATTCAGGCTCTATTCCTGAAAAATGCATTAACCAAACTGGGGATTGAGGCGGATTTCCTGAACGTTGGCAATTACAAAACAGGTCCGAATATGTTTACCAAAAATGAAATGACCGATCAACACAGGGAATCTCTGACTGATCTTGTAGATGATATATACAACTCTTCAATAAAGATTATCTCATCCAACAGAAATGTTGATGAGAAGATACTAAGAAATCTCATAGAAGATTTAACAATGGACGGAGAAAAAATATTAAAATCAGGTCTTATTGATGGTTTGAAATATGAGAACGAGATTGTTGATGAAAATAAAGAGAAGATCATCAGTTTTTTAGTTTATAAAGAGACCACATCTCCAATTCCCTTTAAAGGCAAGAACAAGATCGCAGTGATCTTCACACAGGGGGAGATCCATTCCGGAAGCTCCGGAGGTAAATCATTTTTCGGCAGTGAAATAATGGGATCTGATACAGTCTCAAAATACCTGCGTGCTGCCAGAAAGAATAAATCTGTTAAAGGCGTAGTCCTTAGAGTTGACTCTCCCGGTGGCTCTCCTTTTGCATCAGATATAATCAGGCATGAGGCAGAATTGGTAATGAAAGAAAAACCATTGATCATCTCTATGTCAGATACAGCTGCTTCAGGCGGATATATGATCTCACTCTCTTCATCTAAAATATTTGCTTTACCTCAGACAATAACAGGATCAATAGGAGTTTACGGAGGGAAATTTGTCCTTAAAGGGCTTTATGACAAGTTAGGAATTAATAAGGAAGTGATCAAGACCTCAAAATTTGCAAATATGTTCTCTGACTATAGAACTTTTAATGAAGAAGAAAGGGAAAAATATATGTCTGTTATGGATGACATTTATAAGTTATTCATTGATGAAGTTGTGAGAGGCAGGAAAATATCGAGAGATGAGATCATTAAAGTGGCCGAAGGTAGGGTCTGGTCCGGGTTACGTGCAAAACCGCTAAAATTAATTGATGAATATGGCGGACTGAATGAGGCAATTAATGAGGTTGTAAAACTTTCAGGAATTGACATAAGTAAAGGATTAGGGATGACAATATTTCCACGCTCAAAATCCCTGTTTGACTATATAATGGAGCTGCTTGGTTCAGGAAGTGCAGGAATGATTTCTGAGATGAGATCTGGTTTTGAAAGATACAGGAACTTTTTCCCCGCCATGATCATCCCTTTTCAAATTGTGGTGGAATAAAATCTCAGGGAATTTGTATGAAGATTATTCCTGTATCAGATCTTAAAAAAAGGAATATTCTTCAGGAGATCAGATCTCACCTGGATTCAGACGGATTATTGATCTATCCAACTGACACACTTTATGGAATAGGCTGCAATTTCTATTCTCTTAGTTCTCAGAATAAAATCGACACTTTAAAAGGCAGGAAAGATATCCCCTATTCTGTAGCAGTTCCAGGAACCGAATACCTTAAAAATCTGACATCAGGATCACTGGAACTATTCGATCTCTTCTCTTCTTCAGGGTCATTTTCAAAGTTGACATTCCTGTTTAAATTAAATGAAAAAATAGATAAGAAATTTGTAAAAAACAGTAATTTAATAGGGATAAGAATAATTAACGAAGGACCTTTAAAGGAATTACTTGAGATCATCTCTAAACCTCTAATAACTACTTCAGTAAATACTACTGGAGAGCCCCCAGCCAATTCTCTCGAATCTATCAGAAAATTTGCAGAGAACTCAGAATATTCTGATGAGATATTAATTATTGAGAGTGGATCATTACCTGAATCCATGGGTTCCACAATTGTAGATCTTTCAGGAGACTTTGTTAAGATTGTCAGGGAAGGTGATAATATTTCGGCAGTGATTGAGGCCGTCAGCAGAAATAAAAAACAGGTTGAATCAACGGCTTAATTTTATTCTCAATTTATTTGTAAAAATATTTTCCTCTTTGTCTTTCCCATAAAGTTTATCAATCCTCTGTAGCACTTTAATGGATTTTTCTTTATCTATCCTTTCCATAAGTTCTGCTTTTAACCACAATGCCGGGATATAATCACTATTATATTCAAGACATTGAGATATTTCATATTCACTCTTATCAAAGTTTTTGTTTCTGAATAAAAATGCTGCATACTCTGTATGAAAGAATTGATAATTAAAATATGTTATCCAGTAATTTAACCGGGTTTTCATCTCAAGTATTTGTTTGAAAATCTTATCAGCTTTCTCAATTTCGCCTGCATTTTCATAATCGAGAGCCTTCAGATGAAGATAAAATTTATAAGGACTTGAAAAATTTTCCATATCAACATTGTTCTTTTCTACCAAACTTTCCATCCATATAAGATCTTCTTTAAATCCGGATATATTTTTTAAGGATAAATTAATAAGAGCCCTCACCCATCTTGCTTCAGCAGAGTTATTATTAATACTATCCGAATCAAATACAGTAAGAGATCCGTTTATTATTTCAAGCCCCTTTTTATAATTTTGTTTAAGATATTCCATAAAGGCAAGCTTGGAATTTGCATCTCCGATATCTTTTTTTTCTTTTGTTATTTTCAGGTATTTATTAACAGTAGATTTCACATCTTCGAACCTGGCCTTCAGTAATGCTATATCGGAAAGCGTAAGATATGCCCAGTAAACTCCTTCGCTGTCTTTTTTTACAGCCGCTTTTTTTGATGCTTCGGAATAGACCAGATCACCGGAGAAAAAATATCCATCACCAAGAGAATCAAAAGAGTTTGCTGAATTATCAAGGTTTCTGTACTCTTCAAACAATTCAATTGCCTTTACATGATTCCCCATATAAGAGTTGCAATAGCCCAGATGATTTAATGCGCTCGAGAATTCATTATCAAGTTTAAGTGCATCCATATAAAAAACTGAAGCTTTTTCTGCATTACCATGATGGAAATAAGCTTCACCGATCTCATATAAGGCAGTTTTAGAAAGAGGATTCCTCTTCCTGAGCTCATTCAGATAATTTATCTCATCGGCAAATTTAAAATCCATTCTTGCTTCCAATGCAAGGACTTTTAGTTTAAGCTGTTCTGTAAGTTCATCAATAACTGGTATAATCTCCATGATTTTTTGCTTTGCAAGGTCCCCTTTACCTACAAAATAATAAATATTCGCAAGGAAATATTTGGAAGCCGGATTTTCCGATTTACCCTTGAAGCAATTTTCCGCATCCTTATATTCATATTTATTAAAATGGGCAAGTCCCTTTAGAAATAATTCATATTTATCCCAGTCAGATCCATAAATGGCGGATACAGATTTAAACAAAACCTCTCCCTTTTTTTTTGGAAATATTTTTGAATATACCCTTTTAGATACAGTATCGATCTGATGAACCAGTATTGAATCACGATCGGTAAGCCCAGGAATGGTCATTGAATACTTCTTTTTTGTGTTTGATAAAATAGCTATGTCAAAATTATATATATTTCCAATCTTTGAGATCGTCCCGGTAAGATCATAGAATATCCTGTTATCACTCTTCAGTTTTTCCAAATCCCGATTCTTTTCATCTGAGCGGGAAATTGAATCAACAGTTTCCTGCGTGATAGTATCAAATTCATCGAATTGGTTGAGGGATTCCCTGATAAGATATTTCACCCCTTTTTTAACTGAATCAGAAACTTCACCCTTCATGTCCTTCACATTAATGAAAAACATATCTGATCCACCGGAAAAACTCATATTAGTTTTACTTTTAAAAAAAAGGAATGCGGAAAAAAACAGAAGCAAAATTGTAAAAAAGATGGATACTCTCCTGAAAATATTTTTTTTTGTGGAGTATATAGGGATGGTCTTAGCCTTTATCTTTTTTATTTTAGATACAAGTTCCCCGAGATTTTCTATATCAGAGGTTTTACGAATCTCATCAAGTATCTCTTTTTTTTCACTCAGATCAATAATTTCTGTTGCTCCATTTTCAATATTTTTTTCTTTGTCAGGTTTAACTGTATCCCTGATATTCTGGAGGACATCTTTAACCAGTTTGAAATCGGACAACCTTTCAGCTTTCCTTTTTCTGGTAAGAGATGATATCAATCCTGATAATTCAGGTGAAAATTTATCTGTGAACTCTATATCTTTATTTATCACATTATACAATGTGTTTATCTGTTCTTTGTCATAAAAAGGATTTGAACCCTCTATAAGTTCATACAACAAAAGACCAAATGAGAATATATCACTTTTATTGTCAAGAACTTCACCACGAGCCTGTTCAGGGGACATATAGGCAACAGTGCCCATGACGATCCCTTTCTCTGTGAGATTTGAATTGATAATCCCGGTTTTCATTGAGTCCGAACCTTCCCTGAACTTGGCAAGCCCGAAATCAAGAATTTTAACTATCCCCTTTTTATCAATTATAATGTTTCCGGGTTTCAGATCTCTGTGGATGATCCCCTTCTCATGTGCTTCACACATACCTTCACAAATCTGTAGCCCGATATCAAGGATTTTCTCTATTTTGAGCTCTTTATAGCGGATAACTGCATCAATAGTTACACCATCGATGTACTGCATAACAATATAATGATTATTTTTCTCTTCATATATCTCATATATAGGACAAATATTAACATGCTCAAGCTGGGAAGCAGTTTGTGCTTCCCGGAGAAATCTCATCTTGGATTCCTGATCAGTATCTGTCCCCTTTTTAATACTTTTTATTGCGACCTGTCTTCTGAGTTTTAAATCCTCTGCAAGGAATATATCCCCCATACCTCCGGTCCCAATACTCTTTATTATTTTAAAACGGTTATCAAGAATTAATCTTTCTGTAGTATCATTCCCAAACTCAATCTTATTTTCAGAATTTTCTTTTTCCATTTAATTAACCCGAGTAAGAATTTTAGCAGACTTAATAATATTTTTCTATTAATATTTTTGATAGTGCCGGTAAATTATTATCTCCATTGTATTTATTTAATTCATTTAGTATATTGAACTTTAAATATTATTATGAAAATTGCAGTTGACGCATCAACTCTCCATTCCGGATATACCGGTGTCGGAAGATATCTCTACAATCTGTTAAAGCACATTATTCAATTAGAGAAAGGGATTCAATTCACGTTGTTTTGTAATACTGATTTTGATCTTAACTTTGATCACAAAGATATAAACAAAATTGTTCTTAAAACAGACCGGGGAAATTTGTACTGGCAGAACTTCAAACTTAATAAAGCTCTTAAAGGAAATAATTTTGATCTCTTGTGGTCCCCGAATTACTATTCCCCCGTGTTTTACAAAGGACTTTCAGTCCTCTCAATGCATGATGTTTCATGGAAAGCATTGCCTGATAATTATTCATTTCCAAACAGAATAATAAGGGAAATACTTTCAAGATTAAGTTTGAGGAAGGCTTCAGCTGTTTTTACACTTTCAGAATTTTCAGGTTCCGAGATCAAAAGTTATTACAGGGTTGACCCTTCTATAATAAAAGTGATCCCTCTTGCAGTTGATGGATCTTTTAAAAGATCCGGCGAGAACAGTATTAAAGATTTCAAACTAAAATATGGTATAGCAGATGGGCCTGTTATAGGCTACCTCGGATCAATTTTTAAAAGACGTAATATTGACAAACTGATAAGATCATACACCGTCCTGAAAAAATCGTATCCTAAACTTAAATTACTGCTTATCGGGGAGAATTATGATCCTGAAGTTGAAATTTTATTAAAAGATCAGCCCTCTGTCATATGGGAAAAGAGACTTCCCGAAAATGAGGTGAAGGATTTCTATTCCAGTATAGATCTTTTTGTCTATATATCCGAATATGAAGGATTCGGGCTGCCTCCCCTGGAAGCGCTAAAATGCGGGACTATCCCGCTTCTATTAAATAAAACATCGCTTAAAGAGATATTTGCGGAAATTGCCCTGTTTGTAAATAGTGCTGATCCTCTGGATTTATCAGTGAAGATAGATGAATATTTTAAAAAGAGTAAAAGTATTCAGAATAAAATATTTACTCATTTCAGGAAAAAAGAGGACTTCTTTAATTGGGAGAGAGTTGCAGAAGAATATATTAGAATATTCTATTCACTGATTCAGCCTTTGCCTGATGTCAGAGAAGAATAAATTTTTTCCAATTCCTTTTTAAATCTATTCATGGAGAAATTTTTCAGTACATTCTCACCCTTTGATACTATTTTATCTCTTAGGGCTTTGTCTTTCCATAAAGAATTTATCTTATCAGAAAGTTCTTTCTCATCAAGTGGATCATTTAGATAAAATGCTGCATCTTTCATAACTTCTTCTAAAGAACCTGATCTTGAGGTTATTGACGGAGTACCATTCTTTAAAGCTTCCAAAGGAGGATACCCGAATCCCTCATAAAGGCTGGGAAATACAAACAATTTTGCTTTATTGTATAGATATGCTAATTCTTCATCTGAAACATATCCGGTAAAATATACCAGATATCTGTTTTTGTTTTTTATTAGTTTTTTTAATTTATCCTTATTCTCATCTGAAATTAATCCGGTTACTACAAGGGGTTTCTGAAAAAAATTTAAGGCTCTTAACAGAGTTTCTACATTTTTGTTACCGTCAAATCCTCCGGCATAAAAAACATATTCTGCAGGAACATCTTGAAATTTTTCCTTATTTTGATTTTGTTCTTTTAATTCAAGACTTACCGGATTATAGATCACAGAAATCTTATCATCCGGAATGTTTGCTAAATCTATCAGGTCATTCATAGTACTATTAGATACTGCAATTACCTTATCAGCAATTTTTGCTGACTTCAGAATTTCTTTAAATATCAAAATATTTTTGAGAGAAGAGAATTTCTTGAATAAAAGTGGAGTAAGATCATGTATAGTAATAATGTATTTGGTGTCAGGCAATTTTAAAGGAAGTGCAAAAGCCGTTGAGTGAAAGAGATCTATACTGTGTTTTTTTAACAGTCGTGATAGGAATATTTTATCTGTTAACGTAACTCCTCTTCGGGGTGTTTTAATAATTATCCTGTTGTGAGATCTTTTATCAATATCGTTTCCATCAAAAAAAAGAAAAAAAACATCATCTTCCTTTTTAAATAGTTCAATTATCTGGTCAACATATCTGCCGATTCCTCTAAACCTGGAATAGGTCTGAAGCGGCCTGGCATCAATCAGTATTTTCATTGACTAATTTATTTACAATTCTCCAGAAACGGTTTGCTGTATCTTTAACGAATTCAAAAGCTGAATCATCATCCATCTTCCACCATGCTTCACCGGCAACACCCACATTATCATTTACGACCACTTTGCATCCGAGAAATCTTGCTTCAACAGGCATTCTCCCAGCCCATTCAGTTCCTAAGGGGAGATAAACAAATTGTTCTGATCTTTCAAAGATATCAAGAACTTCATCCGGAGTGCTATCAGAGATTTCAACAGGAACAATTCCATGATCAGTACAATAATCCATTGATTTTTGATACCCTTTAACAGCATGGTGAGACTTAAAAACCGCTGTTCCTGATTTTTTTATTTTTTTTTTTCTGATTTTTTTTACTCTGTCAAAAAAAGATCTGCTGAATACTGAACTGCCGATAAACTCTTTTCTTTTAACTTTAAAAAAAGGATTCCTTTTATATACTTCAAATTGTTTATGGGTTAGAAATATTACTGCGGCAGCATTCCCGTAAAGTTTTCTAAGATTTATGTGTGGGCAGATACATCTTTTTAAAAAAAAATGTACAGGTTCCTTCCTTGCCCTTAAATAATCCCCATCATACCTGCATATACGCATATCATGTTCAAACAATAAGTAGTCTTTTTCTTTAGCGATATAGTCTAACTGATCATTTGAAGCTGTTTTAGAATTTCCGATAATAATAAAATCAAAATCTTTTATATCCGAGGTCTTCAGTTCTGCGAATTTGCCTTTATGCAATTCAAAAGGACTGGCCTCGATGATTGCTGCATCAGTCAATTCCGCTCCGCCGGGAAACAAGCTGATACTGTCCCGCCTCTCATCATCAAATTTATCTGCAGCAAACAGGATTCTCATTTTCATTTCTTATACTGAGGGATCTGTTAATCTCAATTCTTTATAAATAATGGTCGAGATATTTTTTATAATGAGACATAGTAAGTTGTATTCCATTACTGAAGGATACTATCGGGGACCATGAGAATGCTTTTTTTATTTTTTTGATATCTGCCACAAAATCACCAGTCTCAATATTTATATAATTTTCTGGCCAGGGGACATTTACAATTGACCCTGACCCTGCTGCTGCCACTATAGTTTCAGCCATTTCTATAAATGATATCCCCTTTCCTGAACCGAGGTTGAATACTTCACCGTCATAATCGGATTCGGCCCCTCCTTTTATTAGTGCATCTACCAGATCACTGATATAAACATAATCACGTATCTGACTCCCGTCTCCGTATATTGTTATGTCTTTGTTCTCTATTGCCAACCTTGTAAACCAGTTAATCATACTATATTTGTGATGCTTCACCTGACCTCCCGGACCATAGGGATTAGTGATTCTGAAACATACAACAGGAATTCCATGAACGCGATTGTAGAACAGGTAAAGATTTTCCGCTGCCGTCTTATTCAAAGCATAAGGGCTTAACGGCCTCAGTGCGAAATCTTCAGATACCGGTATTTTTTCTACTCTCCCGTACTGCATTCTGCTTCCCGGATAAATCAATTTTATCTCAGGATTTACTTCTCTGACCAGCTCAAGTATGTTCATATGTCCCAGATAATTTAATTCAGTATCAAAAAACGGATCAGTTATGCTGTCATTATGGCTTACCTGCCCGGCTAAATTAAATATTAGATCAGAATTTTCCACCAACGGCAACATAGCTTCTCTGTCTCTAATATCTGCCTCATAAATACTTACATTGTCTCTTATATTTCTTACATTGAAATAATTTGCTCCAAATCCATCAAGTTTGGCATCGGCAATAGTTACAATAGCCTCATACTCAACAAGTTTCTCTGCTATATTGCTTCCGATCATTCCCAGACCGCCTGTTATAAGGACCTTCTTCCCTTTATAATTTATTAACATAATTAATCCTCTTTAATAGCTACCAACAGTTCTCTATAAAAACCTTCCAGTTCTATACTCAATTTTTTTATATCAAATTTGTTCTCAACGAATTTTCTCCCGTATTCTCCCATTTTTATCCGGAGATCTTTATCGTTTATTAAAATATCAAGGTATTCAGATAAGGCCACAACATCTCTTTCTTCAACAAGAAATCCGGATTTTTTATGAACTACAATTTCAGGAATTCCACTGTGAAATGTTGAAACAACAGGTAACCCGGAAGCCTGTGCTTCGATCAGTACAGCCGGAGTACCCTCTTCTTCACCCTTTTCAGAAGTAATGCTAGGTAGGATAAAAATATCGGATTCTTCATAATATTCCAGAAGTTCTCCACGATTGACACTTCCAGCGAACCTGACCATTTTTTTTAATCCTGAATCATCAACAAGCTTTCTCAATTCGCTATTTAAAGGCCCGTCCCCGATTATTGTGTAAATAAAATCTCTCTTTTTTATTTGAAGGGATTTTAATGCTTTTATGCTGTAAATAAACCCCTTTTTACTTATCAACCGCCCTGCAGAAAGAATTTTTACACATTTATCTTTCTTCCGGGCTCTTTTTATGAAACGATGTTTATTAAGGTCTATTCCTATTGGATGCAGCTTTATTTTTTTTGGATCACACGAAAGAGACAGCAGTTTGCTACTGAAGTAATCACAGATCGGCAGAAACATGTCTCCATTTATAAAAAGCTCTTTGTAGACATCCCTATCCTTTTTATTTATAAACGCTGAAAGATCATACCCATAAAAAGATGTTATCAGTTTACCCCTCACACCCCCCTTTCTCAAATACACTCCTATATTACCAATATGCCCAAAATGAGAATGGATAACATCAAAATCCTTCCTTAAAAAAGGGATTACATAGTATAGTATTTTCAATGAAAAAAAATCCTTATCAAATTTAAAAAGATTGATACTTTTAATCAATCTTTTTGGATCCCTGCAAAAGTTCAGCAAAAACAGAAACTTGCCTTTCAGTATCCTGTGGAAAGCGTTCGTTGGGATATCCGGGAAATAATGGACTTTTTCCATTAATTTCAGTTCGTCTATAATTGCATGCCTTTTGCTGTCATTTGATCTGTGGAGAGAGAAAACTTCAACATCGTGCCCCAGTTCCAATAATCCTGTTATCTGATTAAGGATAAAAGTTTCAGACAAGCTGGGGAATACTCCAACTATAAAAGCTATTTTCATTTTATTTTAAAAACGGGTCTGAATTTTCTCTGTTCACAAAAAAGCTCAACCACATTTGAAAATTAATGATCCTCCACAAAAAACTCGGATCTTTTTTTACAAGAATATCATAATCCTTTTTTACCTTAAAATTATCAACCCATATATTTGAATGATCATTTAATATCATTGATAATATTTTTTTATTATTTATTAACCACTTATCAAGTGGAAAGGGGAATCCCTGTTTTCTTTTCCTCCATAAGATTTCCGGAGGTAAAATATCCTTAAAGGAAAATCTTAAAAACCATTTCAGCCATCCATTTTTAAAAAAAAGTGACTCAGGTAAACTGAATAAAAAATCTACAACTTTATAATCGAGAAACGGATTTCTCACCTCCGTAGGTATTCCCATATCGCTTTTATCATTAGAGCTCATCCAGTAATACATTTTCAGGTCTTTCATGTTTTTTATAAAAAGATCGCCTGCAATCTTGGGAAGCTGCAGATCTGACACGGTCCTTCTTTCAGCTGTAATATAATTATTGAAAAAAGTATTTGAATAGTTGTATCTGAAAAATTTTCGGAAAATCAAACTCAACAGCGGAAAAAAACTCAGAGGATATTTTTCTTTATAAAATACAATATTTTTTATTACCTGAACGTACTCCCCTTCTGACAAAAGCTTTCTTATCACCGGGATTGCATATTCTGTATACCCACCCAGCACTTCATCTCCCCCGGCTCCTCCGATTATTACCCTGTATCCTTTCTCGGCAATTTTTCTTCTCAAAATCTGGCCGATCAATAAAACCGGATGATGAAACGGTTCTTCCATAAGATTTAAATAATCTTTGAAATATGGCCACAGACTTTCTTCTTCAAAATTTATTATGTGATGATCAACATTATTCAATTGATTAACGAGTGAAATTGCATATCCGGATTCATCCACTTTTTTGTCATCATATTTTACTGTAAATACAGGAAAACGTTCTTTACTTAAACCTGACCTTAAAGCTACAAGAGTGGATGAATCCAAACCACCGCTAAGTTCAAAAGCTACCGGAACATCAGCTCTCAGCCTCTCCCGTAGTGAATTTGTCAGCAAATTTCTGAATTCTGACGCATTTTGTTCTAAACCGGCTGAAGTTTTTCTGTCCTCAATGCCGGGAAGATCCCAGAAGGTCTCCTTCTTTATTTCACCATTGGATGAAACTTCATAAACAGAAGCATTATCAAGCATATTAATATCTTTAAAAAATGTCGTATGTTGAAAATCTTTGATACCCGAGACCAGATAGTTATAAATTACAGTTTCATTCAGATCCAGATTTTTTCTGTTTTTTAACTGAAGGATAGATTTAATTTCTGATCCCCAGATAAAAATACCTTTATCCCTGTAATAGTATAAAGGCTTTTTTCCTATCCTGTCCCTTGATAATACAAGGGTTCTTTCCCTCAGATCATAAAGTGATATCGCCCAGAAACCGCTGAATCTTTTAAATGCCCCTTTCCCCCACATCCGGTAAGATTCAAGTATAACTTCTGTATCAGAATTAGTTCTAAAACTTATCCCTTTCCCCTTTAATTCCTCCCTTAGTTCTAAATAATTGAGTATTTCTCCGTTGTAAACAATACAAATGGACTTGTCCTTATTCCACATAGGCTGATGAGCCAGATATGTGAGGTCGATAATAGAAAATCTTCTGTGCGCCATTGCAATATTGTGTTTAAAATCAACTTTCCCCCTTTTGATAGAGGGGATTATCTTTTTCAGTTTTTTATCTGAAAGATCTGAACACAAATTTATACATTCATCTTTTTTAGAATTGATCAATACAAAACCCTCATCATCGGGTCCTCTATGAGCTATCTCTTTTGACATTTCTGAAATACTTATTGAGTTTTCTTTAAAACTGTCAAAAAGTATATAACCTGCTATACCGCACATTGTATTTTATGTTTTCTTATACCATAATATTTTTTCAAAAAACGAATAGATCAATAACCCTTAAAAGTATCACCTCAGTGTTTAAATGTCTTCTGTGTAACAGATTTAACTGCTAATTGAAGAAACCTTTTTATAAATTCAGGGTCAACTTTTCTTGCAGTATTAATGACATTCATTTTTTTTTTAAATGTAGTTCTCTCTTTACTGTAAAAAATTATATATATCCAACTTTTTAATTGAAAATTTAAAAATTTATTCAGATTTTCTTCTGAAAATGTTAATTTTGATTTGAATACTGCTAAGATCTTATAACATTGTTCAATAAATTCTGTACCATCCTGTTTTATTCTCTGGGTCCCGGTATGATAACGAAAATAATTCAAACAATCTTTACAATAATAAATATCAGAATATAACAAAATCGAAAACCATATCAGCCAATCTGCGCCGAATCCGATATTTTCATCTGCATACCCAGCTTTTATATACAAATTTTTTCTGAATACGACCGCGCTTGCATTTGGAATTGTATTTTTAAATAATAAAAACTCCCTGCATTCATCTTTACCAATATTATAAAAATCTCTTTTCCATCTCTCTTTATCCAGGTCATCAGTATAAGAATCTCCCGATCCTGTTATATTATCATTTTCATCAACATAAAAAGATTGAGTGTAAGCAATTCCCACATTCGGATTTTCATTTAATTTTCCTACAAGAGTTTCCAGCAATTTATTATCTGCATAATCGTCAGACTCTGCTATCCATATATACTCGCCTCTGGCTTTTTTTACACCTCTGTTCCAGATGACAGAAGGATCCCCGGAATTTTGTTTATTAAAAAAAGTAGTGATCCTACCATCTTTCAGATATTCGTTAATAATAGATCTGCTGTTATCAGATGAAGCATCATCAATTATTATAACTTCAAAATCTTCAAAGGTCTGATCAAGAATACTCTCAATTCTTTTTCTTAAGAACTTCTCATGATTGTAACTCGGAAGGATGACACTTACTTTTGGGTTCATTTCGGATTTAATTTATTATTAATGACTTAGATCAGTTTTTTAATTTTTTTTTAAGCATTTTATAAATTTTCGGAAAATTGACTCTTAACAATAATTTAATTTTCAACACAAATACTCTTTTTTCATCATAAAATTTGAATATATCCTTAAGCACGTATTTTATTGCCATTTTTCTGTTGTTTCGATCTTCGTATTCACATGCAATATTGTAATATATCAAACTCACCGCTTTATTTATAAATGGATAATATTTCTTTTCGGATTTTTCTTTAAATAATTTATACATTTCCAACCTGGATTGAAATTGTTTGATCAAATCTGTCATTGAAGCTATACCGCCGGGATGGATACGATAAGCGCTCATAACCTCATCCATAAATTTTATCTTTCCGTATGATGCATTAATTACATGTAATGACCAATCCCCTACTTTGAAATTTTCAAACCATTCAGGAAAATCCTCGAATAGATTATTCACAAACAATACTGAAGCTGTAGCAATAAAATTGCAGTACAGGAAGAGATCTTCCTTTGTGTAATATTCCTTGTCTAAAGGCGGTTTCCAATACCTTTCAAGAGACTTCCCTGATTCATCAACGAATTCAGCAGTATGCGCACAAATCACATAATCACTATTATTTTTCAGGAAATCATATTGTTTCTGCAATTTATTTTTATCGGTCCAATAATCGTCACCTTCCAATAGCGAGATATACTTACCTCCCGCATTCCTGAGAGTGTTCATAAGGTTAAATCGCCCGCTTGGCTTTCCATCAATATATATTACATCTCTCCTGCTGTTTAATATCACACTGATCTTTTCCGGATATTTATTTTTATAACTGAGAACAATCTCACGTGTTTTATCTTCCGATTCATCTTCTCCTATGATAATTTCATATTCAAAATCTGTTTCCTGCACCAAAACTGAGTCCAGAGCCTGAGCTATATATTTTTCGTGATTATATGTGATTAAAACCACACTGACTTCCGGTCTGTTTTTCATATAAAAAATCACTTATTGGAAATAATATCGTTAATTTCCATTAGATAATGACAATATTTTTTACCTGTATATAGTTCACTGAAATACAGTATCTTACCTAAGAGCAGCGATCTTTCAAAATTTGCAGATCAATGATTTTTTTTTTCAAGAAACTCCTTGATTTTCTCAGGCGGATTCCACATTAAAAGATCAATAATTGATAAATCCGGAATATATTCAAAACCATCGGGAGTATAAGAGAACGGGGGTATTTTTCTCAGATTCAGCTTTATATTATTTTTATTAAATCTTGAAGTATCAAAAATATTTATACCTCCGGGGAGATTAACATATTCACTGGCATTTAGTTTTTTAGATATATTTAATGCCCATTCTCCTGGAGATTCAACGGGATCCAACTCCATGTTCATTTCTGAAAAAAACTGATAAGAAAAAGAAATATCAAGATAACTACATATAATCTTCAGAGATTCTACATTGAATTTAGACAAGCTTATTTCATCTGTCTTAAAACATTGCTCCAATATTTCCCTTGTAGCATTATAGAAAGGGGCTTTTTTTTTATAATGCTGAATTTGACCCAATATTCGATTCCGCCAATCCAGGTTTTGACTGATCTCAATATCAAGTATTGATGTATCATGAGGATGCTTTTTGATCGGAACAATAAAATACCACCAACTCTTATTCGGGTGTAATATCCTGTTCCGGTTCATCCAACCTTGATAGATATATTGAACCGTATCAAAAACAATAAATAGTTCAGACTGGTTAATAAGGTCAAAATAACCCAGGTAGGGAAAAAAATATGGTTGCATTAGTGCAAGTTTCATATTATGAATTTATACTGTTCTGATCATCCCAAAAACCGCCGTCAGAAAATTTCCTGAAAGCATTTTCAAACAGACTGGACCTTCCACTTAATTTTTCAATGGAATTACCAGTTTTAAATCTTTTAACCCCTTTATATTGGTGCTTAAATGTATATCCATTTTTAAGAATCATATTTTTTATATTTTTAAAAAATTCTCCAGGTTCATCACAGAAAACCTCATAATCTATCTCCAGCCATCTCTTCTGATCGATCTCCCTTAATCCTTTGGAAATTGCTCTATTTGTAAAATAGATTTGACCTGATACCTGTTCAACCGGGGACAAATCTTTAATTTTGTCATACTCAGGAGGTTTAAATGAATACCAGGGTGTTTCAGTACCAAAATATTTTTTTCTTGCATCTAAAATAGATCTGATATTATGAACCGGCTCTCTTTTAATATGTACAAATAAAATTTTATCAGAGATTGAAGCAATGAAAGGGATGTTCCAGCTTGTTATCGATCCTTTCATGACCAGGGGTTTATTGAAAACCGTCTCAATTAAAGCCAGTTCAGATATGAAATTTTTTGTATCAATTCCTTTTTCCTGTTCTTTTGAAAGAATTTGAATATTACCGTAGTTAAAAAACCTTCTCCAGAAATACCAGAATTCATTTGGAGCAAGGGGGCCGCTTGTTTTTCCCAGATTTGAAACGTATTCGATCTTATTGGAATAATCATATAACTCATTATTAAAGTTGTATTTAATATCATAAAGAAGCTGCTGGATTTTGGCTCCGATATAAGGTGATCCATAAAATCTTGAGAGAAAATTTGTCGGATAAGAAAAACATTCGGTGTTAGCAAACCACTGCATCAATAACGTTGTCCCTGACCTTGCTACTCCATGAATTAATATTAGGGGAAATTTCAGGTCTTCAGGTTCAGGTAAATACTTTTTGTCAATTTCACCTAACAATCCATTAATTTCAGATATAAGGCCTTCCAAATCTTTATTACGTTTAAATTGATCTGTTCTTGTTGAATTTTTCATATTAATTTTTTCTTTTCCAAACCCAGAAAATGTATCTCAATATTTTTTTATTTTGTCTAAAAAAAATCCTTTTTTTTATTCATTTATAAACTTTGACCTCCAGTTAAGTTCAGGCCTGACAACCCCCGGTCTCTTCCCGAAATATTTATCACGACTCTCAATAGAATCCATGATATTAAAGGCTATTAAATTTTCATGTTTATAAATAATAACATTCTGCTTTTCAACAACTAAAATTGTTATAGAATAATTACCCGCATTTAAAAGATTTCCGGGTATTTTACATTTGCTATTATAATTTCCTTTATTAAAAGGTTTCCCGTGCCAGTCAGATTCCTTTAAAGTAGTTCCTCCTAACACAAGCACTCCTTCATCATTATAGAGGAGTAAGGTTATATCAATTAATAATCCAGGTTTATTGAGATAATAATCAATTTCAAAGATTAGATCGGAATCCATGAAGAAATCATCATGGCTGTTTTTCTCCCCTTTTTTTATCTCAGCCTTTAAAATCCTTACTTTTTCATTTCCGGGTGAATCCTTCCTGTTATCCCATTGGACAGAATGCCTTCCTGTATGATTTTTTTTCAGATATTCTTTTACAACTGAACTTGATTCCCCTTCCTTCTTTATTGATCCCTTCTCTATTAAAATCACCCGGTCACATAAACTTTGTACTGCAGACATATTATGGCTTACAAAAAGAATTGTCCTTCCCGTTTCGGAAACTTCCTTCATTTTCCCAAGGCTTTTTTTTTGAAAAGCGGCATCTCCAACAGCGAGTACTTCATCAACGAGTAAGATCTCAGGTTCAAGATGTGCAGCAACAGCAAAAGCAAGCCTTACATACATACCGGATGAATATCTCTTTACAGGAGTATCAAGGAACTTTTCCACTTCGGCAAATGAGACTATTTCATCAAATTTCTTTTTAATTTCACCTTTTCTCATTCCAAGAATAGCGCCATTAAGATATATATTTTCCCTTCCCGTAAGTTCAGGATGAAAACCTGTCCCTACCTCAAGAAGGCTGGCAATTCTCCCCTTTATTTTTATACTTCCGGTTGAAGGTTCTGTTATTCTGCTTAATAACTTCAGTAAAGTGGTTTTTCCGGCGCCATTTTGACCTATAATTCCTACTCTCTCACCCTGATTTATTTCAAAATTTATATTTTTCAGAGCCCAGAATTCTTCCAGGTCCATATTCTCCCTGTTTGGAGATAAAGGGTGCCTTACCCTTTGATAAATTCCCCTGAAAAAGTGGCTTATCGATTCACGAAAAGAACCGTATCTGAATACTCCGTTACTGCTTTTATCATGTCCGATTATATATTTTTTTCCTAAATTTTCAACTTTAATTACTTTCATTTTTCTTTATTTTATAGTCAGTTCAATTAAATATCCTGTAGGGTCACTATCACAATCAACCATTCTTTTTGTTAACTCCGTATTAAAAAGAAAATTAATCTCATTGAGTTCAGTATATTTCTTTGATAAAGCAGCAAAATAGTTCAAAAAAACGTATGCAGTTGTAGTACTGAATAGCCCGTTCGGATAGCATTTATAATTGTATTTATTCTGCTCAGCATATTTTTCAACCAGTTCCAATGAAGGGAGTCCGCATTCTAAATGTTCCTTCGCCCACTTATATCCGGTCATTTTATAAATAAGATCCAAATGTTTATTTGACCTTTCAGGTACAAGTTTGAATGGATTTAAAAGAATTACCTTATCCTTTGATAATGAACAAATTGAATCTAAAAAACTTTTTTTTTTATTATCCTCAACATGTTCAAAAACATGGCAGGAAACAATAATATCAAATTTAATATTTGTGAATAATTGAAGTTCAGTATTACTTATTCCATTTACATCCGGTTCCACCAGTATATAATTCAATTCAGGTAGAAAGAGTGACAACAAACCTTCACCACCCCCGATATCAAGAACAGAGATATGTTCATTTTTTTTAATTGAATTTATATGATCTGAAATTGATTTTAATCTGTAAAATTGATTATGGTCATAATTTAACAGGAAATCATTCCTCTCCTTAACTTCCAAATCATCTAAGTTTTTTATAGTATCCTTTACATTTTTTTTTATCTCTTCTTTAATAACTTTCAACAAATCCATAACCGCATTATTTTGATTTAATTTCAGATAGGCTCTTATAAGAAGAACATAAATTTCAAAGCTTTCATTTCCTAAAGTTATACTTGTCCTGCATTCAGCAATCGTTGGTACAAACATTTTTTTCCGATAATATAATTCAGCAATTCTTTCGTGCAGTTTGAAATTTTCCGGATCTTTTGATATTTCTTTTTTTGCAATCTCAATAAGTTTCTGAAGATGTTGCTTTTTTTTGTTCCTGAAATAATTTACTATCTTTTTTACAAAAAATTTCATATTTATCTTTTCACCTTTTCAGCTTAGATAATATCGGCAAATTCTCTTTCGGTTCTCCTGAAATAAATGAATCCAACTATAAAAACAATAAGCCCTATTCCGACAGACAAAAGAAAACCCGGCAAAAAAATATGAAAATTTTCGCCGATAATTGCCCACCTGAACCCGTCAATAACTCCAACCATTGGATTTAGAGAATATATCAACCTCCATTTTACGGGAATAACATTACTGCTGAATCCAACCGGAGAGATATACAATCCAAATTGTACAATAAATGGAACAATATATCTGAAATCTCTGAATTTCACATTTAATGCAGATATCATATAACCAATACCAAGAGAAGTTATTATTGCAAGAATTAGTAATAAAGGGATGAATAAAATATATATTGTCGGAGTAAATTTGTAATATAACATTATTATTCCTAAAATTGCCGCCGAAATCATAAAGTCAATTAAACCTACTATCATTGAAGTAGTAGGTATTATTATCCTTGGAAAATATACTTTTGAGATCATACTGGAATTTGATATAAGAGAATTTCCGCTCTCGCTGATAATATTACTGAAAAACTGCCAGGGAAGCATAGCCGAGAAAACAAGGATGGGATACGGTATCCCCCCGGAGGGCATTTTTGCAAGTTTCCCGAATACAATTGTAAAAACGATCATAGTCAGTAAAGGTCTGAGAACACTCCATGCAATTCCGATTACAGTCTGTTTATATCGTACCAGAATATCCCTCCATGCCAGAAACAGGAACAATTCCCTGTAGGCAAATAACTCTCTCCAATAATTTTTTATTCCTTTTTTTGGCTCAATCAGAATGTCAAAGTCTTTCATTTAAATTGTTCTTATGTCTTATAGCAGGCTTCCGCCCATAAGTTATTCAGGCAAAAAATAATTCTCATAATAAAATTCAGATATTGTCATTTTACAGACGTTAAATACAAATATATCTGAATATATTCTTATTTTCAATAACATCCGATTATTCTATTTTTTACAAAAAAATATTTCTCCGGCAGCTACAGTCAATCCCATTTTTACTGCTTCATTTTCTGTTGCAATATCTTCTACATTGATGATCTGAACTCTGAATCCGCTCTCCTCTATCCTTTTTGTTATATCAAGTCCATATCTTCTGACGTGATCTTCCTGTCCGAATTCTGTCAATCTCTCCTCAGGTGAAACTATGAAAGGATCTTCATAAGTTTCTTCACCTGTAATAGGGACAAGAATTAGGGCAATTCCACCAACTTTTAATACCCTGTAAAACTCTCTCAAAGCTTTCCTGTCATCTTCAACATGTTCCAGTACATGACTGCAGTAAATAAAATCAAAAAAATTATTTTCAATTTTAATATCTGTAATATCCATTTTAATCATTACTTTTTCATCATATAAATCAGCTGTAATATAAGAATCCCCAAGTAGTTTCCTGAATCTCTTCTTAAAGCAATATTCAGGAGCAACATGAAGCATCTTTTTTTGTCCATTATTAAACAGGTTTGTTTTTTTTTTCATATAAAGCCATACAAATCTATGCCTTTCCTCTGAGTGACAAAAAAAACACAAAGCATCTTCTCTTGGTGTTAATCCAGCCTTTAGAAATTTATTCGAATATTTTTTGCATACCGGACAATATCTTCTGAACCCAAAATAGAGTGGAGATATTGCTATTTTTTTTATCTTTCTGATTAGGATGCGGATCTTTGAAATTACTCGCAAACTTAATATTTTCATTTTTTCCTATTAATTAACAATATGAAAGATACATAGGAATTTATTGTCATTAAACAGTTATCTACTTATCCTTTGACTTATTACTTTTTTTTTCATCCTTTTTATCTTTCATCAATACTATTACTTTCTCATTCTTTTTCATAAGCCATAATTTCTCTCTCGCTTTCTTTTCAAGTGCCATAGGATTCTTTTCAAGTTCTGCTATCTCCCGCTTGAGAAGAGATTTTTTCCTTTCAAGCAGTTCAATATCAGATTTGAGTTCAGCAATCTTTTCCTGAGAGCGCAGAATCTCAACTATCCCGCTGTCACCGAAAAAAAATGTCAATACCAAAATGAATATCATGATCAGAACAAGAATTACTAAACCTCGGGATTTGAGGAATGTCTCATCATTTTTTCTTTTTTTCAATCAACCTCCTCCCAAGTTTATTCAAATCTTCCACCTTTTTTTTTATCAGATTCTGCAGAAGATAATTCAGAAAGTCCTTCCCTGCTGCAATCCGAGATCAAATTCCCAAAAGATGAATATGGAAAGTTATGAATACTTATAGTCTCTATTCCGTTTGAATTGAGAATATAAAGGATCTTAATTCCATTAAATATCGGGCTTTTTACTCCTGCAGTGAAGTTAACAGCTCCGTGGAAATTCTCCTTTGTTATATAATATGAAATAGCCGGAACAGGAGTATCTCTTTCTGAAATAAAAGCCTTAATATTTCTTAGAGAAAGGATTTTCACAACTTCTTCAGCAAATCTTGATGATAAAAACCTGGTGTCAAAATTTACCAATATTCTTATATCATCGCTGAATTTTTTTTTCAGATAATCAGAGTACGCAAAGGCAAAGTTCCTGACCTGGTCAAAAGTAAAATCTCTCCCCATTTCCGCACGCCAACCATCAGTTCCAAATGTGATCGATGACATAGGATTTAAATAACACATCAGTATTTAATAGGCAACCGGACCGGGACTTGAAGTATCAATTTATAACAAAACTCTTTGAGGCGAAAATATTGCCATCAACCATCACCGTGACCGACCATTCCCCTTTCCTGTTTTTAAAGAATTTATTATCCAGAGAATTCCATGTCACAAAATATTCAAGAAATTTTTTTCCCCGGTTAACATCCGTTAATTCAGATCTTTTCACGATATTTTTATCGGGACCGTACCCAAACCCAATGAATCCTTACCATCTTTTCAATATTAAATATTTTTATAGCTGCATAGATATTCTTAGCCGAAGAACTGATCATTTTAGTATTTACAGGTTTTTTTTGGTTTTTTATGGTTTCAAGGTTTTTTGATACAACAAAATACCCGATCCCCCACCCGGGATCATCAGGAAGTTCTATTTTAAAATTTATACACCCCTGAAACTGGATTAGCAGAATTAATAAAGAAATTAAGCCTGAAATATATTTTACTATGTATACTTTCCTTTCTTCCACTTATCTATTTCAGAATGGTAGGAAAGAGTTCCAACCGTTAGGAAGGTTTTTTGCAATGTCATTCAGAAGAACAAAACCCATCAGGAGGAGAAGCAGAAAAAATCCCCCGTTTATCAGCGCTACTTTAACTTTCATGCTGAACTCCCGCCTGATAAGTGATTCAATGGTGTATATCATCATATGACCTCCATCAAGAGCCGGAATAGGAAAAAGGTTCACAATTCCCAATTGAAGAGATATAAATGCTATCAGCATAAAAAAATCAGATAACCCGGAATCAAAAGCACGCTTGGAGAACTTTGCTATCTCTATCGGCCCGGAAAGATTTTTCGCTGAGAGTTTTCCGATAATCATTTTCCTGAAAGCATCAAAAACCAGAGATGTAAGTTTAATAGTATCTTTTACACTTTTTGATACAGCATCAAAAAATCCGTAGCTTATTTTTATTACAGGTGAATACTGGATAAGTCCGACACCGATCTCAACACGCCCGTCCACTTTATGCGGAGTGATCATTTTATCAATATAATCATCTCCCCTTTTAATCCTGAATTTCAAAGGAATATCCGGGCTGGATGAAATTATTTCAGTAATATTAAAAGGTGTTATATCTACATTATTTATTGAGTAGATAATATCATCAGATTTTATACCACTGATAAAAGCCGGAGACCCCTTTTTGACTGAACTTATCATTACTCTGTACTTCCAGTATATTCCTGCATCACCAATATTGAATTCATTATCACTTTCGATTTGAAGTTCTGTTTTATACTGTCGGCCATCTCTTTCATATATAACATTTATATTATTATCAGGATTAGAACCGATCTCTAGTTCCAACTCTTTCCAATCACTTATTTTACTATTATTTATTGAAACAATCAGATCTCCCTCCTTCAAACCCGCTTTTACTGCGGGAGAGTTTTCAGCTATAAGGCCTATTACTGGAGGTTCTGTTTTGTACTTCTCACTCTCAACACCGTTAAAATTGATAATTGTAAGGATTATAAGGGCAAGTAGTATATTCATCAGAGGACCCATCACGAGTATAAATATTTTCTGAGCCCGGTTTTTCGCCATAAATTCATCCGGTTTTAAATCATCGGGGTCATATTCATCCTCCCCGGCCATTTTCACATATCCCCCGAGAGGAAACAGGCTCACTCTGAAATCAGTTTCCCCGATTTTCCTTCCGAATATTTTTTTCCCGAATCCGAATGAGAAGGTTTCCACGCGTACGCCCATCAGCCTGGCAGCAAAAAAATGACCCAATTCATGAACAAGGACTATAATTCCCAAAACAACTGAAAAAACAAGTATAGTAGTGATAAAAGACATTTCTTACTCCATTCTTGAACTGTTTTCTTCAACAAATTCATTTGTCATTTTTTTTACGATCTCTATCATTGGTGAAATATCATCAGAAGACTTAAGGGGATACCTCTCACATTTATTCAGCATATGCTCAACCACATAAAATATCCCCCTGAACGGGATCTCACCATTCAGAAATTTTTCAACGGCAACTTCATTTGCGGCATTAAATATCAACCCCGAATTTTTTCTTTCCTTTATCACCTGATATGCCATATTAATAGAAGGGAATTTGTCATGGTCAGGATTAAAAAATTCAAGGCTGCCGACTGATGCCAGATCAAGATGATCGGTACCACTGTCAAACCGATCCGGATAACTTAGAGAATACTGAATCGGTATTTTCATATCAGGGATCCCCATTTGAGCTATGATTGAATGATCATCAAACTCCACCATGGAATGAATGATACTCTGAGGATGAATAAGAATATCTATCTCATCTTCTTTCAGGTTGAACAGATAATAAGCTTCGATTATTTCGAGGGCTTTATTCATCAGTGTCGAAGAGTCGATTGTTATTTTCTTTCCCATCAACCATGTCGGATGCTTTAGCGCATCTTTTACACTGATATTTGAAAATTTTTCTTTAGCAAGGTTAAAGAAAGGGCCGCCTGAAGCAGTCAGAATTACTTTTCTGAGGTATTTTCTGTCAGTCTCACATATGCATTGAAATATTGCGCTTTGTTCACTATCAATCGGAATCAGTTCAGCATCTGATTCAGAAATATATTCATTGACAAGATCGCCGGCAGCCACAAGCGTCTCTTTATTGGCCAGACATATTCTCATACCCTTTTTAATTGATTCAAGGGTTGCATGTATTGAATGTGTTCCTGTTGTCGCTGATACAACAGTATCAGCTTCAGAACACTTTACGGCTTCTATCATCCCTTCACTTCCATGATATACCTCTGTTCCAGGAAACTCTTTTGCCAATTCAATACAATCTCGTTCTGGAACCGACACTGACAATCAGTGGATCAAATTCTTTGATCTGAACTTTTATCTGTTCAATATTATTTCCACAAACCAGGCTGACAATATTAAATCTTTCTCTATTGTTTCTAACTATTTCAAGGGTATTTTTCCCTATCGAACCGGTTGAACCTAGAAGTGCAATATTTCTGATCACTTAATTTCCTGTTTCTCTATTATAGAGTTTTCCATATATGAACAATTATGAAATACAATGCCGGCGCACAGAATATATAACTATCGATCCTATCAAGAACCCCCCCATGACCAGGCAGTATTGAACCCGAATCTTTTTTTTTTGCAGATCGTTTGAATAGTGATTCAATCGGATCGGATATCTGAGAGATCAGTCCGATCAGAGCTCCGGTAAGGACTGCTGTTACTATATCAATCTTTATCGGAAAGAGTAGTATTGACAGCCAGCCGGAAATGCCTGAGGTCAGAAAAGCTGCAATTATCCCTTCAAGTGATTTATTCGGGGAAGCAACCGGATAGATCTTGTGTCTCCCAAATGCTCTTCCGATGAAATACGCTCCCGAATCTCCGATTGCAATCACAAATATCAAGAACAGAAGGAAATTAGGCCCGACCTCTCTTAATCTGAATAAAAAATAGAGAGGGATGTAGAGATATAAAACAGATAAGATATGAATTCCGAAATCCTTTACATATGATTTCAATAATGTACTATTTCTGACAGAGATCAAAAAGAAAACACCGAAAGTAAAGATATTTATAAATAAAAGCAATTGAAGATCGGGTACGTTGAATGTGAAATATGATCCGATTGCAAGTCCATTAAGATAAATAAGGCTAAGAGATTTGGTCCCCGGTTCAGTGAGCCGTACAAACTCGAAAACACCAATGGAAATAATAATAAATACCATAACCGAGAAATATATATCAGGCAGATATATAATCGCCAGATATACAAAAATAGCCATGAATATTGCAGTAGTTGTTCTTGTTATAAACTCTTTCATACCTTACCATACCTCCTGTCACGTTCCTGGAAGCTCAGTAGAGCTGTGAGTAATTCCTTTAATCTGAAATCCGGCCAAAGAACATCTGAAAAATAGAGTTCCGAATATGCAATCTGATAAAGGAGAAAATTAGATATCCTCGATTCACCGGATGTCCTTATTAAAAGGTCAGGATCAGGCATTTCAGGATTGTATAAATACTTTTTAAAAGTTTTCTCATTTACTTTATCTGAACTGAGTCCATCATCAATTATTCTTTTAACAGCATTAATAATCTCTATCCTGCCGCCGTAATTGAGAGCCAGATGAAGGTTTAATCCTGTATGTTTTTTTGAAAGTTCAATCGTTTCAGAAATACTGGATCTCAGTTTTTTCGGCAGTTTTCTCAAATCACCCAGAACTGAGAACCTGATATTGTGATCGATCAAGAGGTCTTTTTGAGTTAATAGATTCTTGTGGAGCATTTCCATGAGCGTATTAATCTCTCTCACAGGCCTGTTCCAGTTCTCGCTGGAAAAGGTATACAGTGTCAGATGTTCTATCCCCAATCTTACCGAGAACTCAGTGATCTTTCTGGCGGATTCAGCTCCGGTTTTATGTCCTTCGGTACGGGACAGTTTCTGTAATTCAGCCCACCTTCCATTACCATCCATTATAACTGCAATATGGCGGGGAAGTTTTTCAGCTTTTATTTTTTCGAGAAGCTCATATTCATCACTCCCCTCTTCAACGACTCCCTCAAATGACTTAAACATTAAAAAATTATAGATTCAATGTATATCAAAGTCAAGAAAAGGTAATCAATCCTCGCCGCTAAATAGATCAAAATATTACTCTGATCCGTATTAAAAACAGATAAACTTGAATTTAGAAAAATTTTAATGTAAAATTTTTCAAACCTTTTAGGAGAAGATTATGAAAAAGTTGACTTATTTACTATTAATAGTACTTGTAACAATCTCTGTAACATATTCCCAGGATTATGACAATGCGGGGATGGATTTTACAAAAGCTTTATATGAAAACAAAACAGCTCCCGCAAGGATCACAGCATTTAAAAAATATATCAGCACTTATACTGATAAATCCAATAAATTCGTGAAACTTGCTTATTACCAGCTTGCACTTAATTATTTTGAAAATAAGGACTATTCAAGTGCAATAAAGACAGGCGAACAAACCCTCGGTCTTGGAAACATCGGCACAGGTGAAGAAGCAAGACTGAATCTTGTACTTGCCAATTCATACGGCATCAAGAGTTTTTCAGGTTTCAATAAGGATAAAGCACTGAAGTATATAAGCAAAGCAATCTCACTCGGTAATGAAGCCGGAGATAATGATGTTATCTCAACTGCAAATAAACTGAAAAAATCCCTTACCGGCCCACCACCGAAAAAAATGTCTCCGGAACAGAAGATTAAGATGCATTATAGTGATGAAGAGTTCAAACAGGCTATCAGTCATTACAACTCACTTGGCTCTTCAGATAAAAATAATCCTGAAATTAAAAAGATCTATGCATATTCATTGTTCAAGGCAAAAAGATATGATACGGCATTAACCGTATTCAGATCTTTGTATGAAAAAGATAAAAAGGGCGTTTTCCCGAAGTATATCGGCGACATATATTCATACAAGGCCAGGTCAAATAAAAGCTTTCATAAATCCGCAGCCATAAATTATCTTGAGGCAAGTGTGCTTTATAAAAAGGAAGGAAGCTCATCTAATCAGAAAATTGCTTCAGGAAAAGCAAAAGTCGAATTAGAGAACAAATACGGATACAAAGCGAAATATAATAATTATCAGGCTGAAATTAAAAAACAAAAAGCCTCTTCCCAGCAAAATGAGAAAGCTGTCAGAGATGCAAAAAGAGATGTAAGAGATTTTAAAAGATATCTCCGCAAAACATACCGCGATGTACAGGCTCCACAGTATGAACTTGATAAACTTGAAAAACTTGAAGCCAAAGCGGAAAGAGCCGAAGGTGGCAGCAGTTCATCATCGGGAAGCAAGTCAGGTGAGGAACTTCTCAAGCTCAGAAAGACCATAGACAAAGAGTATTCCGAACTTCTTGCCGAAGCTGAGAAAAAATTTAAAGATAATTAAATTTTTTATTTATCAAACACAAAGGCCAGAAGAAAATAATTTTCAGGAATATTATTTTCTTCCGGCCGGAATATTTTAACTCCTAAAGATTTCTTTTTATTTGAGATAAAAAAATCCAGATACTGGTCAGGTATTTTTAACGGATCTGAACTCTGATAAGCAAGTATATTGTATATGGAATTGCTCAACAATGATTTATCTCCACGGTAATACAACTTCACTGCTTTTCCAGCCTCATCCGAAAGTTTCTTACTATATGAGAAATATCCGCCTGTGACAGATATTAATTTGTTGTTCAGGACATTTACTATTTCCATTTCCATTTTATTCAGAGGGATTGATAACTCAGGCAAATCACTTCTCAGTGCCAGTACAAATGAGAACACCCCGCCTCTGTATTCCCTGTTCCTTCCAAAGGTGATCGCAAATCCGTATGATCCGTATCTCTTTTCCGGATTTGAAGACCTGATATATTCTTCTATCAATTCCAGTTTATTTGATTTCACCATCAGAATATCAAATCCACTCAGTTTCTCATTATTAACATAGGATCCACTGTCTTTAAGAAGTTCTTCAGAAAGTTCCTTTAATACACTTCCGTAATTTATTTTTATTTTATTTGATATCTCCTCATCCGGGAAGAAACCACTTTTTTCAATAAACCCGGAGATTCTCTTTTCAGCTTCTTCTTCAGATATGTTATCTATAATATCTCCGAACTCCTGTGTAATGTAAAATCCTTCTCCGGTCTCAAGAATAGCGATACCTGCCTGTCTGAATTTCGGATCAACAATGTTCTCATAATGCTCGGGACTTTTTACAAATCCATTGTGAATAAAATCTGAGGGATATACGTTACTGAAGGCAATATTCTCCCCGGCGGCCCTGAAATAAATATTTGAATCTACCATCCTTTCATCAAGTTCTAAATATCCGGGAAAATTATGCTCAAGCTTATTTTCCAACGCCATTTTAATATTATGATCCATTGCAATACGGTATAAATTTTCATTATATTCAAGAGGCAGTAGCCCCTTTTCCAGCCGTTCACCATTTACTAACTCAAGTAACTCCTGTTCTGTTTTTCTAAGCTGTTTATGAGAGATATAGATATCGGGGAAAAAAACTACCGGGAGTATTAAGATTAAAATCTTAGATATAGTTTTTTTATTTATAATGCACCTCAATAACTCCCTGTAAAAATAACAGAATAAATAAAAATATCAAATTAGTTTTTATAGTTGCAAATAATTTTTTTTTTAATTATTATAATTATGTTAGGGGAGATAATATGGATGACAATTTTGAAATTGACTTAAGTGACATTAAGGAAGATGATGACCTTAATCTCAGTTTAAGTGATATCTCTGACTCAAAAAATGAAGGAGACAAAATGCCAACAAATGCAGCTCAGATATTTAACGAATCTTTAGAAAGCTTATCTACAATCAGCGGTTTCCTGGCCGCCGGAATTTACAATAGCAGTGGAGATGTATTAGCACATTTAGACAGAAAAAACTTCAAATTTCAGGAAATCGGAAGCCTTGCCATTGAGTTATACACTTCCGCTAAGCTGATAAGTGACAAAATGGGGATAGGGACATGTAATTTTGTCGAAACCCATACAGATCAATATATTTTTATTCATATGTGTATTGTCCCCGGTAAAGGAGCGATGGGCGTTCTCTTAAGTTCAGATGGTAATGTAGGGCTCTCTCGTCATCAGATGCGCAAAGAGGGGCTGAAACTTGTCCCTGAATTTATCTGATCAGAATGATTCCTTATAATAGTAATATCCTGTTTTTAAACTAAAAAAAATATAAACAATTTTCCATTATCAACGTATAGTCTACATATAACTTATTTTTAAGGAGTTTTCATGAACAAGATTCTCAAGATAGTATCAATCATCATTTTGGGTGCAATTATATTATTCGGTGTTTATTTACTATTTTTGCAGCCAGATAAGAGCAGTGAAACCGAAATAATAAAGGCTGAAGAAAAAAAAGAAGGTGAAGAGCAGGCAAGAACATCTTCAATACCTGTAAAAGTAACCGATGTTCTTAAAGGTGAACTTCCTCTCAGGCTAAGAGTATCTGCAACTGCTCAGGTTCGGGAAAAAACAGTTATTAAATCTGAAGTATCCGGAAAAATTGATTCCATCAATATTAGGATCGGAGATTGGGTTAAAAAGGGACAATTACTTGTAAAGATCGAAGACAAGGAAAAAAGACTGGAAGTGGACCGGGCCAAAACCAATAAACTCAAAAGTCTGGCCGAATACCTTATCAATTCCGGCCTGGAAGAGATGGAGGAGGCAGATTCGGAAACTTTTGATAATAAAAAGGTAAAAGACATAAGGGAAAAATACCTGTCAGCAATTGAAAACTTCAGGACAGGAAAGATCTCTAGCAAAGAATTTGATAAGATCAGTGATGAATATGATCAAATAATGGTTTCTTCCGGAACGTGGAGAGAGAATATAAGGAAGGTCCAGGATGGATTATCTGAAGCAATAATAAAACTGAAAGAAGCTGAACTTAATCTCAGAAAGACTTATATCTACAGTCCGTTTCAGGGAAGGATCTCTGAACTGAAAATCAGTAAGGGTGAGATCATTGGCAACGGCCAGGAAATTCTCAAAGTTGTCAATTTGAAATCCGTTTATCTGGAAGGTTTTGCCCTCGAATCTGAGATCAAGAACCTGAAGCTTGGAACTCTGGTCAGGGTGAAGTTCGATTCCTACAGTGACAGGTATTTCAGAGGTGAGATCAATGCTATCAGCCCTGAAGTGGATCAGGTAAACAAAACGATCACCCTTTACATTAAGATTAATAACGATGAAAATCTTATTCTCCCCGGTATGCATGCGGAAATCGACGTTGAATATATGGTTTTCAAAGATGTTATAAAAGTACCGGTCAAAGCAATAATTGTCCGTCAGGAAAGACCCCTTGTTTTTGTCGTCAGCGGAAATACCGTAAATTGGGTCTATGTGGACCTCGGGCCCAGAAATGATGAAGAGCAGATAATCAAGAGATTTCATTCGGAAGTTAATCCTGGTGACCAGGTTGTTATTGAAGGTCACTCAACTCTCGCTCACCAGTCCAGGATAAAGATTATAAAATGAGCGTCGTAGACCTTTCAGTAAAACGGCCGATCGGGACAATCATGTTCTATATCGGGATAATCCTTCTCGGTTTCATATCTGTATCCAAATTATCGATCAATCTTCTCCCCGATCTCAGCTATCCGAAGATATCCGTAGTCACTGACTACCCGGGTCTGGGTCCGGAAGAGATAGAAAGATTTATCACATCAGAACTTGAAGGGCCTTTGTCATCAATTACAGGTGTCAAAAAAATTAATTCGGTTTCAAAAGACGGTATATCAATAATTTCCCTGGAATTCCACTGGGGGACCGACATGGATTTTGCCCTGCTCCACACAAAAGAGCGTGTTGAAGAGGTTAGAAACAGGCTTCCCGATGACCATACTGCACCCGTCATTCTTGAGTGGGACCCTTCTTCTGCACCGATCATTACGGCCATCATAAAAAGTGATTCCAGGACATTAAAGAAGCAGAAGGAAACTGCAGAATTTATAATCAAACCGAGGCTCGAACAATTGGAAGGTGTATCAAGGGTTGAGATCAGAGGAGGGGACGAAGAAGAGATATCCGTTGAAATAGATCCGGAAAAAGCATCAAGCCTGAATATCAGTTTGTCTGAAGTTGCCAATGCGATCAGAAATAACAATGAGTTCTCCCCGGGCGGTACCGTAAAAAAAGATAAATACAGATATACATTGAAGATAGAGGGAGAGATCAAAACACCTGAGGACATTGAGTATATCGTTGTAAAAAATCTCCAGGATAGAAGTGTAATGATCCGTGACATCGGCCATGCCTTCTATAAGAATAAGGTAAAACAGGGAAATATCAAATTCATTAAGGGTGGACAGACCAGTAACAACAAAAACAGTGACTCTATTTCACTCCTTATCTACCGTGAATCGGGAAGCAATACGGTTGATGCGACAAACAACACAATTGAAACATTCAAATCTCTTGAAAAAGAATTTAACGGTGAGCTCACTTTTTCTATTATTCAGATGGAGGCTGACCTTATTATCTCTTCTATAAATTCTCTAAAATCATCACTCTATATCGGTGGATTACTTGCTTTCTTCATCCTTCTGATGTTTCTTCAGAATTTCCGTGACCCACTGCTCGTTTCTATTGTCATCCCAATTTCGATCATATCCACTTTCGTTCTGATGTTCGCATTTGAAGTAAATGTCAACATCATGTCCCTCGGCGGACTGGTACTCGGGGTCGGAATGTTTGTTGATAATTCCATTATCGTCCTTGAATCAATATTCAGGCACAGAAAAGAGGACAACCTGATTGATTCCGTTGTTAAAGGGACCAAGGAAGTGAGCGGTGCTATTACCGCTTCCACATTCACGACCATCTCTATCTTTTTACCGGTTATATACCTTTACGGGATTACAGGGAAACTTTTCAGGGATCAGGCATTAACTGTTTCATTTTCACTGGTATCTTCATTATTTGTTGCAATCACCCTTCTACCTGCCCTCTCCGCATTTCGGTCGACTATAAAAGTTGATTTTACTGATGACGGAATCGATTCCGGAGGTAAAAGCTGGTACAATAAACTCCTGAGGGGATTTAATGCCGTTATCCTTATTCCTTTTAAAATTATCGGTTATATAATTACATTCATAATCGGCGGTATCTATCTCTTTTTTAAAACTGTACTGAAACACCTTGGGAAATTCCTGAATATTGTACTGAAACCCCTATATCAGATCTTCAATTCATTTTATAACTGGTTTGACAGTGTTTATCATAACATTCTTGATAAATTCCTTGAGAAGAAGTCCAGAGCTGCCATACTTGTACTGGTTATCCTCCTCGCTATCATCACCTCCTTCATGTTACTTGATAAAGAACTTCTCCCGACTCCCGATACGGCAAAATTTGAAATTATCGCAAACACTATCCCCTCTTATGGTTTTGATGAAACAAATAAAGTTGCAGAAGAGATAGAAAAGAAAGTTCTAAATACGAATGGCGTGAATTTTGTTTATTCAGAGACCGGATCTGTCTCGAAAGAAGCTGCAAGGAGTGAGGATATATCCGTTAACAGTATCCATTTTGTAGTGGAATGTAAATCCAATGACATTCGCCCGATAGTGATGGATGGAGCAAGGAATATCCTTAAAGAAACTGACCTGCTTGATTATTCGATCTTTCTGGAGAAGAATACATTATCAAAATATCTTTCATCATCAGGCGAAAACTTTCAGATCAAAGTATTTTATGAAGACATTGAAAAGGGCAAAGAGGCGGTAAACAGGATTGTGAAAAGAATCTCAGATATAAATGGGATTTATGATCTCAAAACCACAACCACACCGGGAAAACCGGTTTATGAGATCTATTTCAAACAGGATCTGCTCGACAAAATGAATATTACAAAATCTCAGATTTCTCAATTTCTCAATCAAGCGGTTAAAGGCGGCGACGGCGGGACCCTGAAGCAGATTCAGAAGAATTATGACATATTAGTCCGGGTTCCTGTTAACGGTATTATGGAGATCAGCAGGCTGATGAAACTGAGGTTCCCAATAAACGGGAAAGTATATTACGTCAAAGACCTGATTGAGATCAAGGAAAGGCCATCAATAAAGAGGATATCACGGGAACTTCAGATGAGATATTTTCTGATCTCTGCAAATGTTAAAGGGGTCCCCCTGAATAAAGTAATTGATGAATCTGCTTCCAGGCTCAGAGATATTGAAATGCCTATGAACACCAGATTTGCTTATTCAGGTGAAGAAGAAGAGAGGAAAAAAGCATTTGACTCTCTTAATCAGGCAATCTGGCTTGCGATCATTCTGGTTTATATGATAATGGCTGCAAAATTCGAGAATATTGTTCAGCCGTTGATCATCATGTTCACAGTGCCTATGGGTTTGATAGGCGCTTTTCTTTTTCTTTTAATTACGGGCAATTCACTTAATATTATTTCCGGTATTGGTGTTATGGTCCTGATCGGTATCGGGGTTAATGACGCAATTGTAAAGATCGAGTATTCCAATATGTTAAGACGGGAAGGGAAAGGTGTGAGAGAGTCTATCCTTGAAGCGTCACGGGTAAGGTTGAGGCCGATACTCATGACCACATTCACAACCATATTCGGTGTTGTCCCGATGGCAGTGATCAGCCAGACAGGTTCGGAGCTACAGCAACCGCTGGCTCTTGTTATTATTGGTGGGTTATTGTTCACAACACTCCTGACACTCATTCTCATCCCTGTTTTTTATGAAATACTTGAAAATTTCAAGGAGAAAAGAGCCGGGAAAGCAGGTGCCTAATGATAACAAAAATTATTGACCGGCCTGTACTGGCCGTTATTTTTTTCACCATAATTATATTGCTCGGTGCCTACTCTTTTAACAACATGACCATCGGCCTCGTTCCCGATCCTGAACATGGCCACCCGATGCTGAATATCACTTACAGATGGATAGGTGCTTCTCCCGATATGGTGTTGGAGAAAGTTCTCATACCTGCAGAATCCGAGATTATGAAAGAGGTTAAGGGTATATCAAAAATTAACTCACGCGCAGTTCTCGGGCAGGGTACACTTGAGGTAGAGTTCAATCGAAATGTTAAGATGAATTTTGCTCAGCTCGTTCTCAGGGAACGTCTTAACAGGCTGAAGAATGAACTTCCCAGGTCTGTCCTGCCGCCAGATATTTCAGAGAGGATCCCCGAAGATTTCGAACAGAAACCCCTCTTCAACATTGGCGTATACGGAAAGAATTATAATATTTTTAATCTAAGAAAAATTGCGGAGAAAGATATTCACCCCCATCTCAGGGCAATTCCGGGAGTGAAGGAAGTTAACCTGCAGGGTGGCGTTGATCCTCAGATACAGATCAGAACAAACCTGAACAGGCTTATAAAATTCAATATTTCAATTTTTGATATCCAGGGAAGGATCAATCAGTACTTTTATACAAACCAGTCTATCTCATTTAAGAAAGAGTCCGGTGAGATCACACTGTCGCTTACCGAATCGCCTGAAGATATAACTGAAATCCAGAATATCTTTATCAGAAATTTCGGAGAGAAAAAATTGTATCTGAAAGATCTGGCTGATGTCTACCTCGGATTTGAAGAACTCAGGTTCGAACGAAAATTCCAGGGGAAGTCATTTCTGGTTTTTGAAATCTTTAAAGAAGCATCCTACAGCCACCTTGATATTGCGAATAAGGTCAGATCTAAATTGAAGGAAATCGCCAACCGGTTAGGCGGTGAAATTGAATTCGTTGTTCAGAGTGATGACAGCAAAGTGCTTCGCAGGGAATTGGTGAAGCTGTCAAAGATCGCATTTTTAATTCTTATAATAATTTTCGTCATATTGATCGTTATCGTCAGGGATGTTAAGGCAACAATACTGATATTTTCATCGGTATTCTTCTCGGTTTTTGCCACACTGACTGTTATTCATCTGACCGGGATCCCGTTAAATCTCCTGACCCTTTCCGGTCTTGCCCTCGGTTTCGGTTTGTTTGTTGACAATGCTGTCGTAGTATTCGATTCCATACTCCGTTTCAGAGAAAAGGGTTTCGAGAGAAAACAGGCATCAATCGAAGGTGCAAAAGCCGTTATTCTTCCGGTTATTTCTTCAACATTTACGACCATTATTGTTTTCTTTTCGTTTGCAATCCTCTTTAGAGAAAGGCTGAAGGTGTACTACCTGCCCCTTGCATATATCATTGCTATATCTCTTATTTCATCAATCATTGTCTCATTTGTATTAATTCCTTCACTCAGTGCCAGGCTTAACATAAAAATAAAGAATAAAAAGAAAAAAATAAAAAAAGGTCGATTGTTTCCTTTTATTCTGAAATATCCGTTGATCGTGATCATTCCTGTGATTCTCATTCTGGTTTCCTCTTTTATCACTTTTAAGAAAGAGGTATCGTTCGGAACCTTTTTCTCCTGGTATTCACAGGAACAGATTGTTGTTTATCTTAGATTCCCGACAGGGGCTGAGTTCAGCGAGATACAGAATTCAATTTCTAAATTTGAAAAACTGGCGCTTGATAAACCTTATAAAAAAGAGATAAACACACAGATCTGGTCAACTGGTGCCTATATGGTGATCACATTTCCCCCGGAGGTCGAAAATACCGCTTTCCCGGTACAGCTGAAACAGGAACTAGTCGGGATCGCCACCAACCTGGCGGGGATCGGTGTCAGGGTCACCGGTTTTGATCAGGAACCCTATTTTTATGATCCATCAACCGGTTCGAACCTACCCTGGGAAATTCATGTAAAGGGGTACAGTTTTGAAAAGCTTATGAAATATTGCAACAAAGTGAAGGAAGAGCTTCTGGCTCATAAAAGAATTAAAGAGGCTGAAGTTCAGACTGACATGAAATTCTGGTGGGGAGGCAAGGAAAAATACTTCTCCCTCAAACTCAACCGGGAAACGCTGAGAACTTATAAGCTTGAACCTAGATATATACTAGCCCTACTCTATTCTACGCTCCGTGAAAGTCAGAATACTCAGAAACTTAAATTTGAAGAGAGGGAAATGTCGATCGAGATAAAGGTTGCCGGTGTAAAAGAGATAGAACTTGATGAGATACTTGACCTTCATCAAACTTCGCCCCAGAATGTACCGTTCAGGATCCGTGATATTGTTACTGTTGACTTCACTACCCAGAAAGGGGGGATAACAAGAGAAAATCAGCAGTATGAAGCAATGATCCAATGGGATTACCTCGGTTCTAACAAAGCTGCCGACAGATTCCACAGGACCATCTATAAAAACCTTGAAGTTCCTGTAGGATTCACAAAAAGCCTGAAAGAGAGGACCTTCCGTATCACTGAAGAAGAAGAGGATCAGCTCAATTATGCGATAATCCTTTCAATCTTCCTTATTTATCTGATCCTCGGAATACTCTATGAAAACTTTCTGCAGCCCCTATTGATCATGCTCTCTATACCACTGGCATTGATCGGTGTTTTCATTGCATTTGTTGTCATGGACTATTCTTTCGATTCCACAGCATATATCGGTGTAATATTACTCTCGGGAATTGTTGTTAATAATGCGATTCTACTCATAGATAATATTAACAGACATCTTAAGAACTCTACTAAAATAATTGAATCCATTGTTATTGCAACCAAGGAGAGGATCAGGCCCATATTCATGACCACGCTGACAACAGTCCTTGGGATGCTTCCTCTGGTTATATTTAAGGAATCCGGAGCAGGAAAATCAGACATCTGGTCTTCATTGGCCTTGTGTACGGTCGGAGGGTTGACCACATCTGCTCTGCTTATTCTGCTGATACTTCCTGTCTTTTATTACCTGTTCTTCAAACTGCAGAAATTTATTATTTCTTCAGGTAAAAAGAGGGACTTATCTGCAAGTAAATAGATCTCTTGATTTTTTAAATCTCTGTTGATAATATTCACCGATAGGATAAAAATATGACACAAGAGAAAACCGGTTTTTTTAAAAAGTTTCCGCCCCAGTTCTGGCTGGTTGTAATATTCGAGTTCTTTGAAAGGGGTTCCTATTACGGTATGATGAGCTTTATTTCAGTTTATTTTACCGACTCCCTCAATATTCCGAAGGAGAGTGTTGGTGTGATCAAGGGTGTAATCCAGCCCCTACTCTATTTCCTTCCGATTATTTCAGGAGCAATAGCGGACAGATTCGGGTATAGAAAGATACTCATGATGGCATTTGCACTCCTTGGTGGAGGATATTTCCTTACAAGTCAGATGACCACCTACTCGAGTGTTTTTATGGCGCTTGTAATAATGGGTTTCGGTGCCGGCATGTTCAAACCTATCATTTCGGGAACGATTGCCAGTGTAACCGATGAAAAGAACAGCACGCAGGCATTCGGTATATTTTACTGGTCGATCAATCTGGGCGCTTTTTTATTTCCCCTTTTCCTTGTCCCATTCCTTAAAAGTCTGAATCCTGCTTATGTAATTATTGCTTCCGCAATTTGTACCGGTTCCCTTATCATTCCAACCGCACTGTTCTTTAAGGATCCGGTTAAGAGAGATAAAGCAGAGAAAAGAGAGCAGACATCACTCATACAGACACTTGCTAATGCGTTTGAAATTATTTATTCACCCCTTGTTCTTCTTAATAATAAACTAAAGAATTCCGGTTTGTTCAGAAATATTACCATCCTGATCCTGGTGATCCTTATCTGTGTATCCCTGATTTCTTATATGAGTCCGGGAAAAGCTGAGCTTAAGCTTCCGGTCATCGGATATGAAACCGGCGGTAGTTCTTTCCTTTTCAGTGTCGACCGGAATATGTCAATAAAAGAGAATTACAAAATAGGTGTACCGGAGGAACCCCGTTCCGTTCATTTCATTTCTATATATAAACCCGATAGAATTGAAAAATTTAAAAGTGAATTGATTACAGAATCAGGTGAGAATAGTATTGATCTGTCAGATTTTGATCTGAATAAAGCTATCAACAGATCACTCAAAAAAATTACACTTAATTTCTATTCAAAAAAAAGTAATGGTGAGAAATTTGTCGTATCAAAAACCGGGACTGACATCTTTGATATAGCAATTGATCAGAAAATATTTAATGAGAATGACATTAACCGTTTTATGGGAAAGATCCACAGCTTTCCGGAATTGAGAGGCATTGAAACCAAACAGATTAAAGGAATTCTCAAAGAACTTGATGTAAGGCCGTTCTTTCTTCTATTCCTGCTGACGGTTATAATAATCTCTCTCCTTATTCTGAAATTCAGTAAAAAGATCTCTTCAATATTCCCTGTAGCTGCAATAGTTCTTTTATGGATAATTCCCGGAATTGGTCTTTTGGGGAAAATCATATGCACGATAATCTATATCTCCACCCTATCGCTGCAGATCATTAAAAGAGATGATATCAACAAGTTCTCAGACCATGCAAAGTTTCTTCTCATGATCATTCTGTATTCAGGTTTCTGGGTACTCTATTTTCAGATGTTTGACTCGGTTCTCTGGTATGTCCAGGCTTATGTTGATGCATCTTCACTTAACCTTGCCGTCAACAAGTTTCTCGGGCTCTTCGGAATAAGTATTAAATGGTTCTTTGATGTTGAGCATGTTACGGTAATTAATGCAGGCGTGATAATAATTCTCCAACTGCTTATATCCAACATTGTAAAAAACCGTAAAGCACTTCCCACTATGATGACAGGTATCGGAATTGCCACCGTTGGGATGGGGATACTCGCTATTTCCACAAACATATGGATATTTATTACCGGAATTGTCCTGTTCTCAATCGGAGAAATGACTGCCCATCCCAAGTTCATAAGTTATATAGGGATAACAGCCCCGCCTGATAAAAAAGCAATGTACATGGGATATCTTTTCCTTTACGGTGTTTTCGGCAGTTCTATAGGTGGCATCGTCGGTGCAAAACTGTATGTTCATTTTGTAGATAATCTGAATCAGCCGAGGACTTTGTGGTTGATATTCTCCGGTATCGGGCTCCTGACCATTATAAGCTTGCTTCTATACAATAAATTTATGGTGAAAAAAAGTACTGAATAGATTAACACAAAAGAGAATAATCCCGGAACACAATCCGGGTCAGGATTTTTTCAAATTTTCCAAATCCACCTTAAGCCTCTTGAGAATTTTTCTGAGTTCAACCTCATGCCCCAGTTCCTGCTCTGCAAGATCACTGAATAGTTCCCTGGCAGGGCCTTCCCGGAACTTTTGAACGGAATTCAAATAGAATTCACGTGCAGAAATCTCTCTCGGAATTGAAATAAGTACAATCTCGATCATATCCTGCAATTCTCTGATCTTTGATTTTACATCATCATTCATATAGTCCTCTTTTTCACATTAATGTGATCTTAACCTGGCCAGGTAATCTTTCCGCCAAAATATCCGACAATAAACACGATCGGCATCGAAATGAACAGGAGCCCATTATAGATATAGAAACCTGCCCCTGCGTGGAAGGCGATATCCGGAACAAAGATCCGGATTATCAATGCGGCTGAAGCTACGATCAGTAAAACTATTGACAAATAAAGTTTTATCCTGAATGTTCTGGTCAGCAGGCTCTGATAATTTATCCACCAGCTGAAAATACCTGAAAATGTTGCAGGATATGCAAATAGCGCTCCGACAAATAGTGAATAATATGCAGCATTTTCAAAAGATGATACGATAAATATTAGAAATAATGCCTGCATCATTGCGCTGAAGAATAATAATGCCATCGGGAAATGGATGAATACAGGATGTGGATGAAACTTCCGGTAAAAATCCCTGAGTTTATCCATTTTATCAACTTCACCGGACTTTTCTTCAACTTCAAGCGTTCCAACCTTTTTGAACCTGCTCATCACATCATTGCCATGTGGTGCAACTGACAGCTGATGAGAGAGATCTTCGCCGGCAAAATGTCTGTTAACATGTGAACCGTTCTTCCATAACTTACTGCCGGTAACATCATAAATATCACCTTTATAAACTATATAAGCCGGTCTACCGTCTTTACCGTCATATTGTTTGAGTTCATCAAGTTTCAATATGGCCTCCGCTCTGTTTGGTTTTTATTATATGGATTTAAATTATCTTATGTCAAGATATTTTAAATGTTTAATTTCTTAATTAATTTTTGGAAAAAACTGTAATGTTTTTACATTACCGTTTACATAAGGTATCCAGTTTGTGAATACCCGGTGTTAATTTCCGGTCATAAAGACCGTAAATATTTATTACAGAAAGTTATCTGATAAGTATCACTTATTCAACAACAACAAACATATCTTTGCCAACACCGCAGATCGGGCATACCCAATCATCCGGAATATCTTCAAACTTGGTTCCGGGTGCGATTCCGCCGTCAGGATCCCCTACTTTAGGATCATAAATGTAACCACAAGGCTCACATTCATAACTTTTCATATTTCCTCCTCTTCTGTATTAATTTGTTTTATTTTAACATATTATTAATTGAAATTTAATTTTTCCGGTTGAATTATTAATTTTCATCAAAAAATTCTTCATCATATATTTTCTCAAAATGAAGCTTATGTTTAAGTTCTTCTTCAGCAAGCTTCTCGAACAATTTTTTGATTTTAGGTTCAGATATACTTTTAGCCATCTGGGAGTATAATCTGTTTGCAGCTTCCTCTCTTTTCATTGCAATAATTATGATATCCTGATATGTCATATCCGGTGAAGGTTGTTTTTCAACTACATAATCACTTATTTTTAAATTTTCAACCTGAGAAATTGATATTTCTTCTATAGAAGATTCACTGATAGTTTTTAAAGCTCTTGCATGGCTTTCTTCCATAAGCTCATATTCTTTAAGCAATTCTTTTTGATTCTCGAATTTTACTATGTCCTGCATATATCTGTAAAACTCAGCAGCTTCATTTTCTCTTTCGATGGCATAGTTTAGAATATCATTAAATTTTTCCATGGTCATAATTACTTCCTCCTAATTTCATAAAAATTATATATTATCAGATATTGATATTCAATACTTTTTAAAATAATAAAAAGTCCATTTTATGAAATTTTAACCGGGGCCAGCACCAGCTATTTCTTGACCATGAATATTTATTATGTTAGTATTTTTTATAACAAAATTCCATTGACTGGAGGAATAAATGGCCGATCTGAAGACCACTTATATGGGTTTGGAATTAAAAAATCCCGTTATTGCAGGAAGCAGCAATATTACCGGTTCCGTTGATAAGATCAAGGAACTTGAAGACTACGGTGTATCAGCAGTAGTTTTAAAATCTATATTTGAGGAACAGATCTCAATGGAGATCGGAGCGATAAGCCAGGATGCAATGTTCCATACCGAAGGATATGATTACATTTCTCAATACACAAAGCAGTTCAACCTTGAAAAATATCTGAATCTGATTAAGGATGCCAAATCAGCTACCGATATCCCTGTTATCGCAAGTATCAATTGTTTATCTGACGGTGAGTGGGTCTCTTTCACTGAAAAAATAAATTCAGCCGGGGCAGATGCTCTGGAGCTCAACCTTTTTCTCCTTCCGGGAGATTTTAATAGGGAACCCGCAGTACTTGAGAAAGTATATTTTGATATAATAAAAGCGGTTAAAGCAAAAACCGATATTCCCGTATCGGTCAAGATCAGTTCATATTTCACTTCACTTGCAAATACCATTTTCAGATTCTCATTGACCGGAATAAAGGGGATTGTTTTATTCAACCGCTTTTACCAGCCGGATATTGACCTTGAAAATATGGAGTTGGTAGCTTCGGATATATACAGTACACAAAGAGAAAATTCTCATTCATTAAGATGGATCGGTATGCTTTCAGATAATGTGAAATGTGATCTTGTCGCTTCTACAGGCGTTCATGAAGGTGAAGATGTACTCAAAAATATTCTTGTCGGTGCAAAAGCTGTTCAGGTCGTTTCAGCCTTTTACCAAAAAGGGCCTTCTCATGCAAAAAAAATGATCTCAGACCTGAATGAACTGATGGATAAAAAATCATTCTTTTCAATTTCAGAGATCACAGGAATACTCAATCAGAAGAACGTAGCAAATCCCGAGATATTTGAACGGGTTCAGTTCATGAAGTATTACGCAAAATCCTGATTCGGACAAAGCTCTATTTTAATTCTTTTTTCAACGCTTTTTTATAGTCGCTAAACTTAAAAAAATATCTTTCAGAAATAAGCCTTTCCGGTACCACCCTCTGGCTGCTTAAGATTGTTTCCATCCCCATTTTTCCGAAAAATATTCTTATTAAAAATTCGGGGATCCTCAAAATTACCGGACGCTTTAAGACCGAACCGCAAAACCTTATCATGTCTTTCATCTTTACAGGCTCCGGTGCAGTTAAATTATAGATTCCGTCTGATCGCTTACTATCAATAAGGAACAGGAGTACACTGACAACATCATCGATATGTATCCAGCTGATCCAATTGTCCCCTTTTCCCGGGATCCCACCGGCAAATAGTTTGATCGGACGGATCAATTTCGGGAGCATCCCGCCTGCAATAGTGATCACAACCCCGGTCCTTAAAATTATTTTTCTTACTGAAGTATCTAGTTCAGCTGAAGATGCTTCCCACGATAAGACAACCCGGGACAGAAAGGAGTTTCCCTGCGGTGAGTCTTCATTAAAATTTTCACTTTTCGAAAACGGGTAATAACCAGCGGCTGATGCCTGAATAAATAATTCCGGCTTTTTTTTCAGGCTGTTTACAGCACTCACAATTCTTTGAGTGCTTTTAACCCGGGAATCAAGAATTCTATCCTTCTGTTTTTTTGTCCATCTTTTTGAAATATTCTCCCCTGACAGATTTATAACTATATCCTGGTTCTCAAGATTCTTACTGATCGTATGATCAATCGGAAACAAGCTTATTTTGTCAGTGATGAGACCGGTTGTGCGATTGATATCTCTTGAAAATACAGAGATCTCAAAATTATCGTGGTTCAACGATCTGACCAAGGCCCTTCCGATCAATCCGGTTCCTCCGAATACCGAGATCTTTCGTTTGATATTATGTCCCATTTATTTTTTTGGAAACCACGGAAAAAAAGACCTGGTTGACTGAATATATTCCCGGTATCCCGGTTTTTCACTTATCATTGTCTTTTCAAGAAGCTTGACTCCGGAAATTTTCAGGAGCAGGAACGTCACTAATATAGAACCATAAACAGGTAAATACGACCCTCCTCCGATACTTAGTAATGCAAAACCCCACCACACGACACTGTCACCGAAGTAGTTCGGATGCCTGGTATACCGCCATAAACCGGAGGTTAGAAGTTTGCCCTTATTTGAGCTGTCCGATTTGAATTTTTTCAGTTGATAGTCCCCCACGGATTCAAAAATAAATCCGATCATCCAGAACAGGATTCCGGCAATGTCAAAAATTCCGGGAAACGGATGATCCTGATAGAACATGGCTCCGAGCAAAGGTGCTGAGATGAACGTACACATCAATCCCTGAAGGAGGAAAACCTGGAAAAAACTATACCACCAGTATCTCCTGGGGCCGGCATTTTTCCTGAAAGCCGCATACCTGAAATCTTCCCCTTTTCCTCTATTCCTCAAGAATATATGGATGGATAAACGCAATCCCCAAAGAGTGATCAGTGTCAATACAACAATCTTTCTGACCGCATTTCCGCCTGAGTTTAAGTAAAAAAAAGAAGTAATGACAATAAAAGCCGTTCCCCAAATGATATCAACAATACCGGCATTCTTTTTTATTACACTGAAGATCCACGTTATTACCATTAATCCAATAACAAAAATAAATCCAAGTGCCTGTGTCTTAAGAAAAAGGATGTTCATAAATCTTTCTCCTTCTTTATTCTATCATAACCGCAATTGCAACAGCGCCCAGGCCTGCATTTACACCGATGATCGGGGAGATATTAACGATTCCGGAAGGATTCCTTCCAGTCATTTTTCTGACCTCTTCATAGAACCACTCTGCACCAGGTTTGTTTGCTGCATGAAGGATTATCGAATGATGGATCTTTCTTCCATTTAAAATAGATCTGAGATGGTTGATCACCTTTTGCATATTACGTTTTTGACCGAAGGATTTTCCAATGAGGGAAGATTTACCTTCCTTATCGATAGAGACAATTGGGGTCAGGTTGAAAAGCCTGGCAATAAAACCCTTCATCGGACTGACCCTGCCCCCTCTGACCATATATTTCAGGGTCTTAACACTGACAAATATCTCGGTTTTTTCAATCCATTTCCGGCTGTTCTTTACAATCTCATTATGGCTGCGTCCATTCTTTATGGCTTCCGCTATTCTTAGGACGATCACACCAAGTGAACCTGAAAGATGCCTTGAGTTGATCACACTGATCTTTTTTCCGGATTCTGATGAAATTTTTTCTGCTGCTTTCTCAGCCACTGAAAATGTGCCGGACAATTCATTTGAGATATGAACACTGATCACTGAATCATAATGCGCGGCCAGAAAGGAATAAGTATTCTCAAAATTCCTGATTGAAGGCTGCGAAGATCTCGGTAAATCAACAGAACTGTCCAGAATGGAATAGATCTGATCCGGAGTAATGGTAATTTTATCCAGGTATTCGCTTTCTCCGATAATAAGGTTTATGGGCACCTGATGAATCTGATATTTTTCAAAGTATTTTTCAGGAAGATCACATGTAGTATCGGTGACCAGTGCAATATTATACTTCCTGTGGTGAGCAACTTCTGTCTGCAATTTCATATTGTCAACTTTCTGACCGAGCAGTGCCCCCTCGTCCCTTAATTTGAAGAACAGTTCAGCGGGATTATCAGTATGAATGTGCAACCGGGTCTTTTTTTCTGAGCCGGCAACTACAATTGAATCGCCGAAACCGTTCATGATATCTCTCAATCGATCATGATTAATCCTATTTCCCAAGAGCATGGCCTCTGTGCAGTACTTATATTTCAACTCTTCATCAACATGTTCAGGAATTGCCTCAATCACCTCAATATCCTTTGTCAGTTTAAAAATTTTCCTTAGATCCATACCTCGAAATAATTCTTTAATCCCCTCCAGAAAGACAACAAACCCCTTGCCCCCGGCATCAACTACCTTCGCTTTTTTAAGTACCTCTAATTTATCTGGTGTCTCTTTCAATGATTTTCTTGCTATATCTATGGAATCGATAAAAACCTCACTGAATCTCCTCTTTGAATGGCGATTCAGGTATAGAAAATCCGCCCAATCTTTAATTACAGTGATCATCGTCCCTTCGACCGGATTTGATATTGAATTGTAAACATATTGAACAGAGCCTTTCACGCCAACTGCAAAATCGTGAAGATTTACATTCTGCAGTTTGTTTGTTTCTTCTCTAAACCCGTGAAGAAATTGTGCAAATATAACCCCGGAATTCCCTCTGGCCCCATCAATAGCTGCATCGGCAATCTCATCCATTGAAAGTTGATAGTTTCTTTTTTTTTTTATCCGCTCAAGCACTGATCTCACTGTGGATGCAAGATTTGATCCTGTATCACCATCCGGAACAGGAAATACATTGATCCTGTTCAGTTCTACCTGAGACTGAAGAACCTTTCCTGCACCTGCTATAAACATGCTGTAAAGACCACTTCCGTTGATGTTATTTTGAAGTTTCATTTATTTTATATGCAAAATAATTACTTTTTGCTCCTGAGTTTATTCAATCCGTTAAAAGCGGCCACCCTGTATGCTTCAGCCCAGGTGGGATAGTTAAATATATTTTTTATAAAAAAATCGAGTGTTTCTTCTGTCTTCATTACAACCTGGCCTATATGAATGATCTCTGCAGCCTGTTCCCCAATAATGTGAATCCCCAGTATCCTTTTGGTTGACGGATCAAAGAGGATCTTGAGTGCACCCCGGTCATCCCCGGATATTGCCGCTTTGGCAATTTCATTATAATAAGCAATTCCCGTTTCAAACGGGACATTTTCCTTTTCAAGTTCCTGAACATTCTTCCCGATTGAAGAAAGTTCGGGTATTGAATAGATCGCGAATGGAAAATTCTCATCAATTCCAGTTTCTTCTTCAAATCCAATAGCGAATCTTGCCGCTCTCCGGCCCTGTTCCGAACTGGTTGAGGCAAGTGCGGGAAATCCAATGACATCACCGCAGGCATATATGTTTTCAACCGATGTCTGAAACCTTTCGTTTACCTTAATAGTCCCCTTGTTCCCTGTATCAACGCCGATATTTTCTATATTTAATTTTTCAATTGCGGGAGTTCTTCCTTTTGAGAAAAGTATGACATCAGCTTCAAATGATTTGCCACTTTTAGTAATAAGTTTCCCTTTCTCGGATTCTGTCACAATAAACTCTTTATATTCATCACCGAAACTGAATTTTACACCAAGATCAATATAGAATTTCTTAAGAAGGGCTACTATATCCCTGTCTATAAATGGGAACATATCCTTGTGACTATCAACAACTATTACATCGCATCCAAGTGCTGCAAACATTCCTGCATACTCAGTCCCTATCACTCCGGCGCCATAAACGATTAGAGATGATGGAAGTTTTCCTATAATACTTTTATTTGAAAATATAAAATCACTGTCAAATATTACTTTATAATCAAAACTGATATCATTGGGTTGTCTGGGGTGTGTACCGGTAGCAATAATAAATTTTTCAGCTTCCACACTGTCAAATATTTCACCATCCGTATTCGATATGTCAATATTATTTCTATCGGTAAAAGCCGCTTCACCATATAACACATCAACACCATTTCTTCTGAACTGCCTTTCAATTACTTTTACTTCATACTCAAGTATCGAATCAACTTTTTCAGTCAGATCTTCAAGGCTTATCTCTTCTCGTGCCAGTCTTGATGAGCCGTAAACATATTTTCGCTTAAGCCCTTTGATATAGAGTACGGCTTCCCTGAGGGTTTTACTCGGGATCGTTCCTGTGTGGAGAGAAACCCCGCCAAGTTTTAATACACGATTGTCAATGACAACAACTTTTTTTCCAGACTTCGCAGCCTGAATAGCTGCACGTTGGCCGGAGGGCCCGCTCCCTATTACAGCTAATTCATACTTCTTTTTTACCATTTAAAATTTATCTTCATTTATAAACTGATTTATTAAGAAAACTTATGAATTTGTCTTTCTTATAAAATCCTGAAAACCTGTTAATTTCTTTACCGTCTGATCCAAGGAAGATCACAGTTGGCATCCCGATCACATTTAATCCTTTCCTGATCTTCTCATTTTTTTCATTCTTTTCCGTGAAATCAAGTTTTACTAAAACCATTTTTTTTAGTTCTTTAATGACATCCGGGTCTGAAAAAGTAAACTCTTCCAGTTCTTTACATGCTACACACCAGTCTGCATAAGTATCGATCATGATGAGTTTTCCCTGTTCTGAAGCGACCCGTTTCCCTTCAACCAGATCATATTCCCACTCTAAAGTACTTTCACTTCCCCTATTATCAGAAATGAGTGTTTTGGATGATCCCGGAAAGTATTTCTGTTCAATACCATTCATGAACAATACCACACCTGTTAAAAGCAGAATGATAAGAACTACTTTGTAAAGCTTGTTCTTTATCTCCTCTCCAGGTGGTTTGAATATTCCGGAGAACACCGAAGTTCCGATAAGAAAAATTCCCCAGAGAACATTGTATAACCATCCGGTGATAATAGTACCGAGAAAATATAACCCCCCACCTATAAGCATAATTGCAAAGAAATATTTAAAATAATCCATCCACTTCCCACCTTTAGGCATTGAAGATATCACACCTGAGAATGTACCAGCCAGAAGGAAGATCACACCGAGACCGAGAGAGAAAGTGAAGGTAAGCCAGAATCCGAGAAATACATTTCCTGTCTGACTGATCCATGATAACAATGCAACCAGAACCGGGCCGACACATGGAGCCGCAATTATCCCGGCGACACCCCCGATGATCATTGATCCGATTATTTCACTTTTATGCCCTTTTTGTACTTTTGATGAAATGGATGATGGAACAGGTATTTCAAAAAATCCGGCAAGACTGAATCCCATAATGATAAAGATAGCTGCTATTACAAATACAACAACGGGACTCTGGAATGAGATACCCAGCATCGAACCGGTCACTGCCGCTATCATGCCGAGAACGGAATAAACGATTGCCAGTCCGAGAACAAAAAATAGAGACAGGTAAAATCCTTTGAACTTTGAGCCCCCCGTCCTTGTCCCGACAAAACCCATAATTATCGGGATCACGGGGTATACACAAGGAGTGAAACTTGTTAAGAAGCCTCCCAGAAAAACAAGCAGGAAAAGTAAAGCCGATTTTTTTCCCAGTTCTGTCTTTATCGTTCTCTCAACCCATGCTGCAAAACCGTTCTCGTCCTGACCGGACTTTATATCAACTTCTGATGAGGAAAAATTATCTTTCAGATCAACTGTTACTTTTTCTTCATCCGGCGGATAACACACTTCTACCGGTTTCTCCTGACAGATCTGATATGAGACATCGAAATCCAGTTTGATTCCATTTTCGGGAATATCCTTCAGGGATTCCACATATACAAATACATCAAATTTACCCTTAAAGACCATTTCATCCCCGAATTCTATCCCCTGAGGAAATGATACACCTTTTATCGAGATGTATTCATTTTCAGGTAATTCAATCTTAAAAAACTCATTTTTAATATCTGTAATATGGTTGTCTGGCGGAAGATCAAATTTAAAAACGATCTTTCCCTGTTTATAATCATTCTTATATTCAATAACAGGTGTTACCTTCTCTTCCGATCCGAAGAATTGTCCCTGTATAAAAGCAGATATAAATACAAATATGATAATTGAAAATACTAATTTATTTTTCATGATAATTATTTTAACTATTTCCTCCTATAGTGTCAATTTCCATTGCTTCAATTCACTTCTTCCTTAAGGATTCGAGCGAAGTTCTCTCTCTTTTAGCCAACTGTAACTTACAGGGACAATAAATAGTGTGATCAGGGCGAAGGTCATACCTCCGAAGGACGGGATCGCCATTGGGATCATAATATCTGATCCCCTACCCGTTGACATCAGGATCGGGATCAAGGCAAGAAGTGTTGTTGCAATTGTCATCAATGCAGGCCTGACCCTCTTAGAACCGGCCTCAAGGGTCGCTTCTCTGATTTCTGCAATGGTCTTCGGGGATTTCTTTTCAAACACCTGATCAAGATATGTGGCGATTATCACACCATCATCTGAAGCAATCCCGAAGAGTGCAAGGAAACCAACCCAGACCGCTACACTCAGATTGAACGCATGTATTTGAAAGATCTCCCTGAAATGAATTCCGAAAAGTGAAAAATCAAGAAACCAGGGTTGACTGTAAAGCCAGAGCATAACAAATCCTCCTGACCATGCAACTGCAATACCTGAAAACACCAACAAAGTTGTCGATACTTTCTTAAATTGGAAGTACAGGATCATAAAAATGATGAATAATGCCAGTGGGAGAACGATCTTCAACGTTTTTTCAGATCTGATCTGGTTTTCATAGCTGCCGGCAAATGAATAACTGACCCCTGCGGGGATCTCTAATTCATCTGTATTTATTTTACTCAAAAGATACTCTTTCGCTCTTTCAACCACATCCACTTCTGCAAATCCCGGTTTCATATCAAATAATACATATCCGACAAGAAAAGTATCTTCACTCTTAATTACCTGAGGGCCACGGACATAATTGATCTTTGTCAACTGGGTCAGAGGGATCTGAGTACCGCCGATTGCGGGGACAAGTATTTTTTCGAGAGATTCGATATTATTTCTCAGTTCTCTCATATACCTGACTCTGACCGGATACCGCTCTCGCCCCTCGACAGTAGTAGTTATTGTTTTCCCCCCTACAGCAACTTCGATAACATGCTGAACTTTTTTCAGCATTATCCCATATCTCGCAATTGCCTTTCTATCAATTTCTATCTCAAGGTAGGGCTTTCCTATGATCCTGTCTGCTATTACAGCAGACGGTTCAATTGAAGGAACTTCCTTAAGAAGTTTTTCGATTTTCAGGCCGACCTTTTCTATAGTTTCCAGATTTGGCCCTTTTATTTTTAATCCCATTGGTGCACGCATCCCGCTCTGTAGCATGACGATCCTTGCCGCTATCGGCTGCAATTTCGGAGCAGATGTCGTCCCCGGAATTTTCCCGGCTCTGATTATCTCTTTCCAGACATCATCCGGAGAATTTATTCCGGGCCAGTTTTTGCGGCCTGGATTAAGCTCTGAAGATAAAGGCAACCTCCATAAGTAAAACGGGTGACCACCTGAATCAGGGATGAGTTTCCCATTGCTGTCTCTCACATATTTTCCGGAAACTTTATAGGGGAATCCGTCTGGAGCACTCAATTTTTCTCCTTCTTCATTTCTGAAGAAATCGATCTCATCCGGATCATATCTGAACAGCATTCTCTTCCCGTCGGTATCGGCCTTATACCTGGCTTTATAATTAATGACCGTCTCTATCATTGAGATTGGTGCAGGATCCAATGGTGTGTCAGCCCTGCCCAGCTTTCCGACTGCGCTTTCAATTTCAGGTATTGCCTGAAAAGCCATATCCTGCTTTTTCATTACATCAAGTGCTTCCCCGATAGATGCGTGAGGCATTGTAGTCGGCATATAGAGAAAAGCTCCCTCATCCAGAGGAGGCATAAATTCTTTTCCCAGCCCGGGGAATTTATGAGAAATATAACTGATCGGAGCTGAGTTCTTGACAAACGAAGGCAGCCATCCGAAGAATGTGTTAAATCCCAGCCATGACATACCCCCCAATAATACAAGTGATCCTACCACTGAGAAGAAGATCTTTCTGTGATTTAATGTCATCTTCAATAGCTTTGTATAATTTTTCACAAAAAGGGAGAAAAGGAATAAAAGCCCTCCGATCAGTATTATGACAAAAAGGAGGTTTTTTATAAATCCTGACTCAGGGCCGAGAGGAAGCCAGTGACGGGTCAGAATTATCCCGACAACCGACACTGCCAGATAATTAAGTGATTTGGAAAAAAATTGTTTTGCTTCATCGGATAATTTCTTTTCATATATTTTATAGCCTCCGACCATCATTACAATTAAGCCCGCCCACCAGGAGACAAAGATAGTAACGGCTATTCCAGCTGTTAAAATTGATATGGGGACTATACTGCTGACAATTTTCTTCTTTTTCTTCTGCCGGAAGATCATGTGAGCGACAGGCGGAATGATCATAATGGCAACAATGATAGATGATGCGAGTGCAAAGGTTTTGGTAAATGCCAGTGGTTTGAACAACTTCCCTTCAGCTGCACCCATGGTAAATACGGGAAGAAAACTGATGATGGTTGTTAACACGGCTGTAACAACAGCGCTGCCCACTTCACTCGAAGCCTTGAAAATAACGTTCATCCGGTCTTCATCCGGATCGGCCTCTTTGAGATGCCGTACAATATTTTCGACAAAGACAATCCCCATATCCACCATTGTCCCGATCGCAATAGCTATACCGGAGAGAGCGACTATATTTGCATCCACTCTGAAATATTTCATGGCAATAAATGCCATTAGAACAGCAAGTGGTAATAACCCAGCTATTAAAAATGAACTTCTGAGATTTAACAGCATTAGTATAACAACAATTATGGTTACTAAAATTTCTTCCGTTAATGCGGTATTCAGAGTATCAAGCGTTTCATTTATTAGACCTGTTCTGTCATAGAACGGGACAATCGTAACCTTACTGACTGTACCATCGGGTAATACTCTTTTGGGCAGTCCCGGGGATATCTCTTCGATCTTTTTCTTCAGATTCTTGATTGCGGCCAGCGGATTATCACCATAACGGACAACGACCACACCGCCTGTTGCTTCAGTGCCGCCCTTATCAAGCGCACCCCTTCTTAAAGCAGGTCCCAGATGCACATGGGCAACATTCTTTACAAAAATAGGGATATTATTGTTTACAACCACCACACTATCCTCAATATCCTTAATACTTTTAATAAAACCCAGGCCCCGGATCATATATTCAACTTTGTTTATTTCAATCGTTCTTGCACCTACATCAAGATTTGACATTTTTACGGCATTGAACACCTGTTCTAAAGTAATGTTATTTACTCTCATGGCATCCGGATCGACATCGATCTGATACTCCTTAATATGCCCCCCGACAGATGCAACCTCGCTTATCCCATCCGCTGCCAGAAGTGCATACCTCACATACCAGTCCTGAATGGTTCTCAGTTCATGAGGATCCCAGCCTCCTGCCGGATTACCATTCTCATCTCTACCTTCGAGGGTGTACCAGTATACCTGGCCAAGAGCAGTTGAATCCGGGCCCAGTGCAGGTTTTACATTTTCCGGAAGGGTGCCTGACGATAGTGAATTTAATTTTTCGAGTATTCGTGATCGTGACCAGTAAAAATCCACCTTATCCTTAAAGATCACATATATTGTTGAAAAACCAAACATTGAGTAACTTCTGACCGTTTTTACTCCGGGTACTCCGAGAAGTGAGACAGTAAGAGGATAACTGATCTGATCCTCAATGTCCTGAGGTGATCGCCCCATCCATTTCGTAAAAACGATCTGTTGATTTTCCCCGATATCCGGAATGGCGTCAACCGGGACCGGATCACGTGGTATCCCGCCGAGGTTCCAGTCAAACGGCGCTATGATCATTCCCCAAAATACTATTCCGACAATTGCCAACGATACGATAAGTTTATTCTTAAGGCAGAAAAGTATTATTTTATCCAGTACTGATTCCGGTTTGTTTAGTCCACTGTTATTTATTTCGTTCATTACTCATCTCCTGATTAGTACTATTTTTTATCTTTTTCGGGAATCAGTTCTTTAATTGAATCCTGGCATCCGATCATCTCAGAACCGAAAAACGGATTTCTGGTCTCTTTATCTTTCTGAAGCCAGAATGCCCCTTTTCCTTCAAGCGCCATCGGGCAGTGAAAAATAAATACTTTTCGATTTTTATTGCCGAATGTTCTCATCATTTTAGTGACCGGATCTGTTAATTGAGCAAATGATATCCTTGCTTTTTTTAAATCTTTTTTTTCAATAAGATCATTCATCCGCTTTTTGAGGTCAGAAGATATGCTCATCCATTCCATATGAGAATCCCCGGAAAGGAGTCCCATGTCAATACTTTTTAAAATCTCTAAAAATCCCTTTCCTGAAGAAATTGATCCCTTCAGTTCATCACTGCTGAGGGATTCTTTGATCAGAAAATAGCTGTCAGATAACACATCAATAGAATTTCTGAATTTTTCGGTTACATCAATCTGTGTCAGTTTAGTTTTTTTTTTAACCTGATTATTTTCTGTACTGATTAATTTTTGCGGCCCGGAATTACCATGGTCATGACCAGGCATTGGCCCCCCGCCTTCGGGATTCATCATACTGGGTTTTGCCTGGATCTGCAGGTCACTGTCTATCTTAAATGCACCGTTAACGACAACAAGTTCTCCCTCATTTAATCCATCTTTTACAATGTAATAGTTTTCAGCCCGGGATCCCAGTATTATGTTTCTCCCTTCAAAAACCCCCTTTTTCTCCGGCACAGCAACGTATACAACTGCCCGCTTCCCGGTAATTAAAGGTGCCGATGCCGGAATGACAAGAGGAAACGTATTTTGTCCATCTTTAACTTCATTTTTAAATTTGGAATAGATCCTGGCACGAACGAACATATCCGGTTTAAGACTTAAATTACTATTATTAACGTTCACTCTGACCTTCACAGTTCTTGTCTTTGGATCTATAATAGGGTCAATAAAATTCACTTTCCCGTTAAATATTTCCCCGGGATACGTTTCTGTCTCAAACTCAACACTATCTCCTGACTTTATCCAGGAAATATCAGATTCATATGCATCCAGATTGACCCACAGATCTGATAGATTTGCAATTGTGTATAAGTTCGTTCCGGTTTTAACATATAATCCTTCGGAAGCATCTTTCTTTATCACAATTCCATCCATTGGTGAATAGATGATCATATGGTGAACAGTGTCCCCTCGATTCTCAAATTCTCTGATCTGTTTTTTTGTCAGTCCCCATAAATATAGTTTTTCTCTTGAGGCTTCCACATTTTCGAGAGCAATTTTATTCAGTTCTGGAGTCTTTGCTGTCTGCATGGATTTTAAGGACTGTAGTAACTCCTGCTGAGCTGTGATCAGTTCCGGACTATAAAGATTCACCATTTTTTGACCCTTTTTAATTTTGATACCTGTATAATTGACATAAATATTGTCGATCCTTCCAGGAATCCGGGAAGTGATATTTGCCACATTCGTTTCATTAAATGCAATTTTGCCTGACATTCTTAAAACAGTTGACACTTTACGTCTTTCCACTGCTACTGTTTGTATTTCTGCCAGCTTAATAGCATTCTCGGAGAGTTTTAATTGTCTGACCCCGACTTCTTCAGTTTCAGACTGAACCGGGATCAACTCCATACCACAGATCGGGCATTTCCCCGGTTTGGGCTGACGTATTTGCGGATGCATTGAGCATGTCCATATCTGGTTTTTTGAATGCTCCTGATCGTCTTCCATTTCACTTCCCAAATTCATTGATGATGTTTTTACAAATCCTGAGCTAAATAAAAGACCAATTATAAGCCCCAGAATAATTGCGCCAAAAAACAGCCACCTGTTTTCTTTAGAAATAACTTTTTCAAATATATGCTTTAACTTTTTCATTTCTTCTCCTGAAGTAAATATTTCTCTTTTATTAAATATGAGGAATCTTTCCCGACTATCTTTTCGATATAAGCAAGATTCTGATGGTGGGATGATTTTGCCTTTTCAAGTATCAACTCAAATTCGAGTAATGTCCTTTGAGAATCGATAAAATCGAGGAATCCCATTTTCCCGGTGGAAAAAGCGGTTTTTGTTACTTCAAACGCCTGTCGGGCTTTGGGAATCAGTGAATCTAAGTACAGATTAACGATCCTCCCTGAATCATTGAAATTGAATAATGCGGTTTCCAGTGTAGATATCAGCTTGTTCTCTTTCTCAATCCTTTCATATCTGGCGGCATTAAGTTTTAATTTTGCTTCTTTTATTGATGCTTTTATTTTTTTTATCTTTATGGGCAGATTGAATGATATCTTTAACAAAAACGGGTCTTTCCCACTATCAATTACCCCGGGTACTGAGGAATCTCCGGTAACAATTACATCTGCTCCTAAAGCAATATCGGGGAAAAAATTCAATTTTGCCAGTTTAACTCCCGCTTCATTGCTAAGAGTAGAGTGATCGAGGATTTTCAATTCAGGATTATATGTTCTTAATAATGAAATCAAACTGGAATTGCTGAAATACAACCTTAGATCTTCAATATTACTTTTGACAATTATTTCTTCATTTAAAGATCTGTTCAGAACTAGTGTTTAATGATACCCTGATTGAAGGTAATTTATTTTCAAGACTCTTTTCCCTGTCTTTGAGTTTGTCCAGTTCTACCTGTACCCTTATAAGATTCGAATACGAAGCAGTTCCGGTGGAGTACATGGAACTGATCTGTTCCGTTACGTTTTCTAGCAGTATCGTATTCTGATTTATAATCTCTATGGATTTGGATATATAATAGTAATCATAATAGAGTTTTTTTACTTTATAGAATAATTCAAGCTTTGTTCTTTCAAAATTCTCCTGTAATGCCAGTGCCCTTTCAATAACTTTTCTGCCTTTTAGTTTTAACTTTCCAAACCATGGGAATTTCTGCATTAATCCCATTCTCATTTGTTGGGCCCCGACCTTCGTTTCTACTTCACTGATAAAATAAATAAAGTTAAAAGTCGGATCAGGAAGAGATCGTACTTGAGTTACTTTTTCAAGTTCCGCTTTCCATCTGTTAAATGCGGCTTTTAATCCCGGGTTATTTTCAGCAGCAAAGATAAGATACTGGTGAGGTGATGATATATTGATATGTTTATTAGAATTTCCTGGCAGGGGATTTATTGATATTAAAAATAATAAAATTAAAACTTGCAGTTTTTTTTTTTGTATTTGCCCATTTTTATCCTTTCTTATATTGGACAAATACTATTTTGATTACTTGCTATTAATTGATTTCAGATAACCAGGGTATTTTTTATGTTCATCAAGTTAACAGGCCGGAGATTCAGATCTTGTCAGATTTATTTTATCTAATCCAGCCATACCACTCTGAAACCAGTGTGAAAATTCGAAGTAGTCCTTGACATATATTCTCTGTTTGTTGTACGTGTATCTAAAGAATTATAATTCCCACCTCTTATAACTTTATAATAAAGTCCTGATAAAGGGCCTATCGGATTTGAATAAGGTGAAACAGAGTAATATTGTCTGGAATAAAAATCACTAACTATTTCTGAAACATTACCGCCCATATCCATTACACCATAAAAAGATCTGTCATTCGGATTGGATCCAACAACACTGGTTTCACCGATACAATTATTATAATTTGTTATGGAACAGTCAGGATTGTTATTTCCCCAGGGATAAATTCTCTCATCGGTTCCTCTGGCTGCTTTCTCCCATTGAGCTTCAGTCGGGAGATATACTGAATTATTTGTGTATTGTCTTAACCATAAGCAAAAGTCAGTTACAACGGTATAACTTCTATTTGTAATTGGATGCCTATGTAATTTTTCATCTAACGGAATATTGAAGTTAGGGTCAACAATAAGATACTTATTAAATTGAGCAAATGTGATCTCGTACTTCGAAATTTTATAAGAGTCAAGGTAAACAACATGAGCAGGAGTTTCATCAGGATCTCCTGCTCCGGTGCTATCACCCATAATAAATTCACCTGCTGGGATCTCTATCCATTCCAGCTCACTAAAAAGTTCTTTTGCATTGAGCTCCTTCAAATATTCGTTATCTTCAGCCGGCTTTTTTTTGCTCAGCAGAACAATAGCAGCAACAAGAGCTGCTACTCCCAATAATGCAAAGTAAGGAAATTTTTTTTTTCTCTTCCTTTTCCCGACCTTCTCATAAACCCTTTGCCCGTTAACTACTTTTCCATAGATAGTATTGTTAAATATTTTTAGTGACTTCAGGTCAATTCCCTCAAGTTCTGATTTGCCTAGGAGTATATCTCCAAGGAGATAATTTTCAATTGCTTTATCTTTATTACCTTTCTTTTCATGGGAAGCTCCGAGAAGCAGAAAGAATTTCCCCCTTATTTGTCCCTGATCTTCTCCTACTTCATTTAAAAGCTGTTCAAGTTTTGTAATTACTTCATCATATTCTTTATCATTATATTTTTTTACCAGTTGATTTAGTTCTTCACTATGATCAGCTTCTAATGCATGAAGTTCGATCCCGCTCTGGATCATTACAAAACAGAGGAATATAATAATTCCTTTAATTAAGATTGAATTTCTAACCAGTCTCATTTACTCCTCACTTTCGATATTACAATTATTTTTAATTCTGCAAGAAAAAACAGCATCAGAATGAATATTAAAATCTGAACTACTTTAAATATTATCATTTAATTAATCCTGATACAAGTTCATATTTCTTATTCGGAAAGTAATCTACAGGAATAAAAATTTTGATATTGATTCTAATCCAGCCAGACAACTCTGAAACCAACACTTGTATTCCTAGCATACTTTGAAAAACTTTCTCTGTTAGTTGTACGGATATCTGAAGATTCATAATTCCCGCCTCTTCGCACTATAGTAGTGCTGTATCCTTGAATAGGGGCTTCCGGATTTAAATAAGGTGAAACAGAATAATAATTACGGGAATAACTGTCTTTCACAAATTCTGAAACATTACCCCCCATATCCATAACACCGTAAAAAGATCTGTCATTGGGATAGGATCCTACCGCACTGGTTGAACCGATACAATTATTGTAATTTGATCTGGAACAGTCGGGACTATTATTTCCCCAGGGATAAATCCTCTCATCGGTCCCTCTTGCAGCTTTCTCCCATTGAGCTTCAGTAGGGAGAAATACAGAATTGTTTGTAAATTGACTTAACCATGAACAAAATTCAGTTGCATCTGGTTGCCTTATATTTGATACAGGAAGTCTCTCCAAACCTTCTTCCAGGGCGATCGGAGAATTAGGGTTTACATCAATAAATTTTGTATATTGACTATAAGTGATCTCATACTTCGAAATTTTATAAGAGTCAAGGTAAACAACATGAGCAGGAGTTTCATCAGGATCTCCTGCTCCGGTGTTATCACCCATAATAAATTCACCTGCTGGGATCTCTATCCATTCCAGTTCACTGAAAACCTCTTTTGCATTGAGCTCCTTAAAATATTCGTTATCTTCAGCCGGCTTTTTTTTACTCAGCAGAACAATAGCAGCAACAAGAGCTGCTACTCCCAATAATGCAAAGTAAGGAAAAATTTTTTTTCTCTTCCTTTTCCCGACCTTCTCATAAACCCTTTGCCCGTTAACTACTTTTCCATAGATAGTATTATTAAATATTTTTAGTGACTTCAGGTCAATTCCCTCAAGTTCCGATTTGCCTAGGAGTATATCTCCAAGGAGATAATTTTCAATTGCATTATCTTTATTACCTTTCTTTTCATGGGAAGCTCCGAGAAGCAGAAAGAATTTCCCCCTTATTTGTCCCTGATCTTCTCCTACTTCATTTAAAAGCTGTTCAAGTTTTGCAATTACTTCATCATATTCTTTATTATTATATTTTTTTACCAGTTGATTTAGTTCTTCACTATGATCAGTTTCTAATGCATGAAGTTCGAACCCGCTCTGGATCATTACAAAACAGAGGAATATAATAATTCCTTTAATTAAGATTGAATTTCTAACCAGCCTCATTTACTCCTCACTATTGATATTATTATTAGTTTTTATTCTGTAAGAAAAGAAAGTGTTAGAACGAATATTATTAATCTGTAACAGTATAAATATTATCATTTAATTATTGTAGATACAATTATATTTTTTCTGAGCGAGAGTATCAGAAGTAAAAAAAGACAACATAATATTAATACGAGTAAAATTAAAATTTTAGGATATTTTAAAAGCCACCACTACCTAATCAAAATTTACCGGTAATAATCACTTCTTGAATCAGATCTGTAAAACATCTATAATTAACTTATGCTAATTGAAATACTCAAAGAATCTCTATTCGAAACAATAAAAATATCAGCAATAATACTTGCACTGATGATAGTAGTTGAATATGTTGAAATTGTTTTCAACGACAAATTGAAAAAATTTTTTGAAAAGGGAAAGTTTTCTCAGATATTCCTTGCTTCTGTTTTCGGAAGTTTCCCCGGGTGTATCGGAACTTTTATTGTCGATTCATTCTATATGTCCGGAATTATCGGATTCGGCGCGATCAATAGTGCTCTTATAGCAACTTCAGGTGATGAAGCTTTTGTCCTGATCGGAATGGCCATGAAAGAAGGATCTGAAATATCCTTCTCAACCCTTGCTTTACTTTTCGGTACTTTATTTTTCCTTGGAATTATCGGAGGATATCTTGCACTACTTTATAAAAAAGTATTAAAGATAAAACTATGTGACAAATGTGTCATTATTCACGAAGAAGAAGATCTGGATAGGCCCGATCTAAAACACTTTTTTTCTGATCACGTTCTGAATCATATTATTAAAAAGCATATTATGAAACTGGTGATCTGGTTATTCCTGTCGATCTTTTTCATATCCGCACTTGACAATGTCTTTAATATGAAAGAACTCCTCACTCACAACAAACACATACTTCTTGTTCTGGGAGCCTTTGTAGGCATTCTCCCGATATCAGGCCCAAACATGCTGTTTGTAAGTCTTTTCAGCCAGGGGATGATACCATTTTCTGTCCTGCTCACAAATTCAATCGTACAGGACGGTCACGGTTCATTGCCATTGCTTAGTTTTTCGGTTAACGATACTATTAAGATTAAAATTTTTAATTTCCTTTTCGGTCTGACTGTGGGTGGCCTATTACTTTTATTCGGTTTTTAATAAAAAGATCTATTTTAGGAGAGAATAATGGAAGGTAAAGTTATATGGAATGACGGAATGTCATTTACAGGCAAATTAGATGGATTTGACATCGTAATAGATGCGGATGAGAGAGTGGGAGGAAAAAATCTGGGGCCGAGGCCTAAAGGGCTCACACTTATATCGCTTGCGGGCTGTACAGGGATGGATGTTATATCCATCCTCAAAAAAATGAGAGTTGAAGTGGAATCATTTGAGGTTTCTACCAAGGCAGAACTGACAGAAGAACATCCAAAGAAATTCAGGGCCATTAATATCATCTATGACATTAAAGGCAATGATATACCGGCTGAAAAAGTAAAAAAAGCGGTTTCTCTTTCTGAAGAGAGGTATTGCGGTGTTTCCGCTTCATTAAAACCATCTGCTACTCTCACAAATGAAATTTTTATTAACGGGGAAAAAATATAGTAAAGATGAACATAGTTGAGGAACGCCTGAACATTTTATCATCCATAAAAAAGCTTACTGGTCCGCTCAACCCTCCGGTTCAGGCCTTTGAAAAGAGTATTCGTTCAACTCCTCTCAGAATCCTTATATCTGTTCTTTTAAGTTCAAGAACTAAAGATGTAGTTACCATGGGAGCTTCTGAACGACTTTTTACTTTTGCAGATACTCCGGTAAAATTATTATCACTTGGTGAGAAGAAGATCTCTCAATTGATCTACCCTGTCGGATTCTTCAGGCAGAAAGCAAAAAACATTATCAGGATTGCAGAAATACTGGCAAGCTCCGGAGATGAAGTCCCCGCTGGCCTTGATCAACTGACATCTCTTCCGGGTGTAGGAAGGAAAACAGCGAACCTTGTCCGCTCCCTTGCATTCGGAATACCTTCAATATCGGTTGATATTCATGTCTTCAGGATCTCAAAACGGCTTGGTTGGGCTACAGGAGAAAAACCCGAGATCGTTGAGATTGAACTCATGGAATTGTTTCCGGAGAATGAGTGGAATAGTGTAAATCAGACCCTTGTCGGTTTCGGACAAACCATCTGCAAACCTGTATCCCCTTCATGCCATCTATGTGGAATAACTGATAAATGTAATTATTACAGTGAAAATATAAAAAATCAGATATAAAATGATAATAATCAGGAACCTTTCATTTATACGTGAAAAACAAATCCTGAAGAATATTAACCTGAGCATAAGTGAGAAAAAATTCACAATTCTGATCGGGCCCAATGGGGCCGGGAAAACAACTATTCTAAAAATAATTGCCGGAATAATCACTGATTTTAAAGGAGAGGTTATAATTGGAAATGATAATATCAGAGGTCTCTCAAAAAGGGAACTCGCAAGGTATATATCGTTTCAGCCACAATCAGAAGAGTTTCTTCTCCCCATATCAGTAAAAGATGTATTGCTTGCCGGGCGCTACCCTTATAAGAAGCTTTTTTCTGATTATAATAGATTCGATATGGAATTATATGAAAATTGTATTAAAAAATTTGAAATTTCAAAAATAACTTCTCAGGATATTAATACTCTCAGCAGCGGTGAGAGGAGACGTGTTTTAATTGCTTCAGCATACATTCAGGATGTACCTGTTTTATTATTTGATGAACCCTTTTCCAATCTTGATCCGGAAGGAGTAGCAGACCTTAAGAAAATATTTGAAGAGCTAAAAAAAGAGGGGAAAACCATCCTTGTAGTTACCCACAGCCTGGAACCTCTTTTCTCTCTTACAGACAATATTATATCTCTGAGAGACGGAACAATTTTATATAGCGGGGATAAATCATCAACATCCGAAGTTCTTAAGAAAACTTTTAATATGGATTTTGAAAAAATCCTACATAACAATAAGGAGATCTTTATCCCGTATGAAAAGCAGGACTAAATACCTTCTGATATCCAGTTTAGGTTTATTAACACTTATCCTTATACCGTTTCTGGGAATTATTGATATCAATATCTCAAAATTATTCTCAGATAATCCGGATAGTTTCATTTTCTGGCAATTAAGGCTCCCCAGGACAATAATGGCATTTATAGTCGGATCTTCTCTTGCCTTGGGAGGATTAATATTTCAGAATATATTTAAAAACAGTCTTGCCACACCTTATACTTTAGGGGTTTCATCCGGAGCTGCTGCCGGGACTGTTGCGGCTTTGAAACTGAATCTTGTATTAAGTATTTTTGGGATCAATTTTATTTATTTAGCAGGGTTCCTCGGGGGAATACTATCAATTCTTCTTATACTTGGAATATCCAGAATAACAAAAAGTTATTCAGTCTATACAATATTAATGTCGGGTGTTGCTATCAATTTTTTCTTCTCTGCTTTTATTCTCCTGTTGCAGTATATGGTGGATATCACACAGACTGTTTCTGTTCTCAGATGGCTTATGGGAAGTATATCTGTCTCGGGCTATAAAGATATAGTTATTATTTTCCCGGTCTGGATATTTTTCATATCTGCAGCATTGCTTCTGAAAAAAGAACTAATATTGATATCCGGAGGAGAAAATTTTGCAGGATCAAGAGGACTGGATGTGAAAAAATTCAGAATGCTTCTATTCATTATTGTCTCTCTTGTTACCGGAATGATAGTTTCAATGACCGGACCAATTGGTTTTATCGGTCTTATAGTCCCCCATATCTCAAGACAGTTTGTTAAAGATGATTTCAGATTCCTTGTGATCCTGACCGTTATTTCCGGAGGCACCCTCCTTGCATTGGCAGACCTCCTTGCAAGGACACTGATACCTCCTGCAGAGATCCCTGTCGGAGTTATCACATCTTTCTTCGGAGCTCCATTTTTCATCTTCATTCTTATTTCTTCACTCAGAAAAAAGATCTGATCAGTATAATATTACATTAATCCAATTTGACAATAAAATAGTGCTATGATAGAAATCAACTTAATTCAAGGAGACATCGATGGCTACAAGAGGAAAATGGGGTACACGGATGGGTTTTATACTGGCTGCGGCAGGGTCAGCTGTAGGACTGGGAAATATATGGAAATTCCCTTACATAACAGGAGTATATGGAGGCGGTGCCTTTGTCCTCATATATCTCGGATTTATCCTTGTAGTGGGGTTGCCGATCATGATATCAGAGCTGATCGTCGGACACAGATCCGAAAAGAATCCCATCGGCGCTTTTCAGGACCTGGACGGGAAGAAAAGTCTTTGGCAGTCCGCAGGATGGCTCGGTGTTGCTTCAGGTTTTGTTATCCTATCTTTCTATAGTGTCGTTGCCGGACAGGCAATGGCCTATATTTTTAAATCTTTTTCCGGTTTTTCAGGTACACCTGATCAGATCGTTGCCGGATTTACTGAACTCAAAACCAATCCATGGCTTTCGATCATGTGGCATACCATATTCATGGGACTGGTCATATCAATTGTTATCGGGGGGGTCAGGAACGGAATAGAGAAGTGGTCAAAGATACTGATGCCCACATTAGTTGTCATTCTGGTTGGTCTCGTGTTTTACGGATTATTTTTCTCTGAAGGCGGAAAGGAAGCACTTGCATTCATGTTCAAACCCGATTTTTCGAAACTCAGTTCCGAAGCCATTCTATCCGCATTGGGACATGCATTTTTCACCCTTTCGCTCGGTATGGGCGCGATGATCACCTATGGAAGTTATATCGGTAAAAGGATCAATCTTCCGAGAGCTGCTATAACTGTGGTGATTATGGATACGGTTATCGCCCTTCTTGCAGGAATTGCAATATTCTCACTGGTTTTCGAATATAAAATGGAACCGGCCGCAGGGCCCGGGCTTATCTTCGAAACATTACCTGTCCTGTTTGCACAGACCGGCCCGTTTATCTCAGTCCCCTTCTTTCTGCTGCTTACATTTGCAGCTCTCACTTCCGGCATATCCCTTCTCGAAGTGGTTGTTTCCTATTTCATCGATGAGAAGAAGTGGTCAAGAGTAAAAGCCACGTTGATCATGGGTGGTGCAATATTATTTATCGGACTTCTTCCTGCTCTCGATAAGATCCAGGTTATGTTCAAGGGGAAGATGCAGTCTTTCTTTGATATTTTCGATTTTGTGTCGACCAACTATATGCTACCAGTCGGCGGCCTGATCATTGCCCTATTTGTCGGTTGGAAGATGAAGAAGAGCATTCTTGAATCAGAAAACTTCAACAGCAGCCAATGGTATTACCAGGGCTGGAGATTTATACTGAAGTTCATAACCCCCATTGCTGTTATTATAATCATACTGCATGGGTTGGAAATTATTTAATAACTTTCCGAATTTGTTACATCCTCCTTCAGTCGTCAAGAAGTTTGAATGTCAGGGCCTGCTTGAGCTCATAAAAATCACTTCCCCTGGGTACATTTCTTAATTTGGTGAGCAATGTTTTTTCATCTATTAACTGATCGAAGGGAACGGCAATGATAGAAAAATTGTCAGAAACCGACACCATCGAATTGAACTGGCTGTTTCTGAACAATTTGTATGCACCGAATCCGAGCATACTTCCGAGGACCACATCAAAACTGATCGGTGGTGTATTCCTGGTCTCATATCCGATCTGCTTATAGATGATCTTCTTTTTCCTGCCGGTTTTTTCCTCATATAGATTACAGACAGCTTCCCTGATCGTTCTTCCCACCTCTGCTGCAGAAAGCACAATATTTCCGTGCTTATCTTTCTCAACAGGTTTTAAATGTTCAGGGAGTTTATCGGCGAGCCCTTCGGCAATACATATAACACCATAAAACTTTTTATGTTTCTCCCTCTCAATTATCTTATTCACTATATCACCTGCAACCTCATTGAGATCCATTACTTCCCCATCGATATCCTCAGTAGATATCATCATGACCGCTTCACCCGCAAGTCCGGCAGCATAGGTTATCCAACCCGCTTTCCTCCCCATTAATTCAGCGATAAAATATGAGTTGGTGCTTTCCGAATCAGCTTTCAGGCTCAGTAGTGATTCTTTCGCAGTTTGTACACTGCTCCAGTATCCGAAAGTCCAGGGTATACCGAAATAGTCATTGTCAATTGTTTTCGGAATATGTATAACAGGCAGGCCCATCATGCTTAATAAATTTGCAGTCTTAAGTGTGTCATCCCCGCCGATCGTAACCATAAATCCGATTCCGAGGCTCTCAAATCCCTTCAGGATATTTGTCAGCCTTTCATTTTTTTGAGGATCATCAAGATCTTCCTTTTTATTTATTTTTTTCCCGGGATTGGATCTTGATGTTTTCAGGTAAACTCCCCGCCTGTTTCGGATCCTTGATATAGAGATGTCAAGCACTTCATAATGAATTTTCTCTACCAGGGAATACCTGTCAGATGTATCAAATTTTTCAAGGAACTCAAAACCGTGAAAAAATCCGATGGTCGGAACTTTTGCATTAATAAAACTCAGTGCAACTGAAGAGATCACAGCATTTGAGGAGGGTGCAGGCCCGCCGGAGAAAATTATTGCTACTTTTTTATTCCCTTTATGCCCTTCCATCAATTTAAATAGTATTTTAAATACCGATTTCTGTCAATTTCATTAAAGGTTTAACATAATATTGACTTTTTTTTTCAGATTTGAAATACTTTCTTCAACAAGTAAAAAACAGGAGGGGAAATGGATTACGGCAATATTTATTTTTCTAAAGATATGAAACAATGTCTGGATATTATCGAAGAAGCAATTAATGGTATCAGTGATGAAAAGACAAGGGATGAAGCTGATTATGCGATCAAATACCTGAAAGAAACAGCAGCAAAGGGAGTTGAACCGACATCCCTCTATAATGTGAAGAGGGGCTGTCCCACAGCAGAGAGAAAAATAAAAACTGGCATTGAAATAAAGTAACGTAGTTTACAGTACATAAATATCTGTCTCTTCGGGACAGGGAACATTGAAAATAAAAAATGCTGTATTTCTGACCACTGAAAACTGTAATTTAGATTGTAATTTCTGCTATCAGAAGAAAAAAAGAAATATCTCCATGAATTCAGCTGTTGCTGAAAATTCAATTTCATTTATTTTACCGCTTTCAGACAGCAAAATGCATATCTGCTTTTCAGGTGGTGAACCATTACTTAATTTCGAGATTATCCGAAATACAGTCCAATCAATCATAAAAAAAAGGAAGGGGAAGAGAATTGATTTTTCAATCATCACTAACGGGTTATTGATCAATGATGAAATATTCGATTTTTTTGAAGCCCATAATTTCTCAGTTCAGATCAGCATTCTCTTTAATGAACAGATCAGCAATTCCGAGAAAATTTTTACCAAAAAATATTTTGATACAATTTTAAGACTGCAGAACTCCGGAAATATCACTCTCTCCTCTAACTCAGTTTATTCTCCCGACAATATTTCAACTCTTATTACAACCGCTCTATCGATAAAGGATCTCAACATTGATGATATTGGGATCAGTTTGGATCTATCCCCAATATGGAAAAATCAGGATATCATTATTTTAAAAAATCAATTAGCTGAATTAAGAGAGATCTGTTACAGGGATTATATGATTCATGGACATACATCGTTTCGTTTATTTAATACTGAAGAAGATCTTTTCATTCATGGGTGCGGTGCCGGCGACCATAAGGTGACCATTACAACGGATGGAGATTTATGGGGATGTGACTGCTTCTATTTTTATTTTAAAAATAGAGAGAACCTCTCTCAGGGATCTGGATATTATTATGGAAACGTGATCAGTGATCATCCATCTGAGATAATCAAGAGATCGGAAGCCGTAAAACAATCATATGAGGAATTTCGGGCAGACCGATATCATACCAGAAAGATGCCATGTTTTCTCTGCCCGAATGTCATGGAGTGTTTTGTCTGTCCTGCAGTTCTTTATTCCGATACAGAAAATTCTGATCTGTTTTTTATTCCGGATCATATATGTGAGATCAATAAAATTCTGATTTCTCAATCAAAGATACTTCGGGAACAGATAAGTAAAGGTCAATCTGTATGATTCTGCATGAATTCCTGTCTTTTTTTCGCGTTAAGAATCAGATCCTTAACAATTGATTCATCACCTTTCTCCCACAACTGGATAAATCTGGAATACATCTTCCCGGCTTTTTTATCTTGCCCAGTTTTTTCATATATATTTCCCAGATAATAGAGGCTTTTCACATATAGATCTCCGAAATAATACCTTTCGAGTGAGAGGTTCCCAAGTTTCATGAACCATTTTTCACTTTCTGTCATATTATTACTCAGGAAATTAACATATCCAAGTTCGTAAAAGATATATGCGCTGATCGCATTAAACTCATCTGACATTCCACGTTCACATGAAATTACCCTGCTTGCTTCGATCAAATTAATAATCGCATTGGGATAATGCCCCTCTGCCTTATCGATCAAACCTCTCAGCAAAAAATATAGCCGGGATACCTCTTTTTGAAACAGAGTGGTTCCCATGATTTTTTTTATCTCTTCTGTATTTATTTTACTTGTCGTCAGATTCCCTATATTAATATTTGCCAATCCTTTAAGAAAAAGATTTCTATAGATCATTGCAGTTGTATAATTCAGGTTCGAATTAGTTTTAAATTGTTCAAGGATCGATTGTGAATCCTCTCTGCTTCCATTCCTCAACATGATCAGAAATTTGGTACATAATGCATCTTTAATATATCCTCTGTAATCCAGAGATTTGATCTCATCGTCAATAGAACTGAGCGCACTCTCTATCAATCCGTTATGTAGAAACATGAACTCAATATCATTAATCTCTGCATGATCAAAAACACCAATATTATTGTTCCGAATCTCTTCGAAGACCTTCTGGCTGGAGATTACCCCGTCTCGAAGTAATTTTATTTTTGATCTGAGATATAAGTATACATTATCGTCAATAAATCCATTAATATGCTCTTCCTCAACAGATCTCAAAGCCTTTCCATATTCCTTTTTAATCATATACAGCCTGTACTTAAATTCTAGAATTTCAGATCTGTTCTTCAGCGGATATACTTTCTCAAAATTCGTTATAAGTTTTTCAGCTTTCTCTAGATCACCCTTACCCAGGTATGATGAGCCCATATACTTCACGGCAAAAATATTATCACATTCATTTTCAAGGACATTCTGAAGTCGTTTAATTGCTTCATTCCATTGTTCAAACCACATATAGAAGAATCCCGATTCTAGATTGGCATTGATATCATCCGGATAGATCTTAAGTAATTTATTGTATGAATCCAGAGACTTCCTGAATGTAGTGAAATCTTCCCCGTAATAATCTCCGTAGATGAGGAGTTGTTCTCTTTCAGACATCTTCTTGATATGCGCAAAAGTTAACTTGAAATATTTATCTCTGTTATGAAGATCATTCAGGTATGTATAAGAGTAAGCAATTCCACGATATGCCATGGCAAAATCAGGATCAATACCCACTGCTTTTTTAAATTCAATGATACTGGCATTATAATTATTACTATTAAACAATTTCTTGCCAGAAATATAATACTTTAAAGCATCAGGAGACGATGTGGTTATCGATTCAATATCATTATCGATATCGGCGAGGATCTCCTGATCAGTCATATTAAATCTTCTCTTCAGTCCGGTTGTGAGCCGGTCAATGGCCGGGAATATATTGTCTGAAGTGGCATCGACATAGTCGGTACTGAGCATTTCGCCGGTATCGGAATCTCTCAATTTTACAGTGATCCTAAGGTCATTGCCGGATTTGATGAAACTACCCTGGACAAGATAATTAACATTGGCGCTATCTCCCAACCGTTCGAACATTTTTTCATCAATAAATGCAGAAGAGAGGTAATTTGATTCCTTCAGAATCTTTGATACCTTATCTTCTGACAATACTTTAATGTATTTCGATTGCCCAAGGTCTGTTGTAAGGAGTTCCGGGAGTGAATAACTGAAGTGGTCAAGATCTTTAGTGCCTGATAAATTTTTAAAATATAGAATTGCCACCGATCTCTTTTTCTGAACAGGGGGCCCTTTTTTAATAACAGGCTTCCGAAAAATGATACTATTAATATAAATAAAAATGCTAACCCGATCTTTTTAAAACCGGTCTTCTTTATCGATCGTTCGAGTTCACTGACAAATGTTCCGGGACTGTACATCCTGTCCTTAAGATCACGATAAATATCAGAACAGTCCTGGTATCTGTTTGATCTCTCCTTGAACAGACATTTTAATATCAGGTGTCTGATAAAATGAAGGTAATTTTTCTTTTATATCCGGAGGAAACTGGGGATCTTCGTTCACATGTTTTTGCAGGTACCCATAGTCCGAATCAGACTGGAAGAGCTCCTGACCTGCAACCATCTCATACATTATTATTCCAAGGGAATATATATCCGATCTTTTATCTGCGACCTCCCCTTTCCAGAGTTCGGGAGGAATATATTGAGGAGTACCTATCACCAGTCCTGTATTGCTGACATTCTCTTCCCTCACAGATTTTGCCAGTCCGAAATCGGTTATAATCACATGGCCGTTATCATCGATCATGATGTTCTGGGGCTTCAGGTCCCGATGAATGATCTCCTTTTTATGTGCAGCAGAGAGTCCGCTGCAAATAGCCTTTGATATCTCTATTGCCTGTTCGATATCCACCGGACCGTCTTTCCTCACGATATCCTTCAATGTCCTGCCGCTGATAAATTCCATAGAGATAAACTTTATACCGTCAACATCTCCGAAATCGTATATCCGGCTTACATTTTCATGTGTGATCTCGCGGGCGAGGAGGATCTCCTGCTTGAATCGGGATATCATCTTTTTGTTCATAAGAAATTCGGGCCTCACCATTTTTAAGGCCACATCAATACCGAGGACATTGTCATGGGCCTTAAACACCTGGCCCATACCTCCCTTTCCCAGCTCCGAAATTATTCTATATCTGTCTCCGAAATTTTCTCCACTTTTAAAATCAAGAGATCTGTTGTTTTTTAGTTCATGGGTAAAATCGTTTCGGGTTATCTGTATATCGGAACCGATCAGGCTCTGTCCGCATTTACCGCAATAAAGGCTGTCGTCTGACACATCGGCTTTGCAATTATTGCAGATCATGATTTTTATTTAACAGTTTGGAGTCGGAAAGTCAATCTATAACTACAGTTTGCCCATGTTTTAATTAAGTGATACAATGCGCCAATGGGAAGTGAAAAAGTAAGAGCATCATTCATAAGCCTCGGTTGTTTCAAAAATATAGTTGACACTGAAGTTCTGGGGGGAATGCTTGAGAAGAAAAATATAAAGCTTGTCTCTCCATACGAGGAGACGGACTGGGTCATAATAAACACCTGCGGATTCATCAGAGATGCAAAAGAAGAGAGTATCGATGAGATACTTAACACTTTCGAGAGAAAGGATGCAGGCGAAATAAAGAATGTTGCGGTTTTCGGGCTGCCTGATCGAAAGGTATTATGACGATATTCAGGAATCTTTCAAAAATGCCGATATCCTCTGGGGCGTGAACGGAATGGAAGAGCTCGCAGATCTGATCTCAAAAAATGAGAGTAAAGAATATAAAGAGAGTGAATTGTTCCTTTACAGCGATTCACATAAGAGGATCATCACTACCACTCCGAATTCCACTTTTATAAAGATTTCCGAAGGCTGCAACATGAAATGCGCTTTCTGTTCCATCCCGTCAATCCGGGGGAAGTTCAGATCAAGAGACCTTAATTCCCTGATTAGAGAGGCCGAAGAGTTATAAAGAGAGAGGGATTTAAAGAAATAAATCTGATTTCCCAGAATTCCACATATTATCGGAAAAGACAAAGAGAAAATATCACAATTCCCCGAACTTTTAAAAGAATTTTCTAAGATAGGATTCGACTGGGTCAGAGTGCTCTATCTTATGCCGGAAGATGTAACTGATGATATGATCAAGGCGTTTGATCACCCATCTATTCTCCCCTACTTCGATCTGCCGTTTCAGCATGTCGCCGATAATGTCCTGAAGAAGATGTATCGCGGGAAAGGGATATATAAGAATTCAGAACTGATCGATAAGATCAGGTCCCGTTTTGAGAAAGCAGTGATCAGGTCCTCGTTTATTGTCGGTTTCCCGGGGGAAACCCAAAGTGATTTTGAAGAGCTCAGATCTTTTACTGAGGATCAGAAAATAGAACGGCTTGGTGTATTCGGATATTCGGATGAGGAAAATACAGTGGCATTTGATCTTCAGGAAAAGGTCGATCCGGGTCTGATCGAAGAGAGAAAGGAGATAATACTGGATATATCCGATAAAAATCTGGATATCTACAATCAATCCATCATCGGGAAAGAATTAAGCTTTTTACCGCTTGGTCCATGGGACAATAATACGACCATAGGAAGAATTTCTTCCCAGTCACCGGAAACGGATGGTCTTACAAAAATAAAAACTCCATTTACAGAAGAGTACGCCCCGTATAAAATAAGGGTAACCGGGTTCGATCATGAACTCGTCCAAGGTGAAAAAATATGAAAAAATTTGCTGTACTGATAGCCACATTTTTTAACGTTGGGAAATTTCCGATAGCACCGGGCACTCTCGCTTCACTAATTACAACAATTGTTGTTTTCTTGTTCAATTATTTATTTTCCCCTGATCCGATTGTAATGATATCGGCTATAGTTATCATCTTTTTTGCCGGAATAGTTCCAGCACGAATAGCAGAGGAGCATTACGGGCAAAAAGACCCCCATGCAATTGTAATAGATGAGGTACCCGGCCAGATGATATCTCTCCTTTTCCTGCCGGCAGTATTAAGCACAAAAAGTATTGCCGCCTATATAGCAGGATTTTTTATATTCAGATTTTTTGATATTTTAAAACCGCCCCCGGTTAAGCAGGCGGACCGCATTAAAGGAGGTTTCGGAATTATGTTCGACGATATCCTTGCCGGCCTCTACTCTCTCGGAACCATACATCTCCTGATATATATTTACAGGCTTCTCAAATAATTTACTGCTCTCGCCTTGAGATCATCAGGTCGGGGAAAAAATCGATCTTCTCCCCGTATGGATTATAAACGGTCATTGATATCCTGTCCTTTTTTGCATCAAAGATAAAAATATTTTCCTGCGACGAATAGTAATATGCACCTTTCTCTGCCCAATGGTTCTCTTCCCTTTTCTTATTCAGTTTCCAGAATTTATTCCATGGAGCAGGTTCTTCATTATAATAAGGGGCTCCGCCTCCTCCTGAAACAATATACCACGTAGCATGTTTCAGATCAGACAAAGGTGAGAAGTCTCCCTTCTCTCCCGGTTTTCCGACCGGGACTGTTTTATCAATCAGGACCTTATGGTAAGCATGTTCATCCGAACCGAGAATTGCAGCAACCTTTTTATTGTTATCTATCATTCTGACCAGTTCATTTCTGACCTCAATTATACCTTTTTTTTCAAGTTGCATCTTCCCTGTTTCGGGAAAATATGTCGCGCCTCTGACATCATTATTACCGTAATACCACATACAGTCCTTTACGTGCCCTCCGTTCGGGAAAACCGGTTCCTGAGCAAACATGATTATATATTTAACTTTTGTATTTTTTTCGCCCGCATCCAACTCCTTTTTGATCCAATCCAACTGATCGTCAAAAATGAATCCTTCAGGCGAACCACCGAAATCCATCCAACCTCTCCAATAATTGTTGTTGAAAACTATAAATTTTATATAACCGAACCTGAACGAATAGACATTTTCGTCATAAGCGGGACGTCTTTTGTCGGAGGTTTCCGGTCCATTCTTAAAATGGATCATCTCTTCTGCGAAAACAGCTTCAGCACTCTCTGTATCATACGGCCATTTATCAAGTCCGAACTTCTCTCTCCACTTTCTGGATTTCATAACATAATCATTTATGAGAGCTTCATGATTCCCTATACATGTATAAACAGGCCTCTCGCTCCAGAAACCTGAAAGGCAATTTTTCCAGGAATGGAGCTGTGTATGAAAATCTGCTTTGCTTGAGGTATATCCGTTTATCATATCACCTCCCTGTATCAACAGGGATGCATTTTTCTGATATGCCAGATTTATAAGCCTTTCCATAGTTTTATGATTCACACCCATAAGTTTTTCATCATCACCGGTTATCCCTCCTCTGCTGTCACCTGTATATGCGAATAATATCTGTTCGGGCATCTCTGATGGAGCTGTCATGAACTTAAAATCTTTTGTTACACTCTCTCCGTATCTTACACAGTATCTGTATATAGAATCCGCCTCCAGCCCCTTGATCTTAATTTCATGCTTCTTTGAGATAATCGGGTTTCTGAATAGACCTAATTGAGGTACAAATACTTCACCTTTAACAGGGTCACTTGTTTTAAAAGATATTACAACTTCGGAAGGATCTTCGCTATGGACAAGATGGATGAATGGCCCTTCTATTAAAGATGGGACCTTAACAAACCTCTGCCCCACCTTTTTAAAATCGAGGCGTGCTTCATAATTTCCCAGTGATTGATCTTCTCCAACTTTCTCAAGGAAAAGGACAAACTTAGCTGTCACAGTTCCGCTATCTGTCCAACCTTCACTGTTGACAACATTCATCAGCATATATGAGATATTTATATATCCTTTCCCATTCCTTACTTTTGATCTACTCCTGAATCTTTTATAGGAATATTCTGTCTCAGTTTTTTCAAATGGATATGGACCTGCATAAATATCCCCGTATATCTTTGATGTGTCTATATTTTTATTTCCTAGAGTTTTGTTTATCCATGTCAGATCAAAATAAAGTCCGATACTATTACCGTCCTTAACTGAATCAACAAGTTGTTCGATACTGAAAAGGTTTGTTACTTTAAACTCTTTTAAATGTTCAGCACCTACACTTACCGGATCCTTAACCGGAATGTTCAGGATCATATCCTCTGAGAAACAGTTTAGTGATAGAAAGAACAAAAATATAAAAAGAACTCTGGAAATACTTAATTTAAAACTGCGGATATCCATTTTTTACTCCTTAATTTTTTCTTTATCAGTTCTGATGAACTGAACAAAAGTTAATGATAATAAACTTATAGCTGCCCCGATTACAAATGGGATTCTCCAATCAACTACCCAGAGGAGTCCTCCGAAAAGGGGAAATACCACTGCTGCTATATGATTGATCGTAAAACTTACAGCCATTGAAGGAGCTATATCTTCAGTATCTCCTGTCTTCTGGAAATAAGTTTTGATCGCGATCGAAAAATTGAAAAATATATGATCCAGGACATAAAGTATTCCGGCAATAATAGGACTGTTTACAAATGCATATGCTGCAAATATAAAGATCAGGCTTGTATATTCAAGAGATAAAACTTTCCTTTCGCCAAATCGGTTTATTGCTTTTGCAATCAACGGAGCCAGCAAATAATTCACAAAATTATTCAAAACAAAAAGAACTGTGATCATCTGTATTGAAAAGCTATAGTGCTCAACAAGAAGAAATACTGCAAAAACAACAAATATCTGTCTTCTCGCTCCGGCAAGGAGGTTCAGCATATAAAATAACCAGTATTTACGTTTCAGCACCATTTTTTTTTTTGCAGGGGGAGATCTTTATCTGAAGGGTCTATAAAAACTGTCTTCAAGGCCAAAAAAATCACAGACACACCTATCAGCAGAAATAACTCTCTCATTTCTATGAAATGTGACAAAACCCAGATCGCAAGACCTATACCGATATTTGCCAGTGATGAAATACTTTTAAATCTTCCCATTACAATGGCAGATTCTTTTTTATCAAAATGCTGGAGAGTCAATGACTGGTTTGTTGTCTCAAAGTAGTGAAAACCGACAGACATTAAAAGTGTTGTAAACAGCAACCCGATATTTGAAGGGAAAAATCCGGTCAGTCCGACGCCGATCCCGAGTGTTATCACCGATATTCTTGAGAGATTATGTTCTTTAAAAACAAGCAGCAGATATATAACAAGTAATGCAAGAAAACCAGGGACTTCTCTTACAGATTGAATAACACCGACCCAGAATCCGTCTATACCGGCCTCTTCAACTGCAAAATTATTAAATAGTGTTCTCCACCCCTGAAGTCCGACAGCAGATGCGATTGTAAGAACAAAAAGGAATCTGTATATGGGTTTTTGCCTGATATTCTTATTGATCATCGATAATTATAACAGTAATTTTAACAACATTCTAAATATTGAAACATTTATTTGAATATTTTTCCTGCTTCTCTATACCATAAAAGGAGATCAAGATGGTCAGGAGCTATCCCGATCTTTACCGAAAACTCTATCATTTTTTTTTCTATCTCAAAATACTTCGAAGGAGTCAAGGAGGCAGGGATATCTTTTATCACTGAGAATTTTTTCAGGTTTTTCAGAATATGCCTGTCCAGTATTGTAATCGCCTCACCGAAACCAATATTCCTCAGAAAGTGTCCCGCCTCTTTCAACCCAATTCCCTTTATATTTTTAAAAAGCCATTCCCTCATTTTATAAACATCGGGAAATACCGATATTATTTCTTTTATATTGAAGGATCCGTTCTTGAGGAATTTGTCCCGTGCCTCAAGAATATACCGGGATTTTTTAAACTTGAACCTTACACCGACCATATCATCAAGTATCTCTTCACTCTTAACTACTTTAAGTATATCTCTTTCCTTGACTCTCAGAACCGCAGCCCAGCATAGTTGAGCTTTAGACTGGGGAGTCATAAGGCAGAACATCAATTCATAAAAAATATCCTCACTACTCCCTTCTGTCCATATTTTTTTAAATTCGGCAAGCCTTCTTTCAATATCCTTTCTTATCGAGATATATTGCTGTTTTAGTTCTGTTTCTGAAGGTTCTGATACCATTACATATTCAATTTTTTCTGTTTTTCAATTCCTTTACAACATCCTTTACATTCTGCAGCTTATCCATACTTGACACAAGGATCCCGTTCTCAGTATTTATAACTGCAACGTCATCAAGTCCTATAACTGCAACAGGTTTATCTTCTGTTGAATATACAAGTGAATTATCTGAATCAATAATAATATTTTTTCCGATATTTACATTATTTGATCGATCTTTTTTATTAAGCTCGTAAACACTAAGCCAGGCTCCGACATCATTCCAGGTAAATCCGGCACCGAACATTTTCACTTCCTTAACCTTTTCCATTAACACATAGTCTATCGATTCCGGGATCACATCAGAAAATATCTTTTTGAATCTATCTTCATCATCGATATTTTTTTCCAATTCAAGATAAAAATTATGATAGTCCGGAGCATATTCTTCAATAAATTCTTTAAAAAATTTCAGTTTATAGATAAACATCCCGGAATTCCAGAAATAGTTTCCGGCCTTCACATACTTTTCTGCAATGTCAAGTGACGGCTTCTCCCTGAACTCTTCAACTCTGAAGAATTGTGTCCCTCCCGTATCACTTGAATTACTGGTGTCAAATTTAATATAACCATATCCGGTATGAGGAATATACGGCTTCACACCGGAAGTAACAATTACCCTTTCCCCAGCTGCATTCATTGCATTTTGCATCTCCATTGAGAATTTATCCTTTTCCGGAATATAATGGTCTGCCGGGACAACAAGAAGTGTACCTTCAGGATCCATTTTTGAAAGGATAATGTTTGCCAGGATAAGGCAGGGAGCGGTATTTTTCGGAGAAGGTTCGGCTATGTAATTGGATTCTCTCAGTTCCGGAATGGATTTGAGGGTCAGGTCAAGATACTTAATGTCAGCAATAATAAAAATGTTCTGAATCGGAATAAATACTTTCAGTCTCTCATAGGTCTGGCCTATTAGAGAAGAGCCTCCTATAATATCCAGGAATTGTTTAGGTTTTTCTTCAGTGCTGTAGGGCCAGAAACGTGTTCCCTGACCTCCTGCCATTATTAATGCATAACGGGAATGGGACATACTACCCTTCCAGGGCAGTTTTGTCTGTTCTTATCCAGGTCTGAGTTCTGCCGATTTTAAAAATTAATTTGATATACCCGTAGACCTTCAGCTCTTTTCCTTCATTCTTTGTATAGACCTGGCAATGGTATTGTTTCCCGTTCTCAGGATCCACTATCTCTCCCTCAACCCATTTATCTCCTTTTTTATAGAATCCCCACATAAAAACCATACCTATGGTCTTCTTATCTTTAAGTTTACCTTTACATTTATCACAAACCGGGTCAGGATCTTCACCCTCTTTCGGAAAGATCTTGAGAATCTGCCCGTTAAGTTTGCCATTCTCATCTACCCAGACCTTTACTATTGATTTCACCTCTTTGGTCTTATCATCAATAGTTTTCCAATATCCTTCAGGAGAAATATATTCTCCGTTCACCAATACAATTGAAGCCAGAAAAATAAAAACAAAAAGCAGAATACCTTTTAAAGATTTACAGTTCATATTGTTCTCCTAGAGTTTATAGTTCTTAAACCGACCATTTTCAAAATATAAATCGGTTTATTCATATTTATAAAATTTATTTTTTCTCCCCATTTCCGCCTATCAGATTCAAGATTGTAACAAAAAGAGCTGATCCGATAATGGACCAGAATACCGGGATACCTCTGATATATAAAAAATCCTGAATTCCGACATTTTTACTTATCCAGATTCCAATTAATGCACCGATAAAACCAAGTATTATGCTGGTAAAACACCCTTTGGATTTTGATCCTGCAAGCCCGGCACCAATAGAACCGCATATTGAAGCTATAAAAAGCAATATTAATAATCTGATCATTTATTTTCCTTTGCAAGTGATAATATCATAAACTGTTTTTTTAATTAATATCTTCAAAGTTGAACTTAATAAAATAAGATCTTAAGGCAGCTTCAATTTCCTTTTGATCCCTGAACTTTTCTTTCATCCTTCTTCTGAACTTCACCGAATGCCCCTCTTTTTCAGCCAGATGAAGAATTTCATGATAAACGATATAGGAGATTACCCGTTCCGGCAGCTTTGATAACTTTGAGTTAAAGGTAATAACCCCGTTACTTCTGCAATTCCCCCACATCCTCCTCATCTTCCTGTACTTTATCACCTTTACATTTACTTTCAGCTCATCTGAAAAACGGTTTATAAAATTATTAACTAAATTCCTAAATTGATTTTCTTCCCTGTTAATAAATTCCAACCTCTCTGCATTTTCCATTAAAAGAAGAAAATTTTCATACTTTTTTTTTATGCGTGAAAAATTTTCAATAAGTATTTTTTCAGGTTTTGTTCCGAAAGGTAAAATTATTCTGGGTATTATATTTTTAAACTCAACTCTGAAATAACGTACATTCCTCTTAATAACAGAAAAAGTAATGCCCTTATATTCAATAAAGTTGTTTTCACTCTCATTTTTAGCAAAGAACATTTTTTCAGATTATAAAATAAAATATTGACAATATATTTATCAACCAGAGCGCAGGTTGTATTTCTCTTATCTTCCCCCTGAAAATTTTCAGTAATGAAAAAATAATAAATCCGAATGCCAGTCCGTGACTTATACTATAACTGAAAGCGATCATTATGATTATTATAAATGATGGAAATCCGATCTCTATATTTTTAAAATCAATTTTTACGATATTCTTCATCATATAAAATCCTACCATTATCAATGCAGGAGCAGTCGCTATACCCGGAACTATCATTATTACCGGGACAAAAAGTATAAAAACCAGAAACAGCATCCCTGTGATAACAGAAGTAAGGCCGGAACGCCCTCCGGCAGAGATACCCGAAGCAGATTCTACATAGGTAGTTGTTGTAGATGTACCAAATATTGATCCGATCATTGTTGCCGCGGCATCTATTCCAAGCAACTTACCCAGCTGTGGGATCTCTCCATCCTGATCGATCATATCTGCCTCCCTTGCCAATCCCAGAATAGAACCCATACTGTCAAACAGATCCATAAACATAAGCGTGAAGATAGGAGCAATAAAAGATATTTTTAATGCCCCTAAAATATCAAGTTTCCCGAAAACAGGAGAGATATCAATATTAAAAGAAACAAATTTTTCAGGCAGCTGGGTATCTCCTGTAATGAGTGACAGCATTGTTGCAAATACAATTCCGATAAGAAGTGCTCCCCTGATCTTATTTATCTCAAGAATTATCATAATCAATAAAGCGGCAAGGCCTATGATAACACTCAAGGTAATTTTACCGGCGCTGACAAGTGTTGCATCACTTTTCACAATAACTCCGAGATTTTGAAGTCCCATAAATGCAATGAACACTCCTATCCCCACAGCAATCGAATTCAGTAATTCCTGAGGAATTGCTTTAAGAAGTTTTCTCCTTAATCCTGCAAGGCTCAATATAAAAAACACCAGGCCTGAGATAAAAACTATACCTAATGCCTGCTCCCAAGCAATCTTATCATTTAACACAAGAGAGAAAGCGAAAAATGCATTAAGGCCCATTCCGGGGGCCATTGCAATAGGTGAATTTGTTAAAAGACCTGTTGCAATTGTGATAATACCGGTAACAAGACATGTCACAACGATCAATGATGCTCTATCCATTCCAGTTTCTGAAAGGATATCCGGATTTACAAAAATAATGTAGGCCATTGTCAGGAATGTTGTAATTCCGGAAATAATTTCAGTTGAGTATCTTACTTTCCTTCCTAAAAAGAATTTTACATTTCCGTTACTCATGTACTTCACCTTAGAATGGGTCGTCACCATTTACTGATTCGGTCTCCTTTTTTTTATCATTCGCTCCTGTATCGTCCAATAATTTACTGAATTCATTTTCAAGTTTTTTAAACTCACCTTTCTGATAATTAAGTATATTTATACAGTTCTTTGCCGCAGTAAGAGCTTCTTTTGTTTTTACTACCAGATCATCTATGCTGATCTCATCTTTGTTAAGTGAATCAGCTACCCCCTCAAGAATTTTAAAGTTTTTCTCATAGCTCTCCGATTTATTTGTCATCTTTCCTCCTTCTCTTCTATATTGGTTTCACCATCAAAGAATCTAAGTTTTTTCTTTTTACTTTCCTTAAAAAAAGTGAGTGAAGTTAAAGGTTTATCATTTTCATCCAGAGCCAACGAAAAACCCTTTTCAAGTATTCTCTGGGGGTCACTTGCTTCTGTATATTCACTATACATATTTACTTTTATATTTTCACCGGCGAGAATCCTTGAACCTGTGTTCAATATATCCTGGAATTTACTTTTCAGACTTTTCCTCAGATTCGCGATCTCCCTGATCCTCCCTGAAAGATCTATGCGTAACATTGACTTGTTAAGTATGGTATTTTCAAAGGTCCCTTTTTTCTTTATATTAGCAATTATATCCGAATTAACAATCCTGATATTCTTCTGTTTATTATTTATTACATCCTTCCCGCGGTCCAGGACAGAGCTTGTGTGATAATTTACAACTGATCCTGATTGGTTTAGTGTAAAAAAGAGATTATCTTCGATCTGTTTAACTTTGAATGATAGAGCCTCTCTGAATGATTTTATAACGTTTTTTAAAATAACCGGAATATGGGATAAGAAGGAATTTACTTTCTCTGTTTCCCCTTTTTGTATTGTAGAAGAAATTAACATGAACTTCCCTATAAGATCACCAAGATCCTCACTAAGTAATTTTGATCTGCGGCTCAGGAACTTTCCTAGTCCCGAGGGTGTAGAAGGGGAAGGAGTTGTGTGAGAGCATAACTCAACAGCTGAAATATCTTTTTCATGCCCGATTGCAGTTAGAACAGGTATCTTTGTCAGACACACTCTCCTGCAAATTTCATATTCATTAAAGATACTAAGTGATTGTTCACTCCCTCCTCCCCTAGCAAGCATAATACAGTCAAAGTTCATAGATGGATGCCCTTCCAGAAAGTCAAGAGCCTTTATAACACTCGTTACTGCATTTGCTCCCTCCATTCTGGAATCAACAAAATAAATATTGAACCTTTTCTGATCCGGGTCGAGGCCGGCCATTATATCTCCGATCGATGTGCCCTGTTCAGAGGTTATTAAAGCAATTTCCCTGATTACTTTTGGGATAGAAAGGGTTTTCTGCAGTTCGAATAATTTTTCTTCTTTAAGCTTATCAATTGTCAAATCGAGTTTATTCTTGATCTTAGCCCTCGTATATTCCGGCAATATATCAATAAGTTCAAGACGGACATCGATCTGAGCTTTTGATGATACCTTTAGATTCGCCTGGATAAAAACAGGGAGATCCTTTTCCAATGAATCAGAGATACCTGAGATTTTTAATTTTTCAGTTATTTTATCAATATTTGATTTCCTGGATTCTACATTAAAATACACTTCTATATTTTCATCTTCATCTTTAAGATCAAAGTAGGAGAACCATTTATAATTTTTTACTTCTGAAGCGATAACTCCTCTCAGCCAGATTGTATCGGGTATTGCTGATTTGAGCGCTTTTTCAATTCTGTTTCTCAATTGGAGAACTGATAATGAATCAGGGAGTTCAACTCCACTTATCTTATCACCAATTACCGATTTCTCTGATTCACTGTCCGTACCATCAGGCAATATATCTTTATTAAGTACTTTAAGCTCTTTATTGATATCGGATGGATTAATATACCAGGACCTGTCTTCAGGATTAAAACGGTACCCTCTTAATTTCAGGTCATCTTTTATTTGATATGCATTATAAATATGGATACTGTTATTATCAAAGGCGATCTTCACTATGTGCCCCATGATTACAGTATCAACTATTTTCATCATTTGAATATAGACCATCAATCTGTTAAAATCAACAATTATTTATTAACGATTTAGTCTTTTCAATAAAAAATGCTTGACAAATATTTATTGCGGAATTTATAATGGTCACATTGTTCCGGGTATTAGGAGGTTAGTTATGACAAAGAAAATTTCTATACTGGTTATATTTGTTCTTATTCTATCTGTTTCATTTATTTACAGTAGTGAAAAACAGGATCTGTGGCTTAAAGCTGTTTCTGAGAAAGATGCGAAATCAAGACTCCAGTTGCTCGAAGAGTTTTCATTAGAATATGGTAGTGACAAAAGGGTATTTAAAAACTTGAATATTAATCTTACTAAAACTGCATACCTGCTAAGAGACTTCGATAAAACAATAGAATACGGCGAAAAAGTGATTTCAATTTATGATCTCGCAGATAATTATAAAATAGAGATGTATATTTATCTTGCTAATTCATATAACGTTACAAAACGTGATGTAGATAAAGCCTATCAGTATGCAGGACTTGTAGTAGAACTCGCAAAAAAGATAAAGAAGAGTTTTGGCGAAGATGAAAAACTTAAAAAACAGATCAATGCTGTATATCTTGCTCCAGCCCTGAGTATTCAGTCTCTGATACTTTATTCAAAGGGCAAAGATGATTCCGAATCTTTAAAGAACGCACTTGAAAAATCTCTTGAATCTTTTGATTTTGATCCCTCAAAAAAGACAGAAAAAAGGATATTCTCTTTTGCAATTGCCCTTTATAAGAAAAACCCTTCCATGATCGATGATTCACTGAAAGCAGTTGAAAAAATATTCAAATCTTCTGAAGAACCGAATGGAAGATATGCATTTATGATCGGCCAGTGGTATCTTAAAAAGAAAGACCGCGAAAACGCTGTTAAATTTATCAGCACTGCATACAATGCAAATAAAAAATCAAGTATTGCAACCAAGCTTGGACAATTACTACATAAAACCGCCCCGGAAAAAGCTGTAGAATATTTTGCGGAGGCTTTTTTACTTAATGATTCTGATACTGATTCTAACGCTTATAAATATCTTCGCCAACTTTGGTATAATAAAATGGCTAAAGGGAAACCCCAGGCTGAGCAGGATAAAGGGTTCGATGAAATAATCAATAATGCAAAAGCAAGGCTGAAATCTGATGTCGGAACTGGTGTTGAAGAATCTACATCAACTGATGAAGATGACGAAACAGCAACTGGTAATAATTAGTTTTTCAAACCTGAAGTTCAATTTTTCGGTTATTGCCAATCCTTGTAGTAATTTTTTGAGAATCAAGATATTCAAGAACCAGAATAATATTCTTTCTGTTAAGTACTGAAATTTCTCTGAATGACGATATATCAATCATATCACCCTGATTCCTTTTATATTTTTTCAGGCGGTTTATTATTTTTGTCAATTCTTCATAAAAGATAAAATTTTCTTTTTTATCGTCAAGAGGAACGATCTTCTCCTCACTCAGCATATGCCACAAAGAATTGTTGATCTTTTCAATTTCAATTCCCGAAACTTTTCTTATTGAATATATTGAAAACACTCCGAGTTTATTTTTTTTTATTATCTTTTCAACTTCATTTACTACAGAGGTCTCTTTGTCAGAAAGTGGAAGTTCCGTAAAAACCAGTTTGTCCTTCAGTAGTCTGAAATCCTGCTTCTCCCTTGCCTTTTCAAGTATATATCTAAAATATATTGAATCTGGCTGAAAGATTATCTTACCTGCAAGATCTGAAAATTTTACAGATTTAACCCTGCTGTTATAAGATGAAGTCAATTTTTCAACCATACTGCTGAAATTATCAACAAAGATCTTATATGAACAGGCTTGAAGATTATTTATATTAAGTAATTTTAATTCTTTCTCTGATTCCAGACCTATAAGGATATCCAGTAGTTCATCGTTATTCATTGATAAAAAATCCTTCATACACACCATATCTAAAACTTTTTCAATTTTCAGAGTTAAAACAATCACTTCTGTTTTTGACAAATCATCCCATCTGTCCGTTAGAAATCTTGCACTCTTTGTAAGTTTTTTTTTATTACTTTCAGAAAATAGAGGTATAAGCGGAGTAAAGGTTTTTGTTCTGCTCTTTAATTCAATTTTATCCTTAAAACAAAAATCAACCTTCAGCTTCAACTTTAAAAGAAATATATCTTCTGCAACTTTTATAAAATTTCCGGAATAATTTTCTTTTTTATAAAGTATTGTCCCCTGAAAAGTTGATTCTTTTATTTTGAGATATACAAGAAATGAACTCATTCTGATCAGGAATAATTTTTAAAACGTTCTGAAAACATAATTTTCAAATCATCATAATGTTTTTATATTTCATAATGTTTTTGAAAACTTCATCTTGTTAATTGAATAGCAAATGGGGTGAGTGAGGGGATTTGAACCCCCAACATTCGGTTCCACAGACCGACACTCTACCCTTGAGCTACACTCACCATATGTGTTTAATTCTATACAAATAGCCTAAAGATGTCAATATAGGTTTAGAAAATTTCAGAAATCGGATTATTTGTTATTATCTCTTGTTAAGAAGTATCTTTGCATTCTCAACAAATTCGTTAATTTTATCTTCTTTTTCTAACTTACGGATAATATCATTAATTCTATTTAATAGTTGTATATTTCCTTTTTTAACAGCAATTGCAGAGCCAAGAGGACTATCATCTGTACCTGAACTCAGACATTCTATACTTATGAGGTCTTTGTGTCTTTTCACATATGAATTTGCAACTGGTTTCTCCATAATTACAGCATCCAAAACCCCTTCTTTCAGATTTTTTATCAGATCTGGTATTGAATCAAAATACATGAATTTTGCCCCGGCGATCTGTGTGGGAACCATTTCACTTTGAATTGACCCTTTTTGTGTCCCTACTGTCATTCCTCTAAGGTCTTTTAAAAAAGCAATTTTCTCCTTATCATCTTTTTTTATAACAAGATTCTGTATTGCTTTATAATAGATATCTGAAAAATCAGCTATTCTTGTACGTGCATAAGTTGGATTAAGGCCTGCAATAAGCATATCAACTTCTCCTTTTTCAAGAACTGAGAAAAGCTTATGAAAGACCAGGTTCTTTATAACGATCTTAACTCCGAGTTCTTTGGCAATAACATTGGCTATATCAATATCGAGACCTACAAGCTCATTCTCTTTATCATTCATCAGAAAAAATTCGTATGGAGGATAATCTGCACTTGTTCCAACTACTATTTTCCCCGAAGATATGATTTTGTCCAGATCAACTCCTGAAGCATTCTGATAATTCATCAATCCAGCAATAAATATAAAAAGAACAAATATAACAGATTTTTTTATCATTAGTACCTCCATTTAAAATAATATATTAATAAATAGAAATTTCAATTTTTTGTAATCATTACTTAATTTGAATTCATCAAAAATATCTTTTAGAAAAATTAATATTTATTGTGATTGCTTGATTTATTTACTATTTTATTATAGAGAATAATCAGATGAAATTCTGAAATGGAGAAGAAGATGAAACAAAATGAGTATATTTGTCCAAAATGCAACGGTTATCTGAAAGTTAATGTAAAAATAATTTTTATTGCGCAGAAAGATGACGGTAAGAAAGGGATCATACTGCTTAACCCTGATCTTGGTGATTATAAAAGAATTGCTCACAGTACCATGAAATTAACGGATGGTGAACGTCTAACATTTCTCTGCCCCATTTGTCAAAGTGATTTATCTGCTAATGAAATAAACAGAAATCTTGCAAGAATTATAATGATAGATGAAAACGGAACTGAATATAAGATCCTTTTCTCTGAAGTGCAGGGGGAAAAATGTACCTACAGGATATGTAAAAAAGAGATCGAAGCATTTGGAAAAGACTCTTCAACTTATATGAACTATTTTGGTTCAGGGCCTCAATAATTATAGTTTTTTTATAATCAATATATAACCACATTTGTATTATATGAATATTTATGTTAAATATTCACAAAAGAAAGGAGATAATATGAAAAAATCTATAATTATTCTATTTTTATTAACATTCATTTTTACCCTTCATGGAGATACAATTACTTTGAAACCTTATATCCTCGCAGGAATTGAAACCGGTGAAAAGGAAAATGCTGTTCTCAAAGTCGAAGATCTTCTTAAATCAAATGAATTTGAGATACTCGGTAAATATTCTCCGATGAAGGATCCGGAAAGAGTTGTTATTATTGCCACACACATTATACTCAAAAAAGCTGTAGAAAAACTTGGAGGACTATCAGCATTTGCTTCAGTTCTCAGATTTGGGATTATTAAAAACGGTGATAATTTTGAAATATCTTACACAAATCCGATTTATTGGGGAAATGCCTATTACAGGAAAAAATTTCCTGATGTTGAATCTGGTTATAATGAGTTAGCATCCAAATTAACTGAAATGTTTAAATCCCTTCAGAGAGTAGAAAATTTGCCTTACGGCTCAAAAAAGGGTTTGACTGTTAAGAAACTCAGAAAATATCACTATATGATTTTTATGCCCTATTTTGATGATGTTGTAAAACTTGCAAAGAAGACCGATTACAATAATATGATCACCAGGATCGAAGGGAATTTAAAAAATAAAAAAGGGGGAGTTGAGAAAGTGTACAGAATTGACTTTCCGGAACAAAAACTCACCCTTTTTGGAGGAGCACTTTACGGAAAGGATGGGGAATCAAAATTTATCCCAAAAATAGATAAGAAAGATCCCCGCCATGTAACATTTATGCCATATGAATTGCTTGTAATGAAAGACACGGTTGTTATGCTTCATGGCAGATTCAGAATTGCATTATCATTTCCCGACCTTAAAATGGGTACATTTATGAAGATCGTATCAACACCGGGGAATATTGCAGACTATTTCAAAGATTTAACTAAATAATAATGAGGGGAGATAAACTCCCCTCAATCTATTTATTTAATTTTTAGTGTTTTTGTTATTTTCCCGGCATGCCTTGAATAGTAACTGAATTTAACTTCGCCTTTTCCTGAAATAAGAAATTGGTGACTCAGTTTCGAGAAACCGGGAATTGTCAGGAATTGCACCTCAGGTTTAAATTCTTTATATTTTACATTATCAGTGTATTTATCAATCAATACCCCGCCTGCTACCACTTTAATCCCGCTTCCGGATACTTTAAGTGTGTCTTCCGGATAAAGTTTCTTGAATTTTGAGTGAAAGCTCATTGTAGGAATAGCTTTACTATTGGTTAATACAGTCCTGATCTTATACAATCCTTTTCCGATTTCAACAGGTTTCTCAATTTTCATGGAGACTTCAGGGAGATGTTTGGCAGAAAAAATGATTGCTGAAGCATTTCTGTGAACCAGATCTTTTAACATAAACGGAGGAGATAATCTGGTACTGAACTTCACCCAGCCGCCGATCTCTATTTCACCATAAACCGGATGCTGATATTTTTTCCACTCTTTAAAAGACTCTCCCTGATTAAGGTGATCATCAAAGCGGAGCCTTTCGTGCTCAAGGCGTCTATCCCCGAAAAATCCACCTCCACCCTCATCATCTTCTTCGAGCATTTTTTTCTTTTTTTTCTCTTCTTTTAGAGAGGAGAACGTTTCGTGAGAAGACATATATAGTTCTCCGACAATATTGTAGGTGCCCTGGGTCATTGCCATCCATTCACCGAAATCACCATATGTGCTGTAGAGATCTTTCCAGCTTATCATATACCTGTACCCGGGGACCATCCTTTCAGCATGTACACCAAGAAAATCATATACATCTATATCACCTTTCGGATACTCGCCCTGTGATTTTGTACTGGGGCCTCTAAGGAACATACCTCCTGTGTTATGAAAGAGCCATGTCATAGCTATATTCGGCCTGTTAGCCACATATTCTGAGATAGCTTTAAGACCTACTCCGGAAAAAGGATAATCTCCTGCACCACTCTGAACATAATTCGGAGCCCAGTCAAAACCCCAGTTCCTGTTAGGATCAACAAATCCTTCCGAGTCCTCATTCAACCTTCCATCACCATCGTTATCAATCCCTTCTGACCCGAGAAGTGACCACTCTCCCTTTTCTCCTTTTTTTACACGAATCATTAATCTGGGATCATCCGGGTGAGTTTTAAAATCTCCATCAGGATCCTTTTTTCTCATAGTGCAAATATTCCCGTCTCCATCAAGATCATCAGGATAATCCTCATCAAACAGACCGTCACCGTCATCATCTTTTGGCCTTCTTAATCCTCTGTTTGAATTTGTCGTTCCTCCATCATTGAAGAAATGATACCTGCCATCAGGATTTACAGTAGGGTTAATATAAAAACAAACCCTGTCAACCAGGGCTGTTATCTCCTTGTTCTTTCCATAGTTAGTAAGAAGATAGTTTGCTAGGTACAGAGTAACTTCTGATGCCTGGATCTCATTACCGTGAATATTCCCATCTACATAAATTCCCGGTTTGTCCAGTTCTTTACCCGTTTTCGGATTATTGATCGTCAGAGCATATATTGCCCTACCCTCTTCACTATTACCAATCATATCAAGCCTTGTTATGGCCGGGAAGGCTTTATTCAGTTTCTTAACGGCAGAAACAAGCATCTCATAGGAATAATAATCATCAAACGAAAGGGGCACTGTCACTTTAGATGGAGAAAATCTATCACCAGCACTCAATACAAATGTAAATATTAAAACAAGAAAAATGATCAGATTCTTTTTCATTTGTTACCTCCCAGATTAATTGTCTTTGTATCTCCTGACGCGATCCTGGTTTCAGTATTAATAACCAGAGAAGCAGGCTTTTCAGAATAGACAAGCCATTCTACAGATTTGCTTGAATTTCCACCTATATTTTTTATAATACTCCGCTTCTTACCTTCAAGAAATTTGATACCTTTTCCATTCAGAGATACGATCACATTGCTGATCCTTCCGTTCTTCTTTCCCATTTCCGTTGGATAAGGGATGAAACCTGTATTTTTTACAAATACTTTAATTGCGTATACTCCCGATCCTTTTGAATTGATCCTGACCTCTCCGATCTTAATCACCGGAAGTTTTTTAACAACATCAAATATGAACGGAACCTGTTTTTCTACCAGATCATTGATCATAGAGGCAGGAGGGATTACCATACTGAAGGGAGTTATTCCGCCAATTTCAACCTCTCCAAGGGTCGGATGGTTGAAAGGTTTCCAGTTTATAAAACCTTTACCTTCAAGTTTTTTTTCACTGAAATCAAGAATCGCTGTCTCTTCCGGTGTTCCGGCTGAGCTATCTTCAGGTTTCTTCATGTTTTTCATGAATCCAGCCATCTTTTGAGGTGTCATTACTCCGTTTTTAACTCCGTTTATTAAAAATTCAGCTTTTATATTCTTCGGGGCACCTACAGATTTCAGAAATTTATCAATTTTCTCTTTACCGAGAGCCAGGAATTCCTCCTTGGTCATCTTTTCAAGCTTCTCTGCTGTAATTTCACTCCCTTCTTTCTTTTTCTTTTCTACTTTTGGAAGGGTCCAGAAATCCTGAGAGAACGATGGAAGCCCAAGGTGATAGTAAGACCATAATTCAAATGAACCATCTTTTGCTTTTTCAGGATCAAGCCTCTTACCATCTAGTTTTATTTCTTTAAGAAATTTCTTGTATTCTTCAGAAATATTTTCATAAAACTTGAGATCTCCTTTTATTGGATTCACTACTGCTCCAAGTCCGAGAAAGCTGGCTACCATAGATTCTGTAACTTCAAATCCTGCAGGAACTACCTGTTTTACATATTCCATGATCTCTTTCATGGAGTAAGTTCTATCAGTATCAATCCCCATAAATTTCCCGATCCTTTCCGGAACTTTGATCTTTGACATATCAACCTGGCTTTTTCTTCCTCCCTGCGGAGGGATCATCAGGAAATTTGTATCTCCATAAACCATGGTCATTGCAATATCATCATGAGCAAAAATAAACATGAAAAGACCATACACTTCTGTTTCAGATCCCGGCCAGGCTCCGCCCTTCTTTGTATAGGGTTTGAATAGATGAGGGAAATTCAGGGAAAGGTCAACACCGCCCTTGCCATCTTCATTGTATTCCCCGTCACCATCATTATCCAGTCCTTCTGAATAGACTTTATATATCCCCCTTTCACCCTTTGCCCAATCTGCTTTTTTCATTAATTTATTATTACCTGGAATAGGGAGAAATTCTCCTTCCGGATCTTTTACCCTCATTTTAGTTATCAGGCCGTCTCCATTAAGGTCCTCATATCCATCCTCGTCTGTTTTATCATCGTTATCATCATTTACCGGTTTTCCATTACCTTCATCCTCAAAGAGCGGTTTATTAAAGAATTTCCATGTAGAATCGGGATTACCTGCCGGAAGGATATACCATGTATATCCACCCCTTTTCTCCTTATGAAGGATCAGATCATTGATCAGAAAAAGAGCAGCTTCTGTGGATAGAAGGTTAATCCCGTTCAGGTTTGCCGCAACAAATATTCCAGGCACAGTTTTCTTTTTCTTTTTTATCTGATCTCCGATCTCAAGGATATATACAGGTTTGCCTTCCGGAGTTTTCCCTATCTTATGAAGCTTACATTCAGCGTTGTTGGTTTTTACAATACCATTAAGGAACTTGTTGACCTCCTGCGGATTATGGTATTTTCTGAATTCGATCCTGTTCTGCCCTCCCACAATTAAAGTGAAGAGAAATGGAACAGACATAATTAATGTAAAAAATTTCTTATTCATTTTCACCTCTATTTTAGTTTTAAACTATTTATACGCCATAAATATACTATTGTTTAGTGAAAAGGTAATAAAAATCCATTTTTCCGGATATTTGGTAAATGCGGATATTAATTGTATTTTTAAGGGTTATTAATTATAATAATTATATGAGAAAAGCATGTTTTACCTTTTTACTTATTTCATTTTTTTTAATCATGCCCCAATTTCTTAGAAGTAGTATCTACAACCTTGAAATAAAAGGCCCTATCGACTCAATTTCTGAAGAATACATCACAGATTCCTTTAAAAAAATAACCGAATTTGGAAACGGTGAACTTATTATCATATCAATTGATACTCCGGGTGGATTCTCAACTTCAATGAGAACAATAATAAAAACTATTATGAACTCCAAAATACCTGTAGCAGTATATGTTTCTCCATCCGGAGCCCGTGCGGCTTCTGCAGGATTTCTCATTACAATATCAGCAAATATTGCCGTAATGGCTCCCGGAACAAATATGGGAGCCGCGCATCCCGTATCAGTTATGGGAAAAGATATTGATGAGGTTATGAATAAAAAGATAACCAACGATGCTGTCTCATATATAAGATCAATTGCAAAAAGCAGAGAAAGGAATGCTGAACTTTCGGAAAAAGCTGTCAGAGACAGCAGTTCTTTTACTGCAGAAGAGAGTTTGAAAGGGAACCTGATAGATATGATCGCTGAAGACCTTGAAGAGTTAGTCAGAAGATCGGATGGTCTGCAAATAGTTATATCAGATGGGAAAAAAACCATCCTTAAATTAACCGATCAAACAATAACCACGATCGAAATGAGCATGAGACAACGGTTTCTCCGGACAATTACAAATCCGAATCTGGCATATTTTTTACTTATAATCGGACTTGCTGGATTATATATTGAGTTTACTCATCCAGGAGTTATAATTCCCGGTGTACTCGGAGGGATAGCCCTGCTTCTTGCATTCTTTGCATTCCAGATCCTTCCCGTTAACTATACCGGGCTTTTTCTTATCCTGCTGTCGATAGGTTTTTTTATAGCTGAGATCAAGATTCAGGGGTTCGGAATTTTCGGTATCGGAGGGATAATTTCATTTGTACTAGGTTCTGTTATGCTTCTAAATTCACCGATCCCAGAGCTAAGGCCGGCTTTAACAACGATTATTACAGCCTCTGCTGTTTTCGGAACTGTTTTTTTATTCCTCGCATACAAAGTTATCAGAATCAGCAGCCGCAGATCCGAGACCGGAGCCGAAGGCATGATAGGGATGAAAGGGAGAGCCAGATCGGCTGTACACCAGTCATCAGGCAAAGTATTTATCAAAGGTGAAATCTGGAACGCTGTTTCAGACGAATTGATAAAAACAGATGAAGTAGTTGAAGTACTTTCAGTCGAAAATCTTGTACTGAAAGTGAAAAAAGGAGAATAAAATGCCACTTTATACACCATTTTTTATTATAGGTTTTATTGTAATTTTTTTACTTGCAAATTGGATTAAGGTTTTAAAAGAATATGAACGCGGAGTCGTTTTCCGGTTGGGAAGGGTTCTCGGTAAACCGAAGGGACCCGGCCTTGTTATAATACTCTACCCGATAGATAAGATGGTTAAGGTGAGTTTAAGAACAATTGTTTTTGATGTTCCACCACAGGATGTTATCACAAAGGATAATGTTTCAATAAAAGTTAATGCTGTCGTCTATTTCAGGATAATTGATCCCAAGAGGGCGGTGATTGACATTCAGGATTATCACTATGCTACATCTCAATTATCTCAGACTACCCTGAGGTCTGTACTCGGTCAGGTTGAACTTGATGAACTTCTGTCTGAAAGGGAAAAGTTAAATTCAAAACTGCAGGCGATCATAGATGAGCATACCGACCCCTGGGGTGTTAAAGTTTCAATGGTTGAGATCAAATATGTTGATCTCCCTCAGGAAATGCAGAGAGCAATGGCAAAACAGGCTGAAGCCGAAAGAGAGAGAAGATCCAAGATCATTCATGCTGAAGGTGAACTCCAGGCTGCTGACAAACTTTCAGAAGCTGCTGCAAAAATGTCAAAGAACAGTGTTACAATTCAATTGAGATATCTCCAGACTCTTACTGAGATCTCATCTGAAAATTCCTCTACAATTGTTTTCCCGCTTCCAATTGATTTTCTTTCTAAACTGGCAAATAAATAATGTCAGACAATAAGTCCTATCTGGAAATCAAAGTTACATTCACCCACATTGTTATACTTCTGATTTCAGTTATTTTGATAGGAATTTTTCTTTTCTACATCGGTTTCAATGCAGGAAAAACTGAAAATACCAGAAATAAAACATTCAACGATATTAATACTGTTTCCGGGAATTCGGACGAGATAATTCTTGAAAGTAAAGAAAACAAGAGTAATACGAATATTGAGGAACCAGACATAAAAAAGGAACTCGGATTATTTGATCACAAAGAAAAAAATATAGAAAGTAAAAAGAAGATTAACAAAATTACAGAGCCTGTAAAGATCTCAAGATCAAAAGAAAAAGAAAGTTATTATTCAATTCAGGTCGGATCGTTCAGAAGCCACTTGCTTGCAAAAAATTATGCAAAAAAATTCACAATGATGGGATACCAGACCGATATCAGTCAGTTTCAATCATCAACAAATCTCTGGTTCAGAGTAAAAGTCGGAAATTTTAAATCATTAAGTAAAGCGAACTCAGAAAAAATCAAACTCGAGAAGATGGAGAAGAAGAAATTTCAAACGGTAAAAATAAAGTAAGAATAATAAACTTATTTCTAATACTTATCTCTGCTATATTATATGGGCTCTCTTTTCCTAAATTTAATCTATCTTTTTTGTCATTTATTTTTTTAATTCCCCTGCTATATATATTGGAAAAAAAAACCAGGTTATCACCATTTCGGATATTTTTCTTTTTCTCCTTTTTTTCAAATCTTATAATTCTTTACTGGATCCCGAATGTTATGGTCAACTACGGCGGTATGAGCCGGTTCCTGGGAATATTGGGAATATTTATTCTTTCTGCTTATATATCAGTGTTTTATGGGCTTGCAGGAAGTGTTATAGGAAAATTTTCAATATATAATCTGAGATCTCTTATACTGATACCTTCTGTTTGGGTAACAAAAGATCTTTTACTGGAAAAACTATTTGGAGGTTTCCCCTGGGAATTTGCCGGGTATTCTCAATATAGAAATACCCGGATGATTCAACTCTCTGAGATCGGTGGAGTTCACTTAATTTCATTTTTAGTAATAATTATAAATGTATTATTATTCTTTTTTATAAAATATAAAAATAAAAAATACCTGATTACTTTAATAATTTTACTGATCTTTATTTACTCTTCAGGGTTTTTTCTGGGAAAATATGATTCTTCAATCGAAGTTGATATTTCTCCAAATACCGTCGGTATAATTCAACCTAACACAGGCCAGAATTTCTCAGAGTACGGGAAGTGGAGAAGATTAACCCTTACTGATCTTTTTGATGAAAGTATAAAATTAAAAGAAGGTGGTGCCCAATTTGTTGTCTGGCCTGAATATTCTATAGGTCTTGCCCCACTCCAGAATAGATCTATATATAATAGGCTCAGTAGTTTTTCACAAATGCATATTCCGCTTTTTGCCGGATTCACAGATTACAGAGGTTCTGATGAGATGTACAATTCCATAATGCTGTTTGATAATGGAGATTTCCAGAAATATGACAAATTCAGGCTTGTCCCTTTCGGAGAATACATTCCGTTTAAAAATCTTTTTTTCTTTGTCAATAAAATTACAGATGAAATATCGGACTTTACTCCCGGAAAGAAAATTTTTAACCTGAAAGTATTAGGGGAAAAAGTAGCAACTCCAATCTGTTATGAGATAATCTACCCACGCATTGTAAGAGATTTCATATCGAAAGGAGGGAAAGCTATTATACTTGTTTCCAATGATTCATGGTATGGAACGACCTCTGCACCTTACCAGCTCCTCTCCATGTCTGTTTTCCGCTCTATTGAGAATAGAAGATATATTCTAAGATCTACTTCAAATGGAATTTCGGCTATTATAGATCCTAGAGGAAAAATAGTAAAAAAAATCCCCCTTAACACTCAATACTCTTTTACTTCCGAATTTAAATTCAGAAAAAGGATAACAATTTATACAAGATTCGGATTTGTTTTCCCTTTTATTACTGCTCTGATTATGCTTTTTTTTATATTCAGGTCTATCCGGATGAAGGATCAATAGATTTCAAAACCTGATTCTCCCACTTTCTTGCCGTCAAAATATATGTACACAGGATAAATGCCCGGTTGCCAGTTACCGGGATCACTCCACCCCCATCCGGCTTTGTCATATGACGCAAGATCAAGTGTTTTTGATACGGAGACATTTCTCTCTACATTTCCCCATCTTGATCCATCCGGCTTCATTATTACTACTCTCATTTTGATCTTCTGATCCCTGATACCAAAAAATCTGTTCTTAAAAAGTATATAAGGATATATAACCCTTGTAATTGTTTTAGAGAATCTCGTACTATATTTTACTTCTTTCTCACCGGAATATTTTTCATCTGATTCAAAAAACCTCACATTTTGAAACTCATACCCTTTTCCGGTGTTCAGTAGAGAAATGTCAGTAATTTTAAAACCAGATTGAGCCACATAGGTCCCATCAAAGAAAACCTGAACTTTATAGTTACCGGGGACCCAATTCCCCTCCTTTTCCCATCCGAAACCAAGCCTTTCATAAGTCGCATAATCGAGGTCTTTTCCAACATGGATCCGTTTTGAGATTGAATTCCAATAAGTACCGTCAGGTTTAAAAAATTTCAAGGCAATCTCAAGCTCAGTGTCTTTTATATTAAAGAACTTATTTCTGAAGTTAATTTTCGTGTTTATATAACGACTCTTTTGCTTGTCAAAAGTAGTTGAATATTTTCTGTTCGGGACTTCTTCATATTCATTACCGGATTCAAAAAAAGTCATTGAACTGAAGTCAAAATTAAGTGAACTGGAAACACTATTACTTAAAGGTTTAAAGCGTCCATTATTAAACTCCCTTGAAAAATAGAATTCACCAGTTAGTGAAGATGATTCCCAAGGTACCTGCTTTCCTCCTGTTTCATCAATTATATTTTTTCGTATCTTCCTCAGCATCATTCCAATTTCCAGATCATCACTCAATATTGATCTTAAAAAATGCTTGGTGAATACTCCATTTCTTCCGACACCATCACTTGCTGTCTTACCGGGACTGGTTGAATATACGATCAGGCTCCCGGATGGAGCATCCATTTTAGCCAGTCCGCCGAAGCCTCCCCTCTCCCTCTTGTAAGGATTGACCCTGCATGCATCCAGAACAATTATATTCAGGGAATTGCCGGCAGTTTTCATTTTCTCAAGAACCAGTGATGCATCAATAGCATTAAATCTTGTTTCATCACTATTCATTATTCCTGAATTTACCGGTATCAGATAGTTGATTCCATCTACCTGAATTCCATGCCCGGAATAAAAAAACAATCCAATATCTGAATTTTTTAATTTCTCACCGAATTTTCTGATAGTATTCCACATTTTATTGTAATCAGCATCAGTAGCGGAGATTACTTCAAATCCACGGCTCCTGAGAGCATCACTCATATCAACAGCATCATTTACTGTATTTTTTAAAGGATAATTTTTATATGCGGCGTTCCCTATAACAAGTGCAACCCTGTTTTCACGACTACCTGATTTTTCTTCTGAGTAAATTAAAAAGTTAAACAAAATAACTATTAAAAATAAAGTCAATATATATTTTTTCATCTGAAACCTCTGATAAAATACTATCATAAATTAATTCTGAAATCATTCATTTACAGGTAAGGTCAGATGGTGTTTCTTTATTAGGGTAAACAAATATGCTCTGCTGATTTTAAGATCTTCCGCACTTCGGGTTTTATTCCAGCCATTCTTTACCAATACTCTTTTTATTATAGAATGTTCGAAACTGTTTCTCATTGAAAGAAGCCCATCCACCGAATTCTCATTCTTTTTATCTACAGATAAGTAATCCGGATAATAGGTATATGCTCTTTTAAGAAAAGATTCCAATTCTCTTATGTTCCCTTTCCAATCCTTTCTTATGCAATAGTTATTTAGAGTTAATATATCTTCAGAATTGAATTTAAAACTGTGTATTTTAGTAAAATGATCTATAAGCGCCGGAATATCCTCTACCCGCTCTCTTAAAGGCGGAACTTTAATTATCAGATCCTGAATTCTATAGAAAAGATCTTCCCTGAATTGACCATGCTCAATCATTTTTTCAAGGTCTCTGTTTGTTGCGCTTATCAATCTTATATCTATCTTTCTGTACCTGTTCTCTCCAACTCTTTTTAATTCTCTCTCCTGCAAAACCCTCAATAACTTTGATTGAAGTTCCACCGGCAGTTCCCCTATCTCATCAAGAAATAATGTCCCCCCGTTTGCTTCCTCTATCAGCCCTTTACGGTCTCTCCCTGCATCTGTAAACGCTCCTTTTATATAGCCGAACAATTCAGGTTCAAGCAAACTGGCAGGAATTGAAGCCGCATTAACAGGAATAAAAGGATAACCGAAACGGCCTCCTGAATTGTGAACAGACCGTGCAACCAACTCTTTACCGCATCCACTTTCTCCTGTTATCAAAAGTGAAAAATCAACTTTTGCCACTTTTGATATCTGTGTTTTTAGTTTCTTTATTGAATCAGATATTCCAATAATATTTACACTATACATTTACCCCTACTTGCCATTAGTAATAATAATAGTATAAACTAATTACATTTTCAATATTTTATATATATATTGTCTGTATATTTTTTTGGTAATTTTATTTTGGATTATTTTATTCAAAAAATCTGGAGTTTTTAATTTACAGCTTTGAGGAAAAATATTTTCTAAGTTCAGCTATATCTCTATAATCTGGATTTGTCCTGGAGATATCTTCAAGAACTTCCAATGCAGGTTTATAATCTTCCTTTAATCTATAGGTGGCAATCAATTCATATTTCACAGCCAGATATTCCTCTTTTTTTCGTCCAATTTCCTCAAGTGCTTTTTTGAACCATGTTATGGCATCATCCATTAACCCTTTTTCACGGAAGCACATACCCAGTAGCCCTGCAGAGTCAAAAAATTTGGTGGGATGTTTGGAAGAAATAAGAAATTCGTGAATTGCTTCTTCAAGAAGCCCCATCTCTTTGTAGGCAATTCCAAGATTATATCTTGTGTCAAAATCTTCTTGTCCTATCTTTTCATCAACTCCCTTTTTGAATTCCTCGAATATTTCCACCATATTTTTCTCGACTGTTGATGTTCTCTGTTTTTCAAGTTCTTTTACCCAGTACATTATTGCGCTTAATTCTTCCTCAACAACATTTTCATTTTCAATGTACTGAACTTCATTTGTAAAAGTGACCTCTTCTTTCAGAAGTTCTTCTTCACTTTCAAGTTCTATATCTACACTGCTCAATTCTTCAAAAGGTTGACTGTCATCCAAATCAGAGTCATCTTCAATTGCATTATCAAGGCTTAAAAGTACTCCTGATGAGGAAAGATTTTCATCTTCAAAATTATCATCTTTTTTAATTGATGGAGACTGAATTATCATATCCTCATCAATCTGCTCTATTACAACATCACTAAGATCATCCGGTTCCTCTACTTCAATTTTATATTGTTTATCACTAATCTCTGAAAAATCAATACCGCTCTGGATATCTTCATCCGGAACAGAAATGCTATCAAGATCTATCTCAAATACCGATTCTGTTTTTTCTTCCTTAGCAATTTCTTTATTTACAATTTCCAGTATTTCGGGTTCAGAATCAGGGATATCAAGTATATTCTCTTCTGTTCCGAAAATAGTAGGATCATTGCTGATCGGATTCTCTAATAATATATTTGAGTCTTCTTTACTTTTTTCAACATCCTCATCTTTAATCCTGCTGGAGTTCATCTCTATTTGATAGTTAGAATCTTCTTTGAAAGTGGAAAAGTCTGTATGGTCAGTGATCAATTCCTCTTCCAGGTCAATTTGAATATCCTGAGGCTGATTGCTGAATTCTATTTTTAATTCCTCTTCAGGATCAGATTCAATTTCAAGCTGATCAGATTCCTTCTCCTGATCTGAAGTCATTTTTTCAATCCTATCCGCTTTTACCTTTTGTAGCTTTTGAATTCTGGCCCTTATTTCTTCACTTTCAGGAAATTTTTCAAGCAACTCTTCAGTAAGTTTTTCAGCATCGCTATAATATCCGTCATTAATATAAAAATCTATCTCAGAAAGATATCCGGATACACTGGCATTGCTGTCACTTTTATCATTTTCTGTCTTTTCTACTATACTATCCTCTTCAGAGAGGATTAGAACCTTCTGATCAATACCTACTTTTGACCCAAGATCAATTTCCTGCATTCCGCTATTTTCAATATCGTTAAACTGATCTTCAATCTCAGCTTGATCAAAATTTATATCAATATTTGTTTTTTCCTCACCGCTAAGTTCAATTATCTTCTCATCCTCAGGTGCCAGATTAGCAAGATCATTTAATATTTCCTGGTATTGTTCATCATCACCATCAGACTTGAACAGGTTCAGTAGTTCTTTTCCAACAGATAATGCTGCGGAAATTTCATTATTCCTTTTATAAACCTCATATAGTTTGATGTTAACATCATGATTTCCGGGATACTCATTCTTGATCTTCCTCAGGGTCTCCAGAGCTTTGTCATATTCATAAAGTTTAACAGATTCATCAGCAACCCGGAGTCCCTGAGTAACGATCTCCAGTTCTCTATCATCTTCCGGGGATTCCTCCTGCTCAGTTCTATTGTATTCTTTCTGTTCATCATTATTAAGTGAGGCAAGTTTTTCTTCATAATTTATAGGGGAATCAGATATCCTTACTAGTTCTTCAAGAACTTCTTTCAGCTCTTTATGCATACCGTTTGCTTCAAATAAAGGTATCAGCGAATCATTCAATGCAATAAGATTGGTCTTCTTTCCTGTCTCTCTGAAAATTGATGCAAGTTTTGTCAGAGCCGGGAAATACAGGTTATTCGAAGCTATAATCAATCTGAGCATCGCTGTCGCATCTTCAACCTTTCCGTCTTTAATATAGGAATCTATTATCGGAAGAAATAAATTAAATGTCTTATCATAATCTTCTCTCTTAAGATATACTTTTCCCAGTTTAAGGAGAACTTCTGATTCTGTTGGATCAATTTCTGTGATCTTTCTAAAAATTGCTTCCGCATCATCTATCAGATTTTTCTTGAAATAAAGCTCTCCAAGCATTTTCAGAAGGTTTTTGTTTTTATAAAGATCTGATCCGAGGCTTTTCAGTAGTTCTACCGCTTCATCATCTTTTTCCTGAACCTTATATGCATAAACAAGCTTTTCGATAAGTTTTATATTTTTTACTTTCTTTATAACACTTCCTGCAAGTTCTTCTACCTGAGCATAATCTTTTTTATTAATTAGGATATCAAAGGAAATAAGATATTCATTTACGGCCTGATCAAGAAGCTTTTCCCTTAAATAATTTTCAGCAAGCAATAACCTCATTTTTATATTATTTCTGTCAAACTCAAGGATCTTTTTATACATATCGAGGGCTCTTCTCTGGTTACTGTTCCTTTTGTACTCTTCGGCCATCTCCAGATAAATCTGCTTGGCCTCAATTATCAGGCCCTGTCTTGTATACAATTCTGCTAACCTGAAGGAAGCTTTATCATACTTCGGATCAATCCTTGTTATTCGCTTATACATCGCAATAGCTTTTGTAAAGAATCCTTCCTTAAGATAGTAATCGGCCATCCATTCAAATTGTTCTATTGCGGCTTTGATATTTTTTGTTTTTAGTTCTATATCACCTATGATCCTTCTGACTTCCAGGTCATCAGGTTTAATACTAAGAACTTTTCTATATTCTTTGACTGCAGCTTCGTTCTTCTGCTGTTTGAAATATTTATTTGCTTTTTTGAGAATGGTAATACGTTTTTCAGCCATTTTTAATCTTAAAACTTTTCCTGTGAAATAAAGTTATTCCCCCTTTTTTTAAAGTAGAAATATGATCCTTGGTTGGATATCCTTTGTTTTTTTCCAGGTCATAACCGGTAAAATATTCTGCAAATTGTCTCATTAAACCATCTCTGAAAACCTTAGCGATTATCGATGCAGCAGCAATCGAAATACTAATTGAATCACCTTTAATAACTCCCTCCCCTTTCACATTCAAAAAATCGGGATTGATCGAATCCATTAAAACATAATCAGGTTCAATATGCAAATTCAGAAATGCCATTCTCATTGAAATTTTTGTGGCATTCAGAATATTAACACTATCAATCTTATCGTTCCAACACCAACCGATTGCGAAGTCCAGGGCATTTTTGTAAATATCTTCTGCCAGCACCACCCTTTTCTTATGAGTTATCTGTTTGGAGTCATTAACCTCAGGATTGATTTTTTCCGGATCTAATATAACTGCTCCTGAAACAACAGGTCCGAATAATGAACCTCTACCTACTTCATCTATACCGCATATAAATGAATATTCTTTATTTAGGAGTTTATTCTCTATATCAAAACTGCAGGTCACCTGAGTTCTTTTAAACGTGCGGCTTTCCCTTTCAATTTTCTCAGATAGTATAGCTTAGCCCGTCTGACCCTTGAGTGTTTAATCACTTCTATTTTCTGAACGAGTTTGGAGTTTAAAGGAAATATCCTTTCGATTGATATACCAAATGAGGTTTTCCTTACAGTGATCGTTTTAGCTATGCCACTGTTCTTCATTGCTATAACCGTACCTTCAAATATCTGAATTCTTTCTTTTCCACCCTCAAGAACTCTATAGAAGACCTTAATAACATCACCAGACCGGATCTCTGGGATATCAGTTCTAAGTTCGGGGTAAAAATTCAGATTATGAAGATCTTTCTTTGTCATTTTTTCTTCAACTGCTTCTTCAGCTTTTTCATCGCTTTCTTTAGCTTCAATTTCTTCTTTTTGAGATTCTAAGGTTTTATCTTCTTCATTTTGTACTTCAATTTTTTCAGTTGCAGCTTCTTTTACAGGGGGTTTTTCCTGTTTTCTCAGTCTCATTTTTTTGCTGGACTTCCGGTTCCTTTATTTCCTCTTTCTTTTCAATCACTTCTTTCGCTTCAACTTTTTTATCAGTTTCTATTTCTTTTCCTTCACCCTCAATATCTGCTTTATTCTCATCTGCGGGTTCCGTTATTTCTCCATTTTTCTTCTCGTCAGTCATTCTAATTCTCCTAATGTATAAACTGATTCATATTTTACACAATTTCCCTGTATAATTCAATATCAGGAAGCATTTAATTTGACTGCCCGATATTATTCTGATATAAAACTTCTTGTAAAAAACTGATTATTACGGATCATTTACGGGTTAAGAGGAGAGATTATGAGTCCCGACAAGGATTTTATTAAACAAATCACAAAAAGATCTGAAGATTTTTCACGCTGGTACACCGATGTTATTAAACGAGCTGAACTTGCAGATTATTCACCAATGAAAGGAATGATGGTGATCAGGCCTTACGGATACGAAATATGGGAACATATTCAGAATAATCTTGACCGTATGTTTAAAGATACCGGTCATAAAAATGCTTACTTCCCGCTCTTTATCCCTGAGAGTTTTCTGAAGAAGGAAGCGGAGCATGTAGAGGGATTTGCACCTGAAGTTGCATGGGTTTCGGTCGGAGGAAATGAAGAACTTGAGGAAAGACTTGCTGTCCGCCCTACTTCAGAAGCAATTATATGCTCAATGTATTCTAAGTGGATAAAATCATGGAGAGATCTTCCGGTACTGATAAACCAATGGGCAAACGTTGTCAGATGGGAAAAAGTTACACGTCCATTTCTCAGAACCACTGAATTTCTCTGGCAGGAAGGTCATACAGTTCACGAAACTGCTGAAGAAGGAGAGGAAGAAACTTTAAAAATTCTAGACATATATAAAACATTTGCAGAAGAATACCTGGCCATTCCGGTAATTTCGGGTCTCAAATCCGATGCAGAAAAATTTGCAGGTGCTGTCAGCACCTATGCAATAGAGGCCCTTATGCCGGATGGAAAAGCTCTTCAGGCAGGCACATCGCATAATCTTGGACAGAATTTTTCCAAAGCCTTCAATATCAGATTTGAGAATAGAGAGCAGAAACTGGAATATGGATGGCAGACATCATGGGGAGTCTCGACTCGTCTCGTGGGAGCACTGGTAATGGTTCATGGTGATGATTCAGGTTTAATAATCCCTCCCAGAGTTGCGCCTCTTCAATCAGTTATAGTGCCGATATCAAGAGGTAACTGGAAGGAGACAGTATTACCGGAAGCTGAAAAAATTCACGAAACTTTGAAACAATCAGGAATAAGGGTATATCTTGATGATAGAGATACATACACTCCCGGCTGGAAATTCTCGGAATGGGAAATGAGGGGTGTACCGGTCAGGGTTGAGATCGGTCCCAAAGATATTGAAAAGGGACAAGCTGTTCTGGTGAACAGGATAAACCGTGAAAAATCTTTTATTAAACTGGAGAACATTGTTGAAGAGCTCTACTCCCTTTTAGAAAAAATTCAGTCGGATCTTTTTAATAACGCATTGAAATACAGAGAGGAAAATACGGTTATAAATGACACGCTCAAAGAACTTGTTTCAACGATCGAAGGGAAAAGGGGATTTGTAAGATCAGGATGGTGTGGAAGTAAAGAGTGTGAATCCGTTGTAAAAGAGGAGATCGCTGCTACAATAAGAGTAATTGATAACAAAAAATCCGAAGGTATATTAAAATGTCTTGTTTGTGGCAAGGAAGCAGTTAATAGTGTAATTTTTGCTAAATCCTATTAACAATAATTGAAAAAAAAAAAAATAATGCTAAGGTAATACTATGATAATTGAGTGCCCTAACTGCAGTTCTAAATACAATGTACCTGATGAGAAGATCAAAGGCACTATAAAACTGAAATGCTCAAAATGTTTTAATGTTTTCTCCTTCAGCAAAAAACTTGAGGATGAATCTGAGAGCAATAAAGATACTGCGAAAATTATTGAAAAGAGTATTGGTGATTCCCTCTGGAGCAATGAGAACCTTAAACTTCCCGACGATCAGAAGATATCTATTGCTGTTATAAAAGGGGCCAGAGCCGGGTATATATTCCATCTATCCAAACCTTATGTTCTGATCGGGAGGGGCAAAGTCGATCTTATAATTCCTGATAAGGAAATTTCCAGAAAACATGTTGCTGTTGAAGTAAGAAATAATAAGATCTATTTAAGGGATCTGGGAAGTACAAATAGCACTTTTATTAACGATTCAAAAGTTTCAATAACTGAGATCACTGATCAAACTGAGTTCAGGATTGGACAGACAACTTTAATGCTGATCACAACATCAAAGGATTAAGATTTTGTGGAGATCATTAAGATTATTCATTAATTTTCTTATAACATCCATAGTTTTCAATTTTTTTGTTCTTATATTAATAATGTTCCTGAATCCCCATATATTTTTAAGTGATTTGCAGTTGATCTCCCTTTTTCTCAACCTCTATCTCTTCTATGGCCCCCTCTGGTTCATTATAATAACAGTCGTATTTGTAATCATTCAGTTTTTTGCCGAAAAAAAATACAGTATAGGGATTATATCACCCCCCACCCTTACATATTTCCTGTCTTTTACAATGCTGAATATTTCAGTTATTTTTTATTCAAATTATGAATACTATTATGATTTTTTTCAGGCTGAAACAAGGACAAAACTTGTTACTGTCCTGCTTATCAACCTCTTCCTTGTAATCACTGGGATAATATTCGTTTTTTTTAAAAAGATAAATAAGAGCTGGGTACAACTGATATTCATACTTCTACTGATTATTAATATGACCAATGCTTATACTTCTATAATTTCCATGAACAGAACGGAGATAAAAAATGAATTAAACTTACACACTGATGTTGAGACAATCCCGCGTAAGATCAGAATAGTGATAATGGACGGCCTTTCTCTTAAATTCATAAGCTCATATACCTCCGATCAGAATCTTCTTAATTTTAACCTTGTTTTAAAAAATGGTGTAAGAGGAAGAATCAGGGGATTTAAACCCAACTTTAATATGTCTCTTATCAATTCTGCAATGACAGGTTTACGGCCCTACAATTTCCGGTATCATTCCGATTACAAATTCAGATTCAGAGAGTTGAGCTACGAATTTGATATGTTTCCAAAATATATATTCTTCAGAAATTCATCAGTACTTAATTCCACAACATTCTATAAGAAAAAAGAAAATTCTAATTATATTGATAAATTGAGTCTTTACTATTCAAATTCAGGGAAAAAAGCTATAAAAATCTTTACTCCAAAAGTTTTTCCTAATTATTCAGAGAAATCACTTAAGTACAATAGCCATTTTATTAAGTTTTTTTCAGATATTATCGCGAAAGATATCGGAAAAGATAAAAAAGTCGATATTCTGAAAAAACAATTTTCTTTTGATGATTTTTTAAGGAACCAGATACCCGAACTGAAGGATAGGGAGGTTTATTACTCTATTGTCAGACTTCCCGGGCTGGGTATTATCAGCAAACTTTTTTATCAATATTCAATGCCTAATTTTTTCGGTGATATTAAAAACGAGGATATAAAGAAATATGGGAGAATTATCGAACAATATTATGAATATTATGACTCGATCCTCGGGACGTTGATCAGTTCAACAGGTGAGGATGAACTACTTGTTATAATGAGTTTCTTTGAATATGAACCTCTCCCTGCATGGAGACGGATCTTAGTAAACCTCCTCAGTCAAGATGAGAGGGAGAGTTTTGTATACTCTCCGAACTCAATGGGAACTCTCCTTATGTATGAACGGAGAAATATAAAAAGGGATTACAATTTGAAGGCTATCTCCATAAATGATATTTTTCCTACCCTTCTATATTATTCCGGGTATCAGCTATCAATGGACCTTCAGGGTGAAGTAATGAAAGAGATATTTACAGATGATTTCAAACTGAATAACCCGATAGAAATTATTTCTGAATAGATATCTCATTTTTTATCAGATTGACGGGATATGCAGATTCAAATATAATCAATTAAGAATGAAAAAACTAATTCTTATATTTATCCTGCTTAACTTAATGTTCTCATGTACTTCAAGAAAGATCATCCCGGAGATCACTCCCGACATTACTGCATTCAGGATGAAGAATATATCCATAAGTAAAGATATTTTCGCAGTTCTTCCCGGTAAAGATTCATTAATACTTCCGGATCTGAAAGGAAATATCAGTGCTGTTACAGATGAGAAAAAAAACCCGGAAATTCTTGCAGAATACAAAAAAGGGTTAAGGGGAAAATTTATTATTAATGGTAATATCCTCGTATTATTCCTTGCAAAGAAAAGAGGTTTTATCATTTTTGACCTGGAAAAGAAAAAACCTGTTTATGAATCAAATAAGAACCTTAATATCAGGTCTATCGGTAAATCAATTTTTCTACAGACCAATGAAAAAAAAATTGAGATCATCGACTTTAAAAAAGAAAATACTCTCTACTCAAAAATAATTGATCATGGGAAATTAATTGATTCCGACCTTTCAGAGGATATGGCCATTTTACTTTTTGAAAAATCACTTCTAATTTATAATACAAAAAGTAATACTGATGCAGTAAAAGTAATTGATGTCAGACCTGTTTCACCTTTCCTCAGGTTAAAAGATAATATTTACTTCGGTGATGAATCAAGAACGCTTGTAAAATTTTCATTAAAAAAGAGAAGAATAATCTGGAGATACAAATTCCAGAAACTCCTGAGAATAGAACCTTTATCTTATAAAGGTATGATTATAGCCAGCCCCGGTGATAACAATACTTACCTTATAACTCAAAGAGGCGGGGTAAAAGATTGGTATCGATCTGAATCAGGACGTCTTTATGATCCTGTTCTCATGAAAGACCATCTTGCTGTTGTTCTAAGAATCGAAGACGGTACTTCTATAAATTATTATGGTTTAAAAGATCATTCAATTTCCAATTTCAAAGATAAATTCCTTACACTTAAATTCCCCCCTGTATATTTTAAAAATCATCTCTATTCAGCCGGAGTCGAAGGTGATGACCCCCAATTAAAACTTATTAAGATCGGTAACAGATTCGGTTCTTTTATTAAACTTGAGCCTGAAAAAGAACTTGATGCGGGAAAATCCATAAGATTTATAATTAAAACTGTAAATATGTATAAACCTGATATAACAACCGTTTTATACAATGAGAAAGAGGAAATAGTATTTTCCAAACATACTCCTTTCACTGCTAATCCTTCATTTGCCTGGGTACCTGAATCGGGAGGAAATTTCACTCTGAAGGTTACAACAAAGGAAAAGGATGGAAATGAAACTACTGATATAAAAAATTTGACTATAACAGATTCAGCGTTAATGTATAAAAACCTTCAAATTAAGTTGCATCGGAACTGCAGAGGTCCGGGAATAGTACCAGAGAAAAAAAATGAAGAAAAAGATCTCTGATTATCTGACTTCTAAAAAGATCAATTTCCTTTCCGACCATATAATAGGTGAGTTTCTTACCATGCATGTGGGAGGAAGGGTCGGGTTCATCATTTTCACTAATAACATCAATGAACTTTTCCCGCTCCTTGAATTTCTTAACAGTATTAAAAAAAAAACCATCATTATTGGTGGAGGCAGTAACATAGTCTTCCCCGATAATGGAACAGAACTTGCGGTAATAATAAATACTTCTTCAGAAATCAATCTTATGGGGAAAAATATTCTTAAGGTAAATACCGGGATGAAGAATACCGATTTTCTTCAATACTGCAAAGAAAACAGTATAAGAGGATTTGAATTTCTCGCGGGTATTCCCGGTACCCTCGGCGGAGCAACTGCAGTCAATGCAGGTGCATTCGGGAATTCAATTTCCGATCTTATCCAGGGAGGAGATATCTTTTGTGACAATGGCAGAACAGAGTTTAAAAAAAGGGAGTATTTTGATTTTACTTACAGAAATTCCAGATTTAAATATGGAAGTGAAATAATTTTAAATATTTATCTGAAATTTCAAAAAGGTAATAATAAAGAAATTAAAGAGAGGATCGATGAAGTAGTCAAGCTTCGTCTTGAAAAGCATCCACCCTACTCTGCTTACACAGCCGGCTGCTTTTTTAAGAATCCGGAAGTCAATGGAAGAAAAATTTCTGCGGGGAAATTGATAGAAGACTGTCATTTGAAGGGATACGACGCAGGTTCGGTCAAAATATCTGAAAAGCACTCCAATTTTATTATAAATAAAGGAGATGCCGGATTTATTGATATAGAAGAACTTGGTAAAAAAATTCAGGCAGCAGTAAATAAAGAGAATGGGATCATACTTGAAAGGGAAGTAATATTTGTTTCACCCGAGGGGGATAAATTCTGATCTTAATCCTTAGTATGAGAAGAAAATTGAAATGAGATTCATTTTTATATTTATTGACGGTATAGGTATAGGGAGCCCGAACGGCACTAATCCTTTTGTTTCTGCAAACCCTGACATTCTAAGATTATGGGAAGGGGCTAAAACTGTGAGAAATGATATCAGGATTAAAGCTATAGACCCTCTAATGGGGATTAGCGGTATCCCCCAAAGTGCTACCGGACAAACCACAATTTTTACAGGGATAAATGTCCCGAAGATACTGGGAAAACATATCGGTAGTTTTCCTAACAAAATCATGAGAAGAGTAATCAGGGAGGAGAATCTCCTTTTAAAGCTTAATAGATCAGGCAAAACCGGTAAGTTTATAAACGCTTACCCTCAACATTCAGAATTGTTCTCAAATGTTCATGTGAAGATTGATAAAGATGGGAACCTTGTTTTTTCCGATAAATTCCCAGAAACATATAAGAAGAGAATATCAGTAACATCGTCGATACTTATCTCAAATAACATGAAGCCATTCGATACAATAGATATTATTGAGAAACGTTCTGTTTATCAGGATTATTCTAATAAATCTCTTTTGAGATACGGCCTGGAACTTCCGGTTTTTTCGTCAAAGGATGCAGCAGATATCCTTTATAGAACTTCATCTGATTATGATCTGATCTTATATGAATTCTTTCAGTCGGATATATACGGACACAGAAAAAAGAAAGCCGATCAGATAGAATTGATCTCTGATCTTGACACACTTTTAACATCCCTAATCTCATTAATGGATGATAAGAGTGATACTATCCTTATTACAAGTGACCACGGAAATCTTGAGGACAGTTCATCTAAATCTCATTCACTCAATCCTGTTCCTTTGATCACCTGGGGTAGAGGTAGCCGTGAATTATCAGAAAACATTAATGACCTTAGCGGAATAACACCGGCAATTCTTAACTTTTTGATTTCCTGATCGAATTAAGATTTGATCTAATTGTCAGATTCAATTCTTCAGGTGTGACACCTTTTAGATCAGCGATACGGTCAGCGACAATCTTAACTCTTGATGGATCATTAGTTTTTCCCCTGTACGGTTCAGGAGAAAGATAGGGTGAATCTGTCTCGGAAAATATCCTTTCTAAAGGAATCATTTTCACTATCTCCCTTAAATATTCCGCTTTTTTAAAAGTTACAATACCAGAAATGGAAATATAGTATCCCCTCGCGATTATCTCTTTTGCATCAGATAAGTTACCAGTGTAACAATGAAAAATAACCGGATTATCAAAACTTGCCTCTTCAAGGATACTGAGTATTTCAGGTTCAGCTTCCCTTGAATGCAATATTAAAGGTTTGGAAAATTCTTTTGCTATATCGATCTGCCTCCTGAACACTTTCCTTTGTACATCAGATGGAGAGAGGTTGTAATGGAAATCGAGTCCTGCTTCACCAATCCCTATCGATTTAGGATGAGAAGACAGATCAATTATTTTTTTTTCGACCTTTGGCGAATAATCTTGTGCATTATGAGGATGCGCAGCTGTCATAATATACAGATTTTCATTATTATCCGCAATCTCACATGTTACATCATGCGATCTCTCTTCATAAGGATCTGCAACAGACACAATTGTCGTAACTCCTTCTGAAATGATGTCATTGATCAATTCCTGCCTGTTCTCTTCATAATCCCTGCTGTCGAGATGACAGTGAAAATCTGTATATTCCATAATGCATTATAACATAGTGGCTATGATTTGACTTTTCATTCCCCGTAGGCTATAAAACTTTTTTACTCATTTCAAAAGGAAGGCAATTATGGAATCATTTTTGGGCATTCTGGACACTGTTTTTGAAACTTATAACACCTATGTCGGGGGATACCTCCTCCTCGCAATTCTAATCCCGACAGGAATCTATTTCTCGATCAAATTCAGATTTCTTCACATCACTAAATTATGGCATTCCATTAAAGTAATCACAGGAAAATATGATAAAAAAAGTGATGAAGGTGATATCAATCATTTCAGAGCATTAACAACAGCTTTGTCAGCCACTATCGGAACAGGTAATATTGTCGGTGTTGCTCTGGCCATATATGTCGGAGGCCCCGGGGCTGTCTTCTGGATGTGGGTAACAGGCTTTCTGGGTATGATGTTAAAATTTGTTGAAAGTACTCTTTCCCTTAAATACCGTAAAGTTAATGAGGACGGTTCAGTATCCGGAGGCCCGATGTATTACATGGAGTACGGGTTGAAAGATAAACTCGGTTCTTTTTCCAAAGTACTGGCAATTGTTTTTGCCTGGGCTACTCTGATGTGTTCCATGGGAACCGGGAATATGGCTCAGTCCAATTCCATTTCCGACATACTGGGGAAAAATTACAATATCCCGACCTATATTTCAGGAATAATAGTGACAGCCTTTGTTCTTCTTGTTATTGTCGGGGGGATCAAAAGGATTGCAGAAGTTACATCCAAACTTGTACCATTCATGGCTGTTCTCTATTTTATCAGTGCATTGATCATAATTATTGTTTTCTACAAAGAGATACCTCACGCATTTTACCTTATCTTCACCGATGCTTTTACGGGAACTGCAGCAAAGGGAGGGTTCATTGGTGCCGTTTTCCTTATCACTATCAAGCAGGGAGTTGCACGAGGTCTATTCTCAAACGAGGGGGGTCAGGGTTCTGCTGCAATTGCTCATGCTGCAGCTAAAACAAAACACCCGGTCAGAGAAGGACTCGTTGCGTCGGTAGGCCCTATGGTTGATACTATAATAATATGCACACTTACAGCACTTGTAATAATAGTATCAGGTGCATGGACAAGCGGAGTAAAGGGTGTTGGAATGACAGTTGTAGGCTTTTCCAATGGATTCTCTGTTCTCGGAATCGGATATGCTGCAAAACATGTTGTAGCTGCCGGCCTTTTATTATTTGCTTTCTCCACAATTATCTCGTGGTCATATTACGGTTCCAGAGCTTCTGAATATCTTTTCGGACCTAAATCCATTAAACCTTACAGATTTGTTTACGGATTTTTTGTATTCCTCGGATCGGTCTGGGGTCTGGACCTAGTATGGCACTTTGTTGATATGGTAATTACTTTTATGACAATTCCGAACCTTGTAGCATTATTGCTGTTAACCCCGGTTGTCAAGAAAGAGATAAAGCTTTATTTTGACTACATGAAAAAAGAATTTTAAAAATTCTACTTAACGAGTGCTTTTTTTAGTTTTTCAATAAAAAAATTATTGTCCTCTTCAAAACCTATGGTAACTCTCATCGCATCCGGGACACCAAAAGCACGTAAAGGTCTTATAATAACCCCTTCTTTTAAAAGCTCCTCATTTAATTTATTAATATCAGTGTCAGGAAAAAACATCAGGAAATTGGTCTCAGATGGGATCGTTTTTATCCCCAGCCTTTCGAGTTGAGATAAAAGGAGAGCCTTGTTCTTCCTGTTCAGTTTATAAGATTTTTCTTTGAAATCATCAGATTTCAGGGATTCAAGAGCTGCTTTCTGCGCTATCCTTGTGACATTAAATGGAGATTTCACTCTGCTTAACATCGAAAGAGTTTCAGGGTGGCCGAGCGCATAACCGATCCGCAGTCCGGCAAGGCCGTATATTTTTGAAAATGTTTTAAGAATTATTATATTTTTCTTATCTTTGATATATTCAATTCCAGTGAGATAATCTGATCCCGAAGCAACATATTCTTCATATGCATTATCAAGAACGATCAGAACATTTTCAGGCACACTTTCTATAAACTCAGCTATCTCTTTTCCCGGTACTGCAGTTCCGGTCGGATTATTTGGATTAGTAAGAAATATTATCTTTACCGACTCATCGATCATACTCTTAATATTACTTATATTGAACCGGTAATCTTCGCCCATTTCCGCTTCACAGAATGACGATGCCCCTTGAGTCTCAACGGCTGCAATTTTATACATAAGAAAAGTTTTTTCTGATGTAAGAACCTTCTCCCCCGGATTAAGGAAAGCTCTTGTTATCATCCTTATTATTTCGACCGATCCTGCTCCTACCATAACATTATCAATATCCAGATTGAACTTCTCAGCAATTGCATGCTTCAGATAGAAACTGTCCGAGCATGGATATGTTGATATATTTGAGATCTCTTCCCTGATCACATTCTTTACATTTTCAGGGATCTCAAAAGGGTTCTCATTTGAAGCAAGTTTTACGATCCGTTCAAGATTATATGTACGCTGTAATTCTTCAACCGGTTTACCGGGTTTATATGGCATTAATTCAAGCAAATTTGGATTAACAGAAATTTCCATGAAACCTCCTTTATAAATTTGAAATTTATTTATTAAATAAGGACGGTTGTTCCTTATCTTCAAATAGTTCTGTCAATTCTTCAAGTGATGGTAATTCACTCAGATCATTAAGTCCGAAATATAAAAGGAATTCTTTTGTTGTCGAGTATAGGGCAGGGAGTCCCGGCACCTTTTTCCTGCCTGAAATTTTTATAAGTTTTTTCTGAAGAAGGCTTTTTACAGGTCCTGTAGAATTTACATTTCTGAGATCAGATATCTCTGCAAGAGTAACGGGTTCCCTGTAAGCAACAATTGAAAGGGTTTCAAGAGAAGGAATTGTTAGTTTTGAAGAACGCCTTATTGTAAAAAAATCATTCAAAAGTATGAAGCTCGGGTTTTGTTGAAAGATATATACCTCCCCCCGCTTCGGTTTATCGTAAGACCTCTCCCTGGATTCCTCATACCTTTCCTCTATCTTTTTAATTATTTTTTCAAATTCGGAAATCGAAGCGCATCCGAGAAAATTGATCAGCTTTTCCGGTTCTACCGGTTCTCCGGAAACAAACAGGATGGCTTCGATCAGGGCGATATTTTTTTCTCAATTGTTTCAGCGGTAAAATCCGATTCTCCGCTCAATTCGATATCTCCCCTTTCTCATATTTCCAATATAGAGATCGTATCAAATAATCGCTTTCTGAATAGCAATAATGCTTTTTCGTCTTAACCATTTCAAGGATCGTAAAAAAACTTACCAGCATCTCTTCGACCGAATCCAGAGATTCAGCATATTTATTGAAATTAATGAAACCCTCCGAGTCAAGTTTACCCAATATCAAGTTTTCTCACTTTCTCCACCGAATAGTTCTTTTTATCAAGGAACAGGACATCCTTTCCATCCTCTCTGCTGACAATATTCAGGAATATCTCTGCAAGCTGGAATGACGACACTTCTTCAAGATCATATTCCCTGTTTTCAAAATTCTCCGTGATATCTTCCCTTTTCCACAACATTATCTCCCGCCTCTCCATCTCTTTGAGGAGTATAGATATCTTCCGTATCTTATCAAATTCGATCAGTGTATTTATCAGTTTCTTCTCCGGTGATTCCTGCCCCTCCTGCTCTGTTCTCGGAAGAAGTGACCTTGACTTTATATATATCAATGTTGAAGCGGTCATAAGGAAATCGCCCTCTCTTACAGGATTGATCCCTTCACCTTTTTCAAGGTATTTCAGATATTCAGATGTAATGTCCGAGATCCTGATATCCATTATATTCATTTTGTTCTTTCTGATTAAATGGAGAAGAAGATCGAAAGGACCATTGAAAAATTCCGAATTGATGTTGTAAACATCCTGTCCCGGATCGAAATGCATCTCACTCATGTCTAGACCTTCATAAGTTCCCTGACGTTGCTTAAAGTATCAGCGGCAACCTCTCTTGCCTTTGCAGCTCCGTTCTCAAGTATTGCTTTTGTATCTGTATTTTTGTATTTTTCCCTTCTATCTCTTACAGGTTCCAGGAAAGTGTTCAGGTTTTTTATAAGGATCTTCTTACAGTCAATGCATCCTATCGAAGCATTTGCACAATCTTCAACGATACTCTTCTTCTCACTTTCTGTCGAAAATGATTTATGAAGGGAAAAAACCGGACAATCTTCTGCAACTCCCGGATCAGTCCTCCGTTGCCTTCTTGTATCTGTTTTCATGGGCCTGATCTTTTTGTCAACTTCATCTGCGGAATCAGAGAGGTAAATCGAGTTCTCATAGCTTTTACTCATCTTTCTTCCGTCCGTTCCCAGTAATTTCGGAACAGGTGTCAGGAACTCTTTAGGTTCTCGGAAATATTCTCCATATAGGTTATTAAACCTCCGGACTATCTCTCGCGCCAGCTCAAGGTGAAATACCTGATCTTCGCCAACCGGGACCATATTTGCTTTCACAATAATTATATCAATTGTCTGAAGGAGGGGATAACCGAGAAATCCGATAGTATTAATATCCCTGTCCTTTAACTGGATCTGCTGTTCCTTGAAAGTCGGAACCCTCTCAAGCCAACCCAGCGGAACGAACATGGAGAACAAAAGATACAGTTCAGAGATCTCCCTGATTGATGACTGAACAAATATAGTGCTCTTTTCAGGATCTATCCCTATACTAAGCCAGTCGATAAGTGTCTCCTGGATGTATGAATTAATATTCCCGGGATTCTGATAATCTGTTGTTAAGGCATGCCAGTCAACAATTGAGAAATAACTTTTGTATTTATCCTGGAGTGATATCCAGTTCTTCAATGCGCCAGCCCAATGGCCGAGGTGCAACATACCTGTCGGCCTCATACCGCTCATTACAATATTATTTTTCATGTTTTATCCATAAAACAGTATCCTCATCACAAAATTGATGACAGGCCTGGCAACAATTTCAAATATCCCCAGATATATAACTGCTATCAGAATAAGGAACCCATATGGCTCTATTTTTTTGAATGCAAGGAGAGCTTCACCCTCCAGAACGCCCTCGAGTATCCTGCTACCGTCAAGGGGCGGAATAGGTAAAAGGTTGAAGATCGCTAGAAATATATTTATCAGGATCAGGTTTAAGAGTAGTATTGTTATCGCTTCTGCTCCTTTACTGGTCACATATATAGAACCGATAATTCCGGCCTTCTTTAACAGAATAAAAATTAAAATTGAAGCTCCGGCCATCAGTATATTTGATACAGGGCCGGCTGCAGCAATATACATATTGTCTTTTTTCGGATTCCTGAGATTGTAGGGATTGACCATAACAGGTTTTGCCCATCCGAAAACAGGAGCGCCTATCATTGCCAGCATTATGGGAAAAATCACTGTCCCTATCGGATCAATATGAGCGATAGGATTCAGTGTAATACGCCCCTGCATCCTTCCGGTCGGGTCACCGAAACGTTCCGCCATCCATGCATGAGCCGATTCATGGACAGAGAGTGCAAGTAAAATTACGAGTAACTGGATGGCAATTGTAAGTATGTTATGCATTAGTAAAAATTATCACAATTACCTCTATCAGTCAAATTATAACAACTTCTTAAAAAGTGAATTTATTCAGTCCGGTTCGCTGGATCTTTATCAGGACACAACTTGAAAATCCAGTATTTTAGTGATCTCCGACAGGCTTTTTACCTCCACAAAGTAGTAAAACAGGTTTATTGATAAGTTCCTTTCCAAGCTCGATAATTTTATTTATTACAGGGGCTGTCCCGTTATTTCCGCTTAACCTCAATGCCGTTTCGATCATTGAGAGCATAAAACCCTTTGCACCGTATCCATAGTCAGCCAGGTTTGACATCTCGGTCTTATACAATTCGGCCGAGATAAGGTCAGGAGAACCGAAAGGTGACATAAGTTTCAGAAATTTATCTTCCGCTTCATGAAAATATGGTTCATTGACCCAGAGTGTATCATCCGCATCAAAACCAATGATCTTAAATTTTTTTTTCACTCTTATTTTTCCAGGACTTCAAATGTATCTCTTTTCCGTCAAAATATCCGTATGAAAAGTGGGTCATCCAATCTCCTGTATTCATATAGAAATGTCCATCCGACTCTTTCAGAAGGGGTGTATGGAGATGGCCCAGGATAACAAAGTCATACCCTTCAATAAATTTTGTCTGTGCAAACTTGAAATACTCATCACTCCAGTGGTTCTTATCTATTTTTACTAATTTTCTGCTTGACCCCGATGCCCATTTTGCCAGTTTCATCCCCAGATCCGGGTGAATAAAGGTTTTGAACAGGAATTTTGAGAATCGGTTCCGGATAATCCTTTTCATGAACCGGTACCCTCTGTCTTTTTTTGCCAGGCCATCTCCATGAGCGATGAAAAATGTTTTCTCGCCGAATTTCAGTTCAATGCTCTCTTCAAAACAATGTATCCCCACCTCTTCCTGCAGGTATGAACCCAGTTCAAAATCGTGATTTCCGGTAATAAGAAAAACCATGATCCCATTCTCGATGAGATCCCTCAGTTTATGAATAACCCCGAACCAGTATTTTGGAATGACATGTCTCCATTCATACCAGAAATCAAAAAGATCACCGGCAATAACCAGTACATCTCCCTTTTTTTTTACATGATCCAGGAATTCAAACAACTTTCCCCTTTTATCATGCTCAATTTTATCTTCAACAAATCGAAGATGAACGTCGGAGATAAAATAGATCTTCTTATCAGCCTTTCCAAATTCCATCACTCTAAGTATACAAAACGGAGAAACCTTTATCAATCTAAAATCAAATCAGAAGACCAGGGCATATCCGATCTTTAGGAAAATGCTCCGGTTGCTCTGAAGCAGGTTCATTTGATCGTATCCTTCATATATATCTGAGTATCCCAAATACAATACAGTTCTGGGATTAAGTTTATATGAGAACAGGAATTGTGTTAATAAACCCTGCTCTCTTGAATCCACCTCGTCTTCATAAAGGTTCTGATTCCTTCTGATATCACTATATTGAAGAATTGCCCTGAAGAACATATTTTTGTTCAGGAAATAGACCAGGCGCAATTCATTCAAATAGGCTTTAAACAGATATTCGTCTCCGATATGAAGGAAACTGAAATCGGACTCGCCGTATATCTCAATATGTTTATTCGGGTTGTACCTGAAAGATGGGGAGATATAGAATTTTTTACCGGCCCTCACATGATCATAATCTATCCCGTCACCCCAATTGGAATATAAATGCAGCCTTAATTTCTTGGTCGGGATAACCAGGCAGGCCAGCGTCATTTCTTTCATATTGAATTCAGTTCCTTCATAAATGAATTTCCGTTTTTCCACTTCAGCCACAAGTACAGACTGCATGGGCCCTTCAAGAGTAACTTCCAGCTGAGCTTCCCTTTCGATCAGATCCCCTACATGATCTGTCGTTTGATCCAGATCGCCGCCAACCCGGACTGATGTAAGGAATCCCCCCTCTTTTCCCCAGAAAATATAATTGCCACCGACAACAGCTTTCCGGTAATTTACTCTGGGAATATACCCCAGATCAGCCCTGAACCCTGGAGAAAAATCTTCATATCCGACTCTGGCGTTCCAGTTCTTCTGTTCACGCTGATAACTTGCAGTTAAAGCAGTTCCGTTAAAACTACCGATATTTTGCTCAAATTCCTCTGCAATATTATCAGGATAAAGAGTTGAAGAACCGAGAAACTGAAAACTTAGGGTATCACTTTTTGATATTCTGAACAGGCCGTCAATACCCCCTACTCTGTTAAAATAGGAATCACCCTCTCTGTCTGTCATCAGAACACCGATCGTAGAAGATCTACCTGTATCAATACGATAGCGGAAAGAGCTTGCCCACACTTTCTCTTCAAGGGTCGTATCATCTGATCCATCCACTCCCGGAAATATCAGATTGGTCGTATTATCCCTGGTTACGAATAAACCGAGTGCATGTTTATCCATCTTTCCTGTTAATTTTATTCCGAAATCGGGATCTGCAATGGAACGGGTGTACATGGCATTCATCGGTGTGTTAAAAAAGTCTTTCCCTTCAAGAAAGAACGGCCTCTTCTCATCATAATAAAGCGCATATTGTGTATTTATATCAAGCTGCCCCGCATCGGCCTCGATCTGGGAAAAATCGGGATTTAACGCAAAACTCAGATTCATATTGGATGTGATCCCCCATTTTCCCGATAACCCGAGATCAACTTCTGACTGATCCTTCTCCATCGGTCCATCCGGAAAATCTTCTCTTGTCTGGCTGGTCAATGATGTTAAAGTCGGATCGAATTCAATATTTTTTCCGGGTTTCGCCTCAGAAAACCCTCTGATCTTATGCAGTGTACATATCCAGCACTGGCTGGCCCTGTCAACAGGGCTGTTTGATATCTGATATCTCTTACTACGGGGATGACTCCTGAAAAATAGGATCCCCCACTCCTTTTCTCCGGGAGCTCTGGAAAATTGAATGGCATTGAACGGGATCTTGAATTCAAGAATATAGTGATCGGTGTTAATTTTTCCCGCAGAGTCCCAGATCGCATCCCATGCGCTGTCCTCATACTGGCCACCGTTACTGAAAATCTCATCCCCCTGGATACCAAAGGGATTCGCGGCAAAATAAAATGCCCTGTTACCGGAATTAAATGTATCAAAAGCCACACCGGCTGTATCATCGTTCCACATCTGGTCACGGTCCGAAAAATTTGCCCTGATCTGACCAATATCCATGACATATGCTTTTATCCCTACATAGATATTCTCTTCATCAGAGATCAGATATCCGACTGTCCTGACAGGCGGTTTCACATTATGCCCGGGATAAAATTCATATTTGAATTCAATTTCCGCAGCATTTTCCCATGCGTTTTCATCAAGAACTCCGTCAATTTTAAATCTCTGATCTGTGGAAGGTATTTTATATACAGGTACTTCAGTCATTTTTTTTTCTTCACTTTTACTATCCGGAAAAACGGCAATAAATAAAATTAAAATAATAGTAAAAAGAGTTGTAACTTTTCTCATAATTTCAGGTATCCTTTTTATAGAACATGTTTACGTTATTATGAGCCGTTTGGTTTATTTTAAGTGGAAACTTAAAATTGAATAAAACGTATATTCAATTGTTCAATATACAGGAGGAGTAATGAAAAAAGCATTTATTCTTATAACCGTTTTTATATTCATATTTTCTATCACATTAAATGGGGAAGTTATAGCAAGCTTTCCCGATCTTCTGAATCCAACCGGACTTGTTATAGAAGATGATAATATTTACATAACTCAGGATATTTCAATTTATATTTACTCGATGAAGGATTTTAAGCTTATAAAAAAATTCGGGAAAAAAGGGGAAGGGCCACAGGAATTCAACCGATTCGCCGCCATTACACCTTTAAAAGATAAACTACTCATAAACAGTATGAGCAAAATATCTTATTTCACAAAAGATGGAGAATATTTAAAGGAAATTAAGGTAAAAGGCGGTATATCATTCTTATATCAGCCTCTTGGCGATAAGTATGTGGGCAGAGGCATCGGAGTCAAGGATAATACTAGATATGTATCAATAAACCTCTACGATAAAGATCTCAATAAAATAAAGACACTCTTTAATCAGGAAGATGACAATCAATTCGGAAAAGGAGTTATAAAGATACTTAACAGCACAATTAATTACATGACATTTAATGATAAGTTATACATCATCAACGGAAGTGATTTTGAGATCAAGGTTTTTGATAAGAATGCGAAAGAGATCATGACAATTAAAAGGGATTATAAGCGGAGAAAGTTCACAGAAGAAGATAAACAGATGATCTATGATGAGATAAAAAACAGCCCTCAGCAAAGACAATTCTTTGATGCAATTAAAAAAATAGCAGTTTTTCCGAAAGAGTGGCCCGCAATTGCCGGGGCATTTGAAAGAGATGGGATTATTTATGTATCCACTTTTAAAGCATTAAACAAAACAACTTATGAATTCATGATATTTGATGAAAATGGAAAATTTGTTCACAGTATGTATATTCCTCTAAGGTTTCAAACAGCACTCCGTCCTTACCCTCTTTCTGTAAAGAACGGAATGGTTTACCAGCTTATTGAAAATGAAGATGAAGAAGAGTGGGAACTTCACAGGAATTTTGTTCACAATATGAACCTGTCAAAATTCAGCAAATTCAGTGAGAATGTGAACACAGAGTCAAAATTAAAACATAAATGATAATCCCCACTGAAGGTGGTGGGAAAGGAAATCAACAGATACTCTGGTACCTGTAACATCATCGAAATGCATGCCCTTCAGATATGAATAGGTTAGTTTGTATTCAAGGAAAAAGCCCAGTTTCTTCCAGGGCTTATACCTGATTCCTGTACCGAAACCGAATCCCCAGTTTGTAAGGGCAGACTGGTAGGAATATGCTCTTCTCTTTGCCCCATCATCTTCAACCGTATCTATTTCAAGGTGAGGAATCGCAGGCCCGAAAGATACATTGATATATGGCTGGAATCTCCCTTCAGGAGCGTTCAATGAAGGGGAAAAAAGCCATCTGTATACAAGATGAAATGATGCATGATTGATCCCGTGAGAAATTGTGAAAAGATCGAGGTAATCACCTACTCTGACCATATCATCCATCTCCTTCCCTTTGTAAGTGCCGCTTAAATGAACTTTCTGATCTTTATCCATCATAAAAACCTTATGATGAATAAATTCAACACCGATACCGAAATTCGGATAGTTCTTGAAGAAATGGATAAATCTGTAACTGTAATAAGGTTCTGTAAATGCCTTTATTGCATCCGAAATTTTCAGTTTGAACAACGGTTTAATAAATGCATTCGGAATAATTGAATTATCCTCAAAGAATGACTGGTCTTCCATATAAACACTGCTGAGGGTATAATCATTGTCCTCATATTTCATATAAACATCAGCATGAGTCGGAGATGACATCCCCCGTGCATATTCAAAATAATTAAGAGCTATTCCATTATTTTTTTTTGCAGTTGCGCATCCGTATATCAGTGAAACAGCTATAATCAAAATTAAAAGTTTAGTTTTCATTTATCAGCCTTATATTTGGAATATGACATTCTATGTTTTTTAACAACAAAATGCAAATGTATAAGAAGACAGGCAAGGTGAATTCGCATTGGCGAAGAGAAAGCAGCCTGGGCTGAGTCAGAAGTCAGCAGATAGAAGGAAAAAGGCAAAAGGCTAAAGTAATTACGGTAATTTCACAGTATTGAGGGAAATCAAACCAATACTTTTTACTTGATTCTTTGTACCTTTTACTTGAATTCAGTCAGACAGCGGATCCTGTTGATACATTTCAATCTCTTCATCGTCGTATCCAAGTGCCTTCCAGTCAAGTACTCCTTTTGGATTATGGCAATTGTTACAGGTCAGGGCCCCTTTTAAACGTATGGCATGACTTATCTCCATCAAAGCATCATTGGGGATCCACCGAGCTTCCACCTTTTTATTATTCAGTACATCCTTATAAGCACCGGAGTTCCAGCTGTCCGCATTCATAAATGACATGAACTTATCCATCATATAATATTTGAACATCCAGCCGTACATCATTTTCATCATCGGTTTTTTCATCTCTTCATTCGCTGCTTTGTCAGGGTCGCCGGTAAGGTAATATTCGGGTAAATTATATGGCAGATACATCCCTCCAAAGGGGGTGATATTTTGAAGATCAATATGTTGTTTACCATTAAATAATTTCATGGCATACAGTTTGGAAGGCCTCCCCTTTTTTGCAATAGGCCTCATAACCTCTTCGTACCATTTATCATAGTCAAAATCTTTAAATTCAGGCCAGATATGTTGCGGATCATAGAATTTATAAAGATTTTTACCGTTCGGATTATCCCCGATCGGATTACCCAGAAAAGTCCCGTCTCCATTCCACCATGCATATTTAATACCTTCACCCGGTTTAGTCTTCTTCTCAATGTCATGATAAACATAGATACCTTCATGCTCCTCGAATTGAGGATCATTAAAATCTCTCATTGTTGCATTGTCAGGATGGAGAGAGGGAATATGGCAGGTCTGGCATGCAATCTTCTCAACATGAGCATTCAGGTATTCAGCGATCTCTTCATTGTTTTCATGAGGTTCCGCTGTATGGCATTTTTCACAGACCACCTCAATATCGGGGAGATCATTAGCCATCATAGTAGTTGTATGGGTACCTTTTGCAATATAGTGTCCGAATGTATCATGGCATTCTATACAGGAAATCCCCGCTGCAGCATGAACATCCCATTCAGGTGAGAAGGGTGTCCCCCGTTTAGATCCCGGATGGAGAACTCTCGGCTTAGTACTGCCTGTATTCTTGAGGCTTTCCATAAAAGAATCATCCGTTTTATCTATATAGATATCTCCACTGAAATTATGCTGATGACATCTAAGGCAGGTTTGAGATGTAGGAGTAGTAACTGCAAGGGCGGCTTTCATTGACCGGTCCTGACCCCATCTTTTTCTTCCCCCTTCATCTTCAATAACCTCTTTTTTATTCATATCGTATGCAACTGAATGGCAGATCAGGCAGTCGATTGCATCCTTTTCTGACTGTAGAGGTTTATAAAAGGGCATCATATCACCTAATGGCGCCTGATATTGACCACCGATATGACACTGGCCGCATCCCTCCGACATTATTTTTCCATCATTCGTTTTTACAATCTCGCTCCAGGCTGTCATTGCAAATGAACCTGGTTTAGGACAGGGCCTGTTTATTTTCCCCATGGCAAAATTATCCGAAAGTTTACCGTTGAAACCGTATACATTGGGATGCTTTGTTGTATAAAAACGGTAATGAGCGGAAGTAGTCAGATTTTTCATCAGATCAACTTCTCTCTCTTTTCCAGATTCAGGATCTGTCAATTTTATGGTCTTATGACAACTTAAACAGGTTTGAGGCCCTTCATATGAAAGTATTCCGGCTTCTTTAAAACGTTCAATGTGATTTAGTTTTTCAGAAAATGAATTTATTAATTCAGCTGCAATATTATCTATTTCCTCTGAAGTAATTTTTTCTACCTGAAATGTTATTGCTGCAGGACGGCTCCCGGCCGGCAACATAAGATTTATAATTCTTGACCAATTACATACAATCAGGATCAATACTATCAGCAATATCAGAAATATTTTAAATATCCTGCTTTTAAATATCTTCATTTTTCTCCTCAGTTCAGCCGATTTTCCCCTAAATAAAGGTAAATGCAACCGGGCTGGTAACATATATTGTTAAATTTAAATTATATTTTACACCAAAAACAGTGGCTTGAAAACAGTTTATTTAATTTTTATTCATTATTTCAACATTTTTCATATTGTTGTAATGATAAATTAGAAAAATAAGGTATTTTCAGGTTGATATTTTGATCAACTCAGTTCGTGTTAATGAAGATTCTCATGAAATCGGGATCTTTTAACATTTCATTGAAATTCGGATCTTTACTAATATATTCAATTATATTCTTATTAGTAATTAATAAGGTCTTTATTAACTTGAAGCACCTCTTTTTTAAACCGTATGCAGCATATATTGATGATAATCTGAATCTGTACCAGTCCTGATGAACTCCGGTCTCTTCTGCTATCTCTGCAAAAAGGATAGCCCTTTCCTTATCCTTTTTTCCGAAATAAACAGAGCTGTATCTGTCGGCTTTTATTGCTATTTCGAAAAGCAGCCTTTTTGCCCAATAGCTTTCAAATGACCTTTTCTTTTTTTTGTCCTTTTTCAGGAGGTATGGGACCTTCAGATCATTAAGGACAGATTGAAGACCGATTCTTTTTATACTTCCATTTTCTATCCTGTTAAAAACCTTTTTAAATCTGGCAATAAAATTATATTCACGTTCAAATCTGAGTTTATCCTCCCTGACAAATTCTTCAAACTTTTTTCCCTTCATAATATCACTTACTCTTTTTTCAAGTTGATCAACTGGTATGAGCATCTTAAAATGTCTGGCAATACTATCCATATATAATGCTCCATAGAAAAATTTGTCACTTCTTACCAATGAATCAGCATATTTTTTCAAACATAAAAATATTTTATTTACCCTTTCAGGATCCTCCTTTACTCGATTTCTTATAATTGCATCTGCTTCCATCCATCTTAACGCCCTGCTAACAGCTTCTTCATCAGGCCACTTATGAACACCGGAAACATAATCAATACAATATCTGATACCTGATTTTTTAAGTTCTGGAACAAGTCGTTGAAATTCTTTATAATTAAAATCTTCAAGCCCGATAATTCCGTAGTAAAATGATCCTGAGATCATTTCAGGTTTCAATTTTTTCTGGAGTCCGGCACCGCATGCAATGATCCCTGCAGGAGTTATCCCTGTTATCTGAGCAAATAATGACGCAGCCCTTGACCCTCCTGAGAAACCGGTTGTATAAATCATCTCAGTATCTACGGAAAATCTTTTTCTTATATCATTCCACACAGCCTTCATTGAATATATAACATCCTTCCAGGGGCCGTTTTTTGAGTTATTTGAACATACCACAATATAACCGTATTTTTCAGCAGAACTTCTGAACAGCTTTACCGGTATTATCCCCCTTGCTGCAGGATCAAATGCTATAATGACCGGCCATCTCCCTTCAGGTGAATATGATTTCGGCACATATGCTGCATATGTTTCTTCAGGACTATCAATACATTTTACTTCCTCAGTGATCTCCCCTAGCATGAATTCCGAAACCGGATTTCCCATGGGAATTATTAATAAAGCAAAAATTATTATTAAAAAAAAGAGAGGTAAAATTTTCTTTAGCATAAAAACTATATACTTCAAACCTTTTATTTATTCAACCAGATATAGTCTGCAGTTTCAAATATTTATCAATTAACTCAGGAACAGATGAAAATATTCTTTAAGAAATAATCCATCCAAGTTACCTTACAATATATCTTTAAATTGAAATCAAATTAAAAATACATTATTCTATTCTTCAGCAGCAGAAAACTTTTCAGACGGAGAATTTCTATTGAACAAGAAAGAATTTCTACAAACAGATAATCAAAAAAGTTTCAGACTAGCTCTGGAGGCTGCAAATATAGGTGTGTGGGAATTAGATACTTCCACCTGGACACTTATCCTGTCAGATAATATTTTTAAATTTCTGGGAATTAACCAACGCTCATTTAAAGGAAATTTTCAGTCATTTCTTGAACTTATTCATCCGGAAGATAGAGAACAGGTAAAAGGAATTATTGATTCCACCATACTCAACAGAGCTCCCTTCGATACAGAATTCCGCGTGATGTATAAAAAAAATGTTGAACGTTGGTTCCGGATAAGAGGTGATATCGGATTTGTTGAATCTGATAAAGAGATCCGGATCCTAGGCAGTATCCATGATAAAACCGAAAGAAAACTGGCATATGATAATCTGGAAGAGAGAGTTCGGGAAAGAACTTCGGAACTTGAAGAGATAAACAGAAAACTTCGTGAAGAAATATCCGAAAAAAAAAAGATGAAAAAGATCATTATGGATATAAGTGAGAAAGAGCGGCAGAAGATAGGCCAGGATCTCCATGACAGCCTTTCCCAGCAGCTCGGAGGGATTCTGTTCATGGTTCAAACCCTAGGTGAACGCCTTGATAAGAAGGAAATAAAAGAGATAGAAGATCTTGATAAAATCAAAAAATACCTGAACAATACTTTGAAATATGTAAGAAACCTCTCCAAAGGCCTCTACCTCTCTTTTGGAGAAACAGGACTTAAATTCGCTCTATCCGAGTTAACTGAACAGATGAAGGAACTATATGGACTTGAAGTTGAATTGAAGTATAAAAAATGGAAAGATATAAAGGATGAAAAAATATCAACCAATGTATTCCGGATCGTTCAGGAGGCACTCAACAATGCTGTCAAGCACGGAAATGCAAAGAAAGCTATAATTGATATAAAAAAAGTGAATAATATGATGGTGTTAAGAATAACCGATCTCGGGCAGGGATTCCCCCCTAACCCGAATAAAAGGGGTATGGGTTTAAAAATTATGGAATACAGAGCAACCCAGATCAACGGAAATTTCAGGATAGGTAAAAAGAATGGTACAGGGACAGAGGTGATCTGTGAATTCCCATGCAAATATGACTGATAGAAGTTCAATTTTAATTGTTGATGATCATCCGATCATGCGTGAGGGGATATCCCAGATAATTAATAATCAGAGTGATCTCTATGTTCTGGCAGAAGTTGAAAATGGCCATGAAGCTTTAAAAATATTATCTGAAGTTAAACCGGATCTTGCAATAATTGATATATCATTAAAAGGGATGAACGGGCTGGAACTCACGAAAGAAATTACCAGGAACTTCAAAGGGATCCCTATTTTGATTCTTTCAATGCATCCTGAAAAATTTTATGCAGAAAGGGCGATAAAATCAGGTGCGATGGGTTACCTTCAGAAACATGAGCCGTCATCAATGGTGATCGAGGCAATTCATAAAATACTCTCCGGTAAGATCTATTTAAGTACTGAAATGTCAGAGAAAATGTTAAAACAATTTGCCGGCAATAAAGATATGAACAATAATTCACCGATCGAGTTACTCAGTGACAGGGAATTTGAGGCTTTCAGATATATTGGAAAAGGATTGAAACCCCATCAGATCGCAGATGAACTTTTTGTCAGTGTTAAAACGATTGAGACATACTATTCCAGGATCAAAAGAAAGCTGAATTTAAAAAGTGCTTCAGAACTCAGACAATTTGCTATCGATTTTTTTAGTACACAATAAAAAAGCTGATAATCTGGTGTAGTGGAATTCACCCACAAAAAAATCGGGGACTCCCCCTATTGTCCACATATATTATATACCCTAAGATATAAGATTAAAAAAGGAGGAAATTATGAAAAAAAGCTTATTCAGTTTATTCATGGTTTTATTTGTTTTTATCAGTTTGACCGGATTGTATGCTGAAGATGGAAAGATCAGCACAGATGACGGTGTTTTAAAGCTCGTTTCAAAAGATGGACAATTTTCATATCAGCTTGATGCCAGACTTTATCTGGATGCGGCAATTTATAATGAGGATGAGAATGTATTTGACATGCATTCAGGCAGCGAGATCAGAAGGATGAGATTTGCTCTTAAAACAACCTTATGGACAAACTTTATTGCTGAGATCGATTTTGATTTTGCAAATAATGAAGTCGACATTAAAGATGCATATATGGGTTATAAAAAGAACAATTTCATCTTTAAGGTAGGAAATTTCAGATCACCTTTCAGTCTTGAAGAGGTCACTTCATCAAGATATGTTTCATTTATCGAAAGAGCATTGCCGAATGCTTTTCCTCCGGGAAGAAGAATAGGTGTTGCATTATACAAATGGGGTAAGAACTGGCAGGTAGCCGGTGGTATTTTCGGCCAGGAACCCGGAGATACAGCTGAAGAGGCTCTGGATGATGAAGAAGAACTTGAAAATTCGGATGAAGGATACAGCCTGGTAGGAAGAGCAACATTTGCTCCCCTCTATAAGGACAACAAGGTTCTTCATCTTGGTTTAGCATATGCTTACCAGACCACTAATGCATTTACAGAAAAACTGCGTTTTAGAGGATATGATGAATCAAAGATAACTAAGATCAGATTCCTGAATACAGGAAAAGTTAAAGATGTTGACCACAGCGGAATGGTAGGTTTTGAATCAGCACTTCAACTGGGTTCACTTCATCTTCAGGGTGAATACATGAAAGTTAATGTTGCAAGACTTTCAGATAGCGGAAAACCAAATTACGGACTCAGCGGCGGATATATCTTCGCAAGCTACTTTATCACAGGTGACTCTATGCCTTATTATGCAGATCAGGGTGAGTTTGGAAGAGTTATACCTAAGAAAAAGAGTGGAGCAATTGAGCTTCTTGCAAGATACAGTTGGCTGGACCTGAATGATCTCGAAGCCGGGATTGAAGGCGGAGAAGGGAAGAATTTCACACTTGGTCTCAGCTATTATCTTAATCCAAACTACAAGATCATGTTCAACTGGACAAAAGTGGATCATGATAAATATGCTGATGCAGATGGTGATTTCAGTCTTTGGTCTAAAGATGGCATGGATGTACCGAATAGTGGATTTGATTATTCAATATTTGCAGTAAGACTTCTCGTAACCTTCTAAGAGTTTGTAGAATATCAATAATCAGGCCTCTTAACGGGGCCTGATTGTTTTCATAACAGGAGACCAGTATGAGTGAAATTAAACCAAGATTTGAATTCAGAACTTTTGCATCAGATTTCGGGATTGTTCAGGAGAAAATGAGAAAGTTATCACCTGTTGAAAATATCAGAGAAAGTTCCGAGATCTATATTATGTCTGCAGGAAATAACGAGAATAATACTAAGGTGAGGGATAACCTGATGGATATCAAGGTTTTTGTTAAAAGAGAAAAGGGACTGGAACAATGGAATCCGAGAATGAAGGGAGCCTTCCCGATGGAAAGCTCTGAGATCACAGAAAAGGTCCTGCCTGCTTTCGGTGTATCTACCCCTGATCTTGCGAGGGGTACTTATTCACTTGATCAATTTTTGAAAGAGGTGGTCCATTCTCACAATGACCTTGCAGCTGTAAAAGTATTTAAAAGAAGATTCGCCTTTACCATAAATAATTGCATCGCTGAGATAGGAGATGTTTATATTAACGGTGCACATCTGCAGACAGCCAACATCGAATCGGTAAATATAGAAGATATTTTAAAAGCCATGAAGATGACCTCACTTGACGAATATGAAAATGTGAATTATCTTATGGCAATAAAAAGGGTCATCGGAATGGAAAAACTTCCTGATGATTTTTACCTGAAATAGGAGTATTCATGGGAAAAGAAATCGAAAGAAAATTTCTTGTAAATGGGAATGAATGGAAAAAAATATCGACTGGTACCTTGTTCAGACAGGGATATTTATCAACTATAAAAGAGAGGACAGTCAGAGTAAGGACAATTGATGGTAAAGGCTTTCTGACCATAAAAGGGATCACTGTTGGTGCAACCAGAGCAGAATATGAATATGAGATCTCAGTTTCAGATGCAAATGAAATGCTTGATTCATTATGCGAAAAACCGATCATTGAGAAAAACAGGTCAAAAATAGAATATAAAGGACTTATCTGGGAAGTTGATGAATTCTTCGGAGAGAATGAAGGGTTGATCTTTGCAGAAGTTGAACTGGATAGTGAAGATCAGGAGATCAGAATTCCCGACTGGATCGGTGAAGAAGTGACAGGAGATCCGAGATATTTTAATTCAAATCTGATAAAAAATCCATATAAAAACTGGTAACATATAGTATTCACAATAAACACAGAGAGGAACAAATGAATCTTGATGTGAACAATTCCAATCTCCTAAACATGAAGAGCTACCGGATGGAGAAGCTCCAGAATAAAGAGAAATCCCGGGTTGAGAAAGTTATTGCATTCTGGGGCAGTCCGATAGCTTTGCTCTCTTTTATTGCAATAATGTTTTTTATTCGACTTCCCTATCTATATAATATAGATCCTGAAACTCTTAGTAAAGCTTCCAGACTAATATTTGATCAGGTCGGTTCTGCAAAATTTACAGGGATGAACATAGCAATGCTGGCGGTTTTTACTGCATCTATTATCCTATGGATCACTCAGGCAATTCCGAACTATCTGACATCCCTGATATTGATTATTGCTCTCGTTCTAACCGGAGTACTACCTGAGCAGGTTGCATATGCGCAACTTGGCCATAAGGTGATGTGGCTTAATATCCTTTCATTTGTTCTGGCTAGTATGCTGGTGACAACCGGCGTAGCAAAAAGATTTGCATTATGGTTTATTCTGAGATTCGGTAAAAAAACATCAACCGTAATATTAAGTTTTATGGTAATCAACATTGTACTTTCACTTTTTATTTCTGCAACTACAGCTAAAGCTGCAATCCTGCTTCCCATATTTATGGTAGTCTCTGCTGTTTACGGAGCAACAGGCGGGAAAAACAGAAATAATGCCGGAAGAAATATAGTACTCCAGAATCTTTTTCAGATAAATATTGCAGCAGGCGGTTTTGTCACAGGATCAGGAGCAAACCTGATTGGAGCTTCACTGATAGGTGGTGCAATCGGAAGTGACATATTTTTTTCTGACTGGATGATCGCAGCTTTCCCGGTTGCAATAATTATTATGATCATTGGATGGTTTGTCGGAACAAGAATAGTTTTCCCTCTAAGCCCTGAAGAGAAAGTACCAAGTATTAAGGGTGGAATGGAAAAATTGAGAGAGGAACTGAAAAAAATGGGGCCTGTTACATTCCAGGAAATCAAATCAGTTATTATTTTCGGAGGTATTCTCGCTTTATGGGTGACTGACCGTTTTCATGGGATCAGCCCTACCGCAGTGGCATTTGTCGGGGCTATTATTGCTTTGCTTCCGAAAATTGGAATAGTTAATTGGGAAGATGTTGATATTCCATGGCACCTCTTATTGTTCAGTGCCGGAGCATATACTCTTGGTGCCGGATTTAAAACAACAGATTTCCCGTCTATTACAGTAAATGCTGTTTTCAACAGCCTCGGATTCGGAGATTCTACTCCATTCTGGGTCTTATATCTCATACTGACAGGCACTATGATATTCAGCGCACTGATATTTCAATCTAAAACAATGAGGACTCTTATATTTGTTCCAATAGCAATAGGAGTTGCAAATAATTTCGGATATGATGTAATCAGCCTTGCATTACCAGTGGCATTTCTTATAGAACATGTTTATGTATTACCATTTAACAGTAAACCGGCAGCACTTTTATACCTTACCGATCACTACAGCCTGACCGATACATTTAAATTCGGGATCATAATGTTGTTTATTTCCTGGGCAATAAGTATTATTATGGCTATGACTTATTTCAGGTTTCTGAAGATTACTCCTGATGGTCTGGGTATTTTTTAAATATTAGTTTAGTTAAGAGGGTCAAAATGAAAATTATCGGAGAGACAAAAAAATTAATTGGTGACATAGACATCTTCTGGGATACCATTTCCAATTCTGCCCTGACATTTCGTTCTGGGATCAAAAACTACCTGGCCGGAAGAATGGACAAGTTCCGTTCAGACCTGGATGACATTAACACTCTTGAAAATGAGACAGATACAATGAGAAGAGAAATAAAATATAAACTCTATTCTCACATGCTGATACCGGAATCGAGGGGAGATGTGCTCGGCCTGCTCGAGACAACTGACAATGTGGTCGACGCGATCAAAAAAGTACTGCTGCAATTTGATATCGAAATGCCGGATATCCCTGAATCCCTCAAAGAAGAATTCATGGAACTTACAAAAATGTCTGTAAAAACTGTTGATGAGATGGTACTTGCTTCGAGGGCCTTTTTCCGTGAGATATCAATCGTAAACGATCATGTCAATAAAGTACATTACTTTGAGCATGAAGCAGATAAAATTGAAGAGGAAATTAAAAGAAAGGCATTTAATTCTAGTGACATCAAGGAGCTGAGCAAAAAAGTACAATTGAGATATTTTGCTGAAAAAGTTGCTCTTATTTCCGACGAAGCGGAAGCGGTCTGCGACCGATTATCTATTTATGTGATCAAGAGGTCATTCTAACAACTGATGGAAACCACTCTTATTTTCCTCCTTAGCGGACTTTTCCTCGGATGGTCACTCGGCGCAAATGACGCTGCCAATGTATTCGGAACAGCAGTGTCTACCAAAATGATCCGCTTTAAGTGGGCGGCCATCATCTGTTCATTTTTTGTTGTTATCGGAGCTGTCATAAGTGGAGCAGGCGCATCGGATACCCTGGGAAAACTGGGTTCTGTCAATGCGATCGCCGGTTCCTTCACTGTTGCTCTGGCTGCGGGACTTACTGTATTTCTTATGACCCGGACCAAACTGCCGGTTTCCACTTCACAGGCTATTGTGGGAGCTATTATTGGCTGGAATATTTTCTCCTCCCTTAAGACAGACATGTCCACTTTAACAAAGATTGTTTATACCTGGATCCTGTGCCCTGTTCTTGCAGCCGTTTTCGGCCTGATAATATATAAAGCTTTTATCTTATATATAAGGAAATCCAGGATTCATATGATTAAAATTGATCACTACACGCGGATCGGACTTATCATAGTCGGTGCATTTGGTTCCTATAGTCTTGGCGCCAATAATATTGCTAATGTGATGGGAGTGTTTGTGCCGGTGTCACCTTTTAAAAGCATTGAGGTCTTCGGCATTTCTTTTTCCGCGACAAACGTTCTATTCTTCATCGGCGCACTGGCTATTGCCCTTGGTGTTTTTACCTATTCAAAGAGGGTAATGACAACAGTCGGATCTGATATTTTCAGGCTCTCTCCGCTTGATGCACTAATAGTTGTCCTTTCCAGTTCCCTGGTCCTCTTCATTTTTGCCTCAGAGGGACTTAAAACAATCCTGATCTCAAACGGACTTCCCTCTTTCCCCCTTGTCCCCGTTTCAAGCTCCCAGGCAGTTGTAGGTGCGATCATCGGAATCGCCCTGGGAAAAGGTGGTAAGAATATAAACTACAACATCATCGGAAAGATAAGCATCGGTTGGGTTTTAACCCCTCTTGTCTCCGGGATCATCTCTTTTGTATTTCTTTTCTTTATGCAGAACGTTTTTATGCAAACCGTCTTTAATTAATATATCCTTTATTCTTTTTAGATACTTATTACATTCCTATTTAATTATAAAAAAACTATCTCCTTATAGGGAGCAGAATTCTCCTCATAGGGAGATAAAACATATGCGAGATTACTTAAATATTGAAATAAGTCTCTGTTATAGGTGTATTTCAACTATATTCTGATCTGGCAACTCCCTTGCTTAATAATCATATGAAAATAAATTACATTCTATCTGTTCTTGTTGCTATTCTATGTTTATCTCTTAATGTCATCTCATCTGCACAGAATAATAATTCTAAAATTCCAATAAAATTCTTTAATATAAAACTCATCCCCTCCTCAGGTTCTTTTACGCCTCTCTCTTGTGTTTTCTGGGAATACAATATAAATAATGCTGAAAAAATAGAAATATTTTTCAGATCTGGACAAAAAACAATATTGATTTATGAAAACAAGTCTGTCAATTTGGAGAACATTAATTTTAATTCATGGAAAGATAAAGGTATTACTCATTGCCCATTTAACGGGAAAAATATCAATTCAAGAACTGCAGTATATTTTTACAAAGTTAAAATAAAAAAACAAAACAAACTTATAACAAGGACATTTGTTATAAACAGGGAGGAAAAATGAAGAAACAATCTTTAATTCTCATTCTATTAATTATCTCATCGTTCTTATTATCAGGTCTGACCATAAAAGTTACAAATCCGGTCTCTGCAACAGTTGTGTTAAAAGGTGACAATGTAAATATTACATGGCAGAAACTTGCAAAAATGAACGGTTTTGTAAAGATCAGGCTTTTTAACAGCAATGGAACACAAAAAATTCTGGAATTGACCAATAAAACGGCCAACAAAGGATCGTTTAAATGGACATACATTGGAAATGTTAAGGATGGAGATTATAAAATAAGAGTAAGAACTGTAGATAACAAAGATTCAGGCGACTCACAAACATTCACAATAGGTAAAAAATCTTCACCACCACCACCTCCGCCCCCCCCATCGCCACCCGAAGAACCCGAGGGAAGTTTTATAAATGTTACTTATCCCAACTCAGCAATTGAATTACCAAGAAATATGCCTATTTTTATTATCTGGGATTCAGCTAATTTAAGAGGAGATATCACTATTGAGCTATGGGAGAGAGATAAAAAATACGGTACAATTGCCTCAGGTATCCCCAATACAACAAAAAAACTCAAATGGAATGTAGGTTCTGTTAAAGGAAAACCTAATGCCCCTGTAAACAAACTTTACCGTTTAAGAATATCATCAAAATTTCCATATGATTTTAGTGATGACTTTTTTAAAATCACAGATAAACCTGCTTTGATTGACGATAGTGTTAACAACATGATAACCAACACATATCAAATAAAGAATAATACGGAAGCTATGTTGGCAATACCTCCTGTTATAGAAGAAGTTAAAGTAGAATCTTTTGAAAAAAAATACAAAGGACAGGTACAACATGGGAATAAATTTAAAGTTAATGTAAAAATTAAAAATAAAAGTAAACAAATCCTTAAAGGAAACTGGGAAATAACAATCAGGTTTAACGAGTATATCATAAGAAGAATTAAATCAGATTGCTCCATAACACCCAGAAAGCCTGGAGAATCCTGGTCGCTTTCCACAGACCTGATTGATTCCGGAGGATATAATTTTATAGAAAATAAAAATGGATTTCATATTATAAAAGCAACTCTTGGAGACAGCAGCAAGAGCACTCTGATAGGTATTATTAAGTCTGAGGAAGTTATCCGACCTCAAATCGGAAGTTTTATGATCTGGGATATAAAAAGTAAAATATGGGCGGAAAGAGGTGAATATAAATCGGATCAATCTGTAAAATTGAAATACAGTACTTCAGGAGCTGTTAAGGCCACTGTCACAAATATGTCAACAAATGAAATTGTTTCGAGTTTTAATATCAACCCCCCAATAAATGTCAAGGGCGAGATCACAATTTCTCCTCCGAAAATAGGGGGAGATTTGAAGCTTACCGTATGGGGCCCGACAAATTTACTTGCTGAAGCAAAGGTCTGGGCTTACTCAAATGAATTCGGCAGTAAATATGGTAAGGGAAATATAGTGGATCTATGGAGACGCGGCGACAAAGCTGTGATAAAAATTGTTTCAGGAGGTTACAAAACTCTCAAATTCATTCAGGTCCTAAAAAATGGAATTGAAAATTTTATAAACACAGTCGACACCTCTAAATGGGAGGGGAAATGGTATACCTGGGAACATAAACCTATTGGAGGTTTCCCTGCTAAATATAAATTTTTAATTGTTTATCATGATTATTCAAAACAAACAATCATAAGAACCCTTAAATAATATGAATATACTAATTAGAGAACAAGGAGAAAAATTATGACAAAAAAATATTTTATTTTATTTACATGTTTTATTTTAGTTGCCGGCCTTTTAACCGGGCGTACCTTTAAGATCACCAATCCGGTTTCAAAAACCGTTTTGACAAAAGGTGATCAACTGAATATCACCTGGCAGAAACTTGCAAAAATGAACGGTTTTGTAAAGATCAGGCTTTTTAACAGCAATGGAACACAAAAAATTCTGGAATTGACCAATAAAACGGCCAACAAAGGATCGTTTAAATGGACATACATTGGAAATGTTAAGGATGGAGATTATAAAATAAGAGTAAGAACTGTAGATAACAAAGATTCAGGCGACTCACAAACATTCACAATAGGTAAAAAATCTTCACCACCACCACCTCCTCCGCCTCCTCCGCCAACAGAAAAGATCTTTTCTGTAACTTATCCAAACGGATCAGAAACCCTGAGCAAGAACAATCCCAATTCACTTATTACCTGGAAAGCAGAGCATGTTACCGGACAAATTTCAATTGAATTATGGAAAGGCAGCAGAAAATACGGGACCATAGGAAACAATATCCCTGTAAATCAGAAGCAGTTTAAATGGATTGTTGGGAATACATTTGGAAACACTCCGGCTGGAGCCGGATCGGATTACAGAATCAGGATTTCCGGAAACGGCCTGGAAGATCTAAGTGATAAGTATTTTACCATATCTGATATTCCCGGATTAGTGAGTAATCCAAATAATATTGGAAATACGATCCACACTTTCCAGAATCCACCTCAAGAGAAATTCACACTGGCTGTCCCACCGGTCATCGAGGAGATCAAAGTATGGTCAACAAATGAAAAATTCAGAGGGCAAGTGGTGTACGGGGATGATTTTGATATTAAAGTGAAGTTAAAAAATGTCAGCAAATCAATAAATAAGAACGACTGGAGGATCAGGGCAAAAATCGGCAGTTTAGGTTTGTCTTCACAATTGGTTCAAAATTCAAAAAATCCGAGAAAACCGGGTGAATCATGGTGGCATACAATGACAGGAGTCCCTTCTAAAAGGAACCTTTTTGAAAATAAGAGCGGTTTTCATATCCTTACAGTTACTCTTGGAAACAGTTCTAAAAGTACAATGATCGGTATTATCAAAAAGGAAGAAATAACTCTGCCACAGATTAAAAGTTTTTTTATCTGGAATAACCAATACAAAAGCTGGTCAACCCAGGCAATCTATAAACCGGGGACACAGTATAAACTTCAGCTGAATGTAGTGAATGTGTACAAATATGAGATCGTTAATAAAAACACAGGAAGAGTGCTTGCAACTACTTACCCGCCATCTCCCAATGGAATAAAAGATATCACTTTAACCGCCTATGATACAGGTGACATTGAAGTGACGGCCAATAGTACTAATAACAGGTACACCACAGCAACGGTCAAACTGAAAACCTCCGGTCCGTTAACCCTGGATGGAAATTATCTTAAATTTGATATGTGGAGATCCGGCCAAAATGTAAAAACAAAAGGGTTGGTCAGCGGATACAGAACTGTGAAATTTGTTGAGGTTTATCCCTCTGGAAAAGAACGCTTACTGAAAGAAATCAAAGCCCTGACTCCTAATGAAAGCAGTAAACTCGAATGGGAATTTTTTCAGGTCGGTTTCCCTTTGACTTTAAGACTTAAAGTGGCTTATTGGGACTATTCAAAGGAAGAAATTACCAGAACATTAAGATAGAAATATATTAAAGCCCCGGGAAATTTTCCGGGGCTTTTTTATAGAATTGAAATAGACCAACGGAAATATTATAATAAACTTAACATGCTGGAAATAATCAAAATCCGTTTATGGGAACTACTCAAACAAAAAGATGTATCACTCGGGATGGTTTTTGACGAAACAGGGCGGATCCACTGGCACAGGGGCAGGGAGATAACAGGGAAATCTGTTTCAGACGGGAGCGGGTTTGCGACCAGTTACATTAAAGAAAGTATTAATAAGAATTCAGAAGTTTTCCAATCCAATGTTTTTGATATAAATGGAGAAAACCTTTCGTTATCTGCAAAGAGGCTTCTGCTCAAGAGTGTCATCATTTTTCCGATCGGAAATAAATTTTATTTATATCTGGACAGTGGAATAAAAGATTCATTCAGTGAGAGCGAATTATTCGAGATCAAAGTTCTTGGAGAATTACTCGGAGAGCTTATATCAGATATAAAAGAGAAAGAGTCAGGTATAGGCGGGATATCCGGGAGAAGCATACCAATAAATAATTTAAGAGAAAAAATACTTCAATACTCACTCGATGATAATCCTGTTCTTCTTCTCGGTGAAACAGGTGTAGGTAAGAGCAGAACTGCAGAGCTTATACATCAATATTCGGGGAGAAAGGGTAAATTCGTAACTGCCCATATGCCCACTTTCCAGGAAGCGCTATTTGAAAGTGAGCTTTTCGGGCACATCAAAGGATCATTTACAGGCGCAGTAAATGACAAGAAAGGATTAATAGAAGAAGCGGCAGGGGGAACTCTGTTCCTTGATGAAGTTTCTGAGATTCCTGTTTCATTCCAAACAAAATTACTCCGGTTCATTGAGACCGGAAAATACCTTAAGGTCGGAGAAACTTCAGAGCACTCAGCTGATATTAGAATTGTATCCGCATCCAACAGAGATTTGAAAAGGTCAGTTGAAAGTGGAGAGTTTCGTGAAGATCTATATTACAGGCTTGCTGTCCTGGAAATAGAGATACCTCCCCTGCGGGAAAGACCGGAAGATATAGAACTCCTTACGGAAGAATATAATTATCTGCTGAAAGGGAAAAAGCAGGGTAAAGGGTTCATCGATGCGCTAAAAAAGCATAGATGGAAAGGTAATATAAGAGAGATGAGGACAGTAATGACCCGCGCAGGGATCAGTGCGCCTGATCCTGTTACAGGGAAAGACCTTAGTAATATAATAAATTCATTCTCTCCTACAAACAACGGCAATACCGGTTCAGCAGCAGAAAACCTTATTATGAAGATGGAAAACGGATCAGATTTCTGGGAAACCGTTAAAGAACCTTTCCTGAAAAGGGATCTTAATAGAGATCAGGTAAAACAGGTGATCACAATCTCCCTTAGAAACAGTAACGGAAAATATATAGATTTGTTGAAAAAATTCAATCTTAAAGCCGATGATTATAAACAGTTCATGAAATTCCTGAATAAGAACAGACTGCAGTAAAAACGGCCTCTATCCTTTCTCGGTCAGGTATACCCCTGAAATAACGATAACCGATCCCGCAAGTAGTGAAATTCCAATAGCCTCGTTCAGAACAAAAAATGCTATAACCTGGGTCATCAGCGGGATAGTGTATAGATAAACACCTACTTTTTGGGATTCGCTCAATGACAATGCATAAACATAAAGCAAAGTTGCAAGGAATGAACAGGTTACACCAAGAAAAAGTATTGATAACCATGCATCACTCTTAATGGACAAGACCTGAAATCCTGTTATTTTTAATTCCACTATTGCAGCCGGTATCATATATACTGCGCCGATAATAGTTATTGCAGCTGTCATTTTTAAAGCCGACATTTTAGAGGTAATGCTCTTCCCCATAACTGTAAATATCCCCCACATTACAATACTTACCAATACCAGGAGATCGCCAAGCAGATTCCCGCTAAGGTCAAAATCAATTATGGTGTCAAATCCCATAACTATTATCACACCGAGAAGGGCTATCCCGACTCCGACACCTTTACGGAGAGTAACTTTCTCTTTCAGGAAAACTGCAGCAATGATCAGGATGGTTATCGGCCCTGTCACTGCATATACCCCACCTTTCGAGGCGGTGGTATACTGAAGTCCAATTGTCTGGATCCCGTAATGGAGACCTGTCCCGAAAATGCTGAGGACCGCAAGCTGTAATAAATCAGATCTCCTGAAAATATTAAAATCCTCTCCCCTTATATATATCCATATAATAAAACAAAATGCGGAGATAACTAACCTGAGTGACACTACAGTAATGGGTGGAACTGAAGCCAGTGCTATTTTTGTAGCAATGAAGGATGCTGCCCAGAAAAGGCATGCTGTAAGTAATGCTGATTTCGCTTTAATGTTCATATAAATTAACCTTTATCATTTTCCGTATCACTCAGAACTGAAAGATCGCGTATTATATATATCCTGTAATCTCCAAGATATTTAAAATCGTTTTTAATATACAGATCAATAGCCTTAAAATTATCTTTATGTACCTCGAGCTTTATCTGTATTCCTCTCTTCTTCGCAAATATTAATGTTTCCCTTAAAAGAGGTTTTGAAAGCTCTTTCCCCTGATATTCGGGATTGATAGCGAAATGGTGAAGGTGAAGCCTCCTCCCGTCAAATGTTATCCATGATGTCCCGATTATTTTCGAATACCGGCAATCTTCCAATATTATGAATTTACCACCCATTTTCAGGGACAGTTCAATTGTATCAATGTTATCACCCCTGAGACTGTTCCCCATCCCGGTTTTTTCCCATAATTCAAAAACACCGCCGATATCTTCTTTCTTAAAATTCCTTATAATTATTTTATTTTTCATAAGTTCAAATTTAGATACCGATTTGAGCCCTATAACATAGGCTTACTTCATTACACCAGCAGCCCCTATATAGATATTTTTATTTTTACAAATCTTTTAAAAACACAGACTACGGGGAATTTTGCGTCATAACAGCTCAAAAATTAATATATCATAAACTCAAAAATCGGACAACAATAAATAGCATATCTTTTTCATGTATCAATATAATCTAAATATTTGAAATAAAAATGTAAATTAAGTAGCATAAAAATAGAAATGGTTTTTCGCTTACTTCATAATTATTTTAGTTAATTTTACAAAGGTGGAGAGATGATCAAATTATTAGCAATTTTGAAAAAGAACTCTTACCTGAACTCAGGAATAATTTTGATGTAAATAATTATTACTATATTAATGTCTCCAACAGGTGTTTTTACACAAACTCAAATTAATTACAATAAGGGGCTTGATATTTATTATGGATTTGGTAATTCAAGTTTAAGAGGTGATATTTATTCATATGGAAGAAGCTATAATTTAAAAAATAAATATAGTGTATTGATAGTTAAAATTCTATCTAAGGAATCAATTTGTATTTATTTTATGATTTTAGTTTCAATCTCTCTGCTTATTTGTTCACCAGATATTGAAATTCTTACGCGGAATTTGCTGGTCCCGGGATCATATCCTGCAGATTCAATTTTATAATTCTGGACCAAAGATTTAACTCTGTTCTCGACAACATCCCTGACATCTTCATTATTATAAATCACAGTCTCTGACTGAACAAGTGTCTGAACCTTTCCCGCCAATTCTGCAACTGCAAGTTGTGTTGCAGTTCTTCTTGCTAACCCTTCATTAGTACTTTCAAATATTCCTATTCCTTCTATCCTTGTGTTATAAAAAACCCTTCTTAATTCAGTAATAATTTTCCCATTTTCCTTTTCAGCTGCGTACGAAAGTTTGCCTCCACTGGTATACTCTGTCTCAACAACCTTTTTTGTTGAACATGAAAACAGAAACATTACACAAATAATAATAAGAACATAAGTAAAATAATCTGATCTAATCTTCATAAAATCCTCCCGAATTGTCTATAATGTCAATTCCATCTCAAACTTATTTGATTTATTTAAAATTAATCTGGAATTTAAAGCTTTTGAACATATTTCAAGTAATTCATCGGGTTCAAAAGTTATGTAACCCGATAATAGTTTAAATTTTGCGTAGGGGCTGTTTTGAGTTGGAAGTTTTGATATGATAACTTTCTCAATCTCCTCCCTCTCTTTAAATCTTTTTTTTAATTCCATGGTTTGCTTTAATGAAATTGAATTTATCTGAAGGCTCAACTCTCTATGTTCATTTGATAGCATTTGAGGTATTTCCCATGCAACTATATCTGAAATATTTCCTGCAATCTTATCAATTAGATCTGAATACCCCTTATGTCTGTTCGGACTTACTACCCTGTTTGATTTATGAAAAGCTTTAATTAACCTGCCAGAAGAAACAATCAATGTTTTTGTTGAAATTTCTCCAGTTACTGATATAAAACTTACTCCGGCCGGTTTTATTTTCTTACTTGAGAGGTGAACGATTCCCAAAATAGCAAGATCCGCTCCAACAGATCTTGCAATTTTTATTGCATTCGATGTCATTCCGGCTTTTGCTTTGGCAAGGTCTTTGGAATCACATAACTCACCTGATAAAAGGTCATCTGAAGTTATAACCTGATAACCATATTCTGAAAAGTTCTGGGCTAAAGCATATTCAAGGCTACGTGGTAAATTGTCTGTATTAATATTTCTTTTGTTTAAAATTCCATCTGATATTTTTTTATCGTCTTCCTGCTTAACATACAATTTTGTATCACCACTTTTAAAGTCAATAATAGTTTTTTTCTTATTTTCGGAACCCGGTCTATTGTAGATCTCACTACTATTCTTCTCTGGAAGAATTATAAGAAGTTTTGGATTTCCGAGAAGTTCGAGATATAATTTCAAACCATCTTTCTCATCTTCAGTTGATTTCCCTTCTTTAATAACTACAGCTTCTATTGAAACCTCATATTTGGAGTTCACTTCCTCTGAAATTCCGTCACTTATAATTTTGTATTCCTTTATAAACCCCCTGGAGCGCGAGGCTATAATATCGCTTACATATTTAACATTCCGAATCATTGTAAGACTACCAATCTCAATACCGCATCCTCTTTGTATGGCCTCTGCATATGCAACTCTTAACGCTGCAAGTCTCGCTTTATCGACATTGCCATTAAAAATCTTTACAGCTCCTTTTGCAAAGATTTTTTTCTCTTTTGATTTTTTAACTTTTAAAGGTATTACTTTCCCTTTGGGAGTCTTCGGGTTCAACGGAGTAACTTGAGTAAACCCAAATGTAAATAATAATAAAAAAACAATAACAAAAATACTTTGTGATATCTTGTTCATCCCAAAGCCTCCCTATAATTTTATTAATAATTTTTCAAAATAGCATATTAATAAAAAATATACAAAATATATTTATTTTATAATTATTTATATATTAAAAATCTTCAAAGAGGAAAAAACAAAACACCCTCTCTCATCTGCAACCACTTCTTCTTTTCTAATTTCAGGACCTTGAATTTACCTATCCTTGATGGGTAAAGTTTCCAGCATGATTTTATTTCTGTCCAGAACAAACCATTCATTCTAATTTTTACTCCATTTGTTTCTTATATTACATCATCGAATAATCTATCTGATATCTACAAGAATTTTCACGTTTAAATCCATCCATGACCCTAAATACAGGGAACCAATATTATCATGAGCCAAAAATTCACTATATGGCCCATTTTCAAATCTTTGGATGAAATATTGACGATCACTATTAAAAAAACGTTTCCCAGATTTGAAACCATAGCCGCCTCCAAATCCTTAAGTCCAGTATATTGGTAAAATTTATATATTTTTTCTTCATCATTTCCAATCAGAGATTTCAGCGTTTCCCAATCAGCTATGGAAGCGTTAGTTCCATATAATTCTTGAGTTATAGATTCAATATCTTGCTTCTCACTATATTTGGAAGCAGATAATCTAAAGGGTGCAAACAAATCTTCATCAGAAATTTGTGTCTCCTTCTTTTTTGACAAAATGGCAACTAAAAGACCCACAATTATACTACCCCCCACAACCAACAAAACCGGAAATTTCTTTTTCTTTTTCTTAAGTCCAGGTTTTTCTATAATATTCTTTTTTTGTTTTATATCCTCATTTTTTAGATCTATTTTTTTTTCGATGGTTTTTTCTGTTATTAAAGGTTTTTTGCCGTCTTCTTTTGATTCAACTTTTATATCGTTATTTTTTAGTAAAGCAATTGATCCAACAAGTTTTTGAACCAAATTCTCAATATAATCCGGTAACTCCCCAATGTTGCATTTAGCCCTGATACTCTCGATCCTTTCTATCTTATTACTTTCCACTTCAATTATTTTTACTTGAATGGTATAGAGATCACCAAGCCTTCCGACTGTCCCTATTACAACTTTATTTGCTGCCAGTTGTTTCCCGATCTGAATCGCACAGTTTATATCGCAGACATCTGCCTGAAAAGCCTGCTCTTTTAAGATTTTCTCAACCTGGGTTCTTTCAACCAGTTCATAATTGTCAATTTTAAACAATGATTCCTGAATAAATCCTGTTATGATTGATGCATCACTTTTCGTTACATTTTTTCCTGTAAGGTCAAGTACAGCAAGTACAGATTTTGCTTTATGTTCATTGCCGGGTAAAAAATTAGGAAAAAACATTATTGAGTAAATAATTAAAAAAACAACTAATCTTTTCATTTAGACCCCCTAAAATTAAATTAATAATTCAAAATTATAAATGACTCGAAATTTTTTAAATATTTATATGAATTTCGTCAAAAATAATTTCCTAAATTAACATAATGTAAAAAAATATGCAAAATATTTTCTTTTTAATTATTTAAATAAAAAGAAAACTCCTTCACCTATTGCGGGTTAAACCACTTCCTGCTAAGGGAGCTGTATTCTTCTGGCACTAATCCATAGCAATACGAAAACCCTTTCTATAGCTCTTACTATCTGGATAACAACTGCCCCTTTGATATGAATTAATATCAAACTCATCATCCCACCAATTACCACCCCGTGTCACACGCTGGGAACCCGAAGATGGTCCCTGGGGGTTACTATAGGTAGAACTACTATAATAAGAATTTGAATACCAGTCGGAACACAATTCGTCAACATTACCTGCCATATCATATAACCCATTGACACCGGCGGAAGGATAAGAACCAACCGGCATACTCTTGCCAAAGTAGCAATCATATCCATAAAAATTACATTGACTACAGAATGGAGTGGAATTACCCCAGGGATATTTCCTCTGGTCGGTACCCCTTGCCGCTCTCTCCCACTGGGCTTCGGTAGGGAGGTGGATGTTTTTACCTGTTTTTTGACTAAGCCAGTCACAGAATGCCTTAGCTTCATCCCAACTCACATTAATTACAGGCCTTGTTCCACGCCCCCATCCCTCATCTCCCAGTCTGGTTTTCCCGGTCACATCACAATATTTATCATATAGTTCAAATGTCATCTCATGTTTAGCTATAGAATAGGAATCCAAATATACAGTATGTACAGGCTCATCATCTAAAAAATTATCATCATCAAAATTATCTCCCATCTTAAACTCACCGGAAGAGATATTTGCCCAACTAATTGCATTATAAATCTCATTTGCAACTTTTGCTTCATTATCAACCGGCGGATCTTCTGGTTTTTTTTTCTTACCCATAAAGAGTATCGCTGCAACTACAGCTGCAACTCCTACAAACACCAGAAAGACAGGGAATTTTTTCTTTTTTTTCTTTAAGCCAGGCTTTTCTATAACATTTTTTACAGGTTTTATTTCAATTTTTTCCGACGCTGTTTTTTTGTCCGTTTCTTCTTTCACTTCTGGTTTTATTTCTGTTTTAACTTCTTTTACTTTTTGAGCAATTATTGAACCCATCATTTTTTGCACTAATTCTTCAATATAATCCGGAAGTTCTCCAATATCACATTTAGCCCTGATACTCTCGATTTTTTCTATCTCATTACTCTCTATATCAATGATCTTCAACTGTATTGTATAGACATTCCCCAATAATCCTACTGTACCAATAAGAACTTTGTTTGCAGCTAATTGTTTCCCGATTTTGACTGCACAGGTAATATCACAGACATCTGCCTGAAAAGACTGTTCTTTTAAAATTTTCTCAACCTGTGTCCTTTCCACAAGCTTATATTTGCTTTTCTTAAACAATGATTCCTGAATAAATCCGGTTATTATCGATGCTTCGTTTTTTGATACATTTTTCCCGGTCAGATCAAGTACAGCTAATACAGATTTTATGTTTTGTTCATCTCCAGGCAAAAAATTTGGATAAAACATTATTGAGTAAATAATTAAAAAAACAATTAGTCTTTTCATTTAGACCCCCTAAAATTTCCTTAAATTAAAAACAGAAATTTTGTCATAAAATAATTTCCTAAATTAACATATTGTAAATAAATATGCAAAATAAGTTTTATATTTATTGGATTAACACTACTGCGAAAACTACAAAAAAATATTGTAAAATTTATGAAATGTTTTCAACTTTAATCTGATGATTTTCGAATATTAATCATTTATAATACAAATATGAAGAAAAGTTCTGCTATTTTTATGATATTGCTCCTGCTGTCTCTTTCCGCTTGTGAAAAAGCAATCGTCAGCAGATATGCAACCGGAGAACCTTCTGTTGACAATGATCCCGAACAGGAACTTATTGATGATGTGGAAAAGATCATTATAAATAATGATGAGGGAAAATTTATAATTACTCCGGTAGCTGCTTATACTATCTCTGCAAGAGTTGTATCAGCAAGGTCTTATTCCGGGAAATGGACGGCATCTTTGTCTCCCGTAGATCTTGCACTTGTCTGGGGGATACTTGCTGACAAAAAAACAGATGATTTTATCACCTACAAACAGAGAAACAGATGGTATTTTTACAGATACAGCCATGATTGCCCTGTCGATAATAATTATATAATTTCCCACTCTTCAAACAATCATATAATTCCATCATCCTATAACCTTTCACTTGCTTTAAAAAATATAAAAAGAAATGATCTTGTCAGAATTGACGGATACCTTGTGAAAGTTGACGGTTTTCTGAAAAATGGTAAAGTTTATTGGGGGACCAGTACCACCCGAAACGATTCCGGAGACCGGTCATGTGAACTCATATATGCTAAATCTATCCATATTAATGACAAGATTTACAGATAGGAGAAGAAATAAATTTTTTAAATATAAGGAACCTTATAATATAAGGAACCGTATATATACCTGAGGAGGAAAATTATGAGCCCTTTAAGAAAAGTAATCGGATTTTTAATAGCAGCACTTATTGGTATTCCTGTATTGTTCGCAACTATCCTGGCGGTTGGTGTATCAAATGCAGTTGTAACCCCGGAAGTAATGTCAGATCTCCCGAGAGAAATTATTGCAGAACTCCCGTCAGCAATAGATGAGTTGTACACTGCGCTTGAAACAGATGAAGATATTGATGATGAGAAAACAAAAATAATTGTAGCCGCAATGAAAGATACAGGGATAGCGCCGAGAAAAGTCATGGATGAATCCGGTATTTTCAGATGGTTGAAGGATGAATTGTCAGAATCGATCAGGCAGTTCGGAGAAGTATTAAGGGGTGAAAGAGAGCCTGACCCGATATTACTCAATATGGAACCATTAAAAGATGCAATCCTTCATTCTTCTGTTACTTCCTATCTTAAATCAATAGTAAAAAATCTGCCTGAATGTAATGATATGGAAGTAGAAGAGTGGAAAAGGATCGCATTTCGAAATGACTGGTCTGACGGATTTGACCTGGATGAATTCCCCACCTGCAGGCCGGCCGGACTTGAGATCACGGATGACCTCATAAAAATGTTTCAGTTGAGAGCGGTTGAAGATATGCCGAAAAATGTTGAGATTCTGCAAGACTGGGTAGATATCCCCAGAGGATGGAATTTTACAAAAACTATCAGTACTGTCACTTATTCTCTTTTTGTTTTTCCTGCACTTTTAATATTTCTTGGTTCTCTTATTGCAGCAACATCAAAGGCCAGTTTCTTCAGATGGTCAGGTATTACAACAATGATCGGAGGATTATCGGCTTATGGACTTGCATCATTACTTGAGAACATCATACCTGTTTCTGAATTCAGCTTTAGATATGATTTTTCAAATGCAGTTTCATCACGATTTGAAGAACTGGTAATATTAAAAGTCGGAGAACTCACTGAAATGTTCCTTAATTCACTTTTTAGGCCTGCTTCGAAGCTGGGCGGAACAATTGCAGTAATAGGATTGATCCTTTTTGCACTCTCATTCCTGATAAATGATGATAAAAAAACCGTTTAATAGGAATTAACATGGCTGAAACTACTTCAAAAATGATAGCTCTTGGAACCTCTGCTCCGGTTTTCACTCTTCAGGATACAATAACAGGTACTTACTACTCACTTGAGGAACTAAAAGGGGATAAAGCTACAGTGATCATGTTTATATGTAATCACTGTCCCTATGTAATTCATGTTATAGAGCAATTAATAATCCTCTCCACTGACTATATCATCAAAGGTGTCTCGTTTACTGCAATCAGTTCAAATGATGTGATATCTTATCCTCAGGATTCTCCTGGCAAAATGAGAGAATTCGGGAAAAAATACGGTTTATCTTTTCCCTACCTTTTTGATGAAAGCCAGGATATTGCACGTGGTTACGGAGCGGTATGTACTCCGGATTTTTTTATTTTTGATGAAGAACTGAAACTTGTATACAGGGGGCAACTTGATGATTCAAGGCCGGGGAACAATATCCCGGTCTCGGGGAGAGACATAAGAGATGCACTGGACCGGATAATAGCCGGTGAAAATGTCGATCCGGTTCAGCATCCAAGTATCGGATGCAATATAAAATGGAAGATATGATCTAATAATCTACAGGCATTTCAAAAATACAATCACTCCCTGTTGAAGAATTCAACTTGGAATAAATAGTATCGAGGACCGACTGTGCTTTAGCCGGTTCTTTATACTTTCCCAGTAAAATACCGAACGGATACTGTTGGTTCACGAATTTGAGAGAACTACCTTTCATGGAAATATTATCTATTTCAAGAATTCTTTTCTTATCCTGTGTTTTTATCCATAATTTCATTTATTCCTCTCTGTTATTCCTTCTGAAGGAAAAATATTGTCAACAAAATAGTTGGTAAAGTAAAGCATTGCAGGAAGGTTCTCATTAAAAGTTCTCCCTATCTCCTCGTGAGAGGTATAGAATCCCCCCTCAAAAGAGTATACCGGAGGGAGCTCTATTGTATATGCAGGAACTCTGAAAGTGCCATATACCCAATCAATCATTCCTCCATTTGTATTGTAGATGTTTGTAGATCCTGATCCGGCGACATAATCTCTTCCATTAACAGCAAACATAAGATCGTGCATATTCTGACCTATTTTATCCAATTCATCAAAATCTTCAGGGGGGTCATTGATATACCCCCAGGGATAGAGTATCAGTTGTGAGAAGTTATGATATGACAGTACTCCCTCAGGGGTAATCTCTGTCATAAACGCCTGAATTGCAGCAGTCTCTGGTTCAGAGAACGGCCCGGTCCCTCTGTAGATATCACTGAATTCATCAGGGCTGGATCCATCATTATCATAACCCCACATATGTCCATAGTTTCTGTTCAGATCGACACCCCAGGAAATATTCCCGTTATATCTTCTGTTTTTTCTCCAATATCTATAGCTCTTTATTGAATACTCAAGTCCGTCAGGATTCAGGATCGGAATAATATAGATCTGAGTCCCTTCAACTGCCTTTCTTACCTCCGGATCATTTTCGATGTTTTCCAGAAGATATTGAGCATACATTAATGGGATCTCTACGGAAATCCACTCTCTTGCATGGTGACATCCTATTATAAAAATATCAGGTTCCTCTTCGTTCGTATTTACATTATCACTTATTTTCAGCATATGGAGTCCCCTCCCCTCCACTGAATCCCCTATTGAGGAAAGTGCAGCATATTCAGGATATTGATTTGACAGGTTTGTCAGAAGCTCTAGTGTTTCATTATAATTATGGTAAGTCCCGTTTATATCATCATATGTTGTTTGCTTAAAAGACCTCTGTTCAGGTAGTTTATGAATGGACTTAATGGTAAATCCAAGATCAAGGATAACATGAAAATCATGTTTGGATATAATAAAATAACCGGTATTATCTGAGATAAATAATCTGTCAAATGGGCCGAAAACGGCCTTCATATTTTCATATTCTTTAATATCGATCCCTGCCAAAAGTTTTTTACCATAATATTTTTCAGTGGAGTAAGTCCCCCCAGCTGTTAAAAACATCAATGAAATAATGATCAGAATAAATACCTTTTTCATTTTCCCTCCTCTATAGAATCTTACTTACAGAAGCGCATACTGTAAAATGTTCCTGAAATATACCCGCAGTTGATCCGCAGGTATACAATAATCCTATCCCTGCCTGCACTTCCCTATAATTTATCCCGAGCCCTCCGGAAAAATTTCTCAGGATGGTCCCTGGTTCTTTAACAGGTTGTCTGTCAAAACCAAACCCTAACCTGAAGAAAAGATCGATTTTCTTAATCTTTTTTCCATATTCGATCCCGAAAGCTGCATTAACAATATCAACAAGAACCCTCTCTTCTTCTTCGCCATAAAAAACAAATTTATAATCCGACCACTTTTTATACTTAACTTCAACCCCGGTAGTAACCCTCCCGGGAGAACCTAGAATTTTTAATCCATCCATTGTATAGGTTAATCCGGCTTTCACTTCCGGCACATCAAAATAATCATCTCTATATAAATATTTATCATAAATATTCAATCCGTCACTATTTATCAATGACCTGATTATCTCTCTGTCTACCTTTCCCTTAAGAGGATACCTTATACTGATCCCTGCTCTTAGTTTTGGATCTATATCATAAACAAATCCCAGCTCAGGAATAAAAATTTTCGATCTGTTTGTCTCTGAATAAGTTGAGCGTTTTTCCTTCAGCTGCCAGTTACCCTCAAGCAAATAGTAGTAAGAAGTAATATCTACAATTTCAACATTTCTTGCTCCAATACTGTATTCGATCTTTAAACCTGCTTTCAATTTTTCAGAAAGGGGAACTCCTGCAGCAATAAAAAATGTTTCATCAAAGCCGTTGAAGGTTCCGTTGAACTCATCAGATTGTTCATATTCATACTCATTTATAAATGAGAAATCGGGAAAATCATTTAAACTGCTACTGTACCATCCGGCAGTTATATTCAATCCCGTAAAACCGAACCTTATTGAAATGGATGAGGGGAACAATAAGTATTCTGACAGCGGTTCCTCATAATTTTTCACACCCTCATTAATTCCCCAATATTGAAATGACTCATATGAAATAAAACCGTAAGAGAAACCGAGATCCGCCCCTTTTTTCGTCGGAAATAATGCAGGGTTTCCTATCTGCATCGAATGTCCGGACGCAAATAGAGAGATACCTCCCATTGACAATTGTCTTGAATCATGCATATTCAGAGCATTCCAGGATATAGCCGGAGATTCATGATACCTGTAATCAAATATCTGGCCGGAAATATGTATACTTGATAATGAAAAGAATAGCACAAATATTAACAGATAAATTTTTTTTCATTTATCTCCTCCATCTTTTCTACCCATAAGTTTCCCGAAAATCCTGAATGGAGAAGAGAGCACCCGGCTGATTAATCCCTTCACCTGGTATCAACACTTATTTCAGGATTATCAGCTTCTCTCTTTATCATATCCATATCTACATGAGATCTTATCAATTCTACAATATTTCCGATCTTTATGTGATTCCCCGGGCTCAACTTTGAATATTTTATGATGGATCTTTTTTACGGTCCTTTCAAAAGGGGCATCGCTTCTGAACAAGCGGAAGCCTGGCTTTCCTGCATGCCTCAATCACCCAATGATCAATCCCTGATTTTCCGCAAAGTATCATCGCACTTGGTCCATTTGAAAAAACTCCGGATAGTTTTCTTGCAAGAACTGCATCTATAATATCCCGCCTCCCGGCACTTGACACAAGCGCACTGTCCGGTTCTTCCGAAACAATCTTTAAAACCTCATCCGTATTCCCGAAAGCAGAGTTAAATCCAGTAACACTTTTTGTATTGAGTTCTTTATTTAGATAAAGGATTTCTGCTCCCATCTCCCTGCTGAGTACTCCGAGAGAAGGTGACGATAATGTATTAAGATATGGTACATATCCAAGGATCGGGACTCCTCATGATCCAAACCATTCGGACAATACCGATTTACCTTATCCATCTTCTCGGGAAGGACTTTGTTAATAATTACACCAAGAAGTTTGACTTTCCTGCTCCTGAAAGGTTCAACACAGAGACTGAACCTGTCTATCGTTGATCCGATCCCCCCATTAAGAACCAGAACAACCGGAATATCAAGCATGGAAGCAACATCAGCATTTGAAAGATTAAAAACCGAACCCACTCCCGGATGTCCTGTGCCTTCAACAACTACATATTTATACTTTGAGTTAAGATAGTTGTATGACCTCCTGATTTTTTTTTTCAGGTCGGAAGGTTCACCAGTTTTTATGAATTTTTCCGCAGCTCCTGATGATGTCGAGAAAGGCGCCGCATATTTTACCGGAATTCCAAGATCCATTGCATTATCAAGCAGAATAGTGAATCCTGACCGACAGAACTTCCGTCAACTATTGTTGATTTCTGCCCAAGCGGTTTTGTAAATGCTACATTGCCCGGGAAAATGTTCTTTAAAATATGAGACCAGCCCGAGAGAGAGTGTTGTCTTCCCCGCATCCTTACCTCCGCCTGCAATATAAATACCATAATTCATATTCAACTTCTCCTCTTTCAGGTGTAGTGCCCGACATTCCGCTAAAAAATCATGCCAGTGAGAGATTCTTGTGCACCATTGACAATAATCCCTGAACAGGAAGGCCATAAGGGCATGCGCTTTCACATTGTCCGGTACATTCGGCGCATAACCCTGCATCTTTTCCATTTAGATGCCATATATTTTTGTATTGCATATTTTTCCCTGTTATGGGCATCAAAGTAGTGATTGTATCTCATCATATCACTGATCTTTAAATTCTCGGGGCATGAAGGCTCACACTCATTACACCCATGCCTGCAGTAAAGCTGACCTGGTCCCTCTTTATATTGAGATAGTTTTTTTCTTTCGGGTTCGGTCAGAACCTTTCCGGATAAGCCCAGGAATTCATCAATGTGGTCAAAATTCCTCATTGCGCAGCAAACTGCGTTTACACCTTTATTGGAAAGAACAAACTTGATGGCAGCATCACTGATCTCTCTGGGATTTTTCAGATCATATTTTTTTATAAACCCTTCGGCTGATTCAGCCCTTTTTTTGAACCTGACTATCCCCTCTCTGTAAAGCGGATGCACTTTTTTATTTTCCGATTCCAATTTCTTTATTGCATCCCGGGTTTTGTAGTAACTTCCTACCGGATTCACTTTCATCAGGGTCACACCAACCCCCTCTTTTTTACAATTATCAATGACCTGAGCGCCCAGATCTTCCTGAATAAAATTGTATGCCATCAGAAATACATCAAATCTCCCATCCTTTACAGCTTCATTCAGGATAGTTGCCATCGCAATTTTCGGGGCTTTAAACCAGTTGGATCCGTGATTAGAAACACCCATATATTTCAACTTCCCCTCTTTCTTCATCTGGTCCATCGCCGAGTGAAAACCAGGAGTTTTCAGGGTTTCAATATCCTCTGCGCTATGTATCATCATACAATCAATATATTCTGTATCAAGTTCTTTCAGGCACTGGTTGAACCTTTTTATAAATCCCGCCTCACTCTTATCTTTCTGAATCTCCAGTTTTGAGGTGATGAACACTTTGTCACGATCTACACTTTTAATAGCCTCACCCACCACCTTCTGATTTTTATAACTTTCAGCCGAATCGATGTAGTTGACACCTGACTCAAGAGCTTTTTTGATTACTTGAACATTGCCTGAATAACCGAGGCTTATATCTGATACTTTGAATCCGGTTCTGCCGAGAACTCTATAATCTTTGACGATCGGCTCATTTTTAATATCTTCTGTCTCTTTGTTATCTGAACCAGACAGGCCTTTGCTTCCAAAAGTCCCTCCGAGTATTCCAAGAGTAGAACTTTTAATAAAATTTCTTCTGTTCAATCCCTTCTTCATTATTTATCCTCCGTTATCCTATTTATTTAAAAAGTCTCCGGGAACAACTTCCTCAGAACCTTCAGTGACTCCGGGTACAATTCCTCGATCGAGATCCACTCCCACTCCGCCTGCTTCACCACCCATCCCCTGGCTCTCCGTATCATTTTCAGGCGGAACCGGTACGATTCACCGGCTGATCTGATGATTTTTGAAAGCATCTTCCCAAGGCCGTGAGAGAAGTTGAGCTCTGTAATAACCTCTGCTTTGTCATTAATACTCTTTACGGTTTTTATGTTCAATATGTTTATCGATATCACTCTAAACCTGCTCAGATAGTTTTCAACCTTTTCCCTGATATCAGCCTTCGTCCGTTCTTCAGCATCGAGGTAATCAAAATCAATAAATCTCATAAATTCTTCAACATCATTATCTGTTGCGGTATCTACTGCTTTGTAAATTGCTGCCTCGATCTCTGATCTTTTATCAGATGAGCCGCATCCAGGCAGGATTAATAGAAAAATAATGGAAATAATGAATATCAAATTAATACGTCCGGCAGGTTCCATTGAAGTTAATGATGAAATAACCGGTTTTTAAAGTCAACCCACAGATTTTTCGATTACAAATCATACAGTAAACAAAAACAACCTTATATATTATATCTGTATTTTCAAGGTTCCTGTTTCAGCAGATTTTGTGAATATATCCGTTACATCCACAATCACATCATAAGGCCCATTCTTGAGACTGTTGAAATTAAGAGATATATTTATTGTCTTTTGTGTGGCTTTTATTGTTTTTTTCTGATCGAACACTGATTTGCCATTTTCTTCGTTAATTCTTATCCGGACAGATAATGCGCCTCCTTTTCCTTTATCCATAAAAAAATCCGCCATACTGAATGTCAATTTCCCTTTTTTAAAGTTCAGGTCCTTGATTTTCATTGGTGATTTTTTGATCTTTTTGCTCTCCAGATAGTGACCAAGATATCCAAATCTAAGATTAGAGCTATACACCAATTTATATTTATGACCCTTCAGTTTTATTTTTATCTTTCCAACTTTGTCCGGATTATCAGGCTCATAGGTCAGAATATAATAGTTATCCACAACATTGCTGATCTCTTCAAGAGATTTTTCCATATTAGTAGACACTATTAACTCCCCTCCGGTTAATTTTGTTATAGACCGTAAGCTATTCTCCAGTTCACTGGCAACTTCTCTATATGCCATATCCTGTTGAAGAGAACTTATTGTGGTTTTCATAAAAATTGAATGAAAGGTGGCATCAACATTGTGAAATAGTTTGGCCACTTCATCAGCTGGAAAATCCATGGCCAGGCTCATTTCTTTTTCTATCTGATTTATGTGACGTCTGATCATACGGGCGACTGAAACTCCCTCGGGTGAAGTACCCTGCTCCCATTGTCCTACTTTTTGTCTTACATGATTCATATGATCACTATTCAGAATGATGTCGGGAAAAACATCTAACTGGTAGAAATTGATAACCCATTTTTCCTTATTGATCATTTTTAACAATCTTGCAAAGTTATAATATTTATTTATATCGGGGATCAGGTACCTCTTCTTATACTCTTTCCATACTTCAAGGAATTTTCTGAAATATTCCTCAACAACCCACCAATATGAAACAGGATTCTGTAACATACGTTCAAATTTCGCTTTATTTATCAACCTTTCAATGCTCTGTACATGTGCTAATTGTTTACTGCGAGCTACTATCGATTCCTCTCTAATAAGTTGTTCCAAATCCTCTTTTTTTGAATTTATATCTGACAAATTATCATAAAATGCGGTCTTATTATTCACAAAAACCAATAATTGATCGGATTTATTTACTACTTTGCTGAATATATAATCAAGTCCTTTCTTTATATGATCATTGAATTGAGTTATACGAAAAACAAGGACAAAATATCGGCTCTTATAGCTTCTTGTTTTCTCTACATTAAATTCCAGGTCCTGAACCTGAAGCTTTTTCTTTTTTTTAATAAATCCGTTTATCTTCTGCAGTTTTCCGCCTTCATAAATTTTAAAATCATCTCTTGTGAGATCAGTAACGGCCTTTCCATCAGAGTACACCCTTACCGGTACCTCCACATTTACAACTGTCACAGTTTCTTTTTTAAAATCTTCTTTCTGTCCTCCAAATCCTATCCCGTTGATAACAATCCCTAGACAGAAAAGCATAATTAACCCTTTTTTCATTTTTTTCTCCTTAATTAAATTTTATTTATTATTAAACTGTGATCCATCTTTCATATATATGTTAATACGAATTGTATTTATATAAATGGAAAATAATAGATATAAAAAGAATTGTTTAGACGATTTTTTCTTTCCATTTACCTCGTCGGAACAGGATAATACCGATAATGGATATCAATATATCCGCTAGCACAATGGCCAGGTATACCCCGTGTGCGCCGTATCCAAGCTTCATTGCAAAGATATATGCTACAGGGATCTCCATCAGCCAGAAACAGAAAAAGTTTATAATAGTAGGAGTCTTTGTGTCGCCCGAACCATTTAATGTCTGGATCATCACCATTCCGATTGCATAGAAAGGGAGAGCGAAACTAACGAACCTCAATGCATCCTTACCGGCTCTGATGACACCGGGATCCGGTGTGAATATCCGGATGAACTCACCTGGAAATACAAGAAATATAACCGTCACAACAGTAAGGAAAACAAAGTTGATCTTAGCGGTAATGATGACCGACCGTTCAGCCCTTTCCGGTTTTTTTGCCCCAAGGTTCTGGCCGACCATTGTTGAGGCGGCATTGCTCAACCCCCATGAAGGCAGAAGAGAAAATATCAGTACCCTGATCGCAATAGTGTATCCTGCCAATACTGAACTTCCGAAGGTCGACATGATCCTTACCAGTCCGATCCATGAGGTGGTTGAGATAAGGAACTGCCCTATACCCCCGAGAGAAAGTCTGATCAGTTTCAGCATTAATTTTAATCTCAGCTTAAAATCGTTCACACCAATTTTAATTCTATGTTTTCCATTAAAGAGTAAATACAATTGAAATATGACCCCGGTACCTCTGCCGATCACCGTAGCGGTTGCAGCACCTGCAATTCCAAGCTCAGGAAAGGGGCCAAGTCCGAAGATCAGGCAGGGATCCAGTATTATATTGATGAAATTGGATATCCATAAGATCCTCATGGATAAAGCTGCATCACCTGCCCCCCTGAAAATTGAATTGATAATGAACAGAAGCATAATGACAATGTTAAAACCAATAACTATTTGTGGATATCTGAATCCCGTATCGATCATGGTTTTTGATGAACCCATCAGTTCAAGAAGATCGGGTGCAAAATAGATCCCTGCTACTGCAATTGGAATTGAGAGAAAAACACCAAGAGAGATCGATTGTGCCGCAGTGATGGAAGCCTCTCTCATTTTCCCTTCACCGACCCGCCTTGCAATTAATGCAGTGGTCCCCATACCGAGCCCCAGCGATATCGCATAGAGGAGTGTCATTACAGATTCAGTTATCCCTACTGTTGCAACAGCTTCCGAGCCTAGTTTTGAAACAAAGAATATATCAACCACAGCAAATACTGATTCCATAGCCATTTCAAGTACCATGGGAACAGCAAGTAGAAATATTGCCCGCCCCAGTTTCCCTGTTGTGAAATCCTGCTCGGTACCTTTTACCGACTCAACAATGTCGAAAAGGATCTGTTGTATCTTCTTATTCATACAAGGAGGAGTTTATTAATTAATTTTTGCCAAGTCAATAGAAAGGATTCGGCCCTTTTTTCTAAAATCGTTCTGTTATTACCCGATTTTCAACTGAGATAAAGCCTCGTTCACATTATCAGAAGGGAAGCGGCAAACCCGGTCTTTACAAATATAGATCATTGTTTTGCCATCCACGTTTTTATCTTTGAGCAGAGGGAGTGTTCCCCCTTTTTCTCCACCGAGAAATATTGCCCCCGGTAAAAAGTGTCTGTTAATCTGATCTCTGAACTCATGGGCAGAATCTCCCGTAATTACGATCTCAAAAGATCCGTTTATCTGTATCCCCAACAAGGAACACCACCTGGAGAAATAGATCCCGCTTCTTCCGATATTTTCGGCAATACTATTTACCATATTTTCAGACAATTCAGTATAATAGGAATTCTGCATTAGCACACCCAGATTAAAAAGGTTTGCCGCCATGACAGAATTGGAAGACGGGATGACATTGTCCTGTATCTCATAGCTCCTGGTTATTAGCTTCTTATCAATATCAGATTTATAATAGAACATCGCCCCCTCTTTATTCAGGAAATGATCCAATGTGTACTTCAATAAACTTTCTGCGAGGGACAGCCAATTCTCTTCGAATGTGATCTGATAGAACTTTATCATAGCCTCAATAGTGAAAGCGAAATCGTCAAGGAATCCGTGAATAGAAGGCAACATTCTCTCCGGATCAAATATTCTGAAAATATTACCGTCACTGGAGATCATTTTATCCTCCAGGAATTCAAGACAGGATCCTGCATGTTTTTTGAATGATTTTTCATTAAATGCAGTGTATGAATCTATGAGACCAGAAACCGTTAAAGAATTCCATGAGGTGATGATCTTCCTGTCAAGTCCCGGCTTTATCCGTTTATCTCTTATTTGAAAGAGTTTCTTCTTAAATTCAGAAACGATAAATTCCAACGACTCAGAGGTCATCTTAAACTTTTCCAGGTATTCATCATTTTTAAAGGTCCTGAAAAGAATATTATTCCCTTTTTCCCAATTCCCGGATTCACTTATATTGAACAGATCCTTAATTATGATAAAATTATCTCCGGCCGCTGACTTTATCTCATTGCTCTTCCACACATAATACTTTCCTTCGATCCCTTCACTATCCGCATCCAATGATGAATAAAATCCGTGAACACCGCTTTCTTTATTGCCTGCAAACAAATCTCTTAAAAGAAATTTAACGGTTTCATACACTACATCTTTATATATTTCAGATCCGGTAATTTTATATCCTTCAGAATAAACAGATAACAGCTGTCCATTGTCATAAAGCATCTTCTCGAAGTGTGGAATACGCCATTCCCGGTCGGTTGAATACCTGGCAAATCCCCCGCCAATATGGTCATAAATACCACCGAAAGCAATCTTATCAAGTGTAATTTTCAGAGCGTTAAAGAATTTATCATCTGATGTATATATGAACTGATCCGCCAGCAGCTTCAATGCGGAAGGTAATGGAAATTTAGGCGCGCCCATAAAGCCACCATATTGAAGATCAATATCTTCCAGAATTTTCTTGCCCGTTTTTATGAATGTCTCCCGGCCATTTTCATTATTCTGAGCTGAATTAATTTGTATATTCTCATTCTCAATTCCACTGACAACAGATTCGGCAACTTTAACAAGTTTCTCTATATTATTTTCCCTGAGATCGAGGATCTGCTCCAGGATAGATATCCAGCTCTTCTTCGGAAAATAGGTCCCGGCAAATACCGGTCTGCCATCAGGCAGAGCTACAATGTTCAGTGGCCACCCTCCCTGCCCGGTCATTAATACACAGGCGTTCATATAAACCTGATCTATATCGGGCCGTTCCTCCCTGTCCACTTTAATTGAAATGAAATCCTTGTTCATAACTTCGGCGACTTCCCTGTCGCTAAATGATTCATGCTCCATCACATGACACCAATGGCAGGAAGAATAACCGATACTGATGATCAACAATCTGTCCAGTCTCTGTGCATGTTTTAACAATTCGTCACTCCAGCCCTGCCAGTGGACAAGATTGTCTTTATGCTGAAGCAAATAGGTACTGCTCTCCTGATCGAGATTGTTTCTGCTTATTTTTTTTGACAATGTACTATCTCCTCACTGCCGGTCCAACAGTGTGCTCGAAGAAAGATAGATCAATGATAACAAAATGTCAATCATCAATCAGAAAATGTAAATGCGGTATATTCTTGAATTTCTGCCTCATTTGTTCGGAGTGTATTAATTTTGAGGGCTCAAGTCAACAGAAAAATCTGGTTCAAATATTGATATATTCTATTCAATATCCATTTGTGTAAAGCGTCCTTTACTGTATTAATCGGAGAATTTCATACTCTGCCCCCGCAAACATATATCATTGTTTCTCAGAAAACTGTTTAACCGGACAGAAGAGGGAGAATACTGTTGCCTGCAGATCTCAGATATAAAAAACCCGGCGTAAACTTAATTCACAGAAATTCGAAGTGAAATAGATTGTCGACAAGAACAAATTATATCTTGAAAAAATTTTATCTGATTTATCGATAATGCTCTTCAAATCCTCGGAATACCACATCAACAAAAAAGTTGCCCCCGGTCTGCCGAACACTCATATGACCGCCCTGTTGTCGAAATCCACCGGACATCTTAATCCTTATACGATTGTTTGCAGGGATAAGCTTGAACTTGGGATACAGCGTCAGCGGTATGGTGGATCCGGGACGAATTTGATGCGGTTTTCTATGATACAGAATCTGGTATTCATCCCCAATGAGGGCTTTTTCGATCTTTACCCATACGTCTCGGATCATTTCAGCGTAACCGCAATTACGGATATGGACTTTAATCGGCACTGTCACCTCGAGGTAATCCACGGAGGCTGTTGCGCTGCGTGGGTGTACTTTTTTTATCTTGGTGGCCATACCGGGGTTAACTACAATGGTCGGGATATTGTCCCTGAAAGTAAAACTCCTCCCTCCGAAAATCAGGTGTTGAATCAGCTTGACCTTATACATGTCGTAAAATACCTGCTTCATCAGGGAATTATTGGTATAATCAGACTCTCTCCATTGTCTCGGTTCAGGTGGGGGATTGACCAGCAATTGAACATGAACACCGCAGGATCCCCGTCCAATATTATGGCTGAATTCAATTTTCCGGCTAATTCTGTTTGCCTGGATGTTAAGAGAATGATTCTCATCGTTTTGTTGCTGTTCGTTCTCCCATATCCTGAATTTCAGTGTGCCGTTGAAATCCATATTCCCCCTGTTCTTTACCCGAGCCGTCAGTTTTCCATCCCTATTGACTTCCATATCATCAATAACGAAGTCGTAGTACTGGTTCTTCGGCAGTAGGACAATGTTCACTTCATCCGCATTATCTGGATCCGAAACTTTAGTGATTTTCATTGTATAATTCCCCGCAGCAATCTCCTCACCATTGGAATAATTTTTAATGAACCAACGCCAGTTTCCTGAATTAAATCCTGAATAAATATCTCCCTTAATTCTACCATTCTGTATTAATTGAATTTTAACATCTCCACTTCCCGCATTATCCCATCTGACCCTGTGTGAAGATTCCAATGCCCAACTTTCGCTGTCTCTGGGCTGAGTAAATTTAATATTATTGTTTCCACTTAAAAAAACTGTTGCAGCAAAAAGAATGACAATAAATAAATATATTCCCTTTCTGATCATTTTTTCCTCCTTTATTTAAAGATATTACTAATATATATATAAATTTTTACTAAATATCTCAATATTTATTATTAATTATTTTTATTCAAATAATTTGATTTTTGTCTATTCCTGAACTAATATATTTTTTAACCTGGAAGGTATTATGAAAAATGTAAAACTCTGCTTAATTATTTTGTACTTACTTTTTTTTATCTCTGCTCCCATCAATCTTATGGCATCGGTGAATCCGGTAAAAGAACTAACACTCAAAAAAATATTCTTAGATAAGGAATATAAATCTGAATCATTCGGACCCTTTATGTGGGAAAAGAAGGGTCATTCCCTGACTTTGTTAAAAGCTTCAGAAAAGAGTGAAGATGTAATGGAGTTATTCAGGTTTTATCCCGAAAAAAAGAAATATAAAAAACTGATCGGTATAGAAAACCTTCCAATGACCGGAGATAAGGGCGAGAAGATGATCATTGAAGATTATTCGTTATCTCTCGACGGAAAAAATGTCCTCATATTCACCGATTCAGAATATGTCTGGCGGACAAAATCACGGGGAGATTACTGGATATATAATCTTAGGTCAAAAAAGATCCGTCAGGCAGGGAAAGGTCTTAAAAAATCATCATTGATGTTCGCGAAATTTTCTCCCGACTCACAAAGAATCGCCTATGTAAGTGAAAGAAATATTTATGTTGAGAACATAAATAACGGCAAATTGATCAAATTGACCGATACCGGTTCAGAGTCAATAATTAACGGCACTTTTGACTGGGTATATGAAGAAGAATTTCATATGAAAGACGGGTTCAGATGGAGCCCTGACAGCAGACATATCGCTTTCTGGCAATTTGACATATCTGGAGTAAAAGATTTCCATTTAATCGATTACATATCAGACATCTACTCCAAAGTGATCCCGATCCAGTATCCAAAGGCCGGAGAGACAAACTCGTCATGCCGCATTGGATATATTAAAAGCTCGGGAGGGGAAATAAAATGGATCCCATTCGACGGAGATCCACGGAATCACTATCTGGCTAGGATGGACTGGGCAGATTCATCGGATGAAATTATCATTCAGAGACTGAACCGTCCGCAAAACAGCAACAATGTGTGGATCTACAACATAAGATCGGATAATAAAAAGCTTGTTTTAACTGAAAGGGATGATGCGTGGTTAGAAGTAGTTGATGAGTTCCACTGGATCAAAAAAGGAAAATATTTTTTGTGGATCAGTGAAAAAGACGGCTGGCGACACATCTATAAAGTATCCCGTGACGGTAAATCGGACAAACTGCTGACACCTGGAAATTTTGATATCATTTCCTTACTCGGGATTGATGAGAAAAGAGGGATTGTCTATTTCTCTGCTTCACCGGATAACCCCACTCAATCTTATCTCTATTCGGCCTCCATTTCAGGAGTGAGTTTTATACAAAGAATAACACCTGAGAGTTTACCGGGTACACACAATTACGATATTTCTGAAGACGCTTACAATGCTGTTCACTATTACTCCTCATTCGGCAATCCGCAAATAATAGATATTATCCGCCTGCCCCGACACAAAAAAAGATCAATACTGGAGGATAACGGAAAGTTAAGGAAAAAATTATCAGGATTATCACTTCCTCCCGGGGAATTCTGCAGACTGGATATCGGGAAAGGGATCGAACTGGACTGCTGGATGATGAAGCCGGTCAATTTTAAAATCGGCCTCAAATATCCCGTTATTTTTTATGTATACGGTGAACCATGGGGCCAGACAGTCAGGGATTCCTGGGGAAGGGACGGTTACTTATGGCACAGCCTCCTAACAGAGAAAGGATATGTGGTGATGAGTATAGATAACAGGGGGGCCAGATCTCCAAGAGGAAGAGAGTTCAGAAAAGTAGTTTATAAAAAACTCGGCATCATTACTGCTTCCGATCAGGCTGAAGGGGTTAAAGCTGCTTTGAAAAAATTCCCTTTCCTGGATAGAGACAGGATCGGGGTCTGGGGATGGAGCGGCGGCGGCTCAATGACTCTCAACCTGTTGTTCAAGTTCCCTGACATTTATAGAACAGGGGTCTCTGTTGCACCGGTCGCGGATATGAGATATTACGACTCGGTTTACCAGGAAAGATATATGGGACATCCGGCCGAAAATAAAAAAGGATACAGTGACGGTTCTCCGATCACCCATGCAAAAAATCTGAAAGGTAAATTGCTGTTGATCCATGGTACCGGTGATGATAATGTACACTACCAAAATTCAGAGGCGCTTATAGACAAACTTATCGAACACAACAAGCAATTCTCAATGATGGCCTACCCCAACAGGCGTCACAGTATTAGAAAAGGGAAAAATACCCGGCTTCACCTCTATACTCTGATGACCCGCTTTTTTCTGGAAAATCTATAGTTTTTTTACTGAATAAACTAAACCTGAATAGATCTTCCGGAATGATTCAGATCATTCCGGAAGATCTGCTTTATATTTTATAAGTGAAGATTCACCCTCTTCATCTTCAACGAACATGAATATAAAATCATCATGAAAAGCAATCTGTGAGGTGATCTTGGATCCTTCTTCCACCTTTATTTCTCCATGGTAAAGGAATTTCCCGTCGGGGGAGAAAATATCTATTTCCTGTCCGTTCTGATTCTCCAGATCGGCAATAAAAACATATATCAGGCCATTCTTACCGATAAAAATTCTGCTGAAATATGTAGCTATATCAGGCATACCTTTTACCATCTGATCGATCATCTCTTTCGGCATCCTTCCACCATTAAGGCTTATATTTTCGAACCTTTTTCTTTTAAATTTTTCTGAAATTGGTTTTCTCTTTCTTCCTTCCAAAACAAATGAGGACAATTCATTTCCCTCAAGGTCAATTTTTATAAATTTATATTTATCACTTTTTCCGTAAATAATATTTTCCCCCTGGAGTGTAAGAACAACACCGGGAGTGGTCTGAGAATCTTTTATCATAAGGACCATCCCCCCCTGTTGGGCTGTCAGCAGCTCCTCCGCAGAAACAGTTTTAATATCTTTACTCTTCTTTGTTTTCATATCGTAGATACTGATCATTTCAGGTTTCTTTCCACGACCTTGACTATCACTTTTTACCCATACAAAACTATTCTCATTAAGATAATACCTCGGGAAAACAAAACTTCCGGTATTAACAGATTTCCTGAATTTCCCATCTTTTCCGAAGTATTGAAAGATCCCGCCTGTTGAGGGGACAATAACATTATCACCTACAATGAAAAAATTGAAGGCCATTCTGAATTCACCGGGTCCTTCACCTCTTTTTCCGATCGTAGTCACAAATTTACCGCTGCTGTCAAACCTAAAGATCTTTCCATGTTTCAGTTCCATCAGATAAATATTTCCATCTTTGTCCGTTCTTATTCCACCTATTTTTATAAGCAGTTCACTCCCGCCTGACTCGACTGCCCATTCCTGAATGAGATTAAAATCCCAATTTCCCTTCAAGGGTTTGTTATTATTAACAATATCAATTGAAAAAACAGATATAGATAAAAAAATAATTGATACAAAAAGCAACTTTTTCATCGATTCCTCCATTATTTCTTCTTATGACGACGATCATACTTAAATAGTTTCAGTTAGATTCAGCTATTCAGATTTGGATACAAGCTTTCCTTCGAAGTATATCTCACTTTTCAACAATTTCCCATTGGAATTCCACTCCTTCAGTATCCCGTCCTTTTTTCCGTTTTTCCAGGTACTTATCTCTTTTAATTGTTCATTTCTGAACCATACCTTCCATTCACCGCTTCTTACCCCCCCGGAGTAATTCCCCGAACTTTCAACTGATCCGTTATCGTACCAGTTTATCCATTTTCCATTTGCCTGATTATCCGAATAAAAGCCTTCCTGTCTTTTAGATCCATTGCTGTACCAGTTTTCCCATTTTCCTTCTCTAACATCATTTTTATATATTTCACTGATATTGATAATTCCATTAGTGTAATATTTCAACCATAATCCGGTCTTCAGATCTTCAAAATACCTCCCCTCAGTCTCCTTTCCCCCGTTCCTGTAATATGTAATAAACTCTCCATTTCTTTTCCCATCTTTATACTCAACATATGCTCTGACCGATTCATTCTGATAATTAAGCCTGTAAATTCCATTCCTCTTCCCTTTCTGATAAACAGCCTCTGACATCAAATTCCCGTTTGGATACCATCTCTTCTCAGTCCCATTTAAAAGTCCTTCAAAATATTCGCCCTCAGACCTTAAGGAATTATCTTCATATCTCTCAATCCATAATCCGTGCCGCCTCCCTTCTATGTATTCACCTTCTTTACTAATATTACCGTTTTCATGCCAGTATTCCCAATAACCTGTCTTCTGGCCATTCACAATATCTCCATCACTCTTTTTCAGTCCGCTGGAATAAAATTCTGTCCTCCTGTCTCCTCTATTCTCACATTTTAGAGATTCTGCACAACCTATTATCAGGTACAGAACAAGGATAATCAGCACTTTTCTCATCGCTTCTATATACACTTATTCACAAAAAAAAGTTTCAATGATTAATTTTGAAGTCCTACCCTATTGATTCTTACAGCAGCGATGATTATACTTTTCAGAGCAAATATGGAACAGGAAAAGATCAGGTTCGGTATAGATTCGTTTATGAGCTATAACGTCTCTGTTCATAAAGGAAAAAGGGCGGCACTTCTTTCCAATTATTCCGCAACTGACTCGAAGTTGAGGCGTACGATCGATCTGCTCTCCCGAAAAAAAGATCTTAAACTTACAACATTGCTTGCTCCTGAACATGGCATTCATGGTAATTACCAGGCTGGTCAAAATGTCCCTGAATATATTGACAGAAATACGGGGCTTCCGGTGATAAGCCTTTACGATCAGTCGACAGAACAATCGAAAATTCTTCCTGATGATATAGATGAGAGGATGAGAAGCTTTGATACAAGTGATTCGGGAAAAAAGATATCCCCTGATGCACTTGAAAACATTGACCTTATTATTCTGGATCTGCAGGATATTGGCACAAGGATCTACACATATATTTCTACAATGGGCTATCTGATGGAAGTCCTTGCAGGTACTGACAAGGAATTGCTTATCCTTGACAGGCCCAACCCGATAACCGGAACACGTTTTGAAGGGCCTGTCCTGCAATTTCCTGAATACTCGTCCTTTATTGGATTCTATTCAATCCCTGTAAGGCATGGATTAACGATAGGCGAACTGGCTTTAATGTTCAATGATAAATTATATTCCAACAAAGTTCGAATTCATATTGTAAAAACCGTTAACTGGAAAAGAGAGATGTGGTTTGACAATTTCGGAGCAAATTGGGTTAACCCCTCTCCGAATATTCCAACTCTTAAGACAGCAACAGTCTATCCGGGGATGGTATTTCTTGAAGGGACCAATTTATCTGAAGGGCGCGGTACTACTACTCCCTTCGAACTATTCGGTGCTCCCTGGCTGGACGGATACAATTTATCAGAAGAATTGAATAAAAAAGATATTAATGGTGTCTTCTTTCAGGATATTGTCTTCAGTCCGGTATTTTCAAAATATTCAGGAAAGGATTGTCAGGGAATAAGAATACACATTTCAGATAGAGATAAATTTGCACCTTTCCGGACAATGCTTCATATACTGACAACAATAGAAGAACTTCAGCCGGGAAAATTGATCATCTACGACAAGTATTTCAATAAAATGGTAGGTAATTCTGCAATAACCGCCATGCTGCTGAACGGAGAAAAACCTGATCAGATAACCGGTTCATTCGAAAAGGGTCTTTCAGAATTCAGACAGGATTGCAAAAAATACTTCCTTTATGAATAACAATTATATCGAGTGGTTTAGTGATTGAAAAAATTTTTTTATTAAAATAAAATTCCTTAGGGGGTAAAATGAAAAAAATACTTACAAGCTTTATTATTGGAATAATTGCAGGTGCAGTTATACTTTTTTTTGTAAATGAAAAGTGTCCTGTTTCAGGAATATTTAAAGGTGATAAACCTGTTAAAACAGAATCTTCAATTTCCAATTCCACTGAATTTTTATCCATATCGGAAAAACTGGAAAAGGGAGGTGACCTGTTCGCCTACCTGAACACTTCAAAAATAATAGATACAATAAACAGATCTTTAAACACTCTAAAAGATACAATCACCGATGATGAGAAAATGGACAAGAACCGGAAAGCGGAAGCAGAAAAATGGTTCAAATTCATAACCGGAATTCTAAATAAGAGCGGACTCCTTGAAATATCAGGTATCGGAGTAAGCTCAATAGAGGTTGAAAAAGGGTTGACCAGATCAAAATTTGTCATCCAGCATGATCCGGGGGAGGGAAATGGATTGCTCTGGAATACCCTGGGAAAAAATACAGGCGATCTCAGCTATCTTGATTTACTTCCAGAAGAGACTGTTCTTTCATCATTTTCAGATACAAATTATTTCATGATCTGGAAATGGCTGAAAGAGCAGGCAGAGAGATTTGGCGACGACAAGATCAGGTTCAGCCTTACATCGATCGAAAAGGACCTGAAAGATAATGGAATAGACCTGAAATCACTTCTGGGATCCATTAACGGAGAAACAGGGATAATCATCACAATGGATAAGGAAAACATGAAAGAATACACGGCCCCTCATAAAAAGATCAAATTTCCGGATCCGGGGGTTGCACTGGTAATTAGCACATCAAATGATTCAATTTTCAAGCTGTTGTCAGAAAAGATCCCGGGAATAAATGTTGTAGAGAAAGACGGGGTTAAATCGATAGATATAAAAGCCCCAAAAATGCCGTTTACTTTTGCTCCGCAGATCGTACAGTCAGATAATATGATGATATTGGGTTCAAGACCGGATCTCATCGTGAAAATATTGAAGGGGAGCGGAAATAAAAGTATTCGCAATAGTGAAGAGTTTAAAAAACTTTCAAAGGGGATGCCCGATTCAGGAAATGGATTCACTTATTTAAGTTCTGCTTTTTTCAGGGAGTTTATGAACATTCAGAAAGAGTTGAGCCCTGGTGATGTCGAAGCACAGAACAAGGGGATGGAATTCATGAAAAAGATAGGATTGAATTTTGAAAACCTCTCCGTTTTCAGGATAATACAGAAGACCTCTGAAGGATATACGATCACTACCAACAGCACAATGAAAATGGAAATGATGATGATCATGCCGGCTGTCGCTGCCGGGGGAGTCATAGCAGCGGTCATGATCCCTCAATTAATCAGGAAAAGAGCGGAAGGATTTAACCGAGGAGTACAACCACTGACCCCCCCATCCCGAGAATTGTAGCCATCATTCTTCTGATAGTAAATTTTTCTTTTAAGAAAAGTGATGCGAATAAAACAATAAATATTGTATTTGTCTGATTCAAAATAGCGGCAGAATTCACACTTGTCATTTTGAATGCACTCACCCACAGAATAAGAGCAAAAAAACTTCCTAATATTGTTGCGGGAAAAGCATATTTAAAATTAGATCTTTTAATTAGGGAAACAAAAAGTTCTTTCCTGTCTTTTTTAAAAAGTAACATAAATGTTAAAAATATTGTTCCGGCAATAAGTCTTATTTCTGTAACCCACAAAATTGATGCCCTGTCCAGTACCGGTTTCATAATTATCACACTAAACCCCATAACAGCCATTGCTGAGGCTCCATAAAGAAACCCGAACAGAAGATCCCTGTTGCTCCTCTCCTGATCCTTAAGTTTTAGAGTAGCAACAAGGATAGCCGAAATAACAAGAAGTCCTCCGAGAAGCTCCATAAAACTCACAGGATTTAATAATATAATAAATGAAAGTAAAATTATTATCGGACTGTAGAGGCAATCAACTATTGCTGTAAGCCCGGCACCGAGAAGGTTGAGTGATTTGAAGAAAAGTGTGTCAGAGATGGCAATCCCGAGTATCCCGCTAACAATAAGAATCAGATAATCTCTGGTAATAAGCCCATCAGGAAGCAGTTCCACTCCGGTAATTAACAGCATGGGGAGAAGCAGGAGAGTTGAAACAAGACTTTTATATAGATTCAGGCTTAGTGGTTTCATTTTCTCACCAGATTTTTTAAAAAGTATTACAGCGAGGGCCCACAATAATGCACAAAGAAATGCGAAGATTTTGCCCAACATATCCGGAGTAAACATACTTTCGATCAATCCCATAACGGCTTCAACAATTCTGCAATTTCTTCAAGATTTTTAGCGTCTGTTTCTTTAAATTCTCTAAATTTTTCACTATCTATATCAAGGACAGCCATGATTTTGTCATTTTTATTGAAAAGAGGTATTACAATCTCCGATTTAGACCTTGAATCACAAGCAACATGACCCGGATATTCATGTACATCATCAACAACTATACTTTTTTCTGAATTTGCACAATCAGCACAAACGCCTTTATCGAGAACCAGTTTTTCACATGCAGGGGGACCCTGAAAGGGGCCCAGGGCAAGATGATCTTTTCTAAGGAAATAAAATCCGACCCAGAAATATCCAGGGAAGCTTTCCTTCAGGATCGCTGCACAATTTGCTAGTGTCGATATAGTGTCACTACTGTCTTTAACTTTTTTCCTTATCTTTCCTGCAGCCCATCTGTATTTTTCTTCGAGGTTCATATCACTTTTTCCTTTCAATATTTTTTCCAAGTATATCATAATTTGTTATATCTTGTCCTTATATATGATTTCATATAAAATCCATTTGTGAGGTCCCCATGAAGCAATTGATATTTGTATTGATAATCTTATTAACTTCAATATTATCGCCACAGTATATCAACAATGAGCAATATCCCCCGGGAATGAACTGGAAATATATCGATACGGCAAAATTCAGGATAGTATTCCCGGAGGAGATAACGGATGAGGGACAAAACCTTGCAAACCTGCTTGAATATATATATCCAAAGATATCTTCATCAAAACATTCCGGAAAAAGGTTAACATTATTCCTCCCTAATTCAGGTATCTTTTCAAATGGTTATATTCAGATGGCACCCCGAAAAGGTGAATTTTTTTGCACACCGCCTCAATCCGGGTTTAACGGTAATACAGATTGGTATTCGACCCTTGTCCTCCATGAGGGTAAGCATGTAGATCAATTTGACAGAATGAACACAGGTTTCACAAGGTTTGGAGGGCTTATTTTCGGAGAGATGGGAAGAGCAGCTTTATCTTTTCTTTCCATCCCGGCATGGTTCTGGGAAGGTGAATCTGTAAATACTGAAACAGAATATTCATCCGGAGGGAGAGGAAGGCTTCCATCTTTCTCAATGTCAACCAGATCAATTCTACTGGCAGGAAAGAGATTCAAATATATTAAATCCTATCTATCCTCTTACAGAGATCATGTCCCTGATGTGTACCAATTGGGTTTTTTCCTCACAGCGTACCTTAGAAAGAACTACACTGAAAGCAGTATTGAAAATATACTGAATTATTCATCTGCTTTCTCTTTCTATCCTTTTATATTTTCAAAAGCTCTAAAAAGGGAAACCGGAATGAATATCAGACAATTGTACAACAGGGTAATGGATGATCTATACACGAGATGGACAATGAACGACAAGAAGCTCAATTTAACAAAGTTCTCAAGAATAACTTCTCCGCATCAAAAGATATGGACTCTTTATGTATCTCCAAAAATTACCGCCGCGGGTGAGATTCTTTCGTTTAAATATGGACTGGATACTCCTTTACAGGTAGTAAGAATTTCTCAGAAAGGACTTGAGAAAAAAGTAACAGCTGTAAATACTGTAAGCCATATAAACAGTATTTTATCATCCGGTGGAGGTAAGATCACATGGAATGAGCCTGTTAAAGATCTTAGATGGGGGAACAGAAGTTATTCAGAGATAATTATTTATGATCTGACTTCCGGAAGGAAAAAAAGATTAACCAGAAGGTCCCGTCTCTTTTCCCCATCAATTTCAAATGACGGTAAATTCATTGCGGCAGTAGGTTTTTCAAAACTCAGGAATACTACACTTGTGCTCATCCATTCATCTGACGGAAAAACAAAAAATATATTTAATTCTCCCGATAATTCTTTTCTATTTACTCCTTCCTGGGATATCGATAGCAAGAGAATTGTACTGGTAAGGATGAAGGGTGGGAGAAAAACAATTTCAATTTTTGATATTGAAACAAAAACTTTCAAGGATATACTCGAACTATCGCATAATTCATATTCAACTCCATCATTTTTAGGCAATTACATAATCTTCAGTTCACCATTAACAGGAATTGACAATATCCATGCTGTTGAGATATCAAGCGGAAATCTTTTTCAGGTTACAAGCAGCAGGTTCGGTGCTTTCTACCCGTCAGTTTCAAAGGATAATAAAACATTGTTCTATTCAGAATACGGACTTAAAGGGATGAGTATAGTTAAAACTCCTGTCACTAAAGAAAAATGGATCCCGGTTGAAAAAACTTTAATAAATAGAACAGAATATTTCAAAAAAGGAAACGGGAAATTTGCTCAATCAGATCTGACAATCATACCTCCGGAAAGTAAAAAAGAGTACCCGGTAAAAAAATACACCCCTTTTCATGATATTATTAATTTTCACAGCAGGGCAATTATTCCTGACAGGATCAATCCTGCAATCGAATTATATTCAAGCAATAAATTGAATACAGCTTTTATCACCACAGGATTCAGCTATAATACTAATGAGGATAGAAGTAAATTTTATACTGAAGCAGTATATTCAGGACTTTTTCCTGTCATCAAAGCAGGATTCAGCAGGAAAGGGAGGAAGATTACTGATCCGGCAAGCCTTTCATGGTATGAGACAACTTCCTCCTTATCAATCCTTATCCCCATGAATCTTTCTAAGGGGGTTTATGTGAGGTTTCTGGATATCGAATCAGAGATTTCAGCAAAAACCATCTCCGAAAGCAATGAAAACAGCGGATATAGAATAACATCCGGAAATATTAATTCATTATCATACAATCTGAGATATTCGAACTATAAACACATGTCAAAAAGGGATCTTTCACCGCAAAACGGACAATTTTTTTCACTTGAATACTCTTATTCCCCCTGGAACACAAAATATAGCGGTAACAAATTTTCATTATTTGGTTCACTCTATTTTCCGGGAATCTTCAGACATAACAGTCTGAAAATAGCTCTCACTTACGAGAGACAAAACCCTGTCAACTATATTTATTCAAGTAATATAAATTTTGCCAGAGGTTATGATTACAAATTCATAAAAAACCTTATATTTCTGACTTTGGACTATTCATTTCCAATAGCTTATCCCGACTTTATTATTGGTGATTTATTTTATTTAAAAAGGATTAAAGGGTACTTATTTGCAGATCTCGGGAAGGGTTACGATTCTGATGTTTCAGAAAATTTTAATTCAGCCGGATTCGAGATAAGAGGTGATATAAACCTCTTTTCAATTCCTGTTAACCTCGATATCGGAATGAGAGTAACATACAGGTTCGGAATAGATTCATTCAGATTTGACCCGATATTTCTTGGAATCAGTTTTTGAAAATATATGCATTTAATCATCTCTGTCTTTTTTTAGTTCTTCTCTAAGTTAAAACATTCATTTTAGATAATACAAAGCCAATCTTGACAAATTATGATATTTCCTGGATAATTTTACCCGGTTTAAAAATAATTTTCTTCTCAGTTGTAGTAGGAATTTTTGCATAAAACCATTTGGAGGCTCTTATGTTTAGTATTAAATCATTAAGAACAATAGCAATGTTAACTATGATATTTTTTATCTGTTTTACACTGCCAGGTGATTTTTCTTATTCAAATGATAAAAATCCTCAGGAACAAAAAAAGGATGAATTTGCATTAAAAAACGGAGAGATACCTTCAAAGAACAGTATGAACAAATCAGACTCAGATACAAATGTGAGGCCGAATGTAATTGAAAAAACGGGATATAAAAAAAAGAGAAAAAAATTCCCCTGGCTCGTGGTAATTGGCGGAGCAGTGGTTCTGGGAGTTGCATTATATTTTCTCCTGAAGAAAAAAAAAGAGGATACACAAACAGATGATACACAGGAAAGTGATAAAGGGACTATCCTGGTTGATTCAATGCCCGGAGAAGCTGATATATGGCTTGACGGGGTCAGTACCGGGCAGAAAACCGCTTCGCTGGTGAAGTATGTTTCTCCCGGAACTCACACCATCCGGCTCATTAAATCCGGCTTCTGGGACATGCAGAAAACCGTGCAGGTGGAGACAGGAAAACAATCAGAGGTGAAATTCGCGCTTTTGGAAACCACGGTGAAATGGATATATATTCCTGAGGGTGAATTTACAATGGGATACGAACTCGTAAATAATTCTACGAACATAAGTCATGATAAATTTGATTCTAAACCATATATGGAACCTCCGCATCCGGTATACCTGGATCACTATTACATTGCAAAGTATGAAATCACCTTCGAGGAGTACGATAAATTTTGCGATGAGACCGGACACAGACGGTCATCGGATTTTGGCTGGGGAAGAGGAACCATGCCGGCAATTGATATTGGTTATAACGATGCCGTCGCATTTTGTAAATGGATATCAGAAAAAACAGGAATAAACATTCATATTCCGACCGAAGCGCAATGGGAAAAAGCTGCCCGTGGAACAGATGGCAGACTACTCCCCTGGTCAAGCGACGATTTCCTCCCCCTTCCCATGTATGCCAATTTCTTTTCCGTCATAGGTAAGCCTGTTCCAGTTGGGAGTTATCCTCTGGGAGTATCTCCATACGGGGTCCATGATATGGGCGGAAATGTTACAGAATGGTGTCAGGATTGGTTTGGCTGGGATTATTACAAAGTACAGCCTTACAAAAACCCAACCGGACCCGAAACGGGAACCGACCGTATCAGAAGGGGCGGAGACTGGAGAGCTCATCCAAATCTTGTTTATACTACATGGCGCTTGTTTAACTATCCTACCAATCCGAAACGTCTCGGTTTTCGGATCGTGATGGAAGTCGAATAAAAAACAGAAATTATAACTTTTCTATTACCTGACCTGCTTTTGTATCTCTGACCTCAAATCCCTTTTCCCGGATCATATCCCTGTACTTATCTGAGAGTTCATAATCCTTTTCAAATCTTGCTTTTTCTCTCTCCTCTACAAGTGATAATACTTCATCGGGAATTTCCGCATTTTCCTTCTCAAGAAGTTTAAGACCGAAGACCTGATCAAAATGTTCAGTGATTTCAAGTTTTTCAACCGACCCCAGCATATTATCCTTTATCATATCATTTAATAGTGCAAGCGCCTGTGGAGTATTCAGGTCATCATTAACAAATTCCTTGAATTTTTTAAGATAATAGTCTTTTCTGTTCTCTCCATCATAACTTATCTCATTCTTTTTAAGTTCAGATATCCTGTTCTTCAGATTCCTGTATCCCTGAGCAGCACCTTCCATCGCTTCCCAGGAAAACATTAACTGCTTTCTGTAATGAGCTCCAAGACATAAAAACCTGTATGCAAGAGGGTCATACCCCTTATCAACAAGGTTTTGAAGAGTAATAAATTTTCCAGAGTTTTTACTCATTTTCCCTTTATCCATAACAAGGAATTCACCATGCAGCCAGTATTTAACCCAGGGCTTTTTGCTTAATGCCGCTTCAGCCTGAGCTATTTCATTTGTGTGATGGACAGGAATATGATCTATTCCTCCGGTATGTATATCAAATTGCTCCCCGAGATATCTTGAACTCATCGCACAGCATTCAATATGCCATCCGGGATATCCTGTTCCCCAGGGACTTTCCCACTTCATATCCTGGTCACCAAACTTTGACTTTGTGAACCATAATACAAAATCAGAAGGATTTTTTTTGTTTTCATCTATTTCCGTCCTGGCTCCATGCTGAAGGTCTTTTACCTTTAACCTTGCCAGCTTCCCATAATCCTCTACTTTAGACGTGTCCATATACAAATTCCCCCCGGCAAAGTATGCATATCCGTTTTCCTCAATCTTTTTTTCCATATTGATCATATCTTCAATATGATCAGTCGCACGGCAAATTGTTTCCGGTTTCTGAATATTTAATGATAAAATATCTGAAAAAAAGGAGTCTTCATAAAACCTTGCAATCTCCCAGACACTTTTATTCTCCCTTTTTGCACCCTCCCTCATTTTATCCTCACCCTCATCCGCATCGCTGGTAAGGTGACCAACATCGGTAATATTCATAACATGATGAAGTTTAAGATCGTTAAATTTTAACACCCTCCTCAGGATATCATTGAAAATATATGTGCGGAGGTTACCAATATGGGCAAAATTATAAACAGTCGGACCACATGCATATAAACCTGTTTCTCCTTCCGAAATAGGTTCAAAATTTTCTTTTTCCTGAGTTAATGTATTATAAAATCTTAGTTTCATTTATGGATCCCTTAATATTATTTAGCCTGATTGATTATATAGCAATGTGCACTCTATTTCAATTTCCATTTTTTTCAAGATTGAAATTATATTTAAAAGGCTTGGTGGTTCTCTATCGGGCACCTGGACTGCTGTCAGACAAAAACAAGAGTTAACTTAGGCAATTGCACTTTTTGTCCGCTTGCTTCTCAGATATTGAATCTTTTTTTCATTTTTAATAAAATAGAATTAATATCAGAGGGGGTTTAAAATGAAAAATGTTATTTCAATAGTTGTCCTGATTATAGTTGGTCTACTTGCATACAATCACTTTAATAAAACCTATACACCTGATGAGCAATATTTTAATGATCTTGAGTCAGACTTTAATGATGCTGCAAAACTGATGACCCAGTCTGAGAGGACAAGTGCTGTAGCCGGATTAGATACAACAAATAGTTTTGAACTTGGAATTGAGAGGATCAGAAATGTCAGAAGAGATTTGCTTGACTTTATAAATGATCTTGAAGAAGATACAAAAAATGAAAAAATACTTACAGATGCCAATAAACTTCTGGAAAAGATCAATAGTTTCCTTACAAGACAGGGTTATCCTGCGGATCCGGTATAGGCCAGTTCCTTTAAAATCCGGACAGACCTGACACAATTTTCAACATTATGTACCCTGAGAATTGAAGCTCCGTTCAGAACAGATATCAGATTTGCCGAGATAGTTTCAACCTCTCTCTCCTCAGGTACGTCTTCTCCACCGATTTCCCCTAAGAAAGATTTCCTTGACAACCCGATTAATAATGGCAGATTCAGATCTTTGAACTTTTTTATATTTTTTATAATAGCAATATTATCTTCCACCCTTTTCCCGAATCCTATCCCGGGATCAAGTATTATCTTTTCTCTTTGTATTCCCCTGGAAATTGCAAAATCAATTCGTTCGGTAAAATATTCCTTTATTTCACTTACTACATCAATATATGAAGGGTCTTTCTGCATATTTGAGGGTGTTCCTTTTATATGCATTAAGATAACAGGTACATCAAGTTTTGCTACAATATCCGCCATCTCATCAGAAAATGAGAGAGCTGATATATCATTAATTATATCTGCTCCACCTTCTTTAACAGCAAGTTCCGCAACTCTTTTTTTATATGTATCAATCGAAATGAGTATGTCAAATTCTCTTTTTATTTTTTCAATAACAGGGAGGACCCTGTCAATCTCGGAATTTATTTCAACTTTTAAAGCTCCGGGCCTTGTACTTTCACCACCAATATCAATTATTCCTGCACCCGATCTTATCATTTTTTCCGCATGCAAAATTGCAGAATCGAATTGATTAAATTTCCCTCCATCTGAAAATGAATCGGGAGTAAGGTTGAGGATCCCCATTACAACTGGTTCTTCCAAATCAAGAAAATCCCTGCTTAGATATAGTTTCATACTATCTGATCTTCTCAATTTTTTCAATATTGATCCAGCCGGCAATCTCCGGTGAAGCTGTCACCTGTACCCAGTCCCTGTTATTATCAACAATTTTTACCGTTACACCAGGACTGATATCAAAAAGGATGGTATTTGCTGCTCCCGGTCCGCTTCTCAGTTTTGAATCCTTAGCAACAACTACTGCAAGTTTATTTCTATTGACCTTATTCACTCTGAACATATGGTATGAAGAGAAGAGTAAAACCATTATAAAAGATAAAAGTATTCCGTAAACCAGTTTTTTCTTCCTCCCTTTAGTTATTATCATAAATTCAAAACAGGCAAATATAAATAGTATTAATACCAGAATGACTGAGAGAGCATCTATTGATAAAATTGATTCGATTTTCATCAATACCCTGGAAAGAAAACCTGGATCAGGAAGATGAATATTGTTATTAAGAACTTTTTCTACTATCTCAATATTTTTTTTGATCGATTCGTTAAAAGGTTCCAATTGCTTTGCTTTCAGGAAATATATCTTTGCTCTTACAAGGTCTCCGACCTTAAAATATGAATTACCGATATTATAATAAAGTTTCCAATTGGTAATATCTTTCTCAAGTTCCAGATAGCTGTCAAGTGCACTTTTGAAATCACCTTTTTCATAAAATGCATTCGCATTTGAGAATTTAATATTGAATGAATCTGCAGAAAGATATAAAGATAAGATCAGCACAATTGAAAACACATAGATTAATTTTTTCATTTTAATTTTCTATCTACTATCTTCATTATTTTCTTCAGTGAAACAACCTCTTGACTGACCTGAGAAATTGTTTTAATTGTTGACTTGGAAAATCTGGATAATTCTGACTCCCTTCTTATCCTTAAAAATTCCTGGGTGTCCCCCTTACCTATACCTGATGAATAAAAAAGGTTCTCTATTCTGGTATTGTTTATTTCGGAACGCCTTATACCTGTTTTCTTCTCAAGGTATTCTTCAACGACCTGAAATATTTCTCCGTAATCTTTTACCTGATCAAGCTTTTTCATTAAATCCTGAAGAACTTTTCTTTTGTGAAACTTCCTGCTCCCAAGGATTCGGGTTTTAATTATATACTCATAAACAGGAACCAGAATGATAAATGCAAATATAATTAAGACTACAAACCTGTAAAAAGTAGTCTTGTAAAGAAATTTTTCCTGATCGCTCATATCTCCTTTAATTATAAAATTTATATCAGAACCCTTTTTTGAAACTCCGCCAGAAGGACTGTTGAGAGAAGAGCCATACTCATCTCTCTTTCCGGTTACATTTATGATAAATTCACGGGTTCTGTTTGTTTTTACTCCAGAATCTAAAGAATCATAATAACTGAACTCAAGTGAAGGTATTTTTATTTCTCCGGTTCTGTTAAACGACACAGGTACCTCGGCAGTAACAACTCCAAAAATTCCATTCTTTTTGTACTCTATTTTCCGGTTTATCTTTGCAGGAAATACTTTATAATCATTACTATTGATATATTCAGGAATATTAATTGTTTTGATATTTCCAAATCCCTTCACCTTTACTCTTATTGTTACCAGCTCATTTATATCAATCGAACTTTTATCCGATTCAGCAGTTATACTCATTTGCCCTACCGGAAGACCATTGCGGTTCTCCGGATTGCTTTCCACTTTTACTTCTAAAATATTAGTTGATCTTGATATTTTCCTTGGAACAGAAAAAAAAGACAGTGAATCATCAGATAGTGAAAGTTCAAACTTCACAGACGGAATTGACAGCTCACCGATTTCTGTGGGAAATAAAGCTGCCTTTCTTATTTCAAAAACCTGATAATTTTTCCCGTCTATAACCTCAGATGTCCCGTCAATTGATTTTTTTACAGGATACCATTCCTGCCAGAATCCAGGGAATGACTGTCCTGATATAAGATTTACCGATTCGATCCTGTTCCTTGAATAGAGAATCACTCTATATATCAATTGTTCTCCTGGCTTTACCCGTGTTTTTGAAACCACTGCCTTTAGTTTTATATCAACTTCACTTTGTCTCTGCTTGAAGGAGTCAAAAGGAGATAGATTCTCGTCAAGGTCAAATATTGACCTGCTCCTCTTCTTTGGAGCTACTTTCTTAATACTGCCTTTCACTGCAACTATACTGAATTGCTGTGTTTTCAGGATATTATTGTTGTGGACATATTTGACAGGAGGAATTATCAGTGTCCCCTCTTTTAAAGGAGCCAGATAGTAGATGAAATTAATATATGAAGAGGAAACGCCATTAATGAATTTAAATTCAGAACTTCTGGATGTCTGTATTACATTAAAGTCACCTATAGAATTTATATCGGGAGGAGTCGGATTCTGGATCCCTTTAAATGTAACGGTAAAAACAAGATAATCCTCAAGTCCAATTGTTTCAGCATCAACAGAAGCGGTGAATTCAATTTCAGAACATATCCCGGGCAGAAAAAGAGAAAAAAGTAGTATCGAAATTATTAATCGTCTCAATAGATCACCAGTCCTTGATTTTTTTAGATTTCCCTGTTTTTCTCTTTACCTTTTTCATCTGATCTTTCTCTTTCTGATTGAGGTACTTCATTATATTTTTATATTTATCATCTTTCTTTTTATCTTTCTGATCTTTATTGTCCTGATCCTTTTTATTTTTGTCCTGCTCTTTTATTTTCCTGAGAGTAATTTCAAAATTTTTTTTTGTATCATTATTATCAGGGTCAATAACAAGGCTTTTCTTATAATTCTCCAGGGCCTCTTTATATTTATTAAGCCTGAAAAGCGTGTTTCCTGTATTATAATAAAAATCTGAACCCGAAAAACCCGCTTTTTCCGGATCAATACTGGAAAACTCTTTTAAAGCTTCCTGATACTTTTTAAGATTGTAAAGTGCAGATGCTGTGTTATTCTTTAATTTCGAAGATCCAGGTTTGATCCCTTTTGCGGACAAAAATTTTTCGAGTGCTTTATTATATTCCTTTTCTTTAAAAGCTTTTATCCCTTCTGCATTTTTTTTTGAAACTGGTTCGAACCAGTGCCAGTTCAAAAATATCATGGAACAAATAATAACAATTAGTTTCTTTTCCATTTTATTTTTTTCTCAATCAGAAATAATTCTAATAATAATAATATTATACCAATTGCCAGGGGATAGTGGAACCTCTCTATTTTTACTGATCGAATTTTTTTTCTCAGAACTGACTTTTCAAATGATTTTAAATTTTCTATTAAAACTCTTATCCCTGCAGTATCCGTTAACCTGAAATAACTGCCACCGGTCTCTGCAGAAATTTTTCTGAGAACTTTTTCATTCAGCTTTGTCCTGACCATATTCCCCTCATTGTCCTTCTTCCACCCGGTCATACTCCCTGTTTTGTCTTTAACCGGGATCGGTGCTCCCAAAGGTATCCCAATTCCGATAGTAAATACCACAAGTTTTTCCGATTTTATATCTTTAATAATCTCCTCCCATCTCCCTTCCTGATCCTCTCCATCTGTTATCAGAAATATTATCTTGTTACTATTTGCAGATATTTTCAATGTTCTGAGAGCAAGGCTTAAGGCTTCATAAAAATCTGTCCCCTGCTCCTCCGGCGGACTGATTTCAGATGCTTCAGTCAGTGATTTCAATGCTTCATAGTCCATGGTAAGAGGACATTGAACATGGGCTATTCCTGAAAAATTAATAAGTCCCACATAATCTGTTTCCAGATTTTCAACAATGGTATTTATCAGATCTTTTGCTACATTGAATCTGTCCGGTTTAATATCTTCTGCATTCATTGAGAAAGAAGTATCCAGAAGAAAAATAATTTCGATACCTTTAACATTAAGATTCTCAAACTTCTCACCCCATCTCGGACCAGCAAGAGCCGTGATGAAAAACCCGGTTGAAACCAAAACAAGGATTGACTTCATAAAAGGAACTTCCCTTCCGCTCCTGAATCCAAGTTGATTGAAAGATTTTTCGGACATAAATTCAGACAACAATTCCTTCTTTTTTTTAAAATTTGCCACCATTAACAAAGCCAGGGGTATTAGAATAAATAAAAGATAAAAGGCTTCAGGATTTGCAAAACTCATATTTTACTCCAAATTCGATCTAGATCCGATTTATCTTTAAAATTATAACAGAAGTGCATTTTTTCTCATAACGTATTTATATGATGAAAATCCGCATCAGCACTATGTTTACGGAATTCCATTGATATATTGCCAATATACCTTCAATAAAAATGTGCATTTCAACTAAATGCAGGCTAATAGAGGATCTTCGTCAACAAATCTTTATTTTTTCCACATTATTATATTAATTTTTCCATTAGTTAAAATTAATTTCATTATATGATATAGACTATTTTGTTTTATAATTATAAAATATGAATGTATTTATGAGAGCATGGATCCTTTTAGTAATTTTTTCATGTTGTATAAGTTTACACTTTTCTCAGGAACTGAACTTCAGAAATTTTAATATAGAACATGGATTGGTTCAAACTGAAATAAACTGCATCTTTGAGGATTCAAAAGGTTTTCTATGGTTCGGTACCTATGGGGGAGGTCTCTCAAGATTCAATGGGAGAAACTTTAAAACTTTCGATAGAACTCAGGGACTCACAAATGAACTTGTCTTCTCAATATTTGAAGATCAGTACCAGCAATTATGGATCGGGACATATTCGGGAGTATTCAGATTTGACGGCAATAAGTTTGAATATATGGATCCCGGGAAAGGATTCCCTGAAGGGCAAGTCAAGTCTATTACAGGCAGAAAAGATGGGACAATATATTTTACAGACACAAAAAAGGGGATTGTTATATATGACAATGGGAATTTATTGGAGATACCTGAACTTTCTGCACTTAATGAAAAATTTATAGTTACTTTATTTATTGATAACCGGGAAACTTTGTGGATCGGGACATCGGATGGGTTGTATAAATATTCGGGGAATAAACTTGAAAAAATCCGAATAAACTTTTCACCGGAAAAATTTCATGTATCCTCAATTTTTATGGATTCAAACAGAAGAATGTGGATTGGATCATATTCCGGGTTGTATTTATACGACAATTCGGAATGGATGTTATTTGGAGAGAAGGACGGTTTCCCATCATTGTCTATCCAGGCTATTCATGAATCATCAGATGGGGTAATAAGGATTGGAACAAAGGAGGGATTAGTTGTATATAATGAAAATAAGTTTTCCGTAATAACCAAAAAAGAGGGTTTGATCAATAATTTTGTCACTGCGATTACTCAAGACAGAGAAAATAATATATGGATAGGAACTGATGGTGGTGTGTCCAAGCAATTAAACTGGTTTCATTTCAGAAGATATTCTACATCATCAGGTATTAAAGATAATAACATCTGGTCTTTTTATGAAGATAATTCCGGAAATATATTAATATCAAGTGATGAAGGCATTGATCTCATTTCCTCGAACACCGGGAAAGTATTATCAAAGAAACTCTCTTATTCAGACCACACATTTTTTCCTATGATCGATGACAGGTCAGGAATGACATGGCTTTGCAGCGATAACAAAATTCTTCAAATAAAAAATAGCCGTATTTTAAAATCATTTGAGAAATGGGAGCATCAGTTTGAGTTCTTTTATGATATCTTCCAGGATAGTAAAGATAGAATCTGGTTTGCAACTCATCCTGCAAGTATCATTGTATATGAGGATGGGAAATTCAGGCAGTTTTCAGATAAAAACTTGTTTAATTCTTCTTCGATATTCTCTATTATCGAAGATAAAAAAAACAATATATGGATCGGATCAGATAAGGGATTATTTTATTTTAATGGTAAAGAGTTTAACAAACAGGAAAAATTTTCCGAACTGAATAAACTCTCAATCACAAAAATTCTGATAGATGAGGAGAATAAATTTTGGGTTGGTACATATGCGGGAGGATTATTTAAAATTGATCCTGATAAATTACTTCCAATTGTTCAGAGATACGATTATCCGGCAGAGCTGCCTGAGAAGAATATTGTATCTATGATTTTTGACAATTCCAGAGATCTCTGGATTGGAAGCAATGTAGGATTTTATAGATATAATATTTCCAGGAATAGCAGTGATACAGACCAATATCAATATTTTGCCGGAAGAGTCGGCATGAGAGGTTTGAAATGTAATGAAAATTCAATTTTCAAAGACAAATCCGGAAATATATGGATTGGTACTCAAACAGGAGCAATTGTTTTTGATCCCAGAAAGATCATCAGATCATTCCCGGAACCTATCATCCACATTACTGATGTAGAATTGTTTCTTGGTAATAAAAAAATTGATGAATACTGCAGCGGTTTCAAGCCCAGCACTAATCTTCCAGAAAATTTAGTACTCCCCTATAATGAAAACCACCTCTCTTTCAGTTTCATGGGAATTACTTCTGCAATTCCAGAAAAAGTTAAGTATAGATGGAAACTGTATCCAGCAGATTCCGATTGGTCACTACCCTCAAATCAGGAGCAGATAACTTATTCCAATCTCTCATCAGGTAAATACAAATTTGAAGTTCAATGTTCAACCAATTCTCAAAACTGGGATGTACCAAATGCATCATTTAGATTCTCTATCACAACCCCTTTCTGGAGATCAAGTATTTTTCAATATATATCTGCTTTTATCCTCCTCGGGCTTCTGTTGATCGGGTTTTATTATAAATCCACTTTAATGAAGGAGAAAGAAAGTGACCTCCACAAAAAAATAAAAGAGCGGACTGAAGAATTGTTGATAGAGAAAAATAAAGTGGAAATGATTAACAGAGATCTTGAAGAAAGGGTAATAGAGAGGACAAATGAACTGGAACAGAAAAATATGGAGCTTGTTCAGGCTCAAAAACTGGAAATTATCGGTTCGTTGGCAGGTGGAGTTGCGCACGACCTTAATAATATTCTTTCAGGAATAGTTTCTTATCCTGACCTGTTATTAAAAACTATTGATGAGAAAGACCCAAACAGAAAATATATTGAGATTATCAAGGATTCCGGGGAAAAAGCGGCTGAGATGGTTCAAGATCTTCTTACACTGACAAGAAAAGGGGTAATTAATAAAGAACCGATATCAATAAATGAGATCATTAAAGAATTTTTAAGTAGCCCGGTCTTTACAAAGCTTAAAAAGAACAATCCTCACATTTCTTATGTTAACAACCTGACAACTGAAAAAACTTCAATATTTGGTTCCTCGATACATATTACTAAAACAATAATGAACCTGATTATTAATGCATCTGAGGCCATGCCTATAGATGGTACCATCGAAATATCTACAAGCAGATGCTTTCTGGATGAACCTTTAAAAGGATATGATAAGATTAATGAAGGTGATTATATAAAACTTACTATTAGTGATAATGGAATAGGAATAGACAAAAAAGATTTAAGTAATATATTTGAACCTTTCTTCAGTAAAAAGAGGATGGGTAAAAGCGGAACCGGACTTGGAATGACAGTAGTATTATGGACTGTTAAAGATCATTATGGTTATGTTATTGTCAACAGCACAAAAGGGAAAGGGACAGAATTCCAATTATATTTCCCTGCTGCAATGTATGACCTGGAAGAGGAGAAAGATTTACAGGAATCCGAGATCAATACCAGATATATCGGGAAAGGAGAGCATATCCTTATTATTGAAGATGATAACAACAACCGTGAATTAGCGGAAAAAATATTATCAGAATGCAATTTCAGAGTCTCTTCAGTATCCAGTGGCGAAGAAGCAGTAGAGTTTGTACAGAAGGAGAAGGTTGACCTTCTGATACTTGACATGATCATGGAAGGGATAGACGGCCTTGAAACCTATATTCAGATCCTTATGAGAAAAGGGGAACAGAAAGCTATTATCACCAGCGGATATTCAGATAATGAGAATGTCAAAGAGACAATTAAACTTGGTGCCGGAGCTTATATAAAAAAGCCTTACCTCAAAATGCAATTAATAAAGGCTGTAGAAGCAGAATTGAGAAAAATATAGCATGCAAATTACCTCCTCTCCGTCTGTAAATTATTGACAATTTTTCACTTTAGTGATAAAATTTCGCATACTTCGGAGGAAATAATGAAAAAAGATATTCACCCTGATTATAAGGAATGCAAGGTTACATGTGCTTGTGGAAATTCCTTTAAAACAAGGGCTACTAAATCTGCAATTGATATAGAGATCTGTTCTTCCTGCCACCCTTTCTATACAGGCCAGCAAAAATATGTTGACACTGAAGGAAGAATAGAAAAATTTAAGAAGAAATATGGATATAAAGAGCAGTGAAAAATTTTTCTCCTATCTTGAAAACCTCCATATTAAATATACAGAATTAACTAATCAATTATCTGATCCCTCAGTAACTAACGACAGGAAAAAATATGCATCTCTTTCAAGGGAATTGTCCAATCTTACTCCACTCGAAGAAAAATATCAAAAATATACTCATTTAAGAACAGAATTTAAAGAATCTTCAGAGATTCTGGATAGTTCCGACGATCCTGAATTAATGGGACTTGCCGAAGATGACCTGAAGTCCCTTGAAGAGCAGATAGAAAAACTTGAGGACGCTATTAAACTTCTTATGGTCTCTGATGTTGTCGAAGACAGCCGCAATGTTTTTCTTGAGATTAGAGCCGGGGCCGGCGGAAATGAAGCTTCCCTTTTTGCATCTGACCTTCTTAGAATGTATTCAAGGATCTCTGAAAGAAAAGGGTGGAAACACGAGATCATATCCACAAACTATTCCGGCATAGGCGGAATTAAAGAGATAACAATGTATATAAAAGGGACAAATGTTAACAAATTCCTTAAATTCGAAAGCGGAGTACACAGAGTTCAAAGAGTACCTCAGACTGAATCAAGTGGCCGGATTCACACATCAACAGTAACTGTTGCAGTACTTCCTGAAGTTGAAGATGTTGAAATTGAAATAAACCCAAAAGATATCAGAATTGATACTTACAGAGCCTCAGGTGCAGGCGGACAACATGTTAACAAGACCGAATCTGCCATCAGGATTACTCACTTCCCATCAGGAATAGTGGTCTCCTGTCAGGACGAATCATCTCAGCATAAGAACAGGGACAAGGCAATGAAGGTCCTTAAGTCACGTTTATATGAATTTGAACTTGAAAAGCAGCAGGATGATATAGCAAGTGACAGAAAATCCCAGGTTGGGAAAGGTGACAGATCTGAAAAAATACGAACCTACAATTTTCCGCAAAACAGAGTAACAGACCATAGAATAACCGGTAAAAACTTTGGAATTGAATCGACAATGGACGGGAATCTGGAAAACATGATAGCAGAGCTCGAAGAACTGAACTCAAAAAAGATGCTGGAAGACAGATTTAAAGAAATAGTAAGTTAGTGAAACTCTCTTCATTATATAAAGATGCAGTAGAGGTCAGTTCTGTCAAACCATCCGATTTAATTATTCTTATTGAAAAAATTATCGATATATCAAAAGAGAAATTCTGGACTCACTATAATTCTATTATTCTGACAAATAATGAAATTGATCTTCTGAAAAATTCAATTAATAGACTTAAGAATAATGAACCAGTTTCATATATAACAGGAGAAAAAGAGTTTTATTCCGAAAAATTCATTGTAAATAAATCAGTATTGATTCCGAGGCCTGAAACTGAGATTCTCATTGATATTTTAGTGGAAGAAGCAAATAGTAAAACCAGAATCCTTGAGATTGGAGCAGGCAGTGGAATTATTTCGATATTGGCTGCAAAACTTACTGGAGCAGATATAATTGCAGTTGAATATGACAATGATGCTATTGAGGTTCTTAAAAAGAATATAAAATTTCATGGTGTCCAAAATAAGGTTACTCCGGTTTCTGCAGACCTTTTTCCCGATGATAGAAAAGATTTTAATATTATAGTTTCGAATCCTCCATATATGTCTAAGAAGGATCTCTTACTTACAGATCTGTCCGTTCGTGACCATGAACCGCATATAGCACTTCTTGGGGGTGAACATGGGCATGAGATCATTGCAAAAATCATTCAGAGAGCACCTGAATTTCTCAGTGAAAAAGGAAAGATATTAATTGAGATAGGATATGATCAAAAAGTGAAAGTCAGAAAGTTGCTGGAGAAAAGAGATTTCAAACATATAAAATTTTATGAAGACCTTAACTCAATCCCCAGGGTAGTTAAAGCGGTAAAATGAAGGTATTGTTTGTAAATCCATATATCTATGATTTTACAGCTTTTGATTTATGGTTAAGGCCACTTGGAAATTTATATCTTGCTGCAGTGGTAAAAAAATACACAGACGCAGAAATATTCTGGATAGATACCCTTGACAGATTTCAGGATGATCCTGAGATAAAAACCGGCCCCTACGGTAAAGGAAAATTCAACAGAGTCGAAGTTGAGAAACCTTCTGTCTATAAAGATATCCCTCGGACCTATTCAAGATATGGAATACCGCTTGATTCTTTCAGAAAAAAATTAGATAACCTTGATGATGTTGATCTGATTTTCATAACCACATTGATGACCTATTGGTTAGATGGAGTAAATTTTACAATTAAAGAATTAAGAAGAAGATTCGGAAAAGCAAAAATTGTGATAGGTGGAATATTACCTACCCTTACCGGCAGATCTATCAATAAATACATCAATGCAGATGTTTTTATTTTCGGATATGGGGAGGATCAGATTCTTAACCTATTATCTTCTTATGGGGCTGTCATTAAACCCAGGCCCGACTTTTCAAATATCGATAATATACCCTTACCTCTTAATGATTTCCTTTCATATAAAAAAGTTCTCCCCTTACTAACCTCAAGAGGATGCCCATATAAATGCACTTATTGTGCATCCCATATTCTCAATAAAAAATTTGTTCAAAGAAATCCTGAAAAAATAATTGAAGAGATCTTGTTTATGAATAATAAACATGGAACTGAGGATTTTATAATTTTTGATGATGCATTCCTTATAAATAAGAAAAATCGCTTCTTCCCGGTATTTAAAAAAGTCAGTAAAAGTATTGATGTTGGATTTCATACCCCAAACGGAATTCATGCAGGGGAAGTAGATGAGGATACAGCTTCTATTTTATACCAAGCCGGATTTAAAACAATTCGATTAAGTTTTGAGTCTACCGATAAAAATATTCTGAAAATGAGTTCAGAAAAAGTAAATATTCATCAGATGGAAAGAGCAGTAACCAATCTTGTTAATGCAGGATATAAAAGAAATGAAATAGAGTGCTATATTCTGTTCGGTCTTCCTGATCAATTTGCATCAAAGCTGACACAATCATTGTTATTTGTAAAAGAACTCGGAATTTTACCTCGTTTATCATATTTTTCTCCAGTACCGGGTACAGAAGAATTTAACAAAATTAAAGCTAAAGGGCTGATGCCGGAAAAGGATTTCCTTTACAGGACAAATAAACTGTTTTTTCTATACAAATATTCAGGACTCAGTGAATCAGAGATCAGATATTTCAAAGATCTCACCAGAGATATCTGCATGTTTTTAAAAAACAGTGAAAATTAAATTATTTTTATTTATAATTATTAAATAAATAAATATTACAGGTGGTGAAAATGGATTTTTCAAAAAAAAAAGTAAATGAAGCAATCCGTAAAGATGAGGCTTTAAAAAGCTCAGAATCAGAATCATTTCTTGGGAAGACAATTAAGATAAAAGGAAATATTTCATCAGAACAATCCATTATATTTGAAGGTAAAATTACAGGAAATATTACCTCAAAGAACTCGATCACTATCGGTAAATCCGGAATTTCATCGGGAAGACTTGAAGCAGAATATATTAATATTCTTGGTAATTCTAAAGGTACAATAGTCTCCAGTAAAAAACTGAATATTCTAAGTAATTCTAAGTTTAATGGAAACATTACCTCCTCTAAAGTAATAATTGAAGAGGGGGGGGTTTTTAATGGAAATATAATTATGCTGGGAAAAAAAGGAAAATAATTAAATACGATAATTTATACTAATTAATTGTTTATCCCCTTAATTTTTATTCCACTAACTTTCATAATTCCTGAATCATATATTTTTTTCTGATCTGTATGGATTTGAAGATTCCCCTGATAAAATCCACGGATTTTCGACCTTGAGATCAAATAACTTTTTTTTATTAAAAAATATTTACTGAAATTATTAATAACATCCCTCATTCTTTTGGCAAGCTTTCTGATATCACGGTCACTGACTTTCAGGTTAAATACCTCAAAATATGGAGGCAATTTAAATAATTCACGGTACTTCAACTCCCTTTTGAAGAATTTTTCTTCATCATTTATTAATTTTAAGCAATAATGAAAATGAAAAACCGAGTAAACATCAACCTTTCCCCCAGGGGTCAGTAATTCTTCAAGTTCTCTGATAAATAAGTATATCTGCTCCCCTCCATTATAATTGTTCAGATCAAAAAATGATTCAGGTTTTATTATTACAACATGATCAAATGCTTTTTCCGGGATACTGCCTGTTTCACCGGGAGTTACAATGGCAATATTGTTGTCACCCGGGAGGGGCCTTTTTAATTTATCCTTATCCCCTTTTTTATTGTCGGCATCAAAAGAAACTATGAATTGATCCCCTGCCTTTTCCGAAAGTTTCTTTTTAAGAGATTTTACGCTTAGATCTTCCAAAACTTTAAGTTCTGACCCACATTTATCACAATTGGAGATCTCATCAGCAGAATAGCTGCAGGAAGGACAATTTATATTTTTTTCAGACAAAAATATAAGTGAACTGCCACAGGAGGGACACTTGCAGATCCCCTTGCACTCTGTACAGAAAAGAAATTTCTTAGACCCTTTTCTGCTTACAATTACCAGAACCCTCTCACCTTTAATAAAATGATCCATTATCATTTCAATTATCTGTTCCGGAGGTATCTTTGTCCCCGGATCTAATTTTTTCACATTAACTCTATTTAGTTCCTGCTCTCTTTTGTCATATATCTTGATGGAATTCCGGTTATGAAAATGGAATGATGTAAGGCTGGAGCTCCCCTCAACAAGATCTACTCCCATAACTGCCGCTTTTATTCGGGCAGCCTTTCTCAGGTCTATCCCTGAAGAAATGTTCCGACCATAGAAGAAAGATCCCGGCTTTTCTATAATAATTGTTCCCTGATTAAATACAGGAAGAAACAACGCAGACTCACCTCCTCCTATAAATACAGGATTACCCGATCTTGCTATAGACCAGATTTTTTCTCTCCTTCCGATTTTCTCCATTGAATTATAAATTTGAAGTTCATCCAAATCATTTTTGTATCTTTCCATGGAAAAATTGTTAGGGAGAAGAATTAAAGAGGTTCTGCCTCTGTTTTTTTCTTCTGCCCAAATCTTATTATAATAATCTCTTCGATAGTTATTCAAATAAACCATATGTTCCGGTAATACTGATTGTTCAATTTGTTTTTTAGAACTATCTATCCCATTCAGATTTTCATCTGTTTTTTTTTTATAAAATAAACTTAGAGTTTTCCCACTGCTAAGATTTACCAATTCCTTAACAGACTTTTTAAAAATAGGGATATTTTTTTCATCTATCCTGCATAACAATCCAGACTTAGATCTCATTACAGGTGAAAGGGAAGCATCAAGAAGTTTCCCTTTAGAAATCATAAAGGTTTTTGAAATTTCATTTATAAAACTGAGATATTTGATATCAGGGATATATTCATCATCCACTATTCCCAGGACAGGCTTGATTTTTCCCTGATACTCAGATTTGGCATTAACTATCCATCCTAATACAAGCCTGTTCCAGAGCGGTACGACGACTCTCATCCCTTCCCTGACAGATATAAAATCTCCCCTTATTTCGTAAGAGAAGTTTTCAAATGTATTAAGAGACAGCGAAACTTCAACTCTCAAGTAACTCTTCCCCCTTCACAATCTCAAGCACTTTTTCCATATCATTCCAGGTTTCCCATTTTACACGGGAAACCTCCGACCTTTCTTTTTTGTGAAGTATGAATGCAGGGTGATATGTAGGGATAACAGGAATTCCCATATACTTAAATAACTCCCCTCTGACTTTAGAAATAGGATAATTTGTGTTAAGTAGATTATTAAGAGCAACTTTTCCCAAACATACTATAACCTTTGGTTTAAGAATTCTTATCTGCTCTTCAAGAAAAGGGATACACGCTTCAACTTCATCCTTCTGTGGGTCTCTGTTATTTGGAGGCCTGCATTTCACTATATTTCCAATAAAAACCGTCTCTCTGGAATATCCCATTTTCCCTATTATCTTCTCAAGCAGATTACCCGCTTTTCCTATAAATGGTCTGCCGAACTTATCTTCAGTAGCTCCCGGACCTTCTCCAACGAACATAATCTCAGGAGAAATATTGCCCTCACCAGGAACATAATTTGTTTTAGTTTTATGCAAAATACATTTTTGGCATGATAAGATCTTCCTTGTCAGTTCTCTTAACTCCGATACTGGAGCAGGATTCCGCTTTTCCACAAATTCTGCGCCCAGTTCTTTATACAAATTCAGGATATCTGATATTTCCTTCATTTAAATTTCATCACCTGGCTCTGATAGAAAAGATCTCATCCCATAATATTTTTGCGATATCAGACTTACTCATTCTTTTATTTGCTTTAATACCCTTCCTGCTGATGAAATAGACCTGATTGTCGTCAACTTCAAATGCCTTATTAGACTCTGAAACTTCATTTAATACCAGAAGATCCAGATTCTTTTCCATTAATTTTTTCTGTGCGTTCTCAAAAATATTCTCTGTCTCAGCGGCAAAACCCACCAATAATTGTTTTATCCTTTTATCACCTAATTCAGAGAGAATATCAGGATTTTTGATCATTTTAAGAGTTATTACATCATTATTCTTCTTTATTTTTTCAGGATATATTTTAGCGCTGGTATAATCACTTACTGCAGCAGCCATTATAACAAGATCAATATCCTTATAATATTTTAAAACCTGTTCCCTCATCTCAAGAGCGGTTTTTATCTCAATTACTTTAACATTTTCAGGAATATAATTCGAAGGGCCGGTTATATATACAATTTTTTTTACTCCCCTCTTTTTCGCTTCTTCTGCAATAAAAAATCCGGTTTTCCCGGATGAATAATTTGAGAGAAACCTTACAGGATCTATAGGTTCAATAGTGGGACCTGATGTGATCAATACACTTTTTATCATTTTTTAAATTCCTTACAATATTTAAATATATCATCAGCTGAAGGCAATCGGCCTGCCCCTTCATCACTACAGGCAAGTTCACCCTTTCCTGGTTCAATTATATATACTCCCCTATTTTCTCAAAACATTCAAATTATTTACAACTGCGGGATTTAAAAGCATTTTAGTGTTCATTGCCGGAGCAATGAAAACCTCTTTATCCCATGCAATAAATGTTGTTGATAAAAGATCATCTGCAATACCGTTGGCGAATTTACCTATTATATTTGCTGTCGCAGGTGCAACAAGAAGAAGGTCATTATTCTTTACAATATTAATATGAATAATCGGATCTGAGTTTTGTCTGAACAATTCGATATGCACATTCCCGGGAGTGAATGTCTCAAAAATGAGCGGGGATATAAGTTTGCATGCTGAATCTGTCATGATCACTGAAACACTATCACCATTTTTCTGAAACTTCCTCAATATTTCAACACTCTTATAGACACTTATAGAACCAGTCAATCCCAGCAATATATTCATCATCCACTCCCTTCTCGGTCGATCATATCTTTCCTGAAAATCTTCTCTTTGTATTTGAGGAATATTTCTTCCAGTTCTGAAAAAGCTTCTTCAAGTTTATCATTAATAACAATATGATCGTAAAAAACTGAGTTACCAATCTCTTCTTCCGCTGTTTTTATCCTCTTTAAGAAATCAGCATTCAATTCTCTCTCTCTTTTTTTTATCCTTTTTTTCAGTTCCTCCAAAGAGGGAGGTTTAATAAAAACTAATATGGATTCAGGAATTTTTTTTTTTAAGATAGCAGCACCCTGAACATCAAGATCCAGTATAAGGAATTTTTCTCCAGCAGATTTAGTATATATCTCATTTAATGAAGTACCGTACAATTCTCCGTGAACCTCAGCCCACTCGACAAACTTCCCATTTTTGATCATTTCCCTGAATTTATCCGGTCCGGTAAAATAGTATTCTCTGGCGTTGAGCTCTCCGGGCCTTTTCTTCCTTGTAGTGTGTGACACCGAGAAGATTAAAGAATCATATTTCCCGACAAGCATTTTAATCAATGTGGACTTACCACTCCCCGAAGGCCCGGACAGGACAAATATCTTATTCATTTTCAAGTCTTGCGATCAATGCCTGAACTGAAATTGCTGAGAGTACGGTAATACCTTCACTGAGGACTATCACAGAACGTACTTTTTTCCCCATAGTTGCATCAACAAGGAGGTTTTCCGACTCTTTTTTCTTTATAAATCTCTTTACCGGAGCCGAATTAGGTTGAATAATTGACAATATTTTACTTACCATTAATGAATTTCCAAATCCTATATTTAGTAAAATCTTATTCGACATTCTGAACCTGCTGTTTTATTTTCTCGATCTCTCTTCTTATAATGATAATAAATTCATGAATATCCATTGAATTTGTTTTTGCAGAGATCGTCGATATTTCCCTTAATAATTCCTGAGTAAGAAAATCTAGTTCTTTTCCCATAAGGTCATTCTTCCTCTTTTTTATAATAGTCCTGAGACGGTTTGAATGAGTTCTTAGCCTGTTTACTTCCTCTGTTACACATGATTTCTCAGCTAGAATTGCAGCTTCCTGCGCTATCCTCTTGTCATCAATTTCGACATCGTTGAGATATTTTTTCATCCTCTCTTTGTATTTCGAAAATAGCTCAATTTCAATATCAGCGGTTTTTTTTTGAACAACTTTTATATTTTCATCTAGTATATCAAGGCTTGTTGCTATTGATCTTCCTATTTCCCTCCCTTCTTCCTCTCGGCTCCTGATAAATTCCTGAAAGAGTTTTTTAATTTGTTTCTCAATAGCAGTCCGCTCCTTCTCAGTCAACTCCCCGCCTGTCTGCTCAAGATGAAATATCATGGGAATTTTTAAAAGTGAATCCAGTGATAACGATAATTCACTCTTATATTTCTTCTTAAAATGTAGGATCCTATCCAGAATATTGGATAAGAGATAATCGTTGAACTGAATATCCCAATTGTTCTGATCCAAATTAAAAAAATCTATAACTATTTCAACTTTCCCTCTATGAAGATCATTTTTTATAATCTCCTTGACTATTTTCTCTATCTCCTGAGATGTACCGGATCCTTTGAAGGTAATATCAAGGAACCTGTGGTTGAGTGATTTTATTGTAATTCCGATGGATAGCCTGTCCAGAGAAAACCTTCCCTGAGCGAAGCCGGTCATACTTCTCATCGCTACATTATAATATCCATATCGGGAAATTGCAAATTGTAAAGTGAGTAGTAGTGGCCCCTTTTTTTTATAAGTTCGCTATGATTCCCAGACTCAATTATCTCCCCTTTATCTATAACAAGGATCCTGTCAGATTCAATTATTGTTGATAATCTGTGAGCAATAACAAAACTAGTTCTGTTTTTCATAACATCTTCCATTGCATTCTGAATGAGTCTCTCAGATTCATTGTCGAGAGCTGCAGTAGCTTCATCAAATATTAATATTGAAGGCTCTTTCAGGATCGCTCTTGCTATCGATATTCTTTGCCTCTGACCATTGGAAAGGAGTACACCTCTCTCACCAACTATGGTTTCATATTTGTCCGGTAACTTATCAATAAACTCCGCCGATCTTGATATATTTGCAACTTTCTCAAATTGTTCTTCTGAAAAATTATTTATTCCATAAGAAATATTATTTCTGATCGAATCGTTAAAAAGAAAAACATCCTGGGTAACAAGGCCGATATTCTTTCTCAGAGAATTCATTGATACTTTTTTAATATCATTCCCGTCTATAAATATTTCGCCTACAGCATTTTCATAGAACCTTAGCAGGAGATTCATCATAGTAGTTTTCCCTGAGCCACTCTTTCCTACTATTGCTATCATTTCATTAGGATTAACCGTAAAACTCATGTTTTTTATTACCGGGACCTTGTTTTCATACGAGAATGATACATTTCTGAATTCAACCTTCCCCTGCACTCTGCCTAATTCTATAGAGTTCTTTACATCCTTTATCAGGTTAACATCTCTGATCACATCCATCACCCTCTCATAACCGGCTTTACCCTGATTAAAATCGATATGGGCCTTTGACAGCCTTTTAAGCGGATCATACATCATAAAAAGTGAAGCAAGGAATGATATGAATTGTCCTGCGTCAATTGATCCGTTTGAAATGCGGATCATGCCCATTGTAAAAATACCTGATGCTACAATTCCACCAATCATGTTCATCAATGGTGAAGGGAGGGAAGATAAAAATGATATTCTCGCATTTATCTTATAATGCTTTTCATTTATTGTTTTGAACTTTTTGATTTCATTTTTTTCCATATTATAGGCTTTCACAATTTTATTACCGGATACCGTTTCTGTAAGAAATGAGGATAGCTCTCCGATTGTTTCCTGGGATTGAATAACCTTTCTGTGAACCTTCTTCCCGAATAATTTAAGGATCAGGGCTGCTACCGGGGTGATTGTAAGGGAGATAAGTGCCATCCGCCAATCCAGATAAAATATTATAAAAAGAAGTATAAGGAGTGTAAGTGATTCCTTGATGTAGACCGTTATGGTTTCCGATACTGCAAATCTTATTTTATCAATATCATTTGAAATCCTTGAAACCAGATCGCCTGTTCTGGCTTTTGTAAGAAAATCTATAGATTTATATATCAGAGACCTGTAGAGCTGATCTCTTATATTTCTTACGACTTTAAGACCAAGGGTCTTCATATAATACGATGATAAAAAACTGAATAAAGCATTTCCAAAAAATGTTATTAACAATAATTGAGGGAGAATTATCCTGAGGTCGCTGCTTTCCTTACCGAATAACCTCATAATAAACTCTCTAATCATTTTGCTCTTCTGTGAAATCTCTCCACTGTTACTTATAGAGATCTCATTTATAACCGGCCATATAACCACAGCAAGCATTCCCACAAAAATTGCCACCATCAGCATAAAGAAGAGAGCTATGAACAATCGGTACTTAAATGGTTTTACATGTGAAAGCAGGGGAACTTCAGCACTTTTCAATTATTTGTCCGTATTTGATGACTGATTTACTTTAGCCCTGCTTTTTTTTGTTTTCTTTTTAAACAATTTTATAAAAAGTAATATTAACGGGGAAGTGCAATAAATGATTGCAATTAACGGCAATATTTTTTCAGGAAACATAATCAGGAGAGCTATTGTTATAGCAAAAAGAAATAACAACTTTAATCCTATCTTTGAATTTATCTTTTTGAAAGTCTTATATTTAATATTTGAGATCATAAGAAAAGATATCAGAATAACAAAAAAAGAAAATACGGCTATCCACGGAGGTGAGGTTATTGGTTTGCCGAAATATAATACCACTGATGAAATCGAAATCGAGCCGATTGGAATAGGAAGACCTATAAATATATCTGAAGGTACAACATCCGCTTCCTTTATAACATTAAATCTTGCAAGCCTGATAATACCGGCACTAAGAAATATAAAAGCTATAACTTTCCCGAATTGATGGAATTCCGGTGTAAATCCCCATTTATATATTAAAAAACTGGTTGCGACCCCAAATGCTATTGCATCGACAAGAGAATCAAGTTGGACTCCGAAATTAGATTCGGTTTTTGTCAATCTTGCGACTGTTCCGTCAAGACCGTCTAATATTGCACTTGCCATAATCAAATATACGGCTTTTGAAAAGTCCCCCTTAAATATCTGAAAAACTGCAAGAAAACCGGCAAACAAACTTAACAAAGAAAATAATGAAGGCAGGAAAGAAAATCTGGTCAACCTGCTGATACTAACCCTCCGTATCCTTTTTTTTTTCATAATATATCCTTGATCAGATCCTTATCTATATGATCAGAGATCCTGACATGTTTTTTTTGTACTATGTTCCCGGATCATTTTCTGCATTGAATCTTTAAGAGAAAGTTTCTTTTTCTTTAATATTTTTATATTTAAAGCTTCCTCTGAACTTATAGTACTATTTTGATTAAGAATTGCAAGTTCACTTTCACATTTCTGATGAAGATCAAAAAGGTTTTTAAATTCAGAATTATTGCTCAGTAGATATTCTTTGATTTTATAATCACTCATCTTTCTGAGAATCTTTTTTTGATTCACGTGATGAACGGCAAAAATTAATATAACTCTGCATATTTTTATCTTTCCCTATAATCGATAATGTTGTAATTACAGATTGGAGAATTGTCTCCTCAAGAGTGTTCAGTGAAACATAATCCAAACCCTTTTCGATCGCCAGAGAGACAAAATGTGCCGAAATCAATTGTCTTTTCGGGAGGCCTTCAGAAAGATCTATCAGATGCGCAATCGTTTTTACTCTTGGAAAATCAAGTTTAAAAAGTTCAAGAGTATCAAGAAATTTTTTCCCGTTATCACAACTCTCTTCTAAGGATGAAATCATGGGATCAAGAAGAATGTCATTACGGTTTACACCTTTATCGAGGAGATAATCAACAAAATTCTGAGCAATAAAAAGTGATTTTTCAGGAGATGCAGGGGCTTTCCCGTTATCTTTTATCAGTGCTACTATCTTTACTTTCCCATTCCCTGATACTTCAAGAATATCATCTATCTTTTTTTTATCAAATTCAATATCTCCCAGAATAATCTCATTCTGAGCAACATCAGCAATTTTTTTTAAGGTATCAATATTTTTACTTCTGACCAGAGCCTTCCCACCGAGATCCTCAATAACCTTGACTGCTCTCATTAAAAATATTAGTTCATTATCAAGGAGAGAACCGGCATTGAGTTCAATATACTCGGCCCCATTAATTAATTGAGCCTGGGATTCCTTTTTAATAAAGAGGAAATCCATTTTGTTCATTTTATCAAGAATTTTTTTGTTAGTTGAATTCAGAGAATTACCAATCAGTGTTACCATTCTTCCCGTCCTCTCTTTTGCATTTTTAATATTATCAACTGATAAATACCCATCATTCTACCCTGACCAGAACATTTAATTCGGATTTATCTCCTCCATTAAATGATAATTAAATCGCTGGAATATTATCAGAAATTCGCCTATCTGTCAAGAAATTTAAATATGAATGCAAGTCAGGGAGTACTGGATACCCCATAGTTTAGTGTATAATTTCAGTATGAGAGAACTAGTTCTTAAATTGTTCGAAGGAAAAAATATTATTACATACAACCCTGAAAACTTCACAAGAGATCAGGTTTTTCACTACTTTATTTCAATTAAGGAAAAGTATATTAAAGAATTGAACTCCACTGATATGGTAAGGATAGATATAGACCCTGATCATAATAACCTCTTTTACAAAGAAAAAATAGATAATTCCAGATCAGGGAACCTTTATGAATTCACCATTAATGGAAGAGAAAATTCTATACATAAATCAAAATTTCCATCAGCAGAAACCGTTTTTTTTAAAAAAGAGATAAAAAAAATAAAACTCTCGATACCTTATCTTGATACCGATAAAAGATGGGATTCAGTCGGTCTTACAGCAGCCCCTCTCTTTCTCGGATCAGCGCTAATAGATGCAGGTTACGATGTAAATTTGGAAAATATTTCACTCCCGGTACAAAATAAAACCAATCTTTACAACAATACAGATTTGACCGGGTTTACTCTATTTGAAGATATTATTATCGAATTCAGGAGTTTTTTAAATATTTTCCCACCTGACCCTGAGTTAATAGTGGCAGCTGGCGGCCCTTTTATTTCTCTAAACCCCTTAAGCGCCATGTATCACTTTCCGGAAATAAATTTATTTATCAGGGGAGAGGGAGAGGTCATCTTTCCTACATTACTTAATGCATTCGGAACTGGCAATATTAATGAATTGATGCAAAATTCCGGTTTTTTTTTCCAGAAAGACGGCCTTATTCTCAGTTCAGATTTCAACACTCTTAATATCGTGAAAGACATTAATAATTTTACTTTCGATTTCAGTTATTCAGGAGAAAAGGAATTATTGAATGGTCTTGAAATGAACTTTTCCAGAGGGTGCAGGAATAATTGTATATTCTGCTCTAAAGTTCAGGGCAGGAATTTCAGAATTCTGCCTGCGAAGAATATTGAACAATTGCTCTCTGCATTCCTGAAACGACTCGAAGAGCTCAACCTGAGAAATAGTAATTCAAAAGTAATAAATATCAATGATGATGATATCCTTCAGGATATTGTTTATGCAGATTCAGTATTTAATGAAATAAAAAAAAGCGGATTTGCAATATGGGGGATACAGAGCTCGATAACATCATTTTTTATAAATAAGAACAAAATCAATTATGATACTATTGAACTTATATCAGATGTAAATCTATATAAGGGGGAGTCCCCGCTTTTATGGTTAGGTACAGATACATTTATTAAGAGCAGAGGAGTAAGACTCGGGAAACCCCTTCCTGACATAAATATGATCTATAAACTGATTTCAGTATTCGAAAAGAGAGGAATTAGTAATTATCATTACTGGATAAGCTCAGATCATAGAACAACCTGGAATGAATTTATTGAAGAGCTTCTAATTATATATGACCTGATATCTAAATTCCCCAGATTCTCAATACTTCCACACTCACCATTCCTAATTCCATATCCTTCAACTCCTGCATACAAGCTTATAAAAAAGTCTGAGAAGTATAAAAATAATATAAAGTACAAAGAAATTTTAAATGAAAGTGACCCTGCTTTCAATCTTGAGCTAGTCAGACATGTAGAAACCGGTTTTTTTTCTTTGAACAGATTATTGAAAAATGAACAACTCCCCGGACAAAATGGATTTTTTGACTATTTAAAAAAAAGGGAGTTTAAACAAGCATTGATCTGTGCATACAGTTTTATCAAGGAAGACAGAATACGTATTAAAAGAAATATTGATAAAAATATACTAGCGGATATCCTTAAAGCGGAAGAAAAACTCTCTGAATATATTACAAAAATAATCTGATTTCGGATATAATCGAAAAATGATATCCGGAAAAGGGAAATTAATTGTATTTGAAGGTATTGACGGATCCGGAAAAACCACCATCTCAAAATTATTCTATAAATACCTGAATAAAAAAGGGATAAAATCTTCATGGTTTCGTGAACCTTCTGACTCCATATGGGGAAAAAAGATCCGTAAACTTGCAAATAAGAAGGATTCTATCCCTATAGAAGATGAATTATTTTATTTTCTTAAAGACAGGGAATGGGATGTAAAAAATAATATTCAACCTGCACTTGACCGGAACGAAATCGTGATCCTTGACAGGTATTACTTTTCTTCAGCATGTTATCAGGGAGCAAGGGGGTTGGAAATAAATAAAATTATTGAGGAGAACAGGAAGTTCTCTCCCGAACCGGACCTTCTCTTTCTTATTGATGTTGACATACCTACTGCGATGGAAAGGATAAAAAAATCCCGAGTAACAGAAGCAAAACTATTTGAGAAGGAATCATTTTTATTAAAAGTAAGAAAAAATTACCTGGAATTGAATTATAATTTCATCAGGATCATAGACGGGAAAAGGAGTATTGAGGAAGTTGCAGCTTCTGTTATTTCTGAGTTTGAAAATATCTTTTAGCAGTAAAATATATCTCGTTCAAATCATCTTTACTGAATACAACAAACTTATTTTTTCCAATAAATCTAATCCTTGATGAAACATGGATAAATCCTCTCTGTTTATCCCAGTTTCCCCGGCAAAAAAAAGAGACCCCTGTTTTTTTTGATTTGAAGATCGAATAGAGGAAATTATCATATCTCGGATATTTAGAACTTTTATATTTATAATACTTGAAACCATCTATTTTTCTTACAAAAATATCAGTAAATTCATATAAATATTTCCTGTTTGAAAATACCCATTTCCCTTGTATCCTTTCAAGATAATCATTGTTCACTTCGGCAAACCTACTGAATATCTCCCCTTGAAAAGTCATCGGAAGAATAAAAATTAATAAAAGTAGAATAAGTAAATTATTTTTCATTTTTTTTCATAAACTCCCTGATACTTCTTAATATTCCTTCGGTATCAAGCCCATATTTTTCAAGTAACTCATCTCTTGAGGCAACATCAATAATTTCATCAGGTATCCCAAGAGGAAGAATATCACAATACCTGTTGTTTCCGGCCAAAAGGATATCCCGGACATCTGAATTGAATCCACCTTTTTTAACTCCATCTTCAATGGTGATAACTTTATTAGTATCCATTGCAGAAGATAGGATGAGCTCACTGTCAAGCGGTTTAATAAATCTGGCATTAATTACTTTCAAATTTATTCCATCTTCTTTAAAAAGTTTGTCAGCAGCCTGAACTGCACTATATACAAGTGTCCCTGCAGCTAAAACCAGACCATCACTTCCCTCCCGAATTATTTCCCCTTTCCCGAACGGAATTTCCTCAAATTCCTCTTTTATCTCCACCCCTCTTCCAGGTTCTTTAGGAAATCTTATAAAGACCGGTTTCCTGTATTTCATACCGGAATAGATCATCTGCCTTAGTTCATTTTCATCTTTCGGGGCCATTAGGACAACACCCGGTAATGGACGTAATATTGAAATATCATAAATCCCCTGATGAGTCGGGCCGTCATCTCCGACTAATCCGGCTCTGTCTATACCTACAACTATGGGAATCTTCATCAGGGTCAGATCATGTATCACCTGATCAACCGCTCTCTGCAGAAATGTGGAATAGATCCCCACTACAGGCTTCATACCTCCAAGCGCCAGTCCTCCTGCAAAATCAAGCATGTACTGTTCAGCTATTCCTACATCAAAAAAGTTATCCGGATATCTATCCTGGACCTGATCAAGCCCGGTACCAGAAGGCATAGCGGCGGTTAAAGCAATCACAGATTTGTCTTTTTCAACTATATCCAGAACTGCTTTGCCAAATACAGATGAATATGATGGAATTGAACCCTTCTTCTTGAATTTTCCATTTGATATTTCAAATGGGGCTGAAGAATGGAATGAACTTGGATTCTCAACTGCGGGATCATAACCAAGACCTTTTTCCGTAACAACATGAAGAAGGACAGGGAAATCATATTTTTTAGATTCTTCAAATACCTTGATCATCTCTTTGAGGTCATGCCCGTTCACCGGTCCGATATATTTAACACCAAGATCATTGAATAGGGAACCGGGAACTGTCATGACCCTTAAAAGTTTCAATAATTTTCTTGTACCTGTCACCAAACTCTTCCCAATTATCGGGATTTTATTAAAAATCGATTGTATTATTTCCTTACTTCTTATATAAGGTCTCCCTGCTGACAGATAGTTAAGATACTTTGATATTCCACCAACATTTGGAGAAATTGACATTTTGTTATCGTTTAATACAATAATCATTTTCTGTTTTATATGGCCTATATTATTCAGAGCTTCAAATGCAACTCCACCGGTCAATGCACCATCCCCAATCACCGGGATAACATTAAAAGATTTACCATTCCGGTCTCTTGCAATAGCCATCCCTGAAGCAAAGGCAAGGGAAGTAGACGCATGACCTGTATTCAACACATCATATTTACTCTCTTCAATATCCGGAAAACCGACTAATCCGCCCTTTTTCCTTATGGAGAAAATCCGGTCTTTTCTTCCTGTAAGTATTTTATGGGTGTAACACTGGTGCCCTACATCCCAGATAAATTTATCCTCAGGGGCATTGAAAACTTTATGAAGAGCAATTGTCAGATCAACAGCACCCAGGTTTGAAGATAAATGTCCTCCATTCTTTGATACTACTTCAATTATAATTTCTCTAATCTCTCTTGACAACTCTTTTAATTCCCTGAATTTAAGGTTCTTAAGATCTTCAGGAAAATTCACTCTATCCAGAACACTCACTATTTACTCCTATGTACCATCCTGTTAATTAAATACAGAAATGGGGGGAAATCAATTTTCAATTCTTTGATAAGACCGATAACTTCATTATATTCTTTTTCTATCTTCTCTTTTATAATATCCATACCGAAATAAAGGACAGAATTAGGGCTTTTATTGGAACTGTCCTTGTGAAGTTTTTTCCCTACTTCTTTCTCATTACCGATTATATCAAGAAGATCATCTGCCATTTGAAATGCTATTCCGATCTTTATTCCTATCGCTTTAAGAATTTTTTTCTTCTCAACTTCAAGACCTGCAACTTCAGCTGCAGAGAGCATTGTCCCTTTTATCAATTCCGCAGTTTTTTTTCTGTGTATTTCATAAATGATATCCCTGTCACCATCAAAAAGGAGATCAAGTGACTGTCCGCCAGCCATTCCTTCTACCCCGATGCTCTTTGTCAAAATCTGAAGGACCCCGATCTTCGCTTCAGCATCAATAGCGGAATCCGATATTTTTTCTACTGCCATTGTAAGTAAAGTATCTCCTGCTAACAATGCAATTGCCTCATTATATTTTTTATGAACAGTTGGCATACCGCGACGAAGGTCATCATTATCCATGGCAGGCAGGTCATCATGGATCAGGGAATAGGTGTGAATATATTCGATTGCTGCTGCAATATCAATATACTTGTCAGGAGTTTCACCAAATGCTTCAAGTAAAGATAGGAAAATTAGTGGTCGAAGCCTCTTCCCTTTTATTGACAAAGAGTAATGAATTGAGGATTCTAATACGCTTTTATTGTTATCAATTCCCTCAACGAGTGCATCCTCGATTTTATTTAATAGTAGATTAAAATATTCATTCATTAGAAAGAGATTTATATATTATTTTAGGTAAAAAATCAAGAACAGTCCGGTTTAATAGGTATTCAAAGAGAGAATAAGTTCGACTGTAATCTAGATTATAATTGACTCATTCACCCCTTTCTGATAAAATAAAATTGTCCGGAGAGTTGGCAGAGCGGTTGAATGCGGCGGTCTTGAAAACCGTTGAGCCTTAACGGGTTCCCGGGGTTCGAATCCCTGACTCTCCGTTTCTTTTTTTTATATTCATGTAAAAAAAAGTAACGTTATTCCTGATTCAATCCCGTTTCCGGGGTTTGAAAGATCCGCCTTCAAGCGGATCTTCATGACCGAGCTTCCAGCGAGGGAACCGAAGGCATCCGAGTGATGAATGAGGGTGTAATCCCAGGCTCTTCTTCCTCTTTTTATCCAAATATACTTGGTGGAATTTTCATTGGAATTTCAATCTCAATATTCCTTGAAGTATTCAGAGGAGAAGAGGTTGTTAGAAAAGGACTCGGTTTAATGGGAGCTATCTCAATTAATTTATGTGGAGGAACAGTACTGATCCTCTGGCTCTTATGCGGAAATCTTGATATCCCTGCCAAGGGATATATCTTTTTATGGTCCCTTGCCATAATTTTAGTTATCGTCAGTATTATTGAACTCATTTTGAGTTTGAGGTCAAGGAAAACTAAATAAATATTTCATCGGTATTATTTCAGACGTCTTACAGGTCTCACAAAGAATTTTTTTCTGAAAAGGGATGTAGTCTTAATTCTTCCTTTTTTGAAGCTTATTATCCAATTGGAATTCTTATCCGGATTAAAATCTGATGTCCATATTTCTTTCTGAACAATTGAAAAAACATTGAATACATGAAGGTCTCCATACCATTTTTTCCTCTCAAGAAGGGACGCCCCCTCCTCTATTGTCGGCAATCTCCAATCAGAAAAGCCGGCAAAAAATTTTTTGTTTATCTCTCTTATCCACTCTTTTGCAGATTTGATGGTCATCGGCTTAAATGAACCCCGGTGATCCCACATTAACCCTGTCTTTGCATCTATAACGACCTTCCGCTGTTTCCATATTTCTGTTCTGTATTTGTTTATAAAATTTCCCCCGGGATTATATTCAGCTTCATAGAAATTTTGTCTCTTTATATAACTGATCAGGTATTCCTCATTTATATTCCAGCTGCGTGATCTCAGCCTTACATCAGGAATAATTATAGATGGTGAAGTAAGAGGCTTGTAACTTTCTTCACTTTGAACTTTACTGTTCAGCTCAATTTGACTCTCCTCTGGTTTTTTATCATCCATTTCCTTAATAAGGTGTCCTGTAATAAAAGGTATAAGGAATACAAGAAAGAAGAAAGCAGATTTTACGAAAAATTTTTTTATCTTTCCGGTTCTTCTTTTTGATCTCCTTTCAGGTAAACTTGTTTCCCCTCCTTTTTGCAGTTTTTCTATCAGCTCTATAACTTCATTACCGCTTCCGGGGCGTTCCGTGCTTTTTTTTGCCATCATCCGGTTTACAACAGGCTGAAGAAATGAAATATCAGGGGGAAGTGAAGGAATCGGATCTCGTTCATGCTTTAATGCAACAGTAATAATATCGGTCCCCTTATAAGGGATATCTCCGGTCAGCATCTCATATAAAACTACTCCTAGACTGTAGATATCATTTCTGGAATCCGGTGGATGTCCTTTTATCTGTTCCGGGCTCATATAATATGGAGTACCGATGGATGTACCGGTCATAGTAAAATTTTTACTTTCCGAATAATCTTTTGCTATCCCGAAATCAACCAGTACCGGTGTCCCATCATTTCTGAATAATATATTCTCCGGTTTAATGTCCCGGTGGATGAGCCCTTTATTATGTGAATATTCGAGAGCTCCGGCAATTTCTTTAATAACATCCAATGATTCTTCAATATTAATACTGTCAGTTTCCCCGGGACGTATTCTCTCTTTGAGGCTTTTACCCTCAAGATATTCTACAGATATATAATTAAGTTCTCCATAACTGCCGACATCATATACAGGTACAATATTTTTGTGATTAAGTTTTGAAAGGATATCACCTTCAGAAATAAATCTTGCCCTCGCATCCTTCTCATTTGCCATTGAGGGGAAAAATATCTTTAATGCTACTTTCCGGTCCCTTATCCTGTCTGTTGCAGCATAAATCCTACTCATTCCACCCTGAGCAATTTCCTTTTCTATATGATAACCTGGTATTTCCGGTTTTACTTTCATGAATAAAGGCCTGTTATTAAATTTTATATATTTATAACATAATAGAGGTATACATCCAACCGCCAGTATTATTGAAATTCAGTTTTATCTGATCAGGTTTTGGTATCCTTATTTTTGCTGAACTCAAATGCATTGTTAAGTATTGAGGTTATACTTGCAATATCCGTTAAGTTGGCGGGTATTATCATTGAGTTGGACTCTTTTGCCAGGGTTTTAAATGAATCGATCCAGTCCACAGCTATTCTCATACTGACAGCATCTTTGCCGCCCGGCTGATTCAAAGCAATCGCTATTTCACGAATCCCTTCTGCTGTTGCCCTGGCAACTTCCAGAATTGCCGCAGCCTCCCCTTTCGCCTCATTTTCCCTTTTTATCCGTTCCCCTTCGGAATATTTTACTGTTTCCTGTTTCTGACCTTCAGCTCTGTTGATCTTGGCAGTCCTGTCTCCCTCTGATATGGCTATCTGCTCACGTTTTTCCCTTTCAGCACGCATCTGTTTTTCCATCGCATCTCTGATGGTCTGGGGTGTATCAATATTCTTTATTTCATATCTTGTAACTTTGATCCCCCAGGGATCCGAGGCTTCATCAACTGCCTGCACTATCTGTGTATTGATATTATCCCTGGACTCAAAAGTAACATCTAGTTCTATTTTACCGATTTCAGAACGCATGGTTGTCTGCGCCAATTGCACTATGGCATATCTAAAATCCCTGATTCCGTAACTTGCCTTAACCGGATCAACAACACGTAAGTATAGAACACCATCAATTTCTACAGAAATATTATCTTTAGTAATACAACTTTGGGGTGGTACATCGATAGCAACCTCTTTAAGACTATGCTTATACGCGACCTTATCAATGAAGGGGATAAGAATATGAAATCCCGGACCCAGTGTCCCTGAATACTTCCCAAGACGCTCAATAACATATGCCCACTGGTTAGGTACAATCCGGGCTGTTCTATAAATTGTAACTATAACTAAAAAAGCTAAGATTCCCGCAATTATTTCCATGACTAATCCTCCTTTTTTATTTTTTCAACAAATAATGTGAGATTTTTGCTGCCAATTATTTTAACGCTTTCGCCTGGCGCTACAGGTTTTTCCGATTGAGCATTCCAGATTGTCCCCTGGTACTTCACCTTACCTCCTACCTCACCAGGCTGAACAAATTCAACAACAGGCACAACTTTTCCAATCTCAATATTAAAATTTGCACCCTCATTCTCATTTTCAAGCGATCCCTTAAAAATATTCTTCATATACTTTCTGAGAAGTAACAAAGATAGTATTGAAGTAATAGTAAATGTAAGTAATTGCAAAGGCAGGGAAAATGAAGCCCCAATTACATAACTGATCAAAGCCGTAATCAGTGCTCCAATTCCGAAAAAAATAATAACCAGTCCCGGTATAAAAAATTCAATAAATATTAAAAATATCCCTGCTATTGCCCAAATTATATCATTGCCCATTAACACCTCCGCTAATTAAAAAATATTTTAAAAGATTGTTAAAAATCCATTTAATATTAATTATACTATTTTAACTTTTTTTGTCGTGTTTTTAAATAATTCAATATATATTCAAGTGAAAAACCAAGATCTGTAGCATTTTTCAGGTAATCATCCGTTACAGCTCGGAATATTTTTTTTTCCTCAGGATGATCTTCTTTTCCAGTTCGTTTTACAAAATATCCCTGACCTGGCCTGGAATAAAGGAATCCTTCAATATCAAGTTGATAATACACTTTAACTATGGTGTTAGGATTAACTTTAAGTTTTTCGCATACTCCCTTATTGGAATAAGCTTCTCATCAGGTAAAAGAACTCCTGATAAAATATTAATCTTAAGCTCCCGTTTTATCTGTTCATAAAGAGGAACCGGGGAATCTGTTTCAACGCTGAATAATAGTTTACTATTTTTTTCACTCATCTTGTACTATTATTATAGTACTGTAATACACGTAATTCAACTGCTGTAAATGGAATTAACGCTACTTATGTGATATAATCAAAAATAAATAATCACTGGAATAAAAATTAATAATGGAAAAATTTAAAAAATATTTCGAAAGATATCGTGCATTTATAGGTATAATAAGTTTATTTATTGTACTTTTTTTTGCAAAACCTGATGCAAAATCAATATGCAATAGGATTTTTTTTCATTATGCTTGGTACTTTCTTTAGGGCCTGGGCTTCAGGATTCATCAACAAGAATTCCGAACTTGCAACAAACGGGCCATACGCATTATCAAGAAATCCACTTTATTTTGGGAATTTCATACTCGGTGTAGGAATTGCGATTGCCGCAAATCACCTTTATTGCTATATAATCGTATCACTATACTATCTGATTTTTTTTCCTGCATTAATGGTTATGGAAAATAACAGAATGAAACAAAAATTCGGACAAAAATATGATTAATGGTCAAAAGGTCTTAATTCTTTTTTTCCGGGTATAAAGAAAACCAGTTTAGAGGATTCAATATTTCTTATTATATGAAGAATAAAGAGTATAAAGTTATTTATTTTTCTTTATTTATAGTAATTGCACTTATTTTCAAGGCACTTTTCTATTTCAAAAAAAACTGACTTTGTTTTCTGAGTTATATTCTCAATACTTATTCAGCAGCTTTTTCAAGAAGTTCATTTCCCTTATTCTCAGCACTAGAATCCTGATACAGGGGATATCCTGTTCCAGCAGGAATTAAACGTCCCATTGTTACATTCTCTTTAATACCCAGAAGATAATCTATCTTACCTTCAATTGCAGCTTCTGTTAGAATTTTTGTGGTTTCCTGGAATGCTGCTGCTGATATAAAGCTTTCATACGCCAAGGCTGCACGGGAAATTGGAAGAAGGTGAGGTTTTGCCTGAGCCGGCTTACCACCTTCTGATACTACTTTCTGGTTTTCACTGGCAAATTTCCATTTTTCAATAATTTGATCAGAAATAAATTTTGTATTTCCTATCTCTTCAATCCGGCGCCATTTTATCATCTGCCTTACGATAATTTCAATATGTTTATCATTAATTGCCACACCCTGTAGTCTATAGACTTCCTGTACTTCTTTTATCAGGTATTCTGCAAGTTTTACTTCACCAAGTACTGTAAGAATATCGATAGGGTCAAGTGGACCATCCATCAAAGGAGTCCCGGCCTGGATCTTATCTCCATCACCAACAATTATATATGAACCTCTCGGGATATTATGTTCATCGGGCTTGACATTTGTGTCATCAGGAATAATTGTAAGTTTCCTGGATCCTTTTAGAAGTTTTCCATATTGTACTGTTCCGTCAATTTGAGCCATTTTAGCCGGTGCTTTGGGCTTCCTTGCTTCAAAAAGTTCAGTAATTCTTGGAAGACCACCAGTAATATCTTTTGTTTTTGCAGATTCGGACGGAATCTTAGCAAGTATTCCTCCCGCATTAACTTCTTCTCCATCTTTAACAGTAAGATGAGCATTAACAGGAAGGAGAAATTTCCTTACTATTTTCTTTGTTTTCTGATTCCTTACAATTATCTGAGGTTGAAGCTCATCTCTAAGCTTTTCATTGCTTATATCAATAACAATGGGAGTTATCATTCCGGTTGTTTCATCTCTTTCATTAACAAAAGATATGTTCTCCTCAAGGTCCTTTAATTCAACTACTCCACTCTCTCTTGTTAGAATTGCATTCACAAAGGGGTCCCATTTCATTAAAAGGTCCCCTTTTTTTACTGTCTGGCCATCCTTGACCATAAGAACTGAACCATAAGCCACAGGATAAATGGCCTTCTCTCTTTTCTTTGCATCAAGGATCATTATCGAGCCTGTTCTGTTCATTGCAATCAATTCTTTATCTTTGTTCTCAATGACTTCCAGATCTGTAAACACAATCTTTCCATCATAGCTTGCACTCACTTTTGTCTGACTTTCTGTCCCGGACGCAACTCCACCTATATGGAAGGTTCTCATTGTTAATTGAGTTCCCGGTTCTCCGATTGATTGAGCTGCAATAATACCAACAGCTTCTCCAAGATTAATTAATTTTCCATTCGAAAGATTTCTACCATAACATTTTCTGCAGACCCCGGCCTCTGTCTCACAGGAAATTACTGATCTGATCTTTAATTTAAGGATACCATGATCAATAATCTTCCTGGCTGAATATTCATCTATAAGTTCATTATTCTTCACAAGGATCTTTTTCGGATCATCTGGAGATAGCACATCTTCAGCTGCAAATCTTCCGATAATTCTTTCTATAAATGGTTCAATTTCTTTTCCATTTTCTATAATTGCTGATACTAAAAGTCCATTTATCGTACCACAATCATCTTCTTTTACAATAACTTCGATTGCTGCATCAACAAGTTTTCTTGTAAGATATCCCGCATCTGCAGTTTTAAGGGCTGTATCTGCCAGTCCTTTTCTTGCACCATGTGTAGATATAAAATATTGGAGTACAGATAATCCTTCTTTAAAATTAGCAGTAATAGGTGTTTCAAGAATCTCACCGGATGGTTTCGCCATTAATCCACGCATACCTGCAAGCTGTTTTAACTGGTCCTGACTTCCTCTTGCTCCGGAATCAGACATAACGAAAAGTGGATTAATGCTATCACCTTCATAACTGATCTTTTTCATATTCGCAAACATCTTTTCTCTGATATTATCTGTAGCCTTACTCCATTTATCAATTATAGTGTTATGCCTTTCACCTGAGGTCAGATAGACCTTTTGAATATTTCTGTTCAATTATTTCAAGTTCAGCATTCAGTTTTTTTATTATTAATTCTTTCTCATCCGGTACTACCAGATCTGATATACCAATTGTAAATCCTGCCATGGTTGCATATTCAAAACCGGCTTCCTTGAGTTTATCAAGTGTATCAACAGTAGGATCGAATCCCTGCACAAGATAGATATATGAAACCAGATTCTGTATCCCCTTTCTCTTTAGCAATCCGTTTATATAAGGAGTCGCATCCGGAAGCAGCTGGTTGAAAATAATTCTTCCGGGAGTAGTAACAAGAAGGCGATTATCACCCATTTTAATTTCAGTTTCAGGACAATTTGCAATATCCTGGTCATCAAGTGGATAAGAGTCCAAATTTTTAAGTTTTCCGGTATACCTCACTCTTATTTTCGCATTAATATCAACAATCTTATTCTCGAGAGCCATCAGGGCTTCCTTTTGAGAACTGAAGATCATATTTTCGCCTTTCAAACCTTTTTTAAAAAATGTAAGGTAATAGAATCCGAGGATCATATCCTGAGTCGGTACAGCAAGTGGTTTGCCATTTGCCGGATTCAGGATGTTATTAGTTGATAACATTAAAATTTTTGCTTCTGCCTGCGCTTCAAGTGAAAGAGGGACATGAACTGCCATCTGGTCTCCATCAAAGTCAGCATTAAATGCAGGGCAGACCATCGGATGGAGTGTAATCGCATTACCTTCAACAAGGTGGGGTTTAAATGCCTGAATTCCAAGCCTGTGAAGAGTTGGAGCTCTGTTCAATAATACAGTATGTTCCTTAATAACTTCATCAAGAGCATCCCAGACTTCGGTTCTGTTCTCTTCTACCCAGGTTCTGGCAACTCTGAGAGTCGTGACAACACCTTTTTTTTCAAGCTTATTGTAGATAAAAGGTTTAAATAATTCAATTGCCATTTTTTTCGGGATACCGCACTCTTCCAGTTTCAACTTCGGATCAACAACAATTACAGATCTTCCGGAATAATCGACCCTCTTCCCAAGTAAATTCTGCCTGAATCGTCCCTGTTTTCCCTTTAATGAATCTGAAAGTGATTTAAGAGGCCTTTTCTGAGAACTCATATAGCTCTTATTACGCTTTTGATTATCAAAAAGTGCATCAACAGATTCCTGAAGCATCCTTTTCTCATTCTTAATAATAAGTTCCGGAGCTTTGAGATCAAGCAGCTTTTTTAATCTGTTGTTTCTGTTTATCACTCTTCTGTAAAGATCATTCAGATCGGAAGATGCAAACCTACCTCCATCAAGTCTCACCAGAGGTCTCAGATCAGGAGGAAGAACAGGAACAATATCCAGTATCATCCATTCAGGTTTGTTTCCGGAATTAAAAAAGTCCTCTGAAAGTTTAAGGCGTCTTGCCATTATTTTCTTTTTCTGTATTGATTTTTCAACACTCAATCTTGATTTAAGATCAATCACCTCTTTCTCAAGATCTATATTCTTTAACAGTTCATATACTACTTCAGCACCTATCCCGGCTTTAAAGGAATCACTTCCGTATTTTTCAACAAGATCCATATATTCTTCTTCGGTAAGAACCTGCTTCAACTTCAGATTGGGGACCTGTCCCGGATCTGTAACAATATAATTTTCAAAATAAACTATATTTTCAAGATCTTTACCCGTAATTTCAAGGAGAACAGCAATTCTGGAAGGTACTCCTTTAAAAAACCAGATATGAGCTACCTTTGGAATTAAGCTCAATATGTCCCATTCTCTCCCTTCTTACGGAAGAGAGGGTAACTTCAACACCACATTTTTCACAAATGATCCCTCTGTACTTCAGCCCTTTATATTTTCCGCAAAGACAACTGAAATCCTGAGTCGGACCAAATATTTTTGCACAAAAAAGTCCGTCTCTCTCCGGTTTAAAGGTTCTGTAATTGATAGTTTCAGGTTTGGTAACTTCACCGGAAGACCATCCTTTGATAGTTTCCGGAGATGAGATACTGATCTTAACCTTATCGTAATCCATTACATTTACTTCAGGTTTATCTTTTCTAATCCTTTGCATTATAATTCATCTCCTTTAAGAAATGTTGGCAATATTTTCAGCAACTTTTTCTTCATCACTTCCCTTATCTCTCTTTATAAGTTCCATATTAAGAGTAAGACTCTTCAACTCTTTTATAAGAACATTGAAGGATTCAGGGATGCCGGGTTTGAAATCCATTGTACCTTTAACAATCGCCGAATAAATATCATTTCTACCGCTGATATTATCGGATTTTATCGTCAGTATCTCCTGAAGGAGATAGGCTGCTCCATAAGCTTCAAATGCCCATACTTCCATTTCACCAACTCTCTGACCACCGAATTGAGCTTTTCCGCCAAGTGGTTGCTGGGTAATAAGCGAGTACGGACCGGTTGATCTGGCATGAATTTTATCATCTACCATATGTTCAAGTTTCATCATATACATATATCCAACTGTGATTTTGTTTTTGAACGGTTCACCGGTAATTCCATCATATAAGAGTTACTTTTCCATCTTCCGGCAATCCTGCTTCAAGCATGTATTTTTTGATTTCCTCATCGTTTGCACCATCAAAAACCGGTGTTTCAAAATGTTTGCCCAGTTTTTTCCCTGCCCATCCCAGGATCAACTCAAGAATCTGTCCCACATTCATTCTGGAAGGGACACCCAAGGGGATTAAGAATAATATCAATTGGAGTTCCATCTTCAAGAAAAGGCATGTCCTCTTCAGGGAGTATCCGTGCAACAACACCTTTATTTCCATGCCTTCCTGCCATTTTATCTCCGACAGAAACTGATCGGTTTACAGCAATAAAAACTTTGACAATCTTGATGATACCCGGGAGCAAATTCATCACCTTTCTTCATCATCTCAATCTTCTCAAGTTTCTCACGTTTAAGTGCATCAATATAAAGTTTTGTTTTGGACTCAATCTCTTTTATCTTGTCAATGTCAGTATCGGTCAATTCCTTTCTTTAAGATAGTAATCATTTCATCATCAAGGTTATCTGAGGATCTTTTCCGGGATTTTGCTTCCTTTCTTCAATTTTTCAGAATCAATTGTGACATTCTTTTTAAGAACTGTCCCTGTTAAAGCAGTTTTACATTCTCAAATTTATGAGATTTCAGAATCTTTTTCTCATTGTTTCATATCTTTCCAGTTTTTTTATTTCAATTTCATCAATTTCCTGAGATCTGGTCACCTTTTTCAACACCCCGCCTGGTAAAAATCTTTACATCAATAACTGTTCCTTCAACTCCGGGGGACAATAAAGTGAAGTATCCTTAATTTCTGAAGCCTGTTCTCCAAAAATAGCTTTAAGAAGTTTTTCTTCGGGAGACAGTTGGGTTTCACCTTTAGGAGAAACCTTACCAACCAGAATTTCTCCCTGCTTTACCTTGGCACCGATCCGGACAATTCCATTCTCATCAAGATTCTTCAGATACCTTCGGATACTCCTGGTATATCCGGAGTGATCTCTTCTTTTCCAAGTTTTGTTTCCCTTGCTTCAATTGATTCTTCAACAATATAAATTGAATTAAAAACAGATTTTTTAACCAGTCTTTCACTGAGAATAATTGCATCCTCATAGTTATATCCTCGCCAGGGCAGAAATGCACAAGTATATTACGCCCAGAGCGCAAGTTCTCCCTTTATCAGTGCCTGGCCCGTCACAGAGGATCTGTCCTTCTACAACTTTCTCACCTGTCTTAACCAGAGGTTTCTGATTTATCAAGGTATTCTGATTTGATCTTCTGAATTTTTTCAATTCATAAAGATCTGCAGATATATTTCAGAAAAATCTTCTTTTTTGTTTTCCTCGTCAGCTTTAACAATAATCCTCTCAGCATCTGCATTCATAACAGTTCCGGATCTTTTACAGACAATAACAATTCCTGCATCTTTAACCAGTTTATGTTCCATCCCGGTACCGACAATCGGAGCTTCAGGAGAAACCAGAGGAACAGCCTGCCTCTGCATATTTGAACCCATCAAAGCCCTGTTAGCATCATCATGTGCTCAGAAATGGAATCAATGAAGCGGAAACTGAAACTATCTGCTTAGGAGAAATATCAATATAGTCCAAATCTGACGGGTCGCAAGAAGTGTTTCACTTCCTTTTCTGGAATTAACCCTCTTTGTAAGAAAGTTACCATTTTCATCAAGTTTAGCATTTGCCTGAGCAATAACAAAACCCTCTTCCTCCCAGGCGGTAAGATAAAATGGATGATATTCAAATACAGGTAATTCCTTTTTTGCCTTTTTTTAATTTTCTATCTGTGACTCAAGTTCATTTTCTTCTACAATATCATTCAGTTTATAATCTGATTCACCAGGATGGAGAATTTTATAATGGTTGATAACTTTCGCATTATATAATTTTTCTTAATGGGGTTTCAATAAATCCATAATCATTAACTCTTGCATAAGTGGTAAAAGAAGAGATAAGTCCGATATTGGGCCCTTCAGGAGTCTCGATCGGGCAAATCCTTCCATAATGAGAAGAATGAACATCTCTCACTTCAAATCCGGCTCTTTCTCTGTTAAGTCCGCCGGGTCCCAGAGCAGAGATTCTTCTTTTATGAGTTGTTTCGGCAAGCGCATTGGTCTGATCCATAAACTGTGACAGTTGTGAAGTTCCGAAAAATTCTTTTATCGCAGCAAAGACCGGTTTTGTATTTATCAATTCCCTTGGCAGAAGAATTGAAATATCCTCTGCATTGGTGATTCTTTCCTTGATTATCTTTTCAAGCCTGAGCAAACCGATACGAAAAGCATTTTCAACCAGTTCACCAACAGCCCTGATCCTTCTGTTTGCCAGATGATCGATATCATCGACGGTACATCTTCTGAGATCTGTCATATTTTAACCTCAAATAGTACTTGAGTATTTCAACAACATCATCAAGAGTAAGAACATAAATGTCCTGCTTATTGTCCTCTTTAAGTCCAAGTTTGATATTGAGTTTAAGCCTTCCAACAGAAGACAGATCATAACGCCTTGGGATCATAGATCATATTTTCAAAGAATTTCTTTGATCCTTCAAGTGTAACCGGTTCTCCCGGCCTTAATTTTTTAAATATCTCAATGAAAGCATCACTCTGGTTTTTCGGGACTCTGTCCTCGACATCATCTTCAGATTGGATAACAACTTTTTCAGTAAGCTCAATATCTTTCTTTTTTTTATCCTTTCTCAGAGTATAAGCAATAATCGGTCCGAATTCTTCTTCTTCACTTTCGGGAAAGAAAACGGAAAATGATCTGTCTGCTTTTCTCAGTTTTTTGATCTGAGTGGCAGTTATAAGTTCATTACTTCTTAGGATCTCATCCATATCAATAGCGGAATGCATATCTTCTATCAGGTCAATATCAACCGGAACATATTCAATTCCGGCTTTTTCCATATCAGTTATATGCTTAATCATCAGTTTTGTTCCTGATTCAAGAAGCTTTTTCCCTTTTGAATCAACAACCGGAGCTGTAAGTTTGTTATCCTTGAGAAATCTGGAATTCTTCATATAGAAAATGCCATCTTCAACCTTCATCGGAACCACAGTGTAAAAGCTTCTTATAATGTCATAATCATCACTGAGTCCCATTGCTTTAAGAAAAGTTGTTACATTTATCCTTTTGGTTTTTTTATCAAGTCTTATCTGAAGAAGATTCAGTTTCTCCTCGATTTCGATCCAGGCACCCCTTGCAGGGATTATTTTCGCACTGAACTCACCTCTCGATTTTCCCGGAAGAAAATAAACACCAGGCGATCTCTGCAGCTGTGATACTACAGCTCTTTCTGTACCATTGATAATAAAGGTCCCTCTGTCTGTTATATAGGGAACTTCGCCAAAAAATATTTCCTGTTCTTTTACATCCTTAATGACCTTCTCACCCTTCTTATCTTCATCATAAAGAGCAAGTCTCAATTTAACTTTCAGAGGTATTGAATAATCAAAACCCTTATCCAGGCAATCTTCTGGTGAATATTTGATCTTCAGCCTGACACTTCCCCCGCACTTTTCACATGTTTTGTACTCAACAGTCCCTTTGCTTAAACACTCAGGGCAAATCGATTCTGCCCCTGCTTTGACATCAGACCTCAGAACAGATCCGCACTTGCTGCAGAAAGGTTTTGACAGGTCCTCTCCTTCGAGGTTACCGCATTTACAGGAATAATCTCCGAGGGAATATGATTCATAGTCAATAATAGCAGTCTCTTTGAAATCAGAAATGGGAAAAATTGATTTAAAAGCCCCTTCAATTCCATATGTTTTTCCTTTTCTCTGGAAGTTCATTTATTTGCAGAAAGGTATTATAAGACTTTATCTGAACATCCAACAGATTCGGAATCTCAATCGGGGACTTAATTTTTGAGAAACTTATTCTATCAATATACTTATTATTTTTTGGCATACTTATCCTTTAATTTTTAATTTTTACAAACTTCCGGGATACGTACATCTACTTTATTTCGATCTCTGCCCCTACTTCATCAAATTTCTTTTTAATCTCATCTGCTTCTTCTTTAGAAACTCCCTTCTTAATTTCGCCAGGAGCCTTATCAACTACTTCCTTTGCTTCTTTCAGACCCAGATCTGTTACTTCTCTAACAACCTTAATAACATTTATCTTTTTTGGGCCGACACTTTTAAGTACTATATCGAAGTCAGTTTTTTCTTCTGCTTCAACTGCTGCTGCTGCAGGAGCTGCTGCCACACCGGCCACCGGCATTGCGGCCATTTCTGCCTTAATTCCATATCTTTCCTCAAATTCTTTGATATAATCAGCAAGATCAAGTACAGTTAACTTGTCAAGATGTTTAAAGAAATCTTCTTTTTTCATTTCAGCCATTGTTCAATTCCTCCTTTTCCTTTTTATCTTTTAAATTTTTCATTAAAATCAGCATATTTTGTAACGGTGATGACAACGCCACCCCCATTTTCTTTAACGGATATATAATTGAGAATGCAAGTTGAGACATAAGCTGTTCCTTACCGGGCAGTTTAGCCACATTCCTGATTTGATTCTCATCTACAAATTTATCTTCAATAAATCCAAATTTAATCTTAATCTTTTTAGACTCTTTCTCAAATTCAGATAATATTTTAGCTACTTCTACTATCTTATCATCTGAATATGCAACAGCGGTAGGCCCACTGAAAAGGTCTCTGCCGAACTCTTTGTTCTCTTTCTCAAAATGCTTAAGAATAAGTCTGTTCTTTATAACTTTAAAGCTTGAATCGATCTTCTTCATTTTTGTTCTGAGATCCTGGATCTCAGGTACATTCAGGCCCCGGTAATCAATAAAATAAACACCTGAATTACTGAAGATGACACCGATCTCATCAACTATTTTCTTATTTTGTTTTAATATTTTTTCACTCGGCATTATTCTCTCCTATTTCTTTTCAAACTGCAGTACATCAAGCTTTACAGAAGGGCTCATTGTCGAGCTTATGAAAACCGATTCAACAAACTTACCTTTAAGGCTTGCCGGTCTTGCCTTTACTATAACTGACATCAGGGCATTTGCGTTTTCCGCGAGCTGAGATAAATCAAAGGATGCTTTTCCAATTGTAGTGTTAATTATTCCGGTCTTATCAACTTTATATTCAATCCTTCCTTTCTTTATTTCTGCTACAGTATCTTTAACATTTAATGTAACTGTACCTGCTTTAGGACTCGGCATTAATCCTTTAGGCCCAAGGACCTTACCAAGTTTACCGAGCTTACCCATCATATCAGGAGTAGCAACAAGCACATCAAAATCAGTCCAATTTTCCTTCTGAATTTTTTCAGCCATCTCTTCTCCGCCATAAAAATCTGCTCCGGCCTCTTGAGCTTCTTTCTGTTTTTCACCTGATCCAATTACAAGAACGCTTTTGGTTTTTCCAGTTCCATGCGGAAGAACAATAGTACCCCTTACCATCTGATCAGGATATTTTGGGTCTACATTCAACCTGATAGCGATATCGACAGATTCAGTGAATTTAGGAGTTTTAAATCCTTTTAATATTTCAAAAGCTTCTTCAACTGTATAAGGCCTATCCTCAACACCACTCTTGTTTTCTTTGTATGTTTTTCCTCTCTTGCTCATCTTTGAACCTCCAGCCCCATACTTCTGGCAGAACCTTCTATTATTAATGCAGCCTGGGCAATATCATCAGTATTAAGATCTTCCATTTTTATTGCAGCTATCTCTTCGATCTGCTTCCTTGTAACCTTGCCGACCTTATTCTTATTAGGTTCGCCGGAACCCTTCATAATCCCTGCTGCTTTTTTTAATAAATATGAAGCCGGAGGCGTTTTTAATCTCAGAGTAAATGTTTTATCCGGGTGTACCAGTACTTCTGCCGGGACTATCATTCCATCTTCCATTTTCGCTGTAGCTTTATTGAATTGGTTTACGAACTCCATTATATTCAGCTGATGCTGACTCAGAGCAGGGCCTACCGGCGGAGCCGGTGTAGCCTTCCCGGCCGGCAATTGCAACTTGAAGGATGTTTCTACTTTTTTTTCTTTTGGACTTGCCATTATAATTCTCCTAAATTTTTTCTACCTGCAAGACAGTGAGATCTACCGGAGTGGGTCTGCCGAATATCGTAACAATTACTTTTAGAAGGTTTTTTTCTGCCTGAACCTCATCAACAACTCCGTTAAAATTAATGAAAGGTCCATCAATTATTTTGACAGCATCACCTACGTCAAAGTGATATTTTGGTTTAGGTGTTTCCTGTGTCACCTCTATATGCTTCAGTATTGTGGCAACCTCTTTTTCTGAGAGGGGAATCGGTTTTTTCCCGGATCCGACAAAACCGGTTACTTTTGGAGTATTTCTCACAAAATACCAGTTTTTATCATTCATTTCCATCTTAACAAGTATATAGCCGGGGAAAGATCTCTTTTCACTTATTATCTTTTTTCCACCTTTAATTTCTATAACATTCTCTTTTGGAATAACAATATCTGAAATAATATCTTCAATATCATACTTTTTTATTTTCTCATTAAGAGCTTTCACAACAAACTCCTCCGCTCCCGAGAAAACATGAATTATAAACCACTGTTTAGACATTATGATCCTTACTTAAAGACACCGATAATACTGTTTATTACCCTTGAAAATATCATATCGACAACAAAAAGAAACACTCCGAAAATAAATGATGATACCAGAACAGCTATTGTTGTTTTGATAAGATCGTTCTTTGTCGGCCATGTTACTTTTTTAAGCTCTCCTTTAACTTCAGTTATAAAATCCCCTATCCGCTTGAATATATTTTTTTTTTTCATATGTAAAGAAACAGGTCAGGAGGGACTCGAACCCCCAACTGCCGGTTTTGGAGACCGGTGCTCTACCAATTGAACTACTGACCTATTTTACCTCCTTATGGGGTGTATGCTTCCTGCACCGCGGACAGTACTTGCTTAAATTCAGTCTTATCCGTTGTGTTAGATTTATTCTTTACCGTTGAGTAATTCTTTTCGCTGCATTCAGTACACATCAACTGGAAAATTAATCCGTTTATCGCTCTTGCCCATATTTACTCAATTATCTCGGTAACAGAACCTGCTCCGATTGTTCTTCCACCTTCTCTGATGGCGAACTTAAGTCCCTTCTCCATTGCTATCGGAGTGATCAACTCTATCTCAAATGTGGCATTATCTCCGGGCATTACCATCTCTACACCCTTGGACATTGTTACACTTCCGGTCACATCTGTGGTTCGGAAAAAGAACTGAGGCCTGTAACCCGTTACAAAAGGTGTATGACGTCCACCCTCATCCTTACTCAATACATATACCTCTGATTTGAACTTCGTATGAGGTGTGATACTGCCTGCTTTCGCCAATACCATCCCACGCTCTACATCTTCACGGTTAGTACCACGTAAAAGTACACCTATATTATCTCCGGCTCTGCCTTCATCAAGAAGCTTCTTGAACATCTCTACACCGGTTACTACCTTCTTCTGAGTATCACGGATACCCACTATCTCTATCTCATCTCCAACATGAACTATCCCTCTCTCTACTCTACCTGTCACAACTGTCCCACGGCCACTGATAGTGAATACATCTTCGATCGGAAGAATGAAATCCTGATCAACCGGACGGGCGGGCATCGGAATATAATCATCTACCGCATCCATCAATCCATGATATCTTGTTCCACTCTGCATCAGGGGCCTCGTCGCTATCCATTGCTCTTCAATGCACTTCCCCTGATTACAGGAATGTCATCTCCAGGAAACCCGTATTCGCTCAATAACTCTCTGATCTCAAGCTCTACCAGATCAAGAATCTCTTCATCATCCACCATATCTACTTTATTCATAAATACAACCATCGAAGGAACGTTAACCTGACGCGCAAGAAGAATATGCTCTCTCGTCTGTGGCATCGGACCATCTGTCGCACTTACTACAAAAATCGCTCCGTCCATCTGAGCCGCTCCGGTGATCATGTTCTTGATATAATCCGCATGACCGGGACAATCAATATGAGCATAATGACGCGCTTTCGTGTCATACTCAACATGCGCAATCTGAATCGTAATGCCACGCTCTTTCTCTTCTGGGGCATTATCAATACTCCAAAAATCCCGGTATTCAACATTGGAGGTATCACTCTTGCTCAATACCTTGGTGATCGCTGCTGTTAATGTTGTCTTACCATGATCCACATGACCGATCGTTCCTATGTTTAAATGATGCTTACTCCTGTCAAACTTTTCCTTGCTCATAGTTCCTCCTAAATTTTGTAACTTTTATATAAAATATATTATTAAAACAAAATCACAGCCCTCGATCAGACTTGAACTGATGACCTCATCCTTACCAAGGATGTGCTCTGCCAGCTGAGCTACGAGGGCATAAAAGCGGGAGACGGGATTCGAACCCGCGGCCTATAGCTTGGAAGGCTATAGCTCTGCCAGCTGAGCTACTCCCGCATAAATGGGCAGGGGCGGATTCGAACCACCGAAGGCGTAAGCCAATGGGTTTACAGCCCATCCCGTTTGACCACTCTGGAACCTACCCTCATCAACTAAAGAAGCTGGCGAAGGGACTTGAACCCCCGACCTGCTGATTACAAATCAGCTGCTCTACCAACTGAGCTACGCCAGCAAAAAACTCAAAGAGTATACCACACCTATACAAGGTGTGTCAATTTTAAAAAAATGAAAAAATCCACTTTTTCAAGTGAATTATACTCTTTTTTAGCAAATTCTGCAACGATTTATTTTAATATTTTTGAATTTTTTTATTTTTATTAAATAATGAACATTGCATCACCATATGAAAAAAAATTATACCTGTTTTCAATAGCAGTTTTGTATGCTTTTTTCATCAATTCCAGTCCGGCGAATGAACAAACAAGAATAAAGAGAGAAGATTCAGGAAGATGAAAATTGGTGATCATTTTATCAACAAGTTTAAATTCAAAGCCGGGGGAGATAAAGAGACGTGAAGTAAATTCTTCATTTTCCGGATTATTCAAAGCATAGGTTTCTAAAGATCTGACTGTTGTTGTCCCGACTGCAATAAGTTCTTTATTTTCTGATTTTAATAGTTTTATCTTTTCTGCTACACCATTTTGAATTTCAACTTTTTCTTCCCCCATTTTATGCTGATCTATATCATCAACCTCTATTTTCTGGAAAGTTGCAGGGCCGACACTCAGGTTAACTTCAAGCAGTTCAATTTTACTGCTTATTTCCTCAAGAAGACTTCCATCGAAATGGAGGCCTGCAGTGGGAGCTGCAATCGAACCTGAATTTTTTGAATAAACTGTCTGGTACCGCTCCAGGTCAAATTCCCGATGCTGATCCGCCTCATGATATTTTCTTTTAATATAAGGGGGAAGCGGTGCATACCCGGCTGCCAGAACCTCATTGAGAGGATAATTAAATCTAATTGTTCTTCTTCCCCGCTCACCAACCGACTTGATGTACCCTTCTATTTCATCTCCAAACTCAATTTTCGTGCCTACTTTCAGTTTTTTTGCAGGAAGGGCAAATACTTCAGCAATGTATTCACTATTTTTTTTTATTATAAGGAACTCAATCCTTTTACCCCTGAAATTAGCAAATATTCTGACTGGATCAACTCTTGTATTGTTCATCACAATAAAATCATTGTCTGAAATAAGGTCAGGAAGGTCAGAAAATGTATGGTGGGAGATTTCACCACTCAGCCTGTTTACTACCATCAATTTAGAATCCCTTCTGTTAGCTGCAGGAAATCTGGCTATCCTTTCATCAGGGAGATCAAAATTGAAATCACTTAATTTCATCAGGTAATTTTATATCAATAATGTAAAAATAAAAAATTTTTGAGATCGAATTTAATTTTTTTTATTTATTAATTATAATCGATTAATAAAGGAGGAAATATGAAGAAATTAATGATCATTTTAGCTTTGCTTATGATCCTGGGTCCCATGATGGACTCTCTTGCTGCAGAAGGTCCACGTATAGGCGTTCTCAGATTCACCAACCAGGTTGCCGGCACCAGTTTCTGGAGATGGAACAATACCGTTGCAACAGAACTTCAGGATATGCTGATAGCCGAACTTTACAGCACAAAGGCATTCACCGTGCTTGAAAGAAAAGAGATTGGCGCTGTTTTATCAGAGCAGGACCTCAGCGCATCAGGAAGAGTAAGTAATAGTACACTCGTTAAAATGAAAAGGATCAAAGGCGCTAAATACTTGATCGCAGGTACAGTTACAGCTTTTGAAATGGCAGAGGCAAGCGGCGGGAAGGTCAGATTCAAAGGGCTCAGCGTCGGAGGGAAAAAATCGAAGGCTTATATTGCAGTTGATGTAAAGGTCATTGATTCAGAAACCGGTGAGATCGCCGATGCAAGGACTATCGAAGCCAGGGCAAAAGGCAGTGCAATCGGTGCAGGGCTCTCACTTAGAAATTTCGGAATTAGCGGGGACAAGGCCAAAAAGACACCGGTCGGAAAAGCGATAAGGGCATGTATAGTCTATATTTCAGAATATCTGAAATGTTCACTTGCCAAAGTAAAACATCCGAAATGTATGAAGAAGTGGGATAAGATGGAGGAGAAAAGAAGAGATAAAACAAAGAGCGCCATAGATCTGGATTAAGCTGCAAAAATAAATTAAAATAATCAGCCGGATGGGGCCTGCCCCATCCGGCTTCAATTCCTGGTATATTTTTTATTCCTTAAACTTGTTCATTTATCAATTTGAAATTAAATAAAAGTTATAACAATTAACTTATTTCATAATTATTTCTTTACTTATTAAGAAAATTTTAATAGAATTACGTATCTTTTTAAAGGAGATAAAATGGGAAAAACTTTTGTTGAAAAGGTTTTCAGTAAAAAGTCCGGAAAAGATGTCTCAGCCGGCACTATAGTCTCTGTTGAACCCGATTATGTGATGAGTCACGATAATGCTGCAGCAATATCCGGCACATTTAAAAAAATCGGCATCAGCAGGATTAAATACCCTGAAAGAGTTGTAATTATTCTCGATCATGAGGTACCTGCCCCCAAAGAATCTTCCGCTACCAACCATAAAGAAATAAGGGAATTTGTTAAAGAACAGAACATTGAAAATTTTTTCGATATCAACCACGGTATCTGTCATCAGATATTAACTGAACAGGGATTTGCAATGCCGGGAAAATTGATCGTCGGATCTGATTCTCACACAACCACATACGGGGCTCTTGGAGCCTTATCTGCCGGGATCGGCCGTTCCGAAGTTGCAGCAATATGGGCAACCGGAGAATTGTGGTTCTCTGTTCCGGAAACCTTAAAAATAGTTGTCACCGGGATCATGCCTAAATATATAACCCCAAAAGATATCGCTCTTCACATTATCGGAAAGATCGGTTCTGACGGCGCAGATTATAAGGCAGTTGAATTTTCAGGTGATACCATCAGCAGGATGACTGTTCCCGAAAGGATGGTACTATCTAATATGGCAGCAGAAATGGGGGCCAAGTGCGGATATACTCCTCCCGATCATAATACCTTTAATTTCCTGAGGGGAAAAGCAAGAAGTGAATATGAGAGTCTCTATTCAGATGATGATGCAGAGTATTGTGATGTTATCGAATTTAATACAGCAGATATTACTCCTTCGGTGGCAAAACCCCATACGGTTGATAATCTCGCATCCATAAAAGAAGTTGAAGGGACAAAGATCGATCAGGCCTTAATCGGAACCTGCACAAACGGAAGACTTGAAGATCTGGAAGCAGCTGCGGAGGTCTTGAAAGGAAATAAAGTAAAAGTCAGGACACTTATTATTCCGGCATCAAGAACTATATATAAAGAAGCAGTAAAGAACGGTACGATAGAAACCCTTATTGATGCCGGAGCAATAATAATGAATCCGGGATGCGGCCCGTGCCTGGGCGCACATCAGGGTGTTATGGCCCCCGGAGAAGTTACATTCTCAACTGCAAATAGAAATTTTAAAGGGAGAATGGGATGCCGGGATGCCGAAATTTATCTCGGATCTCCAATTACAGTTGCAATGGCTGCAATTACAGGTGAGATTACAGATCCGGGGAGGATATTATCATGAACGAAAAATTTAAAGGAAAAGCCTGGAAATACGGAGATAACATAAACACAGATGTGATCTTTCCCGGTAAGTACACTTATCAGAAAATGGAACCTGAAGAGATGGCAAAGCATGCACTTGAAGACCTCGATCCTGATTTTGTAAATAAAGTGAATGACGGAGATATCCTTATCGCAGGAAAGAACTTCGGGATGGGTTCATCACGGGAGCAGGCGGCTGTGGCAATAAAATTTGCAGGAATAAGGGTAATCATTGCCCGTTCATTTTCAAGGATTTACTTCAGAAATGCCATTAATGCAGGCATGCCGGCAATTATCGCACCCGAAGCTGTTGATGCTATCAATGAAGGGGATGAGGTAACCGTTGATATGGAAAACGGGAAAATAATAACTCCCGGCAATGAATTTTCTTTCCCCCCCTACCCGCCTACAGTGATGGACATCCTGCAGAAAGGCGGACTTATCAATTTTATAAAGTCAAATATATAAGGTAAAGAACATCCTTATAATAATAAATGAAATTAACTTAATTAAGGAGGAATAATGTCAAAGAGAACTATTGTGTTACTCCCCGGTGACGGGATTGGAAAGACAGTACTGCCTGAGGCAGTAAGAGTTATTGAAGCTGCCGGATTCGAAGCAGATTATGTTGAAGCGGATATCGGGTGGGAATTCTGGTGTAAAGAGGGGGATCCACTTCCACAAAGAACAATTGATCTGATTGCAGAGCATAAGATGGCTTTATTTGGAGCTATCACTTCTAAACCAAAGGACGAAGCTTTTGAAGAACTTGCTCCCGAATTAAAAGACAAGGGTTTGGTATATGCCAGTCCGATCGTGAGACTACGTCAGCACTTTGGTCTTGATATTTGTATGCGTCCATGTAAATCATACAAGGGAAATCCGCTAAACTTCATCAGAAGAGGTCCGAATGATACCATTGAAGAACCTTTGGTTGATGCAGTTATCTTCCGTCAAAACACTGAAGGTTTATACGGTGGTGTCGAGTGGAGTAATCCCCCTGCACAAGTTTATGATGCATTAATGACACATCCCAGATTCTCAAAAAACTTTGGTTGGTGTCCGGTTGAAGATCTCTCTGTTTCAACCCGTATCTTCTCAAAGAAATTCACTGAAAGAATTCTTAGAGCCGCTTTCAACCATGCAAAAAAGTATGGTTATAAATCAGTTACAGTATGTGAGAAACCAAACGTAATCAGAGAAACATCAGGAATGATGTACAAAATGGCTCAGGATATCCAGAAAGCTGACTTCCCTCAGATTCAGTTATGGAACACAAACATCGATGCACAGATGATGTGGTTAACTAAAAGCCCAGAAGATTACGGTGTTATTGTAGCCGGCAACATGTTTGGTGATATTGTTTCTGATGGTTTTGCAGGTCTTATCGGCGGATTAGGTTTCGCTTCATCAGCTCAGTTCAACCCGGAAACAGGTATTGGCGTATTCGAACCAACTCACGGATCTGCTCCGAAGTATGCAGAGTATGAAAACTCTATTGTCAATCCGATTGCAATGATACTCTCTGCCTGTATGATGCTTGATCATATCGGTGAGTCTGAAATTGCCAAAAAAATAAGTATTGCAATTGCAAAAGTTGTGGAGGAAGGAAAAGTCAAATCATACGATATGATGAAACTTAAAGGTTCGGAAGCAGCTCTGGATCAGGGTGCGGCTTCAACAAAAGAGATGACCGACGAGATAATCAAGAATCTATAAATCAAAATAAAAAAAGGGGGCATGTTGCCCCCCTGATTTAAATCAACTTAAGTACTTCTGTAATTTAGAAAAATACGATAACGGATTATTTTGAAGGAAGTATCTTATACATCCCCGTTCCGCATTTAACGCATGTCCCTTTCATTGCAGGACGTCCGTTCTTCATTTTAACTTCCTTTGCATCTTTCATTTCTGATTTAGCTTTACATTTAACGCAATATGCAGTTTCTGCCATTTATTCCTCCTATCAGAGCAAATTTATCAAATAAGAAGGAAAAATGCAATAAAAAAAAATATTTTGGGAAAATTAGGGGGGAGAGAGTTTTCTCCCCCCTCGATTATATTTATTTCTTTTTGTTCAGACCTTTTGCCGTTCTATCCTCTTTTGCCGGGGCCGGTGTCATTTTCGGTGTGTTGGTCTTCAGTCTATTCATCAGTTCTTCAACCAGTCTCTCGATCTGGGGATCTTCACCAATCATCAGCTTGTTCGGATCATCCCAAACCTTAATATCCGGCCTTACACCTTCACCCTCCTGGAACCATTTTCCGCTGTTATAATATAAGCGTGCACCCGGAACAGTTATACCGCCACCGTCAATCAACCTGTGCCCTGTTGCAGGGCCTACCAGAATCCCAAGGGTCCTCTCACCAACGATAGGACCTGCTTTTAATTCTCTGAATGCCCAAGGGAGACCGTCACCACCGGAACCGGCCCATCCGTTGATAAGCATACCGACAGGCCCTGTATTCATCTTATCCGGAACTGTCTGGTCTTTACCGTGCCGCCAGTGAAGATTGTATATTACAGGACGTTTCATCAGCTCCAGGAATCGGTCTGCTAACTGCCCGCCGCCGTTGAATCTTTCATCAATTACAAATCCCTTTTTGTGCACCTGACCGTAATACATCCTGACCAGATCTCTCTGCCCGGTCATAGACGTATCCGCCATATAAACATATCCGAGTTTCCCGCCCGAAAGTTTATCCACCATTAATCTGTTATTTTCTATCCACTCATAGAACCTCAGGTTCGTCTCCTCCCGCTGGGTCAGGCATTTCACGACAATATTTTTCACATCTGCTTCCGTTCCGCTCTTACTGACCGAAAGTTCAACGGTCTTCCCTGACAATCCGCCAAATGATGCATACGGGTCTTTTTCGGGATCAAGTTTAACGCCGTTAACTGCAAGGATATAGTCCCCTATAAGAACATTAACTCCGGGTTTATCAAATGGAGAACGTTTGATCGTATCCCAGATGGCCGGCCTGACAATCCGGGCAATAAAGAATCCGTTCTTCTTCTTTCCCCAGTTTATTCCTAGAAATCCTGTCTGAACAGGCCTTACATTCTCTGTATCACCACCGAATGTATATGTATGGCCTGCGCTCAGTTCCGCAGCAAGGCTGGAACATATATTACTAACATCCCACCTTGTCCTGGCATCTTCGATGAGAACGCCATATCTTTTTCTCATCTCATTCCAGTCTACTCCCTGCATGGCCGGATCATAGAAAAAATCTCTATGCCTTCTCCATATATCATTAAATATCTGACGCCACTCTTCCTTGGGAACAAGGTTCATTTCCAGCCCATCAACCGGTACCATTTTTTTTACTTTCTGTTCAGGAGCCGGTTTGACAATTACATAACCTCTTTTTATTTTTACAAGGATCGACTTTTTATCTGAAGAGACAACATGGTTTCTTATGCCGGAGATAATTTTTTTCTCTTTTCTGTCTTTGATATCATAAAATACCAGAGAGGCATCTTTCTCATTACTACCTGAATTTGGAAAACGCACATACAGGATCTTCCCTTTCAGAGAAAATATTCTGCCTATATTTCCAGCTTCCGGAGGGAGGATTTCCAATCTTGATTCAATATCTTTAAAATCGATCTTCACAATTATTTCAGGTGTTTTTTTCTTCTTTTCCTTTTTATCACCTTTCTTTTCCGGAGCTTTTTTCTCCGGAGCAGGAACATAAGAATCATTTTCGGCAGAAAGAAGAGATTTCGAATCCAGTGTTAACGTGATCACTGCCAACTGGCTGGCATTCGGGTACACCCATGTCCCATCCGCCATATCAGAATAGATAGGATTCATACTCCTTGTCGTCATAAAGTAGAGATATTTCCCGTCTTCACTAAAAACGGGATCATAATCATTGAAAAATCCGCTTGTGATCCGACTTAGCTTTGACTGGGCCAGATTAAAGACAAAAATGGCAGAATTACTGTTATCCATACCAAGTGTGAAAGTGATCCAATTTGAATCAGGCGACCATGAGATAGGGAAAAAATATCTTCCACCATGTCCGACATTCCACTTGGTATGGGAAACTTTTATGATCTTTCCGGTATCAACATCAATAATCTGAATCCAGTTTGTTTCGTCAATAAATGATATTTTTTTATTGTCTGGTGACCAGAACAACTTATAGCCATACCCCTTTTTTCTTTTAGTCAGTTGTTTTACCTTTCCGGAAATATTTCTAAGATAAATTTCATATTCACCGGAGACATCACTCCAGTATGCTATTGTTTTTCCATCAGGTGACCAGGAAGGATTATGTTCCCATACACCGCTTGTGTTTGTCAGGTTTTTAACAAAACCTTTCTCAGCTGGAACATCAAACAATTCACCTCTTGCTTCAAAGATCACCCTTTTTCCATCCGGAGAAATGGTCATATTCGTTATGGATTTTCCGACATTCTTTTTTCGGGCCATTTCAGTAGACAGATCGCTGATGACATTGACCTCAATCTGACTGTACTTCTCATCTGAAAGATCCATCAGAAAGAGAGAACCCCCTTTTTCAAATACCAGGTTCTTCCCGCCAGTGGACATGAATGTTATGTCAAAATCCCCGAACTTTGTTATCTGGGTGAACGACCCGGATTTAATGTCATATTTCCAGAGGTTATGCCTCATGTTCTCCCCACGATCAGAAAGAAAATATATTTTATTGCCGGACCAGGCTGGTTTGCCTTCAGTCGCTTCCGTATTGGTGATATTTACTGTTTTTTTACTCTTCATATCAAAAATATATATATCGGAAGCAAGGCCGCCCCGATACCGTTTGAAAGGATAGTTCTCAGTGATCTTCGTTATATAGGCCAGTTTGCTTCCGTCATCCGAAAATGAGGCAAGTTCGCCGTAAGGAATATCAAGTTTTTCCGGGAATCCGCCATTCTTCCCGACGAGAAAAAATTGACCTAGTCTTCGTATCCCGTTCTCAAATGATGACCGGAATAAGATTCTGTTCCCATCCGGATGCCAGTCAAGCATTCTGTCTGAAAATGAATTATAAGTTACCCTTTCCGGGATCCCTCCCGTTACTGGAATCACATATATATCATTGTTTCCGTTGTATGCAGCCGAAAAAGCGATAAATTTACCGTCAGGTGAAAATTTCGGCCACGATTCTTCCCCAGGTGAATGGGTTACCTGAAACGCAGTGCCCCCATCCCTTGGCATTACCCATATATCCCCTCCGTATACAAATGTTATCTGCGAATCGGATACATCCATATACCTCATTAGTTTTGCATTGATCTTACCCTCTGCAGTACCGAAAACACAAAGCATAAAAATCACGAGAAAAATTGCTTTAATTTTCATTGTTGAGTCTCCTTTGACATTTTAGATATATTAAATACGTGCAAATAACTGTTTAGTTTAACTCAATAGAGTTTTTTTATTCATTTATTTATGATGACATATTTATTTTTCAAAGCTCTAATGAGCTTTCATTATTGATATTGCATCTCAGTTCCTCTAAACTTTATTTAATACCCAAATTAAAGTTTTGGAGGATCAATGAAAAAAATAATTATAGTATTTATATCCTTTTTATTTATTTGTAATGCCCTTTCAGCAATGGAAAAAGCGGACTTTAAACAGGCGGAAAAATTTGCGCCTGAAAATCTCAGAAAAATGATCGGAACACGAAATGTCACACCGGTCTGGATCGACGGAACGAACAGTTTTTATTATGAGTTCAGTAAAAGTGACAGAACAGAATTTTTTCTGGTGGATCCGAAAAAAAGAACAAAAAGAATATTGTTCAATAATAAAAAACTTGCTAAAAAACTGGCAACCCTGTCCGGTGAAAAGATTGATCCTGAAGGCCTGAAATTCACCGAAACAGTTTTCAGCAAAAGATCCGGAATATTCAGGTTCAGTTTCAAGAATAAACAATACATTTACCATATCAGTAAGAACCGTCTCTTACTTTCTACGGCAAAAAAATTTGATGATAAAAAACTGTATAAAAAATCTCCTGATGGGCACTGGATCATCTATACCAGGAGCCATAATATATTCCTGCAAAATCTGAAGCTACCCAATTCCGAACCGAGACAATTGACCACAGACGGAGAGCAATGGTACAGTTATTCGAAAAAAGAAGAAGATGTTAAAGGAGAAAATGTTTCCGGAACAATTGCAGAGTGGTTCCCGGATTCAAGTAAAATATATACTCTAAGAAAGGACAAAAGAAAAGTTGAGGACCTTTTCCTTGTTCACTCTGTTCAGAATCCCCGCCCTAGCCTTGAGTCTTATAAATATGCAATGGCAGGGGACAAAAATATTCCCCGGTTCAGTATAACAGTTATTGATGTTAATTCAGGAAAATCCGTGGACATTGATACGGAAAAATGGAAAGATCAACAGATAGGAAGTGAAGGGACAGGGGGGGTATATACAGGCAAAGGTTCGTCTCTCATCTACTTCACAAGAACTTCAAGAGACTGGAAGGATGTGGAGCTTTGTGAGGCAGATACTTCAACAGGCAAGGTAAGAGTCCTTTTGCAGGAAAGATCAGAGCCCTATTGGAGTGCTGATTTTCAGCAATTTCACCTGACCGGAGATGACGGAAAATTTATATGGTGGTCGGAGAAGAGCGGCAGAGGTCATCTTTATCTTCATGATAAAAACGGCAAAGAACTGCAAAGAATTACCAGGGGCCAATATACAGTCACAAATATTCTGAATGTCAATGAAAAAGAGCAATATATTGCTTTCTCTGCAAACGGTATGGATGAAAATGAAGACCCTTATTACAGAAAATATTACAGGATCGCCTTCGACGGCGGGAATCTGAAGGAGTTGACACCGGAAAAAGGGACACATACCATTCATTTATCCCCTGATAAAAATTGTTTTGTAGACACTTATTCCACCATCGACACACCCGATATATCCTTATTGAAGGATATCAACGGTACCATTATTATGGAATTGGAAACACTCGATACCGCAAAATTATTATCTTCGGGATGGAAACCGCCGATTAAATTTAAAGTAAAGGCGGCAGACAATAAAACTGATCTGTACGGGGTCATGTGGAAACCCTTTAGAATGGAGGATGGGAGAAAATATCCGGTTATTTCATATGTCTATCCGGGCCCCCAGGGAGAACCTGTGCCGAAAACATTTTTTCTGGTCCGTAACAACCGTGTCAGTAATATACCTCTGGCACAGCTCGGATTCATAGTTATCACTGTAGGGCAGAGAGGGGGTAGCCCCTTAAGAACGAGAGAATATCACAATTACGGTTATGGGAATGCAAGAGACTACCCTCTTGCAGACAATAAGTATGCTATTGAACAGCTGGCTGATAAATACGATTTTATTGATATCGAAAAAGTCGGTATTTACGGCCGTTCAGGCGGAGGCTTTATGTCAGCCGCGGCCATTCTGGTCTATCCTGACTTCTATAAAGCAGCCGTTTCTTCCTGTGGAAACCACGACAATAATATATACGATTATGTCTGGGGAGAAATACATTATGGACTTGAAAAAAAGATAACCACAAATATTGAAAAAGCAGGTGATCTGAAAGGGAGACTTCTGCTTATCCATGGAGAAGTGGACAATAACGTTCACCCCGCCAACACCCTCCGGCTGGCCAATGAACTGATCAAAAAGGGGAAACGGTTTGACATGATGATCTTTCCGGGAAAAAGACATGCCTACGATGAGTACACACCATACATTGAACGGATGATGTGGTTCTATTTTTCAGAGCATCTTATGGGAGACAGAAGAGAAAATATCGATATATTTAAACACAAATGAGGTTATTGCTCCTCCGGTTGAAAAATACTTAATCCCTTTTTCAACAAAGAGACCCTGAACATGTTAACATCTTCTATGATCTCTCCATCAATTGCAATGTCAATTTTATTTTCTGCATTAACCAGGAACTCACCTGACCTCAGGATCTCTAATTCAGGACGTTTTGAATGCTTATTTCTCATGATAGAAACAGCAACTCCCACTGTATTTGAAAGTGATCTTGTATTGATAACTGCACAATCCAGAATATTATCGTAAGGAGATGCATCTGGGCTTAGCTTTAAACTTCTGGAATACAATGGAGTATTCTGAAATACAAGTATGGTAACATCCCTTTCGATCTTCCTGTCTTCCCACTCAATTGTAACTTTGATAGGTACTTTGTTATCTGAAAATGACCCTCTGATACCTTTTATAAATCCTGACAATTCCATTGCAGGTTTTATCTTTGTGATCATAATTTTTTTTTCTTTCCAGTTCTCTATAAATTTATTTACAGTCGTTCCGAGTCCTATGCCTAACGATCCAAGAAAATAATGACTTTCACATTCCGGTAGAATTTCAACTCTACCGACATCGATTTTGTGAGTTAATCCCTTTTTTATACCACTCAGAAGAAGATCGACATCATCCATTCCTATCCCTCTGACTATATCGTTAATGGAACCTGTTCCGATCATTCCAAAATTAATTTCATCCCTAAATCTGCTTTTCAGAATTTGTTGTACTGCAAATGTAAAAGTAGTATCTCCTCCAACTGCAATAATATCCCTCTTTTCCTCTGCCGCTTTCGAAGCCATTGTTCTCAGGTCTGCCTCAGAATCTGTAATATACATTTCATATTGGATATTCCACTTATGCAATTTTTTTTCAATTCTGTTTTTTTTCTTTTCAGATCTCCCCCCGGCTGCTGAAGGATTGTACAGTATCAGAATGCTTTTCATTTAAAAATTATATCAGATAAACTTACCTTTGCTAAGCAGTTTGGGTTTTTTTAATGAATAATAAATATATTTTAGTTGATCAGTTTTTTTATCCACAGGGAATCTTATCTCATTTTCATTTCTTATAAACTCAAAACCATTATTTTTATCAAGATTATATAAAACATGATCAATATTTTTTTTATTAATGAACTGAAGTATAAAATAGTCAGAAAAAATTGATACTGAATCAGATCCTGCTTCTGCGGCAATTAGCTTTGCAGAAGCAACATAAAAAACTTTTTCAACTTCACTACCGCCATCTCCAAACCTTTCTTGTATATCAACTCTGATCGATTCAATCTCATTCATATCTTCCGCATTTATGATCCTTGCATAAAAGTCTATCCTTTCAGAGCTCCTGGATATAAAATCACTTGGCAGGGAATACCTGAAATTAACATTAACTTCTCCTGTCCATTCATCGCTTTTTTCACCTTTCAATTCATCAACCGCCTGTTTCAGCATAGAATTGTAATAATCAAAACCCAGAGCTTCTATATGTCCATGTTGTTTGTTCCCGAGTAAAGAACCGGCACCCCTCAACTTCAGGTCATATTCCGCCAGTTTGAATCCAGACCCTATATCAGCATGGTCTCTTATACCTTCAAGTCTCAATCTGGCTTTTTCTGTTATTACTTCACTTCCCGTCAGAAAGTAAGCAAATGCCTGTTTCTCTCCACGGCCGATCCTCCCTCTTAACTGATAAAGCTGAGTAAGGCCGAAATTCTCAGCATTAATAACTATAAGGGTATTAACCTTTGTTATATCGATACCATTCTCAATTATCGTAGTTGATAGGAGGACAGAATATTCTCCATTTATGAATGATAACAGGTTTTTCTCAATAAGACTGTTATTCATTTGTGCATGAATCACCGTGATCCTGATATCAGGAAGCCACTTGTTCAAAAGATCTTTAAAAGATAATATCTTTTCGACAGAATTATATATTATAAAAATCCCCCCCCCTCTCTGATGTTCTTTTAGAACTGCTGAGACAAGGATCTGTCTTGAAAATGCCCCTATAAAGTTTCTTATCCTCATACGACCCCTGGGGGGAGTTCTGATAGTTGAAATATCCTGAAGGCCAGCCATTGATAATGAAAGTGTCCTCGGGATAGGTGTTGCAGAAAGCACAAGGACATCTACATTCTCTCTTCCCTTTTTCAGTTTTTCTTTCTGAAATACCCCGAACCTCTGCTCTTCATCTATAATAAAAAGGCCGAGATTTTTATATTCAGCTTTAGATGACAGAATTGAATGGGTTCCAATGAGAATATCTATATTTCCATTTTTCAGGTCTGAGAATACACTCTTTTGTTTCGATAGAGGCACCATTCTTGAGAGCATCTTTATATTTACCGGTAAACCATCAAGCCTTTTTGAGAATGTTTTAAAATGCTGAAGGGCAAGAATAGTTGTTGGACATAGGACTGCAACCTGCTTTCCGCTGCTTACAACCCGTAATGCGGCTCTTATTGCGACCTCGGTCTTACCAAAGCTTACATCCCCACAGACCAGTCTCTCCATCGGGAATGAATTTTCAAGATCTCTTAATACATCCTTTATTGCCTTTATCTGATCGGGAGTTTCGATATAAGGAAAATTACCTTTAACATGATTTTCCATGTCATTGTCGCCTTTGTGCGAAAACCCTTTTACAGAACGTCGAATTGCATAAAGATCAAGTAATTCTCTGGCAAAATTTACTATACTTTTTTTTGCCCTTGTTTTTTTCTGGATCCAGCTTTTCCCTCCTATTCTGTCAAGCCGCCCGGGATCTCCTTTGAAGGAAAAATATTTATTTAAAACATTTGCTTCTGATACAGGAACATAAAGTATCTCTTTGTTCAAGTATTCTACTTTAATAAATTCCTGTTGAGATTTACCGAATTCTAATAATTTAAGCCCTCTGAAAACACCTATCCCGTGTTTCTCATGTACAATATAGTCCCCCTTTATAAGAGTTTTTAAAAGACTTTCCTCATCCCTATCTTCAATTTCACCAATATGTTCCCGGAAAACAAATTTGCGATCTGTTAAAAAAAAAGTATCTGTTGACATGTTCCTGAACGATCCGGGAATGGTGAAATCAAGTGACTCTAACCTGATACCTCCTCCTTTTAGATTTTCACTAAGATTTGTACTCCGGGTTAACAGGAAAATATCAGAGATGCGGGATTGATTTTTTAGATTCTCAAGGTCTTCAGTGTTGAATTCTCTTAGATTTTTCTCCATTTTTAAAAGTTCAACATTGTCTGAAACCTCATCTGTTTCAGGTGAAATATTTATAGTGGGATATAAGGAGTCCATTTCTTTGAATAACTTATCCGGTTCAGGGATTTCCGTTTCACGATTTAATTCAAATATTTGATTGAAATTGTCGAGGCTCTTCTGTCGACTGCTTATAACTTCGGATTGATTATTGTAGATGACCTTTGGACTCTTTAACATCTCCGGAAGGGAGACTAATTTATCACCTGAGAGCAGATCTCCAAGCCTCATCTCTTCACCGAACAATCCATATGTCGGGACATCAATTTTATTAATACTGTTAAGAGACTTTCTTGAATTCCGGTCGAACAATGTAAAAGATTCTATCTTATCTCCGAAAAACTCAATCCTGACAGGATGCTCGGTCCCTGACGGGAACAGATCAACTATCCCCCCCCTCTTTCTGTATTCCCCCGGTTCATCAACATAATTTGAATATGAATATCCCATCTCGTGAAGTTTCTCTGTCAGATCATCCCTCCCGTACTCTTCTCCTTTTCTTAAGGTGATTATCAGATCAGCTACAGAGTCGTGATCTTCAAAAACCATTGATGATGTAAGCCCGGTTGAGATAATTATGCGCGATTTCTTATCCATTTCTGTTTTAAAAAAATTAAACTTCTCAACATGAAAATCTGGATAGATTCTGTTGTTAACATAGGGATCACCAAATGGGAGAGGGAATATTATTATATGCCTCGCTGAGCCTGTCAGGTTCATCCACAATTTTAATTTCGATCTTGCTTCAAGAAGATTTGAATTTTCAGGAAGGACCCAAAGGACATCTCCCTCCCACAAATGGCAGACTCCGGATGCTATTAACCCGGCAAGGTCATTATCAATATTTGATAGTTTAAAATTCTCTTCCGATAAAAATTTACTTCTTAATTCTTCGGAAAATATTTTATTAATGATTTTCATTGTGATTCAATACTTCTTCAAAACTGAAACTTTGAAAACAGCTCTATTATACTTTATAATAGTCCGGGATGGAAAAGATATTAATTGTTGAAGATAACCCTTCCATGCTGGAAATGCTCAGTAATATTGTTTCAGAAAAGGGTTATACTACCAATACCGCTGGAGATGTTTCTACTGCTTTACTCCTGATAAAGAAAGAGAACTACGACCTGATAATCTCAGATCTGCAGCTTCCAGACATGGATGGACTGACTTTTTTTAAAAAAATCCGAAATTTAGGTATCCCATTTATTATACTGACTGCATTCGGTTCTATCGAGTTAGCAGTTGAGGCAATCAAGGAAGGCGCTTTCGATTTTGTTTCAAAACCTGTTGACCCTGATTACCTTTTCATAATAATAAAGAAAGCAATAGACTCCACAAATATACTTAAAGAAAATATTATTTTGAAAAGCGCTTTAAAAAGGGAGTCTGATAAGTATGCAATAATTGGAACCAGCAAAACCCTGGTAGATTCCTTAGAAAAAATTCAGCAGGTTTCCCCCACTGATACACCTGTATTACTTCTCGGAGAAAGCGGTACCGGCAAAGAATTGTTTGCAAGAGCTGTTCATGAACTAAGTCCAAGAAAAGACAAACCTTTCATTGCCATTAATTCTGCATCAATTCCCGAAACACTGCTTGAAAATGAATTATTCGGACATGAAAAAGGATCCTTTACTGATGCACATCTCAGACATACCGGAAAGCTTGAGCTGTCCCAGGGCGGAACATTCTTCCTGGATGAAATTGGCGATCTTCCTTCAAGCCTTCAGGGAAAAATATTGAGGGTCATTGAAGAAAAAAAGGTGACAAGACTGGGAAGCAATACTGAAATTTCACTAGACATAAGGTTCATCTTTGCAACAAATGTAGATCTGGAACAAGCAGTAAAGAAAGGAAATTTCAGAAAAGACCTCTATTACAGGTTAAGTATATTCCCTGTACATATTCCACCTCTAAGAGAAAGAGAGGGCGACATCCCTCTTTTATCTGAATATTTTGTTAAGAAATTTGCCATAGAGATGAGAAAAGGTGATATTGATATATCCCAGGGAGCATTAAAAAAACTTGGAAAATACAATTGGCCGGGAAATGTGAGAGAGCTTCAGAATGCAATAGAAAGAGGCCTTATAACGCTGAAAGGCAGAACACTTGACATGAGAGATATAATACTCCCGGAAGAGGACCCCGTTATTCCTAATCAATTATCCGTGTCATCAGGATTAAAGAAACTCTCATCTGATGTTGTTTCTGGACTGGAAAAAAAGAGGATAGAAGAAATTCTTGAAGAGACCGGATTTAACAGGAAAAAAACTGCTGAGACTTTAAAAATTAGTTACAGGACACTTTTGTATAAAATGAAAAAATATGGGATCAGGTCAAAAAATTAAATTTTTTTTTATTACAAAAGCAGCCAAATTACTAATTTATTCGATTATCTTTACATGCCGAAAAGTTACAATCGGACAAAAAAAAATCAGCGACCTTAAGAAGAGTGGGAAACCGATCATTTACATTTTCTGGCATAGACATATATTTTTTAACATATTCCAATTCAGACGGACAAATGCACGCCCATTGATATCTCATTCCACAGACGGTGAGATTGTTGCACGGATTGCAGAAGAGTTTGGTATGAACCCAATCAGAGGCTCTTCATCCAAAGGGGGAGCTAAAGCTTTTTTAAATATGGTAAATTCAATAAAAAACAGAAACTCTGAGATTATGATTACGGCTGACGGGCCGAAAGGGCCGTCAAGAGAGATAAAAGATGGAACAGTTTTAATAGCAAAAAAGACAGGGGCTGCAATAATACCAGTTAGCTGGTACTCATCACGAGTAAAAATTTTCGAAAACAGCTGGGATAAATTCATACTTCCGAAACCTTTCGGGAAAATAACTTTCAGATACGGTGATCCTATTTTCATCCCCCCTGATATAGTGAAAAAAGAATATCCCGATTATAAAATAAAACTGAAAAATGGACTTGACTGGCTTGAAAAAGAGATAATTGCCGGAGTTGAAATATAATAAATAAACAGGAGAAGAGAATATCAAAATGGGACAAAAAAAGAAAATTAAAAGGATAGGAGTATTAACAGGCGGCGGGGACTGTCCCGGGCTTAATGCTGTAATCAGAGCAGTTACAGCCCATGCAATTATTAATCACAACCTTGAAGTATTCGGAATTCTTGACGGTTATTCAGGACTTATTAATAAAAAAATCAAAAAGCTCAGTCTTGAAAATGTTTCAGGAATACTCCCACGGGGAGGGACAATACTTGGAACTTCAAATAGGGATAACCCTTTCAAGTACCCTTCTGATCCGAAAAAAAAGAAAAGAAATATATTGATGTTTCGGCAGATGTTGTTAAAACCATTGAATATAATGAACTGGATGCCGTGATTACAATCGGGGGTGACGGGACTCAGGCTATTGCTGACAAACTATATGAAAAATGCGGTATCCCGGTTATCGGTGTACCGAAAACAATTGATAATGATCTCGGGGGAACTGATATTACATTCGGTTTTGATACTGCACTGACCATTGCCACCGGCTCTATTGACAAGATCCACTCTACTGCTGAATCTCACCACAGAATAATGGTTATTGAAGTGATGGGAAGGTATGCAGGATGGATTGCCCTCCATTCTGGAATTGCCGGAGGAGGTGATGTGATACTGATACCCGAAATTCCATTTACTATTGAAAAAATTGGTGAAAAAATTGAGAGTAGATTATCCAGAGGAAAAAGATTTTCTTTGATAGTAGTTGCTGAAGGGGCAAAAATAAAAGGTGAAGATGTTGTGGCCGCACGAAGAGTAGCTGATCCGAATGATCCTTTAAGGCTGGGTGGAATTTCAACCGTTGTCGGAAACAGAATAGAAGATCTGACCGGCATTGAATCAAGATTTACAATACTGGGCCATGTTCAACGGGGAGGAAGCCCGACTCCATTTGACAGAATTCTTGCAACTAGATTCGGATATCATGCAGTTGAAACCGCCTTAAAAGGAGAATTTGGATATATGGTTGGTTTGAGAGGAGATAAGATCAAAACAACTCCTATGAAAGAAGCCGTTGCTGAACCACGTAGGGTGAAATCCGATTCTGATCTTGTCAAAACAGCTGAAGCAGTCGGGACTAGTTTCGGTATATAGTATTTTCATAAAAAACGACTTTATTGTTATTTTTTATTGATATTTTTTTTCTAATTATTTATATTTATTAACGGAGGTGCATTAATGGCTGATTACAAACAATTAGGGAACTACGTACTTTTTGAAGAAATGAATCCGGATTCATTAGGAAAAAATTATCGCTCCGGGGAACTTGAGAATCAAAAAATCAAAAATCACTTTATTCTGACTGAAGTTCACCCTATGCTTTATACAAATTCGAAGGTTTGGAAACGGGTTACAATTCTCCTTGAGGGAATTAAAAAATCAAATATTACAGGTTTGTACTCTCCGGATAAGATTCTTACCATGGGCGAAAAACAGATGTTGATATTTCCCTACATGGAACTTATGAGCTTTGATACGGTTCTTGAAGATTCTGCTTCAAAAGGAATTCCGATCAACTTTGACCTTGCATTTTCAATTGCTACCGCCATATCTGATCTACTGGACATCGGTTCATCAATTGTGATAAGCGGACAGAAATCATTTCACGGTTTTTTAACCCCTGATAATATTCTAATAGATTTCGAAGGAAAAATTTATTTAAAAAATTATGGGATATGCCCTTACCTCGATAAAGAAGAAGAAATTTTTTCCGGGATGGAGAAACAATACGGATCATGGCTTACACCGGAGTTTTACCGGAGGGATAAAATTGTTCCACAATCTGATGTTTATCATTTGGGTTATCTTTTATTTAAAATGCTTACCGGTCAATATTTTTCTTATAACCCAGGTGAAGATTTTGATGCTAAACTTGCAAGTATCAGCTTTTCGCAGCATATTCATGAAAGTAATAAAGAATTTATAAGCGGGCTTCAGGAATTTTTCAAAAAAACTCTCCATCCTGATCCTTCAATGAGGTTTTCCGGATCCAAAGAGTTCAAGGAATTTATCTCAAGAACATTTAATATGGAGGAATTATCCTCTGTTACATTCAATCTCGCCTATTTCATGGATTCTCTTTATTCAAAAGAGAGGAGTGAAATTCAGAAAAAAGTTGAGAATGAAAAATTATATGCACCTCAAGTGAAGGCGGCCAGCAGTGATACAGGAGCTGTCGATACTGAACTTGTTGAAACTATACTGTCAGGACTCGAAGAGAGGGAGAAAAGAGGTATACCCAAATTGTTCCTTTTTCTAATTCCAATCCTGATTGTTGTAATCGGGGTCGGAGCATATTTCTGGGTACAATCAAGTACTGCCAAGAAAGAGAAGGAGATGAGACAACAACAGATCAGGTTACGGATGGAACAGGATCAAAGAGAGCAGGACCTTCTTAATCAACTAAAAGCTACCGAAAACAGGATTGCTAAACTGAAGAGAGAAAAAAAACAGGAAGAAGAAGAAACTGAAAATTAGAGTCAGATAGATGAAGTCCAGAAAGAGAAGAGAACTAGCAAAACACTTGAAGAAGAAAAAAAGAAAAAAGCAGAGGAAGAGGAAAAGTTGAAAAAAGCAGCAGAAGAAAAAAGAAAAAAGCGGAGAAGAGGAAAAAAGAAAAAAGCGCAGAAGAGAAAAAAGAGACTAGCAGAAATTGAAAAAAAGAAAAAGGCGGAAGAGGCTCCTGAAGCCCAAAAGAGGAGAACTCCTCCCTATCACTGAAGTGGATAAGAAACCGGTAAAAATTTCCGGCAACAATCCGGTATTTCCTCCCTCAGTCAGAAGCAAATATACAGGCAATAAATTCGAGGCCAGGATTATGTGTCTGGTGGATGAAAATGGGGTAGTTAAAAGTTCAAGGGTTCTTAACTCTGTACCAAAAGATATTAAAAAAGCCATTGAGAAATCTATTCTTAAATGGAAATTTTCACCTGCAGTTAAAAAAGGTGTAGAGGTAAGTGTCTGGATTCAGATTCCTTTGAAAATTTCTATTTGATTGCATAATATAATATAGTAATTTTACTTAAAATACTTGAAATGCCTTGAATTTTAGGGTACATTATTCTATGAAAAGTTATTATATTCTTGCAATAAATCCAGGATCAACTTCTACAAAGATAGGTATATTTAAAAACACAAAAATGATCCTTTCTGAGAATATATCTCACTCTGTTTCAGAGTTATCAAAGTTCAATTCAATAATGGACCAGCGGGAATTCAGATCAGAAATTGTCCTCGATTTTCTTAAGAATTGCGACATTCCCTGCGTCAAAACTTGATGCAATTGTAGGAAGGGGAGGGATGCTTACTCCCATGAGATCCGGAACATATATTGTAAATGAAGAGATGATCTCTTTTCTTATGAACAACCTGCTTGAGCATGCATCCAGCCTTGGGGCAATTCTTGCGGACAAGATTGCAGATAGTACAGGTGTTAAAGCTTATATCGTGGATCCTGTGGTCGTTGATGAAATGGATGATATAGCAAAGATCACCGGCATACCGGAAATTAAAAAGATCAGTATATTTCATGCACTGAATCAAAAAGCAGCTGCAAGAGAAGCTGCTAAAAGGATAAGAAAAAAATACAATGAATGTATTTTCATCGTTGCCCATCTCGGCGGTGGTATTACAATAGGAGTTCATAAAAAGGGTTCTGTTATTGATGTGAATAACGGATTGAATGGAGACGGCCCATTCTCCCCGGAAAGGGCAGGTTCAATTCCTACATGGAGCCTTATCGAATGGGCTACAACCGGATTTTATTCTCTGCCTGAATTGAAAAAAAAGATAACTGGTCAAGGCGGTATTGTTGCACATCTGGGAACCAACGATATAAGAGAAGTAAAAAAAATGACTGATAAAGGTGATAAAAATGCCTCAATCATTTATAATGCTTTAGGTTATAATATTGCTAAAGGGATCGGGGCGCTTGCACCGGTTGTTAACGGAAAAGTTGATGCTGTTATAATTACCGGAGGACTTGCTTTTGATAAAGACCTGATGAGAATGATAAAAAAACGTGTAAAATATATTGCACCGGTTATAATTCTACCCGGTGAGGATGAACTCGCTGCATTATCTAATGGCGGTCTCAGAGTCCTACGCGGTGAAGAAAAACCAAAAACCTGGAAACCTTAGGAGGAAATAATGGATCAAATTCAATCTTTAGAACAACTTGAGCTGCTTGTTAAAGAACAGAAAACACCAAAAATGGCTGTGGCTTATGCTCAGGATGAAGATACACTCCTTGCTGTTAAGAGAGCTGTCGAAGAGAAGATCGTTGATGCAATTCTAGTAGGTGATGAAAAATTAATCCGTGATAAGTGTAATAACCTTAACATCTCTCCGGCTTTATTTGAGATCATAAATGAACCAAATGAAAAGAAGAGCGGGGATGTTTCAGTAAAGCTGATCGTTGACGGGAAGGCTGATATTCTAATGAAAGGATTAATATCAACTCCATACTTCCTGAAATCAATTCTGAATAAAGAATACAATCTGGTAAAGAAAGGGACAGTCCTATCACATACTGCTCTGATAGATATAGATTCATATGATAAATTACTTATAGTTTCCGATGTAGCAATGATCCCCTACCCTGATCTAAATCAGAAGATTCAAATGATAAATTATAATATCAGGATCGCTGAAAAACTAAACATAATGAATCCGAAGGTTGCAATAATCTCAGCAAACGAGAAGGTTTCAGAAAAAATGCAGTCGACAATAGACGCAGCAGTTATCTCAAAGATGGCTGATAGAAATCAGATAAAGGGAGCAATTATTGACGGCCCTCTTGCGCTTGATGTTGCTCTTTCAAAAAAAGCCTGTGATATTAAAGGTCTTAAATCTCCAATAGAGGGATTTGCTGACATACTTATATTTGCAAATATTGATACCGGCAATGTATTTTATAAAACAACAACAATATTGGGTGGAGCAAAGCTTGCCGGAGTTGTAACCGGAACTCCCTTCCCTACAGTACTTGTATCCAGAGCTGACGATGATGACTCAAAGTATTATTCAATTGTCCTGGCGTCCGCCCTTGCATAGGTGACAAAGTGAAAATACTAATTTTTCTTTTAAGTTCATTCTTTATTTTCCTTTTTTTCTGCGGATCATTAATCTCTGCTGAAACAGAAAAAGTACCGGAAAGCATATTCGATTTTACCATGAATGATATTGACGGGAATCCTGTCCCGCTTCAGAAATATAAAGGGAAAGTAATACTTATAGTGAATGTTGCAAGCAAGTGTGGACTAACCCCTCAATACAAAGGTCTTCAAAAAATCTATTCAGATTATAAAGATAGTGGTTTCATAATACTCGGATTCCCGGCTAATAACTTTCTCCGCCAGGAGCCGGGAAGTAATACAGAAATCAAATCATTCTGCTCATTAAACTATGGAGTAGAATTCCCTCTATTCTCTAAGATATCTGTAAAAGGTAAAAAACAGCATGCTCTGTATAAATTCCTTACTTCAAAAACCACCAACCCTGAATTCCCGGGAAAGATTAGATGGAATTTTGAAAAATTTATTTTTAATAAACATGGAAAAATTATTGGCAGGTTCGCTCCTAAAGTGAAACCCCAGGATAAGAAAATAATAACTCTAATAGAAAAAGAGACATCCGAATAATAATTTAAAGATAAGGTGTAAGATCCAATACTTTAGGAGGATTTTCCTGATTCCAGAAATATTGAGGAACAGTTTTCAAAAAACTCTCAGCAGAATTTTTATCGGTATAAATTCCGAATAAAACAAGATAACATTGTCTGTTCCCACGGTTTATATTTAGTATTAAGAACTCTCGGCTATTTCCTGATTGTTTATATGCATTCATAACTGAAGCTTTCATGCAATCCATTTCCAGAAGTATAGAGAATCTGTTACTCTGAGATAATATTTTGTTTTTCCAGATTTTTCCAGCTTCTGAAAGCTTTCTTTGTCTTAACTTCTCAAAAGGATCAATCTCAGGTGTTATGTTTTTTATCTTCACTGGTTCAGTTTTTCTTTCTACTTTCTTTTTTTCATTTGATTCCGGGGGACTTTCTTTCTCAACCTGAACTTTTCCATCTGCAACATTTTTATCTATAGTCTCATCTCCCGGATTTATAATTATTTTTTTCTCTTTAACTTCAGTTGGTTTTAAATTATCAGATATATCTGCTACTTCAGGTTCATTTCCAAATCCCGGGATTATTTTGGCCCGATCTTCAGGGGATAAAAAGATAAATATCAATCCGGCAATAATGAAAAGCATTAATATCAATACCAGAAAAACATTGATAAGTTTACTTTTCTTTTTACTATCCTCTTTTTTTATTTCATCCAGTAACTGGTCAGATAAAGATATCTCCTTTTTTTCTGGAATATCATTATCTACAGAGGTAAAAGATAGATCATGGGAATCATCTTCCTCTATTTTATAATTTTCCTCAGGAATCACACTCTCTTCAAAAACAGGTACATCAAGATTTATTTTCTCGATATCCTCACTTATTGCATCCTTATTAAAAACTTCATCATTTATTTTTTGATCCTTATCAGAAATCAGTATCGATTCACCGGGAGATTCGTGCAGATGATCAGATTTCTCTATTAATAATCCTGCTAACATAAAAAAGTAGATGGTTTTTAAAATTTCCTCTTTTGCCATCCCCGGAAAATTTAAAGAGATCATTTCTATACTTAAATCTCCCATGAATTTATCGAACAACTCTAACTCCTCCATTGAAAGATCAAATTTTTCAATAAGTGTCTCATCCTTCGTCTGTTCAAGTTCTTCCTGAAGCGAACCAATCCTTGTCCAGATAAATCCCATATCAAGCTGATTTTTTATAAAATTATAAATATAATCCTTCGGATTGATCTCAAGGCTGATATAAGTTTCAGCTGGGACATCTTTGGAAAAATAGTATACTCCATCACTCCATTTCAGCACACTTGTCAGAATTTTATCCAATTGATTCTTTGAATATGAGACAAATTCCTCAAAGGATAGGATCCCTTTTTCAACTAATGATTTTCCAAGATCTACCATATTCTTGGATTCACTTTTCAGAAGACTTATAGTCTGAGCATCAACTTTATTTTCGGAAACAAGAATATTTTCCAGCATATCTACATCGGAGTTGGAAACAGCCCATACAAGCTTTCCATCTTTGAGATATAGTTCTTTTAATATCTCTTCCCTTTTTAGATACAATACGCCATTAAGATCTTCTGAGAATGCTTTAAGAAGGAGTTGGGCCGCAGTTATATCTTTTAATGTCCCCTGTTCAATCATAATATTCCTTATCCTTTATAACAAAATATTTATATCAATAAATAATAAATTTTTCAAGTATGAAGAGAGGTATTTAGTCAGTGCATCGCCTTTTTATCTTTCCGGTTTATAATTATTCCGGTAATTATAAAAAGAAGTCCGATTAAAGAGGAGAACATTATCTTTTCGCCAAGAATATAGTTTATAAATATAAGAGAGAGAAAAGGGGACAGGTATATAAGGATAGAAACCTTTGCGGTAGTTATTGAATACTTAAGTGCTTTCAGCCAGAGCAGAAAAGTAATCCCCATTTCAAAAAATCCGATATAAACAGATCCTGCTATAGCTTCAAAACTGAAAGAACCGACACTTCCACGTATCAAATAATATGCCAGTGTAATAATAAAACCTGAAAGGAAATTTATTGTTAATAATATCAGAGGATCCCTTTTGTTTTTTGTATTAAATATCCAATAAAGTGACCAGACTATTGAACTGAGTATTGCATAAGAAATCCCTAAGGGCTCTCTGATATCCCCGACAGAGAAACTCCCGCCTGTAGATAGAATCACAACACCAAAAAAACTGACTATAACTCCTGAAATTGAAATCAATCCGATCTTCTGTTTTAGTAGAGGAATTGATAGCAGAACAATAACAACTCCCCATATCTGGTTGAGAATCTGAGCAATCTGGGCAGGTAATACTGAATAAGCTTTAAAGATCAATAAATAGTAAAGAAACGGATTCAGAAAACCTAAAAAAACTGCTTGAACAACCTCTTTTATATTCAATTCAAAAAACAGATCCCATTTTCTTTCTATGAAAATCACTAATAAGAAGGCAATCAGTGAAAATAAAATTGACATTAATAATAATTCTGAATAACCTGTATATCTAAGAGTAAATTTGAACACTGTAGCAACAGTTGACCAGAAGAATACTGATATTAAAGCAAAAATATAGGCTTTTTTTTGATTTTTTCCCATAAGCTTAAGTAAATGATTGTATTCAATATCATTAAGTTAATCAAATAAAAATCTTCTTGACATATCTGAAAATTAAATTTAGAATTAATTTTTAAAGCAGAATTCAAGGGAAGAGGGTTTTTAAACCCCACAGCCCCCGCTGCCGTGACCGGGTCTCTTCAAGAGAAAAGGTTACAGATGTTTAAGCCACTCTCAAATGGAGGGGAAGGCAATCTGTAAGCCCGGGAGTCGGAAGACCTATTCTGCTTTAATAACTCTTTATCGCGGAGGGCGATTAAAGAGTGAAATTTTTCCCTCCAAATAATTTCAGGAGGATCATTATGATCAAATTTTTTTTTGTTGTTGTGGGTATTCTTCTACTCTCATTTGTACAGATCCTGGCAATAGAAAGCGAGGACCCGACAGAACCGGATATCACAGAGATCATTGAGGTTGTTGGTAATGTTTCACAAAGTAATTCGGTCCAGACAGTTTCTGTGATCGGGAAAGACATGATGATACAATTGGGAGCAGTTAACCTTAAAGATGCCATATCTTCAACCCCCGGAGTTTTAACACTATCAACCGGAAAATTCGGGCAAACTGCATCAACCTTTATCAGGGGATCAAATGCAACTCAGGTACTCTATATTGTTGATGGAATTAAAATAAGGGATACCTCCAATATCGGAGGTGTCAGTCTGGCCACTATGTCGCCTTTCCTGATCAATAAAATTGAGATAGTCAGAGGGCCTCTAAGCAGTATTTACGGTTCCGATGCCATGGGCGGGGTCATAAGTATTGATACCGGGGAACAAGAGGGGTTTAATTTTGAATCTTCACTCGGAAGCTTCGGATCCTATCAGGGAAATATTTCATGGTCAAAAAATTTTGGTGATCTATCTCTCTCATTCGGATCTGCCAATCAATATTATACTGACAATATAATAAATGATAATTTTAAAAATAATGGATTCAAAGCGGGACTGGATTACAAAAGATCAGCAAATTTTTCAGCAGGATTAAAACTGTTTAGTAATATGACAGATGCAGGTATTCCTTTTAATTTTCAGGTCTCAACTCCGAAAAGAAAATATAAACAATTCAATTATATTGCAGCAATTCCAATCGAATTAAATTTTGGTGAAAATTCAAACCTTAAAATTAACCTCTCTTACAATAGAAACAATTATGAGTTCAATGATAAAGATGATATATGGACACCATATTATAAGAACATATCTGATAATAAAGAAATAGATATTAAATTCAGATCTGAAGTATTAAAAAATATTTCAATAAACACAGGAGTTGATTTTGCTTCACAAAATATATTTACTGAAGACTATTCAGGAATCACAATAGAAAATTTTAAATCTAACTATCTTTCATCTTTCATCCTACTGAATTATAAATCCGGAAATTTTTTCATGTCCGGTTCCCTCAGGTATGATAAATACAAAGAGATAAAGTCAAATATCTCTCCTCAGATCGGATTTTCATATCTCATCAGCGACATCTTGAAACTCAGGGGGTCATATTCTGAAAGTTTTAAGGCCCCACTCCCCATCCATCAGATCAATCCGTGGGGAGTATCTAATTTTTCACTTGAGCCGGAAAAAGGAACATCTTTTGAAGGCGGGATAGAGCTGTTTTTTAAAGGGTTCAAAGGAGGTATCACTTACTTCTCTACAGACTACACTAATTTGATTGACTGGGCAGTAATTGATTTTACAACCTGGGCCGGCCAATATCAGAATATCAGCCATGCAGAGATCAGCGGACTGGAATTTGAACTTTCATTTTCACCTTTAAAGAATTTTACTATCAATTTTTCTCATACATACCTTGATACTAAAAATTTTAACACAGATAAACCACTTCCAAGGCGCCCTAAACATACTTCAACCTTTTTATTTTTCTATACTTCAAAATCATTCTCACTTTCCGGAAGTTTCCGCTATGTGGGAATCAGATCTGATTTTGACTATACAGCATTTCCTACAGATGTAGAGAATCCCCCATTCAACACTTATAATATTAACGGAATAATTCCCATCGGAAATACTATTTCATTTTTTTTAAAAATCAGTAACCTTATGAACAGGGAATACCAGGAATTCTACGGTTACCCCTCACCAGGCAGGAGAATTGAAGCCGGGATAAGATACCATAAATGAAAAGAAACAAAGAGATCACCTTTATACTAATATTTTTTCTGTTTTGTATCACACTTTTATATTCTGACAGGGTTATCTCTTTATCACCCTCAATAACAGAAATAATATTCGAACTTGGGCAGGGAAATCAGATTGTAGGAAATACTAAATTTTGTAATTACCCTCCCCGATCATTACTGATAAAAAAAATTGGAGGATTCCTGGATATAAATTATGAGATGATAATAGATCTGAAACCGGACACAATATTTCATTATCCGGAACACTTAAATAAAATCGAAAAATTGGGTCAATTTGCAAAACTGGTTATGATACAACATAAAAATGTAAGAGACCTGTTGAATTCAATTAAAATAATTTCCAGTGAACTAAGTATAAACAGGAAAGGACTCGAACTTATAAAAAAGATCAGAAATCAACTTGAAAAAGTTAGAATGAAGGTAAAAGTCAAACTAAAAAAAAAAGTACTGATAATAATAGGCAGAGACCCGAATCGGTTGAGAAACATCACAATAATAGGAAAAGGGGATTTCCTTAATGAAATAATAGAAATAGCAGGTGGGATAAATGCTTATAATGGAAATATATCATACCCGTCTGTTTCAATCGAATCAATTATTAAAATGGATCCGGAACTGATAATTGAATTTTCATTTTCACCTGATCCGCCTTCGGAAAATGCTGTTATCTCTTTATGGAGTGATTTTCTTTATATCCGGGCTGTCAAAAAAAAGAATATACACGTGATAAGTGATGATTACTGGGTAAGACCCGGACCGCGGATCGGCAGAATAGCAGAATCGATGTATGAAATGTTACACAAAAAAAGATAATCAATTATCATCAAGAATGGAGATAATATATTTCAGTCTCTTCTTCCAATACTTTAGATATTTCTCTCTTCTGATCACCCCTCTGCCGTTGGGGGAATGAATAAAATACTTTCGAGTTACATAAATCCCTGAGTGCCATTGATTCCTTTTGATCCTGAAGACAAGTATATCACCGGGTTTTGCCCTGCTAAATTTTATTCGGGCTTTTATTTTACCCTGCTTTTTTGCAGTTCTCGGGATTTTTATTCCGAAAGAATCATAAAGATAATGGACAAATCCGGAACAATCAAAACCGTCGATATCCGTACCTCCATAATGGTAAGGGATCCCTCTCAAAGATTCTGCCAGTACTACAATTTTTTTCCTCAGGTTCCAGATTTTTTCAGGTTCAGATTTAAATGAACAAAATGATAGTGAAAGAAAAATAAGGACAAGAATATATATCTTTAATTTCAGTTTCAATTTACCATTTTTTATTAGACTGAATAAATGCGAAAGGGGGGACTCGAACCCCCACACCTTGCGGCACCAGATCCTAAGTCTGGCGCGTCTGCCAATTCCGCCACTTTCGCACTTTTTCGGCTAAAATATCATTTAAACTATTATGTGTCAACAATTACAAAAAATTACTTCTATATAAGGATTATTTCGTTTCAATTTTAAAAAGCGTATTATCGATAACAGAGTTAATAACTACTTTTTTCATTGTGATATCAATCACTTTCTTATCTTTCATGTAAACTTCAGTTTTGAATGGGAATGCTATTCCCTTCTGTTTTTTGAACTGTGACAGATAAGTAATCCCCAATCCCTTCTGCCCGCCTATATTTTCAATTTTCTCTTTAATCTCGAGCAGGCCTGATTTTTTATTCACAAAGAATTTAACCCATTTATCTTTCATACCGGTAATATAGATCACATCGAAAGATTTATCTTTAATCTTTACTTCTTTCAGATACTGAAATTTATATTTATCCTTTGAATGGAAAATATCATAGATACCGGCAAATCCAGATTCCTCGATCTCATCTTCGGATAGCTCTTTCCTCTGCCCCATCTGAGTCATATATCCTTTTTTCCCGTTTATAACCCTTTTCATTGTCATTCCCATAACTTTCGTTTCAGAATAGACCTTATCAGGATAGACAACAGTAACTGACTGATCAAGGGTAAAGGAGCGGGGACCCATTGTTATATTAACAACCGAATCCTTCACGGTATTTTTTATATTCTTATATCCGGAATAGTTTTGTGCAAGGGCTTTGAAAAGGATATCTTTTCCTTTTTTTAAAGCAGCTGGAGTGGCTTCCGGTATTTTCTCTTTAACCGGCGGTGGTTTAATTGATATATCAATATCCTTTATTTTGCCTAATTTGGACAGATCCTCTTTAATACTCTTTTTTGTACCGACGATCAGTGTGACCATCTTCTCAGGAATAATATATTTCCGGGCAGTCTTAAGAATATCCTCAGCGGTAACGGTCTTTATTTTATTCATAAGGTTATCATACTTGGCTTTATCAAGCTTGTAGAATTCTTTCCTGATATGATCATTAAGTACTTTTTCAGGAGAACTGAATTTGAATACATATGAATTGAGGAAATAATCCTTTGCTTCATTTAGTTCCCTTTCTGAAACTTTTTCTGTTCGGATCCTATTTACCTCATCCATTATTGCTTTCACTGCAGTAACAGTTGATTCAGACTTCGTAAAAGTTGTAAAAGAAACATCTCCCGGATAGAGATATTCACAATTAATCCCTCCCCCTACTCCATAGGTAAGCCCCATCTTCACCCTCAGTCTCTGCATTAATCTGGAATTAAAGCCCTGTGAAAAAATTGAATTAAAAACCAGTATCTTCGCCTTTTCATCAATATTCTCAATATAACCGGGATGACCGACAACTATCTGACTCTGTGTCTGGTTGGCCTTTTCAGCAAAATAAACATTAAAACCATGTTCCGGATTTTTAACAACAGGATAAACAGGGATGACAGGATCTCCTTTTAATTGACCGAAGAATTTATTTATAACCGGTTCAAGTTCCCCCATCTTAAATGGGCCAGTAACTCCGATCATGATATTTTCAGGTTTGAAGAACATGGAATAAAACTTCCTGACATCATTAACAGTAATATTTTCAAGGTGTTCATACTCCAGATCTGCAGCGAATGGAGAGTTTTTACCATAGATGAGCTTCCCGAATTCCCTTCCCCTTATCGCAGCAGGATCATCATTTCTTCTTGAGATAGAGCTCGAGAACTGGGTTTTAATTTCCTCAAATTTTTCTTTATCAAATGCAGGAGCTGTAAGTATCTTTGAGAGAATATCCATCCCTTTTTCAAAACTCGTCTTAAGAGCTGACACAGTGATCGTAAAATAATCAAAAGAACTCCCAAATGAGATCGATATACCGTTCATATCCAGTATTTTGTCGATCTCATCGCCATTCAGGCCGGCGGTTCCCCCGATCCGGAGAAGCTGAGCCGTTATTGAAGAAAGCCCGATCTTTCCCGGAGGGTCATACACATCTCCCCCTTTCAGGTAAGCGGTAAAATTAACTATTGGGAACTTCTGATCTTCGATCAACCGGATCTGGATCCCGTTAGTCAGCTTGGCTTCCTCAATAACAGGTTTCTGAATTTCATTAAGAGGAGGATATTTTATTTTGTCAAGTTTTCTCCCTTTTCCGAAGATCCCCGTCCCGAACAAAAGAATGGCAAAAATTAATATTGAAAGTGTAAATTTCCTCATTTCTTATCTCCCCCCTTTTTCTCGATCTTTACAACCACTCTGTTTGAAAGTGTAAAATATTTTTCTGCAAGTTTTTTAAGATCTTCTACGGTTACCTTTTCAATCTCATCAATATATGTGAATGCATGTTTCCATGATCCTTTTAGAATTTCAGTCGAAAGAAGAGAAAATAAAAGGCCTCTGTTTGATGTCATCTGCCTGATCAATGATACTTTCATTCTGACCTTGGCAGACTTTAATTCTTCCTCTGTAACTTTTTCAGTTTTTAGTCTGTCCAGCTCTTGTACGATTATCTTCTCCAGTTCTTCAGTTGTGTGATTCATATTAGGAAGTGAAAAAATTATATAAAGAGAAGGATATTTATTTCCAGGGAATCCTGCCATCGACCCGACAAATAATGCAGACTTATCACCGGTAACAAGCTTTTTATATAGTCTGGAACTTCTTCCGTTAGTCATTATATAATCAAGAACATTGAATTTAACAAAATCTTCATGAAGTATTGACGGGCAATGATATCCGGTGATAATCCATGGTTGTGAATCTTCATAAATTGTCATCCTCTTTTCACCGAGCTGAGGCGGTTCAATTGTAGTGTTTCTCGGCATTCTATTACCGGCCGGTATCTTTAAAAAATATTTTTCAGCAAGTTCTTTTAATTGTTTGGGATATACATCCCCGGTAACTCCGATAACGATATTTCCCGCTGTATAATATCTTCTGAAATATCTTTTTACATCATCGAGAGTTATATTTTCGATATTGCTCATAGGGCCTATAACATTAACCTTATAAGGATGATCTTTAAAGGCCAGAGCCAGTGTCTCTTCTACCATTTTCCCTACTGGCTGATTATCGACCCTTACACGCCTCTCCTCTTTAATAACTTCCCTTTCCTTATAAAATTCCCGGAAAACAGGATCGGAGAACCTTCCGGACTCAAGATAAGCCCATAATTCAACCTTGTTAGAAGGAAGGCTGAAAAAATAAACAGTTGAATCAGCTCCTGTACCGGCATTTAATCCGACTCCCCCATTTTTCTTCAGGATCGAATCAAATTCATTGGCAACAACATATTTTTGTGCTTCTTTTCTCAATTCCTCGAATTTTTTTTCAAGGACTTCAATTTTTTCTTTATCAGGGTGAAGAGAATTTTTTTCTTCTCTGATCTTAAAGAACAGCATATCCATTTTATCAAGGACTGCCTTTTCCTTCTTAATATCTTTTGTCCCCACTTCTGAAGTACCTTTAAAAGCAAGATGTTCAAGAATATGAGATATCCCGTAAATACCTATACTTTCATCACTTCCACCGACATTTGCATAAGTTACGAAACTGGCTATCGGGACAGAATGGTCCTCCAGCAGAATAAATTTTAATCCGTTTGACAAAGTGAATTCAGAGACCCTCTCCTTCACTGTGTCAAAATTGAAATCCGCACTATTTGCAGTAATGGCGAAAGTGATCAAAAATAACAATATCAATACCTTTTTCATATTACCTCCAAAGTAAAATATTCTATCATAAAGACATGATAATTTATACTATGAAAGAATCCCTCTCCTTTATTCAAGAATAGAAAAAATATATAATCTGCAAATGAAGAATAAAAAAAATATAAACCTTATCATTCTGACATTGTCGCTCATATGTATATCCGGATGGTTGCTTATCAGGAAAAGAGAAGTTCAGTGGACGTCGGAGAATTCCCTTGTCCCGTCAGAACTTTCAATTACCGGCGATACAGGAGATCTTAAAGATCTGATAAATTCCATAGACCAGAGCCTGATCTACTACTTAAAAATTGATCCGGAGACCACATTCAGTTTCGGTGAACAATGGTGTTCTGCCGCTGACATGGTATTATGTCTTAAAGATTTCAGAGAAAATCTAATCCGATCCGGATTGTCAGAACGATTCTTTAAATATGTAAACGGAAACTATTCTTTTTACAGAACTGCATCGGATGAACTTCTGTTAACCGGATATTTTGAAGCATCATTGTCCGGATCCAGAGAAAAAACGGAAACGTTCAGATATCCTGTATATAAAAGGCCGGATGATCTGGTTAATATCATGTTGTCCGAGTTCCCGGTTTTTTTAAAAATAAAAGGTTTACCGCTTGTTCTCCGGGGAAGACTCGAAGAAGATAACCGGATAGTCCCCTACTATTCCAGAGAAGAGATCGATGATCAGCTGGCACTCGACAACAAAAATTTGGAACTCCTGTGGGTGAATGATAATATAGATCTTTTCTTTCTCCATATACAGGGATCAGCCGTGATCAAACTTAGAAATCTGGAGCAGGTCCGAATTAATTATGCTGACACCAACGGCCACCCGTACAGGGCAATCGGAAGGCTGCTTGTCGAAAGAGGGATTTGTGAGTACAGGGACCTGTCAATGCAGTATATTGAAAAATATCTCCGTGATCACCCTGAAGAAATAAAAGATACTTTCAACTATAATCCTTCCTATATATTCTTCAGGGAAGTTGAAGAGGGACCAGTCGGTTCACTCGGTGTCACTGTTACCGGATACAGAAGTATCGCAACAGATAAATATATATTCCCGAGAGGTGCAATCTGCTATCTCAAATCGTCATTTCCGGAATTCAATGAGCGGGAAGAAAGGGTCGGGGAAAAGAATTTTCATAACTTTGTACTGAATCAGGATACAGGGGGCGCAATAAGAACTCCGGGCAGAGCGGATCTTTTTACTGGAAATGGTAGAGAAAAGTGAACTGATCGCCGGACACCTGAAAGAAAATGGAGAACTCTATTTTCTGATAAGAAAAGATCTGTTAAAGGATAGAAAGGCGCTGGATTAATATTTAACTGACACTATTATTCTTTTTCTGAAACAGGACTTTGATCTCATCATTTAATGCTGAGATCCCTTTCACAAGGTCCGGGTTGACAAGAAAGTAGAAAACAAGTTTACCCTCTTTTGTCTTTCCCAATACACCCATTTTATACATGTCATTCATATGATTGGATAAGTTGCTCAAAGATATCCCCAGTCTTTCACCGATCTCCCCCACACTTAATCTTTCTTTTTCAAGTAGATTAATAATCCGAATCCGATCGCGTTTGGAGACGGTTTTACACATAAGCACATAATTATCAAGAAACTTCTCATCAATAGGCATGCCCTATAAATAATTCAATCCCTTCAAAAAGTCAACTCAACCAATACTATTTTAAATAGAGAGGGGGAGAAAACTCCGTATAAAAAAAAGGGAGGCCAAAGCCTCCCCTTTTATTCAAGAAAATCTCTTATTTACTTCTTCCAGGTAACGCCTACGTAGAATGAGTAGGATTTCCCTGATGTGTCTGTGAAAAGATACTCAGCAATATCATCATAAATATAATAATAAACTGAACCATTCAGTGTCCAGTTCTTATTGAGCTCATAATTTAACCCGAATTGTGCGATCATCTGTTCCATGTCGAGTTCTGAATAATCTGCAACATTTCCGTAGTTATCAAAATCCAGATCAGTGACACCAGGGCTCCCAGGCAGATAAGGAACCTGACTTTCATTAAGTGAGAGTTCTTTTATTACAGAACCTGATTTCGTGTAGTTGAAGTTCAAGTACATGGAGAGTTTTTTACTCGCCATATAATTGAGGCTCAGAAGCAGAGTCTGATTGCTATTATCAAGATCCATCATATCAGTCAATGTTCCCGGTTGTCCGGCAATAATCGCCCCACCGCATCCTTCCAAAGCTGCAATAGCAAACATGGTATTGTAGATATTTGAATAGTCATAATAGGTTGCAGAGAAGTAAGCTTTCTTAGAGATCACAGCCCACAGATTAACACCCCACTGGAAGAGATCCCTGTTCCAGCTTGCGCCGGTAGTAACCAGATTATCATTGTCCTCAGTTTTGTACAGAACATTTGCATTCAGAGCAAATTTTGATGTCGGATTCCAATGAATTCTACCTTTTAATTCTGTAACGCTCTCCGGATAGGCTGTCATTGTCCCTTCCCGCATCATATGCCAGATATAGAACTGAGTTGCAGTAGGAGCAAGAGGAGAAGTGGTCGCATATAGCTGAGCTGCCGGAGCAATTCCTCCATTCAGATTGGCAAAAGGATCTTTAATAGATGAATATTTCCCATCAAATACAACCTTTAACCTATCTGCCGGTTTCATAGTAAACTTCACTTTGAATGTATTTTTTGTCGTATTCAGGACATCATAAAATTCTCTGTCAATATCCTCATAATTATAAGCAAGCTGAAACTTGAATTTTTTTGAGAATTTATACCTGAAACCTGCTTTAACATCAATGACAGTTCTTGATAATGAGGAAAAACGGGTCCAGTCAAAAGTATCAAAATCAAATCGATCTGCATAAATCTGCCCTGTATAAGGACCGCCTATATCAGCTCTTTCATTGATGTCAATAGCAACGGAGTCATTGTCAATCTTCTGGTAGTTAACAATAGCGTTAACAAACGCTTTCTTACCTAATCTTGCAGTAAATGCTCCTGCAAATGCATTGGATTTCCATTTAAGATTCTTATTAACATTCTCAACAGTTGCACCAACATATTGAGCAGAAAGGACCTTTGTATCACTAAAAGGTACTGCCGCTTTTAGAAGATGAGTCCCTTTCTTACTTTCAGGAACAACATCGAAAGGAAGATTCTCTGCATCTCCGACACCTATTCTGGAAGTGAAAACGAAGCTGCTGTTTTCAGGATGCTGGTTGGTAAGATAATAATTAAGAGGAGCATCATCCATCTCTTTGAAGGTATTTGCCGTATAAGAATAGTCAACATTCGAATTTCCAAGTCTGATATTTGTTCCAATTTTAATATCCCTGTTATAGCTGTTTATCGATCTTGATTTCGCAGTAACATGACAAGCAGAACATTTACTCAGAGTTCTTGCCTGATACATCCCTTTCCTGGACTCATCTCTATAATGAACATAGAATTTAAGTCCCGGAACCATTGGAACTGAGAGCTGAGTTTTACTTACAAATTCTGTTCTCTTTAAATAATATTGATCATTAGGATTCATATCTTCCGCATAGGCACCTGATCTTGCTTCACTGATGACATCAATATTGGTCAAAGGATCATGATCCAGCCTGTGATAGAGTGCATCATATGTTAATTCCTGTTTTAATACTCTGTTAAAATCGAATTTTAACTTATGGGACATATCTTTAACATCACCATAAAATTTTGATGCTATCTTAAAGAATGTTTTTCCCATATTTCCGGAGAACAATGCTTTGATAAAAGGTTTGATCCCGTCATCAAGGGGTGAATACTCTTTTACTTTTACAGTTGCATCTTCCTGCCCTATATAACCCAGTCCAAATTTCACCTTTGCATCAAGCTGGTTCTCATCCTTTTTGGTTGTCTCTTCTGCTGACATAGGAAGCACAACAACCAGACAAATTATTGATATAAGTATTATTATTTTTTTCATCTGATAGCCTCCTTACCTTATCATCCCTTTACCCTGACCTGAAACTGTCTGGGAAGGATCATCTGTTCCATGGATCTTGAAGTGACATTGTGTACATTTTGTCAGAAATGCCCTTCTCCAGCCTTCTGTACCATGCGGATTCTCTGAATGCCAACCGGTTGCTGGAAGAGTTTTTGCTTCTACCATACCTATTCTACCTGCATGAAAATGTGATTCATGACATTGCAGACAGAGGAAAGGTTCATTCTGTTTAAGAAGATTATTTGCTACTGATCCATGAGGATTATGACAGGCCATACAGTCTTCCTGAACAGGCGCATGTTCAAAAACAAACGGGCCTCTCTTGTCAGCATGACAGGAGTAACAAAGGTCGTTCAATCTTTCATTTGTCTTAAGATTGTTGACCAGTGAACCGTGATGCTGGTGACAGCTTGAACATTTCATTTTCCCCTCTCTCAAAGGGTGATGTGAAGGATACATAGTTTCAACTTTAATATCCGTGTGACATTTCAGGCAGAGATAAGGATCTTCAGCTTTCAGATCTTTCCCTTTGTGAATCGGGTGACATACTGCGCAACCAACTTCAGTAGCAGCATGATCACTGAGGTTCCAGTCTGAAGCCTTTAAACTTTTGTGACAGCTTAAGCATGCAGCGGATGTTCCGCTCTTGCTTCCTTTTTTAAAACTGACAATTTTTTCTACATCACCTTCTTCAGCATGCGCACCGCCGGGACCGTGACAGGATTCGCAACCCTTTTTTAGCCCTTTGAGTTCGAAATCCTTCAATCTTGAGTGAACATTCTTTGAAAAATTCTTCATCACTCCGTCATGACATTCCAGACATGCTTTGTCGCCCACAAAGCCGTCTGCTGAATAATTAATTAAGGTAAATAAGAAGAAAAAAGTCAATGATAAGTAAATTAAGTTTTTACTTTTCATATAACCTCCTATAATATTTATTTTGTTCTATCCGTAAACATAACTTTAATAATTTTCTGCATATTTGATATACCTTCTACCAGGTCAGGATTTATAAGATAATAATATACAGATTTCCCCTCTTTCTCTTTCCCGAGAACACCCATCTTATACATATCATTTAAATGGTTGGATAAACTGCTAAGGGAAATATTAAGTTCTTTTTGAATTTGTCCGACATTAAATTTCTTGTCATTGAGAACATTTATAATTCTAAGACGATCTGGTTTTGATACGGCTTTGCACATAAGAGAATAGTGATCTAGAAATCTTTCGTCGATCGGCATAAATAATTAATAATTCAATTATTTCTTTATGTCAATACTTTTTCACACAAAAATATAATTTTATTTAATTTTTTGTTATTTTATACTTTTAAAAGTATTGTTATGTTATTTTTTTAACCTAAAGAGGCTTTTTTTGCGGATTTCACCTCAACTCTCCACTGCAAGACTATGTTTTCTAGTTTTAGCTACTACAATAAAGTTTCTTTTTTTTTGTATTTTTTTTTAAGTACTGAAATAGTTTTTATTCACTTTTTTCCAAAACCTCTCTTTTTCATGAAGTTCAGATCACACTTTACGAAAAATATGTTAGAAGCATAACTTATTTTAGCATTAAATTTTTCAATAATTATCTATTTTTTTTTTAATTTTTTATGCTTTTAACTACAGAATATATGGATACTTAAATGAACAGTTATTTCCCGATTTCTCATTAACCCCGCTTCCATCCTCTTTCATTTTTTCTATCAGACTACTGTACAAACTTCCCCTGTGACGGCTTCCGATTGCTTTAAATGTTAAACTCTTTACTGAATGAATAAGATTAAGTCTTTCTTTATTCCAGAGAAAATTGTCTGACAGATCTTCATTAAGGTCGGCAATTACAAATTCAGGATCATATTTTGTCTCTGCTCCCAGATAGTTCTTTCCATCAGCACCGACAACCATCAAAAAATGTGAACCATGATATCCACTGAATTCAAATTTATTGTTTGAATATCTTTCTTCCGGATAATAAATACCGATTATGTCTGAATATTTCTTCTGAAGATATTTTATCTGATCCTCCACCCCGGCCTGGTCAATGATTTCGGGGGCGCCGTAGTCCCAATTGGAACAGAAAGGGTGAAAATAGACCCAGTGAGCACCGGAAGAACTGACACTTCTAACAATATCTTCGAGAATAGATATATTTGAAGCACTGGTCAGTACACTGACACCAATCTCAAGATCTCTCCTGTCGAGATCAATTCTTTTTCTTAATTCTGATATTCTGTTGAGAACAACTGCAGGTCCTTCACAAGTTGACTTATTAAAATCATACATGGATATTCTGATAACAGAAGCATACTCAAGTAAAGGATTGGTAACTTCCGGAATATCAAGCCTGCTTCCATTAGACACAACTGCAATCTCCCAGAACCCTTTTTCTTTTGCTTTTCTCAGTGTTTCAGGAAAAAGAGGAGACAAAGTTGTTTCTCCACCCGTGAGAAGCAACCCGCGTGTATTCTCCGAAAGAACTGATAATAACCGGTCAACAAATTCCTGGCTCAGGTGGTCGGTCTTAATAGACCGGGCGCTTGGGCAATTGGGGCAATTCCGGTTACATCTGCTTGTGAGGTCAAGCTCCAGTGTAACAGGATAGATATTCCCATCCTTAAGATATTTAGTTATTTTTCCGGTATGAGCAGCCACTTTCATTTTTGATGCGATCAATTGTATTTTGGAGTCTGAACTTTCAATAATAATTCCTTCCGTTACTAATTCTTTTCTGTGCATTTATCATTCACCCTGTTTTTTAAACCATTTATAAAATTCTCTCACTCCCTTATCAAAAACAAATACTGGTTTATACCCGATCAGCTTCTCAGCTTTTGTAATATCTGCGATCCCACTATTTATATGTCCCGGAGGCGGATCTATATATATAACATCTGCTTTAACACCGATAATATTTTCCAGAATCTCAATAACCTCATAAAGATGAATTCCCCTCCCTGACCCTATGTTCATTAACTGGAATCCGGAAATGTGTTCAAGGCATTTTACTACTGCCTGAGCAATATCTACGGAATAGACATAATCTCTATAACTTTTATTATCAGAAAATAATCTTACAGGTTGCCCGGACTCTATAAGTCTTGTAAATTTATGTATTGCCAGATCAGGGCGCTGCCCGGGTCCATATGCAGAAAAGATCCTTAATACTACAATATCAATTCCATATTGATCTGATGCGATTTTCCCCATGCATTCGTTAACAAGCTTTGAGACTGCATAAGGGGTGACAGGATCGGGAATTGCTTCATTTTCTTTCAGCACAGGCTCGATATTATCCCCGTAGATATTAGAAGTTGAGGCCATAATAATTTTTTTTATTCCAAGAGATACCGAAGCGTCAATCACATTTTGAGTACCTAGAACATTAACCTTATAATAGTCCCCGGGGAAAATCATTGATCGTCCGGCACCAACCTCGGCAGCAAAGTGGACAACCATGTTACAACGGGATCTCTTTAATATCTCACTGAACTCCCTACCATCGGTGATATCACCTTCCAGGAAAGAAAATCCCTTGAATAATGAAAGTTCGGCCAGGTTGTTTTTTTTTACATTAACAGAATAGTGCGGATGGAAATTATCCAATCCGGTAACCTCCGCTCCACTGACAAGTAGTCTCCTGCAAATTTCTGCACCAATAAATCCTGCAGCACCTGTAACCATTACTCTCATTTTTTTTTCTCAATCCCCCGTTTTCGACTTAAAGAGGGAATGAAACCTCCATGAAAACCATACCTCACAAAATTCAGAACGGCCAGTGGAGACAATCTCAGCCATACGAGGATCTTATATATCATTGCCCGTAAAAATTTCTTCAGGTGTTTATTCAGATTTGTTGATGTTTCTCCCGATACCGCAGAGATCATAGAATCACTAATGATCTTTTTGCGAAAAGTCTCTGTATTTTTCATACTTCGGAATACTGATTCGTTAATATTTTTTTCTCTTCTTCCATATGCCCGATCCCGCCATGAAGCGAATACGAGAATCACTGTCAGATCCGGGTTCATAAAAAAACGGTGTTTCTTTTTCCAAGCCCGAAACAACCAGTCCTGCGAAGGTGTTGCATGCGTCTGTCTGAAAGAGTGCCAGAGACCAACCGATTGCATCATTTCCCGTTTGAATAACCACGATGAGGCCGGGACAAAAACATGGGGGGCCCAGCTTCCGGTTTCATGGATCATTCGGACCCGAATCGAATCATCCGGGAATACTGTCGCATTCATTGCATAAACCAGGTCTGTCCCGGAAGATTCAATAGCATTTATCATGGAACTGAGATGGTCAGGGAACCAGAGGTCATCATGATTTAGAAAAGCAATATATTTTCCCTTTGCCCTGCTGCAACCATAATTATTCGGCCCCGCCTGATCTCCTGTGTTTTCCGGCAAATTAATAAACCGGAACCTCTTCTCATTGAATGAATCCACTACACTTTCAGTTTTATCCGTACATGCATCCCCGACGATGACACATTCCCAGTCAGTGAAATCCTGTTTTTGAAGCGATGAAAGAGAATAGTACAACACATTGCTTCTGTTGTAGGTTGCTGTGACAATTGTGATCAAAGGTGGTTTGGTATTCATTAATAAAAGATTTTTACGTAAGGAATAGAAATTGTCAATATTAAGATTATTTTATCTCAGTTCAGATTAAGAATCTTGTCAGCTTCGCCTGCCAGATTTTCGTTATGAGTAACAACAATTGCAGACAGTCCTTCATAACGGATCATATCGGAGAATAACTCAAAAACCTTTTCACCTGTTTTTCTATCAAGATTACCTGTTGGTTCATCGGCAAGTAGAAGTTTGGGAGAATTTATTAAACTTCGGGCAATGGCCGCCCTCTGCTTCTCCCCCCCGGACAATTCATGGGGCATATTCATTATTTTAGATTTAAGTCCTACTCTATTCAATAATTCAATTCCTTTCTCGTTTGCCGATTTTCTATTAAACTTGTTAATTAGAAACGGGAAAGTAACATTCTCAAGTATTGTAAGTTCCGGCATTAGGTAATGAAACTGGTAAAGAAAGCCAATCTCACTATTTCTGTATCTTAAAAGCCTCTCCGGAGAAAAATTGTTTATATTCTCATTTTCAAATAAAATCTCCCCGGATTCAGGCTTGTCAAAACTTCCGATAAGATGGAGAAGTGTGCTTTTTCCTGAACCGGAAACTCCGGTTACTGCAAAGATCTTACTTTTATCAAGTTTGAAACTCAGACCTGATATTACCTCAAGATTTTTCTTGTCCGGCTGAATAAAGCTCTTAACCAGATTTTTAACTTCAAGGATTGGAAGTGTCATAATTTATTTTTCCGCGTTATGTATACAGCCGCCCCTTTTCCATTAAGATCCGCATCAAAGAATAAATGTTTTTTTTCATCTTCACTTAAATTGCTTTCCCTGATTTCCAATATCCTCTTTTCAAACATTTTCCATATATCGATTGTCAGGGCTTCATTAAGATCATCTCCCCGCAATCCCTCTGAATACCTTTGAGAAGCGGCAATTTCGATTGAATTAATTAAAATACCTAATTGTTCATAAACTTCAGTTACATTTTCTATGCTTCCAAAGTGAGTAAGCAGGATTCTTACAGGATCAAGTTCTTTAATCATTTTAAAAGTACTGAGCGAACTTTTTGGATCGAATTGAACCGGAGATGTTGAGGGGAAGATCAGCTCTCCCTTATTATACCGGAAGCGGGGGTACCCTATACCAAATGCATCACCGGAAAAAACAGATCCGGAAAACTCATCATAAACAACATTGTGATGTTTTGCATGTCCGGGAGATTCGATCATTTTAAGTTCCCGACTGCCCACCATAACACTTTCCCCGCCCGTAATACTTATTACTCTCTCTTTCGGAATACTGATTATTTCCCCATACAGTTTTCTGTATTCATCTTCACCATATACCTGCTTGACACTCTCTATAAGTATTTCGGGGGATATCATATGACGGGCCCCGCGGGGATGAACAACAAGTTGAGCATCAGGCAGTTCTTTCATTATCAAACCCGCCCCTCCTGCATGATCAAGATGAATATGTGTCAGTATAATATACTTTATGCTGGCAGTGCTGAATCCGGCATTTTTTACAGCATTTAGAATTCTAGGTATCGCATGATTGGTATTGGTTTCGATAACAGCGATCTCACCGCTGTCCTCAAGAAAATAAGATGCAGCAAACCTTTCTATACCAAGATATAAAGTATCAACTAAATAGATACCATCTGGTATAACTTCAGAATTACACTCTGCAGAGATGTTCATAGACTATAAGGTCTATTCCTCTTCCTCTCTTATTCTTCCCTCTTTAACTGCTTCTTCTATGATCTTTTTCTGAAGCTGTCCCGGTACTTCCTCATAATGAGAAAGCTCCATAAAGTAGCTGCCCCTTCCTCCTGTTATAGAAGTAAGGTTCGGTTCGAAATCAAGCATCTCAACCATTGGTACCTGAGCTTTAATAACATTGTTCTTTCCTTTTGTTTCCATACCCTGGATTCTACCTCTTCTTCCGCTGAGATTTCCATTGATATCCCCCATGAATTCTTCAGGTGTTACCACCTCTACATCCATTACCGGTTCAAGAATGGTTGGCTTAGCTTCTTTCATACCTTTCTTATAAGCCATTGAAGCGGCGATCTTAAAGGCCATATCTGAAGAATCAACATCATGATAGCTGCCGTCGTAAAGGTCAGCCTTAAAATCGACAGCAGGATATCCTGCGAGCACTCCGTTCTCTTTTGCTTCCCTAATCCCCTTCTCTACAGCAGGAATATAATTCTTAGGTATTGAACCACCGAAAATAGAATCAACAAACTCGAAATTTTTTCCTCTCTGAAGAGGTTCGATTTTTATAACAACATGGCCGTACTGTCCCCTTCCTCCTGACTGTTTTTTATACTTTATATTAACATCAGCTTTGCCTTTTATGGTTTCCAGATACGGTACTTTGGGCGGTTTCATGGTCACTTCAACACCATATTTTTTATGAAGTTTATTAACAACAAGTTCAACATGCAATTGTCCGTTACCAGAGATAACAAGTTCTTTTGTCTGAGTATCCCTATGGGTCTTAACAGTGGGATCTTCCTCAATTATTTTCTGGAACGCCACCGATATCTTTCCTTCATCCGCTCGTGACTTCGGTTCTATTGCAAATGAGATGGAGGGAATCGGGAATTTTATTTCAGGAAATTGTACTTTCTCCCCTTTCACAGCCAGTGTGTCACCTGTCTTTGTCTCTTTCAGTTTTGCAACAGCAATAATATCTCCGGGGAATACTTCGCCGCATTGTTCCTGGGTTTTACCCTGGAGTGCAAAAAATCCGCCGAATCTCTCATCGGTGAATTTAGTTGTATTGTAATATGTGCTGTCGGGTTTAAACATACCGGAGAAAGATCTTATGATTGATATCTTTCCTGTAAAAGGATCTGATATTGTTTTAAATACAAAGCCGGTGAATTTATCTGAAGGATCAGGCTTGACACTCCCTTCTACACAGGCGACTTCACCTGCATCAACCGGTGAAGGACAATAATTAATAATAAAATCCAGAACCAGATCTGCTCCAATATTGTTAACTGCATCGGTAATAAGAACAGGAAAAATATCTCTCGATAAAATACCGGCCTTTAATCCGGATGCAATCTCCTCTAAACTGAGATCACCTTCTTCAAAATATTTTTCCATTAATGCTTCATCATTTTCAGCAATTTTTTCGATCAATGCTTCCCTGAGTGAATCTGCGCTATCTTTAAGATCTCCCGGTATTTCCACCTCTTTGGGCTTTCCGGACTCATCCCCGGGATACTCGTAAGCTTTCATCTTTATTAAATCTACAACACCTTTGAATGATTCACCTTTGCCGATCGGTATCTGTACTGCAATAGTATTTTTTCCAAATGATTCAACGATTGTTTCGAATGATTTATCAAAGTCTGCAAGATCCTTGGACATTTTATTGACGACAAAAACAACCGATTTATTCAGATCTGAAGCTGCATCAAAAACCTTCTCAGTCTGAACCTCAACCCCTTCAAGTGAATTCACAACTATCAATCCTGTTTCTACTGCCCGGAGGGCTACTCTTGCCTCCCATATAAAATTTGCATATCCCGGAGTGTCAATAATATTGGTTTTATTGTTACCCTGAACCGCATAGGCAAGTGATGCCTGGATCGAGATTTTCTTCTCTATTTCTTCTTCTTCATAATCGGTCACACTATTTCCCTGCTCCACTTTTCCAAGTCTGTTGACCATACCTGTATTATAAAGGAAGGCTGACACAAGACTGGTTTTTCCTGACTGCCCATGGCCGATAACAGCTACATTTCTCAAATCTTCACTTTTGATACTCTTCATTGTTTTCCTCCGAAATATTAAAATTATTTATATGAAATTATCCTGACTTTGTCAAGGTCATATTGTGTACAAAGCCTAAGTACTGATAAAGAATACAATTTGCTTTTTAGCTTTTTTACAGGTAAAATTGACCTTATTCAAGGAACTCATATGAAAAAGAAGATTAAAGATCTGAAAAAATTAAGGGAATTGAAAAACAGTGGTGGTGGTCAGGATAAGATCAACAAAAGGCATGCTCAGGGGAAAATGACAGGCAGAGAGAGGATCGAATATTTTTTCGACCCGGGTACATTTGTTGAACTGCAGGGATATGTACAACACAGATCATCAAACTTTGGCCTGGAAAAAAAGAAGTTCTACGGAGACGGAGTTATAACAGGATTCGGAAAAGTTGATGACAGAACTGTTTATGTATATTCACAGGATTTCACAATATTGGGCGGATCACTGGGAGAAATGCATGCAAAGAAAATAGTTAATGTAATGGACCTTGCAATGAAAGCCGGTGCTCCGGTAGTCGGAATAAACGACTCGGGAGGCGCCAGGATTCAGGAGGGGATAAGCAGTCTTGCGGGTTATGGAGATATTTTTTACCGTAATACAATGGCATCCGGAGTCATCCCTCAAATCTCTGTGATTCTAGGCCCTTGTGCCGGAGGAGCTGTGTATTCTCCCGGAATAACAGATTTTATTTTTCAGTCAGATAAAACCAGCCACCTTTTTGTAACAGGGCCCGAAGTTATAAAGGCAGTAAATAAAGAAGAGGTCACATTTGATGACCTTGGCGGATCTGAAACTCATTCTTCGATCTCCGGAGTAACACATTTTGTAGGGGCAGATGAAAAGGACACCCTCGATAAAGTAAAAGAACTGCTCAGCTATATTCCGTCTTCCAATCTCCATGAACCTCCGAGAGAGATGTCTGATGACCCGTATGACAGAATGGATGACAAACTTAACGAAATAGTCCCGGTTAACCCCAATAAACCTTATGATATTAAGAACCTTATTGAACTGATAGTAGATAATGGTAAATTTCTTGAGGTCCATAAAAATTATGCTCAGAATATAGTTGTAGGATTTGCCAGAATGGACGGCAGAACAGTAGGGATGCTGGCAAATAATCCCGGTATTTTTGCCGGTACGCTTGATGTTAATGCTTCAGTTAAAGGAGCAAGATTCATAAGATTCTGCGATGCATTTAATATCCCTCTTATAAGTTTAGTGGATGTCCCCGGATTCCTTCCTGGCAAAGATCAGGAACAGCTCGGGATCATCAAGCATGGGGCAAAACTGCTCTATGCATATTCAGAAGCAACCGTTCCTAAACTTACTGTAATAACCAGGAAATCGTATGGTGGTGCATACATTGTCATGAGTTCCAAACATCTGGGTGCGGACATTGTTTATGCCTGGCCCACCGCAGAAATTGCCGTAATGGGTCCCCAGGGAGCCATAAATGTTATTTTCAGAAAAGATCTTTCAACTGCGGAACAGCCTGAATCACTTCGGGAAAGGTTGATCCAGGAATATAAAGATAAATTTGCAAATCCCAAGGAGCCCGCTGCTTTCGGCTATATTGATGATATTATAATGCCGGTTGAAACCCGCCCGTTACTCATCAAAGCACTCGAATCACTTGAAAACAAATCTATGTCAAACCCCGGGAAAAAACATGGAAATATTCCTCTGTAATCAGGGAGAATTATAAATGATCAATAAATCAGATAAAAAGAAAGTACTGATACCAAACAGAGGTGTAATTGCGCTTGACATAATCGATTCTCTTAAAAGTATCGGTCTTGAAACTATATTGCTTTACTCTCCGGAAGATGCCAATTCACTGGCTGTAAAACTTGCTTGCAGAAGCTATAAATTTCTATCATCTAAACTTGAGGATTCTTATCTCGACAGGGAAATGATTATTGAGAAAGCGCTTGAGCTCGATGTCGATTATATTCATCCGGGATATGGATTTCTTGCTGAAGACCCTGAGTTTTTCAGATTATGTGAAGAGAAGAATATTGAAGTTATCGGCCCGGGTTCCAAAGTTTTATCTATTGTTGAAGATAAAATAGAACTTCGGAAAATTGCCGAAGACCTTGGTATCCGGGTTCTAAAATACTCAAAAGTAATAAAGAGCCACCTTGATTATGAAAAAATTCCGGACAGTTTCCATTATCCGCTGATCCTTAAACCTCTAAAAGGACAGGGCGGAAAGATGATACGTGTGGTAGAGAATAAACCAGCCGGGGAAGAAAGAGTAAACAAAATGCTCCAGCGGAATGAGATCAAAAGGACAGGGATCTTTGCAGAAGAGTTCTACCCGGACAGCCACCATATTGAAATTCCGTTTATCAGGGATATCAACGGGAACATTCTTTTTCTCCCTGAGATCGAATCTTCAGTTCAGAGAAGATTTCAGAAGATATTCCAGGAATCCCCTTCAATAAATATATCAGACAACCTTAGGGAATCACTTTATGAAGATTCAAGGAAGATTATTGAGGAGATCAATTTTGTCGGACTCGGGTATACAGAGTTTATAATTAATAACGGAGCATCATATTTTTCAGAGATCAATCCCTCATATCAGATCAACACATTGATCCCCGAAATTCATATGATCGCAAATTTCCTGAAAAAGCAGTTTGCAATTTCCAATGGCGAGCTTCTCCATCATGTTAAGGGAATTAAAATTTTAAAACCGAAATATACAATACTTCTTGTATCGCTGATGGCCGAAAATCCTTTTGACGGATTCCGTCCTTCATCCGGTATTGTTTCGGAATTCTTCAGCTATTCGACGATCAGAAATATGTTCAAGACAAGTTTATATACAGGAGCAAAAGTTTCACCACTTTATGACCCGTATATAGGGAAGATAATAACATTTGCAGAAAGACGTGAAAACTCCATAAAAGATATGAACAACTTCCTTAAGAACATAATAATAAAAGGAATAAGAACCAACCTCAACTTTCTTAGACACATACTTAACAGCAACTGTCTGTTTTCCGGAGATACCACGATCGATTTCCTCAACCAGAAATGTAAATTCAATGAGAGGAGAAGAACTGACGAAGAACAGCTTGTTGCCGCTGCGGTACTCTCTTCAATATTTCATATCGACAATAGAAAAAAAAACTATAAAGAGAAACTTGAAAAAATGAAGCAGCCCGGTTTCTTAACAAGATTATTTAAAAAGTTCTGAGGTGAAAAATGAAATATAAATTTCAACTTGATAAAAAAAATTTTGAAACAGTGATATCAAATAGTACAACCTTCCACTCAGAAACAGAAATTAGAATTAACAAGAATAAAGTTAATATACTTATAGGTGAATATGATGAAAAAGAGATCAGGTCTATTTTTCTCAACAATAAGCTCTATCAGGTAGAAGTTGAAAAAGACAGTGAAGGATATCCTACAGGTATATATATAGATGGTGAATTCTATTCTGCAAACCTTCTTAAGATAGACAAACTTTTTTATTATAAAGAAAAGGAAGCTGTTTCAAAAAGATCCGGACTTGTTAAAAGCTTCATCCCGGGAAACATTGTGAAAATATTTATGAAAGAGGGTGATAAAGTAAAAGAGGGGGACCTTGTTCTTATCCATGAAGCAATGAAAATGGAAAACGAAATGAGAGCTCCAATTGCCGGTACTATTAAGTCTATAGGTGTTAAAGAAGGAGAAAACATTTTAAGCAACCATCTCCTCTTTGAGATAGAGTAAAAACAGGTATGAAAAGGGTCGGTGCCCATGTAAGCTCTGCCGGCGGGGTTGAAAACTCTCCTTTGAATGCAAAAAATATCAATGCAAAAGCATTTGCATTGTTTACAAAAAACCAGAAACAGTGGAAGGCCAAACCTCTCAGTTCTGAAAATATAGACTCTTTTAAGAAAAATTGCGAGATCAATGGCTATCTGCCGGACCATATTCTCCCCCATGACAGTTATCTTATTAACCTCGGAAATCCTGATAAAGAAGGACTCGAAAGATCGAGGGTGGCTTTTCTTGATGAGGTCAACAGATGCTCACAACTTGGGTTAAAGTATCTGAATTTCCATCCCGGAAATCATAAAAACATAATAAGTGAAGATGAATGCCTCAACCTTATATCTGAATCACTCAATATTACTCTTAACTCTACTGAAGATGTAATACTTGTTATTGAAAATACGGCGGGACAGGGAACAAGTCTCGGTTACAGGTTCGAACATCTTGCACATATAATTTCAAAAACTGAAGATAAATCAAGGATCGGGGTCTGCCTTGACACCTGCCATACATTTGCTTCAGGCTATGATATCAGAACTTATAAATCTTACATGGAAACCATGAAAAAGTTTGAGAATATAGTCGGTTTCCAATATTTGAAAGGGATTCACCTTAACGACAGTAAGGTGAAACTCGGAAGCAGAGTGGACAGACATCACAGCCTTGGGGCAGGAGAATTAGGGCTGGAGCCGTTCAAATTTATAATGAACGACACGAGGATAGATGAAATACCCATGCTTCTGGAAACAATCGACTCGACAATTTGGGAAAAAGAGATCAAACTGTTATACTCATTTACAGATATTTAAATCGAATGAACGGAATTTATTCTCATGCAGGATAACATCAGAGGGTACTCAATTAAAAAACAACTCGGTGTCGGAGGCATGTCACGGGTCTACCTTGCAAATGATCCGAAACTCAAAAGAAATATTGCTGTAAAGGTGCTCCTATCATCCTATTCTTCAGATAAAAGAGTAACTAAAAGGTTTGTGAAAGAGGCACGAACAGCAGCTCAACTTCAGCACTCTAATATTATTTCGATTTATGATGTTGGAAAGTATAACAATAAATATTATATCGCAATGGAATATCTTAAGGAGAGCTTGAAAGACAGGATAAGAAGAGGATCTCTTAAGAATGATCCGGAAAATATTCTGAAAGTTACAAGGACAATTGCAGATGCTCTCCTCTATGCCCATCGGAAAGGATTTATTCACAGAGATATAAAACCTGATAATGTAATGTTCAGAGATGACGGTACACTTGTCCTGCTGGATTTTGGTATAGTCAAGGCACTCAGGTCAGAGAGTAACCTTACACGGACCGGGATATCGGTCGGGACTCCTAAATATATGAGCCCCGAACAGATGAGAGCTAAAAATGTTGATGAACGAAGTGATATATACAGCCTGGGAATTGTTCTCTATGAAATGCTTACCGGAACAACACCTTATAGGGATGATGATCTGATCACTCTTGCCATGAAACATGCTCAGGGGCCGACTCCCGAATTACCGAAAAAATACGATTACATACAACCGCTCCTGAACAAAATGATATCAAAGAAACCATCAGAGAGGGTTAGAGATTGCGAAGGGCTGATAAGGCTAATTGATGCTCTTCTCTACAGGATAAAGAATGACAAGACCGGGTCAGTAAGGAAGTATGAGAAAAAGGCCGCTCACACAGGAGCAAAAAACGAGGGATTCTCAAAGAGAGGGATGATCGGAATGATATTAGCTCTTATCATCATTGCCGTCCTTATCACTGCGTCTATATTTCTTATCAGAGAAGCAAAACTGAAAAGGGATCAATCGGATTGGGAAACAGCACAACAAGCAATGACAATACCGGCAGTAAAAAAATATCTGAAAGATCACCCCGGCGGCCTTCATGTGGAAAGAGCGGAAAAAATACTGAAAAAATTGAATAAGAAATATTCCTCAGACAATAATTCTAGGTAAAAGCGGATTAAGACGCGAAACAAACTCATAATTGATAGTACCTGCAAGTTCTGCCAGGCTGTCAATTGTAATTTCTTCACTTTCATCCTTTCCAATAAGGGTAACAATATCACCTTCAGATACATTATCGATATGAGTGATTTCAACCATAAACATATTCATACATACTCTGCCTCTTACCGGTGCAGTTCTACCTTTGATAATCACATTTGAAGCATTTGAAAGTTTCCGGTCATATCCGTCAAAATATCCTACCGGAATAACAACTAATAAAGATTTATCAAAAGTTTTGTAAGTGAGACCGTAACTTACCGGAGTTCCTCCTTCAAGTTCTTTAACCTGGGCAACCCTGGATCTCAGGCTTAATACAGGCTTGAGATCAATATCCTTTCCATTCTTTTCATTGAAGGAGACAAATGTTTGTTTTGAAGGCCAGAAACCGTAAGCCGAAATCCCGACCCTGACCATATCAAAATAGGTCTCAGGGAAAAGAAGTGTTGATGCCGAGCAGGAAAAATGGCGTATCATTCCGTTTGTATTGATCTCAGACAAAAGATCCTTGAATCTGTTCAGCTGATGCATTGCATATGAATGATCAGTAGTATCTTCGATATCTGCAAAATGGGAATAGATCCCCTTAATATCAATTTCAGTCAATTTATTATAACTCATGAACCTGATCAATTCTTCCGGATAAATCCCGAGACGTGATGTACCTGTTTCAACCTTCAGATGTCCCCGGCCTCTCTTACCTGCTTCTGAAGCAGCTTTTTCAGCCCTCTTTAAAAATGGTATTGACGGTATCACAAATTCAATTCCGGATGAAATTGCCTCCGGGAGTTCCTCATCATCCAGCCATCCAAGAATAAGTATTTTTTTTGAATTATCTATCTTCTTCACTTCCAGGGCTTCAGTAAGTGTGTCAACACCGTAATATTCGAAGGTTTTTACATCTCTGGTGATTGAGACTATCTCTTTCAAACCGTGGCCATAGGCATTTGCTTTAACTGCAAATAAGACTTTCCTGCCTGATGAAATATCCCTGAAAACAGAGAGGTTATGTTTGAGATTTTTCGCATTTATTTCTATCCAGTTTTTCATTATTTAATTTTATTTAACCTGCCTGAGCCCGGTAATAGAAATCTCCCACTCTTCATCATCATTCTCAAAGACCTGATAGAGTTTCCCTTTACTGATCATATAGGGGTATGGCCTGATAATGTTCATGTCTTTCAGAGGGATCATTCTGGTACCGATATATTTCCCATTAGTATTGTATATAATAAATTCTGCTTTCCCATTATCTCTTCTGTAGGTCTGCATGTATATCTTGTCGTCATTTACTATTGAATTCTGAATATTTGAAAAGTGGGAAGGGAACTCCATATTATCTTTAAAAAAACTCCAGAACTGTTTGATGGCCGGATCATTCTTATAAAAATCAAGGATCCTCTCTCTATGTTCGGATTCGAGCTTGAGTGGTTTGAATTGATGCTTAACAGAAGGGTATTCCTTTCCCGATTTATCAAAAATATGAATAATTCCATTCTCATCCTCTACATACACCTTTCCCTTCCATATATGAAAAAATGGGATTCTACCGACAGGATTCATTTTTTTTCCCTGCTGGAAAAAATGTTTTTGCTTGAAAAGGAGTCTCACCCTATTAAAATCCTTGTCATAATAATCGTTTCCGAAATACATGATACTATCTTCAATTATTAACCTGAGTCCAACATATCCGTCCGAAATGGGTTTGAATGATCCTGAAAAAACACCTATCTGAACTTTGTTCTCACTTATATATGTCCCGTCCTTTGTCCAGAAAGAGACCTTGTTCTGGCTGTTCACTATCAGTTTTCCGGTACTAACATTTACCTGAAGTGGGAGCTGCGGCTGAACCAGAAATTCCTGAGGGCCTGCGCCTGCTTTTCCGAAAACTTTGACCAATTCCAGGCCTTTTAGACTGTATATATATATCTTTGCCCCTTCAATAAAATATATCTGAGAATCATCTATTTCAATAGACTGAGGGTTTAGCAGATCGTCTAGCACTTTCCCGCCCTTACCAAAAAAAGGTGTAGCAATAACTAATATTAAAAATATATATATTAATTTTTTCATTTCTTCCACCGCTATCCGGATTATATCAGAGAATACACTTTTACATAAATCCGGATCTTCACCTGAATATTCGGGTTATTCCGTCTTCAACCTGTTTTTTTAATGGGATTGCATACTTTTTTCCATATTTTGTCACTGTCCTGAAAAGTAATATAAATGTCCAGAAAGGAATCTTTCTGATAAAATCACCCTGTGCACGGTACTCTTTCATGAAATAGTGACGGAATTCACTCTCATGAACAAATAAAGGCCTTAAACCCTGATCTATCAGATATATATGAGATTCCATATGCCTGTTATATAAATTTTCATAATTCTGGTCCGGAAAAATCTGTACAAAATTCTTTTCAGGCCTGGGAGCCACCCCCCCATCAAAAGTATCATTTGTTGTCAAAGTGAATCCGTCATTATAGATCGTTACAAAATCTGCAGCCTGTTTATTCCCAAAATTATATATGCAGCAAATTACAGGTTCCGATTCATGAATAAATGCATAAGTAATTGAGTCAGGTATTGCTTTCAGATAGAAACGATCTATCAGTTTAAATCCATGGGTCAGGCCTGACATTCTTCTCTCATTCTCCTTAATTCTCCCTTCATAACCTCTTGACGGGATATCAGCAGGAGAAAGAGACTCCCTGAAGCTATATATGAACGAACCCTGAATGAAAACAAATATCAAGATAGGTATGATTATCAGATAGATTACTATTATCGGGATGTTAAAGAGGAATATAATTGCAAAAGTAATTATAAAAACAAAACCTGACCATATCCAGTTTTTCATATCTCCTCCGTGATCAGAAATATAAAACCATTAGAATTATATTATAACTTTTTTACAAAAAAACGAGTATAATCTAATATCTTTAATTTAAAAAAGGAGAATTTATATGAGCAATCATGATCCTCAGAAAACAGGGAAGAAAAAATCAAATTTTTCAAGGAGAGAGTTTATGTCACTTAGTGCAAAAGGGGCTGCGGCAGCCTCTATCCCGCTATTTTTCGGGAACAATATAAATATGGCCTTCGGGGAAGATTCAAATGTCCCGTCTGAGCTCGGGGAATACTATTCCCATTTCGGTGTAGATGAAAAAATGATCCAGGATATCTTTTCAACAGCTTTATCTTATGGTGGAGATTATTGTGATATCTTTTTTCAACATACGATAAATAATTATATCGGGCTGGAAGATAAGCAAGTAAACAGAGCCTATTCAAATATTGATTTCGGTGTCGGGATCAGGGTACTGAAAGGAGACCAGACCGGATATTCCTTTACTGAAGACGTTTCATCGGATGCAATGAAGCTTGCAGCGAAAACCGCTGCCAATATTGCAAGCGGATCAAAGAAAGTGAACCCGGTAGATCTGAAACTGATCAAACCCAAGGATTATTATCCGGTTAAAACAAAATGGGAAGATGTCAGAATAGACAGGAAAATCCCCTATCTTCAAAAGATAAATGACAAAATCTTTTCACTTGATAAGAGAGTAATAAAATCCTCCATCTGGTTCATCGATCAGAGTTCATATATTCTTGAGGCTTCTTCGGACGGATTCATATCCTATGATTATCAACCGATGACACTTTCCTATGTTTCCTGTACAGCGGAAGAGAACGGGAAAAAAGAGAATAACTCATTCTCTCTCGCAATCAGGGACGGCATTGAATTCTTTACCCCGGTAAGGATCGATCAACTTGCTGAGGAGACTGTCAAAAGAACTGTATCCCTTTTTGATGCAGTGAAGCCGAAGGGGGGGGAAATGGAAGTAGTCCTTGCTGCCGGGAGTTCAGGAATTCTCCTTCATGAAGCGATCGGCCATGGAATGGAAGCTGATTTCAACCGGAAGAAAGTCTCGATCTTTTCAGACAAGATAAACAAACCTGTTGCAGAAAAGATCGTTTCAATTGTTGATGACGGAACCAACCCGAGCATCAGGGGTTCTATTAATATTGATGATGAGAACATTGAATCACAACGGACATTCCTTGTAAGGGACGGTATCCTCGAGAGCTATCTACATGATAGAATAAGTGCCAAATATTATAAGGTGAAACCGACAGGAAATGGGAGGAGACAATCGTTCAGGTTTGCGCCTCTCCCCAGAATGAGAAACACTTTTATGCTGCCTGGCCCTCACAAAAGAGAGGAGATAATTAAAAGTGTTAAGAATGGACTCTATGCTGAAACATTTACCAACGGTGAGGTTTATATAGGCGCAGGCGATTTTACATTCTATGTTAAATCAGGATTCCTGATTGAGGATGGAAAACTAACAAAACCTGTAAAAGATATAAATATCATCGGTAACGGACCGGATGTATTGAAAAAGATCACTATGGTTGCCGATGATTTCAAAATGGCCGAAGGAGGTTGGACCTGTGGTAAGAACGGCCAGGGCGTTCCTGTTTCGATGGGGCTCCCCACCATCAAAGTATCATCAATAACAGTCGGAGGTGTAAGGTAAAATGGACAGAAAAAAAAGGACAGAACTTGCAAAATGGGTTTCAAAGGAAACTATTAAGAACGGTGCCGGAGATTCTTCGGTTTATATCTCCAACAGAAGGAAAATAGAGATAGAGTACAGGGACGGGCAGATCGAGAAGCTGAAAGAATCTACTCAGAATTCGCTAAGCCTGGATCTATATGTTGACGGCAAATATTCGAGTCACAGCACCAATAATCTAGACACAGAGAATCTGAAAAAATTCGTAAATGAAACTGTTGCAATGACAAAATACCTTAGCAAAGATAAATTCCGTTCACTCCCGGACAAAAAACTTTATGAAGGTAAAAGTGATATTGATCTTAAATTAAATGATCCTGATTACACCAAAATTGAAACTAAAGACAGGGTTGAAATAGTTAAAAAAATTGAGGCATCCGCAAAAAAAAGATCTGACAAACTTATCAGCGCAACTGCCGGATATTCAGATACTTTTTCTGAATCTGTAATGGTAAATTCGAACGGATTTATAGGAGAAAAAGAATCAACCAGCTTCTCCTGCGGCGCCGAAGCAACTGTCAGAGATGGCGATAAAGGACGGCCTGAAGATTATTACTATTCAAGGTCGAGATTTTTTAAAGAGCTGCCTTCCCCTGAATTCCTGGGTGAAAAAGCAGTGGATTATGCGGTCAGAAAGATCGGGCAGGACAAGATTGATTCGGGTCAGTTCGATATGCTTATTGAAAACAGGTCTGTCAGCAGAATTCTGTATGCTCTTTACGGTCCGATGAGCGCAAGCGCAATACAGCAGAGAAGATCATTCCTCGACGGTAAGCTTAATAAAAAAATAGGTTCAGAAAAATTGACACTGATTGATGATCCGTTTATTCCAAAGGGTCTGGGATCCCGGTTGTTTGATAATGAAGGTATCACTTCAAAGAAAAGGGTTATCATAGATAATGGGATACTGAAACAATATTATATTGATTCCTATTACGGAAAAAAGCTTGGGATGACACCGAATTCAGGATCATCATCAAACCTTGTCTTTAAACTCGGGAAAAAAGGTTTGGATGAGATGACGAAAAATATTGAAAGAGGGATCCTTGTTACAAATTTTATCGGAGGTAACTCAAATCCGACAACAGGTGATTTCTCATATGGAATCATGGGTTTATTGATCGAGAAAGGCAATATTGTTAAACCTGTAAATGAAATGAATATCACAGGAAATATTGTTGATTTATGGGAAAAGCTCGTTGAAGTGGGAAATGATCCTTATCCCTATTCTTCCTGGAAAACACCATCAGTCCATTTTTCCGATATCCATTTCTCCGGGAGATAGTACCGAAACAGGCAGTATCACTTGACAAATCAGCTTCTATAGGGTATTTTTCTATACCAGGAGAGTTTTATGAAAGAGTATAAAGGTGAATTGATTTCGAGGGGCTATAAATATGCTCTTATTGTATCAAGATTTAATAACTTCGTAACAGATAAACTTCAGGAGGGCGCTATTGATGCACTTCTCCGTAGCGGAACTAAAAAAGAAGAGATAGATATTATAAAAGTGCCGGGAGCCTTTGAGATCCCGTTAACTGCTAAAAGATGCCTTTCTTCAAAGAAATATGATGCTGTTATCTGCCTCGGAACGGTCATAAGGGGAGAAACACCCCATTTTGATTTTGTGGCAAATGAAGTCACAAAAGGGATTGCGATGCTGAACCTTGAATTTTCAAAACCGGTATCTTACGGTATCATTACTGCAGATAATACTGAACAGGCCATTGAAAGAGCGGGTAATAAAATGGGAAACAAAGGTTTCTCTGCAGCCCTGGCTGCAATTGAACTTCTCAATCTTTTTAAAGATGCGGAAATCTAAGCGTTGTAATGTTCCGCGTTAAGTACAGTCGAGAAGTTATACTTAAACTACTCTACCAGATAGATATTCTGAAACAATTTGATTCTCCGGTATCAGAAATTCTCGAAAATAATAAAAATTTCTTCAGAGATTTAAATGAAATTGAGATAGAATTTATCACTGATATAATTAACAGGATTATTAGTGATAAGAACAGTATTGATGAAAAAATATCAAAAAACCTTATCGGATGGAAACTTGAAAGGCTTACTCCGATAGACAGGAACTTAATAAGAATGGGTATTGCGGAATCAATGAAAACAGGCAATAAAATTATTGTTATTGATGATATCGTAAGGATCGCTAAAAAATACGGCGGTGAAGAATCATTTAAAATAATAAATGCTGTTCTGGATAAGGTGACAGAATGAAGGTTATTCTGATTTTATTACTTCTTTTCTCTCCTGCAAGACAGATTGAGATGATCGATGTAAAGATCATTACTGAACAGAACACCATTTTCCCCGATTTTGAAAATGATAATTTCAAGCAGAATGTTGATGCTCAAGGGAGTATCGTTAATATTATAATCGAAAATTCCAACTATCTCGACCTGAATTTGAATCACAGACTCTTCGTTAATACTTCCGAATTTGAATCATCCGGAAAATATGTAAAACAGGTTTTTAATGAGTTATTCAATGAGAATATAACACTGAGAATTTTCCTGAATCATATATCATTTTATCTAAGGGATAACATAAAATATTGGGATAATAGTCCCTTCAGAACGCCTGAAGAAGTTATCACATTTAAAAAAACAAATTGTATCGGTTATTCTGCAGTCGTGAAAAAACTTCTGGAAATAGTTGATATCAAAGCAAAATATGTGAGCGGGTTTTATTTGAAAAAGACAAAAAAAAATTCCTACGATCCTGTTCCTCACCGATGGCTGGAATTATTTTCAACAGATTCTACTTCGTTCTACTATGATCCCCAGTATCAGGGTTTTAAAGCAAATTATATTGTTGTTAATCCCAGACAGGATTTTACAACAATAAAAAAATTTAAGATAAATTTTCTCCACAGAGAAAAAAAGTTTGTAAATTGAGAGGTTTAATATGGAAGACCACACCAGAATCAGGCTCGAAAAAATAGAAAAAATAGAGGAACTGGGTTTTGAAAGCTACCCCTATGAATTTGATGTAGTTGACAGGTTGTCGGATATCAGAAAAAAATATTCTGATTTTGATCATGAACAACTTGAAAATGAAAAGGTTAAAGTAAAAACATCCGGCAGGATCGTGGCAATCAGAAAAATGGGAAAAAGCGCATTTCTCCATATATTTGACGGTGAGGATAAACTCCAAATGTACATCAGAAAAGATATGATCCCGGAAGAAGAATTTGCATTATTTAAACTCCTTGATATTGCAGATATTATCGGTGTGACCGGCACCCTTTTTATGACAAAAAGCGAAGAACTGACCATACTAGTTTCTGAGCTTAAGTTTCTTGCCAAATCTCTTCATCCGCTTCCGGAAAAATGGCATGGCCTTCAGGACAAAGAATTGAGATTCAGGCAGAGGTACCTTGACCTTATTGTGAATGAGAAAAGCAGAAATATTGTTAAAGTAAGATCGGCTATTATTCAGAACATCAGAATGTTCTTTTATGACAAAGATTATGTTGAGGTGGAGACACCTATGATGCACCCGATTCCCGGCGGTGCCTCAGCCCGCCCGTTTATTACTCACCACAATGCGTTAAGCACAGATTTTTATCTGAGGATAGCACCGGAACTGTATCTTAAAAGACTCCTTGTCGGAGGTATGTCAAAGGTTTTTGAAGTTAATCGCAACTTCAGAAATGAGGGGATAGACCTGATGCACAACCCTGAATTTACCATGCTGGAATTCTATGAACTATATAAAGATTTCAATTATTACATGAAACTCACGGAGGAGATGTTCTCAATTCTTAATGAAAAAATACTCTCCGGGGATAGTATTGAGTTCCAGGGGAATACCATATCACTCAAACCGCCGTTTAGAAAAGCGGGGTATATGGAGTTGATCTCAGAAAAATCCGGTGTCCCCATTGAAGACCTATGGGATGAAAATAAACTTCACACCTTTATTAAAAGTAAATTCAAAGAGGATGAAATACCTCCGACATTCGGAAAAATGCTTGATCTTATGTTCGATCATTATGTGGAGCAGCATCTGATACAGCCGACTTTTGTCACCTATTATCCTAAGGCCATCTCCCCCCTGTCAAAGGTATCGAGAGAAGACAAGCGTGAGACTGAACGGTTCGAACTTTTTATTGCAGGGATGGAGATCGCAAACGGATTTTCGGAATTAAATGATCCAGTGGAACAGAGGAGAAGATTTGAATCCCAGGTTAAGGATAGAGAGAAGGGTGATGATGAGGCTCAGGTCGTTGATAACGATTTCCTTAAAGCACTTGAGCATGGAATGCCCCCGGCCGCAGGAGAGGGTATTGGAATAGACAGGCTTGTCATGCTCTATACAGGTGCAGAAAATATAAAGGAAGTAATCCTGTTCCCCACATTACGCCCCAAAGAATGAAATTTGAATTTTTTATTGCCAGAAGATACCTGATAAAAGGGAGGAAAAACTCGTTTATCTCCACAATTTCGATCGTATCAATCATCGGTATCGCAATCGGCGTCGCAGCCCTTATTATCGCTCTTGCATTACTGAACGGATTTCAGAGTGATATCAGGAACAAGATCCTTGACTCTACTGCCCATATCATGCTGAATGATCTTACAGGTGAGGGACTCGATGATTATGATGAAACAATCAGGATAGTAAAAGAAAAGATAGATGATATTACCCACATAACTCCAGTTGTTTTCGGGACAGTATTAATAAAGGGTAATTACAGTAATGGTTCAGGCGCAATCCTGAGGGGACTCGATTTCTCGAAGAACACTAAAGAGAACTGGCTCAGGTCCATTCCGGATACAGACCTGCCGAAGGGGAAGAATCAGTTGATGATAGGAAGAGAGATCGCGGACAGGAACGGACTCGAAAAGGGAGATACATGTATTGTGGTATCACCTCAGACCACCCTGTCACCAACCGGTCTCATCCCCAGGATGAAAAAATTTACAATTTCAGGTGTGTTTAAATCGGGCCTCTACGATATCGATAACGGAACGATTGTCACCGGCCTTAAGACCGCCCAAAAGATGTTCAGGCTGGGAAACAGGGTAAATTATATTCAGATCTTTATCAGGGATATGTTTGATGTTGACAATATCAGGGAAAAGCTGCTGAACATCCTTCCGCCAAGATATTCAATTATTTCATGGAAAGAGCATAACGCTGCACTTTACACTGCCCTTGATCTGGAGAAAACCGTTCTGTTCTTCACCCTGTCTCTTATAATTGTCGTCGCTTCACTCAACATAATCGCAGGGCTAATACTACTGGTGATCCAGAAAATAAAAGATATAGGTATATTATTATCATACGGGGCCTCACCGAAAACAATAAGGAAAATATTCTTCATTCAGGGTGCAATAATCGGAATAACCGGAACAGCACTCGGTGTAATAATTGGATTCGGATTTTCTTTCTTTGCAAATAAATTTGAATTGATCAAGATCCCTCAAGAGATCTATCAGATGAGCCATGTATCATTCAACATCAGATTTACAGATCTGATGGCAGTAATATTTGTGTCTTTGTTTATAAGTTTCACGGCAACCCTGATACCATCAAAAAAAGCATCTTCCGTAAAGATCGTAGATGCAGTAAAGAGTGAATAATATGAATAAAGAAGAAGGAATAATAACAAGAACAGAAGGCGACAGAGCGTGGGTTAAGGTCAGAAGAAGCTCAATGTGTGAAGTATGTAACAGCAGAAATGTTTGTAATACGCTGAGTGAGACAAATATAATGGAAGCACAGGTATACAACCCTGTTAACGGAAAGGAAGGAGATCATGTCGAATTCATGATATCCACTTCATCACTATTGAAGATAACCGGACTGCTCTATATTTTCCCTGTAATCTTCCTTCTTGCTGGAGCAATTTCCGGTTATATATTTTTTAAGCCACCTGAGTTTTTTGCGCTGATCTTAGGATTGCTCGGATTCTTCTTCTCCTATATTTTGATCAGACTGATATCAAATAAGGTTACTCAGGACAGGAGGTTCACTCCTGAAATTGTCAGAATCCTCAATTCCTGATCCGGAAAGACCCCTTACCTGTCCTGAGTTGTAATTGACCTAAAAGTTATTTAATATGAAGATGATTTTTTGCAAGGACCAGCCATTCATCTTTATCAATATTTTTTGCAATATTTTCTGCTGCAATGGCGCCATCGTGCATTGTACTTGTTGCAGAACTATGAATTGAATTGTTCAGTATTTTCGATTCCTCGGCGATCCATGCTCTGGCTTCAGAATTCTGAAACAGATTTCCCGTGGTTTTAACTACATTTTCCGGTTCTATAAGCATCAGCCATCCTTTACCATAGGGATCTGATGTTATAAGAGAGGGGTCAATGATCGCATCATAATTAACTCCATCAATAACTCCCTCAAGAGGAGAAGCGAATTCCAGGTCTCCATATTCATGCTGAGCCGACCAGAAAAATTCACCAATGTCTATTTTCTTCCCTGGCCCGGGTATATGAATGTGGTCAAGTTCTCCCAACAGCCGTCCGGCAAAATCATCAATTCCTACTCTATACTTTCCGTTCCTTTCAAGTTTAAGCCACATGTGATTTCTGTAATATGAAAATTGATCATCAATATAGAAACCACTTTCAAGGACAAGGTCTTTTTTGTCCACATCATGATGAGCAGACATCTTCTCCTGCATCATCTGATCAAAAGAGCACTCTCCGCATCTGAAACTATTCGGGCAGATCTTATAGGAAACTTCGCCCATTAACATATACCTGCATTTCCTCTCGCCGGCAGGAAGATTTCTGAATTCTTCAGTCCAGAGTGATACTTCCCTGACAGGTTTCTGAGGTGTATTCATATCTACCTTCTGATCTTTCTGCTTCTGTACTCTGTTTGCCATAGCCATATCAAACTGACAGGTATTGCATTGATAGTTATTATTACATAACTTAAATGTGACTGCTCCCGATTCCATCCATATACATTTTTTTTCATTTGCAGGAATTACTTTGAATCCCCTGTTTGAATTTTTATCCATAAAATCCTCCTTTTTTTCTTCCACTTTTCTATTTGCATATACCCTGCCAAATACAAGAAATATTAAAATAAAAAAACTTTTTTAAATTTGTCTTATATATAGGCGTTCTCCGTTATATGTTGATTTAAATATTAGAAAATCCCAAATTGAAGGAAACAAAAATGTGTTGAATATTTAATCATCAAGTGTTGAATTTATCAACACTTCGGTACAGGCTGCACAAAATACAGGAGATTTTATATCTATATCAGCCGGTTTGCCGGACAATTTCATTACACAATACGGGTCTTGGCAATGTTTCAGACCAAACAAGTGCCCGGCTTCATGGATCATCTCTTTTTCAAACCGGGATAAAAAGATTACCCGGGCTGCCGGGTCACCATTCAGGTTGGCCTTCAAAAAAAAAGTAGATACTATCCCTACCCTGCCATTTAATTGCGCCTCTCCGAAATACCTGGCAAATACAGGAGAATACAGATCATCTGTTGTGATAAACAAAATCTTCCTGATTTCCTCTGGCAGGTTTTCTGAAATATAATTTATTAATTCGGTTGATCGGTATCTCAGTCCGGATTTAAATTCCGATCTTTTTGCATCAGTGATAGATTCCCAGTCAAGCGTGGATGTATGAATATTCAGCTCTGATTCAAGTCGTGACCTTATATGTGATCAGAATTTTATTTTCGAAAAAATCGAGAGGTACAATTGAAAGCTGTTTCACACTCATTCATTTTTATTTTCTATTTTATACTTTTTCATTTTATTATAGAGGGTTGTCCTGTCAATTTCCAGTTTTTTTGAAGTTTGGGAAATATTCCATTTATTTTCTTCAAGTGCTTCCAGAATATATGATCTCTCCCTGTCACTTAATGAAACAACTTCTTCATTTTCCTTCTGAATGGTTATTGAATGGTTAAGTAAAGTATCGGGCAGATCATTGCAGCACAGTTCTTCATTTTTAGATATAACAACCGCTCTTTCAATAACATTCTCCAATTCCCTGACATTCCCTGGCCAGGAATAGGCCACAAGTTTTTTCATTGCATCTTTTGAGACACTTGAGATCTGTTTCCTGTTTTCCATAAGATTTTTGTTCAGATAATAGTTAACCAATAATGGAATATCATCACGCCTTTCTCTCAACGGAGGGACTTCAATCGAAATTACATTCAACCGGTAATAAAGGTCTTCTCGGAAATTTCCTTTTGTTATCTCTGCCTCCAGGTCACGATTTGTGGCGGAAATGATTCTGACATCTATTTCAACAGGTTCCGTACTCCCCAACCTGTATATTGTCCTCTCCTGAAGAACCCTGAGAAGGTCAACCTGTGTTTTCTGACTGATGTCACCGATCTCATCAAGGAAAAGAGTGCCGGTCTGTGCCATCTCTATCCTCCCCTTTCTCCTTGACTGGGCACCCGTAAATGCCCCTTTTTCATATCCGAATAATTCACTTTCAAGAAGGGTTTCAGGGAGTGACCCGCAATTGATGGCAATGAAGGGCCCGTATTTTCTCTTACTGTGAGCATGTATGGCTTTGGCAATAAGTTCTTTTCCGGTGCCGCTCTCCCCGCGAATCATCACCACGGAATCTGCATCGGCAACTGTACGGATAAGATCAAAAATATCCTCCATTTTCTTGCTTTTTCCGATGATCTCATCCATTCCGTACTTTTTTTCAAGCTCCTTTTTCAACATCAGATTCTCTTTTTCCAGAAGTTTGAATTTCAGGGATCTCTTTATTACCAGACTGACATTTTCCGGATCTACCGGTTTAACTATATAATCAAATGCCCCCTCTTTTATCGCCGTCACTGCCGTGTCCACAGAAGCATAAGCAGTCATGACAATGAATTGAAGTTCCGGATCATATTTTTTACTCTTTTCAAGCAGTTCGATCCCATCCATTTCAGGCATTTTAATATCAGCAAGAATAAGATCATAATTCTTATTTCTGAGTTTGTTATATGCATCTTGTCCGTTTTCAGCCGTTTCAACCGAATATCCCTCTGCCATCAGCCAGTTGCTCAATGATTGACGAACGATCATTTCATCGTCTGCCACCAGTATAGAAATCCCTGAATTCTCACTTGTACTCATTTAATTACTCCCGTTCTTATTTGAAGAAATCGGTAATTTTATTAAAAATTTAGTCCCCTCACCCAGTTTACTTTGCACTTCGATTGTACCGCCATGCTCTTTTATTATTCCGTAGACAACAAACAATCCGAGTCCGGTATTTTTTGATGACTCTTTTGTAGTATAAAAAGGATCAAAAACATTGTGAATATTCTCCTCTTTGATCCCCTTTCCTGTATCGGATATCGCAATAAGGATATATTGATTATCAAATTGTGAGGTTCTGATCACTATTTCACCATTCTCCCCCATTGCCTCACATGAATTAATCAGAAGGGCGATCAGAGACTGCTGGATCTGCTGCTTGTCACATTTCAATTTCGGAATATCCCGATTTAGTTCTGTCCTGACATTTATATTCTGAAGTTTGATCTTGTTGTCTATCAGTTTTAATCCGTGATCAATAATAATATTAATATCTTCATCCCTGATCTCCAGTTTGGACTGTTTCGAAAAAACAAGAAGGTTCTTAACCATATCTCCGCATCGCTCAATTTCAGTTCCCATCAATCCTAAATATTCCTCGAAATCAGCCACATTCTTTTCAGACGGAGGACCGGACCTCATGACCTTAAGCATCAGTTTAATATAAGTTAAAATACCTTGAAGCGGATTGTTTATTTCATGTGCAACTGAAGAAGCAAGAACCCCCATAGATGCCATTTTCTCAGATTGGATCAACTTTGCCCTTGTCAGATACAATTTTTTAGTTCTCTCTTCGATCTTCTTTTCCAGTCTGGTACTCCATGTTCTGATCTCCTCATTTGCGATCTTCAGATCGGTGATCATCTTATTGAACGAATTTGACAGCTGCCCGATCTCATCATTGGAATTTACCGTAATATCAACATCAAGGTTTCCATCCGCCACTTTTTCAGTACCGGCCACCAGCTGTTTAACCGGACTGGTAACAAACCTGCTGATTATTACTGCCATAATGATTACAAAGAATACCAGGATGGTAATAAGGAAAACAGTGAAAATGAGTATGCTATTCTTTATTTCGGTTCTTAATTTAGACAGGGACATTCTGACATCAAGTATTCCAAGTTTGTTCTTATCAGGAGAGTGAACATGGCATAAAGTAGAATTGTAACAATTCGGGGAATTATAAATAGGGGTCATCAGTCCCAGAATTTCCTCCCCCTCATTTTCATAGATCCTGAAAGACGGAGAGTGATTCATATTAACTGAACTTTTCCCCGGTATGTGACAGACAACACATGATTCACTATTTTTTGATACTGAATCCCCGATATCTTCTATATTGCTTGAAAATGAAGTTACCCCTTTATCATTAACCACTCTTACATAACTAATGGCATCCTGACTCCCTATAATATTCATTATCCTCAGTACACAATTTCTGTTCCCTTTCGGCATGTTAAAATTCATAGCTTTGGTAATAATTTCAGATATCATGGAGGCTTCCTTAAAAGCATCCTCATGATGGAGTTCTTTCTGATGGCTGATAAAAATGTAGACAAAAAATCCGAAAAGAATAATGATAGTTATTCCAATTGACATATAGATTTTGGCATTAAGCGATTTGAACATTTCTTTTACTTAATATTTTTCTTATTTAACAGGTATATTTATAATTAAAATTTCTAATAATTTAACGATATATATTCATTCAGGTACTCAATCGTTGCCTTCTGGTCCTTGATAACTACTTTTACCAGTTCATTGATGGAAACAACACCGTACAACTCTCCCTCTTCACAAACAGGAAGGTGGCGGCAATTTTTGCTGTTCATGATCGCAAGGCCTTTCTCCACCGTATCGCCGGTCCTGACAAATGCAAGTTTTTTCGTCATTACTTTTTCAATTTTGGTCCTTTTGGAAGAGAGTCCCCTTAAAATTATGTTATTCAGATAATCTCTCTCAGTAAAGATCCCCACCGGTTTGTCATCCATAAGGACAATCACTGAGCCTACCTTGTTCTTCGCCATTTTCTGTATTGCCTTATAGACCGTATCCTTCGGTGAAACGGATACAATATCCCTCTTATGTCCATCCGGAAAAATGTCTTTAATCTTTGTTTTCATTGATCATCCTCCTCACTGATTATATAAAAATAATAAAATATTTCCCATCTTATAGATCACACCTGAGACATCTCTTGGCATCATCTACTGCCATTTTTTCAGTATAACCCGTCTCGACCTCGGTAAATTCTTTTTTTCTGACAGATGCTTTCTGACACGGCATTACAGGCCTTTTTAACTTTGCTATTTCCTCATCAGAGAGTTCCAACTCCGCTATCTGCCTTTTCGGCCTTACTGATCTATAGTCCCAATTCAGTTTTTCACCCAGAAAATACTTTTCTATAGCAGCCGCTGCACGCTGTCCCGCAGCTATTGCTTCTATTATTGTTGACGGCCCTGTGACTGCATCTCCGGCAGCAAATATCCCTTTAAGATTTGTCTCGAGATTAGCAGGATCGACTTTAAATGTATTCCATCTGGTAATTTCAAACTCATTTGTATTTCCAATTTCTTCAATATCCGGTTCCTGACTGATTGCAGGAATAACCACATCACAATCAAGGATGAAGTCCGAACCTTCAACCGGAACCGGCCTTCTCCGTCCGCTCGAATCGGGTTCACCCATTTTATTTCTAATACATTCAAGTCCGGTCAGTTTACCCTTTTCTCCAACAAGCCTTGTCGGGGCTACCAGATATTCAATGATTACCCCTTCCTCTTCAGCAGCTTCAATCTCTTCTTCAAAAGCAGGCATCTCTTTTCTCGTTCTTCTATAAGCAATGGTCACATTTGAAGCTCCCAATCTTACTGCAACCCTTGCAGCATCGATTGCAGAATTTCCACCCCCTATAACTACAACCTTATTACCGGGTTTTGTCCTGTCCCCATAGTTAACTTTTGTAAGGAATTTTATACTGTCGCAGCAGCCTTCATGTTTATCTTCACCCGGGATCATCAATTTTCTGCCCTTAAATGCCCCTATTGCAAGCAAGGATCGCATTATATCCATCTTTTTTAATGATTCTATTGTTATATCCTTTCCCAATCTGGAATTTGTTATTATCTCAACCCCATATGCGGCAATGGCATCAATTTCGCTTTGAACAATATCCCTGGGAAGTCTGTACTCGGGTATTCCCGCTACCATCATGCCTCCGGCCTTCGGAAGCGCTTCAAATACAGTCACTTTGTATCCTTTCTGAATGAGATAATATGCAGCTGTAAGCCCGGCAGGGCCTCCTCCGATCACTGCAACTTTTTCTTCTTTGATTATTTTAACAGGCTGAATGTGTTCAGCTCTTCCAATTCCCCGGTCAGCTACGAAACGTTTCAGATGCATGATCGAGATCGCTTTATCAACATCACTCCTTTTACATTCAGATTCACAGGCATGTGTACAGGCTCTTCCGCATATGGACGGAAAAGGATTGTCTTCAAGTATAAGTTCAAGAGCATCATCAAACCTCCCATGCGCTATCATAGCTACATAACTGGGAATATCGATCCCGGCAGGGCAAGCACTCTGACAGGGACTTGGTGTAAGTCTTTTGCATACTCCCGCGGGACATTTTTTGTCATTAATATGAGCTTCATACTCATGTCTGAAATATCTTAACGTAGTAAGGACAGGATTGGGAGCAGTCTTGCCAAGTCCGCAAAGAGCACCATCAATAATTGAATGTGACAATTCTTCAAGTTTATCAATATCTTCAAGTTTTCCTTTACCGTCACAAATCCTTTCAAGAATCCTCAGCATTGCTTTGGTTCCGACCCGACAGGGTGTACACTTTCCACAACTCTCTTCAGTAGAAAATTCAAGGAAGAACCTTGCAATATCAACCATACAGCTTGTTTCATCCATTATGACCATACCGCCTGAGCCCATTATTGCCCCGGTACTGTTTATCGAATCATAATCGATCGGAATATCCATCATATGTTCGGGAATACAACCGCCTGAAGGACCCCCCAATTGGGCTGCCTTTATCTCATGCCCGGGCAACGGTCCTCCGCCTATCTCAAAGATTGCTTTTCTCAGTGACATCCCCATTGGGACTTCGATAAGGCCTGTATACTTCACTTTCCCTGCAAGAGCGAAAACCTTCGTACCTTTGCTGTTCTCAGTACCGACAGATCCGTATTCAACCGGAGAATCGAGTATGATCTTCGGCAGATTTGCAAGAGTTTCAACATTATTGACAACTGTCGGTTTCTGATACAGACCTTTTATAGGAGGGAATGGGGGCTTCGGCCTCGGCATTCCCCTCTGATCCTCTATTGAAGCAATCAGAGCTGTCTCCTCACCACAAACAAATGCCCCGGCTCCTTCCCTGACTGATATATCATAGGAAAACCCGGTGTTAAGTATGTTTTTACCCAGAAATTTCTTTTTTCTTGCATCCGAAAGTGCTTTGTCCAGAGTTTTCAACGCAAGCGGATATTCTGCTCTGCAGTAAATATATCCCTCGGTTGCCCCTATTGCATAACCGGCAATTATCATACCCTCGATTACTGAATGGGGATCTCCCTCAAGCAGGGATCTGTCCATAAATGCACCTGGATCTCCCTCGTCGGCATTACAGATAACATATTTATAGTCGGCAGGTGTATTCCTGCAGAATGTCCACTTTTTTGATGTCGGGAATCCTGCTCCACCTCTCCCCTTGAGCCCCGATTTTTCAACCTTTTTAATTACATCTTCAGGAGTCTGTTTTAATATGGTTTTTAATGCCTTATACCCATCGCAACCAATATAATCATCTATTGAGAAAGGATCAATGTTTCCACAATTCTTTAAAGCGATTTTTATCTGATCTTTAGTAAGGGAATACTCATCAATAAAAGGTACACCGTCGTATACAGACTCAAGATCGTTGGCCGGCCGATATTGATAAATTGCATTTTCTTTCAGAGCCAGCCCTTTTCTTAAAGTTTCTGAAATTAAAGCAGGGACAAGTTCAGGAGTTATAGTTCCATATATCAACCGGGTTCTCCCTGCAAGAGCAACTTCCACATTAACCTCCTGTGAACAAAGGCCAATACATCCTGTGGATTTAAGTTCAATATCAATACCGTTCCCACCGATCTCTTTCTCAAGAGCATTAAAAACTTCCACAGCACCTGCTGCACGCCCACAGGTTGCCATACCTACAACAATTTGAGATTTTTTCCCTTTCATTTACATACCCTCGTTCTCTGCTTCTTTTCTATAAGAATCAATGATATCTTTCATCTTATCCAGAGTTAATGTACCGTAAACCTTGTCGTTCACCATCATCGCCGGAGCCAGTGCGCAACAACCGAGGCATGCAACAGGCTGGACAGTAAAAAGACGATCTTCTGTTGTCGGATTCTCATCATCTACATTCAACATTGATTTCAGCTTTTTCCCAAGCACCTTAGATCCCCCAACATGGCAGGCTGTACCGTTACAGATCTTTATAATATTTTTCCCAACCGGTTTTGTACTGAACTGGGAATAAAATGTTACCACTCCGAACATATGGCTCTCAGATGCCTTCGTCTTCTTTGCAAGATATTCAATGGCATATTGGGGAACATATCCCATTGCTGACTGGATCTTCTGCAAATAGATCATAACAGAATCCCTATCCCTGTTCTCTTTATAGATAGTATCCAGCACTTGAAGACTTTCTTCTGTTAAGGTTTCATTCAGTTTTTCTTCCATTTTCATTCTCCGGGTTGTATCCTTTTTCCTGCAATATCATTCACCCCTTCACAATGATCACAATAAACTTTATGAGTCCGGAACTTTTCTTTATCCTTTCCGGAATTATCTGAAGGGATCTTACTGAAAAAATCATCTTTTATCCGTACAGGACTGGTTTTAAGCTTTTTATAAGAACAGATATCTCCATAATTAATATTTTTATTGATAATATTATCCCAGATCTGTCCCGGATTCTTTACTTCCTTTTCAAAACCGCCGGTCCTGAGTAATTCCCCGAATATCTCCCATTGCGGTTTTGTACTTCCAGGAGGTTCAACTAATTTATTTAACTTATATATATTGTGTCCTGCATTAACAAAGGTACCCTCAGTTTCTATCCAAACTGCGGGGGGCAATACCACATCTGCTTTTTTTGACAATTTACCGGGGAAGGGGTCAATAACAACAAGATATTCTGCTTTAATTTCCTCAGGTTTCATTGGAGAGGCACAGATCACCATTTTTTTCTTTTTAATTTCATCCAGATTTTCATTTCCTATACCAATCATGTACGCTCCGATCGTATTGTTTTCTCTGCTGAGAGAATTCAATGATATATTCTTCTTGCCTTTAAGAGATGAAACATTGTAAGCGGGTGAGTGGATGATCAGATAATTCAGATCATCGGCAGGTTTGAATTGTGATATCTTCTTATATTTCTCATCAGCAAACTTTGAAAGTTCAGTAGTCTTTTCATTTATTTCAATAATACCAATTCCTTTCAAATTTGCTCTTTTTATATAATTAGCTGCAACCGGATTATCTTTTGAAATATCGGTAGCAATAAGTACGATCTTGTCATATTCATCTATCTGTGAATATTTGATCTTCAGATCTGAAAAAGGTTCTGTCTGGACGATGCTATTTTTCCCTGAGATCTTTTCTGCAAATTTTTTCATGATATAGAGATCTTCATTAGAATATTTAGGAGAAACAATAAATCCGATTGAATCACTTCCGTATTTCTTGGTGATTTCAGATGCTTTCTCAATAACTTTTTTATAAGCTTCTTCCCATGTCGACTCTTTAAATTTTCCTCCGGTCCTTATCAGAGGTTTTAATACTCTTTTATCGTTATACAGGAAATCAAATCCGAACCTCCCCTTGAAACAGAGCTGCCCGCGATTAGGTTCCCCATTGTCTGATCCGTCAATTTTTGTTACCCTGCCCTCCTTAAGGTTTACCTCAATATTGCACCCTACTCCGCAATAGAAACATACCGATTTATCTTTTGTGACATCCCATATCCTGTTGTCATACTTGCTTCTTTTTTCATACAGGGCACCGACAGGACATACCTGAAGACATTCTCCGCAATATACGCATTCTGAATCGGGAAGGGGTTTATCCCCCCTCGCAACAATCTTGGCAATATTTCCTCTGTACCCGTGAGAAATTGCATTGTTCACTGATACCTCCGTGCATGCCTGGACACATCTTCCGCACAGGATACATCTTGAAAAATCCCTTCCGATCAGAGGATCATCCTTCTCAAGGGGATAATTGGTCGGTATCCTCTCAAGTGTTCTATTGCTGACCATATACTTATATGCCAGTGATTGAAGTTCACATTCACCGTAAGCAGTACAAATATCTCCCGATCCGTCATACTCATTTACATCCTGCATAAAGTCTGTTATTTCAGTCTTCAGGTTCCCTATCGCTGCGCAATTGTGATTACCGGAGATCAGAAGCAACTCTATTATTGTCTTCCTCGCTTTCCTTATCCTGGGAGAATCTGTCTGGATATCCATCCCGGGCGCAGCCGGAGTTGAACATGATGCAACAGGGGCACTCATCTTTCCCAATTCTACTATACATACCCTGCAGGCTCCTGTAGGCTTGGTCCCCTCCAGATTACACAGGGTCGGTATATATATTCCATTCCTCCTTGCAATTTCAAGGATTGTCTCACCGGTTTCAAACTCATACTCTTCGCTATTAATTTTTATTGTTGGTCCCATATTTGCGCCTTAAATTAATTTACATACATTTTCACTTTTTTTATAACAAATCAGTCCGCAACTCAGACATCTTTCTGCATGATCTTTTGACATTGTTTCTGAAAATATCACTGAAGGATCATATTTATCTCTATGATCGATCATGGCTACCCTGTTGGGGATCCTGAAAAGATTCGGAACATCTTTTTCATCGAGGATCACATTCTCCTCAGGTGCCGGTTCTTCCCCATTGGAATAGAGGTGAACACCTCGGGCAAGCTTTCTTCCGGTACCTACTGCGACAACAACTCTCTCAAGGTCTGTCGGCCTGCCTATATCTCTCGAAGCAAAAATTCCGCCCTGGTTTCCTTTCCCGAAAACTCTGAGGACTTCAACTGACTTCCATATGCCTGACTCCTTATCGAGATCGAACAACATCTCCGGAATCCTTCCTGAATCAAGGAGTAAATAGTCTATATCCATCTCCATAATATCGCCATATTCATTTCGTATATGAACCTTTTTCAGCTCATTCCCTTTTCCGTTCAGTTCTGAAATCTCTGAAGAGAAAACAATCTCAAGATCAGGTTTTACCGTAATATCAATGCCTCTCTCAATTGCCTCTTCTTTTGAGAACGGGAAGATCAGACATACCTTTTTAGCCTGGGCTGTAAGACATATATCTGCAGCTTTCAACGCTGAATTCCCGGCTCCTGAGATAATTACCCGTTTCTTATTTATTGAAGGGCGGTTTTTTTCTTCGGTGACAAGAAAATCAAGTAACAGATCTGATCCGGGAATTATTCCGGATCCCTTTGAGTTGTTCATTATCTGCCTGCTATCCCAGCCTCCGGATGTTACAAGTACCATTTCTACATCATCTTCCATCATAGATTCAAATGTAATACCTTTACCTGCGATTAGACCGGTTTTGCTTTCTATACCTGTACTTAAAATACCGCTGATCTCCCAGTCAAGAGCTTCCCTGGGAAGTCTATCTTCACTGATAACATATCTGAGGATACCTCCAAGTTTATCTGTTGCTTCAACCACTGTGACTTCATGCCCCAGACGCCTCAGGAAATATGAAGAAGTAAGACCTTCAACACCTCCGCCGATGACAAAGATCTTCTTCCCAGATACCGGAGGCAGATACGGGAGTTTATACTCACCTTTTTCCCTTTCCAGATTTGCCACAAACTTTTTTAATCCGTTAATTGCCACTGGTTCATCAAGTAGATTCCTTCTGCACTCTTCTTCACAGGGAGCGGGACAGATCCACCCGCAAATAAGCGGGAAGGGATTTTTTTCCCGGATGATCCTGAGTGCATAATCATAATCACCTGCTCTGATAGCAAAGATGTACCTTGGAATATCTATTTCTGCAGGACAATGTCTCTGGCAGGGAGCAGTGCACTCAGATAATTTCTGATCCGACATGAGCCGTATTGTTGCAGATGACAAAGTAATGATCCCTTTCGGACAAATCTCTTCACACATGCCGCAACCCGTACATTTTTCATTATCTACAACAGGGAGGTTATTGTCTCCCATTGATAACGCATCGAATGGACATGCCCTGACACATGTTCCGAGTCCGAGACATCCTATTTCACACACTTTGCTTCCATCATATAGAAGCATCGCAGCCCTGCAGTCATATAATCCATCGTACTCGTATTTAAGGTCAGCCTCATGAAATCCGTAGCTACATCCCGGTTTTGATATTTCCGGTTCTTTCTCTTCCACTGTCATTCCCATCACTTCGGCTACCGCCTGGGCTATCTCAAAACCGCCGGCTACACACACATCTGGCAATGCCTTTTTCTGAACTACGGCTTCAGCCGCAGCGGCACAACCTGCATATCCGCATCCGCCGCAATTGGCGCCAAGCAGTGCATCAGAAACCTCTTCAATACGGGGATCTTCCCATACATAAAAAACCTTTGATGCAACGACAAGTATCAGAGAAGCGACTAACCCTAATCCCATTAAAAATATTGTTGCTATTAACATTTAATTCTCTCTCTATTTTATTAAAATCGATTTTAAAGACGTATCAAGCCCTTTGAATCCATAAAAGGCCATTGCGATTATTCCTGCCGTGATCAGAGCTATCGACATATCCCTGAATGCGGCAGGTATGTGAGATATTTCAAACCTCTCTCTTATTCCTGCAAAGATCACCAGTGCAAGAGCAAATCCTATTCCGGAGAATAAAGCGTATAATATGCTTTGAATAAATGAAAAATCCTTCGTTATTACCAGAACGGCCACTCCCAGTATCGCACAATTGGTTGTTATAAGAGGGAGAAATATCCCGAGTGACCTGTAAAGGGCAGGAACACTCTTTTTAAGGAACATTTCTATCAGTTGTACAAGCGCTGCAATAACAAGTATGAATACAATTGTCTGAAGATACTCGATATTAAAAGCAACAAGAAAATAGTGATGTACAAACCATGTTATAAATGTGGCAAATGTCATTACAAAAATTACGGCCATCCCCATCCCGGCTGCAGTATCTGTTTTTTTAGATACGCCCATGAAAGGGCAATTCCCGAGATATTGAGCAAGAAGTATGTTTTTTACAAGAATTGCATTAACTGCAAGAACTATATATTCCATTATTCATTCTCCATTAAACTTTCTTTGGTACCAGATTGATAAGCGCAAGTATCATTCCCAGACAGACAAATGCCCCTGGTGCCTCAACCATGAATCCGAACGGTTCAAATCCGCTCCACATAACACTGGCACCGAAAACAGTCCCTTTCCCCAGCAACTCTCTTAATGATGAAATTAACAATAGGGACATTGTGAATCCCAGCCCGACACCGAGCCCGTCAGCTGCGGATCTGATCACACTATTTTTTGATGCAAAAGCCTCTGCTCTTCCAAGTATGATGCAGTTAACAACAATCAGCGGAATAAATAATCCCAATTTTTGAGATATCGGGAAAAAATATGCCTTCATCACAAGTTCAACAATGACAACAAAAGTGGCAATGATAACAATATAGGAAGCGATCCTCACCTTTTTCGGAATTATACTTTTAAGAGAAGCGATGATTATATTTGAAAAGAAAAGAACGAATGTTGTCGCGATCCCCATTCCCATCCCGTTCTCAGCCAGTGTTGTTACAGCAAGAGTCGGGCATAAGCCTAATACAAGCCTGAAAGGCGGCAGGACTTCCCAGAATCCTTTAAAAAATTCCTGAGCGATTGATTTTTTCATTTTTCTTCCGATCCTTTATCAATTTTTTTCAAAATTTCAGTTTTGAGTTTTGAATACAACTTAACCCCGCTTTCTACAGCCAGGCAGACACCACGCGATGAATTGGTGGCGCCGGAAATTGCGTCTATATCACCATTGTCTTTTTTTACCTTAAAATTCCCGGTTAAAGGTTTCCCTTTAAACCTTCCGGTAAAACTCGTCTCTACAATTCTTGATCCAAGACCCGGTGTTTCCTGGTGTGAGAGGATGCCAATACCTGAGATCGAAGATTTTTTAATATCAATACCTATCATTACACCGATCTTACCTCCGAACCCTGCCCCCTCTGACTCAAACGCGACTGCATAAAGGCTATCTCCTTTTTTACCGATGAACACAGTGTAGGTTTTACCATCCATTAATATCTCCATCCGATCATCAATGGGATTATTTGCCGACTGGCTGAGGACGCTTTTTAAAGCCGGCCCTTTTACATTCACCAGTATCTGCTCTTCAATTTTTTCGTAAGTAAATGTTTTGACTGCAGAAAGAAGAAAACCGCAGACCATTGCGATCAAGGTCAAAACAACAATCATTTTTAAGTATTCTTTAATCATATTATCCCTCAATCCAATATATGTAATTTTAATGTTCTGGGCCGTCTTACCAGTTTATCAAGCATCGGTGTAAATAAGTTCATAATGAGTATGGCATAGATCACACCATCTTCATGTACACTCATTGCTCTGAAAAGGACTGTAAGAATCCCGCAACCGAGCCCGAAAATGATTTTACCTGGATTACTATAAGGTGAACTTGAATAATCGGTTGAGAGGAAGAACATACCGATCATCACATTACCGGTCAACAAATGAAACCATGGACAGGCAAAAACATGAGGGTCGATGGCCTGGAATATGGCTGCCGTTCCAGCCACTCCGAGGGCAAAGAACAACGGAATTTCCCACCGAATCACTTTCCTTATCAGAAGATAAATACCCCCCAGAATGATAAACAATATGGCTACAGATCCGATACCCCCCACCTGATTCCCGAGCCCGAGTTCAAATAGAGAGAACTTTGAAGTATAGTCCGCTCCTGCAGATTTCAAAGCAGTTAACGGTGAATGACAATCAAATCCCAGATTATAATTAATTGAACTCAAATTTACATTCAGATGAACAGGCCAGGATAATTCAAGGATCGCCATCCCGACCAGAACCGGACTGAAGGGATTACTCCCGGTACCACCGAATATTTCTCTCCCAATAAAAACAGTAAGAAACACCCCGAATATGACTACCCAGTACGGTGTGGTCGGAGGGAGGAGCATGGAGAATAAAAGTCCTAGATAAACAGCACTTCCATTATAAGGATCCGCCTTTTTTTTGAAAACTTTTTTGATCATAATTTCACTGATCACAGCTATCGCAACACACAAAGCCATCACCCTTGCCGCATGCATTCCAAAAAAATAAAGTGAATGAATAACAGCCGGGATCAGTCCGATAATAAAATCCCTGTTGATTTTGAATTCATTGGATCCTGAATGCCAGTGTGGTGGGCTTGAGACTAACAGCTTCATTGTTCTTTCTCCCCGTCTGATTCTTTTAATTCACTTTTAGCAAGACGGATCAGTTGAACCAGTGAACGTCCTGCCGGGCAATAATATGAACAGATCCCGCATTCGATACAATTTTCAACTCCCAGGTCTCCGCACTTATCAAAACTGGAAAACTCTGAATACCTGGTAATCAGATTTACACTAAGGGAAACCGGGCAGTTTTCATTACACCTTCCGCAGTTCAAACACTGATTGTTCACCGATCTTACAATATCATTTTCATACTGAACACTAATACAATTTATATTCCAGGTAACAGGAGTTTCCAGGTCGTATATGGTATATCCACGCATGGGCCCGCCTGCTATTACTTTAATTCCATTCTTCACTTCCGATTCTTCCAGTAAAAATTTTACAGGTGTTCCTATTTTAACTCTGAGATTTCTCGCCCCTTTAAAGTCGGTCACTGTTACAACTTTATCCAGAATAGGTACTCCTGTCTCTGCGATCGTACATATATTCAGAAAATCTTCAATTGATATATATAATGGAGATTTAAGAGAGTGTTTTCTCTTAACGGAATCAATGATTATCTCGGGAAGGGCGCTCGGATAATAAGAAGGGATCTTTACCGTTACCACACCCGCTGTCTGAAGTTTCCAGGCGAGTTCAAACTGGTGCTGTGCAACCACGAAATAGATGTTATCTCTTTTAAAAATTTGTTTGAACAGTTCAAACTTCTTTTCAAGAGAGGATTGACTTTCTCTCAATATTTGTTGTGAGATTGAGCACATCGGATCAGCATCAGCAGCGCTTACAATTATATCGCAGCCTGAACCGATCTCATCCTCAAGAAAATACCCTGACCGACGCATCTGACTAAATATCATATCAGCGGAAAGTTCATCTTTTTCCTGTTCCTTTGTTCTTATTCCTGCCTCTTCATCCTTTATCGCAACGATCTTTAACACATCTGATTCGATTCTGTCTACGGGAATTTTCAGTATCTCTGCTATTTCTCCGGTCACCGGTGAAATAAGTCCCGGCAAGACTTCTTCGAATTTATTTATCCTTGTCCCTGCAGGCGGTATTTTAAAGTCTTTCTCCTCTCTAAATTTCAGGAAAATATATTCTGGCAGCGGAAAATCATTGATCTGTTTATCATAATCAATTGGCAATAATCTTTTATCTTTTCTCATTCTATCACTCTTCCTTATGGCAGAATTCACAATTATCTTCACCTTCAGTATGACATTCTATACACTGCCTTCCGATACATCGGGTATGTGTATCAGCATTCTCACATAGTGAAGTATAAGCCGTATTGTAATGGCATTGCCTGCAGTTCATTGAGTAAGGGCTAGGGTTTTCCGGTAAATATTTGTGATGACAAGTTTCACATCCCAGGTCATATCCATCCGTCGAAGCGTGATTCTTATGGTTGAACAAAACCTTTCCGCCTTCAGTTTGGAAAATGACAGTAACCGGTTCTTCTGCTCCCTTGAACTTCTTTGCATTGTGGCAAAAATCACAATTCACGGATTCACTGATGTGACATTCCATACAATTCTTGCCGATACAATGTTTGTGGATCGGTTCATCTTTACATATCTCCTCATATTCGGAAGCATAATGACACGACCTGCAATTTAACGCACCGGAAGAGAGCTTTGTCTTTCTCTCTTCATAATTGTGATGACATTCAGTACATTTCAGTTTTTCAATATCTGTATGAAGTTTGTGATCGAAAATAATGTCACCACCACCTGTATTAAATGCAACTCTGATGGGGATATGATGGCCCTCGAATAAGTATCCGGTTAAAGAAAAAACCAGTAACACAGTTAAAATCAATGCCAGAATGTATTCCTTTCTGACACCGAATAAAAATTTTAACAGAACATTCATAAAATAACCTCTTTAAACCTGAATTTTTATATTATGTCGAATCCGATGTGAAAATATCACTTTGTTTCGTATAAAGATCAGAAATTATTTCACGGATTTTTTCACATGTTTTCACAATTCTCATGTCGGTAAGGTGGTAGTAAACCTTGTGTCCTGCTTTTTCCGACTTTACTACATGATAGTTCCTCATTACTTTTAAATGCTGACTGATATTTGAAACAGATAACCCCAGAGAACTTGCAAGCTCTCCCACAGTAAGCTTTTTATTTCCCAACAGTTTGATTATCATCAATCGCTTAGGGTTGCCAATTGCCCGGCAGAATTCAGCATGAATCTCGAAGGTTTCGAAGTTTTGAAATTTCATAGTCTATAAAATCATAAGGTTTGAAATATGTCAAGATATTTTCAAAAAAAAATTTTTTTTTACACCTTTGAAACTCAATTATTCTGAAAGTTGAGAGAGAGATTTTGCATAAATTTTCAAATTTTTTCAATCTAAAAAAATTTAGGAAATATGGTCGAAACATTTTTAAAATATGCATATTAAATATTTACATACCAGGTTATTATATCAATACGACTATATTATTAAATCTCGTATTAATTCATTTATTATACTTTAATACTTTTTTACTAATTGTTAATATTATTTCTCTAAGACTTTCTCATTATTTTGCACTCTTCACTACATTTTCAAGCAATTTTTTTGCATTTAAAAACTGTTTAATATTTTTAGATTTTATAATTTTTAAAATTTATGTAATATACATATTTCAGGAAATTCACGGTGAATTTAAGGAAATTAATTAAATGTGATTAATGCAATTATTCCGGCCAGAATGCAGTAATATGAAAAGTAATAAAATTTTTCCCTTAAAATTATCTTTTTCAGAAAATACAGCGCAGTAAGTCCGAATAATGCCGAGAAGAGAGTGCCAGCCAAAAGATACAATATCTGTCCACCCATGAACGGGATCTTGCTGAATTCCAGTATCAGCGCTCCAGTAATTGCAGGGATTGATAAGAGAAAAGAAAACCTGAAAGAGAAAACAAATCCCATTGAAAAAATCAGGCCAACAGAGATTGTCAGTCCTGATCTTGAAAGCCCGGGAATGATGGCCATGCCCTGAAAAATCCCAATGATCAGAGCTGCGACAAAATCATCCGGTTTTCTTATTCTAAGAAACCTTGAAAGAAATATTATAAATGCTGTTGCAAGGAGAAAAAAGCCAACCACTCCGGGACGGCTGAATAACAATTCCAGTTGATCCCTGAAAAAAAATCCTATCAAAGCTGTCGGAATACTTGCTGTTATAAGAAGTAGAATATAGTGAATGTTCTCCTTCTTTCTGATCCCTTTAACCAGTGAGAAAATATCATTTGAAAAAAAAATCAGCACCGAAAAGAGTGTCCCTATATGAAAGAATATGTCATAAACCAATGGGATTTGATCAAAACCGATCAACTCCTGAAATATGACCAGATGGCCGGAAGAGGAGATCGGGAAAAATTCGCTCACTCCCTGGATAAATGAAAGTAGAAATATTTTAAATAATAATATAAGATCCAAATTTTATCCTACTGATGGACAATATTATTTTAATTCGTTGTGTATGTCAATAACAGAAGGGGGAGAAAAACCTCCCCCGTGTATTTAATCTTCGATCTGCTGTCTTTTTATTGCATCTTCTTCAAATCTGTGCTCAGATTCCTTTTTTGTTAAATTCCCTGTCCACCATGATGTATTCATCGGATATTCATCCGGATGAAAAATAACATGGAAACCATGCCATACCAATATCGCAAGTGCAGCCAGTATCGCTTCATAATAATGGAAGACCCTGGCGATCGGAATAATACAGGCGCACCAGGTTGCCGGAATAATCTTCGGGAACCAGAGAATGAGTCCCGAAATGGTCATTATAACCGTCCCCCATACCATGGCCCAGAATTCAACTTTCTCCCCGAAATTAAATACATCTGATTTCGGCGGATGTTTTTCCTTGGATATTCCGAGATAATACTTTATGAATCTAAATATATCGGTGATATCTCTCATTTTCGGCAGGAATTCTTTAAACAATCTTTTTCCCCGCTTCCGGAATATCATGTATAAGGTAAAAAGGATAGAATCGGTGATCATTATAATCGCAGCGAACCTGTGAATAAACGCTCTGACAGTTTCAGTCATACCGATCGCGAACAACCATTTTACCCAAAAAACTTCGGGGAATTTTAACGCAAAACCGGTGATAACAAGGACAATAAAACTGACAAGAAGTGTTTTGTGAACATTCCTTCCAAAATTGTTCATCCGTTCAATATAAGGATCTTTTTTCTGACTTTTTATTTTTTCACGGACTGCCTTGAACCATATCATCATCACATAGATCAGCATTCCGCCGACCACAAAGATGATCAGGAAAATATAAACGATTCTGATTATATTCTCCAGCATTGTACCTTCCACCTCAATCGACTTTTTATGGGAAAAGCTCATCGCAAAATTATCACTGACTGTTCCGTGACACTTCCCGCATGTAGGGCCCCTGTTGGAAATGTGCATCCTTGAATTGGGGTGATTGGACGGCAGTGAATGATGAGGGTCATGACAATCGGCACAGGTAGCACTCGCTCCCATCGTTCCTCTCTGTGTAAGACCGTGAAAATCCTGCATGTAACTGTCGACCGGTGTTGTATCCAGCCCGTATCTTGCCATCATCCGGGCATTCCCGTGACACCAGATACAAACCTGGGTGGCAGCCCATTGCTTGGCAACACCATCTCTAACCCTGAGCGAAGCCATATCATGATCACCATGACAGGTTGAACATGTGGGGACGTCATTATTCCCGTGCTCAAGGGCATCACCATGAGGACCGTCCCAGAAAGCCAATCCTTCAAGCTTGTGACATTTCATACAGGAATTTGCCTCATTGGTTCGAGACACACCGGAATCTTTGAATCCGGATGGAAGTATATTATGCGATCCGTGACAATCAGTACATGATGCAGCAGCTTTTCCTTCATTCACAGCCTGATAGTGAACACTTGACTTATATCGGGTGACAATATTCCTTTTGTAAATGCTGTGATCCTTGGTGGTCAGAGTATCTCCCCCATGGCATTTTCCGCAGGTGTTTGGTTGGTTCATGTCCGAAAACCTTGATTCCGATGAGTTTAAAGGTTTGATATCATGGCCCCCATGACAGCCACAACAGGACGGGGTCATTTCATCACCGCTTGCGCACCCCATTCCATGAACATCTTTTGCGGTTTCCGCAGCTTCCTCTTCATGACAATTTTTGCATGCTCTCTCCAATGGTTTGGATGAGTGGGGAACTTCTTCAAAAGTTTCGGCTCCAATGTGACAATCGGTACATGAAAGATCTTCATGTACACTTCCTACAAGTGCATTCTCCGGGACAAAGAGTTTCAACTTTTTACTTCTCTCTGTCTCCCCCTCAAGATCTTTATCATTATGACATGTCAGACAATCATCATCTGACATTTCAGCTCTCAATTCTGCCGGAGCTGCAAAAATAAAGATCAACATTAAAAAAATAATAAATGTAAAATTTTTCAGAATAATTAATGATATGTCCTGTTTACCCTTTTTTAAGATCATTGTAACTCCTCTAATAATTTTAAATTTTAGAATTACAAAAATAATATATAAGATAAATAGAATTATCAACATTATTTGTTAAAAAAATAAATTATTAAACATACCTATTATGGTTTTATTTAAGCAACAGAATTTACCCTTAACGAGATATAAAACAATTTTAATCCGTTTCCATCATTTGGGTTTAGAATTTTTCAAAATTATTAGCGTGGGGATGACAACCTGAACTGGTACAGGTCCTCCCTGCCTGGTGTCTGTGTTTTGTCGGTGTCGGATAACCGATATGCTGAGTTGTCCCCATATGACAGGTATCGCATACACCGTCATAAATACCATTCCCGTCCTCATCACCATCACAAAATGAGTGAAGCGTGGGATCACCTGCGTCAGTACCCCTGCTTTCAAAAACAACAGGTCTTGGTGTCCCATCCGAGCCAGCAACAGTTGGCAGGAGAAGTTTTATGTTTGTCCCTCCCAGCCAGTTTTGAACATTATCGTGAGGGTCATGGCAATCCACACAGGTATTCCCTTCATGATTTGAAGCCACTACGGAGGATGCACCACCCGGGCCGTGACAGGTCAGGCAAGTGTTCTCGGCATCAATTTCCGGATGAAGGGTTCCGCCTGCAGCTCCATGTAATTGATGACAATTATCACATTCATGAACAGGACTCAGGGCTGAGACTGAATCACTTTTAGATAAAATACCCAGCAAAAACACAATTAAGGCCAGAGTAAAAACTATAATAAATGATTTCTTATTCATTTTGAAATCTCCCTGAATATCTCTATCTTTTTATTAAGATTTGAAGTAACAAATGCTCTCCCATCCTTATGAAGAACAATATCCAACGGTGTCCTCAGTTGACCAGAATCCTTCCCATATTTCCCATAAGAACTTATCTTTGAGCCCTGACAATCAAATACCAGTACACAAGCCTGCTGTACATCAACAACATGATAATTTCCATTTTTATCAATTGAGATACCCTGAGGACGGTCAACTATACTCATAAACCATCCGCCGCCAAATGATCTCAGCCAATTCCCATTCATATCAAATATTTGCACCCTCTTATTTAAAAAATCACTAACCACTACTTCACCATTTATTTCATCAATAGCAATACCAGTCGGGAAATTAAATTCCCCGGCAGCAGATCCGGTACCCCCGAAAGAGAATTTGAGCTTTCCATAAAAACCGTACACCTTTACAAGGTTCTCGTCACTTGCAACAACGTAAACATCTCTATTTTTTGAAATGGCAATATCATTTGGTTTTCCGGCCTTTGTCTTAAATTTAAAAATATATTTCCCATTCTCCCTGAAAACCTGAACAATATTTTTTGATGAGTTCCCGACAAATATGTACTTGTCATTAGATACAGCAAGGCCAAGAGGAAATCCTCCAATTTTTATTTCTTTTTTCTTTTTCAGGTTAAATTTATTTATTTTAAAAACCACAACCATTTTTTTATTGTAATCACTTACATAAAGGAAGTTTTTATTACTGATTGCGATTCTTACTGGAGATGACAGAGAATTTGTTTTACCGGCCGCAAGAGCAGGCTGAAATAAGAGTACAATAAAAAAAATTAATATACTGGAACAAAGTACCCTTCTATTGATTTGCTTTTGTATGGACAAATTATACATGATAATCCTCCCGAATAAATCACTGTTATTAATATAACCTTGTTTATTATATTTTCAAACAAACTAAAGTTGTAATTTTGGGTGGAAAAATTGTTTTTTTTAGAAAAGACACCTTTTATATAGCACTCTCGACCTGTTTAACTATTTTGTCCAGTACAGGTTCCACAATATCCCTTATCTTCTGAAGGTTCTCCTCAGTATCTGATTCAAATCTGAGAACAAGAGACGGCTGTGTATTTGAAGCTCTTACAAGTGCCCATCCATCCGGAAACTTTATACGTGCCCCGTCAATATCTATTACACTATAATTTTGTTTGAATTCAGATATGATCCGGTCAACAATTTTAAATTTTGCTTCTTCAGTAGTATCAACCCTGATCTCCGGAGTATTGATCATTTTCGGAATTGTATCAACCATCTCCTCCAGCGTCATCGGTGACCTTGAAAGAAGTTCAAGCAACCTTGCTCCTGAATAGACAGCATCATCAAACCCGAACCACCTGTCATTAAAAAAGATGTGTCCGCTGACCTCGCCTGCAAGTATCGCATCCTCTTCAAAAATCTTCTTTTTTATCAGTGAATGACCCGCCTTCCACATAATCGGGATCCCACCTGCTTTTTTTATCTCAGTGTATAATACTTCAGATGCTTTAACCTCAGAAATAATTTTCCTTCCGGGATTATCTTTAAGTATATCTCTGGAAAAGAGCACCATAAGCATATCTCCCCAGAGGATATTTCCATTTCTGTCCACTACACCGATCCTGTCTGCATCACCGTCAAATCCGATTCCCAGATCCGCCCCTGTCTCCTTCACCTTTGCAATCAGGTCCTGAAGATTCTCTATTTTTGTGGGATCCGGATGATGATTCGGGAATGAACCATCAACCTCTGTAAAGATATCGATCACATCTGCTCCCAGATTATTGTAAAGCGGTACACCTGTAATTCCACCTGTCCCGTTACCACTGTCAACAACTACCTTTATCTTTTTGTCAAGAGTAATGTCCTCAGACACATATTTTAAATAATCCGATACCATATCAAGGGTTTCAACTTTACCGCCGCCCGATTGTTTCGTGAAATTTTCATCCCGGGCTATCTCATATACTTCCCTGATCTGATCTCCAGAAAGTGCATCCTTTCCGAGTAATGCCTTGAAACCATTATATTCAGGAGGATTATGGGAAGCAGTAATGATAATTCCGCCTCCAAGGCCCAGCTTAAAAACCGAGTAATACAATACCGGGGTCGGAACCAGGCCGATATCAATAATATCTATGCCGTAACTGCAGAGTGTTTTTATAAATATATCTTTTATGTTTTCCGAGCTCGGCCTTCCATCCATTCCTATTGATATTTTTTTCTTACCTGCACGAACATAAACGGCAGCAAATGCAGAGGCAATACTCTGAACAGCTTCATCACTAAGATCCGTCTCAACAATACCCCTAATATCATATTCCCTGAAAATCGATTCATTAAGCTTCATTACTAATATCCTCCTGAAAGATAAAATTATACTCCATGAGATGGTTTTGGGCAAATGAATTTTTTTTAAAGCATCCGGTCATTTGACCATCCGATCCGGATTATTTATCATTTCATCCAGACCTTAGGAGGCAGAATGGTGAATTACACAACTTATAAAAAATATACAGTCATTTTTTTTACAATTTTAATTATCTTTTCTTATGTACAAAGTAACATTTATTCAGAGAATACGGTTATTGGGGAAACTACAGCCCTGCTTATCATCGATGTTCAGAATTTCTATTTTCCGGGCGGCACTCTTCCACTGGTAAACCCTGAAAAAGCTGCTGAGAACATAAAAAAACTCCTGTATTATTTCAGATCTGAGAAAAAACCTGTAATTCATATTTGTCATAATGTAAAAAAAGGAGGAGAAATATATAAGAGCATAATCCCGACCGAAAATGAAAAAATTATTTATAAAAATTTTGCAAACAGCTTCAGAGATACGGGTTTGCTGGAATATCTAAAAGAACAAAATATAGGAAACCTTGTGATCACCGGAATGCAGACCCATATGTGTGTCGAGGCAGCGACCAGAGCAGCCTCAGACTATGGATTTAAATGTATTGTGATATCAGATGCCTGCACTACAAGGGAAATCAAGTTCGGTGATAAGATTATAGGTTCTGACGATGTCCATTATTCCACATTAAGCTCCCTTTCAAATACATATGCTGAAATAGTTGATACAGGATCATATTTGAATAATCCGTTAAGAATCCGGTAAATTTTTAATTTATATCCGGATCTCAGATTTGAGTCTATATTGTTTTTTGTATTGATAAATACTATAATTTCAAAATGTTCCGGAACTGGAAGAAGATAGATATATTTTTAGCTATTCTATTTGTTATCACCAATTTATGTTATTTATTCTGCTCCAGAGAAATTTTCAAAATCTTCCTGTGGACAATGATCCTGTCTGCATTTTTAAGACTGCTCCTTGTAGTTAAGAAAAAACTTTTCTGGAGAGTCAGGAACCGGCTTATTATTTCAAGCCTCTTTCTAGTCATCACACCTATTATATTTCTGATCATTTTTTTCTTTATATTCCTTAATATGGTAATTGCACAATATGGGATTACAATTGTAGATAATATTATGGATGACAGGCTAAAGCAGCTTGAGATAGTATCACAGAATTATTTTGATACAAATTCACAGAAAGGGATGAAAGATCTGGTCAAGAGGGCTGTTATGCTTGATGAGGGAGTAAATTTCCTGAATGTCGTATTTTTCGAAAAAAGTGGTGACACATATCAGCCATTTTATAAATATCCAGAAAGTTTTAATGAAAGCAAAATTCTTCATAATGAATTTCGTGGATATTTTGTTGTAGACAGAAAACTTTATCACGGAGTTTTCGTAAAGAGAGGAAAATTTGCCATCCTTTTCGCTACAACTATAAACCAAAAATTTCTTGACGAATTTTCCACTATCAGTGATTTTAAGATCAAATATCAGGATATCGAGGAAAACCCCGTTTTTGATTTCCCAAACACCCTTCCGGGAAATGAGAATGAAGCGGAAACTTTCTTTTTGCCGCATATGCTTGAATTCGAATATTACAATTTTGATTACATTGTTAATTTTAAACCTGAAAAAAAGAAAAAGTTCTTTCTCCTACTGATCGATTACGAGAAGACATTTAACAGGATTGAGATAGTCAGTTCAGCTACAACCCAGACCTTTGTAAGAAAACTGATCTATTTCCTGATCTTTCTGTTCGGAACATTTATAATCATTTCTTTTATTATCGGTTTTAGAATGATAAGGGTTGTTACAAAGTCAATAAACCAGATTACCAAAGGGATACAGCGAATCAGAAAAGGTGATTTTAATGTAAAGATAAAAACCAATTCCGGAGATCAGCTTCAATATCTTGCAGATTCCTTTAATGAAATGGCATCAGGCATTAACAGACTACTGATCGAGGAGAAGAAAAAACAACGTCTTGAAGAAGAGCTGAATATTGCACGGACTATCCAATTGAAGCTTCTCCCCAAAGATTCACTTATTACTAAAGAGTTCGAACTGGCAGCTACAAATATCCCCGCATCCGAGATCGCCGGAGACTATTTTGATTATTTTTATAAGGAGAATGAATCATTATCAATTCTTGTTGCAGATGTTTCGGGAAAAGGGACAAGCGCAGCATTTTATATGGCAGAATTAAAAGGGCTGGTTAATTATCTCCAGAAAAAAGAAATGTCACCTTCATCACTATTGGCGGAATGCCATTCCACACTTAATGAGTCTTTTGATAAGGTTACATTTATCACAATAAGTATTGCAAAATTTGTTATTAGTGAGAAAAAGTTCATACTTTCAAGAGCAGGACATACCCAGGCTGTATTTTATAGAAAGAAAACCGGAGACTGCATAGAATTATATCCGGAAGGAATGGCTCTCGGACTAATTAATTTTTCGAGAGAGAAGATCGAGGAAATAGAACAAAAATATGAGAGTGGTGATATATTGTTTCTTTTTTCAGATGGCCTTTCAGAGATCATGAACAGAGAAGGTGATATGCTGGGACTTGATCCGGTAAAAAAAATAATATCAGAAAATTCTGATTCATCTCCTGCTGAGATTAAACAAAAATTACTTGAGCTCAGCATTGAATTTGCACAGGAAAAGAACAACAAGGATGATCTTACATTCATAATACTTAAGGTAAAATAGTGAACGAAGATATCGAAAAAAAACTTAATTATTCCTTCAGAAATAAAACACTGCTTACAGAAGCACTTACACACACCTCATATAATGAAGGGAAGAGAAAAAATCGTGTAAATGATAATGAAAGACTTGAGTTCCTGGGTGACTCTGTCATCAATCTTGTCATAACAGATTATCTGTTCAAAAAATTCGGCAGACTTCAGGAAGGAGATTTGTCTAAACTTAAAGCGCATCTGGTCTCATCCGGCTTCCTTTATAACCTTGCAAAATCTATTGAAATGAGCACTTTTATCCTTTTGGGAAAAGGGGAAGAGAAGAACGGGGGAAGAGAGAATAAACGAATTATTGCTTCTCTGTTCGAAGCAATTGCCGGTGCAGTTTACCTGGACTCGAACTTTAAAACCACGTCTGCTGTACTGATAAGATTTTTTGAAGCATTTCTTGAACAGCACCTTGAAAAGAATATAAAAATTAATGACTACAAATCAGAACTTCAGGAAGTGATCCAGAAGGATGGAGGACCACTACCCGAATATGTTCTGATTGAAGAATCAGGGAAACCCCCTGACACTCAATTTAAATCCGCAGTATATGTGAACAAAAAGAAAATGGGAGATGGGAAAGGGAAAAGCAAGAGGCAGTCAGAACAGAGAGCTGCTTTTGATGCTTTGTTAAAGCTTGGGGATTTTGCAGATTATAATAAAATTTCCGAGGTCTTCTTTATAAAAAATGATTAAGCTTACACTTGCGGATGATATTGAGATTCTTATCAATACAAATCAGATAGCTGCAGTAATATCAGGTGAACAGGCAATAATCGAATTGAAAAGCGGAGAAAAAATAGAGGTAAAGGAATCTTTGTTAACGGTCCTCAGCCTGATCAAAACATTTGCTTACAGAGACGAATTTTCTCAGTGATACACAAAAACCGGTATTGACCCGTCGTCAATAACACCTCTGGACGCATGGCCGAAAAAAAGTTTCGACAATCCACCTTCTCCATAGGCACCCATAACAATCATATTCACTTTCTTTTCTTTAGCAAATGCGAGTATTTCCTTTCCGGGATTTCCGGCTCTCTTCTCCAGTTCAACCCTGATCTTATGAGATTTAAAATATTTTCCCGCACTTTCAAGAATTTCATCTGCTTTATCCAGGTCATCATTCACATTCAGTAAATAAACTTTTTTTGCATACGGATTTGTCTTGTAAAATCTCTGAAACATTTTCATTGCATTGGAGGACCCTATCGTATTATCATAAGTAATCAGAACCTTTTTATTATTTTTGACAACTTCCTTTGGAACTGCAAGTACAGGACATACTCCTGATTCAAGTAATTCCTTTAACGTGTCCCCTGGATCAGGAGTTGTTTCAAAATGGAAAAATGTTCTCAATCCGGTAATGATCAGATCAGAAGTTTTCCCCATCTCAATTATCTCTTCTACAGGATCTCCCGATTTCGAATATCTCTCATATTCTACTTTCCCATCCCTGCACTCATCTTCGAATTCCTCAAGGAAGGTTTTGATCTTTCCGATCGCTTTATTCTTTTTATAAGTTTTCAGATGTTCAGCATAATAACTTGCTCCGATACCTGCCCCGATGGCAGATTCATTTATCTCTTCAGTATCTACTACTCCCAGCCCGATAATAACCCCATCACTCTTTTTTGCCATATCAATTGCTACTTTAGTAGCTACCTTTGAATAATCTGATCCATCAAGTGGTACTAAAATTCTTCTTGCCATTTTTCCTCCGAAAACAAATAATAATTATTAAAGCCTTATTTGTCAAGAATTCATCACTAAAAACTTGTCCATGCGGTGATAATTAATTATTCAGGTAATAATCCAAAATACATTTCCGGCATTCGGATATTCTTGATTTTTGTCCATATCTAAAGTAAAATTTTTGTATGAGTGATTATTATAAAATTCTGAATGTCTCAAGTAAAGCCTCGCTGGCTGAAATAAAAAAATCGTACAGGAAACTTGCAAGGAAATTCCACCCCGACCTGAATCCCGGAGACAAAGCTGCAGAGAAAAAATTCAAAGAGATCACAGAAGCTTATGAAGTTCTTAAGGACCCTAAAAAGAAGAAACAATATGACACTTACGGTTCTTCAGGTCCAAATTTTAACTCTGGGTCCAGAAGATCTGATTTTAACGGATTTGATTTTAATACAACCGGTTCCAGTTCATTTGGAGATGTTTTTGAAACGATATTCGGCAATTTCGGCGGAGGATCTCAGCGCCCGTCATCAAGACCTGAACGGCCACAAAAAGGAGAGGACCTTCACTACTCAATGAATATTAGTTTTATTGATTCAGTAAAAGGCATAGAAGCTCCAATTCAGATCTTCAGAAAAGAGACCTGTAGTGAATGCAGTGGCAAGAAAATAAGTAAAAATTCTAAAAAAACCAAATGTAATGTATGTTCCGGAACAGGAAAGGTAGAGAGACAGACAGGGTTCATGAGATTCGCTTCACCCTGCAGTAATTGCGGCGGGACGGGATACCTTCCAGGAGAAAAGTGCAAAAAGTGTAACGGTGAAGGTAGGATAGGTGAAAATTCAAAACTCAAAGTGAAAATTCCTGCAGGAGTTGAGAATAATTCCAGAATAAGAGTCGGAGGTAAAGGCAATGCAGGAACCGCCGGCGGGAAATGCGGAGATCTTATTATAACAATATCTGTTACTCCTCACCGTTTTTTCAAGCGGCATGGATACAACCTGGAAATAGATCTTCCGGTTACGTTCAGTGAAGCCGCGTTAGGAGCAAAGATTGAGATACCCACTATCGAAGGGAAAACTTTGCTAAAAATCCCTCCATCTTCTAATTCAGGCCAGAAACTCAGGCTAAAGGACAGAGGAGTACCAAACCCTAAAACAAAATCCAAAGGAGACCTTCTTATATCAATAAAGATCATATCACCGCCTATTAAAGATATTGAGGTAAGGGAAATGCTGAAAAAGATCGAAGATAAATCCCCGTATAATCCCAGGGAGGGACTTGAATGGTAAAAGAGAAAGTATACATGATCGCATATGTATCAACCAAATATGACATTCACCCTCAAACTCTGAGACTTTATGAAAGAGAAGGATTGCTTGTTCCCAGCAGATCAAAGGGTAATACAAGACTGTATACGGATAAAGATCTAAAAAAACTCGAATTTATCCTGAACCTGTCACGCGATATGGGGGTTAACCTGGCAGGAATTGATATAATCTATAATATGAAATTAAAAATGGAGAGGATGGAAGAGGAATTTTCAAAATTCCTTGAAGAATTGAAAAAAGAATTTTTCACAGGGAAAGAAAATCTTTTTGAACAAAAAAAGAACTCACTGGTCAAAATGTCCTCTCCCAGAATAACATTATTTAAAGATGACTCCAAAAAATAGTAACAGACCGTTGAATTCCCTTAGCTCATATTTTCAGAAGATCAATAAAATAAAAATCCTGACTCCTGAGGAAGAGAAAGCTCTTGTTAAAAGAACCAAAAAAGGTGATATGGAAGCATTTAAAATGATCATAATTGCCAATCAGAAACTTGTTGTTAAGGAAGCTTTGAAATACTATTTTAAAGAGGATAGCTTCCTGGATCTGATAAATGAGGGGAATAAGGGTTTGATAGAAGCTCTGAAGAGATTTGATGAATCCAGGGGAAACAGATTTTATACTTATGCTATATGGTGGGTCAGAAGTGAGATAAGAAGATATCTTTCAAAGAACCAGAATATTATTTCATTTCCAGACATATTCTACAATAACTATCTAAACTTCAAGAAAGTATTGTACAGGATGACGAAAGACCTTAAACGTAAACCCACCGAAGAGGAATTATCACTTGAACTTAATATTCCTGTTAAAAAAGTAAAAGTTATGCTTTCAATTCCAAGTGAAATAATTTCTCTGGACAACCAGATCTCCGGAGATCAGTCTGCTAATCTCTCTACAATAATTAAAGATATCAATGCTCCTGATCCACTCGATATCCTTACTGAGGACTCAATACGGAAATCGGTTGTAGATAACATTGACGACCTGACCGAGAAAGAGGCTATGGTTATAAAACTCAGGTTCGGATTTAAAAAAGATGACCCCATGCGTTTAAGAGAAATCGCAAAAAAAATGAAAATGAGTCCGGAGGGCATTAGAAGAATAGAATCACGGGCCCTCCTGAAACTGAAAAAAATGCTGTTGAAACAAGGAGTATACGGAGTGCTTAACTAAAAATGAATAATTGTAAGATATGTAATGATTCCGGATGGGAAAAAGTAGAGAAGGATGGAAAAGAATTTCTCAGGAGATGCAAATGTCAAAAATTCAGCACTTTTATTAAAAGGTGTGAGACTGCAAATATACCTCCCAGATTTATAGGTTCTGAACTAAAAGGATTAATTTTAAAAAAAAATAACAGTAATCTTGCGCAGGTAATTAAGAATATGAAAAAATTTGTTTCAGATTATCCCGGTGTAGATGACGGAATCCTTTTACAAGGAAATACAGGAGTTGGAAAAACTAGAATTCTTTGCTCAATCGGATCAGAGATCATAAAAAAATCACCCCTATTTGACCTGTTTTATATTGATTGGAATGATATGGTAAGGGAGATGAAAAGTGGCGAATCGCATAATTTCAGAGATTTTTTCCTTATCAATGAGACAATTAATAGAATGTCCAACACAAACCTGTTAATAATTGACGAGTTAGGGGCATCAATACCAAGTCAGTGGGTAAGTGATAATATTTACTATATTCTCAATTACAGATATAACAGAAAAAAAATCACACTTTTTGCAACAAATTATTTCGATGAAACTTCAGACGGAAGTCCAACTTTGCGTGAAAGGGTTGGTGATCGGGTAAGGAGTAGAATTTATGAAATGGCAAAACCGAATCAATTATACGGTATTGACTACAGGCAGGGTGAAGGAAAAGCATCTTATTAGATTGGAGAAAATAATATGAACAATGATATGACATTTATTAATGAACAGATAAAAAAGGAAAGTGAGATTACAGGAAAAATAATTGCAGAAATGGAGAAGGTCATTGTCGGGCAGAAAAGTTTACTGGAAAAAATTATGATAGCTTTAATTACTTCCGGGCATCTTCTTCTGGAAGGAGTACCGGGACTCGCAAAAACCCTTGCAGTAAAAACCCTTGGAGAAGTACTTGACCTTAATTTTTCCAGGGTCCAGTTCACTCCTGACCTCCTCCCTGCAGACCTTACAGGAACAATGATCTTTAATCCCAAAACATCAGAATTTCTTACCAGAAAAGGCCCGATTTTCACGAACCTTCTTCTCGCTGACGAAATCAACAGAGCTCCGGCTAAAGTTCAAAGTGCACTACTTGAATCAATGCAGGAGCTTCAGGTAACAATAGGTGATAATTCCCACAAAATTGAAGAACCTTTTATGGTAATGGCGACACAGAATCCAATTGAGCAGGAAGGTACATATCCCCTTCCTGAAGCTCAGATAGACAGATTCCTGCTGAAAGTATTATTGACCTACCCTCAGAAAGAAGAAGAGAGCACAATAATTGACAGATTCAGCTCCGGCAACTCACCAAAAGTTGAAAAGGTCGGATCCAGAGATGATATTTTGAAGCTTAATAAAGCTTATAAAATGGTCTACATTGATGACAGGATCAAAGAATATATCTTGAATGTTATTTTTGCAACAAGATTCCCGGATGAGAGCGGGATCAAGAAATTGAAAAATCTGATCCAGTTCGGCGCATCCCCCAGAGCTTCTATTTTTCTTACCGACACATCTAAAGCTTTTGCGTTCATCAGAGGCAGGGGTTATGTGACTCCTGAAGACATTAAAACAATTGGCAGAGATGTTTTGAGACACAGGATAATTTTGAGTTATGAAGCAGAGGCCGAGGAAATGACTTCCGATGATATAATAACTGAAATATTTGATAATGTTGAGGTCCCCTGAGTAAAATATGGGAAAGAAAAAAAAGAGATTAAACCGGAGAATAAATCCGGAAAAGTCCAATAAAATGATCTGGGCTGTTTCATTGGGGTTACTGATTCTGTTCGGAATTCTTTTTATTATGATAACCGGTAGTGATTCGATAAATAACAGGGATGAACTTTATAAAAATATCCTGAGCTATCTCAAACGGACTGAGGGTATATCTAATATAGAAACAGATCCTGATTCTAATTCTGTAAAAATTTATTATAAACCTGATCCAAACAGCAGATCAAAGATTGATTACATAAAAATGTCATTATTTGCAGGGGTAAAATTATCCAACAGACTTAAAGGGGAAAAAATAAAATTTTTTCTTATAAAAAAACCCGAAGATAAAACCAATCTCTCATTCACGATCCTGGACGGTAAAGTTATAGAGAGTTCAGGGTCCGACTGACCTCCCATCCTCTGATCTGCTGAAGCTGGTATTACAATTTAGGCATATAAACTCGCCTTTGGCCTTTATGATCATTTGTTTTCCGCTCTTATCCTGTCTGTTTATAACTCTCGTTGTTAATATGATAGCAATAAAAACTACCAATGGAAAATACATATAGGATGTGAGCACAAAAGCAAAATAGAGAGCCAATATGGCAAGGGCCGTAAGTATAATTATAACTACAGGAAGGTCACTCTGCTCTCTGGAGTCATCTTCAAAAGGGAGGACATTTTCTGAGCTGCAATACGGGCAAACATCTACAATCCCGCTCTTATTTCGAGCCATTTGTTCTTACCTGAGGCGTTCTGTTTTCTTCTTCGAACATATTTTTGATCTTATAAGACCCTTTTAATCCATCAAGCCAGAATGACAACTCAGCTTTCACTTTATTGCTGCGGAGATGATCTTCAATCTGAGGAGTCATCTCTATTATCGATTTTGGCCTGATTTTTAATCTATTCTGTGCAGGAAGATACTCTTTATTATAAAATTTATCAATCTCACTGGATTCTATAACAACTCCGAGGAGAAATTTGTTCTTAATAACCTTTTCATAGATTATCTTCTCTTTTAGAAAATCCCTCAGGTCTTTCATATCCATATCAAACCTTTTCAGCACATCAAGTACATTTTCCAGTGATCCATATCTTTTAATAATTAATAGCTGTATATTTTCAAAATCTTCATCAGTTGGCTGAAATTGATCCTTATATTCAAGATAAACAACCTTATAATTTATCAGCTTTTCAAGCTCATTAAAATACATATCCACGTCTTCTCCCCTGTTGTTGACGGGGCGTGAATTTAAAAGAAGGGATTTATCAATATCAGATAATGTAATGACTTCTCTATTTACAACTGCAGCAATCTTGTCTATAACTATCTCCGATGGCTGAACAAATAGTAAAAGTGATAATAATATTTTAAAAAACATTTCCTATTCCTATATGAAAAGCTACAGGGCTAACACTCTCCCTCTTTTCAATATTATAAGCTATATCAAAACTGAGGAGTCCAATAGCGGATTTTAACCTTAGGCCAATACCTATTGCCTTCTGAAGATTCTCCATACTGAACTCATCTGCATATCTGTAGATATTTCCAAAGTCCGCAAATACTGCATAATACAGATCTTCAACCGGTACAATATAGAGGGGGAAAGTTGCTTCCATATTCAGTAATATCAATGAATTGCCCGCCATAAGGTTCACCGGTATCTTTATCAAGAGAACCCAGCTTGTCATTTCTTGTTCCCCGGAAAGTACTGGACCCACCGCCAAAGAACCTTTCTGTTATAGGTACATTATCTGATGCAAATCCATTTCGTATTGATAGAGAAAGGATACCTTTTCCCATAAATTTAAAATTCTTCTGATACCCCCACCGCCATCGGATAAAAGAGAAATCACTATTCAATGCAGGTAATGCGATTTTGACATCTGAAGAGAAAAATGTCCCTTTGGTAGGAAGAAAAGGATTATCTCTCTTATCTTTTACATAAGAGAAATTCAAAGCAGTTATATTATACGGAACATCAACAAAATCAATCCCGTCACTTGATACATTTAGTTCCAACAATTTTGTATTATACCAACTGATAGATGTCAGGATATATGAGTATTGGGACAACTTCCGGACAAGTGATTCAGAGATACCATTTCTGTTAAATTTATAACTGCGGTAAAGTTCATTCTCTTCCCAGATTTTCAGAGATGAACTAACCTTTGTTCCGAATAAGTAAGGAGTATCATAACTGATCTGCCCTCTCCTCTCTTTAAGACCAACCTGAACCAGGCCGGAAAATGTTGAATATGTATTCAGAAAATTCCTCTGTTGATATTCAAATGTAAATCTTAATCCGGTTCTCTCTTCATAACCGATACCAAAACCGAGATATCTGCTTTTGTTCTGTTCTGTGATCAGAATAATATTAAATTTATCCCCGTTTAATATTTTCCTGATCCTGATCTCACTGAATATAGAGCTATTGTCAATTTCATTCTTAAAAATCTCAACTTTTAATCTATTGAAATCTTCACCTTCCTTCAATGGGAACATTTTTTTAAGCAGGTAAGTTTGATCTCTGGAGGCCCCTATAATAACCAGCTTTCCAAATTTGAAATGATTCCCTTCATTTATGTTTAAAAGTATTGATTTTTCTCTTCCTAAAGAAACTTCGGAATCAATTTTTATATTATCAAATCCTTTCCTGTAATAGTATCTTCTTAACTTATCCAGATCTTCATTCAATTTTCTTTCAACAAAAGGCTCAGATGGATTTGTTTTCATATGGCTTCTCAAGACTCTTAGTGTTAACAATTTTGTTTCCTCTAAACAATATGGAATCCACAAAAAATCTTTCACCTTCTTCAATGATGTATTTATGTTGGCGATTCTTTTTTTAAATTTAAGAGAGGTTCTGATTTTCACATAAGGGAAACCCTTTATAGTAATAGAACCATTTAAGAACTTCTGCATCTACTTTAATTGAATTGATCCGGAGGTGGAAAATCTTCTCAAAGATAATATCATCACTTGAGATTATATTTATTAACTCCTCTGCTGATATCAATTTATTGCCTTCAAATTCAATCTTTCCCAGTACAAATCTGTCGTTTTATTTACTTTAAAAGTAATTACTTTTTTATCCTTGTCTGTACTAATCTCCGAATCAACTTCGGCATTAAGAAATCCTTTATTCCTAAGATACACTATGATCCTTGCCCTGCTTTCCCTTTCAGCCCATTTTTCGAAGACTTTCTTTTTCCATATATCTGTAACAAAACTGAAATTCTTCTTTATCCCGATGATTCTGATCGTATATTTAAAACCGGGATTAATATCCAGATAGACATTTGCAAGGGTTTTATTTTTATTTAAAAATATTTCTTTTTTTTGGATCTAGGGAAAAAATAGCCTATGTCCTTAAGCATCCTTTCTATTTCACTTATCTTTTTAGTAAAAAGAAAAGGAGTGTAACTTTCCATATTAAAAATATCGCTTTCTCTGTCGATAGCCCTTTGTCATCACCCCTTATATAAACCCTGTTAAGCCTGGCAGCTTCACCTTTCATGACCTTGAAATAAACCATTGTGTTTAATTTGTTGGTTCTGAGGCTGAAATTCACAACCGGATTGAAATAGCCCCTGCTTTTCAGGAACCAGCTGAATCTCTTCACAGGACTTTTCCACATTTTTATCATCAAGAAAAACATTTTCTCTTATCGAAAGTATTGATCTTCTCAGTCCGGAAGAGGGAATACCCGGGACATAATTTAGTTTTATCTTTTTGATTTTCACACGGTTTTTTAATTGGAAAATCAGATTAATAAAGTCATCAGAATATGTTTCTATAGTGGTTTCTATGTCACTGAAATATCCGACATTATAAAGATTCTGAATTGAGGATCTGGTTTTTTTATGATTGAAATATATCTCCTGACTTAACCTCTATCAACGGCATAAGATTCTTAATATTAATTTTTCCGCGATCTCCCTTGAAACGTATCTTTACTGCATTTATTTTTTTTATTGATAAGATACGGAATAGATACTGTCCACATTGAATCATAGTAAATACCAATAAAAAATATCAGAAGGACCAGTGATTTAATTAATCTCATATTAATACCTTTTCCTAAACCTGATATCCAGACTTAACCGCCCCTCTTCATTCCGTTTCCCGATCAGAGATATTGTCGGGGTAATCTGATACTGAAAAAAATAAATATCCCGTGTAGCTCTTGATATATCAGTTGAATATACAATAAGAAAATCCTTCGAAATAGATTTGCCAATAGTAAGTCTCGATGCTCCTTCAAGTGATGAACGTGTAGGATCAGGGTCCAGTTTCAGCATATCGATTCCAAAAGTTTTTTTACCCTTTTCTGGATCTGATCTGTCAGAGCAGTTGTAACAAGTCCGGTTGTCCCTACTTCTGAACTAATATTAGTGGAAGAAGATCTTTGGAATAGTTCACCAAGGGAAATAAGAGCAATAATATCCTGTTGAGGAAGAGGAGGGGAAGAAATAAATTCAGGCCTGATAGAGGAGGATAATCCGGAAATGAGAAATTTTATCCGGTAATTTTTTATAAAAGTTTCGGCTTCCAGCCTAACTATTGGATTTATTCTGACATTGTTATTGAAAATCATTTTTGCCTTTACAAGATTGAACTCTCTTCCGGAAATAAGTACCGCTCCCTCTGAACTTGTCACCGAACCTGCCAATACGGGAAAATCTTTATTCCCAGTCAGTTTAAGATCTATCTCACCATTACCACGGACAAATGAATTATTTATTTTGATATTATCTTTGCCCTTCATGGAAATATCAAATTCAAGATTATCAAGGAATTTTGAGGAAGTAGTGCTCTTTTCACTATCTCCGGCATAAAAAGAGATGCCCTCATCAATCTCTCTCTCCCAGAGCATTGAATCAAAATTAATCATACCCCCGAGTATATATTTACTTTTTTTCTTCTGAAGGTTCAGACTTGCATTCATCCTTGCATTAGCTCTTTCCATAGGAAAAATGAACATATTTCTACCATTAAAAGAAACTTGGAGATCTCTTAGTTCATTATCTTCAACTTTCAGTTTCCCGTTGCCGGTAACCGGGCCCCCGCCCATAGTACCCGAAAACGACCTCATCGTAAAATCAAGGTCTTTAAAAAAAAGAGAACCTTTAAAGTTATCAAGAGAATGAGGGAAACCGGGGAAAGAGATGAAGTCGCCGTTGAAATCTGCGACCCCCTGCAGATGAATATAGCCGTTAATATCACTATTGATCTCACTCCTGAGATTCATCACTCCCTTGTTGTTCTCCCATGGCATAACATTATTAATGTCTTTAAAATCAATAACCAGAGATCCCTGATATCTGTTATTTTGAAAACCGAAAGAAAACTTAAAAGGGGAGTCAATACCATTATTCGTAATTTTCCCCGGGGCAGTTATCATATAATCGGAGAAATCCGTTATTACCACTCCTTCTCCTTTGACAGCAAATGATCTCCCTGAATAGAATATCACTTCAGGAAAATTATATTTCAGTTTTAATGGGTCTTTGTTAAAAGAGCCTTTTCCTTCAAACTCGAAGTCCCCTTTGCCCCGGAATCCTTTATTTATTCGATTAATATCAATTGACCTTATTGCACCATCTATATTGAAGTATTCTGTATTGTAATTAATGGAGATATCAGCTCTGCCTGTCCCGCCCCGGAATCCAAAGCCAACCTCTTTTAGAGATATCCGGTCTGTTACTTCAAGTTCACCTGAAACATCACTAAAAACAAAATCGTAAAAATTTAAAGATTTGCCGGTATACTTTCCCCTTATCAGCGGCTCTTTCATCCCCTCGGTAAGAAGATAGAAAAAATTTCCGTTTATTTGCACCTTTAAGGCCAACATTCAATTTTAGAATCTTAAAGATCTTTGCGGTGTCACCCACAACTATCATTAAAATCTATTTCCATTCTTCCCGGAATCTTCCTTAATCGTGCTTTTCCTGTCAGTTGACTGTCATCAAAATCTAAAATCGACATCAACCAAATTGTTTTGCACATTCACAACAGCATTAAAATTTTTTATCGGGGCTTCATTGGAAAACAAATTTTTGACATCAAGTTTACTGTATATTTTTATTCTTTTTCCAATATTATCAACATTAAGGTGAACTCTTCCCTTCCCTTTTTTTAATCCCCATTGACTCAGGTCCAGATCAACATAATGCATCAGATATTTATGAGTTCCGCTTAGTTCGTTTATATCAGAATCCATTTCCATTTTCAGGTTCTTCTGCTTGATATCGATATGACCTGTAAGGTTCCTCATATGCCCAAATTCTGAATAAGAATCCGATGTTTCGAATTTTATCCATTTATCCTTTGTATGGTATTCAATATCAAAATCACCCTGAACATTGAACTCGGTTCTGTTTTTATATCATTCTCAACTGAGATACGGCCTTTAAGATGATTTCTGATCAATTCAATATTACCTTCCCTTATCACCCCTCCCATTGGAATATCCTTATATATCCTTATTGTTCTGGCTAATTTTGAAGTACTGATGTTTGCTATCTCTATTTTTGTAAGATACTTCTTGGAATCAACAGTCAGTTTATTTAAAAGCCCGTCAGAGAATGTAGTCGAATTTACACGTACCTTTTTTGTTCTGTTATTCCATTTGGCAGTACCCTTGAAATTATAATAGGCCTCATCTTTAATTTTTATTTCAGGAGAGCTGAAATTCCCGTTTATTACAACTCTTCCTGAAGGATCTTTTACAATAGTTGCATTCCCCTTAATGGTTCCTTCGATTGTCAGGTCTCTGAGAACCGGATAGAGGATATTATCCATCTCTCCATCCGAGAAAACATGTAGAGCAATATTCCCATTCTTATAAACATTCCCATTTCCGGAAAAAACCAGATTTTCAGTCCCCCATCTGAACCTGCTGACCTTGAACACTTTTTTTTTGTTAATGAACTCACATTCAAGATCTCCTTCAAGCTTAACTTCCTTCTTATTTAGGATAAAGATCACCTTCATATGAGGTGAAATCAGTCTGAAAGAGATATTATCTCCTTTGCTGAAAGAGAGGACATTAAAATCGAGTAATGTCAATGATAATTTTTCACTTATATATCTCAATTCTCCTTTTTTCAAGTTTACTTTATTGATTGAAAATTTTGAATTTGTCCTGACACCAGCTTCAGATGATGGCGAGAATCCTTCATTTATTTCAACAAGCGGCTCCTCAATGGTCAGATTTATCTTTCTTTCACCTGATAATAATGACGAAATGGGAATATCGGCATTCACTTTCTTGAATGATACCAGGTTCTTTGAAGTTATCGCGAGTCCTTTAATATCTTTTATTCCCACTGATGGCGGAAACAAGGAGATGGTTACATTATTAAAACTTACGCTGTCAGGAAACTGCTTATTGATCTTGTCAACTATATATCCCTTTAAGAAAAAATAGGCTAGGGATATAAGGAAAAGTATAAAAAAAAACCGATTAAAGCTTTCTTTCTTTTTTTCACTCTTTTTTTCTAATTTTTAACTTTTTCCCAATCTTTCAAAAATCTTTCCATACCGGAATCAGTTAGAGGATGTTTCAGTAGTTTTGTAAGGGTTGAGAAAGGAATAGTTGCAATATCAGCGCCGATCCGTGCAGCCTCTAAGAAATGAAAAGGATGTCTGACCGATGCAACGATAATTTCGGTCGGGAAACTGTAATTATCAAATATACCGGCAATATCCTCTACGAGTTCCATTCCATCTCCAGAGATATCATCAATCCGGCCGACAAATGGAGAAACAAAAGAAGCTCCTGCTTTTGCAGCAAGAAGTGCTTGTGAAGATGAGAATATGAGCGTTACATTTGTTCTGATATTCATTTCAGAGAGTTCTTTAACAACTCTTAGCCCTTCAAGATCTATAGGAACTTTGATCACAACATTATCCGATATCCCAGCATATTCACCGGCCTGATCTATCATACCTTTAAAATCAGTTGCAGTAAGCTCAACAGAGACAGGTCCCGGGATCAAAGCAGTAATCTCTTTAATTAAGGGGAGAAACTCCTTTTTCTCTTTAGCAATCAATGACGGGTTAGTGGTTACACCATCAACTACTCCATATTCAGCACTCCGTTTCAATTCATCAAGATTTGCCGTGTCCATAAAAATCTTCAATTAGGGCCTCCTCTGGTAAAACTCAATATATTTTTACAACTTAAATTTATTATAGCAGAACACTTTAAATAAATAAAGGAGACATCAGGCAATACAAATAATAATAAAACAGATATCATATTAATAAACAATATTTTAAACTAGGCTCAAAAGGTGTTAAAATTATTTTTCAAAACTAACAAAATCGGTTATCCGGGATAACCTTAAATGAAAAAGTTACTATTAATAATTTTGCTGCTTGCTGCTTTTACAATACCGGTTGTAAGCGCTTCCGATCTATACAGGTTCTCCTATGAAATATCCGGGAGCGCTAAGGGCAGGATTCTTCTTCTATTTCCATATAGAGTTTATTATTCCTCTGCTGCATCACTAATCTTCTCAACTTCTCACTCCCCGGGAAAAGGATATCTGTTTACCCTTGAGAAAATAGATGATTCAGGTTTTATGATAAGAACACTCGGATTCACAGGCAGATCGCTCGGAATTTTGACTGCATCAAAAGATAAATCAAAGGGGAAAACCCTGTCTGAAAAATTAATAAGGAATTTTTCTGAAACAGCTCCGGAATATTCAAAATATATAAAAAAATCATTTTGGAACCATTTTTCATTTAAAAAAATAAAGGGAGCTATCAAGTTCAACAGGACCCCGGACGGGATCAACTCTAATTTGAAATACAACCTCCGGATGAAAAGATCTTCCGGAGATAAACCTTTAAGGATAAATTTTAATATCTACAGGATCCTTGGTGAAGTTATTAAATCAATAAAAAATTCCTTTTTACCCGTTAATAAAAGCACCTCAGACCTTCTCCGGGTAAAGAAAATGAAATGGACCAGCGGAAAGATCGATTTCTCCGATATGCTTGCAAGATCTGCATTGTATGCTGCAAAGATATTCCAAAGGATAAAACCTCTGAAGCAGGAAAGACCTTTTCACAGCTGAGTTTTCATCCGAATTAACAGATAAACATTATCTTACGATAAAAGGGATTGCGGAACCGGAGGTTTCAATATGGGGAACATTCAAGATTAGAAAATTTCTCCGTGAAGTAAAAATAAGAATTACAGATCGAAAAATGATCTCAGACAGAATTATAATCGAAGTTTATAACAATACAGGGAAAGGGGGCCGTTTTATGACAACCCTGAAACTGATTGAATCATAATATCAGAAAGAGAAGCCGATCAGAAACCTGATCCGTGAGAGCTTCAGAGAGAACTCACTCACATTACTCACATCGCCGCCGTCTGGTGATGAATCATGTATATCCCACCATCTGAATCCTCCATTTCCATAAGGATCTATATCATAAATGTAGAGATTACCCGATTCAGTTGTTGAATAACCTCCGCTGAGTGAATCTGAAACAGTCGTTATCTTGTCACCTGAGAAGGAGCCGACTGTCTGAACAGCATACTCAAGTTTAATGAAAATTCCGAACTTATTTTTTAACTTGATCATATATTTGGCGCCAAGATTAATTCCGATGCCGGTTCCGCTCGCTTTGATCTCCTCTACGCTCTCTATGATGCCTGAACCGCCGCTGAAGTTCATTGTCGCTGTATGATTAAAACTTGTCAGGTTCAGGCCCATAACAGCATAAATACCGAAGGAAGAAAAACGCTTCTCAATTCCGACAAACGGCATCAGATTTGTGATAGTGTTTTTTAGAGAATTATCGATGTTCTCATTAAATGCCGGCCAGGACAGACTATATAATTTCGAGGAAGAATTACTCATTGTCTCATACTCTCCTCCGAATTTAAGATACAACCCATCGGATAACCTGTAATTTATAGTAATACTGACGGGTATCCCCATCAGGTTTTCTCTAAAATCCCCTGTCCCGGTATGACTGAGTCCGTAGAGTTCACTATACTGTGAGATTGAATCATCAATGCCCTTATTCTTAACGATCAAAGAATCCGGTTTGCTGAATGACACACCAGCGGAAATAACATATTCCATTTTTTTGCCCAGAGAGAAACTCCCCTTTTTTACACGTGGGGTGCTCCTGACTTTTGATCTTTTTTTACTTACTTTTTTTTCTTCATTTATTGGATAGCCAATACTGAATTCCGATACATCAGTATCTATAATGGGTGAGACGAGCTTTTCATCCGTATTTAAGCCGGAATGGACGACAAATCCCCTCCCTTTAAGCACCTTAATATTTACAATTCTTTTTACGGCCTTATCCCCTCTGGAAACATATACATAAGTATTTCCATTAAGATCCGTTTTAAATTCATCCTTATCGATCAGGATCACTCTTTTCAGTTTTGTTATCACGGAGAAAACAGCCTTCATTCCGGATAAAATCTTCAGGTCCGGATTGTTGATTAAAATAACCGGATTGTCATCTACCATACCGACCCGTCCTTTCCTTTGAATATTTTTCTCAGGGAAATCAACATCCAGTCTCATCCCTTTAAAGAAATATTCCTTTTTTTCAGAAGGTATCATGACTGTCATCAAATAATCATCCGTAATCACCGCAATATCCGAACCGGCTGAAACTTCCTCATTTTTTGAAACAATACTCAGTATCTTACCTTCACCGTTTGCGAAAACGGCAGGATTCTTCAGCACCTTCCGGTTTCGGGCCAGCTCTTCCTTTAACCTTTTTATCTCTTTTTTTGCGCTCTCCTCACCACTCTTTTCTCTCTTGGCCCAATGTTCCCGATCCCAGAGAATTTTCTCCCAATTCTTTATTTCATCAAGGTTTTTCTGAATTATTTTATTAATGCTTGTTTTACTGAAGGTAACTAATTTCTCACCTCTGGTAACCCACTCTCCATCAATAACATGAACTGCTGAGATCACACCGTCAAATGGTGACTTCACTCTTATTTCACTGTTTGAAATAACACTCCCCGAAACTTGAACCGGGGTTGTGATATCACTCCCCTTGACCACCCGGGTATCCACATTAAAAAACTCTGTTTTCCCATCCAGATTCAAGCATATAAATATAATTGTCAGTAAGATAACTAAAAATATATTTTTCATGATTCCCTCTCAAATTAAAATTCAGTATCTGCAATTCTTGCAGCATTTGCCATCAAGGTAAAGGTCAGGTTTTTGGCCGGCAAAAACGGAAAAGTTGATCCATCAACAATATATAGATTACTGAAATCATTGCTTCTGCAACCGGTATCAACAGTAAAATGCCCACCCTTTTCAGACATCGGTAATGTTCCCGAATAATGTACACTTGCACCCATCGGACGCAATTGTACCTGAAACCCCGGCATAATTGTTCCAAGTTTACCGAAAAATTTCCCCATCTTTTTTAAGGAAAATTTAATTGTATCTTTTTCTTTTTCCTGAGGAGTGTACCTTATCACCAGTTTTGATCGGCCGTCATTCTCCTCTCCAAGTGTCAGATAATTTTCTTCTCTTCTCGTGTCATAAAGATTCACATTAACAACACCCAGAGCGGCATGTAAATGACGTCCCAGATAAATTCCGGTTTTAAAATCAAGAGGCATGGACTGGAAGGGCGGCTGCATCATTCCGGTTTTAAGAGTTGTGATCTGACCATGAATATATTCTTTTGGATTTTCCGTGTCTATTCCGACTGCCAATTGATGATATTGATAAGTTTCAGGGTTGAACTGCTTCCCGATCATCTTAAGATTAATAAAAGGAGCAAGTATCTGCCTGTTATCCATTAGTCCGGGTAATTTCTCTGTTCGACCCTCTTTCTTCCTTATTGACTCAAGAAATATTTTCGAAGATGAAATAGTACCCGCAGCCAACGCAAGGGTATCTACTTTAAACTCTCTCTTCTTGTTTTTTTCAATATCAAACCCGGATACAGCTGTGATCCTGTTATTACTATCATAAATAAAATTCTCAACAAGTACTCCTGAAATATATTTAAAATTATTATATCCCAGACATTCATTCAGTGTAATTGAGGGAACATAAAGAGAGTTGGATGGGCATCCCCACTGGCACCTTCCTGAATAATCACATTTTTTTCTTTCCCCCTTGTCACAACTTAATGTGGCTATCCTTGACCTTCCCAGATACATTCCCTCTTTATTAAGGGCAGTTCTTTTTTTCTCATATTTATCAAAAAGCAATTGTGAATGTTTATCCAGCTCTAAAGGACCTGAAAGATTTTTATGATAGGGGAAGAACCTGGACAGGTCATCCTCAACTCCAATTAATCCTATCCGTGAAGATATTTCATTGTAATAAGGCTCAATTTCAGAATATCCGAAAGGGAAATCTTCGAGATCATGATCATTAAAAGCATATGATCCCCCGGTCCATGCTTCAGCAAGCCCTCCTCTGGCAAATGATAAATGAGGTTCAAATCCGTATAGATCGACAATATAATTCTCAGGATATTTGAATATATACTGTTTATGAGGCGGAAATTCATAAACACTGGCTGAATCTGTTCCGACTACTGCTTCAAAATTTTCCCCCAGGAAATATTTCACGGGATCATCCAGATTTTCTTTCAGCTGGTTAAAATTATCCCCGGGATTAACAGGAGGTTCCCCTGAAAATCCTACATCTATCATCTCTACCTGAAGTCCTTTCTTTAAAAGTGATAGAGCGAAATGGACGCCGCTGGGACCCGATCCGATCACTGTGATCTTACTCAAGTTCTTCTCCTTTGTCAGATTTAATTCTATTTCTTCCAGTTATTATTTGTAATGGGAGAAAAAAGAAGATTGATACAAAAAGATGAAAGACGAACCACATACCTTTGAAGCCGAGAGGAATTAAGATCATAAGTATATTTTTTCCCCCAATATCATCAATATATTTGTATGTAATCGGGGAAGTCTCAAGAATTGCAAACAGAGTGCCCAATTTATTCCTCAAAACAGAGTTGGGAAAGAAAAACCTTGAATAAGCATCGCAAAACTTAGTAAAAAGAGAAGATTTTACAGCTAAACCGGATAATATCTTGTCAAAACCATTGATATGTTGAAGATTGTTTTTACCCAGAAATTCAATATATTTCCTTTCTATATATTCAGTAGGTTTTTTCCCTATAAGATATTTTGTAAATACCCTGCATTCTTTAATTTTCTTTGCCAGTTGTTCTCCCTTCACTTCACCATCTATTGAATCTTTTACCATCTTTTCGATTCCGGAAAATCCTCTGCCCAATTCTTTTAAGATCCGGTTTTCATCTGCAACACTGTCATTCCTGAATGTTGCAAGCTGTCCCAATGTAAGGGGAAGAAATGAATACAGAACCCTGTCCAGAACAGATATTATCGATACAGGGATCCACATGGGAATATAGAGGAAACGGGCTTTTTTCTCTTTTTTATCTGAGATATTCTTTAAAAATTCTTTTATCGAAATTTTATCCGGTCCACCAATATCATAAACCTCATTTCGGTATACTGATCTTTCCAATATATATTTTATTATGGTACAGATATCATTTAAATGTACTGGTTGAACAACAGCCTTGCCGCCTCCGAAAAGGGGAATAAGTGGAAGCCCTGCAAACATTGAAAACCCTTTGAAAACCGGAGAGCCTGCACCGAGAATCATAGTCGGCCTCAGTATCGAGTACTCTAATCCTGAATTCATTAAGAACTGCTCTGCTTTCTCTTTTGAAAAAGAGTAAAAATACCTCTTTCTCTTCCTGAACTTAACTGCGATCGAGCTGACCAGAAGTACCCTCTTCAGACCCCTGATTTTCCCGAATTCCACCAGATCCCTGAATAATTCATAGTTTACTTTTTCATATTGTGAACTTTTATCCTTTCCTGTTATAGCAGCCATATGAAATAATTCATCAAATTTGCCGGGAAGTAATTCGGAAATACCGGGATCGCACAAATCCCCATTAATAATAACTGCATTATTAGGAAGACCCTTAAACTGATCCGGAATGTTCTTTTCCGGTATCAGAAGGAATACTTTTTCAAATTCTGCGAATTTAATTTTTTTTATAAGGCTTTTTCCTACAAATCCGGAAATTCCGGTGACAAGGATAGATGATTTCATAGAATATTCTTTTTCTTATATCCCATCATCCGGAAAACACCTTTCATATCCAACCATGCTGTTCTGATGATCTTCACCCTGGAATCACGGTCTTCGATCCATCTGACAGGTATCTCTTTTACTTTATACCCTTCCTTATTTGCTATATATAAAAGCTCAGTATCAAAAAACCACTCATCATCCTTTATATGATCAAAAAGATCTGATACAACCTTTTTAGATACAGCCTTAAAACCACATTGCGCATCTGTAAAAGGGAAACCAAGCAAAAGTTTCAATACCTTTATATAACCCCTTGAAATAATTTCCCTTTTTATACTTCTGTCAACATCTGCCCCCTTATACTGTCTTGAACCAATCGATACATCATACCCATTCATAATTGATTCAACCAAGGGAATAAACGCATTCAGGTCAGTTGATAGGTCAATATCCATATAAGTGAGAATATCAGCCTTGCTTTTCTTCCATGCATATTTCACCATTCTTCCCCTGCCTTTAAGAGGAAGATGAGCAACTGAAACATCATCAAACTTTTTTTCCAGTTCCCGGGCTACACTAAGAGTATTATCTATTGATGCATTATCACCTATTGTTATTACCCAGTTAAAACTTGATGCATTACTTATAAGAAATTCCCTCAGGGATACCACACTCTTTTCAAGTATATGTTCCTCGTTATAAACAGGAAGGAGTATATCTACAAGCACTTTTTTTTCCCGGGCCATTAGTTCTCCTAAACTTTATAATTTGTATAACCGAATGTTTATCCGGATTTAATTATATCTGTGATTTTGATCTATTGTCAAGTATGACAGAGAGATCATTTTTTCCCTTTTTAATCAATCCGGACAGAATAAAAAATAAGAAAAAAAGTAATCCTGTATATGTAAGTATCACCCCTGCCCTGAACGATACAGGTTCATATTTGAATACAACATTATGGTGCCCATTCGGGATAAAAACACCTCTAAATGCATAGTTTGCTGAAAAAATATCATTATGGACCTCATCAACATATACCTTCCAGCCAGGCATCAATATATCACTCATAACAAGTATCCCGTCCGATTCCGTACTTACCAGGGCCCTGACTTCCTCATTTTTGTACTCTGTTATCTTGACACTATTAGGAACATCCAGCGATGAAGAGAACCTTTCAAATGAAACTGGAGGGGGGTAACTCAGGAGTACCTTGTCTCTTAACCTGAAATCATTTTCCTTCAGAAATTGTAATGATTTATCCTTATCTCCGATAACTTTGTAATCATAGACCATAAATGCCCTGGGGAAAACTTTTTTATTTTCATAGACCCTGTAGTTAAGATTATCAAGTATAAGCTCAAATTTACTGCTAACCGGGAAATAACTTCCTTTTGCAAAAAAATATTTAATGTTGAGAAAATCTATAAGCTCCGAATTGTCACTCCAGTTATGATTGTGTAGATCACCACTGTTCTGGGAAAGGAAAAGGTCCCCATACTTCCTAAACACGGGCAAATCATATCCTCCCATCAACTGAATACCATGCACACAATTATAATTCTGTAACATCATATTTCCGGTTGCTATTATTCTGAATGGCTGTCCTCCTCCATTCAGGTCTGAAAAAACAACTGGATGCGGTAATATATCTCTTTCTCTTATTGTAGGATTATAACCTGAAGCTGGAATTGCAAGTTCAAGGATGCAAATTATCACAACAGATACCTCAAATACCATTATCCCTATCTTCCCCTTTTGTAAAAGGTAAAGAATGATCAGAATCAGTAATGATGAAAGTATCGTGATTATTATTCCGGTATTTTCAGGAGTAAATATCCGGAAGACAATATATTTCAAAAATGGAATTTTCCCAGATGATATCGGGAGGAGAGATTGGCCTGATATTTGAAAAATGATCTTTATTATTGAAAAAACAATAAAAGTTGAGATCGCGGTCAATGGAATAACGACCATCCGGAAAATATCTCCCTTTTTAATCTCTCCTGAGACAAATTTTTTTCTAAAGAGGTCTAATCCGAACCCGGCCAGAAAAACTCCGGTTAATGTAAAAAAAATCTTGAGCCTCCCGTTAGCAATAATTGAGAAAACCGGGATATGATTGAATAATTCAAAAAAAGGAAGTCTCCACGCAATACCGATACAGAAAAGAGATACATATGTAAATATTTTGACAATAACAGGACTCCCCCTTCTGAAAATTATAAATATAAAGAATGAAAGCGGGATAAGTCCGAAATAAATTGATTGTTCATTATAATTTTGATCAGCATCAAAAGGGTTCATATAAGTCCTGTCCGGAGGATTCCCGTAAAAGTCAGGATAGACAAGTGTCGGAAACCCTGAGATATTCCGAACAGCAGATTCAGACCAGAGAAGCGGTCCGTCATGTTCTCCTCTTCCCCCATGATGATATGTAGAGCTCCTGAATAGAAAGTCTGAGAAGGGGATTAATTGAACAGCTCCAATCAATATACCCAGTATCAATCCTGCTACCAATAATGAATATGATCTCAAATATCTTTTAATTTTTTTTCTATAAAAAAAGATTCTTAAGGACAGGAAGGCTGATACGGTGATAAGCATATGAAATACTGTTTCAGGATGCCCTCCCAGTATGCATATGCCGGTACCTAACCCGAATATACCGCTCCAGAATATTTTTTTCTCAGATCTGATCACCTTTTCGCCGCTCCACAACAGGAAAGGGAACCATGTGAATACATTTAAATGGGGATGCCCAAGCCATACTGTAACAGGCCCGCATAAAGAAAGTCCGGCAGAGATCATAATTGAGCCGACCCTGCTGATCCCGAATTGCCGGCCTGCCAGAAAGCCGAAAAGGATTAGAATCATAATATTAAAGAAAGCTCTTATTGTTGCAATAGTACCGGGTTCAAAGAAGAACAATAGGAGATTAGGAGGATAAAATAGTGAAGACTGTGAATTTGCGACAATGGGTTGACCGCCGAAAATAAATGGATTCCACAGAGGTATTCCCCCTCTTCCACTCATAGATAAATGAGCTAAGTAGTGCCAGACATAGAACTGGTTTATCTGATCACTTAGCAGGTAGTTCTCTGCTTTATAATACTTCTGATCAGGCGATTCTCCCTGCCATACAGGTGTATTATAAGGAATGTCCCCGGGAACTATAACTTCATTTTTAAGGAATACATTTCTATAAAGTAAAAAGAAAGTAAAGATGAGTACGAATAATAAAATATATACACCGGTATTACTTTTATTTTTCAATTTTTATCTATAAATTTACCCTGGAAATAATCAAGCTCAAGATAATCATAATAAATATCCGCTGTTTTTTGGGCAAACACCCTGAACTCAATATCACTTACTTTATTAATCTTATATTGAACAGAATACTCATGAAATCCGATATTTTTCTGATCTCTTTTTTTTATGGATAAGGAAGAAACTGATGTTTTCAGAGTATTATTAAAAATATCGATTACTGCAAGAGGCTTTATTCTGGACCGGATTCCATCAAATTTCAGAGTAAATCTGGCATTTATAAACCCTTCCGAATACGGAATAAATTTCCCTCCTATAGAACAGGCCATAAAACCCTTTCTGTCAGTTCCAGCATTAAAATACCTTAAGTGTTTTCCCGAACGTGTAATATCGCGCACAACCCTGCCCCTTTTTCTGGGAAATTTTTCAGCTTCATACCTGAATTGATCAGGCCATTTATTTTGTTTTATATATATCAGTTTCTCATTCCCGTTCAATCGGTCAGAAAGCCTAATAATATTAACACCATTTTTAACAGGGTAAGTAACCGGTAAAAGTGTATTTCTGACCGGGCTTTCCCCGCTGAATTCAATTATTCCGAATTTGATGTCTCCATTACTCCCATTATTATTTATTCTTAGTTCCAAAGTTTTATTATCAACTCTTTTTAATCCTGAAATATAAGGATCAACAAAAGAGTAAAGATGAATGAATTGATCTTTGACATTGTAAACATTCAACAATGATGCATTTTTCATCTTATCAGGCCATTGCCTGAAAAAATTGGAGATCTCAAAATTAAAATTTGCCAATAATGCATGAGTAATTTTAAAATTATCCAGAGTATTTTTTCCCCAATGAACAAATTCCGGATAAAGGAACAAAGATTTATGCTCAGTTCCCAGAACAGCAACAGGCGCAGTTAAACCGGCAATATATCCATTATCTATTTTTTTCGCCAATTCTTCAGATATTTTGTAAACATATTCAGTTCTATCCCTCTTCCAATAAATATAATATTTCATGTTTGTGAAAAATGATATTGATATCAGAATTGTAATTATAGATATCACAGCTTTGCGGGGTACCTTAAAAGATTTGTTATAACGCATTGTCATATAATGAATTGAGCGGAAAACACCTATTACTATTAATGATGTCAGCAATAACCCGGAAGTAAATTTAACCGGAATGATATGAATGCCGGCTCTTTTAAAAAGGGGGAGGAAACAATAAAAAAGAGATAAAGTTAACCAGCAGATATCAAAAAATAAAATTACCCCTTTTTTAAACAATCCACCCTCAGGAAGCTTTTTATTATTTCCGAGAATATACCTGAACAGCAAAACCGTCAGAAAAACCATAGGGGGAATAGAGGCGATAAGATACCTTGTCGGCCTGTGATTCATTAACATCAAAGCACCTGTATGTGAGAATAGAAAAAGCACAACTCCAATCTCAGTTATATCTGCAATTCTATTCAATAATCTGCGGAAGAAAATCGGGAGATATAAAATTGCGCCTGTCCAGACTATCCACATTTTATAAAATTGTTCCTTCCAATTGTATGAAAGAATATTACCGATAAGCTGATCAAAATTTTTCGGGAACATCTGGTTACCAATGTAGGACCCCGGAGCGCTCTTGATCCATTCCCTGTTGGGGAGGTAGAAAACAGCCATCCAGACTGTAAAAGAGATCAAAATCGAGATAATTATAATTCCGGCCGAAACTGCGATCTTTTTTTTATCAGGAATATTTTTTTCAGGAATAAATAAAAGAAACAGGAGTAATGCTGTTGCCGGGACAGGGATAATATGGGCCCCTGTCATCTTAAAAACAAAAGCTGTAAAAGCTGATATTCCCGATAATACAGGGAATATATATCTTCCGGTAACCCTGTATTTCTCAAGGAAGTAAATAACCAGGATCATCCAGAATATCATGGGAGTCTCAAATGTTCCTATCCTATTGTACATAATGAAAAGAAAGTTGAATCCGAGAAGTAAAATTCCTGCAATTGATATCCAGGGATCAAAATAGGAGCGAAGAGTTAAAAAAAAGAATATAAGGGAAAGTAGCGCAAAGAAGAATGAAACTGACCTTACCTGGACAAGTCCTACTCCGAATACTTTAAATATCAGAAGTTTAAAATAAGGTAAGACAGGATTGTAGTTAGTGATCTTCCAATTATCGGGGAACCAGTCACCAAAGAGAACTCGGCTTCTTGAATTATGACATTGATTGCCCTCATCGGTATAGATACTTCCGCTAATAGAGATATCAGGAGGAAGGTCAGATTGGGGTGAATAAACCCTGAGAAAAAAAGAAATAAGAATAATTATGACTGCAACTGCAATCAGCAGCAGCTCACTCTTTTTATTCCTGAACATATCCGAGTGTTTTCAGTTTCTCCAGCCTTTCCTTGCTCATTTTGTAATTAACTACTTCTTTCTTGTATTTCTTTGACTCAGAAAGAAATTTGTCAAACATTTTTTCCATCTCTTTGGCGATCTTGAACACCCTGAAATAAATATTCTTCCTTTCCATTTTATCAAATTTAAAGTTAAATACTTCTCTCTGCCCTGATATCCTAAGGTGGAAATGAAAATTTTTAAAAATGGTAGCTTTCGATTCTTTAATAGTATCTGATTTTTTCCACAAATGTGAGTATATGTACCTGTCTTTAAATTTTTCTTTATCACCTTTAAGAAGAGATATCAGGCTTAGCCCTTCATCTGTTTCTGATCCAGGAAGGCCGATTATATCTCTCAGAGTAGGCAGTATATCAATTGAGCTCACATTCTCAGGGACTTTAGCACCACCAAAACTATCCGGAATATGGATTATAAGGGGAACCTGTATCTCCTCTCTGTAAAGAGAGTTTCCATGTCCCATTCTTCCGTGATTCCATAATCCTTCACCATGATCTGCAGTAATAATTATAACAGTGTTTTTATCCCACCCGAAGGTATTATATGCTTTTCTGATCATCGAATCCACATAACTTATCTCGCTTTCATAGCAGGCAAGGGCGATATTTTTTCTGTTATCGGGTTTTTTATACCATGGAGGTTGTGCCCTATAAGGAGCATGAGGATCCATGTAGTGGAGATAAAGAAAATATTTTTCACTGTTGAGTATCTCATCCTTCCATGACATCAGCATACTATTGACTTTTTCTGCCCCTTCATAACTTGTTGTGATCATTTTATCAAAGCCCTGATCAAATCCCTCCTTTTTGCCTATATTCATGTTATCTGCTATAGCGAAAGTATTATATCCTGCATTTTTAAACACTTCAGGCATTGTTTCAATATCTTCAGGAATCCTGTTTATCTTCAGATCCGGATATATCTTTTGAGCATTAACCACGGCCATAATACCCATCAGGACTGAATGCTGGAACGGGTAAAGTGATGTGAAAATTGAAGCAGTACTCGGAGCAGTCCATGATGATGTAGCAAAACTATTTTCGAAGAGGACCGATTTTTTTGAAAGCTCCGTCAGGAAAGGTGCAGTAACCTTTTCATATCCGTAAGCATCAAGTTTATCTGATCTCAGTGTATCAATTACGATGACAACAACATTATAATTCTTCAGCTTTTTCTCACAGCCCGTGTTTACTATCACAGACCCTGCAAGAATTAAGATAAAGGTTATGATCAAATAATATTTTATGTGTTTTTTAAACATTGAATAAGACCTCCAAAGAAATGTAATAATAGCAGAATGGGAGTTTTATGTCAATTGGAGAGAAGGTTCAAGAAGTTCACATAACTATTCTCTCTACCTGTTGAGAAGCCTCCAGAACCTCCCGTTAGAAGAATTAGACCATTTATGACTGAGAGGAGGGAGATCACGGAGAATCACTACGTCATAACCACTCTCTATATATTTTCTATAAGATCTTTCACAAATATCTTTAATATTCCTATAGTCCCCTTTTGTATAACAGATGATCACTTTGAACTTTCTCTCATGGTCAACCGGATCAAGTATCTTGTTATTTTCACTTATATATGCCTGGGAATGGGAAAGCAGTGCCCTGTATTTTTCCGGCCTTCTGTTTGCAAGGTGATTGGCCATTACTGCCCCGGCAGAAATCCCGGCCAGATATATTTTTCCTTTGTCTATATTATACTTGTCGATCACAGTGTTAATGCACTTCTCGATCCCCTCGATCTCTTTATCGAAAGGAGACCAGCCGAAGGCTTCCACATCAAGGAATTTATATGAATAGGAAGGCAATATCTCAAGAAGTGCAACTTTATTTGCATTGCAGACTGGGAGAAGCCCTGTCTCTTCCACAGGACTGCCGGTGTATCCCTTAAGTACTGGTTTATCTTTGAACCCATCAGACATTACTCCGTGAAAATAAACAAATAGCGGTAAATCCCCGTCTCCTTTTTCAGGGAAATAAATATTATAATTTCTGATCACTCCGGCACTATCAACAATTTCTATCGGATTTGATAACTTTCCCCTTTCAGATTTACTGCAACCTTGAGGAATCAGCAAAAACATATTAAGAATAACAATGAAGAACAGAGTATTTTTTATCCTTTTCATCCAAACAATTTATCACAGATTTATATTTTGTTAAATTATAAAAGAAGTAGAAGTGATCAAACTATCCCCTTTAATATCAGGAAACTCCCTATAAAGAGTATTGTAAACACAAGAGCAAGAATATTAAAGTATTTATTGATGAAATTTTTGATCGGTTCCCCGAACTTATATAAAAGAAGAGAGACAAGAAAAAATCTGGCTCCTCTCGATATAAAAGAAGCGACCAAAAACGTAACAAAATTTATATCAAATGCACCTGAAGATATTGTAAATACTTTGTAGGGGATCGGGGTAAAACCTGCAGTAAAAACTATCCAGAATCCGTATAGATCATACTTGACCTTCATCGCCTCGAATGCATGTTGTGTAAACCCCGGGATCGAATTATAAAAAAAATGTGCTATTGACGTATAATTGGCCGGACCGTATCCCCATAATTTTGCACCTATATAATATCCGAACGCTCCTCCAAGTGCAGAAGCGATAGTTAAGATCAATGCCAATTTGAACCATTTTTTCCTAAAACCGAGGACCAGAGGAATCAAGAGAACATCAGGAGGGACAGGGAAAAAACTGCTCTCTGCAAACCCGAGCACAAAAAGGGCATAAGCGGCGGAAGGCCTTTCAGCCCAGCTTAGGACCCAGTCATAAAGTTTTCTTACAGGATTAAACTTCATCGAACAGCCCATCCAATTTAATTGAAGATCTGAAACATTGTAAGTTAAGTGTTAGGGGTGATAAAGAGGAGTGACCATTTTGTATAGCCCATATATCTGTCCCTTTTTCACCGGAACTTTCCGGATTTCCTGTACCGATCCAGAAATATTTCCTGCCACGGGGGTCCAAACGCTCATCAATATCAGGTTTATATCTTTTATTTCCCAGTGAAGTAACAACAATCTTGGAGCTCCCTTTATAAGGTATGTTCAGATTGAAAACGCCTTTAAGTTCCCTTACATTTGAAAGTGATTCAATAACCCTCTCAACAATGGAGATACTTCCCGAAATATCAAATATTCCCCTGCTATAACTTTTTTTATCAGATATCATTGAGACAGCCAAGGCAGGAATATTATAGAAAAAACCGGACGTTGCCGCGCCCACTGTCCCGGAATAAATAATATCTTCAGAAAGATTTTCACCAAGATTCATACCTGAAACTACCAGATCAGGCATCTTATCCATAAGTTTTCTCAGAGCTAAGTTAACACAATCTGAAGGAGTGCCATCAACAGAATAGAAATTATCTTCGATCTTTTCAATCCTCAACGGACGGTTGAGAGTCAGGGCCATACTGACAGCGCTCATTTCTGTTGCAGGAGCAATTGTAAAAACATCAAATTTTTTTAAAAGAACATCACGAAGGGAGGTCAGTCCCGGTGACCGGAATCCGTCATCATTTGTCAATAATATTTTTTTCATATAAAAATTATCCTGTCACGTTTCCTCAATTCTGAAAATCGATGTTTATAGAAAATTACATGTTGTTAAATGGTCGGGATGATTGGATTCGAACCAACGACCACACGCACCCCAAGCGTGTACGCTACCAGACTGCGCTACATCCCGACTGGATAACTATTTATCATTTTTGTCTATCAATGTCAATATTTCTTTCAATCCCTGCTTTAAAGATGAGAGCCTTTTCCCAGGTTTGACTTTGAGTTTCCCAACCACTTCAACAGGAGCAATTCCAATTTCAAATTCAGAAAGGATGATCGATTTCGTCTCCTCTTTACTTTTCTTCTCTCCCATCAGCAGTTCTTTGATCCTTATAATGACCTCAATATCTTTTCTTGAAAAATATTTTTCTCCGTTCCGGTTTATCACCGGATTAATAATATCAAATTCTTTCTCCCAATAATCCAGAACTTTCCCGTCAAGCCTGGTTATATTTATCACCTCTCTTTTTTTAAAGGTGAGTTTATCGGGAATATTTGTATTCACTTTGTTTTTTATTGTTTATTCTTCAGTTTTTTAACCATTTCATCTACATTCACAATGATAATTTTAACTTCCTCCACTCTTTCTTTAGCGATGGAATTATCAGGTTTTATTTTAATAGCAGACTCGTAATGTTTCAGCGCTTTGGTCAGATCGCTCTTCGCCAATGCCGCATCACCTTTTTTCATCTCATCAGAAAATGACATCTCTATTTCAGATTTCATTATTTTTACCTTAAAATGGTCACCGGTATTCTTTACAATATGCCTGTACCACTCTTTTGGATATCCGGGGTGGGTAACTTTACCATCCTTGTCCTTTACGTTACCGTCAAGATATTTGAACAATAGTGATTCACCCAGCTTCATCCATCTCTTTACGGTCATATCACCGGCAGCTACCGAATATTCGGTAATGAACTTTTTTGCAAGGGCTTTATCTTTTTTGTAGAGATCTACCGCTTTCCTGTCAATATCTCTTATTTCAGATACAAATGAGATTTCAGATTCACCCTGAACTTTTCTTATATCCTGTATCATATCGGAGTACCTTAAATAAGCATAATTTGACACAAAGTTGAATACCCAGAAAGCTGAATCCCAGGTGAATTCCTTGAAAGATCCGGTTCCCACTGCAAATGAATGGGGGATCCTTTCTATACCACAGTAGAAAGGTATATAACAGGTACTGTACGAATCGTCAACTCCAAACCATATAATGCCCCCGATCGGACCCGGGAGCCATTTTCTCGACTGTGTTACAAACGAAAACCCTGTTTGTTGTGTAGAAATGGCCCTCTCATTGCAATACCTTACACCGTCAACTTCCCATGTGAGTCCTCTCCACCTATATGGAAGTTTAAACGGGCCTGCACCGACATCTTTTGTCATATCGAATTCAGTTCCCTGAAAATGATCCCTCATTAATTCCATTACATCCCTGACACTCAGTTTTCTATCAGGCTTGATATAGAGAGGCATTGGTTCAGCGCCCTCGACACCTTTTACATAATCAAAAGTAGTATTCCTTGATTTTGCAGCTCTGTTAAAAACACTCCAGACCCTGGCCTCACAAAATCTCAGGGCACCGTACCCGGGAGGTGCATAAGCATCAACAAAACTGAAATCTTCATCTTTCCCACTGAAATACCCCATCTCTCTGGCAAACGAAATGGTGTCTTTTCCATACATACAATTTTTTGGATCATTGAGAGGGAATTTCCTGATACGCGCCTGATTGGCATGAGCTGAGATATATCCGTCCGGAATTCTTACAGCCACCCAGTTCACACCTTTTTTACCTTCACCTTTACCAATTATTTCCATGATCCATGCTTCATTCGGATCCGATATTGAAAAAGATTCACCAGATGAATAATATCCGTATTCATCAAATAGTCCTGTCATCACTTTGATTGCCTCACGAGCAGTTCTTGATCTCTGCAGGGCAATATACATAGCACTACCGTAATCGACAATTCCCTTTTTATTCCTGAGTTCACTTCTGCCTCCATATGTCGTTTCACCGATAGCAACCTGATGCTCATTAATATTTCCCACCACATTATATGTCTGTTCAACCTGCTTTATCTGCCCCAGAAACTTCCCTGTATCCCATTCATATACATCCAGTATTGAATCCGGGGGATAACTTTTTGCAGGCCAGTGATATAGTTCACCGTAAAGTACATGGGAATCGGCAGCGTAAGTGATCATCGTTGACCCGTCCTTTGATGCCCCCCCCGACACAATAATATTCGTACACGGATCCAGTTCCGCAACAAAAAATAAATTCATTACAAATGCAAAAATTATTAATAGTTTAATTTTCTTTTTCATGCCTTCATTCTATTAAACACCATCATAAAAGTAAAGAACAGAAAAACTGTCTGAACCCTTATTTAATGAATTACATGATTGGAAAGTACTGATACTCAAATCAGGAACTACTGATCCCCCCATGCCCCCCTTAGCAAGGGGGGAAGCGTAGCGGGGGGATAAAATATAATCTAGATTCTGACAAAAGTTCTAAAAATATATTTTGAAATTTATCTTTTTTATTAAATACTTTATAATCAGTTTTTATAAAAGAGAAAAGGAGGAATTATGTCGGACAGAATGGTTGAACATTTCATGGAAATGGTAAAAATAGACAGTGAATCCGGGAATGAGGAGAATTTTATTAATTACCTTAAGGCTCAGTTTGAAGATCTGGGAGGAGAAGCTGTAAAAGACAGTTATGGGAACCTTGTGGCAAAATTTCCCGCAAAGAATTGTGATAAAACAGAACCTATCCTGTTCTCATGCCATGCAGATACGGTAAAACCGGGTGTAGGGATAGAACCGGTTATAAAAGACGGGATCATTAGATCAGCCGGAGATACTATACTTGCAGCAGATGATAAGGCCGGAATTGCCGAACTTTTTGAAGCACTGAGAACAGCAGAAACCTACCCCCCTCTTGAAATAGCAATCAGCAGACAGGAAGAAGTTGGACTTCTTGGTGTAAAAAATCTTGATTATTCCCTCATAAAGGCAAAAAAGGGATTCCTCCTCGATAATGACACACTGGATACCATAGTGATTGGAGGCCCGTCTTATTTTGCCATTGATGTTTCAGTAAAAGGTAAGTCCGCTCATGCCGGAATGGAGCCTGAAAAGGGGATAAATGCTATTCAGGCTGCATCAAATGCAATATCTGCATTAACCCTTGGGAGACTGGATCATGAAACAACAGCAAATGTAGGTGTTATAAATGGAGGAATGATCAGAAACGGAGTTCCGGACTCAGTAACCTTTCTTGCCGAATGCAGGAGCCTTGACCATGACAAAGGAGCTGACCTGGCTAAAGATATGGAGAGAATAATAAGGGAAAAGGTTACGGAGACCGGAGCAGAGGTTGAGATCAAAATAGATAATCTCTGTAAAGCTGTTGAAATTCACGAGAATTCGGAAACAGTGGAACTATCAAAGAAAGCTCTCAGATCAGTCGGAGTTGAAGCTGAAACAACATTTATCACCGGATTTACTGATGCATCCATCTACAATAACATGGGGATCGAGATGGCCGTGGTTGGAATTGGTGCTCAATTGGAACATTCCACAGAGGAACATATAAAAATAGAAGATATGATTAAAGCAAAAGATATGGTAATAGAGTTAATGCGGCTTTCATCGTGAGAATTCAATTGTAATACACTGAAGTAAAAGAATATACAACTTCTCCTGGAATCTTATAAAATGGTTATCTTATTTCTGTCAGTATTTTGTATCCGAGAGGATCAAGTTCTTTATAGTTCTTGTGATTGGATAGAATAATGACCCCAACACGTGTTAGTTTATTAAATCCGACAAATGCATAAAATCCCCCGGTTGCACCGTTATGATCAACTATTTTTTCACCGTTCTTCATCAGTTCTGTATACCATCCGTAACCGATCCAGGTGCCGGGATAACCATCACGCTGTTCAGACGATGCTAATTCAAATGCCGATTTCAGGCTGGAATCTTTTCCCATGACAGCTTCAAGATATAAAAACATATCACTCAGGTCAGATTTAATGAATCCCGATCCATTCAGAATATCAGTTGTGTTCCAGAAAGATTTCTTTTCCAGTGTAAGATTATAACCGGATGCAATATTTTTTTTCTGAGCATCAGTTAACTCTAGTGAGCTGTTCTTCATTCCCAACGGTTTAAAGATTCTCTCATTTACAAGTTTTTCATAAGTAAGTCCGGACTTCTCCGCAAGGATATATCCCAGCAGTCCAAAACCAGAATTCGAATATCGGTGTTTTGTCCCGGTAGGGAAATCTAGTTTGCAGCGATTCAGGGATTCGAACATTTTCTCCGGTGTATAATCTGAGAATGGATTCTCTTTTTTCCGGAAATCACCTAAATTATCCGGCATTGCAGGAATACCTGAAATGTGCATGGCAAGATCTTTTAAAGTGATCTCTTTACCATCAGTTTCAGGAAGTTTCAGCTTTTCTTTTGAAATAAATTTTGAGACAGGGTCTGTGTCATACAATTCTTTTTTCAAGATCATATCTGCGAGAATGACTCCTGTAAATGTTTTTGTAATTGAACCTATCTCAAATACTGTGTGCTCATCAGGAGGGTTTTTATCCTCTTTTGATTTATGACCGTACGAAAATGTAAATCTTTTCCCTCCCCTTATCAGTCCGATGATAAGTCCCATCCTGGATTTACCCTTAACAAATTCACTAATTTTAGATTTCAGCAGTTCTGATTCTGATCTTTTAGCTGGAAGGACCGATATTAAAACTGAAAAAAGAAAAATAAATGTAAATAAATATATTGAATAAAAATATTTTGAGACAGAAAAATATCGTTTAATATTCATTCTGATATTTTAAGAACCCTCCAGATGAAAGTCAAATTACTTGAGAGCATTCATATTGATCAGAGGCCGACAGCTACTTTCTGACCTTCATCCGTTTTTTATTTTTTCCCCTGAGATTTTTATAGATCAGGATCAGCCACAGATTAGCTCCAAAAATCATTAAGATAATTATTCTTCCCTGATAAATATTGTATGGATAGAGCCTGAATACTTCAAATATAAGTATCGGAAGTAAAATAGACAGTACGCTGAAATAATATGAGGCCCGGTACATTTCCCTGTTTCCATAAAGTATCTGAGAGCTCCACCCTATTGCTGCACAGAATACAAATATTATATTCGAATAGTCCTGGGTGTCTTTTTCCGGTGAATACAGGAGGATATAAACAAACATGGAGAACAGAGAAAATATGACAGGACCGCTGATAAGGATCATTCTTCTTATCTTAGGATTTACTCTCAATTTTCCTTTCATATAATGTTTATTTTAATCCATATTATTGTATTTTTCAATAGAATCCGCTTAATATAGATATATATATAGCTTTCAGGTTTTTTGATTATCTGAAGTAATAATTTTGGTAAAAAATTATTTACAAAAAGACCTGTAATATGAAACTATTATTTATGGGACTTCGTAATAAATTAATGTTCTATTCAAGAAAATTATTTTTATTTTTCACACTTTCAGCAATTCTTTTTTTTCAGATCAACTCAAGAACCATCATTGGAGTTGTTAGAGATATCGGATACAGATCAGTGGATAATGTGGCAATACACGCGAAAGAGACGGGAAAATACACTGTTTCCATGAAAGACGGGTATTTTGAGTTAATTGTACCCGATGACCTGAAAATAGTTACTCTGATCTTCGAAAGCAGGAATCATTACGACAAAACTGTCAGGATAGAATTGAAAGAGAATTTAAAACCCATCACTGTTCTACTTATCCAGAAAGAGTATTTAAGGAATGAAGTTCTTGTTACTGCATACGATACAAAAGAACGTTCGATCACCCTACCTAAGGCCCAGAATATTATTTCTGAACTTGAGGTCAGAGAAAAGATATCAGAATCTCTTGTTGACACTCTTACAGACTCCCCCGGAGTACACTTTATCGGCAGCGGAGGGTTTATGACCACTCCGAGCATCAGAGGCCTTGCCAGAAGAAGGGTACTTTTATTATTGGACGGAGTCAGGATAACCGGAGACAGAAGAGCCGGGAATTCAGGCTCTTTTCTCTCTCCGGAACTTATTAAACAGATCGAAGTAGTGCGGTCATCATCCTCAGTTGTTTACGGATCAGATGCAGTCGGTGGAGTAATTCAACTGATAACAGATAATGACACTGCAAGGACAAATTCCAACAGATCATTCAATATTTCTCTTAACAGCATTAGTTCCAGGATATCTTCAGGATTTTCAATCTTACAGAAATCTGGAAAGTTTCTGTTCAATACCGGGGTCCAATATTCGAAAGCCGGAAATTACTCAACACCGGAGAGAGAAATATTTAATTCAGGCTATAACAATATTTCCGGAATTCTCAACCTGACATTTTCTGATGAAAAAAGGATAGCTTCAATCAGGTATATCGGAGGATCGGGAAATGATATCGGTAAACCTGACAGAGAGAATGATCCTGATTCTTACTCAACAGTGACTGAAAACTCCAATCATATATTTTTATTTAAATACGATCAGAAAGATATTTTCAAGGGGAGTGATCTCAGACTTAACCTTTTCCTGAATCCAACTACCTACATCCTTGAGAAAGGGGATATTAAAAATGAAAATCCGGAGATATCTGATACCAGCGCTTTGAACACAGGATTTGGAATAAAACTGACAAAAAAGTTATCAGAAAATTTCAGCATCACATCCGGAGTTGATATGTACTACCGAAACAATGTAGATATCACCAATACTCAGAATGCTATGACTACTACGCCTTTAAATGACGGGAAGAGAAAGGACATAGGTATTTTTATTTCCGGGAATATTGCTGAGATCATGGGACTTAATCTAAGGGGCGGGATCAGATATACTTTTGCTGATACCAGCGCAATTTCAAATAATAGTAAAAGGGGGACAAGTACAAATTCACCCAGCCTGTTCCTGGGCATAGTAAAAAATTTTCCAAACTCACTCTCCATTTTTTTAAATACAGGAACATCTTTCAGAAATCCATCGCTTTCTGAAGCATACTATACAGGTATTACCGGACGGAAATATGTGATAGGCAACCCCAATCTTGAACCTGAAAAAAGCTTTAATATAGATACCGGAATAAAACTCCATTCCGGAAATTTTTTTATTGGCTTTTATTTATTTTATAATGATATAAAAGATATGATAGAAAGATATAAGATCGATGACGGGACATATACATACAATAATATAGATTCAGGTAAGATCTCCGGAGCAGAAACAGAATTTCAATGGTTCCCGTCTGGAAATATAGAATTGTTCGGTCACTTCAACTATTATTACGGGAGGAGTGATAAGACCGAAGATCCACTGAACGATATCCCCTCACCCAAACTATTTTTAGGTGGAAAAATAAACCTGGGAAAGTCATGGATAGAGTTGAATTTATTACATTCATTCAGGAAAGGAGATCCGGGGCCATCTGAGGTTGAAAATGATAACTACAATCTTTTAACACTTAAGGGGGGACACTATTTTTCGTCAAAATTTTTTACATATTTAAAAATATCCAACCTCCTGAACCGGAATTTTTTCCCAAATCCCGATCCGGATATACCTGAAAATGACGGGATAAATATTTCTGCCGGAGTAAATTTATTCTTTTAAACAGAATACCCGAAAAGTCCATTTATTCTCAAGGTTTATAAAAGACTACCCGTAATGCCGCCTACCCCCTTAAATAGACGGCATTACGAGTAAAAAATAAGAAGGAGTATAAAAAACACTTTTATACTTATTGGAGCTGATTGGCTTCATCCCTGACACAAAATTCATTTTATTAATCCTCAATCTCTGATATGATCTTTAGAACAGGATTAAGAAAATATTTTGGATCTTTTTTGTTTCCTGTTTTTTTTAGTGAAGCCTTTGGATCAATAGACATAGTTATCTCAGTCGTCCCATCCTTATTGACCCTGAAAGGCACTTTGATCTTAATTTTGTCCCCCGGTACAACCGCAGGGAAAGTACCACTTTCTGTTTTTACACTTGCTTCTGAGACAGAAATTCTAATTTTATTATATACTCCGGGTTCAGGATTTGTGCTGGAGACAAGATCTGACCAAATTGACCTATCAAGTTCTATAAGGTCAAAACTTTCCGCAGCAAGAGGAAGGATCTTCCAGCCTGCATCACTATCACCGGTCCTGTGGACCTCGAGTTCACTGATAGTGATAATCAGGCTTAGAATATCCTCCTTCATCCCCTCTTTTCCATAAGCCAGGTTAACTGTACCCGATAGCTGAGTTGCAGTAATGAAAAAGTTCAATGTACCTGAATCATTATCTGTCAGTTCATATTCAGAATTTATATCTCCCCTATTTGCCAATTCCGAACCTTCATTACAACCTGACAGAAACATCAATAGGATTGCTATGAGCAAAATTAGAATAAATTTTGGTGAACTTTTCATTTATATTTTTATTATGCAAATTACCTGCCAATATCAGACTCGTACTTCAATTAGAGGGCATACTGCCAATATACCCTGTATTATTAAATTTTTATAGATCAGTATAATTAACAAATTCAAAAAAATATCAATGACTTTACATAATGTAAACATTACATAGTGTAAAATATAGAGGAAATTTATTGACATCCCTTTTCCGGTTATCTACAATTTCACTATGCTATACCTACTTTATCATCGCAGTGGTTTCATTAAAAAATTTCCCCTTACAAAAAAAGTCATTCACCTAGGCAGGTCTTCCGGAAATGATATGAATATAAACGAATCATTTATTTCTCAGAAACATGCAAAGATCGAGGTGTACAAAAAATATATTATTATCGAGGATCTGGGTTCAACCAACGGAATATTCATTAATACAGAAAGAATTAAAAAAACCAAAATTGAGATCAACCAGAGCTTCAGGATCGGCCATTCTGTCTTCTTCCTAAAAGAGGGAAGATCAAGAGAATTTACTATCTCATCTGAGGTCTATACAGGTGCTAAAAGCGGGATCAATATAGATCTTTCAAATGAAGATAAGACCCAGGATGCTATAAACCTCTTATATACAGAACCATTTATCGAGATGCTTCAGATCGGATATAATCTTGAAGAGCTGGGAGATATTTTTAAACCGGCCAAAGAGCTGCTTGACAACTCTCTCAAATCAGGTTGTCTTATTCTGATCTCAAATGAAAATGAAAATAATGCTATTGATTCAAAATGGAACTATGATAAAAGTTATTATCCTAATATTCTGGATATACTTCAGATAACAGAGATATTCGACAATCCAATTCTTAACAGAAAGATTGGGGACAAATTTTATTTTTGCTCATTTCCTTTCATCCTAAGCACAAAAAAGATGCTTCTTATTTATCTACTGGAATCAAACAAAAAGATACCTGAGAAAAATGTTGAGTTCCTGACCAACCTTTCGGTTGAAATATCCGTTATTGATTCACTTATAGACCAGATCAGTATTTCACCAAAAGAAGAAGGACGTGATATTCCCGATATTATTACCAATAACCAGATCCTGCTCAATCTACTATCAAAATCAAAAAAAATTGCCGTTACAGATCTTTTTGTAATTATTGAAGGGGAGACCGGAACAGGAAAAGAATTGATCGCACAATTCATACATGCTAATTCAAACAGATATAAAAAACAATTTGTTGCATTGAATTGCGCGGCAATTCCTGAAAATTTGATGGAGGATGAATTATTCGGCCACGAGAAAGGGGCATTTACAGATGCAAGAGAGCAGAAAAAGGGTAAACTCGAACTCTCTTCAGGCGGGACCCTGGTCCTGGATGAGATCGGGGATATGCCTCTAAGTCTTCAGAAAAAACTCCTGAGGGCAATTCAGGAAGAGCAATTCTACCGTATCGGAGGAAATACACCAATTCTTGTTGACCTCAGAATAATCTGTCTGACCCACAAAAATATTTCAGATCTTGTAGAAGAGAAAATTTTTCAGGGAGGACCTTTTTTACAGGCTCAACCACGTCTCCCTCAACCTTATACCTCTCCGCGAAAGAAAAGATGACATACTTCCGCTGGTTAACTATTTTGTAAAAATATTTTCTGAGAAGAATAAGATATTGATCAAAGGTTTCACAAGAGAAGCGATCGAAGCACTCGAGTATTATGACTGGCCCGGGAATATAAGGGAATTGAAGAATGAGATAAATAAGATTAATATCTTTATCGGAAAATGATGATATTATAGATCTTTCTCATTTGAAAGGAGAAATAGTCGGGAAAGCATCTGTTTTCAAAAACATCAAAGAACACAGGGGAACCGGGATCTGAAAAAGAATATATCATGAAGCTTCTCAGTCAATATAAATGGAACAAAACTCTTGTGGCAGGGGAAATGAATATAAGTAGAACCGCACTCTATGAAAAATTGAAAAAATTCGGGATAAAATAAATCAGGATGATCCCGATTTTTTTAAAATCTCAGATTTAGCAGCCAATTTTTTCTGTTCCAGAATAGCTCTTTCAAGTTCTTCTGCAGAAATGTCCCCGTCAGATGCCGACCTGATCTTCGAATTTATACTTTCGAGGGCATTCCCGATCTCACCGGAATCAAGTTCATCGCTTTTGAGGGTCAGATCGGAAATAATGACGATCTTGTTATCTCTGACTTCCATAAAACCGTTTTCTATGTACAGGTAATGAACCTTCCCCTTTAAATCCTTAAAGGAGATCTCACCGAAATTTAATATTGAAATATAAGGAAGATGATTGGAAAGTATGCCGGCTTCTCCATAATAGGCGGGGATATAGAGTTCAAGAATATCTTCATTGATTGCAGTGTCAGTAGCGGTAATTACTTCCAAAGAGATAGGCTCAGCCATTATTCCCTCATCTTATTCGCTTTTTCAATCACTTCTTCGATCCCCCCGCACATATAGAATGCCTGCTCGGGAAGGTCATCATACTTTCCTTCTGCAATCTCCCTGAATCCTTTGATGGTATCTTTGATTTCGACATATCTTCCTTTCATATTTGTGAATTCCTCAGCCACAAAGAACGGCTGAGAGAGAAATTTCTGGATCTTCCTTGCACGGCTGACGATCACTTTATCCTCATCAGAAAGTTCTTCCATACCAAGAATTGCAATAATATCCTGGAGATTCTTATATCTCTGAAGTATCTCTTTTACCTGTCTTGCCACTTTATAGTGTTCATCACCGATAATTTTGGGATCAAGTATTCTTGAATATGATTCCAGCGGATCAACCGCGGGATAGATACCGATCTCTGTCAGCGCTCTTGACAGGTTTGTTGTCGCATCAAGGTGGGCAAAGGTCGTTGCAGGGGCAGGGTCTGTATAGTCATCTGCCGGAACATAAATGGCCTGAATCGATGTAATTGAACCCTTGTTGGTCGAAGTGATCCTCTCCTGCATTTCACCCATTTCAGAGGCGAGGTTCGGCTGATATCCAACAGCAGACGGCATCCTGCCGAGTGTGGCTGACACCTCTGAACCGGCCTGAGTAAATCTGAATATATTATCAATAAAAAGGAGAATATCAAGTCCTTCTTCATCCCTGAAATATTCCGCAACTGTAAGGCCTGTCAGTGCGACCCTCAATCTTGCTCCGGGCGGTTCGGTCATCTGTCCGTAAATCAAGGCGGTTTTATCTATAACTCCCGACTCATTCATTTCCAGATACAGGTCATTTCCTTCTCTGGTCCTTTCTCCTACCCCGGCAAACACGGAAAGTCCGCCATGTTTTTTTGCAACATTGTTGATCATTTCCATGATCAGAACAGTTTTTCCAACTCCAGCACCGCCGAACAATCCGATCTTTCCACCTTTCAGATAAGGCTCAAGCAGATCAATCACTTTGATCCCGGTCTCAAACATTTCAAGCGTTGTGTCCTGATCCTCAAGTGTCGGGGGCTCTCTATGGATCGGATATCTGCTTTTTGTCTTAACTTCACCCTTTTCATCAACGGGATCACCAATAACATTCAGAACACGGCCTAAAACTTCTCTTCCCACCGGAACGGTAATCGGACCGCCTGTATCAATTGCTTTCATTCCCCTGACAAGCCCGTCTGTAGGATGCATGGAGATTGTCCTTACCCTGCTTTCGCCCAGATGGAATTGAATTTCTGTAATGATATTTATGGGCTCCGCAACATCAAAACCTTCAGACACAATATTGATCGCATTATGAATGGGGGGAAGTTTCCCTTCCGAGAACTCTATATCCACAACAGGCCCAATTACCTCAATAACCTTTCCGGTTATGACATTATCTTTTTTCTTTTCACTCATAATAATTCTCCTAATTAGATAAAGCTTCGGTTGCTGTTATTATTTCCAGCAGTTCATTGGTGATCGAAGCCTGACGTAGTTTATTCATCGTAAGGGTAAGACTGTTTATCATTTCACTTGCATTCTGTGTTGCAAGCTCCATCGCTGCCATCCTGGCAGCATGTTCAGATGCTGACGACTCAAGCATTGTATGGAATACAACAGAGTTTATATACCTCGGGATCAATAGCCCGAGAATCTCTGCCGGTTCCGGTTCAAAGATATACTCAACTTCATCCACAGCATCTTCTTCGCCTTTTTCAATGTTGATAGGGAAAAGGGCCCTTTCGGAAATTTCCTGCTTCGAAGCTGATTTATATCCCGTGAATACAAATTTGATCTCCTTAATCTCCTCGTCAAGAAAAATCTCTTTCAGATAGTCTGTCAGCGCTTTTGAATCGGAAAATTTCAGTTTGACCATAACATCGGGAAAATTTTTCCTGATATTAAATCCTTTTTTTGAAAGATAATTATTAACTTTCTTTCCCACGGTAACAAAAGAGGCCTCACCGCCTTCTTCTATCACAGTTTGATAATTAAGTTCCGCCTGTTTTGCCAGATTTGAATTGAAAGAACCGCACAACCCTTTGTCAGCCGACATGGCAACGAGAACCGTTTCCCCACTGCTTCGGGTCTGCATCAGGGGGCTTTTTTTGATTTCTAGAGATTTCCCCACTTGGCCTATCATATATTCGATCTTTTCAAGAACGGGAAGCGAGCGGTTGATCTCCATCACACTTTTCCTGAGCTTAACAGCCGATACCGTTTTCATTGCTTTTGTGATCTTCTGGGTATTCTTAACAGAGGATATTCTCCGTCTCAGATCTATAAGGTTTCCGGACATTATTTTTCCTGAGTGCTCCGGAACTCTTCAACAAAATCTTTCAGGGTTTCATTAATTTCTTTTTCCAGTTCATCTGAGATTTTTTTCTCTTCCCTTATCTTTCTGAATATCCCGGGATTTCCTTTTTCTACATAGTCAAGAAATTTCTTTTGGAAGTCTGAAACTGCCGATACCGGAAATTCATCTAGATACCCATTTGTGCCGGCAAAGATTATCACTATCTGCTTCTCAACATCGAGCGGCAGACCTTCATCCTGTTTCAGGAGTTCAGCCAATCTCTTTCCTCTCTCTAATTGTGCAATAGTCGCTTTATCCAGATCAGAACCGAACTGGGTAAAGGCGGCCAACTCTCTGTATTGGGCAAGGTCAAGTTTTAATGACCCGGCCACCTGTTTCATCGCCTTTATCTGAGCATTACCTCCGACCCTCGAAACAGAAATACCCACATCGATGGCCGGCCTCTGCCCTGCATTAAAAAGGTCTGGCACCAGATATATCTGGCCGTCTGTAATTGAAATAACATTGGTGGGTATATATCCGGAGACATCCGAAGCCTGAGTCTCGATAACCGGAAGAGCGGTCAATGATCCCCCCCCTTTTTTCTCATTCAGCTTTGAGGCCCTTTCCAGAAGCCTTGAGTGCAGATAAAAAACATCCCCGGGATAAGCTTCTCTGCCGGGTGGCCTTCTGAGGAGAAGTGAGATCTCCCTGTATGCAACTGCATGCTTTGAAAGGTCATCATATATAAGAAGTGCGTGTTTCCCTTTATTCATAAAATATTCACCCATTGCGCATCCGGCAAACGGGGCGATATATTGAAGAGCGGCAGGATTAGAGGCACTTGCCACAACAACAATGGAGTAATCCATCGCTCCGTTTTCCTCAAGTTTTTTGACCACCTGGGCAATGGTGGACTGTTTCTGTCCGATGGCCACATAAACACAGATCATGTTCTGACCTTTTTGATTGATGATCGTATCGATCGCGATCGCCGTTTTTCCGGTCTGACGGTCACCGATGATCAATTCCCTCTGTCCTCTGCCGATCGGTATCATTGCATCGATCGCCTTGATCCCTGTCTGCAGCGGTTCTTTAACAGGCGTCCTGTCAATAATCCCGGGAGCAATTGTTTCGATTGGCATAACCTCTTTTGTATCGATAGGGCCCTTTTCATCCAGAGGTTCACCGAGGGGATTAACAACTCTGCCGACCAACGCTTCCCCTGCCGGGACAGAAATGATCCTTTTAGTCCGGCGTACAATATCACCTTCTTTTATCAGATGCCCTTCACCAAGTACGATCGCACCAACATTATCCTCTTCAAGATTCAATGCAATACCGAAAATATTATTCGGGAATTCAATTAGCTCATTGTACATGGCATTCTCCAGTCCATATATCTGGGCAATACCGTCACCGATCGAGATAACAATACCTGTTTCATCTTTATCAAAATCAAGTTTAAAACCCTCGATCTTCTGTTTTATCAGTTGACTGATTTCTTCTACATTAATTTGCATCTGCCTCTCCTAAATCATTTCATCGCCAACCAGCGATTCCCTCAGTTTTTTCAGATTCCCTTCTATAGAAAAATCGTAATAGATGGAGCCTTTCATCAATTTAATTCCGGCGAGCAGAGAAGGATCTACCTTTTTTTCGAAAACAACATCTCTGTCAAGCACCTTTTTTAATTTTCCCCTTAATTTATCTTCCTGCTTTTCATCAATTTCAATTGCCGAGATCAAAACAAATTTTTCTACGCCTATGCTCTTGAACCATTGGTCTTCAAACACTTCCATGATGCCGTTCAAATGGGACATTCTATTATTCTCTATCAAAGTCATTAAAAAATTAGTTGTTTTTTCGCTAATACCGGAATTATTTTTGTATATATCAAGGATATCTCTTTTTTGTGAAAACCCGAACAACATTGTTTCAAGACCGGCTTTCAATTTCGGGTCTTGGTTCAGGAATTTTGTGAAAGCTTCCAGTTCCGACCTGGTGTCCCTGTAATCTTTCTCATCCTTCAGTGATTCCGCAAGCGCTTTCGCATATTTTTTTGCCAGGCTAACCTTTTTCAATGATATCTCCGCTTATTTCTATGTTCTTCTCAATGATCTTTCTGTGAAGGTCCATATTGAGGATCGAGCTGTAATTATTTCTGAATTCCTCAATGGTCATATCAGCAATCTTTTTTTTCAGCTCTATGATCGAGGATTCGATCCGTGTATCTATCTCTTCAAGGTTGTTCCTGATTATCCTGTCAGATTCAATTTTCGCCAATTCCTTAATTCTCTCCGCTTCGATCTCCCCGTTCTTCCTCGCCTCTTCAATCAATCCGACGACCTCATCTTCTATTTTATCCAGCCTTGACTGAATTCCGGAAAGAGAATTTTTTTGATCTTTCAGATCAGATTCCCGTATCTCGATATCGTTTTTGATCTCAACACCCTTTTTTGTGAGCATCTCAATGAGAGGTTTTCTCAAAAAATAGATGAGAACACCGATTAGGATAGATGAGTTCAGCACCTTACCAAGGAAACCGGTCCAGTCGAAATGATGTTCACCACCTTCTGAAGCATTCAATGCAATGGTCAATACAAAGGTAAGTATAAAAAATATCAGTATTGCATTTTTTTTTCTCATGTGAAGATCTCTTCAATTTTTTTGCTGAAGGTTTTTATCTCTCCCTTCAATTTTTCTTCAGCATCAACCAGTTCTATTTCAAGTTCACCCATTCTTTCCTTAAAATCTTCGGCTGATCTTTTTCTTGTAGAAGTAATAAGCTCTTCTCTTGCAGTCTCACCCTTTTTTATTATTTTTTCAGAAATAGAGATCGAATCTCTCTTTGCCCCTCTCATAATGGATTCAATTTTGGCAGATCTCTCTTCAATATCTTTCTTCATTTTTTCAATTTCAGAAATCTCTATCTCAGACTTCTTCTCCCGTTCAGTAATAATACGGCCGACAGGCTTATAAAAAATTTTGTTCAGTATTACCAATAATGTCCAGAGGATTATAATCGTGTAAATTACTGTGATATCTAAATCGAGCATAGGTCTTTTTAACACAAAAATCGTTAAAAATCAAGGATATATTACAGGACTAATCACATTTTTTCAGTGAAAAAAATCACCTGAATTAACAGATCAGGGCGTTACTGACATGAACTCTTTATAAAGGTGAGAAAGGTTGCTGACACCTTCAAGGAACTCTTCTCTCAAGGCAACAAGTTTGACTTTCTGTTTCTCGATCTCCGCCTTTAGGTTATCAGATTGTTTATTTACAGTTTCCCTGTAATCTTTTTTAAGTTGAATTAACGCTTTGTCAATGACTTCTTCATATTCATCTTTAATCGCGATCAGCTTTTTCTTAATAGATTCAAACTCTTTCTTTATCTTTTCCGAACTTATTTCAACAACACTGCTGTATCTCGATTTAAGTTCATTAATGAGATCATTAACAGGTACAATGGATTCGACCAGGTATGCATTGGACCCTGCAAAAGCATAACCATGGTTCATCTTACCTTTTCGTGCATTGTTGAGTGCGATTGAGATACAGTAGTTAGCTTTATCTGCTCCACAACTTTCAAGGCATTTCCAGGGACATTTAAATTTTTTCTTAACTCCGGAATGAACATCATTTAAGAACTTATTTTTAATAGCTCTTCCGGGCATTCCGACGGGGCTCTTAATAATAACAATATCCTCTTTTTCTGCTTCCACATAATTCTGTTTGAACCCGGGATCTGCATCGCACTCTTCAGTGGCAACAAACCTTGTCCCCATCTGAACTCCTCCGGCCCCCATCCTTAAATACTTATAGATATCATCACCTGTAAATATACCACCGGCAGCAATTACGGGGATTTCCCTCCCATTTCTTTCTGCAATCTCATTTATAACTTCAACAACTTCGGGAATTATTTTCTCTAGCCTATAATCAGGATCATTTATCTGTTCATTACTGAAACCGAGGTGCCCCCCTGCTTCAGGTCCTTCTACAACAATTCCATCCGGAATTGTATTGTAATTTTTTTCCCAATAACTGAAGATCAGTCTTGCTGCCCTTGCAGAGCTCACAATGGGAACGATATGGACACCCCCCTCTCTTATCTTTTCAACGGGGATCCCCCTCAGAGGCAGTCCCGCACCAAGAAAAAGGATATCCGCTTTCTCTTCAACAGCAACGTTCATCATTTCGTGAAAATCATTTAAAGCAACCATTATATTTACACCGATTATCCCGTTATCACTGTTTAATCTGGCTGTTCTTATTTCTCTGCGTAATGCCCTTTTATTTGCTTCGATCCCATTTTTGAAATAATCGGGTTCGATCATTCCGATCGCATTTGCAGCAATGACTCCAATCCCGCCCGACCTCGCCACTGCAGACGCCAGCCCGGACATAGAGATCCCTACTCCCATTCCCCCCTGCACAACCGGAACTCTCGAAGTAAGTGATCCGATTTTTAACGAGGGCATCTTCGTTTTCGGGAGTTTAATGTTGGAAAAATCTATCTTCGGAAACTCTATCTTTGAAAAATCCCATTTCTGAACTTGGGCAATTATGTTTTTAAAATCCATTAGATTCACCTTTGACTTTTACAATAATACTATATTTTATAATAAAAAGACAATTTTTTGAATAAATTCAAGTTTAATATTTTTATTAAGCAGGCTATCTCTTAAGCTTCTTTATATACATATTCAGCTGCTGATCCTCATATTTCAAATATTCTTTATAAAGTATATTTTGATCTTCATTAAGGTGTTTCCTGATCTCTTTTGCTTTCTCCGCATTAAGCTCCCTTATTTTCCCGGGAGGCCCCAACTCCAGTTTTTTCCTTTCGAGACTTCTCCCTTCAAGCCCTCTGTTTCTGTTCCCAAGCAGTTTTGCGCTTTCATTGGTCTTCTGTTTTCTATCTTGTCCACTTTGGACATAATAATCAAGTTTCTTATAAAACCAGTTCAGCCTCTCACGAAATACAGAAATGATCAGTTCAATTTTTACCGCCTGCTTATCCGAAAGGAAAACTGCGTTTCTTAACCGGAACAGTTCATCACTCGATTTTCGCTCCTTCAAATATGCTTCAAAGTTTCTTTTCTGAATATCTGTTAACATGTCCATGATCCTTGAATCCATTATCTCCCTTCTGTTCTCAGCTGCACGGATCAGTGCAGTAGCACTGGATCTAAAAAGATCGATGTCAATTTTTTTCTGTGATTCAGCGGCAGCAAATATCTTATGGATTTCATCCAATTGTTTTTTATCAAGTGCCAACCTGACCTGAAGTTCATTTATTACTCTTTCTTTCTCACTTAAAATTTTCCGGGGGAGGCTGGATTATCTGCAATAATCCAGAACTCAAAAATCAAAATCATTATTAGTATTAAACTGACTTTTCTCATATCACCTCTCAATTAAGGATATATTATACTCCAAATAATACTTCATCATCAATTATTCATATCTTAATGCTTCTATCGGATCCATTGATGCTGCTTTTCTTGCAGGATAGAATCCGAAGAACACACCCACAGCTCCCGAGAACGAGAATGCCATTAAAGAAATAAACGGATTCAGAACAATGCTCATATTCATAAAATATGATGCAGCATTTGCCAGAAGTATACCGAATATGATCCCGATCACTCCTCCCACCAGGCTAAGAAGCACTGCTTCAATAAGAAATTGAATAAGGACGTCTTTTCCTCTTGCACCGATCGCCAGCCTGATACCGATCTCTTTTGTCCTCTCTGTCACTGAAACCAGCATGATATTCATGATCCCGATCCCGCCCACCAACAGGGAAACTGCAGCGATGGCCCCCAGCAATACGGTCAGAGTACCGGTAACCGATGATACCCGTTCGATAATCTCGGTCTGGGAACGGATCCGAAAATCGTTCTCATCTTCATCTTTCAATTTATGAGATTTCCGCATAATCGCTTCCACTTCAGCCTGCGCTTCATCCATCACCTCATTGCTCTTGGCACTGACCATTATATCATTAATATTCTTCCCGTCTGTCATCCGGTAGAGCGCAGTTTTGGTGGGTACCAGGATCACATCATCCTGATCCCCCATCATACTGCTCCCTTTGGATTCAAGGATACCGATAACCTTGAATGGGATGTTCCTTATTCTTATACTTTGCCCAATGGGGTCAGAATCTTCAAATAATTCATTTGCAACCGTTTTCCCCAATACCGCCACTTTGGCCCGTGAACGGTTATCCCTTTCGGTGAAAAAAGTTCCCGATTCAACCTTCCAGTCCTTAATGGCAAGGTAATTGGGGTCCACCCCGTTGGTCTGGGAAGACCAGTTTTTTCCTGCCCCTATCACCTGCCCCGAAGCCCGGACGAAGGCAGACACCTCGGCAATATATTCAGATTCAGACCGGATTTTCTCCACATCCTTCAGTGTCAGAAAATTAGCGCTTCCAGCGCCCCGGCTGACCCCCCCCATGCGTGAGCTGCTCGGTCTTACCATGATCAGATTGGACCCCAGAGCAGATACCTGACTCTCTACTTCGGCAGATGTCCCCTGACCTATAGCAACCAGGGCTACCACTGCCCCCACTCCAATGATGATTCCCAGCATCGTAAGGAAACTCCTCATCCTGTTCTTGATAATACTTTTATATGCAACTTTAAGAAGATTTTTGTTTTTCATTCTTTACTCCTGAACATAACCGTTCCCGTTCAATCCATTGTTTACTACCTTCATTTTTTTCAGATCTTCTTCAGCAGACCTGACAGTGGTCAACACCTTGTCTTCAATCTTGACCCCGTCTCTCAGTCTGATGGTCCTTTTGGAATATGCAGCAATTTCCTCCTCATGAGTCACAAGGAGAATGGTGATCCCCTGTTCATTGAGTTCCTGAAGGATTTTCATCATCTCTATTGAAGTCCTGGAATCCAGGTTACCTGTCGGCTCATCAGCAAGTATAATTGCCGGTTCATTCACAAGAGCCCTTGCAAGCGCTACCCTTTGCTGCTGGCCTCCGGAAAGTTGAGAAGGTTCGTGATCCATTCTGTCAAGCAGTCCGACACGGTCAAGAGCATCACGTGCTTTGCCTGAAGGGTCCTTGATCCTTCCTCTTCTGTCATAGAGAAGCGGAAGTTCAACATTCTCAATTGCAGATGTTCTTGCCAGGAGGTTAAATCCCTGAAAAACAAATCCGATCTTCTGATTTCTAATATCTGATAATTGAGATTTTTTCAGTTTATCGATCTGCTTCCCGTCAAGAACATAAGTCCCTGAGGTCGGCGTATCAAGACAGCCCAGCAAATTCATTAATGTCGATTTCCCTGATCCGGATGAACCCATAACAGAAACGAACTCTCCTTTTTCCACGGTCAGATCAACTTTGCGTAGAGCATGGACTTTAACATCACCGACAATATATGTTTTTCTTATTCCCTCTACTCTTATTATTTCCATTTTTCCTAACCTTATCTTCTGCCTCTACCAGGCATCGGAAGGAGAGTATTCTTTGCAGTATCTTTGTTCTTCTTTATTTTTTCAATTCCTGTTATTACCCTTGCCCCTTCCGGAAGTTCACCCCGGACAACTCTTTTTATTTCGGTCTGTATCCCGTCACTTACCCCTTTCATAAACAAAGCCATTCCCAGATTTTTGTTTTTATCCACATAAAAAACTCTACCGATATCTTCGGGCAATTTAAAGCCACTCTGCTGAGCGCTGCTGACAGGATTACCTGATCCAAGTCCCATCCCCCGGCCTTCACCCGGACTTCCGGCTCTCATTTTTTCAAACAGCATTTTCATATCTTCCGCCGGAGGTGTCCAACTGAACGCTTTATTCGATATCAGAAGAACATCTTTAACTTCTTCTATCACAAAATCAACAGTAGCGGTCATCCCGGGAAGCAGCAGGCCTTCATCATTTGGTGCATCCACAATAACCGTATAGTTCACTACATTCTGAATTGTCTCAGGTTGGAGCCTGATCTGCCTGACCTTACCTTCAAATTTTTCTTCCAAATATGCCTGAACAGTAAACCGGACAGTTTGCCCCTGTCTGATCTGACCGATATCACTCTCATCGACTTTTGCCTCAATCTGCATCCTCTTAAGATCCTCAGCCACAACAAAAAGTTTGGGGGCCTGAAAACTGGCGGCGATTGTCTGTCCCTCATCTATGGTTCTCTCGATCACTGTACCGTCAATAGGAGATTTAACTTCACAATATTCAAGATTTGTTTCTGCTTTCTTCAGAGCGGCAGAAGCTATCTGTACATCTGCTTCAGCTTTCTCCGCATCGGTTTTTATCACAAGGAATTCTGTTTCGGATAAATGCCCTTTTTCGAAAAGGGGCTTATTCCGATTCACCTCTGCTTTTGCCCTGTTGAGAGTTGCTTTCGCACTATTCAATGACGCCTTTTTATCATTAACAGCAACAATAAACAGTGTTTTGTCAAGTACAGCAAGTATCTGACCTTTTTTTACAGGTGAGTTAAAATCAACATAAAGTTTATTTAATATTCCCGACACCTGTGATCCAATTTCAACAGTTTCCAATGCTGACAACGTCCCCGTGCTGGAAACAATGTTCTCAACTTTTCCTTTTTTTACCTCTTCTATTCTATATCCCTGTTTACCCGTTGAGCTTTCTCTTCCCAGAAACATAAACAGTATTAGTGCCGCTACTATAACCAAAGCCGAAATAATAATTAATCTCTTTTTCATTTTTTTCTCCTTAAACTTTTCAGTTAACCGAGGCTAACATCTTTTCTGTATCACCGATCTGATAAAGCAGGGTAATTCCCTGTTGGTATAAATTTAATTTTGCATCCACCTGATCATACTGAGATTGCAGATACTGGGATCTCGCCTGGGAAAGCTCAGTTATTGTAGACGCATTCACATGGTATCTTTCTGTCATGCTTTCCAACGCAATTTTAGAATACTCAAGTTTTGCACTGGCAACCTCAACCAGTCTTAAAGCAGTCCTGTAATTTGATTCAGCCTGAATAATATCTCCCCATATCTGGTTATTGATCCTGACCAGATCAATCCTGCTGTTCTCCAGGTCAAGCTTAGCCTGATTAACCAGGTTTCTGGTTGACCCTTTATCAAAAACGGGTATGGATACTGAAATACCTACCGATGCAGATGGATTATTGTTCCATAATTGATCTGAAAAAGTATATGAATTACTCAAACTTGAGTATCCGGAAGAAATATTCCCTGTAAGTGAAACTTTCGGATAGTATCCGGACTTTGCTGAACTCAGGCCATACCCGGCAGATTCAATACCAAGCTCCGCTGATCTTAAATCGGATCTGTTTTTTTTTGCGAGTTCAAATATTTTCCTCTTATCGAGATCAACCATTTTTGCCGGATCATAGGACCCGGGGGCAATAACATCAAAATCGAGACCGCTGGCAAGACCCATCCCATTCATCAGTTTCACTTTTGCAAGTTTCAATCCCTTCTCTGAATTCAGCAATTGATATTGGGAGTTGGCGATCTCCGCATTCTGGAAATGAACATCAACTGCCGCTTTCTTCCCGGCATCGAAGAAGTCTTTGATCCTTACAAGGAGAAGCTTCTGAGTATTCAGATTTTCAGTCCCAACTCTTATCAATTCTTTAGAAAGTACAACATCTAGATAATTAAGGATAGTATTGTAAATAACTTCCTGTTCTGTCCTCGAATATGTGTATCGTGAACTTTCATATTTTGAAAAAGCCTGGTTTTTTTCAGCAACATTAAAGAATCCGTTAAACAATATAAGATTGGTTGACAGCCTTAGATTAAATGTTCCCGAGTTATCGTTCAGAAACTCTCCTGAATCATCTGCAGTTTTAAAATAATTTTTGGTGTAATTCCCCGTCAGATTAAGATCCGGGAAAAAATTCATTTTTTTCTGATTTAAACTGCTCTTCATAGATAAAACTGTATTTGCATATTTTGAAAGGTCCTGATTGTTCTTTAATGTGAGTTCAATTGCATCATTCAGTGTAAGAAATTTTGGCGGTTCCGGAAAAATTGCTGTACTGAAGATCACTAAAATTAGTGGCACAAAAAAGAAATACTTTATTGGTCTATGGTTTGAGACTCTTAATTTTGTGTTCATATTTTCTCCTCTAAAATTTGATCTATATCTATTAAACGAATTAATTGTTAACGAATAATTGTAGAAATGTTACAATGTGTAACAAGAAATTTTTATTCGGAATGAAGTTTGAAGATCAATCTGATCAAAGTCCCTTTATTTTCAGAACTTGATATACTGATCTTTCCTTTGTGCGCTTCCATTATATTTTTGCTTAGACTCAGACCGAGCCCATATCCCCCTGTCTCTCTTGATCTTGATTTGTCCACTCTGTAGAAAGGTTCAAAAATATAGGTCAATTCATCTTCGGGAATTCCGACTCCTGAATCTTCTATATTAATGATCACATTTGCCTTGTCAATTTTACCGCTAATGCGGACAGGTTCTCCATCTTTATTCGAATACCGGATTGCATTGCCTAAAATATTTCTGAACAATATAATAATCCTGTCTCTGTCTATTTTAAGTTCAAGATCAGAAGGAAATTCATCGATCACGATTCCGGGGCTTTGCCCCTTAAATTCGCCTGCAATACTTTTTAATAATTCTGATATATTTATATTCTCCAGCTTTAATCGTCCGAATCTGCTGTTAAGCCTTTCTGTTTCGAGAAGTTCGGAGATCATCATTTCCAATTCAGAAATATCTTCAGCTATACCTCTCTTCACATCACTATCATCCATAAATTCCAATCCGACCTTTATCCTGGTGAGTGGTGATCTGAGTTCATGACTTACATCACGCAGCAGCTGATCTCGTGATTCCAGCATCTCTCCTATTCTATTTGTCATTGAATTAAATGACATCGTAAGTTTCCCCAATTCGTCACTGTTTCTGACCGGCATTTCCAAGTCAAGATTCCCGCTGCTGACCTGATCAACCCCCTCTTTAAGGACTCTGACCGGTTGAAGGAGCCACCTTATGAAAAAATAAAGTACAATTATAACCAGGACCGCAAAAGTAAAAAGTGTTATGATCAGTGAGTTTACTATCCTCCTGAATCCCTCTCTTTTCCTGTGCATGACCAGTAATGCTTTGTACTCTCCTTTTTCGTATTTGACACAAAAACCCAGATCGTTAAATCCTGCAGAAACTCCCTCCAACCCTTCATAAGAATGTAGATTGATCTGCTCAAAATCAGTGATCCCCGACTCACTTTTCCAGCTAGAATTTTTGTATTTTATTCTTATAGGAACCTTCATCTTCTCTGAGATATACCCCGCTTTATTAAGATCGGGGGGAAAACCGATCTCATTAATCATATAATTTGCATGGTTAACTGTCTGTCTCATAAAGGCGGGGAATTTTTTCGGCATAAAAAAAATTCTATGTATTGTTATTGTGGAGATCAGTATTGAGGCAAGAGAAAGTATAAAAACAAGGGAGATTTTTATAAACAGTTTTGATCTTACCCTGTTAATAATATTTTTAATCACTTAATCTTCTCCAACAAACATGTAGCCGGTACCCCAAACTGTCCTTATAAAATGGGGATCTTTGGGGTCATCTCCAAGCTTCTGTCTCAGGCGGCTTATAAGAACATCAACAGAGCGGTTGTAAACATCCCACTCAATATCCCATAAATGTTCGAGTATCTGATTCCTTGTGAAAACTACACCCGGCCTGTTAAGGAACATTTTCAATATCTCAAATTCAGCAGAGGTCAGATCTACAAGTTTCCCGCCGAGCTCTACCTTGTGGTTCTTAAGATTGATAGTAAGCTCGCCCGAACTTCTTATATCTGATGATGTGTCAAGCCTTCCTCTTCTTAAAATAGATTGGATCCTGGCTGCAAGTTCCCTCGGTTCAAAGGGTTTTGGAAGATAATCATCCGCTCCCAATTCAAGACCAACCACCCGGTCTGAAACCTCCCCTCTTGCTGTCAACATTATTATCGGGACAGAACTTTCAGATCTTATTTTTCTGCATACTTCAAAACCGTCCATTTCCGGCATCATTACATCAAGGATCACCAGGTCCGGATTTTCTTTTTTCAACGTTTTCAGCCCCTTAACAGGATCTGTTTCTGAGATCACCTTCAGGTCAAATTTCCCCAGATAGTCCCTTAGCAGGGCATTTAGTTTATTATCATCATCTATGACTAGTATTTTTTTCATTTTTCTATATTATTTTATGATCAATTTTTAAACAAACAATGTCGATTTTGTAACAAAATGTAAACAGGAATCATTCCTCCGGGTCCTCCGGGCTATTCAAAAGCCTATCCAGATCCCGGCGCTCTTTTTTAGAGGGCCGGCCGGCTCCTTTCTCCCGATGCCCGAATATCACACTGACAGGGTCTTTTCTGTATTGTTTGAGTTTATTGATCTCTTCTTCGGGTGTTATATCCTCAACCAGTTCAGCAGCAAGTTTTGCCGAGACCCGTTTTACCGCAAGCCCTCTGACCAGGTACTTCCTCTTTATGGGAGGTTGTTTGATCTCTATAATATCCCCTACACATACTGTTTTCGAAGGCTTCGCTCCGTTGCCGTTCACCGTTACCTTTCCGTTTCTGCAGGAATCCGAGGCAATACCCCGTGTTTTATATAATCTGGCTGCCCACAGCCATTTATCCAATCTTGTATCCATTATCCAATTATAATGTATTTCTCATCTGTTTTTCAGTAATCTGATCACACCGGTTACAATTATCAGTAATGAGATTAACTGAAACACACTTATATTACCCGAAAATGCGATTAGTGAACCCGCTACCGGATATATAATCGTTGCCGAATATTGAAGTTGTCCGGTAATAAGGGCAGGCCCGGTTCTGAGTGATAACTGGAGGGAAAGAAAGGAGATCAGTGCAAATAATATATATAGGTAAAAATAAATGGATTCAGGGTATTCCGGGATCCTGTATCCGTGAGACCCGATCAAACCTTTTAATGATATCACCATGAGCCCGGCAGTACAGCCGGACACTATACCGCTGAGAATGTTAATAATTTTGTTGCCAAATCTGAATACAAAAGAGAGAATAAAAAGGAACACAGGTAAAAAAAGATAGATCAATGTGAACAAATTGAGAGTAATCTCAGAATTCCCGATACCATTCCCTGTCAGGTTAAGCATAACGATACCGGCCATCACAACCAGAGAATAAATGTAATCAGACCGATACAATGTTTCTTTTAACAATAATCCGGACAGGAAGACCAATACAATGATCCCCCATCCTGCAAATGCAGATACATGATGAGGCGGCATGGTTCTTAAAGCAATGGCAGAAGGGATACCATAAAGGTTCATAATAAGAAACCCTGATATCCAGACTGTAAGATGACCGAAATATATTCTATCCTTATTGCCGTTCCAACCTATCCAGTGAATACCTTTCTTCTGCAATACGATCCCGATAGAGATACAGGTGTATGCAGCAGCAGCCATTACTACCGAAACCAGAAAAGTGCTCATTGTAAACATTATATAGAATAAACCGGTTTAATGATATTCGATTGAAAAATAAAAAAATCAATCTATAATAAAGATAGGTGCGGTTCTCTCAAATCATAAACACCGGAGGAAGAAATGATCTTAGACACTGATAAATGCTGTACAGCATGCGGTAGTCAGCGGATTGTATTCGGATATAACGGAAATGCATCCAATGTTTTTGTTCCTGTAAATGTTTTTGTAGTTTACGGTTTTCGGATCAGATCCTTTGTATGTTTGGACTGCGGGCATGTAAGTCAATTTATCTCAAAAGAAAAACTTGAAAAACTCAAGGCCAGGGTCGGTGAAAGAGACGAACTGGAAGAATAGTATAAAGTTTCATTTTTATTTCATTCACAGAATAATTTATGATTGACTTCAAATCGAAATTATGATAAATTACACGAATTATGGGGGCCGTTAGCTCAGTTGGCAGAGCACCGCCCTTTTAAGGCGGGTGTCACTGGTTCGAGCCCAGCACGGCTCAATTAGTCCTATTAGTGGCCCGTTCGTCTATCGGTTAGGACACAGGGTTTTCAACCCTGCAAGAGGGGTTCGATTCCCCTACGGGCTATTTTCTCCACCTTTTCAACTTTAATTAGATAAAAAAAACTGCTATAATTTTTTTACTTAATTTAGAGGAGAAGCTCATGAAAAAATACTTAAAGATCCTATCAATATTCTTAATGATCTTCATATTTATCTTTGTTTCAGTGAACGGCCAGAACAAGGTTGTTTATAAGAAGAAAACCGAATTCCCCGTTCTGGATTCAATAAAAAAACAGAGAGAAAAGATCAGCAATGAAAAAGCGAAAACAACAAAAATCATCGTCGAAAAAAACAAAAAACTGAATGATGCTGAAGAAAAAGGTGAAAAGACACTCTCCACTGACCTGAAAGGTGTATTCCCTCCTGCTTCAATTAATGATTTCAAATCAGTTTTTCATTTCGAACCGGTTGCTCAATTCTACACTTCTACATGCTGGAGCTTTTCAGCAACATCATTTTATGAATCCGAAATATTCAGGTTGCACGGGGAAAAAATAAAATTGTCAGAGATGTGGACAGCCTACTACGAGCTGCTGGAGAAAGCAGAACGGTATATACAAGAGAGAGGCCATTCTTTTGTCGCGGGCGGCGGAGAAACAAACGGTGTAAACAGGATCTGGAAAAAATACGGGATCGTCCCTGCAGAAGCCTACACCGGATTATTGACAAAAGAGGGGAAGCATGACCATATCCCGTTAATGAAAGAACTCGAACATTATCTTGCTTTCATAAAACAGAATAATTTATGGAATGTGAAGGAGAATCTTTCCCATATAAAACTGATACTCAACAAACATTTGGGGACTCCCCCCGACTCATTTACATATGAGGGGAAACAATACGATCCCGTGAGTTTTTTGTCTGATGTGGTAAAGCTGAACATGGATGATTACTGCTCAGTGATGTCCACAAAATATTTCCCGTTTTTCACAAGACAGGAATTTAAAGTACCGGACAATTGGTGGCACAACAAGGATTATATAAACCTTCCGCTTAAAACCTGGTACGATTTGATCAGAAGATCAATAAAAAGCGGATATTCGATCGTTATCGGAGGTGATGTCTCTGAACCGGGGAAAGTCGGGCCCGCTGATATCTCATTTATCCCGACATTTGATATTCCGGAACGGTATATCAATCAGGATTCAAGAGAGTATAGAATCTACAATAAAACTACTGATGATGATCACGGCATTCATCTCATAGGTTATAAAAGGAAAGCCGGTAAAGACTGGTTTCTTATAAAGGATTCGGGAAGATCTGCAAGACTGGGGAAATTCAAGGGCTATTATTTTTTCCGGGGTGATTTTGTAAAATTGAAAATGCTGACATTCACAGTTCATAAAGATATGCTGAAACAGATCCTCCCCAAAATCAAATAAACCGATATTACCATGGCCGGAATTAAAAAAATTTTCAAAGAGATTATCTTTTTCCTGTCTCTTGTAATTATTCTGGCCTTTTTTTTAACATGTCTTTTATTCCCGTACAAAGCTATTCTGGCCAACAGATACCTGAAGTTCGGATATTTACAATACAACTCTTTTTGAATTTTTTAGGTTGCTATTCCCCCTGATACAATCATCAGCCCCGCTTGTTTTTTCAGGATATGCATTCAGGAAATTAATATCAGCACTTAAATTACACAAATCCGGAGAGAATAAGAAGCTCAGATCAATTCTGATGGGAGTGAACATCCTAATCATTACTTCGGGGATTGTTGTCAGTTCAATTATCTCAATGAGTAGAAATGTCCCGTCCGGATATTCCTTTCCGATCCTGATCTTATCCGGGGCAATACTTTCAGGATTGGTAATGTTAATTTATGGCCTGAAAAACCGCCACTAATAAGGACAATTATTTTGACATCTTTGATCATATCAGCCCTGGTGTTCTATTTCTTTCTTCTCTTTTCAACAACAAAAGAAAGGCTCCCGGACCAAATGTGGTTTTCATTGTTGTGGACACTTTGAGATCAGACCACACTTCACTTGAAGATCCCACAAAGAGAACCACCGGATATCTAAAGAACACATTACTTCCCGATTCCATCTATTTCAGGAAAGGATATTCGAACTCCCCCTGGACCCTGCCATCTGTATCATCCATGTTAACGTCAAAATACCCTTCTCAATTGGGGATCAGGAATCTGATCTCAAAGATCGGAGAGAGGGAATTTACAATTGCTGAGTTGATGAGGGAGGAAGGGTATAGAACAGGAGGAGTAATCAGCCATATACTCCTTAAAGAGGAGCTACGGCATTGCACAGGGATTTGACTATTTCAGCGACCAAAATATTTCAGGAGAATATGGCAATCATATCGCCATAAGTTCTCCGGGGGTAACGGAAGATGCAGTTAAATTCATCCATTCCAAAAGGATGGAAAATTTTTCCTGTTCCTCCACTATTTTGATCCCCACTATATCTATATGGATCATGAAAAAAAGGAAGGATTATAAAGGGAAATTCACATCCAAAGATATCAGTTTCCTCCGGATCAGATAAGGAAAAATGAAGTTTTCACGCAGGATACCGAATATCTGAAATATTGTTATGATACTGAGATAAGATACACAGATTTTTATCGTCGGCAAGGTGGTCGAGGAGTTGAAAAAAGGAGGGATATATGAAAATACAATATTATTTTCACTTCAGATCATGGAGAAGAGTTTGTAGAGAGGGGATGGCTGGGGCACAGTACAACACTATACAACGAACAGACAGCTGTACCCTATTATGATCAAAACCTGCTGATCCGCACATTTGAAACTACGCAGCTTTGAGGAAACTCCTGTTTCCAATATTGATCTCGTCCCAACCATGATCACAATGGCCGGATTAAAGAGGATGCCGGGGATTTCAGGATCAGATCTTTTCGGTTCCGGTCCGGACGATCATACTTTTTTCGGTGAAGTTTCTCAGAAAGAGTTCGGTTATGAAATCGAACTTGTATCAGTTGTATGGAGTAACTGGAAAATGATCAAAGATCTGAAAAATAATATTTTTGAACTTTACAACATTAATTCTGATAAATGTGAGAGTACAAATCTAACCGGAATTATCCTTGATTACTTCTAAACTTAAAATTAAATTCAGAAATGGCTGAAGAAGGTAAGAAAAGCAGGGAAAACTCCGATTAAAAAAAGAGGCTCTCTATCAGACAGTGAAAAGGAAAAATTGAAAACACTCGGATATATAAATTAGGATATCCAGAAAAAATGAAAAAATTAACCGGATCATTCGTTCCCGGAATATTACTAATATCAGTTCTACTTACCACCTTTATAACTTTATACCTGATTCACCATAAATCTGAGGCTTCCAAACCAAAAATAGTTGAATTATCCAGATTTAATTCAGACCTGATCATCCCTGTGAATGGGCCTGCCATATATAATAAAGATCTTGCCAAAAAGGAATTGTTTATAGCTTATTCCGGGTATACACTCCTCAGCTATGGAGAATATGATGCTCTCTTCACATTTTCCGGACCAAAAGGAGAAACATGTGAGTGCCTGCCGGAAATAGTTTCAGAAAAGGGTAAAAAAACTGAGATCAGGTCCGTGAAAACTATAGTAAGAGGGAATTCTGTTCTAAGTTTCAATATCAGTCTAAATAATGAAAGGGAATTAGAACCAAGGGTAAAATATATTTCCGGTTCGAAGAATATAATTCTTTCATCAGTAAGATTTGAAAAGGTAAAAAACATATTTCCCTTAGGGAGAATATTGCTTAAATCTCTTTACCTTTCTCCGATCTTCTTTTTTGCCTTATTGGCATTGTTCTTTGCATTTAAAAATAACGATAAGTGGAAAATAATACTTGCCGCATTCCTTACATACACCGGAGTTTTTCTTATAATAAAATTTGCATGGATGTCGGAAGATGCTCTGATCACACTGAGACATGTCGACAATTTCCTTTCAGGTCATGGCGCCGTGTTCAACCCTGGAGAGAGAGTTGAAGGATATACTCATACTTTATGGTTCTGGCTGATCACATTGTTAAGGTTTATCGGAGTTCCGGCAAAAGGGGCAATGGTGCTTCCGGGAGTTGTTTTATCATCAATTGCGCTATACCTTCTCTTTTTTGTCCTCTGGAGAAAAGGGGGGGGGAATCCGGTAATAAACATCGCCGGAGCTGTTCTCATCGGGATGAGCTCTTTTATAGATTTCAGCACAAGCGGTCTGGAATCCTCATTATCATATCTACTCCTGATAATATTTTCTATCTTTCTTGCCGGAGATAAATGGAAAGAATTTCCCTTTCTTTTCGGGCTTCTGCTCACATCCATGACATTTACAAGGCCTGATTTCGGTATATTCCTCATATTTGGAATATTTTTCTACCTGTTCCAATACTTCAAAAAGAATACAAGTTTGAAAGAATTACTCAGGTTCATTTATCCACCGGTATTCCTGCTCGGAATTTATGAGATCTTCAGAATGGGATATTACGGATCCATGTTCCCCAATCCTTTCTATGCAAAATCCGGAAGTTCATCATATTTTTCCCAGGGATTTCTTTATCTCAGTGACCTGCTGAAAGGGAGTGCTTTCCCTCTTATATTATTATTCATGATCCTCATGATATTTTTACGCAGATCTGATAGTGATTATAGAAACAGGGTCCGGATACTTTCAGCCGGGATCCTATATGCTTTTTTTATTATCAGGGGTGGAGGCGATTTCATGCATGGAAGATTTCTCCTGCCTGCCGTCATTCTTATTGCTGTCTCTTCCTCGGGAGCATTTGATAAATATTTTGAAAGATCTGCGGTCAGAAGAATCTCTGCCGTAATTCTTTCCATTTCCCTCTTATTGATCTCACTCTCTATTATCCCTCTTCAGAAAAGGGGCGGTAAAAATTATAATCACGGTATCGCAGATGAGAGGTTCGCCTTTTACGGCAATAAGATCTTTCCCCTGGAACAGATAGCACGGGATGACCATATTTTCATGTGGAAGACCATCGGGAATAATTACAGATTCCTTACAGAAAAAGCAAAAAAGAGGCTGAAAATCGCCTATCATACAGTGGGATTTATTGGATATTATTCGGGAGCGAGGGTAAATGTTCTGGACCGTCTGGGCCTCACTGATCCGGTGGTCTCCAGACAAAAAATTGAGAAAAGAGGTAGGCCGGGACATGAAAAATCTGCCCCTTTCGGCTATCTGATCTACAGGAAACTTACATTCGGGGAGACACCTTTCCGGCTCTGGAACACCCTTGCGGCAACCGGTTTCGGAATATTATGGGACCTTTCCCGGGGAACCCTTAACAAATTCTCATTCTTCATCCCTGAAGATTTCAAGGAGAAACTTGATTCAGGTATCACCAGCTACTTAAAACAACTAAATAGAAGTGACATCATAGATAATCCGGATCTTCTTTACTTTCTGAAACAGTTCTGGTATCCATATGCAGACACTTCAGATAAAGGGTTGTTCGATTCAATATACGACAAAAAAACAATATCTGAAAGATCGGATTATTTTAAATGGATCAAGTCCAACAAAAAGAAAATAGAGAAGTGGGACCGGGTAACTAAAGGAAAACTATCTCTTAAAAAATTCATAGGAAACATTAAATTTGCTGTAACATCATTTTTTACAGGAGAATAAATGACCATTCTGGAGACAAGGTTCAGGCCTCCTTACAATCTATTCAGTGCGTCTATATTTTTCTGTTGGCTGTTCGGCTCAATATCTTTCGACCTGTTTAAGGAACAAGAGAGAGACACGGCACTATTTATTGTTTTTTTAATTCTAACTCTGATATCAATCCATCTTTTTCTCAGATCTGCCAGATCACTTATTTTTTTTAACAGAACCGGATTGAAAATAACAGGGAAAGATGTGATATATAGAGAACCCGGGTTTTTCAAAGTTATAAGCACAAATATAATCATGAAGGAAATAACAGAGATTGATGTATCGGATGGAAGTATCCTTATAAGATATAAAGGAGGAGACCTGATCCTCCGGTCAAAAAATTTCCTTCTGGGACAGGAATCTGTTCTTCATGCACTCAGATCCGATCCGGACAAATTATCCTTAAATCAAATTAGAGGGAATCTAACCAATTTTGAGGGCATCAAATGTTCTTCATGCGGCGCAAGTTTAAGAATTGATATAAATAATGATAAAGAACTCATATGTGATTATTGTAATAATAATAACTCTGTCACTGAAAAGATAAGTGATTCTCTGAAACTCCTGAGAGAAGCTCTTCGATCTGTTCCGGAAAGTATAAGACAGTTGGGGAAAAAGGGGGAAGGTAAGCTTGTTGTCACAGGCCTAAGATCTGCAAAAGGGATGAGAACCGCAGCTTATATTACTCTGGGAGTATGGTCCCTTTTCGGTTCGGTAGAATTAATATCTTCATTGCTGAGAAAAAATGTTGATATCAATTACAAATTTATCGGAATTTCAATTATTCTTGGAATTTTTACACTATTATCAGCGATCGTTCTGTCAGTTATTTTGAAAAGGATCATTAAAAGATTGAGTTTTAAATATCAGGCCGATCCGATGCCGGAGGGCAAAGCTTCCTGCAGGCTGTGCGGAGGAGAATTGCCCGGATCGGGATTGATCAGAAGATGCTCATGGTGCAATACAGATAATATTGCCGAACAGAGTTCTCTGAAGGAATATAATAAAAATTCAGTTATATCCATGAAAAATATTCGGGACAGGTTATTCAGGACTGTTTCCGATACAGAAAGACTGATAACAATAACTGCAGACCAATTGATACTGATCACTGCGGCACAGTTCTTCTGGCTACATATTCCGGTCCTCGTAATGCTTGACGGATCATCGGGAATGATAATGAAGATAACTCCTTTATTCATCCTCTTTACCATTGGAGCATTTTTATTATTAATAAAAGGATCCGGGGAATTGAAAGAGTTGGATTCAAAGGGTCCTGCAGATAAATAAAACTAAACAGGAGAGTTTATGAACAATTATAAAATATTTATTTTGTTAGTTTTTTTATTACCATTTTCAGTATTTTCAGATTCCTTTATTCTGAATGAAGTAAATGAACCAAAGACTCTTAATGTCTTCGGGGATAAACTTATTATAAGTGAAAGTGAGTCAATTCTGATCTACTCACTCTCAGAGAAAAAACTTATAAAAAAATTCGGGAAGAACGGTGAGGGACCGGGGGAATTTAAACTCGGCCACGGAGCAGGAAGCCTGAAGATTGACATCATTGAAGATAAACTGATCGTGAACAGCGGAGGAAAACTTTCATGGTTCACTAACAATGGGGATTTTATAAAAGAAGAAAAAATCCCTCCCATGTCCTATATAATCCCTTTCAAAGAGAACTATATCGGAAATTGTACCTCTCCGGTAGAAGGGAATTTCCCATCTCTCTCCGTTTGTCTATTCGACAAAAATTTTAAAAAAAAAGAGGTGATTTTCAACAGCAATGTTCCGGTAGGGATGGGAGCAAAGATCATGGTCCCCGCATATAATTTTATTTACAGGGTCTATAAAGATCATATATATCTGGCGACAGGAAAAAATGATATTGAGATAGGGATATTCACCGGGAAAAGTGGAAAATCAGGTGGATTTAAACTGAAGAATTCAGGCCTTAAAATTGATGATAAATTTAAAGAGAGAGTATATGATTTTTATAAGAATGATCCGGTCTATAAGAACTATTGGAACTATATGAAACAGAATATGTTCTTCCCGGAATGCTTCCCGGGACTTAAAGATATGAGAATCAACAATGATAAGATATATATTCAAACCTATAAGTTGACAGATAATAAATTCGAATGGATCATAGCTGATCTGAAAGGCAACATACAGAAAAAGATACTTCTTCCTCAGAACATCGAATCGGCTATAGCTTACTCTCCTATCGCTATATCAAACGGAAGGTATTATTACCTGACAGAAGATCTGGATGAAGAGACATGGGAACTCCATTCGCTTGATCTTGAACAATAACATATTAGGAGACCTTAATTGAAAAATAAATTTTTCCCTGTATTAATTATTGTAATTCTTATCCTCACTTCTTGCAGTTCCCCGAAAAATGAAAATTCATTCTCATTCATTTTTATGACCGATGTCCACCTGTGTCCTGAAAATGATGCTCCTGGTGGATTCCGAAAAGCGATCGAAAAAATAAACGGGCTGAAACCTGACTTTGTGATCTCGGGTGGAGATCAGATAGATGATGCCCTTGAACAGTCCTATGAAAGGGCCGATCTTCTTTATAACCTGTATTCAGATATTGTAAAAAAACTACACATGCCACTCTATAATGTAATAGGTAATCATGACATTTTCGGAACATACAAAAAGAGTGGAGTAAGCCCTGATCATCCCGAATTCGGGAAAAAAATGTTCCAAAAGCGTCTGAATAAAAAATACTATTCATTTGATCATAAAGGGTGGCATTTTATGATCCTCGACTCTATAAAGCCGACTGATAGGGATTCTTACATTGGAGAGATCGATCCTGAGCAGTTAGGATGGATTAAAGGTCATCTCCTTGCCCTGGATAAAAAAGTCCCTGTTGTCATCGCATCCCATGCCGCATTCTACACAATCATGCCCCAGATCGATAAGAGATTTAAATATGAAAAATTTACCATTGGCAACTCTCAGGAAATTCTCGAGCTGTTCAAAGACCATAATCTGAAACTGGTCCTCCAGGGCCATGTTCACAACTACGAGGCGATCTTCTCACACGGCATCTGGTTCATCTCCGGCGGCGCGGTATGCGGTGGCTGGTGGGAAGGGCCCCTCCACGGTATGGAGGAGGGATTTCTGGAATTCCATATCAACGGCGAGGAATTCTCCTGGCAATATATTGACTACGGCTGGGAAGTTAAAATAAAAATCAATTAACTATTATTTTATACCGGAGCTGACCTGGCGGGCGAGCCAGACGTAACTGTACTCCTGCCAGACCTTTTTCCCTTTCCGGTTCTTCCCTTTCCTCTGGAATTCTGCAATATGAACTGTACCGGGCCCTTTCCTGATCACACCGGGGCCGTTGATGAAAGGTGACCAGCATGGAAATTTTGACTCGGTTTTTACTCTGTTAACTTCATATTCCGCAATAAGTACATTATCAGGTTTTCCTCCCATAAGAGTGAATTCCTTAACCTCTTCTATTTCAATATAAAAAGATTCCGGGAACTTATTAAACCTGTCCCTGACCTTGCCCTGATTAACCTTTCCCTTAAATTTAAAATGCCTCAATTCCGGACCGTTCTTCAGATGGGGCGCATCATACTGGATCTTTGTGACCCCTTTAACATCCCGTGTTGCCTCCCCCATCTTATCCCCCAGAGCACTGCCGGTAGAACCGGGTACTTTGGCAAGGCCCATAAGGGAATGAACTCCTGCAACCAGATCATCCAGTCCCGATGTATTATTGGTAAGATCGTAAGTTATGCTCCCCTCCCCTTCCACTTCACCCTTTTCATTCACAACAAAAACAAATTCGGTTTTATGCTTAACTGTTAAGGTCAGAAGTCCAAGTTTATGCCGGAACCTTACCTCCTCCCCTGCTCCATACCCGGTCCATGTCCCGATTAGATCCTTTACACCGAATTCAGATGGATCATCAGGAGAGATCACCTGACCTGAAAACAGCAAAAGAAAAAGTACGCAAAATATTGAAATTATCCTTACCATTATTCCCCCTATATTGACTAGTTTAATAAAAAACAAAAAAAGTTAAAATCAGGATCTTTTTCTTGAGAATCTGGCTATAACCGGTTTTGCCAGCCGTTTATAATCTTCGAAACTCATCTGCAGCAATTCCTTGTGGTTCCCTGCATTAAATGCAATTTCATTACTGGATGCAAGGGTTTCCGATACATAAACCGGAAGACCGAATATATTTCCGAACGGCGGCATTGCGCCAGTCTCACAACAGGGGAATAATTTTGAGAACTCCGATTCAGTTGCAAGTACGAGCTCTTTTCCGAAAAATTCTGATATCTCCTTTAAATTGACCCGGTAATTTGCCGGGACAACTGCCATGATAAACTCCCCGTCATCATCTTTTAACACTACACTTTTCGCCAGCATATTTCCCGAAATATGGGCACGATGAGCAATCACCTGGGCAGTGTAGGCTTTGGAATGGATGATCCGGGTAAATTTTACATTATTTTCCTCAAGAAAATCTACTAATTTTTCCAAAGGCATTTTTCATCCCTCCTTAATATTAAAACAACACATCTTAAAATAATATAGTATCTGTTTAGAAAAATTTCATCAGAAGTTTTTCTGTTTTCCGAACAATGGTATTATTCATTTGATGATCAATGAAGAAAATACCGGACAGGTAAGATATTTCTGATGAACCAGATATATAAATTCTATCTCACAGAGTTCCTTAAGACCCAACGCTACTTTATCCCGGTGATGATTCTGTTCCTGCAGTTCAGCAGGTTGAACTATACAGAAATATTCATACTTTACGCTGTTGAAAGCGCGGTTGTATTTCTTATGGAGATACCGTCCGGTATACTGGCCGACAGGCTGGGTAAAAAATCTATACTGATATTAGCAAGGTCATTCCTGATACCTGCATATATATTATTCTGGCTTACCGGGAGCTTCCTGACTTTCCTTATTGCCATGGTTTTTCTGGGGCTGAACAAGGCTTTCAAATCGGGTACACATAAAGCTTTTATCTACGACTTCCTTAAACAAACAGATTCAAAGATTTCCCCCAGCGAAGTATTCGGCAAAGGTAAGTTCTGGGGAAGAATTGGTGAAGCAGTATCATCATTGACAGGTGGATTTATTGCTGTAAAATTCGGTTACAATTATGTTTTCCTCCTTGCTCTCATGCCGGCTGTATTGAACACATTTAACGCATTCACTTATATCGGAATTGAAGAGGGTCATATAACAAATAGTTCTTTCAGTCCCGGAATAAAGGAACATCTAAAAAAAGCTTTAAATGAGTTCAGTGAGAATCCAATAGTAATAAAACTAATCCTTAACTCATCTCTATTTATGATATGCGCAGAGACAATAGAGATATATTTCCAGCCCTATATGGTTAATGTTGAAATCCCTGTTTCCTGGTTCGGGATTATCTATACTCTAATATTTATAGTGACCGCATTCGGTACAAGGTATGCTCACCTCCTGGAAAAGAAGATCAGCCGAGCTGCACTGACTAACACAACCGGTTGGATCGGATTTATTCCTCTCCTCCTTCTCGGCCTGAACATTAATTCCCCTTTCATCACCATCTTATTCTTCTCTATATTCTTTCTGAGACACATCAGGCGTCCGGCCATAACGACTGAGATAAATGACAATATTACTTCAGAGAACAGGGCAACCATCCTCTCCACCGATTCCTTTATCAGGTCTGTAATTAAAATGATCCTGCTGCCTATACTAGGCTATATAACGGAAATATCCTCAATGTACACTTCAATATTGATCCTCGCAGGACTGATATTGATCAGCCAGTTATTCTTCCGAATCCCAGAAAAAGCAAACCACTAGGTTTTTCAAGAAGATCGTTCGGCTTGGCCCTCTATTTTTTTACAGCGATGGTTAAGCCGTCCCTGAACGGCAATATAGAATACTCAAACCGGTTATCATTTTTTAATCTTCTGTTGAATTCATTGACCCCGACCGTCGCTTCATCCGGGGGTACTTCTGATAAGACCCGGCCATACCACAATGTATTATCAGTAATAAACATTCCCCCTTTCTTCAGTCTGTGAAAAGCGATATCAATGGTATACGGATAAAACTCTTTATCAATATCATTGTAAACAATATCAAATTTCTCATTCAGTTCCTTCCCGATCTTCAATGCATCACCGATGATGTATTCAATATCCGGTTTAATTTTAATTCTCGAAAAATAGTTGTCCGCAAGAAGTTTGTTTTCCTCGTCCATGTCGGTACAAACTATTCTGCCGGAAGACAGCAGGGCCTGAGAAAAAAATATGGCCGAATATCCGAATCCGGACCCCGAGTTCAAGTACGGTTTCCGCATTGGATATTTTTGCAAGAAGATAGAGCAGATTGCCGACATCAGGACCGATGACAGGGAAATCCTCCTTTACGGCTTTATCCTCCATTTCAAGGAGGACTTTATGTCTTACTCGGCTCTGAATTCTTCAAGATATTTTTCAATATCCGGATTAACTATCATTTTATCTCTCCCCGGTATAAACTCATTGTACTTTTGTAATAGTAAACATATTCAATAAATGCATAAAAGAAAAATAGATCTTATTTCTGGTCTATCAGCCCGCCGGTTATCCTCATCATTTCAGACCGGGTATCAATAATATTAAAAATTGCCTGAAGTTTTGAGAGTGCGGCATTCAGATAGAGGAGCTGTACATCCCTGTAATTGAATGAATTGATCGATCCTGATTTATATTTATCAAATAGAGATCTTAAGATTCAGGGAGGCGCTTTTCAAACCTTCGTCAGCAAGGGTGTATAATTCCTTCCTCAGGTCGTAAGTTTCAAAGAGGCGTACCAGAGCATTATCCAGAGTGAACTTCATTTCATCCAGTTGAATATTCCCGATATTTTCAGAAATTTTTGCATTTTTTATCGCAGTTCTGACCTTCCCCCCGTTATAAAGTGTCCACCCGATACTCATATTAACATAATAATCATAACTGTCTGATACAATTTCGGGAACACCGGAATATTTTATTCCAGCCCGGGTCCCATCCAAACCGGCGTTTAATGTGACAGCCGGATAGAGAGGGCTTCTGTTAAAAGAAATGTCTTTTTTTAATATCTGTAGGTTTATATACTGATTTTTCAATGTTTTATTATTCCCGAACATCTGCTCCCTGAGAACCGAGAGGTCATAATTACTAAGTTCAACATTAAACGGGTCAACGAGGTCATATTCTTTCACTGCTTCCTCACCCAATACCAGGCTAAGATTCCTTTTTGCATTCCTGAAATTGATCTGCTGGCCGGCAAGTCCGGCACTGTCATTTAAAAAAGCTATTTTTGACTGCAGAGCCTCATATGTTGAAATAGCTCCCAATTCTTTCTTCAGGTTAACATACTCCAGCCTGTCCCCCGATAATTTTTTTAGTTCCTCTAACACCTTAACTTTCTCTGCTTCGAGAAGAACTTTGTAATATGCCAGGATGATCCCCTGAATTGTATTTTCAACGATAACCGCACTGTTGCCTTCCGATAATTTATTGAGCAGTTCAAATTTACTTTTCGTTATGGATATTGAAAAACCGGAGAAAAGGATCCACCTGAGATTAACATTCGGCAGGAGGAGGTTTGATCTGTATTCTTCCCTTTCACCTCCATCAGTGGACGGAGAGTCACTATTCCAGCTGTTCAGAGACTGGCCGCCGATTGTCAGCGTCGGATATCTCCCGGCCATACCCCAGGTATTCGTATTCTCTGCTATCTTCAGGTTCTGTTTTGATATTCTGATACCGAAATTATTTTTCAAACCTTTACTGATCGCATCGGCAAGCGTCAGTTTTTCACCACTCGCCATCCCCTGTCCAAGGACAAGGCTTACCATTACGATTAGAACTGATATATATTTTTTATTCATTTGTTATTCTCCACTCCATTCTCTTACTCAATGGTCAGTTTACTGTTAATAACAGCTCTCTCAATGCTTTCCGGGGTGCAATCCTTCCCGGTCACAAACCGTTTAAATCTCAGTTTTATCTCATTCAGGATAAGGATAAGGGCAGGAAAGAGGACCAGGAGAAAAGCAGTTCCGATCAGAACACCATACGCTAGTGATATTGCCATCGGTTTGAGGAACTGGGCCTGGAAACTTTTCTCAAGTACGATGGGATAAAGACCGAGAACAGTGGTTAACGACGTCAGTACGATCGGCCTGAACCTTGAGATACCTGCATTGTAGACCGCATCAGGCACTTTATCACCCTCTACCAGATTCCTGTTATATTTGGATAAAAAGACGACAGCATCATTGATGATAACTCCTGAGAGTGCGACCATCCCCCACGCGCTCAGCATTGAAACAGGGATCCCTTCGACAATATGCCCCCAGGAGGCACCGATCCATGCCAGGGGTATCATCATAAGAATGATCGTCGGTTGAGAGAACGATCTGAAATGGATCATCAGGACAAGAATAATCAGGGCAAAAGCAATACCATAATATTTCCCGAGATCCTGAGTTGCCCGGTCACTCTCCTTCCGCTGCCCCTGATAGAGCACTTTGACGCCCGGGAATTTTTTCTGCATTTCCGGGACAGCTTCAGTGGCAAGTTTTTCAAGAATGGGGGGTACCGGTTCATAGGGATCCACCAGGTCCGCTTCGACCCTGATCTCCCGGGAACTGTTATATCTTTGAACGTTAACCGGTCCCCTCTCAATTTCATACTTAACCAGGTCTCTCAGCGGATATGAACTCCCCATTGTCCGGATCTTCATTGAGTCCAGTTTCCCGATATTCTCTCTACCCTCTTTGGGGAACCGGACCCATACCCTGACCTCATCTTTTCCGGACTGGAGCCTCTGAGCCTGTCCGCCATAGAAGCCTTGTCGGATCTGGTTGGCAACCGAAGTTCTGTCGAGTCCTAGAAAATAAGCCATCGGTTTCAGTTTCAATCTTATTTCCTGTCTGCCGATCGCATTCGTATCCGCGACATTTTTTAATGACGCAATCTCTTCCATTTTTTCGATCATCATAAGTTTGGCCTGATTAAGTTCATCAAAATTCTTTCCAAGCAGGCTGATGGACACCGGTTTACCCCACCGGTTCCTCCCTCCCACACTGAATTTCTCCGCTTCAGGGATAGCCCCGATCTTCTTTCTGACCATTTCAGCAATATCAAAACTGGAAATCTTCCGCCCTTCCATGTCATTCAGCCAGACACTCACATTTCCGGCATGGGACCCGTTTTCCTGTCCGTCAAAACTATTTCCCAGGCTGAGAAATGTATTTTTTATAAAGGGATTATCTGTTTTCTGCTCTTTCATAACCTCTTTATTTACTTCCAGGATCTTTTTTTCAAAACGCTTCAGGTACTCCATTGTTTTCGCTTCTCCTGTCCCCGGCTTGAACGCCACATTAACAATGAATGAGTCAAAAGGGATGGATGGGAAAAAGGTGGCTTTTATTATATTACCCTTGAAAAGTCCCATTGTGATCAGGATGAGAGCAACCGGAATAGTTGCAACCACCCACTTCCAGTTAATGATCACCTTTAAGGTTCTGCCGTACAATTTATGCTTCATAAAATTCATCAATTCATCCAGCTTTCCTCTGATCTTTGACAGGAATGTCACCCGCTTTTTGTGTCTCAGAATATAATCTTTTCCAATGTGGGCAGGAAGAACCAGAAACGCCTCAAACAGAGAGAAAAGGAGACTGAACACAACTACAAAGGCCATTTCGTACATGAATTCCATCATCCCTTCAAGAACCAGTAGTGGTGAAAAGGCAATGATGGTTGTGGTAACAGAGGTAACCACTGCCGGAAGTACTTCCATGGTACCGTCAATGGCCGCCCGTTTCGGGCTTTTCCCTTTCTCAAAATGCTGATAGATGTTCTCGGCAATGACAATACCGTCATCCACCAGAATACCGATCACAAGGATCATCCCGAAGAGGGAGATCATATTGATAGTGATCCCGTAACCTGCAGCGACAATGAACATGCCGAGAAAAGATGCAGGTATCCCCCATGCTACCCATAAAGAGAGGCGGAAACTGAGGAATAATCCCAGAGAGATGATGACCAGCATAAGCCCAATCCCTCCATTTCTATACAACAGGTCCAGCCTCTCTCCGAGTATATTGAGAAAATCAAAGGTGATCTCAAGCTTCACTCCCTGGTTCTGCTCATTAAATACTTTGATATAATCTTTTACCCGGTTGGATATTTCTTCAAGATCCTCATTTGCCAGTTTTTCCACTGAAAAATAAACGGCGCTGTTTCCATTCATAAGAAGCTTGCTTGAGACATCCGCAAATTTCAATTTAATATCAGCTACATCCCGGACCCGGAGATAACTGCCGTCATTGTTTGCCCGCAGAATTATCTCACCGATATCCTCCGGTTTAACACTTCTTGATCTCAACCGGATCAGGATCTCTTCACTCTTTGATTTGATCAGCCCGGCTGAGAGGTCACGATTGTTCTGGGAAATTGCCCGTGAAATATCATTGAATGTCAGATTATACTTTCTCAGGACATCTTCAGGAACCTCAACTGACAGTTCGATCTGGGGGAACCCGAAAATGTTCACCTGTGATACCATACCTGTTGTCAGCATGTCATACTCGATCTGATCCGCATATTTTTTCAACGTAATGAGATCGACTTTTCCCGACAAGCCCATGAACATTGCCCGTGTTGTGGCACGTTGTTTGAACACAACCGGTTTTTCTGCAGCAACTGGAAACGAACTGATCGAATCAACCGCATTTTTTACTTCCATGAGGGTTGAATCTATATCAAATTCACCTGTTGTGGTGATCCGGACCGTGGCAAAATTTTCAGAGGAAGTTGAAGACATTTCGAGAATTCCGACGATACTCCTTACCGCTTCCTCTATCCGTGTCGTGATCCCCTCCTCCATTTCTTTGGGAGAAGCTCCCGGATATGCCATCGAGATCACAATGTCCCTGTTCGATCTTTCCGGGAAAAAGGATTTGTTCATATTCATCAGTCCGATGAAACCTGCAACGATCAGAAAAACAACGATCAGGTTTGCATAGAACGGATATTTAATAAAAGCTGTAATTAACTTTTTCATCACTTCACCTTCTCAATTCGACTGGAGAGCCGTCTCGGGCATTGATCAGCGGTTCTATGACAACCGTTCTCCCTTCCTCCAATCCGTTGAATATAACTGTTTTAGGGTCCAGTTTGAGGATAATGATCTCCTCTTTTTTCAGTTTCCCGTCCACCACAGTAAACACCTCATTATTATTAAAGACAGCATTTCTACCTATCTTCATCCCTTTATTGATCACTATCCCGGAAAAAATGACCTTTAAATAATCACCGGAAAAAATTGGGCTGGAAGGATCATTATCAAAACTGATAAAAACAGCGACGGAATGGGTCCCATGGTCAATAAACGGGGAAACTCTGACTACTTTGCCTTCTATTATTTTCCCGGATGACCCGTCTTTTACAACTTCCACTTTATCCCCGAGTTTTACCCACTTGACACCGCTGCTGTCAACCGGAACTTCGATCTCCATTCTGTCCGTCCTGATCGCTTTTGCGATCGGAGCCCCCGGATTGGCTACGCCCCCAGCTTCCATCATAACAGCAGTGAAGCTCCCGGTGAAGGGAGCATAGAAAGAATACTTTTTCAGGACAACTTCATCCATCTTGATCGAATAAAATTCACTTAAAATATTTCTTGAAGCCAGGAATATCTTTTCATTTTTACTTTTTGTTTCAGGCATGTCCGGAATATTCTTATCCAGTGAAATACTGTCAAAGAACTCTTTCCACCGGTCAAACCTTTCCGGGAAATCTATTTTAAAATCTGCCAGCAGGTTAGCGATCAAATTCATGAAACGGCTCTTTTTTGCCTTTAGCGCAAGCTTTGCCTCCCTGTCATAGATCTTGAACAGCAGATCTCCTCTCCTGAACCGCTCCCCTTTTTTCAGAAGAACATTCCCCGGTTCGATCTTCCCTCTGACTTCCGACAGAATATCCACCTTCTCCAGTGAAATGACCCTTCCGAACTCTGTGATCATTGATGATATATCGGTATATTCAACATCGGCTACACGAACAGTCCGCTTCAGGTCCAATTTGGGTTTCTTTTTCGGTTCTTTCTTAAAAGTTCCTAGAAAATTCATGATCAGAAATGAAGCAATGACGAGTATTGCTATGTAAATAAATGTTTTTTTTGTCTTTTTTTCCATTTTACCCTCTTTTTTTTATTCTATTATAATAGATATTGCCTTTCATACGAAATCCGGTTCGATTTGTTTAGATTCAAGTAAAAATTTTATACCGATTTGGTGAACAGAACTTTACGGAATTGTAACAAATTGTAAACAGAAATTTCACTCATTTTCTCAACGCAATGAAGTTGCCTGTAATCACTAGCGCGACACCGGCAAACATAAGAATAGTAAAAGATATATTTTCAAACACCGCGGATAAAATCAGGGCAAGTACCGGCGCAGCCAGGACAACGTTTGCGGCCTTATCAGCACCGAGTTTTCCGATAACTGTTACATAAGCATAAAATGCTATTATAGATCCGAATACTGACAGATAAAATAGTGAAGATATATATCTGAATGACATATCAAATGTGACATGTTTCCCCGATAAAATCACGATGATCAACATGAATAGGGAACCATACAGCATCCCGAAACTGTTGGAATGAAGTACCGGTATCTTTCTCCGCTGATTATATAAAGATGTGATATTCCCAAGGGATGCAAGATAAGCACCTGAAAACGCCAGAAGATAATTCAGTACCTTTTCCTCTGAAAAACTGATCGATGTGAGTTCGTCTATAAACAGTATTGCTATTCCTATAATTCCTATCAAACCCCCCAGGAGAACCTTTCCCCTTATCTTTTCTTTAAGAAAGATTGCCCCGTTAATACTATTGAAAAAAACAATAACAGAGAATATCAGGGCGACCAGTCCGCTGGAGACCACACCCTCTGCAACATAAACAAACCAGTAATTAATACCGAAAAGCAAAATTCCCTGCAAAGCCATGAAGAAATGATCGGCCGGGCCGTAAACTGTTTTTTCTTTCCTGAATTTAAGAAAAATAAAAGCTATTGCTGATGCCAGAGAAAATCTGTATACAACAGACACAAGCGGGTCGACTATCCCCAGCTGCATGGTAATTACCAGCCATGTTGACCCCCAAATGATCAGTGGCGCCAGGTAAAGACCTGAATCTACTGAAATCAGTCTGTTTTTCATTCCGGACAAATTATATACCATCAGACCGGATTCACGTAATTTAACAGATACCATTTTCATTCTGTATCTGGTAATAGTAATAATGGAGGAAATAATGAACATTGAAGAATTCAGAAAAAATGCTCATGACACGGTTGACTGGATTGCAGACTATTTCCAGAATATTGAGAATTATCCTGTAAAATCTCAGATACTTCCCGGTGATGTTATAAACAGATTGCCGGTCCGGCCGCCGGAAAACGGGGCAGGACTATAGATCCATCATGAATGATCTGGATAGTATAATACTCCCGGGGATCACTCACTGGCAGAGCCCCTCTTTCTATGCTTATTTTAATGCAAATAACAGCTATCCCTCAATACTTGCCGAGATGATAACGGCAGCACTGGGGGCCCAGTGCATGAGCTGGCAGACCTCCCCGGCCGCCACAGAACTTGAAGAACAGATGATGAAATGGATCGCCGGACTGATCAATCTCCCTGATGGATTTACAGGTGTGATACAGGATACAGCTTCCACTGCAACGCTCTGCTCCATACTCACTGCAAGGGAAAAGTTCACAGACTATTCAGCCAATCGTGAGGGGATGAATAAAAGTCGGAAATTCAGGATTTATTGTTCAGCAGAGGCTCATTCTTCAATTGAAAAAGGAGTCCGGATTGCAGGAATCGGGAGCGATAACCTGGTCAAAGTGAGAGTGGACAAAAACTTTGCAATGGACATCATTAAATTGGAAAATGCAATAAAGTCAGATTTTTCCAAAGGTTATAAACCGCTTGCAGTAATAGCCGCCCTCGGGACCACCGGGTCCACCGCTGTTGATCCTTTATCCAAGATTGGAAATATATGCAAGAAATACGGGATATGGTATCACATTGATGCAGCTTATGCGGGGACTGCACTGATGCTGGATTCAAATTTGCACTATCAGGAAGGGATAGGCCTTGCCGATACATTTGTGTTTAACCCGCACAAATGGATGTTTACAAATTTTGACTGTTCCGCATATTTTGTTAAGGACAAAGATGCTCTGATAAATACTTTTTCCATACTTCCTGAATATCTGAGAACCAGTGATGATAACAAAGTAAATAATTACAGAGATTGGGGAATTGCTCTCGGAAGGCGGTTCAGGGCACTTAAGCTCTGGTTTGTTATGAGAAGCTATGGCATAAACGGATTAAAAAAGAAAATATCCGATCATATTGAGTGGGCCGGGAAGTTGAAGAATATGATTATTGATCAATCTGATTTTGAACTTATGGCCCCTGTCCCCTTTGCAACGATATGCTTCCGGTACCGTCCAGAACATAAAAATGATGAGAGCCTGCTGAACACAATTAATAATAGACTAATGGAAGAATTGAACAAGTCCGGACAGATCTATCTCACTCATACAAAGCTTAACGGAAGGTTTACTCTCAGACTTGTTATCGGCCAGACTCAGCAGAAGTGGGAGCATATAAATAATGGCTGGGAATTGATAAAAAAAACAGCAGCCGGGATCCGGGTTTAAAAAAAATAGGATTTTTTATTGATTAAAAAATCAGATATTTTTATTATAAATAATCAGGAGAAAAATTGAAAAATTTAACTTTAATCAAAATTGTTATTTTTATTCTTATCTTTTCTTTGACCGCATCTATTTCAGAAGGGAAAAAGAAGGAAAAGCCGCCATACAGATTTAAAATGATCAAACAGCTGCCTGCAACATCTGTAAAGCATCAGGGGAGAACCGGAACCTGCTGGATTTTTTCAGCTCACTCATATCTTGAATCTGAACTTATCAAAGCCGGATTCGGTGAGATCGACCTTTCGGAAATGTTCATCGCAAGACATGCATATACAGATAAAGCAAAACAATTTGTCTATATGCATGGTGATGCCAATTTCAGTTCAGGCGGGCAGTTTCATGATGTCCTCGATCAGATGAAGAAACACGGGATCGTTCCTGAAAATGTGTTTTCGGGCAAACTCAAGGGACAGTTCCTCCACAATCACGGGGAACTTGCAACCATCCTCAGAGGATTCCTGGACGGTGTTGTTAAAAGAAAGGGGAAAACACTAACGCCTGTCTGGATGGATGCATTCCAGGCGATACTGGATATCTACCTCGGCAAAAATCCGGATGAGTTTGTATACAATGGGAAAACATACTCCCCGGAATCATTCCTCAAATCCATGCCCATTAATCCTGATGATTATATAGAGATCACTTCATACTCTCACCATCCGTTTTATAAAAAGTTCAGGCTGGAGATCCCTGATAACTGGAGCTATGACCGGAATTACTACAATGTGCCGATCGATGAACTGCTTCAGATCGCAGCCGACACAATAGGGAAAGGCTATACCTACGGTTGGGATGCGGATGTCAGCGACAAATTCTTTGCAAAAGATAAAATGGATGTTGCTATTGTCCCGGAGAAAGATTGGGACCAGTGGACAAAAAAAGAGCAGAAAGACAAGATCAAAAAACCGGTCACCGAAAAGAACATCACCCAGGAGGCCCGACAGGAATCATTCGAGAACCAGAACACTACCGATGATCACCTTATGCATATTGTCGGAACTGCAGTTGACCAGAACAATAAAAAATATTTTCTAATGAAGAACTCATGGGGGACAGACCGGGAGTATAAAGGATTCTTCTATATTTCAGAAGCTTATTTTAAACTGCACACGATCTGTATAATTGTAAATAAAAATTCTCTGACTGATGAAATGAAAAATAAACTTGGGATAAAATAATCAGTAGTTTAATTAATACTTATTAAAGGTACCCCAGGGATTTCAGCATATCCTTTTGTTCTTCAGAAAGATTATTGCTTCTGTCTTTCCTGTTAAGTTTACTGCGGAAGTGCATAAATTTAATCAATTTTTTCTTTAATTCCTGAACTATCCCTGTATATATTTTTTCTTCTATTCTGGATCTAATCCCGTTCTGATCTGTCTCCATATCGTAGAATTCAACTTTTTCCTGCAATCTATCCGGATAATAGATCAATTGGAAAGGATAATCTATAATTGAGAAGCCATCATGATATGCTTCGGGAGAATATGTTTCCAGAAATATATTTTTCTTTTTTTTTATTTTAAAAATATTTTCACCAATCATATACCCCGGTTTTTTTATGCCGGCAAAATCGAGAATTGTCGGTGCTATTTCAAGAGTTGAAACTGGAATTGACATTTCCCCTTTTCTCTCTACTCCATTACCCGATATAATTAATGGTATCCTGGTGAAAAGTCCGTTAAGAAAATCAATATGTCCGACTGTTTTATTGAATTCTCCCAGCCCTTCACCGTGATCTCCGGCAATAATGAAAACAGAATCTTCATAAATCCCTTCCCTCTTCAGAAATTCAAACAACTTACCTATCTGTTTATCAAGGAATCTTACTGACTCACGATACAAAAATTTTGATGATGGAATAGTCTCTATCATTCGATGAATAAAAGAGATATTAATTTTTATATTGTTTTCCCCTTTATTAACTAATTTAATTTTCCCACGTCTTTTCGGCATTCCAATAATTAACTCACTCTTCTCTTTATGTTTGCTCCAGTTATCGGGAAAGATGATCTCATATTGATCATTTGAACTTTCGGATAGAACTTTGAAGTCTATGAAGGAGACCGTATATATCCGAACTTTCTTATTATTATTAAAAATTTCCGGTATCCTGGATTTGAAGTGGAGGACATTCTCTCCAGGATTAAGATCTAGTTCAAAATCTATTTTTTTATAATCGGTACTCTCACATTTACTAATAAGGTGTTTATTAAATATGATTTTGAACTCCCCCCCCTTATATTGGGGCGGAAAATACGGGCTGTGGGGATCTGAATAATGGATCCAAATAAATTCCTTATGGCTTTTCTTCTGTTTCAGAAGTTTAAAAACCTCATGATTAACATCTGAGGCATCTTTATAAAAATACCCCTCGGAGAAGTCTTCACTGACCTGATCAAATCCTTTATTCAATCCATACTCAGATTTTAATACACCAAGAGAAATAATCCCTTTCGTTGAGAATCCATCTTTCTTTAACAATTGAGCTAAGCTTTCATGATCTGTGTCAGCAATTTCACCATTATTAAAAACTTCAAGTTTATGCGGCGGTAGAGAATAGAACATATTTGCATGGGAAGGGAGAGTGATCGGGATCAGCGAAAATGCATTCTTATAATATATCCCCTCTGATGCCAGTTTTGCCATGTTAGGAGTCAGATCGTTATCATTCAGCGAATAATCAATATGATCAGCTCTGGTTGTATCCAGAGTAATTAAAAAAATATATTTTGACCCTGACCTGCCTTTGCAGAAATTGGCCCCCATCAGAACGAATAGTAATACACAGAACTGTAAAAAGTATTTCTTCTTCATTTTCTTCCGGATTGGCCTGATCATCAAAAAGAGGAAAAGGCCATCTCAGCAGATATATTTTCCCCGAAAAATTTACCTCATCCTGAATCTGTAGTGAAGCCAGAAATCATTTCCGAGCTCAATATACTTTTTTATCAGAAGGCGGATTGTATCGGCAGTAAAATCAGTAAGCATTTTTTTTGCCTTATCAGGATCTTCTTTGAGCAAATCCCCGGCCTTCTTCTCCACTTCTATTGTCTCTTTGTAAATTTTATCTTCATAATATTTTAATGTCTCATTTATTATTTTACCAGCTTTATCCCATCTTCCCTGAGCAAGTTTACTTGCACGCCTGAAAGCCCAGGCAGCAGAATCAAGTGTAAATTTTTGCTGAGATCCAACCTTAAGGTCACCGATCAATTCTGTCACACCAGCATGTATCGGGAACTTAGGAGTGATTGCAGGATTCTCAAAGCCGAACCACATCACCCCGCCGATCTCGTCCGGAAGCCATCCCCTTGCCTGAAGTACAGTATGATAAGCACAATATTCCACGGCTATAGGCCGGTGCCTTTTTATTACATCTTTTTTTAATGCACCTAACAGGGTCCTGAGGTCACGTGACATCCAGGGTGTAGCAATGACACTTTTGACCTTTTCCATCTCCGGTTTCCCATCTTTATCTTTTATAACTTTCCCATCCTTATCTTTTTTCTTCTGTTCAACCATGAGGTTTTTTGTCATATCATACTCGGTACCTATATAAGTAGCTTTGAATAATTGGATAACATCATCGAGTGAAACTTTTTTATCAGGTTTAACCGAGAACGGGAGTTCATCCACATCAAATTTAAGATCAAGTGAGGGGGCTAGAGTTTTAAATACCCAATATTCCCTGATCGAGAATGGTTTTTTTGTATATGAATTACCGTAGGCTTTCCAGAATTTAAATTTGCCGTCTTTTTTCGGATCATAAAGTTTTAACTTAACAGCAAGTTTTACAACATTTTTTGAATAAAGATAGTTGTCAGGATCATTCAGATCTATCTCACTTATCCTGGAAATGTTTGCAGCGCAGCCTACATGACCATCAGGTATTCTTACAGCTGCCCAGACACCGCCCAGCTTCCCTTTTCCCGGGCCGAGTATTTCCATATGCCAGACCTCTTTTGTGTCAGCAATTGTAATACATTCACCGGAATCGCAGTAACCGTATTTCCCTATAAGGCCCCCGATCAGCCTGATCGCTTCTTTAGCTGTTTTACATCTCTGAAGGGCAATACGCTGCAGCTCCTCGATGTAGAAGATCCCTTTATCACTTTTCAGTTCTTTCTTCCCGCCGAAGGTAGATTCGCCCATTATAAGCTGATGCTCATTCATTGCCGGGTAGGCTGTATTAAAAAATTTATAGGTTTCCGGTACACCCGGAATTTCTCCCAGTTCTTCAATCCCTTTCGAGTCTGTTACAAACCCTGTATGCATAGTACCCTTATATATTTTTGTTTTTTCCTTTTTTTTGTATTTTTTTGCAGGTACGATATTAAGCCAGGTTCTGTAATTTGCATCACATGTATGTGATGTAATTACCGATCCGTCAGTAGTCGCTTTTTTCCCAACCATTATACTGGTACAGCTGTCAGGGCCTTCCTCTTCCCACGGCTGATCAGAAATTCCGTAGAATGAAAACATTAAAATAAGAATAAATAGTGTAAAAGTCTTCTTGATCATTTCTTCTCCTGTAAAAAAAGATTATATTGAAATTTGATCAAAAAGTGAACCTTTTTCGGAAGTTAGATAGATAACTCTGTATTATCTCTTAATACTGCTGAAAAAACCTGAAGCATTCACATATCATTAATATAGATTCGGAGGGAAAGGCGGGCATATTTTCCATTTTTCTGACTTTTTTCAGTATATACTTCTGATTGTGAATAGAGAGGAAAGAACTTTTTTTTACGTTTCTTCAGGGAATGATAGATCTTGTTTCCCAACAGATAAAGAACAGGCAGGATCGGTATCCCCTGATTTAACCCCGGGTAATCACCTGTGACCGCATCCAAAACAATCCTGTTATGCATATCAATACCGCTGTTTTTATTTCCGGAGACAATCATTTCATGTATATAATTGTCATTCACTGAATCTCCTGTTTTATTCTCAGCCGGCTTCTCAATAATCTCATATCTCTCCGGTATTAAAACTATCTGCCTCCCGCTGATCACTTCGCCTTCTTTCAGGTAAAGATTGAGCACACCCTTATTTTCACCGGTAATCAGATTAACAGGAATTTTTATGCTGTTTATTCCGGGTCCAAGCATTCCGGCACTGACATATATTTTTCCATCGGCAGTGGTCAGTTTATATAAAACATTGCCGCTCACTTCAATACCGATAGCAATGTCATCTACCGGAGCGGACCCCTCCGGACTGAACTCATGAAGGAAACCTATCCTGCCGAGTAAATCTGACACCATATATGCTTTAGTGACTCTGTTTTCATCACAGAATAGATGAAATGGAATAAAGAAAATAACGAGACTGCTCAATAGGATCAGTTGTGTTTTCATATGACTATTTATAATACTTCTAAGACTATCGGTTTCCAAAGATAGTTTCAAAAAAAAATTACAGAAAGACCCCGGAATATGGAAGATATTTTATCAGGGCGATTATTGTTTTGGAGAATCAAATATCTTTTGTTATTTCTATATATTTTTTCCAGGACGTTGCCGGCCACGTCTCCGCTGTAAGAGTCCCGCCGGATCTGGTTATCATTGATACCTTTGCCGCTGTTTCATCACTGTCCGCCTCATAGATATCCACGAAATCATATTGACCCAAAAGGGCATAATGCGCAATCCATTTTACATCCGGGCAAAGGCTGTCTACCCTTTTTTTCCACTCTTTTCCTACGGTTTCCCTCATTTTAAGGTCACCTGAGACCTCAGGTGTCATTTTTGTTACAAGAATATAAGTCCCCATTTTCCCCTCCACTTATAATATAAACAGAGGGGAGTTAAATTCAAAAATAAAAACCCTTTTTTTAATAATATATGAAATAAATAAGGGAAACCGCAATCACTCCCATTATCAGATTCATCGGGATCCCGATCTTTAGGAAATCTCTGAATTTGTAACCTCCGGGTCCATACACCATCAGATTTGTCTGATAACCTATAGGCGTTGCAAAACTGGCACTGGCGGCCAGAGCTACGGCAACCATAAATGGAACAGGGTCTTCACCGGAAATCCCCGAAACAGATATGGCCACAGGAACAATAAGTGCAGCGGCCGCGTTATTGGTTATAATCTCAGTGTAAAAACTGGTAGTGAAGTATATTACAGCGATCATTCCGATCGGGCCGAGAGAGTCTGAAAACATTATAACTTTATCAGCGAGGAAAGCGGCAACTCCGGAATTGAGCATCCCCTTGGCGATCCCGAAAGCTGAAGCAATTACAAGGATCACTTTCCAGTCAACGGAATGTCTGGCCGAATATGGTGAAATTGTCCCCGACAGAATAAGTATTACTGATGCAGCACTTACAGCAAATAGAACAGGTACTAATTGGAATGCCATTGCGATTATCATCAGTACAAGTACTGTCAGAGAAAGATAACTGTATATTTTCGGTTTTGATTCAACATCAGCAGATCGCGAAACCAGAAAAAAATCTTTCCTGTTGTACCACAGATCAATGAAATCTCTGTTGGCAAGAATCAGAAGAGTATCCCCAGGCCTCAGAATAATATTCCCGATCTTTTCTCTTACCCTCTCACCACTTCTATGAATTGCAATTATGACTGCATCGTAATATGTCCTGAATTTGCTATCCCTGACACATTTTCCTACAAGTGGTGAGTTATGGGAAACGACAACTTCGAAGGTAGACACCTCTTCAGAATCATAATTGGAAGGATTAAATTTTTTGTCCTCAAGAAGAGTAAGACCTTTAATATTTCTCAGATCCATTATCGTTTCGGGCAACCCGACAAAAAACAATCTGTCATCCAGTCTGATCTCTTCATCAGGAGGCACTGAAGTAAGAATTTTTTTTTCTCTTTCTATCTGGAAGAGAAACAATCCTTTCAAATGCCTCAGGCCTGCTTCTTCAATAGAATTACCTATTTTTTCAAAGTTCCGTCCAACCTTCATTTCAGCAACGAACTCTCTTGTTTTTTCACCGAGTTCAGCAATTGGTTCTTTTCTATCCGGTAAGAGTCTGTGCCCGAAAAAAGAGATTAGAATGATACCAGTTATGGCCATTGGAATTCCGACCTTGGATATCTCAAAAAACGAAAAACCTTCCATCCCGTTCTCCAGCATCAGCCCATGCACAACCAGATTTGTACTTGTCCCTATAAGAGTACACAAACCTCCGAGTATTGCTGCATATGAGAGCGGTATTAAAAGTTTGGAAGGGGAAATATTTTTTTTCTTTGCCCAACCCACAATAGCAGGGATAAAAATTGCAACGATCGGAGTATTATTGAAGAATGCCGAAAACGATGCAACACCCGGAAGAAATCTCAGAAGTGTTATTGATAGTTTTTTTCCGCTTCCGAGAACCATGTCGCCAAACTGTTCAATTGCGGCAGTTTTTTGAAGAGCTCCGGCAACAATAAAAAGGAATGCAACAGTAAGCATTCCGTGATTTGAAAAACCTGCAAAAGCTTCCTTAAGATTTATTATGCCTCCCGCAATCAATAAGAGGAGTGCAGAAAATATCGCTATATCAACTTCCACAAGTTCAAGGACCAGTATTGTGGTAAGAGCCACAAGGATAAGAGCAGTATAAATAAATGCAAAGTCCATTATCTTTTCACCTATAACTTAAGGTTAACATTATAGGTTTAGATTTTTTTAATGTAAAGATTGACTTTATTGTTGCCTCAGAAAATCCCTGCATATTCATCCGAAATACAGGTTATTACCGTTAACATTTTATTTCTTTATTTTATATGATATCTTGAGCATTATATATGATAAAAAATATTAGCCAGAAATCTCAATTTAAAAATCAATACCTGATGATCCTGATTTTAGTAATTTATATTTTTTACGGGATCAGCTGGATAATAAATTCAAGTTTCGTAGTCGATGATGAGAGATATTTCTGTCTGTCTGACGATATGATGATCTCAATGAGATATGCTGATAATTTATCTAACGGACATGGATTAGTATGGAATAAAAAAGATGAAAAAAAAGTTGAAGGTTTTTCAAATTTTTTATGGGTTCTGTTTATGACAATATTCAATGCTCTTCCGATCCCTTTATCAAAGGTCAGTATATTCATTCAATTGAGCGCTTTAATTTTTCTGATTTTAAACCTTTTCGTTTTAAGAAAAATTACTTTGTATATTTTTAAAGACGGGAATATTATCTGGATTGGCACCATTATCATAACAGCATTTTATTATCCATTAAATTTCTGGAGCTTTTCCGGGTATGAGATCAGCATCATTGTCCTTTTGTTAAATTTATCAATATATCTGACTATAAGAGAAAGAGATGTGTATAAATTCAACTGGTTTCCGGCAATGATCATGGGATTTGCTGTTCTTATTAGAATTGAAATGGCAATTATTTTTGCGGTTATGATATTTTTCCCTTTTATTTACAGATCAAAAATTATCGGGCGTTTTTATTTATCAGGATTACTTATACTGATAGGGATCATCCTTTTTTTGACCTGTTTCAGATACATTTATTACGGAGAACTACTGCCAAATACTTACTTCTTAAAAATGACAGGATACCCCTTTTTTTTACGTATCTCACGCGGATTATTTGTATTTCTTAAATTCCTCTGGCCTTTAAACTGGATTTTCTTCCTCCCTTCTGCTCTATTGGCTTTAAAAACAAAAAAATGGCAGCATCACCTATTATTTATTATCATCAGCCTTATTGTCCTTTACAATATTTATATCGGAGGAGACGCCTGGGAATGGTGGAATTTGAATAACCGCTTCATCACAATTGTCATGCCCCTTGTATTTATACAATTTACAGGATATTGGAAGACAGTTTTGTCAAGATTGAAAAAAATTTCATTTATAAAAAATATCGGGACCGGACCTTTAACTGTACTCTTTATTCTCATCTCTCTCTTTTCTCTGAATCTTACAGGTTCTCTGTCAACTGCCGGCAACTGGATATTTTTTAATCACCCTTTTGACGAACGGAGTGAAAATTTAAAAAAAATTGAGATCGGAAAATTCTTTGGAAGCATATCAGGGGAAAACTCAAAAATTGCCTTAATTTGGGCAGGTACGATCCCCTATTTTCTCGATAGACAATATATTGATCTTCTGGGGAAGAATGATAAAACAATTTCCAGAATGCCTATGCACAGATTTGATAAATTAAGCGACCATTTCCTCTATAACAATTTTCTTAAAAATGAATTAACCTTTTTCTACCCCGGCCATTTGAAATGGGATTATTCATACTCTATCAGGGAGAAAAAACCAGACATTATTTTTCTTTTATGGGGAGAAGTTAATTCAATACTTGATGAACTTAAGAAAAATTATAATATCATTAAATACAGTGGATTCTTTATTTTTTTAAGGAAAGATTCTTTAAACTTCAATTATTCTCTGGATAAAATCAAAGTTCTTTGCATGGAGAAAATCTGAATCAATTATATCCGTAAACATAAATCAGAAATATATAAAATACATTTTTCACAATACTTATCAAAATAAATTATAAGGAAATCAATACAACAAATTGATTTTCAGTCTAAAATTTAGTAAAATTCCATATACTTTCATTAAGGAGGAATTCAAAGTGGCAAAAGTATGTGATATATGCGGAAAAAAACCTATGACCGGAAATAACGTAAGTCATTCCCACAAAGCAACCAAAAGGAGATGGCTCCCTAACCTTCAGAAAGTTAAAATTACGGTTGATGGCGAAACAAAAAGCATTAGAGCCTGCACATCCTGTATCCGTTCCGGAAAGGTTAAGTAGAAATATCCCCAGAATCTTTGGCAGATTTTCCAGGGTATTTCTCTTTCAAAAGAAAAACCAGGAAATGAAATTTTGAGAAATAACTATAAGATCATTATCCATTTTGACGGAACTGAGTACAAAGGTTGGCAGTTCCAGGGCTCTGGTATCAGGACCATTCAGGAAGAACTTGTGAATGCCCTTAAAGTGATATCAAAACAGATGATAACCATTACGGGTAGCAGCAGGACCGATGCCGGAGTACATTCTTCAGGCATGACAGCTAATTTTTACCTGAAGATCAATATTGAACCGTTGTCGCTCCAAAGGGCATTAAACTCATTGCTACCATCTGATATCAGGATCGCAAGTTGTGAAATTGCAGACCCTTCTTTTAATGCCAGATTCGGTGCCAGATCAAAAACCTATATTTACAGGATTTTTACAGGAAGTGTGACATCACCTTTTAAATCCCGTTTCTATACCCATATCCCTTATCCTCTTGATAAACGAAAAATGAAAAAAGCGATAAAACATTTTGTCGGAGAAAAAGATTTCAGCTCATTTACCTCAGATGAGCCTCACAAGAACAGGATCCGGACAATAGATGAATTCAGAATGAAAGTAAAAGGTGAAAAGATCTTTTTTAAGGTTAAAGGGAAGAGTTTTTTAAGATATATGGTCCGTAATATGGCTGGTACAATTATAGATATTGGAAAAGGAAAGATAGGGCTTGATGAGCTTCCTGCAATATTTGAAGCAAGAGACAGAAGAAAAGCCGGCCAGACAGCTCCTGCGGGAGGCCTTACGCTTGAAAGTGTTGAATATGATTAAGAGACTTATTCCCACTTTACAAGAAATTCTGTGTAAGGTTTGAAATCCTTCAGGGACTGAGTAACTTCTACAGAAATATTTTTATTTCCTGCAATTTCAAGGACCCTCTCAATCCATCCGGCAATCCGATATTCTACAGTCTTCTCTATCTCATCAAACTTTGTGATATGAAAAATTCCTTCTCCATCTACAACACTTATCGGAGAAATTTTTGCAGGCCTGTAATAACCATCCATGAACTCACCTGCTTTGTTAAGGAAGAACTTTGTACTACCAAATTTGAAGAAAAGCTTTTTTACACTCGACACACTAAAATCAGCGCTGAATCGTCCCAACTCCCAGGAAGCTTTTTTAAGATCCCATTCATAGAAAAGATGGGCAATATTTGCCATGGGTTCAGTCAGGGTAATAGTCAGGGGATACCACTTCTCCAGATCGATATCCCCAGAAAAAACATTCCGAGCTTCCTCTGAAATATGATCCATCCAATTTGCCAATCCTGCCTTCCCGAATTTTTTCTCAATAAATGAAGGTATTGAGGCGATCACACTCCCTTTTACTTCCATGTTATTCGCCATTTTGTCTCCTTGGATATGTTAAAATAAATTTTACTCAAAAACAATAAAAAACACAATATTTCTCTCTATCCCTTACTTTACAAAATTTTTCACTTTAACTATAATTCAATGAGGAGAAAATTTGGGTCAACACGAGATAATGTACTTTGTACTATCATATATCGTAGGTTCTATCCCTACCGGTTTTCTAATATTCTGGATTTCAAAAAAAGAAGATATAAGGGATCAGGGAAGCGGTAACACCGGTGCAACCAATATATTACGGACCTGTGGAGGAAAAGCTGCTTTGATCACATTATTGGCAGATGTGTTAAAAGGGTCTTTGCCTGTTATATACGGCCTTATCCATTTTAAATACCCTCCATTAATTTTAGCTGCCGGTACCCTTGCAATAATCGGACATATTTTTCCAGTCTGGCTTAAATTCAAAGGAGGAAAGGGTGTTGCAACTTTTGCAGGTGTTTTCCTGGCTTACATGGCTGCACCTGACGGCCTTTTTATCTTCCCGGCTTTTTCAATTTTATTTATTTTATTTTTAATATTAACCCGGTATGTCTCTGCTTCCTCCCTTGCCGGTATCACTGGAAGTTTTTTTGCAGTTCTTTTCACCAATGTTGCAGAAGCTTCTCTAATAGTACTTCTTGTTATTATACTGATCTTTATAAAACACAAAGAGAATATCGTACGGATAATATCCGGAGATGAAGACAGATTCCTCTGGAGAAAAAATGGATAGAATACTTGTTATCGGAGGGGGTTCGTGGGGAACTTCATTTGCAAACTATCTTGCAACACAGGGAAACAAGGTTAAATTGTGGATCAGGGAACCGGAAGTAATAGAATCTATAAAAAAATTCAGAGAGAACTCACTATTCCTGCCGGAAATCATACTATCAGAAAACTTATACCCCGTATCCGGGTTGGGAAAAGAAGTAGCAGAATCAGATATAATAATATTCGCAGTCCCTTCCAAATTTATAAGGCAAACTTTTAGCTCACTTAAAGATAAACTTTCCGGAAAGGTCCTTATCAGTTTATCAAAGGGATTTGAAGCCTCAAGCCTTAAAACGATCTCCAGGATAGCCTCAGAAGTGCTTGGCACAGGAATTCTGAAGAACTGGATAACTATATCCGGCCCCTCATTCGCAAAAGAACTAGCAAACAATTTTCCGACAGCTGTTGTAGCTGCGGCAGAAAACGGAGATATTCTCAAGAATATCCAGGAAAAATTCTCCTCTTCCGTATTGAGGATTTACCGGTCTGACGACCTTATAGGTATTGAAGTTGCCGGCTCAATGAAAAATATAATGGCTATTGCTTCTGGTATAATTAGCGGACTCGGATATGGATACAACACAACAGCCTCGCTTGTGACCCGTTCAAGCATGGAGATATTGAGGATAGGATTAAAACTGGGGGCCCAGAGAGAAACATTCTGGGGCTTAGCAGGAATCGGAGATCTTATGCTGACAAGTTTCGGACCACTCTCAAGAAACTATCAACTTGGAGTAAGAATCGCTAAAGGTGAAAAGCTTAAGGATATTGAAGAAAAAAGTATTACTATAGCAGAAGGTGTTGAAACAACAAAAGCAATTAGATCACTATCTAAACAACTGGATATTGAAATGCCGATATCTACAAAAGTATACGAAATTCTCTTTGAGAATAAGGATCCCGCTACAGCGCTTCAAGAATTAATGAAGAGGAGCCTTAAAATAGAATGGAATATAGATTAGATTTTATAATCAATGATGAGCGGAAGTTCTTCTCATTGAATAAAGAAGAGATCACTATCGGGAAATTACCGGGAAATGATTTCTACCTGGATGATAATTCCATTTCAAGAAAACACTGCAAACTTGTAAGGGAAGCGGACACATATAAAATAATGGACCTGAACAGTACCAACGGGACCTATGTGAACGGGAAAAAAATAAAAGAGAAAGTGCTGGAGGTTGGAGACAATATAACTGTCGGTAGGAGTATACTCAAATTCCTGAACGAGGGGAAAGAGCACAGGATAACTGATATAGATGATCAGAAAATATCTGTGATGATTCCTCTGTCTGATAATCTGAAATTAAAAAAAGATAAAGATGCGATCACTTCAGAATTGAATATGCTGGAGTCGCTCACATCACTCGGAAAAAGTCTTATAGGAGCAGCAACACTTGAGGAAAGTTTTAAGAAAGTTGGTGAACTTTTATTTTCATTTTTAAACCCCGACAGGTTGTATATATTCTCCTATGACGAGAAGAATGAAAATCTTGACCTCAGATATTCCCTCTCTGTCGATGCGAATAATGAAGAAACAAAAATATCAAAAACAATTGCAATGAGGTCAATTAAGGAAAAAGTTGCAATATTATCATCAAATACAATGGATGATTCAAGATTTGATGGTGCAAAAAGCATCATAATGTACGGAATAAAATCAGCGATTTCAATTCCAATTTGGACAAAACATTCAATTTACGGACTTATATATGCTGACACAACTAATATGGAGAACATCTTTAAAGAAAGAGATCTTGAGATGATCTCTATAATTGCAAATTTTACAGGATTATCGGTTGAAGGGATAAAATCAAGAAATAATCTTATAATTGAAAAAAAGATAAGAGCCAGATTGGAAAGATATCATTCACCTGCAATTGTCTCTAAGATAATGGAACTCCAGGATAATAAAACAAATGAATTGGCGGGATACCATGAGAGTGATGCCTCAGTACTTTTCATGGATATAGTAGGTTTCACAACCAGGGTTGAGAATATGAAACCAATGGAGATAGGTGTCTTCCTGAACAATTTTTTCACCGAAATGACAGATATTATTTTTGATAATAACGGGACACTCGATAAATATATAGGCGATTCTATAATGGCTGTATTTGGAGTCCCCTTTGATCAAAAGGATCATAAGGAGAAATCTATCAATACAGCGCTTGAAATGGTAAAAAAACTCAAGAAAATGAATAAATCAAATCCGGACCAGGAGAAAATAGAAATCAGGATCGGTATCAATTCGGGGAAACTGATCTCAGGAGATTTCGGCTCTCCCAGCAGATATGATTATACTGTTATAGGAAATACTGTTAATATTGCGTCACGCCTGGAATCATCAATCGCAAAACCAGGTGAAATTATAGTTTCAGAGACTACGATGAAACAGGTCAAGAAAAAATTTGATTTCAAACTGCTCGGTGAAGTGAATCTTCATGGTATTACGAAACCGCTAAAAGTATATTCAGTTATAGGGAAAAAATAGGAGATATTATGTACAGAAAAATAAAATTGCTCTTTTTAATAACAACATTAATATTTTTCAGTTTCTGCAAAAAAAATGTTAAAACGATCCCGGATCATTTAAAAAAAGGGACAGCTGAATATTATATGAATAATGGATATAAAAGCCTGAATCAGGGTTCGCTGAATATTTCCATGGAACAATTTCGCAAGGCATTAAAGAAGAAACCGGGGCTGATGAAAGCATCGATGGGCCTTGGAATTGTATACCTTAAACAGATGAAATTTAATGAAAGCCTGAAACTATTTACTGATATAGCAAAACACTACCCTTCAAATGCCGATGCATTTAATTTTATGGGAATAATTCATTCAGAACTTGGTAATTATGAATCAGCAAAAGAAAATTTTCTTATTGCAGCAAACTCCCAGAATTACAGTACTCCGGAAAACGCCTTTCTTAATCTTGCGGTTCTTGAAGTCAAGTTCAAGCGTCTTGACAATGCATTGAGATATATTGAAAAGGGACTTACAAAAAACTCGGAATTTGTATCTCTGTACAATCTCAAAGGCAGTATATATGAAGAGAAAGGATTTTATAAGAAAGCGGTGTACAATTATGAACGTGCCCTCCAATTATCAAGAGTTAAAGATATCAGTATCAAGATCAATATTGCCAGAGGATATATAAAAATGGGACAGCGAATAAAAGCTCTTAATCTGCTTGAGAAGATGCTGGGGGAAGCACCTTCCGCTGAAATCAGAAATATCATATCTAAAATGATAAAACAGGCCGAAAAAATATGATCGTGATCTTATAAAATTTTATAACCTGAAATTTTAGTCCCTACCTCAATCCTGTCAACAATATCCATACCTTCTACAACTTTTCCGAATATTGTATAACGCCCATCAAGATGAGGAGTTGAGGAGTGAGTTATAAACCATTGACTACCCTCCGTATCCTTTCCTCCTGATGCCATGCCGAGACTTCCCTCTTCATAATAAAGAGCAGAGAATTCAGAACGAATAGTCGTATCGGGGCCACCCCATCCATCACCTCTCGGACATCCATCCTGAATTACAAAGTTAGGTACAACTCTGTGAAATGAACCTTTCCCGAGATATCCTTTTTCAATTAGATCAAGAAAGTTGGAAACTGATCCCGGGGATTCATTCACAAATAATCTTATAAGTATTTCACCCTCTTCTGTAATGATTTTTATTTTCTGATCAACAGGAATTGAAACAATCCTGTCCCAGTCGAGAGGTTTTTCAATTGATTTCAGTTTCTCGTACTCAATCTCTTTTCTCAGAAAATAATTAAGTGTTTTTTCAATATCCCTTCTGATCCCCTCTTTCCCCGCTCCATGGTTCTCTTTCAAAGAGTTTTTAAGAAATGCAAGATCTGAAACAACCTTACGGAATTTATTTTGTGGATCTCTCAGAGCAGACAGAGAAATTGTAATAAGGCTTGAATCACCGGAGATCACACCTCTTCTGAAAATATCTGCAAATACTTTTCGGATAGAATGAGTCCCCTTCCCCCCCTCAATAATTTTTTCCGGATCAAATCCCTTCTTTAACATCATCTGAGAAATAGAGGTCATACCTGAAGTTGAAACAACCTTCGATTTACTGTTGAACACCTCTTCCTCAACAAACGGGTAATTATCGGGATCCTCGCTTAATGCAATAAGCAACGCTCCTTTTTTGTAAGGATCCTCTGATTTTTTGTAATGGTTCTTTATAATAAATGAAATTTCCGATCTATCCGGTGAGAACTTAAGAGACAATTTAAAAAGGTTTGCAGCAACTCTCCAGTGGATAGTTCTTTTTGCGATTTCAAAATACTTTTTATTATCTTCAGAATTATCTTTTCTAATTAATATCTCGGAAGCTGTAACGGAGGTATGATAATTTTTATTCAGTGATAATTTAAAAAGTACATCACTTATCTCATTATAATCAAATTCACTAAGCGCTCTAATTGTGCTAATGACTATTTTTTCATTTTCTTTCTCCCTGATAAAAGTTTTCAGGAATGGAACAACCTCCGGCCCTTTGCATTTCCCCAGAGAATTAATCAGATTCATTTTTACATTTAGATTTTTTTCATCCCCGATAAGTTCAGAAAGATCGCTAAAATATCCTGACAGATCGATTCCCTTTATTCGGGTTAATATATTCGCCGAATAAAATCTCACAACTTCTCCCCCCTTTTTTAAAAGAGTACCGATCACTGTTTTAATCCCTTTCTCAGTATATTTTTTTCTCAGTACAGCTCTGTAAATACCTAAAGCCTGCCCTTTCATCAGGACCTGAGATCCTCCACTCAGGAGAGGATCTCCAAGTAATTCAAGAGAAATATCTCCCCCGCATTTCCCGAGAGCTTCAAGGACCACCATCTTTACTTTCCCGTCCCCTTCTGTCCTGAAATTATCAATAAGGCCCTTTTCAGCACTTTCATCCCCAATCTGTCCCAGAGAATACGCTGCTGCTTTTCTTACTTCCGAATTTTCATCAGAGAGAAGAGTAATCAATTCTCCAACTGCTTCTTTGTTCTGAACAGATGCAAACGCCATAGCAGCATACTTCCGGTATTTCGGATCTTCATTCTTAAAATATGGAAGCAGACCATCGGAATCCCGCTGATCCTGAAGACTGTAGATATCTCTTAACGTTTTATCCTGATAAATATTCTTATTCTGATTGCCCGACTTGCCGGAACATGTTAATAATAAAGTTGAAAAAACAATTAAAATCAATACTTTAGTTCTCATTTCCTTCTCCTGATATATTGACGATCTGAATAAACCTTAATCAATTAAAATGGAATAATCCGTATATTGATCCCCCCTTCAAGACAATAGCAGAATTTAAAATTTAATGTATAAAAAATTCTGCCTCCCTTCTTTATATATCTGAGATCTTCCAGAGTAACTACTTTATTTTCCCCTTTCCGGACACCTATCTCCTGCAAAGGTCTTGCAAAATTAATAATTTCAATGGTTCCCTCATTGGTATGCCCTGACAGATGAAGATCTATTTTTTTCAAGGGTTTGATGGTTGACAGCGTGACTGCCTTCGTTGAACTGCTTTTTGAAACGAGGACATATGAATCAGATATGTCAGATCTCGGATATTGGTTCCCATGGATTAGAAACGGCACACCTTCATTTGTCCTGAACTTGATAGGATTAAAAAGAGTGACCCTCGGGAAGAGTGAGAAAAGGGAAAAAAGAATTATGAATAAGAATGGTCCTAATGGTATTGTTTTTTTAAAGTCAGACTTCCATAACGAAAAAATTATAAATAGAACAAAAAAAATCAAAAAAATCAAATTGGGGACATATTTGAAGTTCCCGTCCACTTTGATGAAGGATGGAAGAATTGACGAAAAATCAAAATATATATTCCCGAGTTTCTGAAACAGCAGGCCGCTCCTGTCCAGGTAATTATGGGTCGTACTCTGATAAAGGGTAAACGGATTGAATATTTGATAGAGAACGGTAAAAAATGAAACAAATGGAATCAGGATAAAGATTTTCCTGAAAACCCGGTTCCGGCTCTCTATGTAATAGATAATTGAGAACAGCATAAGTGTCCATGCGACAGGGAGGAGATATCTGGCCTGAGGACAATACCCCGGGCGAACAGTGGAATATCCGTGATACAACAGATACACAAACGAAGCAGCTGATATCAGGATATGGGGAGCATATTTTCGGATCTTTCTGAATGCGAGTATAAGCCCCGGGAAGAAAAATATATAAAATGGATTGTATAAGATCAGTCCGTCCCGTTGATCGAAAAAATAATCAAAGAGGGTCTCAATTCTATTTTGGACAGTAATACTCTGCATCCCCTGATTATATTCAGCCCTCTGAGCATCGGAAAGAACTCCTGTATAAACTGACATCGGCGAAAAATTCCCGTAAGCAGAATAAAGATATATAAAAAAAAGGGCCAGAAAAACCGAAGGGAACGCAGCAAAAAGAAAGGCTGATCCGATATCCTTCTCCCTGGTTTTTTTTATGAAGAACAGAAAGATGAAGATTGAAATAAAGATCAGGTATTTCATCCCCCAGAATACGGTCATCCCGAGAAGGAAACCTGCAAAAAGTATATCCCTCTTCCTCCGTCTTGATTTGAACAGGGCAAACCATAACGACGAAAGCAATAGAAGCAGGGCCTGCAATTCAGCAAAAATATGGAAAGAATAAAAGAACACGGGAGCAGTGAACATAAAAACAAAATAGATGAAGAAAGAGAGTTTTTCCCGGTTCCATATTTTCAGTGTAAGAAGATAGACCAGAATACCGAGCATGGAACCAAACAACCCCAGAAATACCCTGACAAGAAAATATAGGAAAGGGGTAGAAATCTTTAGGAGGAAAAAGGGAGCCAGTGTAAACGAGAGTCCGGGGAGATGAAAGGAGTACCATTTTTTAAATCCTTTTCCTACCTTTGAATGGTGGGTCAGTCTGTAATCAATAAACTCCCTGTACTCATCCCGGGCATACTGATTGAAAACATTCAGGTCTCCGTCCTTCGCAATGGACTGAGAGATTGCAAGGTAATGAGGTTCATCTCCGACAAGTTCCACACCCTTCAGAACAATGATCCCCGAAGCTGTTATAAAGATCAGCTGTGAAAGGAGAAAAAGTATCACCAGCCTGCTGCGCATACTTCGCCGGGTGAACAGGGCATATCCTCTTTCAAGGACCCTGTTCTTTTTTATGAATGAATAAATGAAAAAAACAAATGTTATCAACAGCAGGTTCCCTACCCTTCCGCTAAAATCAACTTTATCCCACCAGAATAACTTCATGGGAAATATCAGAAGTCCGGAAATATATGGAAAGAGATGTTTTACAGATCCCTTCTCCCGACTCTTTTTCGATGCTAGTGAGATCAGGAATACAATGAACGGGATGAATATCAGAGGAGACCATAATGGATAATGAAATAAATAGATAAAAAATCCGAATAATGTAAAAATGGTCAGTATCAACTTGTTTTGCTCATGCTTCATTTTTCGATTATGGCATATGTCGAAAACATCTACAACATTCTGCATGAATATATTTTTCAGTTGAAATAAGGTGAAAATGCAAACAGAATTAAATTGTAAATAACAGGTCTTAATAAAATGAGAAACAGATCCGGGGTAATAATATTTCGTATTGTTGCACTAATTACTGTAGCCCTGTCCCTTTTCTTATTTTCGTTCCATTTATATCTGAAAAAGAACAGTTCAGTAATTTTTAAATCATATATGGATAAATTTCTGAACAACAGCGGATCAATTTACCGGACAGAACATAATAGTATTGATATTGATTTTCTGGGAGGACAGATAGTATTAAAAAATCTGAAAATATCCTTTGATGAAAATAAACTGAAAGATTCAACAATAAAGAAAAAAATGTTATTAAAAGCATCTATCCCTCTCCTCCTGATCAAAGGGATCTCAATTTCTGATCTTATTTTTTCCCGCAGGATCAAAGCAGAAAGAATCTTTCTGAAAAAAGGAAAATTTAAGTTATATATTTTCAGGGAAAAAGTGGAAGAAAAAGAGGTTATAACAGGGCCGGTAAAACTTCCTGCAATTTCATTCGGTGGTATTGTAATCGAGGACACGGATATCGAATTCTTCACGGAGATTTCCTCCACTCCCAAAAGCGGATTAAGAGGAATAAATCTGGATACGGGAAAAGTGGAGTTCGATCCTGAGAAAACACCCGTGGAAAATTTCGGCAGGAAATCTCCAACCATCCAATTATATATAAGAGATTCATTCATTGTGTTTAAAAATAGCGGGTACAAAGCAGAGACAGGTTTCATCCGATACGGATCTGCAGGATCTTCAATATCTGTTAAAAATTTCAAGTATGCGCCTGCTACACGTGAGGTTCAAAAAGAGGTGCTGGCAAAAAGGGGGAAATTCCACCGCATTACAATACCGGAGATGAACCTGAAAAATATTGATATAAAAGAACTGTCGGAGACCGAAAGGCTGAGGGCAGGACAATTATACTTGAACAACCCTGATATATATATATTCAGAAACAGGAATGTAAAAGGGAAGATTAAAAATAATACAAAAAAACTTCCTCAGCAAATCCTCAGGGAAGCAGGCCTGAAAGTGGATCTGAAACTCATCAGAATAAAGAAAGGTTATATAAAATATTCTGAAATTGCAATTGGTGAAAAGAGGAGTGAGTCTTTGATCTTTACTGAACTGGCATCATCATTTTACGATGTTTCAAATTTTCATGAGATACAAAAAACAGGAAAAGAATCGGAAATATCAGTATCAACCAGAGTTATGGGGAATAGTCTGCTGAAGGGGAAAATTATGATCCCGGTGAACAACAGGGCAGACAGGTTCTCTTTCTCAGGATCTTTGTCAGGAACAAACCTTTTTGTATTCAACAAATACCTTAAAAGGAATGTCAGAATAAGAATTGATAAGGGGAAACTGAATTATATGACTTTTAGTGTTCAGGCAGATAAAAACAGAGCTTCAGGCTCAATGAAATTATCGTACAGCAATCTTCATGTCACTCTTCTCAGGAAGAAGAATTCCGCCAGGAAAAGCAGGTTTGGAACATTCCTGGCCAACACTCTCACTCATAAGAGTAATCCGACAAAGAGAGGAAAAGATTTGAGGGTCGGAAAAATACTCTTTGAAAGAAAGGTGAAGAGGTCGATTTTCAACTATATGTGGAAATGCCTCCTTGCAGGGATCAAATCAAGTATTATACTTTGATCCCAACTCATTATGTACTGCCCTTATCAGAGCAGCTCTTCCATTATTTTTTTTGACCTTTCCAGTACCTCTTTATGAAGGCTTCCGCCATGGGAATCCATCGTCACAACAACCGGGAAATCCTCTACTTCGATCACCCAGAAAGCTTCCGGAGTTCCAAACTCTTCAAGTTTAAAGACCTCTTTGACCTTCTTCACCGAATTTGCGATCAGAGTACCTGCACCACCTACAGCATGAAAATATACTGCCCCGCATTTTTTCAAACCTTCTGCGGTTTTTGCCCCCATTCCACCTTTCCCGATAACTCCACGTACATTGTATTCGCAAACCACATCCGCCTGGTAAGGCTCTTCTCTTGCAGAAGTTGTAGGCCCTGCTGATACAAAACTCCACTCTCCGCTCTCATCCTGTTTAACCACAGGTCCGCAATGGTAAATAACAGATTCCTTCAGGTATTCTCTGATGAAATCGGGTTTTTCCTCTATCATAAGTTTATGAGCTTCATCTCTTGCAGTAACTATGGTACCGGAAAGGAATACTTCATCCCCTACTTTTAATTTCCTTATATCTGATTCCGAAATCGGTATGCTTAATTTAGTCATAGATTACCTCCCCGTTTTTCACTATCATGGATTTTCTCCTGAATGCCCAGCACATATATGAGATCGCAACAAAAAAAGTGGCCGGGTGTCTTGCCTGGGAAGAGATAAAAACATCCAAAACTGAAGTTTTCCCGCCAAATCCCATCGGGCCTATCTGAAGTTTATTAACAGTTTCGAGGATCTCTTCTTCAAGTTTAGCTATCTTTGGATCACTATTCCTTTCACCTATTTTTCTGAAGAACTGGACCTTTGACAAAGCATAGGAGGTCACCCTGTCACCACCTATCCCTATACCCAGCGTCCCCGGAGCACAACCGAGTCCCTGAGCATTTACAACTGCATCTATTATTACTTTGCGGACTCCATCGAGGTCTCTGCCTGCTTTCAGAGGAGGGAAAGGTAATTTATACTGAGTTCCGACATTTTCACTTCCACCGCCTTTCAGCATAACTCTTATTCTGACCTCATCTTTGTCCCATTGATGAAAATGGATGTAGGGGGCATTCTCTCCGAGATTGTTGCCTGAATTTTTTGAGCTGACCGGATCAACAGCATTAGGACGCAAATATTGTTTTTTTGTTGCCTCAACAGCTGCCCACTCGATCGCTTCTTTGTACTTCTTTTCCTTATCCCCTACAGGAAAGTCTATATAAAAAAGAAGTGACCCTGTATCCTGGCAGATCGGGGTTGACTGATCTTTTGCCATATCAATATTTTCCAGGATAGTTCTAAAAACCGCTCTGGCGGGAGTGCCCTCATCTTCATTCTCATGAGCTTCAGAAAGTGATTTCACCACGTCCGGTGACAGGTCTGTGGCAGCTCTCCTTATAAGCTCCAGGATTGAATCCTTTAAGTCCATAATTTTCTCCTTTTAAGTTGATTAAAATTAATTTTATTCCAGCAGTTTTTGTTTGTAAAGAAAGATATATTAAAAAAATAAATTAAATTATATGAACAGCATCTTAATGAATTATTGCACGAAAACAGAAAAAAATGATATTACAGGACAATGATCAGAAACATTGTCTCACTGCTTCAGTATTATTTTCATTCCCTCTTTCGCGCTCAAGGGTGACAGTTCAATACTATTAATAAAATCTCTCACTTTATCTGGATCTGTTTTTGAATATTCTCTTAATGCCCAGCCGATCGCCTTTCGGATAAAAAATTCTTTTCTCCCCTTCAACTCGCTGATCAGGGAGAACAACAGAGTCGAATCGGTATCGCCTTTGTATTTCAATTGGAAGAGAAGTGCGGTTCTCTGCAGCCATATATTCCCCGAGTCCATCCACTTTCGGGTGATCCGGGGGATTTCACGCCGGTTCTTTTCAAGAAGAGGCCCGGCAAGATTGGAAGCAATAAAATCAACCGTATCCCACCAGGACTTCTCTGTAACCATATACTCATAAAGGGGAAGTAATTCCATACCTGATTTTTTCTCCACTTTCTGCATCAGGGTCATTCCAAAATACTGGTATTCTCTCTCAGCTTTTTCCCACAACTCCCTTATTATTAAGTTAATTTCATCAGTTCCCGGAATTCCGTTAGTTTTAAAAAATATCTTATAGATCTCCTTCCTGGGGACCGAACTGATACCGAAGTATTCAAACTGATCTTTCATATACTTCTTCATTGGAACCGCTTTCACCGGGTCGGCGTTTTTAATGAATAATTTATCAAGTAAATTCAGATAGTTATTCTTCATTATTTCTTTTTTTTCTTCTTCGGTTTAGGCTCCGGTAGTTCTTCCTTTGTTACCTTGATCAGCATACTGACCCAGTCCCTGTTCTCTAATTGTTCCTCGATCAGAAAATAATCTCTCGCGCCAGGATAGGGCGGCTCTTCGACCGGGTCTTTGATGAATTTCCTCCCCGCTTCCGTCGGTTTGACAAAAAACCTGTCATCACAAACCAGAGCAATAAACTTCCCGTCACACCACAATCCGTACTCTCCGAACATTTTTTTGTATTTAATATCTCCCGCCCCGTCCATCTGATCCGCAACAAACTCGACATAATGCAAACTTGATCCCATTTCTACACCTCCGGAAACAGAGTGATCAGTATAATATTTCTACAAAAATATTACGAGCTGTTTTCTTCAATGAACTTAAAAAAACCATCCGTTTTAGTCAAAAATTTAATTTGATGCAAAGATTATAATTCCCGTAAATCCTCTGAATAAGCTTATTCCTGCGATAAATGCGAAAAACCAGTTCACTGATGGTAAATACATATAGATAACGGCCATGGCAATTGTGAGAAGTATTGATTTTATTGTATCGGTTTTATAAATGAGCTGCATATCCCTCTCATCCGGCTTGTAATCCTTAAGCGTTGTAATCATTCCGATCAGGAATGGTATGAAGGAGAATATCAATCCCTTTACCACCCCGAACTTAATCATAAGAGGATATGCAATGATCCCTGATATTATTTGCATCCCGAACATCCAATAATAATTTCCTTTTAACTTCATTTAAAATCTCCTTTTAATTTAAATATTTGCTCAACTTCTGTTCTGAAGAACTCTGCAAGTTTTAACGCGATCTGAACTGAAGGTATAAACCTTCCCTTTTCTATTGAATTAATGGTCTGTCTACTAACTCCGATACTCTTTGCAAGTTTCTCCTGAGTGATATCAGATTTAGCCCGCCATACCTTCAATGAATTTTTTAGATCCATTTTCAACTCCTTTCTTAAATTATTGTAATATATGTTTTACTATATGTCAACTTTGCTTTACATAATATCAACAATTTTTTACGCTTTTTGACAATATTTTCACCATTTATTAGAATTGGAGGCACAGAGAGGTGATAATGGGTTTTTTAAATTTGCAGAATATAGAGCAGAAAGAAATTGTTAAAGGTTATAAAGCAAGATTTGTCCATTCTGAAAGAATGACAACAGCTTATTGGGAAGTTGAAGCAGGTGCAGAACTTCCCCTTCATTCGCATGAACATGAACAGGTTTCAAACGTAACAGAGGGCAAATTTGAATTTAATCTTGACGGAGAACTCCGGATACTTGAACCGGGAGATGTGGTGGTTATTCCGTCAAATGTCCCCCACTCGGGGAAAGCAGTATCCAATTGCCTCATCATAGATACATTCTATCCGGTTCGAGAGGACTACAGGTGACAAACATGACTCAATTTGACGAAAAAGCAGTATTCGGCTTTACCACAATTAAGGAGTTGATCGAGAACAGTATTAACAGATATCCGGGAGAACCTGCTCTTTCATTCTATGATGCTGAGCCCATCACTTACGGGCAATTGGGTATAAGAATTAAAGAACTTTCTCAATTGATGATAAATCAGGGGATAAGAAAAGGTGACAAAGTAGCTATCCTGGGTGAAAATTCACCGAATTGGGGTATTTCATACCTTAGTATAGTTACTTTGGGAGCAATAGCAGTCCCGATACTCCCTGATTTTCAGCAGAGTGACCTGGAGAACATACTTAACCACTCTGAAAGTAAGCTATTATTTGCCACGAAAAAACAATTTGAAAAAATAAGACATGAAAAATGCGGAAATATTAAAAGGGTTATTATCCTGGATGACCTTCATGTTGAGGAATCCGGTATTGATACAGTCGGATTTGCCGATTATATTAATGAAGCTAAAATAAAATTATCCGCAATAATTCATGACATCGGAGAATTTACAGGACTAATTTCAGCAGAAATATTTAAAGATGATCTTTGCGCAATTATTTATACTTCCGGTACAACCGGTATGTCTAAAGGGGTAATGTTGACCCATGGTAACATCGTTGCAAATGTTCTGGCTATGAAAGAACTTATTGGTTTCGGTCCCAGTGACCGGTTCCTTTCACTTCTCCCTCTTTCACATGCCCTGGAATGCACCATCGGATTTCTCCTTCCCATGTCAAGTGGAGCTTCATCCTGGTACATAGGTGTAATGCCTACACCGCCCGTAATTAAAAAAGCTTCATCAATAGTGAAACCGACCTGCATCCCCCTGGTGCCACTGCTCATTGAAAAGATATACAAGAAGAGGGTACAGACACTTCTGGAGAAGAATGTTCTAACAAAAACTGTTTCAAAAACCCCATTCCTGAAAAAGATGATCTACAAAAAGGCCGGGAAAGCAATTCTCGATTTTTTTGGTGGAAATGTAAGAATGATTGCTATAGGCGGAGCTCCTCTCGGTTCCGAAGTGGAGAATTTTTTGAGGGTTTCCGGATTTCCGTATGTAATGGGATACGGACTGACTGAGACTGCGCCCCTCCTTACAGGGGAGAGGGTTAGTGAAACAAGAAAAGGTTCCAGCGGTTATCCGATAAAAGATGTCGAGATAAAAATTGTTGATCCTGATCCTAAAACCGGGATCGGCGAAATATATGCAAAAGGTCCGAATGTGATGAGAGGATATTATAAAAATGAGAGTATAACCAGAGAAGTGCTTTCAGATGACGGGTGGTTCAAAACCGGAGATAAAGGTTACCTTGATAAAGATAATTACCTCTATATCAGGGGCAGGTCAAAAAATATGTTCCTCGGCCCGAACGGAGAAAATATTTATCCTGAGGTAATAGAAGAAAAACTGAATGAGATTCTGATCGTTCAGGAATCACTGGCCATTGAGAACAACGGCGATATCGAAGCTCTGATATTCCTTGATCATGACATTCTCAATCCGATGCTTGAAGGAAAATCCGAAAAGGAACAAGAAAGGATAATTGACAACCTGCTGGAGAATATCAGGATTGATGTCAATGAGAAACTGCCCCCCTCATCCAGGATCAAAAGGGCCTATCACCAGAGTGAAGAATTTACAAAAACTGCTACAAAAAAAATTAAAAGATATCTTTACTACCACGCTTCATCTGAATAGTATTTGAATATTTTTAAACAATTTCTGATTTAAGAAGTATAATGTTGATACGATGGGTATAATTCTTGATACTTTTCAGCGGGAGGCTATCAGACTCCTCAGTGAAGGGAGATCAGTCCTTGTTTCGGCTCCGACAGGTGCAGGTAAAACCCTCATAGCAGAACATGTTATGCATAAAGCCCTTGATTCCGATGAAAAGGTTATATATACCTCACCAATTAAAGCACTGTCAAATCAGAAGTTCAGGGACTTTTCGGTTCAATTTCCCGATAAAACAGGTATTGTCACCGGCGATGTTTCCATTAATCCTCATGCATCACTGCTTATCATGACAACAGAGATCCTTAGGAACAGGCTGTTTTCCGACCATCCGGATTCAATTGATCACTCATGGGTGATTTTTGATGAGATCCATTATATTGATGATCCCGAAAGAGGAACCGTCTGGGAAGAATCGCTGATGTTCCTCCCTGAGAGAATAAAATTTCTCGGACTCTCCGCTACACTTCCGAATATTGATGACTTTGCGGAATGGATCGGAAATATAAGAAATGAAGAAATCTCCGTTATTAAGGAGAATAACAGGCCGGTCCCGCTGAATTTCTATTTTGTTTCCGGGAGGAAAGTTTTTAAAGGAGCTTCCCACATAAGAAACAGGCCGTTCGGGACTGATATGAACGAAATCAGAAGGGGACGCGGCAGCAAAAAATTACCGGGGAACAATGAGGTTATCAGTCTGGTCACAAGCCTGCGAACCAGAGACAGGCTCCCGGCCATCTATTTTACCATGAACCGAAAACGGACAGTATCCCTTGCGGAATCTCTCTCCTCGTTTGATTTCCTTGATAAAAATAGTAAAGAAAATGTGATCAGTATTATAGAAGATCAGTCAAAAAAACACGGGAATTCAGAGAACCAGGGATTCTCAGATATCATCCCCCTGCTGAGAAAAGGGATCGGGTACCACCATGCCGGCATGCTCCCTTCGGTTAAAGAACTGGTCGAGAAGCTTTTCACATCAGGACTAATCAAAGTCGTTTTTGCCACAGCAACATTTGCATTGGGAATTAATATGCCAGCCAAAAGTGTAATTCTTGATGAATTGAAAAAAAGATTCGGAAGAGCATACAAACTGATCCCCAGACGTGATTTTTTTCAGATGGGAGGGAGAGCGGGACGGCGGGGAATTGATGACACAGGTTATGTCTACAGTTTTTTGGACAGGTCCATCCAACCCCATTCAGTAAGATCATTAATAAAAGGGACTTCCGAACCAGTAGTCAGCAGGTTTGACCTGTCCTACGCAGGGATATTAAACTTATATGAAAAATACGGTGAGAACATATATTCAATCTACTTCAGATCATTTAAATACCATCTTGAAAAGAAAAAAGATAAAGGACTCAAATTACCCGGACTGAAGAGGAAAATCGAAGTATTGAAGGAACTCGGGTATATTGAAAAAAACAGTGTATCTTTTTCCGGGAAGTTTGCCCGCGAAATACACGGATATGAACTCCCTTTCGGAGAGCTGCATAAAAGCAACCTGTTAAATGACCTTTATCCGAAAGACCTCGCTTACATTGCGATTGCGCTTGTATATGAACCCAAAAGGGGTGAGCGTTCAACACCAGATCACGGCCGGTCAAAATATCTTTACAAAATTACCAGACCCCTGATCTCGAAGATCCATAAATTTGAAAAGATGAATGATATAAAATATCCCAGCCCCGCCTTTAATTTCAACTTGTCCAAGGCGGCGGAGATGTGGATGAAAGAGGAACCTTTCTTCTGGTGTGTATATCAGGCCGGGATAGATGAAGGCGACCTTGTACGATATTTCAGGATGTCCATTCAGATATTGAGGGAATTACTGAATACCGGGCTTCCCGGGAAATTGATTTCCAAGACGGAAAAAGCTATATCTCTACTGAACAGGGATATAATAGATGCAGAAAGAGAATTGAGAGGATAAAATGTTAGAGATCATCAATCTGAAGAAGAGTTTTAACGGCCGGCCGGCATTGAGAGGTGTCGATCTGAAACTGGAAAATGGGGAAGTTTACGGACTCCTGGGACCGAACGGGGCAGGCAAGACCACAACCATAAAGATATTGGCCGGTTTACTTTCGATCGATTCAGGATCAATTAATCTAAACGGACGGAAATATTCGCGGAACGATCCTGAATTGAAAAGGAAAATAGCTTATGTACCTGACGAACCTTTCGTCTATCCAAAGCTGACCGGTGAAGAACACATGAATTTTTATGCCGATCTATACGGATATCCTGAAAATGGGAGAGAGGAAAAATTTGATTACTTTTTTAAATATTTTGAATTCGAGTTTTACAGACATGAACTGGTGGAGACCTACTCCGCCGGTACACGGCAGAAACTCCTCATTTCCCAGGCAATCCTGGTTGAGCCTGAAATACTTCTACTTGATGAACCGCTTGTCTCTATTGATCCCGTAGTTGGAAGAAAATTTAAACTCCTCATCAAAGAATTGGCCGAAGCGGGAACAATCATCATATTTGCCACTCATATTCTCCCATTGGCTCAGGAAGTGAGTTCAAAGATCGGGATCATTATAAACGGTAAGGTCCAGGTGGAAGGGACCATGGTTGAACTGAAGAAAAAGTCAGGCTCGGTAAACCTTGAAGACTTCTATTTTGAACAGGTGATGGCTCATGAAGGCACTGCTAAAAGCTAAGTTCAGAGGCATAATAAATTCAATCAGAAATAATCCGGGAAAAAATATGTCCTTTTTGCACTTTTTGGAATAGCAATCCTTGCCTTCCTCTCTTTTGTCTCTGTCAAACTTTTCGGATACATCTATTACCAGGATGACTTTCCGCCTGAATTGAAAAGCTTTCTTTCAGAAAAACTTATGACAATGGTATTTTTAACAATGTATACAATGTTGATCCTCTCCTCTCTCATCTCCACACTAAATATATTCTTCCTCTCAAAAGACCTTAACCTCCTTTTTTCCTCTCCGATGCGTTCCGGCCGGATCTTTCTCTGGAAAGGGCTTGAAGTGACACTGAACAGTTCAATCATGGTTATATTCTTTGCATCACCCGTGATCAGCGCATACCTCTATTATTTTTCCGGCGGTGCCGTGAACTATATCCTTGCCATGATCCATTTTGTGATCTTCATCCTTACCGGCGTTATCACCGGGATTATTCTGGGTTTTATCATTCCCGGATTTATTTCGATCAGGAAACTTCAGCCGGCACTCTCAGTTGTTTCGATCCTGATCATTTCAGTAGTTGTTATCTTTCTCAGATTACTGCAGCCGGAAAAATTCGGGAATCCGGATATTATTGACAATGTATTTGAATACATAAAAGGATTATCTACTCCATTCTTTAAATATTTCCCGTTCGAGTGGCTATCAAAATCCCTCGTTTCACTGTCTGAAAATAATCATTCCGGATTCTACAGTTTTCTTCTCTCTACATTAATTCTCGCGTCTATCCTCTACTTTTTTCTCTGGCTCCTGCAAAGGAAATTCTATTTCCCCCTTTTTGACAAAATAAACCGGGGGTCATTCGGACGAAACAGATCAAAATGGAATAAAGGGATAATCAAGGGTGACTTCGGGATCCTGTTCAAAAAAGAGATCAAATCCTTTCTGAGAACTCCTGAACAATGGTCCCAGCTGCTGGTTATAGGAGCAATTATCATTGTATTCATAATGAACATGAAAGTGATCCCTCTCCCTTCGGGACAGGTAAAAAATATTATCGGTTATATGAACATCGGGATGGCTGCTTTTATCATCACCGGTCTCAATTCCAGATTCACTTTCACCAGTATGCCGATGGAGAATCCCGGAATTTCACATATTTTTGCTTCACCATTCAACAAAATGAAAATTCTACATTTCAAAGTGATCTTTTACCTGATCCCGATGTTTCTGATATCTTTCGGACTGTTCTTTGTCGGGGAGATCATTCTTGAACTCGATAAAATAACCAGGCTGTCAGGGGTATTGTACCTGACTCCGGTGGTAACGTTGATAACACTGCTTGCTTTCTATTTCAGTCTTCAGATAAAAGGGTCCAAACAACTTTCTCCCCAGCATTTAATTACCACCAGGGAAGGAATCTCATTCATGTTGTGGAGTCTGGTTTACATTATCCTCTCATTGATCTTCATGATCAGACCCCTTTTCCTCTATTTTTATGCAAAATTTACCAGAGGGGTCGTCCCGCTCGGTGAGATCTTTTTGTGGATTGCAGCTTTTTTCCTGATCAACTTCCTTCTTATTTATATTTTTTCCAGAGTTATGCGAAAGGGTTGGTCAGAAAAAGAGTTTATTTAGATCAGAAGATAAGAAGATTATTATCTCCATTTTTTTTTAAATATCCTGAATAAAAATTTAAAATTTCCCGGGAAATATCTGGGGAATAACCTGACCGGTTCATGAAGAAACCGGTGAAACCACTCCAGCCCCCATCTGCTAATCCATTTAGGTGAACGCTTCTGAATTCCCGCAAAATAGTTGAAAACAGCACCTCCTGTAATGATAATTTTTGAATTAATGAGTTCTCTGTTTTCAAGTATCCATTTTTCCTGTCTCGGCATCCCCATTCCAATCAGGAGCACATCAGCCCCGGATGAATTGATTTTGCTGATCACATCCATATTCTCATCACCTTCCATATTAAAAAAGCCATCATGGTAGCCTGCAATATTTAAATCCGTGTATTTCATTCTTAATCTTTCAGCCGCTTTGGACACAATCTCATGAGTTGAGCCGAGTAGAAACAGAGAGTGTCCTGTTTTGTTTAGAATTTTTGCTAGTTCCCACCCCCAGTCAGTTAATGAGATCCTCTCTTTTATCGGAGTACCGATTATTTTTGATCCCAATATGACACCAGTCCCATCACATAAAAGAATATCGGAACGATTAAAGATGGTCTCCATCCAATTGTATTTACGAGCCAGGTTCATCCCGTAAATATTTGTATATAGAATCAGTTTATTCGATTTTTTTTCAAGTGCTTCGAACATAAAACTGTCAAGCGCCTGCTTACTGATTGAAGAAACCTGAATACCTAAAATGTCTACTTTTTTCATAAGGGGTATAATAGTATACAGGAATTGTTATAGTAATTAAATGGATTAAAGCTTTTTTCCCTCCATTTTAACCTTTCCCTGATAAAGTATCAGGCCGGTCACCTCCCCTGTTGCATCTCTGGTAAATTCAATCTCCGCATCCACAACTTTCAGAAAATACCTTATTTCAGAGAGGGGAAACAGTTCAGCCGGGTCCTGACCTGTGGCCTGGACCATTAATTTCTCTCCATCAATACTGACAACCATTTCAAACCCCTGCATCTGATACTTACCCGTCAGTTTCTTATAAATTGACTGATCGATCTTCACTGATTTTTTTTCAACTATTTTTTTATTACTCTTCTTTGCATGGTCTTTTCCACTGAGAGAATTCATTGTCATACCAACAACCTTTCCATCCTTCTTATCCCTCTCGAAGGTAAACCAAGTAAAAGAATTTTTAAAAAAGAATGTATCGTAACTTCTACAGAATGCTTCCTGCTTGATACTGCCTGACCTTTGTGTGAACAGCTTCGTCCCTTCCCGGGTAACCATCCGCTCTTCATCCCCGTTTATCGTATATACGCCGACATATTCATCCAGTTCTTTTTCAGATAACACCTTTACTGCATCTTCAGAATAAGGTTTTCCCATAAGGAGTGTTGCGATCCATTGTGAGACAAATCCGGGTGTTATCTCATTCCCCGTTGAATTTGTAAGCACAGTAACAAAGATATCTCCCTCGGGGATGTATAATTTCTGGGTGATAAATCCGTTAATGCCTCCTCCGTGGTGAATCTGTTTATACCCTTGAAAATCAATGTTTATAAAACCGAATGCATAACTGATCTCTTCCCCGTTGTTTAGTTTGATCTGGTATAGACCTGTTTTAAAGATTTTTTCGAGATAAGCTGTCCCGAATTCAGTGCCCTGTTCCATTTATACAGGTCATCAACGGTTGAGAGAAGTGAACCGGCGGCATACGGTAAAGTCATACTGAGGAAAGAGGCATTAACCACCCCTTTTTTAGTTAGAGAGTAACCTTTTGCCCTGTTTTTTATTATCGCAGCTGTATCATCATAAAGGGAATTCTCCATCCCCGCTTTATCGAATACATTTTCTTTTATATAATCAGCATATTTTTCCCCGCTCACCTTCTCAATGATTGCTCCGAGCAGGATATAGCCCGAATTGTTGTAAAGATACTTGTCACCCGGATCAAAATCGAATTTTTCGTTTTTGAATACATCTATTAGTTCGCTTACTGAAAGATCCTTTCTCATGATCTTTCCGAATTCAGGCATAGATGTATAACTTCTGATCCCTGACGTATGATTCAGCAGATGTCGAACGGTCACCTTTTTCCCCTTCAGCGGGTAATCTGTGAGATAAACGGTGATCAGATCATCCAGTTTGATCTTCCCCTGCTCGACAAGGATCATTATTCCGACTGAGGTGAACTGTTTTGTGATCGAGCCGATTCTGAACACCATCTCCGGCCTCATTTTCACTCCCAGTTCCATATCTGCCATCCCGTACCCTTTTCTTAATATGACATCTCCCCCTTTAGCCACAAGGACTGCTGCTCCGGGCATATCATTTTTATAGAGAGATGAAAGATACTTGTCAATCTTATTTTTCTGAACCGTTAATTCATCACTTATTCCCGATAAATTACCCCCGAAAAACACAATAAAAATCAATGAAATTAAAAGTATCCTGCTTTTGACTATTTTCATAATTCCTCCCAGATATATATTACGGTATTACCATTTAATTGTTTACACCCTTGTCCTCATCTTCTCTCAGGTTCCTGTATAAACATTTTGAAAATTAATCATCGATATAGTAGTATATTATTCTGAATTCAGTATTAATATGGCAATACAAGATAAAAAGCAAAATCAATTTAGTGATTATATTGTTCCGGATCAGGGGCGAATCCTGAAGGTAAAAAAATGGTTGCTTGACAAAAAATATTTATCACAGGATTCAGTATTGAATATTTTGGAGATAGGATATTCCAGAGGAGGACTTTTAGATAATCTGACCGGGTATCATAAAATAAAAAAATATGCATTAGATATAAATCACAAAAAAACAGATAAAGATATTGTATTTTTTCAACACGATTATAATGAAGGACTCCCTGACCTTGATGGATTGAAATTCAACATAATCTTTGCAGGAGAGGTAATAGAACATATATATGATGATGAAAAATTTTTAAAAAATATTCATATGCAATTAGAGAAGAGAGGAGTGTTGATTATTACGACACCGAATTTATTTTTTCTCCCCAACCGCATTTTATTCCCTTTTGGAGTTAAACCTTTTTTTGCCTGGGCTGAATATCATTATCACATTTATGATATTAAAAACCTGTCAGATATTGTTAAACGATCGGGATATGAAATAGAAAATATTAAATCTTCCCATATATTAATCTCATCACGAAGATATAAGAGAATCGGTAAGTTTTTTGAAATACTTGGGAACTGGTTACCCAAATATGGTGCACATATCATTTTATTTGCAAAAAAAAATGAAATCACTTAATTCAGCTTCAATGTTTTCTATTAATGAAAAAATGATGTTGAAACAAGTTTTAGATTCATTTATTATGGCGTAGTTGAAAAAACACAAAAAATAGGTTTTTAATATATCGAATAAATTGTTTTCTTTCATCTTGTTTCTAATACCATCTTTATAGTGTGCTATTGACTACCAGGCGGATTTGTCTAATAATATGCACTATCCGAGGGGATCCGACAGCAATGAAAACCAGGGAGCAAATTGAAAATATTTTAACAGGCAGGATCATGGTTCTTGATGGGGCCATGGGGACAATGATCCAGGAATTCAAACTCGGAGAGGAGGACTTCAGAGGTGAGAGATTCCAATCATCTGGTATCCCCCAGCAGGGAAACAATGATCTCCTCTCATTAACAAGGCCGGATGTAATTCTGTCAATTCATAAAAATTACCTTGAATCCGGGGCCGATATAATAGAGACCAACACATTTAATTCCAACAGGATCTCTCAATCCGACTATGGAATGGAAAAATATGTTTATGAAATGAACAGGGAATCGGCAGCCCTCGCCAGAAAGGCCTGTGATGAGTTCACATCAATTCGCCCGGAGAAGCCCGGATTCATTGCCGGATCAATGGGTCCGACCAGTAAAACAGCATCGATGTCCCCGGATGTCAACAGACCTGGATTCAGGGATATTACTTTTGAAGATCTCAGGAAAGCATACTATGAGCAGGCAGAGGGACTGATTGACGGTGGAGCGGATATCCTGCTTATCGAGACTGTCTTTGATACCTTAAATGCCAAAGCGGCCCTATTCGCCATTGAAGAATTAGGGAAGAAAAAAAACATTAAAATTCCTGTGATGATCTCAGGAACAATTACAGATGCAAGTGGGAGGACCTTATCGGGTCAGACATTAAAGGCATTCTATCACTCTGTTTCTCATATTAATCTCCTGAGCATCGGCCTTAACTGTGCGCTCGGCGCAGAACAATTACGGCCATATATCAAAGAATTGTCGGGAATATCAGGGTCATTTGTCAGTATGCACGCCAATGCAGGGATGCCAGACCCATTCGGAGAATACAGCCAAACCGCTGACGAGTTTGCAGAACTCATTGATGATATTACCAGATCCGGATATGTGAATATTGTCGGCGGATGCTGCGGTACAACTCCGGAGCATATAAAAAAGATCAGCCGGGTCATCAGCGATAAATCTCCGCGAAAAATCCCAGCTCAGCCTAAACATACTTTTTTTGCAGGTCTGGAAACCGTTGAGATAAGACCGGACAGTAATTTTATCAATGTCGGTGAACGTACCAATGTCGCCGGATCCAAAAAATTTGCCAGATTGATCAGGGAAGAAAAATATGAAGAGGCAATATCAGTTGCCCGGCATCAGGTTGAGGGCGGTGCTCAGGTCATCGATGTGTGCATGGATGATGCAATGCTGGACAGTGAAAATGCCATGGCCGTTTTTTTAAACTATATCGGATCAGAACCGGATATCGCAAAACTTCCCGTAATGATCGACTCATCAAAGTGGTCCGTCATTGAATCCGGATTAAAATGTGTTCAGGGGAAATCAATCGTTAATTCGATTTCACTGAAAGAGGGAGAGGATACATTTCTCCGTCAGGCCGGACTGATAAAGAACTATGGCGCGGCAGTCATTGTTATGCTTTTTGATGAAAAGGGACAGGCGGATACTTTTGAAAGAAAGATCAGTATTGCCGAGAGATCTTACAGACTTCTGACCCGGAAGATCGGTTTCCCGCCGGAAAATATTATTATTGATCCGAACATTCTGTCAATAGCGACCGGAATAGAAGAGCACAACAACTATGCGGTTAATTATATCAATGCAGTGAAATGGATAAAAAACAATCTTCCGGAAGCAAAGATCAGCGGGGGTGTAAGCAACCTCTCATTCTCATTCAGAGGAAACTCTATTGTACGTGAAGCGATCCACTCGGTTTTTCTCTACCACGCTATCCGTGCAGGAATGGATATGGGGATTGTTAATCCAGCTCTCCTTGAAGTATATGAATCGATTCCCCGGGAACTTCTTCAACTTACAGAAGATGTCGTCCTGAACCTCTCTGAAGATGCAACAGATAAACTGATCAAATTTGCAGAGAGCCAGGTTAAGGGAGCAAAAGTAAAGAAGAGGGACCTGGAATGGAGAACGGGACCGGCAAAAGAAAGACTGATCCATTCTCTTGTCAATGGAATAACCGAGTTTATTGAAGCTGACACAGAAGAAGCAAGAAGTGATTTTGATTCAGCTCTTGAAATTATCGAAGGACCGCTTATGAGCGGGATGGATATTGTCGGTGATCTTTTCGGCTCAGGAAAAATGTTCCTCCCCCAGGTGGTAAAGAGTGCACGGGTAATGAAAAAATCTGTTGCAGTACTCCTCCCGTATATCGAGGAGGAAAGGTCTGTGGGAGACAGCAGTAATGCAGGAAAGATCCTGCTTGCAACAGTTAAAGGAGATGTCCACGATATCGGTAAAAATATAGTAGGTGTTATCTTAGCCTGCAATAATTATGAAGTAATTGACCTGGGTGTCATGGTCCCTGCAGAAAAGATACTTCGTACAGCTGTGGAGAAAGAGGTGCAGATCATCGGGTTGTCGGGACTGATCACCCCTTCTCTGGAAGAGATGGCAAATGTTGCGGGAGAAGTAGAAAGGGCAGGCTTAAAGATCCCGATCCTGATCGGCGGCGCCCCCACTTCCAGAATTCATACTGCAGTCAGAATTGCACCCCAATATTCGGAACCGGTTATTCATGTTAAAGACGCTTCCAAAGCGATCGGTGTCGTTTCGAACCTCCTTTCCCCGGAGAGAAATAAGAATTATTCAGAAAATATTCGAAATGAATATTCCGCAATCAGGTCTGCATATCAGAAGCAGAGGGATTCATCGGAATTCCTGAGACTTGAAGAGGCAAGGGCAAACAGATACATCCCGGAAAGGGGAAAAGATACAATCACTGCACCTGAAAAAGAGGGGCTTCAGGTATTCAACAACTATCCTCTCCATGAGATAGCTGAATATATTGACTGGACTTTCTTTTTCATCCAATGGGATATTCAGGGAAAATTTCCTGAGATTCTAAATGATCCTGTTAAAGGCAAAGAAGCAAAGCAGCTGTATGCAGATGCAAAAGATATGATCGAAGGGATAATTAATGAAAAGTGGATCACTGCAAACGGTGTCTGCAGGATCTTCCGCGCAGGCTCCATCGGTGATGACATCGCTGTTTACAGTGATAATGGAAATGAGATAGGCAGATTCTTCCATCTGAGAAATCAGCAGATTAAAAAGAATGGTGAACCGAACTTCTGCCTGTCAGATTTTATACTCCCTCTTGAGAATGGGGAACCGGCAGATCACATCGGTGCATTTGCCCTGACGGCAGGAATCGGCGTACAGGAACAGGTTGACAGATTTGAGTCGGAAAATGATTCATACAATGCGATCATGGTAAAAATAATTGCAGACCGCTTTGCCGAGGCCTTTGCAGAACTGATCCACTTGAAGGTCAGAAAGGAGATATGGGGCTATTCAAAGGGTGAAGATCTGGAGATCCGTGATCTGTTCCGTTCAAAATACAGCGGGATCAGGCCGGCTGCGGGATATCCAGCCTGTCCGGATCACAGAGAGAAAGAGGCCATTTTCAGGTTATTAAATGCGGAGGAAGAGACCGGAATTAAACTCACAGACAATTTTGTTATGGACCCAGCTGCTTCTGTCAGCGGACTCTATTTTGCAGACCCGGGATCAAGGTATTTCGGTGTCTCAAAGATATCTAAAGAGCAGATCACCGATTATTCAGAACGGAGAGGCTGCAGCCGGGGGGAGAGCGAACGATTCCTTGCTTCCAATTTGAATTATACAAAAGAATAGAGTATAAACATACATTCGACCGGGCAGTAAATAACCGGACCCGGTCAATATCCGGATAATAAATGAAGATAACGGAATATTTTAAAGAGCAGAAGGAGACATTATTCTCTTTTGAAATATTACCTCCCCCGAAAGGAACCAGCATTCAATATATTTACGATATCATCGATCAACTGACCGAGTTTGCCCCGAAATACGTCAATGTAACCTATCACAGAGAAGAACTTACATATAAAAAAAGGGATGACGGCCTTCTGGAACCGAGAGTTGTCAGGAAACGTCCCGGGACAGTTGGAATGACTGCGGCAATCCAGCACAAGTACGGAATTGAAGTGGTCCCCCACCTAATCTGCGGAGGATTTACAAAAGAAGAGACTGAAAATGCTCTTATCGATCTGGACTTTCTCGGTGTTGAAAACATACTTCTGGTCAGAGGGGATATTGAAAAAGATATCGGATATTTTAAACCGAAAGAGGGCGGTCATTGTCATACCACTGAATTGATCGAGCAGGTAGCCAACATGAATCGGGGGAAATATCTCGATGAAAATCTCGAACACTCTATTCCGACAAAATTTTCGATCGGAGTGGCAGGATATCCGGAAAAACATGATGAGGCGCCAAATCTTGAATCTGATCTTTATTATCTGAAAAAAAAAATCGAAGCCGGAGCAGAATATATAGTTACCCAGATGTTCTTTGACAATGAAAAATTTTTTGCTTTCAGACAGGCTTGCCGTGATAAGGGAATCACAGTTCCAATTATACCCGGAATAAAACCGGTATCGCTGATAAGACATATAAATATTCTACCTAAAATTTTCCATATTGACCTTCCGGATGATCTGGCAGCAGAGATCAGAAAATGTAAAGATAATAAATCAGTTCGTGAAGTAGGTGTCGAATGGGCGATCGAGCAATCGAAGGAATTGAAGAAAGCAAATGTCCCGGTTATCCACTACTATACAATGGGAAAATCTGACAATATCGCAAAGATCGCAAAAGCAGTTTTCTGATCAGTTAAAGGTTTCTGATCAAGATAGGAACCGGCTGATTTCGGAAGTCCCTTAGACTGTAAAGCTCCTGGAAATGTAACAAGAAATGACATTATAAAAATAAATATGATTTTTTTCATTTTTCCCTTTTTTAATGATCTGGCTAACTAACTCCCAATGGTTCTATAAATATTGCCTTTACTGTTTCAGAAATTATTTCTGCCTTATGTTTATACTCATCTCCTTTCATCAGGTTTCTCTCCTTTAATTAAATAAAATATAACAGGACTGTCACCGATATTGATATTTCTTTTTAAAATATAAATTTACTACTTTTTTAAAACCGGTTCGAAGTAAAATTTTCTTTATTATTTGTTTCAAATAAATCGGGAGGACATGAAGAAAGAGGTTTCTATAAGCCGTTACACAATTAAAATTGCTTTTATCAATAATAAACCTTTCACGAATAATACAGGGGATAGAACGGATCCTGTCACTCACTCCGCCAGAAGACATAACCGATATCGCTTTATCAATGAACAGTGATTTATACCCGGATTTGGCGATTCTAACTAATAGATCATAATCCCCTACAACCCTAAATCCAGCATTATAACCATTGAATTTTTCAATAAAATTTTTCTTAAAAAAAGTGGCCGGATGACTATAGCTTAAAGGTGAATTTAGGTTATGGAGATTTCTTCTGTTAATTTTAATCTTATAACTTCCACCATTATAAATCATTGATCCATAAAACAGATCAAATTTACCCAGATTTTGCTCATTTTCAAATATTTCGCTGAGAATCCCCTCATAAATAAAATCGTCAGAGTTAATAAAAAGGACCCATTCCCCTCTGGAATTAATAATTCCTTTATTCATCGCATCATAGATTCCACTATCTTTTTCAGATATCCAGAATGCGATATCTTTTTCATTTTTTTTTATTATATCAACTGTCCCGTCAGTAGAACCTCCGTCAATAATTATATGTTCGATGTTTGACATATTTTGTTTCCTGACAGAATCTATAGTTCTCTGGATAGTTCCTGAACCATTCAGGACAACCGTTATCACGGATAATTTAATTTTCATTAATGACTTAAATAAGCTTTTACTGTTTTTTTTATTCCATCTTCAAGTGAGATAAGGGGTTCCCATCCTAGTTTCATTTGTTTCTCAATATTCAGCAATTTTCTTAAAGTCCCATCCGGTTTTGAATTGTCCCAATCCAGAAGGCCTTTGAAACCAACCTCTTTCTTTATTATCATTGCCAGATCTGTGATGGATATATCCAAACCACACCCGATATTAATATAGTCTCCCAGCTCTTTAGCATCACATTTTTGCATCAATTTAATGCAAATTTCTGCAAGATCATCAACATATAAAAATTCCCTCTTTGGTTTTCCACTTCCCCATAAATTCACCTTCACTGATGAATTGTTCTGACCAGAAGAATTTTCGATTCCAAGGTTCTTCAAAATTTCTGTCATATTTGGTGAAGACAGATCTTCCTTCAGATCTCTAAATTGTTCCCATCTGATAAAATCTTGTTTTATTAGGTGAAAATTTCTATCCTCAAAACATTTTGCCAAATAAATTTTTCGAATCAATGCCGGCAAAACATGAGAGGTTTCTAGGTCATAATTGTCATTCGGGCCATATAAATTTGTTGGCATAACTGAAATAAAATTTGTACCATATTGCTGATTGTAAAATTTACACATCTTCAAGCCGGAGATTTTTGCAATGGCATATGCTTCGTTTGTCGGTTCGAGTAAATCAGACAGGAGATATTCCTCTCTGATTGGTTGTTCCGAATTCTTCGGATAAATACATGAACTACCTAAAAAAAGTAGTTTTTTAACTTTGTATTTAAATGCAGTATGAATAATATTGGATTGTATCATCAAATTATCATATATAAATTCCGCAGGATATGTTTTATTTGCCAGAATACCCCCCACTCTGGCGGCTGCAATGAATACATATTCCGGTCTTTCTCTTTCAAAGAACCACTCAACTTCAAGCTGCCTTTTTAAATTCAATTCAGAAGGGCATTGAAAAACCAGATTCGAATAACCCTTAAATTCAAGACTTCGCTTTAATGAAGAACCAACCAGACCTTTATGCCCCGCTATATATATTTTTGAATTTTTATTTTTCACATTTCCTCCAGAAAAAAGCAGAAAGTATGTAATTATGGAAGTAGTTTTAAATAATGCAGATCTATAAAAGATCTTATATAGAAATTAGAGACATCCTCAAGAGAGGGATTATTAAAACCAAAAAATCTGACTTTATTTGAAACCGCGGCATCATAATCATTAATAGAATCCCCGATCAATATTATCTCTTCCGTATTGTATCCGTTTATTTCAATAATCGAAGACACGATATCAACTTTAGCCATAGGTGAGCCGTTTATTGTCAAAAAATACTTTGTTATCCCCAGTTTTTTACACAGATAATTTAATTCATTGTGTTCTGACCCTGATACTATATGGAAATGAAAGTTTTGGTATCTATTTTTTATGAACTCAATAGTATCATTAAGCAAATATTCTTTTTTTATCAGTTCATTTCTCATTATAATGGAATATTTTCCTGCATACTTGTCAAGGACCTCTTTTTTCAGATCTGATTTCAGTATTTTTTTAAAGAAGAAATCAATTTTTACAAACCTTGATAACCCACCGTTTTTTCTGTGAAACTCAATTAATTTATTCACTTTATTTTCATCAAAATCTTCAAAAATTTTTCTAAATCCACACTCTCTCACCTTGTTTGAATTAAGTATCACTCCATCAAAATCAAAAAGTATAATTTTAATTTTCTTCATGGACCTTAGCAGAATTGTTACTTTTCAAGATTGATTCAACCTTAATAACATCTTCCTTATAGTCAACTGAAACCGATTCAAATTCAGTTTTAACCATCTTCACCTTTAATCCAAGATCTATGAACCTTAATATCTCAATATCTTCAAACTTTTCATTAACCGTTTTTGAATGATTTGCAAATTGCATGAGTGAGTTTTTTGTAAAACCATAGACACATACTTGTTTAAAATAAACAGGTTCCAGCCCGGATTTTGAGAATGGTATTGGATGACGGGACATATAAATGAGTTCATCATCCGAGTTTATTATTACTTTAATAATCGAATCAGAAAGGATCTCTGATTCATCTGAAATAGATTTATAAAGATTGTAAGCTGAATATTTATTTCCATTTTTTTTAAATGAATCAACGATCAGGTTGATAGATCTGGGATCAATTATCGGTTCATCACCCTGAATATTTATATATAAGTCATAATCAAGCTTTTCTGCTACTTCAGCAATTCGATCTGTTCCGGTTTTGCATTCAGCTGATGTCGTCATTACGGGTATCGACCTTGATTTGCACAAATTAGCAATCCTTTTATCATCTGTTGCAATTATCAGGTTATCAAGCATGGTGGATTGAACTGCCTGTCTGTAAGTTCTCTCTATCATAGGTACACCATGTATTAGTGCCAAGGGTTTCCCTTCAAATCGGGATGATTCATATCTGGCAGGTATCACTCCCAAAATTTTAACTGATGTCGCTTTTTCAAAAATTGAGTTAGTAAGGAACCGTATTTTTATTTTCTCTGAGATCTCAGATATAGAATGTCTATTCAGCTCATTTTGTTTTTTTAATTCTTTTTCTTTCAAAACCCTCCCATATTCTTTATAACTGTAATTATTGCCAGCTGAGGCATTAAATCCATCAAATCCTGCCAAATATACAGAAACAATCTTGCTGAAAACCAAATAATTCAGCAATAAAATTGTTGAGTTATCATTCCGTTGACTTGTCATGGAAACAAGTTTTTTGTATTCCAGTACAATACACTTTTCATGTCTGGTGTCCAGATCAATATTTGAAGTTACAATAAGTTTCGAATGATTGAGAGTGTTTAGAAATTCATCATATCTTTTTTGGTTTGAGAAGAATAGGTAATCAAACTTTATTGAAGGATTTATATGATTAACCTGGATTACCATTGGTTTATTCTTTTTTATAAAACTATTAATTTGAAGTTCCTTTAGTTTCACACTACTTCCGGATGCGATGATCAGTATATTATTACCTGAGAAGTCAAAATCAATTGTACTTAAATCCGACCTGATTCGGGATTGATACTTTCGATATAATTCTTCAGAAAACAACTTATCAAACTTTTTTCTTTTCTCAGCAGGTATCTCCCAGAGAAGTTCTTTTATGGAGACAATAGAAAGATTTTTTTTGTCCAGAAAATAAGATGGATAATTGGGATGGCAGCCAATTACAGCTGATAAAAAATGAGAGACCGAATAGCCCCAGGGATTTTCCTGAAAAATGAATTCAAGATGGCCATCTATTACCTCAAGTAGTGGTGTTATCCGGTATTCTGAAGAATAACCGGAATTCAGATAATTTGCCAATATCTCAGTATTTAGATTTCCTGCGCCTCTTCCCATCCCGAAAATGGATGAGTCAATAATGATATCTCTTTTTTTTGCTATCTCGATAAATTCAATAGCAATTGAATATGACAACTGCATATTATTATGAGAATGGAATCCCAACTTTATTGAGTCAGATATATTATGGTTAAAAAGTGAATAAAGCCTCTCAAACTCGAACATGGACATTGACCCGAAACTGTCAACAATATAAATTGCATATGGTTCCAGGTTTGCATACAGATCAAGCATATTGAGGATCTCTAGATCAGAATAGGTCTGGGTAACCATAGCCTGTACATAAAGTTTATAACCTTTCTTTTTGATTAATTTTGCAGAATCTAATGCTTGCTTAAAATCGTTTTTATGAAATGCCAGTCTTATTCCATTGATATTGTTATCTTCAGGAATAAATTCTGTGAGATTATTTAAGTTATAATCACCATAGTTCACCATAACAACAAACTCTCTTGAGTTATCTTCAAGATCAATATGATTTATCAGATTATTTATTACATCAATGGAGTTGAACTGAGTCGAATCCTTTTTTTGCCCCTTGGAATCACTAAGAAATCCACATTCAATAATATCAATATTCCCCTCAATAAGAGAGTTAATGATTTTTAAAATGCTGGCATCAGAAAAATCCCAATTATTCTGGTACCCTCCATCTCTAAGTGTACAATCGAGTATTTTAACTGAGTTCATTTTCAAATCCGGAAAAAACCTTTTTATATCTTTTAAGTGATTTTGTTGAAAGGCAGGAAATATAGTATTTTGCATAAGTCTGAAATTGAATTTTTTTATAAGAGTTTCAGTTAATCTAAGTAATTCATCTGCATTCGCAAAAATAAGACTTTTTTTTATCTTATTTGCTGGTATTTCGGACCTGAATTTAAATGAAGGTATCCCCCGTCTCATTAATTCATAAAGGAGACTTGATGTATGACCAATTACAAATTCGGAATGATTAATATCTTTTCCAAAATAGGTCTTTTTTTTATCTACTTTGTACCAGTGAATTTTATTGTAAGGATGAAGCCGCAGGTTTATTTTTAACCCCAGCTTTTTAGATACTTCATACGCAATCGTCGAAGTTTTTTATTAAATTCATGAAATAAGTTCTGATCAAAAATAACTGTAAAATAATCTGCAGTTTCCAGGTTATCAATATCAGGAATAGGCTTTCCGCAAATCACAACTCTGGATCCTGGAGAATATTTATTTATCAGAGCTTTCGTATCCCTCCCCCAGGAAAGGAAGTAGTCCGAAGTGACATTCATATAATTAACCATGTTCACATTTCTGAAAAAGGAATAATCAATATAAAGGCCATGTTGGAGCGTTATTGTCGTAATTGCCTTATTTTTTGAATACTGCACCAGTATATTGTCAACAGGCTGCATATCCGCAAAAGTAACCAGATACTTGAATTTATAACACTTAACAATCTTCTCCAGCACATTCAGGCAATATACCGAAGTTACGTACAAATAAACTCTCCCAATAAATGACCCCTTATCCAGAGAAGTGAAGATCTTAATATTTTTAATTAATTTAAACAGAACTCCTATATTAAAAAATAGTGTTTTTTTAAGAGAGAATTCATATTTACATTTTGATATGGAGTGGCATGAATTGTAAATTGTATCGAACAATACATCATAATCATTTCTTTTCATACTTTTAAAAAAGAAAAATTAACATTCTGCTCAAAACAACCATCAGGTTTAAAAAAGAATAAATCACGAAGTTTAGTTAAAAGTCTTTTCATAATCTTTCTCTTTGATTCATTTTCTATAATATAAGAATCAAGGCTGCAGACTTTTCCGAAATCAATTATTCTATCTGGTTTATTCACTTTGTCTCTTTGCTGATAACAATTTCCTTAATGTCTTTGTGTTATCTGTAAAATCTGTATATTTCCAATATCCCACACATTTCAGGTATTCCTCCTTCTTAATCGGAGGATAAGCAATCCCTTCCCATTTATTGATAAGTGTTGCTCTATCTCTAAGTTTTGCTTCATTATCATTGTTCTTTCTCAGATAGTCATTAGCATGATAATAGTGCTCAACAAAAGAGTTCTCACTTACTTTGCACTGATATCCCTGTTGAATAAGTTTGAGTGTAAGATCAGTATCTGCAAAATAGAATTCATACTCATCTTCAGAAATATACCCCACATCAATCAGAGCCTTTCTTAAAAAAAGTCCATGATTAACATACAAATTACCTAAATTGACCGCAACCCCATATTTTTTACGAATAGGGTAATCTCTAAAATAGAATGCAAGAGCACCAAGATTAACATCACTGCGAAGCTGGGATTCAAAATATTTATATCCATTTTTAATTGCACCTGGAATGATCAGTGAATCATCGCTTAACATACAAATATATTTTCCTTCAGCTGCTTTAAAACCAAGATTCATGAAATATCCCCAGGACCTTTTTGGGATCTGCCCTCGCCCCCAATTTCCTCTGTTATGCTGAATTATTGAAATAATATCTTTCTGACGAATAATCCATCCCATTCGACCATCATCCGATCCTCCATCAACAACAATTATTTCAAAACTTATTCCACTCCCTTCCAATTCCTTCCTTATCCCCTCAATTGATGCCTGAAGATAGTAAAGTCTCTGGTAGCTTCCTATAACTACAGAGATATCTTTTTTGTTTTCAGTAAAATTTTTAACTCGATCAAGCAGTTTACATTTCTGTATCTGAATAGAATTCTCTCTTACCTGGCTCTTTAGCCTGAAATTCTCTATAAGGCAGTCTTTTGTATTATCCAGGAGGGAAAAAGAGGGAATGTCCTATATTTCATTTCCTCATCATCTTGAATAGGTTTATTATCAGAAAGGAGCTTATTAATTTCCTTAAAATCATATCCAAGATCTTTCAACGTATCCCGCCCTATATGATTCAAATAATCGTTCAGAGCCCTCCATATCTGCGGGTCTCCGGTTTCACCAATCCATTCATCTGATCTTGATCTGATAATAGATGAAGTAGAATAAATTTTCTGATCACCCAGTAACCATTTTGTTTTAAAAAAATTTGTGAATTTAAGCATTCCGGACTTATACTTTATACTCAGAAAATTACAAATCTCATTAATTACTTCATAAGGATCTTCAAGAAGGTGTTCGTATCTTGACAATATGAAGATTAGGTTTATCGCTTTTTATAAGTTCAGATAGCAAACGGATTGCATCAATAAGATCAGTTTTGTATTCAGAAAGACGGAACCAATTCTTCCCTGTCCAATTTTTTATTATGGATGACAGGACAGCAAGAGGATTTCTAACTATGATAATAAATTTTCCATCAGGAAATATTTGTTGAAGTTCATCAAAGATTAAATAATATCGGGGTGTTTTATCCAGGAAATATTGTTCTTTTCCCAGGAACTTTAAATAAATCTTTGTACACATTTCCCGGATCTCATCATTATATTCTTTTTGTCCATCCTTTAATCCATTAACAAAATCAGCTATTCCTCTTTTATACATATTAAAATCATATTCAGCATAGATACCATCATTTTTTAATGCATAAGCATAGGGAAACATGAACCAGGGTTCGGACCTTGTATAGATCAAGGGGTGGTTCCCTAAAATCTTCTGAAGCAAAGTTGAACCGCTTCTTGGCTGAGAGAGAATAAATATAAGTTTATCAGAATCTGATTCAGACATTTTCATTCAGATTGGGAGAATTTTAAATACTGCAGGTTAATATTCACACAACGTCTCCAAAGTGCGGGCTTAGCTTTTTAAAGATTGCCACACCTGAGAACAAAATAATCAGTGTAACGGCCCAGAAATATATCGTTAAAAACGGTCTTTCCCAGAACCAGACATTATAAAGAAAACAATCTCTATAACCCTGGATAAGATAAAAAACAGGGTTCAGTTTTAAGACAGATTGCATTCCCACGGGAAAATCATCAATCCTCCAGAAAATAGGTGTAAACCAGAATCCAATTCTGACTATTACTGAAATAAATTGAGAAACATCATTTACAAACAAATTTAGAGCAGAACAAGCCCAGCCCAGGCCAGCCAGCAAAATAATTGTTGCACTTAGGTAATATGGGAACTGAATCACATAAATATCAGGGAAATATCCGTTTGAGAAATACAAGACAATAAATATTCCAAGAAATATAAAATGAAGAAACAGAGACGATAATATCTTCACTATCGGAAGAACTGAAACTTTAAAGATCATACTTTTTACAAGATATTTATACGTTGAAATAGATTTTGAAACTGATGCAAGGGCACTGGAAAAAAAGCTCCAGACTATAAAACCTGAAACCAGATATAAAATAAAAGGATGTTCAGCATCATTCCCCTTTCGTATCCCAAGAGAAAAGATAATCCAAATTGTGATAACATAAATAGCTGGATGAATTATTGCCCAGATTGAACCAAGATATGAACCAAAATATTGTTTGACAAAATCATCTTTTGCCATTTCAAAGATTATATGTTTTTTTGTGAAAATTGACTTTAATGAAGAATAAAGTTTCCTAAACATCTCAAGCATTTAACTGACTATGAATGTTTCCATTCACAAAGTTTTCTATTTATAATTTCATCAAAAATATAACTGAGATTTTTTGTTATCTTCCAATCCGGATAAAATTTCTTTACTTTTGTCAGATCACTGTAATAACAGATATGGTCTCCTATTCTATTTTTTTTTGAATAAACATAGTTCATTTTAATTCCGGTCATGGATTCAGCTATCTTAAAAGCTTCAAGTATAGAGCAGGAATTTTCTTTCCCTCCCCCAAGGTTAAAAACCTCACCATGATTCGGGAAATTTATTACTTTATCTATAAAACAGGCAACATCATAGGAATGAAGATTATCTCTAACCTGTTTCCCTTTATATCCGAATATTGTATATCGTTTCTCTTCTATATTACATTTAACCAGATAACTCAGGAATCCATGGAGTTCTACACCACTGTGATTGGGACCGGTCAGACATCCACAACGTAAAATTGTGGTAGGCATACTAAAATATTTTCCATATTCCTGAACTAGAATATCCGCAGATAACTTTGATACTCCAAAAAGAGAGTGCATTGTCTGATCAACCGAAAAATTCTCATTAATTCCATTTTTGTGTTTTGGATCATCATAATCCCATCGTGTCTCAGATTCCTTCATTCTAATGCTATTTGGAGAATCCCCATAAACTTTGTTGGTTGACAAAAAAACAAAGGGCACATCTCTACTTATACTTTTTAATGCTTCAAGGAGATTCAATGTCCCCAGAGCATTTATTTCAAAGTCTTTAAAAGGTATTTCTGCTGCTTTGTCATGACTAGGTTGTGCAGCGGAATGTACTATTGCATCTGGACAGATCTTTTTTACGATCCCCCTAATACCACTCCTGTTTCTGATATCAACTTTGTAATGATGGAAATTTTTCAGTTTCTTTTTCAACCAATTTAGCATCCAGACAGTATCTCCCTCAGGACCAAATAGTACCGCTCTCTCATTATTATCAATTCCATGAACTTCATAACCCATTTCTCCAAAATAAAGGCAGACTTCCGATCCGATCAGGCCAGAAGAACCTGTTACCAGAATTTTTCTCTTCATTTAATCAATATTAATATTATTCAGGCTTAGAGCAATTATTTGTACTTATCCAGATATAGTCTGAAATTCTCTTTTATTTTTTCCTTTTCACTATCCCCTATCAGCTCTTCATTTTTATTGAATACTCTCTTCAACCATTTTTTATGAACACCAGAGGGCTTTGAAGACAATCCTTCCCCATGTCTCCTGTATGCAATTCCGTTTATACCGGAGAAATAAAACTCTCTTTTGTGCGACAACCTGATCTTCAGATCCCAGTCTTCATATATCGGAAACCGGAAATCATACCCACCCGTTTCAAAATAGTTTTTTTTATTGAATATGAAATCCCTTGGAATAAAACAATCCCGGGATATTATCTCTGAGAAGATATGTCCCTCCTTAATCTTATCCTTCCCCCACTGCAAATTTAATTCATTACTCTTTTCCCTGGATCGTATATGAGAAAGCGATTACATCCCTGTTTTTTCTGGAGTTTGAATTAATGATCTTCATCTCCTTTTCAAGTTTTCTGATGCTGTAATAAAAATCATCACTATCAAGAGTGGTGAGATATTTTCCCCGGGACATCATAATACATTCATGACGAACCATTGATACACGAGATTTTTTTTATTACATATTAATTTGATCATTCCGGGGTAATTTTTTATATATTCTTTTATTATTTTTAGGGAATCATCATCGGAATTGTCATCACAAACTATCACTTCAAAATCTTTAAATGTCTGATTAACTATACTCATAAGGCATTCATCCAGATATTCAGACTTATTATAGTTTGCAATAATTATTGATAATAAAGGCTTGCTATGCATTTTACAGAGCATAACCATACAGATCAGACAAATTACCAATTCCTGCTTTAAGTTGACTTATACTATCCTGATCCCAATCAGAATAAGATGGAAAAAATCCTGTTTTTTGCATATTTGCAGGTTCATTTGGAAATATTTTTAAAGAATTGATTTTCTTGTTCTGGAATAGTTCGATCAGATTATCATCTATTGTTCCCGCTCCGATAAACTCTGTTAATTTGTGGATGATAGTTTTATCTTCTGTCAATTTTTCAAATTTCAATGTATAAATTTGTTCCTCTCTCATATTTTATTTGAAGTCTTCAATAAATCTGTTTGTGGAACTCCATAACCAGGCTAGTTGTTCAACATGACTCATCTCCATCCAGAATGATCTATTATTATGCTTTACTCTCCCCGTATTCCCATATCGAGTCATTTTTATACCACCCTTTTCTTTATGGCACTTCTGACAAAATCACCCGGATGCCTGACAAGGTGAACAAATTTGGCTTTAATGAAAAGTTCGTTCAACGCATATGCAAAAAATGTTAGACACTGGTTTGATTCAAAATAAATCTTTTCTCCAATATATGAATTTAAGATTATTTCTATCCTTGAAACATTTATCATTTTTTTTAGTAAAGCAATTTTGTCTTGATTGTGAAATGCGTAATCTGAATAATATTGAAGTGTCGGTACCGGTTCGTGAAATGAATCTATATTATCAGTTTTTTTTATCAATTCACTTATGAACTTGGTACCAGTCCTCCCGGTGGATAATACAAAAACCGGAGAATAATCCGAATACATTCTGGATATTGTACCGATATCAACATGATGAATATGACTGAATACTTTATTGATCATTTCGGCTAAATTTACTCAATACTAATCAAAAACCGGGATCATTCTTTTAGCTCCACCATCCAGAAGATATGATTCCCATACATCATCAAAATTTTTTAAATGTGATTTCAGATCCCTGTAGATTTTTCTATACTCATCCCTGTTATGTTTAAAGTACTCATCAAAATCAGGGTCCCTCCATGAAAGTGAATCTCCCAGATGGAACGTCAAATGCAAATTCCTGAACTCTTTAAAATTTTTGGAAAAAGCAACCATATTAGCCAATAACGCCCTGCCTATCCAGGCAGTACCGATACAGATATCTCTTAGAATAAATTTTTCATATATATTTCTTTTAAAAACAAAACAATCATAACCGGGATGAGTTTCACCAGTTTCAGCATACATTAGCGGGATCTGATCGATACTTGTAAATGTTTCCTTAATCGTTCTTCTATTTATTACAAAAGCATCATATTCCTTCTCAATTATTTTTTTTATAGCCAGATAAAACCCCGGCATTAAAGCTATATCAACATTTGTATAGATAAAATAACCTGAATCTGTATCAGAATTATCCAGGGTATCCAGTATATCCTTGATCAGTGCTAATTTTCTATTGGAATGAAATTCCCCTATATCTGATACCGATCTGGTAAGATCCGGAAGTCTTGTAAAAACGTCAGGCAGCTCAAACCTTGATTCATCATTGTATTGCACAGAATATAGACTGATTTCTAATTCTGAATTCCTTTGTGCAAATTCCCTCGCTTTTTTCTCATAGTTTCCACAGTGACCGGTTGTGCAAAAACAAGGTCACTGGGAGGTTTAATAATAACCGGATGTATAATATGAGAAAATTTCATCATTTTTTTAAATATATTTTAATCGATCATATTAGATAGATTATTAAGATTTACAATAGGATCTTTAAAGATTTTTGTATTAACAATTCTTCTCAAATCGTTAAAATCCGGATGATCACTACGATGGACAGCCTGGTCAGTATACTCCTTCATTGTAAATGTCCCCAAATTCATGAGTTGAGAAAAAGTGACTTCATCACAATTGTATTTTCGGGCAAACCTGACGAATTCAGGCATTTCACTGTAATTTCCTCTCTGTACTACAAAATTAAATCCAAGCTTGAAATTTTTATTCCCCTTAATTTTTTTTATATATTTAAGATTTTTTTTAAGAGTTTTAAAACAGGTATTCAGGCGGATCATGTTATATGTTTGTTCCGTTGCTGCATCTATTGAGATTAGAACAGAATCAACGGCATAATGAATTCCTGATAATTTTTCCCAGTTCTTGCTGTTTAACAGTAGCCCATTTGTCCGAAGGGTAATTTTCAGGTCCGGAAATTCATTTTCATTGATTTTGGAAAACAGGTCCAAAAAAACCCTGCTTGTAAAAGGCTCACCGGCTCCTGTTACTACTATCCTTTTACATTTTTAAATAATTCAGATTTCAGTAACGATTTTTGGAAACTAATTAATTGTAAAACTTTGTCATCAGGTATTTCTTTTATCCGGGTCCTGCATGACCGGCACGTAAATTACATGAGTAATCATAATTAAGAGATATATGATTTGGGCCTGATCTCATATTCTGGGAATAAATATCCAGATCATTTTCAGATATATAAATCTTCCGCTTTAAATTCACCTCTCCGGAAATTATTCTCGGACAAACTGTTTCATCACATAAATGAAAGCTTTCATTTAATATTGATTCCCTGATTATTTTTGCTTTATCTGAATTCCAGATTGATTTAAGGCTACTTTTATAAATGTTCCCGATGGAATGATCCAACCATGCAGAACAACATAAATACACATCACCGTTTTCCGAAATATGCATTCTGGTAAAAGGGAAATGACAAAATCTCATTATTTAATATCAGGGTCAGATTTATATCGAGAAAGTATATAATCATACACTTCATACTCAAATATATTTTTTTTTATAAAATCAAATCTGGCGGATGAGGGTATATATTCATCCCATTCTGTTATATTTAATTCTTTAACTTTTACTTTTTCAAAAGCTAGTTTTTCTGCAAGGATATCTACAGAAGTCTTGGAGATCTTCAGTGATCCCGTATAAATAAAATTATCATGAATTATTTTTTTTAAAATTATTTATATTGATTTGAGTAGGCATAAAATTCTGTAAAATAGATTTCGGTCTTTTGCTCAGATAGTCACTCACATCTTTATAGTCTGAATCCGAATCGGGCTTCAGTAATTTTGACTTAATCAATGCTCTTCTTCCTTCTTTTTTCCAAAAAAAATATTGAGATAAGGCAACCTCAAAAGGCTCCCTGATAAAAGTTATTAATTGTTTACAATTTGGGTAAAGTTCTTTAACTCCCTTGTTTCCCAACATAGAAAAATACCCCCCGACACATATTGGTGGCATCATTTTATATGGAAGTTGTCTAAAATTAATGCTTCTCGCATTGAAGCCATGACTAAAGTACTTTCCCCCAAACCATTTCATCAAAATTTTTTCTATACTGGTGCCACCACTACTAGGGATGTTAATAAAGAACAAAGGTTCAGATCTATTATAATTTTTCATCTATATTCTGATAAATATCAATAGTCAATATATTTCTTTAAAAGTAATTCAACTGATTCCCGATATTTTTTTTTTGTGCCTGATTTTTTTTTGAAGAAATAATTATATTTATCTTTATATAAATCAAGGTGGTTATCTGACATTTCTTTTAAAGTAAATTTCTTTAATACACTTAATCGCGAATATCGGGAGGCTTCCTTCAGAGCTTTGTTATTCTTAAAAAAATACATTATTCCACTCATAAAATCTTCCAGAGAATTTTTCTCCGCAATATATCCATTCTTCTTATGTTCTAATATCTCCGGAACTCCACCTACATCAAATGATATTACCGGTGTCCCGCAGGATAAAGATTCAAGTACAATTAACGGGCAATTATCTTCCTGAGTTGGATAAAGTACCAGGTCTGCAGACGATAAATAGAGTGCAAGAATACTTTCATTTTCAATATTGGGTATTGATACTATCTCAGGATGGATATAGTTGTTTTGACCGATACATATTAAAGTTAAATTACTTATTTTAAGCTTCTTATAAATATCACTTATAAGGTTGCCCCCTTTTGCAGAATTATTTATCCCCCCATTTGCAATAAATAAAAGTGTAAATTTTTATTCCGGAAGACCAAGCTTGTTACGAGCATATTTCTTTTGGTGATTAAAAAATATTTTCTCATCAATACCATTATATATGAGCTTTATATCCTTGTTTTTTAAAATACTTTTTTTCAATTTATCATAAAGCCATTTTGAAGGTGATACAATTGTTATATCAGAATATTTAAAAGCCACCTTTTTCAGGTTCCATTGAAGAGCAGTATTATCAGTTTCAACTTTAACCTCCCGATTCAGATCAGGACAATTACCGCAACCCCTGTTCCATCTCTCACATCCATAATCATTAACACAATGACCGGTTATTGGTAACATATCATGTAGAGTCCAGATCGTTGGCTTTAATGATGAGATCTCCGGAATTGACAGGAATGAAAAAAACTCTTTATGAATATTATGCAAGTGGACAAGATCAGCTTCAACAAAATGTTTATATTTCTTCAAATTAAAACCAGATGTATAAAATATGTCAGGTAATCCACTTTCTTCTCCAAAAGAGATCAAATCTGACTCAGCCTCTGATATTTCATTTTTAATTTCCAATATGTCAGAAGCGAATAATTTTGATCTTATTTCCTTAACTAACACTTTTGAATTTAGATTAATTCGATTCTGATACCTTGATAATCTGCTAGCTTGTATTGCTGCACCTCCAACCCTATCCAATTGATTTATGTGTCGTATATTTTCAAATTTATCTTTACCCGGTAAAGGACTAACCTTCATGTCACAATCAGTTAATTTTCTTGTAAAGTCTGAAATATTCATACTTTCTCGAATATGATCAATTGGTAAAAAAAATGTCAATATTTTCTTTAAATTCTGGAACTCCCCAGTTTCTTATCAACCTTCTCGGAATCAGAAATTTATTGGTATCAGAACAGACACTATTTTGAATATTTGTGACAGCAAAATGATATCCTGCTTTCTGAACTCTCTCAATACTTCTTTCTTCAAAATCTGATCTTACCCAAAGGGATAGGAGAATCCTGTGATTTTTTTTTATTGATCTCTCTCTTCTTTTTTTTGACCCCATAATCTCAAAGTCAGATCGTCTGCTATTTTCACATTTTAAAGTAGGGTGATTTATTGTATGAGATCCTATCGTTGAAATAGTACTTAAAGAAATTTGCAATAACTCTTTTTTGCTTAGTACTCTGTTTACCTGCCTTCCATAACTTCTGTTAACTCCTCTCCATTTAAACAATTTCTTCATTACTCTTTCCCTTTCCATGTAGGTACTCAATTTCAACTTTTTATGAATCTCACGATAAACATATTCAATCTCACCGGAATTGCTGAATTCCCACAAAAGCTTTTCATGATTAATTTCGATTTTCCGAGGACAAAATCTCTTATCCACAGAAAAGAATAAATTTTCGACTCATCCCACCGAATTCCTTATCCGACCCCACCATACCGATTGTCACAAAAAATGTAACTGGGATATCCAGCTCTTCCAGAACCGGAAGAGCATAATGCAAATTATCTGCATAACCGTCATCAAAGGTTATTGATATGCACCCGTTCAGAGGAATATTCCCTGACAACCTATCCGCTAAATCATGAAGTGGAAGTATTTGAAATCTTGATTTCAGATACTTCATTTGTTCCAAAAATATTTTTGGTGAAACTGCTAATACTTGAGGATCAGAACTTATATCAATTACCCGGTGATAAGCTAAAACAATGCCTTTACTCATCTTAATTTCTGAACTATTGCGGAGATAATTACCTGATAATCTGGATCATGATAATTAAGTTTTTTCCAGCTTAAATCATTTACAGCCAGGCCATATAAAAAAGCTGAAGCAGATCTCACATTCCCGTAAGTATTTATTATTATATTTTCAGGAGGTATTAATTCTGAAAATAGGGAAAAGACCGATCGATCGTGAAACTCCAGAATTGTCCCCACCTTTCATAATCAAACCGACTGATTTTAGTAATACCCGGAATGGTCAGAAGATTGACCCATGAGGTTTTACTAATTTCAGAGCGTTTCTAACTGCTGACCGAACATCATAAATGCAGAGAAGTGTCTGTGTACAGATGAAACAATCAAATTTATTTTCCGGGATACCTATTCCTGTCTCAAGATTCCCGATTAGATCTGCATTAAAATTTTCATTTATATGAAGTATGGAGGATCTGGTCACATTTTCTCCCCCGAATTTTTTTGTATATTTATCCCTTCCAACCTCAAGTACATCTCCATATATAAAAGATCTGTTTTCATTCAGGAATTTTTCAATATAATATCTGTCAATAGGATTCCCTCTGTCAGATCCAAATATTTTTGAAACGGGACTGATAGAATTAAAATTTTTTCGCTTTACATAATGCTTCTTAATTGAATTTCTTAAATTCATTTATAATTTTTAATAGATGGTCTGCCTTATCCCAAAACCCCTTCAAGTAAATTTAAAATTCTTAGCATAAACCAGGTTAAATGATCTGTAATCATCTTTTAGTTTAAAAGGAATTTTAACGGTAGAACCAGGGAACATGCTTATTAAATACCTGAATCCGTTTCGGTTTAATATAGAAAGTATTTCACCAAGGTTTTGCGGAAATGTGTGGCCGGAATGGTGTTCAAATATTATTTCCCTGATCATATGTAGTTTACTTTCAATTTCCCGGAAAACCTCTCCTTCCATACCTTCAATATTCATTTTCAGCAGATCAGTATTTTTTGTTATAAAAGAACTTAATCTGACTATTTTTACTTCTATCTTCTTGTCTCCTTTTCTGGACACCATATTCCCGCCGTCAGATCCGTCAGGATAAAAATAGGCAACACAGTTCTCTTTAGCCAGTCCGGAATTAATTAATTTGACATCCTGAAGTTCATTTATCCTTATATTTTTTCTTAATATTCTAAATACTTCAGGATCCGGTTCAAATACAGTAATTTCCGAGTCGGGATATTTATTTTTTAAATATATCGCTGAAAGTCCAATATATCCACCGGCATCTAAAATAACCGGATTTGATCTTTTCGGGTTAAAAGTATAAATCCCATTTATAAAAATATCTTTGTACTCATTATAAAGAGAAAGAGGATCATTATAATTAATGGTCAAGCCACCCAAATCTATTTCACCGTAAGTATATCTCGGAATATCCTTAAGTGATTCCAATGCCCTGTCTATCATATTTATAACCACGAAAAAAAACTCATATCTGTAAAAGAACTTAAAATATCAATATCTTTTTTATACTTCACAAGCAATTCCGTTCTTGTCTTTTCATTTAATTTTTTGGCTGGTTTATTATTCAATCCGAAATCAAGAATTTTATCTCGGATACATTTCTTATGTTGATTCTTGAAAAGATATTTGTCAGATAAAGAACCGAGAAATATATTTACTTTGAAAAAAGCTGCTTGTATCTGTATATATTCAAATAAATTCAATTTCACCTTTTCTCTGAACTTTTGAACCATCGCTGAAAAATTTGATCTTAATTTTTTCTGAATATCATCTATAGGGATCCCGTTTGTATTATCGTTAATAATATAATTATTGAGTTTTCTTAATAAGAATTGGAGTTTTGCCGATTTGACGGAAACCGACCTGTTATATTTTCTGAAATCATTATCCCGACCTTCTATACCCAGAAAGGAACACAGGCCTTCACAGACACTCCCGGTTTCACTCATCAAATCTTCAAATTTGATTAAAAACACGTTAGACTTAAAAAGATCGAGATATCTTTTTACCTGCTTAAAATAAAGCCCGCTTCTAAAATATAAATACCCCCAGTAATAATTCGGTTTAAACCAATTGGAGCATTTTTGAAGTACCCGCTCTTTCTCCGCCTGCAATGCCATTTCAAAGGAAGTATTATATTCATAACCTTCCTGTACCATCCATCTATATAAAGAATAAGCACGATATACAGAGTTCTCAGAATAATCACTATTTTCGAATTTTTATTGTAGTCATATATTCTTTTTGCACTTTCCGGGTCTGTAAGATATCCCACGGATGCATCAACAGCATATATATGAGAGTTCAAGACATTTTCATAGATTTTCAAATACCCATTCAAATCAATCCCTGTATGAATATCAGCAAAATAACTGGGTTCTTTTAATAATTCGCCATCTGGAACAAATATTTCTGGCTGTGCCTTTAAATAGTTCCATAAAGATGTAGTACCTGACCTGGCTGCACCGACAATAAACAGATTTGTTTTTTTCAAAATACTAATAATAAAGAAAATATAATAATGGAACCTTTTTCACTTCACTTCTAATATATTCGGATAATTCTTCCGAGTGGTGAAATCTCTTTTTCCCTTTCCCTGTTTTTCCCTCTCTGGTAAATATAAAAGAAGGATTTCCAAATTTTCTCCCTTTCTCAATTTCTGTTTTTCTCATTGATCTGAAACTGGATCTCTTCACAGATTCAGCCAGTATGCTATCCTTAACTCCGATCCCGATAAACTCAACAATTTTAACTATAATCCTGAAAATTTCTTTATGCAGACTCTCATAAGTTATAAGCAGTATATTTGCATCGCTTTTAATAAATGACGAAATATGGGAGGTTATTGCTCTTACACCATATTTTTCATGTTTAACTACTTCACTTAATGTCAGATCAAGGTTCCGTTCACCCTCAAGATAAAAGTAATAAGATAAAAGCAGGTCTCTGGGATCTCTCAGTAATAAAATTACATTTTCAAAAACTTCTTTATACGTTTCATGAGTTGTTTGAATTAACGGAAAATCAGGAAATACTCTTTTATATCTGATCCCTTTTTTATATTCAGGGTTTATGTCATGAATATTATGGAAATTGACCTCCGGATATTTTTTTTCTATCAGATTATATATATTCGCAATCAGAAAACTGAGCCAGGTATTCCCAGATTTCTGAAATGAAGCCAGAAAAACCTTTTTATTGTTTTTCAATTTTCATACCCTAAATATTCAGCAATGCCTTCCGAAACCTCTATAAACAAATTATTCAGATTGTTGTTAAAATATATTCTCCATTCCCCGGAATTCCCTTTCGGTAATGACAATTATTAGCATTACATGGATTTCTCATGGCACTGAATCTATACTTCACCAACAATTCTTTTAATTCATTTTCATTCATACAAATTCCGCAATACTTAAAAAGTTCTGATAAAAATAGCTCCTGTTTATTAACATCGGTTATTTCTTCATACCTAAACACTTTATTCATCGGATTATCCCTTTCCGCATCTATCCATGACCTTATTGCTTTAAATAATCCGTAATATTCAAGATATTTTATTGAATATTTCAACCCATCCAGTAAAGTAAGTTTATTCAAATTTTTTCTATGCAAAAGAATTTTTCCAACAGGAGGGTGAGATTGCCTGGCTGAATAATACCAGGAGATCACAATATCCCTGGGATCTCTCATAATAAAGAAGGCTCTGTAATCCGGTGGCTTAGGGATAGAATCAAATGATTTGTAATCCATGTAAAGAGGGCTAATTATACTGTTCAATGGAAATGGCCTGTCAAAAACTCTTTCTGTCAGTTTTCTTTTATCTATTTTTTCATTTAACTGCTGCTGGTAAGTAAATATATCAAATCCTGTTTTTTTAAAAATAATATTATCGGAAAAAATTGCCTTAATCCACTGACTTCCGGTTTTGTAAACACAGCAATGATATATATTTGATATTTTCAATCAGGATCAATTATTGTTATCTGAACTGAATGTAAATTTAAAATACTGATCACAAATGACAATTCCTTCATGATTTTCAATTTTTTCAGTCTTCTGCACTTTAAAAGCTGCAGAATCAATTATCCGGTTCAATACCATTCTTTTATCATCAACTACTCCCCCTACTGTTGTATTCGTATAATAAACTCCCGGAGTAAATAAACATTTAAAATGGTAATCAACTTCAATAACAGTACCGCTTTCCACAATCTTGATATACTTTCCCTTCATATTTAAATTTGAGATAATCATCCCCTTTTCTGTCTTGAATGGAACTGCAAACCCTACATCATATGCCTTAATATTAAATTTAACTTTAAAGGAATTGATATATTCTTCATTAATTAAAAGACAATTTACTCTTGAACCATGAATATTCCTGAAATGAATATCCTCAATTTCCACATCAAAATTTTTTGTGATCACTCTGCTTTTCGGTTCATAATTCGGAATAAAATAGGACATTTCAGATCTTGAACGATCAATCAAATCATTGGAATTATCTGAAAAAAAATTTTCCTGTATATTTATTTTAAATGCCGAAATTTTTTCGGAATTAATCTCCCTATTGATTTCAATTAATTCCTGCCTTGTTTTTTTTCTGTCACTTTCCCTGACAAATAGATATTTCTGATAATTCGAAGTTACAAGTTTTGATGGGCCGTCCAGAAGTATCTCTCCCTGTCAACAAGGATGGCCCTTGAACAAAATTCATTAATTGCACCCAGGCTATGGGATACAAAGATCACGGAACAGCTTGAATTAAATAATTCCTCCATTTTTGCATAACATTTTCTTTTGAACAATTCATCACCCACAGCAAGTACTTCATCAATTATCAGAATTTCAGGGTCCAGATTTATTGCAATCGAAAAGGCAAGCCTGGTTTTCATTCCTGATGAATATGTTTTAAAAGGCTGATCAATAAATTCTCCTATGTCGGCAAAGTCCAGAATATCATCAATTTTTTTATCTATCTCATTTCTTGTTAATCCCATTATTATTCCACTGAAATATATATTCTGAATTCCTGAAAATTCCGGGTTCATTCCCGAGCCCAGTTCCAGTAATGCTGATATTTGTCCATTAACTTCACAATTCCCGCTACTGGGAGTAATTAATCCCGAAATTATTTTTAACAATGTCGATTTCCCCGATCCGTTTCTCCCGATAACACCTAGGATTTCACCACGTGAAATATCAATGCTGATGTTCTTTAAGGCAAAAAATGGCCTGTGAAATTTTTTCCCTCTGAAATTCAAAGCTTCTTTTAACCTGTCACTCTTATTATTATAAAGTTTGTATACCTTGGACAGATTGTTTATTCTTATCATCTTACAGGCTCCCGCCGGTGAGGTTAAAAAATCAATTCAAATAAAATAACCATTTCCAAAAATCTGATCTTGTATAGAAATATAATTCCAGAAAATTCTTCTTCAATGGTAAAACCGGACTAATTTTGAATAATTGGAAAAATAGTAAGTTTTTACTATTAAACTTAAATCAATTAAAAAAATTCAATTTTTTAAAAATATTGATAAACTGAGTGCGGTTCTCAACTTCTAATTTCTTATAAATATTTGCAATATGATTTTTTACAGTATTGTAGGAAATAAATAATTCATCCTCTATATCTTTACTTTTTTTCCCCTTAAGCATTAGTAAAATTATTTCCTTTTCCCGTTCCGAGATATTTCTTAATAAAAACAATTTTTCCATTTCAGCATCACTTTTTAACTTTGTCCTAAGCCGTTTCATTCTGGTTCTGTGAATATAGAGAATTAAATAGATCAATAAAATAAAAAATACTGATTTGAACCACCAGGTCTTCCAGAAAGAGGGAATTATTCTGAACCTGAACTGAGTGGAATTTTCATTCCAGATCCCGTCATTATTTGAACCCAGAACTTTGAAAGTATAATAACCGGGATCTAAATTTGTAAAAGAAACCGAGTGCTTTGTACCTAGATCGACCCATGAATCTGCAACCCCGCTGAGCTGATACTTAAAAAGGTTCTTTTTTGAATTTAAATAAGAGAGTGCAGCAAAATCAAATGAGATAACATTATCTTGATAGGAGAATATGGTCACATTATCTGAGTCCTGTAAGACTTCACTGATATTACCATTACTTGAGATCTTATTAATAGATGTAATTTCGATATTTGGTATATATGTATTCTTTTTAATTAGTTCCGGCTTAAAATAAACGATCCCAGTATCTCCCCAGAAATACATGATCCCTTCCGGATTTTTAAAAGCATTTCGAGGTTCAAAAAAATTTAAATGCAACCCGTCATCAATATGAAAATTTGTGAAAAGGTTTTTTTTAATATTGAATTTGGAGATTCCCTTCATAGTACTAAGCCAGAGATTCCCAGTATTGTCTTCAAGAATATCCCAAACAATGTTATTTGATAAGCCATCCTTTGATAAGAAGTTTCTAAAAACACCTGACTCAGGATCGAATCTGATTAATCCTCCATTGTTTGATCCTATCCACAGAATTCCATCCGATGTTTCATGGATAGTATAAATAAAATTTGAACTTATACTCTCCGGATCATTTTTGTCGTTTAAATACCTTATAAATCTATTCTCTTCTCTTATAAATTGATTTAATCCACCGCCATAAGTCCCCACCCAATATCTCCCTTTTGAATCTTTAAATAAGCTATGAACAAAATTATGACTGATACTTTTATCATCTCCGGGATCATTGAAATATCTTCTGAATTTTCCTGTTTCAAGATTAAAAATATTAAGTCCCCCATCAGTACTGACAAAAATTTCACTTTTGTTGAACATAATTTGTATAACATTATTATGGCTTAAACTTCCATCAACTCCAGGTACATTTTTATAAACTTTAAATCTACCAGTTTTTTTATCAAATTTCCACAGACCTCCACCCATAGTGGACATCCATAGAGTATTTCTATCACTTTCAGTAATATATAAGATGCCTTTATTATTTAAAGTTCCGTCATCATCATAGCATTTGTAAATAGTTGAAGAACTTTTCTCCGGATCTATTTTCAGGAGCTCTCCATTATATTTACTTACCCACATCATTTTGTCCGAATCTTCAAAAAAGGACAAAATCCAACCGGAACTCCATTTATCACTATTGATGTCCGGGAAATTTACATATTGGAAATCCGATCTATTACTATTCGATATATTGAGTCCATTGAGGGTTCCGATCCAAATAATACCGCTTCTGTCTTCATATATATTAAGAACGAGTTTTGAATTTAGATCTGTTATTTTATTTGTTTCTGCGGTTAATCTTTTGTACTCATTTTTATTTTCACCAATTATATATAGTCCATCCCAGGATCCAACCCACAATCTCATTGCTTTATCTTCATAAATAGACAACACTCTATGTCCCATTATTTCCTTTGCCCAGGAATAATTAAGCGGAATCAATTTTTCAGTTCCCGTGTTATATTTTAAAACACCACTTGATGTTCCGATCCAAAGGTCACCAGCACTGTCTTCAAATAGTGAGAATACCTGAATACGAATTTCATTATTTTTCTCATCAATCAAATCACATTCAACAAATTTTAAAGTTCCTTTTTTGGACTTAAACAAGCCATTCCTTGTACCTATCCACAATGTCCCGTTTTTATCTTCTATTATCTTATTTACATAATTTACGGAGATATCACTTTTTTTATAATCCAGAACTGTTTTTTCAAACATCTCCTTTTTTTTGTCAAATGTATACAGACTTCCACTATATGTTCCAACCCAGAGGTTGCCGTTCGAATCTTCAAGTAGAGAATAAATTTTATTTTCTATGCTTGAAGGATTAACAGGATCCGGAAAATAAACAGAAAATTTCCCGGATTTCCTGTCCAACTTATTTAGACCGCCTCCATTGGTCCCTATCCAGAATTCTCCATCTGAGTCTAAAAGAAGTGCTCTTATCCTGTTATTACTCAAACCATTTTCGTCTGATCCGCTTGAATAAAATATTTTAAATGTATAACCGTCATATCTGTTTAAACCATCTTCCGTCCCAAACCACATAAATCCTTTTTCATCCTGCAGGATAGGATATACGGAATTTTGAGAAAGTCCGTCTTTAGTGCTGAGATGTTTAAAGAAAAAATTCAATTCGCTTGAGTAGCAACTTGACCAAAAAAAAAATACCAAGGTGAAAACTGTTACATTAAAAATACATTTTTTAATTGATTGCATATAAAGTTTTCCAGTATTTATCATTTAGTATTTGATACTGAGTATATAATATTTTTAAAAAAAAACCACTACCGAAAAGAAGTTCCATATGTAATTACCTTGGTATACGATAGCAAAAATTAACTCTTTTTATTCTACTCTTAACAAAAGAAATATTGAAATAAAAAATTTATATTTTAAAATATATAATATAGGAATAAAACTAAAATGAGCGGAGAAAAATTTATTATTCCGGGAAATGATTCATTTGAAAGGATGACATCCTATATTTCATACTTTGAGAATCCGGAAAACGAGTTTTATGAACTGAGGGTTACGGATTATTATTATTCAAAAGAAGTATTAAAATTTGTTGACGATTTTTATAAGGAAAAATTTGACTACCCCTTTGACTGGACCCAATGGACCGATGATTTCTGGGAATTATCCAACAATAAAGAAAGTTTTAATAATGCTGATATAGAAACCATTATTAAATTTTTATCAACGATAGTTAATGCCGACAGATTTATTGAGGGAACAATGGCATTTGCACTAGATAACGGACATATCCTTGCCATTCTCAAACGTTTTTCCAACCATATAAAGAATAAAGCATAATGGGTTCACTGGGTAATATTGTCTGGCTGATCTTTGGTGGATTTCTTATGTTCCTCCACTATCTTGTTGCGGGATTGCTGATGTGTCTCACTATTATCGGTATCCCTTTCGGACTTCAGGTTATCAAACTGGCTGAAGTCAGTTTATGGCCCTTCGGGAAAAATATTGAATATGGAAAACCCGGTACCGGTTGCCTGAATATTTTATTGAATATTATATGGTTCTTTATTGGGGGAATATGGCTGGCACTGCACCATCTAATATGGGCTGTAATTCTCGGAATAACAATAATCGGGATTCCCTGGGCAAAACAGCATATAAAACTGGCCGGCCTAGCCCTTGCCCCATTCGGAGCAAAAATCCGATAACCGGTACATCAGTCGGCAGTTGGAAAATTTCTATTTTTTTTCGATCCAACCTGCAATTAAGAACATTCCAGTATAGGCCATCAGTCCGCAAATAAAAAAGAGAACATGATTACCATGCAGCAGCCATTGTTCTATAGAATTGGCGATCCTTCCAAGATCAGCTTCATTATACCTGAACAATTTTGAGACAATTAAACTGCCGAAAACAAACACCGCAAGAATACCTGAGCTAAATTGTATGAACTTTGTATACCCCAATAAATATATACCTATAATAATGAATCCTGAATTAATAAGAAATAAAACGGAAAAGATCATGGTGATCGAATTAGAGAGCCTGAGAATATCATTCCCAACCGAAAACATTGAATATATGACTCTATTGATCAGTCCAAGTATTAATACCGCCAGCAACGGAATTAAAAATTTTATAATCGTAACATCCCTGTTTTTAATGGGGAGTATCTGATAAAAACGGTATCCGTTATTCGTATCCTCATTCTGTTCGTTTAGAAGAACCGTCAGTATGGTTATCAGATAGGAAAATGCCAGTTGTACAAATACTGCAACAGGAAAGGTCTTATCTGATTTCCACATATTCCAGAGGATTAAGGAGGGTACCATCAGTATCAGCGTGAACAGGAAAAACGTTTTCAGATCTTTATTCAGGATCCTGATCATCTTAAACCTCCTCGCTCCATCCCTTCACCTTGATCGCATATCTGTACAGGTAATAATATACGGCAACTCCGGCCACGGCCGGAATTATCCAGAGCAGGCTGTTCGAAAAGCGATTCAGGTTTGCTATATTGATCTTCAGGCCGGTCAACACATCCCCGACAAAAAAGATCAGCAGCACGATAATGACGAGGAAGGCCGTCCAGAAATATTTGGTCATCCTGGTAAAACCCAGTTTGAAAATCCCGATGTACATGACAGCCCCGTAGAGGAGGCAGAATACACCCCATAAAACACCTATCATGATCTTCATTTGAAGTTTATCAGGTGAATCCATTCTGATCAGAAGAAGAAAAATGTTAAGCACAGTCACCACAGAGACCGCTCCGAGGACCATCAGGAACTTTGAAGCGACGATCTCTTTATCCGTTATGGGCAATGCGCTCAGCATCCTGTACCCGTTATTCTTTTCTTCGTAACTTTCACTGGTGGAAAGCGATCCGCTGATGAGGAGAAAAGCCCAAAAGCAGAGAAAAACAAAAACAGGTAATTTCCCGCCCTGATAGAATTCTGTAAAATAGAATATCAGGAAAATTCCCAGTGGAATAATATACCTGAGATAATTTATTGATTGAAACCTGATTAATTTCCACATGTTATTCACCATTAACCAGGGAGATCAGAATATCATCGAGATTTACATTTTCAATTTTTATATTACCCTTTTTAACTCCCTCTGAGAGAATCTCTGCAATTTCTGAATATTTGTTTGTTATCCCGGAACTGCCGAACAACTGCTTTTCCACATTCATCAGATCCTTTTCAACTCCTGCCGGAATTGCATCAGGCTTATAAATTACTTTTTTCCATCTGGAGAGCAGATCATCTTTAATTTCATCAATTATAATTTTTCCATCCACCATATAAGAAATATGATCAGATATGCGGAAAAGATCGTCAGTAATATGGGAAGAAAGAAATACTGACAACTCCTCTTTTTGCTTCAATTCCATGAGGAGGTCAAGGATCTCTCTCCTGACCACCGGATCAAGCCCCGATGTCGGTTCATCAAGAATAAGTAGTTCCGGGTTATGGGAAAGCGCAACTGCAAATGATAATTTTACCTTCATACCTTTGGAAAAATTTTTAATCTTTTTATTAAGTGGGAGTTTGAATTTTTCCACAAAATTATTGAACATTATTGAATTCCAATTCTTATAAAAACCTGATACAAACTTCTCTGTCCATTTAATTGTTTTGTTCTGGTAAAAATACTGCTCTTCTCCGACATAACCGATCCTGTTCTTTATCTCTTTCTCATTAGCTATGTAATCAAGTCCGAATATTTTTATTTCACCCGATTTTTTTCTTATCATATTCATCAGAAGTTTAATTGTCGTTGTCTTACCAGCTCCATTCGGGCCTATCAGGCCGGTAATAGTTCCATGAGGGAGCCTGAATGAAATATCATCAAGCACAAATCCCTGATATTCTTTTCTTAGATCTTTTACTTCTAATACATAATCCATTATTTCTTCTCCTCCAGATCTTTGACCAATCTGATAATATCTTCTAAACTGATCCCGAACTTTTCATTCGATCTCAATATTTTTTCCAAATCTTTTTTAATACGGGCCATTTTCTCTTTTTTTAATTTGTCTTTATTTATGCCCATTATGAATGAGCCCATTCCCGCTCTCGTAAATATATACCCTTCCTTTTCAAGATCAGTATAAGCCCTTTTCACCGTTATCTCGCTGATTTTCAGTTCACCGGCCACTTCTCGAATGGAGGGGAGCTTTTCATCCGCTTTTAATATCCCCTCAGTGATCGCATCGATAATCTGATCTGTTACCTGCTGATATAATGGAGCAGGATTCTGATGGGATATGACAATGAACACTTACAAAACTCCATATCTGATAAAAAGTGATACCAGAAAAACAAGCAGCCATAAAATAAGTAAAAGCAACTTTTTCATTTCATTCTCCTACTGTGTCTATCATATATACACAGTATATACTCCAAATACGGACTTGTCAACAAAAAAGTTTATTTTTTCTGATTTTACTTTCAGGCCCTTCATAAAAAAGGGGGAGTATTATATATCTTTGCTCTGCTTTAAAATGTATAAACGAAGCAATAGATGCAATCAATCAGAAATATCCCAATTAGGATATTTCAGGGTTAACTTTTACAACTCTTTATCACCATCTCTTGTTTGAGTCAGTTTATGTTTTTTTCCGCCGGACTTAACTTCCTTTTTCAGCCATTTTTCCGGATAACCAATTTCCTTAGGGCTGTTCTTCTCATTCTGAATATAACCGTCATTGTATTTTGTAATAAGAAAATCACCCAGATCTATCCATCTTTTTACAATTGCTTCAGCATTTTCAACACTATACCTGGTAAGATAATCATCAACAAGTTCTTTATCAGTTTTGAGAAGATATTCAGCAGTATGCTCGATAGCCGGTTGCAGTGCAAACTCCAGGTCCTCAAGTTCCTTTTGTACTTTCTGAATGTCCTTTATCATATAACTGTATCTGAGATTTGCATAGTTAGCGACAAAATTAAACGCCCACCAGGCAGAGTCCCTTGTATATTTTTTTATTGAACCGGTAGTATACGATCGCGGCAGTTCATTTACTGATGTATAGATCGGGACAAAAACATTTGTATAGGGATTGTCCATACCGTACCATACGATACCGCCGATCTCATCAGGAACATATTCCCTTGACTCTGACACATAGACAAAACCGGCCTGCTGAGTAGCGATCGGACGTTCCCATGCATACAATTTCCCGCCTGACTTCCATTTCATGGGCCTCCACCTGTCCGGTGCACCGAACGGCCCTGAAACAAGATCTTTTGTCATATCAAATTCAGTATTCTCATAATGATCCCGGTGAAGGTCAATCACATTCCTGACATCAAGTTTATTGTCAGGTTTTATATATAGATCATAAGGTTTCAGTTTTGTATTCCCGTTACTATAAGCGGATGAAATTTTCTTTGAAGGGGCTATTCTTCTGAAAATACTCCATACCCTTCTTGCTGAATACCTGATCTGCTCTTCTGTCGGAGGATTATATGCTTTGGAAAAACTGAATTTCCCATCCTTCTTCGGATCATAATAACCGTGTTTAACAGCATAAGAGATCACATTCTTCGAATAGAGAACATTCTCCGGATCATCAAGTGAGAACTCATGGATCCTTGACATATTTGCGGTTGCGCATACCATCCCATCAGGAATTTTAATTGCGACCCAGATCGCTCCTATTCCATTTTTTCCTGTCCCTACTATTTCAAGAAGCCAGGCCTCATGTTTATCAGCAATTGATATCGATTCACCTTCACTTCTGTATCCATGTTTCTCGACCAGGTCAGTCATAACCGAAACAGCCTCTTTTGCGGTTTTTGCTCTCTGCAGTGCAATAAGCATCAATGGATAATAGTGAAACATCCCTTTTTCACTTATCAGTTCCTTCCTCCCTCCGAATGTTGTTTCACCGATGGCAAGTTGATATTCATTCATCAATCCCACCACTTTATATGTTTCAGAGACCTGAGGTATCTTCCCAAGCACTCCCCTCCATCCCCTTATCTCAACCATTTCCCCTTTCTTATACTTTGCGGCAGGAATGATCCTCAGGTGTGGATGAAATTCCCCGTCACAGGAATAACTGATCATGGGTGCTCCCTTCTTCGAAGCCCCTTTAGTGACAAGTATGGATGTGCATGGGAAAAGATCCATAAAGATAAAAAAAACCAGTAAAATTATTGTTGTCCGGAAAATATTGATTCTCATTACCAAATCTCCTTTGATGTTATTGACCAAAGAGAGAATCTTAAGAGAAAACAATTGAGTTGTCAAAAAACTTCTATAATAGTATAGTTCATCCTAATAAATAGTTTTGTCAGTCCCCGGGAAAATGAGTAAAACTGAACAGGAACAGAAAAGAAGCGCGTTGATCGCCGCATCACTAGCCTCATTTTTAACCCCCTTTATGGGTTCATCGATCAATGTGGCGCTTCCGGTTATTGGGGCAGATTTTAAAGTTGATGCTATCCTTCTAAGCTGGATCGCAACCTCATATCTCCTGGCTTCCGCTGTTTTTCTTGTCCCGTTCGGAAGGGCTGCAGATATCATAGGCAGGAAGAAAATATTTATTCTCGGGATTCTAATTTTTACAATTTCTTCATTTTTATGCGGTGTAGCAGGTTCTGTTCAATTACTTATCGTATTCAGGATACTGCAGGCGGCGGGAAGCGGGATGATATTCGGGACAGGGATGGCGATCCTTACTTCTGTATTCCCTCCGAAAGAGAGAGGTAAAGCATTCGGCCTTGCCGTTGCTGCTGTTTATATAGGTCTCTCCCTGGGTCCAAGTGCCGGGGGAGTATTGACAGAATACTTTGGATGGAGAAGTATTTTCTTCCTGGTGAGTCTTCTCGGCCTGTTCACTACCTATATCGTGATTAAGAAACTAAAAGGTGAATGGAGAGATGCAGAAGGTGAAAAGTTTGATCTTACCGGGTCTTTATTTTACGGTCTTGCTCTGGTTTTGATCATGTACGGATTCCCAAAACTTACTAATGCATCGGGAATAATTATTTTTTTAATCGGTATTGTTTTTCTGATCACATTTATACTCTGGGAATTAAGAACCGCTTTCCCCCTCCTGGATCTTCGCCTCTTTATAAACAATATAGTCTTCAGGTATTCAAATCTTGCAGCGCTTATCAATTACAGTGCCACATTTGCAGTTGCGTTTCTTTTAAGCTTCTATCTCCAGTACTCAAAAGGGCTCAGTCCGAAAGAGACCGGATTTTTACTGGTCGTCCAACCTGTTGTAATGGCATTATTTTCCCCGTATGCCGGGAAACTTTCAGACAGGACCGATCCCGGGAAAATAGCTTCAATAGGAATGGCAATTTCAACTTCCGGCCTTTTTATGCTCAGCTTCATTACACTAAATACATCTATATTTTCAATTATAATTGTACTTATTATTCTTGGTTCTGGTTTTGCTTTATTCTCTTCACCTAACTCAAATGCTATCATGAGCTCAGTTCAAAAAAGGGACCTGGGCATTGCATCCGGGACCCTCGGTACAATGAGATTGGCAGGACAGATGCTGAGTATGGGAATCGCCATGATGCTCTTCTCGATTTATATAGGAAAGTCTGAAATCGGGCCTGAAAAGATCGGAGGCCTGCTAAAATCAGTAAAAATCTCCTTCTCTATTTTTACTTTTCTATGCTTTCTCGGAATATTTGCTTCCTATGCCCGAAGAGAAAAGTAAATTATTTCAAGTTCATTCCCAACAGATCAAGAATAAAAGCGATCTCGAGTGCGGTCTCTTTGTACCGTCTGAACCGTCCGGAAGCTCCTCCGTGTCCTGCATCCATATTCGTGCTTAGATAAAGAGGGTTTTTATCGGTTTTCAGATACCTCAGTTTCGCCACCCATTTTGCAGGTTCCCAATACTGCACTTGTGAATCATGAAGTCCTGTAGTGACAAGCATTGCAGGATAATCCTTCTTTTCCACATTATCATAGGGAGAATAGGAGAGCATATATTTATAGTATTTTTCTATATTGGGATTTCCCCACTCATCATATTCGCTCGTTGTCAGAGGGATCGTATCATCCAGCATGGTTGTCACAACATCAACGAAAGGGACATGGGAAATAACACCCTTGTACAGATCCGGCCTCATATTGTATATTGCCCCTGTTAGAAGCCCGCCGGCACTTCCTCCCATTGCAAAGACCTTCTCCTTATCGCCGTACCTCTGATCTATAAGATATTGTGTACAATCGATAAAATCTGTGAAAGTATTTTTCTTTTTTAGAAGTTTGCCGTCCTCATACCAGTGACGCCCCATTTCCTGCCCCCCTCTGATATGGGCAATGGCATACACAAATCCCCTGTCTATCAGGCTCAGTCTATAAGATCTGAAACCCGCACTCATACTTGCGCCATAAGAACCGTAAGCATAAACATAAAGGGGATTTTCTCCTTTTTTAAATTTATCTGTTCTGTAAACCAGAGAGATCGGGACCTTCACTCCGTCACGGGCAACAGCAAATATCCTTTCAGTCTTATAATTTAGTCTGTTGAATCCGCCGAGGACCTTGTCCTCCTTGAGCAATTTTTTCGATTTTGAATTCATATCGTAGTCAAATACAGAATTGGGAGTGGTCATTGATGAATATCCATACCGGAGGATCGCCGTGTCAAAATCATAATTCTGAGTTGTATAAGCAGTGTAGGCCTCTTCTCTAAAATCTATATAATATTCACTCTTATCGCCCCACTTAATAACACGCAGCCGGTTCAGCGCATTTTTCCGTTCATTCAGGACCAGGTAATCCCTGAATATCTCAAAATCTGATAAGTAAACATCGCTTCTGTCGGGTATCAGTTCTTTCCAGTTCTCCTTTTCCGTCTTCATTACCGGTGTTGAAACCAGCCTGAAATTTTTTGCCATATAGTTGGTCCTGATATAAAATTGGTCACCAAAATGCTCAACTGAGTATTCAATCCCTCTCTCCCTGGGATGAACGATCCTGAAGTTCTCATCAGAATTGTCGGCACTGATGAACCGGTATTCAGAGGTCAGGGTGCTGTCCGATCCGATCATAATATATTTTCCTGATTTGGTCTTAAAAACATAGCACGAGAAGGTCGAGTCCGATTCATGAAAGACCAGTTTGTCCTTTTCAGTTCCGTTCCCCAGTTTATGCCTGAATATTTTAAATGACCGGAGTGTTTTATCCTTCTTTGAATAAAAGACCGTTATGTTGTCATTTGCCCAGACCGCTCTCGCAGTAGTATTTTTGATATTATCATCGAGTATCTTTCCTGTTTCAAGATCTTTAAAATGGATTGTATATTTTCTCCTGCTGACTGTGTCCACTCCATAGGCCAGCAATTTATTATCTTCACTGACAGATAGTCCCCGGACACTGTAGTACTTATGCCCCTCTGCCATTTCATTTACATTCAGCAATATTTCCTCTGCTGCTTTCAATGACCCCTTTTTTCTGCAGTAAATCGGATATTCTTTGCCTTTTTCATATCTATCATAGTAATAGTAACCGTTTTTCCTGTAAGGAACAGAAGAGTCATCCTTCACAATCCTGTTTACAATCTCCTCGTAAAGTTCATTCTGCATCGATTCTGTATGCTTCAATGAATCTTTCAAGTATTTATTTTCAGCTTCCAGATAGCTGATTACTTCCGGATTTTCCCGTTCACGCAGCCAGAAATAATTGTCAATACGAGTGTCCCCAAATTTAACAAGCTCTTTTTTAATTCTCTTTGCAACTGGGGGTTCTATTTTTTTGATCACTTTATCTCCTCCCGAACTACCATTAACGGCAAATACTATTCCCGCTGTTACAAAGACAGCCACTAAAATAAAAGCTATGATATGCTTTTTAAAAGTTATTCCTGAGTTCATTTAATTTCCTCCTTTTCTATTCTGTATCAGATTTTGTACAAAAATAATAGATATAAATGTTTTTTTTATAATATCATAGATGTATTAGAGAATAATTGTATTTTTGAAAAAACAATTATCTGAGATTATAATTTACCCAGGGGGGAAAATGCCTTCAGACAATACATTTCTAATGATTATCTCAAATATTGTATATCTTTTAATGATATTCGCATCTGTGATCATATCAGTATTCGGAAGTATTCTGATAATAAAATTTCTTACGAGACAGAAAATAGATGTAAAAGAAGAGATCGTCTATAACAAAAATATCGGTATAGCCATGGTCCTGGGCTCTTTCATATGGACCCTCGGCAGGCTGTGCTTTGAAACTATTAAACCGGCAATGAATGCATGGTACTCCGGCTATTATGCCGGATTTTCTTTAAAAAGCTCTTTGAAATTATTCGGGAACATATCATTATCTCTTTTTATAGCACTCCTTACAGGAGCTTTTACAATATACCTTGCAATAAAAATTCTTATGGTTTTAACAAGAGATATAGATGAATGGGCTGAGATAAAGAAGGGTAATTATTCTGTGGCGGTAATAATCAGTATAACCATAATTGTAATCGGTTTTTTCTTCGAATCGATACTCAGTACAATAATAACAAATCTCATAGTCCATTGAAACTGAGAACTTTTTTGTTCCGGAGTATCATTCCTGTGCTTCTGATCTCCATGATCTCATTTTTTACTTCATTTATTCGTATCAGTAAAGATGATACTCTTTCCGGTTCCGGCCCGAGGTCAGCTCTTAGTAACAATAAAAATTCTTTCGGGAACACTGTTACAAGGAAATATGTCTGGGACCTGAAACCTGATAGAACAATTATTACAGAACTTTTTCTGCCTTTAAATGAAGTAAAACAAGAGATGAAAAACTTTGGAGTTAACCTTAGGATTAAACATCCCTCATATATATCAAAACAGGGCTTTTATCAGACAAAAGACGGGCTTTCCCTGAACTATAAATCCATATTCCGAAACAGTATCCCTATCTTCAAAAAAATATCCCCTTTTATTGCTTATTCTGCAGGAATTAAAGAGAAGGAGGATCCGATTATATGCTTTCTAAAGTTTGTTCAGGCTATTAAATATAAAGTACCCCCGAAATTTTTTAATGGAAAATATATTATGGAATTTCTCCCCCCGTTGAACTGTCTTTTTTTGAAATATGGTGATTGTGATACTAAATCTGTTCTCCTTGCCGAGTTACTTGAAGGTCACTCTTACCGGAAGGAGAAAATGGCGATTGTAATTCTCAGGGGATTCGGGATATTTCATGCGATACTGGCTATTGAGAGGACTCCTATGCCGGGGATGCTCTCATTTTATATCAATAGAGAAGGGCCTTACATCCCCATTGAGACAACGGATAAAGGGTGGATGCCGGGTTTTTCAAACAACCAGGTTTTACTTTGCCTGCAAAATGGAAACTTCCGTTTTGTGAAATTATTTTGATGAAAAAAGGCCCGCACTGGGAAAGTGCGGGCCGAGAAAACATAATACTTTATTTAATTATAGAACTACCGTAACCTCATTGGAACATGCCGATCCGTCGGTTTCGCAAACCTTGTAAGTAAAGGTTCCCGAAACCCTTCCGAGGTTATCAGTATATTCTCCATTATTGTCAACCGTAGTTAGTAATACACCGTTCCTGTAGATATTTACCTGTATACCGACTGCGCCAGTCCAATCCAGATCTACATACCTGACCCCACGCACTTTACGTCCGCTTGCTGCCAGTACAATATCTCCACCTGAACCACCGGTAGTAACTGTCACATTACTATTGAAATTATCTGTAGCGCCATCATTATCCGTAACAGTAAGTGCCACATTATAGGTTCCGTCTGCTGCATAGGTGTGGACAGGATCCTGGATTGTTGAAGAATTACCATCTCCAAAATTCCAAGTCCATGATACAATAGTACCATCAGAATCAGAACTTGTATCGGTAAATGTTGCGGTCAGATCAAGAGTTGTAAATGTGAATCCTGCATTCGGCGGTGAATTAACAGGAGTACTTCCGCCTGCGGCCAAAACCGCTTCATAAGCATTCAGCCGTCCGAACCCGAATAGACTATCCCAACCAGCCGTTCCTATATCATCAGCAGTAGTTTCGAGGATATTTCTGATCTGAGCATTCGACAGGGAAGAATTTTTTGCTTTCACAAGCGCTGCAACACCTGCCACATGAGGTGACGCCATCGATGTCCCTGCATAGAAATAATAACCTGTTTCCTTTTTTGTGAATGTATTCTGAAGGATCATATCATCATACCCGTCACCATTGTTATCTCCACTGTCACCGCCAGGTGCTGAGATGTCAATTGTTGTTCCGTAGTTAGAGTATGATGCAAGGCCGTCAAGATAAGTCGTCGCACTTACAGAGATCGAATTTTCATATGCAGCGGGATAAAATGGTGAACTGACTCCGTCATTTCCTGCTGCACAAACAACTACAACACCATGGTTCCAGGCATAATCAACCGCATCACGGAGAATATCCAGGTCTGATGATCCTCCCAGGCTGAGGTTAATTACATCTGCGCCGTGGTCCGCCGCATAATAAATACCGTCAGCTATATCATCAAAACTTCCGGAACCTCTGCTATTCAGAACCTTTACCGGCATAATAGTAGTGTTGTAGGCAATACCGGCACAGCCTGTACTATTGTTAGTTGTCTGAGCTATGGTTCCGGTCACATGTGATCCATGCCCTTCATCATCCGTAGGATCATTATCATCGTTAACAAAATCCCATCCGGCCATAAAATTTGTTCCGGCAAGATCTTCAAGATTCTGTCTTACACCTGTGTCAACCACTGCGACCACAGTTCCTGTTCCCGTCGAGAGGTCCCAGGCATTCTCCATATCGATAATTGTCATATGCCATTGATATGAATAATAGGGATCATTTGGTACAAATGAAAAAGCATAAGCATATGCATTCTGCTGAACAGAAATTATTTCAGCTTCCTTTTTCATCAGTTCTTTTACTGCTTTGGGATTCATATGTTTGTAAACAACAAATTTTCCCGGTTTCTTACTGTCTTTTTTCTTGGTAAGGTTATACTTCACCTTGATCTTATCCTTTGCCGATTCTGTAACACCGGGGGCAAATTTCACAATAAGTTCATTCGGTACGAGTTTGTCTTTCCCGTTTGTTTTATTCACATCTTTTTTGTCAAAAGCTGCAAATGTAAACGCTACTGCGAACATGAGAAAAAATGTCATAAATAATGACATTCTGCTTTGGTGTGAAAAAGTTTTTTTCATTAATTAAGCTCCTTTATATGGTTTTATTTGAAGGCAAGATATGACTGGAAAATTAAAAATATCCGAAATTATTATTATGATTATTTTGTTAAAAATCTGCCCGGTATATTTTGACATGTTCAATTTTAGAATTGCATACGGATTTTTGAATTACAATACGACTTTTTGGTTAAATAGAGACCTATTTTACATTTTTAACGAATAAGCATTTAGCATTATCAGTCAACATTACTTGAATAATAGAACCGATTCTGCTAATAGTATCCTTGAGTTAATCTTATCTAAAGGAGGCCATTGTTGCTCATTTCCTTATTAGACTGGATCATAATCGGTGTTGTTCTGATTATTTCCCTCGTTATAGGACTGATATCGATGAAAAGAGCCGGGAAGAACCCTGAAGAGTACTTTGCAGGTGGTAAAAATATGCCCTGGTGGCTGCTTGGTATATCAATGGTTGCGACCACTTTTTCGACAGACACACCCAATCTTGTAACAGACATTGTAAGGGAGAATGGTGTATCCGGTAACTGGGTGTGGTTCGCATTCCTGTTGACCGGAATGTTCACTGTATATGTTTATGCGAGATTGTGGAAACGGTCCGGGGTTCTTACTGATATCGAATTTTATGAACTTAGATACAGCGGTAAAAGTGCTGCATTTTTAAGGGGTTTCAGATCTATCTATCTGGGGGTTATTTTTAATATCCTAGTAATGGCTGCTGTAACACTTGCGGCAATAAAGATAGGGAGCATTCTCCTGGGGCTCAGGCCGGTTGAGACCGTTATTTTCACAGGTATTATAATTGTTATTTATAGTTCACTTGGCGGATTGCGTGGTGTTCTGCTAACTGATTTCTTCCAGTTTTTTCTTGCCATGTCCGGTTCCATTTATTTGATGTTTCACTCAATAAAAAAAGCCGGGGGAATGGAAAAGATAGTTAATAGTGAAATTGTCGTTGATAAATTGAGCCTCCTTCCAAATTTCAAGGATACAGAAACCCTGGTAGCACTTTTTATAATTCCGATAGCTGTCCAGTGGTGGGCGGTATGGTATTCGGGATTCGAACCGGGAGGAGGAGGTTATATTGCACAGAGAATGTTTGCAGCTAAAGATGAAAAAAATGCACTGAACGCTACACTCCTGTTCAATATAACCAATTTTGCTCTCCGTCCATGGCCATGGATAATAACTGCCCTCGCTTCACTGATAATATTCCCCGACCTCGCCTCCTTATCATCTGCATTCCCCCATATTGATCCGGAACTTATCAGAAATGATATCGCCTACCCTGCAATGATCACATTTCTTCCACCCGGAATTATGGGGCTTGTCCTTGCTTCCCTTATAGCCGCATACATGTCAACCATATCCACCCACCTGAACTGGGGTTCATCATATATAGTTAATGATTTCTACAAAAGGTTCATCAACAGGACGGCCGGAGACAGAGAACTTGTCAGGATGGGTAGACTATCCACTGCCGTCTTAATGATTGTAGCATGTTTTATAGCCCTTTTCCTTGAAAATGCATTGCAGGCTTTTAATATATTATTACAGATAGGGGCCGGGACAGGACTTCTGTTTATGCTCCGATGGTTCTGGTGGAGGATAAATGCAATAAGTGAATTATCAGCAATGATATCTGCTCTTACAATTGCGATATATTTTGAATTTATTCACACTGCAATAGGTTTTTCAGAACCTGCAAACTGGGTAAAACTCATCTCTGCAGTAATTATCACAACTATTGTCTGGATAACAGCCACGATGATCACAAAACCATCCGAATCTGAAGCACTTGAAAAATTTTACACTAAAGTTCAGCCCGGAGGCAGAGGTTGGAACGGATTTATAAAAATGATGGAAAAAAAAGGGATCGTCATTAATAGATCGGATTATAAGAAGGGTGATTTTGTACAGAAGCTGTTGAAGATCTTCCTTGGAACATTCTCAGTTTATTCATTCCTTTTCTCAATTGGATTCTGGATTGAACAAAAACAATTCCCAATGATAATATCAATATCAGTTTTTTTTATATCAACAATAATGTTATGGAGAAATCAGAGAAAGATCTGATTTAAAGGAGAAACTATGAAAACGATAGGACTTCTGGGCGGAATGACTGCTGAATCTTCAGCGGAATATTACAAACTTATTAACTTATTTACACGAGAAAAACTTGGAGGTAACCATTCAGCAAAAAGTGTAATGATATCTGTAGATTTTGGTGAAATGGAACCTCTGATGGAAAAAGGAGAGTGGGACAAACTCAAATCTCATATGTCGGAAACAGCAACAAACATTGAGAGGGCTGGGGCCGATTTTCTTGTCATCTGCACAAATACAATTCATAAATTTGCTGACCATATTGGAGGAGTTATTAATATTCCCGTCCTCAATCTCATCGATACTATCGCTGAGAGGATAAAGCTCAAGGGATTTAAAAAAGTGGGGCTTCTCGGTACCAGATTCACAATGGAAGAGGAGTTCTACAGGATGAGACTTCTGGAAAAACATGGAATAGAGTCTATAATCCCCGAAAAAGATGACAGAGAATTTATTCACAAGGTTATTGTTGATGAACTCTCTATCGGTGATCTCAGAGATTCATCAAGAGAGGGTTATATCAAAATAATCAGGGAACTATCCAATAGAGGGGCGGAAGGGGTCATATTGGGATGTACTGAGATACCTCTGCTTGTAAAGAGCGGAGATTGCCTGATAACAATGTTTGACACAACAACGATCCATGCAAGAGCTGCAGTGGATTACGCACTTTTGTAGCATTAGATATTTTATATCAATATAGTATCAGTTTAAGTGTAATGGAAAACCTGAACTTCTGATCCCCCTTTAATCCCCCTTGAGGAAGGGGGAAAGCTGTATTTATATTATTGCCTCCCTTGTTAAGGGGGGTGGGCTGCGTAGCTTTAGCTAAGCAGATCGGGGGGATAATCAGAATCCATTATTTCCATTAACCTGAGCTGTGGGGACGTAAAACACCCAGTCCTCAATATTACCTCTTCTGAAAATGTTACAACTTTTATCTTAAACTATTATCTGTTATATTCTTTTTTATGAAGATCGGACTTGATATACGCCCTTTCCTTTCAGGAGAAACAGGTGTCGGAGTCTATTTTAAAAATCTTCTCCATGCAATGGCTGAGCTCAATAGTGACGATGATTTTTTCCTTTTCTCATCTTCATTCAAAGAGAGATTTCCCGAAAAATCATTACCCAGGTTCCGAAATAGAAAGTTTATTGATTTAAGAATCCCCGTATCCGTTCTTAATTTTTTCTGGTTCAGACTAAAATTCCCTCCAATGGGATTGTTCTTCAGGAAAAAACTCGATCTGACCCATTCGCCTAATCCTCTTATTACCCCGGGAGGAAAGAAGAAAATAATCACTATCTATGATCTCTCATTTATCGATACTCCGGCCTTCGCAATGAAAGAAGCAGTAAAATATTTTTCCCCTTTTTTAAAAAGATCAGTATCCGAAGCTGACGGGATCATTACTATTTCAGAATTTACCAGGTCAAGGATCGGCTCTGTCTTCGGAAAAGAAGCTGAGGATAAGACCACAGTGATCTATCTCGGGTCCGATCTCGGAAATATTCAAGAAAAAAAACCTGAATTTACTATCCCTGAAAAGTTTTTCCTTTTTTGCGGCACTATAGAACCTAGAAAAAACCTGGCTACATTGATCAGAGGTTACGCTCTTGCAAAAGATAATATAAAAGATTCAAAACTTATCCTGGCAGGAGGCCGGGGAAAGCAGGCAGAAGAGATAAAAAGATTGATCTCAATATTAAAGCTGGATTCTGATGTTATTTTAACAGGATACCTTACAAGAGAAGAACTTAAATATCTGTATAAGAACTCGACAGCTTTGGTATTCCCTTCTCACTATGAAGGATTTGGACTCCCCGTACTCGAAGCTGCATCCTGTGGAATCCCTTCACTTGTTTCAGATATTGAAGTTTTCCATGAAGTATTTCTCGATTATCCATTATATTTTGACCAGGATGACCCCCAAAACCTTGCTGATTCTCTGATACGGATCAGTTCAGATAATGAATTGACAGAGAAAAAAAGGGGGGAAGCCGCTCTCCTAAGCAGAAAATTCAGCTGGAGAATAGCTGCGGAAAAAACCCTTAAATTATACAAAAACACTTTCCAGTGAAAATTAAAAAAACACGGAGTAATAATGAAAAAATATGATCTGAAAAAACTGTCATCCATCTCTTCTGCAGAGCGGGCGTTCCTGTCAGTCTATATCTCAGAAAAAAGTACATCTGAAGATATAGGCAAAGCCTTGGAAATGAAAAAGAAAGTTCTGAAAAAAGGGTCGGATGACTTTGAGTATTTCACAGAAAACTGCAAAATGATCATAAATGATATCGGGAAAGACCCTCTTAAAAAAGGTAACCACGTTATATTCTGCTGCTGGGCGATGGATTATTATGAAAGATTCCAACTTGAACTCCCGGTGGAAGACCTTATCAGGATCGACTCATCACCCTATATTCTGCCACTGGCTCAATTAGAGGATGAATATGAGGATTACCTCGTGATCGCAGCATCAAATGAGAAAACAAAAATGTATCTTGTTTCATCTCTTAAAACCGTTGAGGAAGAGAACATTAAAGGTAATATCAAAAATCATGTTAAAGTCGGAGGATGGTCCCAGCAGAGGTATGAACGGAGACGGGATAAAGAGTTTTCAGCTTATGTAAAAGAGATAACCGGAAGTATAAGGGAGTTGTTAAAGGGTATCGAAATCCGCCGGATCGTTATGGTCGGATCAAAGGAGACGATAAGAGAATTGCATGAGGCCCTTCCGGATGACCTGAAGTCACTTATCGCCGGCGAAAAGGCCCTGGATCTGAGAAAAAGTGAGAAAGACATCAGTGAAGATATATTCAACATGTTATGGGAAGAAGAGAGGAGAACTGAAAAGGAGTTATGGGAGAGAACAAAATCGAGATATCTAAAAGGTGAGCTTGGTGTGACCGGCGTCTATGATGTCCTCTATTTTGCGAAAAGGGGAAGGGTCGAAAGTGTGATTGTCAATAAAAGTGCAGGTCTCAAAGGGATCAGATGCAGAGATTGCGAAGAACTGTCTGAGAAGGAAGCTGATGCCTGCCCGGCCTGCAAATCATTCTCAGTATTCCCGGTTGATCTGGTCAATGAGATCACCGAACTGATCAGTTTATCCGGCGGGAAAATTGAATTTGCTGAAGATATTGAAGAATTAAAAGAATCGGGAGACATCGCCGCAATCCTCAGGTATTAAGAATCGGAGAAAAGTTTCTTCACAAAGTTGACATATTCCAATGGAGGATCTGTTAGTTTTATCCCGATATCTGTAAGTTCTGAATATTTTTTATTCCAACCTTCCCAGGTTATCTCCCCGGTCAGAAGAAACTCTGTTGAATCCAGTATCAGTTTTATTTTAATCTTTTGTTCAGAAGGCTTGCGGGCTACGGAGATGCCCAATCCATTTTCGGACAGATCTATTAGAAATCCTTCAGTTTCATTTATTATTACAATGGAGTTCTGGAATATCCGATTAAAATTTCTTCTTTCAATCATTTTACTCATACGACAGGGAAAATGCGAGATCGATCCCCGTTGTTAAAAGATCATTAAATATTAAATCATCGATTGTTCTATCTATCCGCTCTTCCAGTTTGAGTTCGTAAGCCATCATTCCTCCATAGATATTTATACAACATGAAAAATATTTTTTCATTAATCCTGATTTTGTTTAGATCAAAATTGCGAAAAAATAAAATTCCATTTCCCAATAATACTGTCAATTCTTTCCCCGATACCCGAGAGGCACTTCTTTAAGAACAGCAACAGATGTCTCACCCTTAGCAAAACCGGAAAATCTGAATCCTTCCCTATTTGTTCTCATATATTAGGGATTTAAGAAAAATTTCTCTTCTTGGCAACCATCATGCCACAAGCATTCCGGATAACAAGATGACGGAGAATACAATGAACAGACCGAAAATTGAAAAAGTAATTTCATTTATTGTGATTTTTTTGGTTTTGAGAATAACAGCACCGGGCTTCATGAAGAATATCTCTCCTGAAAATATTAGCAGCCGAAGCTCGTCACTAGTATTAAATTCAGGATCATCTGATATTCATGAGCTCAATGGAGACGATAACAGTAGCAAAGTTTGTTTAAGCTGCCACGATGGAATTATCGCTCAGGATACGCACATGACCCCTGGATTAAATAATAGAGGCAATACATCGATCGGATTGTCACATCCGGTAATGATCAATTATGCGGATTCATACATCAGTAAACCGTATAAGTATAATTCTGTACACTTACTTGATCCCAGGATAAGGTTATTCGGGGATAAAGTAGAATGCCTGAGCTGTCATGATCCTAATTCAAGCAATGATCATCATCTGGTAATGAGTAATAACAGAAGCATGCTCTGTTTATCATGCCACAATATGTGAGATAAAAATGGATAAAATATTAATGAAGCAGTGGAAAAAACCCCAATTGATAATACTTTCGAACAAAGGAACCGATGAAGTTCTCACCACAGGATGCAAAAGCCCTTCAGTCACCATCGGCCCAGGATATTCAAATAATAAATGCGATACCCCGGTAAACAAATACAATCTCTGCCATGCCTGCCAGGCTCAAAATAGCCAGTCATAATGAAATATAAATTGTTAAAAAAATTAAAATTCAGATTTTTTATATTGACAATATAAGCATTTAGGTTTAAAATAGGAGATAATTATGGAAACTAAGACGAAATCATTAAAAAGCATCTGGGAAAGACCGGAATTGATAATCCTTACAAACAGCAATGAGGACGAGGTCCTGACATTAGGCTGCAAGCTCAAGACCAATTCAATAGGACCAGTATCTGCAAACAACAAATGCGATGCACCACAACCCCAAGGCAATCCTTGTTCAGCCTGTCAGGCTCAGAACTCTAGTTCCTGATAACTTTAAATAAATTATTATTCCGTATATAATTTCTGAAGAATTTCCTTATGGAAGATTATGTTATTTTAAAAAAAAGAAAAGAACTACCGAGAATTCCATTCGAAGGTTCAATAGACATCACTTATCGATGTAACAATAATTGCCGCCATTGCTGGGTGAACATACCTCCAAACTCTCAAAAAAAGAAGGAAGAATTAAATTTTGATGAAATAAAAAAAATTGTTATCGAGGCAAGATCGATGGGGTGCAAAAACTGGTTCATATCGGGAGGTGAACCCATGCTCAGGCCCGATTTTGATAAGATATTTGATCTTATAACGGAAAGATCGGTAAATTATACCCTCAATACAAATGGAACGCTCATAACACCGGAAATTGCAAAACTGATGAAACGTAAAGGGAGGAAGATGATCTCTATCTATGGGGCGGATGAAAAGATCAACGATCATATAACAAGAGTCCCGGGTTCTTTCAAAGCAGCCATGAGGGGGATATCATATCTGAAGGAAGCGAGTGCAGGATTTATAATCCAGATAGTTCCCATGAAAGATAACTTTCACCAGTTAAAGGATATGATAAAACTTGCTGAATCCCTGTCTCCTCATTGGAGATACGGAGCCTCCTGGCTCTATTTAAGTTCCGGAGAGAACAAAGAGAAGGATAGGGAGATAATTTCCCAGCGCCTTACACCAGGCCAGGTACTTGAGATAGAACCGCCGTCTTTTTACGAAAGTGAGGATTTGGGAGAAAACGACACAGGATTATGCTCTTCAGGAAAAAATTCTTCCGGAATTCTGAGTAATTGTATAAATGAAGGGTCCTCATTTCATATTGATCCTTACGGGGGAATGAGTTTTTGTCAGTTTATAAAAGATCCAGTTTTGAGGATAAACCTGAAAAAGACCAATTTCAAAAAAGCCTGGGAAGAGATGCTGCCACACCAGTCAGAAGATCTCGCATTAAAATACAAAGAGTGGGGAAAAGGCAAGCTTGGAAAAGAGACAGAAGATAACCCCTGGTGCCCGGTCTACTCTTATCTTGAAAACCAAGACTATTATTCAGATGTGCAATATCTGAGTGAAATAGAAGATCATAAAAATAAAGAAAAGATCAGACTAAAAAGTGAACATACCAGATTTTTCAGGATAGGAGGTATAACTATTAGATATGAATCAGACCTCCCGATGAACAAAAATACTTTTGAGAAAAGATTTCATAAGTTTGAAGTTGAAGGACCGGGTAAAGAGAACATTTTGATCAGAAACCATTTCTTTATCCCTGATCTCGATAAACAGGACATCGGGGAAGAGATATTCAGATTACCACCCTGGGCAGTTTATAAGAAAAAAGATTCATATATATATATTTCAATAAACACTGGGGAATATAAAATAGCCCCTCCTCAGATAGGAATATTCAAGAACAATCATTCTGAAAACATAATATACAACAATGATAAGAGAGCGGAGTTGTTCAGAAATGGTAATTTCCCTGTTCTATCACTCTCCCCTTCCGACCAGCTATTGCTTGCACAGGTCTTTGCACAGAAAGAAGCCTGTTATTTTCATTCAAGCGGGATTATTTATAAAAATTCCGGATACCTCTTTATGGGCCATTCGGGTGCGGGTAAATCAACGATAACAACTTATCTGAGCAAAGAAGTTGAGATACTCTGCGATGATAGAAATATAATAAGGAGAACAGAAGAAGGATTTAAAGTTTACGGTACATGGAGTCATGGAGATCTCCCTGAAGTCTCTCCCAATTCAGCCCCATTAAAGAGCATTTTTTTTCTGGTCAAATCCGAGGATAACAGGATTGAAAAAATATCAGATAAAAAAACCATCATAAGCAGACTGCTCGCATTCATAATAAAACCTCTCCAGATATCCGACTGGTGGGAACGTTCCCTGGATCTGACAGAAAAGATCGTTGAGGAGGTCCCCTGCTATTTTCTCCATTTCAGAAGGGATGGTGATGTAAAAAACATCCTGAAAGAACTATAATTTTATTATGAGATTCAGAATAACCGCTTCAAAGATTTTTTTAAAATTCGGGGAATTTATTAAATCCATTGCCGTTGCAGTAATGAAACCTGAAGATCTGATCGAATTTGGTAAAACTACATACAAAAAACATCTTAGTATATCAGCATTTTCCGATCCAAAATTGCTCAGTGACGGACTTGGTATCAATGAGTTGAAAATACTGGAAAATATTCCGCCGGAACCGGGCAGATTACTGGTGCTTGGAATGGGTGGAGGCAGAGAAGCGATCGCTCTCAGCAAAATGGGTTATGATGTGACCGGGACAGATTTTGTAAAGGAGATGTGTGAAAGTGCACTCGTTAACGGGAAAAATGCCGGAGTTGAATTCAAGGTTGAAACCCAGGAGATGTCAGAACCTGAATTCTCTCCGGGATCATTCGATGTTGTCTGGTTATCTACCGGAATGTATTCGGCGATCCCGTCTGTTAAAAAGAGAAAAAAGTTTTTAAAGAAAGTTTTTTCAATCCTGAGCCCCGGTGGTTATTTCCTTTTGCAGTTTCACTGGAGAGAGCAAAGAGATACTTCAATAAATATTGAAGCAATAAAACGATTGTTAAAAAGGATCATTACTTTTAACAGGCTTTATGAAACAGGGGATACACTATGGCGGGGGAAAGAATTCATCCATTTTTTCACTGATCTTGAGAAGCTCAGATCCGAATTGAAAAGTTCAGGAATGGAATTAATTCTCCTTGAGAAACATGAAAGGGGGAACAGGGGAAATGCAATACTGAAAAAAAATGGGATCGACACATAAAATGGCTCCAGGTGATAATTATTCCAGAGTTGCTCCGATCGGAGATTTTCAATTGTGGGAAAAACTCAGATACAAAAGGTCCCTCTCCTCTCTGGAGTTTGAGATCACACCAAGATGTAATAATAACTGCACTCACTGTTATATCAACCTCCCGGCTAATGATAAACTCTCCAGATCAATGGAACTGACCATTAATGAGATCGGGAAAATCGCTGATGAGGCGGTAAAGCTCGGAGTTTATACTGCACTGATCACCGGCGGAGAACCATTACTAAGGACTGACTTTCTCGAAATTTTCATGTTGCTGAAGAAAAAAGGATTTATCGTATCTGTATTTACGAACGCCACTTTGATCAAGCAAAAACATATAGACCTGTTCAAAAAATACCCACCGAGGAATATAGAGGTCTCTGTTTACGGAGTCTCTGAAAAAACCTATGAGGCAATATCAAGAATTCCCGGCACATTCAGATCATTCATGAACGGGGTTGATCTCATTGCTAAAAATAATATTCCCGTAAGATTCAAGGCAATGGCATTAAGATCAAATATTCATGAATTGGATAAAATATCGGAATTCTGCAGAGAACGTACAAAAGACTATTTCCGGTTTGATCCGCAATTGCATTTGAGATACGACATGGATAAGAAAAGGAATAGAGAGATCCAAAGTGAAAGGTTGAGTGCAGAGGAAATCTCAGTAATTGAACAGGCTGACAAAGAAAGATCGGAATATCTTGTGGAAAACAGAGATAAATATATTTACGACTCGGTTTTAAGATCCGGGGGGAACAACCTTTTCTCATGCGGTATAGGAAACGGGAGCCTTACAATCGGTTATGACGGTAATATCAGAGGATGCTCATCCATGATTCACAAGAAAATGATCTACGACTGGAGAAATGGTACCCTTGCGAAAGCATGGGAGAAATTTTTCCCTGCGTTGCTGGATCTTAAAACCTTGAATAAAAAAATCCTTGAGAAATGCAGATCCTGCAACATAGTCAATTTATGCATGTCATGCCCTGCGCATAATTATCTGGAATCGGGTGATCCGGACAGTTTTACGGAATATTTTTGCAAAGTTGCTCATGCACGTGCGGAAAAGCTCAATTCTGCGAAAAAAAATTTTAAAAATGAAGGAGTTCGAAATGACAGAGAAAATAAATTTTGAAGATACATTTAAAATATCAGAGGATATTGTTTCGAGGGAAATTGAAGGTGAACTTATAATCATCCCACTTGTAGCCGGTATCGGAGATCTTGAGGATGATCTTTATACTCTGAATGATACCGGAAAGGAAATATGGAAAACCCTTGACGGAAAGAAAGATCTCAAGGAGATCTCTGATATATTGGGTCGGAAATTCAATTCGGAACCCGGAGTAATCAGGAAAGATGTACTGGGATTGATAGCAGAACTTCAGAAACGGAAAATGGTAATTAAAGTATAATAGATGTCAGAAGAGTATTTAAGAACGGAGGGTTATTCCGGTTTATGGGACAAGGGGAAAGGGCCCGTTGTTTCATCAATGACCATTGAACTAACAGAAAGGTGTAACAATAATTGTATCCATTGTTATATTAACCTGCCTGAAGATGACAGGGAGTCGAAAAAAAGGGAACTTTCAACCGAAAGTTGGAAGAAGATCCTTAAACAAATTGCGCATCTCGGAGCTATGGAGATACGTTTTACAGGTGGAGAACCACTGATAAGGAACGATTTCCGGGATCTTTATATCTATTCCAGGAAACTCGGAATGAAAGTTCTTATCTTTACAAATGCAACTCTTATAAATGATGATATAGCACGACTTTTTAAAAAGATCCCCCCCTTAAAAGATATCGAGGTCACTGTTTACGGAATGAGAAAGGATTCATATGAAGCGGTCACAAGAGTAGAAGGATCATTTGGAAAATTCAGGGATGGAATAGATAATCTTAAAAAATATAACATACCTTTTATTTTAAAGAGTGCCGTTCTACCGCCGAACAAAGAAGAAATGGGAGAATTTGAAAAGTGGGCAAAATTGATATCTTCAAAAAAAACAAATCCCTCCTATTCATTTTTTTATGACCTCAGAGGCCGGAGAGACTCAGAAAAAAAAAACAAACTGATAAGCAGATTAAGGTTGTCTCCTGAAGAAGGTCTGAAGATATTGACTAAAGATAAAGACAAATTTAAAAGTGAAATGAAGTCCTTTGTCAAAGATTTTTTAAAAGAACCGGGCCCGGCCTTGTTTAATTGCGGCGCCGGAACAGGTGGTTCCATAGATGCCTATGGTGTCTATCAGCCCTGCTTATTGCTGAGACATCCGGAAGTGAACTGGAACCTGAAAGATCATACTTTAAAAGAGATCTTTAGTGAGAAGATCCCGCAATTGAAAATAATGGAGGCAGTAAACCCCCGATATCTTTCGAGATGCGCAAAGTGTTTTTTGAAGGGATTATGTGAACAATGCCCCGCTAAATCATGGTCTGAACACGGGACACTCGACACACCCGTTGAACACCTTTGCGCAGAAGCGCATGCACAGGCTATAGCATTAGGGTTGATAAAAGAAGGAGAGAAGGGGTGGGAGGTTACAGATTGGGAAGAGAGAATAGAAAAATTGTAAGAAAGGACATCTCTCTTTCAAAAAGATCAATGGTTAAAATTATCGAAGAGATCCATGAGAAAAAAATGGATGTAAGATTTAAAGCAAACGGTAATAGTATGACACCTGCAATAAAGAACGGAGATATAATAACCCTTTCCCCTGTCGGCGGTTCCCGGCCAGGGCCGGGGGAGGTATCAGCTTACAGGAGAGGACACGATAACGAATTGATCATTCACAGGATCATTAAAGTTTCAGAAGGGAAATATTCGATCAGGGGAGATAATTCGAACTTTACCCATCAGGATATTAATGTAAATGAAATAATCGGAGTTGTTACAGGTATTGAAAGGAACGGCAGATCAAAATTCTGGCCGGGCAGATACAACTCCTCCGTCTTTGCAAAAGTTTATTTTCATATTTATCTTAAAAAACTCAGGCTGTTTAATCTAGTGAAAAAAATTAGAAATAAATTTTTTAATTGATATAATTAATTCATATGGACCCGTCAGCGAAAGTTATAAATATCATATCCGGAAATTATTCCGGACTATTCGAAAGGATTAAGAATATTATCGAAGAAACAGAATCTTTCTATGATGACAAAATGCAGGACTCTCATCTCTGGGAGCATACATTGAATGTAGCCTCAATTGCATTGAGGCTGGCCCAGAAGGAGAAAACCGATCAGCTACCGGTTCTCCTTGCCGCCCTCTTTCATGATTCCGGGAAATTTTCAGGTGGTTATTATCATGAAGATGATATTCCGGAAGAATCACACAGCGAAAAAATCGCTGAAACTGTAATGAATGAATTCCAAGTTGAAGAAAAAATAATCACAGATGTTCTCATCGCCCTTGGGTCTCTCTATATTGAAGGGAGCAAAAAAGATAAGATATCCAATATCATTCATGATGCCGATTTCCTTTCAAAATCGGGCCCTCTCGGGATCGGAGAGTTCTTTATCAAGGGAGCCCTGAGGGGAGAGAACCTCATCAACCGGATAATAAATTCAGCAACAAAAGAACTGACCTATTCGGAAAATATGGCCTCCAATATGAGAACATCATCCGGAAAGGTAATGGCCGGAAATGACCGTTCTTTCACCCGGAAGTTTTTCAGGGTTTTATTTGAAGATTTGAAAAAAAAAGGGATAACAGATCTGGTAATCAGTGAAAAGAACATAGATTCAGAAAAATGTAAAAAGAAGATAAGGGTCGTAACAGTTTCAGAAAAAGCCTGCGGGAATTGCGGCAGTAAAACGGAATTTAAAACCTCATTTGAATCTGGGCTTAAATGTGAAAAACTGATACTTACATTATTATGTCCGGGCTGCAAAAAACAGATAAGGGAAACTTCTTTCTGCCTTCCTGAAATTTGTAATTAATGAAAATCAGTGCTGCTTAATTGTGATTTGTAAACATTCAGATGAAATGATAAAATCAATTCTTATGAATGAGGACAAAACAGCTCTTATCCGCAACTCTCTGATAAAACTTGAGAAAAAAATGTCCGGAATAAAAAAAATTGATAAACTTGTAAATAAAAAGATCGACCGGAAGTTTCACCTTGACCTGAATGAACTGACCCCATCTGAACTGGATTTTGAAATGGGGAGGAGGGCTGCAAGCCTGAGAGAGAATGCCGACCCGAGGATCTATTTGAATCTGAAACCGGGCAGAAAAAAAATAGTGAAGGTATTCATGATTATTCCCTTTTTCCTCAGGATGATTTTTATTAAACCCGTCAGTATAATCAGAGACTTTATTTTCTTCAACAATGCAATGATCGTAAGGATGAGAAAAACTGACTCACGGATCTCTGACCTAGAAAACAGAATAAATACTTTGATTGACAAAACCAAAACAGATGTTTTCTCTGATCATCCGGATGACTGAACAATGGAAAAAAAAAATTCAGATAACGTAAAAACGCTCATCTCTGAGAATAAAGGCCCTTTCCATATTTTATCTGAGAAGATAATAAATGTTCTCAATTCGGATGAATTTGAGAATATTAACAAGTTTAATAAAACACTTGATCTATGCATCTCTTTACTCACAAATAAGTATGGGCCCCGGGGAGCTGTTAATTTCCTCAGACACTTTGACCTTGCGGTCGGGAAAAGAAAACCGACCCTCGCAATGTACGACCACGCATTCCATTTTATCGGGGGGGCACAGAAGTACGGCCTGACCCTTGTCAAAGCTCTTGAAGATGAATTTGATATAACAATAATTTCGAACAGAGATGTATCCCATGAAGATTTCCGGGAGTGGTACGGGCTGGACCTGAAAAAAGTCGAAATAAAAATAGTGAGGATCCCATACTTCGATAACAGGGGAACTTCACATATAGACCCGCACAAGATTATGAAAGGGACATCAAATCCTTTCCATATAATCAGCAGAGAAAGCGGAAATTACGATATTTTTATTAACAATAGTATGCTTGAAATGGTTTATCCCCTGTCCCTGTTATCGCTCCTCATATGCCATTTCCCGGAGAGACGCCCCCAAAGCTACTTTTATTCAGATGTATATACTTATACGATCTACAACAGCAAATACACTGCAGGATGGATAAAAAAGAGATGGAAGTATAACCCCCACAAACATATTTATCCTCCGGTTGATATGGAAGTATATGAACCCGGAAACAGGAAAGAGAAACTTATCATTTCCGTTGCAAGGATCGAAGAGGGTGGAACAAAAAAGCAAAAAGAGATGGCAAAGGCATTTGTTGAGCTTAAGAATAAATTCCCGGATATTACTGCAGGATGGAAATTTATAATTGCAGGTGGAAGTACGGGAGAAAATTTATACCTCAGCGAACTTAAAGAGATCATTGATAAAACAGAAGACGGTGTCATTGAATTAAAGATAAACATCAGTGAGGATGAGTTGAAAGACCTGTATAAAAAAGGATCTATTTTCTGGCATCTCTGCGGACTCGGGCAGAACGACCCTGCCAAGGTGGAACACTTTGGAATGACCATAGGAGAGGCAATGCAGAACAGACTGGCTCCTATTGTGTTTGATGGTGGAGGCCAGAAAGAGATCGTTGATCATGGCAGATCAGGTTTCAGAGTGTCATCTTTGACCGGACTTATCAGACACACATTAAAATTAATGCAGGATAACAAACTCAGACTGGAATTCGGGGAGAAAGCACATTTAAAAAGCCTTCAATTCAACAGAGAGAGATTTTCAGGAGAAGTAAGGCAATTTTTCAAGAATATAATTCCCGGTATTTAAAAAATATCTTGACAAAACCGGTGAAAAAAATAAAATCATTATTTCAGGAGGGACAATGAAGCGAGAGTTACTAAGTGGAAACGAAGCGATCGCAAGAGGTGCATATGAAGCAGGCATTACATTTGCATCTGCTTATCCCGGTACTCCAAGCACCGAGATACTTGAGAATGTGGTCAGGTACAAAGATGATATACAATGTCAGTGGGGAACAAATGAGAAGACCGCATTTGAAGAAGCAATGGGGGCAACATTTACAGGAGCAAGATCTATTGTGGCAATGAAACATGTGGGACTCAATGTGGCTGCAGATCCTTTTTTTTCCTCCAGTTATCTTGGAGCCAACGGAGGGTTTGTCATCGTTTCTGCTGACGATCCAGGTATGCATTCTTCACAGAATGAACAGGATAACAGAAATTATGCAATAGCTGCAAAAATGCCTGTCCTGGAACCATCCGATTCTCAGGAAGCTAAAAATTTTGTTATCGAGGGAATTAAGATCAGCGAAAAATTTAAAACTCCTGTTATGCTGAGATCAACAACAAGGGTTTCACACTCAAGGTCAGCTGTAGAATTAGGGGAGAGAGAAACACCTCCCGAAGTCCATTATGAGAAAGATTTCCAGAAAACAATGCTTCTTCCCGTAATTGCAAGAAAAAAACATGTTATAGTCGAAGAGAGGCAGAAAAAAATAAAAGAGTTCAGCGATACTTTCAAATATAACTATATAATAGAAGGAAAGACCAAGATCGGTATTATAGCTTCCGGGATTGCTTTTCAAAACGGGCGGGAAGTATTCAAAGATGACTGGTTCCTCAAAGTAGCAATGCCTTACCCTTTCCCGGAAAAACTGTACAGAGAATTTGCCGATAAAGTGGATAAGATCTATGTCCTTGAAGAGAATGACCCGATAATGGAAAATTTTGCACGAATGATCACACCTGACAAAGATATCATCGGTAAAGATCTTTTTCCCCTTACGGGAGAGATGACCGAAGATGTGATCCTGAACGCCCTGGGGAAGAAAGATCTTACTCCAGAGTTTGATATCAACTCGATCCCCAAAAGACCGCCATCATTATGCCCCGGCTGCCCCCATACTGCGACATTCCATAACCTGAACATCCAGAAAGTAACGGTCACCGGTGACATCGGCTGTTATACATTAGGAGGACTTCCTCCACTGAATGCAATGGATACGACAATTGATATGGGAGCATCCATTACTGCAATGCTCGGTATGGAAAAGGCTATGGAGAAAGGGGGCAAAAAACTGAAAATTGCAGCTGTTATCGGAGACTCCACTTTTTTTCACTCCGGTATAACAGGCCTTATAGATCTTATTTATAATGACAGCAAAGGGACTGTTTTGATCCTTGACAATTCCATAACCGCAATGACAGGCCACCAGGATAATCCCGGTACGGGAAAAACACTTATGGGAGAAGATGCCCCGGTAGTAGATATTCTGAAACTTGTAAAAGACGGATTGGGAGTAGAACACTCTTTTGAAATAGACGGATACGATGTGAAAGGGATAAGAACCCTTCTTCGTGAAGAATTGAAGAGAGAAAAACTATCTGTGATAGTTGTAAAAAGAGCTTGTGCTCTGCTATTCAAAAAACCGAACTGGTCTCCCACAATAGTCGATCCTGAAAAATGTATTAAATGTAATTTGTGCCTGAAGCTGGGCTGCCCTGCGATCACATCGAAAAATGATAAGGCATTCATCGTTTCAAGCCTCTGCACCGGCTGTTCTGTCTGTATCCAGGTTTGTCCTCATGATGCAATGGATCATGCAGATAAGGATGGGTTGCATATAAAGAATGCTGATCTTGCAGCGTTTCTCAAAGGAGGCAAATAATGAAAACAATAGTCATAGCCGGAGTCGGAGGACAGGGAGTTCTGACAGCAAGCGACCTTTTGTCTGATGTACTTCTTGATGCCGGTTATACGGTGAAGAAAAGTGAAGTTCACGGGATGAGCCAGAGAGGCGGTGATGTAATTGCGACGATCAAATACGGAGAAGAGGTATTCTCTCCACTGCCGGCTGTAAAGAACACAGATTATATCCTTGCATTCGAAAAACTGGAAGGATTAAGAAATATAAATTTTCTTAAGGATGATGGGGTTATGATAGTTAACGACTTCATTTGGGAACCTCTTCCGGTTTCTTCCGGAATGATGGAATATCCGGATGATGTTGAAGATAATATTGAGAAATTATCAAAGGATCCGGTTTTCATACCAGCCTCGGAAATTGCCGCAGAATTAGGTAACCTGAGAACTACCAATGTAGTGCTAATTGGTGTCCTTGCATCAAGAATGGATATAGATAAAGATATCTGGATCGATGTAGTTAAAAGAAAAGTCCCGCCAAAATCGATTGAAATGAATATATCTGCCTTTGAAAAAGGCTTTACATTCAATCCTTGATAATAAATTAATGTCCTGATGTGATAATGACTTTTCTTTACATGGTTGAAGGAACTGTTCAGGGAGTAGCCTTCAGATACCACACAAGAAAAGCTGCGGAAAGAATAGGAATCAGGGGAACTGTAAAAAATCTTCCTGACGGAAAAGTTGAAATTTATGCAAGTTCCGATCCCGTTTCCCTCAACAGATTTGAATCTTTTCTAAGAAGCAGCCCGGGATATTCTGAAGTGAAAAAAATCTCTAAAAAAGAAATTGAACAGGAATTTCAGGGTCTCGATTTTTCAATTATTTACTAATTTTTTTTTAAGTTGACTTCATATTTTTTTTGTGCTACTTTTTTTTATAAGTATATAATTAAGGTGAAAAAGTGCCAATTTATGAATATGAATGTAAAGAATGCGGTAAAGTTTTTGATATACTTCAGAAACTTAACTCAGAACCTGTACAAACATGTATCGACTGCGGAGGAAAAGTAGAAAAACTTATTTCAGCATCCTCATTTCAATTCAAAGGAAGCGGCTGGTATGTTACAGACTATAAGAAAAAAGATTCTGACAAAGATAAATATAAAAAAAACGTTTCCGGTAATAAGGGAAACAATAAAGATTCAATTGTTAAAGGAAAAGATAAACAAAAAAATGTTGCATAAAATTAGCCTTTCCATCTCTCCCCCCTTAATATAAATACATATCTCCCACCAAACAAACAGGCCCCCCGCTAAACGGGGGGTTCCTGCCTTTTCAATTTATATATGACCATACCTGATGGTTTGACAGAGAACATTTAAAGTGAGAGAATCTTTCTGATATATTTTAAGGAGCTGATATGTCTGATATCCAGGAGAAACCTGTATCCGAAATTCTTCTTGAGGTTCTTGCCTGTCCCGGATGTAAAACCCGGGTTGAAGTTGTATATTCTGAGAAAAGGAAACCCGGGCTCAAATGTACCGGATGCGGAAAAATTTACCCTGTTCGTAACGGGATTCCCATCATGCTTGAATCTGAATCTTTTGATCTAAAAAATGGTGAGGATAAAAAGTAGTGGATATCGGTATCAGGGTTAAAGACCCGCTTCCTGAAAAAATATCATTAATACTAATTTTAATTTTTCTTTTCTCGATCAATTTCTCAATAGCTTTATGCTATATCGTATTCACTCTCCTGATTATTTCGTCCGGAATTTCATATTTTAAATGTGACAGAAAAATAGTTCTTCCCCCATATTTCAAATATATAATCCTTTTTTCTGTTTTTACATTAATATCAACCGTATTCTCAATTGACAGAACCTCAAGTTTTAAAGAGAATAAAGAAATATTTATTTTCCTGCTGATCCCAATTTTCATATTAATTCTAAAGAGAACTGAAATGTATAGAAGTGCAGTATTTACAATTCTTTATTCCGCTTTTCTCTCATCTCTGATCGGAATTATAATTTCCATAAGAGAAGGAATATCACTTAATCACAGGCTGAAAGGTTTCAGTTCACATTGGATGACCTATTCCGGCCTCCTTATGCTTGTTTTTGTATTTTTTATAATTCTCACTATTTATGAGAAAAATAAAAAGAGTAAAATCCATAATATCATTCTATTAACTCCGGTACTTGTATCAATTTTCCTTTCACTTACCAGGTCAGCGTGGATAGGGCTCTTCATATCAACAGGAATATTCTTTTTATACTATTTCAGAAAACATCCGAGAGTCCTGTTTATATCCTTTATAATTCTTGCCCTTGTATTCATGCTGCTCCCTGGATCAATTAAATCAAGAGTATTCTCTATCTTTGATATCAATAATATTACTAACCTTGACAGACTGCATATGGCATATACGACAATTGAAATAATAAAGGATCATCCTCTGACAGGAGTCGGGCCGGATAATGTAAAAAAGATATACTCGGAATACCGCCATCCCGAGGCAACCAATAATAACCCCCACCTCCATAATAATTTCTTTCAGATTGCAGCTGAGAGGGGTCTGCCAACCCTTCTTATCTTTATTTTTCTATTTGTTTCTATTTTCAAAGATCTCTCACATAAGATCAGGAAAGGGAATCTGATTAAAAGGAGAATCTCAACTGCGGTACTTTTTCTCGTTATATCATTTCTTACTTCCGGAATGTTTGAATACAACTTTGGAGATACTGAAATAAAATTCCTCTTCCTCTTTTTTATTTCAATTCCTTACCTGGATATAGATCACGCCTGAAACTCATCTATTTCAGATCTATTTATATAATCCTGACATTATGGAAAATTTCCAGTTAATTGCATTTTTATTTTTTCTTTTTTATTATTTGAAAATGATAGCCTTCATATTTCGGAAGAAAAAAAGATCCCTAAACAGGATTTATTTTCTTGTTATTTTTCTGATTATAATTATTTCCTCTACCCTGTACCCCCTTGACCCGGGCAAAAAGATCCATACCTTCCCGATCTCAACATGGGATATAGAAGACGGCCTGCCTCAAAACTCAGTAATGTCGATTCTTCAAACCCGTGACAAATATCTCTGGATAGGAACAGAAAGGGGACTTGTCCGTTTTGATGGAGTTAATTTTGAAACATACAATTCGACAAAATATAAAAATATCAAAAATAACAGAGTTACGACCATGCTTGTTGACAGTAAAGGGAATCTCTATTCCGGAAGCCGGGGCGGAGGGCTGGTCAGGATCAGAGACAGTTCAATAGATTGTTTTCTGAAAAAAGACGGGCTTTACGATGATTTTGTCCTTTCACTTTTTGAAGATTCAAAAGGTACGATCTGGATAGGAACCTTTAAAGGCCTCTCAAAAATGGATAAAAAGGGAAATCTTTCAAAATTTAACCCTGAAGAAAAATTCGAAAATAAGATCATCACCTCATTAAACGAGACTCGGGACGGAAGGATCTGGGTGGGTACATACAAAAGCGGATTGTTTTCTATTTCCGGGAAAAGAGTAAATGAATATTCTATTCAGAATGTTGCAAACGATACTCCAATAAGAGTTCTTATGGTTGAACATGATGGAAAACTATGGGCAGGGACAAACGGAAATGGGCTCGCCTATTATAAAGATGATAAATTTATCCAGTATGAGAACAACTCCCTTCTCTCGGGATTAACTGTTTTTTCATTATATGAAGATAAAGACCATAACATCTGGATTGGCACAGCAAACGGACTTAACCGATTGACAGGCGGGAAGATATCAAAATGGAGCGAAGAGAATTTAATGTCAAAAATAATTGTCAGATCCCTTTACGAAGATCATGAGGGAAGTCTCTGGGTGGGAACGAACACACGGGGATTATTCAGTCTGCGTGACAGTAAATTCAATTCATTATCAAGTATGGACGGACTCAGTGCAGATAATGTTACCTGTATTTTCGAAGACAGTACTGGTGGGATATGGATCGGAACTGACGGGAATGGACTTAACTATCTCCGACAGGAAAATGGAGGGATAATAAAGATATTTACACAAAAACAGGGCCTAAGCAGCAATTTCATATATTCTGTAGCAGAAAAAGATGGAGATGAGATATGGGTAGGAACAGGTTCTGGTATTACTATTCTAAACAGGTCAGATCAATCTGTAAAATTTCGAATAAAAGGGAAAAAAATAATACCGAACGATATTATAAATGTTCTCTTCACTGCAAGTGACGGATCAGTCTGGGCAGGAACTTCAGGGGGTGGAATAGCCCGTTTTTCAGAAGGCAGATCTATAGTTTATTCAACCGAGAACGGACTTTCAAATAACTTTGTTCATGCAATATATGAGGAAAAAGACAATACATTCTGGATCGGCACTTACGGAGGGGGAGCTTCCAGGTTTAAAGACGGGAAGTTTACAAATTTTAACTCAAACTCCGGACTTTCGAACAATTTCGTTTTTTCCATCAATGGAGATAACAAAGGCAATATTTGGCTGGGTACCGGAGGCGGATTGAACATGATCCGAGGGGAGAAGGTAATTCCCATAATTAGTAATGCTCCTGTTTTCTCAGATACTATCTATAATGTATTAATTTCGGACAACAATGATATATGGCTCACTTCTAATATGGGTTTATTCAAAATCAGGAGTGAAGACATTGATGAAAATATTATTGGAAACACAGGAGAGCTACAATATAAATTATTCAATTCAAGTGACGGACTGAGAAGTGATGAATGCCGGGGCGGAATGCAACCTGCTGGATGTTTATCAATATCCGGGAAGTTATTCATTCCAACGACCAAAGGTGTTTCTATATTTAATCCCAAGAAGAAATACAGCAGCAGTATCCCTCCTCCGGTTTACATCAATAAAATTGAAGGTGACCACCCTTTCATTATAGAAAAGGGTAAAACTGTTTTTCATGGAAAAACAAAAAAGATTGATTTTAGTTTCACAGCTTTAAGTTTTCTTGTCCCCGAAAAAATCAGGTTCAAGGTTAAACTTGAAGGATTTGACAAAAACTGGTCTGAAATAAAAAATTCAAGGAACAGAACAATATCCTACACAAACCTCTCCTCCGGTAAATACAATTTTAAAGTCATAGCTTCCAATAGTGAAGGTGTCTGGAATACAACTGAGGCCAATTATAATTTTGAAATCAGATCACTTTTTTATAACTCCCCTCTGTTCCTAATTCTGATCACTTTATTCTTACTTACAATATTCATATATCTATATATTCAGAGGGTCAGAAATATAAGGAGGAGAGAATCTGAACTGAAACTTATTGTTGATGAACAAACCAAAGAACTCAGATCATCAAATATAAGGCTGACAGAAGCGAACGAACAAAAAAGTGAACTTCTTAGTATGGCTGCTCATGACCTTAAAAACCCACTCCAGGCAATAATTGGATTTTCCGAACTCATCAGCCTCAGAGATGATTGTCCTGAAAATATAAAAAAAAATTCACATCTGATACTGGAGGCTTCAAAGGGAATGCTTGAAACCATTAACAATACACTGAACACAACAGTTATTAGAGAAGGTAAAGTAACTATCTCCAATGAAGAAGTAATTGACCTGACTGAATTATCACGGCTTGTTGTCGAGATATACTCGGAATTTGCAAAAAAGAAGAATCAGATAGTGATAACAAGATTCTGGAGTGATTGTTTTATCAAGGGTGAAAAAGAGAGGATTAAGATAATTATTGAGAACCTACTGAGTAATGCAATAAAATATTCCCCCCTTAACAGAAATATTATATTGTCTGTGGAAAAAATTGGAAAAAATGTCGTCCTTTCGGTCAAGGATGAAGGGAGCGGCTTTTCAGAAGAAGACAAAAAAAAGATGTTCGAAAAGTTCAGAAGGCTAAGCTCCAAACCGACTGCAGGTGAATCATCAACAGGTATCGGACTCTCTATAGTAAAAAGAATTGTTGAAATGCATGGGGGAAAGATCTGGCTGGAAAGTAAGGAAGAGGAAGGTTCAATTTTCTTCGTTTCTTTCCCCGGAGTTGATCCGGTTGACACCTGGAAAATGAAGTGATAGAATTCGTTTTACTGTAAACAGGTGACAAAAAAAATGAAAACTCTCGAAGGGAAAGGTATGAGTATATCTTTTAAGAAAAGGAGAGTTGTAAATAATATTTCAGTTAAAGTGAACTCCGGAGAAATAATAGGACTGCTTGGACCTAACGGTGCCGGTAAAACCACAACCTTCCATATGATACTCGGTATCCACAGACCGGAAATTGGAAAGATACTTCTTAACGGTAATGATATAACCAGATTTCCGGTATATATGAGGGCAAGAGCAGGGATCGGATTCCTCCCTCAGGAACCGTCTGTATTCAGAGGTATGTCTGTTATTGATAATATTCATGCTGTACTGGAGCATAGAAAAGAGAATAAAGATATAGAAATAGAGAATGTTCTTGAAGAGATGGGACTCTCTGACCTTAGACATAGAAAAGCTTCATACCTTTCAGGAGGTGAGAGGAGACGGCTGGAAATTGCAAGATCACTGGTATTGAATCCTGACTTCCTTCTTCTTGATGAACCTTTTGCAGGTATTGATCCCATTCAGATCAATGAAATTAGAAAGCTCATCATCTCTTTCAGAAAAAAAGGACTGGGTATTATTATTACCGATCATAATGTCAGAGAAATATTGAAAATCACCGACAGGTCATACATAATAAATAAAGGAGAGTTAATATTTCAGGGTAACTCTGAAGAACTGATTTCAAACAAAAGAGTGAAAGACGAATATCTCGGAAAAGAGTTCAGGTGGAATTGATGGCTACTAAACTGGTATTGAAACCTCAGCAAAAATTGTTGATGAACCCTGTCATTCACACCTTTATCGGATTCCTTCCTCTCAGCAGGATCGAATTTGTAGACAAGATAAGAAATGAAATCGACTCCAATCCAATGCTTGAACTTGAAGGCCAGGATCCTGAGAAACAGGAGCCGGAGGCCACTAATGTAATGGAGAAGAAGATTGAGAGGGCAGATCAGTCGTTATTCAATTCCTATATAGAAGATGGATTTCTCAGGAACAAGGATAAACTTGATAAGAACAAAGTAATCGAATTGTTCGGATCATCTAAAATCACTCTCTCTGAACATCTTATACAACAGGCTAAGGTACAATTTACCGAGAAAGAGCTGGAACTGGCCAAGTATATTATTTATAACCTTAAAGATGACGGATATCTTGATTTCGAAGTTGAGTCAGTTGCATCCTCACTGAACTCTACACCGGAGGAAATGGAAAATATCAGGAATATAATAAGAACATTCGATCCGCGTGGTGTAGCATCTAAATCTCTTTCAGAGTGTTTGTTGAGCCAGATTGAAGATGAAGATGAAAACAGGAAGCTGATTGATCTTATTAAATTCCATCTTGGAGATCTTTCGAAATCAAAGTTCTCTGACATCCTTTCACAACTTAAGATTGACAGAGATGAACTTAATCATCTTATTAAAAGATTGAGAAGGTTACAACCAAAACCGGGCCAAGACTTTTCAACGAAAGAAGTAGACTATGCCGAGGTAGATCTGATCCTGATAAAAGACCATGAAAAAAACGAATATCAGGTCAGATATGTGAATGAAGGTATTCCGAACATAATTTTATCCGAATATTATAACAATATGACCGGAAAAGCTAAAGACAAGGACACAGAACATTATCTTAAAGACAAATTAAAAAGTGCAAGCCTTTTCATAGAAGGGACGGCTTTAAGAAAATCAATGATAGAAAAAATTGCCGATTATCTTGTGAAAGCTCAGAGCGACTTTCTTGAATACGGGGAAAAATGGAAAAAACCTCTTACTATGAAAAAAGTTGCAGACGACCTGGGTTTCAATGAATCCACAATATCCAGAACTGTCAACAATAAGTTTATTGCCACCGAGAATGGGATAATCAGCCTTAAACAGTTTTTTTCTCACGGGATCAAAGGAGATTTCGGGTTTATTCACTCAGTAGATACAGTAAAAGATAAACTTAAAAGAATTATCGAGGAAGAGCCAAGAAATAAACCCCTATCCGATCAGATCCTGGCAGAAAAACTGAAAGAGCTCGGTATTAAAATTTCCAGAAGGACAATCCGGAATTACAGGGATGAGATGAATATTCTGAACTCATCCGAAAGAAAAGAGGAATATAAATTAAAAGGAGATTAAAGGAGCGATAATGAGCATTAAATTTACATCAAAGAACGTGAAATTTCCAGGTGCTTTAAAAGGGTATACAGAAAAATCTCTCAAGAACATTGAAAAGTTCAGTGGAGGAATAATTGATTCTGAAGTAGTAGTAAGTGAAGAGAAAAACGGTTTTAAGATAGAAATAAATGTAAAAACAAAAATGAATAATTATCATGTTGTCTCTACCGAACCACTTATAAAACAGGCACTCAGAAATGCTTTGAACTCTGTTAAGAACCAGGCAAAAAAAAATAAAGAGAAGCTCAAGGGTGATAAAAGGAGAGGTAAAGGGAATTTTTTTCAGGGATTTTTCGGCAGCGAACAGCCAGCATCGGAAACTCCGGAGAAATCCCGGGAAGATAGAATTCAAGTCTCTCAGAACTATTCTCCCAAACCTCTCTCTCTGGAGGAGGCAGTGTTTTTTCTTAAAGAGAGTGGGGAAAATGCCTACCTTTTTCTGAATGTGGAAACCAATAATATTGCTGTGGTTTTCTTTAACAAAAATAACGAAATATCAATAATTGATGCAAAGATAGAAAAGTGAAATTATCAAATTTAATTGAGCCCGATCTGCTGATCTCAGAAATTAACACTGAAGATCCTGTTGAAGCACTGAGAATTATGACAGAACTTCTGAAAGAGAAAGACAAGATATCCAATTCAAAAGAGATTCTTAAAAAACTTCTGGAGAGGGAAAAACTTGCGTCTACTTCTATCGGAAAAAATACTGCAATTCCCCATGCAAAGATTAAAGACCTTAAGAACCCTGTTATAATGATCGCTATTTGCAGGAAAGGATTGTTATATAGTCCCAGTGATAAAGAACTTGTAAATCTTCTTATCCTGATACTTTCTCCCTCGGGAGCCCCTGCACTTCATCTGCAGATACTTGCAGCAGCGGCATCGCTGATCAAAAAGCCCGGGAATATGATCGGAGAGATGATGAAAGTCAAAAACAGTACTGACATTTTTAATATAATAAAAAAATTTGAAGAGATAAATGATTAGATCAAAAAAAGGTGTTGAGGTAAGAACATTACTTAAAATACCGGATGTGAATATTATAAAAACCTATAATGAAAAGTGGATGAATAAAAAGATCACTCACCCTGACACTCAGAAACCCGGGCTTGCTCTTGCCGGGTATATGGAGTTTGCCAGCAAGGGCAGCCTCCAAGTATTCGGAAAAACCGAGACCGGATACCTTAACCATCTGAAACCAGCTGAATGTAAAAAAAGCCTTGATGGATATCTTACTCTTAAACCTCCGGCAATTATTACTGCTGAAGAACGGGAATTGAAGCCGGAGATAATTGAAATTCTTAATATTAACAGGATATCTGTTCTTGTTTCAGATCTTAAATCATCTCATCTGATTTCAAGAACATCTTCATTCCTGTTCAAGCATTTTTCCAAAAAGATAAGAATAAACGGTGTCCTGATGGACATTATGGGACAGGGAGTCTTGATTAGAGGCGAATCAGGGATCGGAAAAAGTGAGACTGCTCTTGAATTGATAAAAAAGGGGCATCAGCTCATTTCCGATGACCTTATTGAATTCTATCTGGATTCGAATGATGAACCGGTCGGAAAATATATCGATTCAATAAAAAAGTGGATCGAGGTCAGGGGGCTTGGAATAATAAATATTGTTGATATGTTCGGATTTGGTGCGATGCTTGAAGAGAAAAAACTTGACCTGGTTATAGATATGGAGAGCTGGGATCCTAAAAAAAAATATGACAGACTTGGTGAAGAGAACCTCAATTTTCCCATCCTCGGTAAAGATATACCAATGTTCAAACTTCCGGTTTCCATGGGAAGAAACCTCTCTACACTTGTTGAGATCGCTGTCAAATATTTCATCTCCAGAAAAAGTGGAAGCGAATCGTTTCTGGAACATATTAACAGGGAAAAAGGATGAAAGTTAAAGGTGTAATTATTACTCACGGAGAACTTGGAAGGGCTCTGATAGATGTAGCTGAAAGTATACTTGAACAAAAAAGTGACCTGGAATTCTTCAGATTCGGCTGGGACGAAGATGGAAGCGCGATAGAGAAGAAGATTAAAGCATACATTAATAAACACAATGATTCAGGAATTGTTATCTTCACAGATATGTTTGGCGGTTCTCCTGCAAACTTGAGCCTCAGATTCAATAAACCGAACGTGGAGATAATTACCGGAATAAACCTTCCAGGAATATTAAAATTCCTCACTTATAAAGAAAAAAAAATAGGGTTTAAAGAATTACTGAAGATAGTAAGGGATGGTGCCAGAGAGGGGATCAGTATCATCAGTGAATACTTAGGAGACAGAAAAAATGGAAAAAGAGAAAATAAGGATAAAAAATAAATTAGGCCTTCATGCAAGAGCAGCTGCAAAACTTTCACATCTTGCTAATAATTTCAGCTCCAATATATTTCTGGTATTTAACGGAGACAGAGTAAATGCTAAAAGCCTGCTCGGAATTCTAACACTTGCTGCTGCAGTGGGAAATGATATAGAAATAGAAGCGGAGGGAGAAGATGCATCAGATGCTGTTTCCAAGATAAAGAACTTATTTGAGAGAAAATTTGATGAAGAGAGTTAGGATTATTTATAACTGTAAATATCATTACTTTCTTATAAAATGAAAAAACTCAAGGGAAAGCCGGTTTCACAGGGGATTGTAATTGGAACTGCAACTATACTAAAGTCCCAGAAAGATATCGTTTTAAAAGAGAAACTTGACAAATCTTCAGTACCGGCAGAACTGAAAAGATTTAGTAATGCGCTCAGATCAACAAGGCTTCAGTTAAAGAAGATATATAAAAATCTTCAACAGGTCATGGGCAACGATTCATCACTTATAATAGAATCACAGTCAATGCTTCTGAATGACACTAGATTAATAAATGAGATCAGGGAGAAGATCCGGAAAAATCACATGAATTCAGAATGGGCAATAAGAGAAGTATCAAAAAAATATCTTGATTTTTTCAATAATATTAAAGATCTCGCTTTCAGAGAAAAGGGGAATGATATTGCAGATATACTCGGCCGGATAACAGAGAATCTTAGCAAGAGCAGTAAATCTGATTACCAGGAGATCCGGAACATGATTATAGTTGCAGACGACCTTAAACCATCCACTGCAGCAGGATTAATGTCTAAAGGTAAATTGCTCGGGATTATTCTGAATAATGGAGGTGAAACATCCCACACTGTAATACTGGCAAGGACACTCGGGATTCCCACTATTCTGGACACCGGTAATGCCACAGATGTAATTGCAAATGAAGATACGCTTATAGTTGATGGGCTTAGCGGTGAGATAATTGTGAATCCTAAAGATCAATATTTAGCGAAAACCAGGATCAAAATAGAAAAATACAAAGCCTACAAAGAGAGGCTTAAGAACATAATAAAACTTCCTAATGTGACCAAAGACAGGAAGGAGTTCAAACTTTTGGCAAATATAGAGCTTCCCTTTGAAAGTGATCTGGTAAATTCGTATGGAGCATCAGGAATTGGATTATTTAGAACTGAGTTTTTGTTTATGGATTCCGCAGTCGTTTTATCTGAAGAGGAACAATACCTTATATATAAAAAAATTGCCCAGAAAATCTATCCGGCTGAAGTAACTATCAGGACATTTGATATTGGAAGAGATAAAGGCGCAAAATATTTTAATACCGGAAATGAACGTAATCCGGCACTTGGTACTATGGCTGTAAGGCTTTTCCTTAAAGAAGAGAAGTTCTTCCGCACACAGATAAAATCTATCATGAGAGCTAATGAGAATGGAAATATAAAAATTCTTTTCCCTATGATAACTGAAGTAGAGGAAGTAAATACTATAAAAAGGATAATGGCAGAAATTGCAGATGAACTCAGAGCGGAAAAAAAACTTCCTGAACATGATCTTGAGATGGGAATTATGATCGAAATCCCCGGAACAATAAAACTTATCAAACATCTCAAAGAAGAGATAGACTTTTACTCGGTAGGATCGAATGACCTTATCCAATACCTTCTTGCGGTTGAAAGGGACAATAGCTCTCTCTCATACCTCTTCAACCCGTATCAACCAGCTGTCATCGAAAGCCTTATAGAGATCAGAGAAGAATGCAGCAGAACCGGAAAACCCGTTACGGTTTGCGGTGAAATAGCAGGGAAACCCCTGACAGCACTTATGCTTCTTGGAATGGGATATACAAGATTTTCAATGAACCCGCTCTCAATTGCAGAAGTTAAAAGGGTTTTTACAAACATACATTTTTCAAAGATAAGGAAGATATCCGCCGGCCTTACTCAATTTGATTCCAAATCAAAAAATGAAGAGTTTCTTATCGAATCAATACTAAGAATATATCCGGAAATGTTTGTAAAACAACCTGTTTTTCAATAATGTTGAAAACTATAAAAACTAAATTTTCCCACATTCTATACACAAATTGTGGAAAAGTATCTTTCTAAATCCCTGTAACCCTCTGCAGAAAACAACTTTCTTAAATTGAACATTTTTGTTTAACGTAATGCCCCTATATATCACATTTATTCTCTATAAGCAGAGTTATTGCACTTCTTAAAACAATGTTGACAGTTCCATAGTAAACGGTATAATCAATATGGAGGCGCAATGAGAATAATAAAACTATTATTACTACTAATTTTTACCTGTGGAAGCCTTAATCCTGCTATTTTAACTATCCCTGAAAGTTCTGATTTCAAGAGGACATCACTTTATTCTGAGGTAATAGATTTTCTTGATCACCTGAAAAAAAGTTCGAAAAAAATTAAACTTTCAACACTATGTAAAACAACAGAAGGAAGAGATGTTCCGCTTGTGATCCTGAGCGAAGAAGGGATATCCTCACCGGAACAGATGAAAGCACTAAATAGAAGTGCTGTTCTTTTCGTGGCAAACATCCATGCCGGAGAGATTGAAGGGAAGGAAGCCGGACTAATGTTCCTAAGAGATGTTGCAGAGAACAAAACAGAAAATATTTTGAAAGATCAGGTAATTCTTTTTGTCCCAATCTTTAATGCTGATGGAAATGAAAAACTTGGAAAGAATAGAAGAGATAACGGGCCCGAACTGGCAGGAGTCAGGCATAATGGGCAGTACCTCGATCTTAATAGAGATTATATAAAGCTTGAATCTCCTGAAGTAAACGCACTGGTAGGCCTTTTCAGGGAATGGGATCCGGTACTGTTTGTAGATCTGCATACTACGAATGGATCCTACCATAGAGAGCCGGTAACATATACAACTTTGTCAAATCCTAACAGTGATACAAAATTAATGGATTTTATGTGGAAAAAGATGTTCCCGGCTGTTCAAAAAATAATGAAGACAAAATTCAAAACAGACTCAATCCCGTATGGAAATTTTGTAGACAGAGCAGACCCGGAAAAAGGATGGAGGAACCATGCTTATGAAGCCAGGTTCGGGACAAATTATGCCGGGCTCAGGAACAGGTTTACGATACTTGACGAAAATTATTCTCATGCCGACTTTAAAACCAGGGTATTATCAGCTTACTATTTTATCCGATCAATAAGTGAATTTACTGCAAAGAATATTTCAGAGATGGAGACTCTGATAAAAGATGCAGATATCAAAACGATCTCCGACTATTCATCGGGAGATCATGTCCTTTCATATAAACAGGAACCAGGAATGCTGTTCAACTTTACCATCAAGAGTTATGAGTTTGAAAAAGAAAAAATAAAACAGGAGGACAGGAGTAAATATCCATGGTGGGTAAAAGACTTCATTATAAAAAAAACTGACCGGCTGAAAGATTATAAAGTATCTTATTTTGCAAAAGCAATTCCGGATAATACAACACCGGTCCCATCAGCTTATATAATTCTTCCCTATCGTAAGAAAATTATTTCCACACTGAAAAAACACGGGATAGTCGTTGAACGGATAAAAGAGGGATTTTCAGGTGATTTCGAAAATTTTATTATTTCCAAGATAGAATATGGAAAATCACTTTATCAGGGTCATATTCTGCTTGATATAAAAGGTGAATACAAAAAAATAAACAGAGAAATCCCGGCGGGATCTTATCTGATCCATATGAACCAGCCTCTTGCAAGGCTGATCGCAGAAATGCTCGAACCGGAATCAGGGGACAGTTTCCTTAAGTGGGGTTTCTTCAACAGAGAAATTGTTAAACAATGGAGCCGTATACCCGGAGAGTATCCTGTCTTGAGAATCACAGATAGTAAAATAAACATTCTCTCGATCAGAGAATAAAGAATATTCTGTCACCTTTTTTCAGATTCAGTGATTTTGCTCTGTTCCCTTTCAACTCAAGTACATATTGAGCCTTGCCTTCTGAGATATAAGTCTTGCAGGGATCTTTTTTACACGGTGGAACATTATAAATGATCTCTATAATCTCTTTTGCGGAATTCAGGTAGATCAGATCCAGGCTAATAAGGGTATTTTTCATCCATATACCCCTGTAATCCTCAATAGAATAGACAAATAACATTCCAAAATTATCCGGTATCTCCTTCCTGAACATTAAACCAAGCGCTTTTTTTTTGTCTGTATCAGCTATTTCCACCAGAAATTCATCTTCACCTATTAATATTGATATAAATCGCGGAGTAGATATCAGCTTTGTTACGAATAAAAAAAATATAATGAGGATAAGGATAGAACGCTTCATTTTCATTGCAACAATATTAACATTATTTATTTCTTAAAAAAAGTATCAATTAATCCGGATTTTGAAAATGTCAATTCTTGACTTTTTTTTTGTTTTATATAAACTTAAAAAACAATACCTGATTGAAGGAGGAAAAATGAAATCAGCTGAAGAAATCCTGTATGAAAAAGGTACGAAGATAATATCCGTAGACGGACAAACTTCCATAGATAATGCAATCAAGATAATGCTTGAGAATAAAATAGGGGCAATAATCATTCAGGATAAGGATGATGTCCTGGGTATATGGACAGAGAGAGATCTATTAAGAAATGTTGCAATAGACAAAGTTAACACTGAGTCCACCCCTATAAAAGATCACATGACAAAGAGTATAATTTCTGCTCCGCACGATGACACAATTTACAATCTGATGGATAAGTTTCTCGGAAAAAGACTCAGGCACCTGCTGATAGAAAAAAATGGTAAATTTCTTGGACTATTATCCATCGGCGATGTTATCAAGGCTACCCTTCAGGAAAAAACTGATGAATTAAATGAACTTAAGACAATGGTATCATGGGATTATTATGAAGACTGGAAGTGGAGTAAATAAATTTAACTGAATCTGTAATCTATATAATTTTTTCCAGATTGTAAGTATATGAATTTTCCGGTAATTGAATTTCATATTTCTCTAAATAAGTTCCGATATATTGCCCGCAATTACTCCCGATCCTGTTCTCTTCCAATTCACCAATACTAACAATAACATCAAATCCTGCTTTCACTAATTCTTCTGCTTTAAATTCCATTTCCTTCCTCACTTGCAGAAGGTTTGTATTAAAGCCATTCCTGACTGCACTTATAGTCGGATTCACGGGAGTTATTTTTAAAATAAATTTTTCAGGATCAAAAATATCGGCCAGAACACCTTCACAGATTTCCATTTTTCCGGAAAACACAAAATTAAGAGTAATTTTTTTATCACCCTTATTATAAAATCTCTCCCCGAAATCTGAAATTTTCTTAAGGTCCCATTTTTTGACAGGTATTAATTTGTCCCTTTCATGAACAGATGTTGAATGTATAGAGAACTGCAGTTGAAATTTTCCATTTCCATATATCTCATTTTTTACATCTGTCAACTCATAAAAGAATTTATCAGATCCGACAGGGGCTATTGTAGAAATGCTTGGTATGAAACCCGGTGCCTTATATCTTTTATGAAAATCTTTTAAAACGGCAAGTACCGAAAGATTTAAAGCCGGCTCCCCCATTCTTGCGAATTGGATTTTAAACTTCTCTACATCAATCATCCTGTCAGGAAATCTTGTCACCACGGGATAATCTATCTGTGCAAATATCTCTTCTGCTGAAAGTTTCCCTCCATAGGATTTCCCGGCATCACACATTCTGCACCCTACAGGGCAACCGAATAATGTTGAAACAATAAGAACCCATTTTTTTTCTCTCTTCAACGGTGGTTGAACAGATTCAACAAATTCCGCATACCTGTTTCTCCCGAAATCTCCTATAAAAACAGTTGCAATATCCGAATTTTCTGTTCTATATACTACTTTCATCTCTAAAACCCTCTATCATTTCATTTATTTTCATTGCAGATTCCAATCCGTTACCTGCAGCTATTAAAGCCTGCCTGCATCTTCCTTTCCTGATATCTCCGGCCATATAAATCCGTCCTTTTCCGATCAACATATCCAATTCTTCATTTTTTAATCCTGACAAATAAGAGTCCTCCGGATCCCTACCGATGGCAAATACAATCCTATCGAATTCATGGAAAGTACTCTGATCCGATTTATTCAGGCTTACTTTAAGAGGCTTTTTTTCTCCATCTGTAATTTCTGTCAATTCAGTCTTACTATGGTAATTTATACTCTCCCGGGACAACACAATTTCCTGCAAACTTTTTATTGCCCTTATCCTTTCAGACCTGTTTATGATCTCAACCTTATTTGAAGCTGATAATGTTAATGCATAATCAAAACCACTATCACCCCCGCCTACAACAAGGATCTTCCCGTTCTCAACATGATTCATTTCTGTCACTTCGAACTCTATATATTTTAATAATCTTTCATGAACAGTTTTTAATATTTCAGGAATAACAGGTCTCGTACCGCTTGCCGCAATGACAAAATCAGAATAATGATCAGTTTCTCCCGCACTGGTTATGAATTTTTTTTCTTCATTATCATAAATTATTCTGTTTACACATAAGTTTATTACTTTTCCGGCGAAATAATTGAAATGCTCTCTCATCATCTCAGCAAGCACTTCACCTGTTACAGAAGGAAAGACTCCAGTATAATTACTTATCCGATTCCCATTCCTTAATAGACCGCCCGGAACCGATTTTTCAAATATATAATGTTCGATTCCGAATCTGCTCAACTGGATAGATGCAGATAGTCCTGCAGGCCCGGCACCAATAATGGACACTATTCTGCTGTTTTTCAAGTCAGCCTCTCCAATAATTCGCCGGAAGTCAGAGGAAGAGCAAAACCGTGAGCGAGATTCCGTAAAGTGGAACTATGAAATGTCCGGTTGTATGTGGCAGTAAAATCAATTCCAAAGACTACATCAAAATCCCTCACATAGGCTTCCCTTGCCGTAGTTTCACAACAAAGATGTGTCATCACGCCTGAAATAATCAGTTGAGTAATATTATTTTTTTGCAGTATCCGTTCAAGACCTGACTGGAAGAATGCATTATATTGAGATTTTTCCACTATCGATATTCCCGGTTCAATCAACTCATCTATTATCTCAGACATACGATTATCCCGGGTAAGAATATCTCTCCACCACCGCCCCATCTGACCTGCGTCCTCCGTTGTATTTAAATGACGGGTATAGATCACTGGTATATTAAGTTCTCTGCATCTTTCTCTTATCTTAAGGATATTTTCCTTTATGTGGATGGCTGAAGGGATAAAAGCATGCGACTTTAAATCAAAAAAAAAATTCTGCATATCCATTATCAGAAATGCAGTTCTACCCGGATCAGGATCAAAATAATGCTTATCCCTGAGAATTCTGATCTCTTCGACAAATTCTGAGACTGATGCATCCCCATCAGCACCGGTAAAATAAACTTCTTTCTCAAATAATTCCATCGTATAATTCACCTTTGGATTTGGTATCAGATTCCGAAAGATAATAACATGAAGGCCTCTTTATGAAAAGTAGTGCGATAAAGATAAGATTTATTTATACTTCGACTGAAAATATTTCATGTCTGATTTCTCTGTCAACAGATCTTGAACATCCACTACAATACTGTATTCTCCTTTATCAAGGTTTCTAAGATTCAGAGACACAGTGAAACTTTTTTTGTCGGCAACTATGGTCTTTGTCTGATTAAAGTATACTCGCCCTGCACTATTAACTACCTTGATGTGTATTTTCATCTTTCCGAGCCGGACACCGTTTTCTTTCCTCCAGAAATAATCTTTGATCTTTACAAAAAGAGTTTTACCTTCAAGTTTAGCCTCTTCAATATTTACTGTAGGGATACTGCTCTCTTTTTTTCTGAAATATCTCTCAATGTACTTATCTCTCATATTGTTATCGTAGATAACCTTATAATCTGAATTCTTCGTTCTTACTTTGATTTTTCCGGCTTTTTTTCCTTCTTCTGGAGTATATGTCAGCATATAAAGGATATCATCCTTTTCAGTCAGCTTTTTTACAGATTTAATTATATTACCGGAAGAGATAATAGAACCGCCGGTCCTTTCAGTGATCTCTCTGAAACTGTTCTCCAGATTTGAAGAGATCCTCTTATATTCAAGGTCCTGTGAAAGTACTGTTTTTGTTGTATTTATAAAGATAGAGTGAAATATTGTATTAACCTTATAAAAGAGTTTTGAGATCTCTTCAGCAGGGAAATCGGTTACAGCATTTAAAGTAATATTTATCTTCATTAATAAATTTTGCAATGTTCTGGAATGAAACACATCCTCACCGCGATTACTTGTCTGAAGCGAACTGATCATAGCTTTTATTCTCGTCATCATATCACCAGCTCTTTTCAGTTTGGGGAACATTTCTATCTGATAAAAATTTATAACCCATTTCTCCTTATCTATCTTCTGGAGATATCTGGCAAAGTTATAATATTCATCCACAGATGGTGTCAGATACTTTTTTCTGTAAGTGTCCCAGATAAAAATATATTTCTCAAGAAATTTTATCATCTCATTAGCGGGCTGTGCCATGGTACTTGTAAAGATTAAATTAAACCTTGAATAACTTAATTCCGTGTTAATTGTATCAAGTATCCTTGATAACCGCTGTTTAGCTTTAACACTTTCATGTCTCAGGGTCTTGGACACCAGTTTCTTGGAGGTCTGAAGATTGCTGAGATTTTTTATAAAAAAAGTTTTGTCATTTACAAAAATAAGGAGTTCATCAGATTTCCTGAAAAGTTTATTAAAAAGGAAATCTATCCCTTTTTTCAACTGATCATTAAATTCAGTTATTTTAAAAACCAATACAAAATATCGCCCCCCCCCTTCAGCCTTCATTTCTGCTTTTGCAGGAGTGTCCTCTTCAATGCTGATTTTTTGTCTTTTTATATAAAAACCGTTAATTTTTTGAAGTTTATTACCTTCATACAGAAGGAAATCCTCCTTTTTAAGGTTATCTACCATTTTTTTATTAAAAAATACCCTTACCGGTACTTCAAAATCTGTAACGTCTACTGTTACTACTTTGTTCTCACTATTTCCCGATTTTGTCTGGGAGAACAAATTTAATCCGGGAACCAATAAAAAAAAATAAAAAAATAGTATAAATACGATAGATAGATTTTTCATATTCACATCCTATAATTTTTGTTATACGAAATCAATATTAATAATGTTTGTATATAATCTGCTATAATAATCGGAATGAAAGATATCGTGATCAGTATAAACTCCTTGTCAAAATACTATGGAAAGAACCGTGGGATTGAAGATGTCTCTTTTAATGTCGAAAAGGGGCAAATATTCGGATACCTGGGTCCGAACGGAGCAGGTAAAACAACAACGATAAGGATCATTCTTGGATTCCTTGTAAAATACAAAGGAAGTGTAGAAATATTCGGCCGGGATATAAAAAAAGAATTAAAAAAAAATTTATCAGAAATTGGATACCTTCCGGGAGAACTTTCCCTTTACGGAAATATGAAAGTCTCTGAATTTCTTGAATACTTTTCAAATATCGGTCGAACCGGTAATAAGGAATATAGCAGGAGACTTATTAAAAGGTTTGGATGTGAAGATGATAAAAAAATATCATCCCTCTCAACCGGGAATAAACAGAAAGTCGGCATAATTCAGGCGGTCATGAATGATCCTGAACTTCTCATTCTAGATGAACCCACAAAGGGACTCGATCCGCTTATGAGACAGGAGTTTTATAAGTTATTAAGAGAGCTGAAGAAAAGAGGGAAAACAATTCTTTTATCTTCCCATGTTCTCACAGAGGTGGAGAAAGTATGTGATACTGCCGCTGTTGTAAGAGAGGGAAAAATAGTCGCAGTTGAGGATATTCATTCTTTGAGGACAAAAAACTATAAGATACTCGAGATCAAATGCAGAGAGCAGATCGATGAGAAAAAGGTAAGAAATCTGAAAGAGATTTCTGAACTCGAATATTCCGGAAGTGTTATCAAATGTCATATTCATGGTGATATGAACCCTCTCATCAGAGTACTTGAGAAAAATCACATTCTTGATATTGAAAGTTCCTCACCGGGACTTGAGGAGGTTTTTATTAAGTTTTATGGAGAGGGTAATGTTTAAAAATATATTCCTGAAGACATTAAGAGACCAGTCAAGCTCAATCTTCTGGTGGTCAGTCGGTTTTATATTTCTTTCTGTCTATCTTGCATGGTTTTATCCTTACATCAGTAAAAATGCCGGAATATTCAAAATGGTGGAAGCTCTCCCTCCTATAATAAAAAATCTTATTGGAGATATAGATTTTGCAGCAACTCCTGCAGGATTTTTCAACCTCCAGCCATTCTCATTTTTTGCTCCGATCATGATATTATTTTATTCTGTTTCCAGAGGAGTAGGTTCCGTCGCCGGTGAAAAAGAGGACGGGACTCTTGATCTTCTACTTTCAAATCCTGTTTCACGATCTGAAGTAATAATTCAAAAGGTTCTCTCAATATCACTTGGTTTGGCTGTTATTCATATATTTTTTTTCCTGGGAATGGTTCTTGGACTTACATTATTTAAAATTGACCTCAGTATAATAAAACTCTCAGAATCAATGATCTCGCTCTACTTACTTTCATTAAGCTTTCTTACGATTTCAATATTTGCAGGTATTGTTTTTCTGGATAGAAGAAAAGCGGTCGGGGTTGTCAGCGGATTTGCTTTGATCTCATTTATTGTTAATGCTTATGCTCCTGCACTAAAATTATTCCAGATTGCCCGCTCATTCTCACCTTTTTATTACAACTCCGGAAATTCTCCTTTAAAAAACGGACTCGATGCCAATCTTATTTCAGTCCAGATATTAATATTTCTTTTTTTCCTTTTAGTTTCACTCTTACTATTTAAAAAAAGAGATCTTAGTTCCTGAAAAATTAACTTGATATTAGATAGAGAATATTTTACTATTTCATCGACATTAAAAATTGAGAAAAAATAATATGAACAGGATCAAACTGAAAGAAAACGACATTCAATTTCTCAAAAAATACGGTCTCAGAATGGAAGATATAAATTCCCAATTGGAGAAACTTGAAAGGGGAAATATACCTGTATCACTTTTAAGACCTGCCGGGACAGATGACGGAATTATTAAATTATCAAATAACCGCACGCTTGAATTAGCAGAAACCTATGACAGACTCAGCCCGGAATACACCATCTCAAAATTTGTTCCTGCTTCAGGAGATGCAACAAGAATGTTCAGCGATACTTCCTCTTTTATTAGTAATATAGAGGATCTCCCCTTTTCAGATGAGCTTAAAAAATGTATTGAGAAAAATGGATCGGATCTTAACAGTTTAATTTCGGAGAACCGGCCTGAAACAATTCTTGAATATGTTATGACCGGCAAAGGATTGAACTACAAATCATTCCCGAAAGCCCTTGTTAAATTTCACAAATACAGAGACATGGCAATCTCACCTGTCGGAGAACATTTTGCTGAAGCGATCAAATATTGCAGAGGGAAAGAAAATAAATTTACTGTACATTTCACAATTTCTGAAAAATATTCAAAGGAGTTCAGAGAGGAAGTTTTATTGATGGAAAAATTATTCAGTAATAACAACTATAAAATTTCTGCTGAATATTCCTTTCAGGAGAAAAGTACAAATACAATCTCTATCCATCAAAATGGTGATCCTGTATTGGATAATGACGGGAATATTCTTCTTCGAGCCGGAGGGCACGGATCTCTGATAAAAAATTTGAACAATATTTCTTCTGATATAATATTTATTAAGAATATCGACAATATAACTACCATCGACAGGCTCAGTGAAACCATTCAGAATAAAAAAGTGTTGGGAGCTTACCTTATTGAGATAAGGGAGAAAGTATTCGGAGCTCTCAGGACCATCCCAAGAATAATAAAAGATGGAGAATCTATAAATGAAATTTACTGTTTTTCTAAAGATGTCCTGAATATTTCATTTCCCTCCGATTTTATCGATTTTGAACTTGAAAAAAAGAAAAAGATATTGACAGAAAAACTCAACAGGCCGATCAGGATCTGTGGAATGGTTAAAAATACAAACGAACCCGGCGGCGGCCCTTTCTGGATAGAAAACCGGAGAGGAGAAGAAATTCTTCAGATCATAGAAAGGTCACAGATCGATGATAAATCACAGGAACAGATTGAAATATTTGAATCATCATCACATTTCAATCCTGTGGATATTGTCTGCTCCATAAAAGACTTCAGGGGAAATATATTCGACCTTAATTATTTTATTGAAGAATCAAGATATTTTATCTCAGAAAAAACATATCTTAACAAAAAGATCAATGTTATAGAACATCCCGGATTGTGGAACGGTTCAATGGAGAAGTGGACAACAATATTTATAGAGGTCCCTCTGGCAACATTCAATCCTGTAAAATATGTATGTGACCTTCTCAGGGAAAATCACAAGCCGTCTGAAGAGACATCATTCACAGATATATTTTAAATCATCTAATGGAAAAGAGATTCAGCTTCCCCATAAAAAACTGCACTGCAATAATTCTTGCAGGGGGGAAAAGCCGAAGGATGTCCATAGACAAAAAATATCTGAAAATTGAAGGTTCATTTTTAATAGACAGAGTAATATCAAATGCTTCAGATCTATTTGAAAATATTTTGATCAGCACATCTGAGTATATTATTTCCGAACACAAAAATATTAAAATTGTCCGGGACATATATATGAACAGAGGTCCTCTTGCAGGGATATTCACAGGTCTGAAAAATTCTACAAATGAGAATAACTTTATTATCGCCGCCGATGTTCCTGAGATATCCAGAGAACTGATATCAGAATTATATTCGTTTACAGAAAAATATGAAATTGTAGTTCCCCGATCCGATGAGAATAAACTTGAGCCGCTTTTCGGATTTTATAAAAGGAGCATTATCCCCAATCTGGAAGAAAACCTTTCCAAAGGGAATAACAAGGTCATTGAGATCTATGAACATTCACTATTTAAAATTGTTGATATGAAAAGGTCAGACCGGCTCTTCAATTTAAATACTGAATCTGACCTGTCAAGCTACCTTTCCTACCTGGGGAAGAAATAGTTCCAGAGCATGCAAATTCAATATGCAATATAATTTCATATATAAATATTATATGCAATTGCATTTCATATTCGCTTCTTGACTTTTTTTTCTGAAGGATATATAAACCTGACATGAAATATAAATTCTCAAATAATGATTTTCTACAAAGATCCGGGACGATAAAAGATCTTCCGGAATGGTTATCAGAATATCCCAGCCTTCCCCTTCAGGTAAAGGCCATCAGAGAATCTCAGGGAATATCCCAGAAGAAACTTGCCGAAAGCGTGGGTCTAACCTGGAGATCGATCCCCAATATTGAGAGTGGTAATGTAAACCCGAAAATCTCTACTTTAAAAAATATTGCAGAGTTTCTTAATTGTGAGTTAAAAATTCTACTGATACCTTTGGAAGGATTCAAGAAGCCGGAAACATCCGTAATATCTTCAGGGACAACGAACCCACCCCCTTCTCAAAGAAATCTTTCTTTCAAAAAAGATTCAAAGAAAGACAGAAAGTCTGATCATCAATATAGTGTTGAGAAAAAAAAGGAGTATTTCTGGGATTGATACGGATTGACTAAATGAAAGCTTTAACTTAGTATTTTGTAATGAATGTATTCACGTTTACTGGATGGTCCGGTTCCGGGAAAACCACCCTGATAGCAAAACTGATAAGTGAGCTTTCCAGGAGAGAGTGGAAAGTTATAGCTGTAAAAAAAGTTCCGGACAAATTCAATCTTGAGCCTGAAGGCAAAGACAGCCATATATTCCTTGAACATGGGGCTAAAACAGTTTACCTCGTCGCAGGCAGACAGCTAATGAAAATGAGCTCTATTAATAAACCGGAAGATATATTTGAAACTGAAAGTAGATTTTTGGATAAACACGATTTTGTACTGATAGAAGGTGAAATATCGTCAGAATCTTATATGTTTGAGATCTTTGATCCTGAAATTTCAGAAAATCCAAAAACAGATGAAAATTTACTGTCAGCAATTATTTCCGATACATCCATATCCGGTAAGTTAAAACATTTTAAGAGAAATGATATTGTTGATATCGCAGATTTTATGGAGTCATTGAATAAATCCAAAGGGGGAAATAAATGAAAAACTATAGAAAAGAATTGTGGTTTGAAACAACAAAAAGGAGAGAATTGATCCATATAACTCCCCATATCAAGGAATGTCTGAGAGAGAGCGGTATTAAAGAAGGACTGATCCTTTGTAATGCAATGCATATTACATCAAGTGTTTTCATTAATGATAATGAATCCGGACTCCATAACGATTATGAGGTATGGCTTGAAAAACTTGCTCCTGAAAAACCTTATTCCCAATACCGCCATAACGGATTTGAAGATAATGCGGATGCTCACCTGAAAAGAACTATCATGGGAAGGGAAGTTGTCATAGCGGTAACGGATGGCAAGCTGGATTTCGGCCCGTGGGAAGCAGTTTTTTACGGTGAATTTGACGGGAAAAGGAGAAAAAGAGTCCTGGTAAAAATTATCGGGGAATAAATTTAATTTACATCAAATTCAGGGTTATAAATTAAAGCAATAATCATTGTAGAAAAAAAATAAAAAAAAGTATATTTTTTATTTCATTTCAATTTCTATTTATGATAGAATTGCATCTAAAAAAATGGGTATTCACACACAATCATTTGAAGTTGCCGGTAAGTTGAGTTAATCAGGAAACAAATGATAATCCAAAACATAAATTCCAAAAGGTTTTTATGTATGTATAATAAAATATCAAAACCTGAACCACAGGGGTGAATCTATGGATAGAGAAGAAAAACAAATCAATGCAGCGGCTTTAGAAACACGAAAAAAAAAGCAGCCTTCCAAGAAAGAGAATATCATTGATCTTGTAAGTTTGTATTGTAAGGGTTGCGGACTTTGTGTAGACAGTTGCCCGACAGGGACCCTTCTGCTTGAAGATAATATCGAAAGCAAGTTTGGAATATCCGTGATGGTTGATGCTCCTGAATATTGCATCGGCTGCAAGATGTGCGAACGGAGATGTCCTGATTTTGCAATATTTATAAACCATGAGAAGGACAGGGAAGGAAAATGAGCAAAAGAAAAGTATTCCAGGGAAATATAATAGTAGCAAAGGCTGCAATTGCTGCAGGATGTAATTTTTTTGCAGGATATCCAATTACACCCTCTTCTGAGATTGCACAGCACCTATCAAAAGAGTTCCCTAAAATGGGGCGTGATTTTATACAGATGGAAGATGAGATCTCTGCGTTGGGAGCATGTATCGGCGCATCTGTCTCCGGTAAAAAAGTTCTAACCGCTACAAGCGGACCGGGATTCTCTTTGATGCAGGAACATCTCGGACTGGCAGTAATGGCGGAGATACCGCTGGTGATTGTAAATGTGATGAGAGGGGGGCCGTCTACAGGAATTCCCACTAAACCATCACAGGCAGATATGATGCAGGCCAGATGGGGCACTCATGGAGATCACCCCATAATTGTCCTCTATCCGGCTTTTTCAGATGAGATATTTTCCGAAACCGTAAGGGCATTCAATTTGTCAGAAAAATTCTGGAACCCGGTCATTCTTCTCCTTGATGAAGTAATAGCCAAAGCTCATGAGGATATTGAAATACCGGCAAAAAAAGATATTAATATTTACAAAGAAAAGGTAAATGTTATTAAAGACCTTAACATCTACGATAGAAACATCGGAGAAAATCCACCGAGAGTGGACTTTTTTAAGGGTTACCCGATCCATATTGACGGACTTGAACACGACTCCCACGGATATCCCACATCAGATCCGGCCACTGCAGATAAGATGCAGAACCTCAGAATGCAGAAGATTTATCATTTCCAGGATGAGATCATAAAATTTAAAGAATATTATATGGATGATGCCGAAATAATGATATTTTCTTTCGGGGTCTCAGCCAGATCAGCCTTAAGTGCTGTAAAAATGATGAGAGATGAAGGAATTAAGGTAGGATTGTTCCAGGCACTTACAATATGGCCCTTCCCGAAAAAAGCACTTCAGGAAAGATTTAAAAGAATCAAAAAAGTTCTTACAGTTGAAATGAACATGGGACAAATGAAATACGAAATAGAGAGAGTATCAACCGATGATGTAAAGAAGGAAGCGCTGCTCAGAGCAAACGGAATACCTTTTACGCCGCAAGAAATAGTAAATTCCATTAAGGAGTTTCCAAAATGAACAAATATGAAAAATATATAAGATATCAGACATTTCCCACACCCTGGTGTCCGGGCTGCGGGGACGGTATTGTACTTAAAGCGATCGCAATGGCATTTTCCGACCTGGATTTGGACCCGAACGATATAATAGTTATTGCAGGTATCGGGTGTTCCGGAAGGATGCCTACTTTTTTCAACACAAACACACTTCACACAACTCACGGCAGAGCTCTGACCTTTGCGACAGGTGTAAAACTTGCAAGACCGGAAAAAATGGTTGTAGTTATATCCGGAGACGGCGACGCTATGGCAATCGGCGGTAACCACCTGATACATGCCGCAAGACGTAATATCGGTATTAAGATGATCCTGATAAATAATGGCGTCTACGGGATGACCGGCGGCCAGGTATCCCCTCTGACCCCTCAAAAATTTATAACTGAAACCACACCTTATGGAAATATTGAACCTAAATTCCACCCGGCCGAATTGATGATCGCTGCCAGAGCAACCTTTGTTGCCAGGGAAACAGTTAACAGGACTGTTCAGTTGAAAGAAGTGATAAAAAAATCGTTTCAGCATAGCGGTTTCTCAGTCGTTGAGGCAATAAGCAATTGCCATATCAATCTCGGCAGAAAAAACAAGATGAAGAATCCTGTCAAAATGACCAAGTGGATCGCAGGAAGAACAGTTACCAAAGAGCAATATGAAAAGCTTACACCGGAAGAGAGAGAGCACAAATACCCGGTCGGGATTCTTCGGGAAAATACAACCAGATATGAATATTCCGAACTTTACCATAAGCATATTATCCCTGCAGCAAAAGAAGCAGCAAAAAAAGAAGCTGCGGCCAGAAATAATAAAAAATAGGACGAGGTCAAAATGGAAAGATACGAGATAAGATTAGGCGCAGTCGGAGGACAGGGAATTATTACGGCCGGAGCACTGCTTGTTGATATCGCAGTTGAAAAGGAAGGGAAGTATGCACTGGAAAGCCCCACGTATACTGCAACCGTCAGGGGTGGTCCTACCAAAGTTGACGTTATTATATCTGATGAGAAAATTGTTTTTCCCCAGGCAAGTCAGATCGATTTTTTCATATGTACTTTTCAGAAACCTTACGATCTTTATAAAGAGAGGGTTAAAGATGATGCTATAGTTGTTGTTGATTCAAACCTTGTAAAAAACCTCGGTGATACAAAGAACTGGAAACTATATAAGATACCTATTATAAATGAAACAAAAAAACAATTAGGAAATATTGTTTTTACATCTGTTGTGACATTGGCCATAACCCAGAAACTGACAAATATAATTGATTATAAGAATATGGTAAGTTTTATAAAGCATTGGGCTCCGAAAGGTACTGCAGAAGTTAACCTGAAAGCTGTTGAACTTGGGAGAAGCCTAGTTTGAATGGGAAAAAGCAATAACAATTTCGTAGAAGAATTAAGATGGCGCGGCATGATCCATGACATCATGCCCGGTACCGAAGAATTCCTTTTAAAAGGGAGTACGGCCGCATATATCGGTTTCGACCCAACTGCCGATTCACTACACATAGGGCATCTTGTATCAGTCATGATACTTAAACATTTCCAGTTAGCCGGCCACAAACCGATCGCACTCGTCGGCGGAGCTACCGGAATGATCGGTGACCCTTCCGGAAGATCGGATGAGAGGAACCTTTTAAGCGAAGAGGCCCTCAGGGCAAACCAGGAAGGGATTAAAAAACAATTGTCAAAATTTATTGACTTCAGCTCCGATTCACCGAACAATGCCGAGTTGGTCAATAACTATGACTGGATGAAGGATTTTTCTTTTCTGAGCTTTATCAGAGAGATAGGGAAGCATATTACAGTCAATTATATGATGTCCAAGGATTCTGTTAAGAAAAGAATAGGAGAAGATTCAAAAACAGGAATGTCCTTTACTGAATTCTCCTATCAATTAGTACAAGCTACCGACTTTCTTGAACTATACAGGACAAAGAACTGTCATCTTCAGATGGGCGGATCGGATCAATGGGGAAATATCACGACCGGAACAGAGCTGATCAGAAGAATAGAAGGCGGAGAAGCCTATGCTTTAACCTGCCCCCTGATCACAAAGAGTGACGGATCAAAATTCGGTAAAACGGAAGGCGGTAATTTATGGCTTGATCCGGCAAGAACCTCCCCGTATAGATTTTATCAATTCTGGCTTAACACATCCGACGAGGATGCTGAGAAATATATAAAGATCTTTACACCACTTGAGAAAGAAGAAATAGACGCACTGGTTGCAGAACACAAAGAGATGCCTCATATCAGGATCCTTCAAAAGCGTCTCGCAAAGGAAATAACCACACTGGTCCACTCTGAGGAGGACCTTGTAAATGCCGAAGAAGCATCAAAAATACTCTTCGGGAAAGGGACAAAAGAAACTCTTCTTAAAATTTCCGAATCTGATTTCCTTTCGATTTTTGAAGGTGTCCCCACTTTTGAAATAAAAAGATCTGATCTGGAAAGCGGGATCAACATTCTTGATCTTCTGGCAGTTAAATCGTTGGTGTTCCCGTCAAAGGGAGAGGCACGCAGAATGATAAAAGGGGGCGGCGTTTCTATCAATAAAGAGAAGGTGGACGATCCTGAGAAAATAATCGGAATGGACGATGTCCTGAACAATAAATACATCCTTGCCCAGGCCGGCAAAAAGAAATATTCCCTTCTTTCAATAAATTAATCCTGATCTTTTCACATAATTAAAATAAAGTTCTATTAAATATTGTCCCCTGTCAGGAATAATGCCAACTTGAAGATAATCTGTTTTATCTCACTGTTCAGAATTTCACTATTACCTATATCAAGTAAAGCAAAGATTATCCCGGATGAGTTTCTGAATCTTTCAAAGTCTTTACTACTAACGGGATTCTTTGATGGTGAATTCAACCGGAGAGGGTTAATATACCTCCCGCTCCGCTGCAGACCGTAATGGAGATGGGGGCCTGTACTCCTTCCGGTATTCCCAACATATCCGATAACCTTCCCCTGCCCTACCCACTTCCCTCTTCCTATACCTTTTTTTATTCCCGACAAGTGGTAGTAATGTGTCCTGTATCTGTTCCCGTGGGACAAAATGATATACCTTCCCCTGATCCTGTCATAACCTGCCTGGTAGATCCTGCCGTCCGCTGTCGCCCTTACGATGGTTCCCCTGGGTGCACCAAGATCGATCCCCCTGTGAGCTGCGGAAAAGCCGGAAACCGGATGCCGCCTGTACCCGAAACGGGAAGTGAGCCGCATGAAAGGAAGCGGACACCTGAGGAACATTTTTTTTACAGCCCGGCCGTCAGGATGGTAATAAGAGCTCTTGCCCGGTTTTACAGCAAAACGGACCACACTTGTTTTTTTCCCCCTGTTGACAAATTCTGATGCAAATATTCTTCCATATCCGGAAAATTGTCCGAGGAGATACCTTTTCTCCAGAAGAATACTGAATGAATCGCCTTTCCTGATATCCCTGTTGAAATCAATGTCATATTCATACAAGGCGGCGAGGTGCTCGGCAAGTTCACCTCCACCCTTCTCCACTTTGATCAGTGTTTCGTACAGAGATCCGTTAATCGTAGCTCCCACTGTTTCCACTTTTATTTCATAAGGAAGTGTTACAAGTTTGCCATCGACTGCTTCGGGACCTTTCCGAAAAATCTCAAAATATCTGTTCTTTTCAATATCATATCTAAAAGAATGGAACCCTCTTTCCCCGTAACTTATTTTAAAAGTGTTCCCGGCTTTGATTTTCCTCAGATCGTAGAGAGTACCTGTTTTTTGGACTATTCTGTTGGCAATCGTACTCTCTAATCCCTCGTCCGATAGTATTGTGAAAAGATTCGCTCCTCTCCTGACTACTCCCCGAAAGGTCAGGACATCACATCCGTACAGAGATACTTTAATTACCGGAACTGATTTTTTCCTGTCATTATTATGTATTTCATCCGGCACATTTTTTCTACAGGATCTGACCGAAATAAAAACAGTCAGAGCAACCAGTACGATGATAACAAAAAATCTTTTTCTTCTGAACGATCTTTTCGCAGGATCCATAGTTGTCTATTCTAATAAATATTTCTTTCCAAAGCAATCCATATCCCAATACAATCTTGCCTTAACTTAATGTTCTGATATAATATCGTTAACATGATCAATTATTTAATGAAAAAAATCTTCGGGACCAGCAATGATAGAGAATTAAAAAAACTTGTCCCTCTTGTTGAACAGATAAACGGATTTGAATCGGAAATAAGCTCATTATCCGATGACGAACTTAAAGGGAAGACAGATAAGTTCCGAGAAAGATTAAAACAGGGTGAGACAATTGAAGATCTTCTCCCGGAAGCATTTGCAGTGGTCAGGGAAACAGGTAAAAGGGTCCTAAATATGCGTCACTTTGATGTCCAGCTTCTCGGCGGCATTATACTTCACCAGGGAAAGATCGCCGAGATGAAAACAGGTGAAGGTAAAACCCTTGTGGCCACACTTTCAGCATATCTGAACGCCCTGGAACAGAAAGGGGTTCATGTTGTTACAGTAAATGATTACCTTGCATCCCGTGACTCGGAATGGATGGGAAAGATATACCGTTTCCTGGGGCTGACAGTCGGTGTTATCAAACACGGCCTGAACGATGAAGAGAGGAAAGAGGCCTATAATTGCGATATCACATACGGTACAAACAATGAATTCGGGTTCGATTATCTCAGGGACAACATGAAGTTTGAAGTTGAGAATCTGTGCCAGAGAGAATTTAATTTCGCGATCATTGATGAAGTTGACTCGATCCTTATAGATGAAGCCAGGACACCTCTTATTATTTCCGGCCCGACAGAAGAATCTACTTCTCTTTATTACAATGTGAACAATTTTGTGAAAAAAATAAAATCGGATCAGTCCACCTTTGACCTTGATCTGAAATCTAAAACTGTGACTTTAACGGAAGCAGGAATAAGTGCGGCTGAGGCTTTTTTTAAAATTGACAACCTCTATGATCTCACCAATATGGATACACTCCATCAGATAAACCAGTCTTTAAGAGCACATCTTCTCTTCACGCGAGATGTGGACTACCTGGTAAATGAAAATCAGGTTGTGATCGTGGATGAATTTACCGGAAGGATGATGCCGGGCAGAAGATTTTCCGACGGACTTCATCAGGCATTGGAAGCGAAGGAGAATGTAAAGATCGAGCAGGAATATCAGACCCATGCGACCATCACTTTTCAGAATCTGTTCAGAATGTACAAAAAGCTGTCCGGTATGACCGGTACTGCTATTACGGAAGCGGTCGAATTCCATTCTATATATAATCTTGAAGTGATGGAGCTTCCGACCAATAAACCCCTGATCCGACTTGAAATGCCCGATGTGATATATGGGAGCGCAGAGGAAAAGTGGACAGCTGTTGCAGATGCGATCCGATCAATGAATGAGAAGGGACAGCCTGTACTTGTCGGAACAATTTCAATTGAGAACTCTGAACTACTTCACAGACGGTTGACACGCGAACACATTAAACACCACGTATTAAATGCAAAATATCATGAATCTGAAGCAGAGATCGTCGCTCAGGCCGGAAGAAAAGGCGCAGTGACCATCGCGACAAACATGGCCGGCAGAGGAACAGATATTGTTCTCGGGGGAAATCTTGATTTTCTGCTGAGAGAGGAACTGAAGAAGAAAGGATTTACCCCAACAAACGCCCCGGAAACCATACTTACAAAAGCAGAAGATGAAGTAAAAAGACAGCAGATCATAGAACAGAATGAGGTGCTTGCCCTCGGCGGCCTCCACATCCTCGGTACCGAGAGGCATGAATCGAGACGGATCGATAATCAGTTGCGGGGAAGGTCCGGAAGGCAGGGCGACCCTGGTTCATCCAGATTTTATATTTCACTTGAAGATGACCTGATGAGGATACTCGGGGGTGACAGGGTCAAGGGACTCCTGGTCAGGGCCGGGATGAGTGAAGGCAATCCGATTGAGAATAAACTGGTAACACGGGCAATCGAAAATGCACAGAAACAGATCGAGGGTCAGAACTTTACCATGCGTAAACACCTCCTTGAGTATGATGATGTGATGAACAAGCAGAGGCAGAGTATTTATTCCATCAGAAAAGATATTCTGATTGGTAAAGATTTTCAGCAGCATATTTCAGATCTGATCCTGGACATTTATGAGAGCATTATAAAGTTTCATCTTGATGAGGAAAAAGATCCCGAGGAATGGCATTTTGATTCATTTGAAACAGAGATCCAGGCACAATACGGAATAATCATAAAAGAAATAATAAAAGAAGATATCTCTGATATGCCATACTTTGAGATCAGAGATAAAGTTCTGGAAGCCATAATCAATTCATATAAAGCCAAAGAAGAATTGATCGGGTCTGAGAACCTGAGAGAATTTGAGCGATGGATCATGCTCCAGATCATCGATACACAGTGGAAAGACCACCTCCTCAACATAGATCATCTTAAGGAAGGGATCGGCTTGAGGGGTTATGCCCAGAAAGACCCCTTAATTGAATATAAAAAAGAGAGTTTCACCCTTTTTCAGGAACTTCAGGACAGGATAGATGATGAAGTAATACGGGCGCTGTTCCTGTTCAAACCTGTTGCAGAAGATGAGATCGATAACCTGAGGCAGAAAAAAAGTTCCAAATTGAGCAAGCCCATTTCAAAAATGCCGGGGAGAAAATCCGGAAAAAAGAAAAAAAAGAAGAGAAGATAGAATGGAAAAAAAATTCATGGATTACGAAGGCCTCACTTTCGATGACGTTCTTCTTGTACCGGGATACTCGGAAGTTATCCCGAATGAAGTGGATGTATCTACGAAATTTACAAGGAATCTCAATCTTAACACACCTCTGATCTCAGCAGCTATGGATACTGTATCGGAAGCTGGAATGGCAATAGCGATGGCGCAATTGGGCGGCATCTCAATAATTCACAAGAATATGAGCATTCAGCAGCAGGCAGCACTTGTAAAAAAAGTTAAAAGGTCAGAATCGGGGATGATAGTGGACCCGATCACTTTAAAACCGGATAACAAGATCTATGAGGCTTTTCAACTGGTAAAAGAGAAAGGGATTTCCGGCCTTCCAATCATTGATAAAGCTGGCAAATTAAAAGGTATCCTTACGAACAGAGACATGAGATTGACATCAAATTTCGACCAGAAGATCGGGAACTTTATGACCTCTAAAAACCTTATTACTGTAACAGATGATATAACTCTGGATGAAGCAAAAAAACTTCTCCATAAGAACAAGATCGAAAAGCTCCCGGTCATAGACAGAGACAATAAACTTATCGGACTTATTACATTAAAGGATATTCTGAAGGCTGCCAAGTTTCCTACTGCATCCAAAGATAAGTTCGGACGTCTCCTTGTAGGCGCTGCTGTAGGGACAGGAAAAGATTCAATGGAGAGGATAAAAGCACTTTCAGATGTTAAAGTTGACGTTATAGTTGTAGATACATCTCACGGACATTCAAAGAAAGTTATGGAAATTGTAAAAGAGATCCGGAAAGCATATGGGGATTTGGAACTGATAGCAGGAAATATTGCCACAGGAGAAGCGGCAAAAAGCCTCATGGACATTGGTGTGGATGGTGTAAAAGTCGGGATCGGACCCGGTTCTATCTGTACAACAAGGATGGTTACAGGAGCAGGAATGCCACAGATCAGCGCAATAATGGAAGTAGTGAAAATTACAGGAGATAAAATCCCTCTGATCGCTGACGGAGGTATAAAATTTTCAGGAGATATTACAAAAGCAATAGCAGCAGGCGCGAACTCAGTCATGCTCGGTTCACTCCTGGCCGGTACAGATGAGAGCCCGGGAGAACTTGTAATATATCAGGGAAGATCATATAAAAAATACAGGGGTATGGGCTCGATCGGCGCAATGAAGGATGGGAGCAAAGACAGATATTTTCAGGAAGATGAATACTCTGAGTCAAAACTTGTACCGGAAGGGATAGAAGGGAGAGTTCCCTACAGGGGGAGTGTAATGGATCTCATTCCTCTGATGATCGGCGGGGTAAGAGCAGGAATGGGCCTTACAGGCTGCAGAAATATTGAAGAATTAAGAAAAAAATCAACCTTCGTAAAAATAACAGCCGCATCACTTAAAGAGAGCCACGTTCACGATGTAATGATCACCGAAGAGTCTCCAAATTACAGACTGAATTAACAGTAGATCATGAAAAAGAAGTCACAAATATTTTTTTGATCTTAGCTATTTCAGTGGATCAGCAGCAGTAACATTCTAATCAATTTCAACTAATTCAAATTCTACTGAACCGAATCCAATCTTCTCCGCATGTTCCAATTGCATCCTGTAAGGAATATTGTGACATAGATCTGATAATTTCTTCCCGTTTCTCTTCTCGAGCAAATGAATAGAAGCGCTGTCAATTGCGACAGGATCATCTGAGATAAGGATCCCGATATCAGAGGAAATCTTCTCAAAAGTTCCCATGCAATCACAATCTTTTGAAATATTTGTCAGGAAATTAAGATAGAGTGACTTCCCCCCCATTATTTCTGATACTCCCAGGGCATGTTCAGTTATTTTCATCTGCAGTTTTTCATAACTTTCACTCCAGTTATAAACTACTGCATCGAATCTGCACACAGCAAGGCATTCAGCACATCCGATACAAATCTTAGAATCGATCTCCGCCTTTCCGTCTTTAAATTCTATTGCATCAACCGGACACCACCTTATGCACTCCCCGCATGCTGTACATTTTTTCTTTTTAATGAGGGGTTTAGAAGTTGAATGCTGGATCATTTTCCCTCTTCTGCTGGCAAGTCCCATACCCATGTTTTTCAGAGCTCCACCAAACCCGGAAACGATATGGCCTGTAAAATGGGTAGCAACAATAAGTCCCTGTATTTTAGATAGTAGAGAAGCTATTTTAACTCTCTTATAGATCCCTCCTTTGATATCAACCTCAACCTCTTCATCACCAAAGATTCCGTCTGCCATGATCAGCGGCATCCCGGTCTTTTCTATTGTGAATCCATGATCAACTGCCAGTTTGATATGATCAACGGCATTGCTTCTGTCCCCTCTGTAGAGGGTAGATGTTTCTGTAAGGAAGGGACTTCCGCCTCTCTCCCTGACCAGTCTGTTCAGCATACCCATGAATTCAGGTTTTATAAACCCATTTACTTTTTTCTCTCCAAAATGTGTTTTGACAGCAACAAAATCTCTATCTTTAATATAACCCAACAACTCTGATGTTTTTAAAAAAGGTTCCAGCCTCCGGATCACTTCCGATACGTTCTCTTTGTCCGCTGTTTCCAGGAAAAAAACTTTTTTACTCATTCTCATCCCCTCTTTGCATAATCTAATTATAAGAGCTGTCCCAGTTATTTGCAATTAAATTCCGGCTGTATTCATGAGTCGCATTGAACAAAAAAAAACAGAAAACCGTATATGACTAAAAAGGATATATTTAAGGAGAAACGGATGAACAGAAACATATTCATAGTAATAATTATTTTATTATTCTTATCAACAGCAGTTTCGGGTGTTCAACCTACAGATCAAACCGGTGAGAGGAAATATACGCCGGAACAGGAATTCATGTTCAAGGTGTTCAAAACACGCCGGTCGGTCAGGAAATTTAAATCAGATCCGATATCAAAAGGAGATATCCTTAAGATACTGGATATGGCAAGGACAGCTCCCACATCCGGGAATCAGCAGCCATGGAAGTTTCTTGTCATTACTGAAAAAGAAAAAATGGATGAACTGAAAAAGGAACTTCTGATATCTTTTATCGAAAGGCTGAAAATGAGAGGAATAACCGATGAGAAGGTTTTAAAAGAAAGGAAAATGAAAATGGCGGATTATTACTCGGCCTACCTTTCAGCCCCTGTAAATATTATTGTCTTAACCGACTCTCAGTCAAAATATCCCTCATATAACAGATATGACGGCCCGTTGGCAGCAGGATATCTGATGCTGGCAGCCAGGGCGCTCGGATACGGTACGGTCTTTGCAACAGATTCGATCCCTCCGGATGTCAGCCGAAAGGTTTTCAGAATACCTGAGAATTATGAAGTGGTCTGCTTTACTCCACTCGGTGTTCCGGACAAATGGCCTGAATCAAAAAAGAAAAAGCCGCTGAATGAATTCACCGTTTTCAATGAATTCATCGAAGGCGTTAATTATATTAAGAAAGCGGTTAAAAAGGTCATTGAACTAGATGATAGTATTAAAAAATCATATACTGGGAAATACAAACTGAATGACCAGGTGGAGATAAAAATATCATTGAATAATGGACAGCTCTTCATTCAGTTGACCGGACAGCCGGAAGTCCCTGTTTTCCCGGAATCAGAAACAGAATTCTTTCTGAAAGTGGTTAATGCCTCAATCAGGTTCAACAAGGATGGAGACGGTTCCGTAAAAAGCCTGACATTGAAACAGTCGGGGAAAGAATATAATGCTGACCGCTTAAAATAGAAATCATAACTTCGCTCCGCGACCTGCTTCATCCTTTGACAATAGAAGCCCCTGCAAATATAATAAGATGAAATGAACAAAAGATCCGAAGAATATTTCAGGAAAGCGATCGAAGAGGGTCGGAAAGGGATGGAGCTAGGCCACGGCGGTCCGTTTGGAGCAGTGATAGTTTTGGATGGAGAGATAATATCATCAGCTCATAATGAAGTGATCAGCAGTTTTGATCCGACTGCTCATGCGGAAGTAACAGCAATAAGAAGAGCATCGAAAAAACTTTCGCGATTCGACCTGTCTGACTGTACTATATATTCAACCTGCGAACCATGCCCGATGTGTTTTTCAGCAATTCACTGGGCAAAAATAAAAAAAATGCATTATGGATGTGATCACAACGATGCAGCTCAGATCGGCTTTGATGACAAGTTCATCTACGATGTGATCAGGGGAAATTCGAAAATTAAACAGGTAAAATCCATTCAGGAACATCGTGACCAATGTATGGAACTATTTAAAATATGGGAGTTGAAACAGAATAAGGTCCAGTACTGACCTCAGCCTGTATTTTTTGGGAATTTATTTTTCAATACACTCAGAAGCTCGAAAATATATACATCGGTAACCCTCACCTTGCTTTCATCTTCTCCTCTGACATAAAACCAGAAAGAGACGATAATTCCAAGTGCATCAAATAATTTATGATAATCTTCAGGAACAGGTTTTTCCGCCTGTCCTATCAATCCGGTTATTTTATTATATGCACTCCTTATCTTTCCTTTGTAGAACCAGAGATTAATCTTTTTCTCCATGCTCATCCTTTCAAACTCACTATCCATGGCAACAATGACATCAGGTTCCTGCATTAATCCGGATTGAAACTGAACAAGTTTTTTAAACTCCTTAAAATGATCGGGATTGAATTTATTTTCAACTCCCTTCTCTGGCAGATCATTTATTAATCTGACAAGATACATTAACAGTTTTTTTGTTGCACGATACCTGTTCCTTTTTCTGAAAAATTCATTTGTGCTGTTATGGATATGGTTTCCTCTATCCTTCCTGTTTACCAGTTTTCTCAGATTATCCTCAACCATTGTCTCAAGATAGCCTGATATCTCGTTTATTAGTTTATCAACTCCTTTATCATTTGAGAGTGAATCAACACCTATCTTATCTCGCATATTGTTCAATTCCCATCCGGTATGATCCATATTCATTATAGAAAATATATTATGTTGAGTATTTTATGTCAATGCCGGCAGGTATAGGCTATCCCCGGTAAACACTTGAATTTATAAGGCTTTTGTAATACTATAAACCTTAAACTCAATTACAATATACTTGAGGGAAGTCGTATGATTTCAATTGACAGATACGGAGGTTTTGATAAATGTTAAGAACAATGAGAAATGACTTTAAAAAATATTCATGGACACTTTGGCTGGTCATTATTGCGTTCCTGCTGGGTTTTTCATTTACAGATATATTTTCAGGTGGAAATGCAAATGAGACTGTTCTGGCAAAAGTAGGAAATTCTGAAATAAAAGTAGAAGCTTATCAGAAACAATTATTTCAGGTTTTTGATAATTACAAGAACAGGATGAAAGAAAATTTCAACAAGGAAATCATACTTCAGATGAATATTCCTGAGCAGATCCTTCAGACTCTTATTAATTCAGAGATAATCCAGAGTGAAGCAGGAAAGTTGAACCTCCGCGCAACTGACAAAGAGTTGAAGAACATGATAGTTAATTTTCCGGCTTTCCAGAAAGATGGTAAATTTGTCGGAATTAATGAATATAAAAGATACCTGGCCATATTCCGGACAAATGCGAAAGATTTTGAATCAGACCTGAAGAAAGACATTATCAACGATAAGCTTAAAGATGTTGTAACTGCATCAGTGATCCTTGATAACGCAGTTTTACAGGATCTGTATAAAAAAGAGAATGATTCTGCTGATGTTGATTATATAAAACTGGATCCCGACCCTGAGGAGAAAGAGTTTTCCACTTCGGATCAGGAACTGCAGGCCTATTTTAATAAGAATAAAGATTCATTTATGACTTCGGAAAAAAGGAGTGGTAAGGCTATTGTGCTTAAATATGAAGACTTCAGAAAAGACCTCAAAATTACCGAGAAGGATTATTACGACTATTTCAGAGAAAAAAAAGAAGAATTCGTGATCCCCGAGAAAGTAAGGATCGGCAGATTGTTCATCAAATACAGCGAGTCGGACAGAGATGATATTCTGAAAAAGATCAAAGAGTTAAAAACGGGATTAAATTCAGAAAATTTTGAGGCCATGGTGAAACTACATTCGACCGGGCCGAAAAAAGAGACCGGGGGTGATTGGGGTTATACCGAATGGAAAAGTTTTACATCCCAGGAACAGAGTATCATCAAATCACTTTCACAGGGTGAACTATCAGATCCAGTAGATACTTTTAAAGGCTTCTCTATCCTTTATGCAAAAGAGAAAACCCCGGAGACCCAGGAACCTTATGAAACTGCAAAACCAAAAATTAAGAATATAGTGGATAAAGAAGCTCTCCGAAATATTGTCACCTCAAAACTGGAAAAATTGTACGGAAAAGTAAAAGGACCAAAAGACCTTTCCGTTCTTTCAAATGACAACACGGTTAAAATAATTGAAACAGGATTCATCACAAATGGTGAAGCTATAAAAGATGTAGAGCAATTCGGTTATCTTTCAAGACAGCTTTTTACCATGAGTGAAAAGGATATTAATTATCCGGTTGAATTTATGGACGGAATAGCTATTCTTCAGCTTGATTCAGTAAAAGAACCGGTAAATGAGTCTTATGAAAATGTTAAGGATAAAGTAAAAGAATTAGTAATTAACAACAAGAAAATAAATGACCTTATCAGCAGTTCTGTCTCTATCTCAAGATCACTTAACAACCTTACTGAGCAGAAAGAGATAGAAAACTTTCTTAAAAAGAGCAATCTTAAACTTGATACACTGAACTACAAACCCGGAAATGAATTCGGAGTTCTCGGTAAAGAAAAGGGACTTGACAAGATGATCTTTAACGGAGAAGAAAATAAGTTTTCAAAACCTGTCAGGATAGGTGACAATGTTGTTGTGTTCAGAGTTAAAAATATTAAGGTCACTTCTGATTCAGACTTTCAGAGAGATAAAGACGAGTTTTACAAGAAAAAACTGAAAGAAACACAAGATAATTATTTTATCTCTTATATAATGAATAAAAGATCAAAATATCAGGTTGGAATCAACCAGAAATTGTACGACAGGGTAAAAGAGTCGGTAATAACCCGTTTTAATTAGGAGTGTCTGATGGAAAATGAAAAAATCTTACAATCAATAGATATCCTTAATGAACTTGATATTGATATGTGGATGGTCATAGACCAGGAATCAGAAATTCTATCTGACCCTATCATGGATTTTATTATCGGGAAAGGTGTTACCTGGCTCTCATTTTTTATTTTTACAAAAGAAGGAGAAAAAATTGCTGTTGTCGGTAACCTCGACAAAGAAGGTTTTGATAAACTATCCCTTTTTGACAGGGTCATCCCTTACACAAATTCTCCGAAAGAGATTCTTTATGAGATCATAGGAGATAAAGATCCTTCAAAAATTGCATTGAACTACTCGGTTGACTCTCCGCCCGCTGATGGTCTTACATATGGAAAATATTTAAAACTTCAGGAATTATTTGAAGGAACCGATTATATGAACCGTATCATTTCAGCCGAGGAGATCATTTCAAAACTCCGCGGAAGAAAATCGGATGAGGAAATAAAAAGGACGGAAAAAGCAATAAATATTACATTGGATATATATGATAAAGTTACCGGTTTTGTAAAACCTGGAATGACAGAAAAAGAGATAGCCGCTTTTATTACTGGTGAGAGGGAAAAACTCGGACTCGAACCGTCATGGGACGAAGACCATAACCCTTCAGTATTTACAGGCCCCCAGGAGACCGGCGCTCATTCGGGCCCGACCGACAGGAAAGTGGAACGAGGTCATGTCTTTAATATCGACTCAGGCGTAAAATATGAAAAGTATTGTTCTGACCTTCAGAGAACGTGGTATGTCCTGAAAGAGGGAGAAACATCTATTCCCAAGGTTGTTCTGGACGGATTTGATACAATTGTCAAATCAATTCAATTGTCTTTTGACGCATTAAGACCGGGAGTAAAAGGTATAGAAGTTGATACAATAGCAAGAGAATATATCAGTTTCCCGCGGTTATTCCGAATACCCGCATGCTCTTGGGCATCAGGTGGGAAGAACCGCTCATGACGGGAGTGCATTACTGGCTCCTGCATGGGAAAGATATGGGAAGCTCCCATATATTGAGTTGGAAGAGGGCCAGATATTCACTATTGAGCCGAGATTATACTTGAAGGAACACGGCGTTGTAACGATTGAAGAGATGGTGGTGATAACATCTGCCGGAGCAAGGTGGCTCTCTGAACCTCAGAAAGAGATCTATATTATAAAATAAAATATTTTACGCAACACATCGTATAATTAATATGAAAAGATCACCAAAACCTGACTGGCTCAGGATAAAAATGCCTTCAGGCGACGATCTTTTCAGGTTAAAAAAAGACCTTATCTCCAGGGAACTTCACACAATCTGTCAGGATGCCCGATGTCCCAACCAGGAAGAATGCTGGAATAAAAACCATGCAACATTTTTGATATTGGGTAATGTATGTACAAGGAATTGTGGTTTCTGTTCGGTTAGAAACGGGAAATGTGAAGAACCGGATATTAAAGAGCCTGACAAAATTTCAGAAATGGTAAAAATTATGAAACTGAAATATGTAGTAATTACTTCAGTAACCAGAGACGACCTTTCTGATGGCGGTTCACTACATTATAAAAAGATCCTTGATAGACTCAGGTCAGAATTTCCCGGCCTCGGTATTGAGGTACTTATCCCCGATTTTAAAGGCGATTTCAGTTCAATTGATACCGTTTTAGAAGGGAAACCTGATGTTCTCAACCACAATATAGAAACTGTGAGAAATCTATATAAAAAAGCAAACAGAATAGAAGCTAACTACAATGTATCACTTTCAGTTCTGAAATATTCAAAGTCAAAGGGATTCATAACAAAATCGGGAATTATGGTAGGAATGGGTGAAACACTTGAACAGCTGAAAAGCCTCTTCGGGGACCTTCTTGATAATGGCGTAGATATTCTCACAATTGGACAATACCTTCAGCCCTTACCCGAAAATATAAAAGTATCAGAGTATATTCATCCTGATACTTTCAAAGAATTGAAAGATATTGGTAAATTTATGGGATTTAAAGCTGTTGAATCAGGACCTTTTGTAAGAAGTTCTTACAATGCCTCCTCACTTTATAAAAAAGTTTTAGATCTTCCATAATTAATCATACCCATCAAAATCCGGAAAACTCTTGAATATCTGTCCTGAAACAAGTATACTGATTCAGATGAAATCAGAAGAAATTCTGGAAAGGGAAGAGTATGAGATATCTAATTTTCAGCGATATACACAGTAATCTGGAAGCTTTAGAAAAATTGCTTTCTTTAAAGATTACTGAATCAATTGATAAATTCCTTTTCCTCGGAGATCTGGTCGGGTATGGAGCCGATCCAAATGATACTATTTCTCTTTTCAGAAGCATGAAGAATACATTCTCAATAAGGGGTAATCACGATAAGGTTATATCTAATCTGGAATCTTCTTCTCTTTTTAATCCTGTAGCTGCATTTTCTGCTGAGTGGAGTAAGGTCAAACTATCAGAGAATAACAGGGAATTTCTGAAAAACCTGAAAAAGGGCCCTGTGGTAATCGATCACTTTCTGACCATATGTCACGGATCGACATTTGATGAAGATTATTATGTTTTCTCAGTATTTGAAGCGGTAGAATCTTTAAAATTTATGAAAACATCTATCGGTTTTTTCGGGCATACTCATTTTCCCGTAATATATTTCCAGAGAAATAATAAACTGAATGCGATCCCGTTAAACTCTGATAAAAAGATCAAATTAGACCCGAACACCAGATATCTGATAAATCCAGGATCAATAGGACAACCCAGGGATAAAAACCCAAGATCCAGTTTTATTGTATATGATTCTGATAAGAGGGAGATAATTTTTTCAAGATTTGAATATAATATAAAAAAAACACAGAAAAAGATCAGGGCAGCAGGCCTCCCTGAATTATTGGCCAGCCGTCTTGAATCCGGGGTATAAACAGGTGACAATATGTCAGGTAAAGATAATTTAATCTCAAAGATAGAAAATACAAAAAGCGGTATTCTTCACGAACTTGAAGAATTGAAAAGATTGTCTTCAACACTCGGAAGCGGTGAAGCTGTTGAAAACCTTCATTCTTACGTTAAAAAAATATCATCTTCGGTAAATCAGATCAATCTCATATCCAATCTCCTGAAGGGAATAAATGTTTTCTGCAGCAGAACAGCTATTTTTCTATTGAGAGATGATAAGCTTGTAGGATGGGGCGGATCCGGGATCATGGTTGGAAATGAACAGATGAAGGATAGTGACCTGAAGAAGATTTTTTTTTCAATCTCCGCGGATACGGTATTTAAAGATGTACTCGAACAAAAAAAACCTTATAATGGCGACCCGGAGAGGCACAAGGACAACCACCTGATTTACAACCATTTCGGAAATATAGTACCGGATTCTATATTGGTAATACCTTTTTTTGTTAAAGGTAAACCCCAGGCAATTGTTTATTCGGATGTATTGGCAGGAGCTCCGATGGGAGATAAAGAGATTGAGATTCTGTCGGTTGTTGGAGAGATGAGCCTTGACCTGCTTCCCATAAGGCAGAGGATAATAACTAAAATAAAAACTCATGAATATGAATCGGAACCTGAATCAAAATCAGACTCTTTCCAGAAAGTTGTTGTATCAGCTGAATCTAAACCAATTGAGATTAAAGAGAGCGATCCTGAAAGACTTGCACGTGTAATAGTAAATGACATGATACTATATAACCGCCAGCAGGTAGAAGATGCAAGAAAGGGAAAAAGAGTTTATGATGAGTTAAAAGCAACAATCCTTCAGTCAAAAGAACTTTATCTGAGTAAACATGCTGATCTCAGGCCTTTCGAGATCCAATTAGTCGAGACTCTTGCAGACGGGGATAGAGAAGCTTTGAACGGGTATAAATTTGAAACTATTTAGAAAAGATAAGTGGTTAAGAATTATATTTGAATTAGAGCTTCTCCTGATTACCTCAATTATAATATCATTCCTTATTACCATCCTGTTGACACCCGGGAAAAACAGCCCGGATAAATTAAAACCCGACCGGTCAGGACTCTTCGAAAAATACAGATTATTCGCTTCCATAAATGATATTCAGCCCCCTGATCCCGAAGCAACCCACACACAGGATGAAATTAAGAGCGCTTTTGTCCGGGACTTTCTGACCATGAGATCGGTAAGAGATGAACTGAAAGATAAAAGTTACGGAATAATAGATGACTTCATCAGAAATTTCACATCTGAGGACCCATTCCTGAATTCTGAAAAAAACAAACTTCATCTGAAAAACCTTTATGTGAAAAAATTATACACTCAATTTATAAAGGAATATGATCAGGCAAAATACGGATTTGAATACGATATGATGCTTCTGCTATCTTATATATCGATAAAAGATAAGAAGAACTCTCTTCGCGTATTTGAGGACCTGTACCTCAACAACCCCATAAGATCAATAAGAGAGCATTTACCGAAGGGAGAATTAGCCGTATTGCTCAACAGCGCTGAACCCGGATTCTGGAACAGAAAACTCGAAATTATGATCGAGAAAGGGAATTTTTCCGAATTCAGTCAGATAAACCGGTATATAAAGAATAGACAACTTTTTAATTACATATCAGCAGAGATCAACTATTCCGGAAAAAGATACAAAAGAGCCAGAACATTCCTTGCCGGTGTCAAATCTGCCAGATTTATCTCCGGGAAGGAAAAACTTCTTCTTAAAATGAGAATACGGGAGGATGATTATTCGGATATTGATAATACACTTGAAAAACTTATGTCTGACAAGAATGTATATAAAAGGCTCCTCCTGGATATATCATCTATATTCCTGATCAAAGGTGAACTGAAACTGTCATCAAAATACTTCATGAGATATATCAAGTATCTTCGTGGAAATGAAAAAGGGGACGAGTATAACTACTGGAATGCTCTTTGGGTTACAGCCTGGATAAAGGTCAAGTCCGGGGATGAAGAAGGTGCAGCAGAATTGTTCAGAGAAGGGAGTAAGTCAACAATAACTCCATACAAGATCGCTAACTCTTTCTGGAACTCGATCTATAATGGCAAAGAACAGGAAAATATAAAAGAGTTCCCTTTCACATATTATTTTGCCAGACATTCAGAGATGAAACAGACCGGAAATAATCCGGCCCTCTCATATTTTATAAAAATGTTCAATACAAAAGGATCCCCCCTTTTCTTTGACCTTATATCCAACGTGAAACAATTACTTAAAGAAGGGCTGCTTGATGAATCAATTGAATACCTGAGCTGGATCCTGGAGAATACAGAACTGCCTGCAGAGGACATGAACTCGCTAAAAATGGTGGAAACACTTATCTACCTGAAAAAAGGGGACCATTACCACACCTTTGTCTCTTTCAGGAACAATTTCAGAGATTATGAAAAGATAGTGCTCCCCCATTTTCTTAAAGATATTTACACACCGGTGAAATTCAGCAGGCTAGTCAATAAATACAGTACTGAATCTGGAGTAAGCAGGGAACTTGTGTTTGCACTTATCAAAAGAGAAAGCATGTTCAGGCAAAATATTATCTCTCCGGCCAAAGCAAAAGGGCTGATGCAGTTGATAGACCGGACCGCATCCCAAACTGCCAGGAATATCGGGATGAAATTCAGGAGAAATGATATATACAAACCCGAGATCAATATCAGACTGGGTGTTTCCCATTTGAAAGAGTTATTGGAAAAATATGACGGGAAAGTATACCTTGCACTCGCTGCATATAATGCAGGATCTCACAGAGTTGCTCAATGGCTTGAAGAGTTCGGAAAATTTGAGGAGGAAAAATTTATTGAGATGATACCATTTTCTGAAACAAGAAATTATGTAAAGAATGTATTAAGGAATTATTTTTATTACCAGTATTATTACAAATCCAGAGACCTGGGAAATATAAGATTATAAAATCGCGGGGATAATAAATGAAGGAAATCAGAAAAAATGTTGCAATTATTTTTGGAGGAAAATCAGCCGAACATGAAGTTTCAATCCGTTCGGCTAACGCAATTTATAACAATATCGACAGAGAACTCTTCAATCCTTCCCTGATCTATATTGACCGTGAAGGGAATTGGTCTTTTATCGATGAGAAAAATATCAGTGATCCCGGGCCGGACAGATCGGAAAAAGGCACTTTTATTCCCTGGGTCAAAGGCCGAAACCTTGCAGATAAAATAGACATCTACTTCCCGGTTCTACACGGCCCTAACGGTGAAGACGGCAGAATTCAGGGAATGTTCGAAATGGCGGGAGCTCCTTTCGCCGGAGCAGGTTCTCTCTCCTCCAATCTTGCAATGGATAAGTCAGTCTCTAAAATTCTGTTCAGAAATGCCGGACTCAAAGTTGCAGAATATATAGTATTCCCCTTAAATGATCCACCTGTTATAATTAAAACGATAGAGGAATCATTCGGCTATCCCTGCTTTATAAAACCCAACTCACTCGGATCTTCAGTTGGTATCACCAGAGCTCTTAATGAGACAGAACTTCTGGGTGGAATTCACGAAGCATTCAGATTTGACACAAAAATAATAATCGAGAAAGAGATAAGAGGAATGGAGTATGAGGTTTCCGTGATGGGGAATAATTACCCTGTTGCCTCAAAACCGGGTTCTTTTATCCCTTCTAAAGATTTTTATGATTATGAAGATAAATATATCCTTGGGGAAACAGAGTTTCAAATACCGGCGGTATTGCCGGAGGAAAAAATCAGTGAGCTTAGTGAAACTGCACTCAAGGCATACAAATCTTTATATCTTAATGGTTTTTCCAGAGTAGATTTTTTCATCGAGGAAATGACCGGGGAGATAATCATAAATGAAATAAATACCATCCCCGGATTCACAGAAATAAGTATGTTCCCTAAATTATGGGAAACAGGGGGCCTGAGTTTTAAAAACCTTATTACAAAAATAATCGGGTTCGGCTTCGAACATTCAGAAAGTATATTTTCAAGAGAGAATACTCCCTGATAAAATGGTAATCCTTGCACTTGACTTTGGAGAAAAGAGAATTGGAGCAGCTGTCGGGAATTCTGAATTGAGAGTATCAACACCAGTAAGACCACTTAAGAATGACGGTAAAACTTCAATTATTACTGATCTAAAAAAAATAATTGAGGAATATGAGATTTCCCTGGTGGTCTTAGGATATCCTTTAAACATGGATGGTTCTGAAAGCCTGATGTCAAAAAAGGTAAAAAAATTCAGGAATCTCATTTCAAAAGAAACCGGACTGGATGTAAAACTTATCGATGAGAGACTTACAAGTTTTGAAGCAGAAGAGATGCTTAAAGATTCCCGGGGAGATATCCGGAAAAGTAAAAAATTCATTGATTCTGTTTCAGCCCACATTATTCTAACTGAATACATGGAGACAATATGAAAAAGATCCTTTTAATTTTACTTATCATATTTATTGCAATAACAATCTTTACCGGATACGATTTTTATAAAAAATCTACTTCTCTATATAAAGGATATGAAGATATAGTAAAAATTGAAATTGCCGGCGGATCTACCGTAACTGATATCGCACGGTTGTTAAAGAAGAAAAAAATAATCCCGAACTACCTTTATTTCAAAATATATTATAAGCTCTTCTATTCCGGATCTTTCTTTAAATCGGGAGAATACAGTTTCAGTGAACCCATAACTGTAAAACAGGTAATTCTTAAACTTATAAAAGGGGATGTTGTACTTTATAAGATCACTGTAAAAGAGGGTATGACAATCGATGAGACAGCGGAATTCCTTTCTTCCAATCATCATATAGACCATAAAAAATTTCTTGAATCAGCAGGAAATCCCTCATCCATTTCTGACCTTGACGAAAAAGCGGAAGACCTTGAAGGATATCTTTTCCCTGAAACATATATGATCAGCAAAGGTACGACTGCAAATGAACTGGTAAAAGCTATGGTCAGCAATTTCCGGAACAGCTTTTCCGAAAGCTACCGGATCAGAGCAGGTGAGCTGGATCTGAGCATAAGAGAGATCCTTACCATGGCTTCGCTAATTGAAAAAGAGACATCATCACGGGAGGAGAGATTTCTCATTTCTTCGGTATTCCATAACCGGCTAAGGATCGGAATGCCAATGGGCTGTGATCCCACTATAATATATATTCTGAAAAAAGAAGGAAAATGGGATGGGAATATAAGATGGAAAGACCTGAAAATGGATTCTCCTTATAACACAAGAATCCATCGAGGTCTTCCTCCGGGTCCGATCTGCAGCCCCGGTATTCATTCGATCGAAGCTGCCCTTTTCCCTGAGAACACAAAATATCTCTATTTTGTGGCAAAGGACAGCAGCACTCACTATTTTTCAAAAAATCTGAAAGAACATAACCGGGCTGTACAAAAATTTATCCTGAAAAAAAGGAAATAATAACTTTCAATTAATAAATATATATTATACTATTTCGCCCTCTTTGAATCCCAATAAAGGTAATATAGAAGTATAGCAAACATAACAAAACCAAGATATTCCGCTCCTGCAGATTCACTCCAGTGCTCAGTCCCGATCGCTTTCATAATTGTCCATCCTTCACCGAAGATAGACTGACCGATAAAAATAATGGTAGCGGCAAGGACTCCCATTATTGCTCCGCCTGCAATAAAACCTGAAGCTATCATAGTACCTCTCTCTTTCCTGGCAAACACCAGTTTCTCATCCTTTGAACTCTTACTTATCAGATGAGCAATAATACCGCCGGCAAGTAGCGGAGTGTTAAGATATAGAGGCAAATATATTCCGAGAGCAAAAGCCAGAGGCGGGATCCCGATAAACTCAAGTATTACAGCCAGAAGTACACCTGCAAGATAAAGCAGCCATGGAGCAGGCTGTCCTGTCATCAATGGTTTTAAAACTGCGGCCATTGCCGACGCCTGGGGAGCTTCCAATCCTCCGGGACCGAATCCGTATGTTTTGTATAACATAAGTATAACCAGACCCACTGATGCAGCAGATAACAGTGTTCCAAGAAACTTATACCTCTGCTGGGTCGAAGGGGTTGTACCCAGCCAGTAACCGATCTTAAGATCAGTTATAAATCCTCCGGCCATTGATAATGCAGTACAGACAACTCCTCCTATCAGGAGAGCGGCAAGCATCCCCTGTTCACCCTTCAGTCCTATAGCCACAAGTATTACGGATGAGATTATTAACGTCATCAGGGTCATTCCTGAAACAGGATTAGTACCGACAATAGCGATAGCCCTTGCGGCAACTGTTGTAAAAAGAAATGATATTATAGTTACAATTGCTAGTCCTATAAGAGCCTGAACAAAATTGCCATTAAGAACACTTATCAGGAAGAAAGCAAATATTCCCAATAATGTGGACATTATAAGAATAACATTCCATTTCATACTTATATCTTTCTGCAATCTGTCAGTTTTTTCCGGAACAACACTTCCCTCACTCTTGGAACCCATGATCTCATTTGCTGCAAGTTTAAATGCTCCGCTGATGATCTTCCTCGACTTTACTATCCCGATAATACCGGCTGCAGCTATACCGCCGATACCGATATGCCTTACATATTCACTGAATATTTCCTGTGGCATCATATCAGCGATAGGTTTTGCCGCATTCAGTATAGGCTCTGGATTAAATTGTCCAATATAGAACAATGCGGGTACAAATACCCACCAAGCCAGAAAAGATCCTGAAGCAATTATCAGTGCATATTTTAATCCGATTATATAACCCAAGCCCATAACAGCAGAACTTGTCAGAAAGTTGAATTCAAGTTTAACAGAATCAGCGAGTTGTTTTCCCCATGGTATCACAAGGGTGGACACTTTTTCTTTCCATAGTCCGAATCCTGATATAAGGAAATCATAGATCCCTCCGATAGCAAGAGCTTTAACGAGGATCTTTGCCTTATCTCCACCCGATTCACCGGCAACCAGAACCTCAGTTGTAGCAGTTGCTTCGGGGAAGGGGAATTCTCCATGCATATCTTTAACAAAAAACTTTCTGAACGGTATCAGGAATAATATACCGAGGAATCCGCCGAAAAGAGAAGCCAGGAATACCTGAATGAATGAGGCTTCAATTCCAAGAATATATAGCCCGGGGATCGTGAATATTGCACCTGCAACTACTACTCCTGAGCTTGAACCTATAGATTGAATGATCACATTTTCCTGAAGAGCATTCTTTCTTCCCAGCATAGTAGATAATCCCACTGCAAGGATTGCAATAGGAATTGCCGCTTCGAACACCTGCCCGATCTTGAGACCGAGATATGCTGCTGCTGCAGAGAATAGAACTGCATAAAACATTCCCCATCCAAGAGAATAAGGAGTAAGTTCCGGAAGAGGTGATTCAGCCGGAACCACCGGCTTGTATTCCTCTCCCTCTTTCAGCTTCCTGTATGCATTCTCAGGAAGACCTTTCCCTGATTGTTGAATATCCATAACAACCTCCATTTTGATTTCGAACCGGAATTCTGACTTTACCCGGAACCGGATATTTAAAGTAATCTAATAACATATAAAAATTGTTATTTCAATCTGAGTTCAATTGAAATATCAATGATTAGAAGCCCTATCTCCAGAATATTTTAATATCCTTATGAAGACACTCAATTTTAAGGGGTGATTTCCCGAACATCTCTCCATCAGGTGTAAGGTCTTTAGGCTTAACCGTATCTATTATTATACGTCTTGCCTTGAAGGTTTCAACCTCATCCATTTTCACATGATCACCTGTAAAAATTTTCGGAAAACTCCGGAGCATTCTCCTTCTTGACATTTTATTTAAAAGTGTTATATCGAGAAGCCCGTCATCCGTTTCTGCTGTAGGGGCCATAAGGAAATTTGATGTATATCTGGTATTTGAAACTTCTATAAAAATATTCTCTCTTTCGATCTTTTTTCCGTCAAGTTCCAGAGTCACTTTATAATTTTTTAGAAACAACAGTTTATATATTACACCAATGGAATATGAAAGATTTCCGAAAAATTTTAATTTCTGTGCAACCTTATTTACATCTGCAACAAATCCAATTCCGATAATATTCAGAAAATAATAGTCAACTCCATTTATAATAAATTTCCCCACATCTGTGGGCCTTATTCTCCCTGCTTCAATAATATCGATAGCGGTTTTCCAGTCCCCTGTCTTCAAATTCATGTCGCGTACAAACGCATTACCGGTTCCGACCGGGAGAATTCCGACAGGTGGTTTATCTGCAGTACGATTTGCATAATAACCATTGACAACTTCGAATATGGTTCCATCCCCCCCCGCTGCAACTACAGCCTTATAACCGTCAAAGTTCACATCTTTTACCAGATCAACGGCATGCCCCGGTGATGAAGTTTCAAGCAGATCCACATTGAATCCTCTTTTATTAAATTCATTCATTACATCACTGATTGAACGGCCTGCTTTACCATTTGCAGCCTTAGGATTGTATATTAGTAATATTTTCATATTTTACCGTTTCCCCGGAACTCATTCCTGTTTAATATGGAAATTACCCGAATTGATAATTTAATTAAGGAAAGAATATAATGGCAGATTTTTTTTTACAAGGCTCTCAAATAATCAATGAAATTATTTAGATTTTTTTTCTATCCCCAACCGTTTCATTTTTTTATGAAGTCCCTGATAGGTTATACCAAGATTTATTGCTGTTCTAGATTTATTCCATCCGTTGTCTTCGAGAAGGTGGATAATATAATCCCTTTCATTGCCGAATTTTCCATAGATACCGGTCCCGGATTTTTCAACTTTTCCGGAAATTGTATCTCCACTCTTCACTTCTTCGGAGAGAAGGTCATAATGGATATTTTCACCTGGTTCTACAAGGTTTACAAGTCTTCTAACCTCATTTTCCAACTGCCTGATATTTCCGGGCCATGAATAGTTGCCCATAGCCTTAAAAACCTGAACGGTATATCCTCCGATATCCTTGCCAAGTTCCTGCGAGAACTTCTCTGTAAAATGGCTGATCAGGGGTGAAATATCCTCATGCCTTTCTCTAAGAGGCGGTATACTGATCCGGTGATGAACAAGCCGGTAAAAAAGATCTTCTCTGAATTTATTTTCGGAAATAAGAATTTTTAGATTTTTATTGGTCAAAGATACTATTCTGAGATCAACCTTAATCGGAGTTGTCCCTCCCAGCCGGTAAAATTCATTTTCCTGTAAAACCCGCAGTATTTTTGCCTGCAGCTGAAGAGGCATATCACCTATCTCATCAAGAACAAGTGTGCCGCCCGATGCGACTTCAACCTTCCCCTTTTTTTGGGCGTATGCTCCGGTAAATGCACCCTTCTCATATCCGAACAGCTCAGACTCCAATAATGTCTCCGGGATCGCAGCACAATTAATCGCAATAAAAGGGTTGGAGCTTCTCTTTGAATTCCTATGAAGAAGTTTTGCAAATAATTCTTTGCCGGTTCCCGATTCCCCCTCAATAAGTACAAATACATCGCTTTCTGCTATTTTTACTGTCTGCTTTATTAAATTCTTTACTTCCGGATTCAAAGCTATTATCGCAACTTTATCAATTTTCGAAGCACCAGGCACTTCCTTCTCGTTTACTTCATTTCCATTCATCAGGATTTTAGCAAGAAGTGATATCTCCTTTGCCAGAAGATCAAGGAACTCAAGCACAATATCACTTTCGGCCATACCTGGAGTGAGAGGGACATAGATCATAACCGCACTAATAAGCCCCAATTTGACAGGGAATGAGTAGAATCTGTATTTAGTTTCCGGAAAAGTGATGTCACTTCTTACTTCTGTAAATATATCCTTATCGATCTCCACAAGGTTTGTAATAAGATCGAGGAGATTGTCCATTTTTTCAATTGTAAAATAGACATTATCTTCTTTATCATCTCTTGATATCAGAGAGATCGATCCGAAGTTCTGCAGTTGCGACAGATAATCCGATAGATCATGGATGAAGTGGTTAAAACTTCTCTTCCTGAAACCTGTCTTGGCAATATACTGGAGAATATCTGAAAAAATATCATTGATATATTTTGTCTCTTCCTCTTCATTTAAGGAACTGTTAGAAGATGAGTTGATAGCATTAAAAATCGGCCTTAATTCTTCAGTGGTTTTGAACTCATCCAGGTTCCCCTCCCTTAGAAAAAACTCAAGCCCTCCTATGTTAAAAGATTCCCCAGTCTCCAGTCTTTTCTCTTTAATCTTCACATTCCTCACAAACGTTCCGTTTGTAGAGTTAAGGTCCTGTACTATTATATCTTTGCCTATAAGGATCTTAACATGTTCTCTTGATATGGAATCCAGGTCAATCACAAGATCATTATTTTTTTTCCGGCCAATAGAAAGTTCAGAACCCTGAAGAGGAAGCTTTTTTATAAAACCGTCATTATAATATAGAAGATATTTCATATTGAAATTATAAACACTATATACTAAAACATCAACTTCTGAAAAAGTTTATAAACCTAGTTTACAGATACTATAAACTTAGTTTATACTATAATGTTAAAATGAAAATATATAAAAATTTTATAAATAGAATTATAATTATATATAGGTGTTTTAGATCGTTTCCTATAAAACGAATAAAATTTGTATTTTTTTGGAAGAATTCTTGCTTAAGTATAACAACTCTTGACAACAGGGATTTTGGAAAGGATTGTTTAAAGTGGAGATTTGTAGAGGGGGGGGAGTTGGATAAGTTCAACTTTCACCCTTTTACACTAAAATCAAAATTTTCTCCTTTGTAAATAATTTCAACAATTGCTGCACCTTCTATCTCACCTGATAAAATCATATTTGAAAGGCGGTCCTGTATCTCTCTTTGTATCACCCTCTTCAAAGGCCTTGCCCCGAGAACCGGATTGAAACCAAGTTCGGATATCTTTTCAAGTGCACTCTTTCCGATTTCTATCTTTATCCCTGCAGGTCCAAGTAATTTTTCCAGTTTGGATATTTCCAGTTCTGCAATTTTACGGATCATTGCCATATCCAGGGGCTTGAAGGTAATTATTTCATCTATTCTGTTTAAAAACTCAGGTTTGAAATGTTTAAATAAAAGTTCATTTATCTCATTCCTGATCTCACTATACTCTGATTTATTCTGAATTATCTCAGAACCGAGATTTGATGTCATAATGATTATTGTGTTGGAAAAGTTCACTGTCTTACCCTTTCCATCTGTAAGTCTGCCGTCATCCAGTAATTGAAGAAGGACATTAAAGACATCAGGGTGAGCCTTCTCTATTTCATCAAGAAGGATGAGTGAGTAAGGCCTCCTCTTTACAGCCTCAGTAAGTTGCCCTCCCTCATCATATCCAATATATCCCGGAGGAGCACCTATCAGCTTTGATACTGAGTGTTTTTCCATATATTCAGACATGTCAATTCGTACCATTGCTTTTTCATTATTAAACATAAATTCACTAAGCGCCCTGGCCAGCTCTGTTTTTCCAACACCTGTCGGGCCCAGAAAAATAAATGAGCCGATCGGTCTCCCCTGTTCGTTCAGTCCGGCCTTTGATCTCCGGATAACATTGGAAACTGCAGCTACTGCCTCATCCTGTCCGACAACCCTTCTATTTATGATCTCCTCCATCCTCAACAATTTTTCCCTTTCACCACTCAACAATTTTGAGACCGGGATACCTGTCCATTTAGATACCACATCTGCAATATCCTCTTCAGTCACTAATTCTGTAAGGATCTTTTTCTCTGCCTGAAGATCTTCCAGTTCTTTCTGGACCTTGGCTACAGACTGTTCTGTTTCCGGTATATTTCCATACTGGATCTGAGATGCTGTTTCATAATCGTTGTTCCTCTCAGCTTCCTGCTTTTTCATTCTCAGGTTATCGATCTCCTCTTTTTTGTCCCTCAACTTACCTATAAGTGATTTTTCATTAATCCAGTGCTGCCGGATCTTATCTCTTGAGAGTTTTAACTCCTCAAGATCATCAACAAGGTTTTTCATCTTCTTCCTAGAATCTCCGGAATCCTCTTTTTTCAATGCCTGTTTTTCTATCTCCATCTGCATGATCTTTCTTTCGAGTTCATCAAGTTCTTCAGGCATTGAATCTATCTCAATTCTAAGTTTGGCTGAAGCTTCATCCACCAGATCTATAGCTTTGTCAGGGAGAAACCGGTCTGTTATATACCTGTCGGACAGAGTGGCGGCAGCTATAAGAGCTGCATCCGTCATTTTTATCCCGTGATGGATCTCATATTTTTCCTTGATCCCCCGTAGAATGGAAATTGTCTCCTCCACAGAAGGTTCCCTTACAAAAACCGGTTGGAACCTCCTCTCAAGTGCAGGGTCCTTTTCAATATACTTTTTATATTCATTCAGAGTTGTGGCCCCGATGGATCTCAATTCTCCTCTTGCAAGAGGAGGCTTCAGCATGTTGGAAGCATCAACAGACCCTTCCGATGCTCCGGCACCTATAATAGTATGAAGTTCATCCATAAAAAGGATGATCTTACCCTCTGAATCAACAACTTCCTTAATAACTGCTTTAAGTCTCTCCTCAAATTCACCCCGGTATTTAGCCCCGGCCAGGAGACTTCCGATATCAAGTGAAATTACCCTTTTATCCTTAAGGATTTCAGGGATATCCCCCTGGATGATCCTGATAGCAAGGCCTTCAACAATAGCAGTCTTTCCAACGCCGGCATCTCCTATCAGAAGAGGGTTATTCTTTGTTCTTCTTACAAGAACCTGCATTACCCTCCTTATCTCCTCATCCCTGCCGATTACAGGATCCAGTTTCCCTTCACGCGCCATTTCAACAAGGTCTCTGCCATATTTGGAGAGGGGCTGCATCTTATCCTCCGGATTCTGATCTGTTACCCTGTGGTTTCCCCTTATCTCCATAAGAGATTTTAGAAAGGTATCCTCATTTATTCCGTATTTTTTTAATATTGAAGAAGATTCTCCCTTCTCCTGAAGGATGGATATTAATAAGTGTTCTGTCGAGACATAATCATCTTTAAAATTTTTTGCTATTTTCAGAGAATTATCAAGGACCTTTTTCAGTTCCCTGCCGATATACCCGTCTCCCCCCTGAACTTTTGGAAGGCGGGAAACTTCATTCTCAAGCTTGGAAATAATTATACCTAAATCAGAACCGGTTTTTTTTATCACTTCAGGTACGATATTCTCACTATCTCTCAATATAGAAACAGTAAGATGGAGGGGGTCAACTTCCTGATTCCCATTCTCACCCGCATACCGGATACTCTCCTCTATTGAATTATTTGCTTTTAATGTAAATTTATCCATATTCATATTATCTCCGAAAGTTTCTAATATTTTTTAACCGAACTTCTCTTCATAATCTTCAAGTGAAGCTTTAACTACTTTAACTGCATGTTCTTTTCTGTAAATTTTTTCTATTGAAGTCACCGAATCCTTTCCAGGTATCAATTTATAGGTACTGAAATAGTGACGAAGTCTCTCAATAAGAACCGGAGGAAGTTCTTCAATATCAGATGCATCCCCCCAGAAATTGTCATTGCATAGTACTGCTATGATCTTATCATCTGCTTCTCCGTTATCGACCATCTGAAGCCCCCCGACAATTTTCGACTTAGGTATCACTTCCGACCTGTTGATCGGCCTTTCACTTATGACACATATATCAAGAGGATCCCCATCCCCTTTAACAGAAACCGGAGAAAGTCCCATCACCCTTTTACCGCAATAGGTCCTGGGAATAAAACCGTAAAGTGTCGGAGGATGTGAAGAACTCCGTTGAGGCCGGTCCACATGTATATATCCCGTGGTTTTCTCCAATTCATATTTGACCATATCAAATGGTGTTATCTCTATATATGCGTAAACCAGCTCTGGAAGATCCGGCCCGGCTTCAAGGCCATGCCATGGATGGGGGCGCCAACTGTAAAATGGTTTGGGAAAAGACATTCTTACCTCCCGCTCTCAATTTATTTCCGCTTTTATATTGATATTATATTACTTTTAGCCAATAATTCAATTATGTCTATCAGCGATCTTCATCTCCGCAGGGTCAAAAAAAGGGGGCTTACACTTATAAATCCATCTGTACTTTTTTTCGAAAAGGAAGATGGATATCCGGAAATCATTGAATTCCTGCTTGCAGAGCCATATTCAACTATAACAGGGTATTTTATTGATAACGGATTCAGAGAGATTTTTCCGGTTGATTCAGAATCAAGATTATTTCTTCCCCGTATAGCTGTATCAGAGAGGTCCGGGCATAATGAACTCAGGAAAATAATAAATGAGAACGGTATCGTTATTACTTCAAAGGGAATAATTCTTACAGGAGGGGATATAGATTCTGAAAAAACACTTATCTTATTAAGCATTGCATGTTTTTCTCTATTTGTAAAATTTTTCCACATTATCCTAACGAAAAGGAAAGAGAGGAATTTGAGGCCTTTGGACTTTGACTATATAGACCGTGTAAGAATGCATGAGTACAGATATACTCCATACCCCGGGAAAAGGAGTCGATTGAAAAAAATCTTGATATCCCGGAGGTAATAGCTTACGCAGGAAGATCAATTGTATCAGAAAGGCTGGTTGATTCAATCTTCGGCAATATATCAATTCGAGAAGATAACAATGTTTATATAAGTAAAGCAGGTTCATTCCTGGATGACCTTGATCAACAGATCGTTAAAGTTCCTCTCAATGGAAGAATTGAAAGCAAAATGAAACCTTCAAGTGAGGTAGATGTACACAGAAATATTTATAAAGCTTCAAGATCATAATTATATTATTCATGGACATCCCCTATTCACTGTAATACTTTCACTTGACGATAGTGGTACTGGGAATTCCCTTCGGATCTCTTCGGGAGAGAACATTCCCGTTATAGAAGGAGAGGATGAAAAAGGAAAGAGCATCCTACCTTCATCTGTCCCTGCGGTTATAAACAGAAATCGGTAACGTAATAATAAAAGGACATGGAATCTTCGCCGCTGGGGAAAAAGATTTTAATGATTCCCTGCAGAACATAAAAGATATAGAAAATTATTGCAGAGAAGAATATTTCAGAAGGTTGAGGTGATCAGGCAAGCCTTACTTCATTGATCTCAGGGATCTCAGCTCGGATCGTCTGCTCAACATACCCTTTAATAGTCATTGTGCTCATAGGACATCCGTTGCAGGCACCTGTAAGGTTAACAAGTACAACACCGTCATCTTCGAGAATGTCAACAAGTTCAATTCCGCCGCCATCAGCCTGAAGGGCCGGCCTTACTTTATCTATAATGTTCTCAACTTTTTCTTTAAGTGTCATTTAATTCTCCTAATCTAGTTATATTTTAACATTTCATTGAGAGATCTCAAAGCTTTTTCTGAGATATCCTTGTCTATTTCTATCTCATACCTTTCATTTATCAGTGATAAATATATATCTTCAACAGTTGTCCTTTTCATATTCTGACAAACCTTTGGTTTTAAAGCCGGATAGAATATTTTTCCCGGATTCTCTCTCCTCATCCTGTCAAGGAGGCCCTCTTCTGTAGCAACAATTAACTCCTTTGCCGATGATCCTGATGCATACCTTAATATGCCGCTTGTTGATAAAACTTCATCCGCAAGCTCAACTATCTCACTCCTGACCTCAGGATGGACTATTACTTTGGCATTGGGATGAAGCTTTTTCATCTCTTCTATCTCATCCACTCTGATCCTGTTGTGTACATAACAATAACCTTCAAACAGGATCAGTTTTTTCCCGGGAACCTTCGATTGCACAAAACTTCCCAGGTTTCTGTCGGGAACAAAAATCACTTCATCTGCATCGATATTTGCAACTACTTTCGGTGCATTCGAAGATGTACAGCAGGCATCACTCTCAGCCTTGATATCTGCTCCGGAATTAACATAAGTAACCACTTTGGCTTCAGGATGTTTCTCCTTCAGCCACCTCAACTCATCAACTGTTATCATATCCGCCATCGGACAGCCGGCATCAAGTCTCGGAAGGAGAACCTTCTTCTCAGGTGACAGGATCTTTGCCGTCTCGGCCATGAATTTCACACCTGCAAAGACTATCATTCGATTACTTACATCAGCAGCCAGCCTGCTCAACTCCAGTGAATCTCCAAGATGATCAGCAATAACCTGTACTTCATTTATCTGATAATTGTGAGCCAGTAAGACGGCATCTTTTTCCTTCAAGAGCTTCCTTATCTTTATTGTTAGATCTTCCATGTTTTCACCTGGGCCAATTTTAATATAGATTTTCCGGTGGGTCAAACTAAAATAATTCTTCATATCGATTAAAGGTTGCATACTGACCCGAAGTAAAATAAAATAAAAATACTTACGGGCATAATATTAAAAACAGCAACCGGGAGGATTAAAATGAAGCTATCTGTTACACTTTTCTTTCTATTTTCAATATTGTTCATATCACCTTTTTATCAATTCTCTGAGAAGACCAACATAAATAATCCTGAGTTATTCAGTGATCTGACTTACAGGAATCTCGGACCCTTCAGGGCCGGCGCATGGATATCAGATATTGCAGTACCGGAGAATCCCAAAAAGGTGGACAGATATACTTTCTATGTTGCTGCCAGAAACGGAGGTGTTTGGAAAACGATAAATAACGGAACAACATTTTTTCCCATATTTGACGATTATGGCGTAAACTCGATCGGTTCTGTTGAGGTTGCACCATCTGACAGCAGTATTGTCTGGGTAGGTACAGGAGATGATTCCAATGCAAGATCGGCTTACTATGGAAACGGTATATATAAATCAATAGACGGTGGAAAAACATTCTACAGAAAAGGCCTGAAAGATTCCCACCATATCGGTAAGATAATAATACATCCGTCAAACCCGGATATAGTTTATGCGGCGGTAATGGGTCACCTTTTCTCTCTCAATGAAGAGAGAGGAGTATTCAAAACAATTGACGGCGGGAATAACTGGGAGAAAGTGCTTTATATTAATGACAGGACCGGTGTCGCAGATATAGTTATGGACCCGGATGACCCTGAAATACTCTTTGCAGCAACTTATGATAAGCAGAGATATCCATGGCATTTTGAAGCCGGGGGTGAAGAGAGCAGAATATACAGATCGGTTGATTCGGGAAAAAACTGGAAAGAACTTCTCAGCGGCCTCCCTTCAGGGAAGCTTGGGAGGATAGGTATAGATATCTGCAGATCACACCCGAACACATTATACGCAGTAATACAAAATCTTAATCCGAAACCTGATCTTAAAAAGGATAAAAAGATAAAATTCGATCCTTTTACTGACCATTCCTACGATGAACTTATTGGGGGTGAAGTATACCGCTCGGACAACAGAGGTGAAACTTGGAGAAAAGTGAGTTTGCCGGGGATAGATGTAAGTGGAAAAGCAGCTTATTCCTTCAATGAGATCAGCGTGGATCCTAAAGATCCCGAGAAGGTTTACATAATTGCCGTGCAGATGCTCTATTCAAAGGACGGCGGAAAAACATGGCCGGGATGGAAGAACTGGAGAGAAAGAGAATTATTTAAAAGCAACTTCGGAGATGTGAGAACATTCTGGATTGATCCTGATGATCCGGAGCATATGATGCTTGGAAGCGACGGAGGTCTCTATTCATCATGGGACGGTGGAAAAACCACTTTTCATTATTATAATATTCCTCTCGGGGAAATTTATGATATTGAAACAGACAATTCCGAGCCGTACAATATATATGCAGGCCTTCAGGACCATGAAACATGGAAAGCGCCTGTAAACGGGTGGTCCGGTTCCGTCGGGATCGAGGACTGGGTCATTACAGGTATGTGGGACGGCATGTACACTTCTGTTGATCCTAAGGATAACAGGTGGCTCTATTTTACCACTCAATTCGGTAAACACCACAGAGTGGATCAGGAAAGAGGTGAAAGAACTGAAATAACACCTGAAAATATTAAAGGGAAAGCTCCCTACAGATATACCTGGACCACACCGATAGTTCTCTCCCCCCATGACAGCAAAATAGTTTATACCGGAGGACAGATGGTCCTGAGATCTATGAACAGGGGAATATCCTGGGAGGAAATAAGCCCTGACCTGACACTGAACGATCCTGAAAAGATAGCAGGTAAAGGGCATATTATGTATTGTACAATCACGACAATTTCCGAATCTCCCCTCAGAAAAGGGATGATCTGGGCAGGAACTGATGACGGTAAAATTCATGTCACTGATAATAACGGACTGGCCTGGAAAGACAGAACCCCTAACCTTGCAAGGTCAGGCGCCCCGTCGGACAAATGGGTAAGCCGGATTGTTCCCTCATCTCACAAAGCATACAGAGCCTATCTCACAAAATCCGGGTACAGAGAAGATGATTTTAAAGCATACATATACAGAACAGACAATATGGGACGGACCTGGCATGATATAAGCGGTGATATCCCGGATTCTCCGGTTTCAATTATAGTTGAAGACAAGAGGAACAAATTACTATTGTTTGCCGGAACCGATACGGGAGTATTCTTTACTATAAACGGAGGAAAGAACTGGATCCGTCTTAAGAATAATATGCCCCCGGTTCCGATCAGGGATATTGTCGTTCATGAAAAAACCAGTGACCTTATCGCAGGAACATATGGAAGGGGCATATGGGTCACAAATATTTCCCCGCTTCAGGAGCTGTCTGAAAAAATATTAAGAAAAAAAACATTCCTTTTTGATATTATTCCAGGCTATGTTATGACTGCCTCCCAAAGATCCTGGTGGGGAAATTTCCACATGACAGGAGATAATCACCTGAGAACAGAAAATGAGAAACCCGGCCTTAAAGTATTCTATTATACTGGCAAGGATCAGGTTAATGCTCCTGAACTGCAAATATTTGATAATGAGGGCAAACAGCTGCAGAAAATCCAATTAAGCAAAACCCGGGGTATTCATAAGATCATCTGGAACTCACCCGGGAGAAAACCGGGGATATTCAAATTCATACTTATTTCCGGTAAAAAGAAGATCTTAAAAACAGGAGAACTTAAACCGGCTATCCTCTGGCCATTAAAAAAGTCATGACCGGAGAGATCATTAATATATTATTTTTTTTCTCCGAATTTTGATACAAAGAAGTTATAGATCCAAGCAATTACTGCTCCACCGATAAGGCCGTCAAAAAAACCCCACAGGAATCCTATAAAACTCCCCGAGATACTCAGATTATATCCTCTGTATATCTTCCCGATTACTGTCGGGTGACAATTAGCTCCGTCCAAAAGGATCTTCCACCAGGTAATAAAAAGAATCCCGAAGCCCAAAACAAGAGCACAGGTAATAGCAAATGCCTTTACATTTAATTTCATTTTCCCTCCGGGTAAAATGTTTTTAAACTCTTCTAATTAATTGATAGTAAAATATAAAAAATTCAACAAAAAAATTTTATTTATTAACAATTATTATTGAAACAAATCATAGATTTTGTTATTTTTCAAAGTTAACGGAGGAAACAATGAAAATCTTAAGATCTGCATCACTACTATTTTTAATTTTGACACTTTGTCTCATTACCCTGCAGGCAGGAGAAACCAGTACTCTTGGACATCTTCTAAGATATCCCGATATCCATCATGACCTGATAGTATTTTCACATGCAGGTGATATATGGAAATGCAGTATAAACGGTGGCGCTGCAATAAGGTTAACTATGAATGACGGAGAGGAAATTCATCCGAAAATATCCAATGACGGAACTCTTATCGCATTTACGGGGAATTATGACGGGAACAACGATATTTATACAATGGATATCCACGGTGGAAATATTACCAGGATAACCTTCCACCCCGGAAACGATACAGTACTGGGATGGCATCCGGTAGACAACAGTATTATATTCTCATCTGCCCGGGACAGCTTTGGAAGGTTTAGTAATATTTATTCAATAAAAACTGACGGTACATCAATAAAGAAACTGATAATGCATGAAGCAGCATGGGGAAGCTTCTCACCCGACGGTTCAAAAATTTCATACAATAAAGTTGCGAGAGAACACCGGACATGGAAAAGATATAAGGGGGGACTTGCTCAGGATATCTTCATTTATGATTTGAAATCAAATACTGAAAAAAAGATCACCGATTTTAACGGTACAGACAGGCTTCCTGTATGGATGGGAGAGAGTGTTTATTTCGCATCAGACCGGAGCGGGACATTGAACCTATGGGAATACAATACCATCTCGGGAAAAACCGAACAGAGAACCTTCAACAAAATTTATGATGCAAGGAGAATATCCGGGGGATCCGGAAAGATCATATATGAGCATGGAGGATCACTGCAGATATATGACCCGTTAAAACAAAAAACCTTTTCACCGGCCATCAGGATCCTGGCAGATGCACCTGAGACGAGACCTTATATAAAGTCCGTAAAAGATTTTATTACCGGAATTGATTGTTCCCCTTCAGGGAAAAGGGTTTTAATAACCGCAAGAGGGGAAATTTTCTCGGTTCCTGCGAAAGACGGGCCTACAAGAAATATTTCATCAGACTGCGGAGCTAATGATAAAGATGGAATATGGTCACCGGACGGGAAAAAGGTAGCATTCATATCGGACCGTTCAGGAGAACACGAACTATATATTACTGATTCATCAGGAACCGGTAAAGTTATCAAGATCACTGAGAGTATAAATGGCTACAGACAGAATCTATCCTGGTCGCCGAATGGGAAAATGATTGCATTCGCAGATCAGACACTCTCATTTTACATTGTTGAACTATCAACAAAAAAAATCACAAAAGTTGATAAAGCTCAATTTGAAAATGTTGACATTGACCTGAAAGACAAACCAATATATGACTATTCCTGGTCGCCGGATTCAAGGTTTATCGCTTATTCAAAAATGGACTCGGATCTAGTAACAAAAATATACATATACTCGCTTGAGAATAAGGTTTCAAGATGTATCTCCAACGGGACCTTCAATGATTTCCAACCGGTTTTCTCAATAGACGGGAAACACCTTATATTTGTATCAAACAGATATTTCAGGCCGGTATACGGAGATTTTGACTGGGAACTCGTTTATAAGAATTCGTCAGGAATATATTCCGTATCCCTGAGCAAGAACACACCACCACTCCTCCCCCATCTCAGTGATGAAGCAGGTGAGAAGGTAGAATCAAAGAAAGCTGTATCAAACAATTTATTAAAAATTGATTTTGACGGAATTTCAGAAAGAATTGAAAAATTACCACTCCCTCCGGCAAATTACAGGAACCTCTCAATGAACTCAGATACTATTTTTTACCTGAATTCCGATAAGGGAGACTATAACAGGTTCCAGTACAGGAGCCTGGGCCCGAGAGAATTATGTGCATACTCTCTGAAAACAAGAAAGAAAAAAACCCTTGTCAAAGGTGTAAGTACATATAAACTATCTTCCGGTGGGACACATGCTGCATACAGAAAAGGTAAAGATGTCGGGATCATAAAAGTGAACGGGGGGAAAGAGAAATCTGTTAACCTCAGTAAACTGAAAATAAAGATCGATCCGAAAAAAGAGTGGCTCCAACTCTACAATGAAACGTGGCGGCTTGAAAGAGATTTTTATTATGAGCCTGCAATGAAGGGAAATAACTGGAAGATGGTCGGGGAAAAATACAGGAAACTTCTCAAATACGCTTCATATAGAGAGGATGTCAGATATCTGATCGGTGAAATGATCAGCGAGCTCAGCACTTCCCACACCTATGTCTTCGGTGGAGATAAACAGAGGAAGGCCGGGTATACAGGGACAGGAATGCTCGGCGTTGACTGGCAGATCGACAAATCAAACAGCCTGTACAGATTCGGCAAAATTTACAAAACACCGGACTGGACACGAAATGTGATACCGCCTCTGTCAGGGCCCGGTATCATGGTAAACGAAGGTGATTTTCTTCTTAAAGTTAACGGGAAACCTGTTTCGACTGCAAAGAACATCTACAGCTATTTTGAAGATATGGCAAATGAAGTGATTACTATTACCGTAAATGCCAAACCTGTAATGACCGGTGCGAGACAATACAAGGTCAAGACCATTTCGGGGGAATACACCCTCCGTTACCAGGACTGGGTTGAACAGAACAGACAAAAAGTAGACAAAGCCTCCGGCGGATTGATCGGATATATCCACCTGCCTGATACCTTTAACGGATCAGCCAGAGAATTCCCGAAATATTTCTTTTCACAGATGACAAAAAAAGGATTGCTGATTGACGGGAGATACAATGGGGGCGGCCTTGATCCGAGTATATTCCTGAGGAGACTGAACAGAAAGATCCACTCCTATTGGACCCGAAGATACTCTGCAGACCAGATCAGCCCTCCGAATGCGATAAATGCCCATCTGGCGCTGTTGACAAACAAACAGGCAGGGTCAGGCGGCGATGAACTCCCCTTCGTATTCAGAACACTCAAGATGGGACCCGTTATAGGGACGAGGACATGGGGGGGGCTTGTAGGTGTTTCTATGTTCATCCAACTGATGGACGGGGGGGGTATTACTGCTCCGGACTACAGGATCTATGATACCGGGGGAAAATGGATAATAGAAAATTACGGGGTTGCACCCGATATCCCGGTAGATAATGAAGCACTGAAAGTGTCACAAGGGATAGATTCACAATTGGAAGCAGGGATCAAATATATCATGGATCAACTTAAAAAAGATCCTCTCAGAAAACCCGACCACGAACCATTTATAGTAGAAAAACGATAGATAAATATGCAGGGGAACCTCGTTCCCCTGCAGTTTTTAGAATTCCTGAATCGATACTATCTGTTTTTCCTTTCAACTTTCAAAACCGTTTTTGCCAGATACCATCTTAGAACAGGTCCGAAAAATTTTGATGCAACATATGTCATTTTCCCTGACAGGGTAGGAATTACCTGAAACTTGTTTTTCTGGATTCCCCGAATAAGGCATTTTGCAATATAATCTGCTGAAACCGGCTTGATTGTCCCGCTTATTGCCCGGGTCGCTTCCGGCTTGAATTTGTTCTCATAAGCAAGTTGAGGTGTATCCGTATCAGGGGGGAACAGGACAGTAACAGGGATGTTATATGGTTTTAGTTCCTGAAGGAGAACCTCGCCGATGCCCCGTACGCCAAATTTTGCAGCACCGTATGCAGAATACCCATATACACCCAGAAACCCTGCAACAGAACTGATCATTGCGATGTGAAAGTCTCCTTCTCTTTTTATCATTCCAGGCAAAACCGCACGACAGGAATAGATGGTCCCCAGCAGATCTATATCAATCGTCCTCTTTATTATGTCAATATCCAGATCAAATAAGGCCCCCGGGTGGGCGATCCCTGCGGAGGTGATTAGGAGGTCAACAGGCATCCCCTTGTCTGCCATATAATCAACGGCTCTTTTTATTGCTTCGAAATCTGTAACATCACCTTCTATTCCCTCACAACTTATATTTTTCTCTATTATCATATCTTCCAGATTATCCAATGCATTTTTTATCGCTTCCGGATTACGATCAAATATCAGAATATTTGCACCTCTCCGGATCAATTCTCCGGCTACGGCAAGCCCTATCCCACTTGCACCTCCTGTTATAAATACATTTTTCCCTGAAAATTGGCGCATTTATCTCTCCATAGCTATCAAATACTTAAACATATTTTTGTTCTTTCTCTTCGACCCTTGCCATTATAAAAAGAAGGTCAGACAATCTGTTAACATATTTTAAAATCGAATTGTTGATATTTGCAGATTCAGCCAGAGATATAATTTCTCTTTCCCCTCTTCTTGCTACAGATCTGCAGATATCAAGTTTTGCTGATCCGGGACTGTTACCCGGCAGAACAAAACCTTTCAAATCAAGTTTTTTCTCCATTCCGACAAGAAGATTTGAAATGTTTTCAACCTCTGAATCAGTAACCTGATCTCCGATGGATCCGGATCCGGAAGCAAGCTCCGCACAAACTTTGAAAAGATCTGTTTGTATCGATTCCAATAATTGTTTAAAACTATCTGTTGTACAATAGTGCTTTGCATCTCCCAGGAAAGAGTTTAGTTCATCCATCGTCCCGTAAGCTTCTACTCTTTTATCATTTTTCCTGACCCTTTCACCGGTCAGTAAAGAAGTTTCACCTTTATCTCCTGTTTTTGTTGCAATACTCACTTTGCTCTCCTTTCATTCTATTCTGACATTAATACTCTTCTCTGTCTTATAATTTTCAACCAGATCAATAACTAAAACATTTACTTTAAAATCTCCCGCCCCTTTTAACGGGAACGGTATTTGAAGAAGAAGATCCTTTACAGGTGAATGAAGGGTATTCTCTTTTCTGTGAAGTAATTTACCTTCATTAGTGAATATCTCAAACCTGACCTTAAGAAGTCCGGCTTTCTGTTTAGGGAGAGACTTGTAACCTCTGATCCTGAATGATATTTTGTTGTTTGAAAATCCAAGGTCCCTGATCGAACATTTTTCTGAAGATAAGTATTCAATCATTTTCTTCAATTCCTCTGATGCGATATGGTGAGGAAAATTTAATTTACCTTGACTGCTGCTTGTATTCCGGAGTAAGATTTTTTTATCCCCGGTTTTCCCATTATAGTGAAACCAGGCCCTGTACATTGTAAAACTTTCAACTGAGATACGTTTTACCCCTTCTTCAGGATTTACTGCATATACAGATTTGCCCCCTGTGAATTTGGCAATATTATCAAAGATCAGGTCATAAACAGACCTGTCACTCCCTGAAGATGAATCCCCCTTGTCCCCGGCAGAGTTATAAATCACTGAAAAGAAACCTATTCCGTGCTGAATCATTTTCTCTCTTATCTGTTCAACAGGGAAAAAATCAGTTGAATATTGTAGACTTTTTAACTGTTTTAATAATGTTGCATGGCCACCCGAAAAAAGGTCCCCGTCTTTAGAACCATAACTTTCGATCTCTTTTATCACTTTACTGATCCTCGAGAACAGCTTGCCGGACTCCCTCCTGTGAAAATGAATCCACCATTTTTCTCCTGACCTGAACCGGATATCTGAAACAGCACTGTCAAACTTGAATTTATTAAGAACTATGGTGAACTTAAGAAAACGATTGAACTCAACAGGGAAGGAATTAAGGAAACCTATCACCTTCTTAAATTTCCTTACCAAGTAAGTAGAACCTACATCTACATCGTCTGCAATGACATTAAGTATTTTTGTAAGCTCATTTCCGATACTTTTTGAGAAACCCTGCTTTACCTTTTTATATTCCCGGCACTCTCTCTTCAGTAATTTAATAATGGAATCAAGCATTCCTTCCTTGTTTGCCGTAACCCTTATTCTAAAAACCTTACCTGGTGTCACAATTGAGAGGGAATCAGAGGTGGTCAATATTTCCGTAAGGAAATAGGACAATCCTTTTTCAATATACTCATCCGGATCACTAAGGCTGAATGAGAGAATAAAATCCTTTGCAAGATCAGATTTTATTTTCAGATTTCTCTTAACCCTGTTCACTGCCAGAATATCTCTCTTTTCTCCATTGATTATCAATTCAAGGTCAGCAGGGAGGATTGTCATGTTGTTCCCCTGATAATTCGTATTTATAATAAATGGGATTGATATAGCAGGACCTTTAACTTCATCAGGGGAAAGTAACATACAAAAATTCATAAATAGTACTAATAAAAACACTATTCTGCATTTAATACGGGTCATAAAAAAAATTTACTTTATAGACATAAAAAAATCAAATAAATAACTTGTAAGAAAAATAATTTTTCTTTAATATATTTCTGATCAGCAAAATTATATTAAAAAGGGAATTAAGGGAAAGATTAGATATACCGCTTTTTAACTTAAAAATGAGTGAAGATATAATAATAAAAGTAGATGAATTATTGAAATCATTAAGATCTGAGGTCCCCGGGACAAAAGGGTCTCTTTTATTAAATGATGATGGTTTTATCATCTCTTCAGATATGTGTGAAGGATCAGATCGTTATGAAATGGGAAAGCTTTTCAGTTCTTTCGGAGTAATCGGCGAGAAATTTACTGAAAAAAATTTTAATTCTAAAGGCATCCGATTCTCAATCTGGAATGATAAAGGCGATATTCAATTCTTCCCTGTAGATAAAAATTTTTTTCTGGCGATCATTTCAGATTATAATTCAAGGCCGGGACTCCTCCTTCTCAGGGTTACCAAAATAATAGAAATTTTAAGAGAGCTTTTAGACCATGAAAATATATAAAATAAGGGTTACATAATGAGTGAGAAGAAGGAAAGCAAGAACTACTATTTTCAATTATCAGAATATCTTCAGATCGCCTGCAATGGGATGCATTCTGTTAAAATCAATATTCTGGAGGATAATTCCCTGATCGGCAATATTACGATCGAGAAAGGGGAACTCCTTAGCGCAACAGATAAAAAGGGAGAGGGAGAAGAGGCATTCAGAAGGCTTATCCTCAATAAGGGGATCAAGATCGAGCTGAAACACCTGGGAAGTACAGAGAAAAAGAAGAATATAAACTTCAGTTGTGAAGAACTTATATTCAGGATATTTACAACAAAAGATAAAGAGAAATCTTTATCCGAAATATCAAAAATTGAGCTGTCTCCCATTGAAAAAAAAATAAACAATGGTTTAAAGATGCTGATCAGTAAACAATACATGGAGGCAAAAAAGCTGTTCATTGAAGTGGAAAAAGAGTCTCCGGGTAATCCAAAGGTTCAATCCGTTCTTAAAAGGTTAAATGAGCTCTTCTGATGGTTGATCTCTCAACCTATCTTCGTTCCTGAAGCAATCTCTGAAATATTGTAAGCTTCCGACCTAAGGCCATCAATATAATTAAGGATATCCATGATCTGAAGAACCGGGACATTCTTTACCATCTTTTTATCTAACTTTTTGAAAAGCTCTTTCTTTAATTCTTTTATCTGTTTTTTGATCCTTCTGTTAATGATCTGTGTTTTGTTTAGAATATTCTCATTTGCCACATGTTTATTAAATCCTGAAAATGATTCAATAAAAAAATCAATATTAACATTAAAAATATCGAGAATTATTGCTTTGAGATCTTCCGGCATTTCAACTTTCTTTCTATTCATTTTATCTGTGATCAATGCAATATGCTCCAGATTGTCACCGAATTTTTCCAGATTATGAGTTATTGTCAATAGTTCTGCAATATGCTGAGAGTCCTTTTCAGAAAGGGATTGAGCCGACAAAGTAACCAGAAATTCAGTAATATGCTTTTTATAACTGTCAAGATGTTTTTCAATATTTAGTACGGAATCACACAGATCTGCAGAGATTTCTCCATTCATAATTAATCCCTTTACATTTTTAGAACTACTGCAGTTTAGTTCGTACATCCTTGTAATTTTTTTCTCGGCCTCCGCAATGCCCACAGAAGGAGTCCCTACCAGATGGCTCTCAATATGGAAAAAATCATGAACTTCCATTGAATCAACTCCCATAGGCTCAGGGATCAATTTCTCACAGACCTTCGCAAGGAAAGGTATCAGCATGGAGAAAAAAATCACATTGGAGACATTAAAAATAGTATGCGCAGCAGCAATGTGGGAACCGATGAAAGGTTTGGAACCAATTTCCGCACCGAATTTTACAGCTTCACTGCTATTGGATACAACGAAATCAGAAACTCCCGGAATTATTTTTTCAACAAAAATTACGAACGGGAAAAAAATGATTACCATAATAACAACCCCAAACACATTAAGCAGAGTATGCGCAATCGCAGCTCTTTTTGCATTATAATTGGCACCTACGCTGGCAAGAAGTGCAGTAATTGTGGTACCTATATTTTCACCGAGTATTAAAGATACAGCTCCTTCAAAACCGATAAGTCCCTGAGATGCCAGCGCTATTGTTATCCCAATAGTTGCAGAACTGGACTGGACTAAAAGCGTTGTTATAGCTCCTATAGCAACTCCGGACAAGATTGAAAAATAGTTCATCCCATCCACCTTCATGAACAATTCAATGAATTGTTCAGATTCCCGCAAAGGAGCAAACCCGAGTTTCATGGTCTGCATCCCGAGGAAGAGAAGGCCGAATCCGAAAATAATCTCTCCTGCGTGTTTCCACATCTCATTCTTACTGAAAAACCTGATAAAAACACCAATTCCGATCAGTGGCATTGAATATTTAACGATCTTCAGCGTTACAAGCCATCCTGTTATCGTGGTCCCTACATTTGCGCCCAGAATTACTCCGATAGCCTGTTGGAGGTTCATAAGAGAAGCATTTACGAAACCGACAACCATAACAGTGGTTGCACTGCTGGACTGGATAATTGTAGTAATAGAGAGACCTACAATTATAGCAAAGAACCTGTTGGAAGTGATAAGATTTAAAGTATTCCTGAGTTTGTCCCCTGCAGTCTTCTGCATACCTTCCGACATAAGCTTCATCCCCATCAGAAATAATCCCAAACCACCGAATGCCTGAAAAATAATTGATGTCCAATCCATTCAGATCACCTCAGTATATTTACTGTTTTTATTTTTGATATGAAAATTATATTCGTAAGTCAAATAGAATTGTATAAAGATTTTTTCCAGATTTCAATGAGTTTTTCTCGGAACATAATCTTTACCCGGGTCAAGGATACTGCCATACTCTGAGTTCCAGAGTTCATCGAACAGATTGTCCAGAATTAATGCAATATTTTTTAGTCTGAGGGTTACTTCAACATTTCTTGAATCATAAAAATATCCATGCCCCCAATTGCTGGTACTCACCATTGACAAATTATCATCAACTCTCAATACCTTTGAATGGATCACTCTTGAATACGGAATAAATCCTTTGCTGTACTCAGGAATTGAAAAAATTTTCACAATGATTCCTTTCACCTTGGCAAGAGCTTTTATCGATCCGATCCCTGGTTTTTCCAGATTCCAGTCCGATACAGCCATCTTGATCCTCACACCCCTCTCTGCGGCTCTTTTCAAAACAGTATGAAGTTCAGTAAATTCATAATCACTTTTATAGATCTGTGTTTTGTAATTCAGCAACTGGATAGTTATTTTTTTCTCTGCTCCATTTATAAGTTTTTTGATCATTTTTAAGGAACCACTGATCCCCGGGGGATTATACTTCTCGGGGCTTGCAGTCAATATCACATCTGGATTGCTCAGTATTTCCGGGCCGCCATTTTTATATTCATATGCATTTTTATCACCTCCACTATAAGCCCAGTCAGCTTCAAATATCCTTATAAGATTTCCAACGGCCCCGGGATCAATAATCTTAAGACCGGTTTCATGAATATGTTTTAATGCACGCCAATCAAAATTCTGACTTCCGATAAAAACTACTTTATTATCAACAATAAAATATTTTGCATGCAGGATCCCTCCACTTAAATCCTCCCAGTTGAATATCCTGACCTCCATCCCTTTTATCATTTTGAATCTTTTCATAAGGGGAGCTGAAGTATGGATCATTTTTTTATCTATAAGAAATCTGATCTTAACCCCCCTTTTCGAAGCAGATTTTAAAGCTTCAATTACAGGCTCCAGCAGCTCATTTTTTTGAGAAATAATATAGAACTCGGCAAAATCCAGGGTTCTTTCGGCAGAATTGATCATCTCCACCCAGACATCAGAAGCACGCCTTATCCCTATCCCCTTTAAAGTGGTCTCAACCGGTAATGATATTACAACTTCCTCCAAGGAGACGACATCTCTCTGTTCAGAGACAGGAATATTTTCTGTTGAGACCTGTAAAACTAAGAATACTGATAAAATCAGTAAAGATAAACGGAATTTTCTTTTCATAGGTTGAAATATATCAGATCAGAGAACCAATATAAACTGTATCATTAAATTTGAATAAAAAAATCTCTTATGATATAGAAAAAACATGCTGATTTCGGCAATCAGGAAATTTTTTAGTGAGCTCTCCAACGCTCTTATCCTTTCCGGTAATCCCGATCAGGGAGCATCGGCTACAAGCTTTCACAGAAAAAACATTCCTCTTCTCAGTTTCATCGGGTCCTTTTTGACAATACTTTTTATCATTATGGGTATTTTTGCATTCTATAATAATCACTACTCTCTGGGGATCTTGAATCTGTCTTCAGCATTTTTTATGCTATTGTTTGTTCTATACCTGAAGTTATCAAAGAATTATGCTCTGACTATCCGGATTATAGTAATTTTCTGCCTTATCTTCACTTCGTATCTTTTTCATACCGACATATATGGCAGTGGACTATTCCTCTGGACACTCACTGCTCCAATGTTCCTGATATTCTTTCTGAAACTGAAAGCGGGGACGATCCTTGCTGTTATTTTTTATATTGTGAATATTACAATTTCCTTATCCGGTCTGTTTAAAACAGAATATACAATTAATTTTATTGTAAGATTTTCAGCCGTATATATGACACTGATCATTATGTCATATATTTACGGGAGGATTCAGGAAGAATCTTATAAGAAACTTCTTTCTCTGAATGAGAACCTTAACAAAACCGTAAAAAAACTTTCATTAACAAAAAAGAACCTCGAAAAAAGTGAGGAGAGATACCGTGCACTCGTTGAAAATAACACTGACGGAATCGGGATATTAAAGGATTTACATTTTGTATATATTAATAATAAATTGTGTGAAATGTCCGGTTACCAAAAAGATGAACTTATCGGGAAATCTTTGAGCAATATAATAAAGTCCCCGAATAAAGAAATGTTTAAAAGGTTATTTGAGACTGAAACATGGTCAGGCCTTCCCAGAAGCCGGGTTGAACTGCATCTGAAAAAAAGAAGCGGAGAACTGATCGAGATTGAAATTGGAACAAATACAGTTAAACATGATGAATCTCATTCTCAACTTATATTCATCAGAGATGTAAGTGAAAGAAATCTGATTGAACAGGAAAGATCCAAAATATCAAAACTTGAATCATTCAGAATGGTGGCAAATGGAGTTACCCACGATTTCAATAACATCCTGACTATTATATTGGGAAATCTAGAGCTGATAAAATTTAATGCAAGTGAAAATAAAAAGCTTGAAAAACCTGTAAATAAAATCGAAGAGGCCTCGGGGAGAGCCTCCAGACTTCTTGAAGATCTGTATATCTTTTCCACCAGTTCTGTAAAAGAGGATAGCCTTGAGGATATTCAGGAAATATTTGAATCTCTTCTTGCCCCGCTGAGACAGGAAATGCCAAACATTAAGTTTAATCTGGATTTTAGTGATGATCTCTGGAAACTCAGATGTGACAGAAAGAAGACTCAGATAGCAATAAAAAATATAGTTCTGAATTCTGTAGATGCAACGGATGGAAAAGGAAAAATTAATATACTTGTCAGAAATTATCTGAATCAGGGGAGGTCTATCCAGCCTCTGAGGGACCTAAGCTACATTAAAATTTCGATCAGGGATTTCGGTAAAGGAATCCCTGTTGAAAACCTGGGGAAGGTGTTCGACCCATACTATTCCACAAAAGGAAATGTCACTGAAAAGGGGATCGGGCTGGGCCTTGCAATTGCAAACAAGATCGTCCTCGATCATCTGGGTTTTATTACAGTCGATTCCGGTGAAGGTGAAGGTACAACATTTAATGTCTATTTTCCGGCTGAAATTCAATCCTGATTCAATTGTTAATAATATAAATTTAATTAGCTCAAGTCCTTGACCCTTAGGTGTTCAGATAATATAATCTTACATCATTTAAAGGAGGAATAATGAAAATATCTCTCAGAGGAGAATCGATACAGGAATCACCGATCAGGAAATTATCCGCTGTTGCAATAAAAACAAAAGAGGCCGGAAAAAAAGTCTATCATCTGAATATCGGACAACCGGACATTCCTACACCGCCGGAATTTTATGAGGCCATCAGATCATATTCCGAGAAAGTCCTGTCCTACGGACCATCGGACGGGATTGTTGATCTGAAAGATGCAATGATCAATTATTTTTCCAGATATAACATTGCCCTTCAAAGAGAGAATCTGACTATTACCTACGGTGGAAGCGAAGCAGTTTCATTTGCCTTTAACATTATCGGAGATCCCGGAGATGAAATAATTATTCCCGAGCCCTTTTATACAAATTATAATGGATATGCAACAATGTCCAATCTGAATATCGTTCCTGTTCAGACCGTTGCAGAATCAGGATTCCATCTTCCTGATGTGTCTGAGATTGAAAAAAAAATAACAAAACGTACAAAAGCTATCCTTATCTGTTCCCCGAACAATCCCACTGGTACTGTTTTCAGCGAAGAAGAGATCCGGAAACTGGGCGATCTGGCAAAAAAACATGACCTGTTCCTCATTTCAGATGAAGTTTATAAGGAATTTACCTATGACGGAAGCCGGCACTTCAGTGTCCTGGAGATCAAGGACCTTAAAGACAATGTAATAGTAGTTGACTCTATTTCAAAAAGATACTCCTCCTGCGGCGCCAGGATAGGTGCGATGATAACAAGAAATGAGGCTGTTATGAAATCAGTCCTAAAATTTGCACAGGCAAGGCTGTGTCCACCTACGCTTGAACAGCTTGGAGCTGCAGCTACTTACAAAATACCTCAAGATTATTTTGTGGCAATAAAGAGCGAATACCAGCAGAGAAGGGATACCCTCTTCGATGTACTTACTTCTAATAAAGATATCGTTCTGAGAAAACCTGAAGGAGCCTTTTACCTTATGGCCAAACTTCCTGTTGATAATTCTGATACCTTTGCGAAATGGATGCTTGAAAGTTTTGATGTTGGGAAGGAAACTGTTATGGTTGCTCCCGGAGGAGGGTTTTATTCAACTCCTGGAAAAGGGACAGACGAGGTTAGAATAGCCTATGTACTCGACTCTGCAAAACTGAAAATTGCAGGAGAAATTATCCTCGAAGCTATCAGAAAATATAATCGCTGAATTTGAAATACAATTTTCTCCTATAATCTGATATAATTTTCACATGAAAAGGGGATTTACACTTGTAGAAATTCTTATAGTTTTAACAATAATAGGGATATTGCTGTCGATTGTTATTCCGCAATATAAAAATTCAATAATAAAAGCAAAAGAGGCAGTACTGAAGGAGAACCTTTATCAGATAAGGGATGCAATATCAAAATATTATAAAGATAAGAATAAATACCCTACTTCACTTGAGGATCTTGTATCATCAAGATACCTGAGAATTATTCCTGAAGATCCTTTCTCTGGAAAAGCAGACTGGATCATTGTCAGAAATGAACCATTAGATTTTGAGGATTTTGACATCGAAGAGGCAGAAGGGATAATCGATATTAAAAGCAGATCAAAGAGCCCGAGGGAAGAAGGTAAAGACTATGGTGAGTGGTAAAAACGGATATGCCCTCATAACTGCAATTATAGCTATTAATATTTTCGCAATCTTCTCCCTTATGGCTGCATCAATGTGGCAACGGGAGATAGCGCGTGAAAATGAAAAAGAGCTTATCTTCAGGGGAAATCAATATGTAAAGGCAATAACAAATTTCAGGAAAAAATATCCGAACACATTCCCCCAGGATATTGAGATTCTGGAGAAAGAGAAATTCATCAGGAAACTTTACAAGGACCCTGTTAATGAATCAGGAGAGTGGAATTATGTCATAAAAAGCAGGAATGTTAATAATAAGGCTCTGTTGATAATCACACCGGACCTTCTATCAAAATATATAAAATCATACAGCCTGGTCGGTGTATCTTCAGGATCAGTTGATGAAAGTTATATTGAATACCGCGGCAAGAACAGGTATGATGAATGGGCATTCTATTTCGGTCAGAAGATCGACCAGGATATGCCTCCCCTTAAATTTATAAATAATTGATGAAAAATATTCTGATCATTGCAGCTGAGAACTCAGCAGAACACTACGGTTCAAAAATAATTGAAAAGTTCTCAGAAAGTGATCATGAGGTAACTTTCTTCGGAGCAGGAGGAGATAGTTTTTCAAGGAATAATGTTGAGCTGGTTGTTCACAGCCGGGAATTATCAATAGTTGGCATTGTTGAAGTCCTCTCAAGTATATTCAGGCTGATGAAGATCATGAGGAAAATTCTGGATACAGCTCTCAGAAAAAATGCTGACGCAGCGATCCTTATTGATTACCCCGACTTTAACCTGAGGCTGGCAAAAAAACTCAAAAAGGCCGGAATACCGGTTTATTATTATATAAGCCCTACAATTTGGGCCTGGCGCTATTCGAGAATAAAAAAAATCAGAAAATATGTTGACCATATGTTTATAATTTTCCCTTTCGAAAAGAGTATCTTTGAAAAAGAGAAAATACCTTACACATATACAGGGCACCCGCTTATCCCTTCAATTCAAATTACAGAAAGCAGGGAATCTTTCAGAAAATTGTCAGACATCGGGGAGAAAGAAAAAATACTGACTATACTCCCGGGTAGCAGATTCTCCGAAGTAGGGTCTCTCCTTCCGGAAATGCTTAAGACTGTTAAAATACTCAGATCTGAATACGATCTTAAGGTTTTTATCCTTAAAGCGGATAATATAAGCAGAAACTATATAGAGAATATTATTGACAGATCGGGAACGGAAGCAGTAATTGTAGAACAGGATCAAAGATACAATCTTTTTAATGCATCAGATGCAGCTCTCGCCAGCTGCGGAACTTCAAACCTTGAACTCGGCATCTGCGGACTCCCTTTTGCAGCAGCTTACAGGGTAAATAAATTGTCCTATTTCCTTGGAAAAGGACTCCTTAAAATATCCCTCTATTCAATAGTAAATATACTTCTTGGAAAGGAGGTGGTACCGGAATTTATCCAGAAAGATTTTACTGCGGAGAATTGTGCGGAAGCGGTTAATAATCTGCTTACTAATCCTGAAAAATCGAAACAGCAGAAAATAGAGTTCAGGCTTCTGAAAAAGGAACTCACTCCTGGTTCATCACCATCCGACATTATGTATGAGAAACTCGAATCCCTGATATTCGGCCCGAAATAATTCAATAAATAATTATATTGACTTTATTTTTACTATAAAGAAAAATTATTCGGGAGGTTTTAATGGATAATAGATCAGATCTGTTTGATATCGGAGTGATCGGAGGTGGCATTGTCGGAATGGCAACAGCAATGTCACTAAAGAAAAAATTTAAAGGGAGCGTTGTAGTCCTTGAAGCCGAGAATTCTCTAGCACAACATCAGACCGGGCATAACAGCGGTGTTATCCATTCAGGACTTTATTATAAACCGGGGTCATTGAAAGCTATAAATTGTAACAAAGGCAGAGAACTGCTATATTCGTTCCTTAAAAAAGAAAACATACCTCATGATAAATGCGGTAAGATCGTAGTAGCTACAGAAGAAAACCAGATCCCCAGTTTAATGAAACTCAGAGAGAGGGGTATCGAAAATGGATTAACTGGTCTTGACATAATAGACGGTGATGAACTGAAAAAGTATGAGCCCCATGTTGCCGGAATAAAGGGGATGTTCGTCAGCGAAACAGGAATAGTTGATTATAAAGTCGTTACCAATAAATTCGGTGAAAAATTTGTTGAAGATGGCGGTGTAATAAAACTAAATGCACGAGTAAAAAAAATTAAAAAAGAGGATGGGACAATAAAATTAAAAACTCCGAAAGGGGAAATTCATTGTTCATTCATTATAAATTGTGGAGGATTGTATTCCGACAGGATAGCGAAAATGAGCGGAGTAAAACCCGGTTTGAAAATAATTCCTTTCAGAGGAGAATACTATGAGGTAAATGAATCACATCATTACCTTGTTAAGAACCTGATCTATCCTGTCCCGGATCCGAGATTCCCTTTTCTAGGGGTTCATTTCACCCGGATGATAGGCGGTGGTGTTGAGGCAGGCCCGAACGCTGTCACTGCATTTAAAAGGGAAGGATACAAAAAACTGAGTATTTCCATTCGTGACCTTCTTGATTTTGCTTTTTATGGCGGTTTCTGGAAAATGGCAAAGAAGCATTGGCGTATGTCAATAGGTGAGTATCACAGATCATTCTATAAACCTGCATTCGTAAAAGCACTTCAGAAATTGATTCCGGAGATCAAGGGCAAGCATTTAAAAAGCTGCCCTGCAGGAGTCCGGGCTCAGGCCCTGGAACCGGATGGTTTTCTTGTAGATGATTTCAGAATAAAAGAAGACGAAGGGATGATACACGTTCTGAACTCTCCTTCACCAGCTGCTACAGCTTGTATAAGTATAGGTGAAACCATAGCGGAAATGGCCATAAAAAATTTCAATTAGCAGATAAAGAAATACTACCTGTTGAGCGATCCGAAAACTCTTCTTAACAGATCAGTTGTTCGTGCAATCGGATTGTCCCGGATCTTTTTCTCCTCTCCCCTGAGCTTAAGGAACAAAGCCTCCAGAGCTTTCCCTGTCACATATTCTCCGAGATCCTGATTCAACGGACTTATTCCCGCTACCTTACCCGCTATCGATTTTGCAACTTTGTTGTATTTATCAGTAAATAATTCCCAGGACCTGCTGGCTGAAAGGGTCCCTATCAGCCTCTTATCCAGAGATTTATCAACTTCAGGCTTAAACAGGTTGTTAAGGTTATCATATGTTCTGCTATGAAGGTATTGTGTAGCTGCATTGTCTTCTCCCCTTAAAATATCAAAGGCATCCCTGATTGTAAGTGAAGTAATAGCATCAACAAATATCGGTACAGCTTTAGTGACTGCAAATTCGGCAGCCCGGTTCAGCCTCATCACAAGGTCATTTATAAGTTTTTTCCCTCCCGGGATCCTGGTAATCAGATTTACTGCTTCACCTGCTTCCCCAGGCAGTAAAATTTTAACTGTTTCATCCAGAAGAAAACCATCTTTTACTGATAGTCCGTTAACTGCGATCTTTGTTCCGATCGTAAGTGCCTCTTTAAGCCCCAGGGACACTTCCGACGATGTTAAAGGTCCGGAGTTCATAGCTCTATCAAATATCTCCCCCATCTGTGCACAGGAAAAGAACACGAATGGAAGCAGTAGAATTACAAAAGATTTCAATATTATATTTTTCCTCATTTGTCTCTCCTGTCAACAAGTTTATTTGAAGTAAATAAAATATTCAAATCCAGACTGATAGCAGGTTTTCTCTTGACATAAAGGGGATAAAAAAATATATTAGTCGATTAAGGATTAATATATGTATAAAAGGATAAACGGGAAAAAAAATACTGGGAATTCCAGAAAGAAGATCGGATTTGTTGACATTAAAGATGCTTCACCTGAAGTCTATGAGAACCTCGGTTTCAAATGTGGACTGGAGGTTCATCAGCAGCTCCTTACCGACAAGAAATTATTCTGCAGATGTTCGGCCGGGAAATATCAGAAAGGTGATGATTTTGAAGCTGAGGTAATCCGGCATATGAGGCCGACGCTCAGTGAGCTCGGTGAATATGACGGTACCGCTTTGATGGAGTTTAAGACCAGGAAAAATATTACTTACAGGCTTAAGAATGAGAATGCCTGTACATACGAAATAGATGACACTCCCCCCTTCCCCCTGAACAGAGATGCACTGGATATTGCTATCGAGATAGCACTCCTTTTAAAAACTTCCATCGTAGGGGAACTTCATATTACAAGAAAACAATATCTCGACGGGAGTATTCCGACGGGATTTCAAAGGACCGCAATAGTAGGTATAGAAGGCAATATTCCTCTTAGTAAGAAGAATATCAGGATCATTCAATTAAGCATTGAAGAGGATTCCTGCAGAGAGATCTCAGATTTCGGACATGAACGGATTTACTCAACAGACAGGCTTGGGATCCCGTTAATTGAGACAGTAACTTACCCGGACATGAAGACACCGGAAGAAGCTGCTGAAGCAGGTCATTATATCCGTTTCCTGACAAGAAGCACAGGGAAGGTAAGAACCGGGATCGGAGCTGCAAGGGAAGATGTAAATGTCAGTATCAAAGGAGGTACAAGGGTTGAGATAAAAGGAGTTTCACGTATAAAATGGATACCTGCGCTGACACATGTAGAGGCTTTCAGGCAGAAAGCATTATTAGAGATCAGATCTTTACTTAAAAAATCTGCAGTAAATCCGGGGGAATGGGACATCAGAACAACGCCTGTAAGTTCTTCCGCACTGGAGAATTCCCCTCTTTCATCAAAAAAAGGTTATAAAGCAATTGGGATCAGGCTCCCCGGATTCAGAAATATACTCTCATTCTTTACCCAGCCCGGGAAAACATTTGCAGATGAATTAAGCGAAAGGCTGAAAGTAATCGCCTGTATAGAAAAGCCTAATCTGATTCACGATGAAGATCCAAAATCATCTGTTCAGGAAAATATATTTAATGATATTTATAACAGAACAGGGGGAGATGAACAGGATGCATTCCTGATTATCTGCGGACCTGAAGAGGACATCCCCATGGCTGAAGAGACAGTTAAGGAGAGATGTCTTCTTGCATTTGAAGGCGTACCGAACGAGACCAGAAAGGCTGTAAGCAGGGAGGGTATTACAATTTTTGAAAGGGTCCTCCCCGGGCCGGACAGAATGTACCCGGATACTGACTCTGCTCCAATTGCCATAAAAGATAAAGATATAAATAAATTGAGGGAAGGTCTCCCTTCAGATGTATCAGAGAGAGAAAAGATAATGAAAGACTGGAAAATTCCGGAAGATGCATTCCCTTACATCCATATCAGAAATATTTTCCCGGTTATAAAAAAAATAACGGATGAACTTGAATATACTCCTTCTTTTACAGGGACGCTTATAGGTCACAGAATTAAAAATATTGACGGCAAATTGAAGTTATCTCCCGACTTTGACTATTTTAAGCTTATTGATATATTTTCATTCTGTAAAAAAAGAGGACTCGATACGGAGATCATCAAGCTAATGGTCCCGGTTCTTCTTGAACATCCGAATATTGATCCGGAATCGATCCTGCTTACCATCGGTTTTAAAAAGAGGGAAAAAGATGAGATCATTTCAAATATTCCTCTGCTTGAAAAACAATTCAGTACAATTTCAGATAAAGAGGATAAGGAAGCAAGAAAAAGGTGGGTCATGGGACAGCTCAGGCCTGTCGCAGTCGGAAATATACCTCTAAAAGAATTGAGCGACATCATCAACGGAGGCAGCAATGGATGACCTTTTCAAAGGGTATAAGGGTGATACCCTGGCTTTGCTGAAGAAATTCAATGTAAGGGTCTGGAGTGAGGTCGATATTGAGAGCACCAGAGGAAAATTTTCGGGAATAATCCTGCCGAGATCCGAGAACGATGATGAGGTTCATCTTGTGATTAAACTGATCACAGGGTATAACATCGGACTTGAGACCGGTACCATTAAAAATATTGAGGAGAAGGGGTTTAAGGAAGCTAATTATAAGATCCCTGAAAAAGAGTTCCCATACTCAGAAGGCAAACCGAACCTGAAACTTTTCGGGACCGGCGGGACGATAGCTTCCCGTCTTGATTACAGGACAGGCGCTGTTATCCCTGCATTTTCTCCAGGTGAATTATACGGGGCTGTCCCGGAACTGGCGGATATCTGCAATCTCTCTACAGAAAAACTTTTTGCAGTATTCAGTGAAAATATGGGTCCTGAACAATATATAGTTCTGGCAAAAGCAATTGGTGAAGAGATTAAAAAGGGAATAGACGGCATTATTATCGGTCATGGTACAGATACAATGCATCACACTGCATCTGCCCTCTCATTTATGGTCCAGAATCCTCCTGTTCCCATTGTTATGGTCGGTTCACAGAGATCATCAGACAGGCCCTCTTCCGATGCTGCATTAAACCTTATTCATGCAGCGACTTCGGCAGCAGTATCAGATATTGCTGAAGTTAGTGTATGTATGTTCGGCCCGACGTCAGATGAATATGGACTTCTCCACCGAGGCACAAGGGTGAGAAAGATGCACTCTTCCTACCGGTCTGCATTCAGGACAATCGGTGATATCCCGATAGCAACTGTAGTCAGGGATAAAGTAACACCCTTAAGAAGAGATTATAATAGAAGGAGAAATGACAATAAGGTTTCAATTTTACCTTACTTTGAGGAGAAAGTGGCATTGATCTATTATTATCCGAACATGCAGCCGGATATGATCGATTCTCTGATTGAAAACGGTTACAAAGGGATAGTAATAGCCGGTACAGGACTCGGACATGTAAACAAACCCCTCTATCCTGCACTTGAAAGAGCGAGGGATGCTGGTATCGCAATTTATATGACTGTTCAGACATTGTGGGGATTTGTCCATATGTTTGTTTACGATACCGGAAGAGATATGATGAGCAAGGGTGTTATTCCGTCTGAGAACATGCTGCCGGAAGTTGCATACATAAAATTAGGTTGGGCACTGGGGCAGACCGATGACCTTGAGAAGGTGAAGGATATCATGCTGACTCCCATTGCGGGAGAGATCACCGAGGGAGAACCATACAACGGATACCTGATTTATCAGGGAGGAATACCCGAAGTCGAAGAGCTGCTGAAAAAACACCATAAATAATTTGAAAAAGAACAAAAAGATTTTTTTATCACCTTATTTGTGGACATTTACCACCTATTTCCAGGAGGGATTCCCCTACTCAATAATCCGGACAGTCTCAGGTGTTTTTTTCAGAGACATGAAAGTCTCACTTGAATCGATCGGCCTCACACCGTTATTCGGCTTACCGTGGATCCTGAAGTTTCTATGGAGCCCCCAGGTAGATAACTATGGTTCCAAGAAGAAGTGGATGGTGTATTCTCAGGGCCTCCTTGTTGTCATGATGCTGCTTGCTGCATTTTTTGCCCCGCTGGAGAACAATGTTTCACTCATTGCAGGGCTTTTCTTTCTCGGCGCATTTGTTGCTGCCACAAACGATATTTCCATTGACGGTTATTATATGGAAGCACTGGATGACGAGGGACAGTCAAAGTTTGTCGGGTACCGGGTAATGGCCTACAGGATCGCCTGGATGTCCGGGCCCGGAGTTATTGCAACTATAGGAACTACAATAAGCTGGTCATTGGCATTTCTGACTGGCGCTGTCGTATATCTGATCTTTACCCTATATCATATTTTCCTGCTTGCAGATGCAGGTAAAAAAGGTGAGAGCTTCATATTCATGTTCAAAAGAATGATAAGAGTAAGAACATTTATTTTTCTAATTTCACTTGTCTCTGTTATCATAGCAATAAGACTGTTTTTCAATTCTTCATTTTATCTGGGGCTTAAGGAATCTGTCCCGATACTTAAGAAGTTCTATTTCTCACACTGGATAGCGTTATTGCTGCTTCTCTCCCTTATTATTCTGGCACTTTTCAGAAATAAGCTTAAATCAAAACTGATCGGAGGCAGAGAGTCGAAATATGGGAAAGCATTTTATTACTTTATGGAAAGGGACAAAATATCTCTGATCCTTGCTTTTCTTATCCTCCTCAGGGCGGGAGAATGGGCTGTTACAGTAATGGTTGCACCTCTGATAGTTGATGTCGGGATAAAAACACATTACGGATGGATAAGTGGAGGGGTCGGGCTCCCATCTTCAATTGCCGGAGCTATGCTGGGTGGATGGATGATATCCCGATTCACGCTCAAAAAGGTCATCTGGCCGTTTATCCTCCTGCAGAATCTTACAAACCTGGTCTACATGACCCTTGCAATACATCTTAATTCTTTTATTGCTTTTAACACTGGAATTGACTTTTCTGTTTCTAAAAGTACACTCAATCATATATTTGGAATGGGCTGGAATCTAGGACACTTAGATCCTCCAGTTTCGATAGGGACAGTTAACCTGATATTTACTGCGGCAGTCCACTCCTTTGATCAGTTCGCCAGCGGACTCGGGACGGCAGTCCTGATGACATACCTGATGAGAATATGTCATACTGAATTTAAAGCTACACACTATGCTATCGGAACAGGGCTGATGAACCTCAGCGGACTCTTTGCAGGTATATCAAGCGGCTTTATTGCCGGGTGGCTCGGCTACGCATGGCTGTTTGGGATCAGCTTTATTTTTGCTGTTCCGGCAATGTTAATGATACCCTTTCTACCCTACCTGACAGAAAAAAAATAATTTCGAAACCTTTTTTGTTTTCCAAACGTCTTATAAGTGTGAATAAAGTTTTTATGTAATTCCTCCTGGGAATTTAACGATACAAGGAGGGGGCATTGCCCGGTGTCCCCTCCAATTCCCAGACCTTCCCAATCCCCGTAAACAAAGTTCTTTTGCACTTTTATATATAAAATAGTATAAATAAATATATACAGGGAGCATTCAGTTGAGTGACAGTAATAAAGAAGTTTCAGCCAGTGTAAACTCCGAAAAACTGAGACGTTCGGAAGAGAACTATAGAAATATATTTAATTCGACCAACAACGGAATTTTTTTATACAATAAAAAAACAGGTGTTATTATTGATGTAAACCTGGCAGCAGTTAATATGTATGGATATTCAAAAGAAGAGCTAATGAAAATGAGAGCAGGGACTTTGGGTACAGGTGACAGATCTTTTTCAAGAAAAGCAGCGGCAGAATGGATAAAAAAAACAAAAGATTCAGGAACAGAAGTTTTTGAATGGCTCGCAAAACATAAAGACGGAACTAAATTCTGGATAGAGGTCGAATTAAAGACCGTTCTATTCAATGGTGAGGAGACAATAATTTCTGTTGAACGGAACATAAATGAGCAGAAAATAGCCGAACAAAAACTGAGAGAATCCGAGTCAAGTTACAGAGATCTTTTTAATAATGCAATTGATGCTATTTACATTCAGAATATGAAGGGGGAGTTTATCGATATTAATAAAGGGGCGGTAAAGATGTATGGATATTCAGAAAATGAACTTATCGGAAAAACTCCGGAATTTTTGTCAGCCCCTGACAAAAATGACCTCGATGCGGTTGGAAGAGCACATACCCTGGCATCCGGAGGAGAACCGCAGCAATTTGAATTCTGGGGAAAACGGAAAAACGGAGAGATATTCCCGAAGCTGGTCCGGCTGAGTAAGGGTACATTTTTCGGCGAAAATGTAATTTTTGCCTTTGCCCTGGATTTGTCTGAAAGAAAGAGAGCCGAGGCGGAAAGGCAGGCAATGGAAGAGCAGATGCTCCGGTCACAGAAATTGGAAAGTCTCGGTTTCCTTGCAGGCGGAATTGCACACGACTTCAATAACCTGCTGACCGGGATACTGGGAAATGCCGGACTGGTAAGGATGGATATGGATGGAGATAACATCAAGTTGAAAAATATCAAATACATTGAGGATACTGCGATGAAGGCGGCCGATCTTTGCAGTCAGCTCCTCGCATACTCTGGGAAGGGAAAGATCGTCATCCTTCCCGTTGATATCAATTCAGTAATAATGGAAATAACAAAACTTCTGGAGACATCACTTTCAAAAAAAATATCTCTGGACATGGAACTTGCAGATGAAGTCCTCACAATGGAAGTGGATACATCTCAACTCAGGCAACTGATCATTAACCTTATACTAAACGCTGCAGACTCAATCGGTAATAATAAAGGTGAAATTACCATAAGAACTGGTTCGGTAAAAGAGATTAAACCAGATAAATCTGCAATGATGTTCCTTCAGGAAAACATCAAAAAAGGTGAATATGTCTGTCTTGAGATAAAGGATGACGGTGAGGGAATTGAAGAAAAAATAATAGAACGGATATTTGATCCCTTTTTCACAACAAGAACTGGGGGAAAAGGACTTGGACTTTCCGCTGTTATCGGAATTGTGAAGAGTCATAAAGGGATTATTCAATTATCCAGTACTCAAGGAAAAGGATCCTCATTTAAGGTCTTTATCCCTGCATCAGAAAAAAACCCTATGGCCGGGGTGAAAACAGGGTTGGATATTCAGCACTGGACAGCGGGCGGCATTGTCCTCGTTGCCGATGATGAGAGTCTGATAAGAAAAACAATAAAAAATACACTCGAAAAGTTCGGGTTTAAAGTTATAACTGCCAGGGACGGGAATGAAGCAGTTAAAAAATTCAAAAAATATAAGGAGGAAATAATACTGCTCTTTCTTGACCTTACAATGCCCGGGAAAGACGGTGTTGAAGCAATGAAAGAGATATCGGGGATCTGCACCGGTACAAAAGCGATTCTGTCGAGTGGTTATAATAAGAATGATGCAATAGAAAATTTCGCTCAACTCGGATTCAGTGAGTTTCTTCCTAAACCATATCCCCCCGAAAAACTCATTGAAGTTGTAATGAGAGTACTTGAAAAGAGCAGAAAATAAAAATAATGAAGATAAAAGTACCAGTGATAATTATGATTTTCCTGAATTTTGTTTTTCTGCATGGAAATCATCAGGGAACTGAGGGAAACACTTCTCTGAGGCAATTCGCAGATACGATCGGTTTCGCGCAATACGGATGGCAGGTCGACAAGCTGATGGAGAGGATTCAGAATGTCCAGGGAGAACAACTGAAAAATTCTTTTAAAGATAATAAAATAAACAGTGACACCGAATGGAAAGTTGTAATATCTCCGCATGATGATCATGCCTATGTCGGATACCTGTATCCTGCCGTTCTGAAGAACCTTAAAGCAAAAACAATCCTCCTGTTCGGAGTAGCACATAAAGCTAAAGACCTGGGGCTTGAAGACAAATTGATATTTGATAATTATGAATTCTGGCATGGACCTTACGGCAAAGTTAAAGTATCGGAATTAAGAGAAAATCTTCTGAAGGGCCTGCCGGTAGAAATGAGAGATGTAAATAATAAAATGCATAAGATCGAGCATTCTCTCGAAGCACTTATACCTTTTATACAGTTTTATAACCGTAACCTTGAGATCATTCCAATACTTGTCCCCTATATGAGCTATGACAGGATATCAATTATCAGTGAAGAACTCGCCGGTGTCCTGGCAAGGATATTGGAAGAGAGGAATTGGGGTTGGGGAAAAGATCTTGCAATAGCAATCAGTTCCGATTCCGTACATTACGGAGACCGGGACTGGGGGAAAAAAATTATGCAAAGTACGGTACCGGCAAAGCAGGATATGATAAGGCGATTAAATTCGAAAAAAAGATAATAAGAGATTGTCTGGTCGGTAAAATCACAGAAAATAAAATAAGGACCTTTACAGATTATACAGTGAAAAAAGAAAACCATCGGCAGTACAAATGGACATGGTGCGGACGTTACTCCATCCCTGCAGGCCTCATGACAGCTTATTTTCTTTCAAAAAAACTTTCTGTGGTTCCGACAGGAATCCCTGTCGGCTATAGAACAAGTATCACACTCGATCCATTGGAAACAAAAGACCTGAAAATGGGTTTGACAGCTCCGGCAAACCTTCATCACTGGGTCGGATATACAGCAATAGGTTATAAATGAAATGGAATTAGTACAAATTAAATACGGAACGCCTCTCCATGAGGAAGAGATTAAGTTGAGAGATAAGGTTTTACGGGAACCGCTCGGATTGAAGTTCAGTAAAGAGGACCTTGCCTCTGAAAAAGAGGAGTTAAGATACGCCCTTCTTGACCCTTCCGGGAAACTGGCCGCATGCCTTTTGATCAGGGTCCTCAGCAACTCACATGTTAGACTCAGACAGATGGCTGTCAGAGAAGAACTGAGGGGGAAAGGTGTAGGAAGTGAACTCGTTGAAAAGGTGGAATCTGAATTAAAAAATAAATTTTTTAATAAGATAGAACTTCATTCAAGAAAGTATGCAGAAGGTTTTTATAAAAAAATCGGTTATTCTCCATCAGGAAATACTTTCACCGAAGTGGGGATCCCCCATATAAAAATGACAAAAAAATTATAATATTTTAGACCGTTTTTCCTCATACGACAGGTTATGGATTATATCATTTTAATATTGAAAGAAATAACTTGAAATCAGCTTACTCTTATGATAATTTTTTATCCTTAAAGGAGGATCAATATGAGCTATAAAGTTGCAATTAACGGATTCGGAAGGATAGGCAGAAATTTCTTCAGGACAAGCATGGAACAGAGTGATTTTGAAATCGCAGCAATAAATGATATTACCTCAACAGAGACTCTTGCCCACCTGCTAAAATATGATAGTGTTTTCGGAAAGTTCGACAAAAAGATCGAAGTAAAAGAAAATTGTATGATAGTAGAAGGGAGAAAGATCAACACTTATGCTGAGAGAGACCCTGAAAACCTGCCGTGGAAAGAACTCGGCATTGATCTTGTGATTGAATCTACAGGATTTTTCAGAAAGAGAGAGGACGCGTCCAAACACCTGTCAGCCGGGGCAAAAAAAGTAATAATATCCGCACCTGCAACAAACCCGGATATAACTATTGTCCTGGGAGTTAATGACGGGGATTATGACAATGAGAACCATCATATTATTTCTAATGCATCATGTACAACAAATTGTGTAGCCCCCGCAGTAAAGATCCTCCATAACAACTTCGGGATAATTAAAGGTAACATGACAACAATTCACTCCTATACAAATGATCAGAGGATCCTTGACCTTCCTCATAAAGATCTGAGGAGAGCAAGAGCGGCAGGATTAAACATTATCCCGACTACAACCGGTGCCGCCAAGGCAATCGGCCTGGTTATTCCCGAACTTGCCGGAAAAATAGCCGGTAGTTCATTGAGAGTGCCAACCCCTGACGGATCTCTTGTGGATCTTGTTGTTAATGTAAAAAAGAGTACAAATGAAGATGAAATAAGAGATCTATTCAAGGATGCTGCAGCCGGAGAGATGAATGGAATACTTGAATATACAGATGATCCGCTGGTTTCTACAGATATAATCGGGAATCCGCATTCAACAATAATTGACGGACAGTTCATAACTGTAATCGACGGGGACATGATAAAAATCTTGGCGTGGTACGACAATGAATGGGGATATTCAACCAGACTTAGAGACCTTATAATTAAGATAACAAAATCATAAAATGTATAAAAAATTCATTGAAAGGGTTGATATTAAAGATAAACTTGTTTTTATCAGGAATGATTTCAATGTACCTTTAAGCGGCATTGGAGATATTACGGATAATACCAGGATCACTGAATCACTCAGAACCATTAATTATGCAATTGAGCAGAATTCAAAAATTGTATGCGCATCTCATCTCGGCAGGCCGAAAGGCCGGAGAGATGAAAAGCTGACCCTTAAGAGGGTTGCTGAAAAATTGTCCGAACTGACAGGGACAAAAGTTATCTTCAATGGAGAAACCACCGGCCCGGCGATCGATAAAATTAAATCGGAGATGAAGGGGGGTGAAATACTTCTTCTTGAAAATCTCCGTTTTGACCCGGGAGAGAAGGCCAATGATGATGACTTTTCCTCTAAGCTGGCTAAGGGAATTGACGTTTATATTAATGATGCTTTCGGATCTTCTCACCGCGCACACTCCTCTATAACCGGTATTACAAAACATGTCCCTTTGTCTGCCATGGGATTCCTGTTAAAAAAAGAGACTGAATTTCTCGGTATGGCCCTGAACAACCCCCCTGAAAAATTTACAGTAATACTCGGGGGTTCTAAAGTTTCGGATAAGATCAGCGTCGTTGAGAATCTGACAGATAAGGCTTCGTCAATTATTATCGGGGGAGCAATGGCATACACTTTCCTGAAAGCAAAAGGTGAGGGAATCGGGACTTCTCTGTTTGAACCGGAATACATTGATGTCTGCAGAAAAACAATGGAGACAGCAGAAAGAAAAGGGGTAAAAATACTTCTGCCAATTGATCATATTGCAGCCACAAAGATAGAAAGAAATATTACAATAAGGATGATAAAACGGGGTGAAGATTTCCCTGATGAAATGATGGGACTTGATATCGGATTCAATACTGTAAGTATTTTCAGAAAAGAGATACTCAATTCCCAGATGATCTTCTGGAACGGCCCCATGGGAGTCTTTGAGGTTGAGGACTTTTCGGGAGGAACGATGGCAATTGCCGAAGCTGTAGCAGAATCACCTGCAATATCAATAGCGGGAGGCGGTGATACAGTTGCTGCAATAAATAAAGCCGGAGTAAAGGGAAATATCTCCCATGTGTCAACCGGTGGAGGTGCGTCACTTGAGTTTATGTCAGGAATCACCCTGCCGGGAATAGACAGTCTGACGGAGGACTGATGAAAGATCTTATCATAGCAGCAAACTGGAAGATGAATAAAACTGTAGCAGAAAGTATCTCTTTTATCTCTGAACTTGATATCAGGCTTCAAAAATGGGAGCTTAATCCGAGGCTTGATAAAATAGATATCCTAATCTTCCCCCCGTTATATATCAATTTATCCACTCAAAGGGAAATCAAAATTTATATCTGTCGGATCTCAGAATATTTACTTCGAAAAGAGCGGTGCATTCACCGGTGAAACATCAGTTGAAATGATCAGGGAATATACAGATTATGCACTGATCGGGCATTCAGAGAGGCGGGAGATCTTTGGGGAAACAGATCCCGAATCAACAAAAAAATAAAAATTGCCCTCTCCACCGGTATCACTCCGCTGTTTATGCATCGGTGAAACACTTGAAGAGCGGGAGTCGGGAAATACATTTAAGAAGATCGGTGAACAATTAAAGGATGACCTGGCCGGATTGTCCGAAGGTGAAATAGGAAGGATTGTATTTGCATATGAACCGGTCTGGGCAATCGGAACCGGTATGACCGCATCACCCGAACAGGCCCAGGAAGTTCACTCATTTATCACAGAAGAGATAAACAGGATAGCCGGTACAGAGCAGAAAAGGATGATATTGTACGGCGGATCAGTAAAACCGGAAAATTGTAAGGAATTGCTTTCTAAAAATGGATATAAACGGTGCTTTGATCGGCGGTGCATCCTTGAATGTTGAGTCATTTTTTGCTATAATCGAAAAATCCCTTGAACTTGTTTAGAGGATAGGAGGATATCGTGGAAGGATTGTTATTGTTTATACATATTGTAGTTTCACTATTGCTGGTTATAGTTGTTCTGCTTCAGAGTGGAAAGAGTGCAGATCTTGCAGGTGCTTTCGGTGGCGGTGGTACACAGTCAAGTTTTGGACCCAGGGGAGCAGCAACAATTTTATCAAAAGTGACAACTATTCTTGCTGTATCTTTCATGATCACATCACTCCTTCTTTATATCATGGCTACAAATAAAGTGGACTCAGATACAGTTCTTAGTCAGGGAAGATACGGAGACAGCTCAGAAACTGCCAGCTGCCGGAAGTGAAAAAGAAAAACCTGTGACTGACGGAAAAACTGAAGATAAAAAAGAAGATAAAAAAGAAGAAACAGATAGTCAATAGTATTTTTGCCGAGGTGGTGGAACTGGTAGACACGCAAGCTTGAGGTGCTTGTGGCTGAAAGGCTGTAGGGGTTCGAGTCCCCTCCTCGGCATTCCTAACAATGGAGAGGTGCGAGAGTGGTTGAATCGGGTTGCCTGCTAAGCAATTGTTCTGGTTAACGGAACCGTGGGTTCGAATCCCACCCTCTCCGTTCTTTAAAAAATGGACATGGTTCATTTTTTGAAGAATCAAGACGTGTTCATTCGAAATATCACTCCCCGGAATTTAAAATACCACATCCATAAATGTACAACCGGGATAACAAGAATATGAATAATAATCTTGACAATCATTTATTATAATCCTACAGTTAGGTCGGGATATCAAATTATCATCTGTTTAAACAGGCATGATGAGAATGAAAAAAGGTCCCATGAATAATAAAAGCACATTAAAAAAAACAACAAAGTCCAAAACTAAAAACAATCCGATTGTTTCAGTGAAAAAAGGTTTCCCCGTCATCGGGATAGGCGCTTCTGCGGGCGGGCTTGATGCATTAGAAAGTTTTTTTAAAAATACACCGGATAAAACCGGAATGGCATTTGTTGTCATCCTGCACCTTGACCCTGATCGTGTCAGTATGATTCCTGAACTATTGCAGCGGATACACAGCAATGAAAGTCATTCAGGCATCCGATCGCATTAAAGTAAAACCGGAACATATTTATGTGATTCCACCGAACAGGATCATGTCAATCCTTAATGGAGTGATACATTTCTTTAAGCCTGTTGAATCCGAGATACATCCGTTTGCCAATTGATATTTTTTTCCGTTCTCTTGCCGATGACAAACAGGAAAGAAGTATAGGTATTATACTTTCCGGAATGGGTTCTGACGGTAGTCTGGGTGTCAAGGCCATCAGGGAAAAAAATGGACTCATTCTTGTACAGAACCCAAAAAACGCAAAATTCGACGGAATGCCGAAAAGCGCTTCACTTGCAGTTACAGCTGATGTTATTGCAGATGCAGAAGACTTGCCGGGAAAACTGATCGAATATTTAAAATTCTCACACGAAAGGATTAAGAAAAAGGAAATTGATGTCAAGGTAATAAGCAATATTGAGAAAATATTAATCCTGATCCGAGAACAAACGGGAAATGATTTCTCCAGGTATAAGAAAACTACTCTCTTTCGCCGTATTGAAAGGAGAAAAGGGATCCATCAGATCGAAAGAATCGGGAAATATGTCAGATTTTTACAGGAAAATCCTCAGGAGATCGAGATACTTTTTAAAGAACTCCTGATCGGCGTAACAAGTTTTTTCAGAGACATCAAAGTATGGGAAGTTCTTAAAAAGAAGGTTCTGCCCGAATATTTAAAAACATTGCCGGATGGATATACACTTCGTGCATGGGTACCCGGTTGTTCAACAGGGGAGGAAGCTTACTCCCTTGCGATTGTTTTTACCGAGGTCCTCAAAAAAATGAAGCCAAAAAAAAATATTAAACTCCAGATATTTGCAACTGATCTGGATAAGGATGCGATTGAAAGAGCACGCAAAGGATCCTTCCTCAGGAACATTTCAACAGATGTTTCAGAGAATAGACTGGAAAAATTTTTTACAATCGAGAAGGACCAATACCGAATAAATGCAACGATTCGGAATATGCTTATATTTGCCCCTCAGAATATTACAGCAGACCCGCCATTCACCAATCTGGACATCATTTCCTGCCGAAATATGCTGATCTACATGGAGCCTGAATTACAGAAAAAAATTATACATCTCTTTAATTACGTTCTTAAAATAAACGGAAATCTGATCCTGGGGACAGCTGAGTCTATCGGAAATATTAAGGATTGCTTTTCTGATGTCGATGCAAAGTTAAAAATATTTAAACATGTGAAAAAAATTACCTTTCCTGACCTTCTTGATTTCCCGTCCAGGTTTAATTACACTATAGCAGAGGTGGCTGTGGGAAAAAAAGAGGGCCTGAAAAGCGATGACAGCATCCAGAGCATTGCTGACCAGATCCTTCTTCAAAATTATTCTCCTGCAAGTGTGATGACAAATAAAGCAGGTGACATTGTTTATATAACAGGACGCACCGGAAAATACCTTGAACCCGTTGCGGGAAAAGCCAACTGGAATATCCATGCCATGGCAAAAGGTGGATTAAGGGAAGAATTGCCGAATGCGTTCCGAAGGGCAGTTAAAAGTATTGATCCGGTTACAATTGAGAATATCAGAATCGGGGATAAAAGAAGTGATGATCGGGTCAGTATAATTGTTCAGCATATAAAGGCTCCCCCCCAGGTGAAGGATATGGTAATGGTAATATTTAATGATATTACACCTGAAAAAAAGATGAAAGAAAAATCACCGCTACAACTTAATACAGTATCATCTCACAGGATTGAAGAACTTGAGATCCAACTGCGAAGGAGCAATGAAGAACTTCAGAGTACAAGAGAAGAGATGCAGACCTCTCAGGAAGAGTTGAAATCGACTAATGAGGAACTGCAATCGACTAATGAGGAACTGCAATCGGCCAATGAGGAGTTACAATCCACCAATGAGGAACTTCAGACAGTCAATATCGAATTACAGAGCAAGGTGAGTGATTTCACCCGGGCAAATGATGATATGAAAAATCTGCTGAACAGTACTGAGATCGCAACCCTTTTTCTTGATATGGATCTAAATATCAGAAGATTTACCGAGCAGTTAAAAAATATTATCAAAGTCAGGGAGAGTGATATCGGGAGACCGTTTACCGATATGGTCTCTTATCTGAGATATCCCGATATAGGCCTTCATAGCCGAAAGGTATTGAGGACTTTGACTCCCACAGAAAAAGCAATAGAAACAAATGATAAAAGATGGTTTAATGTCAGGATCATGCCCTATAGAACTATCGATGACCGGATAGACGGTCTGGTGATCACATTTACTGATATTTCCATTGGAAAACGCCTCGAGATAAAATTAAAAAAAGCAAATCTATTGAGGACAAAAAACAAAAAATGAACAATAGCAGTGCAAACGGAAACCCGGGGAAATAGTATGTATTTTGGAGGGTCCATTGATGAGTAAAGAAGATAAGAAAACAAATAACCATCTTCGTGAAAAAGCCGAATCAATTAATAAAAAGAGAGGACGAACGGCAAAGGATCATCTTTCCGATTTGGACATGCTTAAATTGATCCAGGAGCTCGAAATTCATAAGATAGAACTGGAGGTACAGAACGAGGAGCTGATCAGATTGCAATCAATTTCCGAGGAGTCGATCAAAAAATATTCAGAACTTTACGAATTTGCTCCATCCGCTTATTTTACTCTTTCACTCGAAGGAGAGATCAAGGAGTTAAATCTGACCGGGTCAAAAATACTGGGAATGGATCGTTCAATTATTATAAATACCCGACTCGATTCATTCATGTCATCTGAGAATAAAGAGAGGTTTAAAAAGTTACTTGAAAATATATGTAACAGATTAATGAAGGATACCTGTGAAATTGAACTGATAAATAAAAAAAATCAGGCCGTTCATTTGCTCCTTTCAGGAGTTCTGTCGGAAGATGAAAATAAATTCAATTTGACTGCAATCGACATCTCCGAATTGAAGAAAGCAGAAAAAGAAATAATTGAAGAAAAGACCAGATCAAAGCAATATCTGGATATTGCAAATGTAATTCTGATCAGCATTGCTCCCTCGGGCAGCATATTATATATCAATCCCAAGGGATGTGAGGTGTTGAGATATCCTGAAGGAGAGATCACCGGAAAAAACTGGTTCGATATGTTTATCCCTCCCGGAATCAGAGAAGAGGTGAGAGAAGTCGCCGGAAAAATATATTCCGGTGAAATCGAAGCGGTAAGATATTTTGAAAATCCAGTTCTGACAAGTTCAGGAGAGGAGAGATTGATTGCCTGGCACAATTCCGTTCTCCGTGATGAGAAGGGAATCATTATTGCAACACTCAGCTCAGGAGAGGATATCACCGAAAAAAAGAAAAAGGAAGAAGAACTTGAAAATTACCGGGATTCACTTGAATTTCAGGTTAAAGAACGGACCCAGGAGCTGGAAAATACATTAAAAGAGCTATCCGATCGAAATTTAGAATTGGAACGGTTCTTCAATGCAACGATAGACAGAGAAATAAAACATGAGGACTTAAGAATTGAAAACATAGAATTGAGAAAGAAACTGGATGTACAATCAGATTTAGACAAAAAAGTTCAGAAATAATTTTTCATAGACCACCTGGTTTTCAAGTATAGTGAAGCAAGTAAATCAGAAAATGATCGAAGTTGTCTTTACTAAACTTTACAACCCGGTAAAAAACCCGTAATATCTATTCAAAATCGGGCATCTTTTCCTATAAGTTTCTCAGGCATTCACCCGAAAAGGAGGTCACCATGATTTCAGAAGAAGCAGCGGGAATAGCATCAGAATGCAGACATTATGCTATGTGTAAAATTGACTACCTAAGTACCGGGCTTTGTCATCCGGGAAAAACAAACCACTATGTCAGTTATTATCCTCAGGGGAGGATGGACCTGTATAGTGCAATTTCAAAAGATCTTATACCTGTTACAGAAAGGCTTATTGATATCGCCGAGACATGCACACTCTGCGGTATCTGTGATAAACAATGCCACTTCATAACCGGACTGCAGCCCATGAAGGTAATGAAGGCCCTGAAAGAATATGTGGAAACCTTTCTGAAAGAGGGAAAAGAAGTTGTTAATATAGAGGAAGATGAGATCCTGAAGAAACTCAGGAAAGTTGTAGGCGACCTGAATGCATCAAATGATCCCGCAATTCTGGTGACATATTCTGATGATCCCTGTCCTGTATCAGGAAAAACAATGCCGGAATATATTGTCCTTCCTGCAACACATGAGGAAACCCTCGAGATAATCAGGATATGTAACTCGGAAGAGATCCCTATGAATGTCAGAGGGAACGGAGGCAGTGTGCTTGGGCTTGTGATGAGTAAAGGAGTAGTAATCGATACATGTAGAATGAAAAACATTTTTATCGATAAAGAGAACTGGCGTGCAGATATCGGGGCGGGTATCTCCGCATTTGAACTTCAGAAAGCAGTTCATAAAGCGGGAATGAGGGCAAATACAGCCGAACCTTCAGCACTTGTATGTGCAAATATAATGTGCTCCGGAATCCTTTCCACATTTTCCAATACTTACGGTACCGGAGCTGATAACTATCTAAATGCTCAGTTTGCAGGATGGGATGGAAAAGAGTTTAACCTTAATGATAGAGAAGCTCCCAACCTGTTCGGTTTCACTAAAGGAGGAACATCATCTCCGGGGATCTGTACCAACGCATCAATCAAGCTTCACCCTGTAACAGATGATGAAGAGGGGATCGGAGTCCCGTTCACTTCCTTTGAAAAAGCTGCGGAATTCTGCAGAGAATTATCATTAAGGAGGATAGGGATCTCGATATCTCTTCTTGGGACAGAATATATATCAACATTTATCGCTCCCACAAAAGAATTATCTGACAAAACAAAAGAATTTTTCAGAGAAACTTTAGGGATCAATTTTATCGTGCTGGTGATCGGTGATAAATATGCTGTTGAATCAATAAAGAAAATGGCCGATTTCTCCATCAGCAATCAATTGTTCCAACTTATGATAGCCGGATTGCCCGATCTGATTAACGGTCAATGGATAGACTTGATGGGTGAAATGGAATCAGATGAAGCATTGTATAAAACGGTCTGCAGGGACGAAATGTTACCCCTCCTTGAAACGATCATAGATCCATCACCGGAGAGGATTGCTGAACATGTCCCTGAGCATCTCAGAGATTTTTATGTCAGCACCTATTCAAAACCTGAAATGACAGATACGGTATGGATAAACACATTCAGAATTCTCAGCTCACGTATGGGTCGCCATAAACATGTTGTTGCCTTTATAGGGTATGTTCCGCTGGACAATATGAAAGCGGTAAATGAGATGAAAAACAGGTTCAAACAGATCGGCGACAAGTATAATATAAAACATGATTACGGGTTCCTCACTCCGGTGGATCTTGGAAAGAGGGCAATCCTTGAATATGATTACTATATTGATCATACCGATCAGAAAGAGGTTGAATTAGTAAGACAGGTGATGGGAGAAGCCATGGCCATGGTTGGAGAACTATCTGGGAAATATAAGGGGCTGGAGTGGGTAAATACGATCTTCAATCAGGGATTCTCCAGGAAAGAGGGTTTTCTTTACTTATAAGTTATTAAACCTATGAGAGTTTCACTTGAAGATATAAGGGAAAAGAGAGAGAAAAGAGAATCAGTTTTTCTCGTTACCGGTGCAACCGGTTTTCTGGGAAGTCACACAACCGTTGAATTGCTCAAAAGAGGGTATGGAGTAGTATTGCTCGTTCGCCCTGACGGTGTCCGATCAGCTATTGACCGGATCGATACAGTGTTCAAATGGTTTGGTATCTCAATTGATTATTTTAAAGAAAAGATCAATATTATTGAAGGTGTCCTGGACCGGAGTGATCTCGGAGTCAGCAAAGAGACCATGTCATATATTAATTCTACTATTGATGAGATAATCCATTGTGCAGCAAACACATCTTTTTCCGAAAAAAAGAGAAGAGATCTGGAGTTATCAAATATCGGGATACTGGGGAACTTAATTAAATTAATAGAATCTCCGGGGAGCAGTTGCAGTTTCTTTCATCACATCAGCACTGTATACGTCTCCGGGAAAATATCAGGCCCTGTTTATGAAACAATTTCTGATACTTTTGATTTTAACAATCCTTATGAAGAGACAAAATATCGCGGCGAAAAATTTTTATCGGAGAAATTACCTGATCTAGGAATCCACCTGAACATTTACAGGCCATCAATTGTATACGGAAACTCTGAAACAGGTAGAAGCACTGTTTTTAATGCAGTCTATTATCCTGTCAGGATGGCCCTTTTCATGAGAGACACATATCTTAAAGATATCAGGGACAAGGGAGGCTTAAAAGCCTCTCAGATGGGTGTACATAAGAAGGAAGACGGCACCCTGCTGCTCCCAATCAGAATGGAAAAAGTAGAGGGTGGCGAGATCAACCTGATACCCGTCGATTATTATATTAATGCATTTATGGCGATCTTGGAAAACGGTTCCCCCGGGGGAATATTTCATATTGTAAATGATAATCCCAATTCTCTTGAGGATATAACAAAATTTTTCAGTACGGCATTTAATATCTCGGGTTTTCACACCGCCGCGAAAGAGGCCTTCGAAAAGGACCCTCCAAACGCTCTTGACATTCTTTTCAGTGAGTATCTTAAAACATACGGGCCATATATACGGGATACCAGGAAATTTGATGACCGGAATACAAGATCGATCCTGGACAAATTAAATATCAACTGCCCAAGGTTCACGCAGGAGATATTCTCAACCTGTATGAACTATGCCGTTTCAGAGAACTGGAAACCGCCCTGGTAATAAATCTAAAGAAATGACTTTAAATGAACCCTCTATTTCTGCAATAGCAGAGAATCTTAAAATATTTATCTATTTAATCTCAAGAGTAATATTCCCGTCCACGATCCCATCTGCTGTACCCCTCCCCGGGATTAAAATATATTTTCCAAACGGCAAACTTTGTCCGACCAGAGTTTTTGTAAAATGTTTCGATCTTCCGCGTATTTCCATATTTTCTCATTTTTAACCTTGCTCATAGTATTATAAAAAATTAAGAAAAAGAAAAACTGCTTTTTATCAATAAAATAATCTCTGAGGATAAAACCACGGAGATATCATGAAGTTCAAATACGCAGCTTTAAGTAGTGCTTGAAACTGAAGAAAGCAAAAGTTGCACTGGTCAATATTAAAGATAACAAGATAACTATATCAGATTTGCCGGTTGTGGAGAAAGCTCTCCCGACACTATTAAAAACATTCAGTAAAAGCAGTAAATGATAAATTGAAAAAACTGCAAAAATCAGGGTCAGGTATATATTTACTATTCTATTATTTACTGCAACAAAAAATGTCGCATAAAAAAATGATATTGGAATTATCCCAATGAAAAACGTCTCTATTGCCCATTCAATTCCACGAAACGATTGATATTCGGAATAGAAAAGGATTACAGGAATCCCCAGAATAAAAATACATGCAAGGACATACCCGAAAATCCTTAATACCCCCGGTCCGTTCAGTTTCCTTAAAAGAGTTAATATTAATATCCCTATTATCCCGGAGATAAAAACTACAAATACATGTGTGATCCGGTCCTTTCCGAGGTATATCTCTGTAAGAGGTACCGACCGGTAAAATACATAAACGGCAAAAAATAGAATCCCATAAAGCAGCGAACCTGACAATGTTATTAACTTCTCCTTTAAAATGTGCATTTTATCCTCTTGAATTGTATAATCAAAGTATAAATGAACAGGATTTTTTAAACCACTAAAATATTAATTCATTCCCGAGATAAATAAATCATTTTACTGGAAAACCTGGATGGAAAAGAGATTTCCATAGGTTCTTGACAATAATATAAATAATGCAATAATTACTAAATGCTTTTCACAACGATTGGTTTTCTCTATTTTTTTTTGATAGTTGGGACACTATTTTATATTACACCCCACCGGTTCCGCTGGATGATCCTTTTAATCGCAAGTGCTTACTTCTACAGTACATTGAATTTGAAATACCTCTTATTTCTTTATATTCCTATATTTCTGGTATACTTCATTTCACTTCAATTTCATAAGATAGTTAACCGCAAAAAAAGAAAAGCACTATTTATAACCGGAATAATTTCATCTCTTCTGCTGCTTTTTATTTTCAAATACCTTGATCTTGTTATTAATACCATTTATTCAACATTTAATATTCCCGATTTTGTCCCTTTAGGATTGATCCTTCCGATAGGAATATCTTTCTATACATTCAAACTTCTCAGTTATCTGATCGATGTTTATCTGGAACGGACCCCCCCTGAAAAACACTTCGGTATATTTGCTTTGTATATATCTTTTTTCCCTCAGCTCCTTGCAGGCCCGATTGACAGAGCCGGAAAATTTATTCCCCAACTTAAGTTAAAAGTAAAGCTGGAACCGGAGAGGATTCTCAGCGGGATCAACCTTTTCACCTGGGGATTTTTCAAAAAAGCAGTAGTATCAAACCGGCTTTCCCTTTTTGCAGACCAGGTTTTTTCAGCTCCGGCCGAACAAAGCGGCCTGAATCTCCTTTTCGGACTCTATTTTTATTCATTTCAAATATATTGTGATTTTTCAGGATACTCAGATATGGCGATCGGTTTGTCAAGGATTCTTGGATACAAATCAATGGATAACTTCAACTTCCCCTATTTCAGTAAAAACCTGACACAATTCTGGAACAGATGGCACATTTCACTATCTACATGGTTGAGAGATTATCTTTTTTTGCCAATTTCATATTTAATTCTTCGCAAGGTCCGGGCTCCCAGATTATTGGGGATCAAAACCGAGGCAGCGGCATATGCCGGTGGAATAACAATTACAATGTTCCTCGGAGGATTATGGCATGGCGCAAACTGGACATTTGTGATATGGGGATTACTTCACGGCCTTTTCCTCTCATTCTCACATCTTACAAAAAAAATCAGGAAAAAGATCAGAAAAAAAACCCGCATCAGAAAGATCTCTTTTATCTACAATCTGTTATCAATATTGATCACCTTCCATCTGGTAACATTATCCTGGGTGTTTTTCAGGTCCCCGTCATTTAATTCAGCAATAGAGTATCTTAAAAATATAAGTTTTACTCAAGCATCTTCAGGAAGCTTTCACCTTATGTTCTCTCTTTTTTTTGTGATTATACTTTTAATCCTGGAAGTATTTCTCTATAACAAAGATAAGCTTTTTTTCCTTAAAAAAATCCCTATAGAGTTAAAATTATCAGGATATATACTTTTTTTAATATTTATAATAGTTTTCAGTATTGACAGTTCAAATGCATTTATATATTTCCAGTTTTAATACAATGATAATGAAACTTTTAAAATAGGAGAAAGGCAGAAAAAATGTCCTTAACGTTAAATAGAAAAAAATATTCATCGCTAAGAATAGCCTTACTGGTCTTCCTCTCACTATTGTTATTTTTTGTTTTCGACAGAGTAACATACATTTTATTTGAAGATATATCAACTCCTTTCTATAACAGACCTAATCAGAATTCAGTAGATGAGAAAATTAATCCTAAGATAAAAAATTTCTACAATACACTGATAATTGGTTCTTCGAGAACCAAGCAGGGGATTCACCCCTGGTACCTGAAAGAATATCTTGGATTAAATGCATATAGAAATGCCCGTGCAGGGCAATATTTGAAATATAACTATAATTTTTACAAATTGTTCAAAAAAAAATACAAAATACCGGATTATTTAATTTATGGATATGACTATTTTATATTCAAATTGAAATCAAGCAAAATAAAAATGAATCTACTTGCTGGAGATATATATAGAAAAATTATCAGATCAAAAAAGACTTCTGTAAGTTCCCTGCTCGATGTTTTTTATAGCCCGTCTTTGCTTCTTAAGAATAAAAGTAAGATCAATACATTTATGGTCGATGTACTTGACTGGTTATCTGAAGATTATAATACTGAGAACAAAAAAAATCTTATTAGAGACTTCAGAGGAGATAAGATCTATGTCCCTTTACGCCATATCAAAGAGCCCATGACCTGGAAAAAGAACCCGTATTATAAATACCCTGGTTCTGAAGGAAAATATCTTGATTTACTTTTCAATGAACTGAGAGATGACAATGTTACAGTTTTTATTGTTATCCTTCCCGATTTTATAAATGTTTACAGGACAAATTTTCAAAGAGACCTATTCCTTCGTGAAACAAAAAATATCTTCAAAAAATACAGGAATGTAACTATCCTGAATTATAATTCACCTGAAAAATTTGATCTGAAAAATCCCAAATTTTTCAGAGACGGTAAATACGGGAGCCCAAACTCACACCTCTCATATGATGGCGGAGCCGTTTTCAACAGAATACTTTGTATAGATATAAAAAAAATACTAAAATCAGAAAAATTATTTGATATTAAAAGAAAAAAGCAATAAAAACTCTAAAGCACTTTGCTATAGTATACCATTCATATTAAGAGGAGTATTAAATGAAACAGAAAAAATGGGATATCAATAACATATCCGATCAGAAAGGTAGAACGGTCATTGTAACCGGCTCCAGCAGCGGGATCGGCTTTGAGACAGCCAGGGTACTTGCGCTTAAGAATGCCGATGTGATAATTGCAGTACGAAATCCTGAAAAAGGGAAGAAAGCTGTAGCAAAGATACGTGGAGAGAAACCGGATGCATCCATAAGAGTGATGGTTCTCGATCTTGCAGACATTAATTCCATTAATGAATTCATCAGGAACTTTAAGAAGGAACACCGCAAACTCGATCTGCTGATCAACAATGCCGGTGTCATGGTCCCCCCCTATTCAAAAACAAAGGATGGATTTGAACTTCAGATCGGCACAAATCATCTGGGACATTTTGCGCTGACAAGAGGGCTGATCAGCCTTCTTATTAATACAAAAGGTTCAAGAGTGGTAAATGTATCAAGCACTGCCCATAAAGTTGGTAACATAAATTTCAATGACCTGAACTGGGAATCAAGAAAATACAAACCATGGAGAGCATATGGCGACAGTAAAATGTCAAACCTCTATTTCAGCTTTGAACTTGCAAGGAGGCTTAAGGAAAAGGGATTCGGAACAATCGTGATATCTGCCCATCCGGGATGGACAGCTACGGATCTTCAGAGAAATTCGGGGATTGCAAATTTTTTCAACAGATTCCTTGCACAGGATATAGATATGGGAGCACTCCCGACCCTTTACGGTGCCATCAGTGAGGATGCGGAAAGCGGCGACTTTTTCGGGCCGGCAGGATTCATGGAGATGAAAGGATATCCGGTCAAAGTCACTCCCTCAAAAAGAGCCAGGGACAAAGAGACTGCTGAAAGATTATGGGAAATTTCGGAAAAACTTACCGGTGGCGTATTCCAAATATAACAGAATCAGCCGGTGAGATTAAGGGCAGGACTCCCTTGCCCTTAACTATTCCCAACCATTTTTTTTCTGAATATCAGGGATTTCTTAAGCGTTCACTCTTCTACATCACCCCCGATTCCCGTCACCATGAGGTAGTTCTATATGTCCATCACCATCAGGGGCAAACTGTTCTTGGATAATATCTTATTTAAAATACCGGTATGAAAGTAACGTTGACTTAATATACTCTTAGAAATCACAAAAAATGTTTTTAAAATCGATAAAAATGTGTAATAATTGAAAAATGAGTTTCACACTTTCATACTTTCTTTGGTCGGCGCTCATTTTTTATTCACTCATAAGAATCCTTTAAAGACTATTCTATGAGCCACAATATACTTAAAAATAAATCCGCAAAGATAAAAATTGTGTACTCCATTTGTGTATTTATAACCCTGTTCTTTATTCTGGACCGGATCACATATCTTACCTTAAGAAATATCTCAAATAAATTTTACAACAGAACCTATCAATTATCTCCCGATCTGGATTTAGGAAAAAAGGCTGTCGGATTTTATAACACTCTCATATTCGGCTCTTCTAGGACAAGAAGGGCAATTCATCCATTTTATTTAAAGAAATACTTGGGAATAAATGCTTATAAAGTTGCATCACCGGGAAAATATTCAAAATATAATTACACCTTCTACTCAGTTTTCAAGAAGAAGTATGGAATTCCTAAATATATTTTTTATGGGATTGACTATTTTATTTTCGGAAAACGCTCAAATCCGTTGCAAATGAAGCAAATCCTGAAAGCAACAGAAGAGAAAACCAAATCTTATCTGAAGGATGACCTTAATATCTTTAATCCGGTCTCTCCATTATCATTCACTTTAAAAATGAAGGAAAAGATCGACACATTTTTTTCTGACCTCATTGAAGAAATCGGGAAACAGAATAGGGGGAAAAAAATGGAACCGTTGATCTCAGAATACATCGGAAATAAGAGAACCGTGAGACAACATAGTTTGAGAGAACCGGGAAAATGGAAAAAATATAAATATAAGAAATTCCCCGGCCCGGAGGGAAAATATTTCAAAATGCTTCTTGATGAACTTGAGAAAGATAAAGTCAAATTATTTATAATCATATTGCCGGAGTTTTTGAGCACATACAGGACAAATTATCAGCAAGATTTATTTGTAGAAGAAATCAGATCGATATGTAATAACTATCAGAATATAGTCTTTATAAACTACAACTCACCGAAAATTTTTAATTTGTCAAACTGGCAATTGTTTAGAGACGGGGGTTACGGGAACGGAAACTCACATCTTAACTACTATGGTGCGGAAATTCTTAATAAAATGCTCAGTGAAGATATAAAAAAGATCGAAACAGAATTACCTGTGAACTGGTGATACTGACATTGGAGATTTTTTTACATATTACGACTCTCTGAGCATCTTATGTTTGAAAACTAAAAACTTTTCTAATTTACTCTCATCTACCTCTGTACCGGTTCCATTTCCATGAGGGATTTCTATATACCCTTCATGGTCTAGCAAAACTGGTTCTGTAATAATATCCTCTTTGTAATAACGTGAAGTTTCAGAAATATCTCCCGGAAAATCAAATCCTTCAATAGCCTGGAGATGCAGGTTAAAAGCCCGGCCTATGCCGGTCTCGAGCATACCTCCACACCATACTTTAATCATATTTTTTTTACAATGGTCTTTGATCTTCAGGGCATTTCTCAATCCACCAACCCGACCCTGCTTGACACAGATCATTTTGCAGCTTTCCAGAGATACAGCATTCATCGAAGATTTGATTCCCGTAATTGACTCATCCAGGCATATAGGGGTTTCTATCTGTTTTTGAATCAGGGAATGTTCAAGGAGAAACTCCGCACCAAGAGGTTGCTCTATCATTCCCAGACCATACTTATCCATCATTCTCAATATTGAAAGGTCATCAACTGAATATTTTCCATTTCCATCTACAGTCAGGTTGATGTAAGGGAAAGAGGAGCGGACCGCAGACACAACATTCACATCCCACCCCTTTCTGATCTTTATCTTTATCTTGTGATATTTTTTATTTACTGCATTTCCAATATTTACAAGCAGTTTATCAAGGTCATCAGTTATTCCAAGACTGATACCAGACCTCACCCTCTTCCTTACTCCTCCGAGAACTTTAAAAATGGGGATTTCATTCTTCCTTGCATAAAGGTCAATAACAGCGTTCTCAATCATAGCCTTGGACATATTATGGCCATTAATCCACGAATAAAGCCCGTAGATCATCTCCGGTATTAATCGTGGAGTCCTTAAAAGGAGTGGTATTAAGTAATTTATGGCAGTGTGAAGAGCTGTATCGATAGTTTCATGATAATACCAGGGATCTCTGAATGCGGCACATTCACTCCAACCGGTAAAATCCCCGGAAGAAAGTTTAAGTAACAAAGATTCCCGGTGCTCTACAGATCCGGCACCGGTCACAAAAGGTGAAATAAGCGGGAGTTTCACCACAAATAATTCGGCTTTATCTATATTCCCGATATTTTCCATAACTATACGAATGTGTAGATTTTACAAATTTCAGTCCTTATTTTTCTTTATGTATTCTTCCTCAGAAATTATCTTAATTTCACCTGCTTGATAATTCTTCATGAATCTGTTGATCTTTACCATATCATTCTTTACAAAAGATTCAAATTTTCCTCCAACCTCATTTAATTCTGATTTCATTCTACCGATATAAGTAAGTTGCGAATTATTCGGCCTGCCACCATACATACTGATGGATGAGTAGACCTGAATCATTTTACCCTGCAGCATTTCACTTGAATATATTGATCCTTTTTCATCAATAATATGGCCTTTGATCGATTTTGCTTTTAATATCCCTTTTTTGATAACCTTATTCACCCCTTTCGGAAGTTTGTCACTTTCAAGCTTTTTTCTCCATTTCAGCAACCGCATCACTTAACGTATCTGAAATATATGCCATATGTTCCAGCATGTGATAAACTTCCCAGATCTTTTCCTGTCTTACTTTCATGTCTTCAGCTGTATAATTTGAATAGTGACTCGGTTTCAGTAAGATCTTTGATTCATAAACCTTTTTATTTTTCGTCAACTTAATCCTGTATTCACCGGGGTCCACCATTGGCCCGCCGAAAACAAATCCGGTCAGTCCCGGTGCACGTCCCGCTTTCGGCGCTTTGAGCCTCATCCCCCAGTATACCCGGTTGATCCCTTTTCTCTTACCGGTGGGGAGGACTTTCATCAGTTTCCCGTCTTTATTAAATATCTCGATTTTGAAGTTTCCGAAAATATGCCTTTTTTTCAGGTAATAGGTGATTGTTGCTCCATCCTTAGGATTCTCACCGTAAAATTCTGTATCACCGGTCATCCCTTCCCCTCCGCTGCTGAAAGACATTTCAGACGGGTTTGCAGGGAGGATTGCAACACTCTGTTCAAGGACATCATCACTTATACTGCGTAAAGGTGTAATATCATCTATTATGAATATCCCCCTTCCATGAGTTCCCAGGATAAGGTCGTGGGTGACCGGATGAACCTGAATATCTCTTACCCCCACTTTGGGAAGCATCTCTTTGAAATGGACCCAGTTCATCCCCCTGTTAAAAGAGACGTACAACCCGAATTCAGTCCCGAGGAAAAGCATATTCCGGTTCTTTATATCCTCCCGTATCACATGGGCATATCCTTCCAGTTCTTCAGTGGCCAGTGATTCCCAGGTCTTTCCGAAGTTCATGGTGTGATATATATAGGTTTTTTTATCGCCGGTCCGGTGTCCGTCAAAAACAACGTATGCAGTTCCTTCATCATAATTCCCGGCCTCAACCCCGGGGCACCATGTGTTCTTTGGAAGCCCTTTTATGTTTTTCACCACATTGGTCCATTTTTTTCCGCCGTTCTTTGTCACCTGCAGATTCCCGTCATCTGTACCGACCCAGATAACTTTTTCGTTCACCGGGGATTCGGATATCGCAATAATAGAACAATGGTTTTCAGCTGTGGTATTATCGATAGTAATTCCACCAGACTCCTTCTGCCTCTGTTTATTTTTATCATTTGTGGTCAGGTCGGGAGATATCTTCTTCCATGAATCACCCCGGTCATGGGAAACGAAAAGGAATTGAGCGCCCACATAAATCCTTTTTTTGTTTTTCATGCTGAGCGCCATGCCTGCATTCCAGTTGAATCTGTATTCTGGTTCGCCAACAGATGGAAGGGGCCTGATACTCGCTGTTTCTCCGGTTTTTTCATTGTACCGTTGGTACATCCCGCCCTGCCATGAATAATAGACAATATTATCATCTGCAGGATCCCTGAATACATAGAAACCATCCCCGCCGCCTACAGCGGTCCAGTCCCGGTTCTTTATGGAACCTGCGGTAATTATTTTTGAAGGCCCGTACCAGCTGTTGTTATCCTGAAGTCCGCCATAAACATTATAAGGATCTCTCATATCATAACTGACATGATAGAATTGAGATACCGGTAAATTTGATATATGTCTGAACTTCCCGCCACTGTCATATGATATATAAACACCTCCGTCTGTCGCAAGGATCAGATGTTTCGGATTCCCCGGGTTGATCCAGAGCGAGTGCTGATCAGGATGTACTGACATCCCCATAAAACTCTCCATGGCAGATTCAAATGAGTCTCCCCCATTCTTGCTTACGCTCAATGTAAAACTGTAGTTATACAATCTGTCAGGATCTTTCGGGTCTACTTTCAGGCCCGCCAGATAGAAAGGGCGCGCCTTTACACCGAAACTTGTCCCCCTCTTCACCCAGCTCTCACCTGAATCATCCGATCTGTAGATATAGGTCTTCTTCGATTCCACAAGTGCATATACAATTTTTGAATCTGAGAGGTGAAAATCCACGACGACCCTCCCCTGTTTCCCTGCCGGGAGGCCCGTTTTTAATTTCTTCCATGATTTACCCCCGTTTAATGTTTTGTACATTCCGCTTTGAACACTGCCCGCATCAAAAAAATAGGGGAATCTCCTGAATTTCCACATCGACGCGATCAGAAGGTCAGGGTTTTTCGGATCCATGTCTATATCGATACATCCGGTATCATTATCTATGAAGAAAAGTTTTTCCCAGGTCTTTCCACCATCTATTGTTTTAAATAAACCCCTCTCAGAGTTTGCATCCCAGAGATGGCCGGGAACTGCAACATAAACGACATCAGAATTTCTCGGATCGACCAGAATCTCACTTATCCTCTCTGAATCGGGAAGTCCCATAAATTTCCAGTTCTCTCCTCCGTCAACAGATTTGTATATCCCGGTCCCGATTGACACACTGTTCCGCATATTCGTTTCCCCGGTCCCGACCCATATTGTTTCGGGATTTTTCTGATCAACGGTAACGCAGCCTATGGCCATTGTGTATTTATCAAAGATCGGTTTAAAGGTTATTCCGCCATCTTTTGATTTCCATACACCGCCCCCGGCCGTACCGACATATATTTTATTAATATCATTACCCGCAACATCAATATCGGTTATCCTGCCGCTCATAACAGCAGGACCTATATTCCGGGCTTTTATATCTCCGAAAAGTGATGAACTCACTTCAGTCTTTCCAAAACTAAAAGAATCAGCCATTAAAAATAGTGATAAAATTAACACTATAAATGTTTTTCCCGACATAATACCTCCTTGAATTATAAAAATTAATTATAGAAGCAATGGAAATAATAAACAAATTAATATATACTGAAAAATCAAAAATATGGAGGATTTTATGAAAAAAACTTTTGTATTGTTAATAACATTTTTTTTTGTATTCGGCATGGTGAGCGGACAGACAGTTGATGAGATTATAAAGAATCATATTGAGGTAAAAGGCGGAGCAGCTAAACTCGAATCGGTAAAATCTGTAAAGGCTGTCGGGAAAATGGTCAGAATGAACATGGAAATGAAATTCAGTCTGTTTTATAAAAAACCGGGAATGACGAGAACAGAGGTGACTTTTTCAGATAAATTAATGGTGTTTGCCTATGATGGGAAAACAGCCTGGCAGATCTCTCCTTTTACAGGCGTTGACGGACCCCAGATAATGACCGGAGATCAGGCGGACGATGCTAAAGAAACTGCAGAGATGTTTGAAAACCCCCTTATCGATTATGCCAAAAAGGGACACAAAGTAGAATTGCTCGGCAAAGATGAAGTGGAGGGTACGGAAGTATTCAAGCTGAAATTAACTAAAAAAGATGGGAAAATCATCATATTTTATCTCGACACAGAGAACTTTATTGATCTAAAAACTGAGACAACAAGGGTGAGATCGGATGGCAAAGAAATAAAATCCGAAAGTTATTCAAGTGATTTCAAGGAAGTAAACGGCATGATGACCGCTTTTTCCATCAAGACCAAAGTCAACGGGATGGATATGGGTAATATTATTATTGAAAAGATCGAATATGACATTGAATTAGATGACTCTCTCTTTGTAATGCCTGAGAATGAAGAAAAAAAAAATTAATTTAATAGAATCCTGAATGAATAGAGAAAAGGCATTAGATCTGGTCAGGAAAAACCTGCCGAATCCGAATCTTGTAAAACACTCTCTGGCAGTCGAAGCATGTATGAAGGAACTCGCCGGTTATCTCTCTGAAGATGAAGAGGAGTGGGGGCTGGCGGGACTTCTTCATGATCTCGATTATGATATCACTTCTGAAGATTCATATAACCATGGACTGGTAACGGCTGACATGCTTAAGAATGAGGATATCTCTGAAGAAATAATCCACGCTATAAAGGCTCACAACAAAAAAGTAGAGATATCCTCAAAAATGGATATTGCTCTCTATGCGATAGACCCGACCTCCGGATTCATTACAGCGGTAGCGTTGATGCACCCGTCCAGATCTCTTGAAAATGTAAACCTTAAACGGATGAAGAAAAGATTTAAAGAAAAATCATTCGCAAAAGGAGCAGACAGAAACCAGATGAGAACATGTGAAAAACTGGGCCTTGAACTGGAATATTTCCTTGAACTCTGTCTGAAAGGAATGACAGGGATCAAAACCCAATTAGGGCTTTAGGTATTTACATGAAAGTCCTGTGTTTTTGTGAAGTCTCCGCAAAAACATTTATATATGATCCGGGACTTGTATTAGGGATATTGTCAATTTTCTCACTAATTCGGCTGATACGGAAAGTATATACTCCATTAGGGGGAATATAACGGCGGGCCATAAGAAGCTTCATCCCACTTCCATTTCTTTTGACCTTCTCAAATACTATCTCTCCTCTTGAATTAATGATAGCAAAATCGATTTGCCCTTTTCTGGAACTGTTACTGTTCCACGATACATTGACAGGCCCCGTTAAATTAACCCCTTTTTTGTAAACAGGAGCAATCTTCATTTTTAAACTCTCTGTCTGATTTATATAAACTTCAATGGGAATACCATTTCTGCGATTAATGGTCAGGAGAATCCCTTCCTGTCTCCTTTTCTGTCCCTGCATAAGATTTTGTCTCGGCAATTTGGCCCTTGAAGTACCATAATAATTACCCGATGAACCTTCCCGCAAAGTAGTATTGTTCAGGGCAACTCTGGCACCTTTGAGCGATACTCCGTTACCGTCACGATTTCTTAAAGTGAGATCGGAATACACCTTGTTTTTCTCAACATCCACATAAATGGACCCTTTAATATAAATTTTCCCAGCTCTTATCCCCATTTGAGAATCAAGTACACCTTTCTTGAATTGTGGGTTTGCCTGATCATAATTTCTGGACTGAGGATCTCCGGAAATAGAATATAAAGAAAACATTAATGTGAAAATAATTAAAACTCCCATTAGTGTTGTTTTTTTAGCGTTCATTTAAACCCCCCTTTTTTAAATATTTTATCATAATAAAAAAAATTAATCTATTTTTGTTTCCGATCTTTTTCCATCAGACGATCTTATAACAACCTTTTCATTTTTAAGATTAAAGATGATCTTATCTCCTTTTGACGTTCCGGATTCACTTTTGGTCAATCTGGCATTTGAAATAAATGTAATAATCTTTTTAATAAAATCCCATTCAACTTTGTCACTTTTTCCGGAAATCTCATTCTTTTTAAACTCGATATTTTTTTCCCCTTTAATAATACTGATTGCTTTATTTTCATTAAATCCGATAGTGATCAATTCTCCGGAAAGGGAATTGTCACCTTCGTTTAATCTGCCTTTTCTTTTTATTTTCAACAAATTATTATCCGGATCAATACTCAATTCTTCCCCGCTGACTATAATACCGTTCTTTCCATTTGTAAATTCAAGTTTTACTGATCCGGACACCTCTATTTTATTATTATCATTAAATTCAACTTTATCAGAATTTAATTTTGTATCTCCCTGAAAAAGGGATACATCTTTTTTATATGAAATAACATTTGATTTATCGTTAATTTCTACTCTCTTGGAGTGGACAAATACAGGAGATCTGGAAAATATGGAATTTTCTGATTTCAGGTTAATTACTGATGTAATCTCATCCTCGGAAGTAAGTTTCCCCTCCTTTGTATTGAACTTGAATTCAGTTGAAACAAACCTGTTATCCCCCCTTTTCAGGACAGATTTTTTTCCCCTCATGGAAATACTGCTCTCGTTGGGGATATAATTCATTACGTTGGTATTACCGCTGTACTCTTTAATCTTAAAAAAAGTGTCCCCAGAAGTTAAACATAAACTGACCTCTCCTGCTTCATTGTAATTTACTCTGATTTTATTAGAAGATATATCAAACGATCTTTTACCTTTAGCGGTAACCTTTCCCCTTTTCAATAATTTAACAGCCTTCAGTTTGGAAGAGAGTTTATCAAAATATATTTGAATAAGATCGGATTCTGCTTTAATTGTACTTCCCCCTTTGTTAATATTAACTTTTCCTTTTTTTGAAATATCTATTTTCTTGATATTCTCATTTTTATCGAAAGAGGCAATTATCTTTTTTCCGGACATTTCTCTGAATTCCCCGCGAATATCACCTGAAGTATAAAAATAGGCCTTTCCTTTCAGATCAGTTCTTATCAGTTTTTTAAAGTCTTTGTTGAATTTAAGAATTATCTCCTTCCCTCTCATAGTTGAAGCAACACTTTTGATCTCAGCATTTCCTTTAAAAACCAATCGGTTGTATTTTTTTAAAACCATGAGGCGGTTACATTTGAAATTATATTTTTTTCCTGACCTTAAATAAGTTCCGGAGACATTAAAAAGATTTATCGCACCAATATCAATATGATAACTGATACCCCGCTTTGCAACACCTTCCAGGTTTTTTAATCTGAAATTTGTTAGAGACTTATTTGATATAAGGCTGCTCCCCTCCATGAAAAAACTATCACTGTTAAGATTTATATCCTCTGACTCAATTCTTGCATCATCTTTCAGAAGAAAATTTTTATATTCATTCTCTACATAACCTGAATTTCCGGAAAATTTAAGATCATTCTTAAATTTTTCACCTTTATATATTATCCCCTTTATATCATTCAGGAGTGTCCTATCTCTGTAAGCAGGTTTCCTCGCACTGTCAAAATCTCTTTTGCTGGAACTGCTGGTAATATAAACTGCAAGGTTATTCTGATCATTGTACACCTTATACTCCAATTCTCTTCCGATGATCTCATCTTCACCTGCTTTTCCAACTCCTTCCCCACGCTTAAAACTTAAAACTACAAGAATTACAACAAACAGAAAAATTGCAATTGAAATATAACTTAGGGCCTTTTTAAGCGGCATGATTATTCAGGAGAGTCTTTGAACAGTTTTCCCCATGGTGATTCATCGACCCATTTTGAAACTACTTTTTTCCCTTTCACGTTGTACCAGATCTTATCGTGATACAATTCGGATGCAAGAATAAATATATTAACAAGGGGGGTATGAAAAAAAAGTTTCTGGAGATGTTTCAGTGGTGTATCATGCCATAACATTCTCCCTGTGCCGGTTGCAAAATTTACACCTACTTCAAATTTCCAGTTCTCATCAGCTGCATCTGTATCTCCGACGATCTCAATATCAGAAGGATCCCCCACACCGAGTTTATTCTCATGTGAAAGTGCAATGCATGGAAGTTTTCTCCAATCAAACCCCATGATCTTTGCAGCTACAGCGTCAATTGCAACCTGATCTGCAGAAGCAAGTATAATATTTTTATCATGAGGGATCACCGTTCTCGGCCCGGGGCCGGAACCTGCAGTGGTGCCATCCATGGTTGCAAACATTCCGGAATGGATCTCCCTGCCAATTGCAAGCAGGTCCACCAGTGTTTCATGTATCCAGGTGTGGGTATAATGGCGATGATAATTCAGGAGCCCGCCGAAAGCGTTCTTAAGAGCTCCTGTATATGTTGTATAAGAGTGGGTTTTTACTGTCGGCATCTGCACAATATTTTTGCCGATAAAATAATCAGGGATCCTGATGCCGTCCGGAAAAATCTTATGAAGCGCAAGGGTTTTAAACCCGGGTTTGAATTCAACCCATTTCATATCAGAATCTTTGAAATTGAAAAGGATGGGAATATCAAATTTTTTATAAACAGGCTTGAACTTGAGATCTTTTTCCCCTTTCTCCGGAAGGGTAACAACAGTATGGTTATGTACTGCAACCAGGTCATCAAAGCCATTCTTTTTCAATCCTGATATAGTTCCCTCAAGCTGCCATGGGGTCGTATTTACTCCGGGGTATACATTATGCCAGGTTATATTGTCTTTTAAAATTGTTTTTGAGCCGGGATCAAGACTCTTTTTTATATCTGCCAGATCACAGAGCCTCTCATAATCCTTAATTACTGTTTCAGGTGTTGTCCTTAAAATTGCAACTTTTGCTTTTTTCATCTTTCCTCGCTTCGATAATCAGTTAATATTATATCACAAAAGTATCCCCTGTTTCATTATCATCCGGGATCTCCGAATCCTCCACCTCCGGGAGTAAGGATCACAAATGTGTCACCTTTTTGTATATTGTACCCATCAATACTCTTAAGATCGATCCTCTCTCCCCCCGAATTGACAACATACTGCTTTCCTGATTTACCCGGTTTTCCTCCATTCAGTCCGTAAGGTAGTTCTTTTCTGTGCTGGGTGAGGACAGACAGAGTAACTGGTTCAAGAAAACGGATAACCCTCTTCACTCCATCCCCGCCGGAAAACTTTCCAATCCCTCCTGAATCTTTTCTGATACTGAAAGATTCCAGTATAACAGGAAATTTGTATTCCAGGATCTCCGGATCGGTTATTTTTGTATTAGTCATATGATGGTGAACAGCTGCTGCACCGTTAAAGTCAGGGCCGGCCCCACACCCCCCGCATATTGTTTCATAATAGCTGAAATATTTTGAACCGAACAAAACATTGTTCATTGTTCCCTGACTGCATGCAACTATTCCGAATGGTTTCAAAATTGTATCAGTAAGCCGTTGACTGACCTCTACGTTTCCTCCGACAATAGCCGGCAGTATATTCTGATCACCTGAAAAAACCGGATTTAACAGAGATTCCGGAAGTACAATTGTCACCGGATCAAGGAGTCCGTCGTTGAGAGGAATATCCTCATTGACGAGAAGCCTGAGAACATATATTACAACACTATTCACTATTGCGTTTGTTGCATTCATATTTCCAGATTGCACAGGTGAAGTCCCGGTAAAATCTATTTCACATTTTCGCCCGTCAATCCTGAGTTTCACTTTAAGGACTGCTCCGTCATCCAGATATTCTTCACCATAATACTCCCCGGAACCGAATTTGGAGAGTGCATCTCCTGTTTTTTCAGATGCATGCGCTTTTAATAATTCCATGTACTTTTCTACAACATTGGATCCAAATTTCTTCACCAGTTCAAGAAGGTCCTTTTCACCCGATTTGTTAGCGGCAAGGGCCCCATTCAGATCTGCAAGATTTTCTTTAAGAGATCTGGTCGGGTAAGGGGCGTTTTCAAGGATCTCTGATATAAGCTCCCATTGAGGGACACCATTTTTAACAAGGTGCACAGGTGAGATTATCACTCCTTCATCAGTGAGTAACCTGGCATCCGGCGGCATGGAACCGGGAGTTTTTCCTCCGATCTCAGCATGATGGGCCCTGTTAACAACATAACCGGTGAGATTCCCGCCAGGTGAAAAAACAGGAGTAATAAGAGTAATGTCAGGTAAATGTGATCCGCCAAAACCCGGGTGATTTGTTATTATGGTATCACCCGGACCCATTTTGACTGATTTTGCAACCTCACGCACACATATTCCCAGACTCCCAAGGTGAACTGGTATGTGGGGAGCGTTTGCAACAAGTTTACCGTTTTTATCAAGAAGAGCACAGGAGAAATCATTTCTCTCCTTTACATTTACTGATACTGCCACTCTTTGCAGCATTGATCCCATGTTATCCGCTATAGACATGAACCTGTTGGTAAAAAGTTCCAACTCAATCTCGCCATATGAAGTATCTCTCTTTTTCTCTCCGATGCTTTTGTCTTCAATTCTCATCACAGCAGATCCGATACTATCAATAATTAATTCCCAACCCTCCTCAACAACCCAGCTACTGAATTTATCAAGAACGAGTGCAAACCCGGAAACAACTGCACCGGGTCTCAGATCCTCTCTGATGTAAACGGGAATATCTCTGAAATCGCCGCGAAGGTTCTTTATCCCTTTTCTTGCAGGTAAAGGGTAGTATTTTTTCATATCTTCACGATCTGCTCTTATATTTTCACTGCCGGATGATACGATTACCCTGAGGGACTCAACCTCATAATCATCTCTCTCACTTTCATAACCGTACAACTGAGTATACCTTTTGTTAAATTTTTTAATCAGATCACAGCCTTCAGTGTATTCAACTTCTATCGATGAGTCCTGGCCTTTAAACCTGAGAAAAACCAGCATCGATCTGATCTCTATTTCATTAACGGGAATTCCATCTTTTTCAAGAATTTTTACCGCTTCATCAGACAATTCTCTGAACTTTCCGGAAATATCAAGCCCGGGTTCATCCAGAGGTATCATCAGCTGAATTTCTGAGATTCTTTCAACCGGAGCTGCGCTCATCCCGAAAGCGCTCAGCAGGCCTGAATCTTCCGGGAAAATTATTGTTGAAATATTTAATAATTCTGCAATTGATGCCGCATGCATCCCTCCTGCACCTCCGAAGGCAACCATTGCATATTCAGAAGGGTCATATCCCTTGAGTACAGAAACCTTCTTTATCGCACCTGCCATTATCTCATTTGCTATACGGAGGAATCCGCGCAGAATGGAATCTGATTCTCTTTTTTCACCGCTCCTTCTTTCTATCTCTTTTAAAAGATCCTTCAACCTTTCAGCAGCATCTTCGGGAAAAACAGGGATACCGAATTGTTCCGGATCAAGTCTCCCGCTCAGAAGATTAATATCTGTTATTGTGAGAGGGCCTCCTGCACCATAACATGACGGGCCGGGAAAGGCGCCTGCGCTTTCCGGGCCTACACATAATTTAAATCCGTCAAACCAGCAGATAGATCCTCCACCTGCTGCCACTGTTTCTATAGATAGTGCCGGGCTGACGATCTTTGCACCGCCTACCTCATGTTCGAACCTGTAATCATATTTATTACCGTACCTGGAAACATCTGTGCTGGTCCCTCCCATATCAAAAGTTATCAAATCTTTAAAACCGGATTCGATCCCGATAGATACAGCACCTACAACTCCTCCGGCAGGCCCGCTCAGGAGGCTCTCTTTCGGCCTGAATTCGGAAGCTTTGGCCAACCCTCCTGCACTATTCATCACAAAAAAGGATGCATCTGAAAAACTCCCCCTCATACCCGACAGATAAGTATCTATAATTTTATCAAGGTATGCATTGACAACTGCCGTTTCACTCCTTGAAACATACTTGATAAGCCTCGACAGATCTGATGAGAGGCTGATATATGAAAACCCTGATTTAAGTAAAAACTCCCCAATCATCCTCTCATTTGACGGATTCCTGTAAGAGTGCATTAATGCAATTGCGACTGAATCAATATCCTCTCTGTTTTTTAGATTTTCCAGGTCATTCCCAAGTTTTTTCAGATCAGGTTTTCTCAAAACAAGACCTGACCTGTCAGTTCTTTCGTCAATACCGATCACCTCATGATAAAGAGGTTCATCCTTGATAACATTTCTTGCAAAGATATCCGGCCTCTGCTGATAACCTATTCTGAGGATATCTTCAAATCCGGAGGTAACAATAAATAAAACTTTTGAACCCTTCCTCTCAAGAAGTGCATTAGTACCCTTTGTCGATCCCAATTTAACAACTTTGACAGGGAGGTCATCAGTTATACCTGTACCGGTTATGAGCCTTGCGCCAAGAACAGGCGCTTCATCACCTGAAAACAATTCAAATCCTGTATTTTTATGCCTGTTCTCCAATGAGATACTTTTATCAAGATAAAGTTCTTTTTTTTCGGTATTATACTCAGTTACAATTGATAATATCCCCTGATCCTTTAATAGCCTGAAGGTGTAACCTTCTAAAATCCCGGAAGAGACCTCCCAGTTCTCATCTATCAGAAGAATTCTGCCGTTCTTCCACTCTTTCACTGTCCCTCTTATAGCACCGCTACTGAGGACTTTTTTCCGTTGGATTTTACCTGAACTGTCCATTGCGATACAATCGGTGAAAGTACCTCCCGTATCCGCATAAAAATTATATTCCTGCTTTCTCAAACTACTTTCTCCTGTTTTTGAGAACTATGGTCAATACATATATCCAGATAATGATCGATAGTATCAGGTAAACCGGAGTCAGATTTCTTCCGGTCAATTCCCATCCCGGAAAAACTGATCCTGCTGCTTTCGCAATATTTGTGATCCCGAGAATAAGAGTCACCAGAACTACCATAAACAGAAAAATATTTGAAACTGCTCCATTAAGAAATTTCTTACCCATAATATAAGGATCATTTACTACGATCACAATAAAAATTGCTATAAAAGGGAGGATGAGACCATTCAAAGCCTGTGCAAGAATTATTACCGGAACCGGTTTCAGGCCGGATATACCGAAAACTATTCCGGTTAAAAGAACAAGACCCCAGGTCAGTCTGAAATTCAGAGAGTGCGGTTCCCAGGCAGCCTTATTTTTATTACCGAACAATCCTCTCGCTGTTACAGCGGATGCCATTGGAGCAGTAATTGCAGATGAGAGTCCGGCCGCAAACATACCGACTCCAAATATTAATCCCGCCCCAGTACCGAGTTTGGATCTCAGGGCAAATATCAGCGCCTCATACGAAAATTCTCCTGAAACAAATGACCCTACAATAAGAACTGACATTGAGATCAGCCCTCCAAAAATAATTGCTATAGATAATCCGAACCTCATCTCTCTGATACTCTGTTTTTTTCGGGTTATACCGGAACCGAGAAACAGATTGTACGGTACAACCGTAGTTCCGATCAGTCCGAGAATCAGCAATCCCGACCCTGCCGAATCGGGAAGAGAGGGGATAAGGCTGCCTTTTAATATTCCGGCGATCGATGGTTTCAGTCTGACCGCTGTTGTAAAAAATGCTATTCCCATCACGGCAACAATAAAACCAAGGAAATGGGCAATACGCTGTACTGAAGGTTGGGTAAGGGCAATTATTGCTATAAACCCTATAACAGTTACAGCTACCCATATTTTAATATTAACAATGAAGCCGAGCCCTGCTACAGCCCCGAGAATATTCCCCGCCTCATAAGCTGCAGATCCGATGATTATTGCTCCGACAACAAGTACAAGAACCAATACTTTTAATGAACCCTCTTTAAAATAACGGCTGATCGCTTCCCCTAGATTTGTTCCTGATTGGATCGCGAGCCTGGCCACAGCCTCCTGGAGGATAAGACATGCAATCGTGGAAAATACAAGGGCCCACAACAATTCAAATCCGAACAAGGCCCCCGATTTGGATGCGGTGGTAATCGTTCCGGGACCGATAAAAGCAGCCGATATAACAGACCAGAAAAGTATATTCAATAGACGGTTTTTCATTATCTGATATTAGGTTAAATCCGGTTTTTCGTCAAATCCGGGAATCAACTGATCCGAATCAGTTATTCCTGGCGGGTAACCGCTTGAACCTGAACATATTTTTAAGATCTTCAAGGATCATGTATAGACAGGGGACGATCACCAGTATGATGGAAGTGGAGAAAAGGATCCCGAACCCGAGCGATATGGCCATCGGTATCAGATAGTAAGCCTGTCGCGACGTTTCCAGAATGATCGGTGTTAATCCCCCGAACGTTGTGAGTGTTGTCAGTATTATGGGGCGGAATCTCCGGGTACCTGCCTCATGGATCGCTTCCATCGCCGAAGCGGATTTTCTCTTTTTATTCGCATAATCGATCATGATCAGTGAGTCGTTTACAACCACACCAGAGAGAGCAATAACACCCATCATACTGATCAGGGAAAGATCATACCCGAGCAGTATATGCCCGATCACCGCACCGATAATCCCGAACGGTATGGCCGCCATAACGATGATCGGTTGGGCGTAACTTCCGAATGCTACCGCCAGCAATGTATACATTACAATAAGAACCATGGTGAATCCCCCCCAGAGAACCGAAGTGGACTCTCTCATTTCCGCCTGGTTTCCCTCGAATGTCCAGGTTATTCCAGGGAAATCCGATCTGAGCTGTGGGAGCACTTCATCCTGCAGAGACCGCATTACCCGGTTCATGGCCCCTTTGGGTTCAACATCCATACTGACAGTAACCACCCTTCGTCCATCTCTCCGATTGATGCTGGTGAATGCCTCGCCTTCTTCCAGGCTGACCACTTCCATCAACGGCACCTCTACACCATCCCGGTTCCTGATCATATATTCTTCCAGATTGAACATTTCACGTCTCTCTTCAAGGGGGAGCTTAACCCTCATCTCGATCTCATTTGTCCCCCTTAACTGACGGAAGGCCAGTGCACCGTAAAATGCATTCCGTAACTGCCTCCCCACATCGGTCGGGGAGAGCCCGAGGTTCTTCGCTTCATCAAGCAGCCTGAAGTCAAATTGAGGTTTTCCTCTATTATAGTTATCACTCACATCCCGGGTAGATTCAAATTGATCAACTCGTTCGAGAAATGCCCTGCTGGCTAGTGCAAGTACATTGATGTCTGAATGACTTAAATCAACACTGATGTCCTGCCTTGCTCCGCCGGGCCCCCGTTCTGCTTCAAATGTGATCTGATTCACACCTTCAATATCTCCGATCTCATCCCGCCAGAGTTCGATCACTTCCTGAGCGGACATATCTCTCTGATCGGGCGGTTTCATCACGATCTCAACATCAATAAAATTCTGTCCTCTCACATTGGTCTTTATCCCGTCCGCAACCTTCCAGAGATCATGCTCCTCAAACATCCGGTGAGTGGATTCAGTGATCTCATTTGCAAACTTTGCGGCCTGTTCGGGCGTTGTGTTTACTGGAAGCCTTACGCCGGCCTCGATCTCATCCGCTGACACTTCAGGCATCATGATCATACCCATATGGTCACTCATCGCGTAGCTGCCCACAACAATGAGTATCGCCACTGCAACACTCAGGGTAATATATCTGTTGCGCAGGCACAGGTCGAGGAAGGGTTTGTACTTTTTTTCCACGAATGCATTGAATTTTAAAGTGAATGACTGTTGCCAGTTCCTAACCCTTTTACCGACCAGGGAAACCGAATTTCTTGACACATGGGCAAGATGGGCGGGCAGGATCAGAAGAGCCTCAAAGAGAGAGACCGATAGAACAACGATCACCACGATCGGCAGTGGCTGCCAGAATTTTCCCGTACTCCCCGGGATAAAGATGAGCGGGATAAACGCAATGATGTTGGTGAGAATACTGAAAATAACAGGTTTGGATATATCCTTAGTCCCCCGAATCGATGCGTGGAGAACATCCATCCCGCCAGATCTGTATTCATGAACATTCTCTCCGACAACGATCGCATCATCCACAACAATTCCAAGAACAATAAGGAAGCCGAACATTGATATCATATTAATACTTATTCCAACAAAAGGAAGAAATATTAGACCTCCGACAAATGAGATCACCATTCCGATCATGACCCAGAATGCCAGCCTGAAATCGAGGAACAATGCAAGAATTAAAAGGACAATAACGATTGCCAGGAATCCGTTCTCAATAAGAAGTGACAGACGCTCTTTGAAATCATCCGCTCTGTTGCTGTCGATACGGTAATTGACCCCCGGAGGCAGGGTCGTCCCGAAATCATTCATGATCTCTTTTACTTTTGCCGCTATATCAAGAGGAGACTGATCTCCGACACGAAAGATCTCAACGCCGATATAAGGTTTTTTGTTAAATTGTCCGTGAAATCCGATCTCTTCAAACCCGTCAGTTATTACTGCAAGATCCTTCAGCTTCACGGAAGATCCGGTCTCTGATGATATTATCACGATATCCTCAAATTCCCCGGACCATTGTCTTCTTTCTTTCATCCTCAAAAGGATTTCTCCCGATTTTGTTTCGATCGCTCCTGCGGGAATATCCTCACTTGATCTTACAATCGCATTGGCAACCTCTGCCAGGGTCAGATTGTATTCACGAAGTTTAAATGAAGGTATCTCCACATGGGTCATATAATCGGGAGCCCGGCCGATCTCCACCTGGGTGATCCCCTCAGCATTCAGTAATGTATCCCTGAGCCTTTCCGCCAGTTTTCTGAGGGTCCAGATGTCAACACTCCCATACAGCCCTATTTCCATCACATCCCGCTGTCTGGACTGAAGGCGGACGAGCGGCTGCTCAATATCATCCGGAAAGGTCCTGATCCTGTTCACTGCCTGATCGATATCCTGAAACGCCTTCATCCGGTTCGCTCCGGCAACGAGCTCTATATTCACCCGTCCGGAACCCTCACGGGCCGTAGAGACAACCTCTTTGATACCGTGAACTCCCCGGATTGCCTCTTCGACCGGAAGCAGGATCCCTTTTTCAACTTCAGCCGGCGAAGAACCGGGATAGGTAACCCTCACTTCAACAATATCCAGCTGAAAATCGGGAAATACCTCTTTCTGCATATTGCCCGCCATCCAGATCCCGCCGGCTATCAGAATGATCATCAACAGATTGGCCGCTATGGAGTTGCGAGCCATATAGGCAATGGGGCCTCTATGCAGATCACCGGATTTTCCTGCAGTATCAGACGATCCCATTTACTGCCTCTCTGTTTTCCGGGTGTTTTTTATTATCACTTCTTCCAGGCCCCCTTCAGGCTGGATGCCCTTCGCTGTTATCCCCTTTTCCACACGGAGTCCGGCACCCTGAACAATTGTGGAGAGGTTGGTAGTAACAATATTATCATCTGATTTTAATCCCTCTCCGATATAAGCGTAAAATTGATCCCGCAAAATTATATAGACCTTCCTGATGTCCAGCTTTCCCTCTTTGAAAACCCAGACCGTATTCCCCTTTCGTATATATTCCCTTTTTAATCTCAGAATATTAGGCAGCTCCCGACCCCTGATCCTGGCCTCTACAAAAGAACCGAGTATGAGGTCAGGGGCCTTTCTATCCATACCGGAACGGTTGAGCGGATCCCTCACGACAACAAGCATCCGGGCAAGGCGGGTTCCCGCTTCAAGAGAACCGATCAGCTTAAACAACTTTCCGTGACGAACCTCCTCTTCCTTCCAGGCTGTCCTGTGATGAATAACGACCTCAGACCCTCTATCTGAATTATCGCCGGGAAACTCCAGCCATCGGAGCTTTGCGATGGGAACAGTGGTCTCTACCCAATAGGTGTCGATACCCACGATATCTCCGATCGTATCTCCGGGTGATACCAGGGAACCTGTATTCACATTCCTGCTTAAAATATGAGCTTCGAACGGCACCCTTATGACGGTCCGCTTCAGATCGAGCTCAGCCTGATTTACAGACGCTCTGGCTGACTCAACTCCGGCCTTAACCGCAATAAGCTGGGGCGCTCTTAGTATTAGTGACCTGCTTTCTTCGGGCAATGATTCCGCAAGAATCTGATAATCTTTAAGAGCCACATTCTGACGTCCCATCTCAATATTCAAGTCTGCAATGGCCTGGCTCAATTGGCTTTTCTTCTGTTCAAGGATATTACGGTAATCTGACGGGTCTATTTTGAGCAGAACTTCTCCCTTTTTCAGAAAACCGCCGGGGATGAAGTTTTCAGAAATTGAGATCACTGTCCCCCTGACCAGAGGTTTCAGAGCCACCTGCCTGGATGGTTTCACAATACCGATAGCAGACAAAACCGGATTAAAACTTCCTGCATCCGGTTTGACAACATCAACCAGCATAGCTGTCTTCTTTACTGCACCACCTCTTCTGGCTTTCGGTTCAGTTTTAAATATGGCCAGCATCACTAATAATGCTACCGCTATTATCACAAGACTTAGATAGAGAGTTTTTCGTCCGGTCATGGTTCTTTTACCGGATAAACTTTGATTATTTTCCGTCATACCCATTCTCCATATTTGTTTTGAATCCTCCGGCAATTGCACGGTAGAGCGCAATCCGGTATTCAAGCAGCAATACCCTGTCTGACAATATCTCCCTCCGGAGCCGCTGCTCATCCTTCAATACCGACAGAACATCAAGGTAATCTGCAATTCCGTTAAAATATTCGATCCTGAGCTGCTCAATTGTCCTCGCACCAAGATCAACCTGTTTCTGCATGCTTACAATTCTTTCAGCCTGATTTCTCTCCCTTAGAAGCGCATCTTCCACTTCCTTAAACGCGTTTAATATCATTTTTACATAACCCTGAAGATACTGTTCTTTTACAGCCATGCTCCTCTTCATTTCCGCTCTTAACCGCCCTCCATAAAATAGTGGCGCCAGCAGGTTCCCGGCAAGAGAACTGGCCCAGTTCTTAAGAATATTATTCGGACTGCTGTCGGATGTTGAGACAGAAGCCCGGAATGAAAACCTCGGATACATATCCCTTACTGCGGAAGCTAACCGTAAATCAGCGGCTTTCAGCCTGAAATATGCGCTCCGGACATCAGGGCGCCTGTTAACCAATTCAGACGGGATCCCTGTATCGGGCAGTGGTGGCAACTCTGGGAGTTTCAGCTGCAGGGGCGGGGTAAAACCAACCGGAGAGACACCGCTCAGTACCGCCAGCTGATTCTTCAGGGTTCCCGCCCGTGCTTCCCATTCTATTTTCTGTGTTATTCCCGCTTCGATCAAAAGTTTCTGTCTGAGTATATCCGCTCCCCTGACCTGTCCGCTGCTTACCCTGGCCTTAATAAGGCTGAGCATTTTTTCGTTTGTGGCAATCTGCTCCGCGATCAATTTGATCTGTTTGACCGCTTCAATATAGTTAAACCAGGTTATAGCAATTTCTGCAGAAATGGAGAGAGCTGCTGCCTGAAAATCAGAAAAGAACGCCATTGTATCAAACCGGCCTGCTTTAACCCTTGATCCGATCCGACCCCAGAGGTCCAGTTCGTAAGAAGCGCCGAAATCCATTTCTAATTGATTGGTGGAATCTGACTCCGGCCCGGATTTACCGGTCTCCGCTGAGACACTTCCCTCTAATTCCGGGAAAAGCGCTGAAGTTTCGCCGGCGCCGGCAGCCTTGGCCGCTTTCAGCCGGAACCAGGCAGTTTTAATATCCCGGTTACCTGACAGCGCTTTGGTTACAAGCCCATTCAGTCCTTCATCGTTAAATACCTCCCACCATTTTCCTGGGGCCTTCTCATCCCCTGAATTGGTAAATGATGAAGAAACCTCAAACGGAAGGATATCCACCGGTTTTCGGACTATACAGGCGGAAAGCAACACTACGGACATCACCAATACTGATATGCTTAAAAGAGTTATTGACTGCAAACGAGACCTGAAGTAATGCCTCACAGAACTGAATAAAGATTCATTTGTTAATTCATATTTTATCCTGAACAAAATATTGAAATATACTATATTCCAACTCTTCCTTAAATGTCAATTTAAAATTTCCGGTATTCTGACCTGTATGTCGACAGGTGTTAAACAAACGGAGAGAATAAATCCAGCAAAAAAATTAAAGCAAAGTTTAATCTGTGGGAGTCATTTTTCCCAGCATTCTCATTGCATAACTATATGCACCCAGCACAACAGCTTTTACTGTCCCAAGTCTGCTCACTCCTACAGGGATCTTTTTACTTTTTTCATAACTAAAACTTCCTTCAAAAAAGGGATGCTTTGCTTTGACTGGTTCAGACCTGTAAAACAATTTTGAATCCGCCTCATTTTCCAGATTGAATGCTGATGATTCCATTCTCGAAAAATTGTTTATGGTTCCGTTCATTTCCCGTATCACTGCCGGCATAAAATGGTGTGATGCCCCGGACAATCCGCCCCCGATCACAACTGCTCCATCGATCAGAGTTATTGCATTTGCAAGTGCATCTCCCAGAACTTCCCCGAGACCCCGGAAGCTTTCAAGCGCAGCTTCCTGATCTCCGGGAATATCTCCATCAGCAATTCTACATATCTCAAAAGGCGAAGGGGCATCATTAATATAAATCCCGGTCAGTTCAGAATATTTTCTCCTGACGGCTCTAATAGTAACACCCTCCTCTGCATTGATATTATTCCTGACCTTATTCCTCATCAGCCATATCTCTCCGGCAGCAGAATTATCTCCTACAAGCATCCTCCCATCAATTACTATCCCACCGCCGAAACCCGTCCCCAGAGTAATTCCAAGTAAATTTTTGTAAGTCCTTCCCTGATCTGTTTCTGAAAGTTTTTTGTTGATCTCGGGCAAAAGACCCGATTCAGCTTCACCAAGTGCAAACAGGTTTGCATCGTTATTTATATAAACCGGGACGTTGAAATGACCTTCAAGTATTTTCCCGAGAGGAACTCCTCCACGAAACAAAGGGAGATTCTCAAGATCTCCTATCACTCCATTCGGATAATCTGCAGGGCCGGGGAATGCAAAGCTGATCCCTTTGAGAGGTTCTGAGATATTCTCCATCAACAATTCGAAACCTTCAATTATTTTATCAATATATTCCTGCAGTTGTTCCCCAGACGATTTAATCACAACCGGTTGTGATGGTTTTTTTCTGCTGTCAATAGATGAAAATGATAAAGTTGTTCCTCCGGCATCAAGGGTCAGGATCGTTCCCTCCCGGTATTGTTTTTTCATGAAACAGCCTCCCTCTTATTCCCTTTTCTGATTGCCAGAAAAGCGAGATATGTGAAGCACAGGGCAGGGATTATAAATGGAAATGATCTTTCTCCACCACCCAGGCCTCCCATAACAAGAGGGATTATAGCTCCTCCGCTTATAGCCATACACATCAGGCCGCTGAGTTCCGAACTCTTTCCCGGTTTTTCTTCGACTGTGATACTGAACAACATCGGCCATATATTTGCAAATCCGATCCCTCCGATAATTATTGCGGGAATCAGGAGAAGTTTTACCCCTGAGAAGAGGAAGATCAACGAAATAAGCCCGGCAAATGAAGAGAATAAGAATGCTTTATATCGGGTTAAATTTTACACTCCCTGCAATCAACCTTCTCCTGCCGTTAAGAACCCGAAGAAGAGGCTCGGCCCCAGAATTGCAGCATTTTGTTCTGTGAATTCAAAGGACATCAGAACAGGTTTCAGAAAAGTTGCCATACATACTTCAGCACCTACATAAAGAAATATTCCGATTACAGATAAAAAAACTTCCGGTTCTTTCAACAGTCTCAGAGATTTTGATATACCGGGTGGCAGTTCCGCATCACTCTCTTTTATCTTGATACTGCTGACACTGACAAGTGCAATTACCATTAGAATAAAGAAAACAGGGAAAGCACCTCTCCAGCCCATCGCAGCAAAAAATACAATGGTTGTAACCGCTGTAACGAGATAGGATGAGATAGCGGATCCTACACCCTTTATCCCCTGCGCAAGTGCCAGGTTCCGGCTGAAATCTCCCTCACTGCTTATATCCCTCATTATCGGATTCCCCGCAACCTGGAGAAAAGTTGTCCCGATCCCGAGAAGAAAAATTGATGCAAGGAGAAAAGGAAATGAAGGATTAAAAAAAGTGGGGACTCCAAGGGCCGCTGCAGAGAGAAAAAGACCAATAATGAGCAGCTTCTGTTTCCCTATCCTCGCCGCAAGTATACCTCCCGGGACACTAAAGACCGCAAAAGCTATAAAAACAAAAAAAGGCATTAATGCCGCCATGAACGGAGATGTGGCTACCGCACTGGAAAGTGGCCCCATGGCATCGGCAACCCCCATCAGGAAAAAAGTAAGAAAAAGTGGTATTACCCTGAACTTCATTTTTTTACCCCTTTGTATAATGGATCGGCAGATAACGAGTAGGGGCGTATTTTTTTTGAGCTACCCCACTTCTCATTTATTTCGCTCCCCATGAAGAACTCAAGGATACCCCCATCTGTTATTTCTGTGTGTGTAATATAGGCCCGGTTCAGAGGTTTACCGTTAAGTTTGACCGATTGTATATATTTATTTATTGCAGACCGGTGATGGCTGATGATCTTAAAATGATCCCCCGCTGGGAGGGTCATTGAAACTTCATCCAGAAAGGGAGCTCCGATCACATACTGATTGCTCCCGGGGGCAACAGGATAAAAACCGAGAGATGTAAAAATATACCATGCTGACATCTGGCCACAATCTTCATTCCCCGGGATCCCATCGGGGTATTGTTATATAGTTCATTCATGATCCGGTAGAGGATCCCCTGCGTTTTCCATGGTACACCGGCATAAACATAGAGATAAGCTGTGTTGTGACTCGGTTCATTCCCGTGAGCATATTGTCCGATCAGGCCGGCAATATCTTCAACCTCACTGAATTTTTCATTTGATGAGTCCAGTTTGAACAGGTGATCCAATTTACTGATTAAAACATTATCCCCCCCATCAATTCGATCAGTCCCGATGTTTCATGGGGAACATACCAGCTGTATTGCCATGCATTCCCCTCAGTGTAATCCCCGCCGTACCTTGCCGCCATTGGATCAAAGGGTTCCCTGAATTTGCCATTACTCTTTTTCGCCCTCATAAAGCCTGTCCCCTTATCAAATATATTCCTGTAGTTCAGTGACCGTTTAAAAAACTCTCCGGCGATCTTCTCCTCTCCCATCTTCTGTGCCATTCTGCCGATCGCCCAGTCATCATAGGCATATTCCAGGGTTTTAGATGCCCCCTCTTTTTCAAGATCGATCGGAACAAAGCCTGACTTCAAATAGTGTGATATACCACCGTAATGCTTATTTAATGCAGTGGTAACCATAGCATCCATAGAATCAACTTTATCTATCCCAGTCAATCCTTTCATATATGCATCTGCAATAACTGAAACTGCATGGTAACCGATCATGCACCAGGTCTCATTCCCATGGAAGGACCAGACCGGAAGCATCTCCAATTCACTCTGTTTAAAGTGTTCGATCATGGACCGGATCATATTCACATTTCTGTAGGGTTGGAAGAGTGTGAAAAGTGGATGAAGAGCCCGGTAAGTATCCCATAAGGAAAAAATGGTATGGTTGGTAAAACTACCGGATGTATGAATCCCGTTATCCAGCCCCCTGTAGCGGTGATCAGAATCCATATAGAGGGACGGAGGAAATAAATGTATGGTAGAGGGCAGTATAAAAATTCTCTTTCTCTCTTTGAGTTCCTTTGATATTAATAAATGATAGTTCATTTTCCCAGGATTTTTTCGCTGCTTCTGCAACCCGGTTAAAATCCCAGTGAGGGATCTCGCTCTCAAGATTTCTTATAGCCCCCCGAATATCAACCCCGGATATACCGACCCTGGCTATTAATGGCTCATCTGATTTCCCAAATTCAAAATATGCTTTTATCTTTCTCCCCTGAGCAGAAGGGTAATTTTTTAAATGATCCCCTTTAATCCCGAATCCTCTGTAGGTCGGTTTATCTTCATTGACTATCCCGTAATTTTTAACCGGCCTTGAAAAATCGATTACAAAATAAACAGCCCGGTCAGGAGCCCATCCATGAGTCCTCCTGTATCCGGTAATTCTTGTCTTGTTCTCTACTCTGATAGATGCCCAGCTTACTTTTCCCTCATAGTGATATATGGAATGAACAAGATCGAGAAGAATTTTCTGATCCTCATTTTCCGGAAAATTATATCTGTGTATACCGGACCTTAGAGAAGCGCTCAACTCAGCCTTGATATTATAATCTTTTAACTTCACCATGTAATAACCTGGGGAAGCAGATTCATTGTCGTGGTCAAAACGGGACCGGTAGCCTGAATCGGGGTCATCAGCTGTCCCCGGAGAAGATTTGAATGACCCGGTAAACGGCATCAGGAGGATATCCCCCATATCTGAATGGCCGGTACCGCTGAAATGGGTATGTGAAAAACCCACGATGGTCTTATCCTCATATTTATAACCTGCACACCACGGGAATCCTTTCTTAAAACTATGAAGCTCCGTGTCCGGACTCACCTGGATCATTCCGAAAGGGACCACCGCTCCCGGAAAATTATGGCCATCTCCCCCGGTACCGATAAATGGATTAACAAACTCAAGGTTCCCCGAACTTATCCGGACAGGAAAAAGTGCAAATATTAAACAAAATAATAGTAATACCGGAAATTTTTTCATGATCGCCTCCGTTTACAGAATATTAAAATAGAAATAATGTAGAAACAACATTGAAAAAATATTTTTTTTATGAAATTTTGATAATATTTTGTATTTGTGTAAAATTTGCGGTTATGAGAACAAAAACAATTTTAAGCTGGAATGTGAATGGATTGAGAGCTGTGCTTAAGAAGAATTTTCTCGAATTTATTGAGGAAGCTAAACCTGACATCCTTGGACTGGAATGTGAACGGCCTGCGGGCCGTATTGAAGAAGGGATTTCTGGAGTATTTAAAGGAGAGCGGAGCAGATATCTGGGGATCCAGGAGACCAAACTTCAGGCGGACCAGTTCCCTGAAGAGGTAAAAACTCCGGAAGATTATAAAACGGCATGGAATTATGCCGAAAAAAGGGATACAGCGGGACAGGGGTTTTTTATAAAGAGGAACCGGTATCGATCAGAACAGTTTTTGATGAAGATGTCCTGAACCATGAAGGGCGGATCATCGAGCTGAAATATCCGGAATTCACCTTTTTCAATATCTATTTTCCTAACGGACAGATGAACGATGAACGGCTTCAGTTCAAACTCGATTTTTATGATAAAGCCCATAAATATTTCAATTCTCTCAGAAATAACGGGGAAAAAATTATTGTTACGGGTGATATAAATACGGCCCATAAAGAGATAGATCTGGCCAATCCGAAATCCAATGAGGACCGATCCGGATTCCTCCCCATTGAGAGGGAATGGATCGACAAATTCATCGCCGATGGTTACATCGACACCTTCAGGATGTTTAACAGAATCCGGGAAACTACACCTGGTGGACCTACAGAATGGGTGCAAGGGCAAGAAATGTGGGATGGCGGATCGATTATTTCTTTATTTCGGAGGACCTGAAAGAGAACATCGTCGATTCTTTTATCCTTCCGGATATTTACGGCTCAGACCACTGCCCCATCGGCCTTAAAATAAAGATCTAGCCATGGTCAGGTCTTACAATACAACATTTTTCTGATTTTATTTCGGGTGTCACCATGTTTTACTTTTGTGGGACTCGATGCCCGAAGTCTCGCCAATATCGAACTGAGGGTTGAGGTCCAGCGAAAAATGATAAACATTTTTGCGATAACAAAAGTAATTATGGTGTAAGCCGAAATTCAAGCTTAGAAAAGAAATATTATCACCTGGTTTAGACACTAAATATAAATGTCGTATTGCAGGCCTGAACGTGCAGATTTGTAACCGAATATTGATTTAGAGCGTAATATAAAGTAAAATTGTACTCATGTGGAAAAAATATAAAGAAAAACGCCAAATAAAGAAAAAGGAACTCCTTGAGAAGAGGAAGGAGATGGGGTTCTTCCGTGAATATTTTGAACTTATAACTGAAACACTTATTTATGTCTTTTTTGTGATGACCTTCCTTCTTCAATCATTCGTTATACCAACCGGTTCAATGGAGGACAATCTACTTGTCGGTGACCACCTTCTTGTTGATAAAGTTTCATATTCAAGATCACTCACCCCTTTGGACCGCCTCTTTTTCCCTCAGAAGGAGATAAAGAGGGGAATGATCATAACTTTTAAATCTCCGGCGGAAATGGAAAAAGAATATGTCAAAAGAGTTATTGCCGTCTCCGGAGAGAAGATCAAGATAGTAGATAAAAAGGTGTTTATCAACGGCAAAGCCCTTGCTGAACCTTATACCTACTTCAAAGACGATAATATTCTAAAAAGCCAGAGGGACAACATGGAAGAATACCTCGTCCCTGAAAATTCTTACTTCTGTATGGGAGATAACCGTGACAACTCATTCGATTCACGATTCTGGGGTCCTGTTCCCGCAGATTATATAGTGGGAAAACCCTGGCGGGTCTATTGGTCATTCACTTCCACATCTGACGAATACCTGACCCCGGGTTTTTTCCATAAAATCAAGGACCTGTTCAAGACAGTGGTTAATTTCTTCTCTAAGACCCGCTGGGAAAGGACAGGTATGAAAATCAAATAAAGTATTCCGGGAGATATCATGAAAAAACGAGCATTGATCACAGGGATAACAGGGCAGGATGGTTCATACCTTGCAGAATTTCTCCTCGAGAAAGAATACGAGGTCTATGGAATGGTCAGGCGTTCCAGTATGGAACGTTTTGACAGGATCGATCATATTAAAGACAAACTTAACATCAGACAGGCCGATCTGCTCGACCAGTTTTCCATCACTAAACTTGTGGATGAGATAAGGCCTCATGAGATATATAATCTTGCTGCCATGAGCTTTGTCCCTACATCCTGGGATCAGCCGGTCCTCACTGCTGAATTTACCGCAACCGGTGTAACCAGAATGCTGGAGGCAATCCGTTATGTGGATCCGAAGATAAAATTCTATCAGGCATCATCTTCAGAAATGTTCGGCCAGGTCAAAGAGATACCGCAGAAAGAGACCACACCATTCCACCCGAGAAGCCCTTACGGGGTTGCGAAGGTGTACGGCCACTGGATCACCATAAACTACAGGGAGAGCTATAATATATTCGGCTGCTCGGGAATTCTATTTAATCATGAATCACCGAGGAGAGGGATAGAATTTGTAACGAGAAAGATATCCTATAACGCTGTAAAAATAAAGCTCGGCCTGGCCAAAGAACTGGGTCTGGGAAATCTTGATGCAAAAAGAGATTGGGGATTCGCCGGAGATTATGTTAAAGCGATGTGGCTGATGCTTCAACTGGATAAACCGGACGATTTTATTATCGCTACCGGAGAGACCCACTCAGTGAGAGATCTTGTTGATATCGCATTCTCACATCTCGGCCTCGATTATAAAAAGTATGTGAAAAAAGACAAACGGTTCTTCCGCCCCGCCGAGGTCGATCTGCTGATCGGTGATCATACAAAGGCAAAAAAAATATTGAATTGGGAACCGGAAGTATCATTCGAAGAGCTGGTGAAAATGATGGTTGATTCTGATATGAAACTATTGCAGAAAGAGTATGCAGATGAATTATAAGGAAGAACGCCCCTGGGGAGGGTTTGAGATCCTTCTGGAAGAAAATGATGTTAAGGTCAAAAGGATCCTGGTAAAAGAGGGAAAAAGACTTTCTCTCCAGAGTCATAAACACCGCTCGGAGAACTGGGTCATCGTCAAGGGAGAATCATTAATAACACTCGACACTGATGATAAAAAATATATAAGAGACGAGTCTGTTTTTATACCGGCCGGTGCCAAACATCGTATAGAGAATATCGGGAAAGGTGACGTAATATTTATTGAAGTTCAGACCGGTTCATACCTTGGTGAGGATGATATTGTAAGGTATGAGGATGATTTTAACAGAGTCTGAAAAGTTTAATTTATCCTGAGATCTTTTTTTATTAATTTATGCAGTTTCCTCCTTATATGATTAAAATTCAGATCTTTATCATATACAGGATGTACTCTGTTGGTCAATAATATAAAAACATTTTTTGTTTCCGGTTCCATCCAGATCGAAGTCCCGGTAAAACCACTGTGTCCGATAGCTTTTTTTGACAACCCTTTCCCCCCGGAAGTGATCAGAGATGAGTTGAGTTTAAACCCGAACGACCTGTGACTCCTCTTAAACGGAGTCATATTCTTCCAAAACTTTAATGTGGAATCGGAATCCAGGAGTGTGGTAAGATTCGGAAAGAACTGCCTTGAAAGTGTAAATATATCATCTGCGGTTGAGAATAGTCCTGCGTTTCCACTTTCCCCTTTCATAAAATATGAATTCCCGTCATGCACTTCTCCAGGCAAAATATTGTTTCTCCAGCGGAACTTTTCTGTCTGAGCGAAGTGGGTCTTTTTTGCCATCTCTTTTTCATATCGGTTTTCGGTTTCTGTAGGAACACAATCTCTCAATCTGTCCGGCGGTACTTTGAAAAAAGTGTTCTTCAGCCTTAGCTTCCATATTATCTCTTCCTCTGCAACTTCAGTAAATTTTCTTCCTGAGACCATCTTTATTATTTCTGCAAGGAGAATATATCCCAGGCAGGAATAGATAACTTTTCTCCCGGGTTTTGCAACAGGATCAAGGCCTTTTATTACATCCACATGATTTCTGTTCTCCAGATAAAGGGGGTACCAAGCACTAATACCTGAAGTGTGTGTAACTAGATGAGAAATTGTGATACTATCGGGAAATCCCTTAAGAAATCTACTCACCGGATCACCGGAATTGAGAACACCTTTAACTTCAAGTATCTGAATAAGTAATGATGTTATCAGAGGTTTTGTCAGTGATGCAACATCATAGATCGAATTATATTTTAGTTCCTTAATACCCGGTTCAACAGATGAATTCCCATAATGGTTCCTGAACACTTCACCATTATGTGAGCCTGCCAGTATTGTAATGCCCGGAAAGGCCTTTAGGGCCAGAAGTTCCTGAATGTAACTTTCAACCTTCAATATTTTTTATGCTGTTTGATACTTTATCTGCAAGTTCGAGCGCATTTCGCCCATCAACTCCTGTTACATTATAGTTTTTCCCGGTGGTGATCGTTTTGTAAAAGTTGTTCCAAAGATTAAATAAGGGTTCAACATCCTCAATTGCAGGTATATCCTCTGAGATCTCAGTCCCTTCTATCCTGTAGACCTTGGCCCTCTTCTTTTTATAATCAACTGAAAAATAGCCGTTCTTCTGGAATATTCTCAATTTCCTTGTTTTTTTCTGCGATATCCTGCTGGCGGTAATATTTGCAACAAGACCTGAATTAAACTCTATCCTGGCATTAGCAATATCCACTTTCCTGGATATTACAGGTATGCCGGATGCATTTATATTTGCAACTCCCGATCTGTCCCATTGCAGAATAATATCCAGGTCATGGATCATCAGATCATTAATTACATCGACATCCAGGGAACGGGGCGAAAAGGAACCGAGTCTCTGGATCTCGATGAACAATGGTTTTTCTACAAATTTGTTAATATATTCAACTGCCGGGTTGAACCTTTCGAGATGCCCGACAGCAATTACTAAATTATTCCTATTCGCAAGTTCAATAAGTTCATCAGCCTGCTCGAGAGTAGAAGCAAACGGTTTCTCGACAAGAATATGCTTCCCCTTCTCAAGAAAAAACCTGGATATTGGATAATGGAAAGTTGTCGGTGTTGACACCATGACCCCATCAACCAGATCCAGCATCTCCTCATGATTTAGAAATTTTTCTAACTCATACCCGGATGAAGCTTCATCCAGATTTTCTTCCGAAATATCCGCAGCACAGGTCAGTTCCAGTTCAGGTATCGAATTTACTACCCTCATATGGTTCCGCCCCATTGAGCCAGTGCCGATTATTCCGATTCTCATCTTATTATTTATTCGATCTGAAATTCTTCAATATCCCAGTCTTGGTCTTTAGCATAAATTCAAGAATTACCTCAGCCTCGGGAGACTCAGGGAATATCAGTTTTAATTTATCAATAGCCTGTGATGTGTTCAGATCCTCTTTAAAGATAATATTAAGTATATCTCTGATAACATTAATAAAATCTCTGTCAATGCCGCTCCTGAGCATGCCAATCGAATTGGGGCCGTAAAAATTATATCGGTCTCTCGCCTGGGAAATTTTCACAAATGGGAGGATATCCTGTTCAATTATTGTATAGGCTCCGATAAAGGAGTTCCGACCCACTCTGACAAATTGGCGAACCGAAGAAAAAGCGCCTATAACGGCATAATCTTCAACCTCAACGTGCCCGGCAAGTGTCGCGCCATTTGTAAAAAGGGTGTTATTTCCGATCAAACAGTCATGGGCAATGTGAGTGTAGGCCAGAAAAAAGTTGTTATCTCCGATTTTTGTCAATCCCCCGCCTTTCTTGGTTCCTCTGTTCATGGTAGTAAACTCACGAATCAGATTATTCGAACCTATTTCGAGAAAAGTCTCTTCCCCACGATAAGTAACATCCTGAGGGTCGGTCCCGATCGAACAAAATGGATAAACTTTTGAACCTTTTCCCAGTCTGGTGTTCCTGTCGATCACCGAATGGTGCATGATCTCAGAATCGTCACCAATCTCTACATTGTCCCCAACCATTGTAAATGCTCCGATCCTGACATTTTTGCCCAGCTTAGCACTGGGACTCACTATTGCGGACGGATGAATATTGGTTTGACTCATTGTGCAAGCGCTGAACTCAAAAAAGCGGTTGCAGCGACCTCCCCATCAACAGTGGCTTTCCCTTCCATCTGGGCAAAAACACCACGTTGTCTTACCAGCTTCATTTCCAGGTCAAGACGATCTCCGGGAACGACAATCCTTCTGAACTTCGCTTTATCGATTCCGGTAAAGTATGCCATCCTTTTTTCTTTCGGAAATTGTCTCAACATCAGAACGGCTCCCAGTTGTGCAAGAGCTTCAATTATGAGTACACCGGGGAACACAGGGTTATCCGGGAAGTGGCCCTGAAAAAGGGCCTCATTTATGGTGATATTCTTATAGCCACGAATAAAATCCGGTTCCACTATCTCTACCACCCTGTCCACAAGAAGGAAAGGGTAACGGTGAGGGATTATCTCCCGAATCTTTTCAATCCCGAAAATCTCTTCCATAAGACCTACTTGGTTTTATAGTTGGAATCAATCTCTTTTATAACGATTTCAGTAATATCTATGGTCTTGTCAAAATAGGAAATTCCTGCAATACTGAGATCGAAAACAAGGGTAAATCCTTTTGATTGTCCAATCTTATCTATTATAGGCATAACCTCTTTCTGAAGATTCTGCATCTCGGCCTGATATTTTCTTCTGAGTTCTTTCTGTGTATCTTCATAATACCTTTTCAGATTTGTTTTTTTGGTCTGAAGAGCTACGGTTTTTTGTTCTCTTGCATCTGAGTTAAGTGCAGGAGACTTAAGTGCTGCCTCAAGTGTCTTTATCTCAGCCTGCATGGCTTCAACTTTTTTCTGCTTTGATTTTCCATAATTTTCCAATTTAGCCTGGATCTCTTTACCTCTTTTGGTAGAAGCAATAACTTTCTGAGCATTAATAACACCTATTTTTACTTCTGCAAAAGTGTAAAACGCCAGTGTTAAGAGTGTGACTGTCAAAATTAATGTTTTTTTCATATTTATCTCCTTTAAAACATTCCTTTATTTAATAGAACGAAGGCCCTACTGCAAACTTAAAAGTAAAATTAGAATCATCTACATTAAGCACCCTCGGATTATATGCAAATATCAGCCTGAAGGGTACATTCAGCATCGGGATGAAAATTTTCATCTCCAGGCCGGTCGATGTGTAAATATCTTTAATACTTATAGGATAGCCTTTGTCATAGGCATTTCCGATATCATAGAAAAAATTAAATGAAAATTCCTTTGTAATAGGGATCTGATATTCAAAATTCATGAAGAAAGATTTTGTTCCTCCGAACACATATCCATTCTCATCTCGAGGGCCCAATCTCATAATATCAAAACCTCTTATAGATCTTTCCCCTCCAAGATAGAATTTTTCATAAAATGGAACTGAATTCTCACCAAATTCGATCAATCCCTGATATACTGCATGAAAACCCAGAGTAAATTTTTTCCATAATGGTACAAATTTTACGAATTCGAATTTAAATTTATGCATATCTATATCGCCGCCAAGTAATCCGCCTGCATATCTGTAATTGAACAGATATTTTGTACCGGAAGTGGGGAATATCGGAGAATCAACTGTAGAATAATAAATTGTCGGTGAGAATGATGAGATCACTCTCTTCCCTTCGGTATAGTAATAATAAGAATAACTGGATGACCAGTTTATATTTTCATTTACATCGCTTACTTCAATATCCTCAAAACTATATACAAGGGATGCGCCCCAGAATCTCCAGAATCTGAAAGAGGTCATCAAATTAAATCCTGTACCCTCTCTGGAGTAATAACCCGGATATTTGAAAGATTGTTTGAAAACAGTAAAACCAAGGCTTGCCGGAAGGTGGAAAAGATGAGGTTCAGTAAAACCGAGTCTGTAGTTTTTTGTTCTCGTTCCGCTCTGAAGGTTAAGAGTAAATGATTCACCAAGCCCGAGGAAATTCTGGGTAGAGTAACCAAGCCCTATGAACCAGCCGTCATATCCACTGTAGCCAACATTAAAGTTAATCATCTGCCGGTTCAATTCCTGAACATCCACCACCATATTGATCTTTTGGGGGTCATCAGGATCAGGCTTTATTTCCGGCATCTTTTCAATAGTTACAAGTCCCAGCTGCTTCATTCTTCTTATTGAACTTTCGAGGGCCTGAGTGTTAAATCTGCTCCCCTCTCTCAACATCCACTCTCTTCTGATAACCTTATCTTTTGTAAAAGTATTCCCGGTAAACTCAAGTTTTCCTACATAAGCCATCTCGTTCTCTTTTACCCTTATGACAAGGTCAGCTACTTTTTTTACCGGGTCAAGGTTTTCATCCGGAGCGATCTGGGCATAAAAAAAACCGAGCGATCCGTATACCTTCTGAATCTCTTCGATACCTTCATTCCGCTTTTTTATATTATAAACATCACCGGTCCTGATCTTTATAAGACCCCTGAGGTATTTTGATTTAATTATCTTATTACCCTGAATTTCAACCTTGCCAAGCGTATACCTCGGCCCCTGGTCTACCGGGATAGCGATCTTCAACATTTTCTGAAATTTTCCCAGGAAAGTCACCCTGTTTACTCTTGAGAAAACAGGTCTGCCTACTTTGGCTTCTATAAATCCTTTTTGCTGAAGCCTCAATTTCACATTTTTCAGATCCTCTTCCATTTTTTCTTTGTTATAAACGTCTTTACTGCTTATACTGGAAAGGAGACTATGAACTTTATTGTTCTTCATACCTCTTCTGATAAAACCGGCTGATATGAATTTAGTGTCAAGACCTGGAAAATTTATCCTGCCGATCCTTGTTTTTGGACCGGTTACAACCGTTATCTTAAGTTTAATTCCACCCTTATCAGGAGTTTCTTTGATCTCAACCTTACCATCATTATAACTTTTTTCCAGAAGCAGATCCTTGATGATCTTTTCAACTTTTTTAGTTTTAGCAGGGTTGTAATATGAAAATGGAGCAAGTACGACACTGTTCTCCTGCAACTTATCCTCAATATCATCCTGCTTGATCTTTTTTCCGGTTTGGTATTCAATTGCAGTGATCAGAGGGTTCTCCTGAACAATGAACTTCACCTCTTTCCCACCCTGAATATCAGAAACATCAAGTTTAATATCCTTAAAAAATCCGGTATCCCATAATGTCCTGAAATCTTTCCTTAACTGATCAGGAGAATATTCTCCGCCAACTTTTGATTTGATATAGAAAAGGAATGTATCTTTCGATACTTTTTTATTACCTTCTATTACTATCGTTCTGACTATTTCAGAAGACAGTATTATGGCCGATAGTAAAACTAACAAAATAGTCAATGAAATTTTTCTCATAAAATCCTCGCAAGCAATCGAATTTTATAACATATTTTCCCCTACATTTCAATAATGCACTGCCAGAGAAACTTCTGGCCGGGGTGCAAATATACTATAACCACTAAGACTACAATTCTCCGGGAAGGGTTTCATTAAAATTTGAAAACTTATTGATACTGTTTTTTAATTCGGTTATCTTTTACTTATTATCCGACAAATTTAGAAAGGATCAGGAATATGAAAATATATAAAATTGTAATGCCAGCCTTACTATTAATAGTACTTCAAAGCTGTATAGACCTGGGAATTTATGTATCAGATTACCCCCTGGCTCCAGCATCATCCTCCGATCCGGTCCCAGGGATCATTGGTATCTGGCATAAGATCCCGGATAATAATGAAGAATCAGGAATTGATTCACTGGAATTTATCCTCTTTAATAAAAATGAATATATAATCAGATCCGGAAAAGAAACTGAAAAGTCCCTCATCAGGGCTTTCAGTACAGAAATTGCAGGATCTCAATTTTTAAATATCCAGGATCTCTCTGAAACAGATAAAAAATTCGTATTCTGCAAATATAATATTTCCAAAGAAAAAATACTCACTCTCCATTTCATAGGGGATACGATCTTCAAAACAGATCCTCCAATTACTTCTAAAAAACTGAGAAAATTTATAAAAAAACATATTAATGATCCCGCCCTCTTCAGTGATGACATGAAATTCTCCCTTAGAAAGATCAATGATTGATCCGTTCTGGAGTATAATGTGGTCATGAAGAAAATTATTTCCATACTTCTCTTTGTATTTTCTGTCTTTCCCCTGCTTTCAGTATCTGACGAAAACTTTGCCCTTAGCAATTCTGATCAAAAAATGCTCGATAAAGGTGAGTTTGTATTAAGGGAAAAAAAAATAAAGGGTGCTCCCTGGCCTGAAATAACGGTTTTATCAAAAATCAACGCCACACCATTAGAAAGCATGGGTGTTTTTTATGCATATCATGAGCACAAGGATTTCATTCCCGATCTTTTAATATCAACACCCTCAAGATATATATCTCCTTACGATCTTCATATCGATTTTGAAATGAAAATACCATGGCCTTTGAAGAACAGCCGATATACAACCGGTAACAAACTCGGAACTTACGGAGATGGCGGATACAGGATAGATTGGTACCATGTGGTCAGCACATCATCAAAGACCACCAGGGGATTTGTTCTTTTTATTCCGTACGAAAAAGTGACCATGTTCATCTACCGAACATTTGTACTGCCAAAAAGTAAGCTGGCCGGGATTTTTAAAAAAAAAATGATCAAAGAGGTCAGGAAATCTGTTATAGCAATAATTGCAAGAATTGAATCGGCCAAAAAAAATAATAGGGACAAGATCCCGGCATATATTGATGCACTGAAAAGATCACTGAGAGGGGAGTATATCTACAAGGATATTCCGGGAGCAACAGATTGTGAAAAGGCCGATCCGGATTGACTTTGACACCCCGTTTTCTTATACTCTTTAATTAATATATCGTGGAGAAAAAAACATGAAAACAGTACTGATCACGGGCGGTGCAGGATTTCTGGGTTCCCATCTGACAGACAAATTTCTCAACGAAGAATGGAATGTGATCGTCCTTGACAACCTGATCACCGGATCCATAGATAATATAAGCCATCTGATCGGAAATCAAAACTTCAGATTTATCAACTATGATGTAATCGATTATCTTTTCTTTGAAGGGGAGATCGACCTGATCTTACATTTTGCCTGTCCTGCATCTCCGTTGGATTATTTTCAACATCCCATACACACCATGAAAGTAGATTCCCTGGGAACACTGAATACACTCGGTCTGGCAAGAAACAAAAACTCCCGGTATATTTTTGCTTCAACTTCGGAAATTTACGGAAGCCCGGAAATACATCCCCAGACAGAGGACTATTGGGGCAATGTAAATCCGGTCGGGATCAGATCGGTATATGATGAAGCAAAAAGGTTTTCGGAAGCCATGTGCATGGCATATCACAGAGAACATAAAATTGATATCAGAATAGCCAGGATATTTAATACATACGGAACCAGGATGAAACTTTCAGACGGACGAGTCATTCCCACATTTATTTCCCAGGCCCTGTCCGGAAAGGATATTACAATATTCGGGGACGGTTCCCATACAAGGAGCTTTTGTTATGTCGATGATCTGGTCGAGGGGATATACAATCTGTCTATCGAAGATGCCCTTGACGGGAGCGTAGTCAACCTCGGAAATCCGGATGAGTTCACGATCAAATCACTGGCGGAAAAAATAATTTCCCTCACCGGTTCCGGTTCGAAGATAGTTTTCCGCGATATCCCGGAAGACGATCCCCCGATTCGCAAACCCGATATATCAAAGGCTGGGAAACTTTTCGGATTCTCCCCGGGAATAACACTTGATGAAGGCCTGAAAAAAATTATTCCCTGGTTTGAAAGAAGGGTGAATGGATAAACATATTTTCGGGCCTGTACCCTCAAGAAGGCTGGGAATATCTCTCGGAATTGATATAATACCTTTTAAAACATGCACTTTGGACTGTCTCTATTGTGAATGCGGGAGGACAACCACTCATACGGCAGAGAGGAGATCTTTTTTCCCTCCTGAAGACCTTATAAAAGAATTCCGGGACCGGATCGATGAGAAAACCCATCTGGACTATATCACATTTTCAGGGTCGGGAGAACCGACATTGAACTCAGATATCGGTTATCTGATAAAAGAGATGAAAAAGATTACTCATTTCCCGGTTGCTGTACTGACGAACGGGACCCTCCTTTACCGCCCGGACGTTCAGGAAGACCTGATGGATGCAGACCTTGTACTGCCATCACTCGATGCAGCCTCGGAAGAGGTCTTCCAGAAGATAAACAGGCCGGTGGAAGGGATCCATGCGAAAATGGTAATTGAGGGCCTTATAAGTTTCAACAGAAAATACAATGGCGAAATGTGGCTGGAAGTATTCATATCAGGCGGGATCAATGATTCAGCAGTGGAGTTAAAAAAAATAAGAGAGATCATAGAAAAAATAGATCCGGCCAGGGTGCAGTTAAACTCATTGGACAGGCCACCGGCATATCCGGGTACAAAATCTGCAGGCCGTGATATTCTTGAACAGATCGTCCGGGACTGGAAAGACCTCCCTGTCGAGATCATAAAAAGGGTGAAAGCAAGAGAGGAGATATCATCCTTCTCCAGAAATCTTGAGAACAGTATAATGAACACCATCGCCAGACGACCGCTCACCCTTGATGACCTGATTGCTCTGACCGGGAAAAACAGGCTTGAACTGCTGAAATATCTGGATGTGCTCGAGAAAGAGAGAAAGGTTAAACCTGAGATAGTGGGAAACAGAATATTTTATAAACCGGTCACCAGCTGACAACCCCTGTCAGAACCGCTTCAAAGCAACAACACCTATCGAAGAAAGGCTATTTATGATATATTTCACTGGTGGAATTTACAAAACTTGAAAGATGCCCCCTTTGCAGGTCCGAGAAAATAGATGTTTTTAAGAAAGGGACAATAAATACCGAAACCATCAGCGCTGAAGATTTCAAAATTACCGACTCTACTTACGGATCGGTATGGGATTTTTCAAAATGTTCGTCCTGCTCATTCGTCTTCTCCAATCCCAGAATGGATGAGAAAAGCCTTATAGAATTTTATTCTAAAATTGAAGATAGTGAATATACCGATGAGTGGGAGGGGAGAGAAAAAAATTTCCGTACAATTATAAAAAGGCTGGAAAAAATAGAAACCGGCGGAAAAATGCTTCTTGATATAGGAGCTGCAAGCGGAATATTTGTCAAACTGGCAATTGAGAAAGGCTACAATGCAACCGGGATCGAACCCTCCACCCAACTGGTAAATGAAGCTAACGAAAAATTCGGAGTCAAAATAATAAAAGGTACAATTGAGGATTTTGAAGCCAGAGAACAATATGATATTGTGACCCTTCTGGATCTGATTGAGCATGTTAATGATCCGGAGAGTTTTCTGAAAAAAGTATCACCATTGATAAAAAAGGGGGGGGTTCTTGTAATAGTCACTCCCGATATCAACAGTATAGCCACTAGACTTTTGGGGAACAGATGGTGGCACTACAGAACCGCACATATCAACTTTTTCAATATAAATTCTATTACTTATCTCCTCGAAAAATTCGGATTTGTGATAGAAAAAAAATACAGATTTGCATGGAATTTTACATTTTTCTATTTAATAACCAGACTTATGCCATCTCTGAAAAAAAAGAGGGGTTTACAAAAAACATTAAAAAGACTAAACTTGAAATTACAATTATTTGATTCCTGGGAAATTTATGCAAGGAAAAGTTAAATATTATTATGAATCTCTAAGACTGGAAAGATGGCCCAGAAGCCTCGCCATTATCCCCGGTTTTGTAGCTGCTGCAGTTCTCAAACCTTCTGCATTCAGTTCAATATCATACATCACATCTTCACTTCTTCTGATAACAGCATTCTTCCTGACCCTTTTTATATCCACTTCCAATTATATTATAAATGAGATCGCCGACGCGCCGTATGATGCTCATCATCCGGGTAAAAAAGACCGCCCCCTGGTAAAAAAAATTATCAGTATAAAAATTCTCATGATCTTATGGGCTATATTGGTAGCAGCAGCTTTCGTTACAGCATATCTTTTTTTTAACTTTAATTTTCTGCTGAGCCTTGCTGCATTGCTGACTGCCGGGATGCTTTATAATATCCCCCCCATCCGTGTAAAAGATATTCCCTTCCTGGATTCTACCCTGGAATCTGCAAATAATCCGATCAGATTTCTGACAGGATGGTTTGTCCTTACTACTGTCTTACCACCTCTAACCCTTCTCATTTCCTGGTGGGCTTTCGGAAATTTTCTGATGGTTGGAAAAAGGGTGGCAGAAAAAAAATTCCTCTCTCCCGAGGAATCAGCCGGTTACAGGTTATCTCTAAAAAAATATACATCAACAAGCCTTGTTGTTTTCATGATCCTGAACGCGGTAATCTTCATCCTGACCTTCTCCCTTTTTGCAATTGAGACTAAAATGCACACTCTCCTTATTTCGGTGCCATTCATCCTGTTCTACCTCGCTATGTTCATGAAAAAATCTGTTCAGGACAGGGATGGCGCAGAAGAACCGGAAAAACTTCTTAAGAACCCGTACTTTGCTTTATACACCATCTTTCTTATCATAATGTTCCTTCTTGCGTATATTCTGAAATAAAATGGAATTTGAAATACTATTAAAAATAATCCTCTCATCCCTCCTTGGCGGACTTTTAGGAGTCAGCAGGGGTATCACCGGACACAGAAGCGGAATCCGGACAATCTTTCTTGTTTCAACGGGAAGTACTTTATTTACAATTATCTCATTAAAGCTGTTGGAAATGTCCAAATCTGTTGATCCTTCAATTATGATCGCGTTAATAATTGCAGGTACCGGAATTATTGCCGGAAGCACTGTGATCAAGGCTGCAACCTTCACAACAGGTCTGTTAACCGGAACTACCCTATGGATATCAGCAGGAATAGGCACAGCAGTAGGGCTTGGGCTGTATCTTGAATCATTCATGATCACAATACTTATCATTCTGATCCTCACTTTATTCAAATTTATAGATATCAGATTCAGAGAGAGCTCCAGACTCAATTCATACACCATTAAGGTTAAAAAAAAAGTGGGGGCTCTTTCAGATATAAAAAAACTTCTGATGGAGTGTGGAATAAATAATTATGAATGGAGCTACCAGAAAGTAAAGCGTGGATTCATATTAGAAATTATTATAGTTTCTTCAGCAAATAAAGATGACCTTTTCACTAAAAAACTGATGGAAATGGACGATATAGAAGAAGTCAGCAGTGATAATGTCTGAACTCCTCGTAGCAACAGCAAATCAGGGTAAGATCAGAGAGATTGCTGATTACCTGTCTGATACAATCCCGGGGCTCACTCTATTCTCCCCATCCGACCTGGGCATCACAGAATCACCGGAAGAGAGAGGCAGCTCATTTCTGGAGAACAGCATTCAGAAAGCATTGTACTACAGCGGCCTTAGACAGGATATGCTAACAATCGCTGATGATTCCGGACTGGAAGTAACATCCCTGAACGGCCTTCCCGGGGTCCGGTCAGCAAGGTATTCAGGGCCCGGATCAAACGATAAAAAAAACATAAACAAACTACTTAACGATATTTCCTCCAAAACAGACCGGACTGCCAGATTCGTCTCTGTCATTTCGCTTGCATTGAATGGGTCCCTGATCGAATCATTCAGGGGTGAGGTCCATGGAATTATTATTGATGATAAGCGGGGAGAGAACGGATTCGGATATGATCCGGTATTCTTTTATCCACCGTTTGAGAAAACTTTTGCCGAACTTCATTCCGGGGAAAAGAACCGGATCTCACACCGGGCAGCCGCACTTAACAAACTCAGGATATACCTTGCTTCCAACATGGAGAATATAAAAAATGGATAACCTGAATTTTTTTTTATTACTTGTAACAGCAGGATTTTTCTTTCTATTCACTTCTTTCTCGATCTATGAAAAAAAGTATAAGGCTGGATTTGTATCCGCTGTCTTCATGGTATTAACAACCATGATGTGGATATTATTCATCATCTGGAATTCAAGACCGGTCATCATGACTATAAATGTTGTAGTGATACTATTTTTCTTCTTGTTTGTCATTGTTTCCATTATCGGATATTTTCCTCCTAAAAAGCTGAAAAACAACTCCGATATTGAAAAATTTGATGAAAGGGATCATATGTTCTCCAGAATGGTTATGCAGAAATATGGTGATAAATCGGATACTTATTATAAGAACAATCCCGATAAGCGAACAATAGACCGGAAGATCGCCAAAGATCCGAATCTGGGTGATCCCGGGGCAAAATATTATGACATGTATTTCTCTCCTGTGGCAAACTCGGCATTCTCCTACCTTGACAGAACTGCAGGGGCAAGGACCGGAGAGGTCTTTAAAAGGGAGTCGGAACATGAACCTTCAGATATCACCAGGGTAATAAAATGGATCGCGAAGTATTATGGGGCAATTGATGTCGGTATAACAGAAATTAAAGATCATCATTTATACAGTCATCACGGAAGACAAGAACACAATTGGGGAGATCCGGTAAAGAATGCCCATCGATACGGAATAGTTATCGTTGTTGAAATGGACCAGGATATGATCAAACAGGCGCCTTCCCTCCCTGTATTACTGGAATCGTCAAAACAATATGTCGAAAGCGCAAAAATCGCTCACCTGATAGGAGAATATATCCGTGAGTTGGGGTATACTGCGCTTGCTCATGTAGATGGGAATTATGATGTCCTTGCAGTTCCGATGGCGGAAGATGCCGGACTGGGAAAGACGGGGAGAATGGGAATACTCGTTCACAGAAAACTGGGGCCTTCAGTAAGACTTTCAATCGTAACTACCGATGCGCCCCTGATCATTTCAGAAGGGAAAGATGAACATATTGAAGAGTTCTGCGCAATATGCAAAAAATGCGCTGTAAACTGCCCGACAAATTCGATCCCCGCCGGTGATAAACCGGTCAGCAGGAATTTCGAGCATTGGTCGGCGGATCAACAGACATGCTATGCGCTATGGAGAAAGACAGGAACCGACTGCGGTTTCTGCATCAGGGTATGCCCTTACACAAAAAAAGACACATTGATCCACCGGATCGTCAGGCTGTACATTTCAAGGAATCCAATTAACCAGCGGCTTGCGTTAATGATGGACAATATTTTTTATGGAAGGAAGTTTAATTTGATCCAGAGGAATGATCCGGGAACATTCCGCGGATCTCAAGTTCAAAATGGTCGTTCATGAGCTTTCCGGGATTCAGGATCTCAAGTTCAGAATAGAATTCGGCCCGGTCAATCAATTCACCTGCCACCAGCACAATAAACAGCCATACCCCGTCTGGTCCGGTTGCAAGAAGCAGGCTGAGAGGGAGGAGGAGTATTGGGGCCACCCGCAGAATAGCCACCCCCTTCATAAATATATTTCCCAAACCGTATCTTGCTTTTCTCCTGATGTAGAGAATGAGTTTTGCCAGTGACATAAGATAAAACAACGGGGTGATTCCCGCCATCCATGAAACGAATAGCAGGAGGGTCAGTGACACCTGTGAACTGTGACACATGAACTTTCTGACAGCTGCCGACCGGAGGTAGATCATGTCAGCTGAAAAAGCAGTCAAAAAAACCGTCAGCAGTCCGGCTATTCCCGAAACAGGATTTAACACCCCCGTCAGAGAAAACATTGAAACTATCAGAAAGAGGGTGAAGAACAGAGACTCTCTGCTAAGCCATGATCTCAGGAAATTCCTGATTATCCTTAATGACCGGGGTTTTTTCCCAAGATGTCCGATCGAAAATAGAATCCCGGATATGCCCGAAGCAAAAAATATGATCGGATCAACCTTCATTTTCCCGAAAAAATGGCCGGCAAATACAGATCCGAGAACAGAGATCAGCAGAGTAAAGAACAACAGATGCCACTCTCCTTTAAGTGATATTTTAACTGAGTTTTCCCTCCTCTTTTCCGAAAACATCTGCAATACATTTTCAGAGTAAGTGTTTGCATAATGCTGTTCAGTTAACAAAGGTTTCCCTGGACCGGTAATTCCCACTGCAGGATATATATCAGTTTCGGGAAAGAAGGGGATCTTCTGGTCAGCATTCTCAGGATCAGAAATTTCTGTTGTTAATGCTCCTGTCGGACATACCGATTCACACGCAGGTTTATATCCATCATCGATCCTTTCCCGGCACATATCACATTTTTTCATAACGCCTTCAGAGATACCGTAAACTGGTGCATCGAATGGACAAACCCAGGAGCAATATCTGCATCCTATACAGATTTCCTCATTTATATGTACAATCCCACTTTGGTCATCTTTAGTGATTGCAGCTGCCGGACATTGTTCCACACAGGGGGGGGGTGAACAATGATTGCATGAAAGTGAGAGATGATAATGAGGTATTCCGGATATTATCGAAGGATTAAAGGTGTAAATTTCCCGAAGATTGAACCCGGGCTCATTTCCGTTTTCAATGGAACAGGCAACCATGCATGCATAACAACCGACACATTTGTCAGTATCAAACATGAATCCGTATTGTTTCAGGTTTTCCTCCTCATATCCGCCCTGACATCATAGAAAGCAGCTCCATATCCCATATCTGTCTCTACCTGAGATGTTAGAATATTAACACTCCCACCTTCACTCTCCCACCTTCCGTTTTTTACCAGAATACATCCTGCCCTTAATCCTGGATCATATTTAGCTCTACCTGTTATAATTCCCATCTCATTGAAGACTTCGAGGTCATCTCCATCCGATATCCCTTTCTCTAAAGCATCTGAAGGATTAACAAATATTTGTGAGGGGTCATCGAACTGATCGATAATCCGGAGGTTACCGAATTGGGAATGAATCCTGTTTTTTGTATTAGAAGAAAGGAGTACAAATGGAAATTTTTTCTTTTCAGCTATTAGAGGAGGATCATAGTCAGGGATCCTGCTTACTCCCCACCTCTCTTCCGCCTCTTCAGAACTGAGTTCAATCTTACCTGAAGGTGTTTTGAATTTCATCTCAGAAAAAACGATATCTCTGCTTCCAGGCGCCAGTACCGGACCTTTTTTTAATTTATCCAGGGTAAGATCATTAAAAACAGAAAGTCTCTCTTCAAGAAAGTTTTCAACCTCTTTATCTGACGGCCCGGGGATTTTCCCCTTCAACTCATCTTTACCGATACCCAACTCTTCAGCAAGAAGATAGAAAATTTCCGATTCAGGTTTCACCTCTCCGGGGGGATCTATCACCTTCTGTTTGAACTGAATGTAATGGTGCCAGTATGCATTGATCACATCTGATTGTTCAAACATCGTTTTTGCAGGAAGGACAATATCCGCTTCCTTTGCTGTATCGGTAAGAAACTGATCAACGACCACCCTGAAATCGAGTGACCTGAAAGCTTTAAGGACACTCCCGGTATCAGGATTCTGAGTGACAGGATTACCCCTCTCAACCCATATCATTTTCACAGGGGGTTTTTCACTTTCAAGAATACCTTTACCAAGTTGTGCAACAGGAATTGAATTTCGGATACCTTTCTCATATTCCCGCGGATATATAGCAAGGGGATCCCTCACTTCATCAAATATATGGCTTTGCAGATTTGCATAAACCCAACCGCCCCCTTCCTTTCCTATATTACCGGTTATAACCGGAAGAGAAATAATTGCCCGTATAGTCTGTCCACTGTTTCTATATCTCTGGATCCCGAATCCGGCAATCAGCGTCATCGGTTTGATCTTCCCGATCATACCGGCAATATTAAACAGGTCCTTCCGGGGAACTCCGGTTATATCCTCAACTCTTCCGGAGGTAAATTTTCCCGCAACTTTTTTATATTCACTAAATCCCTTCACATATTTACTGATAAATTCTGTGTCAATTGATCCATTCCTGATCAGGAGATTACCTATCCCCAGGGCAAAAGCCCCGTCTGTTCCGGGAGCAGGAGAGATGTGGATACTTGCTTTCGAAGCTGTTTCTGTTCTCCTCGGATCGATCACAATAAATTTTCCGCCTTTCCTCATTGAATTTTCAATAAATTTCATCTGGTGGATATTTGTTTCGGCAATATTTTTCCCCCATGATATTATCAGTTTTGCATTTTCAATATCCCATGGCGAATTATGGATGTTCTCGCCGAGGGTCAATCTTGTTGCTTCCAGCCCGGAAGGCCAGCAAAGGTCACCATATGTGGAAGTATATCCTCCTGCCATCTCCCAGAATGCAGCCCCTGTACTATTCAGAAGCCCTTTAGTCCCTGTGGCTGAATAATAGAGGATGGACTCGGGGCCGTATCTCGCTTGTATTTCTTTAATCTTTGCAGAAATTGTAGAAACAGCTTCCTTCCATGTGATCCGGATAAACTGCCCACCTTTCTTTTTCAGGGGAAAGAGAAGGCGGTCCGGATGGTTTACCCTTTCAAAATAACTCAGCCCTTTCAGACATATCCCTTCAGATGTTGCTCTGTTATCAGGATGGGGTTCTATAAGGCCTATACGTCCGTCTTTAATGGAAACCAGGAAGGAGCAGGTGCTGTAACAGTCTCTCGGACAGGCAGAAACTTTCACTGCCATATTATAATGTTATATCGTCCCTGTTAACTGTTATAGGTGAGAAGGCAGGGATACATACTGATATATATTCGGCACCACCCTCTTCAGGAGTGCTGTACTTCACCCACTCTCCCGCCTTGATAAGTACTGCCTGGCCTTTTTTTATCTCAAAGTTCTGTTCAACAGTTTCTATTCGGAGCATCCCTTTTAAAACAATGGAATATTCATCAAATTCAGGCCTCTGTCCCGGCTCTTCCCATCCCGAAGGAGAGGTCATCTGGGCAATGCTGATCCCACTTTCACCTGAATTGATCATACCAAAAAACTCCCTGATGATCTTACCCTCTGTTCCGGCAGCATCGATCAGGGAAGGGGAGTCTATTAAAACAGCCATCAGCATCTCCTTGCATTCGGGGAAGGATACACCCGATGCCATTATATTTTATGGAAATACGGAAAACATGTCAACAAAGGAGAAGGGAACTCAACACTATAAATTTATAATTTACACTATTAAAAATGCTCTTTTATGCTCTTCTCCAGAATTCTTGATGATTTGAACTCCGAGATCTGCATATAATGCAATGCAGCATCGATAAATACCTGTTCCGGGATCATACCGATCATCTCAACATCAGTTATTCTTAATGAGTATCTTGAGGACATTATTTTGATCAGTTCGATAACCTTGAAAGGAGGTGTTACACTATGATTTGAAACAGAAACTGTCATCTCTGCAAAACCGGTATCAGGAGTTTTACCTGCATGGGATTTAACATGGCTTAATCCGCCGGAACTATATTGTATCTCTCTGCATACCTTCTTTACCAGATCTGTCCTGGTTGAATCAAAATGGACCTTAAAACTTACCAGAGGATGCCTTGCTCCGATGATGGTTGCCCCAAAATCGGGATTAAATTTGTCAGGACCCAGATCCGGTCTCCACCTTGAATCTTTAAGCCTTGCTTCCAATCCTTCATATTCACATTCTCTTATGTGATCAATATCTTTTCTAATCGGAAATTGCGCAGATTCAGCAAAGAGGTAGATCGGGATGTTGAACTTCTCTGCAACTTCATTTGCAAATTTTTTCGACAACTCAACACTCTCCTCAATAGTTACATCCTTGATCGGGACAAAAGGGAATACATCAAGAGCTCCGATCCTCGGGTATTCACCCTTGTGAGTTCTCATATCAATATCTTTAAGTGCTCTCTCATAGAGGAGGAACCCCCCTTTAAATATTGAATCGATCTCACCTGTGAAGGCAAAAACAGTCCTGTTCCTTGAACTGTCCATGGAAGTATCCAACAGTATCAGTCCCGGTATTGCTTTCAACTCCTCTTCTATACTCTCTATCAGTTCTTTATTTTTTCCTTCACAAAGATTAGGTATTACGGATACGATCTTTTCCATTTTATTCTCCTCTCTTGAATTCTTTCATTTAAAATATCCCGAGAAATACACCTGCGGCAATTGCTGATCCGATAACTCCTGCAACGTTAGGTCCCATTGCATGCTGAAGGAGATAGTTTTCCGGATCATATTCTCTTCCGATATTGTGTACAACCCTTGCCGAATCCGGAACAGCAGATACTCCGGCGGCCCCAATAAGCGGATTTATTTTAGTCCTGAGGAACAGATTCATCAATTTAGCGAACAACAGGCCGCACGATGTAGCGATCCCGAATGATATAACGCCAAGTACAAAAATTGTGATCGAGGTCTTATTCAGAAAAACCTGCGCTGTTGTCGATGCCCCTACTGCCAGTCCCAGTATAATAGTTGCTATATCTATCAAAGCATTGGAGGCTGTTTTTGCAAGCCTACCGGTAACTCCTGATTCTTTTAGCAGATTTCCGAAAAACAGCATTCCCAGAAGGGGTATTGCCCCGGGGGCAACCAGTGTCGTCAGTATAAATCCTGCTATCGGAAATATTATCTTTTCCGTCTTTTTTACTTTCCTTGAAGGCTTCATACGGATCAGCCTCTCCTTTCTGGTAGTTAAAAGCCTCATGATAGGCGGCTGGATAATGGGTACCATGGCCATATATGAATAAGCGGCAATAGCTATCGGCCCTATAAGTTCCGGTGCCAGTTTAGAGGAAAGGAAGATCGCAGTTGGTCCATCGGCCCCTCCTATTATTCCGATCGAAGCTGCTTTAGCCGGTGAAAACCCGAGCATCAATGCCCCGAGGAATGTAATAAATATTCCGGTCTGTGCTGCAGCCCCGAGAAGGATACTTTTAGGATTGGATAAGAGTGCTGAAAAATCTGTCATTGCACCTATTCCGAGAAAAATGAGTGGCGGGAGGAGACCGTATCTGACCCCGTAATAGAGGAGGCCCATAACACTGCCGCCTGAAGTATTAAAAGTATACTCCGAAGTGACCGGATCTATCATATATACAGAAATATTATCAAAAAGCTGTAAGGGCAGAGGAATATTCCCGACAATAATACCAAAACCAATGGGTACAAGTAGAAGAGGTTCATAGTCCTTCTTAATTGAGATATATATAAAGAATATCCCGACCAGGATCATGATAATATTTTTGTATGAAAGATTTGCAAATCCTGTTCCGGATATGATCTCATCCAGTGTTCCCGGAAAACGGAGACTGACAGCATTTTCCGGATCCTTCCCCGGTGACCGGTGGGTAAGTTCAGCTTTCAGAAAATTCTTACCCGTTTCCTTAATCCTTATCAATCCTACAACTTCACCTTTGTTATCAATCAATTCTCCCTTCAACTTCCCTTGAGGCACCAGTCCTGATTCAATTTTCACCCGGATAATATTGCTGCCTTCAACAATATCTGCTTTGATACTTATTGAAGAGAAAAGCATCATTCCCATTAATGATAATACTGTAAAGATTAGAAATCGGCTGATTTTATTCATTTTACAAAGTGGTCATAGCCGGACGCTTCAACTCAACCAGAAGGTCCTCTTCCGAGACGCTGTCATTTTCTGCCACATGAATTTTTCCTACTATCCCGTCATAAGGGGCCTTTATCTCATTTTCCATCTTCATGGCTTCAATAATAAGAACATGTTCCCCCGCTTTGATCCTCTCCCCCTCCTTCACTTTAACGCTGAGTACCACTCCCGGCATCGGAGCCTTAATTCCGTCTCCGGATATCAAAGTTTTAGTTCCGGTTGTTTTCACAGGTCTTGAAACAGCAATTGATTCAGATACTGCCCTGGCAAACTTTTCAACAGGTTTAACACCATTCATTCCGAACTCTTTAATGTTGACATCATAAATATTCCCGTCAACAGATATCTTTGCAAAATTATTATTTATCTCTAATACACTTGCACTATAATCTTTTTCTCCAATACTCAGAACATATTTTTTCATTTTAACCTTCTATTTAAATGTAAATCTCCCTTTATCGAGAAGGGACCTCATTTTAAATTCGATATCAAGTACCGTAACCAATACGGCCAGGTGATCTTCACAGATATCCGTACTTGGGACTACACTCTTTTTATTTTCAGTCTTATCTTTTTTGCGGCGGAAATAATATACAACCTTCGGGATTGTGGAGAATAGATTGATCATTATAAAGGTTAGTATTAATCCGGCAAAAACAACACTAATACCTATTATTGTGATCTCAATACCCTGTTTAAGAAATATATTATCCATTTTTATAATGGTATATTACCGTGTTTTTTTTCAGGATTGCTGCTTTTTTTTCCTGAAAGCATTTTTAATGATTTAATAAGTTTTATCCGGGTATTGGCAGGGACAATAATATCATCAATATACCCCTTTTCTGCTGCATTATAAGGATTTGCAAACATCTCCTTGTATTTGTCCATTAGCTTTACAAGCTGCTGCTCCCTCTCATTTCCTTCAAGGTCCCGCAACTCCTTTTTATATACTATCTCGGCAGCTCCGTCAGGGCCCATTACAGCTATCTCCGCAGTAGGCCAGGCCATTACGACATCACCTCTGAGATGCTTGGAATTCATCACGCAATATGCACCTCCATAAGCTTTTCTTAGGATTACAGTGATCTTCGGAACAGTTGCTTCAGCGAATGCATACAATAATTTCGCACCATTCCTGATAATTCCACCGTACTCCTGTCTGGTTCCCGGCATGAATCCGGGTACATCTTCAAATACAACAAGGGGAATGTTGAAAGAATCACAGAAACGGACAAACCTTGCTGCTTTAATTGAAGCATCATTATCAATAACTCCTGAAAGGTGGGCTGGCTGATTTGCCACTATCCCGATTGAATTACCGTTCAGACGGGCAAATCCGATAACAATATTCTTTGCATAATTTTCCTGTATCTCAAAAAACAGTCCGTCATCTGTTACTCTTTGAATTACTTCCCGGACATCATAAGCTTTATTCGGATTATCAGGAACTATATAATTCAGTTCATCATCTGTCCTGTCAAGAGGGTCATCTGTCTCAATTAAAGGGGGATTCTCTTTGCAGTTCTGAGGGAGAAATGTCAGTAGTTCCCTCACACCTTCTATCAGTTCAGACTCATCATCATATACTAGATGAGCAACTCCGCTAACAGATGAATGGATAGATGCTCCCCCCAATTGTTCGGTTGTCACATCCTCAGCTGTAACTTTTTTTACAACTTTAGGGCCGGTAAGGAACATATATGAGGTCTCCTTTTTCATTACAACAAAATCGGTAATTGCCGGTGAATAGACAGCTCCTCCCGCGCAGGGGCCCAGGATCAGAGATATCTGAGGGACAACTCCTGAATACATCACATTCTTGAGAAATATATCAGAATAACCTGCAAGGGCATCCACTCCCTCCTGAATCCGGGCGCCTCCCGAATCATTCAGACCAACGACAGGAGCACCGGAATTGGCTGCCATATCCATTATTTTACAGATCTTTTCCGAATAAGCTTTTGAAAGGGAGCCGCCGAATATTGTAAAATCCTGTGAAAAAACAAAAATAAGCCGGCCGTTTATCGTTCCATATCCGGTTATGACACCATCGGTGTAAGGCTTCGAAAGATCCATTCCGAAATCGGTACACCGGTGCTTTTTGAAGATATCAAATTCTTCAAAGCTGCCCTCATCGAGAAGCATCTCAACTCTCTCTCTGGCAGTATATTTTCCGCTGTCATGCTGTTTCTTTATCCTTTCTTCACCACCACCGGATCTGGCCTCATCCTTTCTGTTCGCAAGATCCAGCAGTTTCTTATCGATTTCCATTTTCCCTCCGGAATAAACAGGTATACTTATCACACTAAGAGGGTGGAATCAACGGATTTTTGTTAAAAAAAAAATTATAGTTATTGAATACTGACAGATCATAATCCAGTCAATATTTCTAATCTTTAAATTTCCTTATTTTCACTATGATTTACAGGATATTTCTCAATTCCTGCACACTTTTAATAATATATGTGGGAATAATATTGGTTTTGTTCTCATGATTTTCAGGATTGATCCAGCAGGTATCAATACCGTAGGAAAAACCGCCTGCAATATCGGAAGAGAGGCTGTCACCAACAAGCAGAACTTCATTTTTATCCGGATTCCCCATCCTCCTGAATGACTCATCAAAAATAGCTTTATCCGGTTTTGCGGCTCCTATCTCTTCAGAGATAAAAACATCTGAAAAAAATTCAGTTATCTCTGAACCGGACAACCGCTCTCTCTGGACATCTTTTAATCCGTTTGTGATAAGGTACATTCTGACTGAATTTGTGGACAACTCAGTCAGAAAGGTGAGTACGCCGGGGAGGAGGAATCGCCCCTGTGACAAATTCCTCAGATACGAGACACTGAATTTATCCGGGGAAATCTCAATTCCCAAAGATTCACTGAGCCGCCTGAACCTTTCAGTTTTTAACTCTTTCTGGGTAATCGATCCTGATTCATAGTCGAGCCATATCTGTTTGTTGATCTTTCTGTATTCGGAAAGAAAGGTGTCCCTGTGCTCAAAACCTGATTCTCTGAATGTTTGGTTTAATGCGTAACTCTCAGCTCTATCATAATCAAAAAGGGTCCCGTCAAGATCAAAGAGGAGATACCGGTATTTCATGAATGAATAATATCTCAGAAACAGATTTTGTTCAATGTGAAAAGTGTGAAGAAAACACGGCCGGGATGAGGAGGGGGAAGTTCCCGGCCGGTTTAAAATAATTATTAGTCAGTCAACGAGTGCTTCTTCAAAGGCCTTGATCATTCTTGGCATGGCTATGTTCAACAGGAGCCCCAATTGGGTTTTATTTCTATCGATCAGCATTCCCCACCTGAAATCACCAAGAAGTATTACAACAATCATTTTGTCACCAGCTACATCCATAATGTAATATCTTCCGAGAGGTGGGAAACCAGATTCTTCGAGTGCATTTTTCATATAGTCCGAAATCTGATTAAATAATGCACAAGCCTGTGGGTTGGAATTGAATCCAACAATGGACTGTCCATCGGAAGAGCTGAATATATCGGTTGCAAGAAGCCCTTGTCCAAGATCATTTTTCTGAATATTAACAGCCTCATTTAATTTTTCTACATCCATTTTTTTCTCCTTATTGTTTGTTTTACTTTCAAATATTTCTTCATCACTTAACTTCATTGAATCCATCATCAAAGCAACAAAAGGGACATCAATCGATCTCGGGACCACTTCGCCATTTTTTGATATTGAAAATTTCCCCTTATTCATTGCAATTATAAATTTTGCCGCTTCCAATCCTTCAAATTCACTATATTCTGCATGAATGATCTCTCCTTTCTCAAAATAGATGAATCCGATATTATCCTGATGTTCGATCTTTACCGTAACCGATTTTTTCTCCAGATTTACCATCTGAAAGAGAGAAGTAAGATCGATTGATTCAATTGTTCCCGACACTCCCGGATCTGAAAAATATTCCAGTATCTTGTCTTTGAACCACTCCAGATTGAACGGTTTCATTATCACATCAAGACCGCCCAATTCCCGTACATTAGCAAGCAGATCTTCAGTTCCATATGCGGTCATTGCAATAAATCCACCCTTGAATTTTTTCTTCTTTAGATAAACAAAGAGATCCAAACCACTTTTTCCGGGCATTCTTATATCGGAAACTATAAGATCATATTTATTCTTTTTATGGAGTTTTTTTGCGTCATCGACAGAGAAACATATATCTGTTACAAATCTATTACTGAATTCTTTCAATCCATCCCGGAGTCCTTCGAGAAAAAACTCTTCATCATCAACAAGTAATAATCGTTTTGCCATATTTAATCCTGAAATAAATAAGCAATACACTTGCCAAACATATAATCCTGAAAGATCCAATACTGCTGAGGAATTTTTTACAGCAAAAAGCCTGCCGGGTCAGTATGGACCGTCCATTCTGGCCTGCCAGTTCAAAATGAGCCGCTTTTGATTGAAAAATAAACTATTTAAATGTAATATAAAGATATGGCTAATAATGAAAAAGAGAATACTTCTTCAAAAATAAAAAAAAAGATCAAACAGGTTGTTTCAAACAAGTCATATTGGTTCAATGAAGTATTCGAAAATATTCCACTGGGTGTTATTTTATTCAGCATGACTGACGGGAGTGTTCTATATGCAAACAAATCTGCAGAAAAATATTCTCTGATAGAAGATAAATTTTTCCAGACTATTTACAGCAGTATTAATCATTTCACTAACTCAAGGGAAAAGATCGCAATAAACCGCGAACTCTTATTAAGATCAAAGGAGCAAAGTACAAAACTCGGATATTCATCTTATGCGGTAAATGACCATATTTCACTTGTTCTTCTGAGTGATATTGCATCTAAAACCGTTTACTCAAACACAAAACAGGAAAACATCTTCTATGACAAATTATCTGAACTTATAGCTGAAGTTGCCCATGAAATCGGAAATCCGCTTGCAGGAATAAGCATGAGCCTTCAGGTACTACTCAGCAATGTTAATGAATGGCCCAAAGAAAAGTCATTTGATTACATATCCAGAACCATTCTTGAAATAGAAAGGCTTTCAGCATTTTTAAAGAGCATCAGGGAGGTATCAAAAGAGACAGATCTGCAATTCAAACAACTGGCCTTAAAAAAAATTGTCAGCAAACTTATTTCCAGAAACTATGATCTGATCAAAGATAAAAGAATAAAAATTGAGAATAATATTGAAGATGATCTTATGGTTTTTCTCGATGAGAACGCTTTTTATCAGATTTTACTCAATCTTCTCAACAATTCCCTTTATATTCTTAAGAAAAACCAAAAAATATCTATATATATAGAAAATATTGATGATCACTACATAAAAATGATTTACAGGAACAACGGAGAACCGATCAGCAATCAGATCATCGATAAGATTTTTTCCCCTTTTTTCACAACCAGGGATAAAGGCCAGGGACTCGGACTGGCAATATCTCTGAAACTTATGACAAGAATGGGTGGAACGATCCGGGTAGAAACGCCGTTTGATGGAGCTGGTGTAAAATTCGCCATCTATATACAAAAAAGGTCGGAAAACAATGGAAAAGAACAGCAAACATAAAGTACCACTACTGCTTGCAGAGGATGATAAATTTCTGGCAGATAGAATAAGTGATTATCTGGAGGGAGAGAATTTTAAAGTATATTACTCTGATAATTGTAAAGATGCAATTGAACTTCTTGCAAAACACACTATCAACATAGCATTAGTAGACAGAAAACTTAAAAATTCCGATGGGACGGACATACTCGATTTTATAATCAGCCAGGGATTAAAAACCAAGATGATACTCATGACCGCATACGGGCAGGACCATACGATACAGGAGAATATCAGGAAAGGTACTTTTGATTTTCTGGATAAACCGTTCAAACTGGAGACATTGCTGAAAAGGCTTGAAAATGCTGTCAGAATGTATGAACTTGAATATTCGGATGAAGCCGCCGAAGTTTATGAAAGGTCTACTGCAAAAATTGTAGGGGAAAGCCGGGAGATCAACAACATAAGGAAAATGATATCAATGGCTGCTTCCGCCAACAGCCCGGTTCTGATCCAGGGTGAAACAGGCACCGGAAAAGAATTGATCGCACGGAATATTCATCTGGAGAGTGACCGGAGCCGTAGACAATTCATCAGCGTGAATTGTGCTTCAATCCCGGAGACCCTTTTTGAATCGGAATTTTTCGGGTATGAAAAAGGGGCATTCACCGGAGCCATAAAAGGGAAACAGGGATTGTTCGAGATAGCCAACTACGGAATCCTCCACCTTGATGAGATAGGGGAAATGCCTTTGGAATTCCAGGCAAAGCTGCTGAGAGTGCTCGAGAGCGGCACATTCATAAAACTCGGAGGAATCAAAGAGATCAGTGTTGATGTGAGAATAATTGCTTCCACCAATAAGAATCTGAAAGAGGAAATACTTGAAAAGAATTTCAGGGAAGACCTCTATTTCAGGATTGCAGTATTCAATATTTATGTCCCCCCGTTGAGGGAGAGAAGAGAGGATATCCCGATCATCGCAGAACATCTCTGGCGTAACCTGGTCATAAGAATGGGAAAGAATATTTATTCCCCTGATATTGATTTTAATTCTCTGACTCAGAGAGAATGGAGGGGAAACATAAGAGAACTGAGGAATCATCTGGAAAACAGCATAATTTATTCCGGCTTTGATGAAACTCTTCTTACTTTTCCTTCGGCCTCTGAATCAGAAGAGGAATCAAACAACGTGAATGGACTTCTCCTCGTGGAAGATGTGGTGAGAGAACATGTACTTAAAATTCTCAAGAGTACGGATTACAATAAAACCCGAACCGCTGAAATAACGGGAATGGGACTCTCAACATTAAAAAGAAAACTTAAACAATGGGGATGGCACCGGACCGAAGATCGTTAGGGAACAAAAGCCGGACCCGCAGGCCCGGCTTTTCAATAAGTTATATATTATTCTTCATAAATATCATAGAGGGTATCATTCAGAACAAATTGAATGTTGTTACCCAGAGCCAGAAATTGTGCTGAGGAAGGGTGTTTTTTAAGAAGAGTAAAATATTCATCACCACCAAATCTGATCCTCTTTTTCTGATACAAACTTTTTCACATGAACATCGGAATCTATCCAGATATTTCCATTGAAGTAGACTGCCCTTCCCTGAATATTTTTCATCTGCTGACTCAGTGTCCCCCTGTCTCCTTTACCGCCTCCGAAATTCAACCTGTCATGGCCCTGACGGGTTTCACTAAAATTTTCAGCCTGATTCAGTCCCTGTACTTCCTTACTTGCCCTGACACTGAACCGTCCTGATTTATCCTTTAAGGAATCCGATTCTTCAGTACCACGCCTGGAGAATCCTTCGGATTTTGCAGCGGCCGGAGCCAGAACCTGCTGGAGACTCTCTATCTCTCTTCTTCTGACAAGTTTCTTCTCATCTTCAACTATGAGATAACTGGTATAGGGCGTTATTATTCCATATTTTTTCGCCAGCAGTATCACTTCATCTTTGACCTCCCGGCTCTCTCCATTCAGCCTGATCTGATCCAACAGGAATCCTACACGTCTCGAAGCCCAGAGAAGAGGTACAAAATCATCTTTCTCAGAGCTCCCCTCTAAACTACTTCCATATCGGAACACTACAGATTTTCCTGAAATATTCCCCCTAAGGGAAATCTTTGTCTTGCCATAACCGGAATACCTCCCGAGAACAGATATGGAAGACCCTCTGAAAAGATCAGGAAGATCACGAGGATACATTTTGCTCACTCTGATACCGGAACCGAAACTTAATTTCAGGTCTGTTAATACAGGAGATTCGATCTTTCTGAAAAATCCTGATATTTTAATTTCTATGTCCTCTTTTTCTGTAATATATGATCTGTAGGCCTTTGTAAGAGAGGTAATCTTGTCCAGAAGGTGGGTATTAAGATCACTTCCTATCCCGAAAGTGAACACCCTTGTACTTCCTGCGTTTTTCCCTTTTATCATACTGATCAATTTATCTTCATCGGTTTCGCCGATGGTCGGTTTCCCGTCTGTTATAAAAACAATTATATAGGGACGGCCCTTTGAATTCCTGATTTTTAATGCTTCGTCAAGGGCTTCTTCAATATTGGTCCCTCCAATAGCTCTTAGATCATCAACAAACTTCATTGCTTTATCCCTGTTTCCGCTATTTGCAGATCTAAGCATCTTAAACAGAGACTCTGACTCAGTCGAGAACCTTATTATCTCAAACCTGTCCGCTTTCCTCAGGTTTTCGATACAAAATTTCAATGCACTTTTAGCTTTCTCAAGTTTTTTCCCGGACATACTTCCCGAAACATCCAGGACAAAGCAGACATCCTTGGGAATAAAATTTTTGCTCTTTCCAAAACCGGGTGTCATATTAAGGAGAAAATACCCGTCTTCCCCTCTCTTCTTATAACTCCTGACCGACAAACCGATATCTTCAGCAGCTGAATCAAAATATAGTTTAAAATCCGTATCAGGTTTTACGTTCATCTCTTCAAATACTACATCCGCTTTCTTTTCACCTCTCCTTATAATATCCACTTTATGTGTCGGACAGTATATGTTTCTAAGATCTGCACCTGATCTGATCTCAGCCCTGATCCTTACATTTTTCAGGGGTTTAGCGGAGAACTTTTCTGTATTAAGGGGATAAATATATTCGGTAGTTGAATTATCATTGTTCAGGATCTCGGTATAAGATATCCTGACCCTCTTCTCAGAACCTGGCTCGATCGGATATATTCTGGCTTTGAAAACTGTTCTTCCACTGTATTCAAGAAGAGCCGGATCCCTCATCCGCCTGACTATATCCTCATATATCTTCCTCGCTTTTACGGCATCAAGTAATTCAGCCTTTGTCTCTTTCCCGTTGATATACATTGAGAAATTCTTAATAACCCCGTTTTCCGGGACCGGAAAAAGGTAGTACCCTTCCAGCCTGTGCCTTGTGGGATTATAAAATACCTGATCTATACTCGTGACAGCAACAGTGTCCTCTATCTTAACATCCACATAATGATATTTCACCTCCAGTGGAAACGGCCTGAATCTCGGGTGGGGACGTGGAACCGGTCTCGGATCCCTCGGGACAACAATAAAACCGTCAGAAAAAATGAATGGCCCTGCAATAAATATTAAAAGGACATTCAGTAGTATCCATCTATTTATCATATTTTTCATTCTGCCTCCTTTAATTTATCGGGGGGCATTCCGCCCCCCGTTTAGGACCCTATTTTTTTTCAAACTTGTATTTCTTTTTTGATGCCTGCTTTTTCAGTGCACCGATTATTGCATCATCAAGGGTTTTATCTTTCGACATTTCAATCCTTTTACCCTTTACAAACTTTTCTCTCTCCTTTTTCAATTCCTGTATTTTTTTCTGAATGACTTCTCTCTCTTTGCTCTTTTTCTTCACATATGCCTTCCGCTCGTCACCACTCATGTTCTTCATCTCAGCCGGTAGTTCATCCACAGCTATCTCCTCAACTTTTACAGTCCCCTCTTTCTCTGCATCAACGAGATCCCACGATGTATTTCTGTACTGTTTTGAAGCTTTGGCAGCTGATCTCTGGACCATTACTCCGGGGCTCATACTTCCGGCATTAAGATCCTGTTCTTTCTGACGTTCCTTCATCTCCGCACCCTTTTTGCCATAAGAGATATAGGTCTTATTCAGTTCTTTCCCAAGTTTTATTATCTCCTGATCCTGGGGGGCCTTTATATGAACTATTTTCCGGTTATGATCTATATTCATATATGAGCCATCAGATATATCCGCTCCATCTTTCCAATTTGTGTTGACACCGGTCTGAAACGGGCCGCAGAATATTGTATTTACAATTATCCCGTTAGATATTGCTGACCTGCATGAATCTTTATAATCAACACTACCCTGAGTGAACGGTTCGTTTCCGGCAATAAAGATCACTTTATATTCTTTATTGCTCTTATTCCAGGTTAGTTCCCTGACTGCCTTATCAATAACCATACCGCAGTATTCACTCCCGCCATTGGTTCTCAGTTTGAACAGTTCTTCAGAAATTCTGTCAAGGTCGGTTGTAAGAGGAACCAGCATTTTGATATACCCTTTTGAGGCCGGGATTGAACTCTTCCCATATTCATAAAGAGCGACTTCAAGAAGTGGGGACCTCTTCCCTCTTTTTGCTGTGGCCATTTCATTCACTATCTTCCATAACTGCATTTTGGCCTGCTCTATCAGTCCGCTCATGCTTCCGCTGGTATCAAGCAGGATGGCCATCTGAACTACCGGATCCTTCTTCTTTGAAAATACATTTGACGACATTACCATTGCCATAACAATGACTAAGATGATTACTTTTTTTGATCTCATTTTTTTCTCCTTAATTTCACTTTCAAAATATATGTCGGAAGGCCTGGGGTTTTTCCCCGATTATTTTTGATCAAGAACCTCTATGATCCTGTTACCGCTGATACCGAGGGCCAGTCTGAACCTTGCGGGAGAGTCCCCCTGAAGCTTGAATTTCCATTTTTTTACAGCTTTAACTATATATACAATATTTCCGGTATTTCCACTGACAAGGCACACTTTAACGACATCCCCGGTCTTGTTGGTTATAACCTCAAGTATAATATAAACAGGTTCCGTGACCGGCTCATCCGCTTTGAAGTTCTCAGGCTGAACAAGCTTTACGATTTTCGGAAATGTATCTCTCAGAGGAATTTTTGTTATAAATTCTCTCCTTCTCTTATACTCATCCCCTTCCCGGCTGAAACAATTCATACCTGCAACAATATCTCTGTCCTTTTCCTCACTTTCTTTAAGTTTATCTACAAGCCCTTTACCGACTTTCTTCCGGACAACAGATTGCCTCCCCGATTTATCATCAGAACTTACCTTCTCTATATCTACCGTAACGGCTGATAATCCGACAGAGGTTCGGGCCGGTTCGTTCCCTGATTGGGAAATTCCCTGAGTGTTCCGGAGAACCATTTTAGACTTGATGCCCGGGGGTTCATCCTTTACCTCCGGGACCTCGGCTTCTCTTGTGATCTCTTCACTTTTCTTAATTCTGGCAGTTTTCCCGGGTGCAGGCGGTATGACCGGACCCTTTTTCCCCCGTTTCTTACTCACTTTCTGTTTCACCGGTAGCGCAATTTTCTGTTTGTCCGCTTTATGCTCTCCAGTGCCCTCCTTTATCAAAACAGGGCCCTTCACAAATCCGGAATCACTCTCTTCAATATCCTTAACACCGATATTAACTTTAAAAAAGATCACAAAGGCGACAAGTACAATGAAAATTGATGCGGCAACCGACATCGGGGAAAATATTCTGAAACGTCTTTTTTCTGAACTTTCCGTCATTTCCAATGCAGCCAAATATGTTTCATAACAGATTTCACAGGCACTGATATGGATCTGCAACTTTTCTTTTTGCTCTTTTCCGATCGTTCCGTCGATCAGAACGGAAATATCCTCTGCTGACGGACATTCACTGTTGATTTCACCGGAGATCACTCCATTCAGTTTAAAGAGGATCTTCGACCCGTTATTCTCCATACCTATTCCCTCCTCTTCATATGTCGGACATTCCCCCTGAATTCCGTCAAAATAAAATCCTGTTCTCCGATTCCGGCACTTTCAAGTATTTTTCTGCATTTTTTTATCAGCCGGTCGACCCGGTTGTATACACCTTTTTGAGAGATCCCGAGGGCACGCGAAATCTCAGAGGTACTCAAAGGATCTCTTCCGGGATCTGACGGGAATTTCATCCGTAGAAGAAGCCTCTCCTCACCGTTAAGAGAGGAGATCATTTCAGATATAACGCTCCTCATACTCTTCTCTCTGTCATCCCAGATAACCACAAATTCAGGAATATTCTCTTTATCAGGTACAATGAATTCCCCAGCCTCTCCGGAACTGATTCCGTTCAGAACCGGTGAGCCATCCGTATCAGGGATCTTCACTGTACGTAAAGCCCCGTTCTCCCTTCCCGGCCGCTCCCGCCCCGCTCTCTCTCTGATCAGGTCTATTGCTGTCCGGGCAATTATTGTGGTCAGATATGTGGATAATTTAGACCGCCCTTCAAATCTCCGGAGAATTCCGAAACTGTTTTCTGTCAATTTATCAATAACCCTGTTAAAAAGCCTGTCAGCCTCATTCTCAAGGTTCAGTTCACCTTTCAGAAATCCGCCCGATTTCATTTTCACGGTCTTGAGACATTGTTTATTGATAAAGTCTATGTTCGAGTTGAGCTGTTCTCTGAAGATAGAGTCATTATCTGAAATATTCAACACTTTTTTCATTATAGCTTTCTGCTAATTCTGACATCCCCTGAGAATAAATTTCAGTGAATCACCTTATAGGATTGTAAATTATATCGGGAATTTATTCAATCCTAATCCCCCCGGCTCCGCCACCCCCCTTACCAAAGGGGGCAAAGCTGTTTCCCCCTTCTTTAAGGGGGACAGGGGGATCAAAGTTCACTATCAATTCTCTTACATATATCCTCAAAACTTTCCAACACCTCTATATTGGTAAATCTAATTACTTTAACCCCATATAAATTTAATAAAACAGTCCTGATCTTATCATTTTCTTTTTGCTGGACTGTATTATGTGAATGTCCATCAACTTCAATAGCTATTTTCTCAGAAGCACAATAAAAATCCACAATATAATGATCAATAGGTCTTTGTCTCAAAAATCTCAATCTGTGACGAGACAGGAATTCACGCCATAATTTTCTTTCTGCCGGAGTTTCGTTTTTTCTCAAAATACGTGCTTTTTCAACATTCTCAGGATTGTAAGGCAAGTGATTCCCTCGCCACACCAAACCTCTCTCTTTCACCTCTTCGCTGGTAATATGCAACCCTTTCATTTTTCAATATGAAGAATAAATTATTAGTACACTAGAATCAAGAAGTATCAAATTAATTTCTCTAATCCCCCCGGCTTCCGCCACCCCCCTTACCAATGGGGGCAAAGCTGTTTCCCCCTTCTTTAAGGGGGTTAGGGGGATCAGATAAAATTCTTAAACTTTTTTAAGAAGGTGCCCCATCTTATCCTTTTTTATCTGCATATAAAATTTACTCTCATCATGCAGTTCAACCTCTATCGGAATCCGTTCGGTTATCTCAAGACCGTACCCATTCAATGCTATGAACTTTGTGGGATTGTTTGTCATTAATTTCAATTTTTTCAGGCCCAGTTTTCTTAATATCTGTGCTCCGATCCCGTAATCTCTCATATCTTCGGGAAGACCGAGTTCAAGATTTGCCTCTACTGTATCCAAACCTGATTCCTGAAGTTTATATGCTCTTATCTTGTTCACAAGGCCTATTCCACGCCCCTCCTGGTTCAGGAGATAAAGAAGGACCCCGGACCCCTCTTTTGCGATCATTTTCATCGCATTATCAAGCTGACTGCCGCAATCACATTTAAGAGAACTGAAAGTATCTCCGGTCAGACACTGGGAATGAACCCTCACAAGTACAGGTTTGGAAGGATCAGGTTCTCCCTTCACCAATGCTATATGTGTCTCATTGTGAAGAATATCCACATAGGCCTTTATCTTGAACATTCCCCATCTGGTGGGAAGGTTTGCCACGGCCTTTTCTTCAATTATAGTTTCCTCTTTTATCCTGTACCTTATTATCTCTTCCACAGTTATGATCGGTATGTCAAACTCATCAGAAAATTTTATAAGATCAGGCATTCTTGCCATCTCTCCGTCATCCTTCATGATCTCGCATATTACTCCCGAGGGATACAACCCCGCAATCCTGGCCAGGTCAAGTGATGCTTCTGTCTGGCCTGCCCTGTTCAGGACTCCCCCTTTTTTTGCCCGTAAAGGGAATATATGGCCCGGCTTATTGAGATCATACGGCCCTGTTTTTTCATCAATGATGCATCTTATTGTTGCAGCCCTGTCTGCTGCAGAGATACCGGTGGTAGTTCCCGCCTTTGCATCTACAGAGATTGTAAAGGGTGTCTCATATTTAGAGGTATTATCGTTAACCATCAGAGGAAGGTCCAGTTCGTCACTTCTCTTCTTTGTCAGAGAGACACAAATCAGGCCTCTTGCATGTTTTGCCATAAAATTAACAGATTCCGGGGTGATCTTCTCTGAGGCTATCATCAGGTCGCCCTCATTCTCTCTGCTCTCATCATCAATAATTATGACCATTTTTCCGGCTCTTATGATCTCTACCGCTTCCGGAACTGAAATAAGATTTTTATTCTCCATTTTCCCCTCTTGAAAAAAACATCCCCGGACTGACATATTGAAATACTGATTCAGGGTCTTTGATTATATATATATTTCCCTACTAAATCAAGTTCAATATTCACCCTTTTCCCGATTGTCATGGTTCTCAGATTTGTTTTTTCAAACGTGAACGGGAGTATCTCAACTGAAAAGGTTGAAGACTGGATATCATTTACAGTGAGGCTCACACCGTTAACAGCTATGGAACCTTTTTCAATTATATATTTTCTCCATTCACGATCAGTATAGGTGAAAATGAAACGGTAACTCCCTTTCATTTGTTTTACGGACTTAACCCTCGCAACACCGTCTATATGTCCGCTGACCAGATGACCGCTTACAAGATCATTGAGGGTCAGAGGAAGTTCAATGTTCAGTATATCTCCCTTCATCTGATCGGGCAGATTTGTCCTGCCGAGCGTTTCTCTGCTCACATTAAAGGAGAATTTATCTTCTTTTATATTTACGACAGTGAGGCAGGATCCGTTAACTGCAACGGAATCACCGTTAACAACATCTCTTGCAAAATCCGTTCTAAGTGTCAGGACAGGATCTCCGCTTTTGTCCAGTGATAAAAATTTACCCGTTCCTGTAATAAGTCCTGTAAACATCAGAACATCCCCCTTATAATATAGCCATTATCAAGTTTAAATATTTTCTTCCCGGTAAGTTTTACAGGATCTGTTAATGGCACACCCTCCGGAAGGATATCAACAGAGTTTTCTCCTCCCAGCAATTTATCCGCAGTAAACAGAACAATCTCATCACCAAGCCTGGAGTTCAGAAAAGATCCGATCAATGCTCCTCCACCCTCTATAAGAACCGATGCGATACCTCGCTCTCCCAATATCCCGAGGACCTCATTGAGATTAAGCCCCCGTTTCCCGGAACCGACAAAAAAATGGTTCTCACACTTTTTTCCTTTATTCCTGTATTCAGTACCTGAAAAAACATAGAGAGGCCACTCTTCACCCATATTAAACACGTTCATTTTATCACTCAGCCGGTTTCTGGTATCCAGAATAACGCGTATAAACTTTTTCCCGGACCAGCCCTGTTCTCTGATCGTAAGCATTGGATCATCATCTTCAACAGTGGATGATCCGACTATTATTGCACCGAACTCACCTCTGAAACTATGAGACATGGACCTTGATAATTCACCTGTTATCCATTGAGAATTCCTGTTATTATCACTAAGCTTTCCGTCAATAGTAACTCCCGCATTGACGGTAACCCAGGGGATATTTTCAGTAATGTATTTCAGATAGTGCCTGTTCAAATACCCTGCTTCACTTGCCAGAAGGCCTGTATCAACCCTTATACCGGCTGCTTCAAGTTTTTTTATTCCTGCACCGTTCACTCCCGGATTCGGATCAGTAAAAGGGATAACAACCCTGCCTACTTTTTTTTCTATTATTATATCAGTACATGGAGGAGTATGTCCGGTATGTGAACAGGGCTCCAGGGAAATATAAAGTGTCGTATCAATTTCTGCAATTTTTTCCAGTGCAGACCTCTCCGCATGTGATTCACCATACTTTTCATGATATCCTGTGGAAATTATCTTGCCGTTCTTTACAACCACAGCTCCCACCATTGGATTGGGTTCCGTCATTCCGAGCCCTTTTTCACCAAGCTTGAGAGCAAGGTGCATAAAGAGAAGATCATCATCCGAAAAACCATTTTTTTTTAATGAACGGTCAGGTCCCATTATTCCTCAACAAACGAATTTACAAACTCTTCTTTTGAAAACTCTTCGAGATCGGTTTCTCTTTCTCCTGTTCCCACAAAAAGGACAGGGATACCCATCTCCTGAATTATTCTTAAAACAGCTCCACCTTTTGCAGTTCCGTCAAGTTTGGTAAGTACTATTCCTGTTAATCCTGAGAATTCACTGAATTTTTTTGCCTGATCAACCGTATTCTGCCCCATCGTAGCATCAATAACCAATAGGGTCTCCGATGGCCCCTCCGGGATAAATTTTTTTATAATTTTTGTGATTTTCTCCAACTCACGCATAAGATTTTCTTTTGTCTGAACTCTTCCTGCTGTATCAATTATAACCGTGGTATAATCTTTGTTTATAAGTGAATTCATACCGTTAAACACAACAGAACCGGGATCGGCGCCATGCTCCCCGCCAATAACAGGGATCCCGAGTTTTTTTCCCCACATTACCAGTTGTGAACTTCCGGCTGCCCTGAATGTGTCAGAAGCACAGAGCAGTACCCGTTCTCCCTCTCTCGCCATTCTGTATCCGAGTTTGGCAGCTGTTGTGGTTTTCCCGCTCCCATTAACCCCCACAAACAGGAAACGCCTTTTTTTTCTCTCTTTTTTTTTCCTCAGATATCTTCAGTTTAAGGTTTGAGAGAGGAAGAAGGGAATCTCCGGTATCAGCCTCTTCATAAACAGTTTCGATCACATCGGTGATCTCGCTTTTCATCACAGCAAGGAATTCATCTTTGGAGAATTGCGTACCGAGAGAACTTCTTACCTTTACCAATTATCCTTTCAACAATCGTCACCGGTATATCGGAAAGTATAAGCTGCTCTTCAATATCTTCAAACAATTCTTCACGCTCTTTTTTTGATGAAAATACTACTTCAATATTCTCCTTTGCACTGAACCGGAAAAGATTCCTCAATTTCATGAATTTATTATATCTCCAATTGATCTTTTAAACAATAAAACCCGTTTATGCAAAAAAATACCATTATGTATAATTTTTACACACACAAATGCTGAAATATTATAAGACCAGTCTTGATATGACACCCTTTACCTGGCACAGATATTGCTGTAATACAATTTACGGGGGAATTATGAAAAAGAAAAGAGGAATGACAATTATTGAGCTATTGGTAACTATGGCAGTGTTTTCCGTGACCATTGTTGTTGTTCTCGGTATGAGCAATGCCGGTATTAACCGGTCAGGACTGAAAACCACATCCAACGAGATCCTGGGCATGATCAATATGGTTAAATCAAAAGCTGCTAAAGAGAACAGGCCGATTGCCCTCACATTTACAGACACTACTTACATGGAGCACTTTTATGAATCAGGGATATGGACACCCGATCTTACAGACAAAACCCCGATTGACGGAAAGGTGGCAGGGGGAACATCTCTAACATCCTTTTCAACGATCGCTTTTAATTCGAGGGGAATATTGATTGACCCGAACACCTTTATGATCAATGCCGGTGTCAAACTGACACTTGAATCTAAATACGGTGATGGAATTAAAATCAAGGTCATATCATATGGCGGAGTACAGGTGAAAAACTCCTGGCGTGACACCGTTGAATATGGAGGTTTTTAATGAAATTACCCAATATTAACAAGAAAATATTATCCGGAAAAAAGGGGTCCACATTTTTAGAAACTCTTATTGCCATCACTATCCTTATGTATGTTATAGCCGGAATACTCTCGATGACCACTGTTCAGATGAAAACCAATTTCAATCAGATAAACCATACAAGGGCTGTAAAACTTGCAGAAGAGGCTCTGGAACGAAAAATGAGGGAAGACTTCGATACGCTAACAGGTGAAACAAATGATTTCGATTCGATCTCAGAATTCCCTCAATACTCCAGAACTATAAGAGTAACAACCATCGATGCAGACAACAAAGATATTACAGTTAATGTGACCTGGAGAGAGAGAGCGCGTACCACAACACCTCCGATATCACTGAGATTCAGAAGGACCAGATAAATGAAAAGCAAAAAAAGTATAAGCGGTTTTACCTTAATTGAGGCTATTACAGCTTCCATAATCCTCCTGATTATTGTGATCACAATGTATTCTCTCATACTGGAGACAGAATCTACTCAGGTAACCGAATCGAACAAAATGGATATGAACCAGGCGGCAAGGGCCATTGACATAATATTGTGTGAGAATATAAGAAATGCAGGTTCGGTCCTGACGCTTTTAAGGACACCCCCCTTTCTGCAGGCATCCCCGCCCTTCACCGGTATTTACCCATTGAACAATGAGGATTATCCCGACGGGATCATACTGGCTTCGGGAGATCAGGATGCTGTCACTGAGATCAGCGGAGGTTCATTCACCCCGGGGGATACTGTTGTTAACCTTGAAGGTAATGTTAACAATGAGAACGGTTCAGGAACAGTCTGGGCTAAAAATGATGCTGGTATTATTGTACGAACAACCGGCTATTATGTATTTAAAGTGACCGGTGATGTCAACTTAAATGATTCCACCCTTACTGTGAGATCAACTCCGGTCTATTATTCAGGACTTTTAAATGTTCCGGGAAAATATACTGATAATTCCATCACCCATCTCGGTTCAGCCGGGAACACCGGATCTTATTCGGACGGCAGCCCGGTTATCAGACTTAATTATTTTAATATTTTTACAACAAAAACTGAAAAAGATGGAACAAAAACACTTACCCTTACAACAGATTCAGAAGGGGTCGCAAACATTCTTGCTGACGGAAACGAAACTTCGTTCAGAGCAGTACCAATTATCCCGAATATCGAAGATATCCAGTTCGAATATATCACAAAAGATCTGCCGCCTGAGTTCTGGGCATCCACCTCAACTGCGGGGACAAGTTATGCCGACCCCTGTGCAGCCCCTGCCAGCACAGACTGTACAAATTTCATGAATACTTTTATTAACCGGAACATATCTTCAATAAGGGTATACGCACTCCTTAAATCAGAAGATAAACACAAAAGAAAAGTTACTAAAGAGGGAATTGTCGGCCCCCCCTATGACAAACCGAGAATGGGGGATATCGCCGCTGTTACTCTCGGCGCGGGAAGGTTCCACTACACATATCTCACATATGAAGTATTTGTAAGGAACTTTGACATCGTTTATTAGGAGACGAACATGAAAAACAGAAGAAATAAAGAGAAAGGTTCAGTTCTTATACTTGTACTCTTCGGAGTTATAATCCTCTCCATGATGGGGGTAACAGGACTTAACCGAAGTAAGACCGAAATAAGTATTACAAGGAATTTTTTTGCTGACAAGGACTCATTCTTTACGGCTGAGAACGGGATCAGCATGGGAACTGATATGTTAAGGGATTCGGTTGATCCGGCAGGTGAAATATTCGGTCCGGTTACCGACGGGACAAGGACCTTCCGGAGCGGCCCCTTGTACGATACATACGGATATAAGATAACAGACCCCCAATATATCACACCCTTTCTTGCTTTCGATCCGCCACCGCCAATAGGGATATCACTGGAGACAAGCGGTTCCATGGGTGTGGCAGTCACACCCTGGCAGGTGATATCCTCCTCCGCGGTCAAAGTTCCCGGAGGCGGCAATGACGCAAGGAAAGAAGTAAGGTCGATCGTCGTTATGTTAAATTCCGAATATTAGGAGGAAGAGATGAAAAAAAGAATTTTAATTATTTTACTGATAGGGATATTCTCGATGATATCCACCCAATTGTACGGATGGTTCGATGAAGCGCTGTTCAACAGCGGTAGTTCAACCTATTCGATCATGAAACCAAACATCCTCATCCTGATGGACAATTCGGGATCAATGAACAATATGATCTGGCCTACCTTTTTTAATGCGGCAGTTTCATACCCCGATTATGATGACCGGGTCTTCCCCAATTCCGATCACCAGATCGATCAGTATAACAAGCAGTATTTCTATGATCCCCATACAGATAGCTACAAGCAGTTCCCGAAGGGCCATTACTTCGGAAGATTCAACACAACAGAGCATACTTACCCGGTCACGGAGACCGCCTATGACGATGTCTTCCTCCTGGATATCAAGGATTATCCCTATTCCAATGCCCATCCGGATTCCCATCCCATATACCTCTTTGCTGGTGAGGACACCAACAATCCGGTCAGAATGAACGGTAACTTACTTAATTTTCTCATTTACACAGCCACTGATGAACAGAGAGATGCCTGGAATCATTTCCAGAAGCACGGGACCTGGGATGTGAGTAAGACTGCCAACATTGAAGGGAACTGGGGTGCCAACCGGAAGGTAAGGATCCGGGTCGCCCGTGAGGTCATGAAGAATGTCGTCGACGATATGTTCGCCGAATACGATGCCGATACAAATCCCGACAAGCAATATCCCCGTTTCGGTATCGCCCGGTTCAACTCCGATGAAGGTGGTACGGTGATCCAGAGCTGCGGCGCCAATGCAAACTCCACTGCTACAAAAGGACTGGTCGACGGGATCCTGGGAGAAACCTGGACCCCGCTATCCGAAACCTACGCCGAGCTGTATGCCTACTTCAGGAACGGCGGTGAATGTTCCATTGCAGATGACAAATATTTCCTCGATCTGGATGATCCGGGATCACAGCAAATTGCTTCAAGCACACCCATTACCAACTGGTGCCAGTTGAATTTTATCATTATAGTGACCGACGGGGAACCGACACAGGATGACCAGCTGAGGGACCTCGGTGCGAACACTATTTTTCACATTGAGGATGATAATTCTGCCCCCTGGGGGGATACCGATGTGCAATTCATTAACGATGACGACACTGCGGATTTGCCCAGTGATGGGACCAACTATCTCGATGACCTCGCCTGGTACGCCTACAACATGGACCTCTGGCCCGATGACAAGGTCGCTATAAGTACTTCCAGCACTTTTGAACTTAAAATGCAGAACAAACAATTTATTTACACATATACGGTCGGTTTTGCCATAGATAATGTTTTATTAAAAGATACCGCAGAAAACGGCGGTGGTGAGTATTATACTGCAAGCGATTATGAATCACTCTCACAGGCAATGGCGAATGCATTTGCCAGTATCGACGAAAAAGTGAGGGCATACGCAGCATTTGCCGCACCGAAATATTCTCTTACTTATGGTGACCGGAGCGGTTATGTCGCCACATTTGTCCCTAAAGCAACACAAAGTATATGGGAGGGGCATCTGAAATCTTACAAACTAGATGATAATGGAGATTTCCCGGACCTTGAGAATCCGGGGAGCGCACTTGAATGGGATGCCGGAGAAGTATTGAACAACAGGACTTCTCCCAGGGTTATTTATACCATTAAGGGGGGAAACCTTGTCAGTTTTGATACTACAGGAATCACTGCAGCTGATCTCGGTTTCGTCACCGGTGACACGACAGTGGACAATGCAAATATGGCCAAGGTGATAGATTTTGTGAATGGAAATAATACCTTCGGATGGAAGTTCGGCGATGTTTTTCATTACACACCCACCGTTGTCGGTGCTCCGTTGAAATGGAAAGCAAGTTTCGATCCCTCCTATAAGCTTTTCTTTGATGAATTAACAGAGTGGGTCACTGTAGGTGCAGATCAGGTTCTTGTCTCAAAAAGACCGGAAGTCGTATATGTGGGGGCCAATGACGGAATGATCCACTGTTTCCTGGTTGAGACCGGCGAAGAATTATGGGCATTCATCCCACCCTCATTCCTTACAAAACTCAGGGAGATGGTACCGGGTGTCCCAAATGCTGACGGGACAACTTCCGGAACTCATCAATACTTCGTTGACGGTAAAGCGATCGCTAAAGACATTAAAATTGCAAACGATTACAAATGGACAGACTGGAAGACCGTTCTGATATTCGGTTACGGCATCGGGGGAGAAAGTTATTGTGCTCTTGATGTGACAGATCCCACCAGCTTAAAGTTCCTCTGGGAATTTAACGACCCTGTTTATTCAGCAAAAACAGAAGGGAAACCCATTATTGCCAGGCTTCAGAACGACGGGACAGGGGCACAGTTCCCGGCCGTTATCCTCTCCGGCGGTTATGACATGAATGAAGAAGCTGCAAATCCGAACCCCAAGGGGAAATCATTCTTCGTACTGAACGCTTATACAGGAAATATAGTAAAAAGATTTGTATATGATACCAGTAAGACGGAGAGCAAAGCCGGATCTACCTATACCCATACAAATCCCGGATTCAAATATTGTTTTGCTGCCACACCTACAGCCCTCGACTATGATAACAACGGGTTGACAGATTACCTCTACCTTGTAGAATCGGGAGATTATACAGGTAAATTACACGAAGGCGGCAGAATATGGAAGGTAAACGTCAACGGCGATCCTGCCGGTTGGGACCCTGTAAATATCTACCAGGCGGAAGACGGGCAGACCATGTGGCTCCCGCCCACGCTCGGATATGACTACGATTACAACCTCTGGCTCTTTGCAGGTACCGGCCATCGGACCATGCCCAACAACTCAAATAACTTAACCGGTCAATTTGTCGGGATTATTGACAGTTCTCTCTCTTCGACATTAACTAACACAAATCTGACCAATGTGAATACGCTCTGGACTGGTTCTGACACTTCTGTTACTTCCGGATTCTGGTTTGATTATACTGAAGGATCAGGTGAAACAATCTTTGAGCCCTATCCGATCTTTATCAACAGCACCATCTATTTCAACACTTATGTTCCTCAAACAACATCGACAAAAATAATCGACCCCTGCGTACAGGAAGGTAACCAGAGTATTTACAGTTTCAAAGTGAGAGCAGGCGGCGGACAGATCACACTTGAAGATCCGAAGGTTGAAGCAGGAAAGATCCAGGGTTCCGGACTTCTTTCAGGAGGAAAATATAAAATTTATAAAGGTTCAGGCGTTGTCGGCAGCACCGATGTCATCGAACAGGATACAATCGATGTGGAATCAGTATTCGGATCAATGACCTGGGAAGAGAAAAAGAGGTAGAATTGGGCGCCAATAAATACTTAATACTGTTTTTACTCTCATCTCTGCTCACTTTCTGTGGGGGGGATGGAGGAGATGACAGCTTAAAAGTTAAAAAGAACATTGAACAGGTTCCTTTATCTGAAATAAAAACCTCTCATAGTGCTGAAAAGGTATTAAAGATCAAAGATGTGAAGTTCAGTAAGTTAATTGATGTTCAAAACGACCTCACGGCAATACCTGTCCTCTCTGATAAAGAAGCTGAAGAGGAATTTAATTTCAGATGGTTTGTGAATGACAATGAGATCGAGGGGGAGAATGATTCATCCCTCTCCAGTGAATATTTTAATGAGGACGACTGGGTCTACTGCCGTGTCCGGATCATCGGTGAAGGGGAAGAATTTTCCGAATATTCAAGCAGGATAGTGAAGATAATGGGGCCACTGCCTATTGTCAACCTGGATACAATCGAAAATTTCACTCCTCCCGGAATATTCAGGTATAAGATCAATGCCCATATGCCTGAAACTGCAGGCCTGGAACCTGAATATGGTGATGAAGATGAGATCGATCCTGAAAAATCGATCAAATTCGAACTGATTTCTCCTCTTGATAAGGACATCGAGCTGAATACCCTGACCGGAGAGATTACGTGGAATATTACATCAGAACTGATCGAAGAATTGGGAAAAGAGATCATAATAAAATTCAGTGTAATATCACCTTCAGGCAGGAAAGTGAATTCTTCAATTACTATTTCTCTGAAAGAGAGTGAAAATACAAATAATAATTCAAATAATGACTCAACATTGGGTTCTGAGATAGAGTAAATTTAACAAACGGGGGAGGTTCGCCTCCCCCGTTTTTATTTTCAGTTCCAGATTTTGCTTTTTTCCGCATCCTTCACTTTGTCAAGAAGCACTTCCACTCCTTTGTTAAGTTGTCTGTCAATGCCCTTTCTCTCTTCCCCCGGTAGGTTCTCAACGGGATAATCCGGCGGACATCCGTTCAGTTCCATATTTGTCATTGTTCCGTCATTAACATACCATCCCCTGAACGGGAGTCTGAGCCAGGTTCCGTCAATAAGGGCCGTCCCGCCTGTGGAAATTACGGCACCAAAGGTCTGTTTACCAACGATAGGGCCACGCTTTAAAGTACGGATCGACCAGGGAAATATCTCTGCATTTGAATATGACATCTGGTTGATAAGAACTACTATCGGTTTTGTATATGCAAAGATCGATCTTCTCCCATGGGGATATCCTTTCCCCCCACCCCTTGGGATGGTGACAGCATGATTTTTTGTCATCAGGATCTGAAGGAGATAATCCGTTATCCATCCGCCACCGTTGTACCTGACATCAATTACAAGCCCTTCTTTTCCATAAGCTATTGAATGCAGTTCTCTCTCAAACTTCTCCAGATTCGGCCATCCCATCGACTGAATGTGAACATATGCCAGTTTACCCCCGGACAACTCATCAACCTTCTTCTGATTGCTCCCGATCCAGGTATTGTAAATAAAATTCCGGTTACTTTTTTCAGGTATTATCTCCACATCAAGCTTGTCCTCTCCTCTCAGAACCTGAAGCATTACGGCTTCTCCGGCCTTGTCCTCCATGAACATGTAAAAATTTGCACCTGTCCCGGCATCCTCACCGTTGATAGAAGTAATGATATCTCCTTCCTCCAATCTGCTGTTCTTATGGTATGCGGGTGAATCTTTCAGCACTGTTTTCACTCTGAATCCGGGCCCCTTAAAGTTATCGTCAAAGAATACTCCGATATCACCGGTTTCCACTTTTTTCCTCTCCTTCTCCATTCTCGATTTTATCCTCAGATGGGAACCGTTCAATTCGCCGAGGATCATTGTAAAAATATAGTCAAACTCATATCTGCTGAGTCCTTCATTTATCCAGGGCCTGTATTTATTATAGATCCCGTTCCAGTCTGTTCCATGAAACTTAGCGTCATAAAAATTATCTCTCATTGCTCTCCAGGCTTCTTCAAATTTCTGGATATTCTCAGCGCCCATGTCAATTGTAAGTTTTGCACTAAAAGGTATCGTTTTTGGTTTCCCCTTTTTTATATTCATTTGATTGAGCATTCCCGATTTAATGAAGAAAAGGTCATCGCCTTTATCACCGAAATGGAGAGACCCGAATTCGTTCCCTTTATTTATAAGGATTTTTTTCTCTTTGCCGTCCCATCCGATCTTATAGAGGCCGGTACCTTCATCATTACCGGCAGTGAAAGCAATAGTTTTACTGTTGGGAGAAACAGCAAGTCCGAATTCATCTCCGAGGAGTTCCGTCAGATGGGTCACACGGAGGTGGATATCATTGAATTCAATGGGAAGGGGCGGGGTCTTCACCTCTGGCGCCTTTTCACCATCTTTTTCAGCCGGTTTCTTTTTCTTATTGTCCTCCTCCATTTTTTGCCATTCATCCGGTGTCATTTCGAACCACTCTTTTCTGAGAGCAAGCCTCCATATATCCATATTATTGTTACTTCTCTTCGAAATAAAATAGAGAAATTTCCCGTCAGGCGACCATATGGGGAAATAATCATCATCAGGATGCCTTGAAATATTGAAGGCTTTGCTATCCTTTAGGTCATAAATATAGACATCTGATGTAAAATTATTGTCCATATGTGAATAGCTCAGGTAATTCCCGTCGGGAGACCAGGTTATATCACTAACATTCCAGCTTTTAAGCAGAAAGTTTTCGGTCTCTTCCCCTATTGTCTTCATAACAAGGTTACCGTTCCCTTTAATATATACAATTTTTTTATTGTCAGGCGACAGGACACCATATCTCTCTTCTGCTTCAGACCCTGTCAATTGTTTCAGCTTATATTTATATGAGTGATATATATCTCTTTCGCCCTCGGGATAGGCTATAAATATATCACGGTTCCCGTTCATGTCGGAATCGAACAATACTCCCCTGCTGTCACTTGTCCATGAAATATTTGCTTCTCTGTAGGGAGAATTTGAAATATTCTTCGCCCTCTCCCAATCTTTCTTCAAAACAAAAATTTCTCCCCTGATGACAAAAGCATAATAATTGCCGTCAGGAGAGACTCTCATTTCACTTGCTTCCGAAGTGTATGATCTTTTCACAATATAGTCATGTTTATTTTCAGTAGAAGCAGATATTTCAAGAGGATATGCATCTTCACCCTCATCCTTCCTGAAGAGTTTGTTAAGATATTCATAGATCACAAACTTCCCGTCCGGAGAAATCGCAGGGAATCTTACCTGATCGCCCTTATGGAAAGTGAGCTGGGTCTTATTTTCCCCGTCCCTTTCCATTTTCCAGAGATTAAAGGTTTCATCCCTGTCAGACACATAATATAAACCTCCCTGCCCGAACACCGGCCACTTATCGTTCCCCGGATGCTCTGTGAGTTTGAAGTACCTGTCCTTCTCAAGATTATAAACCCAGATATCATTGTTGGCAGGGCCTCTGTACCTCTGCCTGAACTCGGGGATTCTGTTTATATTAAATGCGAGAAATTTACCATCTTTTGACAAAGAACCGTTCATTGCCATCTGCCCCATCAGTAATAGAGGCATTCCCCCGGTTACAGATACAGAAAAGATCCCCGAATTTCCGTAATAAAAGTGAAGATCTCTTCTTGAGTGGAATATTACAGCGGATCCATCACCCTTCCAACCGGTTACTTCATCATCAGATGACCTGTAAGTAAGCTGCTTGGCATGTCCCCCTTCAGAAGGTATGATGAACACATCATAGTTCCCGTCTCTGTCAGAGGAAAATGCTATCATTTTACCGTCAGGAGAGAATTTCGGCCTTACATCATTACCGATATGATCGGTCAGCCTCTCACTCCTTCCCCCTTTTACCGGTGCCTTCCATATATCACCTTTATAACTGAATACAACATATTGGGAATCCGGTGAAATATCCGGATATCTGAGCAGAGAAATATCCTCACCGGCAGTCAACAAAAATGAGATTAATAAGATCTGAACTAAAAAGAATAATTTTTTCATTCCACCACCTCTATTATAAGTTTAATGAAAAAATATAGCATATAAGTTTAAATTTGAAAATTTTTTTTGGAAATATGGAATTTAAAAACTAACAAAAAAGGCCGCCCCCGAAGGGACGGCCCATATGTTAATACCGTTTTTAGTTTACGATATTAGAAGTTAACTCTGAATCCAAACTGGAATATCCCGGGATTAAGGATCCTCTGGATAGCACCAGTTGCTGATGTACCAAGTAACGGCTCAACACCTAATGTAATAGCATTATTTGTTACATTGTATGCATCTACAAAAAGTGTTGCTGTTACTGTGTCAGATACCTTAAAGGTCTTCTCAAGTCCCATGCTCAGCATCCAGAATGTAGGCAACCTGTCATCACCCATTTTTTTATTGGGTTGATACATGTTCGTCCAGCTGAGTCCGGAGCCTCTCTGAAATTCTTCATAGTAAGGGATGACATAACCTTCTCTTGCCTGAAGAACAGCGGTTATATTTATTCCCCAGGGCAATTGATAAAGGCCTGACATTTTCAACATCCATCTGGAGTTAACAAAGATTCCCGTGTATCCTGATCCACCGGATTCCGGTGCCACAACCGCTTCGTTGAAAAAATCGTAGTTTGTCTTATCAAACCACTCTGAAGTATCTCTTTTTGCAATCCAATCCTGATAGGTGAATGATGCATCGAACATCCATTTGTTCGAGAATTTCTTTGTGAATACAAGCTGAAGTGCCAAATACTGGTTGTAGGTTTTCTCATAGTTGGCCATCTGTTGAGCAACACCGACTTCATATCTTTCATAATAAGGTTTGGTTGATCCGTCAGAGAATGTATAAATCCCCTTCTGATACCAGTTAGCAGCAGTTTCAAGACTGCCATCCGCCATGATATTCTTGTATCTGATCTGATTGTGTTTTTTCTTATAGAAAAGGGTAACATTCGTTGCAAAATCTTCTCCCAGCTCTTTCTCAAATGAAAGTGATAATTCATCAAGTATAGGTGAATTGAGATCTGACGCGTATGTGTTACTGCTTGTTACTCCATAAGGATTAACTGTATCTACATGCCAATAATACCAATCATCTGGATCTTCACTCCATTCACCAAGTTCAACAATACCATCGCCATCATCTGCCCAGTAAACATCAATTTCTCTCCAGTCAAGAGCCCAGGTATGATCAGCAATGGAGTTACCACTCTGTGATCCGTACCTTGCAGCAGATAATTTTATAACATTCTTCCCGTCACCGGTAATATCATATGAGAACGAAAGTCTTGGAGAAAACACTTCAAAAGCTGCATCTGCTTTAGCTCCAATAGCTGTTCTGTCACCCAGGTAAGCTGTGAATATGGGAACACCGTTAAGTGTTAATCCCGGAGCTGTTGCAGGATTGTGTGATCCTGATTCTTTATCATATCTGAGGCCGATGTTAGCTGTTAATTTTCCAAATGTTATTGTATCGGACAGGTAGAATGACATCCTTTCAAATCCAACATCATACACGTAGTTGGGGTACCACCAGATCTCTCTGTAGTAACCCGGATCTCCTCTGTCCCATGAGTACAGAAACCTTTGGTTGGGATACAGTGACTGAGATGTTGTATCCGCTGTGTAATAATCAACACCGAATCTGATCTCATGGTCACCGCCGAGTACTCCCTCAGCAAAATAGTTACCGCTGAGTGAAAGGTTCAATGTATTTCTGTTGGTGAAATAATCGTACATTCCGCCCTCTACATAGAATCCGGGCTGGGAATAATAAGTCCAGTCATCACCCACCATTTTACCGTCTTCAATAACATTGGTAGGATTATTTGAAATCAGCTCAAATCCACCGTCTGTGTAAGCGAACTTTGCTGTTAACATCAGATTGCCCATGATGTGCTGCAGTGAACCGGTGTAAACCGCGCCCGGACCATCCTGGTTGTGGAGTGATTCCTGAACTGCTGCGCCCCATCTGGCACGACCCCACTTTTTCTTTGCATCATATGAATAGTGGAAATCACCACTGGTGTTACCCAATTGGAAATTTACCTTACCATAAGCTGATACCAGCCATGTTGCATCCTCACCGCCTGTGATCTGTCTGGCGTGAATGTCCTGTACTCCCCATGATCCGAAGAACCACAATTTGTCCTTTACGATCGGGCCACCGAAGTTAACGCCATACTGATACAATCTGAAGATTCCGGGTGATACCAATCCTTGATCCAGAATAGATTGGGGAAGATCCTGACTCATTTCCCATGCTTCATCTTCAATATAAAGATGAAAGTCTCCACTATAATTATTACCTGCTCTCTTCGAAACGAAGTTCAGCTGTACTCCACCTGTCTGAGCTGTAATATCATTGCTGCCAAGTGTGATCTGAAGTTCTTCATATGCATTAACATTCAGATAAGCAGGAGCAGATCCGATCGCTGACGGGTCTGTCATGTTAGCGCCGTCAATGTTCCATGTTGTATCATCGGAATCTGATCCATGGCCATAAAATGATGACTGCTGACCTGATTCAGCTCCACCAACATCTTCCCTGTCCATCATCATACCTGGTACCAGGTTCATGACTGTCCATGGGTTTCTTGCTGTCGGAAGTGACTGCATCATTTCCTGTGATACATTAACTGATACTGTTGTCTTTCTTGTATCAATTACATTTGCCTCTCCTGTAACTTCTATAACTTCTTTTAACTGAGAGGTCTCCATCTGAAAGGTAAAGGTCTTGTTCTTACCAACGAACAGCCTTATCGCTTTCTGAACTACTGTCTTGAACCCTTCGAGCTCAAGCTTTAATTCATAAATTCCCGGGGGATTTGAGAGAAATCTGAAATTCCCCTGTTCAGATGTAACTGTAACTGTCTTACCGATAACATCACCGGTCAGAGTTACTGCTACTCCGGGGATTGCTGATCCATCAGGCAGTACTACTGTACCGTAGATGTCAGCTGTTGCTCCCTGAGCGAATGCCAGTCCTGAAAGAACTGCAACCGCTACGAGCAGTGTTAAAAAATTTTTCATTTTAACCTCCTATTTAATCTGGAATTTAAGAAGCAATACCCTTTCCCAGGGGATCAAATGCTTACAATAACTGGGACAAAACGATTGTTTTCGGGGACAAACGACCTATTTATGACCACCAAATATATAAAAACGATTCCGGATATTAAGATATAAAATAAATTTTGTGGCTTTATTCATTTTTACGAACTATTAAATCCAATATTTTGATTAAAGCGCTGTTGATAAAAAGAAAGATCCGGTAATTTTAGAGAAACAGGTCAGGGCTTATCTCTTCTTCGTTCATATTAAGCATATCCAGGTTTAGAGAGACCTTTTTCCTGATCTTTCTCAGATTGTATTTTTTGATCTTTTCACAAAGAGAAGTTTCTTTGATCCCCAGGATCCGTGACGCATTTTTTTGATTCCCGTTTGTCAGCCCGAGTGTAAAAAGAATTATCTTCCTCTCCAGATCACTTATAAAATGTTTAAGGGCAATGTTTTCCTGAGTTATATTCTTCTGAAGATATTCTCTCACCAGAACTTCGGAAAGATCATCCAGTCCGGATAGATCATTTGAATTATACGTATTATTAATTTTATTTGAAAGTATTTGACTGCTTTTCATATTTTCTCTCCTTAATTAGCAAGAACCCTTTTTAAGTTATTCCTGAACTTCTTCCCCCATAACACTGTCACATCATCGCTCATTACGACAAAATAATTATAGTTCAGATCTGATTCAATCTTTTGAATCTTCTCTATATTAATAATCGTAGACCTGTTCACCCTGACAAACTTATCCGGATCCAGTTTTTTCTCAAACTCAGACAAAGTATTTCTTATCAGAAAAGAATTCTTCCCTTTATAAAGCCTCTGATAATTCCTCTCTGATTCGATCCTGTCAATATCCTCACATTTCAGGACGATGAATTTTCTACCAAGCTTTACCATTAAACGGTTCATTTCCTTTTCTCCTAAATTAGCCTGCTATATATTAATACGATCAAAAATGAACAAAATTCTATAACTTTGGTTATTTATTCAAATTTGTGAATTTAGTAATACACAATTCGACATATGACTTTAGTCATATTCGCAGACAATTCTCCACTTTCTTTCTTAAGTTTCGTATTAACATTCATGAAAGTGAATATTTGTGAAACATTTATGAAAATTTTTTCGTTTTAAACAATGTAGATATGAAGAACTTTATTATCATAATTGTGTTTATTATCGGGATAAGTGTATTCCCTGTGTATTCAAATGATCTTATCAATTCATTATCATTCAACCATATTTCAAAAAAGGATGGATTATCAGATGATCTTGTTTTCTCGATATTTCAAGACAGCTATGGGTATATATGGATAGGAACATCCAATGGCCTCAACAGGTATGACGGATACAATTTTAAAATATTTGTAACTAATCCAAAAGATCCTGAGTCAATAGCTCATAACGTAGTTACCTGGATATGTGAAGATAATGACAAAAATATCTGGCTTGCAACTTATGGCGGAGGAGTTTCAAAATTTGACAGGAGAACCAACACTTTCAGGAATTATATGTCTTTTGACAAAACAAAAGAAAATAACGGTTTAATAGTAAATCATATCAATTTAGATTCAAAAAACAGGTTGTGGATATCTTCAAAAGGCGGAGGTCTCATTTTATTTATTCCCGGGACTCAAAAGGTAAAACGTTTCGGAAATAATCCGGTTAATTCAGACTCACTAAACGAAGACAATATCATGTCTACTTTTGAAGATTCAAGCGGCAATATATGGATCGCAACCTGGGGAAGCGGTTTGTATAAATATTGTGAAGTGAGCAAAGAGTTTAAACAAATAATATCTGATCCCTATACAGGAAATGATGTGCAATACAAATATATTCATTCGATCCTGGAAGATCCGGAAAAAAACCTCTGGCTCGGAACCGGCAAGACCGGACTTGTAAAATATATAAAAAAAACAGGCAGTTTCCAGAGTTTCGGTATAGAACAAGACAGAGTTGTGCATATAAGAAAAAAGAAAATAAGTACAATTTTTCATGACCCCGATAACGACAACCTCATATGGATCGGCACCGAGAACGGGCTCTATATTTACAGAATTGCAGAGGACAAGTTTATTGAATACAAAAAGGAGAACAGTGAAGCCGGGCTCTCTAATAATTATGTCTGGAGTATATTAAGAGACAGATCAGGACTATTATGGATAGGAACCATTGGAGGAGGACTAAATTTAGAGAAGAGAGGCAGTGAATTCTTTTCCCTGTTCGATAAAGTGGAACAAAAAGGGAATATATTTAATTCCCCAAACATATCAGCTGTTTACACTGACAAAAGAGATGCTTCAATATTATGGGTTGGTACATTGGGAAGTGGTTTACAAAAGGTAGATCTCCAATCCGGAAAATCAGAAATGGTGAGAATTTCAGTTCATAAGAACAATTTAATTGCAGGAAAGAACATTACCCGCATTAATCCTGATCCTGACAATCCGGATATTTTATATATTGGGACAAATTCCGGACTCAGCAAATATAATATCAGGGAAAATCTTTTTGTAAGGCTGGAATCTCCGTTAGATGAATTGAGCAAGTTTAATTCAGCATTTATTTCTACTCTAAAAACCTCTGGTCCATCTCCAAGGTTATTGTGGATAGGATCACTTGGCAGGGGACTGTATAAACTTGATCTTGATAAATATAACCTTTCAAACTATTTGCTCCAGAAGGATTTCAGGAATAATCCGGAGAGGAATAGAGTTTATACAATATCCCCTTCATTAACAGACAAAAACACATTATGGCTTGGAACAAATGAGGGCCTCACCCGATTTGCGATCCGTTCAGGGATATTTAAATTAATTTTTCCGAAAACAACAACTAAACCCGGAATAACCGCACCGGTTTTATCAATTTATGAATCTGAACATCAACCTGGAATCATATGGTGCGGTACAAGGAAAAATGGATTGATCAGGTTTGATACCAGCAGCAATTCTTTTAACAGATTAAGTATAAATAACGGATTGCCCGATAATTCTATTGTTTCCATAGTGGAAGAACCCCGGGGTACTTTATGGCTCGGGACATTAAAGGGACTCTCACGTTTTATTATCAGCACAGGTAAATTCAGGAATTTTGACAAGCGTGAAGGACTGAACAATTCGAGTTATAATCTTAATACATCCCATGTAAGCCATGACGGAATAGTATTCATAAGCGGTTCGAACGGAATAGATTGTTTTTCACCGGAGAGGCTGAATACTAATATGCACATACCCCCTATTGTTATCACAGGGCTGAAAATTTTCGGTAGTTCAGAACTCCCGGGAATGGATCAGATCCTGAAAAATGATATTTCTTTAACAGATGAAATTACACTTCCGCACTATTACAATACATTGACTTTAAGTTTCGCCGCACTCGATTATACCTCCCCTAAAAAGAACCAGTTTTCATGCAGGCTTGAATCTCTAAATAGTAACTGGACCTTTCTCGGAACAAAAAATAGTATAAATTACAGGGATCTGAAACCGGGAAAATATACTTTCATTGTAAAAGGATCCAATAGCGACTCGATCTGGAATGAGACAGGCAGGAAACTGACCATAATAATAACTGGAACTTTAATCAGTTCATTCTGGTTCTGGATAATAATTGCTGTTATTGTTTTTTTCATGGTCTTTCTTTTAAGATACCTGGTCAGAAAATTTAAAAAGAACAGTATCCCTCCGGGAACAACTATTGAACAGCTAATTCGTGATGAGATAATTACTGAAAGAGAAAAAGAGATAATCACACTTATTCTGCAGGGAAAAAGCAATAAAGATATAGAGGATGAATTATTCATTTCACTCGGAACTGTCAAAAATCATCTCTATAACATTTATAAAAAACTTAATGTTAAAAGCCGGACACAACTGGTAAGTATTGTAAGATCTGAAGAAAAACCTTAAAGAATAATTGTTTACCACAGTTCCCGGAGAATCCCGTAAGCTTCTAAATATAATATTCATTATAAAAAAAAGGCCGCCCCCGAAGGGACGGCCCATATGTTAATACCGTTTTTAGTTTACGATATTAGAAGTTAACTCTGAATCCAAACTGGAATATCCCGGGATTAAGGATCCTCTGGATAGCACCAGTTGCTGATGTACCAAGTAACGGCTCAACACCTAATGTAATTGAATTATTGGTTACATTGTATGCATCTACAAAAAGTGTTGCTGTTACTGTGTCAGACACCTTAAAGGTCTTCTCAAGTCCCATGCTCAGCATCCAGAATGTAGGCAACCTGTCATCACCCATTTTTTTACCGGGTTGATACATGTTGGTCCAGCTGAGGCCGGAACCTCTCTGAAATTCTTCATAATATGGAATGACATAACCTTCTCTTGCCTGAAGAACACCGGTGATATTGATGCCCCAGGGAAGCTGATAAAGTCCTGACATCTTCAGCATCCATCTGGAGTTCACAAAGATACCGGTATATCCGGATCCTTCGGATTCCGGTGCCACAACGCCCTCATTGAAATAATCGTAGTTTGTCTGATCAAAAAACTCTGAAGAATCTCTTTTTGCAATCCAATCCTGATAAGTGAAAGATGCATCGAACATCCATTTGCTCGAGAATTTCTTTGTTAATACAAACTGTACAGCCAGGTATTGGTTATAGGTTTTCTGATAGTTTGCCATCTGGGTAGCAACACCTACTTCATATCTTTCATAATAAGGTTTGCTTGATCCGTCAGAGAATGTAAAAGTCCCCTTCTGATACCAGTTAGCTGCAGTCTCAAGACTGCCGTCAGCCATGATGTTCCTGTACCAAAGCTGTTTGCTTTTCTTCTTATAGAAAAGTGTTACATTCGCGGCAAAATCAGCTCCCAGCTCTTTCTCAAATGAAAGTGATAATTCATCAAGTATAGGTGAATTGAGATCTGATGCGTATGTGTTACTGCTTGTTACTCCATAAGGATTAACTGTATCTACATGCCACCACAACCAGGTTGATGGATCTTCATCCCACTCACCAAGTTCAACAATACCATCGCCATCATCTGCCCAGTAAACATCAATTTCTCTCCAGGAAAGAGCCCATGTATGGGAAGCAATTGAGTTACCACTCTGTGATCCGTACCTTGCTGCTGAAAGCTTGATCACATTCTTACCGTCACCTGTAATATCATATGAGAACGAAAGTCTTGGAGAAAATACCTTAAAAGAACCATCTGCTTTAGCTGCAATAGCTGTTCTGTCACCCAGGTAAGCTGTGAATATGGGAACACCGTTAAGTGTTAATCCCGGAGCTGTAGCCCCATTATGTGAGCCTTGTTCCTGATCATATCTGAGTCCGATGTTGGCTGTTAATTTACCGAATGTTATTGTATCGGACAGATAGAATGACATCCTTTCGAATCCGACATCATACATATAGTTCGGATACCACCAGATCTCTCTGTAGTAACCCGGATCGGTTCTGTCCCATGAGTACAGAAACCTTTGGTTGGGATACAGTGACTGAGATGTTGTGTCCGCTGTGTAATAGTCAACACCGAATCTGATCTCATGGTCTCCGCCGAGTACTCCCTCAGCAAAATAGTTACCGCTGAGTGAAACGTTCAATGTGTTTCTGTTGGTGAAATAATCCTGCATTCCGCCCTCTACATAGAATCCGGGCTTAGAATAATAAGTCCAGTCATTACCGACCATTTTACCGTCTTCAATAACATTGGTAGGATCATTTGATCTCAGCTCAAATCCGCCGTCTGTATAAGCGAACTTGGCGGTTAACATCAGGTTGCCCATGATATGCTGCAATGAACCGGTCATAACAGATCCCGGGCCATCCTGGTTCCAGAGTGATTCCTGAACTGCAGCGCCCCAAATAGGCCTACCCCATTTTTTCTTTGCATCATATGAATAGTGGAAATCACCACTGGTATTACCCAATTGGAAATTTACCTTACCATAAGCTGATACCAGCCAGGATGCATCCTCGCCGCCTGTGATCTTCTGGCGTGAATGTCCTGTACTCCCCATGATCCGAAGAACCACAATTTGTCCTTTACGATCGGGCCACCGAAGTTAACGCCATACTGATACAATCTGAAGATTCCGGGTGATACCAATCCTTGATCCAGAATAGATTGCGGAAGATCCTGACTCATTTCCCATGCTTCATCTTCAATATAAAGATGAAAGTCTCCACTATAATTATTACCTGCTCTCTTCGAAACGAAGTTCAGCTGTACACCACCTGTCTGAGCTGTAATATCATTGCTGCCAAGTGTGATCTGAAGTTCTTCATAAGCATTAACATTCAGATAAGCAGGAGCAGATCCGATCGCTGACGGGTCTGTCATGTTAGCGCCGTCAATGTTCCATGTTGTATCATCGGAATCTGATCCATGGCCATAAAATGATGACTGCTGACCTGATTCAGCTCCACCAACGTCTTCCCTGTCCATCATCATACCTGGTACCAGGTTCATGACTGTCCATGGGTTTCTTGCTGTTGGAAGTGACTGCATCATTTCCTGTGATACATTAACTGATACTGTTGTCTTTCTTGTATCAATTACATTCGCCTCTCCTGTAACTTCTATAACTTCTTTTAACTGAGAGGTTTCCATCTGAAAGGTAAAGGTCTTGTTCTTACCAACGAACAGCCTTATCGCTTTCTGAATTACTGTTTTGAACCCTTCGAGCTCAAGCTTTAATTCATAAATTCCCGGGGGATTTTGAAGGAATCTGAAATTCCCCTGTTCAGATGTAACTGTAACTGTCTTACCGATAACATCACCGGTTAAAGTTACTGCTACACCCGGGATTGCTGATCCATCAGGCAGTACTACTGTACCGTAGATGTCAGCTGTTGCTCCCTGAGCGAATGCCAGTCCTGAAAGAACTGCAACCGCTACGAGCAGTGTGAATAATTTTTTCATATAAACCTCCTTTAAGTTTATCAAATGTATAGTATGCATAAACCTTTCCCGTAAGCAGATCAATTATTCTCAATGGGACAAACGGTAAAAATTCAGGGATAAAAAAACAAATAGTTTTACTGAAAACCCAATGCATGTTCAAAAACAAATCGCCAACATTCATCGTTTTGTATATATTCCAATATTCCGTATTTTTTAGATCGGTTATATGGATTTTCGGACTATATATTGATATTTGAAAAAATTAATCGTGAGTTTCTTTTATCAGACAAAGAGATCCTGACTGATATCATCTTCTCCCATATTGAGCATATCCAGATTGAGCAGGATCCGCTTTTTATCTTTTTTTAAATTGTATTTTTTTATTTTTTCACAGAGCGAAGTCTCCTTGACACCAAGAATTCGCGATGCATTTTTCTGATTTCCATTCGTTAGCGAGAGCGTAAAATCAATTATACGTTTCTCAAGATCTGTCATAAATTTTTTTAACGAAGTATTCTCTTTAGTAATATTTTTCATTAAATACTCACGTACAAGTATTTCAGACAGATCATTAATATTTTTCAGTCCTTTATAGTTCCTTGTTTCGTTATTATTTGTATTGTTAGTGTTTACTATAATTTCTTGTTCCATTTTTCCTCTTTAATTATAAAGTACCTTCTTGAGATTGCTTCTGAATTTTCTCCCCCATGAAACCGTTACTTTGTTGTTCATAACAACAAAATAGTTATAATTTGGGTCTGACTCGATCTTACTGATCTGTTCAATATTAACAATAGCAGATCTGTTAACACGAACAAATTTGTTCGGATCAAGCTTTTTTTCAAAATTTGAAATTGTATCTCGTATAAGAAAAGAATTATTACCCTTATACACCCGGAGATAATTCCTTTCAGATTCGATCCAGTCAATATCTTCACATTTCAGGATAATCAATTCCTTCCCAAGTTTCACTACCAACCGTTCCATTTTTTTCCCAGCAATATTTTCCATACCCTATTTATACGCAGTTTTTCAAACTATAATATGTAACTTTGGTTACTAATTCAATAATGTGAATAAAGTAATCAGATTTGCAGAGCGTGTTACTTTAGTAACATCTTAAATCTATTAAATATAAATCTGTAATAATTTCAGCATTTGTTCTAAAAAAACCTTTTTGTTAATTACTAAACTCTATATTAATTTACCCCGTATAATGCTAGTTAAAAACATGAGAACTTTACTAATAAATATACTATTACTCTTTATGATATTTCCTTCATTTGCAGAGGAGATGAATATTGATCTCTCATTTAGTCATATCAATAAAGACGATGGATTATCAGATGATATGATATTTTCAATTTTCCAGGACAGTTCCGGATATATCTGGATCGGTACATCCAACGGCCTAAACAGATATGATGGATATAATATACAAAAAATTTTTTTTGAACCTGAGTCTCCCTCTTCTCTCCCTCACAATACTGTAACCTCGATCTGTGAGGACAATGAAAACAATATCTGGATTGCTACATTCGGCGGTGGAATATCTCGTTTTGTTCCAGATACTAACAATTTCAAAAACTATACCTTCTCCAAACAGACAAGCGACCCCGAAAGCGCAAAAATGATAAACCATATTCAAACTGATTCAAAAAACAGATTGTGGGTCTCAACGAGGGGAGCCGGAGTATTTCTTTTTAATCTTAAAACAAATGAAATAAAGAACTTCAGCAATATCTCTTTCGGCATGAAAGAGGAAGTTTTAAGCAATGTTATGTCGACTTTTGAGGATTCTAACGGCATCATATGGATCGCTGCATGGGGTGGTGGCCTGGGAAAATACATCGAAGAGAATGGAATAATAAGAAAAACAGTTCCAAAGAAATCTATAGATACTCCAGGCAGGGGGAATCTCATTCACACCATTTTTGAGGATGCCGAAAAAAATCTATGGCTCGGCACACGAGATCACGGAATTATCAGATTTAACAGGATATCAGGGAACTATCGAACTTTCGGTTTAGAAAAGAACCGGAAAGTAAGTATGATCGGAAAAAGTATTAATTATATTTTTTCAGATCCGGGAAATCACAATCTGATCTGGATAGGCACTGTTAACGGATTATATGTTTATAAGATCTTTGAAAATAAATTTATCAGTTACAAAAATAAAGACCTCCATTCAGGCCTTAGTAATAATTATATCTGGAGTATTATAAGGGACAGATCAGGATTGTTGTGGACAGGAACAATCGGAGGCGGTGTTTTTTTAGAGAAAAGGATAAGAGATTATTTCGGAAGTTTCAATACAACCGGACCGGAAGGTTACAACCTCAGTTCAAATGTGATCGGATCACTATATTCAAATCAAAATGATTCCGAGAACCTCTGGGTAGGGACCATCGGCGGTGGACTGAACAGAATAAACCTGAAAACAGGTAAGATCAATTCATATATCTCAAATAACAGAGAGGTCAGTTCATTTACCCCCAGATATATTAATTCTATTATTTCAGATCCGGATTCTCCGGGTTTTATATTCCTTGGGACAAGTTCTGGATTGAATAAATTCGATATCATCCGGAACGACTTCATTAAGATAACATCATCCAGAAAAAAATTAGAAGGTTTTAATTCTGTTTTTATCTCAGATCTTATGTTGTCAGAATTTCATAAGGGTTATCTCTGGATCGGCACACATGGAGAAGGGCTTTTCAAGCTTAACCTGGATGATATGTCTCTTAAAAATTATATTTTCGAAAAAAAAATACGGAACAATTTGGAGAAGAACAGAGTGTATGTGATTAAGCAGTCCCTTTTAAAAGCAAATATTCTATGGACCGGAACAAACCTTGGACTTGGTAAATTTGATACCGAAAAAGGGACATTCCGGTTTTTTAAAATAATAAACACTGATCAATCCGATGAAAAAACATTCGTTCAGTCCTTACATGAATCAGTAACCGAACCTGGAGATATTACGGATCGGAACATGGGGAAAAGGATTGTTCCGCTTTGATGAAAATAACGGAGCTGTCAGAAGGTTTACAGTAAATGAGGGACTCCCCAACGATTATATAGTTTCAATAGTTGAGGAACCTGTAGGACGTTTGTGGATCGGGACCCAGGCCGGACTTTCCAGTTATATTATAAAATCGGGGTTTTTCAGAAATTTTAATACAGATGAAGGGCTTCAGAACACCCTTTTCAGATTAAATGTTTCATTCAAGAACTCGGAAAAAACAATTTTTCTCGGTGGATCAAAGGGGATAGACTATTTCTCCCCGGACAAATTGAGTACGAATATGGTCAAGCCTCCTGTAGTACTTACAGGATTAAAAGTTTTCGGGAGTACAGAGTTGCCAGGTATGGATGAAATATTAAAAACTGATATTTCAGTGACTGAACAAATCGAACTACCCTACAAATACAACACAATAACGATAAGTTTCTCAGCTCTGGATTTCACTTCAACCGGAAAGAATCAGTATGCCTGTAAGATTGAAGAACTTGATAAAGAGTGGAAATATCTCGGCACTCAGAATTTTATATCCTACTCAAAACTAAAACCGGGGAAATATACTTTTAAGGTGAAAGGATCTAACAGCGATTCGGTCTGGAATGAGAAGGGAAGAACTTTAGGCATTATTATTCAGAGTTCTTTTACAAGAACTTTTCTGTATAAAATAATCTATGCCATAATTCTGATCTTCCTTATTTCCCTGATTTTGTATCTCTGGAGGAAATTGAGACAGATATCATTCTCTCCGGGGATGACCATAGAAAAGCTTATCAGAAAATTCGATATAACAGAGAGAGAGGCAGATGTAATAAAGTTGATTATTAATGGGAAAAGCAACAAAGAGATCGAAGAGGAATTGTTTATATCACTTGGAACTGTAAAAAATCATCTTTATCACATTTACAGGAAACTAAACATCCATAGCAGAACTCAACTTATAAAACTTTTCCGGTCTGACAATCAAAAAGAGGATTGATAAACTTATGGCCTCTGTAAAAGATCCAGGCAAAAACAAGACTGCAAATTTTCCGAAATATATTGAATTAAAATGAGTTTGATTTTATAATACGCTATTGATATAATTTTTTATCGGAGGAAACATGAAAAAACTGATCCTGTTTTTACTAATTGCATCTTTTATATCTACATTTCAAGTATCCGGAATAATGATCGATCACAGCAAATTTTCTATAACAATTGGTGCAGGAACCAGAGATGTTTCTGAAGATATATTTAAAACCGTCTATGGATCAGGTAATATCGCATTCAGCCTTGATATTGCTTTCAGACTTGGCAGTTCACTGGAAATATTCGCACATTCGGATTATCTCAAAGCAGAGGGAGAACTGGCATACGATCCGAAAAATACCACCCTTACAATTATACCGGCTGAAGCGGGACTTAGAATACTTCTGGGGAAAAACAAATTCAAACCTTACCTGGGGATAGGCGCGGGATACTATTTGTTAAAGGAAGAGAATTTTATCGGAACTGTCGATGACAATAGTATAGGATTTTTTGGAGAAGGAGGATTCAGATACTATTTCGGAAAACTTTTCCTCGATTTAAAATTGAAATATACTCAATTGAAATATGACGTTTCCGGGACAAATATTAATCTTGGAGGTCTCTCTTATTTCGGTGGAATAGGGATAAGATTCTAACAACTATTTGACTTAACCTGAATTTAATGAGTTCTTCCAAACAACTTTTCAGGCCTTAATTCCATATTACACCTTTAAAATGGCTGAAACTCTTATATTTAGATTAATTATTACATTTATTACCGGTACCGTCTGGATATATATTTCTATAAGTACAGGCAGGCACTTCGGAAGTAATATAAGCGGATTTATTGCAGGCCTTCCATCTACTGCGCTGCTGGTTTTCTTTTTTATAGGCCTTAATCAATCTCCCGAAACAGCTGCGGCTGCTACAACGGTTTTTCCTCTCTCTTATTCTATGACTGGAATATTCCTGCTGGTATTCGCGGTGATGATCAGGCGGGGATTATCTATTGCAATTTTTTCAGGGCTTTTATTATGGTTCACCGGGGGCTTTATTATTTTTTTAATAAATCCTGAAAATTATTCTTTGAATATCTCTATTTATTTCCTGATACTTCCGGTTCTTTATTTCATTATAAAAAAAAATACAGGGAAAAGGCCGGTTTCAGGGAACAATATCCCTTATTCTTCAAAATTTCTGTTTATAAGATCGGTTTTCGGAGGATTAATAATTACCACAGCTGTATTATTATCAAAGGTCTGCGGCCCGGTTTTCGGGGGAATATTCTCTGCATTTCCTGCAATGTTCATCTCTACACTCATAATAGCTTATAAAACCTATGGAAAAGATTTTTCAAAAAGGATGACAAGGCCTCTTCTGGTAACCGGTATGACAACAATTGTTGTTTACTCCATTGGGGTCAGGTTTTTTTATCCTCATTTCGGCCTTATAGCCGGTACAATTCTATCGATGCTGATCTCATCCCTCTCCGCAATCTTAACTCTTGTTTTAATGCGCAGAAATATTATTTAGAAGGGGTTTTTATCTTTAAAGGATCCTGAGGATTTTAGAATCAGAGAAAATTAATGATCCAGCTGCCTACAACAATTCCCACACTCATATAAAGAAAAAGTTTCAGGCCCTCTTTTTTTATCATCTTCATATCATCATATCTTATAGTCGCTATGATAATAGAGACAATACCGGAGAATACCAGCATGGAGATAAGATGGCTTTTAAAGATCATTTCTTCCTCCTGGCAATATCAAAAGCATTCAATGCCACAAGATAGTTCAGAAGTCCGGCTGATACCATATATGTCGTACCATAGTGGTAAGTAACAGATTCAATATTCCCTTTCGCAAATCCCAGAAGGTTCACAGCAACATTGAACAACCCGAGGCCGAGATCACCCAGGAAACCGAGTATAAGGAGAGGGTGGAACTGCCTTTGCACTATACCATAATTGTTCGATGTTTCAGTATAGGGAAGGAAAAACTTACCTTCCATAATAATTCCAAGAATAACAAGGAGCAAAATACCGGAAAAAAACACAAGAGCTTTAGTATGTTTCTTCTGTATAAAATGGCCGGATCCGGGAAAAAGCCATGATAATAAGAATATTAAATAAGGTCTCATTGTTTTATTATACTAAATATAGAGGATTGATTCAATGATACTGTATTGAACCTTTTTATATTACCTTTATATATGATAAAATGATATTTAATTGCCCACTTCCAGCAAGGAGATAAAATGGAGTTTAAGAAAAAAATATTGTGTATAGGGGCGGGATATGTCGGCGGTCCTACCATGGCAGTAATTGCACTCAAGTGCCCCGAATACAGGATAGATGTTGTTGACATTAACAAGGAGAGGATAGATGCATGGAATTCCGAGGAACTTCCCATCTTTGAACCTGGACTATTCGAGATTGTAAAAGAGAGGAGAGGGAAGAATCTGTTTTTTTCTACTGATACAGAAAAAAATATCAAAGCTGCAGACATTATTTTTGTTTCCGTAAATACTCCCACAAAAACTTTCGGAGAGGGGGCGGGAATGGCATCCGACCTTCAATACTGGGAGGCTACAGCACATCAGATAGTAAAACATTCTGATAGTGATAAAATAATAGTTGAAAAGAGTACATTGCCCGTCAGGACTGCTGAAGCAATGGAACGCATCCTCAAAACAAGTAACAGCAATGTAAAATTTGAAGTAATATCCAATCCGGAATTTCTTGCTGAGGGCACTGCAATCACTGATCTTCTTGAAGCTGACAGAGTGTTAATAGGGTCCCATGACTCAGAGAAGGGGGAAAAGGCTGCACAGGAAATTGCGGACATTTACAGACACTGGCTTCCGGAAGAAAAGATCATCACCACAAATTTGTGGTCATCTGAATTATCCAAACTCATTGCAAATGCATTCCTGGCTCAGAGGATATCTTCAATAAACTCTATTTCCGCTCTTTGTGAGAAGACAGATGCAGATATTTCAGAGATAGCTCATGCGATTGGAAGTGATTCAAGAATCGGCAAAAAATTCTTGCAGACCAGTGTCGGTTTCGGCGGTTCATGCTTCAAAAAGGATATATTAAATCTGGTCTATATTGCAAAAAGTTATGGGCTCACTGAAGTTGCAGACTATTGGGAATCTGTTGTGACAATGAATGAATATCAGAAATCCAGATTTGTCAGAAAGATAATTAAAGAGATGTTTAATACAGTTGCAGGCAAGAAGATCACCCTTTTCGGATTTGCATTCAAGGCAAATACCGGGGACACAAGGGAATCACCCGCCATCGATATAACCAAAGCATTGCTCGAAGAGAATGTGAATGTCACAATTCATGATCCCAAGGCTCTTGAGAATGCTAAAACGGACCTTATTGGAATTGATAAAAACATAATCTATGAACCCGATCCCTATAAAGCGGCAGCAAATTCAAATGCTATAATTATAACAACTGAGTGGAATAGTTTTAAAGATCTGGATTATTTAAAGATATATAAATCAATGGAGAAACCTGCCTTCATTTTTGACGGCAGGAACATCCTCGATCATAAAAATTTATTCGGTATCGGATTCAATGTCTACCCTACCGGTAAAAAACAATTAACTCACTTCTCATAGAGGGGGAAAAATGTGCGGAATTATTTGTTATACAGGAAAGAGAAAAGCAATCCCAATTCTGATAGACGGTTTAAAAAAACTGGAATACAGAGGATATGATTCTGCAGGACTTGCCGTTATCGAAAACGGGAAAACATTTATGGTCAGATCCAAAGGTAAGGTCTCCAGTCTTGAAGCAAAATTGGGGGACTCTTTCTCTGATGCGAGTTTCGGTATCGCACATACCAGATGGGCCACCCATGGTAAACCATCTGAATTAAACGCTCATCCCCAATCAGGATGCAACGATAAAGTCAGTGTTGTCCATAACGGAATTATAGAAAACTATCTTGAGATCAAGGAAGAACTTATAAAAAAGGGACACACATTCTCATCAGATACAGATACTGAAGTTATTTCTCACCTTATAGAACAGAATTTTAGTGGTGACCTCGAATCTGCAGTCTTAAAATCTATTGAAAAACTGGACGGAGCATTCGGTATTGCCGTGATACACTCGGATGTTGATCATAAAGTAGTTGTAGTTAAGAGGGGCAGCCCGATCATTATAGGAGTGGGAGAGGATGAATTTTTTGCAGCATCGGATTCAACAGCATTATCACCTTATACAAACAAGATGATCTATCTGAGTGACGACGAGATGGCAGTTCTCAATAGTGAAGACTATTATATAAAAAACCTCAGCAATGAAGTACTGAAAAAGAAAGTGGAATTCGTCGATTCCAATATGTATACAAATGACAAAAAAGGTTTTGAACATTTTATGCTCAAAGAGATATTCGAGCAGCCCGAGACAATAGAAAATGCATTCAGGGGGCGGATGATTGAGAGCGAGGGCGTTTCTAAACTTGGAGGTCTGGAACCGGTCCTTGACAGATTAAAGAATATTAAGAAACTTATTATTATTTCCTGCGGCACCAGTTACTATTCCGGGCTGATTGGAAGATATATATTTGAAGAATTGACAGAAATAAATGTTGAGACAGAGATCGCATCCGAGTTCAGGTACAGAAAATTGAAACTTGATGAGAATGTGGCGGTTCTTGCGATTTCACAGTCCGGAGAAACTGCGGATACACTTGCCGCACTTAAAGAGGCAAAAAGGAAAGGGGCACTGCTTCTCGGTATAGTGAACGGGGTCGGAACATCTATCCCCCAGCTTACCGATGCCGGTGTTTACAATCACGCCGGGCCTGAGATCGGAGTTGCTTCGACAAAGATTTATACATCTCAACTGGTAATACTTACACTGATCGCTCTCCTCATAGGCAGATATCAGGGAATGTCATTTACTGAAGGGAAAGAGATAATAAATGCTATAAAAAAACTCCCGGACCAGATCAGGGATATTCTCAGCAATGCAAAAGATATCAAGAAGATAGCTCAGAAATACTCTGTTTACAGAGACTTCCTTTATATAGGAAGATTGTTCAACCATCCGACCGCAATGGAAGGTGCATTAAAGCTCAAGGAGATATCATACATTCATGCAGAAGGATACGCAGCAGGAGAGATGAAGCACGGACCCATATCGCTTATTGATGAAAACTTTCCGACCGTCGCAATTGCAACTGATGACCTTGTCCTTGAAAAGATAATCAGCAATATGGAGGAGATCAAGGCCAGAGATGGTAAAATACTTGCAATAACAAATATAGGCGAGAAGAAAGTCAGGAAAATAGCCGATGATATCATTGCTGTCCCGAGAACACTGCCGCTTCTCCAGCCGATACTGAATATAATTCCTCTTCAATTGTTTGCTTACTATATTGCAAATGAGAAAGGGTGCGACATAGATAAACCGAGGAACCTGGCCAAATCTGTCACTGTTGAATAAAATATAGTTATTTATTAACTTCTATTACTTATTTATCAATCAGTATTCGCTATCCCGAATCTTTGCCCTATTATTTCAATTGTTTTCGGGCCGGGTCAGGGAGTCATGCCTCCCTGACCTTATTTTTCTTAAAGCAGCCTTAAATTATTTACAGGTTTTACTGCTCCTCTCTTATCTTTATTTATCCTCTATTATTTATAATCAAAAATCGGGGTATTTGAATTTGGATTAGTAACAACAACATTCCCGTTTTTTACCCGGACTACATGTAATCCCAAAGGCAGTCCCACCGGGATTCTCACTACTACTTCCGCTTCTGCAGGCCAGGTAAGCTGCGTCCATGAAATGATCGGCATCTCTGTGTTTCCGAAAAATATCTTGTTATTCCCCTGGGAAAAAAACCAGGTTAATCTCACTTTAACAAACTTTTTCTTGTTTGCTCTTCTAATACTCGACATCTTTTCAAGACTGTCCGGAGATACACTGTCAACCGATCCATAAGGTATGAATGACTTTTTATTTGAAACCAACAATCCATTTCTCTTCAGGTATACAAGATTACTAACGCCAAGATTAAGTACACCGTCAGGCACAACTGCCAGGAAAGAAGAATCCTCCCACATTCCACTCTGAACAATACTTGTATTAATATACACAACAGTACTGCCTACAGTGTTCCCGAAATTACTTCCATAAACAGAAAAGCATCTTGAAGTAGGGGTCCCATATCCCATACATGAATCGCCGAAAACCTGACTTATATTTGCCATTATTACACAGTTCACTTTTTTGGTCAGAGAATTATTTAACTCGTTTGATTCCATAACCACATTATTGTTATCAACTATTACTTTTAAAATAGTCCCTCCGGGAGGCAGTTTGAGGTTTGCAGCTAAGGGGAACCATACATGTGTAATCGTTCCACCAGGATTAACCAGAACTTTATTTTTATCAATAGCACCAAGACGTATCCCCCCCCAGGGTTTGTTCTTTTTATACATCTGGACAGCGACTCCATTATGCAAATCGTATGCAGGTGCCTTCAGCTTTCCCGGCCCATTGTTTTTAATAGTAATATTGATCTGGCAATTATCTCCCAACCACATTTTAGTTACCTCCAGATCGGGATACATCCTTTTCGATTGAGAATTTAGCACTTGAGGTAAAACAAAGATCAATAAACTCACAAATAAAACTAAAATTAATTTTTTTCTTCCCATTTCCCCCTCCTTTTCAAACAAATTATCATTTGTTCTTTACTATTATATAGATCAGGATCAGAATCATCTCAAAAAAAATAATTATAATTGACAAAGAATATCTGACAACCAGTTTATTTTAGCGGTCTGGATGTTGGGGCTGGGATGGGAATAGAGCATGGGATTCTCAGGTGACACCACACCTGCTGTCCTGAAATCTTTAAGGTAGTTCATAGCCTTCTCTGCAAGTGGAAACAATCTCTTATCCCTTCCCCATCCGAGGATAACCGGTGATTTCTTATCTTTCAACTTGAACACACTTTCCCTCTCCATCCTCCGTTTGTCTGAAAATATTGTGTGGGCCCCGCTGAATTTATCTTCAAATTCCTTAACCCGTTTAAAGAATATCAAACTTTTCGGTTCACGAATATCGGACAGATTCACAATTCTGACATGGTCCCATTTTTTTTCAGCCATTATCCTCATGACCTGATATTGAGTAACATCCGGCTTTGCAAATACCATTTCCAGAGAAGACAGATTCCCCGGAGAAGCATCTATGGAAATTACAGGTTCACGGAAACCGAATTGTCTCGGTTCTGAAGAGCCCGGATTCATCATGACAAAAACAGAATCGGGTCTTGATGATGAAAGTTTTAGATGTTCGGAAAGAGTAACGTGAAAAGATCTCCGGAATATTTCAAGAATATTTCTGCATTTGATCTTCTCTCCTCCGGAGATTTGTAGGTCATAATAACTGCCGTAAACTGTAAAAATATCTTTTAACTCATCCGCATATAGAAATTTCAGCATTATCAATTAATATAAGCACTGAGATATCCGACAACATGATCAAAATCACCGCTTGTTTCCCCGGAATTAGTGTATTCTATAACAACGCCCCTTTTTGCACCTAATATCCCGGCAGCTGTCATCATTATATAAGTGGGAGCAACTCCACACATTGAGATCCTGTTTGAATAAACAGTTTCATACAGCAGATCGGGATCCACAGCTTTTATTGCATCTATGGCCATCAAATCAAGTTTTTTTGCTTCTTCCGAACTTACATAATGGCTCATATCTGTCGACGCAACCATCAGAACCTTCTCATCAATTTCTGATATTAATGCTCCCAGCTCTTCACCTCCGATCTTCATCATCTCTATGTTACCAGTGCCTATAGTTATAGGGAGGATCCTTGCATCCGGATTAATCACCTGGATGAACGGAACCTGAACTTCCAGAGAATGTTCTTCTGCAGCAGGGATCGAATCTATTCCGAACACATCACTTTTTTCAATCAATTTATGGCGTAACTCTTCATTAACTTCAATATTACCGAGGGGTGTATTCCATTTGTCATTACCGTCAATTGCCATGGGATAACCCTCTCCTCTGTGATTAACACCAAGAATTATTATTGTATTTGGTATATTGACAGAACCGAAGCCTTTGCCGGCACACGACCCCGAATAAACATATCCTGCATGAGGAGAGATAAGGCCTATAACGTTTAATTTTTTTCCAGTACTCTGAATCATCTCCTCAACTTCTTTTTTCAGAGGACCTTCCCGTCCCGGGTAGAACGTACCCGCAACTGATGGATATCTGATCATTCTACACCTCTCATAATTGAAATTGTAACATATCAGATAAAATTTTTGATTCAGAAATTAAGCTGCCCATTCTCTGCAACAATTTCGCCGGACTTAATTATTGTTCTGAACGGGTTGATCCCAAGGTGATATGCCAGGTAGCTGTAATCAGGGATATCGGCAAGGAGCAGGTCCATTTTTTTGCCGACACAAATAGATCCCGCACTCTTTTCTCTGTCAATAGAATAAGCGGCATTTATTGTAATAGTATTAAGGGCTTCTTCAATGGTCAGACCCATTTTAAATATTCCAAGATGAAAAATAAATAATTGAGATGAGATCATCGAACTTCCAGGATTAAAATCCGAACCGAGGGCAACTATAGAATCTGAATCTATCATTTTTCTTACAGGCGCATATTTGTCCATTTTCAGAAAAAAAGAGACTCCGGGAAGGAGAATCGCAGTTGTATCGGATTTAGACAGAACATCGATCTCTTCATCGGTAATTGCTATAAGGTGTTCAGCAGATACCGCACCTTTCTTTACGGCAAGAATTGCCCCGTTATTTGAAGTGAACTCATCAGCATGTACTTTAAGTTTAAAACCGTTCTTTTTTAATTCCTCCAGATAAAACTCCGATTCATCATAAGAAAAATAACCGTCCTCACAGAATACATCTCCAAATTCGGCCAGGCCCTCTTCCTTTACCTTAGGAACAACTTCCCCTATAAGATATTTCAAGAAGTCCATATTTCTACCTGAATACTCTTCAGGGATCTCGTGAGCTCCGAGAAAGGTCGGGACAAGGTCAACCGGATGAAAAGAATTTAGAACTTTAATTGCTTCAAGCTGTTTCAACTCACTTTCAAGGTTTAAACCGTAACCGCTTTTTGCCTCAATTGTTGTACTTCCGGAGAGGAGCATTCTGTTAAGCCGCCATTCACTCTGAGCAACCAGGTCATTTAGACCGGCTTCACGGGTTTTTCTTACACTTCCTTTAATTCCGCCACCATTCGCGGCAATTTCCTGATAACTGATTCCCTGAAGTTTCTGCCTGAACTCATCCTGTCTTGTTTCTGCAAAAGGCAGATGTGTATGCGGATCCACGAATCCCGGAAATGCAACATATCCTGAACCATCGATCACAACAGCATTATCTTTAAGCACACATTTATTATTAAATTCTTCCTCAAATCCCAGAAATGTTATTATTTCTCCCGTGGAACCGATCCACAAACCTCTCGATATTCTTATTGAATTAAGAGTTTTCCCTCTAACTACTTCATCTGAAGCAGGATTAACCAGCTCCTTCACGTTTTTGATCAGCAGATCAATCTCGATCATTTTTTGCTACTCCGATTTTTTTTCCCTTTGAAAAGTAGGGATATCAAGTTCATCCTCATTACTTTCATGATTGTGTTTCTTCATAAGGCCCGGGAAAGTACCTTCATTTAAATAGCCCGGATTCACATCAGTAAGATCAGCTGGAGTGATACTTTTTTCAAACAGGTATGGAGTATTTGCGGCTGCATCTTTTCTGATGAAATCCTTACTGGATACATTATCAACAGCAAGCTTCTGTGGAGTGTTCACCCGGGGTGGCGTTAGAGGAAATATCTCCTCTTCACGCATTGTTCTTTTTATATTGTCAGACTTACCCAGGTTTTCAAATCCGGTTGCTATAACAGTAACCCTTATCATTTCACCCATATTGTCATCTTCAACCACACCAAACTTGCTCTTTACATCTGGGGAAACTTCAGCATTTATGGTCTCTGCGATTATTTTTAGTTCATCCCGTCTGAGAGGAAGTGTTGAAGAAGTGGTTATGTTAAAAAGCAGCCCTGTAGCGCCACTGATAGATATGTTATCCAGCAAAGGTGAATTAAGCGCCTTATTCACTGCTTCCTCAGCTCTGTTTTCACCTTTTGACTCACCAGTCCCCATCATGGTCATTCCCTTTTCGGACATGGTTGTCTTTACATCTGCAAAATCAACGTTCTGAAGGCCTGATGTATTGATTATGTCTGAAATACCTTTGACAGCTCTAAGTAGTACTTCATCGACTTTTTTATAGGAATCCCTGAGAGGAATTTGTTCATCATCTAGTTCAAACAATTTTTCATTGGGTATAACAATAATTGCATCAACACTCTCAAGGAGACTTTTTATTCCTCCATCTGCAACTTCCATTCTGTGTTTCCCTTCAAATTCAAACGGCTTAGTTACAACTGCAACTGTAAGAATTCCCATAGATGCAGCATGGTTAGCAACAACCTGTGAAGCGCCGGTACCGGTACCGCCCCCCATTCCGGCTGTGATAAAGATCATATCAGACCCCTCAAGCATATCAGTAATCATCTCAGTACTTTCAAGCGCTGCTTTCATACCGATCTCCGGATTCGATCCGCTTCCCTCTTCCCGGGTTAGTTTTTCACCTATCTGAAGTGTGAGTGATGGTGATTTAATATTAGCAAGATCCTGAATATCAGTATTAATGGCAATAAACTCCACGCCTGAAAGCCTCTCTTCTATCATTCGGTTAATGGCATTACCGCCACCGCCTCCAAGACCCAGTACTTTCAATACTGCTCCATCTTTCCTTCTCTTCTTTAAAGTTATTTTTACTTCTTCACTCATATCTCCTCCTAGAATCCTATAAATCTCCATATCTTCTGTAAAAATGCCCTCCGTTAGAATCAGGCATAACACCTCTGTTTCTCATGTCCAGCAGTCCATACTTAATAAGCCCGAGGGAGGTTGAAAAATCAGGTGTATTGACTTTGTCAATCAACCCCCCAACCCTGCAGGTTTTCCGATCCTGACCGGGGTTGAAAATATTTCATCAGCTACTTCAAGAAGGCCATCAAGCTGCGATGTCCCCCCTGTAAGGACAACACCTGCATTTATTTTGTTCTCAAGACCTTCCTGTTCGATCTTATTTCTTATCATTTCAAATATCTCTTCGGCTCTCGGCTTCAATATCTCCGTCAGCAGGGAAGGATTAATCAATCTCATTTTTTTGCCACCAACGCTTGGTATTTCAATATTCTGATTTCTAAGGTTGGGATCCAGCCCCATTCCGTATTTCCTTTTTATGATCTCTGCTTTATCGATCGGCGTCCTGGTCCCGATAGCAAGATCATTGGTAAAATTAAAGCCTCCGACACCGATAGTAGAGGAATATTTTAATGCACCTTTCTCATATATGGAAAAATCAGTGGTCCCCCCTCCAATATCGATCAATGCAACTCCAAGCTCCTTCTCATCAGGAGTGAGCACAGCTTCTGCAGTTGCAATATGGGACAACACCATTTTAAGCACATCAATTTTTGCTTTTTTGAGGCATATAAGCAGGTTCCTTGTTGCAGCTTTTGAAGCAGTTACGATCAATATATACACCTCAAGACTGTTGCCGGTCATCCCAATTGGATTTTTTATATCATCCTGAGTATCAATAATAAACTCCTGCGGAAGTACATGGAGAATATCCTTATTATTGGGAAGCATTATACTGCTGCCATGTGTAACAGCTCTGTCCACATCATCTTTTGTTATCTCCCTGTTCCTGCCTCCCGTAATATTTATACTTCCTTTTGCACTGATAGACTGGACATGACTTCCGGAAATATTTATATATGCAGACTCAACTTCAACACCTGCAGTCAGTTCGGCTTCCTTGACCGACCTCTTAATATCCTCAACAGTATTGTTCATGTCGACAATAACTCCTCTTTTTATTCCTGTTGAGTCTGCTATACCGTATCCGATAACCTCTATTTCGTCTCTATCGTCCTCGGTCTTTACCTGTCCTATGATAGTGCTGATTTTTTTTGTTCCTATATCAATTCCGACTATAAAATTGTTTTTCATTTCTTTAGATTATCTCCTTCTCAAATTCAATATAAAACCTGTTCCTGAATCTGAGATCAACACTTTTAATCATTTTTTCAGAATAACCGAGTTTTTTTCTTATCTTCAGATATGTTTTTAATCTCTCAAGATCTATTTCATTTCCCGTATAAAAAATTTCACTTGTCCCTTTAAGTTTTAAAGCTGTTCCATACGGTTCTTTAAAACTTATATATTCAATAATTTCCTGTTTGTTTAGCAATCCTGAAAGTCCCGGAAATATATCATCGATATCTGCAGGTGTGATATCCCTTATAACCATAATACCGTCTAATCTTTTTTTTATTCTTCGAAAAGGATAATTCCATGCTTATCAATAATATGGTATTTGCCTTTATACAGAAATTGAAATGAGGGTTGCCTCAAACTCAGCCTTACTTCTACCAGGGAAGGGAGTTTTCTGGAAATCGACACATCTTCTATCTCCTTTATACCCAGCAATTCTTCACGCAGTTTTGATGTATTCAGTGTCAGAATATTTCCGCCATATTTTTTTAATATATCTTTCACTCTGTTATTTTTAAAAGTTGGTGTGTTTATAAGCTTAAAGGAGCGGATATCGAGTTTTTCCCATCCTGTCAGGAACTTTCCGACCGAATAAGCAGCATACCCGGAAATAAGAAAGAGTAAGATTATAAGGATAACATGAAGGCTGCGGATCTTTAATTGTCCTTGATTTTTTTCTGCCTGTTTACAGCCCTGTTATTATTTTTCCTGAGAAACTCGATCTCAGTTACAGGTCCGTACCCCGCCAACTTTTTCATTTTTTATTTTTCTCCATCATGCCGGCAAACTTATGTGCAGTTTTTGTCAGGTCTCCTGCGGAGAGGAAAGCAACAGCATCACCATCCCTTACCTCATCCTTCAAATAGGACGTCAGCTTATCCATATCACTTATATAAATTACTTCGCCCGGATTTTTTTCCCTTATCATTTCAGTAAGAACTCCGCTGTTCACGCCTTCGATCTCATCCTGATTTGCGCCATATAATTCAGTAATTACAATTATATCCGACCCTTCGAATGATCTTGAGAATCCTTCCATCAGGTTTTCCAATCTGGTAAATCTGTGCGGCTGGAAAACCGTTATTATCCTTCCAAAACCTTCATGAAGAAGTGTGTCAAGGGTAACTCTGATCTCAGTCGGGTGATGTGCATAGTCATCAATAACAAGCAATGAAGTGCTTTTATACAAGATCTGGAATCTTCTATCAGGAAGTGAAAATTTTGAAAGCCCTGATATCACATCTATAACTTCTATTTCAGATTCAATTGCTGCCGCAACTGCCCCGAGACTATTTATTACATTATGATGCCCTCCAACTTCGAGTGAAACACTCCCTTTATTAATTCCATTAATTATAAGATCATACTTTGAACCAAATGTACCGGATTCAATATTTTCCGCTCTGATATCTGCATTTTCAGAAATACCAAAGGTAATAACCTTTTTATTAATTTTTTTCAGTATTCTGCCTGAGTTAGAACAATCTACATTTATCACTACGGCTCCGTAGAAAGGTACCTTATTGCAAAAATCGGTGAATGCCTCCATTAATTTTTCGAAATTGCCGTAGTGGTCAAGGTGGTCATCTTCAATATTTGTCACCAATGCAATTGTAGGAAATAATTTCAGGAAACTTCCATCTGATTCATCCGCCTCAGCTACAAGGAAATCGGATTTTCCGAGTTTTGCACCACTCTCCCCGGTTTTTAATTTACCGCCTACGACGTAGGTCGGATCTTTACCGGCTTCATTCAATATCGCAGCGATCATTGAGGTTGTAGATGTTTTTCCATGGGTTCCTGCGACAGTAATCGAAAATTTCACCCGCATTAATTCCGCCAGCATTTCTGCTCTTGGAATTACAGGTATCTTCATTGCCACTGCAGTACTGACTTCGATATTGTCTTTTGTTATCGCACTGGAATAGACAAGGGTCTCAGCTCCATTAACATTTTCACCTCTATGTCCGATAAATATCTTTATCCCGTTTTTTTTCAACCTCTTGACGGTCTCACTCTCCTGGATATCAGATCCTGATATTTCAAATCCCATATTATTCAGAACTTCAGCAATTCCGGACATCCCGGAACCACCTATCCCGGCAAAGTGGATTCTTCTGACTCTACTGTGTTCAATCATTCATCAGCACCGTTTTTCTATGTCTCGAAATATTCAGGATTAATCCGCCAATCACAAGACTGGAGATCAATGAACTGCCTCCGTTCGAAATAAAAGGAAGAGGAATACCTTTAGTAGGAAAAATTCCTATTGTTACCGATATATTTATCATTGCCTGAATTACTATCAGGAAAGAGAGCCCTGTTACAAACAGGTAAGTGTATCTGTTTCCCGACAATTTAGCTATATTAAGGCTGCGGACAAGAAATAAACTGAACAACCCGACAACAATGAAAGATCCGATCAGTCCGGCTTCTTCTCCGATCACGGCGAAAATAAAATCTGAATATGCATAAGGGAGAAAATACAGCTTCTGTACCGAATTCCCTAACCCCTGTCCGAATATTCCTCCCGAACCAATAGCATAAATAGATTGCAATGCCTGAAATCCGTATGTTGCTGAATAGGCCTCAGGATTCAGAAAAGCAAAAATTCTTCCCATTTTATCAGGATTGAGCTGCAAGATCAGGATAAAAGAGGGAAGCATAAAAACTGCAGATGCAAGAAGATACCTGAACTTTAATCCGGCAACAAAAAGCAGTACCACCGTAATCAGTAGTATCAATGCAAAAGTTCCTATATCCGGTTCCCTCAGGATCAGTATCTCTACAATTATTACAGGGATGAGTATGAAGAAGAGTTTTTTAAAATCATTCACATCCGCTTTCCTTCTGCTTAACATAAAAGACAAGTACAACACAACTGCAACTTTAGCGAATTCTGAAGGCTGGATACTCAGATCTCCAAATTTTACCCATCTGAAACTATTATTTATTTTTCCGGTAAAAAATACCGCTATAAGACCTGAAATTGCAGCAAACATTGAGAAGAAAACAAAATTTCTTTCAAGATAGAACGGTTTTTTTAAAGAAGTGATGAGGATCATAACTATAGTTCCAAGTACCAGCCAACCTATCTGTCTCTTAAAATAATACAGGCTGTCCCCAAACTTTTCCTTAGCAAGGATAGACGTTGAATTGTGAACCATTATAATTCCGAATAGTGTCAGAACAACAATAACTGCTATCAAAATTTTGTCCACTCCTATACTTTTTACCATTTATATACCTTTTAGAAATTTCTCAACTTCCCTCTTGAAAATATCTCCTCTCTCTTCATAGTTCCGAAACATATCGAAACTGGAGCAGCCGGGAGCGAGGAGGACAGTCCCCCCGCTCCCGGCCAACACCTCAAAGCCTTTTCTCAACGCTTCATCCAGGGCTTCTGCCCTGGTGAAAAAATTTTTATCCGAATTTAAAGCAGCTGAGATAGTGTCAGCTGCCTCCCCTATCAGAATTATTCCTTTTATTTTATTACCGATATAATCCTTTATAAGATCAAAATTTCCACCTTTATCCCTTCCTCCCAGGATCAGGGCAATGTTATCATCGATCCCCCTGATCGATTTTACTGCGGCTTCTACGTTAGTGGCTTTAGAATCATTGATAAATCTGACCCCGTCTTTCTCTCCACAGACTTCCATTCTGTGATCCAACCCTCTGAAACTTTTTATCGAATCAGGGATACGTTCAGCAGGTACATCTTTTAATAAAACTGCAATCAACGAGGCAAGAATATTCTCAAGGTTGTGTGAACCTATCAGAGGATTACCTTCAAGTGATATAGATATCTCTGATCCATCAAGCCTTACAACAGCATTTTCCCCGCTTATCCATGCCCCTTCATCAAATCCTCCCCTCTCAAGAGAGAACCAGATCTTCCTGAAATCACCCTCCTCCGAATTAAAGAATTTTTCACGTAGAAACTGGTCATCATAATTAAGAATTACAGGGTCATCCACGGTCAGATTTTTCAGAATATTCAGCTTTGCCTCAATATAGTCTGAAAGTGACGGGTACCGGTCAAGATGATCAGGTGTAACATTAAGTATAAATGTAACCTCCGGTTTAAACTTATCTATCTCTTCAAGTTGAAAACTTGAGACCTCAAGTACAATAAGACTTCCTTCACCGATCTCTTTAATCTCCGAAATTAGTGGTATCCCGATATTCCCTGCCAGGTGAGAATCAAGTCCTGAATTTTGAAATATGTGATGGATCAGGCTGACTGTCGTTGATTTCCCATTTGTTCCCGTAACTGCAATAATTCCTGATCTGATAAAAGAGGATGCAAACTCCATCTCTGAAATTATCTTAGCTCCGGATCCCCTTAAAGGTAAGAACCTTTTATCCCTCCCGTTCACTCCCGGGCTGAATATGACAAGGTCGGTCTCCGCCATTTTTAATATCCCTTCATTACCGGACACAACCTTTATCTCTACATCATTTAAAGGTTTTTCAACTCCGTTCAGATCGACTTCATTATCATCAAAGATCACTATTTCTGAAACAGAACTGTCCCTGAGCAGAAAGTGAAAGAGAGCTTTCCCTGTTCTGCCGAACCCTGCAATGCTTACCTTTTTTTTATCCATTCCCTATTTTTTTTATTGCATCCTCTAGTCCTATACCCCGGGATGCCTTGAAAAGAATTACACTTTCCTCCAAAACATTCTTTTCTATAAAATCCCCGGCTTCTTCTGAGGTTTTAAAATTAATAATTTTTGATGATGGGAATCCCCCCGCTTCTGCCCCGCGGGCAATTGCCCTCGATCTGTCACCAACAGTGATCAGCATCTGGAAGCCAAGCCCTGCAAATACCTTACCTGATTCAAAATGATAACTGTCCTCGTCTTCACCGAGCTCCAGCATATCACCCAACACTGCTATTTTTTCTGTATTATATTCATCGTCCACCCATTCAAGCGTTTTTTTCAGTGCAACCGGATTTGAATTATATGTCTCATCAATTATTGTGAAATTACCTATACGGTTTATCTCACCCCGGCCTGGTACAACTTCAATATTTTTTACTGATTCAGAAATTTCAAAATTCTTCATACCTGAATGCTGGGCAACAATTATTGAAGCAAAAAGATTTTCTATCTGAACATTATTAATAAGGTTTGTTTCAAATCTCTCTTCTATCCCGTAAAAATCGATGAATAAACGACTATTCTCACCAATCTTCTCCACTCCCCTCAAAACTATATCATTACCGCCTTCTGATCTTCCGAAGAATACTTTCCTTCCCTTTTTACTGTTTACTTCTTCCTTTATATACTCAGAATCACCTGAAATAAATGAGATCCCGTCTGCTTCCAGATAATTCAGGATCTCTGCTTTCCCCCTGGCTACATTCTTCAGGGTCTTGAGAAATTCCATATGAACGGGAAAAACATTCAGGATCACTGCAATATCAGGCCTCAGTATATCTGCAAGAAGATCAATCTCTCCTATCCCCGGGTAACTCATAGCAAGTTCAAAGACTGCAAAATCCTCATCACCATTTAATTTCAGCATTGAGAAAGGGAGACCTATCCAGTTGTTCCAGTTTTTATAAGACCTGAATACTTTATAGTTTGTTGAAAGTATCTGTGCAATAAACTCTTTTGTTGTTGTCTTACCGGCACTTCCCGTAATCCCGATATATTTTATTTTTCCAAACCTGTATCTTACATTGGATGCCAGTTTGTGGACTGCTTTTAATGTATCATTTACAATAATAAGGGGAATAGCCGTTGAAGACGTGTCAAAATCTTTATTAACAACTGCGGCAATACCTTTAAAATTTTTAAGCGCCGGTACAAATCTATGCCCGTCTCCACTATCGGAATTGAGGGCAAAAAAGAGAGTATTCTTTTTACTTATATTCCGTGTATCAAATTCAAACTCAGTAAAGCTCTCTTCTCCGCTGAAATTAAGAGATTTTCCACCTGTAATATCAAGAATCTCTTTTATTGTGAACTCAGCCATTTTTCCTCTCTGTAAGTCTGGATACTACCTCATAATCATCAAAATGGATCACATTCTTACCAAGTATCTGGTAATCCTCATGACCCTTCCCTGCTATAATTACAATATCCCCCTTTTCAGCACTTTTTATCCCTGCCGAAATTCCGGATTCCCTCTCTTCTCTAACCTGATAGGAAGTAAAACCTCTCGGGAAACCTGATATTATCTGTTCTATAATGAGGGCAGGTTCCTCATCACGGGGATTATCACTTGTCACGATAACTTCATCTGCATATTTTGCAGCAACCTCTCCCATACGCGGCCTTTTTGTGGTATCCCTGGAACCACCTGCACCAAACACAAGTATTATCTTCCGGAAATTTAATTCCTTTACACTTTTTAAGAGGTTCTCAAGTGCATTATCCGTGTGAGCATAATCTATCATTACAGTAAAATCGTTCTCATAAACTGTATCCAGCCTTCCCTTAACCGTTGAAAATTCCTTAAGCGCTAAGGTGATATCTTTAAAGCTTATATTTTTCACAATTGAGGATGCAACAGCAGCAAGTATATTTAAAAGGTTCACCCTTCCAATAAGACTGCATTTTATCTTCAACTCACCGGCCGGGGTTGATATAACCGCTTCAATCCCTTTTGCTGAAAGTTTGTAATTGAGTGGCCTGACATCAGCCTCTTCTGAGAATCCGTATGTAATATATTTAGAATCGATCATATCAATGATCACATCCCCTTTCTCATCATCTATATTAATAATTGCCCATTTATCAGGTGATAATGATGAAAACAGAGAGAGTTTAGAATCAAAATAGTTCTCCATATTGTGATGGAAATCGAGATGATCTCCGGACAAATTTGTATAAATAGCCTGAGAAAATTCGATACCGGTCACCCTCTCTAATTCCAATGCTACCGATGACACTTCCATTACTACATTTTCAAAATCCCCTTTACACTCATTTGCGAGGAATTTATATATTTCCACCGCTTCGGGTGTTGTCAGCGAAGCCTTCTGCCCATTAGGCCCGCACCAGGCTCCAAGAGTACCGAATTTAACAGTTCTTCCGGACCTATTGAAAATAGCCTCTATGAGCGCAACTACTGAGGTTTTACCATTAGTTCCTGTCACTCCCACAACATATTTGTCCCTTAGAGGATCTCCATAGAAATTCATACTTATTGATGAAAATGCTTTCCTTATATTCTTCAGTCTGACCCAGGTTACATCCCGTTTTTTTCCAATACATGGAATTTCAGAAATTATCAGTTTTGCCCCTCTCTTTATTGCATCATCTACATATTTGTTCCCGTCATCTTTGAAACCTGAGATTGCTATAAAGCAATATCCTTCAGAAACCGACCTGGAATCATGAGTTATTCCGGAAATATTTGTATCAAACGGCCCTGTTATTTCAATCGTCTCTATACCTTTGAGAAGTTCCTTAACAGAGATCATATTTTAACTCCTGAATTTTCCTGTCCTTTAGAGCTCACATTCAAATTCATAATCACCCTTTTTGATATTTCTCTGAAAAGGGGAGCGGCAACATCTCCGCCGTAAAACATCCCCTTAGGCTCATCGATTACAATAAATACGGTAATTTTCGGATCCTCTACAGGGAAAAATCCTCCGAACGAAGATACGTAGAGCTTCCTGAATTTTCCCATCTTATATTTTTTTGCAGTTCCGGTTTTTCCACCTATTGATACATCCGACAAGCCTGCTTTTTTCCCGGTTCCAATATTTACTACATCAACCATAATATCTTTAACCGTTGAAGCAGTTTTTTCAGATATTATCCTCCGGGGCCTGCTGTTTCTGAACAAAACACCATCAATTGATTTTAGGATCTTCGGTTCGACCAGATAACCTCCCGATGCAATAACATTCAGTGCCCTTATCATCTGCAAAGGAGTAACAAATATCTCATAACCATGGGCAACATATGCCGAGGAATACCGGTTCCATCTGCTTAACGGATTTACAATCCCTTTCTCAACTGCAGGAAGCCTGATATCAAGTTCATCTCCGAATCCGAATTTTTTAACGGTATTATAATATCTCCTGTCCCCTAGTTTGATACCTATTTGAGCAGCACCAATATTGCTGGAATAGACAATAACATCCCGAAAACTCAAAGAATCGTAGGGGTGAACATCCTGGATCTTAAGATCGTTCATTGTGAACTCACCGTTATAACAATTGAACATCTGATCTGCCCGGCAGACCTTGTTTTCCAATGCTGCGCATGCGAGGATAACTTTAAATGTAGATCCGGGATAATATAAAAATGAGACTGCATTGTTTCTGAGAACAGATTGTTTTGTATTGCTGATAAGAGAGGGGTCATATTTCGGATAACTGGCCATTGCAAGCAGGGATCCGGTCGCAGATTCCATTACAATGACAGATCCGCCCTTAGCTTTATATTTTTTTACAGTCTCCTTAAGTTTTTTCTCTACAAAATATTGAACAGGAAGATCTATTGTAAGGTTGAGATTTTTCCCGGGTATCTCAGTTTCCAGATATTTAAGGCTGAATATCTGACTCCTTGCATCAAGTTGGGCATCAACTTTACCCCCCTTTCCCATTATCACGGAATCGAGCGAAAACTCTATTCCGGATAAACCTTGTTCATCAATTCCGACACCTCCGAGTATATGTGATGCTACCTTTTTCTGAGGATATATCCGTTTATATTCATCTATGAAACCAACCTTTGACCTGAACTCTCCTTCATTGATATCTTTTATCCTTCCAAACTCATCATCCGTTAATTTTCTTTTGATCCATATAAAATGTTTCCCGGCTGAGATCCTCTTCCTTATATCAAGTTTATCTCTGTAGGAAAGTGAGACCTTATCAGAAAACCTGCTGTACAACTTTTCCGATTCCCCTTTATCCTTATTGGTTATAAATGCAGATTTTGAGAGGATTGATATGCCAAGTATGTCTCCATGCTTATCATAAATAGTCCCTCTCTTCGGGTGAAGAGAGAAGATGCGGTTACTCTGATTCCTGATCTTCTGTGTATATTTACCATAATTAAAAATCTGAAGCTTAACTAAAACTCCCAGGATCAGAACTACCCATGCAAAAAAAGAGAAAAAAACTATAATGACCCTTCTCCTTTCTCCTCTGTTTATTTTCATCTTATTCACTGTACACTTTAACTATCTGCCCTTTTTCCGGATATGCATATCCCAGTTTCTGAACAACTATCTTTTCCACCCTTTCCAGATCGAGCAACGAAGCTCTTTTAGCACTTAATATATCTATTTCCTCCTGCAGTTCCCTCTGCCTGTTGAGGAGTCTCTGCTTTTCGTATCCGTAGTCGGTGTTTCTGAGATTCAGGCTGGAATATGTGAATAGAAGTGTAAACAGAATAAAAGCTGTCAACGCAATCAATTTGCCATAATTCCCTTTTTGTTTCATAATATTTCCACTGCCCTCAATTTTGCAGATCTGGAAGGATTGTTAGCATTTATCTCTTCTTCTGAAGGTTTCATTGGAAAAGGCTTAATGATTTTTACTTGCCCTGATTCTTTTAACTTCCTGAACACATTCTTGATTATTCTGTCTTCTAAAGAGTGGAACGAAAGAAACACTATTCTTGCCCCTCTCTGCAACCTGACTGAAATACTTTCCAGAAACTCTCCTATACCTTCAAGCTCTCTGTTCACATATATCCGCAAAGCCTGAAAAACCTTTGCAGCCGGATGGGTCCTTCCCCTTTTCGGTTTCCATCCGAAAAAATCCTCAGTGATCTTTCTCAATTGATCAGAAGTATCGATCTTCTTAAAAAGCCTCCGTTCGATTATCCGTTTTGCAAAACCTTTAGAGTTACGGATCTCACCATATTTTTCAAATATTTCTGCAAGATCTTTTTCACAGAACTTATTTATAACTTCGTGAGCCGAGATACCCTCACCTATCTCCTTCCTCATATCAAGCATGGAGGTCTCAGAATGCGAAAATCCTCTTCCTCCGGATTTAATCTGATATACTGATAATCCCGGATCTACAAGGACACCTGAGACTCTTGCCCACTCTATATCATTATTTTTCAGCACAGAAATAAACTGGCTCCGTATAAACTTTACCCTTTTACCGTAGTGTGCTAAATTCTGCTTTGCCATTTTAATACTCTCGCTGTCTGCATCAACAGCTATCAACTCTGATCCCGGAAATTCATCAAGGATCATCGATGCATGACCCCCCATCCCGACTGTACAATCCAGGAATAAATCTCCCCCTGACCCTTTCAGGACAGAGATCACTTCACTATTCATCACTGGATAGTGGGAGTTCATTGTTCAATAACCTCGAAATTTCATCCATTTCACTATCAGAAAAGCTCTTTGATGCATATTTCTCAGTAAATTCATCATTGTTCCAGATCGCAATATGATCGATCTGCCCTATTATGAGTACATTCTCTTTTAACTTTATCTTTTCTCTCAGGTCGGGCGGGATCAATATTCTCCCTTTGGGATCAAGTTCTGATTCTGTTCCCCAATATCCTGTTACTCTCACAAAATCTTCAACTTTTCTGGTCCGCAGTTGTATTTTTCCTATTTTTTGTTCTATAATCTCCCATATATGAAGTGGATAAAAAAGGATATGATCATCATTTGCGGATGTGAGGTATACCTCTCTTCCGAATTGGGTTTCGAGGATGGTTCTGTATCGTGAGGGGACTATTATTCTTCCCCTGTCATCGATTTTCAGGGTATAACTACCCCTGAATCTCCTGTTCATCCCATTTTGTCCCATTTCGTCCCATTCATCATAATATATATATACTTTAAATGTCAAGAATTTTCACCTAAAATTCATTTTTTTTTATACAAAAATATTTTTTTCATAAAAAATCATTGACACCCCATATATAGTGTTTTAAAATTTTTTGGTAACTATATGTAAGAGGAGGATATGTATGGAAAATTTCCAGGAAAATGCCATGAAAATATTACGGGCAAGATATTTTAAGAAAAGTTCAGACGGAGAACTGATCGAAAAAAAACCTTCCGACCTGTTCAGAAGGGTGTCAAAATTTGTTGCAAAAGCTGAAAAAGACGAGGAGAATAGAAATAGCTGGGAGGAAAAATTTTTCACTTCAATGATAAACAGGGACTTCATGCCCAATTCGCCAACACTGACAGGGGCCGACAGAGGGATGTGCCTCTCAGCCTGTTTTGTTCTCCCCATTGAAGACTCGCTGGAAAAAATTTTTGAAACTGTGAAAAACGCAGCGCTTGTTCATAAGGAGGGGGGCGGAACAGGCTTCGATTTCTCCAGGATAAGGCCCCAGGGAAGTTTCGTAAAGAAGACACAGGGAATTGCATCCGGCCCTGTATCCTTCCTCAAGGTAATCGATGCCGGAACTGAGGCTGTAAAACAGGGAGGGACCAGAAGGGGAGCAAATATGGGTGTTCTGAGAGTAGATCACCCCGATATAAAAGAATTTATAACGATGAAAGATGACGGAAAAACCGCGCTCAATTTCAATATTTCCGTTGCAATAACAGATGATTTTATTGAAGCTGTAAAAAACAGATCAACCTACGACCTGATCGATCCGAAGGATGGCGAAGTAGTAGGGAAGATGGATGCCAATGAGATCTTTGAACTTATCGTTGATTCCGCCTGGAGGACGGGTGACCCGGGGCTGATCTTTATCGATGAAGTGAACGGGAAAAATCCAACAAGGATGCAGGGGCCGATAAGAGCAACCAATCCCTGCGGAGAGCAACCTCTCCACGATTATGAATCGTGCAACCTCGGCTCAATAAACGTTTCTAACTTTTTTTCTCCGGAAAAAGAAGATATGTTCGACTGGGAGCGATTCAGTACAAGCGTCGCCATGGGGATAAGATTCCTCGATAATGTGATCGATGTCAACAAATATCCGCTGAAAGAGATAGATAGGATTGCGAAATCCAACAGGAGAATAGGTCTCGGGATTATGGGATTTGCCGATCTTCTGATAAAAAAAAAAATGAAATACGATACTGAAGAAGCTTTTGAGTTCGGTGGTAAACTTGTTACTTTTCTGAGGAGTGAAGCTGAGAATGCTTCCAGGGACCTTGCTAAAGAGAGGGGGAATTTCCCGAATATCGAAAAATCTATCTACAAAGGTAAACAGATGAGAAATGCAACTGTGCTTACTATCGCTCCGACCGGAACTATTTCAAGAATAGCGGGTTGTTCATCAAGTATTGAACCTGTCTTTGCTTTTAAAGTGGTTTCAAAGATACTTGATGGTGAGATAAAGGACTTCCACCCCCTCTATACCGAGTGGGAGGAGAACCATGGAGATGAACCGGTTCCCGATTATTTTATTACAGCATCTGAGATATCTCCGGAAAACCACATCAGAATGCAGGCTGTTTTCCAGAACAGTGTTGACAGCGCTGTTTCCAAGACAATAAATTTTGCTAATGAAGCTACAAGAGAGGATATATCAAATGCATATCTTCTCGCATTCGGGATGGATGTGAAGGGTATTACAGTATACAGGGACGGATGCCGGGCACTTCAGGTCCTCAACAATATGGATAATGAGGGGACGCCGGAGCCAATGGGACGTCCCGATTCCCTCCCTTCAATGACCCACAAAGTAAATACCGGACTGGGCAGATTGTATATTACCATTTCCCACTTTAATCAGCGGCCGTTTGAAGTTTTCTGCTCGATCGGCAAGAGCGGTTATTCAACCATGGCCGACGCGGAAGCTATCGGCAGGCTCACATCCCTCGCTCTCAGGAGCGGTATTTCCGCAGAAGAGGTAGTTAGTCAGTTGAAGGGGATCGGTGGTTCAGAACCGACCTTTCATAACGGAGCGCTGATCCAGTCAATACCTGATGCAATCGCTCAAGCTCTGGAAAAACATATCGGAGAAGTGCAGACAGCGAGTCAGGATATGAATTCGATCAATTGCCCGATGTGCGGGGCTTCATTGCCCGATGAAAAATGCCCCACCTGTCCGAACTGCGCATGGACAAAGTGCGGTGGAACCTGATCCAATCTAATTTATTCTCAAAATAAAAAGGGCGGGGTGACAATCACCCCGCCCGCTTTTTACTTTATGCTCTGATCGAATATTTTAAGAACCGGTTTTGTCTTTATCTTAAAGATCTTACTGATTCCAACTAATCCTGAATCTTTATTAACTACTTTTATTCTATACTTTCCATCAGAAATTGTATTCGGGATGAACCATGTTTCACTGAGGTCATTCTGGCAATTTGCTTTTATTTCATGAATGATCACCGGTTTAAAGTAATTTATCAGATAGATAGCAACAGCATCAACATAACTACCATTTGGCTTCCAGACTATATTATATGAAAAGTTTTTATACCATACACATTGCTGAATCCGGTTGCTCGATCTGAAAGCTATTATTTGATGAATTTATGAGCTTTTTTTTAACCGGTGGTTTAATTTCAAAGGCTTCACTACTACCCGTCACCTTATTATCAATTGTCTTTATCCTGATAATGTACATTCCCCCTTTAATACCGGTGGTGATTTTCCATCTAAAATTATTCTTTTCCTTTGAATCAAAAGAATCAGTGATATCAGCGATCTTGACATTCCCTGAACTATCGAAAAGCCTTATTTTCAGGAAATTATTCATGTTACCGTTTTTTGTCCACACAATGTTTATTCTCCCATCATTGGGGAAGATATTCGCATGATTCGGCCCAACCACAGTAATGCTCTGTGTATAAATCACTCCGGAAACAACTGCCAGCAAAAAAATAATTAAATTCAACCTTTTCATATTGCCTCCTAAACTAATCTACTTATTTATAATTTGTTCCGATCGGCCCTTCCACAAAAATTTGCAGCATATAAGTAACATGATCATAAGGGGACACCAACCATTCAAAAACCGGATACCATTCGGATTTCCCCACCGGAAAAGCAGGATGAGGTCCGTCAAGAATTTCATTGTTTGAGGATTTCACCCACATTATTTCCTTAATGCTTTTAAATACCCAGCCATTTTTAAGAGTTATCATATATCTGTCTACTCCTTTATCATCACCAATCGCTCCAAGCTCATTACGATGAAAACCCTCGATAGCAACTTCTTTATATATCTCCGCCACATTCTTGGAATTGCAATGATTCTGATTTCCATCTTCACCACATTGAAGGACTACCACATCCCCCATTTTCAGCATCTTCTCTTCCCATCCACTAACCAGTTTATCAACCTCATTACTTTTTAGATTATTTGCTGTAATGATATAAAACTTTGCATTATGAGGTTTTACCCCCTTAAGCTTTTCAGGGCCCTTACAGGTAATACTCTTTGTTGACTTGTTCCAATAGCTAACAACTGCCTCAATTTTTTTATTTGGCAATAGATTACTTGAGATATAAACTTTACCTTTTATTTTGCCAAACTTGGAGCCTTGAATAAGAAATGTGTCTCCAGCCTTTATTTCAGGCCGAATAGATGAGATTTTTTTGATTTTTGGGGTGAACATTCCCTTCGGCGGTTTGAAGGTCGGCTTCTTAATGATCTTGAACGGGGCGCTATTCCCCCAATTCAAATTATTCTCAGTTTTCACCCTCACATAATATGTTCCGGGGCTTAATCCGGAGACCGGAATATTCCATGGGAAAGAACCGGTGTTATCAAGGTCATCAGCAATATCCAGGATCTTGATATTTCCCGGGGAACTATAAAGTCTGATCTTCACCTTCGGATAAGTATCCCCTTTTTTATTCCAGATGATCGTTTTTGTGCTCCCTATTACCCAGTGCGAATTAACGTCGGGTTTAGTGACATCATATTCGATCACCGGTTGTGATATCAGGAATCCCGATATTAAAAAAACTGCAATAGATATAATTAGAATTTTTTTCATAAATCCCTCCACTTATTATATATATGAATCAAGCTGGTAATATCTCATTTTTTTCAGATGAACATGAAATGAGTTTACTGGTCACTCCTTGTCGATTTCCTTTAATGATTTTCAGTTTGTCTAAAGATCTGAATATTATTTATAATTTGTTCCGATCGGCCCTTCGACAATGACCTCTAACTGATAAACGACCCAATCGTTCGGGCTAACCTCCCAGGAAATGGTTGGATACCATTCAGACTGGCCTACGGGGAGAGAGGGGGAAGGGCCTGACAATTTTTCATTACCGGATGTCAACAGCCATTTTAAAATATTCAAACGCTTGAAGAACCATCCATTATTTAATTTGATCTGATATCTGTCAATACCTGAATTATAATCAATATCGGCCCATTGGTTGAAGTGCCATCCGCAAATAACAGTGCCACTGTGACAGACTGAATCAGGGTGTACACCTGTTATCTGATTGCATAGATTACCATCCGCATTATCTCCACATTGAAGGACCACGGCATCGCCAAATACAAGGGTTTTTTCTTCCCTTCCCACAAATTCGATCTTTAACGGGTCACTTTTAAATCTATGTGAAGTCACCAGAACCACATCAACTAACTGGTTCGGTTGCCCGTTTGCGGACTGAGGTACAAAGCCATATGCTTTTTTATTACTTAGCCATGTAACATTCACTAAATCTATCTGCCCCCCGGGGAAATTCCCTTTGAGTAATATCCTCCCCTTCTCAGATCCGAACTTTTTCCCCATCAACATCAATTTGGAGCCCGGTTTTAATGCCCCCAACGGAGCATCAAAAGCACCTTCAATAACCGGTTTTAACAAATTGTCTGGAGGCGCTTTGAACTTTTTTTCTCCTCTTCCCTTTAGTAGTCCTTTTGCTGAATTGATATCTTTCAAGCCTTTGATTATTTCAAATACTTTGCTATCTCCCCAATTAAGATTGTTAATGCTTTTAACTCTGACAATATAGGATCCTTCACTAACTTCAAAAGGAACTTCCCAGAGAAATGATCCGTCATTACCGGTATCGTCGACAATATCAAGGATTTTAACCATTCCGGGGAATTTGTATAATCTTATCTTCACTTTGGGAGCAGGATCCCCTTTCTTATCCCAATTGATAAATCTCTTAGTTCCTTTAGACCATTTAGAAGATGTGTCAGGCTTGGTTACATCATATTTGATTTGCTGGGAGATCAGCAATCCTGTTATAAAAAAAACAGCAATAGACAAACGAAGTATTTTTTTCATATATCCCCTCTGCCTCAGTTAAATAAAACCTGGACCGGTAATATCTCAAAATTTTATCAATTATTATTTTTTCAGAAAAATTACGGATAACCTGAGATCAGGATGATCTTTGCTTTTTGTAAAGATCAATTGCATAATAAAATACAAACAGGGAAAATATCACTTCAATTATTTCTGCTCCCTTGAAAAGAGCGTACCCGGATAAAAAAAGAAACAGATACCCGAAATAGTAGTAACCGTCTGACGGATAAAATTTAATCAGTTTTTTTAAAGATCCCCTCATTCTTTTTATAATCTGGTCCTTGAATAAAAAAAGTCCGGAAATCAGAGAGAATATGATCAAATAGATCATAATGGCTACAGAATTAAATATATTATGAATGTTGATCTCATCCTGGTCATTTATTTTTTTTAAGAATTCAGGTGTCTCTATTCCCAATATCCTCTGGCCCCAGCTGATCTCTTCCATCGCAAAAAAGAACATCATCCCGGAAAGAAAGAATAAAAAAGTCTTTTCAATCCCCGAAGCCCCTCTCCTTGCCATAATAAAGAACATTCCCGAACTCAATACAGCAAGAATCGCTGTCAACGATTCACTCAGGTTATCTTCCGCGAAAATCATCTTAATATCAGAAAAAAAATAGTGGATAATTATTAACAATACTGAGACTGTATAGACAAACTTCTGAGAATTTGAATCAATCTTAGTTTTCACGGGATCAAAAAATCTGAAAAGGAGAAAAATGATCAATCCGTAAAGAATAGCCGTATATAGCCTCATAACGGATTCTGCTTTATGGCTGATATTTCCGTCATCGGTAAGATATCTCTCAGCAAAAGAAATAAAAATATCATAATTAAAAACCACCTGAATTGTAACGAGTAATAATGCAGCTGCTGCTGAACCTATCAGAATATTGGATAAATACTTTGCCCTTCTGCTTCTGTTTATATACTTCATCTCTATGCGGCAATTTTAACATAGAGAATCAGATATAGTAATACAGAAAAATGAATATATCTGATCAGAAAGGATTAAATAAACAGGTAGATCAGGAGCAGAGAAACCTGCCCCTGATTTATTGATAATGAATCAAAACTACGCTTCTACTTTAAGGACATTCTTTATTGCTTCTTCAAAACTTTCTTTAGGAAGGGCACCCATTGCCATCTGCGGTTTGTCATCTTTCGGAATAAATAAAATTGAAGGGATACTTGTTATCTGAAATACACCTGCCAGCTCACTTTCCTTCTCGGTATCAACTTTATAGATATCTACCTTGCCATCATATTCCTTTGAAAGTTTTTCAAGAACGGGAGCAACCATTTTACATGGCTGGCACCAGTCTGCATAAAAATCAATTATTGCCGGAAGTTCCCCTTTAAAACTCCACTCCTTGTCATTCTCATAGTCAAATATTTTCTCAATAAATGTTTCTTTTGTTAAATGTTCCATCTTAAAATATCTCCCTTTATGTATTTTGTTAATATTTAATTATATCATTTTTTGCCTTCACGGTCAATACAGAACAGCATGCTAATAGTTCTCCAAACCGGGCAAAACTGAGCTTAGTTCCAGTACTTCTATCGGACACTCTTTCCACTCGTGCTTCCAGCAAATAAGGAGTTCACATTTTTTTGTGATTCGTCCGCTGTTTTTCAAATCTCTGCTGTTAAGGGCGAATCCAATATTTACTGATTCCCACCTCTCATTTTTGAGAGATAAATTGCGCTTTCCTGAAAAACAGAAGCTGTCCGTTCCAAATGATTCAATAATATAGCTGAGTTCTTCTGATACCAGACCAAATATAAATATCACTCCTCTTGTATCAACAGGGGCATATTCTATCCCTCTGAAATTTATTTTTTCTGCTTTATCCTGAGTTCTATTTTCAACAGCAGGCTTTATCGTTTCAGGAATGATCTTTTTTTTCATCTTTTTCCGGACATCGATCGCCATCAGGTTATCTATTCCGCTATCACCATCTGTCACATAGTCAAAACTGGGTTCAGGCTCATCCTCACCCTTTTTCTCTTTCTCCTTATTATGGATCTTTTCAATCGTAAGAATATTGTCCTTTCCGAAATTATCACTGAACTCACCGGATCCGCTTTCTTCAAATTTAATATTTTCTTTATTAACTGAGACAAGTGTCTCCTCCAGATCAAGTTCCTTCCCTGGACTTAGATCTTTTTTGTCTCCAGCCTTCATAGTCTTGTCAGAAGTCTGTATGTCCGGAGATCCGTCATTCATCAGAATTGTCTTATCAGAGGTTAAAACAGATTTTCTCTTATATTTAGAAGAGGCCAATTTGAATGCATCATCAAGTGTACGCCACCTTTTTTCGTAATCTTCTTTTGAAAATTTTCCATTTTTCTCGATCAAAGCATAAGTGGGGGGTTCTCCAAACTTACTTTCTATCCTCAGCAGATCTTTAAGGAGATCTCTGTCCTTTACTTCATCAGTTTCTATCACTTCCTCCAACCCTGCTTCTTTCAATGCTTCCGGCCAGGAGCTTATATAAAAATTAATTGTACTGACAGGGATCATTGTATTATTAATAAAATCCTTCTTTTTAAGGCTTGTTGTTTTAAGATGAACTGCTACTCTTTTTATTTCATCTATGATCTGGTTTTTATCATACATATCATTCCCTTAATTTCTTTATGGTCTGTTCACTGCTGACACCTACTGATACGGTCCCTACCGGAACATCTGAGAACTCTTCAATAAAACTTATATAATTTTTTGCTGCTTTTGGAAGATCATTAAAATTTCTTATCCCCGATGTATCTGATCTCCATCCGCTGAACATTTTCACCTCAGTGGCTACAGAATCCAGATAAATATGATCTGATTCAAATATAGTTGTAATTTTATTCTCTGACCTGTATCCGGTCACGACCCCGATCTCATCAAGTTCATCAAGCACATCAAGTTTGGTAAGGAAAATATCATCTACACCATTCACCATGACAGCATACTTTAAAGCTACAAGATCAAGCCAGCCAACCCTTCTGGGACGTCCGGTGGTTGAGCCGTATTCGTTCCCTTTCCGTCTCAGATATTCGCCTGTCTCATCTTCAAGCTCGGATGGGAACGGCCCGCCGCCAACTCTTGTCGTATATGCTTTAGATATCCCTGTAATCCTGTCAAGACTCTTATGTGGCAGACCTGTTCCGGTAAACATACCTCCGACTGTCGGATTTGAAGAAGTAACAAATGGGAAAGTGCCGAAATTTATATCAAGAAGAACACCCTGCGCCCCTTCAAATAATATCTTTTTCCCCTCTTTAAAATATTCGTTCAGAAGATATATGGAATTTTTTGTGAAGTCTTTAAGAAATTTTCCGGCCTCCAGGTATTCATCAATGTATGAATCTATACTGATCTCTTCACCTTTAAAAGTTCTAATTAACTTATTATAGTATTCATTAAGAGGTTTGATTTTTTTATGAAACCGGTCCCTGTCAAACAGATCTCCGGTAAAAACAGCCCTGCGGCCGGTCAGATCTTCATAAGCCGGTCCTATTCCTCTCCGAGTTGTTCCAATTTCCACATATCGTGAATTTTCAAATACCACATCCAATTGCTGATGTTCCGGGAGTATTAAGGGCGCTGTTGAGCTTAATACAAGATTGTTAAAATCAACTCCGAACTTCTCAACACCTCTGATCTCTTCAGTAAGTTTAACAGGGTTTACAACAACTCCGTTTCCGATCACTGAAACAGTCGATGGGGAGAATATTCCTGACGGGAGGAGATGAAGAATTATTTTTTCCCCGTTATGATAAATAGTATGGCCGGCATTATGACCGCCCTGATATCTGACTACAACCTCATACCCGGGTGCGAGATAATTTATTGCTTTACCTTTCCCCTCATCTCCCCACTGAAGTCCGATCACAGCTAAGTTCATAAAAGATTCTCCCGTTTGCTTTCTCTGCAGCCTGAATAATTCTATCAAAGAAAAAAACACAAATCAATCAGGTAAAGAGTTCACTGTTCTCAGCCTACAGGCATCAACCAGAGCAAAAGAACAAATCCGAAATTAGAAGCACGAAACAATACCAAATGTTAAAAGCACAAATGTTCGAAACAAAAGCATTTAAAGATCTTTTGTTTTGAATTTTGAACATTCTTATTTTGGATTTGTTTCGGATTTAGGATTTCGTACTTCGGATTTCTAGAGAGTGAGTGATTAAAACCTTAATGACATACAGGTAAGTCCGCCATCCATCTTTCTAACTTCACTGACATCAAGTTTTATAACAGGCATCCCCAGACCGGAAAGGAGATCATAAGTATGCGGGAAACCACTCGGCGTTATAATAGTTCCGTTAACCACAAGTGAATTGGCAGCATACTCTTCATTATCCTTAACCACAATCTTTTCATAATCTGAAAACCCGGGGACATCTTTGAAATATGAGGTCAGCAGAATCTTCCCGTTTCCAAGATAATTAACACCGGATTTCAAATGGAGGCCGCCACCTACTTTGATGGTCTCAGCTGTATATCCGAATCTGTCAAGGAAAGAGATGAGCTGATCGGCCCCCTCCATATTGGTCCTGTCAGAAAGTCCTATAAAAAAATGATTGTCAGCCTGAATAACATCTCCTCCATCAAGACTGCCCGGAGGTCTTATCCGTTCAGTATCCCTGAATCTCATCATTATCAATTCAATTCCGTCTTCTTCACCCTTTCTTGATTGAGCTCCGGGATTGGTGATCACACCAAGTTCATTGAAGATCACTGCCGTATCCTCAACAAAATACGAATCAGGATATCCCGGGAGGGGATCAAGCACCACTACGTTAAGTCCCAATTCCCTGAGTGTGTTTATATATTTTCTATGCTGTGAAAGAATTAGTTCAAAATCGGGGGTTCCGAGTTTTGCGGTAGTTTCTCCACCACCAAAATCTTTTCCAGGGATCCTTACAACTGCAGTTTTAAAAACCATGATTTTCCTTTAAATATTTTTCAGATCAAATAAATAATTGGAACTTCAGCTGCCCGAAGTCAGCTGAAGTTCCAGTGCATATTTCAACCTATTTCTTTAGTCCTCTCTTCTTCAGAAGAGCATCGATCTTGGGTTCTGCCCCCCTGAATTTCTTGTACAATTCCATCGGTTCTTCAGAGCCGCCTCTGGCAAGGATATTATCTCTGAATGCCTTTGCGGTTTTCTGATCATACAATCCGTTCTCCTTAAAAGCTTCAAATGCGTCCGAGTCAAGTACCTCAGCCCATATATATGCATAATATCCTGCATCATATCCGCCGATAATATGCGAAAAATAGGTGCTTCTATATCTTGATACAATCTCCGGTATCAGACCGATCTTATTGAGATAGTCTTTCTCGAACTTATTTGTATCTCTTAATGCTTCATCTTTAAGTGTATGCCAGTTAAGATCAAGATAGCAGGCGGCAACATATTCAAGAGTTATGAATCCCTGATTAAAAAGTTTACTTGCATTCATTTTATCCAGATATTTCTGAGGAATAAGTTCACCGGTCTTGTAATGTTTTGCATATACTTTCAGCACTTCAGGGTGAAGTGCCCAATGTTCCATTATCTGTGACGGAAGCTCTACAAAATCCCATGCAACATTTGTTCCGGTGATAGACGGATACTTTACAGTGGACAGAAGATTGTGAAGTGCATGCCCGAATTCATGAAACAGAGTACTTGCTTCGTCAGGACTCAGAAGCGAAGGGTTGCCTGCAACAGGTTTTGTTGCATTCAGCACCATATATACAACAGGTGTGATTTTCTTTCCGTTCTTATAATGGTGATCTCTCAAGCTGCCGCACCAGGCACCACCCCTTTTACTTTCTCTCGGAAAGAAATCCATATAAAGGACCCCGATATGACTCCCGTCTGCTTCAAGAACTTCAAAAGTGGTAACATCTTTATGATAGAGCGGGATATCTTTCCTCTCTACAAATTTGATCCCGTAAAGTTTGTTTGCCACATAAAAAGCACCGTCCCTTACATTTTCCAGCTTAAAATATGGCCTTAAAGCACCTTCATCAAAGTCATATTTTTCTTTCCTCAATTTTTCTGTATAATACCACCAGTCCCAGGAAGCAAGTTTGAATTTTCCGCCTTCTTTATCAATGATATTCTGAAGCTCGGCAGCTTCACTTTTTGCATTCTTAAGTGCCGGTTTCCATATCTGATCAAGAAGTTTATAAACATTCGCGGGATTTTTGGCCATATTGCGCTCAAGTCTGAAATCTGCATGAGTTTCAAACCCCATCAGCTTTGCCCTTTTTACTCTCAGTGAAGCAATTTTAGCGACAATTTTTTTATTATCATTTTCATTGTTATTGTCGCCGCGCATTATATAACCTTTATATAATTTTTCTCTCAGATCCCTTCTGGGAGAATACTGGAGGAAAGGTGTCCAGCTGGGACGCTGTGGAGTAAATACCCATTTTCCCTTCTCCCCCATTGCTTCAGCAGTCTCTGAAGCAGCGGCTATTACTGACTCAGGTAATCCCACCAGGTCTTCCTTCTTATCGAGAACCATTTTGAAATTATTGGTCTCTGCAAGGAGGTTCTTACCGAATTGAAGTCCAAGCATTGACGTTTCCTGATTGATCTTCCTCAGTTTGCCCTTATCTTCGGCATTCAGATTTGCCCCACCTCTGACAAATCCTTTATAGTATTCTTCAAGAACTTTATTCTGTTCTAAATTAAGATTGAATTTTTCCCTGTTCTCGTAAACACTTTTAACCTTTTTAAATAATTTTTCACTGAGGTTGATATCATCTCTGTGTTTTGAAAGAAGGGGGGACATATCCCTTGCAATATCCTGCATCCTCTTATTTGTCAGGCTGCTGTAAAGACTGAAGAACACCCCTGACACTTTGGAAAGGAGTTCACCGCTGTTCTCAAGAGCTTCAATGGTATTTACAAAATTCGGCTCTTCCTTACAATTGATAATCGCATCTATCTCTTTTTTATGATCAGTCATCCCCTTTTTAAATGCGGGAACATAATGATCTTCCTTAATGAGATTAAATGGAGGTACTTCGAACGGCGTGTCATACTTTTTAAAAAAAGGATTATCACACATTTTTTTCTCCTCCACCTTATCTCCGGCCATAACAACTCCGTTCATCAATATTAGTGTAATAATGAAAACCGGAATTAAACTAAAAATTGTTTTTTTCATTTTAAATTTTATCATTTAGTTTTTACGAAATACTACTACTCATAGTTTAGTATTCCACCTCCTTTGAAAGTTCATTATATAACGAAACACTAAATTTTCAAATCATTTAAAAAATCGGAATATTTATGGCTGGTTCTATTCTTTCCCGGTAAGTTTTTTTATCATGTCAGTAAATTTGGTCATACTTTTGATCGGCTTTTTAAATACGAGTTCATCAGAGATTCCCAGTCCCGCCAGTGAATCAGGAAGAGTATACCCCATGGAACCGGTATGGATAATAAACTTCATTTCCGGCCTGAGTTTATTCAGCTTTGAGATCAGAGTATTACCATCTATACCTGGCAGCCTCATGTCAATAATTCCAATATCAATAGACTGATCAGCAAGCATCTCCAGTGCCTCCTCTCCGCTGTTTGCTGAAATAACGGAGAATCCTTCATCTTCAAGATAAGCTTCAAGGGTAATTCTCACAATTTCTTCATCATCTACAAGGAGTATTTTTATGGAAGACATTATTTTCTCTCCAGAGGAAGTTTAATTATAAACTTGGACCCGCTTCCCGGGGTTGATTCGACATACATCATTCCCTGATGGATATTTGTTATTATGAAATATGACACAGAGAGCCCAAGTCCGGTACCGACACCTATTTCTTTAGTAGTAAAGAAAGGTTCAAATACTCTTTTTGATGTGTCCCTGTCCATTCCGGGGCCGTTATCTTCAACTTCTATAACACCAAACAAACCCTCCCGGAAAACCCTGATTGATATCTCGGGATTATCAATCTCCTGTTCTTCAGTGTATATGGCATGAACTGCATTTTTGAGCAGATTAAGGATCACCTGCTGAAGTTCATTCTCAGCACAGGGAATATGGGGGAATTTATCCTCGAAATCTTTAGTTATTTTGATATGCCTGATATCATATTTTTTCTTCAGATCATAATCATTAGTTGCAAGTTCAATTGTCCTTTCAATTATGTCCGGTATATCGGCATCTGGAAAAGCTTGCTTCTGACCTTCGGCTAAAATTAAGCATATTCGTGACAATGTCCGATGCCCTCTCTCCTGATCTTTGTATTACTTCAAGGAAATAAATTATTTTCTGTTTCTCAAGATATTTGAATATGTCTTCCAGGTTAAGATCCATTTCATCAGCTTTTTCGCGGTTCACTTTAAACTCCGGAGATACTCTCCTGAGAATATTCTGAACACCCAGAAGAATTCCCCCAAGAGGATTATTTATTTCATGAGCCATTCCGGCTGCAAGGCCTCCCACTGACATCATTTTTTCAGTCTGAACCATCATATCCTCTATTCTGATCCTGGTAGTAATATCGTCCATCCTTATGACAGCTCCCTCTACTCCATTTGAAATAAGAGGATAGATCATAATATCATTATATCTCAATTCATCATCCACTTTTTCGACTATCTTTTCCATTTTCTGTGGTTCTTTTTCGCGAATGGATTGTCTTAAATTTCTCCAATTGTGAAGCAAATTGGGGAAATACATCTTCAATTTTTTTCCCCATAGCTTTCTCCGGTGTAATACCGGATTTTTTTTCAGCTTCCACATTCCACTGGGTCACTTTCCCGTTCCGGTCCACGCCTATAAGTACTGAAGGCATCGAATCGATCATATTCTTCAGGTAGAATTGCATTTTCTGCATATCCTTTTTTCTGTTTCTTAAGAGATTCAGTCATTATATTAAATATTTTGCTGAGATCTCCGATCTCATCTTTCGATTTAATTTCTATCTTTACATCAAAATCTCCATCGGAAATTGAACGAGCACTTTCTGATAATGTCTTAAAAGGCCTGGACAACCAGCGGCCGATCAGCGCACTCGACAATTATAACAATAAAAAACACAGTAAAAAAAACCAGCAACGCACTTCTGACATCAAGATTCTTGGTTCTTAGAATATCACTTATATTGTATGCGACTACAACATCACCGATTTCTTTATCCTGGAAATCATTAATTTTGAATGATCCGGTCAGATATTCAACCCCATCCAGGACTACCCGCTTTTTTATATTCATCAGCTCAAAAGCATCCGGGAATAATCTCTCGCCATTACTATCCAGCATAGTAGTCCCTATCCCTTTGCCATCTGAAAATATAAGGATCTCCGCCATTAGCATATTTCTGATCTGATCAGTGAATTCAGAATCCAATGGAAGCTCAAGCACAAGGTCTCCTACTTTTTCAAAAGTATTCTGATTCATTATGGGTGATATCGAAACAAAACAAATCTTGCCATTCATATTTACAACACCGGTTTTTCTCAGCAGTGAATCCTTTCTCCTCCTGAAAAACGGTTCATATAAAAGAGTATTGCTGTTTATATAACTTTCAGTCGAATTCCTGACATCAACAATTATCCTGTTATTAAGATCCACGACTTTTGCATTTATTGAACTGAGAAAGAACACTTTCAACTCAAGTGAAGTTGCAATTTCATCCGGTTGATCTATGTTTCCGGCAATTTCATTTAATTCCGAGATAAACAGACCTTTTCGCGATAATTCACCCAGATAGCCGTAGAAAATCCCTTCAGCCTGCCCTTTCAACTCTGATAAGATCCTGCTTGGCAGTATTTTCATATTTGGATGAAAGAAAATTGATCGAATAGTATATAGAGAAAAGAGAAGATATACCTGCCGCAATGATCAGGAACAGAAGCATTTTTGTCCGAATCTTCATTTTTTCCCAATATTGTAAACATAGATTTTACCGAACCTGTCAATTTTAAGCTTTCCGATCCTTTTATTATACAAAACAAGATTAATATCCTGAAAGAGAGGGATAAGCAATGCTCTCTTCACGACCATATTATTAAGTTTAATATAATATTTATCCCTCTTCTCCGGGTCTTTGATATTTCTTGCCTCAAGGATCATTTTTTTAATATCATTATTGTTTTCTCCGGATGGAAAAATTTGCAAAACCCTCACTCTGAATCTTATCTGAAAAAAGAGGATTAATAATGCTGAAAGGATCCGGATAATCTGCTACCCAGGAAGATATAGTCATATCATATTCACCCTTTTTTATTCTGGACATATACTTTTCTGTACTGACAATATTCACTTTAAGTCTGATCCCCACTTTTTTCAGGTTCATGGAGTATTTTTTAACAAGGTGAAGCAAGAGATCTTCTGTTTGTCAAGAAGGAACTTTAATTCGAAACCTTTTTGCAAGTTCTCTTTTTCAAGAAGTTTTCTGGCCTTTTTTACAGATAGAGGATAGTAGTCAAGATCGCAATCGTATCCCTGCATACCCTTTGGGAATAGAGAACATAGTGGCTCAACATGGTCCTGATAGACAAACTTCAAAATATCTTTATTCCAGAGGTAATTCAAAGCCTGTCTGACCCTTAATTTTTTAAGATACCTGTTCTGCATGTTAAATGCTATATAACTTGTTGACAGGGAAGATGAATATGCATAACCTACCCAGGAGTACCCTTTGAACACAACCATCTTAGAAAGAGAAAAATTGGGGAGAATATCAATTTCCTGTTTCCTGAACATTTCAAATAATTTGTCTGTTTTCGGTTCAATAATGGAAATATATTTATCTGTTGCAGGTTTCCCTTTCCAGTATTCACGGTTTGCATCCAAAGTTAAATTTTTCCCCTTTTTCCACTCTGCAAAACGGTACGGCCCTGTCCCGACCGGAGCTTCTTTGAATTTTTCTTTTTTCTCTTTCATTGCTGCCGGAGAGATTATAGATGCACAGTCTACTGAAAGGGTAGCAGGGAATGGGAAGAAAGGTGCTTTCAACACAAATTTCACTTCATATTTTCCGGTTTTTGACACACTCTCCAGTAAGGGAAATATTTCTTTAAAGAGTACAAACTCTCCATATTTATATTTATTCTCCAACTGTCTTCTGAAAGTAAAAACAACGGCATCTGCATCAAATTCACTCCCGTCATGAAATCTAACTCCCTTTCTGAGATGGAATTTCCATATTGTACCAGCTTTATTCGATTCCCACCCGGTCGCCAGCGACGGCTTTAACTTTAAAGTATCAGGATCAATATCAACCAGCCTGTCAAAAATATTTGCTATATAGAACGTGGATATATTCTGCCAGGCCTCAGCAGGGTCCATTGTAGCAGGTCCATTCCAGTTCCCCGATCTTATTATCTGTTCAGAATTTGCATAGGCGGGGATCAGGACGATTAAACAGAACATTACCATAAAGAGTTTTTTAATTTTTTCCAATTTTACTCCATATACGCATCTTTAAAGATCACGTACGATAATTGATTTGTGTATAGATCTTTAATATTCCTGTTAACAACAACAATATCATTCATATTGTAAAGGGGTATCCAGGGACAGTCCCTGGCTATTATTTCCTGGGCCCTGAAATACATTTTTTCTCTTGTCCCTCTATCGAGTATTTTTCTTGCTTCTTCAAGCAACTTTGTAAGTTCAATATCGGAGTAACCTGATCTGTTGAACTCGCTTTCAGAATCGGCAAAGGTTCCGTAAAGAAACACATCCGGGTCAGGTATATCCCCTGACCATCCCATCATGACCATATCATGCCTCTTACTGGCAATTGCCGTTCTGAGATCAGCAAACAAAAGGGGGACTGTATACACATGAATGCCCACTTTTGCTGCAAATTTCTTAATAACAATTGCTATCTCTTCGAGAGATTTTGAATTTCTGGAATAATACAAAGAGACCCTTTTCTCTCCCTTGACACCACTACTCTCAAGAAAATTCCTGGCCTTATCAAGGTCAAATTCTCTATCCTTTATTTCAGGATTGAATCCAAAAATCCCACGGGGAACCGGTGTTGTGGCATTAGAGGCAAAATTCTGGAATATTCGTCCGATAAGTAACTCTTTATTCAATAAGATGGGAAAATGCCAGGCGGGCATTTCTCTCCCGGAAGAGCCCTTTTTTGTGTTAAAAGCCAGATAGTGGACGGAAACTGAAGGGACCGGCAATAACCAGAACTCCCTCCGCCCCCTCAATTCTTCATATTCTTTTGAAGAGTGAATCATTAATCATCGAGGCTTTTCCGGATTTAAGCTGGATAATCCTCCAGGCAACATCATGAACGGTCTTAAAAACAATTTTCGGAAGCCTGATCTTACCTCCCCAGTATTTTTCATTCCTGATTACACTCAGGTATTTTCCAGGTTTATGCTCCGAATGCTTAAATGGACCTGTCCCTATAGGTTTAAAGCTTCCTGTTTTATATGAAGACGGTTCTACTATCATATGCTTTGGACTGGCAAGAGAATTAATAAAAGGAACAAAAGGTTTGTCAAGAATTATTTCTACTGTATAATCATCCAGACTTCCTATGCTTGAAATGTGAGAGTTCAATCTATTCCATTGGGAATATTTTTTTTTATCCTCAATCCGGGTTTGAAAATTAAGTGCAACAGAATCTGCATTGAATTCTTTCCCGTTATGGAACTTAACATCTTTTCTTAATTTAAAGACCCACCTTTTACCTTCATTGTCAACACTCCAATTAACTGCCAGTGAAGGTTCAACACCCGTAGATTTTTTTTTATATCTGACCAGCCCTTCATAAATATTTGAAATAACCTCAGATGAATAAGTGTCAGTTGTAAGACCCGGATCGAGAGTGGAAACGGCAACAGATCTTAGATATATAAGCGGAGAATCAGAAGCATACAAAGGTTGAAAAAAAAACAGTAGGAGAACAAAAAAACCGGACAATATGGAGAATTTAATATCTAAATTCTTTCCAGTCATTTCACTTTGCTCCTTTGTTAATCCTTCTTACCTTTTAATAAAAACCAAATATCACAAAAACGATACCCAAATCTGGGAAAATATTATCAACTATTTACATAACAAGACTATTACCTCTCAAAATAAATATTTCGAAATTCAGAAACGAGAGTGGCTGGATCTTCACACCAAAAACATTCCTGTTCAGCAGAAGGATGGTTTTCATATAATATAGCGGTAACCATGGGCGTTCTTTGAAAATTATATCCTGAGCTGCAAAGTACAGCTTTTCCCTCTTTTTTTCTGTCTAATGTCGTGCGGGCGCTTTTTAATATTTTTATGAGTTCAGGATTTACATATCCGGAAGTATTAAGTTTTTTTGAATCTTCAGTAAAGTTCGGATATAGATAAACATCCGCATCCGGAATATCACCTACCCAACCCATCATCAACATATCATGAGTATCATACCCTATATCCACAAGCTCCGAAAACGGGATCGGGTTCTTTTTTATGTTGATTCCGATCTTTTTCCCGGCCCTTACCAGCACAGCAGCAATACTTTCAAGATTTTTTGAGCTTTCAGAATAATAGAGCGAAACATTTACATCCGATTTGATACCCGATTCCTGTTTTAACATTTTCGCTTTATCTATATCATAAGTGTCCTTATCAGGATACGATTTATGCCCGAACATGCCAGGGGGGACAGGACTGGTTGCATTTTCTGCAAAACCCTGGAATTCCATTTTGACAATAGCGTCCTTTATTTATCATATGAACTATTGCCTGTCTCATACTTCTTCATAAACGGACCTTTTGTCACATTAAATGACAGGTAATGAACTGCTGCGGATATCCCTGAGATCACCTTAAGGTTTTTACATTCTATTTATCCTTCAATATCACTCCCTGACTCCATTAGTGCGATATCAGCTTTGCCGTTTTTCATTTGAAGCAGTCGCCATTTCTTATCATTGACAACTTTTATTATAACCACATCGAGTCTGGCCTTTCTTCCCCAATAGTTGTCATTCCTGAGAAGTTTCACATACTTTCCCTCTTTTCTTTCACCAAATCTGAACGGGCCGGTACCGACCGGTGCCGAAAACTTTCCTTCAGGAAAGATGTTCCGACAATTGCTGACTTGGGGCTTGCAAGTTGAAAAGAAGGGGGCATAAGGCTCTGAAAGGACAAATTCAACAGTATTTGTTCCAAATGCAACCACTTTATTCAGATATGTATAAAAGGTATTCCACTCTTTATACTTATTTTTATTTCTGAGCTTTTCAGCAAATGAATTTTCAACGGACAGAGCAGTGAACGGTTCACCATCATGGAATTTTACCCCTTTTCGAAGCTTGAACACCCACCTTCTACCATTATTGAATGATTCCCAACTTACTGCAAGACAGGGTTCAATATCCGGGGAGTCCTGTTTATATCTGGTCAGCCCTTCAAAAATATTTGAGATTATTTCTGATGAATACCGTCTGTGACAAGTCCCGGGGTTAAATGTGATGACATCAACGGAACTCAGGTAAATTAATGAATTATCAACGATAGATGCGTTTATCTCCGGAGAGGACAAAACAAACAAAAACGTTAAGAACAAAACTTTTAAAAACCGCCTTCTGGTTGAGGAGTTGAACCGGATATGAGTCTCTCTGCAGGTTTTTCTCTGTCACCTGAAGTTTTTTTCAAATAACAGAATTTGTTCACATATATAATATAGTATCATCAGAAAAAATATTCAATCAAATTGATCAAATAATACTAGTATGGTTGTAATATAAATATTCTTTTTTGATAATTACGATTTGTGCTATAATTTTTGTAACAGGAGGTAATACATGGAATTTCCCGGAATGCTGGAAAGATTTTTCAGTTATGTCAAGATCGATACTCAATCGGACGAAGAATCGGAATCGTATCCTTCTACAAAGAAGCAATTTGATCTGCTTAATAAACTTGAATCCGAATTGAAAGAACTCGGGCCTTGATGATGTGGCGCAGAGTAAATGGGGATACGTTACAGCAACCCTGAAAACAAATCAGAAAGGTGACATCCCAACCATTGCACTCATAGCCCATGTTGATACTTCACCCGATGTCTCGGGGAAAAATGTCAATCCGCAGATACATAAGAACTATGATGGGACGGGATGTTGTCCTGTCAAAAAAAGATAACCTTGTCCTTAAAGTGGATGAGAACCCGATGCTTGCCGAAAAGTAGGGAAAGACATTGATAACCACTGACGGTTCAACCCTTCTCGGTGCCGATAACAAGGCGGGAATAACAGAGATAATCTGCGCCGTAAAATATCTTCTGTCCAATCCCGATTCACCAAGGCCCAACATCAGGATCCTTTTCACTCCGGATGAAGAGGTCGGACGCGGAACAGAGAAGATAACAGCAGAAGATATTAAAGCCGATTACGGATATACAATAGACGGGGAAAAACTTGGAGAGATCGAGGATGAGACCTTTTGCGCCGATACACTAGAGCTGAATGTTACAGGCGTGATGGTTCATCCGGGATATGCGAAGGATAAGATGATCAATGCCATAAAAATTATTTCCGAAATAGTGGATCATTTACCCAAGAACGGAATGGCGCCGGAAACAACCGAGAATAGAGAAGGATATATTCACCCTTTCACAATTTCCGGCGGGGGAGAAAAAACTACCCTGAAGATCCTCCTCAGAGATTTCGAAGAGTCAGGCCTGAGAGAAGAAGAAGCGTATATAAGAGAAGTTGTAGAGACCATAATGAAAAAATACAAGGGTGCAAAAGCTGAAATTACTGTGACCGAATCTTACCGGAATATGAAACAGGTTCTTGACAAGTATCCGGATGTTACAGCTAAAGCAGTCAAGGCAGTTGAAATGTCAGGGATCAAACCACTGAAGAGTATTATCCGCGGCGGCACTGACGGAGCCAGATTGAGCTTTATGGGACTCCCGACACCCAATATATTTACCGGCGGTTCAAATTTTCACTCCAGATATGAATGGGTAACGCTTGAGGATATGCAGAAAGCTTCAGAGGTAATAGTCAACCTGATGAAACTCTGGGCAGTCTGAAAGCATTAAAAACATCATCCATTTATTCTAATGAGCACAGATTTTTCTTGATTTCTGTTTTTACCAAATATCATTTATTAGTTCGTTCACCACGACGCGTGTGACCGGAGAATTATTCAGCGGCATTAAAAAGCCAACTCGCATGCTTCTTAGGAAGCATACTCAGACAGTAACTTTTTTCCTTCGGAACATCGCCGCTTCGGTAAAACCGGTTCCCACCCTCTCTGTTTCGTTCCCTCACTAAATAAATGATATTTGTATAGAACTATAATAAATTATCTTTGTAGTACATGTGATAGGAACGCGCAGCCATCCTTCTGCTGAAGCGGGCACTGGAGGGGCGGCTCGCTCAATATCGACCGCCTCGAAGCGGCAGCGTTAAGCGGATGAGAGCATCCGTAGCGGAGCAAAGCAGATGATGGCGGGAGCGGTATCACTTAAATATTCAAATCGACACATGAAGGTGGCATGAGGTTATTCATGAGACGGCTAGAGGCATAACTGAGTCAAATGAATTATTGATGTTGACATGTATCGAAATTTTTGATATTTTGTGTTTTTCTCTTCAGAGCCTTAGCTATGAAGACGAGGTGAGAGACCGGTGCTCATTGATCCTCACCAACCTGTTCCGAGAGGAATAAGGTGGTTTGCCGGATAGGGTCCTAAACCCTGAAATAGTGAACAGGAGGCTGTAATGAATCCTTTAATGTTTATGTGAAGCCCGAAACGGGCATTTAAATCAAACTACCTCCGGGTCTTAAATTGATCCGGGTCCGGGGTTAGGGGTAAGCGGTTCAAAATAGAAAGATTTCCCTTTTCCTCTTGCTTCTAACCAGAATCTCAAAATTATCATGGAGAAAAAATGGAGAGAAATACAAAAATTAAAGTAGGAATTCTCGGGGCAACCGGCCTTATCGGCCAGGTTTTTGTAAAGATGTTATCTGACCATCCTATTTTCGATCCCGTTGTATTTTCGGGATCGGGAAAAGGTGGTGATCTGTACAGGAAGAGGGTCAGGTGGAAACTCCCCTTCAATATACCGGAGAAAGCAGGAAATTTTATTGTCTCCGGCTACGATATAGATATCTTGAGATCGAAAGGGGTCAGGTATGTTTTTTCAGCTTTGCCTTCAGGTATAGCCGGTGAGGTTGAAAATGATCTTAGAGAGAATGGATTTTATGTTTTCTCGAATGCCAGCGCACACCGTTATGACAGGGATGTCCCTATAATTATTCCGGATGTAAACCCGGAAGCGTTGGATATGATCAGGGAACAGGGATATCCGGAAAAGGGATTTATTGTAACAAATCCTAATTGTTCAACTGCAGGCCTTGTTATTGCTTTGGATCCATTGAAGGAATTCGGGATCAGGGAAGTGACGGTTTCAACTTATCAGGCAATTTCGGGTGCCGGTTATCCCGGTTTGTCAGCAATGGATATCTCAAATAATGTTTTACCTTATATTGAAGGTGAAGAGGAGAAAATGGAAACTGAATCAAAACAGATCCTCGGGATTGATCCTGTGATCCTTGTAACCTGTGTAAGAGTACCCGCCATCTTCGGCCATCTGGAATCTGTCTGGGTAAAATTCACCGGATCTCCTGAGACGGAGGAGATAAAGGCGGCATGGGGAGAAAATTTCCTGTCTGCAAACCTTCATTCCCTGACCGGGAGACAGGTAGAGTATCTGGATGACAGCGGCAGTCCGGGAAATAATCTTGCTTTTAAAGGTGACCCTCCGGGAATGCAGGTATACACAGGCGGGCTAAGAAAACGGAGTGGAAAGATCGCTTTTAATCTGATGGTTAACAACCTTGTAAGAGGGGGAGCAGGCGGATCCGTCGCCAACGCCGAACTCTTTGCCAGTAAATATGGAGGCCTGAAATGAAAAGTGTTGTGATCAAGTTCGGCGGGTCCGTGTTAAGATCATCAGATGATATCAGAAGACTGGGGCGTGTCATCCGGGCATATGACAAACCGGTCATTGCAGTGGTTTCAGCTCTGTTCGGCATCACGGACAAATTATCAGATTTTCTTAGTACGGGCAGGATATCAGAAAATACGATCAGAGAGTTGATCGGTGAGATCAGAAATGTTCACTACAAATATCTCAATGACCTTATCACAGATCCTGTTTCAGTAAACAGGATCGGTGAAGAGATCGATGAACTGTTAAAAGACCTGCACGATCACCTGACCGGGATCATGCTGATCGGAGACCTCCCTGTCCAGTCAAAAGCTTATGTGCTGAGTGCAGGCGAACGGCTCTCATCTACCCTGATCTCCAATGTACTCAACCACACAGGCGTTCACATCAAACATATCAGGCCTGAGACAGCGGGGATCTATGCCAGCGGCCCTGTTCTGAACTCATCACTGGACCTTAAGAGATCATCACCCGGCATGAAACGGTCATTTGCGGGAAAGGAAAATTATATGGTACCCGGATTTTACGGGATCTCAGATATGGAGAGGATCGCATTGTTCGGCAGGGGTGGGAGCGATTATTCTGCAGCAGGGATCGCTGCCGGAATCGGTGCGGAATCATGTGATCTGTGGAAAGATGTTGACGGCTTTATGACGGCGGATCCGGCGGTTATAGAAAACGGATTAAAGATCCCTCTTCTATCTTACGGTGAAGCAGCGGAACTCTCCTATTTCGGGGCCGGCATCACCCACCCGGAAACCTTCAGTCCCCTTAAACTGAAGAACATTCCGCTTAAGATCTATAACACGGGGCAACTTGACAGCAGCGGGGGCCTCCCTCTCCCATCAACGATCATTTCCTCCTCAAGTATAAAGAGCGGAGATGTGATCAAGAGCATATCCGGCAGTACCGGATTTGCTGTTTTAAGGATTAAGGGAAGCGGCGTCGGCATCCACCCGGGGATCATTTCAACTATTTCAAACCGGTTCAGCAGAGATGAGATCAACATCCGATCAATTATCACTTCTCAGACCACGATCAACTTTCTCCTATCCGTTGAAAATATCGAAAAGGGTTATAAAATTGTTCAGGCCCTTCACCTCCCCGATGCTCAGGAAATTTCTATCGATAAGGAAATCGCACTGATCGCAGCAGTCGGAGAAGGGTTCAGGGAGACCTATGGTGTCGCCGCCAGGATACTGACCGTGCTTTCCGGCAAAAAGATCAATGTAAGCCTGGTCACAGCCGGAGCATCGGATGAGGCAATCTATTTTACAATCAAAAAAGAAGAATGTGATAATGCCGTCCGGTACCTGCATAAAGAATTCTTCGAGGGGTAACTGCTTGTTTAATATACTTGGTAAAATATTTGCAGTATGATATTTTAAGAAAATCACAATGAAAAATAATGAAATATATGATTATATTGTTGTCGGATCTGGTTTCGGCGGGAGTGTTTCCGCACTGAGGCTGGCTGAGAAAGGGTATAAGGTCCTTGTTATTGAGAGCGGCAGGCGATACAGTCCCCGGGATTTCCCGAAAACCAATTGGAATCTGAGAAAATTCCTGTGGGCCCCCAGGTTTTTCTGTTATGGTATTCAGAAGATCCATATGCTGAAAAACGTCCTGATCCTTGCCGGAAGCGGGCTGGGTGGAGGAAGCCTTGTTTATGCAAACACCCTTCTTGTCCCCCCTGATCCTTTCTTTAAAGACCCAGATTGGGCAGGGCTAGAAAAGGACTGGAAAAAAGAGTTAATGCCTTTTTATAAGAAAGCTCAGAAAATGCTGGGGGTCACAACCAATCCCCATTTGTCGATACCGGATGAACTACTAAAAGAGTATGGAAAAGAGATCAGCAGGGAAAAACATTTTCATCCGACAGAAGTTGGTGTCTTTTTCGGTGAGCCCGGCAAAACAGTCGCCGATCCGTTTTTTAAAGGAGACGGGCCGGAACGTACCGGCTGCACATTGACAGGACATTGCATGGTCGGGTGCAGGGATGGAGGGAAGAACAGCCTGGATAAGAATTACCTCTGGCTGGCAGAGAACCTGGGAGTTGATATCCTTACAGAATACAAGGTCAACGATGTGAAACTTCTGGGGAATGATCAATATGAAGTTAAAGCAAAAAAAGTTACCGGATTTCTTTTCAGGAGGAAAAAAACTTTCAGATCCGCAGGAATAGTATTCTCTGCAGGGGCTCTCGGCACTAATGAACTATTAGCAAAATGCCGGGAGAAAGGGAGCCTCGAAAATTTGTCCGATAATCTCGGGAAAAGCGCAAGGACAAATAGTGAAGTAATGACCGGTCTCACTGCAAAAAGGGGTAGCGATTTTAACCCCGAAGGGGTAGCGATCACATCCGGACTCTTCGTCAATGACGACACCCATATAGAAGTTGTGAGATACCCGAAAGGATCAAGTGCTATGATCTTTCTTACCACACTTCTAATCGACAAAAAAGGAAACCGGTCCAGGACATTGCAATTATTGATAAATATCCTGAAACACCCCCTTAAACTGCTCAGCATTTCAATCCCATGGGGCTGGGCGAAAAGATCTGTTGTCCTTCTGGTCATGCAGACCTTTCACAATAAGATCGACCTGATGAGGAAAAGGAGATGGTGGTCCCCATTTAAAAAAGTTCTTACTTCAAAAAATACAGGAAAAAAAATACCGGCTTATATTCAGGAAGCAAATGACGCAGCAAGATCGATGGCAGAAAAAGTGAACGGGATCCCGCAAAGTGCAATAACCGAAGTCCTTTTTGATATACCGGTGTCAGCTCATATCCTCGGCGGTTGTCTGATGGGAAAAACAAAGGAAGAGGGGGTTACAGATAAATACCACAAAGTTCACGGATATAAAAATATGTATATACTTGACGGTTCCGTTGTCCCGGCCAACCTCGGTGTAAACCCAAGCCTTACAATTACCGCCATGGCAGAAAGGGCTATGAGCTATATTCCGGAAAAGGGAATTGACTGATCTATATATGAATACAGTTCAGGGGACAAACAACAGAGTACTTGAGATAGATCTGACCACCCGGAAGGTGCTGGAAATAAAAATCTCAGCAAAGGATAGGAAAGAGTATATCGGAGGGAAAGGGCTTGCTTTAAAGTTGCTGTATGACAGGCTGACTCCCGGTATAGACCCTCTCGGGGAAGATAATATCTTTATTGTTACCACCGGAGTTCTGATCGGAACGGGAGCTCCAAATTCAGCAAGGTTTTCTGCAGTCTCAAAATCTCCCTTAACGGGAATAATAACCCATTCTTCATGCGGAGGGCCGTTCGGGAATGCTTTGAAAACCTCAGGATGGGACGGAATAATAATCAGAGGACGGTCCGATTTTCCCATTTTCTTGGTTATAGATTCAAATGGAGTGAAATTTGAGAAAGGGGAAAATATCTGGGGGAAAACCACTTCGGAAACTGAAAAACACCTTTCCTATTTCGGAAATGGGTCACTTGCCATAGGGCCGGCCGGGGAAAATCTTGTAAGATTTGCAAATATCTCTTCCGGGGGAAGATATCTGGGCAGAGGAGGATTAGGGGCTGTCCTTGGTTCTAAACGGGTCAAAGGGATCATTGCAAAGGGAGGAGAGGTCAAAATATCTCCCTACTATCCTGATAATTTCAAAAAATCTCATCCGGGGATTCAGCTATATAAAAAGAAACACTTATACGAATCAGATCTATCCCGCGATGGGAACACTAATGCACATGAGTGAAAATAACAGGGAAGAAGTCCTCCCCGTCAGGAATTTCTCAGATGTTTCAGATAAGGAAGCCCATAAGATCTCAGGTGAACAAATTAGCAAAGAGAGGATTACAGGTTTTAAAAGCTGTAAAAACTGCTCAATATTATGCGGACATCATGGGAAGTTTAACGGGGCAATAACCGGAGTTCCTGAATATGAAACAGCGGCTTTGCTGGGTTCAAACCTCGGGATATTTGATATCGATAAAATATCAGAATGGAACGATCTTTGCGGAGAATTGGGCCTGGATACCATATCAACAGGAGGAACACTGGCTTTTGTGATGGAAGCTGCTGAAAAAGGATTGATCAGATCTTCATTACAGTTCGGAAACCCGTCCGGTATATCCGAGATGATAGAAAACATTGCTCTTCAGAAGGGGCCCGGTTATGAATTCGGGGTTGGCAGTAAACGGCTGTCTGAAAAATATGGCGGGAGTGAGTTCTGCATGGAGGTAAAAGGGATGGAGATTAGCGGTTACCATCCCGGGAGAAGTCTGGGAATGGGCCTTAATTATGCGGTAGCCAACAGGGGCGGCTGCCATCTTTCTTCATCTATACTTGGGATGGAGATAGTCCTCGGGTATTTAAAACCGTACACAATATTAAAGAAAGCAGTTTATGTTGAATTTCTGGAAAATATATTTTCAGCCATAAACAGTCTCCATACATGCCAGTTCACCATTTATCCATATGTACTTGAAGCAGTACGACTCAGATATTTACCGACACCTCTGATAAAATTTTTTCTCCGTTTTTTGCCCCTCCTGGCAAAATATTTCTTTGATTTAAATATATACTCCGGCCTGTTCTCATCTGTAACAGGGATAAGAATTTCTGCAGGTGAATTTTTATCTGCCGGGAAAAGAGCACATATACTGGAAAGATATATGAATACCAGAGAAGGAATATCCGCTGAAGATGATACTTTGCCGGAAAGGATACTTTCTGGTTGGACAAACAGTAGTGGAAAATCAGGATACCCTTTGAAAAAAATGCTCAGGAAATATTACAGGATAAGGAAATATGACTCCAACGGAATACCGGAAGAATCAAATCTCAAAAAACTCGGAATCAGAAAAGGGGGGGGGAATAGAACTTGATCCTGTTTTAATGTATAATTGCACTGTTATCCGAACTGATACCGGGCATCAGAGGATGTTCATATTACCGGTTCAAATAGCCATACAAGTATTATGAAGAAAAAGATCAAAATAATTCTTTCACTGCTGGGAATCGGACTCTTTATCAATCTCATAATAAAGATAGGACTCAGGACAATATTTGATACAGTAAGGAACATATCACCCGGATACTTTCTCATTCTCCTCTTGATCAGATTTGTTTTCTGGTATATTCGGACCATTAACTGGAAAATAATAATGGAGAGATGTGAGATAAACCTCCCTTTCTGGAGGATATTTATGGCCAGGGTTTCCGGTTTTGCAGTAAACTACCTTACACCTTCCGCAAATATAGGAGGTGAAGCTGCAAGGGTAATGCTGGTCAATAATAAAAGCAATAAAAATGCATTGGCATCAGTTATCCTTGACAAAACTATTGAACTCGTAGCCACTATATTTTTCGTTATGGGGGCAGTGGCAATTGCAATATATAAAATACCGATGCCTATGGCGCAGAAGTATATTTATGCCGGGTTTGTTCTGTTTTCTGTGGTATCAATGGTCTTCATTCTCAGGAAGCAGCATCAGGGCCTTCTGAAATGGATAATTCTAAAACTTGAAAAATTAAAGATCTCCTTCAAGTTCATAAGAAATAACATGGACAAGATAAAAGAAGTAGATAGAAACATATCTGGTTTCTATAAAAACAGCAGGAGATCTTTTTATATTGTCCTGTTTTTCTATTCAGTGCAATTATTTGTATGGACATCCGAGATATATTTTACACTTCAATTTCTCGGAATGAGTGATATCACTTTCCTTAACAGCTTCCTTATTGTTGCACTCGGTTCAATTGCATTTTTGATGCCTGTACTCCCCGGGGGTATCGGTGTCTATGAACTCACCTATCTTGCAATCTTCAAACTGCTGGGACTCAGCACCACAGTATGTATGGCGCTTGTGATAACAAGGAGGGTAATAGCCCTGATCTGGGCAGGAGCAGGACTTATTTTTCTTGCAAAATCGGGATCTTCAGGTAAGAGTGAAAATTTAGAGGATAATTCTGATATAAAGAGCATTGACGGGATCTGACCCTCTTCTATTTGTAGATCTCTCCAAGAACTCTTCTTACATCTTCTCCATTCAATTCAATAATATTATTTGCCATTCTTTCTTTTGTGAAACACAGCTCCACCAGTCCGTCAAGCTCACCCTCTTTAACTCCGAATTCAGCAAGTGAGTAAGGCACTTTCCCGCTGACCGCACTCCTGATCTTCTTCTCAAGCGTTTCAGGATTCTTTACTTCACAATTCATGAACAATCTATCGAGTTTTTCACCTATCCCCTTTTCATTTATTTGTAACAATGGGAAAAGGGGCATGGAACAGGCAATGCCGTGGGGGATACCGTATTTCAGGGTCAGAGGATAACTTATGGAATGAGCCGCCGCTGTTTTAGTATTTGAAAATGACAAACCTGCATACATTGATGCAAGGATCAGCTCCTTCCTTACATGAACAGGGACTGGATCATTTAGAAGATCAATATTCTTTACTATCAATTTTATACTTTCAAAAGCAAAATGGTCTGAAACCGGATTGGAATTTTTGTTCCATAATGCCTCAAAAGAGTGGGAAAGGGCATCAAGAGTGGATGAGACGGAAACATGGAGGGGGAGAGTTTTAAAAAGCTTATGATCATATACAGCATGATCAGGATAATTCTGAATATCCGATACAGAATATTTCTTGTTCTCAACTTTATCCCATACCGTTGCCCACATTGTCACTTCAGAACCGGTGCCGTGAGTTGTAGGGACTGCAATAAAGAGGGGTTTATCTCCTGCAACACGTGTAACTCCTCCATCAAGCATCCCTTTTACAGACAACCGGTTCAGATAAAGGCCGAATCTTACAACCTTTGCTGTATCAATTACCGATCCTCCACCTATAGCTATAACAATTTCAGGCCCGAAATCATGTGCAAATTCAAGAGCTTTGTCTATACTCTGAAGCGAAGGATTCTCTTCGACTTCACTGATAATAAGATCATTTTTCCCATTATCGGTTATCTTTTTAAAAAGGGTTGTTTTTTCAAATCCATCATAGCAGAATATCAGCCTTTTCCTGTTTTTTCCCGATAGTTTTGAGATCTCTTCTTCACAATTTGTATCGAGAGAAATTTTTACCGGATTATAATACTTCATTTTAATTCTTTTTTAGAAATCCGGTGAATTTATTTTTCATCTCTTCAGGCGTATCAGAAGGCCTTGGCAGCCCTTCCACAGTACCGGCTTTTATCTTTATCAGGACAAATATCGGTTTTGCTTTACCATCAATTCCTTCCAGGATCGAATTGAATTCTTCAGGAGAATCTGATCTCGACTGTCTCTTTATATCCGCTCGACTTGGCAACATCTGCCAGGTTTATCCGATTTGATAATGTAGGCTGATTACCCGTAGATTCATATGCATGATTATCAAAACAGATATGTATAATATTATCAGGTGAATAACTTCCTATTGTAACAAGTCCTCCCATCTTCATCAAGTATAGAACCGTCCCCGTCAAGGAGAAACACCCTTTTATCCTTATTCTCCAATAGCAACCCCTAATCCGACGGAAGAGAGACAGCCCATCGAACCGGTCATATAGAACTTTCCCGGATGCTCAAGACAGGAATAAAGTTCTCTACCCGTAAATCCTGTTGTCCCAAGAAGAACATCAGATCCTCTCAAATAGGACTTAAGCTCATTAAGATAGTCGATCCTTATACTCAGGTCACTTTCTTCAGTTTCTGTTTTATTATCAGATTTTGAAAAATATCCCTTTTTGATAACAAAAGCATATGGAGTCCCCTCTTTTAAACAATGGGTCTTTGCGCTTAAAACCGCATCTTTCAGATTATCCTCTTCTTCATCAAGGATAGTGTACGGGATATTGAACAATTTCAGAAACCGTTCAATGGTCTCACCCATAAGCATATGCTGGGGGGCATCCTTTTTACCCGGAAGCCCCCGCCATGAGATAAGGAGTAGGGCAGGTAATTTATAGAGTAATTGAAGTGAAGAGAGAGGATTGACCGCATTGCCATAGCCGTCATTCTGCATGTATACCACAGGCAACCTTCCGGAAAGGGCAAAACCTCCTGCCAGTCCCATCGCCTCGCCCTCAGAAGTACAGGCATAACTCTCTTTACCTGATTTGTTCAGATAGTTCAGGAGCGGAGTAAAAACAGAACATGGGACGCCCATATATGGGGCAAAAGAAGCTGATTCGATCTGTTCAAGGAAAAGTTCAGGTTCCAATTATTTACTCCCGGGGATCAGGGTCAGAATATCCTTGATCGAAATGCAGAACTCATCACTCTCTTTTGCCCTTCCGGTCTCCAGTATTGTTTCTGCTGTTCTTACCATACTCGGATAACTGCTGCGGAGAAGCTGGTTCGCATAAATGACAATCCTGACCCCGGCCTTCTCAAGTTCTTCCTCTGTTATATGTGAATATGTACTCGGGACCACAACAAGAGGGACATTATTTTTAATGTCCTTATACTTAGAACAGAATTCAAGGATCTCATCCGCCGTTTTCTCTTTGCTGTGGATCATTATTGCATCAGCTCCCGCTTCTATATATGCCTCAGCTCTTTTTAAAGCATCTTCCATTCCTGCTTTAAGTATCAGGCTTTCGATCCTGGCTATTATCAGGAAATCATCTGTTACTTTTGCATCCATTCCGGCTTTTATCTTAATGCAGAAATTTTCAATGGAGTCCTGGGTCTGTTTGACATCTGTCCCGAAAAGTGAATTTTTCTTGGCACCAACCTTGTCTTCTATTATAACAGCAGAAATACCTTCACGTTCAAGTGTCTTTACCATGAACTGAAAATGGTCTGGAAGTCCGCCCGAATCACCATCGTAAATGATCGGCTTTGTTGTAACCTCAAGAATATTATTGATCGTATTCATCCTCGAAGTAAGGTCTACAAAACCAATATCAGGTTTCCCTTTCGACACAGAATCTGTCAGGCTGCTCAGCCACATCCCGTCAAATTCTTTAGAAGAGTTTCTTGTCTCGATCCTGGTCTTTTCAACTATAAGCCCTGTCAGGCCATTGTGGGCCTCCATTATCCTGATCAACCCTTTGGATGCGAGCAGTCTCCTGAGAATCCCCATCCTTATAGCAGGAGTAGTACCCCTGCCACGGACCTCGGCATTCAGTTTCGTGGAGGAAATTCCCGGTGTATATTTCGGTTCTATCAATTTACCTCCCCACTTGTCCAGGGTTTTGATAACTCTCTCTCTCGTCTCTCTCTGAGGGCCCGTTCTCCAGTCATCTCCATGAACAACATAGTCTGGTTTGATCTTTTTCAGATTGGGGACATAATCAAGAGTGTCCTGCAATACAACTTCGGACACCCCTTTTATATTCTCAACTATTAATTTCCTCTCTTCTGTGGAAAGGAAAGGGAGTCTCTTATACGAAACGATCGCTTTATCTGTCAGAACACCTACAATAACTTCTCCGTATTTTCCCGCTTCTTTTATAATATTGAGGTGCCCTGAATGTATCAGATCAGCGCTCATTCCAACATATACTTTTTTCATTTTTAATTCTCCTGTTTCCGAAAAATAAAGATCGAACTGCTCGTCAGATTAATCACTGATTATATAGCAAAGGGTGGGATTTTTCAATTTCCCGGAACACTAAAACGACTTTAATCCCGGCCTTCCAAAAGCTCATCCAGCTGCTCCCCGAGGCGGTTCAAACCCGAAAAGAACTGTTCATACTTCGCCAGCCTTTCAGATTCACTCTCAATCTCTTTTGAATATTTTCTTATCTTTCTGACATTTTTTTTATATATCGGGTCATGTTCATCCAGTTGAGACCTGATCGCTCTATCGAGAAGGGCGGACATCCTGTAAAAATTTTCATCTATCTCTTTTTTGATCTTCTTATCCTTCTCACCAGAATAGAGCTTATCAAGGTGGTAGCATAACCCGGCTATCTCTTTTACCATTTTAGACATATCTCATTTTCCTCCGGTAAAGACATCATAATTATTTTTAAGATTGATACAAAAATTAAGGAGGTCGGTGAAACCGGTCAGGTTATTCCCCTTTCCTCCCAACTGAAGCGTCAGCTCTCTGTGCTCTGAATGGAGCATTTCGAGAGCTTTTAACAGTCCATTTGTCAGTTCCATTAACTTTTCTCTTTTTTTAATTATCTTCACTCCTGTCAATGCAATTTTCACTCTCTTATCTTTTTTATCCGGCCATCTCTTCTCTACCTTCTCTCTGAACAACCTGGTAAACAGATTTGGAACAAGCAATTGCAGAGAATTTATCTCATCCCTTAATTTCCCCGTCACATTTTTTATAACATTCTGCATCTCTCTCATCAGTTTTACGGAAAACTTCTTCTTCCTTGCAAAGGTAATACTTTCCGGGGCCATTGAGATCATTGAAGTTATTATTCCTGCAGCCCCATTAGGAATAGTATCAGGCAAACTTGAATTTATACCTATAAGATTCTCTTTTAATTCCTCTCCGTATTCCCTGACATCTGATGTATGGTCTTTTTTAAAAAATGCTTTAAGGAGTCTGGAATAAACGACAAGGCTGTCCAGAAGGTCCTTCCTGACCCTGAGATTCTCATATGACATTATTACCGGTTCAAGATCTGAAGCGGATATCGAGTTCTTTTCGATCGAACTCTCAGCCCGAAGCTCCATATCTCCATCAATCACTTCCGAAAACAACAATGTCATGGTATCTTCAAGCAATTCCGAGGACCTTCGGAAATCATCAAGCCCGGACCCGGTATATTTGGCTGAACATCCGGTTATCATTAATACCAGAAGGATAAACACCGGAATAAGAAAGGATTTTTTCATAGTACCCCCCAAAAAAAAGGCATTATAGATTATTTTCAGAGAAAAGGAAATTCTTTTATTTAAAAAATTTTAATCCTTACAAATTATTTTCCGCAAAGTATCAAAACCTATTTTTTTACCACTGATAATGAGCACAACACTTTTATCCGCAAACCGCTCCTTCGTTTTCAAAAAAGCTGCAACAGATAATGCTGCAGCCCCCTCTATTAGCATATGGAACTTTTTCAGGACCAGCATGATCGCATGTTTAATCTCATCTTCGCTCACCAGTACAAAATCATCCACACACTCCCTGCAAATAATAAATGTCATTGATCCGTCTTCAATACCCCCCGCCGTTCCGTCTGAAAGTGTAGGGAATGACCTTTTCTCAACAATTTTCCCTGCTTTGATCGATTCATTCATGACACAGGAATTCTCCGGCTGACACCCTACTATTTCTATATTTTTTTTTATTGATTTCAGGTAACCGGAGATACCGGAGGCCAGTCCTCCCCCCCCGACAGGGACGAATACTGCATCAATCTTTTCTATCTGCCTGTTCAGTTCAGCACCGACGGTACCCTGCCCGCCAATCACTTTAAGGTCATTGTATGGAGAAATGAATGGTAAATTATTATCTACAGCAAATTTTCTGGCAAAAGATTCTGTTATACCGGCATCATCCCCATGGTATTCAAGATCGGCCCTGCCCGTTTTTAAAATCTCCAGTTTTGATGCCGCGATACTCTCCGGGACAAATATCGTCCCCTTCATCCCCAATTTTCTCATTGCAAAAGTGACAGCTGCAGCATGATTCCCGGTCGATGCTGTGATGATCCTTTTTTTTCTCTCCTCCACGGTCAGTGTCAATAATCTGTTAAATGCCCCCCTTAGCTTAAAGGATCCTGTCAATTGTGTGTTCTCCAGTTTCAGGTAGACATCACAATTCCCGGCATCACTGAAATAATCAGAATATTCTGCGGCGGTTTCTCTGATGTAGGGCCGTATCCTCAGTTCCGCATCCGTTGACTCTTTATAAATATCGAACACACCGGTAATATTTTTTATACTCATCAAACCACCTCATCACAAGAAAGACAGGTATCATATTCTATACTGAATAGTAGCCCCAAACAGAAAAAATTCCAATTCTGAAGAGAATAATATTGAATCCATACGTAACAGCACTCAGCTGATTTCGTATTTTTTAATTTTTGCGATCAGATTGACCCTGGAGATACCCAGAACCTCTGCAGCCCTGGTCCTGTTGCCGTCAGTATTCTCCAGAACCTTTCTTATATGTTCTTTTTCCATTTCCTGTATCGATCTCATTTCAAACCCGTCACTTCCGCTGAATATATGTTTTGTACTTTTCAGGAAGTAGTTAGGGAGAGAATTTTTCATCAACTCCTCTCCGGTCTCGACTATGGTTGAACTGTTAATAATATTCATTAATTCTCTGACATTTCCGGGATAATCATATTTCTTTAAAAGATTCATAACCTTGGAAGATATCTTTGAGATATTTTTCTCGTATTTTTTACTGAAAATTTGCAGGAAATGGTTTGCAAGAACCGATACATCACCGGCCCTTTCACAGAGCGAAGGAAGATATATGGAATTTATATTGAGCCTGAAGAACAGGTCTTTTCTGAAACTCCCTTTTTTTATTTCATCAAACAGGTTCTTATTGGTCGCTGCAATGATCCGCACATCGGTCCTTATATTTTCGGTCGAACCGATCCTGTAAAATTCCTCTTCCTGTAATACTCTCAGAAGTTTCACCTGAATAGAGAGGGCAAGTTCCCCGATCTCATCCAGGAACAATGTCCCTCCGGCCGCTTCCTCGAGGAACCCTTTTTTGTCTGAAACTGCCCCGGTAAACGAACCCTTGGCATGGCCGAAAAACTCTGAAGAGAAGAGTTCATTCGCAAATGCTCCTGCATTTACTGCAATGAATTTTTTGTCTCTCCTCTCGCTTATATCATGGATCGCCCTCGCTACCAGTTCTTTTCCGGTACCGCTCTCTCCCCAGATAAGGATGGAATTGTTAGTAACAGAAAGTTTTTCAACCAGGTGAAATATCTTAAGCATTTCAGGATCAGATGTTATTATATCTTTAAAAGCATCACTGTTTTTTAGTGATTTTCTCGACACGATCTCATCCGGATCCTCATTGGCTCTCTTAATGTCTATATTAACCAATGCAGAATCGAGAACCTGAAGGAGTTTTTCCTCTTCGATCGGTTTTAACAGATAATCAAAAGTGCCCGATTTCATGGCAGATATCGCAAGATCAACGTCCTCGACCCCGGTCAGGACAACCGGAACTATGTCCACCTCTTCTTTTTTTATATAGTTAAGAATGTCTATACCCGTTACTTCGGGCATATCCATATCAATAAGAATAATATCAAAATTTTCATTCTCAAGGATATTGAAAACCTGAGTAGAATCCTGAACGGTCTTTATTTTGAATCTCCCTGTCTGGAGGAGGAACATATTCAGATAATTTAAAATGGCCGCATCATCATCTACTACAAGTATACTCTTCATTTATCGGTTCCTCTCTTTACAGGAATTGTGATCCTGAACTCGGTCCCCTCTCCCGTCTTACTGGACACAGCGATCTCTCCTCCGTGTTCCTTTATGATCCCGTATGAGATGGAGAGGCCAAGACCTGTCCCCCCCTTGTTCCTCTTCGTTGTGAAAAACGGATCAAAGATCGACTCTAATATATCTTCATCTATCCCTTTGCCATTGTCGCTGACCCTTATCTCAACCAAACCGCCATCCTCTGATTTTGAGGAAGTAATGAGAACCTTTCCCTTCTTCCCGTTCATTGACTGAGCAGCATTGAGGATCATGTTTACGACTACCTGCTCAAGTTTCTGAAAATTCCCTTTAAATACGGGAAGTTTTTCATCAAGTTGAAGAGCTACATTTGCCATCCGGCGAGTCTGCCCTTCGACAAGCCTGAAAGCATTATTAATTACCAGATTTATATCAACATCATCCGTCAGGAACCCTTCATCCTTTCTGGCATAATTTCTCAGATCATCTACAATCTTCTTTATCCTGTTCGACCCTTCGAACATATCATTTATAAGAAAAGGGACGTTTTCCTTAAAGATATCATAATCAAGGCGGGCTATCATCAGATCGCCATCATTCTTATAATATTTGTCTATAATAGGAAAGATATCATCAAATGACTCTTTTATTATCTTCAGGTTTCCTCTGATAAAAGTATTAGGATTATTGATCTCGTGCGCAATTCCCGCTACAAGCTTTCCAAGTGAGGCAAGTTTGTTCGACTGCAGCATCTGATTTTCAATTTCTTTTTTTTCTGTTATGTTCCGGCACATCACAAGGACCTTTTCAACATTCTCATTATCGGAAAAGATCGGATAAGCTCTTATGGAATAATAGAGATCATCTATTTTTTTTTCAAAATTTACACTGTCTCCGATATCAAAAACTTTCATTATCCTGCTTTCACTATTTTCAAATTCTGATTTGCAGAGTTTTTCAAATTTGCGATCGACATCTCCGATATCCTGATTGTTGCTCATGGATATACTTCCATTTCTTTCCACAACATAGATCCTGTCTGTTATCGCCCCTATCAGAGTTTCAAGCTCCTCACGATTCCTGGCACACTCCATCGTAAGCTCCTGCAGTTTAACATTCTTCCTTTCAAGTATCAGTTTTTTCTTCTCAAGGTCCTGCCGGCCCTCTACCCTCTCAATGGTTTTCGAGAAACTGTCCCCGATCTCTCTAAGAAGTGCATGCTCCTCTTTGAGGAATCCTTTTCCTGGGGGAAGAGATACTCTGATAGTCCCCCTCTCTTCACCATATACTGTTATTTTTTCCTCTATCGATTCCATATTGTTCTCAATCTTGTCTGTCCCGTATTTCTTGTTACCGAGGTTGATTGAAACAGAGGTGTCATCAGGATATTGGAATCCGTTGATCACATGGCCGGTAGTGTTCTCGAAAACCTCTTCAAGGGTACGGGCCGCATTGATCTCATGACTGATACTGTAGAGACACTGAAGCTCCTTAACACGTTCTTTCAGTTCAGAAGATATTATGTTCGCATTAACGATCTGATCTTCAAATGAAATTACAATTTTTTTATCCTTCTCATAATTAGCAGGAAATATAATTATTTTCTTTTTTAGCTTTTTGTGAAGAAATGATCTGGTCAGTTTCTCTTTTCTTACAAGGAGAATATTTTTTTTGAGGGTCCTGCTGTCCTCATCACCGTAAAACCCTTCAAATATATCGGATCCGGTGTTATCCTCACCCTTATAGAGCTCATCTTTTATGGAATCTCCGATAAAGAGGATAACATTAAACTCATTAACTATAATGATATTGTTAATGACGCCGAGGGCAAAATTTTTCTTGTTAAGCATTACCATTTAGAATTTTTTCAAATTATATCTTATTTTCGAATTAAAATACTCCTCTGAGTATAACATTGAATGCTTCTTCTGCTCAACAGTATCAATTGATGTTTCATAAAAAGTTATCTCGGGAGTATCGATCTTCCAATTGGAATTCCAGCAGAAGTTGTCCTCTGCCCCTTTATACAATCTGTTCAGGTCTTTTATCTCGTTAAATATTTCTTCTGATGAATTAAAACTGAACCCGGAACTTTCGAATCCCGAAGCAAGTTGTGTGATAACTTTCCAGTTCTCGATCCCGTTTACCGGCTCAAATATTTTTTTATTCATCTGGACCCTTGTATCTGAGTTCGTATATGAACCGTTCTGTTCAATATAAGATGATGCAGGAAGGATGACATCCGCCTCTCTTGAGGTCTGATCAGTAAACATCTGGCTTACAACCAGAAAGTCGAGGCCACCGAGAAGCCTTAGCCCTTCAGTCTCAATGAATGGATTCTCTCCGAAAATAAATGCCGCTTTGATCTCACCTTTCGCAAGTTTTTTCTTCAGGTCGGAAGGCTTGAAAATATCCCCAAGATCCATGTCCCAGGTATTACCCAGACACTCGATCTCACTCTTCTCATTATGTCTGACCCTGCCGGGGAGGTAATTCGGAGAGACACCCATATCAGCAATTCCGGTGGAATTAACATAATCCCTGAGAATAACAACTCCATTCCCTTCACCCCTCGTCCTACCGGTTACAGAAAGGAAGTTCCCGACTGCTTTCAGATCATTTGCTGATTTTTCAAGTCTTGAGTCTATATTGAATATAAATATCACCTTCTTATCTTCAAATGATAATTTTTCAATTAAAGAATCATATTTTTTAACACTGATCCCGGTCATACGGATCACTTTTTCACTGCTGAATTCATCCATAACATCTTTCAGAGGGGCAAATTTTTTATTATTTTTATAATTTCCGCTCCTGAGCATTTCCCTTATGAGGCCGTTCATCAATATTGTATTGGTCCCTTTCCTAGTGTCGATCCAGAGATCTGAAAATTTGGTCAGTTTGATCTCAGAAGAATTTATCAGTATCAACTCTGTCCCTTTTTTCTGAGCCGCTTTGATCTTCTGCTCAACGATCAGATTCTCTGATGAGAGTCCTGAGTTTATAAGAACAATTACATCACTTTTCTCAATGTCGTTCAGTGTTGCAGTAGAAGCCGTCATACCGTAGGCTTCATCGAGACTGTCCAGTTCCAGTCCATAAGCCAGATCTGAGAAAGAAGCAATATTGTTGGTTTTTAATCCTTTCCTGGCAAATTTTGAAAGGAGATAGAGTTCCTCATTGGACATTTTAGGTGAACCGAAAACCGCAACGGAATCGGGACCATACTTCCCGATGATGCTGCTCACTTCATTCACGGAATGCCGGAGAGCTTCGTCAAGGCTGACATTATTAATTGTATTTCCCCTTTTTATTGATGCCCCGTTGACCCTCTCACCGGAAAGGAGATACCTGTGCCCGAATTTCCCTTTGGTGCAGAGATAACCATCATTGTGTGAATCGATTATCGACTCAGTGGAATTTGAAACATAATAAATATCATCATCAATAACCTTGTAGTTTATCCTGCATCCTACAGAGCAGAAATGGCAGATCGACTCATGATCCTCTTTCGGCAGAGTACCAAGCACTTTGAAAGGATACTTCTCTGAAATTGCCCCTGTGGGACAGACATCTATACAATTACCACAGGAGATACAATTGGTCTCGCTCAGATGCCTCTCCATTGCAGGTTTAACAACCGCTGAGAATCCCCTCTTTACAAATCCCAGAGCAGAAACTTCCAGTATCTCGGCACAGGTCCTGACACACTTTCCGCAATTTATACATTTGTTCGGATCAAGTGTAATGAAGGGGTGGTCATTATCAACTTTATATTTTCTTACCTCACCGACATAATCATCAATATTGATACCATACTCATCACTATACTTTCTCAGTTCACAATCATAATATTCAGAGCAGCCGCACTCAAGGCACCTTTTAACCTCATTCTCAGCCTGTTCTGCAGAAAATCCAAGCTCAACCTCATCGAAGCATTTCGATCTCTCAGAAGGTTCCAGCTCATTCATCCTCTCTTTCTTAACATTTGCAGCGTTATATAACTCATGTTCCGGAACATCATTGAATTTATGCTTAAAACTGAAGAATTTTTCGGGCGCCCCTTTGGCAATACCGTATTCCAGATATTTATCAATTGCAGCCGATGCCCTCTTGCCATGGGCTATGGAAGTAATAGCGGTGAAGGGCCCGGTGACAACATCTCCACCTGCAAACACCTTCTTTCTCGATGTTTCCATTGTTTTATCATTAACAATGATCGTTCCCCATTTTTCCAGATCTATCTCATTTTCAGATTCATTAAATGAGATGTCGACACTCTGGCCGATCGCACCAACAAGATAATCAAGCTCTATCTCAAATTCCGATCCTTCGATCGGGACAGGCCTGGGCCTCTCACCCGGTTCAGCCTCTTTAAGTTCCATCTCTATACATTCAACACCTTTCAGTTTTTTTCCATCCCTGATCAGTTTTGTCGGAAGGGTCAATATCTTCATTTCGATCCCTTCTTCTCTGGCAGCATCGATCTCAGCCTGATGTGCAGGCATCTCTTTCTCGGAGCGCCGGTAAAGTATCATGACCTTTTCAGCACCCAGTCTGACAGCAGTCCTGGCAGCATCAATTGCAGTGTTACCGCCACCTACTATACCAACGGTCCCGTTCAATTTCATTTTATCTTTCAGCTGCAGATCCCTGAGGAAATCTATACCCTTCATAACCCCTTCGGTCTCATCCTCATACTCAAGCCTCATACTGCTGGCATTCTGGGCTCCTACGGCAAGATAGATCGCATCATATTCTTCATCCAGAAGTGAATCAGCAGTAAAATCTCTGCCCATCTCAATTCCGGTTTTCACATCGATACCGAGTCCGGTGATCCAGTTTATCTCTGTATCGAGGATCTTTTTGGGAAGCCTGTACTCAGGGATCCCGTACCTTAACATTCCGCCCAGTTTCGGGAGTTTATCAAATATTGTGACCTGATACCCTTTAAGCCTCAGATAATATGCGCAGGAGAGTCCGCTCGGGCCTCCTCCGATTACAGCAATTTTTCCATCCCTTTCCTCTTTTATTTCGGGGGTCCACATATGTTTCATGTCTATATCTGCAACATACCTTTTCAGGTAATTGATCCCCACTGTTTCGTCAACGATCTCTCTTCTGCAGGCCACTTCACAATCCCTTACACAAACTCTCCCTATGGAGAGGGGTAGTGGATTGTTCTGCTTTACAAGTTTTAAAGCTTCCTCATTCTTACCTTTGGCTATCAGGGCAATATAACCCTGAGCATCTACATTTGCCGGGCAGTTATTAACACAGGGGCCGATACAATCTGCATAATGGTTTGAGAGGAGAAGTTCTAATGCGGTTTTTCTCGACTCAATTACTTTTTTCGATCTTGTATTAACCACCATCCCGTCAGTAACTTTTGTTGCGCATGAGGGGAGAAGCCTGTTAACACCTTCAATCTCCACAACACATACAAAACAGGACCCGTATGGTTCTATTCTGTCATCATTACAAAGCGTAGGGATCTTATCAATATTATTTTCATTCACCACATGGAGAATGGTCTTATTATCTGTTGTTTTTATCTTTTTTCCATTTATTGTAATTGAAATTTCTTTCATCTGGGTCTCCGGTTAATCCTATATTTTCTCAATAGCATCAAATTTGCAGGCCTGGTAACAAAGTGAGCATTTGATACATTTTTCCGGATCGATCTTATGGATCTCTTTTACAGATCCTTCAATGGCATCTACCGGACAATTTCTGGCACAAAGAGTACATCCTGTACATTTTTCAGGGATCACTCTGTACTCGATCAGAGCAGCACAACTATGCGCCGGGCACTTTTTATCCTTAATATGGGCCTCGTACTCTTCTCTGTAATACTTGAGTGTTGTCAGGACGGGATTAGGAGCAGTCTGCCCCAGTCCGCAAAGACTGCTATCCTTGATCTTGTAGGATAATTCTTCGAGGAGATCGAGGTCTTTTTCTTTCCCTTCTCCCGCAGTGATCCGTTCCAGGATCTCAAGCATCCTCTTGGTCCCTACTCTGCAGAAAGTACATTTCCCGCAGGATTCATTCTGAGTAAAGGTCAGAAAGAATTTTGCAAGGTCGACCATACAGGTCGTTTCATCAAGGACGATCATACCCCCGGACCCCATTATGGCCCCGGTCTTCGTTATTTCATCATAGTCTATTTTCAGATCACCCATAGAAGCGGGAATACATCCACCCGAAGGGCCGCCCATCTGAACAGCTTTAAATTTACCTCCATCCTTTATACCGCCTCCGATCTTAAAAACAATATCGTTGATCGTCATACCCATCGGAACTTCTGCAAGTCCGCTTTTCTCGATCTTTCCGGCCAGCGCAAAAACCTTAGTACCTTTGCTCTTCTCCGTCCCCATTGACGCATAAGCTTCCGCACCGTTAAGAATGATCCAGGGAACATTGGCAAAAGTTTCAACATTGTTAATATTGGTCGGTTTACCCCACAATCCTTTCACCGCCGGGAAAGGAGGCCTGACACGGGGAACACCCCTTTTGCCTTCAATTGAGGCGATAAGAGCCGTCTCTTCACCGCAGACAAATGCTCCTGCCCCCTCTTTTATCTTAATTGAAAAATTAATGTCTGTCCCGAATATATTTTTACCTATAAATCCATTTGCTTCAGCCCGCCCCATGGCAGTCCTCAGTCTTTCGATTGCCTTCGGATATTCCGCTCTGACATAAATATATGCGTTTTCAGCTCCGATCGCATATGCGGCGATCATCATTCCTTCGATCACTGAATGAGGGTCACCCTCAAGTACACTTCTATCCATGAATGCTCCCGGGTCTCCTTCATCAGCGTTACAGATAACATACTTGCTGTCACCCTCTGCTTTACTGGTGAACTTCCATTTGAGGCCTGTTGGGAATCCTCCCCCGCCCCGTCCTCTCAGCCCGGAATCCATTACAATTTTTATTACATCTTCGGGAGAACTGTCTTTTATTACCTTCCTGATCGCATTATATCCGCCATTGGCAATATATTCATCAATAGAATTAGGATCGATCACTCCGCAATTTCTCAGAACTATTCTCTCCTGATCTTCAAAGAACGGGTCCTCGTCTTTATTTTTCCCCGCCTTTACCAGCATATCGTCAACCGGATCACCACCGATAAGGTGATCTTCAACTATCTTCTGTACACCTTTTTTATCAACATTGGCATAGAGCCAGCTTCCCTTTTCATCATTGACCTCAACAAGGACCTCTCTGTAACACATTCCCATACATCCTGTCTCTTTAAGATCAAACTCAAGTTTTTTGTCTTCCTTTGCCGCCTTCAGTTCATCGTAAATCCCATAACCTCCGGCAGATATACCACATGTCCCGAGCCCTACTTTAATTTCAGTCATATCTGTTTCCCTCTCACTTCTTTCTGTATTCTTTCAGAACTTTCTTTACCTTATCCGGGGTCAGGCTTCCGTATGTCTCATCATTTATCATCATGACCGGCGCAAGGGAACAGCATCCGAGGCAGGCGACGGAGAGGACGCTGAACATACCGTCATCTGTTGTCTCTCCAACTCCTATCCCCAGTTCATTCAGCAGCACATTAACAATACTTTTTGCCCCGTTAACATGACAGGCCGTCCCTTCACAGATCTTAACAATATATTTCCCGAGTGGCTTAAGGCGGAATTGTGAATAAAAAGTTACAACCCCGTATATTTCTGCAGCAGGTACTCCGGCAAATTCACTGATGTAATTGATCACTTTTTCCGGTACATAACCGTATGAATCCTGAGCAGACTGCAGAAGGGGGATAAGGGAGCCGGCATTGCCCCCGTCCCTCAGCAGATCAAGCTTGAACTCTTTTATTCCCATTTCAAATTCTTTTACATTTTCTTCTTTCATTTTCAATACCCTCCGGAATTTTTCATCTTGAAAAACAGATCCGGAGAGATCACATTTCAAAAAGATTTACTACAGGAAATTTCTTTACTTTCAGGATGCCGTCTATCGGAAGAACTCTCTCTTCAATAAATTTATCAATGTCAGTATAAAAAGAACCCTGAACAAAAAGTACGATGCTGTGATCTCCGGATGTATAATCACAGAATACCACATTATCATCAAGTTTGAGAGTAGGATAAACCTTGTCAAGTTTTTCTTTTTCCACATCAAGCAGAATATAAGAGCAGACCTTGTTGGACATTTTTCTCTCTTTACCGAATCCTGAAGGGCCTTCAGAAAGTGCGTCTTCAGCTGCATTGAGGACATCTGTTGTTGCATCATCAAGGAAAGGGTTCCCGACTTCGAGAAGTTTTACATCTGCAACGCCCTGAATCTTTGAAACCTTATCCTCTGCAATTGCTCTGATCTCTTCCCTTGTACCGCCCTGTACGAGCATGAAGATATCGTGATCTCCCCTTGTTGCATCACAATACACCACATTATCCATATAATAAAGATTTCTATATGCTTCTGCAAAATCAGCACCTTTTTCAAGCTTAACAAGAAGATAACCCGATCTTGAAATATCTTCCGCTACTTCAACTTCCGGCTGAGCAGTTTCGACCGGAGCTTCAACAAAGTGCTCTACAAGCTGTTCTACATTAAAAGGTTTCTGAACTAGCGCTTTAATGTCCATATCTACAATTTCTTCCGGGTTCAGCTTATTAACAAAACCAGTGATAAGGATAACCGGAACTCCCGGGTATCTGAACTTTATTATAGTGGCAAGTTTTGTCCCGAGTATGTCGGGAAGCTGGATGTCAAGGACAACCGCTGCAGGTGTTATGTCATGTTTCATAAACATATCAAGTTTTTTTAAACCGCTGACCCCGTCTTCTGCCGGTTCGGTATCATACCCCAGCTGATTCAGACTTAAAGCAAGATTCCTTCTTATTGATGACTCATCGTCAATTAATAAAACCATTTTTCTTTTTCTATTCATAATATCCTCCTTTTTTGTGGATATGTATGTTGGCAATTTTCGTGCCAAAAAAAGAGAATCACCTGCAGGAGAGGGTATTCCGGTTTTATTGCTTATCCCGGATATATGAATTGTAAAATATTTGAACACCAGATTCAAAACGTACCTATAGAGCAGAGCTTCCGGTGTGTTAAATTATTTAGCAGTTTACACTGTACTGAATCCTGCCCATTTCAGCACGGTTCAGCTATAAAGAAATTTGGTGTTAAATATTTTAACACCTAGATGGTAAATCCCCGGGCAATATCAGACAGCCCGGAGATCAGGATATCAGCTTAAAATTCAGGTACTTTTTCTTTTTTCTTAGTGTCTTTTTTCAGTTTATCAAGGAACCACGATTCAAATTTTTTATAAGTTCCCTTGTTCTTAATTGCACCGCCAAGTCCATGGCCGCCCTCAGGATCAAGGAAAAGGTCTACCAGCGTCTCCTTGCCTGCAAGCAGAAGAGCCCTGTATACATTGACAGTATCCTGATAAAGGACATTATAATCCATCATTCCGTGAACGAGGAGAAGCGGATTCTTCAGGTTTTTTGCCATGGGGATAAGAGAATACTTTCTGATGTTCATCTTGCCCCGTTTTGAATCCCCTATTGTCGCTCCGGTATACCAGGAATTGTAATTTTCCCATTGTGTCGGAGGTGCTGCAGATATTCCGCAGGCAAAAGTGTCCGGAGAATTGAACATTGTGTAAAGGGTCTGGTAACCGCCGAAACTCCACCCGTGAAGCCCTACACACTTTATATCAATTCCGAACTCCCCTTTTCCGATCTCCTTCATAAGGTCTTCAAGGTCCTCTGTCTGTGCTTTACCGGGATCTTTGAAGTTGGCCTCATTGAACTTCCGGCCGTATCCCGACTGTCCGCGGGGGTCAATATTAATGGTAACAAACCCGTGTTTTGCAGCCATTATCATCTGGAACATATAACTAAGGGTGCTGATTCTCCCGGTCATAACTGTATGGCTTCTTCCCAGAGGGCCTCCGTAAACATATACAATTCCCGGCCTCATATCTTCTTTCTTCCATCCTAGCGGCTTCCACATCATTCCATGAATGGTATCACCATGCCGGTTTTTAAATTTGAAAAGTTCAGGTTTAAGATAATTAAGCCTGTTCCAGTCGGAATTATGACTTGATGTCAAAACCCTGTTCTTCCCGGTTTTAAGGTTTTTCAGGTATAGTTCTTTCGGCTTTTTCCAATTCATGTAATTTGAAGCATGCCATTCTCCATCTTTTGAAACAGCATCTGAGGAGTGGACTCCGTCCGGCTCTCCAACCATCTCCATGTTACCATTGCTTATCTTCACCTTATATAGGCTCAGATATGCCGTATCCTGTTTGCTCGACAGGGCATACAGGTATTTTGAATCTTTAGAAAATCCGACGATCGGGAAACTCTCGAACTTCCCCTTTGTTATCTCTTTCTTCTTTCCGGAAGGGAGATCAAAATAGCATAATTGACGAAAACCGTCCTTATTGTTCAGATAAGCAACAAGTTTTTTACTGTCAGGTGTAAATCTGATGTTATCCCAATATGACGATTTGTATCCAATGGTCTCCTTCATGGCAAATAACTCTTCCGGTTTCCTGCTCCCCTGCATGTCTCCAAGCCAGATCTTCAGATCCCCCTTCTCCCTTTCCCAGGACATAAAAGCAAAATACCTGCTGTCCTCACTCCAGAGAATATTACTAGTCTCATACCAGATATCGCCTCCGGGGATTTCAAAAATATGTTCAGGCTGTTTACCGTAATTGAGATCCTTCACTTCTCTCAGATAGAGCCTGTATACAGGTTCCGCCCTTTTTGTATCCGTCATCTGTCTCTTTATCTTTACCGGATCGGCAAACCTCTTCTTATAATTGACCACGACAACATCTTCTGTCCCCCCTTTTTTTTCCTCTTTTGCACCTGTTATTACCATCCATTTCCCATCGGGAGATATCACAGTATCCTCGATCATGAAGCTTTTATCTTTTTTCTTTTTGGCTTTTTCCAATCTGTGGTTCAATTGGTGAATGTATGAAGAGTTGAATTTTACAAGGAAAAGTTTATTCTCTGAAAGATAATAGTATCCGTCTCCGGATGTTGTGAATGATACCAGCCTCTCTTCTGCATCTGTCATTGTAAGCCTTTTGGTCTCACCTATCTCAATTGAATACAGGAAGAGGTCTCCCCTGTATTCAAAAATAATATCATTCGATGTTTTTGACCATGAATATCTGGAGACCCCGGGATAGAGGTCCTTATTTTCTACTTTGTTCTCCTCTTTCCACTCTTTAAGTTTATCCCTGAGTTCCCACATTTCAAGATCATCTACACCTTTCTCTTTATCTTTCTTATCACCCTTTTTCTTTTCTTTCTCATTCTTCTCTTTTTTCTTTTCAGATTCCTCTTTTTTCTTCTCAAGTTCCTCTTTTTTCAATACTACTTTAAGTTTCTTTATCTCTTCTTTTTCAAATTGAGAAAGATCGACCTCCTTTCCCATAAGGTAATCTCTTTGCGCATAGAACTTTCTCAGGGCAAGTTTCTCCTCTTCTCTCTTCTCTTTCCCTTTTTTTATGAATTTCTCATGATCTTCAGGAGTGTTGAATTTCCTCATCAGGTCCATTGCCGTGACCCTGATCATCTTCTCCCCATTCACATCATAAATGTAAAGGTCGTATCCGAATTCATCATAGGGATTCCACCTGAATGCAAGATAATCTCCATCTTCAGAAAATTTAAGATCCTGAGCGCTTTTTCCAAAATAGGACCTCACTTTGTAGAACTCTTCCAATGTGATCTTTTCAGCAGTAGTACCTGAATGAAGCAGGCTGATAAAAGATATAATAATAATTAAACTGACAATAAAGAAAAAACGTGATCTCATGTTGGCCTCCGAAAAAATGATTATAACTCTATTTTTTTTGAATTTTAAGTAAAAAATGAAATTGACTTATATTTCCGGGACCATTTTCAGTTCAATAAGATATATTTGATTTTAGATCTTAAACACGGACAATCCGTTCTTACTAAAGACCGGGATCAGGCTTTCGATGAACCGGTTGAATTTATTAACTTCAGGACCCGCTAAACGCTTATAACCTTCCTGCAGCCGGTTAAATTCTTTTTCATTAAAAATAATGTATGAAAAACCATCTGATCTTAAAGTCTGTTTGAATCCCTCTGCGTTTACGTTGATCATCAGATATTTATATAATATTGAATGGTCATAAGGAGAAGCAACCATATAAGGCCTTTTTAAGTAATAATTCCTGGATTCCCCCACGATCAAGACCTTACTTCCAACCGGGATGTTCTTGTTTACAAATGAAATTGCAGGGTATGTCGGGAATAAAGACCCCTTATATTGTTCTTTGTCCATTTTCCCCGAAAGAAGATCATTGGATACATAATACCGTTCAAGAAGCGCAAAGGAGGTCAAAAAATTCAGTCCTATAATAAAAAATAGTACTATATTTAAGATCTTTGACATTCCCTGTTCATAGATCAGAACAATATATACTGATAAAATGAGGAATGAAACATACCAGCATCTGATACTCATTTTAAAGTATGGGCCGACAAATAATAATATCAGCGCAAATAATAAGAGAAATATTTTTTTTCTTTTCTGAACAATGGTAAAGGGGAGGAAGATCAAAAATATAGGGCCTGCTATCCCCCCTATATCCCTGAAGGACAGATCATAAGGAAATTTCAAGACATCTTTAAAAGAGTGAAATATTCCGCCGGCATCCCCTCTCATTATTTCATGCCTTGAGATATCCCAAGCTTCCGCTTTAAAAATACTATTCAAAAAAGGATAAACAGGATTCCCGATCAATAAAAAATTTTTTAAAAGGAGCGGTATGATCACCAGGAATATTATAATTCCTATAAGAACAACAACTTTTAGTTTTATCCCTTTTTTTCTGAAAAAGAGCATCACAAAAAACAGGATCAGCGGGATAACATTCGTATACTTGACACCGATGGAGAATCCCCAGAATACCGCTGATAAAACATTCCTCCCCTTTAAAGCAAATTTTATCCCCAATAGAATAAAAAGAGCGCTGACCAGATCATTTTTCACAGTTGTGATCAGGAGGGCGGTAACCGGCAAAGACAAAATAATCAACAGGAGAATTTTTTTCTTTTTTAAATTAAAGAATTCGACACTGAAATCTATGATCAGATAAATTATTGTTATCCCGATAAAAAAATGAAATAACCTCGGCACCATATCTCCTGCAAAAACAGAAGGGATCAATGATATCTCATAGTAAATAGAAGTGTTGGCATAGAGAAATTGAGAAGCCCCGATAAAACCTGAGTTCTGAATATAAAAATTGGGGATACCGAGATGAAATACAAGTGTATCATAAAATGAAGACGGCAAAGAAGCATATATCAGCGGGAACAGAAATAACAGATATTCTGTTGCAGGCCTTTTAAAAAATTCTGTGAGTTTTGAAAAGAGCTGACCTCTGCCGGACTTGAAAATAAACACAATTAACAATAGAGGAACAAGGTAAAAAATCCATATTGTTACCGGAGAGAGGATCCCGAACATGCCGATAAGATAAAAATAAACTGTGGTAAAAATCAGCCCGACAGCAAAAAACGCGGGAAAATTTACATCACCCTTCTTCATCAACCTCATAATAAAAAAGCCGTATATGTAGATGTTCAGGAATAATAATACCGCTTTTATCAACGGGACAATTATTTCAAAAGGGTACCTGAATATCAGTGCATTAACTGCAAAAATAATTGCAAGAAAGGTCAGCAGAAGAGAGATCAGTTTTGTATCGTATTTTTTTTTAATTTCCATTTTTCTTCCCGATTATAATCTGATTACCGAAGGTAAATGTGATTCTTAAAGACCTCAGGATCTTCTCGATGAAATTTTCAAATGGGAACCCGACGGGAGATATCATAAATTTTTTATACTCCGGAACTTCAAAATTATTTGCAGTCAACATTTTATTGAGCTTTTTAAGGTTGAACGTTTCCTGATGCTGATCTTCATTTAAATGTCCGATCTTAGAAAAAAAACTTTCCCAGAAAGGGACAGGTGTTGTGAGGATAATAATTCCACCCCTCTTTAATACTCTGAATGACTCCTTAATAAAAGAGTAAGCATCACTCAGGTGTTCTATTACAGCGCAGGCGATCAATATATTAAATGAATTGTCTCTGAAAGGGAGAGAATCTGCATTTCCGCAGATCAGGTTCACTTCTCTGTCCTTATTGGCAAGTATCAGGTCCATGGAATACTCAAGTCCGAAGCAACGGCAATTACTGACATTGTTTTTTATGTCGGATAACATCAGTCCGTCTGCAGTTCCGACATCGATCAGGTCGGTGAAATCATCACCTTCCATATCAGCATATTTTCTAACCAGCTTCAAAACTTCTTCAGTTCTTCTTCTTAATCTATATGAATGGGTTCTCTTTTTTGTTCTGTTTATATGATACTTTTTATCAAGAACTCCCTTTGGATGAACCGGATTCTCCTTAACAGACAAGTTTCATCCCCCTTTCATAAGAAAAACCTTAATTCCGGCCTTTAACTTCCTGTACAATTCTCCGCATGATCTTATCTTAAAAATACTTTTGAGAATATAGGAGGGCCTCGTATAAAAACTCTTATACCCCTTAACTATCAGGCTCTCCAGTTCCTTTTTCGAAATTTCAATATCCCAATACGGAGGTTTGAACCCTTTCTTTATATTTTGAGCAAACTCTTTCCAATAGTCGTTTTTTATAATTCCATCCCGCAATCCATTCAAATATATCTCGGTTGAGGGAAATGGAGTTAATATGGTCAGATGAATAAAATCCGGATTGATCTTTTTTGTGAACCTGAAAGTTTCATATATATCTGAAATGGTTTCGGTCGGAGACCCGATCATAAAGTATGCCAGAGTCTGTATTTTATGCTTTTTTGTAAGCCTGATTATTTCTACTGCTTTATCAAGATCTATTTCCTTGTTTAAAACTTTTAATATTTTGTCTGTACCGCCCTCGATCCCGTAATGAATTCCCCTGCATCCCGCTTTTTTTAAAAGTATCAACAATTCTTCATCAATAATATCAACCCTTGTCCTTATATCAAATCCGATATCAAGCTTTTTTTCAATTATCAGATTACATATATCCTTAACCCTCTTCTTTCTTACCGTAAAAGTATCGTCATATACTAAAAATTCATGTATCCCGAGCTTCAGACAATCCTCGATCTCTGCAACTACCCTCTCAGGGCTGAGAGCCCTGAAATTTTTTCCAAGCAAAGGCCGATTACAGAATGTACATTTGTAGGGACACCCTCTGCTTGTAAAAAGCGTTGTTATCGGAGTTCTCTTTGCCAGAAGAGAGCTGTATTTTTTATAAGGTGTCATATGCCTTGCGGGGAATGGTAATTTATTCAGTTGTTCTTCCGAGAGCAGGGCCGGAGCGCCTGTATTATGAATATTCCCGTTTTCGTCCTTAAATAAGATCCCCTTCACTTTATGAAGGTTTTTCAGGTTTTCCAATATCTCACCAAAAACGATCTCACCTTCCCCTGTAACAACAATGTCAATCCCGTCTATCGATATCGTTTCCGATGGATAAACACCGGCATGAGACCCGCCTATTACAACTTTACAGCCTGGATTTATTTCCTTCACAAGATTAACGGTTTCCATGACATCTATCATGGTAAATGTCATGGCTGTAATTCCTGCAACATCAAAATCCTCTTCTCTTATCTTCTTTTCCAGCTTTTTGTATGATAATTCCTCAACCTGGGAATCTATTATTTTTACACGGTACTTATCATTTTCCAATAAACAGCCCGCGATCATCAGAAGTCCAAGCGGGGGATTATAACCCCTCTCTGAATCAATTATTTCAGGATTATTACCTTTAAGTTCATTAAACGCCGGGGGGTTTATCAATAATATATTCATTGATCCATTTTTCCTGTTTCCCGAAAAAACTTTCTATTTTCCACTTCTTTTTTCGATAATATCGGCAAGCATACCTATAGCCAGTACCTGAACCGAAGTCAGAAACAGGGCCAGGACTGTTGCATCAAGAATTTTCGGTAACATAAGGACACTGTAAACAAAAACAAGAACTGCGGAAAAAAAAATCAGAACGCTTATGGGCAGGAACACTTTCAGAGGATTAAAATACAGAACTGTTCTTATTATTAACATAATAAAACTCAGAGTATCCCTAACGGGTTTTATCTTACTTTTTCCGGTCCTTTTGTTATAATCTATCGGAATAAATTTTACCGACATAGCATTGGTCAGCATCGAAAGTGTTATGGTAGTGGAAAAAGAAAAATTGTTTGGTAATATTTTTATAAATTTCAGACAATCCTGTTTTCTGAATATTCTGAGACCTGAATTAATATCAGGTATTTTAACCTCAGTGAGATAATTAGCCAATCTGTTGAGTATCCATTTTGCAGGCCTTCTCATTAAAGGTATTTTTACTTTTTTTCCTGTTCGTGATCCGACAACCATGTTATGGCCATCCATCTCCTTTAAAAGTTCCGGGATCATATCCACAGGATAAGTTCCGTCAGCATCACATGTTCCGGCCCATTCGAATCTGCTGTTTTTTATCCCCACTTTTAAAGATGCGCCATAACCCAGGTTATTCCCGTTTTTGACCAGGACAAGACTTTTTATATCAAGCCCGCTTACAATATCTGCGCTTCCATCAGTAGAACCGTCATCAACAATAATGATCTCATATTCTTTTCCCGATCTTTTTAATGATGCATCAAGGTCCCTGATCGTTCCGGCTATACTTTCCACTTCATTAAAACAGGGAATTATCATGGACAAACCTTTTAGATCGTTCATAAAATGATTATATTACATTCCCCTTTTTTAATAAATCCCCGCACCAAACATCATTCATATTGTTCAGTTAGCACAGGCTTATTCCGAAACTGGAATAGTCAATATCATTTATTCAGTTCGTTCACCACGACGCGTGTGACCGGAGAATTATTCAGCGGCATTAAAAAGCCAACTCGCATGCTTCTTAGGAAGCATACTCAGACAGTAACTTTTTTCCTTCGGAACATCGCCGCTTCGGTAAAACCGGTTCCCACCCTCTCTTTAAGTTATCAGAGTGACTCATTGCACTCTGTCCTGCTGGCTCCTTGACTTTGTCAAGTCGTGAAGATCTGCACTGAGGCAGATGTTTCGTTCCCTCACTAAATAAATGATATTTTTTATCAGCATCAGCCGTGGCCATGTTTTGCTTTTGTGGGACTGGAAGCCCGAGTCTCGTGAATATCGAACGGAGGGCGGACATGTCCAGCAAAATACCAGGAGGATTTTGCGGTAACAAAAGTAATTATGGCCAGAGGCATAACTTTAACGATAAGCATATGATGGCGGGAGCAGGATTACTTCAAGATTCAAATCGTCACATGAAGATCGCATCAACATCAGCAGGTTATATATGCAGAACAAATGAATGATATTAATGAATTATTTTTCTATTCCTTGAGGGTTTTTCCATTCTTATCTTTTATCAGGATTGTTGAGAGCATCGCTGCTAAGGCATGGAAAAAAACGATCGTGTACCCTGTCGGAAAATCGTGCCGGTATGAGACTCCGAGGGCAACAATATTGACCACGATGCCGATGATCCATGACCGGATCACCACCCTTTTCTCGCCGGATCTCAGTGCGACAAACGCCGGAGCGATCAGCAGCGCAAAAACAACAAATACCCCTGCCAGCCTGACAGACGTTGTGATCATTACCGAAAAAGTGGTAAAGAACAGGACATCCTTCAGAATCCCTTTCACACGGTTATTGAGGAAATAGATGAACAGCCCCAGGCAGGAATAGAGAACAGCGGTCTTAATGATCTCACTCATCGGAGTAAACAGGATATCCGCAGCCATAAGCTTCTGAAATTCTTCAGTTCCATGGGCTGCTTTGGAAAGGAGGATGAACACACCGGACACTCCGAATGCATACATCAGGCCGATGAATGCTTCCACATGTTTAACCTTTCTGACAGCGATCGAATTTAACAAACCGCCAAACAATGCAAAGCCGAGGGAGATCACATACATATATTGTCCGTCAAGAAATATAATTGACAATGCAGCTCCCAATGCCGCCATCTGCCCGATCGCAAGGTCGGTAAAAATAATTCCCCGTTTGATGATCTCGATACCGAAATAGGAGTGAAGACCGAGAAGAACAACCGATAAGAGGAACGCTGTCCCTAATATATCCATCATTTTGTCAATCTCCCGACAATCTCTTCGAATAGTGAAAAAATATCAGTGGCCTCATTAACGGCGCCGATATCATGAGGCAGGATGACAAGTTTTACGCCTGTTTTGTTACTGACAAATCTCGACGGTTTTTTCATATGATATACATCATGTATTATAAACTCCGCCCCTTTATTCTTGATAATATCGATCATTTCAAGAATATGCCTCGTTGTAGGCGGTATTCCAGGGACCGGCTCAAGGGTTCCGAGCTTGTTGATCTCTGCCCAATATAGGAAATAACAGAAATTCTTATGGTATTGGACCACATTTTTCCCCTTGAACGGTTCAAGTTCTTTTTTCCACTCCGCCATTTTTACTTTCCATTCACTGGCAAATTTTTCAAATTTTACTTTATAAACATCAGCATGCAGCGAATCGGCTTCAATAAGCTTATCTTTGATCGCTTCAGATATTTTCAGTATATTTTCAGGGTTCAGATGGTAATGGGGATTTCCGTCCGGATGAACATCACCCTGAGCCCTGGAAACCTCAGCGGGAACATCACACGCCTCAATAAAACCGAACAGATCAAGAAGCCCCTTGCTTCCCGTATTGATCTTTGGATTATTCGCCTTCCGGATAATTGGCGGCAGCCATCCGATCTCCAGCTGGCCTCCGTTCATTATCAGCAGATCAGCCTGTCTCATTTTTGCAATGAATGACGGACGGGGTGTTACAAAATGGGGATCTTTGTACCCTTTAGCCAGTGCAATGACCTTAACCTCATCTCCCCCGATCTTTTTAACCAGATCGGCTATATAATTATACGTTGCCACCACCTTCAGCTTCGCTTCCACCGCGGAGGTAAAAAACAGCAGGCCCGAGATAATAAATACAATCATTAATTTTCTTTTCATTTTATTCTCCTTTTAGAACGGGTGTGCACCATGCGCCCCCACCGAAATATTCAACTGCAGATTCAATTCACCGAAGTTTTTCAAGTCACCATTATAATAAAGATACTTATTATAATTATATTGAAGCCGGATCCTTGAAAACTCCGTCGGTGTATAATCGATCATTAATGAATACCTTTTCATATTTTCAGGAAGTTCCTCGTCAATCCCTTCGATCTCTAAACTATTCTTGTTGAGCATGTCCATCCTCGCTGCTGTTCTCCACAATTTTGAGAATCTGAAAACCAGCTCCGAATAGAACCCTGACTGAGACCTTGAAATTGATGTTCCCTGATAGTTCTTCTCTTCCAATCCTTCCTTATTGTAAAATCCTGATATTTCACCCTCAAAATTCCTGTTCATAAATTCTGTCTGCAGTGAGATATAGCGGTAGGAATCGAGAAGATATTTTAGCGTGATATCAAATCCGAATATATTCGTTCTCCCGGCCAACGAGTATTCTCCCCCATTGTCCTCATGCAGGGAACGGCTATCTCCCCCGGCATAAGAGGCTCCGCCGAGTATGACCAGGTCTCCAATATCCACGGATGTTTTAGCGAACAGGGTCAGTAGCCCCGGCACGTTTATTTCCTCAGTATGATCTTCAGAATGGTCTGCTTCCTCAATACCGAAACTGGCGGAATTTTCTCCCTGGAAAATTTCACAACCAAGAGTTAAATAGAAATCGAGGGGCGCCACCCAGTTTAACTGGACACCTTTTTCATTCAATCCATCCTCTCCGAAGAAAACATGGTAAACAAGAGGGAGTTCCTGAAAATTCCATGTGTGGGCATGCTGGGCATTGAACCTTCCGAATGAACTTAAAAATTTTCCGATCTTCAATCTGAATCCGTGTGGCAGTTTTCTCGTTGATACATAAGCCTCTTCGATCTCAAAACTGTCCTCTGAAAGATGGAATGAGGTAAACAGATCAAAATATGGATCGACGGTTGCAAACAAACTGAGCTCGGCATAATTCAGGTTAAACCCTTTGACCCCGTTAAGGACAGAACCTGAATGTGAATGTCCATCCGTATGCCCTGAATAAAGAAACCCGGGGATATCAAAACCTTGAGCGCTTAGCCCGTTAAGATTCCTGTTAAGCCATGAAACATCCATGATAAAGGATATTGCAGGGACAAATTTTGTCTGTGAGAACGGATCACCGCTCCCGAAATTTAGTGCAGGCAACAATACTATAGTTAATATAATAAATGGAATAAAGATATTTTTCATATGTCCTCCTTTTAAGATTTTTATCCCTGATACAGGTCAGGCAGGAGGACTCTATTGTCCGGAAGTAAAGTTGATATCGAATGAACAAATGATCTCTTTATAAATATCTCACGTAATAATTCAATCAATATCAGGAAAAGGATAAAGATAAAAACAACAGACATCAGGGACTGGGAAGAGAACAGGTAGAGAGGACAATCAAATTCTTCATTCTCAAGGATGTTGTGATTATGAAGAAATTGACCAAAGAGTGTCAGAAAAAGGAAAATAATTATCAGTCCTGACAGGAAAAAAAACCCTGTCAGCTTCTCTTTTATTATGTTTTCCCTGTATTTTGCTTTCATTAATCCTTCTGTTCATCCGATTATATACAGTGATAATATTTTTTGTCAAAGGAAATCGTTAAATATTTAAATTTATTTTAAAAAATTTTTTCAGTTCTTCAGCAGAGGGACGGCCTGACTGATCTTTGGCCAGCATCTTTTTCAAAACCGAAAGCATTTCATCTGTAACACCATCTCTTATTATGCTGCCGAATTCCGGTTCTCCGGTAAGGATCGACTGCATTATCTCGATAACATCCCCGATCACTATTCAAAAGAGGTGGCAGAATTATTCAGAGAAAATCGGGTGATCTTTAATTATTTTCCACACGGAAATCAACGGCAATTCTGTTATTCTTCCTCAACCTGTCCGACTCGTTCTGATCATTGAACGGGTCCAACCACATCTCTATCAGGTAGTTGCCTGTAGTAAGATGTGTGTCTTTCAGGGGTACAACAAATTCGACGGGGTATTTTCTGGCCGTGGATCATTCTTGATATCAACTTCGGGGGAAATTCATATTCCGGATACCCCTGACGGGTAATGATCGCAGAGACGATCTCAACATTTCTCAGATTGGACTTCCCTTGTTAAAGACACTAAAATTTACATGAAGCACAGATTCTCTCAACAACAGGACATCTACATAATTTCTCACGGAATATGTTATCCCTCCTGAAAAAATATCTCCAAGCTTCTCCCACCATTTTGTCTTTCTTTTTTTCCTTTTAACCTCAATTTCGATTTTAGGTGAATAACACACAAGGTCCACTTCCGGTTTATTGATTGTAAATCCGGGGGAATAAAACTTCAATGCTCCTCTCTTTTAACGGGCCAATTATCACTTTGATATTATCCCCGAAAAAGCTCACCGGGTAAGGCACTGTATAATTGTAGACACCGGTATTTTCCGTTATGGCAATGATCTTGGCCATGAGTGACGTCTCACTTTTTAGTGAAATAAAGATCTTGTCATCTCTGGTAAGCCCTTTGCTTTCCATCTGATCGGATAGTCCCGGAATATTTCCCGTCCAGCATTAACAGAGGGCTCAATCACCTTTAAAGAGATCGGTTCCTTAAATTTCATTATCTTTGGTCCCTTTTTAACTGCCGGTCCCGAGATACTTAACGATCTTGAGTTTGGAAAGCAATTGCGAAATATTGAACCTGCCGCTTTCTGCAGTAAATCTTTTATCCTCTGTGACCAATTTGATCCGATAGTTTCCACCCGGAACAATATTATTCCCGGCAACCATCCAGACATATTTACCGGATGCGCCATGTCCATTTTTAAAAATGGTCTTAATCCTTCTATTGCCCTGCCACAACTCCCCAAAAACCTTCCCATCCATCCCGGTCATCTGCCACAGTATTTCAGTTTTCGATCCGATGGCCACAGTCCCACCTTCGAACGGGTTGATCACTTCAAAAGACCGGATTGTCGGGAGAATTCTGTGAAGTTTCTCCATCCTGCTGACCTTGTTTACCTGAATAACCGGATTAACCTTTTTCGAGTCCCCATCGGGTACAATAACTGAAGAAGCGGGAGCGATCTGTATCTGCCCTTTTCCCCATGAAAACGGAACTTCAATTCAACAGGCAACATGGTGTCAAACTGCGCGACGATCTTCTTCTTCAGCCCTCTCTTGAGGACTATCATCTCCCGGAAGTATCATTCATAATCCATTCTCCACTCAGCTTCGACCTGATCATGTTATAATTGATTGTCACACTTCTAATAACTTTTTCCCTGAGATTGTCTGAAAATTCAGCAATTGCGCTATATCTTAGATTCACCGGCCTGATAGAATTCGAGATGTTTTTTTTCCAGTATTTCGTTCGGAACTGCAAAAATGGGGAAAGAGATTAATAAAATAGTGATAAAAATAGATTTAAAAATTAATTCTCTAAAATTGCTCATATCCCGCCTCCTAAAAAAAACATATCCGGACATATGGTAATAAATGGATTTTTTTTTGTCAAGAATACCATTGTTCTTACATTTTTCCTCATATCACTCATTTGTTCAGTACTTTGTCATCACATCGTTTTACTTCATATAACCTTCTTGTGTCGATCCGAATATTTCTGTGATACCGCTCCCGCCATCATCCTTAGTTACCGGTGTGACTCATTACACACCGTCCTGCTGGCTCCCTGACTTTGTCAAGTCGTGAAGATCCACTTGAAGATGGATCTTTCGCTCCACATTACGGATGTTCTCATCCGCTTAACACTGCCGGCTTTGGGGGATCCATCTTGGCGAGTACCCATGCAGTGCCCGCTTCAGCAGATGGATGGCTACGCGTTACTTTCACAAGTACTACAAAGATTATTTATTATAGTTCTATACAAATATCATTTTTTTAGTGAGGGGACGAAACAGAGCGGCCGGGAACCGGTTTTACCGAAGCGGTAGTGTTCCGGTGGAAAAAAGTGACTGTCTGAGCATGCTTACTAACAGCATGCGAGTTCACTTTTTAACGCCACTGGAATAATCCCCGATCGGACACGTCGTGGTGAACGAACGAATAAATGATATTTGAATATTCTTATCTATTTTAACCCTCACAGAAAAAGCCTGTACTATCTGAACAAATGAATGATATTTCGGATTACTAAGTGAATGAGATTTGAAAAAGAAAGTCCGGGAGCGAAGGGCAACTATGTGACATGAGAAATCTTTAATAGGAAGATATCGTCACACATTCACCCTTCATCCCCGTTATTTAAGAAATTTTGAGACTATTTTAAATACTTTGTTAAATGCTTTATCGACTTCTTTTTCAATGTTCCAGTTAACAGGGAAGGGGATAACATGATCATGGTCATAGTTGAGATCCATCACCTTCACCTTGATCGGGATATTCCTCTTCTCCCCTTTTAATGTATTAATGATTTCAAAGGGGGGGATCACCTCATCCTGTTTCAACCCCAGCGCAAAGATCCTCTTTGACAATTTTTTGAACTTCTCTTCCCGGAACTCTTTTTTCTTCCTGTAATCAAGCATCGACCTGAAAACATCCCCTTCCATATGGCCGTTATCAAAATAGTGGCTGAGCCTCTCATCCTTTCTGATCTCCTCCTCCAGATAATCTATAAAGAAGGTGTAGACCGATACATTTGTCTCACTGTCAAGGATATATTTTGATACAGGGGATGTCCTGGTCAAAACGGGACCGCCGCAGAAATTAAACAATTTTGAATCCTTGAAAAACCCCGATGTATCTGCCATAAGTAGTATCTCGGCGAGGAAGGATCCTATGGAATAGGCGAAAAAGTCTATCTTCGCATCACTCTCAATAAACGAATATTCTCCGTTCCTGATGGAATTAACCATTTGTATCACATCGTAATAAGATTGAAGCCCTGACCACATGAAACGGAGCGGATCGAATTGAAGTCGGGTATTGATAGCTGCATTTGCAATAGAGGATTTAAGTGTTCTGGGGAAAAGTTTCTTCTTCTCTTCCGCAACCTTTCTCATCGCACGGGGATCGCTCCACTCTGCTGGGGCCCGGTTCATATGAAATGCGATCGGGAACATGATCACCGCCTTCCCGGTCTGCTCCATAAGTTTATGGGCCCAGGGGAGGTATTTGTCCCACGATTTTTCATTCAGCCCGTGAAAAAGGATTATCGCTTTTTTTGATTTCCCGCTTTCCTTTTGTCTAAGGACGGGGAAACTGAAATACCTGTTCTCTTTAATAGTGGAATCATTTACATCAATTAATTTTTTAATGGATTCATCAAGGGTATTATCCTCTATGGGGAGGGCGGGGTGGAAATATGTATGGTGTTCCCTGCACTGATAAGAATCCTCGCCGGGAAGTATCCCATAGTTCTCAGATTCAAAAGGGATGTTAAGTATCTCTGTTTCAAGTTCCGGAATTTCGATCTTCTTATCATTATGATTAAATCTTTCTCTCAATAATTGAAATTTTTCTATGTAGTTCATTTCTTCCTCTTAAGTTTATACATTTTTTATTTCTATCAGATCCCCCCTGACCCCCCTTAGTAAGGGGGGAAGCGAAGCGGGGGGAAAAATTTTGATCATTTGGATTTGTTTCGTGCTTCGGATTCAGCCCAGGCTGCCTTCTCTTCGCTTCGCAAATTCACCTTGTCGTGCTTCGATTTTTATTTACCTTCTTACTCCTGCCTCTTGTCTCCTTATCTTCTTTTCCGGTTTTAGTCTTTTTTTTTTGTTTTTCTTCTGGCTTCTTACTTCCGGCTTCTGACTTCTTATCTACTTTATCCTTTTTCTTCTTACCTTCAGTTCCGGAAACATTCCGTTTTTCATTTTTCTTTTTCAATAAATTAATCTCTTTCACTTTTTTATTCACAAGTTCCTCCCATCTTCCGATTCCGCTTTTGAGAAGTTTCATCCTCTCCTTAAGAACTTTGATCTCATTCGACATTACATCCAGTTTTTTACCGGTAACTTCTGGCGGGTAAATATCAATATTTTTTTCCATTACAAGAAAATCCCTGAAATGTTGAGAAATATCCTTTATCTGCTCAAGTGAGTAACCGAAAAGCTGAAGGTCTTTTATAAGGTTGCATAAATAAACATAGACCTCGGAATAGAGCCTGAAGCCGCCGCTACTCCTCATGTCAGCTTCGATGATCCCCTTCTCTTCCCAATGTTTAAGTGTCCTTGCGCTTACACCTACTTTGGCGGCAAGGTCACCGACGGTAAGGTGTTTTACCGCAATGCTTTTACTTTCCGGAACCGAGAGATTTTTGGGGAATCCCACTTTTTTGATCACTTTCTGTATCTCATCAATTGAATATCCGAGATCGGTCATTTTTTTTATATAATTTACCTGATCAACCGCTTCTTCCCTGTAGAAGGGAATTTTTTCATCGGTCAGGCCCATTGGCTTAATTACTTTTGCTGCTTCTATCTGAATTATAAAATCGCTGGTCACATCCGTCCTTTTCATGAGTTCATCCCTGAGCATCACACTGTTTTTCATGCCCGACCTCCACGTACATGTTTTAGAAACATATACCTATACGTACATGTTAATATAAAAGTTCCCAAATGTCAACTATTTTGAAATGTTGCAGCAACTTTTCACCACAAGGGCACTTCCCGCTGCTCAGGCGGGTAGCATAATAGATGTCGTGTCTAATCAAGAAGCTGTCATGTAAAAAATATTGAAACCCCAGGTTTTGACACTAATGGTCCCCTCTATCAAGAAAAACATTGAGAAATAAAATGATTTTATTTATAATCACCTGGGAGAATTCACATAAAAAAAATAGAAATACTATTGGTTTTGTTTTCTCTCTTCGCTTTCTCCGGCAATACCCTTGCGACCCCCAAAGTCTTTTTATTAAAGGATATTGACAGGCCGGATACCCTCTCGGTGGATGAGGAAAATGTCTACATCACCCAGGGAGCTGAAGTCTATATCTACGGCAATTCCGAATTTGCATTGAAGAAAAAATTCGGGAAAAGAGGGGAAGGCCCCGCAGAATTCAAAACCGATCCCGGCTATCACAAAGGGGGTATTTATTTGAACCTCCAACGGGACAACATCTATGTTACCAGTATCGGAAAAATTTCCATCTTAGCGAAAGACGGGACCATCATCAGAGAGGTTAAATCGATTACCGGTGAAGACTTCCTGCCCTTTAACGATCAATTCGCGGGTTGGGAGTTTGTTCCGGTTTTGCAGCAAAATGAAGAAGCCTATAAAGCGATCTGCCTGTACGATTCTCAGATGACAAAAATAATGGAAATTGCCAGAATTCCCCACAGTGTACAGAGAGGGAAGGGTTTTTTGATCTACAGCGGGAAATTCATCTTTAAAACCTACCGGGATAGACTGTTTCTGAATCAGGGCATTGAATTCCTGATCGATGTGTATGATCAATCAGGTAATAAAATTAAAACCATCACCCGGGAATATAAAAAAATTAAAATTACCGATACGCACAAGGAAAAGGCCCTGGAATTCTATCAAACAAATCCGAATACAAAAAATATCTTCCAAAGGATCAAAAGGATCATTCAATTTCCAGACTATTTCCCGGCGATCCGGGATATCTTTCTGGATCAGGAAAAATTGTATGTGGCCACTTACTTCAACCGGGGCACCGAATCGGAATTTCTTGTTTTCGACATCAACGGAAAATTCCTGGAAAGGATATTTCTTGATATGAAGGGAGAAGCGCCCTTCATAATGCCCTCTCTCTATACCATTTTTAATGGGAATAAGTACCAACTCATTGAAAATTTGAAAGAAGAAGCGTGGGAAATCCACATTACACCAATATATGCTCAGGGGATATGAAGGGGTCAAATCTACGTTTGACTCTTAGTTTAATTTTCCCTATTCCTAAAAATTTTATGACAACAATTATGATCAAAATGTGTGATTTCCAAACATTATGACACGAATTATGCGACCCGCCTGAGCAGCGGGAAGTGCCCTTGTGGTAAATACTTGAAACCGGATCAAGCTATAGAAAGGAATTTGTTTCTACTAGATGACATTAATTATGAGAAGATCCCTGAATGTTCTTAACCTTTTTTTAACCCAGATTTTGATAAGAGATAAAGAGTGCCGGTTCTTACAAATTTATAGGTAATTGCAAATATAATTGTAAAGATAATTCCGACTCCGGTTGGCAAGATTCCTCCGAAGGTGTATGTCATGCCGATTATAAATCCAAGCAGAAATTCAGATTTGTACAACGGCACGAAAAAGGAAATCAAAACGGCTCCCATCATCATATATCCGGGGATATTTGAACCAATGGTAAAAAAGAATGACAGCAGGATTCCAAATATGAGGGCGCCCAGGAAAGCAATGAAAATGTTGTTTAATCTATTTGTTTTCAAGGTTTCGCTATTCACTCTTTTTCTTATCCGGAGTAGAAGAAACCAGGAAAGCAAAGGAACGACGAGACCTCCCCACCAATTGGATATACTGGGCAAATCTTGACGGTGTAATATATGATGGCTGGGAACACCACCATGAAAGTGATCCCATAACAAGTGCGCCCAAACCAAAATCGCTACAATTCCAACAAATATAAGTTGTATTTTAAGAGATAATTTTTCGTTTGAATCTTTATTCATAATTTAACCTCCTGCATCGGTTCATTTTTTTAGTATACGGAGTTGGTACAGGAATTGTTATATTTGAACCGGGCCTTCGTTTGCCCATGTTGGACTAGCGGGAGGATTCTTACTGACAGTAGCAGTTTCAACCACTCTATAGACTTCCAAACCGCTACACTATGTAAAAATGTCCCAAAATGGTTTTTAGATTATGATCCAATGATGCGTATAAAGAAAAGGATGTGAAATTGTCCTCAATTTTGATTCAGAATTTTTTTTGTGATATACTTTTTAAATAGAGCATGTCAGCTCGAAATTCTAATTAATTCATCTTGATGGAAGATGTTTACAAAGTTTCCTCTTATCCGAACTTCGAGATTTGGATTGAACCTATCGAACACTCCACCATTTATTATGCGACCCGAATGTAATGAGGGAAGTGCCCTTGTGGTAAATAATTAAAATCAGGATTCAGCAATAGAACCGATTTTGATGAAATCTTATGACATCTTTTGTGCGACCGACCATAGGGAGGAAGTGCCCGTGGTAAAATGTAGCAATTTGTGTAAGTTTGTGCAGGTTTGTCTCTTTCATGGCACACAATGGGCGTCCCTCAAAATTTAGTTTTGGTGTGGTCTCCTTTAAGAATTCGGTTTTAAAATTTTTAATGGAAATTTTTTTTTGTGAACATTTTTCATTTTAATTACGTTTTAGTAAATATGAAAAAGAAAGGAATAAAATATCTATTAATTGGTATCCTGATTTTAATAATTGGATTCGTTGTTTTTACCGATAATTATTATGGGCGATTAATTCGTTGGAATATCCCAGATGTGTATGATTATGAAAAATTTCCTTATGAGAATATTAAAAATTCTGACAATCCATATTTGATTCCTAAGAAAAACAATGAGGATTTCTTTTCAAAATTGGAATTTCAAAGAGATGGAGAGACAATTAACGATTTTAATGAACTCTTGAAATTGACAAGAACAAATGCCTTTATAGTAATACAAAATGATACCATAATTTTTGAAAAATATTTAAATGGCAGGTCTAGGGAATCTTTATGTAAAGCATTTTCGGCGAGTAAGTCAGTATTATCCTTATTAATAGGAATAGCAATAAATGAAGGACACATTAATAGTATAAATGACCCATTAAAAAAGTACATCGATGATTTTAGGAACAAAGAATTAGGAAAAATAACTATTAAACAGTGTCTTAATCAGACAACTGGAATTAAATACAATAATAAAATGTCGTTTTTTAGTGACAAAGCAAAATTTTATTACACTAAAAATGTTCGGGATTTGATTAAAGGGGTTGAACTTGAGAATAAACCCGGGACTAAATGGAGTACAGATGAATACAGCATTTTATTATTAGGTGCAGTACTTGAAAATGCAACGGGAGAATCTATTTCTGACTATCTAATGCAAAAAATTTGGACTCAAATTGGAACAGAATACCCTGCAACATTTTCGGTTGATAGCAAAGAACATAAATTTGAACATGTCGCAGACGGATTAAATGCCACTGCAATTGATTTTGCCAAAATAGGGTTGTTGTTGCTTCATAGTGGACAGTGGAATCAAAAACAAATAATTCCTATCAATTGGTTAAATGAATCATTTTCACTTTCAGAAAGCTCAGAAACAGATAGGTATGGATTAAATTTTAAATATTTATGGTGGATTAAAAAAGAAAATGGGGATTTTCATGCGGCTGGACATTTCGGACAATACATATTTGTAAGTCCAAAGTCGAATATAACTATTGTGAGATTTGGAGAGAGAAAGGGAGGAGTATCGTGGTGGTATTATATTTTTCCGAAAATAGTTAATGGATTGAACAAACAGACTGAACGAAAAATGGTACAGAAAAATAAATTTAGAACCAAGAAATAGAAACGAATTTGATTTGATTCAATGACATCTTTTCCGTGTAAAAGGGTCATCCATTAGTAAAAAAGTCAAATCTTTACTTGACACTTCACAGTATAATGATTCCTGGTATTTCACCCGGAGCCTCATATGTTTCGAAACTTACTCGCTTATCAAGTTTAATCCTTTTTCTGTTATCTTCGTAATTATATACAGGAGAATTATATGAGAACAATTTTAATTACACTTATACTAATTATTTCTTCAGCTTTAATTTTTCCATCTGAGAGCCTCGGTAAGCTGGAGGGGGTTTTAAAGCCCTCAATAATTGATATTGTAAAAGACAGGTTATTTGTGATGGATATCGAAAAAGTTCATGTTTATGATATGAAAGATTTTAAACTAATAAATTCATTCGGGCAAAAAGGTGAAGGCCCGGCAGAATATAAGATCGTTCCGGATTTTCCATTAAGCCTTAAAGCATTTAAAGATTTCGTTATTGTGGAATCAATTGACAAATTATCCTATTTTTCACTGGAAGGGGAATACATTAAAGAAAAAAAGATAATGCCTCTTTTACTTAAAGTATCTGAAATTGGTAAAAATTATATAGGCCGGAGACTTATTCAACCACAGGATGGCAGCCTCTCGAACGTATCAATAAAAATATATGATTCAGAATTTAAAGAAATTAAGGAGCTATATAAACAAAAATTTCTCCGTCAGGGTGCATATCCTAACTTACGATTTGATCTGAGTAAGGATTTTTTACTTTATCAGGTTGCAGACAACAAGATCTTTGTGGAGAAGAGTGACAAAGATTTTCTAATTGATGTGTATGACTTTAAGGGAAATAAGTTATATGAAATAAAAAAAGAATATAAAAAAATTCCTATCTCTTCCAGGGAACAAGCAGTACTGCTAAAAGAATTTGAGATGGATCCACAATTGCAGGAACATTTAAAGCTATTCGGGATTAAATGGAATGAATTCAGTAAAAACTTCAAGTTTGATTTCCCTGATCACTATCCACCTATCAAAAGCTTTGATATTGAGAATAATAAGATCTATATAAAAACATTTAGAACAAAAGATAAAAAAGTTGAGACCATCGTTATGGATCTGCAAGGGAATGTACTAAGAACAGTGCTTATTGAACCCACAACAAAAGAGTGGGTAATGGCCCTGATGCTTGGCATCAAACTTGAAACCATTCATAATGATAAGATCTATTATATTCAGGAAAATGAAGATGAAGAGTGGGAACTTTTTGTCAGGGAGATCAAATAATTAACTGGATGTTTATTTATTACAAACTTTACAGGCCATAAGATTTTTATAGATTAACGGAGGAATCAGATCTACATTTGACTCTTAGTCTGATTTTCCTATTACGAAAAATCTTTATGACAACAATTTTGATCAAAATGTGTGATTTTCTAACATTATGACACGAATGATGATTAACACTGCAACATTTTACCACAGGCACTTCCCTCCTCCGGTCAGGCCAAACAGCTTACTTGACTATCGACCACCGGCTCCAGTAACATATGAAAAAATGAGTGAAAATCTAACTCTAAGAGCGGTACAATAAATGGGCACGGGTCAAAATATCAGAAGGAGATAACTTATATGAAAGTCTTAGTATTGGGTGCTAATGGAGCTACAGGTTTTAACGTCGTTAACCAATTATTAAAACAAGGGATCAATGTTAAAGCATTAACAAGAAATGTAGAAAAATTTGATTCTATAAAAAATAACGGGCATATAGAAATAATAAAAGCCAGCATATTAGAAATTGATGATCAAAAGTTGAAACAATATTTAATTGATGTTGATGCTGTAATATCCTGTCTGGGCCATAATATTACGTTAAAGGGAATATTTGGAAAACCGCACACACTCGTCGCTGAGTCATTAATCAGGATTGTCGGTATTATTAATGAAGTTGCTACAAATAGAACCGTAAAAATAATATTAATGAACACGACGGCGTGCATAAATAAATTACAGAATGAGAAATTCAAAACACATGAGAATTTAGTAATGAAGATGATGAGGTTTTTATTGCCGCCACAACGAGACAATGAATTGGCATTGGGATATTTAATCGACTCAATAAGTATAAGTAATAAACATATTGAATGGATTGCGGTAAGACCTGATACATTAATAAATGAAGCTGACGTATCAGAATATACCGTTCATCCTTCACCCATAAGAAGTCCAATATTTGATGCAGGCAAAACAAGTAGAATTAATGTTGCGGATTTTATGGTAAGTTTACTTAAAGATGAGGAACTTTGGGGAAAATGGAAATATAAAACTCCGGTTATTTACAATATGGAACAAAAAAAGAAAAAAATATAGGGTCACCGCGATTCGGGAGAAATACATCTTGAACATTATGACACGATTCGTGAAAATTAAAAAACAATCCACCAATAGCGCAGCGCTTTATTATAAATTTCATGAAAACTGAAACCCGCCCCAAGTCGGTTAAACCACTTTCAATTCTGGTTTTCCGCCTCCGAATTGAAGAACAGCGCCTTCACCTCGGCTTTAAACTGAAGGGTATAGATCAGGAATCCGCCGAAGATCAAGCCCAACAGGTCCGTCAAGCGGTCCAGGCTTAATAATGGACTCCATTCAATTTCCCGGGTGATCCGCGATAACAAGGTCAGGATCTGGCGCTGAAAAAGCACACTGGTTACAGCATCAATCACCATCACCATGCCAATGATCAGAAGAAGAATCCTCGCTCCGTTACTTTTTCTCAAAAGAAAGTGGAATATGAGTATTCCCAGCCCGAACAGCAGTACATAAATGAATATTATAAACGCATTCAACATGACCGATGATTGAAAAAAACGGCTACTCCCGGCTGGAATGATTTTTTCAAAAGTATCCGTTACAAAGATTTTTCCATAAGTGATATCCAGAATCACCTTTATGACAAAATATATAATGAAGAAGAGCCTGAGACGAAATAATTTTTCCATTTAAGTTCTCCCTTTTATTCTTAAAATTTGTAATTTTACAGATCCTGCCCTCTCACATCCGGGTTGAACAGGGCTATTTATTCGGTTGTATATTTTATCACCGTCGCTTCCGGATCTGCAGTCCACTCCTGCATGCTGCCGTCATAAAACTTCACATTGGTATAGCCGGCCAATCGGATAAGCAGGAATGATACGGGGCTTGCATATCCCCCCACTCCGCAATAGACAATGATCTCTCTATCCTTGTCCATCCCCAGTACTGCATGGATCATCTCCAGCATTACCTTTTTATCTTTCCATGTGATCTCTTTCCCTTTGGTACCTGTGTTCCAGAACCAGGGCGCCGGGAGAAGCCTGGATGAGGGGATATGCCCCCCTCTTGTGGTCGACATATCTGTTTCAATCCCGAAGTAGGAATCGGCATTCCGGGAGTCCAGCAGTACGGTTTTCCCGATCCGGGATTCCACATATTCTTTTCTGACAAAAAAATCCAGGTCCAAGGTGCCCCTGAACTTTTTGGGAACCGTCTGTTCCGGTTCGGTGGAAACCGGTTTCCCGGCCGCCACCCACCCTTCGTATCCGCCATCCAGCAGCGCGACATTTTCAACACCGGCATAGATAAGGGTCACGGCTACCCGTGCCGCCTGGGTAATCCCCCATTCTCCGGGCCCGGCAGATTTAGAATCTGCGGCCCGTCCAACAATGACCACGGTGGAACTGGTGGAAATTCCCGCGCTGCCGATATTACGGATAAGTTTCTCTCCTGGAGTCACTTCCATCCAGGGCTTTACGGCACCCGGCATGTTGACGAAAAAATTCGGAAAAGCGGGAGAGTGGACGGATCCCTGGATATGACCGGCCTTGTAACTTGTCGCCATCCTCACATCCAGTATCACCAGCCCCGGGCTGTCCAACTGATCCGCCAGCCATTGGGGAGTGACAATGGGATCTACGCCTGGAACAGCCGACGTCAGAATGGGAAATAATAGTACAGTTGCTGACAAAATCAACAATATCTTGATTGAATAATATTTCATTATCGCCTCCATTCCCGATGATTTCGAATATATTTTGTATACGAACCAATACCGGGAAAGTTATAAAGGAGCCTGATCTAAGTTTAACTCATTATTTGATTTCCCCTCGCCCCCTGGGAGAGGGGTTAGGGGTGAGGGTTCACTATCATATTAAAATTAAGCGTTGAATATTGAAATAACTTTTCTTTTTTTGTAACAAATCTTACTCTCAGGCGTCTAACTTAGATAGGAGCAAAATCATGAAAGCTATTTGCGTTATTATTTTGGTGTTTTTATTGTCGGGTTTTGGATGGGGAGATAAAATGATCTCCATGCCTGAATTAGTTAATCCTGAATCTTTTTCACATCCGATTCATGTAGAAAACAATAAGGTCTTTATAACTGACGGGATCCAGGTGTTTATCTATTCTTCTAAAGATTTCAAACTTTTACATAGCTTTGGTAAACCGGGTGAAGGGCCCGGAGAATTTCTGGGGTATGATCAGGGAAGGCTGGTTACATCCTCTCTGACTTCAGAGAATATAGTGGTGTCAAGTATGAATAAAATGTCTTATTTTTCCAAAGACGGGAAATTCCTAAAGGAAATAAAACCCGCCAATGGTTATATGTTTATTACCTTTGGCTCAAAATTTGTCGGTTACTCGAATGCGGCTGAGGGCAGGGTGAATTATAATAGTCTTAATCTTTACGATTCCGGGTTTAACAAGGTGAAGGAATTGGCCAGATCCTCGCAACCTTCACCCATAAACAAGTTCAGCCCTTTTTTTCTCCATAGGCCCAAGCCGGTTGTCTATGGTGGCAAACTATATGTCAACAACCCCGTTACAGGGATTATTGATGTATATGGAAAGGAAGGACAAAAGCTTAAATCCATCACCTACAACTTCGAAAAAATAAAGATCACAGATGCAGGTAAAAAGAAGATCCTGGGTTTTTTTAAGTACGATCCTAGAATGAAACAATTCTTTGAACAAGTTAAGAAATTGATCGATTTCCCCGAATATTACCCGTTCATTATGAACTACCACATTGCCAATGACATGATATATATATTGACCTACAAAAAGGAAGCAAATGCCAGTGCGTTTGTAATACTTGACATAAATGGAAAGTTTATAAATAAAATAATGCTCCCCCTTCCGGAGGTTAATTCTTTAGAGACATGCCCCTATACCATCTTTAATGGAAAATTTTACATGTTAAGATTTGATGAAGATTCAGAAATGTGGAATTTGCATATAAATGATCTAAAAATAATTCCCAAAAAACAAAAAAAAGTTTAATCAACACGAAGGGGACAAATCTATGTTTTATCCTTCATTTTTGTTATTTTGTTTTAAAATCACACCAAATATGATATGAATTAAGAATTTTTGTCCCGGCTTTAAATTTTCCTGAAAGAGCCAGTTCCCCACCTTTTTGTCGAACTCTAATCTTATAATTTTCTCCAGGTTTGAAGAGTGGACGTGGAAAAACAACATAATTTTTATTTGAATCAGAGGTAAGCTGCTTAATAACACTGCCCCTATTGTAAAGCCATACTAAAATATCATCTGTTGTAGACGTCCAGGAAACTTTTAATCCCGAAGTTCTTCTCGGTGAATTAGAAAGAGTGTTCTTTAATGTTTTTAGCTTCTCAAGTTTATATACATAGTTCTGTGGCGGAAAGGTAATTGATACAGGGTTTTCACTCCCGGTACCGGTGAAAAGGGTTGAAGATCCGGTATTCGTTTCGTATAACAGAACCAAATTCAGATTGCCGTTATGGTTATTAACATTAGATCCAAAAAAATAGCAATGCGTTTTTTTGGGAATATCAATTCCATTAAAAAGTAATTTTAGATTATTAGTTATCCATGTTTCCGGTTCCTTGTAATCTCCCGTATACACACGCATAAAAACCCCTCTTCGGTATGCGTTGCCGGTATGATTATAATCGGTTGTAATATTTCCCTTGTACAAAAGAATATTAAAATTAAGCAGTTTAGGTTTGACTATTTTATTAATTCCCACAGTTTTATTTTCCAGAGGCAAATCCTGACCATCTGCAGAGGCCGACAAACCTGCAAACATATAAAATACAACAAAAATCACAAAAAGATATTTGATTGAAAATTTCATATCCCCTCCTGATAATTAAATAAAAATAAGAAAACTTTTATCTCAATAATAGTAAAAATTATAAAGCGAGCAATTTTTTACTTGATGTTTCCTTGCCATCCATCAAGGTTTTCTAAATCCGGAGAAAATTAGAAATTTCGCCATATAAAAAATGTTGAAATATCTGCTGTTGACAAAATATTTTACTTTCAATACCATTTTTTTTTATCAGGAGGTTTTGAATGAGAAATATTAAACTGCTTTGTGTTGTGGGAATATCCATTATCCTGATTACTTCACTGGCCATTTTTGGTGATCCTTTTACAGATGGCATGGCTTTAGTTGGCCAGGCTGCTGCCCTGGGGCCACCCGCCGGATGGAACCTTTTGATCGGTACCAGCGGTGCTCACGGGTGTGCGGTTAAAGAGAGTTATAAAAATCCAGCTCGTGCGGCGACGCTTTTGATTGCCATTGCCCAGAGATTGATAATTTTTGCCAATACCACCACTGAGAGCAGGCCGCAGTTAGATGTACAGGATCCGATCAGGCCCCGACGTAACAGGTACTGGATGGATGCAATTCATCAGTTAGATCTTGCAGACCGATACATAAGAAAGTTGGTCAAAACCAACCCTCAGTTGTGCGTAAATATGGCCATTCAAATTGCAACTGTCTACTTTAATAATATTCCAACCAGTCAAAACTACATTCAAATGCAAAACAACTATCGGGCCAAGGCCAGATACCACTTATACGATAGAAACATTTATAGTGCCCATGGATATATTTCTCATATCGAAAACAAGGCCCAGCGCGAAGCAATGTTGAACCAGATCAAGGCCCTGCATCAAGCCTGGAAAAAAAGAGATAGTTCCTTTTAGGAGACCGACAGAGGGATCAATTCACGATTTAACTCATCCAAAGGGTGAGTTTCGCCGGCTGCAGGTTTCTACAATCTCCACAGATAGGAGGCCTTGAAGAAAAAAATCCTCCCTGTCATAAGATAATCATCCGAGGGGAAATAATCCCGGTCTTCGTTATTCCAGCGGACCTTCTCGTAGATCGAACCGTACCCAAAGTAAATGACCGTTCCCGGGATATAGGTGAAGGAAACCAGGAAATCCGCATTAATTTTTTTCCAGTACTGATTATATTCGATGATACCGCGGAAAAACAGATAGCGGTTCACCTGAAAAGTGGTACGGTTTCTCCAGATGGTATAGTCGTAGATTTTCTCACTGCTGGAAGAGCGGAAGAAATCGGTGTAGGTGATCCCCAGAGAAGAACTGAGCTTTTCGAAGGGCTGGTACAGGAGGTATAAATCGGCGGTATTGCCTTTCCCCTGGAATGGAGCCTCTTCATCATAGTATACTCTGCCGGAACGGCGGTATCCCCCCTCCAGGTACAATTGTTTGAGGATCTGAGTATACCCGCGGACCCGCCATCCGCCCAGATTGAAACGTTCTCCGGAAAACACTTCGTTCCCGAGAATCCAGTCAAACCGCACCTGCGACTGCCGGGGCATATTCAGACGTAAGACAAGGTGGTTGTAGGTCTCAAAGAGGTCACTGGGTTTGTCCAGGATGTGATACCCCCACCAATAGGCCTCGACCTTCTGAAAAAATTTGGATTTCGGGTACCAGTAGCGCTGGAACAGTAGGGGAACCATGGTAATACCGGTTCGGGTGACATACCCCGTATCGATACGGAAATCGGTGCTCAGGTCGTAAAATCCGAGGTCGATATTCCAGTTCCGGTTATTGAAATTGTAACGCACTCCCATATAATGTCCCGCATTACTGCCGCTGACCTCCGATGTGCTGCTCCATGACCCAAGGACACAGTATTCCAGAAAACTCGTATTGGTCAGCCGCCAGCGTCCGTCAAACCCGCTGACGCTGTTGCGATCCCCGTCAAAACTCCGGTTGGTGAAGAAAAATCCGAGGAAATTATCCCCCTTCATCTGCCGTTTATACCGCACGATCGAAAAGGAAGCGTTCTTTCCGGAATTATCGATATCCCCCTCTTCATCCGCCATATCACCGGGATATTCATCCAGAGCAAAAATTCCGGAGACCACATTGGATCTGCCCAACCTGCCCGTAAGCTTTAATCCCAACAGGGGATCGACAATGGTACGGGTGTACACCACCGCTCCCAGCGTATTCTGTTCCAGGGCTGTGGCAAAATCGAAATTTTCCATCCCCTCCAGGAAGAAGGGGCGTTTCTCCGAATAATGGAGGGAATAACGGAGGTTGACATCCACCTGACCGGCATCGGCCTCCACCTGGCTGAAATCGGGATTATAGGCGGCATCCAGGGTCAGATTGGAGGCAAGGCCCAACTTCCCGGTCAGGCTGAATTCCATGTCCGATCCCGTCGAGGCCAGAGCACCGCCGTTGTGAACACTGCTCTGTCCGTAGGTGACGGCGGGAATGAATTCGATCGGCCGCTCGAATTTGACCCCGTCTAATTCGATCATCCGACTCTGGGTCATAATGGCGCCCCCTTCGGGATCGAATTCGGGGTAACTGGTCTGTTCAGATTTTCTTCCAATGTAGCGGGTGGACAGAAGCCCCATAGAGATCTTTTTTTTGAAGGGGTAACGAAGGCTTTTAAAGGGAATCGATACTTCCACCGTGTAACCCGTCTTAGTAATAATGCCCTTGCTTTCCCAGACGGTATCGAAACTGGAATTCCCATTGCCATCGGCATTGATCATCCCGTCCTGCTGGACGCCCAGCGGATTGACCATGAACAAAAAGCCACTCTGCTTATCGCCGTATGTGTCCAGCACAATTCCGATCCAGTCATCCATGTCGATTCCGTCACGTTTGGACATGGCCGCTTTGATCCCGGAAGGATTACTGTCTCGGCAGTCGAATGCGAAGTAGACGGTTTTCCGGTCATAGGCCATTAAGACGATGGTTTTCTCGGAGGCGGGTTTGCCGTAATCCGGTTTGAAGATAATGAACCGGTCAAAACGGGTGGCCTGCTCCCATACCGGATCGTCAAGCCTGCCGTCGATGACCGGCGGCGATTCTGTTTTGTGAATCGCTACGGGAACTTCCGGGCCGGATGGCGGGGTATCGGGTTCTGCTGTAAGGATTGATGTAAATAATAGGCTCAAACCCGCCATGATGACAGGGATAGGGTTCTTCTTCAGATTCATGACAGCATCTCCTTTGTCCGGGACCTGAGAGGCCCCATATTAACTTATACGCAAGAGACGGACAGATGTTGCATTCTATTATTCGGTTGTGTACTTGATGAGCTGAGCTCCCGGATCTGCAGACCACTCCTGCATGCTGCCGTCATAAAACTTCACATTGGTATACCCCGCCAGGCGGATCAGCAGAAAAGAGACCGGGCTGGCATAACCGCCCACCCCGCAATAGACAACAATCTCTCGGCCCCTGTCTTCCCCCAGTACGGCATGGATCATTTCCAGCATTACCTTTTTATCTTTCCATGTGATCTCTTTCCCTGTCTTTGCCGGGTTCCAGAACCAGGGCGCCGAAAGGAGTCGTGCGGAGGGGATATGGCCTCCTCTTGTGGTGGACATATCTGTTTCAATTCCGAAGTAAGAATCGGCGTTTCGGGTGTCCAGCAGGACGGTTTTCCCGATCCGGGATTCCACATATTTTTTTGTAACAAAAAAATTCAGATCCGGAATGCCTGTGAATTTAACAGAAACCGCACTTACCGGTTCAGTCGAAACTTTTTTCCCGGCAGCCACCCACCCCTCATATCCGCCGTTCAACAGTGCCACATGTTCAACACCGGCATAAAGAAGGGTCACGGCGGTCCGGGCCGCCTGGGTAATCCCCCATTACCGGGATTATTGATGTATATGGAAAGGAAGGACAAAAGCTTAAATCCATCACCTACAACTTCGAAAAAATAAAGATCACAGATGCAGGTAAAAAGAAGATCCTGGGTTTTTTTAAGTACGATCCTAGAATGAAACAATTCTTTGAACAAGTTAAGAAATTGATCGATTTCCCCGAATATTACCCGTTCATTATGAACTACCACATTGCCAATGACATGATATATATATTGACCTACAAAAAGGAAGCAAATGCCAGTGCGTTTGTAATACTTGACATAAATGGAAAGTTTATAAATAAAATAATGCTCCCCCTTCCGGAGGTTAATTCTTTAGAGACATGCCCCTATACCATCTTTAATGGAAAATTTTACATGTTAAGATTTGATGAAGATTCAGAAATGTGGAATTTGCATATAAATGATCTAAAAATAATTCCCAAAAAACAAAAAAAAGTTTAATCAACACGAAAGGTTTTGCCTGATCTAAGCTGGATTCTAACTACCTGTATATTCCTAATAATTCACCCCAGGCAAGAATATTGTCTTGAACATGAGTAAGCAAATCCGGTAAAATTAGATTTGATTCTGACTCCGGGACCATTGTATCCAGAGCATAAATAATATAGTAATAATTGTTGTGATCTCCTGGATCTGGTCTGGGCGGGAAATAAATTGACAATCCAGCGGAATTAGGACCAAATTGTGCTCCGGAAGGGACATTATTAGCAACATCCTCTGGAAGACTGGTGACATCCGCAGGGACATTCATTAAGATCATATGAACAAATGCCCAGGTTCTATCCACAAATGTTACCAAAATGCTTTTTGTCCCCTCTGGCACATTAGCCCAACTAACCGGTGGCGATATGCCTGCACCGTCACATGTATATTGAGCAGGAATTTTATCTCCGAAAGAAAAAGCTGAACTGGTGACAACCAGGGTTTTCAAAGCTTCCAAAGGATCCACAGGATTTTCATAATTATTCTGCGGCTCATCCTCTATTGCTCCTTTGCACCCTGAGTAAACAAAAATCATAGTTCCAATTATTAAGATATAGAAAAACAAAAATTTAAACTTCATTTTATTCTCCTTATTTTATATTGAATTTGATAAAAAAAACTGAAATAATCTTTCATCTGTTAAGTAATACGAATTTAGTTTAAATAATGGATAATAATATCTGCGAATCACAGGATGGGCATTGGCCTTCTCCCCGAATCCTCTAGAAAGGGGGTCACACCGCATTCCCCAGCCTGTTAAAAATCCATCCTCATTTTATTCCAGTAGGCCCACAGGTTCACGTCCTTCAATATGAACTTCGGACCGGGGTATCCACCTGTATCCTTTCCGGCATTCCGCGCTCCAGCACTCATTTTTTCTTGTCGCAGTCTTGTACCCTACGGGCACATCCAACTGACAGATTAGATCACACAATTTTGTCGTATATAAAATGTTGAAAACTGCGTTTTTGACATTTTTTGTCAGTGCTAATCAACTATTTTCAGAGTGATTTTCATAAAATAATGCAAATTTACGTTTGATCCGTTCAAGTGTTCTCTGTTAGTGAGCGTCAACCTCTGATCAGACTTTTCATCTCCTTGTTTCCATAAGAGACGACAGGTTCATTCTGCACGGCAACTCCCTTCTCCAGATGAGCTACAAATGCCCGTGCGACCTCGTCCTGATGGATGTTCCCCCAGCCGAGAGAGTCCGGAATGACGCTGGTAAAAACTGTGACCCAACGCGGCGTGTGAGCATTCCCCACGATCATTCCCGGCTTGAAGACAGCCAGTTTTTCAAAGCCGACATCAAGTACGGTCTTGTATTTTTTCCCAACGACCCGAAGAGCCTTGATCCTGGAGTTTGCCGTTTTTTCTTTAATCCCGACAGCGGTCAGAAGTTCGAAGATCTCGATCCCGGCGGCTTTGCATCCTCTGGCGAATTTGCCCGGCATGATGACCTCGACCTCCATCAACTGCGCCTCGCTCATCGACATGGTCCCGCTGCCGATGCCGACACAACTGATAGCAACGTCATGACCTCGCGCTTTCTCTTTCACCACCTCTTCGAAATTTGCCGCGCTCGTATCAACCACTAACTGTTCAACCTTCTCCCCGTCCTGTATGGCAGGTACGATTCTCCGGCCGAGCATTGTCAGTTGAGAACACACATCGCTCCTGATCAATTCACGGGCAACAGCCCCGCCAACCTCACCGCTTCCTCCGAAAAGTAAACACTTCATCTCAATCCTCCTCAAAACATCTCCGGCTCATGCACCTTGTGCTGTTGTTTTCATAAAGGGTCAAATCCACCTGGATTTCTTCTCTTATCCGTTGATGGAAAAAGTTTACATAATGACACACCTCCATTTATTGTTTTTCCTTTTTTTTTAACTCTTCGACAATGCTCTTAGCCACCGGGTAAAATATGGGATCCTTTGTTAATTCAGCAAGCTGAAGTGCCTTCTGATAATATTTCATAGCCTTTTTCTGATCACCCGATTCATGATGGATATCACCCAATCCAAGATAGCATGCTGCCGACTCCGGATATAATTTTAATCCATATTCAAATACTTCCAATGCTTTTTCCTTTTTTCCGCTGTCGAACAGAAGATATCCCATATTAAAAAGTATGCCTTCATGAGGGGGAACTTCAGAACCATATCTCTCGGAAAGTTTTTTATAATGAGCCTTAACCTCTTCAAGACTCAGTGCACCCAAAGAGGTTTCCGGGATCCTCCATCCCTTATGCAGCCATCTAAGGGCATTATATATAACGGGATGAACAACAGTGAGATGGTCATCGTCCGGCATGAACTCGAAATGAAATTCCAGACCGGGGGGCGATTTCGCTTTCAGAATTGATGCCAGCTCCCTGGTTGATTTGACCCCTTCTTCATAATCATCCGCCGATATTGAGAGGTAGAGAAATTTTTTATAAAAGATTGTCTCTTCAAGAGTTTTTTCCCACAATTCTTTTCCTTTTGTCTTTCCCCAGTCCAGCGATGGACTAATGGCGATAAAAGCCGTGAACATCTCCGGATCTTCCATGAAATTGTATAAGCAGAAAATTGCTCCATATGAATGGCCGGCAAGGATTCTATAATCTGTGGTCCTGAATCTACTGTTTATTGAGGGTATCAGTTCTTCCCTGATAAATGTCCGAAATTTTGCAGCGGATGGATTCGGCGGCCAGTTATCGATCTTAAAGGGGAGAAAATCTCTTTCCCTGTTAACATTTTTTATACCAACAAGGATCATGTTGGGGATATGTTTGAATTTTGATAAGAATTCAATGATCCCACTGACGTTATGGAACTGCATCCCGCCGTCAAGCAGATAAAATACGGGATACGATCTATTGCCTGAATGATAATCCGCCGGAAGACTGATCAACAATTCCCTCTCTTCATTTAATATGACCGATTTTAAAGTATATGATCTGCCTATCACAATTTCCTTTCCCTGCCTCAGCACTTCTCCGGAAAAGACCGCCATTGTGAATAGAAAAACTGAAACAATGAACAAAAAAACTGTGATCATCCTTATCTTCATTTTTCCTCCTGATCCACTTCACTTAATACGTAATTATAACAAATCCCTGGAAGATCAGCTTTGATCCCATCCTTTTAATGCTCCTTCCTGTTCTTCTTTAAATAAAATATCGCGTAAAAGACTCAATCCTCCTCAAAGCGGCTCCGGCTCATGCGCCGTAATAATTTTAAATTCATGATAAACGGATGAGTCTTCCCTGTCCTCAATCATCCCAACCCGGTTTTCAAAGAATTTCAAGGTATGAAATTTGAATCCCGGATCGATCTTAAATCTTTTTTTAAAATTCCCGTTTTCATCAAAAAGGTCAAAAACCGATTTCCCATCGGAGACCAAACTCTCCACCAGGATCATATTGTTCTGAAGCACCCTGAGCTTTTTCATTGCACAAAAATAGTCGGGAAGTCCTTCGAAGATCCGCTTTTTAAGATTATCAGGGATTTTACCAAAAGTTTTAATTATCCTTTCTTTGAACTCTTTCGAAACAGGGACCTTCTCTGTTTTAAGAGTAAATTCTCTTCTCTTTCCTCCGGTAAGATTTTGTATATATATTTTGTAGAAGTTTGTATCAGCGAATGCCAATTCATTTTTCAAGCTATTAAAACCGAACTTCAGATCCTTAACCACTCCGGCATCAGGAATAACAGAAATGTTCCTCTTCCCGGCAGGGATAAAAAACCTGCCATTGCTCTTCGTTTCAAGAAATGTGGATTTTAAAACTTCATCCTGAAAAGCAAACAAACCCAGCATTTTGACCGTCATGCTCTTTCCATTCTTATCTTCCGGAAACCTTTCTTTGGTACCCAGAAAATGGATCTCATCCACTATATGGATGGCACTGAAATAACTTTTCTGTTTATATTCTTCCTCAAATTCTCCGGTCTTCCGGAATTTACCAATTTTTCTTCGGCCCAGCACCCACAACCGATCTCCCGTAAGCTGTAATTTTGGATAACCAAGGAATTCGCCCGGCCCCTCTCCTTTCTTCAGAAATGATCTTAGAAGTTGACGCGACCTGTTAAAGTGATACACCTTAACACTGTCACCATCCAGAAAGTATACACTTCCATCCGGGTCCCTTACAAAATCAGAAAAGAACACATCCGTATCTTCAGACAAACTTGATGAATCAATGGAAACAAGTTGCTCGGATTTTAACACCTCAACATCCTCCGCCTTGACAGCCTGCTGCTCTTTTGAACAATTAAATAAAGAAAAAACACTCAAGCCCACAACTATAATAATCAATGCACGAGAAATAATTTTCATTTTTCCCCCTGAAGAAACAATCCGTTCAAACAACTTAATATATCCAAAATGATTGTTTCAATCAATAGTGAGCTGGAACACTAATACAGAATGACAATTCTCATATGGTCTGACCAGCGTAAGGAAAGTGCCCTTGTGGCATGACCTTTTCTTCAAGTTGGGAATGCCTGAAGTACAAACTCAAAGTAAGTACCCACAAAATTTATGGTTGGAAACGCTGACAAACTGAAAGATCAGCGGGCACCTTTCAACAATTCTTTACCTTCTCCCCCGGTGTGATACCGAAACAGCGTTTCCCTTCAAAATGTTTCCCGGCTCGATCAAAACGGATGGTTGTAACAAATTCACCTACCGATGAGCTCCATTTCCCATTGAATTCAAGGCCGTTCAGTTTACCTGTACAAATTTCTGATTTATCAACATCATGTATACTAAAATTTCCCTTTTCACTTCTCATGACCCAATAGTCTTCTTCCCAGTCCCATTTCCAGTACAAATTCTTTCTCATTACCTTCCATTCACCGGAAAATAAATTTGAGTAATCAACCGCTTCCTCTTTTTGATGTACCTTATCCTCTGGTTCTTTTTTATTAAGATCTTTATTCTTTTTTGGGGAAGATTGTAATATCTTTTCGAAATAATTTTTATCCAGCAGACATTTTCTCAACAACTCGGGGTCGGGGTTATATTCTGCACTAAGCAGTAAACTCTCAACAGACCTTCTGCACGGACAGCGAGCTGATCTATCTGCTGATTCAGCTTTAACTGGGCATATTCAGCCTTCTCTCGGAGCTCCTTCTCTTTTTTGAATTGATAATTTAACTTCCCCATAATCCAGCGTGTGTGCTCCCACATTTCCTGTTTGAGTTTTCGGATCTTTTCTTTACGGTTAAAAAAAAGCTTGGTCACCTTAAGTTCATGATAGTGATCATCAAACCATTGTTCAATGGATCCATATGAACCTTTCGGGTCCGCCGGATCTCCGCAGATCAGTCTCCAGTCGGGGATTTCTTTATTCTTCTTCCACGTTTCGATTTTCGGATAAAGATAACTTTTCATAAATGCCTGTTTATCCTTATTATCCGACCATTTCTGGCAGGAAGACCAAACCCATTTGTCAAATTGCCAGGCCGCAGAGATCAGTGATCCTCCAGTGCTGCCCAACACAACACCCAGGGACTCAAAAAAAACCTGTTCCGTAAAAACTTCTTTCGCCTTGTTCACTTCTCCATGGGCCAGATGGTCGATGGCTTGAAAATAGTTTTCCACATTCACATCAAAACCCAGTTTTTTTTCCAACTGGTCATGAAGTTTGAACTTAAGAACCTCTTCTGCGACTGCCCGGTATGAGATTCCTTCCGCCTTGAGAATAAATGAGCAACACAAGAAAAGATGGATCAAAATATAAATTATTCTGGTCCTCATATAAACCCCTTTTCAAATTTATAATTTATTAAAAATGAATTCAAGCTCAATTCCAGAAAAATTTGTATTTTTTTTTGAATCGAAAAGTGTATGTCTGCTAACCAATCCGTCCAAATACTGACATAGCAACCGGCCCGAACTGAAGGAAAAATCAAAAAAATGCCTTTAGATTCAAATGTGGATTTGTACCAATTTCTGGTCAATGGACTGTGCCATATATGCCCCAGCCACATAGTATGCCCGTTTCGTAACTCCCAGGTTCCGAGTTTCCGAACCTCAGTCTTACTAATCCCACTCCCGTCAATTAGTGGCGTTGAAAAAAAAACAGCAACAAATAGTAAGGGTAAAGATGATTTTTTCAATCATATCGGAATCTCCTTGTTTAGATTGAACAGAAGATATCTATCGATATCCTCATTTTAATAAATAAATATGTCAAAATATAGTCAGATCGTACCTGTATTTTACAGCCAGAAGATTTTCATCTTCATCCTTTTCTTTTGTGTAAATATAACGGCTTGTCATCAGCAAGGGGAAATGTTTCATTTTAATACTGCCCAAGAACTTTCCGGCAAGATCATAAACATCAACCGGGACCGGAGAGTCCATATCAGATATATCAGCTTTGATCCTTTCTACAAAAATATACTGATCAGAGATTGCTAATCCCCCGATCACATTTTTTTTGTCAGGAATTACTCCAATGATCCCTTTTTTTATAGAAGTGCTGTATCTTTCATCCGAGTTGATCTTGTTTGTAAAACGGGATTTTTCCCTGGAATTCATCAGCGGTCTTTTAAAATCCCTTATTATTTCATTAACTATTTTTCCTTCAGAATCAAAAATAAGGATTTTATATTCTTCCCCTCTTGCCGCAATCGAATAATTACCGTAATGAGCAATATAGAACTTTGGAGTAAATTCCTTATTATTGAAAACCACTGCACTACTCTTTGAGAAGAAAGCAACTGCTTTAAAAGTTTCAAGAATATTTTCTCTGATCATTTCAGGTTTCATGGTGATGAGGTTCAGGGTCGGGACAAGGTCAGTATATTTCTCAGCAAAAAACTTATCATTTCCCGCATATTTAAATTCTGACAAATATCCAAGTTTTGCCAGATTATGCCTGAGAAGGAATTTACCTTCATTATCAAAATATGAAATGGTGCCTGATTGGTCAGTTATTATTATTTCATCATTTTCAGAAATATAAACACGGGCAGGCCTCTTCAGGTCACCGGGGCCCTCTCCCATTTGCCCGAAAGAGAGAATCAAATTACCATCGGGAGAAAATTTATGAACCTTAAAGGCCTTTCTGTCAACCAGAAAAAAATTCCCCTTACTATCCTCTGCAATGCTGTTTATCCTGTTCAGGATCGGGTCCCCATCTCCAATATGAGCAACTTTCTCCATATTCAGTGATATCTTATTTTCAGGATGTAAACTGAATTGAACAAAAATGATAAATAAAATAATGATAAATTTTTTAGTCATATTATTTCCCCTCAGATTCTATGACCCCCATATAAGAACTGTCATTATAAAGGCTTCTAAAATGTATATATCTGCTCTTTTTGTAAACACTGCTACTAATTCCTGAATCTTATGACGATATTTTTTATCAGTAAGTTTCATTGTCAATTTAGATAACACCATTTATATATAGCAATACACAAAATTTCATTTAAATTTTTGTAAACATATATTTATTCAGCGATCAGTTGGGGCTTGTCCGGATGGGGATGGGACTCCAGGTCGGTGATGACGATCTTTTCCCCGGCTCTCACAAAGAGGATGTCATTGATATCGTTGAACCGGGTAAAGAAATCCCCTTTCTGCCCGGTCAGTTTGGTCAGAGAGAAGCCCATCATCACCAGATCGGCTTCAGCCGAATGATCGTTGACCAGCTTTTCATAGGTGATCTTGTTCTTTTTCCATGGGATCTTCTGGACGTTGTTCTTCGAAATTGGAATACGCCCGATATCGATCAATTTGTTCAAGTGGGCAAACTGGCGGTTCAGGTCTTTTTCATCAAAAGCGGCAAACAATGTAATATCACAGCCGGACCAGTCCTGATGTCCCTTCATGATATATGCAAGCAGTATCATCAGACTGGCATTGCGGTAGTCACCGGGAGTCAGCCATATATCAATTCTTTTTTTATATCCGAAATGCCTTTCCGATGACCGGAGTACGGCAATATTAAAATCCACCACCGAAGCAAAATGGCAGCCGTCAATGATATCCCCTATTTCAGCCGGTTTTTTCTCTGCAAATTCAAAGAGAATGGTATTGTTCTCCATCCCCGCAATACCGGGGATCTGAACGATCTGTGCGACAGCAGTTTTGAAAGAGGGTGAGATGATCGTATCCACATAGATACCGGCATGGCTGTCTGTTGCCTGGCTGATCATTTTGGTGAGACCGACCTTTGCTTCTTCATTTGTTTCCGGGTCAAGCGGGCCCTTTATAAAATGGATATAGGTGCCGAATCCGTAATAATCTGATATCCAGCGGAGAAAATCAAAGGGTGCAAGACGAGTCAGTGTGGCGCCTGACATGGCTATTAACGAGGGGCGCCAATTGGTCAGAGATGCCTGTGGCTGTTTTTTCTGAATGATCACCTGAAGTCTTCGGGTTAATTGAAACAGAACACCTTTGATCATGGCAGAGAGGTCATCTTCTCCAATGGATGATCTTTTTAAACCTAAATATATCAGAGTAATGGTAAAGAATGCTATCAACGCATACAAAGGGGTCATAAGGAACATCATCAGGAAACTGGCAACAGCACCGATCAGAGAAAAATACCACCGGGAACGGAAGGTAGGCCGGTAGGAAGGGTTACCACCGAAATGTTCAAGAAAACTGACCAGGCAGAGGGACCCGTAGGTGATCATAAAGAACATACTGATGATCTGGGCCACAAAATCGACACTTCCCATCAGAATAAATACAATCGCAATAACCGACGTGATCAGTGTTGCATTAACCGGTTCATTGACATCCCCGCTCCCCTTTTTTAAAAATTCATTAACTGCATTAGAAGGGAAGATCCCGTCTGTTGCAAGGGCCTGGAGCGTCCTCGGAGCGATCAGGATGGAACCGATCGCGGAAGATATTGTTGCGGCAGCCAGGCCGATGAAGATGATCGGTCCCCATAATGCTATTTTACTCATGGCAAACTGATCGGCAGCCAGCTCCTGCGGGGATAAACTCAGTGATAATTTTGTTACGATCAAAAAATAGATCAGCATGCCGCCAATGGTCGCGGACAGGGTTCCGAGGGGAATCGATTTCCTCGGATTTTTCAGGTCCCCCGACAACCCCACGCCGGCTGTCATCCCGGTGAATGCCGGGAAAACGATCGCAAATACAAGAAAAAAACTATTCGGATTCTCAACTTTTGAAAAGAAATTTAATTCCTGAACAGGGCCGGGCGGCTTCCCAAGAAAGAAAAAGAGTAACGATAAACCGAGGGTGCAGGCCACGATCCACAAGAGGGACACACCTATATTGGCCCCTTTTTTCAGAATTACCACCAGCAGGATCAAAGCTGCCGGCAGGCTGATCATCCAGAGCTGAGGGGTGATATGGATTTGGGATTTAATCCATGGGAATAGTGGCCTGAACGCTTCTGCAAACGCGATCATATAAAATGCCACCGAAATTGCCTGGGAAAAATAGAGAGATATCCCTATCGTACCGCCCACGGTGCGGCCGAATGACCGGCTGATGATAAAATATTCTCCCCCGCCCTCAACTTTAAGATTGGTGGCGATCTCAGCGATTGCCAGCGCGGTGGGGATAGTTATTGCATGACCGATCAGAATGATCAGAAACGATCCGATAAGCCCGGTGTGGGCAACAGCGAAACCGAAGCGCAGGAAGAGGACGGCTCCCAGGATGGTGCTGATCGCTGCGAGAAAAACAGGAGCAGTTCCAAAGCCATGTCCCTGATTCTTTTTCACTCTGCTCATATCAGCTCCATCATAAATTCAATAACATGAGTTTATCACAGCACAAAATAAAAATATATCAAAACGGAATCTACAATTTAACCCAACAATATCAGGGACGGTGCATTCATTTTTGAAAATTTAAATATTTACTCCACAAGCCCTTCCTTCCCTGCGGTTAGTGAAAAGGGCATGTCGTTACTTCACTCCTGATTTTTTTTAATAGTTTATGGTAAGTATAATTTTTTTCATTTTCATACAGACTACTGGCTTATTTTATTTTTTTTAGCAGGCGTTTCTCTACCACCCTGGTGGAGTACCAGTTTTTCAACAAGGTTATTTTTATCTCTGATGAAAGAAATCTTTGCCCTCACCTCTTTGAGGAAAAAAACTGATTCTGATTCAGGGTGAAGCATTAGCCTTCCCTGTCCTGTGAGTTGACAATAAAGATTGGAATTTTCCTCTGTTATTGTAAATATCAAATTTGGCCTGAGTTCATATTCACCTGTATAATCCTTTAAAATATCGGGGTCTATTACATATGCTTTCTTAGATCCGGGTTCGTTTTTATCTTCTTCAAGAATAATAGAGGCCAGATCCATGGCAATTTTACCAACAGAAGCTGTCTCTAAATTTGATAAAACAATAATACAAAGGTCAGCATCTGCAAACCGGGTTATATTTGAACTATAACCTTCTGTTTCTCCGTTATGCCCGACCATCTTATGGCCAAAGATGTTAACAATTCCCCATCCATAACCATAATGTTTTGTATATGGTGTGAACATTTTTTTCAATGAGTCATAACTGATCAGGCTATCAGTGTAAAGTGCCCTGTCCCAAAGGTAGAGGTCTTCGATAGTTGAATATAAAGCTCCCGATGCATGGGCATTTGAAATATTTCTGTATGCAGCTTTAACAATTTTGCCATCAATTAATTTATATCCACTGGCCTTAAATTTTATTATTCTATCAGACACTTCAAAGCCGGAATCATCCATTTTCAGAGGTTTGAAAATATGAGTTTTTACAAAATCCTGAAAGGAGATCCCCGATATTTTTTCAATTATATAACCAAGCAGAATATAACCTGAATTACTATATTTGAATTTTTCACCCGGTGAAAACTGAAGAGGCAGGTTCTTAAAAGTATTAATAGTATTTAGTAACTCCTGCTGGTATACTCTTCTTTCTTTATTAAAACAGGGCAATTCCGTATGATCGGGAATACCTGAAGTGTGAGTTAACAAATGTACAATTTTAATTTTATTACCATCAGGATAATCTGGTATATATTTGCTGATCGTATCATTCACATCCAGTTGCTTCTTTTCTGCGAGGATCATTATACTCATAGCCGTAAATTGTTTGGTTAGCGATCCGATCCTGAATTTTGTTTTAGAATTATTATCTGCATCAAACTCATGATTAGCCTTTCCATACCCTTTTTTTAAAATAATTTTCCCATCATGCGCAATAAGTACAGAACCGCTGAACAGATTCTTTTTTACCAAAGCATCAATATATTTATCGGCTTCATTTTCAGTAATTTCCATTAACAGCCAATGAGTTAGAGGTCATAAAAACCATTAAAAGAACAGATGTAAAAATGTAGAAATTTCTCATGTTTTTTCCAATCATAACTTAATCTCCTTGTTTAGATCGTTATTGAAGATATCCTATAATAGCTTCATTTTAATTACTTTAAACGCAAAGTACTATTTAAAGTTCCCCTGCTTAAAATTACGTAATACTCTACTTTACAATTATTTCTCAAGTATTAACTTCAATGCTTCATTGATATCGTTTTCTATATCATCAGAAAACTGATGCCCTTTATCTTTATTGATTTTGAAAATCACCTTTACGCCTGATTTTTTTAATATGTCCATATTTTTTTCAGTTCTCTTGAATGCAAAATCCTTGTCCCCGGAAAAGACAAAAAATCGAATATCCCGCTCTTTTAAACTTAAAGAATGTGCCTCGTCAATGTCATCACTAAAGGGGCAGCCTGCTAAAACACCCGTACACTTAATGTCTTTATAGATCGCCATATTCATTGCAAGTGTTGCACCCTGAGAAAATCCCACCAATACAATTTTATTGGTATCTACAGGATATTTTTGTAACACTTCTTCATATAATCCTTTTATTTCGTCAACCGCATTTCCTTCATGAAATAGATCTTTTCCGGATATATTCCATCTAAACCTATTTGTAGCAACCGTCCAGCCGGACTGTATCAAAGCCACAATATTATTTTTATAGAGTGCATCAGACATCCATCTTTTCTGAGAAATCTCAATATTCTGATTGCCACCATGCATTATTAATATCAGAGGGTATTTCTTTTCAGCATCAAATGCTTTCGGAAGGACTATTTTATATACAGGCTTGGTCAAAAGTTGGGCTTTATCCCTTAATTCGTTATTTAAACACAATGCTTCTTTGAACCAGTCTTCTCTTCTGAAATTATCGTATTGTTTCCGTCTCGGGATGAGCCAGAAGTAATATCCTTTATTATTGGCTTCAGACAAAACATTGATCGCATTACGAATTTCTCCCACTCCTTCATATTGATCTATTAAACTTGAATATATTTCAAATTCTTTTTCAGGGTAAGTCTTCAGGTTTTCTTTTAACAATGTTATTGCCTGCGCATTATGCTTTTACTCAATGAGTTGATCAACCTTCTTTTCAAACTCATCCCAGGAAATAGTTTTATCTGCCTTTAATACAGGAGACTTGTCTTTTTTATCGGGCATACGCCAGGAATGTAATTCCTCTTTAAAGATTATGGCTTCCTGGTAATTTTGTTTTATAATTTTTGTATCAAACGCCGGCGTTGTAAAATGGTAATGAATCGGAATAATATATTTACCGCCTATTCCCTTCTCGATAAACCTTCTTGAAGAAGGGTCACCGGTGAGATAGTAGTGTTGAATGAAAGCAATGTCTATCTTTTTTTCCGGCAACTGAAGGGATCGAAACTCTTCAAAAGTAAACTGTTCAAAATCAGCATCACCTGTTTGAAAAAAGGTGATCCCATTTACTGAAACAAGAAAACCTATATTTATTATTTTTGAATTTGGGCCATGAGGAAGATAAAACGTTTCTATACTAATGCCATTTATTACTTTGCTCTCTGATTTTTCTTTCGTGGGGTTAAAGCCAACACAACGATCCGTAAATCCATTTAGCGCCTTAACCATTTGTTGTGTAGATGCAAAAATTGCTTTTGGATTGTTTTTCAAATGTTGCCGCACCATATCCGGATTAATATGATCACCATGAGCATGGGTAACCAATATCAGATCCACCTCATCGAAGGGCGCTTGAGCTGATGTAAGCTTATCCTGGACTTTTTGCGGTAAACTGTACTGTCCTTCAAAGCCTTTAAACAGCGCATCAATAAGGATTCTCTTATCTCCGATATTAATCAGAAATCCTGAATTGCCGACATAGGTTATTTTTACTTCATTCCCCTTTGGAAACTCTTTTGTGTTTTGTGCCTGCATTCCTGTCAAACAGAACCACGATAATAGTATTACAATTATTAGAAATTTATTTTTCATCATTTCTCCTTGTTTAGTTTATTTCACCCTTATTTTTCCATTATCATAAAAAAAGCAATCTCCGGGAAATTGATTCACGGGCAAATTGATTTTATGACCCCGTTCTTTTAATTGCCGGCTTAATTCAAAATGATAAAATGAGCCTGTATAAATGGATTGAGAAAATAAGGTTTTGGGTTGATATGTTTTTATATTTAATTCTGCTTTTTCTATACTTTCTGGTGGTAATTCACCTTTTGAACCCCAAACGGAGAAAAAAGCCAGATCAGAACCAATCAGTTTTTTTGTAAATTCCGGGTCAACAGGATCTTTATAACCCTTAAAATAGATTTTTACGCCATCCGATACTATCAGTAAATTATCAAATTCATCCTGGTATATTTCAGTACTTCCAACATTATTTCTTTCTAAGGGTTTTATCTTTACAGATTTGATCTGTTTTGATTTTGAAACATCATTGGATATTAGGGAAACATTAAATTCAGAAGATCTTTCTCTTAAGAACTTATCTTCCGGAACCAGAGATTCTGCAACTTTTGCACCAGACAAAAAAAGAACATTTTGATCAATAAGTTCATCTGAAACAATATTTCCATTCGCTAAGGAAGGGTTATCAGGATCATACTCTCCCCATTCCCAGGGTTTAAGTATTAAATTGTTTTTAGTTTTGATTGCCCATCCCATTCTGCCCAGATACCATATATATGCCTGGCCGGTTTTTAATTTCTTATATAACAGCTTCGTCGTATTCACAACCGGTAACAGGTTTTTTGATTCAGCGCCTTTGGATCTCAGATAGTCAGATAATTTAGCATGACCATATTTATTGGCATAAAACAAAGGAGAGTTTCCATTATTATCCTCCGCATTTATATCAAACCCCTTTGAGAGAAGAAACTCTACACACTCCGAATATCCCCTTATAACAGTTTTATGCAAGAGGGTCATCCCGGAAAAATCACGCTGATTGACATCATAATTTTCATCCCATAATATTTTTAAAGCAGCTGGTACGCCTTCAATGGCAGCATACTCAACAGGCAGAAAACCATTATTATCCCTATGATTTTTGTCGCCACCATTTTCAAGTAAAAAGGTCAGTAATTCAGATGAGTATCCTTTTATTTTGTCTTCAGAGCGCCTTGAATAATATATTGCATCATGAAGTCCGATCTGCCCGTTATTTCGAGAGAGATTTAATTTAGCTCCATTTTTCACAAGCAGTTTTACAATGGGGTACTTCCATAAGTCTTGTGGCCATACCCAGTGGTGTATGGGTATAGTTCCCATCTTTACCCCAGTCCAATTCCAATCCTCCTCCGAGATCTATTATCTCTTCTATCAATTTAAGATCCGGATAAAACCAGACTGCTTTTGTTAATATATTTAACCTCATATGAGGTGCTGTATCATTTACAAATCCTGCGCCATTTTTTATCAGGAGATTTTTAATTTTTTGCCTTTCTGCAGCAGAGCAAGAAATAATGCATAATTATTTTTTTTAAGATCAACTCCTTCCTCAATAAAATATTTTATAATTTCATAACGTCCATAAAGGACTGCATCAAATAATGGTGTTATATCTGATGGCATCCGCACTATTGGTATTGGTTTCTCTATTTTATACTTTGTGTTTAATAATAGATTCATTCGCTTTCACTAGTGATTTTACCTCCTGCAAATCTCCCTTTTTTATTGCTTCATGCATCGTCTGTGAATAAAGACTCAAAGCTTAAAAAAACTAAAATAATTGATATAACCTTTGTTTTTAAATTCATTTTATTTCCCCTTTCAGTTTGTTTTGTTTTTCATTTTACCTTTTTTGCAGTCCAGTCGATGTTGCCAGCACTGATTAAAGTAAACGAGTCACTGCTTGTAAATTCAAACTGAACATCGAATCCTTTAAGAAAAAACTTATTCTCCGATTCGGGATATAAAGTTACATTAGGCAATCCTTCGCCAGAAAATTTCAGAACGCCGTCACCTTTAACAATTTTATGCTTTCTACCATCCGAATCCAGCCAATTCCCGGTATATCTTTCCAAAACCTCATCAGACAGTGTCACAATTTCACGGGGAGTTACTCCCATTATGTAATTGATAATCGTTTCTCCTTCATCAAAAGCTTCTTTAATAATTTTGCTATAAAGAAGAGCCCCACTATCACCATTTGTCAAAACTACAATGCCCCGTTGAGATTTAGGCAAGATAAAAGATATAGACCACATTCCTGGATTTACGCCTCCGTGTTCTAAAGCATATTCTCCATTCGGCAGGTCTTTTATAATTTCCCAGCCTAATCCTTGTGGTGCATGCTCTTTACCGTTTGTTTTTGGGTTTAGCATATCATCATATAGATCTTGTGAAAGTCCGGCACCATTCATAACATATATCAAGAATTTGCAATAATCTTCAGCAGTAGAAAGTAGGTTGCCTGCGGCCAGTACCCTGGTTTTATAAGGAAAATTATAGTCATTTCCATTGGCATCGTGACAACGTGCAAGTCTAAGGGTATCAATACTTTCGTTCCAATATTGAGTGTTTTCCATTCCAATTGGTTTGAAAATTAATGAGTCTAATAATTTTTCCAATGGTTCTTCAAACTTGTTTTCCAATGCTCTCCTTAAATATTCAAAACCTTCTCCGGAGTAATGATATTTAGTTCCAGGTTCAAAATCGAAAGTGAGTTTTTTGGTGGGATGTCCAGATCTCCAATTTGTAAATCCCGTTTGATGGTTTAAAACATGTCGAGTAGTAAGTATTTTATGGTAAGGTTCATCTTTTACATCCGGGTCGACCCAATAATGAAATAGAGGTTCATCGAGTTTCCATTTACCTTCTTCTACTAATTTTAGAGTTAGCATTGTTACAACCGGTTTAGTCATGGAAGCTATATTAAAAATTGAATTAGCTTCTGCCGGAACACCTTTTTGAATCTCTCCAAATGCCTTAACATATTTAATTTTACCTTCTTCAATTATACCGATACTAACTGCCGGCACATTTAAATCTTCTAACCAACCTTGTACTTTATCCTCAAAGCTAAGGTTTTCCTTGCTATTGCTCTGGGCTTGTATAAAGACTCCAATAATAATTAAAAGACTAATAATTAAAGTTAAATTTTTTTTCATTTATAAATCCTCCATAAAATAATTAATTTAATTCTCATTTTACTCTCCTTAATTCCAACATATTCATTCATGGAGCTTTGGGCTTTCCCATTTATTAAAAAAAACTCTATTGTAGATAATACAAATAAAAAAATCAGATGTATTGCAGATTATTGCTCTTTATATCTTTCGTGCCAGACAAGATTTCATTACGGGAGGAATTCTCACTAAATGTTTAATACTACCCAACTTATTGGCTAAAATAAAAATTGTTTAAATTAAGGCTGTTGTCTAAAGGTGGTTTTTTCATTTAAATAAAGAAAAAGAACAAAAGCCAAGCTTACGCTTAGCTTTTGATTATTATTATAATTATATTTATTTTTCTAGATAATCTACCGCAAACTGAATCCAGTCTTCTACTGATTTATCCAAATAAATATCAGGTTGTACTCCTATATTGTCGATTGGATAATCTGGAAGTCTCCTGGCTCTCCATGATGGTAGAAGAAGTTGGTAATTATCGCAACCAAATTTGAAATAGTACGCTGAACCGTAATCCAATGCCCCATAAGTAGGTGTTCCCAATACCTTGACTTTTTTACTCTGCTTCATGCGATACGTGAAGGCCTCTCCCGAACTGCCAACCATCTTATTAGCTAAGATGATAACTTGTTCTGGACTATGTTCTGCAATTTCTACCTCAGTTATAAAAACATCTGTAGAATCTGGATCTACAAATTTGCCTAAATTGGCCTTAAAAAGCTTAATATGACGTTCGACCATTTTTCTATCTTTCATATACTTTTCTTCATCCGGTGTTTTATCAAGCCAATTTTGGTATCCATCAATTAATGTTTGGGTTGCTAAAAACTCTTGTCCTACCGACCTTAAATTATTTGTACAGATGTAAGGCAGTAATTTTTTATACGCATTATCAGTTCCTCCATGATTATCTCTTACATCTACAATTAAGTTTTCACAGTTTTCAATGAGCTCAATATTATCATCAATTAATTTCTCAATTCGTTCAACATGAGTTTGTTGAAAACTGGACATACGAAGTAAAATGGTTTTTTCAGTTAGCTTTTTAAAATAGAAACCTTCAATTTCATTCATTTTCATTTGAATTTCATTTTCTGTCAGTGTGGGTTTTGGAAGTTCTTTTAAAAAAACAGATTTGGTATTTTTGAATGACAAAATAGTTCCTTCAAAAAGTTCATAGTCATCTTCTCGCAATGAATGGTCGCCCATGTAGTAATTAGCTTTTTCATCACCCATTAAGCGTAACTTGATTTCATTGGCTTTCCATGATTTGTTAGCCGTTTCAATTATAAATCCCTGATATTCATTATTTTTCTTAATAATGCCAACTTTATAAGAATCCGATTTCCATACACCTTCCAGTTCATCGGTAGAATTTGAAATATGCGTATAAAAATCAGCCAGAGTAATATCTATTTTTGAATAGGTTTTTCTGGGCTTTTCTTCAATTTGGGCAGCTTCTTCATTACTTTCTTCATTAGTGGTTTTATATAGAGTAATATGACCATCCCTAAAATATTTAGTATAAGTTTTTAATAAATCAAGACAGTCCTGTTCTTGAATACTTTGAGCTTTAATCTTTAAGCCTTCCTTTAAGCTGCTATAAATCAACTTATTTGTTGTTTTTTCTTTAAATCCGGGATAATCACTTTCTACTTTTTCTATTAATTGATTTAATGCTTGTTCGCAATTACAGTTTTTTTTAGTTATTTTCTTTTTGGAGTCTTTTTTCTTAGTGGCTTTTATTTTAGAAACCTTTGTTTTTTTGGTCTCTAAAGCATCGACTTGAATATTTAGAATAGATATAAACATTAATACAACAAACATTGTGAATAAATAATTTTTCATTTTCATATATAACCTCCAACCCGGATAATAAAAATTATAGAAGTATATGTATTGCAGATTATTGCTCTTTTAATATAAAAAAATTAATTATTTTCATTCATATATTGACCGGGAGTGATACCGACGATATTTTTAAAACGGTTGGTAAAATGACTTTGATCGACAAAACCGGTTTTATAAGCGACTTCAGAGAGGGAATCGCCCGATGTCAGGAATTGTTTGGCTTTATTGATACGCCGTTGGGTCAAATATATATGAGGTGTGGAGCCCACTTCCTTTTTAAACAAACGTAAAAGATAAAACGGACTTATTTCAGTTAATTCTGAAAGCATCTCAAGTGAAATTTCCTGTTCATAATTTTGGTCAAGATACTCTTTTACTATTTTTATATGTTTCCCGGATGATTTTAAAATACGGTTTTGAGGTTTAACATCTGCATATTTCAGAATGAACTGTTCCATCACAGACAGAAACGTTGATTCTTTTTCAAGCGATGGCGTCTCCGGTCTTTCAAGGATCAGATGTAAATTTAAAATCATATTAAACAGATTATCATCATCAATAACCAGATCCGGGAAAAAGGGATAATCCTGCTTCATTCCCATAATTTGAGAAGATATTTCTCTTAATAAAGAGGCGTTTGCAAATAACATTCGGTAACTCCAGCCATGCTTATCCACAGGACCGGCGAAATGAACCTCCCCCGGATTGATCACACAGATCTGACCTTCATGTATGATATGTTTTGAACGCCTGCAATATTTTTCCTGCGAACCTTTTAGAAGAATACCAATTGCATATTCTTCATGAAAATGAGGTGTGAAGGAATGGGCCCTATAAGTTGCCTTTTGTAATTCGAGGCCTTCCAATTCCGGAAGTTTCCAAAATTTATTTTGTTTATCCATATTTTATTGTCATACAATATCTCATGACCATATTTTACTAACGTAATCAGACTTAAAAAGGTTTAAATAAAATATGATTTTTGAAATGAGGGATATAGCGTAACTTCCCATAAGGAGAAAAAGATGGGCTATTTTGTTATGAGTGGTCTCATTGTTAATTCTAGCACCATTTATATTCTGGTAAACATGTTCTGAATATCAGTCAACTATTGTTCCGCAAAAAACAGATTTAGATGCTTTAAAACCCTGATCACATCCGCCTACAACATACAATTTGTTCTCAATAGAAGTAAAGCCGGCGAGTTTAACAGGATAAGGAAGGGGTGTTGCTTTTCCCCATTTATTTTGAGCAGGATCATAAACAAAAATATCCGTTTTTAATTCATTTTTTTCTGCACCATCCAAAATATAAATTTTGTTCTTATAAACCACTGATCCGGCAAAAAAACCAGGTTCAGGCATATCAGTTCCTTTTCCCCAGGTTTGGGTCTGAATATCAAAAACCTCAACACAAGGTATAACTTTTGTATTATCCATTCCTCCAATCACATAGATGCTATTCCCTACAATTGATACCAAAGGATTCTGCCGGGGGGTTGGCATATCAGGAAGACCTGACCATATATTTTTTGAGATATTATAGACCTCTATTTTTGCTGTTAATTGCTCTTCCGCTTTACATTTCCAGCATAGCAAGCCTCCAGCCACATAAATATTTTCATCAAAAATATCACCAAAAATATGCTGCCGTTTGGTTGGCATAGGGGGAAGGTTAGACCATTTATCCAAATTAGTATCATAACACTCCGCCTTATCCAAAAATTTATCGCCGCCTATGGCATAAATTTTATCCTTTGCCGATACAAGGACAAAATTAGAACGTGGGGTAATCATTTCTGATCTTATCGACCATTTATCCTCTTTTATATCATACACAAAGTGAGATTTATCCGGCCCTGTACTGGGCTGAGCATATCCACCTATTGCAAAAATTTGATTCCCTGCTCCGATTGCTTTCAAATTCCGCCGGGCTTCAGGCAAATCCGCCAGCTTCTTCCATTTGATTAAGATCTCCGCATTTTGTCCAAAACCGAATGAAACAAAACAAAAAATGGTCAAAAATCCTGCAACAAAATTCATCATTGACCTCCTAAATATCAATTTTTTCCCTTTTTCACACTGTTAAAATGATTTCTGAGACAGATATCATTTTCCCCTGATACCCGGATCCATCCGAACCAACTTCTTCAAGACTTCATTACAAATACCAGGAGTAGAACCAAAGTCACATGAATTGGTAACAACAATATAGGTCCTGTTTAGTTTAGGTGCGACTGTAACAGAAGCATACCATATCCCGTTGCTGCCGTTATGGGTAAGTATAGTCCCACCGGCCCATTTCTGTTCCACGACTCCCCATCCGCCTGCATAAAAACCGATAGGTGTCATCAGTTTATTTAAATATTTTTTATCTAAAACAAGATTTTCATCCGTTAAAAACAGAGATAAGAATTTTGCCCAATCTTCAATGTTGCAATGGACCCGGCCGGCAGGCCCGAGGGCCTCGGAATTATCCGTCTGATCTGGCTGCCATTTGTTTCCAGACCATGAATTTGAATGCCCCCAGGGCTGATCTATTTTATCATGGGTATTAGGAGCACCAAAACTGGCTGAAGACATCCCCAATGGATCAAACAGACGTTTTTTAATTAAGGATTCCCAACTCAGGCCGGTTATCTTTTCGGCCATACAGCCGGCGATCATATAACCGAAATTGGAGTAATGGAATTCTCCCGGTTTCAGTCCCGGCGTATTTTTTAGATTTTCTTTAATAATAGACAGACGCCGCTCTTTTATTTCCTGATCCCCGAATGCACCCCAGTCAGCAGGGTTTTTTACAATACCTGCCCGGTGAGTGAGAAGCTGCCAAAGTGTGATCTTATGGTAATCAGAATGGATAATTTTCTTAAGCTCCGGAATGGCTTCGATCAATTTCATTTCCCATCGAAGCTTTCCCTCTGCCACCAGAGTTGCGATCATCGTGCTGGTCATCACTTTGGTACAGGAGCCCAGATGTACAAGATCATTTTCGTTTATCTTAATGCCAGCTCCAGCCTTACGAACCCCTGCTGCTCCAATGGCGACAACACCTTCGTGTGTAGTAATTGCCGCAATCATTCCGGGTGCTTTACCATCATTTACAATTTCGGAAACTGCCTGCTTAATCAGCTCACTTTTATTTGACCCCGATTTTGTTTGCGAATAGATAGTTTGATTACAAGCCAGAATCATGACCAGTGAGATCATGATCTGACTAAAACAGAGTATATACTTCGTTCGTTTTGATTGATAAGTCATTCGTTCCCCTGCAAAATTTAAACGACTTCTGAGCTTAATAAAACCACCCATTAATCGGCTATTTTTTTACAAATAATGTCGTCTCCTCCATCCGGATGGACAGTCAAACTTTCAACTTCTCCAGCTTTATTTATATTAAATGTCAATTCAACCTCAGATCCCTTTATATAAAAATCATTTTGGGATTTTGGGAATATGGGACCTTCCTTTCGTCCGGTTGGTCTCACTTTCAATTGACTACCATATTTGGTGATAGTCAGGGTAAAACCTGGAGAGACTTCATATTTTCCAACATACTTTGCCAGTATGGCATCTTTAACGGTTACATCTTTGTATAAATCCTCTTTTTTCGGTTTCGGTTTCGCATTCAACAACAATCTCCCTACCATGGTATAAGTGGGCGGTTCAATGGCATTTTTAGTTATGGGGAAACCTGTAATACCCCCTTCTCCCCGCTGGCCTGCTTCTGCAACAAAACTGAGATTCCCGTATTTATCCGGGGAAAATCTAAATATAAAACTTGCGCCAAAATAGGTTGAATAAAGGAGTTTATAGTTTTTAATATCGAATACAGAGACGAAAGATTTTTTCCGACCGAGAAATGTGGAATTAAAGGCCTTCTCACAGACAGGAAAATCAGGATATAATGCATTTTCAGTAATCGGCAGATCAGGAGAACTGGTTGTTCCGCCAACAACAATAGTATCTTTATTGAGAAAATCTGCCGACATGAAACGTTCATCTCCACTTCCTCCGAACAGGGTCGCATATTCCAGGGTCATATCATCAGAATTAAATACAGATATATAACAATCCTGCCTCCCTTTACCTTTTTTGTTCATTGCATTTTCAGTTACCGGGAAATCTACTCCGCTTGAGCTGCCGCATACGATCAATCTGTCTGGCTTTGTCCATTTTATGGATGAACCGCCATAACCATTTGTTGCAAAATAGCTAAAATACAAAATCTTATTATCCTTTCCACTTATTTTGGCAATATAATTATCCATTATACCTCCGGATGCAGGCATAATTATCTCTTTTCGAAAAGCATTGTCAGTTACCGGTAAGCCTGCTGTATAAGTCGCTCCTGATATATAAATGTTATCTTTATCATCAACAGCAACACTGGATATCCTTTCCATTGTACTGCTTCCGAAGAAAGTTGAAAATAAAAGCTTTTTACCATCGGGGCTGAATTTAGAAAAAAAACCGTGCATGGTATTTTCTTTTTCAATTCTCCCTTTTGTTAAAGGAAAGTCATCAGACTTGGTTGCCCCTACAACAAAAATATTTCCTTTGGAATCAATCTTAATACCTCCGGTTCCAACTGTTTCTTCAACTTTACCTCCAAGAAATGTTGAAAATATGACATCAGTACCGGTCGGGTTTATTTTAGTTAAGAAAACATCACCGGCCCATCTGCCTTCGCCGTTAAAACTGGTGTCATAGCTTCCTGAAGTTACAGGATAATCAGATGAATGTGTTCCACCTGCTATATAGATAAATCCCTGCTCATCTACTGTAATTGCGCTATGGTGTTCTCGCTTTGTACCACCAATTAATGTGGCAAAAACTATTTCGCCTTCGGGTGTATATTTTACGACAAAGACATCTGCCGACCCTTTAAGTTCTGTTTGATACGCTCCTTTTGTAGCTGGAAAGTTCTTATCTCTGGTATTTCCCGAAATATAACTATTCCCTTCACTATCGGTATAAATATCAAAACCTGATGCGTATTTATCAGTGTGTGAAAGGTAAGTGGAATACCCGAGAGTAAATACTGTTTTGGTTTTCTGCTCTGAGGTTTGTGATACTAGAATCCATTGACTGATACAAATCCCGATTAAAACTAAAGTAATTTTTTTTAACATCATATTCTCCTTGTTTAAATAAAACTTCATTTTTTTTATTATCATTTTGCATTTCCTGATTGTTTATACCGGGTGTATTTAAAAGTGGTCTGAAATTTTCGATAAAGCGTAAATAGGTTCGGTGAACTGACTGTTTTTTTTTAAAAGTCTATAAATTTGACAAATAAGTTCTACTGACTGGTAAATTTTTATTGACACCTGATAGTTCAACCATATATTTGCTATTTTCAATCTTATGGAATTTTTTAACATACTCTATATTAATAATTGTTGAACGATGAATTCTACGAAAATATTTTTTCGGCAGCATGTTTTCCCAGCATTTCATGGTTCTATACAATAACATGTCATTTTCTTCAATGCAGCAGATCCGGGTATAGTCACCTTCAGCCGAAATATATAAAATATTTTTTAATTTTATAATTCTGAACCCGTTAAAGTTTTTTTCAATTAACTGATCACTATAAGTTAATTCTTTTGATACATTTTGCTTTTTTTTATTAAGAATTCTTTCCATTGTTATATTAAATCTCTTAATATTTACAGGTTTAAGCAGATAATCAACAGCATTAACCTCAAATGCCCGCAGAGCATATTCTTCATAGGCGGTTACAAAAACCACATCAGCTTTAATTTTTATACGTTTTAACAGATCAAATCCTGTTTCCCCCATTAATTGAATATCAAGAAAAATTAAATCTACTTTTTCCCTTGTTAAAATATCAATAGCAGAGTCAACAGAATCTGCCTGATGAATAGTATAATTTTCATTATAATCAGATAGTCTGTTTGCCAATTCCTTTCGCGCAAGAAACTCATCATCTACAATCAGAATATTTGATATCTTCATAATTTACCCAGTTTCATTGTCGTTGTGACAATTCCATTTTCCTCACTAAGCTCAACGCCATATCCTTTCCCGTAAAGAATGGAAATTCTTTTTATCGCATTGGATAATCCGGTTCCGGTTCCATTATCACTATTCTCAGAGTTTTTAATTATCTTTCCGCTATTTTTTACTTCTACAATAATACTGTCTTCAACTTTTTTAATAGTTAAAGATATTTCTAAAATACCTTTAGATGTTTCAGTCCCATGTTTTACAGCATTTTCAACCAGAGGGTGAATAATAAAAACAGGAACCCTTTTTGTTTTTATGTTTTCGTCTAATTCAGTTCTAATTTCAATTTTTTCTCTGAATCTTTTTTTCTGGATCTTCAAATAATCTAAAACTGACTTATACTCCTCATCAAGAGTAACATCTTTTTTTTTGGAATTATTCAAACTATATCTTAAATAGTCAGATAAATCAGTAATTATCTCCCTTGCTTCCTCTTTATCATAATCAATCAAAGCCATTATTGTATTAAGTGCATTAAAGAGAAAATGTGGATTTAACTGATAAGACAACATCTCCAGTTTTGCCTCTCTTGCCAGATTTTCTGCTTCCCTGGTTTTGAATTTTTCCTCATCTTTCTCTTTTAATAATTTAAGAACAAAAAAAAGGCCTAAAAAAGGCACTAAAGTAAATATATTCATCGCACTTCCTAAAATAAATCCTCCGAAAGTCAGATTAAATTTATGAAAAAAAAGATAAGTATAGATTCCAACGAATATATTAATAATACATGATGAGACAAGTAATCCTAAAACTAAGATTAAAATTTTTTTCTTATTTAAAAATTTATTATAGAAATATTTCTTAAATAAATAAAAAAGGATAATTGTAAAAATCGAAAACACAATAAACTGATAAATTCCAGATCCAACTATATAATTTATTAAATCAGGACTTTTATAAATATAAACGAGTGCTCGTATTATTAAATAGACCAGCCACATAAACATAATAAAAAAGGATGATATAAAAAAGTCTCTATTCTTCATTACTTTTTAATAATAGCACGTTATCCAAGAAACAAAAAAACTTACCAATAAAGGGGTTATTTCTATATTTTACTCTTTCAAGGATTCTTATTGATAACTTAAAAACATTGTGACAACATTCATGCGGCCTGCCCGGGGAATTGGCCCTCCTGCAATTGAATTTATTTTTCCGATTTAGTAGACTAAATATAATGTATAGTCAATTAACAACAATTCCGCGAATTGACGATCGTGACGGCAAAAAAGAATCGATAGAATGGCAGATTCCTCATCAGGTTTCAGCCGCATTTATGTTCATTGATAAATTCGGATATTCTTTTATTGCCAAAGTAAAAGTGAAAAAAAAATACTGGTGGAGCCGGTCATGGAAAACATTCGTAACACATGATCCCGACTCTGCCGCAGCCATCAGCAAAGGAGAGGAATTTCTGGAAAGCTATGGCTTTAGAATAGATCCTGATACGGCCAGACTCGAAGAGAAGACATCCGATTATGACCAATTTTGAAGGAATTCTACTTTAGTTGATACTTGAATATAGGGCCTGATTCCAGTTTTGATCCTTAAGCCTCTTCCCTTCCAGCGCAGAACCAAGATCGCTGCAAAGTAAAAAGCAGATTTGATCAGGAGTTTTCTAAAATAATCTCTCCGGCTATGGCGACCGCTTTCTGAACAACCTGCATACATTTCCCGCTTTTTCCTGCTTCCATAAACAATTTGACATCTTCCGGATTGAGTAAGTCATAATACCTGCCGTATTGATGTTTTATCACTTCCTTACACCTTGTTGAGCCAAATACTTTCTCAAACCTGTCAAAGAATATGCCTCCGGGCTTCAGGGAAGAGCCGGCTTGTACTTTTCCGTCTTTTTTTCGGGATTCGAAAAATAATCCCAACGCAAGTATAGATCCGGATACAGCTCCGCATGTCTCCCCTCTCCTGACTATCCCTCCAGAGAACGGCATCAATGCACGTATGGTTCTGGTATCGGCATTCAGTTTAAAATAATCATTGAGGACAGCAAAACTGGTCATCGAGCAGCTTTTATACATCGGCATAAACTGAGCCACCTTCTCATTCAACTCTTTCATAACATCTTTTTTTGACCGATCCTCCTTCCCCTTCAGCTCCCCGGCGGATGTTCCCGGATATGCCAACAGCGCCAAACCAGCTGAAAAACCAAAACTTTTTGTAAAAAAAGTTCTCCGGTTAATTTGTTCCTCTTGACCCATGAACTTTGAATATGTTTTCATATTTTCCCCCTTTTATTTCAATCTATTTTGATCCACGCCGTGCTTTTTTTGATACGTGAAAGATCTCTTCAAAGTTCATGTAATACTCTACTCCAATTTTCTTCCACATTTTTAAATACTCCACTGATGGTTTGTATAATTCAATAGAGCAGATAAATAAAAAAAAAAGTACTTTAAAAAGATCATACTTTTAGTTAATATAAAAAAAATTATCAAAACATTTACCGGTTATAAACCGTAAATGTTAAATTGGGAAAATATTTTCTGAAAAAAGGATTCAGGAAATAGTTTAAATTCAGGCACTGCCTGTATTTTTGTTTCAATATAAATTACTTAATATAAGAGAGGTAAAAAACATGAGATCATTAATCACTTTACAAAAGAACAGTTCCACAATCAGCACAACTTTAATGATGAAGAACATCTGCCTGGTCCTGATGTTTATTATATTTTCATCAGCTTTCGGGTTGGCCGAAAAATCGGTTGAGTCCCAGATCGCGGAAATTGAAAAAGGGCTTCTTCCGGTCAATATATTTGAAGGGGAATCATCGTATCAACTTGAAGATCGAATGAAATTCTATAAAGTTCCCGGTTTAAGTGTCACGGTGATCAAAGATTTTAAGATCCAGTGGACGAAGACATACGGCGTTGCCAATTTTACACTGCAGAATCCCGTTACCGGAAAAACTCTGTTCCGTCCGGGTTCTCTGAGCAAGGGGGTTTCATCCCTGACCGCTTTATCCCTGATTCAAAAGGGGATGTTCAAACTGGATGACGATGCCAATAAACTCCTGACCTCATGGAAAATTCCGGAAAACAAATTTACCAAAAATACTGTGGTCACTCCCGCCCTGTTGATGAATCACAGCAGCGGTGCCATGCATAATTATGGTGGGGATTATTCCCGGGATAAATTTCCCACAATCACACAGGTGTTGAACGGGGCTCCGCCGGCATCGCATAAACCCACGATCATCGACCATGAACCCGGCACCCGGTTTTTATATTCTAATCCGGGATATGCCATACTGCAGCAGATCATTGAAGATGTTACAAAAAAACCTCTCTATGTTGTGGGCAAAAAAAATATCTTTGACAAATTGGGAATGAAACAGACCACCTTTGAAAACCCGTTACCTCTCGAATTGGAAAATAATACATCAGCAGGTCATAGAGGATATTCTGTATTACCCGGAAAAAGACGTTACATGGCAAATATTGCCGCCGGCGGTTTGTGGACAACCAGTGATGATTACGCAAAGTTTGTCATCGAATTGCAGAAATCCTGGCACGGGAAATCAAACAAGGTCATTTCTCAAGATTTAACACGGGAGATGCTCAGCCCCCATGTATCAAAAGAGTACGGATTCGGGGTATTCATGAGAAATATTGGTAAGGAGAAGTATTTCGGACACTTGGGTGATAATTCCGGTTTCATTGCAGGTTTTATCTCTCATATCTCAGAAGGGTATGGAGCCGTGATCATGGCCAATTCAAGGAACTCTGCCGAATTAATCCGTGAAATTAATAAATCGATCGCTAAGTACTATGATTGGGCCGCATTTGTTCCGGAAACAATAAAACCGGTTGATATCGACAAAAGCACAAAAGAGGAAGTCTGTGGGAGATATAGATCCGGTTCCGACAATTTCATCAATATCATTGAGAAGGACGGTGATCTTATCCTGACAAATCTAGAGAATTCAAAAATGTTTCACATCGGTAATAACACATTTAAAATAAAAAGAAGAGCCGGTGAAATACAGTTTGTAAAAGATTCGAAAACCGGGCTGTTGGAAGCGTCATATCATTTTGCAGATGAATTGGGAAGGTTGAACAGTGAAAAGAAAGAGGCTGTCAAAATGGTGGCGGGTGAAAAGGTCCCTCAGGAGATACTTCTGGATGGAGACTGTGAGGAGGCTGCCAGATTGTACAAAGAGATCTTCAAACAGGATCCGAAGGACAATGCCGTTTCAGAGATGAGGCTGAATATCCTGGGTTACCAGTTCATGGGCCAAAGCAAACTGAAACAGGCATTATGTATATTTAAGCTCAATACCATATTCTATCCCGACTCCACCAATGTATATGACAGCTACGGGGAAGCTCTGGCAAAGAACGGTGAAAAAGAAGAGGCGATCAGACAATACGAAAAAGCGCTGAAATTAAACCCGAATTTCCCAAGCGCAATTCAGATGTTGAAAAAATTAAAAGAGTAATAAAAAGCGGTTTATCCCGCTCTTGAGCCATTCGGGACAGGTATCTCCGGGACGGCGAGATAAAGTTTAATCCCGTCAGCATAACCGATATCGAACAGCTTCCCCTGCAAATAATTATATCAATTTTATTTAAATGTAATTTTCGCTCCTGTAAAAAATCCGAAGGTGTATTCATTTGTAAAAGAAACGTAAGAACCATTCGCTGCATTTTTGTGATACATCACATCTGAAATAGGAGACCCGGATTTTTCAAGTTGAACATCATATGCCATCTTCGGTTTAAGTTTATCCGCCGGCAGTATAACATTGCCGTTTCCGGCCACACTGGTATAGATCCACCCATGAGGGGGAATTTCTCTTAATTTCACTTCAGGATTGAACGATCCTTTATAAAAACCGCATTTAAAATTCAAACCATTTTTCCACACTTTATAAGGAACAGCTTTTGAATATTTCGGTTCCACATCTTTCATAAAGTTTTTAATTGTTATTGTAGCAAGATCCACCTTAATCGGTTTGGAATTCATGATATTAAGTCTCTTGACTTCCGCAGTGATCGTATATAAACCGGTGTTCTTGAAATTGAACGGGAGACTGGATAATGAATAATTATCTCCATTGCCTTTTTGATATTTCTCCGTATTAAGGTACACATTTATAATCTCATATCCGGAAACACCCTTGTCCAGCCTGACTGTTATATTGGAACTATATAAGAAACCTTCCCCATTTCTCCCTATCAGGAAAAGATTGCCTTTTACAATCAGCTTTTCACTGAAAACTTTTCTATATACTAAATTTTTATTCAATGCAACTTGAGAGAATGAAATCGTTGTGAAAATGAATAAAAATATCATTCCAAGAATTAAGCCCTGTTTTTTATACATAATTATCTCCTTTAAAGTAAGCATAACTTAAATATATATAATAATCAGCATCTATATCTCACTTTCTACTGAAACACGATTATCACCTGCCAGTTGGATTAACAGAAAATTCTATTTAATCGATAATTACTTTCTCTTGCCCTTTTTATTCTGATTATATAATATTCTGGTGTAATTTTTTTAGTTCTATTTAAACAAGGGGAGTTCATGAAAATAATTGACCTGAATGAAGATCATAAAAGCTCCTATTTTTTGTGCCTTGAGGACTGGTCCGATGAGATAAAGGAGGCTGGGGATCATAAATCGAAGTGGTATGAAAAGAACAGGGATAAAGGGCTCAGGGTAAAACTTGCCCTTGATGAAAATGGAGTAGCAGGAGGGATGATCCAGTATATGCCGATAGAGCATACCCATGTGGCTGGCGAAGATCTTTATTTCATATTCTGCATCCACATCCATGGATATAAACAGGGACGGGGTAATTATCAGAGAAGAGGATTCGGAAAGGCTCTCATGAAAGAAGCGGAAGAGGATGTAAGATCATTGGGGGCAAAGGGAATTGCAGCATGGGGTGTCTCCCTGCCGTTCTGGATGAAGGCATCATGGTTCAAAAAACACGGATATAAGAAAGCGGATAAGGACGGGATCGCGACACTCCTCTGGAAACCGTTCACTGATGACACCAAACCACCGAAATGGAATAAACAGAAGAAAAAGCCTGAAGCAATCCCGGGAAGTGTGACAGTCACCTCATTTAAGAACGGTTGGTGCCCGGCCATGAACCTGTCTTACGAGAGGTCAAAAAGAGCCTCAGAGGAACTTGGGGACGGGGTCATTTTTAGAGAGATAGACACTACAAAAAAAGAAAATTTTGAGGAATGGGGAATTTCTGATGCACTGTATATTGATAACAGAAGAGTTAATACCGGACCCCCTCCCAAATATGAAAAGATCAAAAAGAAAATAGAAAAAAAACTGAAAAAGATCAAGTCAGTAGGTAGTAAGGAAAATCAATGAATTGTAATAACAAAGAGAAGAATAACAACCGGTGCAATTGCACCTATTCAGGATGCCCCAGGCACGGGATCTGCTGCGAGTGCATTGCCTATCACAACAGGATGGGAGAGTTCCCGGCCTGTCTGTTCTCAAAAGAGGCCGAAGCGACCTGGGACAGATCTTTTGCTATGCTAAAAAAAGACCGTCAGAACTGAGTCCTGATCAGTTGACCGGGAGTTCAGTAATATATAACTGCCAGGTCTCTTCCTCGGGGTCCTCAAATAACTGATAGATACGGTGGTTGGCGATCCGGATTCGGGGATAGACCTCCTGACGGTTTATGTCCTCTCATTTTCACAAAGATCTTCTTCAGGTATTTTCCCCCGGCATCGTAAATATAGATCTCATTTTTGCCCTCTTTCCTGACATGGGTCATCACATATAGGAACCCATCCGAGCTATCAAAGAATTTAACGGGCGGATAATGTTTCGGAAATTTGATCAGATGCTTCAGCTGGTGATATCTTTCTTTATAGTATTTGTGGGTTCTATAGTACTCATGATACATCTCTTTGTCTTTTTCCGATACACCCACCCTGGAATATTCCGATTTTGCCTTACCGATCTGTTTTCCGTTGGAATCAAAAATGGATATCGCTCCCTCCGGACATTCAGCATAGATCTTCCCTTTCATGATGGTGTATCTGGGATTTCGGACATCCACAGGATTAATGTCCCGTCCCTCCTGATACCAGTTCTTTTTCTTCTGAAGCACTTTTATCATATTCATGTCGCTGCTCTTTAAAATGATCCTGTTATAGGAAAAATTATCGATCACACCCCACCGGATACCGACAAAATTATCTCCAACGGATGAATATGCATGCCCGCTCTCAGTTTTTTTTTCTCCGATGAATGTGCCATCTTTCTTAAAAAATGAGACACGGCCATTGCTTTCAACACACAAATTTCCCTTAAAGAAACTGACCATCAGTCCCTGATCAAAATACTCCCTGAACTCACCCGGGCCTTCTCCCTTCTTCCCAAACACCCGGACCAGTTTGTCAGGATATTTATAGATATATACTCTGGACCGTTCCGATATATAAATATCATCTTTATCAACAGTGAACATATGGGGATCTGCCAGGTCAGGCATATCATAAATATTTACTGCATAAACCGGTATCAGGATCACCGGAACAAGAATTAGAAAAATAAATTTTTTCATGGTTCAATTCCTCCCTTTCCTGATAATAAAAACGGCTTTTCACTTTAAAAGTTCAAAAAAAAATAGTTTTTTTACCCGGGGAAGCGGATACTGCCATATCCACTTCCCCCTTTTGAATCGTACCCGACCCAGACCTCACCCCATGAGTATTTTCCCGATTTGTATCCGATAGCGGTCAGCCATTCCCTTATATGTTCTATCCTGAGTAATTCCTTTTCCTCCGACCACTCATCCCAACCGGACCCGTACAGGTCCGGATCGATCAAACCTATATTGATCTTTCTGATATCTTTTTTGAAGAAAGAAATACTGAAAATAACACTCTTCTCCTGAATTTCGGCTGTAGGGAGGTCATACCAGACCCACCCGTTGTACATATCCCTCTCTTTGACACCGGAAACAGACCAGAGTTCCGATTCTTTAAGCTCTGAAGTCAGTTCAATCCCGACAGGATGAGATATGGAAAACGTTTTGTTCATATAATTATTATCCTTTCTGATCATAATTTTTTCAAACAAACCTGCATCTATAGAAAATATTTGTTCATTATGATAGAAGGAATAATGGCTAAAAATTCTGTTCTTAAAATAATATTTTATCCATTCCTCTTGATATGCCTGTCAGGCTTCATGAGCTCTGCGCAATATCAGAGTAGATGGAAATCTCTAGACACCCGTCCTATCCCCGGATGGTTTGAAGATGCCAAATTCGGGATCTTCATCCATTGGGGGGTCTATTCGGTCCCTTCATGGCGCAAAGTGGAACCGGGACTCTATGCTTCCTATGCGGAATGGTACTATGCAAGGGTTATGTATAACAAAAAAAACGGAGGGAGAGATTTCCACAACAGAACATTCGGACCCGATTTTGAATACAGGGATTTTGCCCCGTTATTTAAAGCAGAGCTGTTTGACCCTTTTTTGTGGGCAGATATATTTAAAAGATCCGGTGCAAAATATGTGGTCTTAACCAGTAAACATCATGACGGGTATTGCTTATGGCCTACAAAAAGCCCATATAAAAAACAGTGGAACTCAATGACCAATGGGCCGAAACGGGACCTTGTCGGAGAATTAACAAAAGCTGTCAGATCGTCAGGACTTAAGATGGGCCTGTATTATTCAATTGTTGAATGGGAAAGCACAAGGACAAAAAGAACCGGGTCCGGATATTTCTTACCGGAGAAAATTATAAAAAAGTATAAAATCCCCGAAGATGAATATGTAGATAAACATCTGATCCCTCAACTAAAAGAATTAGTGGTTGAATACAAACCGTCATTGATCTTTGCTGACGGAGGTGAATGGTATGGGTCTGAGAAATATTGGAAAACCAAAGAATTTCTCTCCTGGCTGTATAGTGAATCACCCGTAAAAAATGAAGTGGTTGTAAATGACAGATTTGCAAAAAATATGCCGGGTAAACATGGAGACTATTTTTCGAGTGAATATAAAGATGCAGATTCTGATAAGTTTACAAAACCGTGGGAAGAGAGCCGCGGGATCGGCGGGTCTTATGGTTTCAACAGGGCAGAGAACCTGGAAAACTATTCTTCCTCACAGGAATTGATAGTCGAATTGATAGATATCGTAAGCCGGGGAGGCAACCTTCTTCTGAATGTGGGCCCAACGGCTGACGGACGAATCCCGGTAATTATGCAGGAGAGATTACTGGATATCGGGGATTGGCTGAAAATAAATGGAGAGGCCATTTTTAAGAGCAGAAAAAGGGTAGATAATAAAACAAAAAACCCTGAGCAAAATGTCTATTTCACTACAAAAGATGGAGTTTTATTCTGTATATTCACAAAATGGAACAAAAGTATTGAAATTGAATTATCAGAAAAAGATAAAGTAAAGGATATATATTTATTGGGCAGTAAAGAAAAAATAGAATGGGAATATAAACCGGGTAACAAATTAAAAATTGCCGTCCCGAAATTAACAATAAATGATATGCCCTGTCTCCATGCCTGGACATTTAAAATAATTCAAAAATAACAAAGCGGCCTGCTTTCAGATCAACTTTTCTTTAATATTAAATAAATCTTGACAAAATCTGCAAGTTAACCTATAAGACTATATCGGAGGTTAACGATATAGTGAAAAATGCAGAAAAAATTTTCAAAGCACTCGGAGAGAAGAACCGGCTGAGGATCATCAATATGCTGATGGCCAAACCAATGTGTGTCTGTGAGATCAGGGAAGTCCTGGACCTTTCACAGTCCACTGTATCCGGCCATCTAAAAATACTGAAAGAGGCTGATATCATTGAGGACACAAAAGAGGGCCTGTGGGTAGAATACAGCCTGAAAAAAAAGGATGAGACCAATAAATCGATTTTTAAACTACTCCGGACCAGGTTCGAAGCGGATGAGGTCATGGTCGCGGAGAGGAAGGCCGCCCTCTTGGCCGACCGTCAGCTATTATGCGAAAAATAACAAAATTTAAAACAATATATCGGTATATGGAAATATATATAAATGGAGGTCCGGTAAAATGAAGGAATGGAAGGTATTATTTCTCCTTGTCGTTGTGTTTTTGCTGTTCTACTTTTTCCCCCTTGATATTCTGCCTTTCGGAGGGCCTGTGTTCGAGGCCATTGCACTTGCCAAGTGGTATGCGAGGGAGCACGTCTTGTTGTGCCTGGTCCCAGCCTTTTTTATAGCCGGGGCCATTTCAGTTTTTCTCAGTCAGGATTCAGTTATTAAATATCTGGGGCCTGATGCAAACAAAGTTACTTCATATAGTGTTGCATCGGTCTCCGGGACAATTCTTGCCGTCTGTTCCTGCACCGTTCTCCCTTTATTTTCGGGAATATATAAACGTGGAGCAGGGCTGGGACCGGCAACCGCCTTCCTCTATTCGGGCCCCGCGATCAATATCCTCGCAATCATTTTAACCGCCCAGGTGCTCGGGTGGGAGATCGGGGTTGCAAGGGCAGTCGGAGCAATTGTGTTCAGTATCGTGATCGGACTGCTTATGCACCTTATATTCCGGAAAGAAGAGGAAGGATCAGAGAAGAAAGGTTTTATAGCAAGTGATACAGAGTCGGATCGTCCTCTATGGAAGGACACAGTATATTTCGCAGTAATGGTGGGCATCCTGGTGTTTTCAAACTGGGGAAAACCCGGGAAGGGTGATTCCGGTTTATGGAGCACAATTTTCAAGTCAAAATGGATATTGTCAGGAATCCTAGTTGCTGCATTAATATATATGATCTTTCGCTGGTTTAGGAAAACGGAACTTAAAGACTGGACTATCAGTTCGTGGGGATTCGCAAAGCAGATCCTCCCCCTGCTGTTCCTTGGGGTTCTTGCAGCCGGAATTCTGCTTGGTCGCCCCGGTAATGAAGGATTGATCCCGTCAACCTGGATCAACGGCCTTGTAGGGGGGAATTCAATATTCTCTAACTTCTTTGCATCCATCGTCGGGGCATTTATGTATTTTGCCACTCTCACCGAAGTCCCGATACTTCAGGGACTGATCGGTGCAGGAATGGGTAAAGGCCCGGCACTGGCCCTTCTTCTGGCCGGCCCGGCATTAAGCCTGCCCAACATGCTGGTGATCAGGGGAGTACTTGGAACAAAAAAAACAGTGGTGTTTATTTCACTGGTTATTTTCATGGCAACCATCAGCGGCATCATTTATGGATTAATATAAAAAATATAAGGAGTATTAAATGAAGGAAATTAAAATTCTGGGTACTGGGTGTGCTAAATGCAATAAACTTCAGGAGATGACAGAATCGGCATTAAAAGAGATGAACATTGAATACAATCTCGAAAAAGTGACCGATCTGGATGACATACTGAGTTACGGGATCATGATGACCCCCGGGCTGGTGGTTGACGGAGAGGTTAAATCGAGTGGGAAACTTCCATCTTCAGTTGATCTGAAACAAATGCTTTTATAATAAATGAGGTGAAATAAAATGATCAAAAAAATTGCTGTTTTAATTTTTATGGCATTTTTTACGATATTGTTTGCCTGTGGTAAAGATTCCACCCCTCCGGATATGACTCAAAACCAGGTAAAAACAGATTATTTAGGAAAACTGTATTTTATATCCAATCATAATTACGGATGTGCCTGTAGGAAGAAAAAAAGCAGGCAAATGGATGATCTGCTTAAAAAAATTCTAAAAAATGATGAAAGAATCAATAATAAGATTGAGGTAATCAGGATTGAATATTTAAAAAACAGAAAAAAAGCAGATGAGGTTCTGGCGGAATATCAGTATGAATCTCCCCCGGCTCTTATTCTTGTGGATATCAAGAACAATGTTTTATTCAAACAAGAATATCATATTAATGAAGAACAACGTCAAATTTTAATTGAAAAGATTGACGAATTGTTATTTGAAAGCAATACATAGGGATCAATTGAAATACAAAAAGGAGGCAATCAATGAAACGATTCATCAGTTTATTGGCATTATTTTTTATTGTTGCAATTATTAGTCTAGCCTGCAGATCAGGTGGAACCGATAGTTCAGGCAATCAGGAGTCCAAGGATTTGAAGAAACAATATACGGTTACTTTTGTGGAACTGGGTTCTGTAAGGTGTATCCCATGTAAGAAAATGCAGCCGATCATGGACGCGATAGAAAAAGAGTATAAAGATCAGGTGAAAGTTGTATTTCATGATGTATGGACATCTGAAGGGAAACCATTTGCAGCAAAATATAAGATTAAGCTGATCCCGACTCAGATCTTTCTTGACAGTGATGGTAAAGAATTCTTCCGTCATGAAGGATTCTTCCCAAAAGAGGAAATAATAAAAGTATTAAAAGAAAAAGGAGTTAAATAACCTTGGATCCGATATTTACCTGGCTTTCAACCCTCGTTCAATCAGCATTCCTCCCGGCACTGGCAGGTTCATTCCTGTGGGGAATTCTCAGTGTCCTGCTCAGTCCCTGCCACCTCGCAAGCATTCCCCTGATCGTCGCATATATCAGTGAACAGGAGAACAGATCATTTAAAAATGCTTTCTGGACATCCCTCTCATTCTCATCTGGAATTCTTTTAACTATCGCACTAATTGGACTGGTCACATCATTGATGGGACGGATGCTGGGCGATATTGGTAAGTGGGGCAACTATATTGTAGCAATTATATTTTTTCTGGTCGGACTTTATCTGTTGGAAATAATTAAGATAAATTTCCCCGGAGCAGGACAACTGAATATTAAAAAAAAAGGAGCCGGTCCGGCATTTATTCTCGGTCTCCTTTTTGGTATTGCTCTCGGGCCATGCACATTCGCCTACATGGCTCCGGTCCTTGCCATTACCCTCTTCTCTTCATCATCAAGCTTTATGCACAGTTTTCTGCTTCTCGCTGCTTACGGTGCCGGCCATTGTCTGGTGATCATTCTTGCAGGCACATTTACCGGGTATTTAAAAAAGTTTTTGAAATGGAATGAATCATCCAGTGGGATAATAATAGTAAAAAAGATCTGCGGTGTTCTGATAATTGCAGCAGGGATATACTTAATTACAAATTAACAGAAAAGTGGATTAGTATAGGGAGGAGGGCGCAATGCCGGGAAGAAAAAAATTAAAATTTTTAGATAGATATTTAACTTTATGGATATTTATTGCCATGGGGATCGGAGTTGGTATGGGATATTTTATCCCATCCATTGTCAATTTCTGGAACAAATTCAACAGCGGAACAACCAATATCCCGATTGCGGTCGGATTGATACTTATGATGTACCCTCCACTTGCCAAAGTAAAATATGAAGAGCTGGGGGATGTTTTTAAAAATAAAAAAGTTCTCGCCCTCTCCCTGGTGCAGAACTGGATAATAGGTCCGGTCCTTATGTTCTTTCTTGCCGTCCTTTTCCTTCAGGATATGCCCCATTATATGATCGGTCTTATAATGATCGGCCTCGCCCGCTGCATAGCAATGGTTATAGTCTGGAACGAACTGGCAAAAGGGGATTCTGAGTATGCGGCAGGTCTGGTGGCATTTAATAGCATTTTTCAGGTCCTTTTCTTCTCTTTTTATGCATGGATCTTTATCACAAAACTCCCTCCTCTCCTGGGTCTGAAAGGAGCAGTTGTGAATATAAGCATCGGCCAGATAGCAGAAAGTGTATTCATATATCTCGGCATCCCTTTTATAGCAGGGATGATCACCCGGTTTGTCCTTATTAAATTAAAGGGAAAAACCTGGTACGAAACAAAATTTATTCCGAAGATAAGCCCGATAACTCTGATCGCACTTCTGTTCACCATAGTTGTTATGTTCAGTCTGAAGGGTGAATTCATTGTTAAGATACCTCTTGATGTTGTGAGAATTGCAATTCCCCTTCTTATCTATTTTATTGTTATGTTCCTTGTAAGTTTTTACCTGGGGAGGAAGATCGGTGCGGATTATCAGAAAACTGCAACCCTTGCATTCACGGCAGCCAGCAACAATTTTGAACTGGCTATCGCTGTGGCTGTTGCAGTGTTCGGTATCAATTCAGGGGAAGCGTTTGCAGCGGTCATAGGGCCGTTGGTTGAAGTTCCGGTACTGATCGGACTGGTTAATGTGGCATTAAAATTCAGATCAAAATACTTTGTGAAGAACTGAACGGGAAATCAAAATGAGAAGAAAAGTATTGTTCATATGCACCCACAATTCCGCCAGGTCACAGATGGCGGAAGGTCTCACTAACCATTTTTTCGGAAATAATTGGGCAGCTTTCAGTGCAGGGACTAAGAAGACTTTTGTAAAGCCGATGGCGATAAAGGCCCTGGAAAAAATGGGGATCGATATATCTCACCATCACTCAAAGCTGACCACTGACTTTAAGAATAAAACATTCGATATGGTTGTAACTGTATGTGACAGCGCAAAAGAGACCTGCCCCTTTTTCCCGGGAGGAAAGAAACACATTCACAAAAGTTTCAGGGACCCTTCAGATACAAAGGGTAGTAATGAAAAGGTCCTGGAAGCATTCATCAAATCAAGGGATGAGATCCATAACTGGCTGAAGGAGATTTTAACTTATTAACCGGAGTTTTATTTTTCGCCAATAATAGTTGAAGAATAACTCATCACTTTTTCCAGTGGCTTTCTGGCTCCCCCGTTTGCGAAACGGCGGGTGATATCTTTCGAACGGTGGCTTTTATCGGGGTATCCCATAGTAATAATAAGAGGAATATTTATCGCCTTTCCCAATCCCAGTTTTTTCTTAAGCTCTTTCTCATTGAACCATCCGATATAACATGTCCCGAGGCCGAGTTCCGCCGCCTGCAGCACCAGGTGCTCACTGGCTATACCAATATCTATCAGGTAGAACATAGTGTCCCTGACAAAATTCCCCAACTTTGAGGAAAAATTCCCCTTATCAGCAGTCACAATGATCAGGACCGGAGAATCTGCCATCAGTTTCGGCATTCCATAAACTCCGGAAACTGCTGCACCTGAGATCTCTTTCAGTTTTTCCTTTTCATCCACAACTATAAAATTCCAGGGTTGGGAATTACAGGCAGACGGAGCAAGGCGGGCAGACTCTATACATTTTTCTATCTTCTCTCTTTCAACAGGGTCAGGCAGGTATTTTCTGCAGCTGTATCTCTTCTTAACCAATTCTGAAAAATCCATTTTTCACCTCACAAAAGAAGATAATTGAAATTCTCCAAATAATCAATAATTGATAATAAGATTTTTTTTCATATCTCTATACTGCAATTTGATTGAACAGAAAATTTACTGTAGTATTTCATTGTGGATATATCTCATTATGAATAGTGGAGGATAAGATCAGGAAAAACACTTTGATCCCGGTAATTATACTGATAACACTACTAATCGTATCTTACCATGGCCTTTCAATAGCTGGTAGCGGAAATATCATCCAAAACAATTCTGATCCTGAATACCCTGAAATGATATCGCTGAAAACAATTGAAATTGAAAAAGAGATATTCAAAAAAACCAACGAAACAAGAAAAATGTCAGGGATGAAAAGTTTAAAGAGAAATCCCCAGCTCGATAAAGTTGCAAGAAATCATTCCATTGATATGATAAAAAGTGATTTCTTTTCCCATATAAATCTCTACGGCCAGACTCCCACAGACAGAGCAAAAGCGCAGGGATTCAAAGTGGGCCAGCCCAGAAAGGACCGTTCGATCATTACCGATGTTGCTGAGAACATTGGAAAGATGCCGACAGGGCTTGTCCTCTACAGAGGATATGTTGAAGATACCCCGGAGGCTGTTGCCGCAGCACTGGTTAAGAGCTGGATGGCAAGGCCGGGGCATAGGGTCAATATCCTCAGAGATTTTTCACTCAGCATCGGCATAGGTGTCGCTTTTGATGGGAAATTTTATGTCGCAACCCAACTATTCCATTAAGTAACAACTTGTAATTCAGTATCACCTACAATAAAATATGTCATCCTGCTTTATTCAATTGCAGGAATTAGATGCCGGGATCGCAAAACACCACACATCGTGTGAAGAAAAAGTGTTTGTACCATTTCGGATCTTTCTGATTCAGTGTTCTCCAGTATTGGAGTTTATATTTTCGGGGAATTTATTATTTCTTCTTCAACTGAGAAGTCAGTTCATCGATCTCATCATTCAGTTCTTTGATCCTGAACTCTCTTTCAATGGTCGCATCATGGAACCGCTGAAGATCACTTATCTTTTCCCGCAGTTCCTCGGTCTTTTTCTCCACCTGTGCCTCGAGATTCTCTTTTAAACTGAGGATTTCAGACTCTGTCCTTTTTCTGCCGGTAATATCTTTGAAGAACATCTGGGTTCCGGAAATAAATCCCCCCTTCATAAGAACCTTATCAACAGTAACTTCCAGATTTATCTCTGATCCATCCTTTTTTATACCTCTTACCTCATATTGAACCGGTGAATCCTGACCGGTGATCCTCATTTGATGATATTTCTTTACAACCTTCAGGTCATCCTTCTGGACAAGGGAGTCCTGAGACTGATTCTTCATCTCGGCCGGCGTATAACCGAAAATGTCGGCAAAAGTATTATTAAAATAGGTAATATTACCCTCTACATCATCAACAGCAAAACCGATCCCTGAGTTTTCAATGAAATTCCTGAATTTTTCTTCACTTTCTTCCAAAGCCGCTTCCGCCTTTCTTTTCTCAGTCACATCACGTGCAATGATATAGAATCCGTTCACTTCATCTTTTTCAAGTATCAGACGCACATTGACCTGGTACCATCGCTTTTCTCCGCTTTTAGTAACAAACGGCAATTCATCCGAAGACTGAAGTTCCTTTTTTAAATATTGCCGGAAGTAATTACTTTTTACTTTATAAAGATATTCCGGCCCGACAAGATCGATATAATTCTTTTTCATTAATTCATCTTCCGAATAACCTGTAGATCTGACTGCTGCAGGATTCACATAAGTGAGATGTCCTCTGTCGTCAGTTGTAAAAACGATCTCTACCGCCTCTTCAATCACTGCACGGAATTTTTCCTCACTCTCCCTTAAAGCCTGTTCCATCTGGACCTGCGCAGTGATATTACGGTTGACGCCGATTGCGATAATTTCATTGTTGAGCTGTGTTTTTGTGACCATGACCTCTGTCCAGTAGATCAAGCCATCCTTTCTCTTCTTCTTCTCCCTGAACCTGGAAAATTGTTTGTCCTCTATTTCCACTTCCCTCTCAGTCACCAGGGCCTCATCATATTGCTCTGCCTGCAGGTCCTTTCCAATGTTCATTCCGATCAATTCATCAATGGAATACCCTGTCTGGATCTCGGCAGCCGCATTGGCCTCGATAATTCTGCCTGAATCTGTTCCCCCGAAAGTGGTAATAAAAACTGCATCCGGGATATTATTAAACAATTGTTTGAATTTATCCTCACTGTTCTTTACTTTCTGTTCAACATCTTTCTGAACAATGGAGGAGGATATGGTCGGCGAAATTGCAATGAGCACCTCCATATCAATCTCAGAATAGGCGTCCGGATCGGAATAGCTCTGAATAACAATCACTCCGATGATCTCATTGGTCCGTGATCTGAGCGGAACACCCATCCAGGATTGAGTGTCCGTACCGATCAGTCTGATCGATTTGTTCTCAAACAGTTTTTGTATATTACTTCTGTTTGCAAGGAGGGGCTTACCGGTCTGAAGCACATGATCCGTAAAACCGCCCTTCAGGTCCAGTATCTTTTCCACCGACTCGATCTCTTCATCATTAATGTCAACGATAAACGGTATCCGGAACAGGCTTTTTTGTTCGTCCACTACCAGAGCCACATAAAAATTTCTCGCTTCCATGAGCGTATTGACCTCTTTTTGAATTATCGACAGGAGATCGACAAGAGAATCTGATATGTTGGTGGCTTTGGCAATATTGAACAGAGCCTTTGTTATTTTCTCAGTTTTTTTCTTCTCCGATATATCCCTGACAAGAGCAACGACATATTTTTTGCCTTTGTTCTTGATAGATTTCAGGCTCACTTCCGTATCAATCAAAATCCCTTTCTGCCGGGTATGTATCCAGTCAAAGAATTGGGGTTTGCCTTTTAAAGCAGCATAAAAAAATTTCTTTGATTCCTTTTTTGATAAAAGGCCCTTCGCCTGAAATTTGGGCGAAACAGCATAGGGGGTCAATCCAATTAATTCCGCTTTATCCTTAAATCCAAACAATTCGACCGCTTTCTGATTGCAGTCGATAAAATTAAGGTCTTCCATCAGCAGAACCGCATCGTTAATGGACTCGAGAATAAATGAACTCCCGGAAACAATCGATTCAAAGCTTGTTCTATTGTTTTTTTTTAACATATATTCATTTCTCTATATACATTTATATGATAAAACAACTTGTAAATCAATTTTGGGTAGCATAAAATAATCTTTTCTGGTTATGTGTTTTCCGAGATAAACAGAAGAGGAGACCAAATGAAAAAGTTAATATTTGCACTGCTTTTTTTATCAATTATAAGCATCGGATTTTCATACGGGGAAGCTAGATTGATGAGATTTCCCGATATAAACGGAGATCTGGTTACGTTTGTTTATGCCGGGGACATCTGGACGGTACCTGCATCAGGCGGAACTGCAAAACACCTCACTTCACATGAGGGGATGGAACTTTTTCCTAAGATCTCACCGGATGGAAAATGGATAGCATTTTCAGCAGAGTATTCCGGGTCGAGACAGATATATGTGATGCCCAGCGAAGGCGGAACCCCGAAACAACTCACTTATTACAACGATGTCGGTTTCATGCCCCCGAGAGGCGGCTGGGACTATGTCGTCCTCGACTGGACACCGGACAGTAAAAATATATTGTTCCGGGGAAACAGGACCCCGTTCGGAAGAAGGGTCGGTAAATATTATCTTATAAACAGAGAGGGTGGATTCGAAACCCCGCTTGAAATTCCTGAAGGCGGATTTGGAAGTTTCTCTCCTGACGGAAAGAAGATCTGTTACACACCAATCGGCAGAGAATTCAGGACCTGGAAAAGGTATAAAGGGGGAAGGGCTTCAGATGTATGGATATATGATCTGGAAAAAAGCTTGTCAAAACAATTAACCGAATTTAAAGGTAGTGACCAGATACCTTCATGGTATAAGGATAAAATTTATTATGCATCCGATGAGAGCCTCACCCTGAACATTCACGTCTACGACCTGAAGACAGGGAAATCAGAGCAGCTGACAAAACATACCGATTATGATGTGATGTGGCCCTCCGGCGAGAACAATCTCCTGGTCTATGAGAACGGTGGATATATTATGAAACTTGATCTCGATTCAGGTAAAGAATCGAAAATACCGATAAAAATTAATTATGACAGTGCTTCTACCCTTCCATACTATAAAAATGTAAAGGACAATATATACGGGTTTTCCCTCTCTCCAACAGGAAAAAGAGCATTGTTCGATGCCCGTGGAGATATTTTTTCGGTACCTGAAAAACATGGAGAAATAGTTAACCTCAGCAACAGCCAGGGTGTTAGAGATATGTTTCCTCAATGGTCTCCCGATGGAAAATATATCGCTTTTACTTCCGACAGGACAGGAGAATATGAGATCTACATTCAGGATGCAGGGTTAAAAAAACCCCGGGTACAGCTGACAAAAGGGAGCAAAGCATGGAAATATATGCATACCTGGTCACCCGACAGCAAAAAGCTCCTTTATTCTGATAGAACAAACCAGTTGAAGATCCTTGATATTGCCACAGGGGAGGAGACCATCGCAGACAAAGGGAGGAGCAATGATATCAGAGATTATTCCTGGTCTCCCGATTCAATGTGGATTGCATATTCAAAAGACAGCAGTAACAACCTCAATGCGATATGGGTCTATTCGATGGCATCCAATAAGGCAACTCAATTGACCAACAACAGGTTCGACGATGATTCCCCGGTATTTTCAAGCTGTGGAAAATATATGTTCTTCCGTTCGAACAGAGATTTTAACCTATCATTCTCCTCATACGAATTTGATTATGTATACAACAAAGCTTCTAAAGTATATGCCCTGACTCTGGGGAAAGATACTCCCCCGCTTTTCAAAGATAAGGACGATGTTGAAGAAGTGAAGAAGAGTACTTCAACAAAAAGCAGTATAAAGAAAGCAGCGGCAAAGAAAAACGGAGTTCCTGCAGAAGTTATAATCGACTTTGAAAATTCCGACAGCAGAATTGTTGCCCTTCCAATAACAAGTTCGAATTATTTTAACATTGAATCAGTTGAGGGGGGGGTCATCTATAACAGGAGGGGAACACTTTATAAATTTGATGTTGCCAATAATAAAGAAGAGAAGATCATGTCAAATGTAAGGTCCATAGTTCTTTCCTCAGACCAAAAAAAAGGACTGTACAGATCCGGTTCAGATTACGGGATCATTTCGATCAAGCCGGACAACAAACCGGGAGCCGGGAAATTGGAACTTGCAGATCTGACGATGAAGATCGAGCCATTAAAGGAATGGAAACAGATATACAACGATGGCTGGAGGATATTCCGTGACTGGTTTTATGCAAAGAACCTCCACGGAGTAAACTGGAGGAAAATGGGTGAAAGATATAAAAAGCTTCTCCCCCATGTAAAACACCGCGCAGACCTCGACTATCTTTTCGGTGAACTGGTGGGCGAATCAAACACAGGCCATTGCTACGTTAACTACGGAGATTTTCCGAGAGTTAAACGTATGGATACAGGCCTGCTCGGTGCAGAACTGGCAGCAGATATAGCAACCGGAAGATATATAATAAAGAAAATATTCAAAGGAGAGAACTGGAACTCCTCCAGAAAATCTCCACTAACCGAGCAGGGGATAAACATAAAAGAGGGTGACACAATAATCTCTATCAATAACCGGGAGGTCACATTAAAAGATAACCCTTATATGTTCCTCGAAAATACGGTCGGAAAACGGATATCCATTGTTGTCTCGAATGCCTCCGGACAGAAAGAGTATAAAATAAAACCGATCAGCAGCGAACTTGAACTCTTCTATCTCGACTGGGTGGAATCAAGGAGAGCGCTTGTTGACAAGCTCTCAAAGGGAAAGATAGGATACATTCATGCTCCGAACACCTCTTTCGAGGGGAATAGAGAATTGTTCAAGGGCATGTATGCATTTCACAATAAAGAAGCGCTTATCATCGATGACAGATATAACGGGGGGGGGTTCATCCCCGACGTGATGGTTGACCTCCTGGGAAGAAAAACACTTGCATACTGGGCAGTCGGCAGTGTACAACCGTTCAGAACCCCGGGTGTACTGCATGAAGGTCCCAAGGCAATGCTGATCAACCATTATGCCAGTTCAGGTGGTGATGCATTTCCATACTTCTTCAAAAAGAGGGGCCTCGGTATTCTCATAGGAACCAGAACATGGGGAGGACTTGTCGGACTGTCGGGAAATGCAGGATTTGTTGACGGCGGCAGTTTTAACGTCCCCACCTTCGGATTTTTTGATACGGATGGCAAATGGGCAGTTGAAGGGATCGGGGTTTATCCCGATATTGAAGTTGTTGATACCCCTCACCTGGTGGCAAAAGGGAAAGATCCGAGTATTGAAGCAGCTGTTAAATATCTTCTCAATGAATTGAAGAAGAATCCGGTTAAGAAAGTAAAAAAGCCGGAAGATCCCGACAGGTCAAAGTGGATCGAACAAAAGGTTAAATGATTTTAATCTAAGATTCTTTCACAGGTGAAGATTCTTCAGTGGCTCGTATTTTATTTACTAAAATACGAGCCAACTTATATATATGAAGATCACTCTTTCTGATCCTATCCAGGTTCTCTCGTCGAATACCGAACCAGAACAATGATACTTTTTTTAAAGCTGAAAACAGCTCTTCATAACTGCCGGGAACAGGCTCTTTTATATATCGCAGGCTTTCCTTTAATTTGTCATGAAACATCCTTATTTTCCCTTTATAAAGCCAGAGATTGCTGGAATTCAATTTACCGAGATCTTCATACTCTCTTAATACAGCATCAACCACATCATCTTCTTTAAGGTCTGAGATCCACATTAGTACAAAATCCCGAAATTGGACAAACGGATTTTCGGGTAAATGTCTGACTCTCTCCAGAGTCGGCATATCCTCAAGAAAAAGTAGTAAGTATTGGAGGATATGTTTCGTATTTGAAAGCCTTTCCTTTCTTCGAAACAGGGAGACAGTATCTTTAAATGTGACAACCTGATTTTTCTTCTTTCTTTCAAAGGCATCAATCCCGTCCGAATCAAGATTCAGGATACATTCTCTTACTGAAATGACCAGGCTGACCAACGCTTCACCTTTAGGGATCGGTTCGTTTTCAATTTTAAGTCCGATTCCGAACTCAGGTAGTTCTTTAAAATTGTCACCCATTATTGTTGTATAAGTTATTTAAAAAAGATAATCAACAATATTCAATGATTTGTTACTATTTATAGTGATAACACTCAGAAATTGGCCTGCCTCAATTTTAATCGGGAAATAAAAAGTGAACAGATAAGAATTAAGCCTCCCCCTGAAAGTTGGACCAGGGTTAATTTCTCACCCAGGACAAAAAATCCCATTACCAGCGTAAAGAGGGGAACCAGTAAAGCGAACATACTGCTGTTCGATGCCCCCTCATTCTGAAGGGCTGCATAGAAGAATAGGATACTCCCGCTGAAAGTGATCCCGTTTGATAGTACAAGAAGCAGCATTTTCCAGTCCCTGATCGTTGAGAAACCTTCAGGGGAAAATATAAAAATAAGGATGAACAGGAAAACCGCGCCGAACATCGACCTTCCAAATGCAGTTTCGATAACACTCAATGTTTTCAGAACTTTCTTCCCGTACACTCTCATCGAACCGATTAGAAATGCAAGGGCAAATATGATCATATCCCCCTTCCGGGGAATTATACTTTCCCCCCCTGTTGTGACAAGGTAAACACCAAAGATCATCAATACCATAAAAAAGTAGAATCTTTTTGACGGGACCTCTTTCAGAAAAAGAAAGGCAAAGAGTACCGCTGCTGCGGATGAGAGGGACATGATGAATGAGGCATTAACCGCAGTCGTATTCTGAAGACCCCACAATTTGAGAATTATCCCAAGTCCTGAAAACCCTATTCCCAGGATCAGGAAGTGCCTGTAATTGTTCTTGACAATTTTTACAGGATCATATTTCCTGTACAGAACGATGACGGAAATGATAACAAATCCGGCTGTTATTCTGAGAAAGGCAAACACCAGTTTGTCCACACCATGATTAAGGACGATCTTCTGCAGTATATGCCCCATTGCAACAAACATTGCAAAACAGAGCAGATATATAATACTTCTTAATTTCATGATAAAAAAATATTTTACTACAGGAGAACAAATTAGCATACCGGCATTTGACACAATTATCTATTATATTTATATTATTATTTTGATCCGAGGAGGAAGAATGAAATTCAGATCTATCATGTTAGTTATAATATCAATTTCTATTTTAATTTCTCATGGAGTTATATCAGGAGCAGAAAATAGTGAAGATCCGGGGAAACTTGCATACAAAGTTATGAAGACAGCTGAATCACACAAAAAAAAAGGTGATGTTTATGAGGCCGGGAAAATATTTCTCGAAGCAGCCATGATGTATAAAAGAGCAATAAAAAATGAACCGGATAACAGGGGTTATAAAACAAACTTCAAATACTGCCTCGGGACCAGGGGATATATTCAGATAAAAAAAGGCGACAGCCTGCTTAAAGAAAAAAAATACGGAGAAGCTTCAAAACATTTTAAATGGGCAGCTGATGCATATTCATATGCATTAAAAGAATTACCCGGAGAACGGAATTTCAAAACCAATATGGAATATGCCCAATATCACGGCGGGACAGCCAATTTCGAACATCAATTAAGGAAAAATGGGGCGGCTCCCGCTCTTAAAATTAAAAATTTTAAGGGGGGGGAAATAGTCCTGGATAACCATAAAGGAAAAGTTGTACTTCTTGAATTCTGGGCCGGTTGGTGCCCTTCATGCAAGAAGAGTTTGCCGGTGCTTGAAAAACTTTATAAGGAATTATCACCTGGAGGATTTGAAATAATTGCCGTTGCCATGGATAAAGATAAGACATGGAAAAAATACGGATCCGATAAGAAAGCGGTAGAAACTTCAAAGGAATTCAGTTTTAAATTTGGCTGGGGAGACAAATCTGTCTCAAATGCATATGGGAATTTTAATTCAGTCCCGACAATAATTCTTATAGATAAGAAAGGTGATCTGGTTAAAAAAATTACTTCCGGGGAGAGAACGGAGGAGAATCTTTCAAAACTGATCAGATCTCTGTTATAGAAATAAAAAAAAAGTATCAGTATTTTCCCCTGATTGATATAATTTGATACACATATAGAATAGGAGAAAACAATGAAAAAATATTTTCATATATTAATATACATTACATTGGCGGTTTTTGTTGTTGCCGGAATTCAGCTCTCAGGCGAACCCGCAGAGAACAGAGAGGACCTAAATGCAGATATTGCCAACGCTCTGCAGAAAGAGATGGCATCTTTAAAAGAACTTTATATTGATCTGCATAAAACACCCGAACTTTCTTCCCGGGAGAAGAACACTTCAAAAAAAATGGAGAGAGAATTGAAGAATGCCGGCTATAAAGTAACATACGGTATCGGAAATTATGGCGTTGTGGGAGTACTGAAGAACGGCCCGGGCAAAACCGTAATGGTGAGGGCCGATATGGATGCGCTTCCCGTTACTGAAAAAACAGGCCTCCCCTATGAAAGCAAGGTAAGGGTAAAAGATCAATCAGGAAATGATGTGGGTGTTATGCATGCATGCGGGCACGATATTCATATGTCGGTATTCACCGGAACTGCAAGAGTATTGTCGAAATTAAAAAATAGATGGTCGGGTACTGTTTTGATGATCGCTCAACCCGCTGAAGAGACGGGAGTAGGAGCAAAAGGGATGCTGGCCGACGGACTTTTTTCCAGATTCCCTCGGCCCGACTATGTACTGGCTCTGCACGACGGACCGATCCCGGCAGGGATGGTAGCCTCAAAAACGGGGTATATTCTTGCCAATGTCGATTCCGTAAATATTGAAGTGAAGGGGATCGGCGGACATGGAGCAGCCCCTGAAACAACCAGAGATCCAGTGGTCATCGCATCACAAATTGTGATCGCACTTCAGACAATTGTCAGCCGGGAAGTAGCGCCGAATAAAAAAGCAGTCGTCACTGTCGGATCCATTCACGGAGGAACCAAGCATAATATTATTCCTGACAGAGTTTATTTGAAATTAACCGTCCGTTCATACGAACAGGATATTAGAAAGAACATACTCGATTCAATAAAAAGAATTGCACGCGGGATCGGGATCGCAGCGGGACTTGAAGAAAAAGACCTGCCGGTTGTAACTGTTATGAATGAATCGATCAATGCAACTTATAATGATCCAGAACTTGCTGCAAAGATAATGGATACTTTCAGAAATGTGCTGGGGGAGAAAAATGTCCTGACCGCTGAGGCCGTCACTGCAGGGGAAGATTTCTCCGAATACGGAAGGGTCGAACCTAAGATACCGTCATTTATATTCTGGCTGGGCGCGGTTCATCCTGAAACGTTTATAAAAGCGCAGAAATCAGGGAAAAATTTGCCGGGCCTCCATTCCCCACTTTGGGCACCAGATTATGAACCCACAATCAGAACCGGTGTAACGGCAATGAGCGCGGCTGTGATCGATCTGCTGAAAAAATAAGAATAAGGAGACAAAAAGATTTGTCCCCTTTTTATTTTAGCTCTTCGTAAATTCGACCGGCGGCATCGGATCTTCATTAACTGACAATTTGAAAATATCAGGGCGGGCATAATGACCGGTCACATCAAAATCGAGTTTGGCTTTCTCCAGTTCTTCTCTGTTCAAATCGGCATAGAGAATTCCCTCCCTGTCCCATAAGGGGCCTTCGATCACCTCACCCATCGGAGAAATGATAACGCTTCCTCCCCGGCAAATGATCTCCGGCATCTCATCCAGTTCTTCTATCAATTCAAGATCTTCCGGATACATATCCTTCGTGACAAACTGGTTACATCCGAGGACAAAACACCTCCCTTCAAGAGCAATATGCTTCATGGTTGCCTGCCATCTGTCCCTCTGGTCAGCTGTTGGCGCAAGATAAATCTCCACACCTTTCCCGTACATTGCCATCCTTGCCATTGGCATATAATTCTCCCAGCAGATCAGCCCTCCCACTTTCCCAAGTTCTGTGTCAACTACCGTCAATGTACTTCCATCCCCTTCACCCCAGATAAGCCTTTCCGAGCCTGTGGGTTTAAGTTTCCTGTGTTTCCCGAGAATCTCCCCGTTATTCCCGAAATAGAGCAGAGTACAATAGAGAGTTCCATTGCTGAATTTCGAATCCTTTCTCAATAACACCAATAGCGGTAAAAACACCATGTTTTTTTGTAAATTCACCGATCCTGTCTGTTTCAGGGCCGGGGATAGCCACCGAATTCTCCCAATACTTTGTGCCACAATTCCCGCCCCTCTTCGTCCCTGTTACCTACTTTCATTCCAAAGGAGAGGCCTCTGGGATAAGCAGGGAGAAAAGCCTCCGGGAAAAGCACAAGTTCCGAACCATTACCCGCAGCTTCCCGAATCAGTGTTCCTGTCTTTTCAACGGTTGCATCCTTATTAAAAAGAACGGGGCTGCCTGGACCACCGCAACTTTCACTTCTCTCCTGGTTTTGTTCATTTAATTCTCCTGGGAACTAATAATCTATACATTATATCTCAGCAGACTAAAAATCAAACAGGTCATTATAAGAAAATTTGTAAGGAAGATTTCCTTACTGAGCTCTCCTTATGAATAAAGATCAGAGAATAAGGGCATATCCGATCTTCAAAAAGAATGTCCGGTCCGCCCTTGTCAGGTCGATGCCTTTCATCCCATAATGATTATCAGAGTATCCGAGAAATAACACCGTCTGCGGATTGATTTTATAAGAGAACAGGAATTGGGTGAACAACGCTTTTGTCTGTTCATCTATCGGCATGATATAGAGACCTGTATTTCTGTCAATGTGAGTATATTGAATAATAGCGCGGACAAATGTCCTGATATTCAAATTGTAAACAAATTTTGTCTGAAGAAGATTAGCTGTATAGACCTTATTCCCTTCATATGTAAAATGTTCATAAATATGACCGAGATTGATGTTCAGATTTCTCCCCAGGCCGAGTTCGATAGCCGGCATAAGCTGGAATGACTTTCCTGAGCGGATATTCGTATAATCTATGGCGCTTCCATATTGCGTATAGACAGAATAATACAATCCTCCCTTCGGTTTCATTTCAGCATAGAACTGGAGGTAGTTCTTATCAAAGGTCTCTCCTTTGTACACCTCTTTTGAAATATTAATTGCCGCTTGAGCAACAGTTTGCAGTGGCCCCTGATAAGTAAAATTCCCGTATAATTTCTGATCGGTCATTTCTCCTTCCTGATCGGTGACATACCATCCCCTCAATGTAAATGAGATCTGGTTGAACCATCCACCCCTTTTCCCCCATATAACAGGTTGGATAAATGCATCAACTTTTCTATAATCTACACGTGGGATAAATCCTGAATCGGCCCTGAATCCTGCAGACAGATCTGTATATTGAACCTGATAGAAGAGGTTCCTTGAACCATGGAAGAAGTTAACATAAATGGCATTGCCGCCGAAATTTCCCTCCTCCTGACCGTATGCGGTTGCCACTTCTTCCGGGTATTCGGTTTGTGATCTCAGGAACTGGACATTAAGAGTCTTCGATCTGCCGAACCGGAAAAACCCGTCTCCGCCAACCACATGGTTCGAGTATTCATCACCAGCTCTTCCTGTATATAAAAAACCGATAGCGGACCCGCTGCCGATATCTCTTCTGTAACGGAACACACCGTTAAATACATCATCAACAATGGTATGGGATGCAGATCCCTGATTTGACGGGATGATCAGGTTATTGAACTTATCTCTTGTGGTATAAACACCCATAGCATTACTTCCGATCTTTCCGGTGAGTTTACCCCCCCAATAGGGATCAAAAACAGTCCTTGTAAATATTGCTTCAAGCGGGGTCAGAAAAAAATCCGCGCCTTCCAGGAAAAAAGGCCTTTTTTCCGGATACCTTATTGCATACCGGTTATTGACCTCGAGTTCCTGGACATCCGCTTCCACCTGGGAAAAATCAGGGTTAACCGCTGCATTCAATACCAGATTGGATGTGATCCCCCAACGGGCGCTTATACCGGGTTCTGCTTTAATTTTTCCATTCTCAAGATCCCATTCGGGAAATCATCGATCTTATCTGTTCTCACCATGGTCAGAGTCGGATCAAACTCAAGGTTCTTTCCTGGAGATAATCCTTCAAATCCGGTGGCCTTATTGAACTGGCAGAGGATACAATTTTTATTCCTGTCCCTCACATGAGTGCTCATCCTGTGCCTTGAATTTCTCGGGTAGGATCTGTCTGCTTCGATTCCCCAGGTCTGAACCCCTTTATCTTTTAGGAAACCTTAATTGATTCAGAGGAATGGCTATTTCAACAACATATCCAATATCAGTTATCTTCCCGGCTGACTCCCAGATCGCATCCCAGGAAAAATCCTCATATCCCTCCATTTCGGAAAAGATGGCATCAGCCTGAACCCCTAGTGGATTTACCCTGAACTGAAAAGCCCGCCTCTCATCATTAAATGTATCAATCATAAAACTGATATGGTCATCCTGAATAAAAGTATCAATGCTGTCCCTGTCCATCAGGTGGGCCCGTATCTTTTTCGGTTCCGGATCATAACAGACAAATGCCATATAAAAATTCTTCTCATCAAATGTGACCATAACATCTGTTTTTACCGGAGGCTTTGTTGCATCCCCCGGTGTCCATTCATAATCGATACCCACCTTTTCCGGATGCTTCCACGCCTCTTCATTAAGGACCCCGTCAATATGGATCTTTGATACTGCCTTCGATACTTTGAAATTCTTAGCAGGCGGATAAACTTTCTCCGCTTTTTTCTGCTCCTGTCCGAAACCAGGGTTTAATAATAAGTGCAAGAATCAATAAAAAAAGTGACCTTTTGATAATAAAATATAATGATTTCATGTTGATTCTCCTGTTAAACTAATAAACGAAAAACAGGGGAAAAAAGTTTTCCATCACTTTTTGTCTTCCAATATTGGGAACAGTTCCGGACTTTTTGGTAACAAAATCCGGAACCGTCCCAAGGATTTTTATTCTTTCAATTGTTTAAGGATGACTTCTATTGCTTTGTCCAGTTGAGGATCTTTACCGCTGATTTTGTCCTTAATTGTGTTCTTTATATAGATGTCAGGTTTCACTCCTGTTTTTTCCAGGTCAGTTCTATCAAGTGTATAGCATCCCCAGGACGGGAGTCGGTAATATGAGCCATCAACCAGACCTTTTCCGGATGTAAAAATGATCCATCGGTAAGATTCTGTTCCGATTATCTTTCCAAGTTTTAGCGCTTTAAAACCGGAGGCAGTCATCTCCGCATCACTTAATGACTGTTCATTCAGGAGAAGAATGATCGGCTTGGAAGATGGGGCAAAACTAGGCTGCGGCGAATATTTCCCGTCTCTGTACTTCCACAATGAATAGGCTCTCTGGCTGAGGAAATTCAGCACCTCATCATGAACATTTCCCCCGGTGTTATATCTCAGGTCCAGTATCAGCGCATCCTTTTTATACCATTCCGTGGTCATATCAATGAGGAAACTGTTCAACTCCGATCCGCCCATATTTTTCATGTAAACATATGCGATCCTGTTATCACTCTTTTTGTCGACCCTCTCTTGATTTGTCTGGATCCATTCATCGTAAAGATAGCCTTTGATCGTTCGGTTACTGACAGGATGGATTTTAACGGAAAATTGATTTTCTCCGCGGCTGAAAACAAGTTCGATCTCATCGTTAATAGAGGGTTGAGTAAAATAGAACTCACGATTTTTAGACGGGTCAACCTTTTCACCATTAACACGTTCAAGCATATCACCTTTTTTCAAGGTTATCTCCTCTTTATCTGCAGGTGAAAATTTCAGAACATGATCAACCATATACGGTTCTTTATTATCAAATATTATCCCGGTTTCAGATGAGAACATTTTGTGGTAGGTTTTCTCCTCATCACCATTTGAATAGAAACCGAGATGAGAAGAGTTCAGTTCACCGAGCATATCATTAATCAGAAGTCTCAGGTCTGACCTGGATGTAAGGAAGGGGAGATAAAATGAATATTTGTCTCTCATTTTTCTCCAGTCCAGGCCGTGAAACTGCTCGTCATAATAATTTATTTCCAGGTTCGCCCAGGTCTCACCGAACATTTGTGAAAACTCATCATGCAGGTTTCTTCTGAATTTATAATCCATTTTTAATGGTGTAAACTTGTTCCCTTTCAGGTCCAGCAAACCTATTTTTCCCTTCCTCAGAATATAATATTTTTTACCCGCTTTGCAAATTTGGTAACTATATCCGGAAGGACTCTTTATTTTTTTTGTCTCAGATTTTTCAAAAGGTTCTAAGGTTGTTTTATAGAGATGATACCCGTCACCTTCATGATCTGACAGATAAATCACAATCAGCTTTTCCTCCTCTTTGTAAACAGCCGGTCCGGACTGTGATCCTGAACGAGGGGATATCAACTCCCATCGTTTTTCCAACTGCTTCAGATCGATCCTGATATTTACCACAGGAGCAGTCTTTTTAGCTTTTTCTTTTTTATCTTTTTTTCCTTTTTCAGCCTTTTCCTCTTTTTTGAAAAGTTCATCCCATTTATCCGATCTGAATTTATCTGAAAATTTCGTTAACCGGAGAGCATATATTTTGGAAGCGATCCCACCTCGCGGATATTGAGGTTTTAATCTGTCGGCTTCAAAGAACAGGTATTTACCATCGGGTGACCAGAAAGGTTGTGACTCTGTTACTCCGGAATCAGTAATATTCATCGTTTTCCCTTCTTTCAGATGATGGATAAAAATGTCCTGTTCGAAATTCCTGTAGGCGGAATAAACAACATATTGATCATCAGGGGAAAAATATGGTGTTGAATTATAAAAACCCCACAATTCATCCTCTGCGATCTTCCTGGTTGAAAAATCTTTGAGGTCAATGATCTTAACAAATTTTTTCCCGCTCAGGTAAACTGCTTTGTCCCGTTTTGAGTTGAGTGAGAGATTCCTGTCATCCATTTCCCCATTGGTCAGCTGTTTCTCTTTTCCATTTGTCAGTTTGAAAATATTCAGATAACCGTTCACAGTCTGATTAAAAATGAGAGTCCGACTATCGCTTAGCCATTTCACCTCCATGACTCTCCCTTTCGGATCAGTTCCCATCTTCTTCACAAATTTTCCTTTAATATCTGAAATAAACAATTCACCGCGGGATACGAATGCGATCTTCTTCTCATCAGGCGACACATCAAAATAAGTCACCTTTCCGGAAATGTTAAAATCCTTCGAAAGGTTCAGCTTATAATTTTCATAAAGGGCAATCTTAATGCCGGAGACTTTTTTGCTCCCGGTATCATAGACAAAGAGTTGATACCCTTTTTCAAAAACCACCTTGGAACCATCGGCACTGACCTGGGGATATTTGATCGAACCTTTAAAATCGGTAAGTTTTGTTTTCTTCCCGTTTTTTAATGTAAAAAGATTGTACTCATCGGTCCCTTCGTCTGATACAAAGTATATATTCCCGTTTTTATCCAGTGAGTGCCACATATCCTTTCCCCGATATTTTGTATGGGAGATCAATTCTCCTGTCTCGGGGTTATACGATTTTATATCCGGATTGTAGTCACCTTTATACCTTTTTCTGGATGCGAACCTGAGACTTTCCCATGTATCGGTAAAAAAGAGGGCCGGTGATTTCGGATCTTCTACTATATTATGGATATTATTAAAAAAATTACTGAAAATTCTAACTGGAGTTCCTCCGTTAATGTCCACCTTGTAAGAAGTAAAACTATTCTGTCTCCCGGAAGTAAAATAGATGAACTTCGAGTCCCATGACCATGAATCGACAATATCCCCGGAATCATGGAAAGTGAGTTGTTTAACACCACCCCCCTTTACCGGAATAATGTACACATCTGAATTACCATTTCGCATTGAGGAGAAGGCAACCCATTTCCCATTCGGAGAGAATCTGGGATAAAGTTCTGCCCCATCCATTGCCGTTAAACGGAAAGCCTGACCTCCCTTTGACGCAACGATCCACAGGTCACTATCATAACTAAAAACAACTTTGGATCCATCCGGGCTCAGTCCCGGTGTTCTCAGAAAATATACATCTTCTTCAGCCGCAGACAATGAAAATACTAATGACAATAATATTGGTAATAAAAACAATTTTTTAAATTTGTTCATAGATCCTCCATTTGATAATTATAATCATACGGAAAAGGTAATCAAATGGATTCAGAAACAACAAAAAAAGTGTCTGTCCCCTTTGTGATACGTGGAAAGATCCCGGGCTTCACATGGAACTTTTATTCTATTTCAATTCTTTCAGATCGGGGAATAGAAAAAATCTCACCTCATTACCTTTCCCGACAACAAATCCATTACCTGCAAGGCCCCAGTTTTCTCTAAGAACAACATCCCCACTTTTAAAATCCCTCACAAGTTTCAGTTCCAGTCCCCTCATCTGATAGATCCCGTCAAATTGAAGATTTCCGTAGCCTTTAAATGATAGGAAGAATGTTTCCTCTGGGAGAACCGGATAAATTATTCCCTTCACAACCCGATCATCAGAGAACCTTTTTATCGAATAATTGACAAGATCGATACAGAGAAATTCAATCGGAGGCCTTTTCTGATCAGGATCAACATTTACTTTGTTAAACAATTTGGCATATAAATATTTCATCTCCCATCCATTCAGATCAGATGTATTATAGTAGTAAGGAAATATCGGTTTACCTTTTATTGCTATCCTGGCAACCTCTTCGTATCCGGTATTAATGAACCTGCCTAATACAATCTGATCATGGTCAACAGTGATCAGTTGCCCGCTTATGAATAGCGGGTCCCTACTGCTCCGTAATATCTTTTTAATGTCGCCCTCATCATTAATGGTATATACGGTTACACCCATATTTTCGACATGATACCCGATCCAATACCTATCTCCATTTATATCCGAAACACCCGCCAGCTTCAGATATTCATAAGGAAATTTGAATTTTTTCACATCACCGGTGGCTGTATTAAAGAATACTAAATGATTTTCTGAAGATTTGTTCCAGGAATATTTTTTCCCGGAACTTTCAAGAATTGCAAGAGTTTTTTTATAACCGTACAGATACCTGTGAAGAAACCGGTTGTCGGGTGGTAAATAAATCTTCTGATGTGATTTGAATGTATCATTAAACTTTAGAATACACCCCTTCGGATCATTCTCCCAATGCCATACCGAGACATATACAAAGTTTTCTCTTTCATAGAAATTTCTTTGATATGGATAAAATTCCGGAAGTTTATCTGCCTCCGTCTCGGAAAGGTTATAAGTGCCGGAATAATCATGTCTGAGTATAATACCCTTCTTTGTAATGTAGTGACGGGCTTCGAATTTGCCGGTACTGGCATTCAGCACAACATATGAAATTGCCATACCTGCCAATACCAGGGGAACCAGCAAAAAGAAAAATCGTTTGAGATATCGTCCCGATGACCTGATATCATATTTTTTAAATCCGTAGAACAGTGAAACCATAAAAGGAATTGATATCAGGAGTGCAAGGAGAAAAATACTGAATGAACTGAAGGGAAAAGTTTCAAACCCAACAAAGGTCCTTAACTTAAAACTTTCGGCTCGCCCGAAATACTTTATTGTTACCAGCCATGCGACAAAGTTTGTTGAAAAAAGGAAAAGGAGGAACAGTAGAAATGTTATTATTGAATTACCAACAAAATTCCCCCTGAGAACTGACAAAGACGTCGAGATAAAAAAGAGAGAAAAATAGAGGGAAATGAATGATACAGGAGCAAAAAGAAAAGGATCAGTGCTTCTCAGTGCTAACATGAGGAGATAACCCAGATAGAGAATTACAAGCATGATAAATCTGGGAGTGATCTTTTGAATAAGAAGTTTTGTCCTTGAATAGGGAAGGGTCAAAAGGTATTCAAATCCATTATTTCTCCCCTCTTTTGAGAACATCGATATACCCAGAAAAAATGAGAAAAAGAAAATGAATAATTGATAAAACATTTGAAAATATTCTGAAAAAACAAAAATATGTTTCGTAAATATTGATGCAATTAAATAGATGGGATAGATCAGAGCAAACACTGATATTATTAGAATTAAGGTTTGTTTCAATACATCTTTAAATTCTTTTTTTAGCATACCTTCCTCCCAGAAAAGCCTTGATAATGTCACCAAGCCCTATATCTTCGATAAAATATTTTTCTGACAATCCATGATCTTTTTCAAACGGGTAGACAAAATGTTCAGTGCCAAACGGGGTATTCTTCGAGAAGAACACCGGGAGCTCTATCTTTTCCGGCATCTCGGAGGATATTTTTTTTACTCTGCTCAGAAGCTTTTCCCTTTTCTCATCTATTATAATCATGCCTTCATCCATAATGATCACCCTTTCCGGGATCTTTCCGGTATCGGAGAAGGTATGGTTAACCATGATCAGGGTGGTTCCCGATTCATCGATCATTCCGATCAGAAAATCAATAAATATATCACGGATGTATGGGTCGGTCAGATAGAATACTTCATCGACCAGGAGCAACTCAGGTTTTTGCGCCATCAATAGAGAAAGATGATACAATGCCCGCTCACCTGAAGAGAGTGAAGAGATCTTTGAATTCAGATCGATCCCGAGATGTTCAAGAATAGAATGATCAAACTTTTCAATTCCGAATACCTCCCGATGGAATCGTATCCCCTGGCCAAGGCTCATTTCCTGGAACAGGCTCATTTTATCTGTAATGATCCCGATTTTCTCTTTGCCTGTCCCCATATAGTCAATTGACCCAGAATCAGGATATATCAGCATCCCGATGGTTTTTAAAAGAGAAGATTTCCCCGCGCCGTTTCTCCCTGCAAGAAGTACAGTTTCCCCTTTATTGAACTCAAGGCTGATGTCGTTCACTGCACACTTTTTTCCATAATTAACATAAATATTTTTCAAATCGATCAATTTGTTATCCATTTTCTATCACCCTCCCTATCGTATCCAGCAGATCTCCTTTGCTAAAACCGAGCTTAACGGCAGTCTCAAGCAATCCCCTGATCTCATCTTCAAGGATCATTGTTTTGAACCTATCCAGTTTGGACTGGTTACCTATTATAGTGAACCCGCTCCCCACTTTCCCATCCAGCACTCCTTCCTCTTCAAGATTGTAATACACTTTTGCTACGGTATTGGGATTAACTTTCAGAAGCTTTGCAAGACTTCTGATTGAAGGCATTCTTTCACCTTTCTCCAGCTTCCCGGACAGAATATTAAGTAATATAGACTGTTTCAGCTGAACATGGAGGGGAACGGAGGATGATTCACTTAATGCTAATTTGATCATATCCACCTCTTGCTTTCATAATTGTATTATTAGTATAGTACAATTATTTCAAAATGTCAACAAAAACATGTCACCTTTTTTGGGGACGGTTCCAGTTTTGGTGTACAGTTCTGGACTGGATTTCAGTTCATGTTTTTGTTTTATCGTGTTTTATAGAAGATTCTACGTGTTTAAAGCATATAGTTTTGTACCCCTAAATTGGAACCGTCCCCAATTTAGGGGTACATTAATATCGGGGATCAGATCTATAAGAATCTCTTGAATATTTCTTCCATGATACGGAGAGCTGCCAGGTGGATCTTGGTCCCGGGGCCGAATACTGCTGCCGCGCCGTTATCATAGAGGAAATCATAATCCTGAACGGGAATAACTCCGCCACAGACAACAATTATATCTTCCCTACCCAGTTTTTTAAGTTCATTTACGAGATGAGGCAGCAGAGTTTTGTGCCCTGCAGCAAGAGTGCTCATCCCGACAACATGGACATCATTTTCAACTGCCTGCTTTGCTGTCTCTTCAGGTGTTTGGAATAACGGGCCGATATCAACATCAAAACCCATATCGGCATAAGCAGTAGACACAACCTTTGCTCCACGATCATGCCCGTCCTGTCCCATCTTTGCAACAAGTATCCTCGGCCTCCGCCCCTCTTTTTCTGCAAATTTGTCGGTAAGAGTCCTAACTTTTTCAAGAAGCACTTTGTCTTCACCTTTGAACTCGCTGCTGTATATTCCTGATATAGTCTTTGTCATTGCCTGATACCTTCCACTTACCTTCTCTACAGCATCGGAAATTTCCCCCAGTGTTGCTCTTAACTTTGCGGCTTTAACCGAAAGTTCAAGAAGATTCCCGTTACCTGACTCTACACAAGCTGTTATATCTATTAGAGCTTTGGATACTGCATTATTATCCCTGTTCTTCTTCAATTTTTCCAGTCTTTTGATCTGGTTAATCCTCACTTTGGTATTATCCACTTCCAGAATTTCGAGCGGATCCTCTTTATCAAGCCTGTACTTATTTACACCAACTATACACTCTCTGCCGGAATCTATCCTGGCCTGCCTGCGTGCGGCAGCTTCTTCTATCTTCATTTTAGGTATACCCTCAACTATAGCTTTGGTCATCCCGCCGTAAGATTCAACCTCTTCAATATGTTCCCAACCTTTATTTATAAGACTATCGGTCAGGTATTCAACCAGGTAAGAACCTCCCCAGGGATCGACAACCTTAGTTACACCCGTCTCTTCCTGCAGATACAATTGAGTATTCCTCGCGATCCTTGCTGAAAAATCAGTAGGAAGTGCAATAGCCTCATCCAGGGAATTAGTGTGGAGAGACTGAGTATGCCCCATAGCTGCAGCCATCGCCTCCATACATGTCCTTGTAACATTATTATAGGGATCCTGTTCAGTAAGGCTCCATCCCGAGGTCTGGGTATGTGCTCTGAGTGCCATGGATTTCGGGTTTTCCGGACCGAATTGTTTTATAATTTTTGCCCAGATAACTCTTGCAGCCCTCATTTTAGCCACTTCCATAAAATAGTTCATCCCGGATCCCCAGAAAAAAGAGAGCCTCGGCGCAAAATTATCTATCTTTATTCCTGCTTCAATTCCTGTTCTTACATATTCCAGCCCATCTGCAAGCGTGTAGGCCATTTCCAGATCTGCAGTTGCCCCCGCTTCCTGCATATGGTATCCCGAAATACTTATACTGTTGAATTTCGGCATATTTTCTGATGTGTATCTGAAAATATCTGCAATTATCTTCATTGAGGTTTCAGGAGGATAGATATACGTATTCCTTACCATATATTCCTTAAGGATATCGTTCTGGATGGTACCTGCAAGTTTGTCCGGAGCCACGCCCTCTTCCTCCGCTGCTGCTATATAGAACGCCATCACCGGAAGTACTGCACCATTCATTGTCATTGAGACCGACATTCTGTCCAGAGGAATCCCGGAAAAGAGGATCTTCATGTCTTCAATAGAATCTATTGCCACCCCCGCCTTTCCAACATCACCGACTACTCGCTCATGATCTGAGTCATACCCCCTGTGAGTTGCAAGGTCAAATGCTATCGATAATCCCATCTGCCCGGCAGCAAGATTTCTTCTGTAGAATGCATTACTCTCCTCTGCAGTTGAAAAGCCGGCATACTGCCTGACTGTCCAAGGCCTCTGCAGGTACATGGTTGCATAAGGCCCCCTGAGAAAAGGAGGTATCCCTGCAGTGAAACCGATATGCTCCATCCCGGAAATATCTTCAGGCCTGTAAAACGGCTTTACATCTATCTGTTCAATCGTTTCCCATAACAGATCAGAAGAGTTGATGTTCCCTTCTTTAAGAACACTTTTCTCCCATTCAGCATAAGAAGTATTTTTGTTTGAAATATTCTTAAAATTTATCTTTTTAAAATCGGGCCTTTTATCCATTATTAACTCCTGATCTATCCAGTATGCCTGTTATTATTTCAGGAAGATCTATCCCCCGGTAAATAAAAAAATCAATACCGCTTTCGACAAACTTTTTCCTGTTATCTCCCGGATCACCTGCAAGTATAAATATAGGATGATCAATTTTTTTTTTCACAGCGTCAACCAGAGCCGGAACTAAAACCGGATAGTCATCGTCCGTTCCGCAGAGGACAATTATGTCGTTCCCTTCTGATGCAATTCTATCCGCCTTCTCTTCTATGGAACCCTCGAGCCTGATAATAGTACTGTTAAATCCTCCGGTCTCAAAGAATGATTTCGAAAAATCTCCCCTCGGCTTTATTTTCAGAAAAGGTTCGTTTACAGCAATCGTTAGTACCGATGTAACTCCAGGAAGTTTTTTCATCCCGTCAACCTTTTGTCTGAGTAACTCCATTTTTTCTGTGAGTCTCACACATTCCGGCGCCTTAACAATAAAAACATCATCAGTACCGCCCAATCCCGAGAAGATCTCACCGATCGATGCGCCTCCTGCAAATTGTTTTATCCCTTCATCTATAACTTCCGTGTCCATTTTTTCAAACAAATCTCTCAATAAAGCGGGAGAGAGCGAACCCCTTTTATCTTTGTTCCCGTCTTTATGCCCAATGAGATAAGCAATTCTCTGTGAATAGAGTGGATCCGGTTCCGGAGTGACATTGCCGGTAACAACCTCATCAGGATTACTATAATTATTCGTCCCGACCATAACTTTTTTTCTCTTCGCAATAAACTTTTCCAGTTTCTCTTTCCCCTCTCTGATCTTATCGCTCAAATAACCGCTCTCCAGCGTTTTCTGAACTCCCCCCAGATTCTCAATCTCAAGAAAGAATTCCAAGGCTTTTTCTGAAAGATCGGAAGTAAGTTTTTCAACAAAATACGATCCTCCGGCCGGGTCGATCATCCTGTGGAGGTGTGATTCTTCTTTTAAAACTATCTGAACATTACGTGCTACTCTTCTTGAAAATTGATCGGGTTTTGCAAAACTTTTATTAAATGGATTTGTTGTGATAGTGTCTGCCCCACCGGCAATTGCCGAAAAAGCCTCTGTTGTGATTCTCAGCATATTTACATATGGATCAAGTGAAGACTGATTAAACATTGATGTTTCTGAATGTACATGAAAATATCTCTGATGTTCCGGAATTCCATACTCTTCCTGTATTTTGTTCCACAAAACTCTCCCGGCCCTCAATTTTGCTATTTCCATAAAATAATCAGAACCTATACCGAATTTAAATGATAACGATGAAACCGTTTCCGAAGGTGAGATCCCATGGACCTTAAGGGCCTCTATATATTCGATCCCTGTTGCAAGTGCGATAGCCAGTTCCTGGACGGATGATGCACCGGAATTATGATAAGGTAGGACAGAAACACCAGTAACTCTTGTTTTATCACCATTTTTAATGACCTTTCTAATAAGCAGGGCCATTTTTTTATAATAGTGATACGGATTTGAACCTGATCTGCCTTCTCCTGCAAGAAACCCGAGCGGATCGAAGTTAAGATCACATCTGATCCTGCCTGAATCAATCCCGTTCTCTTTCAGATAAGCATTCAGGAGCATGTACAATTCCATTCCGGAAATATTTGTATCAAAAATAAGGGGATATTTCGTTATATCAACTTCATTGAGTGAATCATTTATGTCTTTAAGGACCGACAGGGAGAGACCGTCTACACAAACCTGGTCCGCCTGAGCTGAAGCCGGATCGATCCCTGAAGAGGTCGGGCGGTCAGGTGAAATGAATATGGAGTTCTGCCCGGAATTAAGAGCCTGGATCAATTCCTTATTAAAATTTTCAGGAACTCCGGCGCCCATTCGCTGGCAGATATTCCAACCCCTGCCTAAATATCCTTCCGGGTTCTGGCCTCTGAGGAAGTTTTCACTCCCGGGGATTGAATCGAGATGAAGTCCAACAATATCTTTTTTATCGTATAGAGGATCAAGTAAAATTCCTTCATAGGTCAGAGTCTTCAGAGACTTCTCGAAATCTTTCCCCTTAAGAAGTCTTATGGCAGATGCTTTCCATTCATCATATCCGGGATAAGGAAAATCCTTTTTAAGTGATGTATCCAAATTTTCGGATTTCAAGCTTTCACCGTTTTCCATTGTTGTTTTCTCCGTGAATTATTCGTTAATAATTAAACGGCATTATAGCCCATATCCCCGGAGGGGGCAATAGAAAGTTTCACTTTTTTTAAGATATTTCAGTCTCTGAGTTTTTTAGATATTTCCCTGATTTTTTCTATTGAGTCGAGGAAGAGTCTCAGTTCTACCCCCTTTTTTTCAAAGAAGGGTGCATGATGGATCTGATGTCTGACCGGTATCTCTATTCTGTCAATTTCTTTTTTCCACTCATTTTCATGATCAGTATAGGATGGATATCTCAACCTGGACAATTCAGACAGTATTGCAGAAGAAGGATCCTTCTCCTTATAAAGAGTATCGGTATTTATTATCTTCAGTACACTCTTTACATCTGTCTTTTCTCTGAAACATATTTCACTCATCATATCCAGCAAATTGAGCTCATTACTGCTTGAGAACCGAACTTTAAAAAAAACACCGGTCAATGTTATCCTGTCCTTTTCGGCAAAAGAACAAATCCGTAATGCAGCCTTAAGAGATATCCGGTTTTCAATCAACAGGTCTCTGAATAATTCTCCCGTCAGCTCATCGAGATTTGAAATAAGGGGTTTATCGATCCTGATCCCAAGCCGGGTCCTTTCATAAATTTCAGATACTTCCGAATATTGAATAATATTTTTAAGGAAGTTAAGTTTTTCATATAGAGATAGGGGCTTCATTACAGATCTGGAATTGCATGCAAGGAACATTGCATTCTTCCTGTCAAGATCAGCAATAAGCACTTCCGTTTGAATTATATTATTACCAACTAAAAAATCATATGAATCATATCCGGAAATAATTACCATTTGATGATCGGTAACGATTGGGGGAATTCCGGGGAAATTTTTCATAAATACTTCATGAAGGCCCGGATCGGAGGGGATGGAGATTCTATATAAATCCTCGGGAATAAGTTCATTTATATTTTCTGTTTTCATTCTGAAATCGTCACTTCAAGGCCCTTTCCAATATTTATAATATACGGAGTTCCTCCCGCTTTCAGAATTGCCTCAGCAACCTCTTCCTCCCGGCCGAGGCAATAAGCGAACATACATCCTCCTTCACCTGACCCGTTTATTTTAGCAGAGAGGGCTCCTGACCTTAAAGCTCCATCTATCATTTTTTCTATTTTTTTTGTAGATACATTCAGTTTATCACGAAGGATGGCGTGGTGCCGGTTCATCAGCTGCGCTATCACTGAATGGTCTGTTTTATCTTTTTTCAATTCAGTATAAGCCTTTTTGGTTATCTCAAAATTCTCCACAACCCCCTCAAGGTAGGGGCGTACACCATTGCTTACCCTTTCAAAAAAGGGGAATACTTTATCATATTCAATTTCATAATTATTATTAAATTTGTGGTAGTTTGACAATTCACTTAATCCGGCTTCCTGCCCTTGCCTGACCCTTTTAAGTGTCTTCTGCGTATCTTTCGGCTCACCGGAATCCCCAAGGACAAAACTTCCCAATTCAGGATCAAGTTTTTCTACTCCTGCTTTAACAAAAAAAGTAAAATAACTTATCCCGCCCGACGCTGATGCTAATTGATCCTGCTTACCGCCGCTCTCATTAAATTCCTCCACCTCAGCAAAGTAAGCAAGTTCAGCGATCTCTTTTCTCATTCCGTTGATCTCTTCCGGACTGTATTTTGAACCAAGAAGAAATCCGATCCATGCAACCGACAGGGCAGAGGAAGATGAAGCACCGGCCTCACGGGGAATATTTCCCCTGAGTTCAGCATCCACTTTAATATCATCTATGAACCCTTTTTCCCTGAGTACTTTAACAGCGCTTCTTATATAATCTTTCTTCCCTTCATAGATTATATTATCTGTATTAAACTCAACTCTCTTCCCAATATCCGGCAGGTTAACTGATATGACCTTACCTGCTCCAACTGTCCCTTCAACACATATCCTGAGATCTATTGCGGCACTTATTACCGCAAGTGACATATAATCCTGATGTTCACCGAAAAGGCATATCCTGCCGGGTGATCTGCTGACAATATTCATTTTTTAACCGGTTATTTTTGTATAGGATATTTCTTCGCCGTCACCAACTTCAACATTCCTCAGATAGACAAAAGGGCCAATTGAACAATTTCGTCCGATCTTTGTTCCGGAACCGATATATGTTGATGAAAATATTACCGTATCTTTTCCGACCTTAACACCCGGCTCGATAGTAACAGTTTCAGGCTGGAATATTGTAACACCCGATTTCTCCTCCAATTCCCTAATATTATCCCGGTTGAACTTAACCTGTGCTTCAGACAACTCCCTCCTGTTATTGATCCCGATTGCTGCAAAATAGTTGTCAGTTTCAACAGCATCAGGCGAATAACCTTCAGCTTTCATAACAGAGATAATATCTGTAAGGTAAAACTCTTTTTTCTCATTATCACTTTTTATGTTTTTCAGAAGGGGGAAAACAATCTCATTTCGGAAAACATATATACCTGCATTTACCTCTTTTATCTTCAATTGTTCCTCATTTGCATCTGCAGCCTCAACAATAGATTCCACCATACTCTGGCTATTCCTGAGGATCCGTCCATAAGGCGGCGGATCTGCCGGGAAATTAGCTGACAATAATGTACATTCAATTCCTTTTCCAATTTGATTTTCGATCATTTCCCTGAATTGAACAGATTTAATATATGGATTGTCACCAACCGTAACAATAACATTTCCCTCAAACCCTTCAAGAAAGCTCCCGGCTGAGATTAGAGCGTCAGCAGTGCCCAATTGTTCTTTCTGGACCGCATATTTCACATCCCTCTTTATTACGGCAGCTACTTCATCCCTGTTCTCACCGACAACAACGATAATATCTTCATCTTTAATACCTGTTTCAGAGAGGGCATCAAGGGTATAATTAATTATCTCTTTTCCAAGTATCCTGTGGACTACCTTCGACCTCTCCGAATTCATCCTCTTTGATTTTCCCGCAGCCAGAACAACAGCTTTAATTTTTTCTGTCATTTATTTTTACTCTCCGAAATTTCTATCCTGTTTTTTTCAAATTTCAAATAAAGTTTGTCCGATCTTATCTTTTTCCCGGTAACATAATCGATGATCACAGACCTGATCTCCCGCTCAACAAATTCAACTATCATATGGGCTGACCCCCCCCTTTTTGCTGCCTCTTCTGAAAGTATTTTTGATATTTTTTTGTCAAAGATCAGGGTTTTGAAAAACTTGTCATTAATCTCTTCCGCTATCTCTTCCATTTCTTTTACCGCGATCTTCTCCAGGCTCTCTTTCCCGAGAGGGGAGAATTCAATGATCTCATCAACCCAGTCCAGGACATAAACGATCTTCGGCGGGATAACTATTCTGCTCAACAATTTGCTGCCCCTAACAAATCCGATCTGGCTCTTTGAAACCTCAGCCCCGATTCTGGTTAGGCTGAAAATAAAGATCTTGTTTGAAACACAATATTTCTTCCCGGATGAATCAAGAACTTCCCCTTTATCAAGAACATCTCTCAAAAATTCAAGAGTGGAGGTGTGAGTTTTATCAATATTCTCAAAATAGATAACTGAGAAAGGGTGAAGTTCAAATTCTCTGGTCAATTCCCCCATTTCCCCTTCCGGGCCGGAAATCAGCTTTTTAATATCCGCAGGGCTTTTATAATCAGAAAGATCTATCACCCTCAATTTCTCTCTGTCCCCGAAAAGGTATTCTGCTATTTCCCTTGCGATATAACTTTTTCCTACACCGGGAGGGCCGAGGAACAGGAATACCCCTTCAGCTTTGCTCCCCGCCTTATCCGCTTCAAATCTCGACAATTTAATTATTCTTGCCATCCGGAACCAGTCCAGCGTAGATTCTTGAAAGGGAGTGCTTGTTTGAAGCATTCGAATTCTTGAGTCGTTCCAGTCCAAATGCCAAACTTGTCATCGATAAATCGTTTCAAGTATGGACACCATCTCTTAAATCTTGGAATCAATACGGTTCTTTCATGATATCCATAATAGAGAGTGGCGTAAAGCACAGCACAGCTAGTACCCATGGCTGTACCGTCCTCTTGTCGAAAAAACATGTCATCGAATTGGAATACATTATCCATGACGACAGGTAGTACGGCCAGGAACATTTTCACGGGAAAGTCGGAAGGTATTTCATCTTTAAATTCCGTGAACCATTTTCGAAAAATTTCAATGCCGTGATTTGTATTGATGTTGGTATACATAGACACGGCGTCAAATGTAAAGAGTTTTGCATTTGAAGGCAACTCTTTTAGTTCTCGTAGTTCCTTGAGGACTTGGAAGGAGTCTCGAAGAAGGGTAGGTACAAGTGAGAGAAGTTCTTTACACTTGTAATCAATCCATTTAGAGAAACCTTCTGTTTGCGAGCCACAGCAAGACACAATAGGACGTGTTGTATTATCCTTGTGCACCTTGATAGTGATGTAGAATTGTTTCATTCTATACGTCCCTTGTTCGATGAATCGTTTCAGGTACGTTTGTTCTGTCTTACACAGATCATCACCGTAGCGTTCGAATGTACTTTCTAAATCGAATCGAATAGAGGCCATGATTCTTCTGGCGTCGTATTCACTCAGCCTAGTGTAAACACTGGTGTTGCTGAGATGGTCGCTAATTGCTCGGTTCATATAATCAGAACGGTCCATGACGACTGGGCCGAGGTTCTTATCCGATAGACATACAATAATCTCTTTGTTCTCCTTTAAGTCTTTGAGGATCTTGTATTGGAGAGGAGAGAGGTTGAATCTGGGACGGCGACGCAGAGAGGCGTGTTTGACGAGTCTCTCTAATTTCATGCGGTAGTTGATCATGCGTTGTTCCATATCCCCATGTCGAATATCTGGAGGTATCCAGTTTGAAGGAATGTATAAGTTTGGAATGTAGTCGTCGTCCGTTGTAGCTCGATCTCTCAAGTGAAAGTAATCGTGTATTCGAACTTGTCGTCGCAATCGTTCAAAGTTCGAATCGAAGCTATCGTCAATACCGGTAGGTCTACCTCGTTCAATACAGAACTTTTCGCTTAGTCCAAGGAGAAGTCTAGTACCAGGAGGCGGCTTCGTATTTATGCAGAGATCGTGGTACGCCAAATGGTGAAATCGGCTGAACCATTGATCCGCGTCCATGCGAAGAATGACGTCACGCAGTCGCTCCCAACGTTGCAGCGTAGGGTCGATGGTGAAGCCATATGTCCGGAGGTTTTCGATGTTAATCGAGTGAGTAACATTTGAAGTAATATTGGGGCGAACGTTCGGAGGAAAGTATTGGTTTGTTACTTTCGTTGCGGCGATTTTTGTTTGCCTTTTCTTCCACCTTTGTTGGCGCCGCCTTGAAATCTTACGGTCTTTGTAGATGTCTTTCGTTTCTTCTTCTTCGCTTGTTTCTCTTTTGATTTGCTTCCAGACTTTGAATTCTTGCCTTTTCCGTTTTGGGTTGCTCGTTTTTGGGCTGCCGAGCCGCCCGAAGAGTTTTTTCGAGATTCATTCTTCTTTTGACGTTTAGTAATTTCCTTTGAAACTTGAAGGGACGCTTCTTTTCGGATAACGCCACTAACGTCTTTTCGAGTAGAAGCAGGTTCTTGTTCAAGATCAACTGCAGTTTCGGCAGTCTGTTCACGAAGTCTGATTTTAGCAGCATGAGCTGTGGCTTCGTCTTCGGCTTTACGGAAGAGGACTGATAGTGGTTTTGATCGATTTGTAGTTGCATTCTCGAGGCCGCGAAATATTCGCGACGCACTTATCAAATCGAATCTTGCGGATACCGAAGGTGTCCGCGCATCCTCTTTCTTTTAAATGGATACCGGAGCCATATGTTTTGATACTATTACGGGTAATAGTATTACAAAGCAGCTCCGGCAAAAAACTGACCGCGTAACAAGAGCGACTACGTCGCCTTGTTTTACGCGATCAGTTTTTTTGCAAACCGAAAAATTTACGCCATGATTGAAACGATGCAACTTTAGGTATATGCTACATATGCATGTTATATGGAGTGTCTGGATTAGCGTCATAGATAGGTCGCAATCCACAAATTGCGACGACACCGCCATCAACGATTCTCAAGACCGCCTCGCGCGCTCTTCGAGGTGCACGGAGTATGTATTTATCACACATGCGTTCTTTGGACATTCGTCAGAGCACCAAAATTTCATTTAGGTGTTTTCCCGCGCGCCTGTCTGTCCGCCTCGAAATCCGTGTGTGAGTGGCTCTCCCACCACCTCTTGTTGTCACAACAACACTTTACTGCTTGCGATACTGTTGAAGCGAAAGCGAAACCTGCTCACCCGGGTTTATCAACATAGCTACTAGTAAACAGCAAACGTGACGCTAAACCAACTGTAGAGACCCACTCCTTACCTCAGACAAGCTTCACGTCGCCTTGTTTTACGCGATCAGTTTTTTTGTAAACCGAAAAATTTACACCATGATTGAAACGATGCAACTTTAGGTATATACTACATATATATGTTATATGGAGTGTCTAGATTAGCGTCTTAGATAGGTCGCAATCCACAAATTGCGATGATACCACCATCAAAGATTCTCAAGACCGCCTTGCGCGCTCTTCGAGGTGCACGGATTATGTATATATCAACATATATTCTTTGGACATTCGTCAGAACACCAAAATTTCATTTAGGTGTTTTCCCGCGCGCCTGTCTGTCACACTCAAAATCCGTGTGTGAGTGGCTCTCCCATCACCTCTCGTTGTCACAACAACACTTTACTTGCTTGCGATACCGTTGAAGCGAAAGCGAAACCTGCTTACCCGGGTTTATCAACATAGCTACTAGTAAACAGTAAACGTGACGCTAAATAAACTGTAGAGACCCATTCTTTACTTCAGATTGCATACACATACAGGAAACCTACAGTATGAGCGACTATGGAACAAACCCGACGCCGCCTTCGGCGGCATCCGGGACTGCTTCAAGTACTAGCAATACAAATGGTCAAACACGTGGGTCTAGCCAACCTGCTTCTCTTCAAGGCTTCCGCACTGCTGCTGCTGTACAACAGCAGCTTCAGCCGCCTTCGGCGGCTGCAGATGCGACGCCGCCTTCGGCGGCGCCGCCGCCGGCACTTCAAGCCACCGAACCATTAACTGCTATTACTCCACGACTCGACCTTCCTTATTCCAAACATTCCTGCCGTAACTAAATACGACTTGAAGGATATTCCAAACCTTCAAATCGTAAGGGATTCCAAAGGCAAACTCAAACATGAGAAACGAGAATGTGTTTTGGAACCGATCATGGAACTCCTTCAGTCGCAGCGTCACCCCGCTACTGTTACCTTCATTACTACGTTGACACTGGTAATGGCCGACTCTTCTTTTCTTAAAATGCATAAGAAGGGTTGCCTGGATACTTTCTTGGAACAAGAACGAAAGAATGATCCAGAGAATCCAACATTCGTCCCGAGGTCTATGAGAATCAAGACCAAGCTTACGTTCCCAAATGAATGCAAAGACGATGCTATCATGGAGGAACTACAAGAACAACAAACCGCCCTTAACAAAGAGTACATGAATAAAAGTGGAGCTCTATGTAAAAAGGTGGCTGGACGTGTTTTGGAAGTGTTTCAAGAAAAGCATCTCGAGCATTTTGTGAAACACACAATCAACCTCTTTGAGGTTAGATTAACTGTCTACAGTGGAACTATCCCTACTACTGATGGACCACGAGACGTTCGAATTCTCGCAAAGAAGACTCTTATTGGACTTATCCAAGCTTCACCGCAAGAAGGCCTCAACGATTCCTTCTTTACAGAGTATCTCGAAACTACGAGGGAGAACTTAATTAATCTCGTGCTTGAATATGGAAACACGCCCATGACGGACAATACTCCATTCACTCAAGATGAACTCAAGATCGTCGTTCTTACATTGGAAAATGTACTCCCTTACTTTACGGTCGTCACTGAAGGCCTTCAGAAGTATCTTTTTCAGAA
>CAWHBG010000003.1:0-1277211 GCA_963827565.1 Candidatus Aminicenantota bacterium
TGTTTTGTGCCAAATTTAAGGGTAATGATATGATTACTATATCCGACAGCTCGAGAATCTCATGCAATTGATCCGGAGCAAACCATGAATCAAGATTTAAATTGGGATGGGGATTTTCAGAAAAACCTGCTACATAGCACCCTAAAAGTTTGAAAATATGAGCAATGGCTGCCCCATTTTCTCCTAAACCAAGTATGCCGATTTTATAATTTTTCAGTGAAAAAACCCTTTGATTAAAAAAGGTTTTTGATCCCACTTTTTTTTGCTCTTATTAAGAAAAGAAATATGATATTGTCTTGTAAGAGATAAGGCCGCCATAACTGTATATTCTGCAATTAATTCTTTAGCAAGTCCTTTTAAAGAGAGAATTTTGATCTGATCTGGAAATTTATATTGATCTGAAAAATCTATATTGCTCACACCTATATATACTAATTTTAGTTTTGAATTTTCCATATTCATTCCATCGACATATTGAATAATGAAACAGTATTCGCAATTAATTGCCAGTTTATTAAAATCTTTTAATTGAGAACAAAAATAAAATATTTCAATTCTCTCTTTATAGTCTGGATAAAATTTTTCAAATGAACTTTCCCAGGATTCAGTTGAAAAATATTCTGTTGTTTGAATAAGTATCTTTTTTTTCATTTCTTTATCCCAATCATTCTCTTTATTATTCTTATCAAGTTAGATCTAAATCTTTTGTAATGAAAAATAATAAAAGGACTGAGATCATCTAACGAACAGTTTGACAGTATTTTTCTCCCTTTTAACTCTTTTATCCAGGAGAAAAAGGACAATGTCCCTTCTTGTATTTCAAATATGATTTAATTTCCAAGGATATGTTCACCCACTTTAGCTTTTCTCTGAAATCAGTTATTGCTAAGGGAAATTGCTTTGTAGCTTCCTGATAATCCATAAGAGGGAAATTTACTTCACAAAAGTCTGAAAGAGCATTTTGCTGCCAATACCTTGGATTGATTTCGATCAGTTTTAATTTACCATCTTTCTCATCATATTTGAATTCAGCACTTCCAACTCCTGTATATCCGATTGATGAAAATAATTTTTTCCCGATTTCTTCCAAATTTGGATACTTAATGCTCTCCACACTTGATCCTATACCGGAGTGGATTGGATATTGGTGGATTTTCCTGAGAGTAAAGGATAATTTCAACTCTCCTGAGGGGGAAATAAAAACACATATTTTATAGTTCTGGTTATCCCGGCTTATCACAAGTTCCTGAATGATGAAAGCTACCTTTTTTTTAAATAGTAAATCAATTTTTTCTAACATTTCTTGATTATTATAAACTGCAAAGCCTTTTATTTTTCCACCAACAACTTCACGCCATTCATTAACATCCCTTCCTTTAATAAAAACAGGAAAAACAATATTGTTTTTGATCTTGTTATATTCTGTTTTATTTTCTACAAAAAAAGTACTGGGAAGATCAACTCCTGTTTTTTTTATAAGTGAATATTGCTTATACTTATCTGAAATGGTAATGATCAAATTTGCTTTTGGAAGATTAGAATAAAAATGTTTTTTAATAAAACTACTATTTCTGGTGTAAAAGGTTAAATACTCGTCAGATGTTATAAATAAAACTGGTTTCTTTTTCAGCTGAAAACATAATTTTTGAATAGATAAAACAAAATCATCCTCATTTGTCAAGGGATGTGGGAAAATATTTCCTTTTATATACTTTGAATAATAACCAATTTCCTTTTGATAGCTGATGCCATATACTGATATTCCCAGTCTGCCAAGGCTTTTCCCAACCCCAATTGCAGTTTTTGATAAGCCAAAAACAACTGCTGGAAATTCAGTATTGAACATATTTACTCCAAAAAACAGAAGAAATAATATTTAGAAATAACATGAATCTCATTTTTTTTGAATTTTGATAACTTTCCTGATAAAAATCTAAACTTTTCTGTTTCTCCATATCGGTTTTACATATTTGTTTGATAATTCAATATTTACATCAGTTTTTTTAAACAATCAGGACAAACATCTCTTGAAAAACCAAAAGATTCGAAAATCGCATCGGTTATATATGAATTTTTACAGTAATCACATATTTTTTTTCTAACATTTTTTTTTTGGAGGATCGATGAAATATGGGAAATTATATTTTGCTTTTTTATTTTTATAAAAGGTTGAATTTTTTCGTAATTCACATTCTTTGCATATTGGAACAGAAAAAAAATCTAAAGATGATCTTGCAGCTACTCTATGACCACATAAAAAACAATACATGATATCATCAAGTTTAACAGAAATTGTTACTGATTGGGCACCTATAGTACGAATGAATGTGTTTTCGAAAGTGTTTGAAAACCAATATGCAAATGAGCCCTTTTTTAAATTTCTCCCATAAAAGTTTCCTAGTTCACAAAATGTGTACAACAAATCAGTTCCGCTAAAGGAAGTCACATGCAAACCAGAATCATTCACAAAATTTTTTAATTTCCTGGGACGATATTCATATTGAAAAAAGGGAGGTATAACAATTTCCCTCCTCATTATTTTTTTTATAATATTCTTTGATTTTTTTTTTATCTTTTTTACTAATTGTAACCAAGATATTGATGGCGTTGTAATAATGGCAACTCCCCCTGGCCTTAAAACTCTGAATGCTTCTTCTAAAGGTGTTTTGGGACCTTCAATAAAATGTTCTACAACGCCCAAGGATATATAGCCACTCAATGAATTATCTTCAAAAGAAAGGTTTGTTACATCTCCATAAAAAAAATGCGGATTAAATTTGTTTTGAATCTTCCATTCATTCAAATAGTCAATAGTAGATTTTGAGAAATCAATTCCCTCAATATCAATTCCAAGACTTGATAAATAAAAAACCCACCTGCCCAAACCACATCCCGCTTCTATGGATTTCCCATATCTTGAAGTATATTTAAGTATCCAGGGACGGAGTCCATAAAAATCCCACTTATGGATCTCTGTTTCCGGAGAATGAGAACTCCATTGAGAACCCCATAACTCTGAATCCTGGCTGATATTATTTTGATTCATTAGTGGTTTTTATAATGTATTCAACTTCTTTATCTGCCAGATCCGAGTGAAGCGGTAATGTAATAAACCTTTTATACTCATTTTCTATGTAAGTACAATTATTTCTCCACTCCTTGAAAAGTGGCTGAAAAGTTAAAGGAGTATAATGACAACCGGTGGCAATACCTTTTGATTTTAGATAGATCATCAGATTCATCCCTGTTTTCAGTTCTTATTCCAAACATCTGATAAAAATATTTTTCAGGTTCAAAAGGGAGTAATGGTTCTATCCCCGGTATATCGAAAATACCATCAAGATAATTCTGGATGATTTCAGATCTCCTTCTATTCATTTCAGGAAGTTTCTTCAATTGCGCCAACCCGATAGCTGCAGCCAGATCATTCATGTTGTATTTATATCCGAGAAGATTTATTTCATAAAACCAGTGCATGGCATCTTTATTTGCATTTGTGTATGTCTGAGCAGTTTTCCAATTATCCTTGTCTATCCCTACCCAACGGTAAGCTTTGACATCTTTTAAAAGGTCAGGATCATTTGAGCAGATCATGCCACCGTCACCGGTGGTCATACATTTTTTTTCTTCAAAACTGAAACACCCGATATCCCCCCAGGTCCCCAGTATTTTACCTTTATACATTCCGCCTGCTGTATGCGCGCAATCTTCAATTACTTTCAGTCCTTTTTCTTTCGCCCAGGGGACCAATTTTTCCATCGGAACCGGATGTCCGGCATAATGAACAGGTATAACTGCGACACAATCCTTATCATATTTTTTTTCAAGGTCTTCCAGACTTATTCCCAAGTGTGACAGGATCCGAATCAACAAATACAGGAATTAACCGGTTGTAAAGAACGGCAGTTGCTGTCGATGCAAAGGTCAGGGTGGGGACCAGCACTTTTTTCCCCTCCGGGAATCCGAATACCATCAGGGCGATATGAAGGGCGGCAGTTGCCGAATTCAGTCCTATTGCTACTTCTACATCCGATATAATTTTTTCCACTCTTCCTCGAACTCATTTACATTGGGACCAAGTCCGATCCATGACCTTTCAAAAGCCTCATTTATTTTTTCCAGCTCCTCTTTTCCCACCGAAGGCTTAAAAAGTCTTATCTTCATATTAATTTTTCCTGATCAATATTTCCATATTTTTTTATAAACTCTTCAAAAGGGATATTGGTTTTATCTTTATCTGACAGAACCGGTTTATCCTGAGTGCTGACTCCCCAGTCAATTTTCAGGTCTTTATCATTCCACAATATTCCCCCTTCTGATCCGGGAGTGTAATAATTATCCACTTTATATAACACCTCACTTATCTCTGAAATGGTCCGGTATCCGTGAGCGAAACCTCTGGGAATGAGAACCATTTTTTTGTTGTGTTCAGAAAGGATTATCGAATCCCACAAACCAAATGTATCCGAGCCTTTTCTGAGGTCGACAAAAACATCCAGAATCTCACCGGAAACAACCCTCACTAATTTGGTTTCACTATAAGGGGGAAATTGAAAATGGAGACCCCGTATTATATTCTTCCTCTCTGATCTTGCATGATTCTCCTGGACCCACTCTCTTTTTATCCCTGCTGCTCTGAACAACTTAAAATCATAGGTCCTCATAAAAAAACCCTCTCATCGATAAGAGGTGTCGGGATTATTTCAAAAACTCCCTTTAATTTTCGCTCCTTAATTTCCATTTATCCAACTCTATTTTTCCATATATTTGTTAATCTGATCCACACACTCATTATACATATCTTTATTCTCAAGGTTATTTTTATACCAACTAACAGTTTCCTCAACAGCTTCATTTGGATCATATTTTGGTGACCAGTTAAGTTCTTTTTCAGCTTTAGATATATCAAGTGCGAGTAGTCCCGCTTCATGAGGCTCATTCGGCTTCCGGGATGTATGCCACTCTCCTGCCCCCCAATATTCAATGATCTTTTCAACAATATTTTTAACCGGAACAACAGACTTAAGTTCAGGGCCGAAATTCCAGGACCCGAAAAATCTCTGCCGGATCAACACTCATTTTTGAAGCAAGCAGGAGGTAACCTCCAAGCGGCTCCAATACAAGCTGCCAAGGGCGGGTGGATTCAGGATTCCTGATCAATATTTTTTCCCCTTTTATCAATGAGCGGATACTGTCCGGAATGATCCTGTCCTTTGCCCAGTCACCGCCTCCGATCACATTCCCGGCTCTTACAGATGACAATGCTTTCCCGTGAGCAGCGATCTCTGCAGGGTTAAAGAAGGACCTTCTATAAGATGATGTGACCAACTCACTGCATCCTTTGCTGGCACTATACGGGTCATACCCCCCCATCCTGTCCTCTTCTTGTATCCTCTCTCCGTCTCAATATTCTCATAACACTTATCACTTGTTACATTAATAATTGCTCTTACAGAATCACTCTCCCTGCAGCATTCAAACACATTCACTGTTCCGCCGATATTAATATCAAATGTCTCCTTGGGATTTATATAACTTTCCCTCACCAGAGGCTGTGCTGCCAGGTGAAATACTATTTCCGGTTTATATTTTTTAAAAACACCACTTAATTTATCAATATCCCTGACATCTCCTCTAATATCAAAAATTTTCTCTGACAATCCAGTTCTGACAAAATTATCATTTTCAGTGTAAGGATCAAGTGCATAGCCTGTGACATCCGCACCCAGTTCTCTTAACCATATAGAAAGCCAGGATCCTTTAAAACCGGTATGGCCAGTAATAAGAACCTTTTTATTTTTAAATGATTTTTCTAAAATATTTTTCATATTAAAAAATCTACCATGTTTTCCAGAATGCATTCCCTTCCCGCAGAAGTTTGTTCAAATAGTTGACATCCCTCACCGTATCTGCACATTGCCAGAAACCATCATGTTTAAATGTCATCACTTCACCTTCAGAAGTTAAATCCTCAAGAGGTCCAAATTCAAAATCACAATTCTCATCCGGAGTCAGATAATCCATCATTTCTCTGTTAAAAACCATGAAACCGCCGCTTATTAATCCCTGGCTGGTCTGAGCTTTTCTTCAAAAGAGATCACTTTGTTATCCTTTTCGATAATTTCTCCAAATAGAGAAGGAGGCCGGACACCGGTTACTGTCACCATCTTTCCATGACTTTTATGAAAACGAACTAATTCTTTAATATTAATATCGGCAACACCATCTCCATAAGTGAGCATATTTATATCATCACCCAAATATTTTTCTATCCTCTTAATTCTACCCCCTTTCAGCGTATTCAATCCTGTATCCACCAGAGTTATTTTCCATTCTTCTTTATGTCCATTGTGATAACTGATATCACCTAGTTCAGATCAATAGTAAAATCACTGTATAATTATTATAATTATAAAAATAATCTTTAATTATATTTCCTCTATAACCAAGACATATTACAAATTCATTGAATCCATAAGAATGAATATATTTTCATCACATGCCATAGGATCGGCTTCCCACCAATCTCCACCATTGGTTTTGGGATCAGGTCACTTACCGAACCCAACCTTGAACCGTATCCTCCAGCTAAAATTATAACTTTCATCTGAGATTCCTGGTTTCTTTAAATTTAAAAAAAACAACAATGAAGATACATACAATAAATCCAGATAAATTAAACAGAATATCCATTGGATTGAAAACCCGGTTCGGAAGAAATATCTGGATGATTTCGAAAATCGAACTGTAAAATATCCCAAACAATATTAAACGAATCACAAGTTTTTGTTTCGAGATTTGTCCTTTTTCCACAAAATTAGAAATAAACCAAGAAAAAAATATGCAGGAAATGGAACAGATAGTCCGAAGCGGAATGAAACATTACCAATCTGTTCTGTTTTGTTAACGTTGAGGGAGACAAGGGAGAGGATGGCGATGGAGATAGCGGTGAGGTAGAAGAGGGATTTGTATATTAATTTATTGTTCAAGAATTTAATCTCGGCCATCAGCATTCAGCCAAAGCTGGATTTCGGATATGGGATTTAGGATATGGTAAAAACAGATTTAAAAATCTAGTAATTTTCATAATAGCTATTTCAATTTTCCCTTTAAAGAGTTGATCAATCCATTAAGTTGTTTTGCAACGGATATACAGTTTTCCTTTAGTCTGGAATATTCACTCTTATTAATATAATTCAAATCTTTAGATAAAAGTAAAAAGTATTTTAATTCATTAATACTTCCTCTGGCAATATATAGAAAATTAATATAGTCCTTTGTTGTATTCCTTGAATTTCCCTCTGCAATATTTGAAGGAACAGAGTAAGCTGATCGAATCATTTGGTCAATAAGTCTATATTTTTCTTCCTTAGGATATTTGCTTGTAATACCATAAATATCTTTTACAACCTCATGAGAATTCTTAAACACATCTAAATCTTCATAATTCATTTAAATTATATTATTACCGAGGTCAATGTTTTATTTTTACCAAACTCCATATCCTAAATCCCACATCCCAAGTTCAATGTTTTGTTTTTACCAAACCCCATATCCCAAATCCCACATCCCAAGTTATGCCTTATATATCTTTCCTTTCTTCAATCCTTTGATCTTCAATGCATTCCTCGTATCAATGACCACTTTGGCCTTTTTCAACACCATTTTATAATCCACGATCGAATGGTCGGTCAGGATGAGCGCCGCGTCATAATGATCATCCCTGGTCTTTTCTAATGCAACAGACTTAAGATCAAAATTATATTTTCGGGTCCTTTTCAATTCCGGAATATACGGATCGTAATAATTCAGTTTGCATCCTTCCTTACTGAGAATTTCTATTACTTTCAGGGCAGGGCTTTCCCTCATATCATCTACATTCTCTTTGTATGCCACACCTACAATAAGTATTTTTGCATTCTTTAAAGGAATTCCCTTTTCATTCAATACCCTGAGTAATTTATCCGTTACATAATAAGGCATCCTGCTGATTATCTCACCGGCCAGTTCAATAAAGTGAGTATTTGTGTCATGCTCCTTTGCTTTCCAGCTCAGATAAAAAGGGTCGATCGGGATACAATGGCCGCCCAGTCCCGGCCCGGGGTAAAATGGTTTAAAACCGAAAGGTTTTGTGGATGCCGCTTCAATTACTTCCCAAACATCTATTCCCATCCTTTCAAACACGATCTTCAACTCATTTACCATGGCAATGTTTACTGCCCTGAATGTGTTTTCCAGGATCTTTGATGCTTCGGCTATCTTCGGATCAGATACAGGTACAACTTCAACTATTTCACCATAAAGTGCCTTAAGGATCTCAATGCCCTCTTTTGTAATGGCACTAAGCACTTTGGGGATATCTCCTGTCTCAAATTTCGGATTTCCCGGATCCTCCCTTTCGGGTGAATATCCAAGATAAAAATCTTTCCCAACCTTCTTTCCCTTATCTTCAAGGATCGGAAGCATCACCTCTTCGGTTGTCCCCGGATAAGTGGTACTCTCCAGAACAACTACATGCCCTTTCTTCAGATTATCCGCAACGATCTTTGTGCTGTCCACAACATAGGAAAGATCGGGATTAAAATGATCATCGAGAGGAGTCGGAACACAGATCAAAATATGATCCGCTTCCTTCAACCTTGAAAAATCTGATGGTAGCGCTGAACAATTTTTTCTTCAGGACAAATTCCTTGAGAAAATCATCCTTGATATGTTTAATATAACTCTTCCCTTTATTCAGGGATTTGACTTTGCTCTCATCGATATCGAATCCAAGAATTGTGAATCCCTTCTTTAAAAATTCCCTGGCCAGAGGAAGGCCGACATAACCCATGCCGATAATTCCTATTCGGGCTTCCTTATTCTTAATCTTACTGACAATTTTATCTTTCATATGTTAATTCCATTTCTGGCGTCAGCATTCAGCCTTCAGCGTCAGCATTCAGCCTTCAGCGTCAGCCGAAACCTTCTTCTCCTTTTTCATCTATATTCAAGCACTGGCGTCAGCATTCAGCCCACAGCTTCAGCCAAACCCTTTATCTCCTTTTTCATCTATATTCAAGCACTGGCGTCAGACAGATTCTTATTTTCCTTCTTATTAAATAGTGAATACAACATTTTTCTGATTTCAATAATTTCACTTTTAAGAAATTTATATTTGTCCTCATTTATATATTCTAAATCTTTTGAGAGCAATAACTGATAATCCAGTTCCTCACAACTTCCATAGGCTATTCTTACATATCTGAAAAATTCCGGCTCTGTTCCCCCACTTCCCTCTTTAAGGTTCATTGGAATTGAATAAACAGCTCTTCTCATTTGTGAAGTTAGCCCATATAGCTCTTCTTTTGGGAATTGTTTTGTAATTTTGTATATTTTCAATGTTAATTTATGTGCCCTTTTAAACACTTCATATTCATTTATATTTCTAATTTTCACTTATTAATTTAAATGTGTTTTTTTTGCTGACGCTGAATGCTGATGGCTGGGGCTGAAACCTATAATCGGGTGGGCTTCCGCCCATCCTTCCGGAGATTAAAACTATCCCGAAGCTACAAGAAAACAGATAAGTTTGTAATAAAGGCCTCTCCATTGCCTTCATGTGTAAAAAAATTAGCACAGCAGGAAAAAATAATCAAGGTATATAGGGCTGAATAATGAAAAAAATTGAATTTACAGGACTGTTGTTCTTGTCATTTGGAATTATAGAAATAGTCATTGAGTATTTTGGGGATTGTCATTTAAGACTATAGGGATGGGCAAGAGGCGAGATGCGATCAGCTTCAGCCAACGTAGATTGTGGGATTAAGAATATGGGATGTAGGATTTGGGATATGGTTAATTAAAGGAAAAAGAAAAAAGTGATAGTGAACTTGGCGAGGGGCAAGAGGCGAAGGGCAATAAGGAGCGATCAGCATACAGCCCACAGCATTCAGCCTCAGCTAAAAATTAAATCCGAAATCCGAATATCGACAAGGTGAATTCGCGTCAGCGAAGAGAGGGCAGCCTGGGCTGAACACGAAACAAATGCCAATGACAAAAGCACAAATGTTTGAAACAAGAACAATTATGGATCTTTTATTTCGGGTTTTAAATTTCTTATAGATTTTGAGTGAGCTGAGTTGAATTTTGCTTTACCAAATCCTTCATCCTAAACCCCATATCCTGATCTAAGACTTTTGGCTTCTTACTTCTGAGTGCTATCTTTAATAATCAAATCAAACGGTTTCTTCACATAAAAATTATTTTCGCCAGGCCCTTTTCTTGCAATTACATTTCGATTAAGAATCCATTTAGTTACTTCTTTTTCATCTGTATTTATTTTTACTTTTATTATTTTTTTTGAAGTATTTTTTAATAATAACTTTACGAAAAAACTGATAATTGAAAAACTTGTCATCTTCTTATATAAACGGAAAACAAACCATCTGAAAAAATATTTTGTTCTGGCCAAATAAAGTCCTTTTAATCCACCTCTTACTTTGTGAAGATTCCCCTTTCTTTCAAGTTTATCAACTCTTCCAATCAGGTTTCCTATAGTCACCGGAAAAGCATCTATATATTTTACATTGTCTCCCTTTGTTACAAGAGAATCCCCATCAACACTAATAATTCTATGAATAATGTGACTGTTCTTATCTTTTTCCCTCATGTCTCTAAATACAACCACATCTCCAGGAATTAATTTATGCAAATTACAAGCCTTGGTTTGAAGGAAGTCCCCTTGTATAAATGTTCCCTTCATACTAATACCCTTGTAAAAAAAATTAGAACTACTTGTATTAATTTGTTTCAATCAACCAGTCAACAGAAATTATCTAACCTATGCCCATACTAACCGTACTTAGCAACTCCTCCAGCTTCACATGCCCAATTTGCAGCAGTCACTCCATCCCCAACACAGTTTGAACCAGCATTAGAACCATTGTTATTGCAATCATTATCTGCAAGTGCCCCAGTTTCCTGGCAAGTATAAACAGAGGTAGGATTAAAGCCATCTACACATTCACCAAGACCAGCATTAGTACCATCACTACACACAGCACCAAGAACAGAGGCAACCTTCCCTGAATCCACGCATACTGGTTTTTCATAAAACTTCTTTTTTTCACTTCCCATTATTACTCCTTCTTTATTGTATTTATACAAAAAAATAATTTAATATTCAAATTCTTTTTTCAATATTGAAATAACATTCAATTCCTTTTTAAAAAAGAAGTGTCTTCCCTCAAATTTTCTCGAAATATCTGCAATCGCTGAGAACCATTCTTTCCTTAATTTTATGTCCATAACCCGCCTCTGTTGATCCACTTCAAAAACAGCATCTGTCAGGTATCTGCATAATAATGGATTTTCAATTTTTTTAATCTCATTTTTGTCTGATTTATAGATACGCATAAACGATAAAATTTGAAAAATTCCCTCTTTTTTTAGATTCGGATTTCCTGCAAATACCCTTTCACAATATTTATCTCCATTCTGTAGGAACCAGTTAGCCCCATTCTTAAGTAAAAGAACTTTATCATCTGAAATTTTTGGGAATTCTGAGGATAGTATTTCAGCTATGGTACTTTTTCCCGATGTAGAATGCCCAAGGAATACAAGGGCTTTCCCGTTAATATTAACTGAAGAAGCATGTAGAGAAAAGCGAGATTCATTATTTTCATTAGTACCGGGTTTATTCATCAGCTTTTTTTCCTGGATTGTAACTCCTTTTCCTGGTAACTGGGAATTTTCCTCTTAGTTCTGCTTCTTCGCACAAATAGTATGGATGAACCAATTCACCTGAAAGAGAATAATTAATGGCCACACATTCCGTCTGGCAACTGTGGGAATGAATACAATCCCCGCAGAGACCGGGGTATTTACCTTCCAAATCCCTTCTTAATTTCAATAAAGTCGGATGATTTATCCATACATTTCTAAGACTGTCAACATTCAATTTTCCGAAGCATAACTCAGGAATATTCCTCCCGATCCCGCAAAGGGCCATTTCTCCACTCCCCAAAATCCCAAGAATTCCACGAACATTGCACTGTCCACCAACACTACCTAATATCTCCTTAACTTTAAAAAGAGCCGGGGGAATAGAAATGTGCAGTTTGATCGGATATTTGTCCTGTAATTCTCCCTTGATATATCTTACTAGACGAATGATTTCTTCAAAATCAAGAGTTTTCCCGTCCCGGGCCATTTTTTCCCCTCTTCCGTTTGGAGTAACTGGATTGAATTTAACCGATCCTGCACCAAGTGAAACAGCAAGTTTAATCAGCTCATCCACATCATTTATATTTGCTTTATGTGGTGACATTATTATTTGAGGCCTGTATCCGGCATTCACAAGGTGCTCGATCCCCTGGATTGTTTCTTTAAAAGCACCAGGTTTTCCTCTAAATTTATCATGAAATTCGGGTCTGTGAGAATCCATGCTGGTGGATACGAACCATATATTTGAATTATCTTTCATATATTTTGCAAGCTCAGCATCCAAAAGTGTGGCATTGGTTTCCATAATCAGCTTAAGATCTTGATCCGTTAGATAGTCAAGAATCTCTCTGAATTGTGGATGTAACAGAGGCTCTCCACCAGTGAATTTTGCACTACTTAATCCCAAAGTTTTCCCCTCCTTCACCGCACTCTTCAAGTGATCAATCTGAATGAATTCACCGGGGCTGGGTTCACCTTTCACAAAGGTCGGAGTAATCCAGCAATGCTGGCAGAAAAGATTGCATCCAGTGGTCATATAAAGGTAGAACATATTCAGCGGTGGAACACCTTCTGGAAGATCAAGGATCACTTTCGAGAGTGTGGTTTCCCTACTATCAATATTCTCCTTTTTATTCATCTACTACTTCTCCGATAAATCCTTTCGAATGCAGGTTCAAGATAAAGTTTTCCACATCTTTCTCAACTTGATCCTCAGGCGCATCTTCATAAATCTCCTTGATATGAATGACAATTTCATTAAGACTTCGGGGAAGCTTCTCAACAGACCGCCAGATATCCAGACCAATAGGATTGACTACCTGTGTGGAATCGTTGTCCGGGTTAAACAGAATAGCACCATCCTCATCTTCAATTCTGCAGGAAACATCCGGATTGGCCATATATTTTGTTGTTTCGTTCATTTTAAACTCTCCTTCGTATTTTAGTCTAACCACAGTGTTTAAGACTCCCGATTCAATAAATGTGGATATTAAGTCCAGCATATCTTTCCGAAAACTATTTGACTTAACATTCAATTCATCTTGTATTTGTTCAGTAACTTCATAAATTGTTTTCTTACTATCTGTGTAATCCAAGACTTTCCGGGCGGTCGGATTAATCTCCATCAATCGCATCTGATCAGCAAGAAAAATTAGTGATATATTCTGAAAATCCTCCACCACCACCTCCGAGCTGATTTTACATTTCAGATTTCCGTCAACTTTCATCTTTATATGGATACCAGGGGACATCTGAAGATTTCAGCCCCGTTTCCTTTAAGAATCGTCTATAACAATCATGCAGATTAGCCCGGTTGAGTTCCCCAAAAACTGAATAAGGCAACCCGGGGCAGCTCCCATTACAGAATTCCTGCCATTCGCATCCTGAGCAATCGGGTACATCACTCATTGGGATGATCCTGCGGTCTTTCAGGTCCTTTAAGGCTTGATGATCCTTCCATATCTTACTGATCGGATCCCAATTGATCCGGCCCATTTCCAGGTCTGCCAGCATATTGCAGGGGGATATAATCCCGTCATGATGAACAGACAATTTATTGAACATGCAACCGCAGGCAGTGAGAAATCCCATCTGGTATCGTTGTGATTTTTCTCCGGTAGCTTTCGCATTCTCCATTTCTCCATACATTCTCCATTTGGACAATGGACCCGCCGATGCATTGATCCGTCCTGGATACTTCTGATCAAGTTCATGCATTTTGATAATTGCCTTAAACTGTTGATCAGGAGATAATGTAATGCCAGCCTGATTATCACAACCCGAACCCATTGGAATTGCATCGTTGGTTCCGAAGGAAGAGAGTCCAACATCCTCTAAGAGCAATCTAGAAACATTCTCAAGGTCATCCACATTATATTTATTTATTGTAACTCTTACATTAACTGGATATCCAGCTTCTTTAAGCAATCTCAGCCCATTGATAGCCTTATTAAAAGATTCCTCCCCTCTGCTCTTATCATGAATTCCGGCACATGATCCGTCAATTGATACTTGTATTGAGTTAAGCCTGGTTCTCCTCTTTCCTTTCTCAAATTGTTTTAGTGTTTCTTCATTGATCAAAGTGCCGTTTGATAATATAGAATATCTCATCCGGTTCTTTATAATACTATCAATTATTTCCCACAGGTCTTTTCTGACAAAAACCTCGCCACCGCTTAAGGTAAGATCACGGACTGCTAGATTTCCCAGCTCATCAAAAAATTCAAACCATCCCTCAGTCGGAAGATCAGGCCTCCCATGCATTTCATTCGCATAAAAACAATATTCACAATGGAGGTTACATTTACCTGTTAAAGAGATGTCAAAGGATCTAGGGGCATCTATCATATCAGGATAATCTCTATCCTCAGCAATTTCCCCTTCCTCTGCCACCCTTACAAATCCGAAATTAGAAAGATCTTCAATTACACCTGATATATCACTATTCAAATCTTCTGTGGGAACAGAATCGAATTCTTCTATTATTTTTTCAGCAATATCTTTGAAAGAGTTTTTCCCGTTAAGTTTTTTCCAGATATACAAACCAGTATGGTTTAAGAACTTTTCCTTAGTAGTATCAGGATCATATAAAATAGCTTCGGTACCATTGAGTGAGACTGATATATCATTTGACCTTATATATTTGTTCTCTTCAAATTTACTGATAATCCTATCCTCCCGGAAATAAACCTATGATATCAACATCCCTGCTTATTTTCACAGTATTTTGTAGCAAAGGTAGGGATAGAAGTCAAGAATAAATTATAAATGTTATAAAATGCTAAGGGGATTGTCAGTGAGTGCTTTAGAGCTTGTCATTAAGGGATGAGGAACTTGTCATTCAGGATTATAGCGATTGTGATTATGACTTAAAGCATTTGTCATTAGAAGATATAGAAATTGGCAAGAGGCGAAGGGCAATAAGGAGCGATCAGCATACAGCCCACAGCATTCAGCCTCAGCTAAAAATTAAATCCGAAATCCGAATATCGACAAGGTGAATTCGCGTCAGCGAAGAGAGGGCAGCCTGGGCTGAACACGAAACAAATGCCAATGACAAAAGCACAAATGTTTGAAACAAGAACAATTATGGATCTTTTATTTCGGGTTTTAAATTTCTTATAGATTTTGAGTGAGCTGAGTTGAATTTTGCTTTACCAAATCCTTCATCCTAAATCCCATATCCTGATTTATTTTTCCTGACTACTGCCTTCTGTCTCCTGTCTCCTGAGTGCCAGAATTATTAACCTTATCGGCCTGATGATCCTGTACAGGAAAAAAAGAAATTCCGGGAGTGCTGCCCATTTTAAATCTTCAGGAGTCGGAGTAAATAAGAAATATAAAAGGTATCTGAATTTCTGATATCCGGAATCAAGTGTTCCATATATGGATTTTACTCTGTCAGGTATTTTGTTTCTGGTACTCCCAAATAATAATTGAATTCTGTAATTTTCACTCAACTCTTTTATTTTTTTTCTATTACCTATTTCTGAGATCACAGGGTCCGGCAGGGATTCACCTGAAATCTGTGACATCAGATGTATCCCTGTGAGAACCATCCTGAGAACCCCCATCTTTTTTGCCCTTTTAAATATCACATTCCACTTTGTCTCAGGATTTGAATAGATCAAGTATGAAAGGTCGGCTATCATTCTCAACATATTCCACTGATCCTTTGTGCTGTTAATAATGAGGTAAATGAATGTGTCCTCAATTGAAAGGACGGGTATTTTGTTATCAAGTATTTCAACATAATTATTCCCGGTAAATTGATCTTCAGGTACATCAAATGCTGAATGTGCCTGTGTCACCCTCTGATGGAGATCTATCAGAGTTTTATTTTTCCTGAATTCTATATCCCTCCTGAAACGTTTCCATAATTTTTTCTTTTTTTCTGAGAGTTCACTTGAAGTATTATACCCATTTGTGCAAAGAAGGTCATAAGTCCGGATAAAATCCCTGTTTGATATCAGAATGTCCAGATCCTGAAACATCCGGTAACCGACATCACCATATGACTGCATCGACACTACCGGCCCTTTGATCGGAATGGCATTGATACCCTCCTCTCTCAATAGTTTCAATACTCGGATCAATTGGTTGGACTGGACAAAGTTGAACTGAACAATTTGATAATACAGCTTTTTCAATCTCTCCATTGTTTCAATTGGAATATATTCAGATTCTATTGTATTAAGTTTTTTGTAGACAATGGGAATGGTCCCGTGATATCTACATAACTTGCTGAACTTCTCCCAATTGATCTTATTCAGCAATTCAATATCTTCCGATTCAAATGGTTCTTTCTTAAGTCTGATGATGCGGATAATTAATTTTAATTCCGGGTTGATTCTAAAGTTTGATCCAGTTTTTTTTTTCATCATTTAAATCTTAATTGATATCCAAGATCAGCTTTTATTGTTTTTTCACTATCCGGATAATTTTCAACAAACCATGTTATAAACTCTGATACATCAATTGAATTATTCATCAGAATGATTTGCTTTTTTCCCCACTCCTCTTTCAAATTATTAGTTTTTATAAGATCAATCCCTTTTTCCAAAGCAGAACTCTTCCCCTCTGGAGTATTTAAATAATTAAATACCAATCCGTATTTTTCTTCTTCCTCATTGGTATAACCGATCCGTTTTTCATCCACAAATACCGCAGGAGTGCCGAGAACTGCCGCTTCGGAGGACATTGTTGCGCTTTCGCCATAAAGAAGTGAGGCATAATGGATTACATCATGGATCCTCTCCGGAGGGATTTTTAATTCATATTTTTTTAATTGTTCAGGTAACGGGACTTCCGAAGATATAAACACTCTTTCATGTTCGGAAAATTTTTCAACTATTTTGATCTTTTCTTCATTTGTAAATCCTTTATGCCCGGAATCGTGCATCGCGGTGTGGGTCACAAAACGGAGGAGAACATATTTCTCATTTTCCTTAATTCCAAGGATTTTAAAGATCGAAGGATCCGGTTTGAAATAATTCGGATGGAGGTAAGCCAGTTCAAAATTTCCATTAAACTTTACTACACTTTTTCCCGGATATTCCCTTTTATAACAAGCCGGGACAACTATGGTATCTGTGAAAGGAAGTGAGAGCTTTATGGTAAGATCTGCATGTTCGGTATCGTGAAAACCGACTACCTTTTTCCCCAGTAATTTACCCACATGGGCGGCAAAGGGGGAGAAAAAATTTATTATGAGGTCGGGTTTGAATTTTATTGCAGCTTTCAAAATTTTTATATCATTTCTTACAAACGCCCAAACCTTACCTATCTTTGAACTCATATTTTTCCCGGTCGAAACATAGGGGATCTTATAAAAATCAAGAAGATAAAGGGTCATCTCCTTATCCCTTGCTGTTACAAGGACATCATGCCCCCTGTTTCTGAGGTTGTGGATAACATTCCTGAATGCATGAACTTCAGCCGGGTGTCCGATATCAAAAAGGAATTTCATCTATTCTTCTATCAGTGACCTGTATTCGGTACACTTTTTCATCAGTTCTTCATGGGTTCCGGATGCAACAAGCTTATTTTCACTCAGGCAGAGTATACGGGATGCCTCTTTGATAGTTGATGCTCTGTGACTGATAAGTATCATTGTTTTATTCTTGATGGAATCGGGAAGCATGTCAAATATCTCATGTTCAATTTTTCTGTCGAGAGAAGAGGTAGGCTCATCGAGGATAAGGATATCAGGATCCCTCACCAGAGCTCTTGCAAGCGACAACCTCTGCCTCTGCCCTTCTGACATATTCACTCCCTTCTCCCCCAGCTTTTCATCATACTTATCCGGAAGGCCATTGATGAATTTATCAATACCAGCGGTCTTTGCAGCTTTTTTCACGATATCATCAGATGCTTTCTCATTTCCGTATTTAAGGTTTTCCATAACAGATCCGGAAAGGATTGTCGGATTCTGAGATACATAACCGATCCTCCGTCTCAAAGATTTCAGGTTATATTCAGATGCGGGTATTTTATCAAACAGTATTTCACCTTTATCCGGTTTGTAAAAATTGAGTATCATACTGATGAGGGTTGTTTTACCTACCCCGCTCGGCCCCACTACCGCCAGCCAGTCCCCCGGTTTCACATTGAAGGAGACATCGGACAACACCTCTTCCTTCCCGCCATAAGCAAAGGAGACATTTTTAAATTCTATCTCTCCCTCCAGTTTCTCAACTTTTTTTCCGCTTTTAATATTATCTTCCGGGACAATATCAAAAAGTGCCGAGACCCTCTCCAGGGAAGCGAGCGCTCTCTGCAGGTTTATATTTGCTGTAGCCATGAATTGCGCCGGCCCGTAGACATACCCGATATAGGCCTGGAATGCCCAGAGGGAGCCGAGGGTCCAGTCCCCGTTAATGATCCAGAAGCCGCCGGTCAGAAGAACAACGAATCTTGCGATCTCGGGGAACATACTGATCAAAATTCCAGCTGCTGAATTTACCGTTGAACTTTCAAGGCCGATATCAACAGATTTTTTCATATTTCCTACTATATTATCAACAACTTTATTCTCTGATGAAAATGCTTTAATGAGAGAGGTGTTGGATAACGATTCCTGAACAGTTTTGTGTACCTTTGCTCCCTGCTCCATGCTATGATGGCTGAGTATTTTAGACCTCTTTGCAAAATACCTTACTGTTATTACCATCCCGGGAAGGACAAGGATAACAACGAGGGCCAACTGCCATTTCAGATAGAACAAAAAGATCACTCCACCTATGAACCTGAAAAAAGAACTGATCAGGTAAACGATGGTACTGGAGAAGAACCACCTGAGACCCCCCGCATCAGACATGAGCCGGGACATAAGGTAGCCTGTATCCTTGGAATCGAAGAAAGATTTAGGAAAATGGAGGGTGTGATCTATAAGGGTCTTCTGAATATCCAGTGTCACTTCCTGTTCGAAACGGTTGAAGTAAAATCTCTGAAAAGTGGAAAGAAACTTCACGAACAGTTTCAGGCCGGTCAGAACCAGAATCGTGATCAGGAGGTATTTCATCTGTTTCCCCAGGATAACTTTATCAATAAGGAACCTGTTGATAAGGGGAGTCGGGAAACTCAGCGCTGCAACAATAAAGATTATGACCGCACCGAGGATCCCTTTCTTCCAGAATTTCCTGATAAACGGTTTCAGGTTCTGAAGATTTTTCCTGGTGTCCCCCTTCTTCCTCTGGCCGGAAACGGGGTCTTCGGGAAGTTCCCTTTTGAGGGCATTTTTGAAATATGAGAGCCAGGAGTGCATGGGGAGATTATACAGAAATCAGAAGTAAGAAGCCAGAAGCAAGAAGACAGAAGAAAAAAATCAAAGCACGAAACAAATCCAAATTTTCCAAATTCAAATGTTCAAAACGTAGTTCTCCCCCTTTAGGGGGTCGGGGGGGCCGGGATCAGATATCAGAACTAAAAAACTAACAACAATTTTTCAGGACATTACACCGCTCACTTGACTTCTGACCACCAAATCGGGTAACATATGAAACAAGTTAAAATCTAACTCTAAGAGCGTTACAATAAATGGGAGCAGGTCATATGAAAATACTTCTGATTTTTCCACCAACACTTCATGAGATTCAAACACCAACACCTGAAGCTGTAAATAGTATTATTGGTTACTACCCGCCTTTGGGTTTGCTTTATATTGCCGGATATATTCGGGCTCACAGCGAATTTGAAATTAAAGTATTGGATGCAAATGTTGAAAAATTAAATTATGATAAAATTTCCAATATAGTTACTAAAGAACGTCCTGATGTTGTAGGGATCCAAACTCTTACACATACACTTGTAGATGCTTTAAAAACAGCTGAAACAGTTAAAAAAGTAGTTCCGAATTGCCATGTTGTAATTGGTGGAAACCATACTGAAATATATCCGGAAGAAACTGTTCAATTACCAAATGTTGATTCAGTGGTAATTGGTGATGGAGAAATAAAATTTTTGAAGCTCTGCCAGGCCTTGGACAAAAAACAAAGTCTTGCAGGTATTCCTGGTGTTGTTACCAAAGAAAATGGTAAAATAATCAACAATGGGCCGGGATCGCCTGTAGAAGATTTAAATAAAATTGCTTTTCCTGCCCGTGATTTAGTCCCATATAAAAAATATTTCAACATATCAAATCCCGGAAAAATAATCACTACTCTCATGTCTAGTCGAGGTTGCCCAAACCGCTGTGCTTTTTGCTCAGAGGTAGGTATAAAATTTCGTGGGCGTGATGCAGAAAATATCGTAGATGAAATTGAAGCTTGCCAGACTATGGGAATTAATGTGTTTTTCTTTTTTGATGATACCTTTAATGCCATTCCAAAACATTCAATAAATGTTTGCAATGAAATAATCAGACGTAAACTAAAAATTGAATTTGATATAAGAGCAAGGGTAAATACAGTCAGTGAAGAATTATTGGTAAAATTAAAAGAAGCCGGTTGTAAACGAATACAATTTGGAGTTGAATCTGGCTGTGAAAAGGTTATTAAAGAACTAAATAAAAATATCACTCTTGACCAAGTTACAAAAGCCTTTAAACTGGCCAAAAAACATGGTTTTATTACATATGCAGATTTTATGATTGGCAATCCCAAGGAAGGAAAAACAGAATTAATGGAAACATTTAAATTCGCAAAAAAAATAAATCCGGATTATATTCAATACGCTGTATTTACACCATTTCCAAATACAGAATTATATCGAAGAGGTATTAAAGAAGGTAGATTTAATGATTTCTGGTTAGACTATGCAAAAAATCCCAGAGAAAATTTTATGCCAAAATTATGGGGAGAGCATTTCACGGAAGAAGAAATTAATTATTGGATTTCTTATGCATATAAAGATTTTTACATAAGACCAAGTTATATCATAAAAAATCTGTTTAAAATAAGATCTTTCCCTGATCTTATAAATAAAATAAATGCAGGAGTTAGAATATTATTTATCAAAGGTTTAAAACAAAATAAATAATAACAGGGAAAAAATCGTTAAAAGCCGAAATTCAATATTTGATTTTATTTTATTATGGTTGTATAAAGATATTAGTAACGGATCAGAAGCTGGTTGGAGAATCACAGTTATTTTTTTTTAGCTTCTGACCCGTTACCTTAGTTTATCAGGATTTATTTTTTCTCCAGTTTTATAATGACCTTTAACTCTTTCTGTCCGGTCACAATAATATTTTTTTGCACACTTTTATAGCCCGGTTTTAACACTTCGATACTATGCTTGCCTTTAGGAAGGTTAAAATTATTGATAACCCCGCCCTCAGGAGCTACTCCCCAGAACTTCCCGTCAACATAAATGGAAGAATCCGACGGGCTCACTTCAAAAATCACCGGGGCAAAAACAGCCGGGGCTGACGATTTTAATTCCCCTTCAGGGACTTCCATCTCTTTTACAATTTCCCCGTCTCTTTTTTCTTTCTGAGGGGGCGGAGGTGCTGTGAGATCACCTTTAACAACTGGTTCTTTTGCCGAAACCATGTCAGGTTTAAGTTCAAGAGTTATTGTTACTCTCTTCATATTGTATTTGTCGAGATCTATCTCCTCTTCAAGATATCCCTCCTTTTTTATAACAAGTTCATTGCTGGCTGACCGGAGCTTTAATGCCGATGATCTGGTTGAGAACTCATACGCTTCTCCGATAAACTTCCCGTTTAACAGGACATGGGCATCATCCGGACTCACTTTCAGGACAAGACTATAATCCCCGTAACTATACTCACTGTCCCAGTCTGTAGGGAAGTGAAATGAACAAGCCGGAAGTAATAATATAACAGTTAATAATGCCAGGTAAAATATTTTCTTCATGTTATTCTCCTTTTCATAAATATATTTTAAACTTTATTAATGTTTATGTCACCAAAAATAAATGCAATTTTATTTCCAACAAATATTTGAGTTTATTGTCCTAAAAGGGGGACAGGAGACAATACTTAAATTCGAAGCACGAAATTCGAAATACGAAACAAATTATGATTGTGTTCATCACACAATCCCCTTCGGTTCCTTCGCATGCTCAGTCATGCAAATTTACCTTGGGCAAAATTTGTCAAATGACCGAAGCACAAATGTTCGAAACAGAAGAAAGACTGCATTCAGCTTTCAGCCATAAGCATTTAACACCAGCAGGAGTCACGAGTGAGGGAACTTCCAAAACTATTCCCCAAATTTTATCCCCCCGGCTCCGCCACCCCCCTTAGGAAATGGGGTTAAAGATAAAATTTCCCCCTTTTTAAGGGGGATAAAAGGGGGATCAGGAGACAGAAGCCAGAAAAAGGATATGGGATGTGGGATTTAGTAAAAGCAAGAGATAGGAGATAGAATATAGGAGATGAGGGGATCAGTGAATGAGTAGATGAGTTTTCTCGTCCTCTCAACAACTCAACCCCTCAACTTCTAAGAAATAACTTAAAAAAATGGGGATTTGATATAATAAAAATACTTCTTCGGTTATTTTTTAAATAGTTTCTATTGCTCAACCGTTATAAAAATGAACAAATTAATGGATGATAAAAATCTGATAGTGAGGTGCCTGAACGGTGAAAAAGAGGTATACGAATTGCTGGTAACAAAATATCAAGCGATGGTGGTGGGGCTTGCGTTTTCAATAACCTCAAGTTTCGAGGACGCAAAAGATATAGCGCAGGAGAGTTTTATCAGAGGATTTATTAAGTTATCGGGTTTTAACACAGACCTCAATTTTAAGAGCTGGATAATGAGAATTGCATACAATTGCAGCATCGATCATATAAGGAAGAAAAATTCGTTCCTGAAATACTTCAACAAAAAAGTTGATGAAGGGATCAATGAAGTTGTGACGAAGTATAAGCTTGTCAGTGATTCGGAGATATTTTCACCGCATATGAAAAAACTTAAACCAAGAGAGAGGGCGATACTTCTGATGAGATACGATCATAACCTCTCAACAAAAGAGATCGGAGAAATCCTGAAGTGTTCACCAAAAACGATAAGGGTGCATATTTTTAATGCAAGAAATAAGTTGAGGAGATTTATAGAGGAAACGGAGAGGAAGGATGGGAAGTGAAAAAATGGACAAAAGCGAAAGGGCTATTGCTGAGGAATTCAAACGGGTATCCGAAATATCGGAAAAAATCGATATAAGTACAAGTGTCATGAAAAATATCAGAGAGATGGAGGATCACAGGAAGCCATTAAAAATAAACCCTTTCAGGTGGAGTTTTGCATTGACATTGGCCGGACTGTTCCTGATAGTTCTAATCTCTTTTACTTTTTTCTTTTTTGAAAGAGAGTACAACGGAAATCCTGTGAACGGAGAAAAAAATATCAGAATAAAATCTGTAGAAATAGAGGGGCGGGAAGCAAAGAAATATTATTACAATTCAGAAGACAAAAACAGAGTTGTGATCTGGGTACAAAAATATTCGGAGGGTTAAATGAAAAAACTGATTTTAATTTTTATCCTGTTTATCTTCTTTCTTATGGGCCTGAACGGAGGTCCGGCAAAGGATTCAGAAGATATCCTTGTTAAGTTAAATTTTTATGAAGGGCTGAAAGGGGAGCAGCCGGAAGGTGAGAAAATCATTTCAACCTCTTTCCTCAAATCCCTTTTTGTCGGAAAGATCAATGTCGACAACAGCGGAAAAAATGAAAGTGCCGAGATCAAAAAAATATTCAATCTGTCCGGTATCAACCTGATGTCCGAGGCAACATGGGGTTGGAGAAGAGGTGAAAAACAGAAGGAATTTCAGCTCCTCATCCTTAACGGACATGAATTCATGGTAGAGGTAATGATGAAAGAGGGGCCTGATAACTTTATTATATCGGTTAAGAACCGGCAGAACAAAAAGGTCCTGCTGAAAAGCGATCTCATCCTGCCGGAGAAAAAATCATCTGTTTTCGGTTTCGAAGATGCAAGGGGCAAACCGTTCTTCCTGTCACTCAGCCGTGCTGCAGGAGAATCAATACTGAGAAAGGAGACCCCGGAAAAGAAAATAGCGAAAGTTAAAAATCCCGTACTGATCAAAAAGGTAAAACCCCGCTATCCTAAAGAAGCACTCCAGCGGAAGATCAGCGGAAAAGTAGTTGTTGAGGCAATATGTGATGTTTACGGCAAAGTGGAAAAAATCAATGTGATATCAGGAAATCCGATCCTGGCCAAAGAAGCGGTTAAAGTGATTGAACAATGGGTGTATGAGCCTTACCTGATCAACGGTGTCCCTCAGCCGGTAAGATTCACCGTTGTAGTTAAGTTCAACCTTGACCCGAAGGAGAAAATTGTGAAAAAAACAATATCACCCGGCAACCTCGAGAAAGATACAGGCATCCCTGACATATGGCCGACAAAGGGATATTTAACATTGACTTTTGGAGACAAGAGAATCGTTGACAAAGAAGGGAAAATCACAAAGAATAAAGGCAAAGTTTATGAACACAATGGGGTAGATATTGCAGCAAAAAAAGGTTCAAAAGTAATTGCCCCTGCAGCCGGGGAAGTGATCGAATCAACATTCGGAAAAAGATGGGGTAAGTATCTGATCATCGATCACGGTAACGGTTATACATCCAAATATGCCCACCTTGATGAACTTAAAGTAAAAAAAGGTGACAAAGTAAAAAAAGGTGATGTGATCGGACTTGTCGGAAACACAGGAGTAAGTACCGGCCCCCATCTCCACTGGGAGGTTCATCATAAAGGAAAGGCAATAGATCCATTAAAGTTAATAAAAGAATGACCCGGAGCAACTCCAGTTGATAGAAGGGGGATCCGGCTGTGAATCAGCCGGATTCCCCGGGTCTTTCCACCAATAATTCAAATTCCATCCATTTTGTTTCTGATAATTTTATATGCTAAAATTTAATTTCAGACAGGAAATATATTTCCGATTATCCTTATCTGAAGTAAGATGGAGTATTCACCAGGAGAGATTAATGCATAAAATCATCATTCTGTTCATTACTATTTTTGTTTTTTTTAATGCAACTGCAGATGCGGATAATATTATCCAGCCTGATCTTAGTAATTTCCAGAAAGGGGGGAAGATCGTCTCACCTTCAGGAACATACAGGTCAGGCGGATTCAGACCGTCTCAACAGTTCACCGGTTTCCTGAAAAAGCTCGGCCTCTATTTAAAAACGAATACACAATTGATCGTTGACATCAGGGGACACTCGGATGATCAGGGAACCGAAAGGATCAATAAGAACATCTCGGCCAAAAGGGCCCGGTTCGCAAAGGAAATCATATTGGAAAGTTCCGGAATTAAAAATGATCGGATTATTGACAGGGGGTATTCCGATCATTTCCCGGTAAAAAGCAATAAGAGTGAAGCCGGGAGGATGGAGAACAGAAGAGTAGAAATATTTTTAACCAATAACCTCGATCCGGTCGGAACGATCACCCATATAAAAAACAGGGTGTTTACAAAATCTCCCGGGGAGAACGATTTTAAAAAAGCAGAGATATTTGAGGCCCTGTTTAACCTCTACAAACTCAACACCCGAAAGAGATCGGGGGCAAACATCAGATTGTCCGATGACAGCAGACTGAATATCGGGCCGGAATCCTTAATGGTCATCTATGAGATGATAGAAAGCGAATTGGCAAATCCCGATGCCTGGCAGGACAAGAAGGTAAAACTGCTCACCGGATTTCTCCGGACAAAACTCAACGATCTGAGGAAGGGGATAAAGATCGAAACACCCCAATGTGAAATAAACTCACGTTCAAAGATCATGCTGGTCGATATATCAGAGAAAGCACAGTCATCTGTATCGGTTTTTGAGGGCCTGTCCGATGTCAGTGCGGAAAATAAAACGGTCAGCGTTAAATCGGGTTTCGGTACATTCGTCGAAAAAGGGAAAGAACCGGCAAAACCCGAACCATTACCGATAGCACCGCAGATCATTTCACCGGAAAAGGGGAAATCCTTTTTATTTAAAAATGAGAAAGAAAGCAGAATAAGGCTGGAGTGGAATTCACAGGAGCCCCTGAATCACCTGCAGATATCAGAAGATGCCGAATTCACAAAGATCGTTGTGGATGAGAAACTATCCGGATCCTTTCTTATCACAGATCTTCCGGGCGGCCAATATTTCTGGCGGATTGCCGGGATCAACTCTAACGGGATCGAAGGCTTTCCCACCGATGCAGGGTTCAAGATCACAATCAGAAAAAATGACCTCCCTATCACCACGACACCGGCTGTAAAACATACACCGATAGACGCACACGGATCAACACATTTTACAGATAAAAGTTCAATAATAATAACAGGGACCACAGTACCAGGTACAACACTTTCGATCGCACGCGGGACAGTATCCGTTGATCAGAATGGAAAATTTTCAGAGGAGATATATCTGAGCTGGGGGTGGAATCTTATTAAGGTCACTGCCGCACATCCGGACTATCTCACAAAGGAACAATGGATATCGGTCTGTTACTTTAAAAAAGCGGTTAAGTAATAAATGAGGAAAAAGTTCGGTATCCGGTCCAGGTTCATTTTTGTAATGGTCCTGATTACCCTCATTCCACTACTGGTGACCGGCTATATCCTGACCCGGATCAACGAGGAGTCGATAAAAGTCCAAACCAAGGAATTTCAGCTTTCAGTATCTGTTCAGCTCACCGAACTCACCCATTCGATCCTGAACGATTCCTGCAGCGAGCAGAACGAAATCACTCAGATATTAAACGATACCAATCTGTTAACCGACCAGGTTATCCGGCTGACATCATATAAGATATCCAACTCAAAACATATTCACTCCGTTTATATTCATGATGTTGAGGGGAAAGTGATTGATTCCCTTGCTTCAACAGGGGTCGACATCAATTCCGGTGTTGCAAAAGTGATCCCTCAGGATCTGATAGGGAAGATCGGGGCGGGGCATTGCGTACCTGGAAATTTTTTCAGTATCGGGAACCGGATATATCTTCAGATCTTCAACTCCTGGAAAACCGGTGAAAAACTTCAGGGATACTTCCAGGTCATTTCGGAGATCACCGGCTTATCCTCACAGCTGAAGGCCATTATTCAGAAACGATCCTTCCCGAGGTTTGATTCCGCTTATATTATTGACCGTGATTATAATATGGTTGCAAACTCGGAATGGACAGGGGAAAAAAATATCAATGACATCAGCTATAAAAAAATGATCAGCCGGATCTTCCGTCAGCGGGCACTCCCCTCAAAAAACATCGGGATCGCATTTGATCATCACGACGGGAAAACAGAATGGCTGGTAAATATAAATACTATTTCAAGATTGAACTGGATATTGGTCACTCTGCAGAAAAAAGAGCAGGCATATGAATCTTTGTACACTCTTCAGAAGAAGATCATTCTTATCGCTCTCATCTCTATATTCCTTTCCGGTATCATTGGGGCATTTCTCGGAACTCATCTGAGCTCACCTATTCTTAAGATCGCAAAAGGGGCCAGGATACTGGCTGAGAATAATTTCAAGCACAGGATCAAAGATATCCGTTCCGGAGATGAGATCGGTGAAGTTGCCGGCGCATTTAATCATCTGGGAGAATCTCTGGAGGCTTACGATTCCCGCATAAAGAAAGAAGTGGCCATCCGCACGGATCTCTCCAGATATCTCGCACCTGAACTTGTCGACTCGGTCATAGAGAGGAAAGCTGATTTAAATCTCGGCGGGAAAAAAGCGGAGATCGGTGTTTTGTTTGCCGATATCGCCGGTTTTACCTCAATTTCTGAATCCCAATCACCTGAAAAGGTTGTATCACTCCTGAATGAATTGTTCACGATCATGACCGGCATTATTTTCAGGAACAATGGAATGGTCGATAAATTCATAGGTGATTCAGTTATGGCGTTATTCGGAATCCCGGGCCCCGATCCGGAGGCAGCAGATAATGCGGTCAGGACAGCAAGGGAGATGCAGACCTGGCTTGAAGCGGGAAATAAAAAGTGGCAAAAAGATCTGGGTGCGAAGATAGAACTTGCGATATCGATCAATTACGGAGAAGCGGTTGTCGGAAATATCGGTAGTGAAAAAAGGATGGAGTTCACTGCCATCGGAGATGTCGTGAATACCGCAGCCAAAATTGAAAAGATCACACTGGGAGATCAGATATTGCTCACACAGTCGGTGTATGATCAGCTTAAAAACAGATCCGGAATTAAAGAAGCAGGGCTGTTTAAGATTCACGGCCATAAAGAGCATATGAAATTATTTGAAATAAAGTGAACCGGGGGACATCCTGATGAAACCATTTGCCGGAAGGGTAATTGCCGGGCGGTATCAGATCATTGAGAAGATCGGTTCCGGCGGCATGGGGGCTATTTTCAAAGCAACGGATAAAATAACCGGCCATAATGTAGTGGTGAAAGGGCTCCACTCTTTTAGACGAACCGACACAAATATTAAACGGTTCCGAAAAGAGGCGGAGATACTGAAGCAATTAAAACACCCGAATATCGTATCTTTTATAGATTATCTCACCTGGGAGGATGAGTTGTTTATCGTTCTTGAATACCTGGACGGGACATCCCTTCAGGAGAAAATTTCCAAAGGCGCTAAAATGGAACTGGATGAGATCGCCTCTGTTTTTTTTCAATTGATCAACGCACTTGAATCAGCCCATGATCAGCAGATCGTTCATCGGGACCTGAAACCTTCGAACATTTTCTGTGTCAGCAAAGAGAATTCAGGGACACATATAAAATTGCTCGACTTCGGAATATCGATCTCTCTTTCAGACGATCCTGAGGCACGCCTTACAAAAACCGGAGAGATAGTCGGGACACCGTACTACCTATCCCCGGAACATATTACCCGGAGTCAGGAGATCACAATCAGATCGGATATCTATTCACTCGGCGTGATCACCTATGAGCTGCTGGCGGGATTCCCTCCGTTTTCAGGCCAGAACGATATGGATATCCTCCTCGGTCATCTATACAGGCAGGTTCCCCTGATAGAAAGACCTGACCTGAAGCAGCAGCCGATGTATAAAAAATTGACCCAGATTGTATACAGATCATTGAAGAAAAACAGTGACGATCGTTTCGCTTCAATATCTGAGATGAGAGAACTTATCGAGATGACATCCGATCCATCTCAGACAAAAAGCAGCCGGTTCATCAATGACAGGATCTCTCGTCACAGGGAATCCATTCATAAGCCGTCAGAAAGCAAAAACAATTCTGAGACTACAAAAAAACTGGTTTTGTCAAAACGGGATTATGATGATACCTTTGAGATCCCTCCCCTGTTCAAGAATGACAATGGAACTGAACTATTCGAAGATGAAAATATAGCTGTTGAAAAATCCCTGATCCCACTTCTTGACGTATCCCGCCTGCCGTTCAATCTTAATACAAATGCGGATGATCTGACAGGAGAAGATCACCCCGCCATCAGCATGGCCATTCTCAACCTTGGGAATAAATCAAATCTGAAAATACTCAAAGAGATGAGAAACAATGATAAATTCAGAACAATCCCCATAATCGTTTGCGGAGAGGCAGCCGATCTCGATCTTATGTCAGCATCCATCAATAACGGGGCGACTGACTATTTTTCAACACCGTACTGCCCGGATGAGATCATAAGAAAGATCAAAAAATACACCGGGGGACCAGAATCCTGATCCCCCGTCATAAGTCCTTTCACTTACCGTTCTTTGCGTAAGCGTTTATATCGAAAAAACCGTGTCCTGAAAGATTGAACAATATAACTTTCTCATTATTCTCTTTTCTTGCTTTCTCCGCTTCTTCAATAACCTTTGCGATGGCATGAGCGCTTTCCGGAGCAACAAGTATCCCTTCTGTCTTAAGAAATACCTTTGCCGCGCTGAATACATCAGGTTCCGAAAACGACACCGATTCGACATACCCCTTATTCTGCATATAACTTACAAGTGGGGCCATGCCATGGTACCTCAATCCGCCTGCATGGATCGGTGGCGGGACAAAATCCATTCCAAGTGTATGCATATACAGCAGGGGTGTCATACCGGAGCTGTCCCCGAAATCATACTTTAATTCCCCTTTTGTCATGGTCGGGCACACTTCAGGTTCAACAGCATAAAATTTTGTATCACCATTCTCTTTGATATTCTTACCGATGAAACGGAAATGAGAGGCCAGCAAAATTTGAACCTCCGCCTACACAACCGATCACAATATCCGGATCCAGTCCGAACTCCTTCATCTGCTTCTGAGCTTCCTGGCCGATGACTGTCTGGTGAAGCAGAACACTGTCAAGAACCGAACCAAGAGAATATTTTGTCCCCTCATCTTTAACAGCAAGTTCGATCGCTTCCGAGATAGCCATCCCGAGGCTCCCCGGATGATCAGGGTCCTTGATATAAAATTTGTTCCCAACCTCTGTTCTTGGTCCGGGGCTCTCATAAACATCTGCCCCGAACATCTCCATCATGATTCTCCGGCCGGGTTTCTGCCTGTAACTGATCCTGACCATAAAAACCGAGAGATCGATACCGAAACTGGAACATGCCATTGATAAGCGCTGAACCCCATTGCCCGGCCCCTGTCTCAGTGGACATACGTTTGACTCCCTCTTCTGCTGCCAGATATGCCTGGACAATTGCCGTATTACTTTTGTGACTCCCTGTAGGGCCCGCCCCCTCATATTTAAAGAATATATGGGCAGGAGTGTCCAGGTATTCTTTTAGTTTGTCCGCATATATTAATGGTGTCGGCCTGTACATGCTGAGCACATCAAGCACTTTCTGGGGGATCGGAACCTCTCTCTCCATGGTTGTTTCATGTTTGATAAATCCTTCCGGGAACAGCGGAAGAAGGTCCTCTTTGTTTATCGGCCTTTTCTCTCCCGGATGAAGTGGTGGTTGACGGCGGTTCAGGAAGATCCGCCTTAATATTGTAAAAATGATCAGTAGAATTCTTTGAATTCCTGGTTGCAAATTTTTGCATTTTTCCTCCTAAGTGGTTGATTAATTGATTGAAAAAAATATAGAGGGATAGATTTTTACAGGGCGGAGGGGTCCGCCCACCAGGAACCGGAAATAACAACAGTGTAAAAATCTATAAAATTCATTGTCAGAATATTAGATGAAATTTTTACCCGTGTCAATACGTTTAAAGTAAAATTATTATTGAAAGTACTTTTTTTTGAACAAGTGGAAAATATTTCCGTATCAACTAACATCACAATAAAAAGAGAGATCAAGGGAGAATGAAATGAAAAAAAATCTGATCATTGCATTCATTGCAATCACACTGATGTTTTCAGTATCAATTTCTGCTGCAGAGTATGAAAAAGGTGAAGAAGGATATACAAAGATGAGGGCCGAGCTCGGCAAGCTTTTCAGGGAGAAAAAGTACAAAGACGGCATTACACTTCTGAAGAAACATTACAACAAGTATCCCGATCATCTGACGGCGATGTCCTTTAATCTGGCAGCCTTATACAAAATGGAAAAGGAGTATGAAAAAGGGATCAAGGTGATGCTCAATGCACAGAAAAAAGGGTGCATGGTATTCGATCTGGGCGCTGCAATGGTGATTTTTTCAAAGAGTTCAGAGAATTCAAATCATTTAAGAAGGTATTGGCCAACAATAAAAAACTTCATGCAGCGGCAGAGGCAAAGGCAAAATCATTCTTCGAGATCAGGGAACCTGAAAATTTTGATCCTGAAAAAAGCCTATCCCCTCTTCATCGCCCTTCATGGCGGGGATGGAAATATCAAAGGATTCAGGCCGCAATGGGACTCCGAAAAACTAAAAGAAGAATTTATCGTTCTCTTTGTCCAGTCTTCACAGATGTCCTCAACGAACGGATACCATTGGACCGATCCGGAAAGAACCTATAATGATGTTAAAGATGCTTTTGATAAAACCAGTGCAAAATACAAAATAGATAAAAATAAAATACTGATCGGTGGGTTTTCCTCCGGCGGTGAGGCATCACTTCACCTCTCATTCAACACAGATATCCCCATAAAAGGATTTGTTATCCTTTGTCCCGCATTGCCGGAAACGATCAATGAAAAAAATATTGCGGAAGCGGTAAGAGAGAGGGGTTTCCGGAACAATTCTTACCACTGAATTTGACAGACGGATCAAAACCCAGAGGGAATTGGCAGACAAGATGAAGGCAAAAGGGCTTCAGTATCAGTTCGTGGTTACACCGAATATCGGCCACTGGTTCCCCAAAGACTTCGACAAAAAACTCGACCAGGCAATATTCACATATTTTCGAGATAAAAAAGCATAGACGGAATAATAAGAAGAAAAATAATTCCTTATCAATTTTGATTTTCATATTCTGAAATTTTTTTTCTAAGTTCTTCGATCTCTCTGTAGAGTTCCTCCATCCGTAATTCCCGGTCAACCGTCGCATCAAAAAATCTTTCCAGTTCAATGACCTTTTCCTGCAGTAGCCGGGTTTTTTTTTCCACTTCAATTTCCAATCCATCTTTAAGCTTTATAATTTCCAGTTCTGTATTTTTCTGTTCTGTAATATCAATTGTATACCCCGCAAGATATTGAGGCTCCCCGTCAATCAATATCGGGAATTTTATTGTCGTATAATATTTCCCGTTCAATTCTTCATTAACAACGATGGGTTTTCCTTCATTCAAGACTTTCTTGTCGTCTTCAATTATATTTTTTGACAGATCTGACGGAAAAAGTTCATCCATGGTTTTTCCAATAATGTCCTCTAGCGGCCGGCCAAGAAGTTCTTCAAAATTCCTGCTTAATTTAACAGATCTAATATCTTTATCTTTAAAAAATACATAGATCGGGCTGTTCTCCATGAACTGGCGGAAAATTTCTTCAGAAACCTTCAACTCCTCTTCTACTTTCTTTTCTTTGGTAATATCACGTGAGACACCCAGAAATCCGCTTGGATTCCCATTCAAATCCCAAAGAAAGGATACGTTCATGGCAATTGTGAAAATTGATCCGTCTGCATGATAATGATCTGTCACAATGATACGAGACCGATTTTTATCCGAATCCGGTTCTTTCATTGATTCCATTTCTTCCTGAAAGATTTTTTTTATCATTCTTAAGGAGTCTGGCGGTATTCTATCTTCTATCTTTCTTTTAATATGATCTTCCGGTGATTCCCCGGCTAATTTTTCAATGGATGGCGAAACATAGGTCAGATTTAGGTCCAGATCTGACGCCCATACAACATCGGAAATATTCTCAGCAATCATGCGATAATTTTCTTCACTCTCATGCAGTGCATTTTTTTCCTTAACCTGATTGGTGATGACTTCCGTATATACAATTAATCCGCCAATCTCTCCATCCTGTTCATACCAGGGCCGACATTCCCAGCGGGTCCATTCTTCCATCCCGTCTCTGCCAATGTACGGGTCATTTTCGGCAGAAATAATTTCTCCTGCAAGCACTTTCTTGTGAACATCCCGCCATTTCTGGGGAAGATCAGGAAAAACCTCATAATGGTGCCGGCCGATCACATCCTTTTCTTCTACATTATAATCTCTCAGATAACGCTGACTGACATACATATACTTCATCTCTTTGTCATGGACTGCAACAGCGCTGTTGCTGTGTTCAATAATATAATTCATCAGATTATATGATTGCTCTAATTGTTCTTCACGTTTACAGAGTTCCAATTCTGTTTGCTTCTTTTTTGTAATGTCAACAACGGTTGTAATAAAAAATAACGGCTTTCCTTCATTGTCCCGATGAATGGTCACACTGACATCCGCCCAGACATATGAACCATTTTTATGGATATATCTTTTTTCAAACCGTTCTGACTCCTTTTCTCCACGAAGAAGCCCATCAGTCCTTTTTTTAATCTCCTCTATTTCCTCTTGCGGTGTCAGTTCCTGCCAGCTCCGGTTCCTTAATTCTTCCGGGGTATAGCCGAGCATTTTACAGAAGGATTTATTCACATCCATCTCTCCTGATGGAAGGGTGATCGACTTTCCAACATTAGCAGATTCAAAAACGATCTTGAATATATCTCCTTTTCCTCCCATAAGGCTATCGTTCAACTTCTCCCATGAAAAGACTTCTGTGGTTTTTTTCTTCATAACTTTACTCCCCCTGCTTAAGAAAGATCAGTCCGGATATTTGTTTTTTATACAAAATTTATAACAGAAAAATAACACTTGTTGCCATTGATCAGTATAATTCCCTAACCATACTAAATTATTGAGTTTGGATTTGCAAATGAATCCTGTGATCCTGAACATTAGAAACGGATCTGACGAAAACCGTGATAAAAAAATCAACCAGGTAAATATCCTGAGTAGTATCAATTCAATATAAAATCTATGATTTGTCTACCAAAAGTGGGGACGGTTCCATTTTTGGTAGACATTATAATGTGATTTTGTATACCAAAAATGGAACCGTCCCCAAAAAAGGTGACATTATTGCTTTATTTCAGGAGTTCTGACGGGAATTCGGCTATGAAGTCGAGATTGCCTTGTTCGAAACCTCCCGGGTTTTTCTCATCTATATATCCGACATGATATGAGTATGTCTTTTTTATATCCTCCATAGATAATCCGTTTATAACTTTCTGGAGTACACCGATAACCATTCCCGTTCTGTGCATCCCGCCTCCGCAATGTATCAGGATATTCCCTTTTGGAGCTTCTCCTCCCGGCATCAGGATCTGTTCTTTTATTAATCTGGCTAAGTTTTTAGTTGCTCTCTCCCTCTCTGGACTCTTCCCGGGAAACTTTCTTATTGTTGCTCTCCAATGTCCGTAATCAAGCTTTGATGTCATAACATAAGTAGCTCCAAACATTGCAGCAGTATCCTTCTCCTCTTTGATGAGGTCGTCCAACTCCATCTCCCCGTCATAGAGATTGATCACATGTTTTACATTTGCACACTCCAGGATCGATCTGTAACAGGAGCCCTCCCTTTCAGGTGAAGGCGTGAATGCTGTCCTGAAGATAACAAGGGGATGTTTACCACTTTTATTATCAGTCCAGAATTTCCCTTTAAGCACATGTGCACCAAAATTATTATTATCACCTTCAATAAGAACTCCTCTTACCATTGCCCACATGATATGGTCTTCCAGTTCATCGATCAGATGTTTTTTACCGGCAGCATCCAATTCCTTAATGAATGGTGTGAGTTTATCTCTAAGTTTTACTGCTGAATCATCAGCGCTTGGTTTAAGAAATTGCCCATACCGGTTCTGAGAATTGCAGGTGATGCAGTCGAGATTGATCCCGGCAGCCTTGACCGATTCCCAGAATCCCGGCGGGACACTCCCGTCAGCATTTACTGAAACCGATTCAGGAGGAAATACATTAACTCCATTTCCCTTTTTATAATTTGTACAGGAAGTAAAAAATAAACTTCCAACCATAAATAAGATTATTAAATTTTTTGTGAATTTCAAGGTTGTTTCCTCCTCACCGGTAAGATCTCCGGAATACAAATAAATCTTAACAAAACAGAAAAAAAAAGAAAAGTTAATCCTGTAACTTCTTTCAGGGAAAAATTATCGGTCCTGAATACTAAATGTTCAAATGAACAACCAGACTTTATATTAAAATATGAGACAGAAAATTGCAAAAATGAAAGCACCGTCCCCCTGCACATTGAACAGTCCGGTTTATTGAAGTATAATGGGAGGCAATTTGTGGGGTATAAAATGAGCTACAATTTTGATGAAATTGAAAACAAATGGCAGAAGATATGGGACGAGAAACAGACGTTCAAAGCTGTTGCCGGTGAAAAAAAAGAAAATTTTTATTGCCTTGAAATGTTCCCCTACCCTTCAGGTAAGATACACATGGGACATGTCAGGAACTATTCGATCGGTGATGTAATAGTCAGATTCAAGAAAATGAAAGGGCAAAACGTCCTCCATCCGATGGGGTGGGATGCGCTGGGCCTTCCGGCCGAAAATGCTGCGATCAAGAACAAGACCCATCCGGAAGAGTGGACCCTCTCCAATATTGCCCATATGAAGAAACAACTGAAAAGGATGGGATTCGGATATGACTGGGAGAGAGAACTTGCTACATGTAAGCCTGACTACTACAGGTGGAATCAATACATTTTTATTAAAATGTTCGAAAAAGGGATGGCATATAAAAAAAAATCCGAGGTCAACTGGTGCCCGGACTGCCAGACTGTACTCGCAAATGAACAGGTGATAGACGGTCATTGCTGGAGATGTGATTCAGAGGTTGATCTGAAGAAACTTGAGCAGTGGTTCCTTAAGATAAGAGATTATGCAGACGAACTTCTCTCATCTCATAAAGAACTTGAGAGCTGGCCCTCAAAGGTCCTCTCAATGCAGAAGAATTGGATAGGAAAGAGTAAGGGCGCCTCGGTCAGATTTAAAATTGAAGGTACGGAACACGAGATCGATATATTTACAACAAGACTTGATACTATCTTCGGATCAACATTTTTTGCAATGTCGGTGAAACATCCGATCGTAAAAGACCTGATCAAAGAGAGCCCTGATAAGGTAAAGATTGAGGAATTTATCAATGAAGTCTCAAAGGAGACCAGAGCGACAAGGGAACAGACCGAAAAAAAAGGGATCTTCACAGGCAGATATGCGATCAATCCGTTTAATGGAAAAAAGATACCTATCTGGCTTGCAAATTTTGTATTAATAGAATACGGAAGCGGGGCTATCATGTCCGTTCCCGCACACGATGACAGAGATTTTGAGTTTGCTTCCAAATATAAGATACCAATAAAAAGGGTTATTGTGGAAGAAAAAGACAAAGAATATCCGGACAAGGTCGGGGAAGTCTTTCACGAGAAAGGATTTGTTATTGATTCAGGGAAATATTCCGGAATGACCTCTGAAGAAGCTGAAAAAGAGATGGGTAATTTCCTTGAAGCTGAAGGGATTGGAAGACTTGAAACTCAATACAGGCTCAGGGACTGGGGAATTTCCAGACAGAGATATTGGGGCACACCGATCCCGATGATCTATTGCGATAAGTGTGGCATCGTCCCGGAAAAAACTAAAAACCTGCCTGTTGAGCTTCCGAAAAATATCGATTTTGCACCCGGAGGAGGATCCCCACTCGAAAAATGTGACGAGTTCAGAAATACTTCCTGTCCCAAATGCGGAGGAAAGGCAACCAGAGAGACAGATACCATGGACACATTTTTTGATTCTTCCTGGTATTTTTTCAGATATGCAGCTCCTGCAAACGAAAAACCGTTCGGAGAGGATGAATTGAAAAAATGGATGCCGGTCGACCTTTATATAGGAGGGGTTGAACATGCAATCCTCCACCTTATCTATGCAAGATTCTTCACAAAAGTGTTCAGAGATCTTGGATGGTCAGATATTTCAGAACCGTTCCCGCGCCTTCTGACCCAGGGGATGGTAACTCTGGGCGGAAGTGCAATGTCAAAATCTAAAGGGAATGTGGTCGACCCCGACGGGCTGATTAAAAAATACGGAGCCGATACAGTAAGATTGTTCATCCTGTTTGCAGCGCCTCCCGAGAAAGGGCTGGAGTGGAATGATAAAGGAGTAGAGGGAGCAAACAGGTTCCTCCAGCGGATATGGAACCTTTTCCATTCAAACCTCAAGATCATAAAATCAGGAAACGGATATGACAGAAAGAAGGGTAACACTGAGGAAATACTTATAAAGCTGAACCAGACCATTAAAAAGGTCACCGAAGATATTGATCAGAGATACCATCTCAATACAGCGATCGCTGCATTAATGGAATTTTTCAATCTGGTAAGCAGCTCAATTGAACAGATAAGAGAAGATGACCCCGGCCTTCTTTCACATATCTTTAATATTTTCCTCAGACTGCTATCTCCCTTTGCCCCTCATTTTTCAAATGAACTATGGTCATTATTTTCCGGAGAGAGTATACTTGAAGAAGAGAAATGGCCTGAGTGGGACAATTCATTACTAACCACACAGAGCGTTAATATTATGGTGCAGATAAACGGCAAGATCCGGGACAAGATCATTGCACCAATGGATGAGTCGGAGGAGAACCTGAAAACTGCCGCTCTGGAATCTGAAAAGGTTAAGCAGCATCTGGAAGGGAAAAAAATAATCAAAGTCATTTTCATTAAAAACCGTATGGTTAGTTTTGTTGTAAGATGAAAAGAATAATAATTTATACATTGATACTGGCAGTTGTATTGGTATCTGCAGGATGTGGATATAAAGTATCCGGATCGGGAAAATATCTTCCGGAAGATCTGAAAACCATTGCCATTCCCGATTTCGAGAATAAAACCACTAAAGCCGAAGCTTCCCAATTTGTAACATTTGCCATAAGGGACGAGTTCATTAAAAGGAGTTCCATGAAACTTGTCAACAGGACAGACGCCGCAGATGCTCTCCTCGAAGGTGAGATAACAAAGTTTACAGTCAAACCACTCTCCTACTCCTATCTTGGATCAACAAACCAGTATACCGTTAATATCACATTGAATGCCACCTTCATCAACCTTAAAACCAACAAAATCATATATCAGAACAAAAACATGACCTTCACAGAAGACTATGAAATTGAGAGCGGAGATTTTTTCTCACAGGAGTCAGAAGCCCTTCAGAAAATTTCGGAACAATTCGCAAAAGGGATCGTTTCTGCACTGTTAGAGAATTACTGATGCCCAATTACTCATTTTTTGAATTTTTCAATTCTCTGGAGAAAAAAGAGACTCTGAGTCCGGTAAATTTTTTTTTCGGTTTCAATGAGTTCATGGGGGAAATTCTTATTAAAAAAATATCATCCGGATTTCTGGAAGAGAAAAGCGATTTTAATTTCAGACGTTTCTATTTTGATTCGGATGATGACCACTCCTGGCAGGAGATAATTGATGAAGCCAAAAGCTCAAGTTTTTTCCTGCAGTCGAGAAAAATTCTTATTGCAGTAATCCGGGACCAGAAGAGGATAATTCCTTTAAAGAGTGACATAGACCTGATCTCAAAATATGTGGAAGAGCCGAATCCCAACACCATCCTGATAATATACCTCTCACTAAACCTTACAGTGGATGAATTTAAAATGCTCAGGAAGAGCAAGGTCGGAAAGCTGTTGAATATCCTCGGGTCAGATTCGGTCAATACAGTCGACCTGGACAAGATATCCGACAGGGAAGCAAGAGAATATATAAAATCCTATCTGAAGAAGAATGGAATATCCATTACTGCCAGCGCTATTGAAAAACTCCTGGAAATGAAAGGGGACGATTTCATATCGATCCTGCATCAACTAGACAAAATGGTCATTGCAGATGTTGAGGGTAATAGTATAGACTCAGAAGATATTGATGAAGTGATCACGGGAATCGAAGCTCACAGCATCTGGGACCTGACGGACGCGATAGAGAAGGAGGATGCAAATCAATACCTGAAGATCCTCCAATACCTTTTCACCAACGGGATAAAACCTACACTGATTATCGGGACCCTTATTACACATTACAATAAAATATTTACGGCAAAATTTCTGCTTGACAGCAATTTCACCGTAGGTGATGTCGGGAAAGTCCTGAACCAGCCTACATTCTTCCTTAAAAGGTTTATAGACCTTGTCAACAGTTTTACTTCAAAGAGATTGGATCACATTCTAAAAATCGTATATAAACTCGATTTTGAATCAAAAACAATGGGCGAGAACTCCTCTAAAGTTCTACTGGAAAATTTTATCTTTCAGATAAAAGGGAAATAATCCTCTTACAAATTTATCTCAAATATAGTTTTAAAGGTTCTGCAGATAATTATGCATGGATTCAGCAGCAACTTTCCCGTCACCCATTGCAAGGATAACAGTTGCGCCGCCTCTGACTATATCTCCTCCGGCAAAAATGTCCGGTCTCGATACCGACTGCATCTGATCATTGACAACCACAGTTCCCCATGCCGTCATCTCAAGCTCGGGTAATGCCTGCTGGATAAGGGGGTTCGGAGCTGTTCCGATCCCTACAACAACGACATCTACATCCATCAAATATTCAGATCCTGCTATTGGCCTCGGCCTTCTTCTGCCGGAATCATCGGGTTCCCCCAATTCCATTTTCTGCACTCTGATCTGTTTTACTTTTCCCATCTCATCGCCGATATACTCTATTGGATTATTGAGGTTAAGGAATTCTATACCTTCTTCCTTAGCATGGTGTATCTCTTCAACCCTGGCCGGCATTTCTGCTTCGGACCTGCGGTAAATTATCATTGCCCTGTCAGCACCCAGCCTTTTGGCGGTCCTTACTGAGTCCATTGCCGTATTTCCGCCACCGACAACAACAACATTTTTTCCTCTGACAATAGGTGTGTCATACTCAGGAAATTTAAATGCTTTCATCAAATTGACCCTTGTCAGGTACTCATTGGATGAAAATATATTTATCAGGTTCTCACCGGGAATGTTCATGAACTTGGGTAATCCGGCTCCGCTTCCGATAAAAAATGCCTTGAACCCTTCATTTTTCAGATCTTCAAAAGATGCAGTCCTTCCGACAATATAATTGCTGACAAACTTTACTCCCATTTTTTTAAGGTTCTCTATCTCCACCCTCATTATTTCCTTGGGAAGCCTGAATTCAGGGATACCGTAAACAAGAACTCCTCCGAACTCATGCAGGGCCTCGAATAAGGTCACATCATAACCATATTTTGCCATTTCTCCGGCAGTTGTAAGGCCTGCAGGACCTGATCCCACTATAGCAACTTTGATCCCATTCGGTGGATCCACATCCGGGATCGACATCTCCCCGCTCAATCTTTCGGTATCAGCTGTATATCTCTCAAGGTTACCAATAGCAACAGGAGGCAGACCGATTTTATTGTATAGACATTTTTCTTCACACTGGGTCTCCTGCGGACATACTCTTCCGCATATTGCAGGGAGTGCATTTGTGCTTTTGAGTACTATTGCAGCATTCTTCATATCCCCCTTTTCTATCTCTTTGATAAAACCGGGAATATTTATATTAACCGGGCAACCTGAGATACAGGTAGGTGTCGGACAGTCAAGGCATCTTTTAGCTTCAAGAAGCGCTTCTTCAGCAGAGATTCCGTTGTTAACTTCAAAAAAGTTTGTACGTCTCACATCGGGGTCATTCTCTGACATTTTAACCCTTATTCCCTTCACTCTCTCTTTTGCAGTCAGAGAATCACGCAGTCCCTGTCGCCACTCTACAACTCTGTCCTTTTTCAATTCCTTATAATTAACGCTCATTCTGATCCTCCGAGAACTTTTTCATAAGCAATTTTTTCCAAGTCAACATAAGCTCCCAACCGCTGTAGCATCTCATCAAAATCCACTTCATGGGCATTAAATTCCGGCCCGTCAACACAAACAAACTTTGTTGAACCGCCTACCGTAACTCTGCAGGCTCCGCACATCCCTGTTCCGTCAACCATGATCGTATTCAGACTGGCAAGTGTATGGATATTATATTTTTTTGTAAGGAGTGCAACAAACTTCATCATCACAGCCGGGCCGATAGTTACAACTTCATCAACCTTTTCTCTGTTGATTACATGCTCAACGCCGGCTGTAACAAGCCCCTTTGTTCCCGCACTGCCATCATCGGTATAGACCAGAACCTCATCTGCAAATTCTCTCATCTCATCTTCGAGAATAATAAGGTCCCTGCTCCTTGCCGCAAGTATTACAATAAGGCGGTTCCCTGCTTCTTTGAACGCCTTTGCTATAGGATAAAGAGGAGCAATGCCAACACCGCCTCCTGCTGCAATGATAGTTCCGACTTTCTTAATATGAGTAGGAAGCCCGAGAGGCCCCACAATATCGGTCACCTCATCACCCTCTTTAATATTGAAAAATTTATGAGAGGTCAAACCAACCCTCTGAATTATCAGGGTTATAGTACCCTTCTCGGAATCTGAATCGGCAATAGTAAGGGGAATTCTCTCACCTTTCTCACCAAGTTTGACGATAACAAATTGACCTGCTTTCCTGCTTTTTGAAATCTGATCTGCAGAAATGACTAATTTTACGACATTTTCTGATAATACTTCACGTTGAACAATTTTGTACATGGATGCTCCTCCGTAAAAAGGAATACAATATCAAAAAATTTCACAGAATTCAATTGGTTTTCGACAAATCCTGTTAAGATGTTAATTTTTTTTGCATCCAAGCGTTAAAATATTTAACAGTAATATAAAATTGCTGATATCCGGTACCCTTTCATATACTTTCTATCCTTTTTTATTTATAATTCTTAGATATTAATTAGGGAGGCTCCTATGTTATTAAATAAGAACAGGTTCGCTACTGCAACTATTTTTGTTCTCGTAATATTTATTTTCTTATCTTCCTGTACTTCTGTCCCTATCACAGGCAGGAAGAGGATCGCACTTCTACCGTCTTCTAACCTGGCAACAATGGCATTGCAGAGCTATCAGGCACTACTTAAAAAATCAACACTTTCAACTGACAGTCAAAAAGTTGCATCAGTAAGAAGAGTCGGGGCAAGGATCGCTCAGGCAGCAGAAGCATTCATGAGAGAAGAGGGACTTGAAAATCAATTAAAAAACTTCAAGTGGGAATTTAATCTTATTGATGATCCGAAAACAATAAACGCATTCTGCATGCCGGGAGGGAAGGTTGCCGTTTACACAGGAATACTGCCGATAGCAAAAGATGAGACAGGACTCGCAGTTATAATGGGGCATGAAGTTGCTCATGCAATTGCAAAGCACGGTAACGAGAGGATGAGTCAGATGCTTCTTGTTCAACTGGGCGGCGTAGCTTTAGATGTGGCGCTGAAGAATAAACCGGAAGAGACAAAAGGTATGTTCATGCTTGCTTACGGCCTCGGAGCCCAGCTTGGAGTACTACTCCCTTTCAGCAGGACACATGAGAGCGAAGCAGACCATATAGGCCTGATTCTGATGGCCAGGGCGGGATATGATCCGATTGCCGCGCCTTCATTCTGGCAGAGGATGTCCAAAATTGGAGGCGGAAAGAGACCGCCTCAATTCCTCTCCACCCACCCTTCACCGCAGAAGAGGGTAAAAAAACTTCAACAGATGATCGTTGAGGTCCGGTCAAAATATTACAAAAAAGGGACAGGAAATAACTGATCCGGCTCTTAATTGGACAGATCTGATTTAAATTTTCCCTGAGGAAACCGTGCATAATGTAAAGTTAATGTATGCTGTTAAGTTCTTTTTCTGGATGCATTTTTTCTCTGCCGTGATCATACCTTTCTTCACTCAGTGGGGAGAGCTGAAGTTCAGTGAGGTCCTCTATCTCAATGCATGGTTCATGTTCTGGATCTTCCTCCTTGAGATTCCCACGGGAACAATAGCTGATTTTATATCCAGGAGAGCCTCGATAATCCTTGCATCTTTCACTGGAATAATAGCAGTCCTGATATACATAAGTTATCCCCACATAGCAGTATTCATGGTTGGTGAGATATTTTTTGCAATTTCATTCACTCTGATGTCCGGAGCGGATGAAGCGCTCATATATGACAGTATGCTGGAAGATAAAGAGGAAAAGGGGTCAAAAAAAATATTTGCAAAACTCGAATCATTCAAGCTTGCCGGAATAGTGATAGGGGCGCTCCTCGGCGGGGTAATAGCAAAGTTCATGGGATTAAGAGCTCCGGTTTTCCTTATGGTGATCCCGATCTCAATTTCTCTGATAATATCACTCTTTTTAAGGGAACCTTCCGTAAAAAGAGAATCTGAGAAAGAAAAATATACAACAATACTCAAGAAAGGGGTTAAGTTCTTTTTCAGGTCTAAAACCCTTAAGATACTGACCCTGGATATGATCATAGTAAACAGTATCGCCTGGCTGATCATCTGGTTCTATCAGCCATTCCTCTCGAAAGCAGGAGTTGCTATAGTATATTTCGGTGTTGTCCACAGCCTGATGAGCTTCTCACAGATCCTGACCATCAGCAATTTCTCAGGCCTTGAAAAAATTCTCCGAAAAAAAAAGAACCTCCTCTTCCTCACAACACTAATTCCCGGATTATCGTTCATTGTCCTGGGAATAACAGATAATGTGATCCCCGTTATCGCTGCAATTCTGGTTTGTTCTGCTTTCGGTCTTTCCCGGGGGCCTCTTTTTTCAAACTACCTTAACAAATTCATCCCCTCGAACGAGAGAGCAACTGTCTTATCAACAGTCTCTATGCTGAGGACATTTCTGATAGTTATACTAAATCCCATAGCCGGGCTGCTCGGGGACTGGTCGATCTCCGGGACAATGTCCATATTCGGGATCCTCCTGATAATATTTGCCTTTTTTTCCCCTGTAAGAGAAAGGCATCTGGTTGATTGAACCTCTGAATCCTGTTAAAAAACCTGAATTCCTTATATCCGATTAAGTTGATTTATCGGGAAAAGTCTGCTATATTATTACCGATGAGACTTAACAGACAGCAGATCGAACGTATGGCATTTAAACTGGTTAAGGGATTACTGTCTGAAAATATGATCCTGACAGATGACAAGGAAAAAATGGTGACCGAGATCGAAATGGTCATTACAAAGGAACTTGAAAAAGAAGACCTTCTCGATGAGAAAGTAAAGGATATATTAAAGGATAAACTTAACGAAATTAGGAATACCAACATCGACTATTACGAAATGTTCAAAATGGTTAAGTCAAAGCTTGCCGAGCAGGAGGAGATCATCCTATGACCTTCAAGCTCTCAAGAAACAAGGTTAACTTTCTGGCCTCACTGATCACTGAGTATATAAAAAATAATGAGGAACTCGATTATAATGGTGACATCGGTGATGTCAGAATGAAGATATTCCATATCATCATGGAAGAACTCAGACTTTTTAATCAGATCGAGGATGATGCAAAAGAGAGGGTCAGGTCACAGAAAAGGTCTGTTCCGGAGGGTTCAAGAGAGTGGGAGATCCTGTTCAGAAAATATGCTTTCGAGGAACTCGACAAAATGGGAAAGATCTGGTAACCCCGACTCTTCATTACCCATTTAAAATTCATTTTTTTATTGTTCTATCGCAGAAAAAATTAATTATAAATATATATCATAATACAAGTTTAAAATTTAGTTTTTTACAATTTTAAAATAATTGTTAATAAATTTTTTGTATGATATTATAAACGATTAAATTTTAGGGATTAAAAACATGGGAATAATTAAAATCAAAAGAGGTTTGAACCTTCCGCTTAAGGGTGATCCCGATCAGATCGTCTCAGACGGAAGAGATGTAAAGAAAGTCGCACTAATCGGTTATGACTATCCCGGAATGAAACCCACCATCAAGGTTGCCATCGGGGATAAGGTAAAAACAGGACAAATCCTGTTCACCGATAAGAAAATGGAGGGTATAAATTATACTTCTCCGGGAACCGGAACTGTTATATCGATAAACAGAGGGATCAAAAGGGTGTTTGAATCGATCGTTATCGAACTTCAAGGTGACGCTGAGATCACATTTAAGTCTTATGCACCCGAAAAATTGGATTCATTAAAAAGGGATGAAGTAAGATCTCTGCTTATCGATTCCGGTCATTGGACCTCGTTAAGAGAGCGGCCATATGGGAAAATTGCCGATCCGGGTGTTATTCCAAATTCAATTTTCATTAATGCAATGGACACAAATCCTCTCGCCCCTTCGATCGAAAAAATAATTGAGGGTAAAGAACAGGACATGAACAATGGAATTAAGATCCTTTCAAAACTTACGGAAGGAAAATTGTATTTCTGCAAATCACCTTCAGACAAAATCAGTGTTGATGATATCCCCTCTCTTTCTATACAGGAATTTTCAGGCCCCCATCCTTCCGGATTGTCCGGAACTCATATTCATTTTCTTGACCCGGTACATTCAAAAAAGAGGGTATGGCACATAGGGATTCAGGATGTTATCGCCGCAGGAAAACTTTTTACTACAGGAAAATTATTCCTGGATAGGATCGTAGCACTTTCAGGGCCATCTGTTCTAAAACCCAGATTGATAAAAACCAGAACAGGAGCCTCGATAAATGACCTTGTGAAAGGTGAATTAAAGGACAGTGATAACAGGGTAATTTCAGGTTCGGTCTTTGACGGAAGGACCGCATCGGATGCTACCGGATATCTCGGGAAATTCCATCAGCAGATCACTGCCCTCAGAGAAGGAAGAGAAAGAAAGTTCTTCGGATGGTTAGGCCTGGGATTTAAGGAGTATTCTGTTAAGAACATCCTTATCTCTTCACTTTTCAGAAAAAAGAAATTTGACCTCACCACTTCTCTCGAAGGGGGGAAAAGGGCGATAATTCCCGTAGAGAATTATGACAAGGTTATGCCTTTGGATATCATCCCCACTTATCTGCTTAGAGCTCTTGCCGTAGATGATGTGGAGGAAGCAGAGAAACTCGGATGCCTCGAACTGATCGAGGAAGACCTGGCTCTCTGCACATTCGTATGCGCCGCAAAGAACGACTACGGTTCATACCTCAGAAGAAACCTTACATTGATCGAGAAGGAAGGCTAATGAAATTCTTAAGAAAATTTTTAGATAATCAATCGAAACATTTTGGGAAAGGCGGGAAGCTGGAAAGATTAGGCCCATTGTGGGATACATTTGATTTTTTCGTATATACATCCGGTGAAGTTGCAAAAAAACCATCATTTGTAAGAGATGCAATAAACCTGAAGAGAATGATGATGGTTGTTGTATATGCATTGATACCCGCCACATTGTTTGCATTTTATAACACAGGGCTGCAGATCAATATAGAATTGGCAAATGTCGGCAAAACAGCGATCGAAGGATGGAGGGGGAGTATTGTTGCCCTTCTCGGCAGCGGTTATGATGCCGGAAGTATAATCTCGAATGCCATCATCGGGATGCTCTATTTCTTCCCGGTATACATTGTATCATTTGCTGTCGGCGCTTTCTGGGAAATTCTGTTCGGCATAATAAGAAAGCATGAAGTTAGCGAAGGCTTTCTCGTCACAAGCCTCCTGTTTCCCCTTATAATGCCGCCGGGAATTCCTTTATGGCAGGTCGCGCTCGGTATTTCATTCGGTATTGTTGTGGGAAAAGAGGTGTTCGGCGGTGTCGGAATGAATATAGTCAACCCGGCTCTTGCCGGAAGAGCGTTCCTTTTCTTCGCATATCCTGCGCAAATATCAGGAGATGCAGTATGGGTTGCAGTTGACGGTATTACAAAAGCAACGCCGCTTGCCAAATTTGCGGAGGGTTTTCCACAACCGGATATTTCATGGATTGATGCTTTTATAGGCACAATTCCAGGGTCCATGGGTGAAACATCGGCAATTGCCTGTATTATCGGGGCCTTTATCCTGATAGCCACAGGAATAGGATCGTGGCGTATTATGGCTGGAGTCATGGGTGGAATGGTTGGACTTTCTCTGCTGTTCAATTTAATCGGCAGCGCTACAAACCCAATGTTCGCATTAACACCGGAATGGCATTTTGTGCTCGGTGGATTTGCTTTCGGTATGGTCTTCATGGCTACCGACCCTGTAAGCGCTGCAATGACCCTGAGAGGTAAATATTATTATGGATTGCTGATCGGTATGCTGGTTGTATTGATCAGAGTAATAAATCCCGCATTCCCCGAAGGAATGATGCTTGCCATCCTGTTCGGGAATGTTTTTGCTCCGATCATTGACAGGATGGTAATCAATAAAAATATTAAGAGGAGGTTACTCCGAAATGGCAGCTGATTCTATAAAAAAGACAATAGGTGTTGCTATCGGTGTCTGCCTTGTCTGCTCTATACTTGTATCACTGGCGTTTGTTCAATTAAAGCCTATCCAGGATAAGAATAAAGAACTGGATGAACTTAAGAACATTCTCCAGGCAGGCGGGATCGAAGCGGACGGCAATTCCGATATAAAAGCAATTTACGAAAAAAATATCGAACCTGTAATAATTGATCTTAAAAGCGGAGATATCGTTGATGATCCCGATGAAAAGATCAAACCTGAAAACTTTGACATTGAAGCCCTGGCGAAAGACCCGGAATATTCAAGTCCAATACCTTCAGATATAGATATTGCAGATATAAAAAGGCATCCGACCAAAATGATAATTTATAATGTAAAAGACCCTGAAGGGAGCGGTGAGACCGTTAAGCGGATATTTCCTCTTTACGGCCGCGGCCTCTGGTCAACCATGTACGGCCTCCTCGCACTTGATAAAGACATGAGTACCATTAAAGGTTTCACCTTTTATAAACATGAGGAGACTCCCGGGCTCGGAGGAGAAGTTGATAATCCGAAATGGAAAGCGTTGTGGAAGGACAAAATAGCTTTTGATATTTCCGGCGATACAGTTGACCTGAAGATCGAAGTGATCAAGGGCCAGGTTATCAAAGGCAGGCCTGAAGCAGCATCACAGATCGACGGACTTTCCGGTTCAACACTGACCACACGTGGCATTAATAATCTGGTCCGGTTCTGGCTGGGATTCGACGGAAAAGAGTGGGGCTCAACCGGTTACGGGCCTTATATAAAAAAACTTATTGATAACCTGAAGGAGAGCGGCAATGAGTAATATAAAAAAAACACTATTTGATCCTATCCTTAATGATAATCCCATCATGCTCGGAGTTCTCGGGATATGTTCTGCTCTGGCTGTCACATCCAAACTCGAAACATCTCTTGTTATGTCACTCGCAGTTATTTTTGTTCTGGCATTTTCAAATCTGGCGGTTAGTATAATCAGGAATCATATCCCGAGCAGTATAAGGATCATTGTGGAAATGACAATAATTGCATCACTGGTAATAATCGCCGACCAGTTGATCAAGGCTTTTTTCTACGATGTAAGTAAACAATTATCTGTTTATGTCGGCCTCATTATAACAAATTGTATTATTATGGGGAGAGCTGAAGCATATGCCCTGAAGAACCCGCCGGGAATGAGTTTTCTTGACGGTATCGGGAACGGCCTTGGATACACATTTGTTCTTGTTGCAGTCGGTTTTGTCAGAGAGTTGTTCGGATCAGGTAAACTCCTGGGATTCACAATACTTCCTCTGACAACAGACGGAGGATGGTATATGTCGAACGGGATGTTACTATTGCCTGCAAGCGCATTCTTCCTGATAGGATTTCTTATCTGGTTTACCAGGACGATCAAAAAAGATCAAATAGAGAAGGGATAATAAAATGTTTGAAGAATATTTAAGTCTATTTATTAAATCTATTTTTATTGAGAATATGGCATTGGCATTCTTTCTCGGAATGTGTACTTATCTTGCCGTTTCAAAAAAGGTTGACACGTCATTCGGCCTGGGAGTCGCTGTAATCGTTGTACAGACCATCACGGTTCCGGTAAATAATCTGATATACAATCATGTTCTGAAAGAGGGAGCTCTTACCTGGCTCGGTCTTCCTGATGTGGACCTTACATTTATCGGACTGATCACATATATCGGTGTTATAGCGGCAATGGTGCAGATACTCGAAATGGTTCTCGATAAATATTTTCCGAAACTTTACAACGCACTGGGAGTTTTTCTACCGCTTATAACAGTCAATTGCGCTATCCTCGGCGGATCACTCCTTATGGTACAGCGGGAATACGATTTCACCGAGAGTGTGGTCTACGGACTGGGATCTGGTGTCGGTTGGGCACTTGCAATTGTTGTCCTTGCCGGGATTCGGGAAAAATTAAGATACAGTAATATTCCTCCCGGACTACGCGGACTCGGGATCACATTTATAACTGTCGGATTGATGGCAATGGCATTCATGCTGTTCTCCGGAATTCAATTATAGGAAGGGACAAAATGAGCGGATTAACTTTAGTATTAATAAGCGTAGGGATGTTCACATTCGTTGTTCTTTTTCTGGTGGCAATCATCCTGATAGCAAAGTCAAAACTGGTTCCGGCAGGAAATGTTGAAATACTGATAAACGATGACCCGGAGAAAAGTATCAGTGTCCCTATCGGCGGAAAACTACTTAATGCATTATCAAACAATAAAATATTCGTATCTTCTGCCTGCGGCGGCGGAGGGACATGCGGGCAGTGTACAGTTAAAGTCTTTGAAGGCGGCGGCGACCTTCTCCCCACCGAATCATCCGTAATCTCCAGAAAAGAAGCGACGGGAGGGCGTCAGATTATCATGCCAGGTGCCGGTCAAGCAGAACATGAAGATAGAGATCGATCCTGAAGTTTTCAACGTTCAGAAATGGGAATGTACGGTCAGATCAAATCACAATGTTGCAACTTTTATTAAAGAACTGGTTCTCGAACTTCCGAAAGGGGAAGAGATAGATTTCCGTGCAGGAGGGTATATTCAGATCGAAGCCCCTCCGCACAGGTTAAGCTATAAAGATTTCATTATAGAGGAGGAATATAAAGGGCGATTGGGATAAATATGACCAGTGGAAATTTGAATCAAAAGTTTCCGAAGATATTATCAGGGCATATTCCATGGCAAGTTTTCCTCTTGAAAAAGATGTGATCCTTCTGAATGTCAGGATCGCTTCTCCACCACCTTCATTACCGAACGTTCCTCCCGGGCAGATGTCATCATTCATATTCAATCTGAAACCGGGCGATAAGTGTGTTGTTTCCGGCCCTTATGGTGAATTTTTCGCTAAAGAGACAGATGCTGAGATGGTATTTATCGGAGGCGGTGCAGGAATGGCCCCAATGAGATCACACATCTTTGATCAATTGATAAGACTTAAAAGTAAAAGAAAAATGTCTTTCTGGTACGGAGCAAGGAGCCTGAGAGAGATGTTTTATGTAGAAGAATTTGATAAACTGGCCAAAGAACATAAGAATTTTGAATGGCATATCGGTTTGTCAGAACCTCTTCCCGAAGATAACTGGAGCGGATATACCGGATTTATCCATCAGATCATTTATGATAACTATCTGAAGAACCATCCTGCGCCTGAAGATTGCGAATTCTATATGTGCGGACCACCGATGATGAACACAGCTGTTATTGACATGCTTGAAAATCTCGGAGTCGAGCCTGAAAATATTATGCTTGACGATTTCGGCGGCTAAATCCCGCTTAATTTCTCAGGAGCATAAAAATGAAGTATAAAAATGTCCTGATCTCTCTGCTTTTCGCAGCATTAATTTTAATCCCGGGATGCACTTCAACTGAAGCCCCTGTAAGTAACCAATTGGTATTAACAGGCAATACCATGGGAACAACATTCACAATCAAGATCGTAAAAAATAACTTTCTGCTGCTTGGTGACTACAAAAAAAAAGTTGAAGAGATAGAGGACGGGATCAACGGGGTGCTTGAAGATATTAACAGGAAGATGTCTACCTGGATATCCGATTCTGAGATATCTTTGTTCAACAAAGCGGAGGGATCTAAGTGGATCGATATCTCCGGAGAAACTGCCATGGTCCTGTCCAACGCTTTAAAAATAAGTAAATTAACGGCAGGCTCCTTTGACATAACTGTCGGACCCCTTATAAACCTGTGGGGATTCGGTGCGGATAAAAAACCTGTCAGAATCCCGTCATCTGAAGATATTCAGAAGGGGAAAGAAATTTCAGGATATAAAAAATTATCTGTCCGGACATCACCCCCTTCAGCAAAAAAGGGGGCCGGTGAATTGAATTGTGACCTTTCCGGAATAGCCAAGGGCTACGGTGTTGATGCAGTTGCCTCATTTCTTGATTCAAAGGGATTTTATAATTACCTCGTTGAGATCGGAGGAGAAATCAGTGTCAGGGGGAAAAGCGGGAAAGGAGAAGAGTGGAAACTTGGAGTACTGTCCCCTGACGGATTAAATACCATAAAAAAAATAATTACGATCGGCGATAAAGCCATGGCAACATCCGGTGATTACCATAACTATTTTGAAGAAGAGGGGATCAGATATTCTCATATAATAGATCCTGAAACAGGCAGACCGATCACACACAACCTGGTTTCAGTTACAGTTATAATGGACAATTGCATGGAAGCGGATGCACTTGCAACAGGAATAACGGTAATGGGGCCTGTTAAAGGTTATGATTTTGCCGTAAAAAATTCCATACCGATATATATGATAATTAAAGATGGTGAGGGATATAAGGAAATAATGACCCCGTTATTCAGTTTTTTTCCTGTTGACAGCAGGGATAATTAATATAATATAGTGAAAAAAGGATAAAATCAGAAAATGATCAAGTTACTAATAATAATTTTATTTGTCATCGGGGCATTTACCATAATGCTGTTCGGAATGTTCTTTGGAGATTATAAGAAAGTAAAAACAAAATACTATAAAGAAAAAAACAAATTAAATAATTCCAATAAAGATGAAGATTTTTTTTCCTGCGCCGGATGTACCGGCACAGGTTGTCATAAATAGCTGTAAACTATTTTCTCTTGCCGGTCCAGGTTCCTGTATCTGTACCATTCAGGAGCGTTCCGGACATATCATCAACACCATTGAATTCTCCCCAGTATGTGGTACCCAGTGAATCGTGAAGTGTAATATCCTTGTAATTGGAAATTTTGAAACTTCCCGACCCTTCCGCTTTGCCGGAGCTGAGGTTATAGATAACAAAACTTCCCGATGTTTTGGTCCCGACAAATGTAATCTTCTGCGCTGCCTTCACATCACCTTTTACAGTCCTGTTCAATTGCCAGTCTCCGAGAACATTGTATTTATCACTATCAAACAGCCCTTTTTCATATTTGTAAGAACCTCTTTTAGTTATTGTATAAATTTTTCCTGAATCATCAGTAATCTCCAGGTCAAGTATTATTCCCGTAGGCGTATAAGGATCGAATCCCAGCATATCATTCGATACGGCATTTGAAGCAAATGGGAGAGGTGTATTTATATATACTTCTGATATTTCATCTTCAGGAATAGTTAAATTCCCTGAAATTTCGAGATTATAGTTATTATAATTATTATTATCAATCTCAACCAGAGTTACGATATCATGCATGACCCTGAACTTCCAGCCTGTGATCGAACCAACTGAATTCCCTTTGTTTGTCACGGAAAAGAAGAGGTTAAGACTTGTCATCCCGTCATTTCCAATATCAGCGAATGAATATCCTGAAACTGAAATTACCTGAAAATCATTAACATCCGATTCAGATGTTTTACATCCTGAAATGAAAAAAAGAATTGCTACAGCAGTAATTGCTAATATTAATCTTCTCATAGAGTCCTCCTTGTTGAGAAAAACTTAAACAATATTTAAATATACGTTAAGCAGAGAAAAAGGTTTCTTAAATACCTGAATTTTTGAACTTATTGGACCGATCTGTTCGTATATAATCTATCGTTGAAATAATAAGGAGTTTTTTATGAACAAAAAAGTGATCATTATTACTTGTTTTTGCTCTTGCCTCACTTCCGGTTTTTTCTTCAGATTTCGGTATTGTATTTAATGTTAATTACAATATCGGGCAATTCTGATTTCTTTAACAGAAATGAAACATTATATCAGAGTGGAGGATACAACTTCCTGGAAAGTAAAAGAAATAAACTCGGAATAGGATTTAATACCGGTGTTATTATTCCGGTCACTTCAAAATTATCGATAATTCCCTCCGTTTCCGCAAATTTCGGTCATCAGAGCTACGAATTTTCCATGATCGAAGGGGCTTCCGATAATGATATCAGTGAGACTTACTCCATGTTAATCTATAGTGGTGCACTGAGTGTAAATTATGATATTTTTACCCTCAGGAACGGATGGAGAATAGTAGTTCATCTCGGGGCAAATTACAGCAAGTTTCAGGCTGATGATGAATCAGGTATTGAAGATACGGATTACTTGGAGCGCCGAGGCAGGGATAGGAGCAAGATTTTTTCAGGTTGAAAACTTCGGCTTCCAGGTTTTTGTTATCTATAAATATCCCTTTCAGTGAAGAAAATTTCAGATACCTCGCCCTTCAGGCAGGCATTATATATAGATTTTAAATTCTGACTATTCCAGGCTTCCGATCTCTTTCTCTACTTCTTCAAGGATCTCACCGGATTTAACAAGTTTCTGCATTGCTGTATGATCCGGATAGAGAGGCCTGTCTATATCAAGAAAATCAACATATTTTCTGACAACTTCCTTCGCTTTTGAAACACCTTTCCCAAAATTAAACTCTCTGAAATCAAGGGCCTGAGCAGCAGCCATAAGTTCAATTCCCAGTATTCCATAAGCATTATCGAGAATCTGGAAATTTTTAATAGCAGTATTCATACCCATTGAGACAAAATCTTCCTGATCCGCGGCTGCCGGAATCGATTGAATTGAAGCCGGAGTACATAGTATTCTCTGTTCCACTATCTGCATATCGGCAGTATATTGAGAAAGCATCAAACCTGAGAACATACCTGCCCCTTTTGTCAAGAAATGCCGGTAACCCGACACTTAATGCAGGGTGATTAAGCCTGTTCATTCTCCTCTCCGACATTACACTGACCATTGTAATTGCAGCGCCAGCCATATCCATGGGAAGTGAGACAGGTGAACCTTGAAAATTTGCTCCTGATAACTGCAGATTTTTGTCAGGAAAGAAGATCGGATTATCTCCGACACCGTTCAGTTCTATCTCAACCTGTGATTTTGCATACTCAATCGCATCATGAGCAGCTCCTATAACCTGAGGTGTTGATCTCATCGAATATGCATCCTGAACTTTACATTTTATCCTTCCGTCTACCAGGTCTCCGCCTTCAACAAGTTTCCTTATTGCTTTTGCACTCCTTACAGCTCCTTTAAAACCTCTTACTTCATGAAGAAGAGGTGTATAAGGTTTCATGTTAGCTTTCAGGGCTTCCAGAGACATTGCAGCAGCGATCTCAGCCTGCTTGAGCCAGTCTGTTTGCATCATAAATAAAAATAGCCGACATTGCTGTCAAAACATTGGAGCCGTTAATTGTAGCAAGGCCGTCACGGGCTTCAAGGCCGGGGATAGCTATTCCCGCCCTGTCCATTGCCTCTTTCCCTTCCAATAGTTCACCTTTGTAATAAGCCTGGCCTTCACCCATAAGCAGAAGGGCGATCTGAGACATTGGAGCAAGGTCACCGGAGGCTCCGACAGAACCTTTCTGGCATATAAACGGAGTAACACCTTTGTTCAACATTTCCACAAGTGTCTGGGTAATGACAGGCCTGCATCCCGAATTACCATGAGCATGAACATTGATCCTTCCTGCCATGGCCCCTCTCACATATTCGATCGGGGCGGGATCACCGATGCCTGCCGCATGGTTATATACAAGATATTTCTGAAAATCTTTTACCTGATCATCATCCAATACAACTTCAGAGAACTCTCCGATTCCGGTATTAACTCCATACATGATCTCATCCGGCAACGATCTTTTTCTCAAGCATCGCGCGGCAAACTTTAATCCTCTCCAGCGCATCATCACCCAACTCTACTTTTTCATTATATCTGGCTATTCTCACCAGTTTTTCTGCGGTAAGTCCTTCATCCTGTTAATACTATTGACATTTAGTCCTCCTTTGTTGTTAAGATGATAAATAAAAAAATATTATACAGAAAATCACTTCAAAGTAAAATGAATATCCGATACTGTTAATATTTAATCCCCCCGGCTCCGCCACCCCCCTTACAAAAGGGGGTTAAAACACAATCTTCCCTTTTGCCTTAGTGGGACTCAGGGGGATCAGAGCCGGAAGAATTGATATATAAGAGTTGAATTTTTTGAAATTTATACAATTATTAATACTAATGAGACTTTTTATCGGAATTCACCTTTCTGAACCGGTAAAAACCGCTTTGTGTGAACTCTGCAGAGATCTGAAAAAGGATGCACCGAAGATCCGGTGGGTCAAAGAGGACAACATCCACATCACCCTGAAGTTTCTGGGGGAAACGGAAAAAAAAGATCAGATCATTGATGCATTGAATAAAACAATAAACACTCCAGGATTCAAAATTGAATTTGCAGGCCTGGGACGCTTCGGGAAGGGAGTTGATCTGAGGATATTGTGGGCCGGGATTCGCCCTTGTGAAAAACTAACCACTTTGTTCAATAAGATCGAATCGGTATTGGAACCATTGGGATTCCCTAGAGAGACCCGCCGTTTCTCCCCCCACATCACCCTGGGAAGAAACCGTCACGGACGGATTGATGAGACATTCAGTGAAAAAATAGACAATCTTTCAGCCCACGAATTCGGTATAGAGGATGTTTCCTCATTCCAGTTGATCAGCAGTACACTCAAACTATCCGGACCCACATACCGGACCCTGGCCGTTTTCAAGTTGGAATAGTACCTGACCCAATACACATAATCCTGTCCAATATCCGGTTAACAAAATTTGAAAGAAAATATTTTTTTTTAAATCTCTTTGTCTCCCAAAAGTGGAACCGTCCCCAAAAAAGGGGTCATTTTTTTAAAAGGGAAATGAATTCTTTTCTGCATTTATCGGAGCAGAAATGATAAATATTTCCACCGGATTTTAATTTGAGAGATGTTTTTTCTGGGACATAAGTGCCGCAGACCGGATCTTTTTCCATTTTTTCCACTTCTCCGTGACCGGAATTATTCTTTTTATCCTTTTTCGTGCGGAAAATACTTTCTCCCCTGATAAATTTCTTATAAAAAATATAACCGATCAGAAGGAAAACTATATAAAAAATTATTCTTTTAATAAGAATTGTCATCGGTTTTAACAGGCTGCAGCAACCATATCTCCACTGTCGATCATCTCAACAATATATTCAAATAAAACATCCATTCTTGAATCCCTTTCAAGAAAAGGGACTTTTTCTCTTACAAGTTTTTTTACACTTTCAAGCTTAGGTGAAGTTTTTTTGTCATAGAAATCAAGGGCCTGAAGTGATGACATAAGTTCGATAGCCAGGATGTATTTTACATTATCGATTATTTCACCTGCCTTCCTTGCAGCAAAATTTCCCATACTTACATGATCTTCCTGATTCGCCGATGTAGGTATATTATCAACTGAAGCAGGATGAGCAAGCGTTCTGTTCTCAGATGTTAATGAAGTAGCTGTTACATGGGCTATCATAAAACCTGAATTGAGACCATTATCCTCTATCAGGAACGGAGGGAGATCCATATTTGTTGCAGGATTTATTACCCGGTCAATTCTCCTTTCAGAAATATTCCCGAGTTCGGTCATAGCTATTGCCAGGAAATCCATTGCAAAAGCTACCGGCGCACCGTGAAAATTTCCACCGGACAGGATCTCCCTTTTCTCTGGAAATATAAGAGGATTCTCTGTCGCTGAATTTATTTCTATCTCCAGAATCCTCCTTACATGATCGATAGTATCCCTGACAGCTCCATGGACCTGGGGAATACATCGGACAGAATATGCATCCTGGACTTTATTCTTACCACCATGTGATTCCCACAATGGAGAATTTGAAATAAGCCTCATCATATTCTTTGCTGTATCTTTCTGTCCGGAATAGGGCCTCACCTGTTGAATTTCATCAAAGAAAGGTGATGGATTTCCCAGTTGAGCCTCAAATGTTAATGCTCCTGCAATATCAGCCGTTCTGACAAGGTTCTCACTGTTGAGAAGATTAAATATCCCGATAGACGTAAGCACCTGAGTGCCGTTGATAAGGGCCAGCCCCTCTTTTTCAACAAGTTCAAGAGGAGAAATCCCTTCTTTACTGAATACTTCAGAAGTATCCTGTATAGAACCTTTATATTTTACCTGCCCCTCACCCAGCAATGTCAGGGCAAGATGAGAAAGCGGTGCCAGATCACCGGATGCGCCGACAGAACCTTTTGCCGGCAGAATTGGTAATATATTCCTGTTAAGAAATTCAAGAAGCAGTTCAACAACAGACAATCTCACTCCGCTATACCCCTTGGCAAGGACATTTGCCCTCAATAGAATCGTTCCTCTGACAATATGATCCGGCAGCGGTTCTCCGACTCCGGCTGTATGACTCTTTATCAGATTCCTCTGAAGTTGTTTCAGATCAGAACTGTTTATCCTCTTTGATGCAAGAGCGCCAAATCCGGTATTGATCCCGTAATAAGCTTTCCCGGTCTTTATAAAATCTTCGAGGATATCCCGTGAAAGTTTTATCCCGGCCTTCGCCTTTTCAGATAATCCCACTTTTTTATAGTCTTGGGATATCTGCCTGAATTCCTCTATTGTAAGTGTATTTCCATCAATTTCTATAAGCATATTCTATTCCTCACTAGAAAAACTATCACCAGTCCAATGATAATCATAACAAATGCCACCAAACGTAATTGTTCGGTATCAGTGTCTGCAATCCTTCCATAGTATTCCTTCATCTTCTGTGGTGATATCAGTAGCGGAAGCGCTTCAACGACCATTATAGATCCCAGAATAATAAGAACCAGCCAAAAGTTCATATCACTTCATGATTTCCTGGCGGGAAAAATTTCTATCAAGTTTGAATTCATCCCATTCGTAAGGATATGTTCCTTCTGTAATTATCTGAGCCAGGAATTTCCCGATTGCCGGGCCGAACATAAAACCATGCCCCGACATCCCGGCAGCAATATAGAATCCTTTAACACCTGTTCTGTCAATTATCGGGCTCCCGTCTGGAGTCATCGAATAACTCCCCCCCCAATGTCTTATAACATTAAGGTCATTCAGCTTCGGGATCAGCCTTGAAGTCCGTTTGGACATTTCAAGAAGAAATTCTGAACTTGAAGAGGTCTGTTTTCCGGGTTTATTGGGAACAGGTGTATAACAACCAATTATCTGACCGGTTGCCATCTGTTGAAAATAGCACCCATCCGGCCTGTAATCTACAACCATCGGATCGAACAGGTGATCATACCTGTCTGAGATCAGAGCTTCATGTTCTTCCGGAAAGATCGGGAGATCAACTCCTGCCATTTTTCCTACTTCAGCAGCCCATGGGCCTGCTGCATTTACTACAACAGGAGATTCTATAATTTCACCATTCCCAAGCTCAACTCCCGATACAGATCCGTCAGAAAATTTAATCCCGGTAACTTCGGAAAAAATTCTCACAACAGAACCGTTTTGACGGATCCCGTTAATGTATCCGCGGAGAACTTTGAATGGATAAGCCTGTCCGTCATCTGGGGAATAAACACCACCTTTTAATCCCTCGGTGTTTATACCCGGAACCAGTTTTTCACACTCTTCAGGAGTGATATCTCTGACATTCAGCCCCAACTTTTTCTGGATTTTCATTACTTCTCTGAATGCCCTGAGCTTCTCATCGGAATGGGCGAGAAAGAGATATCCTCCGGCAAGAAACTCCACAGAAAACCCAAAATCCTCTTCCATTTTCTTGAAATGGGCCATACTTTCCTGCATCAGCCGGATTGAGGCTTCCGTTGAGAACTGCATTCTTATACCGCCAATACAACGCCCGGTTGATCCCGAGCCTGTATACTTTTTCTCAATTACAATTACTTTCTGCCCTTTTCGGGTAAGATGATAACCAATAGAAAGGCCTACTATCCCTCCACCGATAATTACGGCATCAAATTTTGAAACCATTTCAGCCTAGAATTTTTTTTGAACCAAGTATCTCGAGTGATATAACATGCCTCTGGATCTCGTTTGTCCCTTCATATATCTGCAGAAGTTTTGCATCTCTCATCATCTTTTCAACGGGGTATTCCTTCATGTAGCCATATCCGCCTAGCATCTGTACAGCATCAATAGTAGTTTTCATTGCAACATCGGTAGCAACCACTTTCGCCATTGCCGATTCTTTTGATGCTTTAATATTATTATCAAGCATCCAGGCTGATCTTTGGACAAGAAGCCTCGCAGCATCAATATCTGTAGCCATATCTGCAAGCTTAAAAGCATTGTGTTGGAATGTTGCGATCGGCTTCCCGAATTGGACTCTGTTCTGCGCATACTTCAGAGCTTCCTCATAGGCAGCCCTTGCCACTCCGACACCGCCGGCTCCAACAGAAGGCCTTGCAAAGTCGAGTGTTCTAAGGGCTATAAGGAAACCGAAACCTTCTCTACGGAGAAGATACTTTGCCGGTACACGGACATCGTCAAAATACAATTCGGTCGTATTAGATGCACGATGGCCCATTTTATTCTCATGTTTTCCGACTGAAACTCCCGGGAGATCCATAGGAACGATAAATGCCGACAGCCCTCTTGCCCCGCGGTCTTTATCGGTTGAAGCAAAAATAACCCCTACATTTGAAATTCCCCCATTGGTAATAAACGTTTTTGATCCATTCAGAATATAATCGTCTCCATCTTTCTTTGCAGTCGTTTTTATTGCTGAATTATCAGATCCTGCTTCTCTCTCGGTCAGGCCGAAACAAGCATAACTGATCTCTTTTGTAAGCGGTTCAAGAAATTCCTTCTTCTGTTCATCATTCCCGAAAAGTACAATCGGCATAGTTGCAAGTGTATTGGCCATTATTGAAGTATACATACCTGCACAGCCCCATGCCAGTTCCTCACAAACGACAGCATTCTGAATGTTTGTGAACCCAAGCCCTCCCAGTTCGGTAGGGATATTTGAAGTCAGATAGCCTATTTCAAAAGCTTTTTTCATAACTTCATGGGGAAACTCATTTTTTTCATCAAATTCAGCTGAAACCGGCCTGATCTCATTTTTTGCAAATTGATGGGTAAGTTCTTTAAGTTCTAAAAGGTCTTCACTAAGTCCGAAATCCATATAAATCTCCTATATCTTTATTGATTTTATATCGTTCAGTATTTCCTGAGCGCTCTGATATCTCTCTTCCCTCTTCTTCTTCATACACTTCTCAATTATGAAGATCAGTTTATCCGGAATGTCGGGGACAATACTCTTAAGAGATGGCAGCGGTTCAAATAAATGCTGGTAAAAAACGTTTTCACCTTTAAAAGGGACCCTTCCGGAAATCAGATGGAAAAGAGTCGCTCCTGTAGAATATATGTCTGTTCTGTGATCTGCGTTTATCCCCTGGATCTGTTCGGGGGACATATAGTAAGGTGTTCCTGTTACAACTCCTGTCTCCCCTTTCTTATGTTCACCTCGTATTATGGCAAGCCCGAAATCCATTATTTTTATCTCTTTCTGCTTTGTTATCATGATATTGTGGGGTTTGATATCTCTGTGAATTATCCCTTTCCTATGGGAATAATCAAGTGCCTTTAAAAGTTTGATAGCAACAAAAAGGATTTGGGGAATGGTGAACTTGTTCTTTCTTCTGAGGATTGTCATGAAATTCTCACCTTCAATGAACTCCATAGAAATAAAATAATCCTCGTTTATCTGGCCGACATCATAGACGGTAACAATATTTGAATGGGAAAGAGATGCAGTCGATCTCGCTTCCGTAAAGAACCTTTCCAGGTTTACTTTATCTTTAATAAGACTTTTATTAAGAATTTTCAGCGCAACTATCCTTTGCAGAACTGTATCTTCTGCTTTAAAAACAACTCCCATTCCGCCTTCTCCGACTTTTCTCACTATCTTATACCTTCCCTGAGAGTTATCGGCAACAAGATCTATCTCTTTGTATTTTTTTATCAGTTTCTCAACTTCTTTAATCTTCTGATGAATATCCTTGAAAGAATAATCTTCAGTAAGGATCGCCTGGTAAATATCATAGGCTTTTTTAAAATTACCGAGATTTTCCTCCGCCTGTCCCAGAAGGAAATACCACTCAAGATTATCCTTGTTCATCGGCTGGTTCAGAAGCAATTTCCCTATCTTCTCAACTACCAGCTGGGGTTTGTTGTTGTTCAGAAAAATGCCGGCCATCTGGGTAACGGCTTTTTCAAATCCATCCGCCTCCATCTGAACCTTCTGAAAATTTGCAAGGGCTCTTTTTTCATCATCGACTTTTTGAAACGAGATTCCTGCATTGTAAAAATCACCGGACTTTTCAAATAACTCACCGGCTTTCTGATATTTTTTATATTTGAACGAGAGGTCAGCTGCCGTTCTCCAATCTTTACCCAAGCTCAAACATTTTTGCAGCCTCTTCTTCATTTCCCGTTTTCAGATAATTATCCGCAGCAGCCAGGTAATTCTGGTTCATGAAATAGCAATGTGCAGCTTTATCAAATAACTTGTTCCATTCGAATAATTCCGCAGCTCTTATAAAATCATCTCCCTTAAGGAACCACTCAGCAGCATCTGCTGTATCCCCCCTTGCAAATGCCTCTTCTCCTCTCAACTGAAAAGCTGTTTTCGGATTCCCGATCTTCTCATAGAGAGGCGCTGCTTTAAGAGGGAGCTGAGCTTTTTCAAATAGATTTGCGGCATCTGAGACCCTTTCAAGTTTGATTGCAAGCTCTGCTGCTTTTTCATATTTTCCGTTTTTCAGGAGCAGTTCATATGCTCTCTCTGTTTCTCCAACCTCAGCCCACATATCAGCTGCTTTTATCAGATCATCTTCAAGTTCGGTTGCACCCTTAACACCGATCGACGAACCAGATGTGGATTCGAACCATTTTTCAAAACATAAAGCAGCTTTTCTTTTGTTTCCCGGATTTTTCATAAATAATGCCGGCCTTTTTGTAAAAACCCCTCTTCTCATAGATCTGAGCGGCTTTCTCATACTTACCGTGATTATAGTACAATTCTGCTGCTTCCTGATGCCTGCTGTTGTTCTCGAGAAGCATCCCGGCTGCATCTATATTCTTTCTTTTTATGTATAGTTTGACAAGACTGTCAAAATTCCCGGTTTTTTTATATATTTCGATCGCAAGGCTCTCTTTATTGAGCTTTTCATAAAGCTCCCCGATCTCATTAAATTGATTTCCTTCTTCATAGGTTTTGACTGCTTTTTTAAAATCTCCGATATCTTCATAAATTTTTCCGGCTTTAAGGAAATTGCCCTGTTTTACTGCTTTTTTCGCCAGTGAAGTTATATAGGATTTTTTAAAAAAAATTGAATAAAACGTATCAACAAGTGATTTATCCTTTATATTCAGAACCTGAGAAACTTTAAGACCTTCATATATGATCTTGAAGATAAGGAAGACTCCAAGTATTATAAGTCCGAATTTTATTAGTGGATATTCCTTAATGAGATCTAATATCTTATCCATGAGCAAAAAAATTATATCAGACCTACCCTGAAAAATCAATCCTGATGAAAGAGATGAAATTGACAATCTTTCTTTATCTAATTATAATTTCAGGGGTTAACAAACCATTTTAAAAGCAGGGGACCGGATGGATATTCACTTAGAGGAATTAAATAAAGTTACTGGATTGATGACTACTTTTTTCCCGGGGTATTCTATGAAAAAAGGAGGGTTCAGAAGTGAAAACTCCAATGAGCTCATAAGGCTCATCACCCTCATCCTGGATTCTCTGATCAAAAGTGAAAATTTCAGAAAAAGACAGAACCTTGAACTCCCGCATGATTATAATTTGTTTACAGATGACATTGTAGGAATACTGCGGAACATAAGTTTTTATCTACAGAGATTTGAGACCAGTATATTCAAATTCACCCGGACAGAGAGGCAGACATTCCTCTTTATAATAGAGAATATTCAGGAATTCCTCCTTAATTCAGGATCCAATGAAAAAAAGAGTATTAAAGAGAACAATTTTATCGATTACAAATTCTGGATAGAAAATTACTTCAAGATCATAGATCAGAAGATAACCGGAATTATCCTGGAAAGCAATAAAGATATTGAAACAGATCTGCTGCCGCTGAAACAGGGGGAAAATATAGGAAAAGAAGACTTGTTCTTCTCATCAAGATCATCAGCTTTTTCTTTGTCCCCCTTTGTTATAAAAAGGGAAAAAAGTATTCTGTTTCTTACCGGGGAGTCCGAGGGTAAACTCACATACAGAAAGTCCAGGAATAAGAACAAGATAATACTTGATGAAAATTATCTCTCCGATGAACTTTTTTTATTCAGATTCGCAAATCTTGATCTGTGGAGAAATAACACCGGACTTGTTTATTCTGATACCGGTTGTGAATTGGAAAAAAGACTTGAAGATATCCATTCTGCTTATGACCTGTTCAAAAAAGGTAAACATGAAAAAAGCTATATGAAACTTGATATCCATCTGATATTTCTGGAAAAATATCCTTTGTTCAGGCTGATGCAGATAAAGAACATCTCAAAAAAAAATGACAGAACTGAAATGAAAGCTTCACTCGAAGATTTTATAAAACTTAATCCCAATTATTATCAGGGATTTGAGCTTCTCGGTCTAATTCATGAAAAAGAAGAGAACAACAAAGCTGCCGTTGAATATTACGAAAAATCGATAAAACTGAAGCAGAACAAAGAGATCCTTAACAGGATAAAAAAACTGAAATCTTATATTGAAAAAGATTCATCTTCAAAAGAACCAGCTTCAATAACAAATCCATTTATTAATATATCAAAAAAAGAATTTATTTCACCCGGAAACATAATTGCGAGAGAGAAGGAGATAAGGGAGATCCTGGAAATTCTCAATTCCGATTCGAGAAGAAACCTTCTCCTTGTAGGAGATTCCGGTGTTGGCAAATCAGCCCTTATAAGACTCCTCGCTCATAAGATCATTGATAATGATATCCCGGAATCCATGAAAGGTAAGAACCTGATGGAGATAAATTTTGTCTCACTTGTAACCGGGACTAAATACAGAGGCCAGTTTGAAGAAAAAGTTGTAAAACTGCTTAGTGAATTCAAAGACAAGAAGAACATTCTTATTCTTGAGGATATTCACCTTATGATGTCTCAGGGCGCAGCCAGGGGGACATCCATGGACCTGGTCAATATCCTGAAACAATTCATGAGAGATGGTGATATTCAGGTTATTGCCACCACAAGTTATGAGGAGTTCAAAAGCGTTATAGAGAGAGACAATTCACTTATGGCATTTTTTCAGAGAATGTTCATAAAGCCGCTTTCCCCTGAGCAAACTATAAAAATACTGAAATATGAATGTGAAAAGGTATTTGAATCAGACAGGATAAGTATCAGCGATGAGCTGATCGAACAGATAGTTGAGAACAGCAGGGGAAATATAATGGGTAAGAAATTTCCCGATGCCCCTCTCCTCATCCTGGAAAGGGTAATATCCAAATCCAGGCTGAAGGACCGGGATAAAGATGAAGACGCATATACGGTGACAATAGAAGATATCTCTGAAGTTCTTTCAGACATCCTCAACCTGCCCGACCCCGATCTCTCATTTACACTTAAAGATAGACTAACTAACCTTGAAAGCAGGATAAACAAAAAAATAGTCGGCCAGAAGGAAGCTATAAGAAAACTTACTTCCGGTATCATCGTTTCAAAGCTCGGGTATGATATAAAGGATGAGAGGCCTGATGGCGTCTTTTTATTTGTCGGCCCTACCGGAGTGGGGAAATCTGAGACAGCCCTCACATTATCAAAATACCTCTATGGCTCAACTGACAACCTTGTAAGAATTGATATGTCAGAATATATGGAAAGATTCACTTATTCCCGATTTGTCGGCGCTGCTCCGGGATATGTTGGATACAATGATTCAACCCAACTCACAGATAAAATCAGACAAAATCCTTATTCGGTTATCCTCCTTGACGAGATCGAAAAGGCTGATTATCAACTTTTGAATATCTTCCTTCAGGTCTTCGATGCAGGAAGACTCACCGATGCGAGGGGTAATGTGATCGATTTCTCCCACGCTACAATAATAATGACATCCAATATCGGCACTGATCTGTTCTCGAAAACCAAACCCGGATATCAGCCTGGAGAAGATGAGGAAGTTACACAGATCTCACTGAAAAAGGCTTTGAAGAAATATTTTTCTCCGGAATTCCTTAACAGGATAGATGAAATTGTAGTATTCAGGAATCTGGAATCAGAAGATATAAAAAAAATTATAAATATCCAGCTGAAAGGTACCGTTAAAAAACTGAAAAAACAGGGAAAAATACTCAAGGTAACAGAAAAACTTATTGATCACATTGTATCAAAAGGGTTTTCTCGAGAGTATGGAGCAAGAAATATTTCAAGAACAATAAAAAATCTGCTTTTGGAAAAGATAGCTCATCTGGCTCTTACACCGGAGTGGCCGGATGGAAACCTTGTAAATTGCACCATAAAGAAAGGCAAGATCGCAGCAGAAATATTATCTGTCCCTAAAGGTAACCGGAGTCTCAAGATCTCCGTAAACAGTATTGGAACGGAAGAGGAGAAAGAGAAAAATGGATAAGATATTGATTATAGACGACGAAAAAAACATTCAGGTATCACTTGCATCAATTCTTGAAGATGAAGGATTCAAGGTATATTTTGCATCTACCGGAGAAGATGGATATGAGAAGTTCCTGAACCTGAGACCTGATATCATCTTTCTGGATATATGGCTCCCGGGGATCGACGGACTTGAAACAATGAAAAAAATACTCATTATAGATCAGTTCCAGGTAATAATAATGATCTCCGGTCACGGAAATATTACAACTGCGGTCCAGGCTGTAAAGGATGGAGCCTATGATTTTCTGGAAAAACCTTTAAGCCTTGAGAAAGTTCTTCTTTCGGTAAAAAAAGGATTGGATTATAAAAAGGTGATTGAAGAGAATAAAAGACTTAAAACAATTATCAGCCAGAGTACTGATGAACTTGAAGAGACAAAAAACCTGAAAAAAGAAAATACTGGACAGATAAAATTCGAAGTCGACGATCCGGGTCATCTAAGGAAACAGAGGACAGTAGGAAAAAGCAATATCTTTTACGGAACAGGCCTCCATTCAGGTGAAAAAACGGGGATGTCGATCAGCCCCCTGCCGGTTGGAAAGGGGATCCGGTTCGAAAACATCTCATCCTCCGGGTATATACCTGCAAAAATAGAATTCCTCGACCAGACAAATTATGCTACATCCATTATGAAAGACGGTCTTGAAGCAAAAACCATCGAGCATTTCATGGCTGTTCTTCATGCTTTCGGAATAACCAATCTATCCATAAAGATTACCAAAGAGGTCCCTATAGATGATGGCTCAGCAACAAAATTCTGTAAATTCCTTAAAGATTCGGGTATTGTTGAACAGGAAGATTTTATTCCTGAAATAGTGATAAAAGAACCTATATTGATAGGAGAAGAAAGCGAAACCGGTCAATATATAAAAATTGAACCCGCTGATGTTTTCACCGTAAAATATACCACCGTATACCCCGAACCACTCGGAAAAAGGAGTCATGAAATTAAACTTAACTCACCTGAAGATTTTGAGAATGAGATTGCACCGGCAAGAACCTATGGCTTTGTGAAAGAGTTTAACAAATTATCAGAACTCGGGCTTGCAGAGGGGGGCAGACTCAATAACTTTATACTGATTGACAATGGAAAAGTACTCAATACTGAACTGAGATTTGAGAATGAACTTGCAAGACATAAGATACTTGACATATTCGGTGATTTTTACCTGCTCGGAAGGCCTATCCGCGGAAAGATAACTGCTCAGAAGACAGGACATTCGGATAATGCAAAAATGGTGAACGCCATAAAAGAGCAATATCTGGACTGATCTTTAATCAGGATATCTCTCCGGCCAGGGAATTTTTAAAATTCTTTTTGATTATGGAAATATCCCCATACTGGCCCAGGAGAAACATGATTTTTGTGATGGCTGCTTCAAAGGTCATATCCCCTGAATCAACAACTCCCATTTCGAGCAGCTTTTTTCCCGATTCATAGATCCCCGGATCAAGTTCTCCCGCCTTTGTTTCCGACATCAGAACTACAAGTTTGTCTTCAGATACCCATTTTTCCACTTTTTCTGTAATTCCGGAATTCCGGACAGGTACAGTACCTGCACCGTAACCTATGATAATAACGGCTCTTATATTTTCCCCGGGATTAAAACACTCTGGAGAAAATCCGGGAAATATTTTCATAACAGCGACCGAGTTATCAAATCCCTCAAAAATATGAAAAAGACCGTTATGCCTTAAAATATTTTTTCTGTATATATCAATATTTATTCCGGTTTTTGCAAGGAGCGGGTAATTGGGCGAAGTGAAAGCATCAAAATGGTTCACATGGCTCTTTATTGTACGATTACCCCTCATCAATTTATCATCAAAAAGTATCGCCACCTCTTTTATATTCATTGTTGAAAGTTCAACTGCATTTATCAGATTGGACCGGGCATCACTCCTTATCTCACTGAGAGGTTTTTGAGCTCCGGTGAGGATAACCGGGAAATTGAGGTTCATTAACATATACGACAGAGCGGATGCTGTATAGGCCAGAGTGTCTGTTCCGTGAGAAATAACAAAACCGGAGTATTTATCTACATTTTTTTTTATAACCTTTATTATCTTCCGAAGGTGGTCAGCAGTCAGTTCAGAGCTGTCTATCATATAGGGGATCTCGATATCGATATCTGCAATCTCTGCTAATTCGGGGATAAACCGGGTTATGCTGTCATACAGGATATCAGTCCTCAATGTCCCGCTGTTTTTATCCCTTGCCATCCCGATCGTTCCGCCGGTATGAATAAGAAGTACTTTTTTTGCCATCTGACAATTCTAATCTTTAAAGCTTTTACTGAAAATCTCTTCAGCCTTTTTCTTTTTAGCCTCTTCCAGTTTCTTAGCCGAACTGAATGTTTCTTCGGTTGATTCTTTCTTCTTCTTTTCCTTTAAAAGAAGTTCCTCAAATGAACTCAATTGTTTCGCACCCTTTTTATGCTGGACCACCTCTTTTTTTTCTACATCTATCCAGAGACTGGAATTACATTTCGGGCATGTTACTTCAATTATTTTTTCCATGGATAGATTTTAGTTTAAGTCCGGAACAATTTCAATACTATAGTGGAAATCCTGCATTCCGTATTTTTTAAAATTTTAAATTTATAATAATGACTCACCCCGGATATTTATGATACAATTACTAATGCGTAAATTTTATCTGATAATACTGATATACATTTTCACCATCACTTCTCAAATTTTCCCCGGTTTCGGTACTGGTCAAAAATTAAATGTTCTGAAGATCGCAGGGAAACCGAAACTTGATGGAAAACTGGATGATACTGTCTGGAAAAAAGTGCCGGTATTCTCAGAATTCAGGATGGTCCATCCGGAAACGGGGAATAATCCCACAGAAAGAACCGAAGTGAAGATCGCCTATACATCAAAGCATCTTTATATTGGTATTAAATGTTTTTATACCGACCCCAAAAATATCTCTGTTAATACCATGAAATATGATCAGAATGGTCGCTGGTCCAATGGCGATGACACGGTAAAGATCCTCATTGATCCATTCCTGGACATGAGAAATGCTTATGTTTTTATAGTAAATCCCAAGGGAGCACAGACTGACGGTCTTGCATCGGGAGAACATTTCAGTGCAAATTGGGACGGGATATGGGATGCAGCTACATCAACAGACAAAACAGGCTGGACAGCAGAGATAGAAATACCTTTTAAGACCCTTACCTTTAACACCGCTCTAAAGGAGTGGGGTATTAATATTGAAAGATATATTTCAAAGAAAATGGAGACGAGCAGGCTAAGCGGGATAAGCAAGGACAGTTTTTTCTATAATCCTAATATAGCAGCCCGGGCGGGAGATTTCAAAGGGATGAAGCAGGGGCTTGGCCTTACTTTTAAACCCTACATGATCCTCTCTTCAGAGAAAGATATATTATCCGTATCAGAAAGAGAATGGAAGCTTGACGGCGGATTTGACCTTTATAAGAATTTCACACCCAATCTTGTCGGCGTCTTCACTTACAATACCGATTTTGCCGAGACAGAGGTTGATGAGAGGCAAATAAATCTTACAAGATTCTCACTATACTTCCCCGAAAAGAGGTCATTTTTTCTCGAAGGCTCCGATATCTTCTCTTTCGGTTCAGGATTGCAAAGGACATTTGAACCTTTCTTTTCAAGATCGATCGGTATCTATAACGAAGAATATATTGTCCCCATCGAATACGGAATAAAAGTATTCGGAAAGGTAGGGAATACAAACATGGCCCTGCTTAATGTTAAGACCAAAGACAGCGAATGGGTCCCCGGAAGCAATTTTACAGCCGGAAGAATATACCAGAACATTTTTGCCCAGAGCAAGGCCGGAATTATTTTCACAAAGGGTGATCCGGACAGTCTGGATAATAACTCAATGCTCGGGTTTGACTTCAATTTTTCAACTTCAAAATTTCTGAAGAACAAGAATTTTAGTGCAGGTGGATGGTGGGTATATAACTGGAATTCGATCAAAGAGGGAAAACACTACGGTTACGGTGTTAAACTTGACTATCCGAACGACCTCTGGGACATATCACTCACATACAATTTTTTCGGGGATTCTCTCGAACCTGGACTTTCATATCTGCCGAGGAACGGAGTTCATAAAATAAGCCCTGTGATACAATTCAAACCCAGGCCTGGAAAGGGTCTCACAGGAAAACTGATCAGACAATTCCGTTTCGAGTTTTTCAGTTCCTTCTTCCTCGATCTGAGCGGAAAAGTAATTTCATCCAGAATTTTCACTGCCCCGATAAATATAAAATTGGAATCCGGTGACCGTTTTGAATTCAATATTATACCCGAGAAAGAGGTCCTTGATGAACCTTTTGAACTTTCTGATGATTTGATCTTCCCTGTCGGTGAATATACCCATACCAGATACAGGACTCAATTTCACTCCGCTCAGCATAGAAAAGTAGATCTTGGTTTAACATATACATTCGGGAATTTTTATTCCGGAGAACTCACCGAGCTTAATGTCGGTTCCTCTTTCAAACATAAAGGCTATTTTAAAGTTGACTTTAATGTTCTGTTTCTCAGAGGAGACTTCCCGGAAGGCAAATACAGAAAAAACCTTTTCAGGGTCACCAGCGATCTTTTCCTGAATCCGAACATGGGATTAATGGGACTCCTTCAATTTGATGATGACTCCAATGAGATGGGAGTTAATGTAAGGTTTAAATGGAGATTGTCGCCCGGAAACTTTGTATACCTGGTATATAACAAAAACTGGGAGAGGGTCTGGGATCCTGCAGCAAGGTTCAATATGATAAATGACCTCGGTATATTCAAGATCCAGCTGAGTGTAAGGCCCTGAATCTGAAATCGGGGAAATAATCAGTATTTATAATCTGTCAGAAATATCCTTTCATTGGTTTTCCAGGCACCCCTGGTGAAGTCTGGAAATTCAACCGGTTTGCCTTTTGAAGCTACCGATATTTCCGATAGCTCAGAAACAGCGCTAAGAGCTGCTGCATCATATACATCCATATCGGGAAGGCGCCCTTTCCTGAGTGCCTCTATCAACCTGAAATCTTCCAGGTAATCCATCCCCCCATGGCCGGCCGCGCCCTTTGTCCTCTCTTCCATCTCTTTCCATAAAGGATGAGTATGTTCTGAATAATATTTATCAAGCGATTCCCATCTGTCATACTCTTTACTGACACCCTCCAGATATAGTTGAGGGGGGTAGTCCTGGAATATTCCTTTTGTACCCTGAACCTCATTCATTCTACTGTAGGGCCGGGGAAGGTTTGTATCATGGTACAGGGTAATAACTTCTCCGTTCGAGGTTTGAATAAGGCTGACATTTACATCTCCAAGTTTATACTTTTGAATAGCCTGTTTACTGTTCTTCCCGAACTTTTCATCAGCAAACCTGTTTAATCCCAACGATCTGCTACTCATGGATACAAGGTATTCAAACCTGTTCCCCCTGTTTATATCCATATATTCCGCAACAGGCCCGAGTCCGTGAGTAGGATAAAGATTTCCATTCCTCTTTACTGAATGGTCCAGCCTCCAGAGCCCTTCACCTTCATTACTGAATTTTATTGCCCTCAGGTCATGAAGATAACCGCAGGCCCCGTGGACAAGTTCACCGAACATCCCTTTACGAACCATATTAAGTACAGTAAGTTCAGCTTTATCATAATTACAGTTTTCAAGCATTACACAATATTTTTCTTCTTTCTCAGCAGTCTCAACCAGTTCCCAGCATCCGTCAAGAGTAATCGCGGCTGGCACCTCTATGGCGATATGTTTTCCTGTCCTCATGGCCGCAAGGGCAACAGGGACATGCCATTTCCACGGGGTTGCTGTAAAAACGAGATCAAGATCATCTCTTTCACACATCCGTTTAAAATCATATTCTCCCCTCGTATATGCAACAGGTTTTTTCTGCCCCGCCTCAACACACCATTTCTGAATTCTCTCAACCTTTTCCGGAACGATATCGCAAACAGCTCTTATTTCAGCGCCCTCAATATTAAGAAGGTTCTTGCAATGCGCTGACCCCATTCCTCCAACCCCTACAAACCCGATCCTTACATTCTCTATTGGTACAGCCTTTTTAACCCCGGGAAGTGTGGAGGGAATCTTACGCTTCTCCGCCAGTAAAGGAGACATAACAACGCCTGCTCCGATAACTGAACTTTTCTTCAAAAATGACCGTCTATCCATTTTTCCCGGTTTACTGTTTTTAAAACTTTTCATGTCTATCCTCCTCTGCAATTGATTATCATGACTATAAAAAATTCTGTGCTTTTTATCAACACCATATCTCTATTTATTTTTACTCATGCTGCTCCTCTCCCTCCACCTTGAATTGTCCGCCTGTTCAATATATAATAACCACCTATTGCGCCTGTAGCTCAACGGATAGAGTACTCGACTACGAATCGATAGGTTGGGGGTTCGAATCCCTCCAGGCGCGTTTATTTAAGGAGTCTCCATGTCAGATTCGGAAAAAAGAGAAGAAATACCGTTCATAACAGCAGGAAAAGGTATCGACGTAAATGAAATAATGGAATACATCGAAAAAAGGATAGAAGAGAAAAAAGAATCCGGGGTTCTGAAGCAAAAAGAGATCGATGAGATTGAAGATATGGAACTCCAGCCTCTTCCCGATTTTCTTGAGATCCCGAATGTTTATGAACAGCACCTCTTCAATGAAGAGATAGTGAAAAACTATGACCCCCCATCAATAGAACTGGAAATGGATGGAGGAAGCGGAGTAAAAGGGCTTATAAAAAAAATTTTCAGGATCATACGTAAACCCCTTATGCCCTTTATTAGAAGCATGGTAAGGCCGATCAACAATGATCTGAAAGGACAAATTAATATAGACAGGAAATACATTCATCAATTTGCCGCCGGTATCGAATATATAAAACTCCTTCACAACACATCCAACAATCTGATCGTTGAACTTTCAAAGCTGAAGATCGAAGAAGAACTGCTAAAGACAAAGATAAAGGTTCTTGAGGACAAGATGGAGTTTCTCGAGAACCGTGAAAGGGCGATAGAGAAAAAACTTTATAAATAATGGCAATCCACCAATTTCTGACCTCTTATTCCTACGGAGATGCGATCGGTAATGAAGCGCTCGAGATAAGGAATTATTTGAGAACTCAGGGATACGAATCAGATATTTTTGTTCTTTTTTACCACCCTAAATATTCTGACCAGGTAATAAACTACCTCGAATACGATAAATATTCCTCTGAAGATAATATTGTTATTTATCATTTTTCGATAGGTTCAAAGATCACAAAGAAATTTCTTCGGATACCCGACAAAAAAGTAATAATCTACCATAATATAACCCCCCATCACTTCTTCCTCGATTATCACAGGATCCTTGCCAAGGATTGCTACAAAGGCAGAATAGAGCTGCAAAGCCTTAGCGACAAGGTAGATCTTGCATTGGGGGATTCTGAATATAATGAGAGTGAACTGAAGGAGGCGGGATTCAGAAAGACCGGAGTCCTTCCACTGGTTATGAATTTCGAAAAATTTGATTCACCCTCAGTCTCTGTGTTTAATGAAATATTTCATGATGGAAAAACAAATATCCTGTATGTTGGAAGAATAATTCCCAATAAAAAAGTTGAAGACGTTATAAAGACCTTCCATCTTTACAACAAAATTTTCAATAAAAATTCAAGGCTTTTTATAGTTGGTGAGAACAGGGGCTTCGAGAGATACTATTCAGCCCTGCTTAACCTCACAGAAAATCTTAATGTGAAGAATGTACATTTTACCGGCCATATTCCGGAAGACGAATTAATATCATATTTTAAACTGGCAGATATCTATCTCCATATGAGCGAACATGAAGGTTTTTGTGCTCCTGTTCCGGAAAGTTTTTTTCTTAATATTCCGGTAATCGCTTTTAATGAAGGCGCGGTAAAAGAGACCATGAACAACGGGGGTGTCCTCCTGAACAGGAAAGAATTAATCAAAACGGCTGCCCTGATCGATAAGATAATGACCGATAAACAATTGCGGGAAGGAATCCTGAAAACACAACAGGAAGCCCTGAAAAAATATTTCAGGAACAGGACTGGAAAAATACTTCTGGAACAACTGGACAATCTCGTATAAAGAACAGAATAAGAAGGAAGATCAGATAAATCCGGCGTTTCATATTAAAAATTAAAGTAGATAAACTCATTACTGCTGTCTACTGAAAAAATTATTATAAATACAATTGCAAATGCATAACCTGCCATTTTTATCTCATCAGGAATTTTCTCCATCCACATATATTTTCCGATATTTTTGTAAATATAATCTGCAACAATAAAGAACAACATAAAAAAGAGGGTGTATAGAAGGTTGGGTATCCCAACCTGATGCAGTTTAAACCCTATGCTTCCTATATATGAGATCGCCTTTTCAAAAGATTCCGCCCTGAAAAAGATCCATGCGAATGAGACAAGGTTAAAGGAAATAAATATCTGAAGAACATTTCTGATACGCGGAACATTTTTCATCCCTAATTTTTTTCTTAATCTCTTCCTCGGTTTCTCGGTTATATGGCCAAAAACCAGGTAAAGGCCGTGAAGTGTTCCCCAGATAACAAAGGTCCAGCTTGCGCCGTGCCACAACCCGCCCAGGAACATGGTGACAAAAATAGCTGCCACATAACCGATACTGGTAACTTTCACTCCTGAGAACTTATCTTTTTTAAACAACCTCATTACAGGATAGGCCACCGGGAGAAAAATATAGTCTCTGAGCCAGGTGGATAAAGACATGTGCCATCTGTTCCAGAAGTCTTTCAGATTCCTGCTAAAATATGGGAAATTAAAATTCTCAATGGATCTGAATCCGAATAATTTGGATATACCTATGGCAATATCTGTATAACCTGAAAAGTCACAATAGATCTGGAATGAGAAAAAGTATACACCCAGCAGGAGGTGAAGGCCTGAGTAACCGGCCGGATCAGAATAGATTTGATCAACAAAGGCAGCCATCCTCTCTGCGATCACTATTTTTTTAAAGAGTCCCCATAGGATAAGCCTCAGTCCGCCAACAGATCTATCCCAGTCAAAGGAGAACTTTTCTTTTATCTGAGGGAGAAGATTAGCTGCTCTGTCGATCGGGCCTGCAAGCAGTTGGGGAAAAAATGAGATATACAGTGCAAAATGTCCGATATGAGTTTCAGGAACTATTTTCTCCCTGTAAACATCAATGAGATAACTGATCATCCTGAATGAATAAAATGAAATCCCTACCGGAAAAATAAGCTGTAACAGTTTGAAATCCCCTCCGGAAAAAACCGGAATAAAAGTCTCCAGAAAAAGGTTAAGATATTTAAATGTGAACAAAAGCCCGAACGGAACGAGTATGCCAGCTGTTATTATATATTTTCTTCCTTTGCTCTTCAGGGCGAGGGCAATAAAATAAACCAGTATTGTCGGAACGATCAGAAATAGAAGGAATAACGGGTTGAATGTCCAGTAAAAAAAATACCCTGCACCAAGCAATACCACCCACCTTAATTTATCAGGAGTAATAAGATAGAGAACGAAAACCGCCACAACAAAATAGAGAAAATTGAATGTTAATAGTCCCATATTTTTTTGTCCTATTAGCAGAATTTTAAAACCGTCTTTCGATTCAATTATTTTACCGTCAAAGATCAATAGTGTCAATGATCAAAGATAACCTTGCATGCGTGTATTATTTCGAATAGAATTTCCATAGAATGGAGGAAATATGGAGATCAGATTATCTGAATTGGCTGAAAAGATCGGCACTGTTTTCCCGGATGGAAGCGAAAACACAATCATATCAGGAGTTGCTCCTGTCGAAACAGCAGCAAAGAACGATATTACATTCATTACAGGTGACAAATTCCTGAAGAAATTGGCAGATTCCAGAGCTGCAGCGGTAATTCTACCTGACAACCTGACTCCTCCCGAAAATATTATCCCGATTTATGTTGATGACCCCTATTATTATTTTATTAAAGTTCTAGAACTCTTTAATCCCAGATCTGAAATGGACATCGCCTCCGGCATCAGTCCACATTCTTTTATCGATGAGAGTGCTGTATTAGGTGAAAATGTATCCATCGCCCCATTCGTTTTTGTAGGAGAAGGGGTTACGATCGGGGACAATACAACGATCGGAGCATCAACCGCAATATTAAAGGATTCTTCTATCGGATCCGGATGTATTATATATCCGAACGTATCTATAATGGACAGGACATCGATCGGTAATAGCGTAATTATTAATGGCGGGGCAGTGATCGGCGGAGACGGTTTTGGTTTCTACCCCCATGGAAGTTCGCTGGTTAAGATCCCGCAGATCGGAAGGGTTGTTATCGGTAACAATGTTGAGATCGGCGCAAATACATGTATAGACAGAGCGGTTATGGGCGAAACAAAAATAGATGACGGCGTTAAACTGGACAATCTGGTACAGATCGGACATAACGTGAAAGTGGGATCATGGACAGTGATGGCCTCAATGGCCGGTGTGTCAGGATCCACTGAGATCGGGAAAGGGGTTAAGATCGGGGGACAGGCCGGATTCGGAGAGCACATAAAGGTCGGAGACGGAGCAGGGGTTGCAGGACAGGCAGGTGTCACAAAAGATGTCCCTGCAGGAACAATTGTATCTGGATATCCTGCCAAGGACCATATGAAAGCGATCAAAGAGGAGATCCACATAAGAAACCTTCCCAATTTAAAAGATAAGGTGAAAGAGTTGGAAAAGCGTATTGCTGAACTCGAAAACAAATAAAGGTAAGAAGTGAGGGGTTAGAGGTATTTATAGATATCTTTAATAACCTCCTGCCTATGGCCCCTGACCGATTTCTTTATTTATCTTATATTTGATAGAATCTTCCCATGTCCCGATATGATGTTATCTTTGTCCTCCCCTATCCTTTATCTGATCACCCTTCATTTCCGGAAGGAATTCTTAAAAGAGTACTTGAAGCGGAAGGATACAAAGTCGGAGTTATTGAAAAACCTTTCTGGCAGAAGAAAGAATCATTTTCTGTTCTTGGGAAACCGAACCTTTTCTTCGCAATAATTTCAGGTCCGGTGGACTCTGTAGTTCTGAATTATACTTCTTCAAGAAAAAGGAGGATGGAGGATCAATATCAATCAGAGGGAAAGGGATTTTTTGATGGTTATCCCCCGTCCATCAAATACCGTATCAGGCCTGACAACACAACAATAGTGTATGCAAACCGGATAAGGGAAAATTTCAAAGATATCCCGATCATAATAGGTGGAGTTGAGTCATCTCTCAGACAATTTGCCCACTACGATTTCCAGAAGGATAAGATTCGCAGGTCAATCCTGTTTGATTCCAGAGCCGACCTGCTTGTATCAGGACCGGGAGAAAAACAGATAGTTGAAATTGCAGAAAATTTAAGAGATGGGAAAAATATCGAAGATCTTAAATTAAGAGGTACATCGAAAATTTTGAGGAGTATTACAGATGTTGAGGATAAGGTAGAGCTCCCCTCTCTTGAAGAGATCGTTGAAGATAACAAGAAGCTTCTTAAAGCCTATTTAATAAAAGAGAGAGGGATCGCAGCCGGAAAAACCACATGCCAGAAAAATGGTGACAGGTACATCGTTAATTTCCCCTCACAAACATATACAGGTAATGACCTGGACAATTATTATTCACATCATTATTCAAGGAGACATTCCGGGTCAGGAGGCTACTCTCCTGCATTAAGAATGAACATGTTCTCCATAACTTCTCACCGGGGTTGTGGAGGGGGATGTTCTTTCTGTTCAATAACATTAAATGAAGGGAAGAAAGTTATTTCAAGATCAACCGGATCCATTTTAGAAGAAGCCCGTTTTCTTATGAAGCATAAGGAGTGGAGAGGTGTAATATCTGATGTCGGCGGGCCCTCTGCCGAAATGTACGGATACGGATGTTCAATTACCGGGTGTATCAAAAAATCGTGCTTTTCTCCTGCAAATTGCCCCTCTTTACAAAAAGGGGACAGGTACCTTAAGCTCTTGCAGGAACTCAGGAACACCAAAGGAATAAAAAAGATCTTTATAGGGTCAGGTGTCAGGTTTGACAATCTGACCGGGAACAATGAATTGCTGGCCAATATACTTGAACACCACTCGGGAAAATTCCTGAGGATCGCTCCTGAGCATACAGAAGAGCATATTCTCAATATTATGAGAAAACCCGGATTTAATGTACTTAGGGAATTCATGGAACAATATTCTAAAATAAACAATAAAATGAAAAGGAAGATCCCGCTGGCCTCCTACCTAATAACCGGGCATCCCGGAGAAACTTTTGAAGATGTAAAAGAAATGAAGAGAAAAATCAGATCCCTGGGATTAACAACTGAAGATACACAGATCTTCACACCTTCTCCGGGAACTTATTCCACTGCTCTCTATTATTCAGAAATAACCCCTGAAGGGAATCCTCTGTTTGTTGAAAAGAACATTAAAGAGTTAATTAAAAGAAAAAAGTTTTTAAGCACTTAGGTGATAGGTCAGTGGTTAGAGGTTATTTATGGAATTCTCTAATACCTCATGCCACTAACCAGATTTTATCTACAAATCCATCGCCCTCAACCTGGCCACCCTCTCCTCTATCGGAGGATGGGTTGAAAAAAGTTTAAGGAGGCTTTTCCCTGAGAACGGATTTACAATGAACATATGAGCAGTCTGTTTTGTTGCTTTCATAGGTATCCTTTTAGAATACTGGCCTAATTTCTGCAATCCGGAAGCAAGACCCTCCGGATTATGGGTGAGATTGGCTGCTCCGCTATCGGCCTTGAATTCTCTGGAACGTGATATTGCCATCTGAATAATAGTCGCTGCAAGGGGAGCCAGTACTGCCATCAATATCAATCCCAGAATACCCCCATTGTCATCATCATCTCTCCCTCCGCCAAGGATGGCGAACCATCTCATCTGATAAGCAAGGAACATGATGGCACCGGAAATTGTTGCTGCTACTGTCGAAATGAGAGTATCTCTGTTTATTATATGTGTAAGTTCATGAGCAATAACTCCTTCAATTTCATTATCACTCATAAGATCAATGATCCCTCTGGATAGTGCGATTGCTGAGTTAGCCGGGTTTCTCCCGGTTGCAAATGCGTTAGGTGAATCCTGATTAAGAATATAAATCTTAGGCATCGGAATATCTGCTTTGGTCGTAAGCTGACTGACCATTCTGTAAATATGAGGAAAATCTTTTTCCGGAAGTTCTACAGCTTTGTATGTTTTTAATACTATTTTATCCGAGAACCAGTATGCACCCACATTCATAATTGCAGCAAAGATTAAGGCAATAAGCATCCCGCTCTCTCCGCCAGCCATCCCCCCGACCATGAGAAAAATGCCGGTCATCGATCCCAGTAATATTACTGTTTTTAAATTATTCATCTTGTACTCCCTGTAAATCACTCACATTTTAGATAAAATCCGGTGAATTTTCAACTTTAGTATCATCCAAACTACAAATGTCATTCATATTGTTCTGATAGCACAGGCTTATTCCGTAAACTGTAATGGTTCATATCATTTATTAGTTCGTTCACCACGACGTGTGTGACCGGAGTATTATTCAGCGGCATTAAAAAGCCAACTCGCATGCTTCTTAAGAAGCATACTCAGACAATAACTTTTTTCCTCCGGATCATCGCCGCTTCGGTAAAACCGGTTCCCACACTCTCTGTTTCGTTCCCTCACTAAATAAATGATATTTGCATAGAACTATAATAAATCATCTTTGTTGTACTTGTGAAAAGAACACGCAGCGGGCCTTCTCCGGAACGTGCCCCGGAACGGCTTTCCGTGAATATCGGAAACCGTGAGGACCGGAGGCGGAAAATGAGCACATTTTCCGGCGTTAGTGCAGGAGATGCCCGCGAGAGTGGTATCACTTAATATAGTGAGATATTTAGAGTATAAATTGTCGGGTGTATTATCAAGTAGCAATCCAAAATATCATTCATATGTTCAGGAAAGGATACACAACAGAATAAAACAAACTTTTTAGATAATACGTATATATTATTGAATCCAAATTAAAGGGGTCTTTCATGAAAAAATTTAATCTTTTTGTTTTATTTCTTCTGTTTTCTTCTCTGGTTTTTCCAAAATTAATAGGTACCCTGCCTCAGGTTATGAAACCTCAAATGCTGGTTGTTAAAGGTGATAAATTCTATATATCCGAAGGAGCAAAATTTTCAATCTACTCACTTAATGATCATAAACTTATAAACTCATTCGGGAAAAAAGGGGAAGGGCCGGGAGAACTTATTGAGATCCCGAACTATCCCAACAAGATCACAGTTCAAGGTGATCAGATCTTTGTCACTGGAATCGGCAAGGCTATTACATTTTCAAAGACAGGAGAATTTGTCAGGGAATTTAAAACAACTCAGGCTGTATTTCAGCTTATCCCTGCAGGAAAAAATTTAATTGCAAAAGAATTTGCTCAATCAAAGGATGGGAAGGTCAGATATATGACCATTGCCCTTTACAACTCTGAAATGAAAAAATTGAAGGAGCTGCATAGACAGACATGGGCTCAACAGGAAAGTTCTCCAGGAATTATTCTGGATATGTCCCTTGATTTCACATCCCTTGCGGTAGAGGACAACAAGATCTTTATCGAAAAAAGTTTTGAAGGTTTTTTAATAGATGTATATGATATTAACGGAAATAAACTCTATGGTATAAAAAAAGATCTCCCAAAAAGGAAAGTCACATCTGAGGACAGAGACAATCTTGAAGCCCTGTTAAGGGATGATCCCCAAACCAAGCTGCAGCAAAGCCGGATGGGTGGATGGAAAGAGATGAAAAAATTTATCAAAATGAACTTTCCTGATTACTTTCCTGCCATTAAAGGCCTGGAAGCTTCCGGGAAGAAACTGTATGTGAGGACTAATAATATAAAAGACGGCAAAGATGAATATATAGTTATGGACCTTAAGGGAAAAATACTGAGAACTATATATATCCCGGGGAAATTTGAACCAAGTATCCTTGCGCTTATTGCGGGGGGGAAATTATCCTGCATCGAAAACGAGACCCTGTATTATCTGATTGAGAACGAAGATGAGGAAGAGTGGGAACTCCATATGGAAAAGATCTGATCCCCTATTATTTTTCAGATTCTTCAGTTGACTTTTTTTTCACATCAGCCTTTTCGCTGTGTGCAACACTTGAAGTTTTAACTTTATTAAAGTCAATACTAAATTCACCGTCTTTAACTTCAGGGTGACATTCGAGGCAGGTGGTCTGAACAATATTCCCGGAAGACACCACTGAAGAATCCTTTATCTCATCAACAGATTTTTCTATTTCTTTTACGGCCGTTTTATTGTTGTTTTCTGAACCTGAACAGGAAACTGACAGGAGAACAATAACCAGAACAAGAAAAATGGAAAGGATCGACAACCTTGAAAAACCTCTTTTTTTTATATTATTAATATTCATTTTTTTCTCTCAATTTAAATTAAGTCTCTATTTTATCCCAATTCTCTCAAATCTCAAAATTGAAATAAGAGGGACGGTGCTTGTAATTTTGAAAATTAAAGCACATTGAGGCCCTTTCGGTAAGAAATATCAGAAATCAGAAAAGACCAGGAATTCCCCGAATTGAGATATTTTAAAAATAATGAGATATTTCTAATACAGTTTCTATTAGTATATAGATGGCAAAAAAAAATATTTCAGATGAGATTGAGATCAGGAACATAGATCCGAACCCTAACTGATACAGAGGCATTTTATTGATCCTATATGAAAAAGAGATAAACGGCAAATATTTCAGGCTTGTTCTCGGTTCCATTATCGAGGAGCCTGTTGAAGCAATAGTTAATCCTGCGAATGAACAACTACTCCACGGCGGCGGGGTTGCAGGACTTATATCAAGGGCAGGGGGAGAGAATATCCAGAAAGAGAGCCACGCGAAAGCTCCTGTCAAAACAGGAACAGCAACATTCACAGAAGCCGGGAAACTCCCATTCAAATACATCATCCACACGGTCGGGCCGGTCTACAGGGGCGGCAATAATAATGAGCCGGGACTCCTAAGATCAGCTGTATCTTCTGCCCTGGAGATTGCCGCGGAACTGAAATTAACCTCTATTTCAATGCCGTCTGTTTCAACTGGAATTTTCGGTTACCCCATGGAACCGGCAATAAAAATTATCACCGGGGCAATATATGAGTTCATGGAAGAAAGTTCTTACCTTGAGGAGATCCGGCTTTGCGAGTTTGATAAGATAAAAGCATATGAAATAAAAGCACTTCTAAATGTCATTTAATAAATAATCTTTCATATATTTGTGTGAATTTTTTTACTTAGACATATAATATTAATAGTTGAAAAAGTGAAAAAAGTTAAGAAAGCAGGACTTTTTACATCAAAAATCGGAATATCATATAACCATATTGGCTGTATATTATTTTTTTAATATAAAATTATTAAAAGGGAGAAACAAATGGATAGATTAAAGATTGTAATTTTAATAATTATGGTAAGCGTTATTTTATTTAATTGTACAGATGAAGAGAAGAACCCGATACCTCAGATTCTGTCTATTTCTCCGGAATCATCCATTGCCCACCTGCCGGAATTTACCTTGACAGTTGACGGCCGGGATTTTGTAGAAGGGTCTGTTGTTGTTTTTGACGGGAAGGAGAAACCGACCACTTATATCAACCCGACTCAACTTTCTTGCATCATAAGCTCGGAAGATACAAAAATGGATATAGTCAGTAACAACAACAATGCCGGAAATATTCAGACCAGGGAAGAACAGGTATCAGTAGCAGTAAGAAATCCTGAACCCGGAGGCGGAGATTCAGGCACTTCTGATTTTAAAATAAAAGAGAATTTTGAATTTGAATCACCCAGAAGGGTCTTCGAGTCAATAGCCACCGGATGGATCGGTCCCATGGCAATTGACAATGAGGACAATCTTTTTATGATGCTTACAGAAATTACCTTTAAAAAATACAGGGGCACTATCACCCCCTTTCTTGTAAAATCGGAAGATAAAGGGGATACATGGGAAAAACCGGAGGAAATAACAGGTTTTAACGATATAGGCGGGTATAACCTGTTTACGGATGATAAGGGAAATATTCATATATTCTATAGTAATTTTGAAGGAAGATATCTGCATTTGTATCACAGAATACGGGAAAAAGACGGAACATGGAGTGAAGCTGTCAGAATATCAGTTGATGACAAAGGGGCTTTATTAAATATTCCTAATCACAGGCCATTTGTGCATGGGAGCAAGCTGGTTGCTATTTGGACAATCGTTACACCGACTTATTTTCAGTTCCCGGCTTATTCAATTTCTGAAGATTACGGGGCAACATGGACAAAACCTGTATGGATAAAAGACCTCTGGAATGCAATCTGGACAAATGCTGTCATAACCGATAACGGAAATATTTCACTTGTTTATGCGCAATACATACCTAAGGGGATCTACGACTACCTGATCGACATCCACACGATCCACTCAACGGACAACGGTTCCACATGGTCTGATCCGGTCTTACTATCTAATGGCGCAGGAAGATCTTTCTTCCCCATCGTACTCTATCCGGGTTCTGGAAACGACTTTAAAGTGTTCTGGATCTTTCAAAAGACGGGCGGATTAGTTTCCGGCCTTAATCATTATATTGATATGCTGAACACTGGGAAGGTAAATGAACTTTTAGGGGAAAAAATAAGCATGACAAAAGTGATGGACGGGACGAAACGCACCAAATACCCTACATTTCATGTCAGAATGTCCGGCTCTGAAAATAATGGCGAGAACTGGACCCCGGAGAGAAATATTGTGGATTTTGAGTATATCGGGGATTGGTTCGATTCTTATGGTTTTGATGTAAATACTGACCGGGCAGGGAATATTAATCTGGTAACAAATGACAGCCATATTTTGATAGGAGTTGCTGGGAAGAACGGAAAAAAAGCCAAGGAAGAAGCCAGGTCATATTTTATCAGATCGATAGACGGAGGACTTAACTGGACAGCTCCAGTGTCATTTTCAGACGACCCGAATCTTTCGGCTACTTTCATCAGTTCAGATTCCAAAGGGAATATCTATATCATGATGAGTAAAACAGATCAGAAAAGATGGTATTATTTTGACATGGAACCCTACTTCACAAGGAGTATTAGATAAGGTATAGGGGAATAATAAAAAACCTTTAATGATCGCTTTTATAATTGAGTTAATATAACCATATACTACATTACTCTCTGCAATAAACAAAAATTTTAAACTTTGTGATAAGATTTGTCCGTATAAAAAAAATAAGGATATATCCTGAGGAGAGGATAATGCTGAAACGTATCATGATTATTATATTGGTTGTTTTTTTTGTAGTGCAGATCAACGGAGAAAATACAGAACTTAAGAACGGAAGTTTAATTGAAGTTAACGGAGTAAATCTTTTTGTAAAGGAAATCGGCAGTGGTGAACCAATTTTTGTCTTACATGGCGGGCCCGGAATGTTCCATGACTATTTCCTTCCGCATATGGAGAAGCTTGCTAAGGGGAAAAAACTCATTTTTTTTGACCAGCGAGGTAATGGCAAATCACTTATGGAATTAAATTCTCAAAACTATAGTATTGAAAACCTTGTTGAAGATATCGAGGGTTTAAGAAAATATTACAAGCTTGATAAGATCAACCTGCTTGGCCATTCATTCGGGGGGTTATTATCTATGCAGTATGCTGCTGTATATCCTGAAAGGGTGAAATCAATGGTTTTAATGAACACTGCTTCAGCGAGCTCTGAATATTTAATGAGATCAATGATGAACAAGCAGAATAAGTACACAAAAGATGACATCGCTCAGATCGGAGCAATTACAAGTTCAAAAGAATTTATGAGTGCTGATCCTGAAACTGTGGAAAAATTCTTCAGGGTTGCTGAAAAATATTCAGTTCACAATCCGAAATTTTTAGATACAGTTTTCTCAACACCTTTCACTTCAGTCACTGCCCGAAATCTCCTGATAATTAGTCAGCTTGCCCAACAATTATTTGCAAACTATGATCTTTTTGAGAAGTTGAATAAAATAAATTGTCCAACGTTAATAATTCATGGCGAATACGATTTTATACTGTTGGAATCATCAAGGAAAATTCAGGAGAACATAAAAAACAGCAAACTGGAGATCTTAAACAATTGCGCCCACTACCCTTTTATTGAAACTCCTGAAAAACTCTTCTCGATTCTTGAAAAATTTTATAAAAAAAATGATTTTTCAGACTATTGACATTAAATTTAAATATAACACTTTATAAGATATTTACGGGGGTAAAATGAAAAATTGCCTGATATACACATTAATTATGATAATTATATTATCGATGACAGCCTGTGTGGCCGGGCCTAACCCAATGGAGAAGAAAGCGGACGATGAGGGGAAGGTCGCAGGATTCTGGAAAGGGTTGTGGCACGGATTTATTGCTCCAGTCACATTTATTATTTCAATTTTCACCTGCAAAGTGGAATTCTATGAGGTACATAACAGCGGATTCTGGTACAACTTCGGATTTGTCCTCGCAGCCGGACTTTTCCTCAGCGGTGGCATCCTCGGAAGAAAAAAGGACAAAAAAAAGAAAAATTAGAAACAATCGGGGGACGGTGCTTTCGTTTTTGAATTTTACTCCCCTCACCTGTTTGATTATTTTAATGTAACTCATTTTTTTATTTCCAGAATCAGAATTGAAATAAATATCCTGGGTGATTATCATTTGTAAATGAATGTGATAAAAAAGAAACTCTTTGTTTTGTTTGGATCTTTTATGATCTATTTTACACTTGTAAATTTTATCGAGGCTGAATTCGGAAAACTTCCCGCCGGCGCAATTGCCAGATCAGAAATGGGGAAAACCTGTGAAATTATTCTCATGCTTGTATTTGACCCCGGCATAATCATAGAGAAGGTCCCGAAAAATATCAGGATATTGACTCTTGAAGAGATGGCAAAGAGCGGCAGTGAAATTGATAAATATCTCAAATCACACCCTGAACACAAAAAGTGGGCTTACAGTTATTTTGAAATAATCGGCACCGAGAGTCTGAATATTGATGACCGGACAGCAAGCTTCACCGATAAAGGGGGAATGGCTGTCTGGTATGTTCCCGCCGAACAGAGAGATCACAAAGATCCCCGGGCCCTTGGATATCAGATGATTGCCATGGGGACCTGGCTGTCCGACCACACTTTAGCCGCCTATTGCAGAAGCAAAGGATGGCCCTGGGAAAATGGTGAGATCAAATATTGGGAAGATGAGTCGGGATTAATCCATGGCCATCTCAAAGCATCAGATCTGGATATCAAGGTAACATGTAAACGGCAGAAGCCCATCAAATATCAACCTGAGTATCCGGCATACCAGACATATTGGTCACCGCTTCCTTATACAAAGACCTTTGAGGTAGTTACCTATCACGGGCATCAGGCAAGCACTTGTTCGGCTCAATGGCATTTTAAAGGCAGTCACCCTTTGATCAAAGCTTATCAATCACAGGCAAAAGAGAGGGCACTTATAAATAACACGGAATATGCTTGGGATTATGTTCTAAAAAGTGCATTGTATTCATATTAGCACATAGGAAATCATCTAATTAAACCGAAACAATAATCCTGAATAACGGAATCAATAAAAACTTTAAAATCTTTACTTTTTAATGCTTCATGAGTTGTACTGCCAGTTCCTGAACTGGTATTATAAAAAAGTCCGGGAGGAAGATAGGCGATATCTCCAATGAATTTAAATTCTCTTTTTGCATTCAAAAAAGAAGGTGACTCAAGATGATTTTTTTTATACTTTTGCTATCTATTATCACATGATCCAGGCATAACCGATCTTAAGAAAAAATGTATAATCCTTTTTAGTTATTCCGAATTCACGACTGCCATAATAATTGTCAGTATACCCCAGGAACAAAACGGTTCTCGGATTAATCCTGTAGGAAAAGAGCCATTGGCTGAACAGCTTCTTCGTATCATCCGGCACACCGGTTATAAAGTTATGCTCATTGTATGAATAATCGAAGTATTGAAGAATTCCCCTCATAAACATTCTGTTATTAAAATAGTAGACAAGGGAAGCTTCACTGATATTTGCAGTAAACAAATCATCTCCGCTAACTTTCATCTTTTCATAACCATGACTTAAATCCAGGTTTAAGTGTTTCCCCATTTTAAAGCCCAATGTAGGGGAGATCAGGACCCTGTTGCCTCTTCTCGTATTGAAATAATCTATTCCCTGCCCCACAGAAGAAAAAAGACTGAAGCTGATAGTCCGTAAGGGACGAACGTTCGCATAGCATTCAAATCTTGTCAGGTCAAATTCCTTCCCGTTGTATTTCTCAGTTGAAATATGATTGGAAACCGCAATTTGGGACTGCATTCCTCCCAGAAATTCGACGATGGATTCCAGAGATTTTTTCAACAAATTCCTGCTGGAATCCAGGGTATACTGAGCATAATTGTAAAGTGTAAAACGGGACCACCACGATTTTTTTTTCGGTATCCACATATATCTGGAATTAAGATAATACTTATTTATTCCAACCTGGGGGATAAAACCCAGATCAGCCCTGAAATCCTCCCCGATCCCCTGATAACCCATGTCGATCTGATGATACCTGGTGCTATGTGTATAAGAGATAAGCGCTGCTCTACCGGTAAAACTCTCATCTGTCTGATCAGCCATTTCTGCGATCTCCGGACTGTATCTGGTCATTGATCCGAGTAATTGAAAGCCAACCTCATCTTTCTTTGAAAATCTTATGTTTCCATCAATACCGGCCACCCGGTTATAATAATCTGCGCCATCTCTATTCGTCACCAGGAAGCCCAGTGTTGAATGATTCCTCATATCCCTTTCGTATCTGAACACTCCTGAGAGGTTTGACTCTGGAATGGAAAGAGATGTTGAATACTGGTTTCCCGGAAATATCAGGTTGGTCACTGCATCCTTTACCAGATAGAATCCCAACCCGTTCCTTTTCTCCTTCCCTGACAATTTTATTCCCCATTGCGGATCCCGGAGAACACGAGAATAGATCGTGTTCAATGGAGACCTGAAGAAATCCAGGCCTTCAGTAAAGAACGGCCTCCTCTCATCATAAAACAAGGCAAAAGGCTGGTTAATGTCCAATTGAGCGGCATCCGCCTCCACCTGGGAAAAATCAGGATTCACAGTCGCTGACAGCACCAGATTTGATGTTACTCCCCATCGTGCGGTTATACCGAACTGAGTATCTTTATCTCTGTTGGAAAAATCATCATCCGGAGAGTTTTTTCTCTCATCCGTTCTCTGGGATGTCAGAGTGGGATTTAATTCGAGATTCTTTCCAGGTGACACATTTTTGAATCCCCTGATCTTCAGATACTGACATACTCTGCACGAATTACTCCGATCAAACGGCTGTGCCCATATCTGGTAAGAAATATCCCGTGGATATCCTCTGACAATATTGATCCCCCAGGTTTGATCATCTTTGGTATGCTGGAATCGAAGGGAAGAAAAAGGAATAGCGATCTCAATAGAGTACCCCCATTTAGTGATTTTCCCCGCTGTATTATAGATTGTATCCCAATTATAATCTTTAACCCCGGCAGAGTTTGAAATCCCATCCATCTGTACTCCAAACGGGGTAGAGAACAATGTGAATGCCCGTTTGGCATCATTAAAGGTATCAATTTCAACCGCCACCCAGTCATCACCGGACAACCGGTCCCTTTCTCCGAAATGTGCCCGTATCTTTCGCGGATGCGGATCAAAGCAACGGAATCCTATATAGAAGTATGACTTGTCATAGAGGAGCAATGCTTCGGTCTTCACAGGCGGTTTTGCATTTTCGCCGGGGCTGACCTCATAATTTAGTGTAATGATTTCTGCCCTCTCCCATGCTCTCTCATTCAGATTTCCGTCTATCTTAATCGGTATATCAATTGCATTGATAATATAAGGATTACCAGAAGTCCCTTTCTTCGAATTGTGGCCCTCCTCTCCCGCCAATGGCGGAACAAACATACTATTAATAATAAAAATCAAATAAATGACAATATTTTTTAAATTCAGCATCGGTTTTCCTCCCTTAAACTATCGCCAAACGGGTGTAAATTTGTTAAAGTATTCTTAATATAAATGTATTTGTCATCCACTTTCAAACTCATCGGTTTGTCTATATCTGATAAGATGGACACCCTTTCTGCACCAAGTGATATTGCAAAAGATAAAAAAAAGCAGAACCATAAATAATTTTTTCATTTTTCCTCCATGCGTATCTTTGCAATTGGTAAAATTATTGCCGATTGATACTTTTTTGAGTGATAAATAGTCTGCTGAGCCGTTTTCCATAGTTCATCATAAGCTACCGGGTTTCCGGTGTTCTGGTTGGGGGCCTGAAAAGGCGCGGCGCTGCTGCATATCTCAACCCGAAGCTGATGACCGGGGAGAAAAGTGTGGCCAATATCAAACAATTTTATTTGATACAACTCCACTTTTCCAGGCTGAATAAGTTCCTCCTTTTCATACCCGTTACGGTACCGTGCCCGGATAAATCCTTTCCCGAAGGGCCCGAGGTTCAGGACTTTTCCGTCCGGATAGACGTCCAATAATTTAACCACAAAATCGGTATCCCGTGCACTGGTGGAGGCAAACAGTTTGACCATTACTTTCCCGACAATCGTCAGCGGCTCTCTCAAGGGAGTGGAAGTATATACCAGCACATCTTTCCGTTCCTCGATCTTACGGTTGTCTATTGCATGTATCCCATATCCTTCCATGTGTACAATGGGATCCCGGGGATTAAACACATATTGATCGGGGGATTCGGAGTCAGGACTGATCCAGGATAATTTTCCGTCTCCACTTCCGGTATTTGCCTTCCCCCCACTGTGAAGATACAACTCTTTCATTTTTACACTTTTCAACGGATAATCTTTCAGGTCTTTCCATTGATCCAGACCGGGGATGTAGATCCTTGCACGTGGAATACCCAACTCAAACTCGCCAGTCTTCATAAAATGATTAAAGAATGAGACATGAAGCCGGAGGAAATCAGTAAAAGTATAGTTCTTGTCCTTCGGAACCTCCATCTGCCCCACTTTCTCTTTCCCCCCGTAGATCAGGTGCCCATGTTCCCAGGGACCAACAATCAGATACTGTTTGTCCGATGCCGGAGAAAATTTTCGCATTCCATTCCAGAAGATCATTTCCCCGATCTGATCTACATCAAACCATCCAGTCAGATGAAGAGCCGGAATATCGATTTTTTTAAAATCTTTATCTGTAAATATGATCTGTCTCCAGTACTCATCTATTGTATTGTGAAGGAGGTTCTTCCTGTACGCCGGCATTTTAAATCCCAGCTTTTCATCCAGTGTAATCAGGGGCCGGTGTTTCAGAACTTCCATCCAGTTAATTTTAGACATATCTATTTTTGCTGAGAATTCTTCGGACATCATAATCGCCGAAGTAATACTGTAAAGCACATTAAACATACCCTGGTGATATGGCGCTTCCTCAAAGGGATCCTCCCAGGCAGCAGTGGAAACCAGACAGGAGAGGTGAGGCGGTCTTTCCTTAGCCGCAAGCCACTGCACGGATCCGGAATATGATGCTCCCATCATCCCCACTTTTCCGTTCGACCAGGATTGTCTGGCTATGCATTCTACGGAATCGAATCCGTCTGCCGCTTCCTGATGGAATGAGTTAGAATTCCCCTTCAGACTTACCCCTTCCCCGGACATCCTGTACGATAAATACATATCCGTTATCTGTAAAATATTTCCCCATCTCATCATACTTGCCAAAGGGCTCTTCTTTAAGTATGGTGTACGCAGGAGAATTACAGGTAGCATCTTTTCATCCTTCGGGAACCATGCATCAGCCGCCAGTTTAACTCCATCTCTCATAATACATTTAATCTCTTTTTTTAAGATATGATCAGAAGACAAATTGGTTTTACTCTTTAATTCATTGGTTTTTGAATTATTCTCTGTTTCACAGTAATTAATTACCGGATACAACAGGATGTTTATAATAAAAATTAGTAAAGTAATCTTTCCTCATTTTGTCTCCTTTTTTATTCTATAGAACTACTGATCATTATATTTGTGTTTCTTATTGCTTGGCAATTCGATTTTGTGTTTATGAACGCTGATCTCGTCATCCGCTTCCCTGTTCCAAGCAATGTTGGGTTAATAATTAGTCAGTTTATTAATTTGCAGTAAAAGTCCTGACAATGCTTTCACTTTTAAAACTATCGACCGCATTTGCTGCAATTTTCCAATAGTAGGTTGCCCCTGTCTGTAAATTATTTATTGTGTGACTGAACTCAACCACTTTGTCAGGTTGAGTAATATCTTCATTTTCAATCTGCCTGCAGGACAACAGAAACAAGAATATTGTTAATACTATTAAAATTTTTATTGAAGGTTTTCTTCTGACTCCAAAAATAAATCCGATGGAACAAATCCCAACAAACGGGAACCATATCCTATTTCCGTTCATTACCAAAACGAATTCGCTATTTATAATAATTGGTTCACAATCAAAAAAACCGGGATCTGTGGAATAGTATAATTCATATCTGCTTTTCCCCTTCCCTTCCCACCTGAAGGTCATTTCTCCGGCATCAATACTCGCTTCCTGAGCAGGATAAATAAGTCTGATATCAGAAAAAATATCATTAATAACATAAGTATTTGATCCTTTCTGTAATTCATCATTGAGGTTGAACACAATATTCTCCTGATAATTATGCATTTTATATAAATAAATTATTCCATTTTGAAGATCACAGATATTAGAATAGAGCGTGTGCAGTGATGATCCCTCATGTCCAAGATGAACTGCGTCCAGGATAGAACGGACATTCTCTATTGTTGCTTCATCATTTTCTTCCAGCATCGAAACAGCTGTGTCATATCTCCAGCATGGGTATCCCCCAAGTTCGGGTTTGGATATAAAAAAATTGGTAACTACTTGGAAACGTCCATCTTTCCGGACGATATCAATATCATCGTTATCACCTTGCCCGCCAATAATAACCGAATCTCCGGTCCTGTCTGCAAAAAAGAATTGCCCAATGCTCTGTAAACGATCGAACCTATATTGATTTACCATATTTATTACTTGTTCTACCGAAGCACACTCTTCCATTATTTTTTCCACCAGATCACCATGAAAGGATAATTTTTCGGCAGAAAAAACGATATTGGTGTCCGGGGTTCCAAATCCGTCAAAGGAGAGGCCCTGATCATTCATCCCACCCTGGACCCAGGAACTATTAGTGTGCTTCAGATATACTCTTCCATATTTTTCACTGTCCGAAGGGATAAATTTCATTTCATATGGAATGGATGTGTAATAATCCTCATTATTACCGAAAAGTGTTTCCCCCTTTTTTGTTACATTTATACCGGTGCAGGTATCAGCCAGATTCCTCCTTTTTGGTTCAACTTTCGAATTTGCACATGGAAAACTTCTCTTTTCCATTTTGAAAAATGAATCCGATTTGATACCTCTTTCTCCCGTCTCTGATGCATTTCTATAACAAAAAATAAGCAGCATCACCATAATAAAAAATAGCTTAATTTTCATTATTACTCCTGAATTGATTTTGATTATTCTTTTGAATATCTCATCTTATGTTCCAACCTTTTTATTTATTGCTTCCCATTGAGATTGAGTAAGCTCGATTCTTTTTTATTAATTGCTTTTATTAAAAATTTTTAACATCCTTAAATTTTACCAAAATATTGAAATATTTGGATTACAGCAAATTTAAATATTTTTAATCCTTAACAGAATATTCTTCTTTTCCATCCTCGTGAATGAAGATTATTCCCTTAATTTGATTATTTTTACGTCGGTCGAATTTTACATGAGGCAATTTATTCTGTGCAGCAATTCCTTTCGGTAAATCCATTTTATAGAGATTATTCCCAATTCTAGTCAGTTTTAACTTCATTCCGCCATCTCTTTGCAAGTATAAATCTCCATTTTCATAAGTTATACTTCTAACCTCTCCATAACGTCCTGTAAATTCATTATCTTCAATTTTAACAGCTGAAACTTTCTTGTCCTGAATTATTTTTTCAAGCTTTAAAAGGCTGTTTTTTTTATCAATTGTTACAGCAAAGTTTTTAATTGCAGAATATCCTATTGTGATGAAGTCTCCGGACCGGTCTTCTAAAATAATTTCAGGTGATTCAAATAAATTATTTGCCAACTGTATTTTACCATTCAAAATGGAACTCCAAATTTTAAAAGATGCTCCCACCATTCTGGCAGTTCCCATTTCTACCAGTGGAGTTTTCAAGTTTAGTGCACTTTCCATAGATTTAGGGAAAGCAAATGAACCTGGAAATCCTGTGTCGAGATGGGCATTTTTTTTTGTACCATTTACATTAATTGCAATTTTCATATTTGTTCTAAAGGGGATAACATTTTTGTTTTTTCTTGTAAGAGAATCCTTTTCAAATTGAACGATTTTTTCCGGGTAGTTAAATGTGACCAGGAAATCTGAAAAATCATTTGTGCTCAAAACACCATCTACTTTAAGCATATCCCCAAAATCAACTACTCCCATTTCCAACTCCATCAATTTTAAATTTGAGATAGCTAATTCGGGAACTTTAACTATATTTATATGTGTTTTTTTTTTACTCGTTGGACTTCCGACTGCAGCTTTGCCTATAACTTTCAGCCCCAGATCATTAGCAAGTTTAACACTAATTAAACTCTTCCCCGCACCCGTGTCAAAATCAAATCTATAGGGACCTTTACCATTAATAAATACTTTAATATTTGGAGCGCCTATATTTATATCCATTGGAACTTTGGTAATTTGATTATAATCCTGACCGACAACATTGTTTGTTAAAACAAGCTGTGAAAGGATTAAACCCATGCAGAGATAAATGATTTTCGACATCTTATACACTCCTTTACAAATAGCTTTACTTTCCGATAAAATAAAATTTTTTTCTTTCTTGTAATTCATAATTTTCTCCTTAACTAAACTTTTAACTAATTCTTTATAGGATATTGAGAAAAGTTAGCTGTTATTTTTATTTGATTTTAATTTTTTGGATTTAATCGATATGTAATCAGAACATCATATAATAGCTTTCACTTAAATTGCATTTTCTATTTGATCACTCGATTGTTTTCACCCAAATATCCTGATTCCCTGATCGCTTTGATGCAAAAGCGATTTTTTTACCATCGGGACTCCAGCTTGGCCAGGAATTATCTGATTTCTCCGTGAATCTAACCAATTTGCCGCTTTTAAGAGATTTTATCCAAATGTCCTGTTTCCCGCTACGTTTAGACATAAATGCTATATTATTCGCGTCCGGAGACCAGCATGCATGATCATCATGACTTTTGTGAAAAGTTAATTGTTCAAATTCACCAGATGAAACAGATAAAATCCATATATCCATGTTTCCATTCCGATTGGAGGTAAATGCAATACTGGATCCATCAGGCGACCAGACAGGATGGTGATCCATTCCATTATAATCCGTAAGTTGTCTGTTTTTCCCCCCATTGATTGGAAGCATCCAAATATCAGCGTTTCCGGTCCGCATTGAAGCAAATGCAATATCTTTATTGTCCGGTGACCAGGAAGGCTGGAAATCAGGTAAGGAGGTTGAAAGTATTTTATTTACTTTCCTTCCATCTAACGTAATTGTATAGATACCCGGCGAGTCATTTTCTTGTTTTGCATCAAAACATATCTGATCTGCATCAGGCGACCAGAAAATATGATGATCTCCTGACAATCCTGTTTCAAGTATGGTTGCTTTGCCTTCAGGGTATGGTACTATCCAGATCTTCGGTTCGCCACTTCGCCAGGATGTAAAAGCGATTTTTTTACCATCCGGAGAAAACTTGGCATGATAATCAGGCGCTGTATCTGTAGTGATCTGTATCAGGTTATTCTGTGAAAGGATTCCAGCTTTCCCGATCATACTCATATTCCCCATAAACATTAAAGAGAATATAATTATGCCAATCTTAATTAAATTAAAGCATTTCTTCATAATATCAGCCCTCCCTGTTATTTTATTAATGCTCTTCTTTAAACTGTACTAAAATTTAAACTCAATCTCATTAAAATTATTGAGGTCTCCAGACAGGACTGATAGCAGTGATGTTCGGGGGAGAATCAGTCAATTGAATTTCATTGCTCCCATCCGCATTTATAATGAAAACCTCCCATTCCCCATAGGGGCCTGAACCAAAAGCAATTCTGGATCCATCAGGTGACCACCGGGGTGAATAATCTTCATCAACTGAGTTGGTCAACCTGACAGGATCTGAGCCGTCGGAGTCCATTACATAAATCTCAAAATTCCCATCGCGATTGCTTATAAATGCAATTTGATCACCATCTGGTGAATATACCGGGGACATGCTCTTTAATTGCGTTGAGGTCAATTGCAATTGATCACTACCATCAATACTGCAAGTCATTATGTCAGAAGTTTTCCGATCTAAAACTGGATTGATAGATGAAATGTGATCCGTCAACAGACCATTTGGCAGCAAAACCTTCAACGCCAATAGAATGTTGATCAGAACCATCCGCATTCATTATCCAGATTTCAAAGCGTTCATTCTCCTCCGGATATATCCTGGTAAAAACCAATTGTGTCCCGTCCGGGGACCAGTGGGGATCGGTATCATTTACATTTGCTGCAGATGTAAGGCGAATAAAATTTGTCCCGTCTGCATTAAAAGTATAAATGGACCATGTTGTGTCTGTCACATATCCAACTGCTGCCAGCCGGCTGGCATCAGGCGACCAGTCATGATGATTCAGACCGATTGATGACTCGATTAACTTTTGATTACCGCTCCCGTCTACATTGATTCCATAGATCTGATGAAGCGAATTTCCGGGAAGCGGCTGATAACAATAGGCAATGACACCACCTCCCCGCCCATCGAGGGGAACTATTTGTTCATTCGATTCTCCGGGTGACTCATCCGGCGCCGAGGTACTGCATCCGATAGCAAACAGGATAATAAAAAACAATCCGATTATATTCTGTATTAACTTCATTCTCATATTATTTTCTCCTTAACAGACTGAGAGTTTTAAACTCCGCGAATTTATAATGAATTAACTTTTAGTTTCATATTTTCGAACCTTTTAATATAATTTTCCCGTTTACTGTCATTTGGAATGATATCTTTTCTTCACTGTTTCCCGATTCAAAAATCACCCTGATTTCAGCCAATGGATATTTCACAAAAAAACGTGTTTCCGATTCGGGGAAAATTTTGGTTTCTATTCCCCTGTCAAGGACACTTAACTGACCATTTTTTATTAAAACTTCAAGAGTATCGTTTTCCCCAACCTTATATTTCCCCGTATACTTTTTTAAAGTTGATAAAGGGACTTCTACGGCTTTTTTTTCAGGAAACTTTTTTGCATTTCTTTTTTTATGTTCAATGATCCTGGTTTTCAAGTTCAGAATATCAATTTTTTCATTTTCATGAAAATAAATCACGTCAGAATTGCTATTGGCATAATTTTTTAATGGGTGATTCTTTTTTACTTTTTTTTGCAATGGGGCATAAACCTCTAAACTTGCTGAATATAGATTCCCGGCATTTAAATATTTAATCTCATCTTGATTCAGAGCACCTCTGTAGACCAGCAAATCTCTAAAATCTGCCTTTTCTATCTTCGCTCCCAAAACAAAATGTAAAGGCAAAAGTTGTTCGTTGATTTCCAGGATCTCTTCGTCACCAAGAAAAATGGTTGTCTCATTTTGTAAGTAACCATGTGAAATTGTAATGGTATTCCACTCATTTTTGTTGAAGCTCTTCCTCAATTTTTGAACAGTTCCGTTTCCATCAGAATAAAATAGTTTTCCATTGCTTACCGAAAGTGACACATCCCCGGAAAAACACTTAATATTCAATAACTTCCCGGTGGCTTTTGTTTTTACCTTGAAACTAGAAGTAAAAGAGTGAATCGGCTCTTTGGGAATGAAGCTTATCGCATTTGCACCGTTTCCATTTTTTACTGACACATATTTCTCCGGATTATCATCTATTTTTTTCATTGGTACCAGATTAACTGTGAATATTCCGGGAACCACAGCATAAAACATCTCTTCATGTCCAATATTATTCGGATGGCTGAAATCATAGGTAGATCCCTTTGGGAAGTGACCAATACCATCATCCAGCACACCAAGAAAATTAATCATCGGGATACCCAGTGTATGAAGCATTAGATTCATTTTTTTGGTATATTCATAATGCTGAAGTTCGTAATCGTCACATGCATAACAGGACCCGATGATCGGAACGATTCTATTGTTTTTACAAATATTCACAATTTCCTTCATATTTGTATAAAATTGCTTCATCACCTTTTCCGAATGATCACCTTCAATTCCCTCATTACTCAGTGATAGGGCAATAATTGCAAAATCCGGATTCTTACTTATTACATCTTTACTGATCCTTTTGAGGACTCCGGCAGTCGTTTCACCGGGTTTTGATTCATTAATTACTGTTATATTATCAGGTTTCAGCATTCTCTCCAGCCGGTAAGCCCAGCCATTTTTTAAATCATTCTTCTTTTCATGACTTGTAACCCATCCGGCCGCAACAGAAGAACCGATCACTACGATTGTTTTCTTATTATTATAAGGATCTATTTGTTCATCAATTGCATATATGCATCCTGTAATGACATACAAAATTAAAGAAATAATTAATATAATTCTATTTACTCGTTTCATTGGATTCCCCTATTATTTTATTCAATCAGAATCTTATTGTTAATGACTTGGACTAATGATAACCGGGACATCTTTAGATGTAACATCACCATTCAAATCTGTCCCGGTTGATTTTTGATCTGTTATGTTAGGTAGGAAGTGACATTTTGTATTTTACCAGTTTCAATTCTCCTTCTTCATCTTCAAGGGCTAAAATCAAGATATCATTTTTAATAAACAAATTTCTGATCTCATATCCATCTTCCGCTTTGACCTCAGTTTTATACAGGTACTTTCCTTCCGGGGAGAATATGTCAAAAGAGCGGGACGAGCTGTCTCCCGGAGCGGGGACAGATACAAATACCATCCCGTTCTGAACGGTGGCTATATCCATAAAATACGCTGATTTTTTCGGTAATCCATCAATTATTTTTTTCACCATATCCTGAGGGATGTCCTTCAATCTTTTAGCCACCCTTTTTTTAGAGGATTCAGGAACATCTTTCTGTTTTCTACCCTCAATTGAAAAGGATGCTTTTTTACTGCTTTGAATGTTTATTTTATTTATTCTATAAGAATCGCTCATCCCGTAAAACAAATTACCATTATCATAATGTATCACCATCATCGGTGTTACTCCGGGAATGACGATTCCAACGATCATTCTTGCCCCGCCCTCTCTTTCCTGTGAATCACTGGCCTTTTCATACGGCCTGTAATTTTCAATTATCGTTTCCTTCTGATTCTTCAGGTTGTACGTTTTGATGGATGCAACTTTTCCACCTTCTGCCTGCTGGACGATCAAGGGAGCAGAGATCAGAATATCTTCAGAGACAAAGCTTCTGGGTGAAATGAAGGGAGAGATAGTTTCCCTTCTGATATACTTACCTGATAGTGAAAAGAAATGAGCCTTACCTCTTTCGATCACAACAAAACTATCATCCAGTGTAAAAAGTTGAGCTCCCCTCCTCAATTCCGTAATTTCACCCGGACCCTCCCCTTTTTTACCGAATGAAGAAATATATTTCCCGTCTTCAGCAAAAATATGGATCTTAAAGAATTTTGGATCTATAACATAAACTTTCCCGTCTTTACCTATCGCAATATCCTGGATCCTGCCAAATACAAACTCTCCGGCAGTTTCCGCTTCCCAGATCTTTTTCAGTTTAAGATCCCAACTCCCTTTCTCCGGCTTATCCGGATTTTTGATCTGTGAAGCCATCAACACACTACTGATAATTAAAACTGAAACTAAACTGATAATTTTTTTCATGATTTCTCCTCTGCTAAGCTATTCCCACTCCATGGTTGGATTTTGGCAATAAGTTCGCGATTTTTTATTTGATATTAAAACTTTTTTTTATTTTTTCTATTAATTTTGTACTTACCCACCAGATATCTGTTGAGCCCTTTGAATCTCTATCACTTGCAAAGAACAAATATTTTCCATCCGGCGATACAGACGCATAGTCATCCTGAAATTTTGTGTTTACCGGATGTCCAAGATTACTTGATCTTGTCCATGATCCGTCCCGATTACGGAAACTTATATACAGATCTGCATCGCCCATCCCCCCTGGACGGTAGGATGTAAATATGAGGTAACTCTCATCGGGAGCGATTACCGGATTATGAGCTTCTTCATTATTGATTGCATCACTTAACGGAACAGCTTTGTCATATTTACCATCTTTAAACATAGAAACAAAAATACCGGTACTTCTCCCAAGTTTAGAGTAAAAATACAGATTGCCATTTGAACTTACCGAAGGAGATTGCTCACGGTTTTTTGTATTAACCTGTGTGCCAAGTTTTATTGGGGAGCCCCATTTGTTATTTTCCCAATTCAGATAATGAATGTCATATTCATATCCACCACCCGGTTTATTCGTAGAAAAAAACAAGACCTTCCCATCTTTGGAGAAACCGCCAAGTTCTTTGTTAAACCTGCCGGGCGGTAAAAACGGAACCGCCTTACCCCATTTTCCGTCAACCCATTTTATGACAAAACTATTCGATGCCTGAATGCTTTTATACCAGGTTTCATAATAGACTTCGTTCGAATTCGGGCGGATTAGAATATGATAATCGAATCCACCCGATGAAATGACCCCGGGGGCAAACACTTTGGGTGTTATTCCGGGCGGATCCTGATTCAGATATGAATCATCGACCGGTTGAATTTCTATAACCGGTCTTAATTTTTCAATTACTTCTGCACTCACCCAGTAAATGGAAGGTTTCCCGAAGGGTGATGTACCTGAATCCACCCCTTCGATTTTTCTTGTACTGGTAAAGAACAGGTAGTTCCCGTCATGACTGACAAACGGCATATAATCTGCCACTTTTGAATTTATTTCTCTTCCAAGATTAACCGCTTTTGTCCATTTCCCGTCCTTTCCCTTAAAACTGACATATAAATCAATCTGACCGAATCCGTCCGGCCTTCCGGGAGAAGAGAATACCAGATAGCTCCCGTCAGGAGATATACCGGGATGAAACTCAGGGAATTTTGAGTTAATTTTATCTCCTAGATTTTCAGGTTCAATGAATTTTCCATCGACAAATCTGGATGAATACAGATCGAAACTCCCTTCACCAGCTTCTCTGTTGGAGTGAAAATAGAGGACGTTATCTTTTGATAAAACAGGATAACCTTCATTAAATTTAGAGTTTATAGATAGTCCGATCTTTTCAGGGATCCCATATTTACCATTGTTTATCCTTAATCGCCAAATATCTGCATTCCCCTGAGCACCGCCGTTTTTATCTTTCCTGGAATTGAAAAACAGGTATGCTCCATCAGAACTTATTGAAGGTTCCCCCCCCTTTAGATTCTCCAATAACGGTTCGACTTCAGGTTTGGACCATATACCATCCTTTTTTCCCATCATATAAGTCTGGTAGGATCTGCCTGGTATAAGTTCAAAGGTAAAGAAAAATGTGTTCCCATCCGGACTGAACACCGCATTTAATACCCCTTTGCCTTCAGGAAATACTGCCGGTTTAAAAAGCGCAGGTTTTATTCCCGGAGGTGTTTGCCCGAGATAAGGTCCTTTAAGAACAGGAAAATCGGATTGCTGTGTCCAATTGCTGAAAACTATAGCAATCATAAGTGTGAATCCAATTAATAGAACTTTCTGGTTCATTTGATTCCTCCTTACTTCAATTCATCAGGCTTTAGATCTTCAATCACTTTCGCATCCACCCAGTAAGGAGAAATATTTTGAACAAAAAACAAATATTTTCCATCGGGGCTCATACCAGCACTTGATGATCCTTGGCCTTGATGAAGTTTATCCCCCATATAAATCGGCTTGGTCCATCTGCCATCAGGTTTATGAAAACAAATAGAAATTTCAGCATATCTTGGTCCACCATAAGTATAAGTAATAATATATTTCATATTCATGCAATCATCCTCACATCCAGAATCAATGAAATCATCCAGGCTCTGGGGTTTCTTATAATTACCATGGATATATTTTGATTTAAACATCTTTGTCCCTCTTGTACCAGGACCGAAAGCTCTGAAATAGATTGTTCCATCCTCAGTTATTGAGGGATGCATTTCGCTGAAACCTTCTCTATTTGGAGGGAAACCAAGGTGTTCAGGGTCACTCCATTTGCCGTCTTGTCTATCAACATACCACAAATTTATGTCTGTAGTAGTCTTGTCAGTTACAGCATGCTTTGAGGCAAAATATAATCGTTTTCCGTCATGGGATAACGCAGGTGCAAATTGGTCAAAAGTTGAAAAAGGCGCCAGCTCCGGTGGAGTCCACTTTCCATTCTCTTCTCTCATCCACCATATCCTATTATACCCTGTCCGCGGCATAAAATATCCATACCAAAAAATTTCTTTGCCATCGGGAGTGAAAACCGGGATGCTGTATGATCGATATATATCCCGGAAGAGTTCGGGAACAAATGGTGCCGGTTCCGTCCCGGGAGCTTTCTGACCAAGGTATTTCCCTTTGTATGTAGGGAATTTTCTTGGTATATCTTTTGCCCCCCCTGCCTCAGAATATCGGCAATTTCATGATTTCGTGCAGCAATAGCAAAATGAAGAGGGGTTCCCCCGTCACAGCTCTTCAGATCAAGATTCGCACCTTTTTTTATAAGCAGTTTGGCAACATCTGCACTGCCGTAAATAGCCGCAATATGAAGAGGGGTGAGATTGCCGTTTTTAACTGAATTAATACCGATGCCGCAATTTAAAAGGTATTCAGCAATTTCAACTTTGTTGCCGGCGGTAGCAAAATGAAGATAGTTCTCTCCCAGGTTTGTCCGGTATTGTATCTCAGCCCCTCTTTCACGCAACATTTTGACCATTTTAAAATTCCCTTTTACTATGCCGTTTGTCATTGGTGTTATTCCATAATAATCATCCAATAAGACGAAATCGACATCAGCACCTTTAGATATAAGATATTCAGCAATTTCTATTTTATTATTTTCAGTCGCATAAAAAAGTGGTGTATAGCCCATATCCATTCTTTTGTTTACCAATATAGGATTCTTTTTAACAAGTTCTTTTACCCTGTGCAGATTATCGTTTCGGATCGGATTTAATATTTCTTGTGTATTAATTATCATTGCAGATATCAGTAACAAAAAGTTAATAAGAATTATTTTTTTCATTTTGATTTCCTCCTGTCTATGTTATTTAATTCCTTCGGCCTCAAGTCTCCGATGATTTTTGCATCCACCCGGTAAATATCCCCTTTCAGTCTTTCAGGAACATGGGTAAAAAACAGATATTTCTCATCCGGAGAGAGACGGGGCATGGTGACATTTCCCATTCCAAGCTCCACTTTCTTTGGAGGCATCCATCTGTTTCCGCTTCCCTTCAGAGATATATAGATAGCCGATTTCCCCTGTTCTCCGGTCCTTGTGAACAATAGAAATTTCTCTTTCAGGGAAATACAGGGATAGAACTCCGTACCGGTTGCATTAATCATTTCCGGAAGCGGACGGAATCCGGAATAATCCTTTCCGTCATGATTAATGATTACAATCCGGCTCTTCCCCTTGTTGTCACTGATATCCGTTGTGTAAATTTTCCCTCCCTCAGTCATGCTGAGATACATGGCCTTCATCGGATTAAAGGGTGAACCGAGATGAACTGGATCTCCCCAGCCTTGTCCTGAATTATTCATTACCCAGATATCAAACGACGGTTTGGCTGTACTATTAATCGGCCTCCAGCTTTGGAAGTAGAACTTTTTATTATCAGGAGTGATATACGGCTCGATCCCTTCGTAGTCCCCCGCTTTATCTGCCAATTTCGGATTTGACCAGCCACCATCCTGAAATTTTGTTACCAAAATCCTGTTTCTGTTAAACTCAGGTACTCTCCGGGTGAAATAAAACTCTTTACCGTCAGGGGAGAACGAACAGGAAAACTCATGATGTTCGGTTGAAATAATTCCCGGAGCAAAGATCTCCGGTATTTTACCCTGCGGAGTCTTCACCATAACTTTACCTGCCACACCAACTGGTCCTGACAGGTTACAATTACTTTTCCGTATGAATGCACTGGATGTGAAAAAAAGCAATAACAATGTCAAAGAAATAAATCCAGTTTTTAGTATTACACTTTTCAATATGGTTCTCCTTAAATCATACATAAATCATAAATTTACTTTACATTGCCCTGTTCTATTATTTATTACCGGCAACTATAGTGTTGACCCCAACCGTTCCGGAAATTTCAGATGATAAATTTTGTCCCAGGTCTGATATACAGAAAAGTACAATTCATTATAAGATGTATATATCACTGACCAGGTGGTCCCCTTCTGGGAAACATCCTTCAGCAAGTTCATCCCCTCTCTCCAGGATATTTTCCCGGCTTTTTTTTTAAGAAAGGAATCTGCTGTTTTATATCTCCAACATTTTTTATTCAGTGTTGCCTCAGAGGTATTAAAAATGACTTTGTTGGTCATCACCTGCCATTTCTTCTTCGAAAATATCTTTTCCCATCCATTTTTATGGTATTCCAGGATGACCGAACGGCCGGAATGATCGGATATCAGCAAATGACAGCTTAAAGAATTTTTGTCCAGGTCAAAAGGAATATATTTCTCAGCAAGCTGAATGGCTTCCTCCACAGATCTTGTCCTGTCCAACAATTTCCGGACAAGAAATCCGATAAAAACACTTTCCTTCCCTTCCTTTTGTTCTATTTTTACTGTCTTAATGCCGGATACGGCAACACATAAGCCATTCTCGTTTACTCCATCATAGGTATAAAAGAGAGCCGGGAGAAGTTTTTTCCTGAAGGGACTTTTTGCCATTTCATCCAATCTGATATTCAAAGGAAAACCCAAGTCTATAGCCCGGGAGAATGAGACCGAAGCATATCCCTTTTTCGGCTTATAGTAACTAACAATAATGGAACCTACATTCTGGTTGTCCCAGTTCCTCCCGGTCATTATTCCCCGATCCGATCCCGCGGAGAACACAGTGCAGAACCGCCAGGTCTGTTCTATCATGGGATGATCAATGGCTTTCCGGTTCTCCTTCTGAAAAAGCTCTTCCAGATCTCCGAAATGGGTCATCAGGTAGAGCCCGCCTGTGGCATATTGCTCACTGATATCCCTTACTTTAACAAGGCTATTCAGTGTACTTGTCGATTCCGGGCCGGTTTTCTCAGGGAACATGAAATCTAACTCTATTATTTTCCCTTCCGCAGCTCCGGCAATTCCATAAAACATTAAAATAAGACCTGTGGCCAATGCTATTAAATTCTTCATATATATCATTCTCCATCCTTTTGAAAATCATAAAGTGTAGAAAGGCTTTCCATAAAATTTGATTTTATCTACTATTTTTTAAGTTTTTTTAATGCATTCAGTGCTGAATTCAGTCCGGGAGATAATTCAAGCGCCTTCTTATAGGCTCGGATTGCGGAATTCGTATCCCCCGTTTTTAAGAATGCTTCCCCCAGGCTGTCATATCCATTAGCATAACCAGGATGAAGTGAAATATTTAATTTAAGTATGGAGATGGCATCGGGAAATTGCTTTTTCCCAAGCAGATCATATCCGAGACTGTTTAAGACACTTTTCGAATAATCTCTTCCGAATACTGCCGGACACATTTTTTTTACTTCCGTTATATCCCGTTGCAGTCTTTCCAGTCCCTTTTTCCTGAAGTTATCCCCCAAGATTCTCCCCAATTCCCGGGGAACAAACCGATGCTGCGAGTAGGGGATGAAGGGGAAAAGCTTCGGAATATAGTAAATATTTTTTCCTTTTTTCAGTTCATCTGCCAGGTTGAATTTTTTTACCTGGTCATAGTGATGGAAGTTATAGGTGTACATCACTCCCTTATTTAAATCATAAATATTTGAGAATAAGGTGTTGGTTCGGCTTCCCTCCCAATGAGACGCGGAAAGCGCCTGGAGAACCAGATCAATATCATACTCTTTCGCACTTTCTATAATCTCCTTTACCAGATTGAATCTGTAATCCGAATAGTTTTCATCCGGTAACACCGATTGTCGAAAATTTGTAGATATTTGATAATGACCTTCTCTCCGTATAACCTGAAGTTTCCCTTTCCCCCATTCGATTACTGCCGAATCTCCCGTTTTATCCACCATCAGGAATTTTGCCCTCTTCATTATGGGAATATTTGTATTTCTGAACCAGGAGACCGCTTCTTCTACATTGGCAAAATGTGACAGAACATGCTCCTCTACAATGCCATTATAAGTTTCTTTTTTTTCATCAGGGGTCCAGTCAATATTCCCGAGACCGTTTCCATCAATGAATAATCCCTGATCATTCATCCCTCCCGTAGCTGCCTGCTGACCAATGTCAAATTCGAAACCAAAGCAAACACGTCCATATTTTTTCCCGGAGGCGGGAATGAACCAAACTGCAGTAAACGGGAAACTATAGTCCTCATTATTTCCTACCAGCACCTTCCCATTATTTTCAACCATGAAGATAGTACAGGCATTGATCGATTCCGGGTGAAACAGGAACAAAAATATCAGTATGAATATAATCAATTTCATTTTTTATCCTTTAAATTTAACCATTATATCCCAAGATTGTAAGCAGCAATTGTATTACCGAAAAATGTCGGTATCAATAACAGATTCTTTTCTTTTATATATTCAAAGTCAGCGCTAAAAGTACCTGTTACCGATGTGTCCAGGATCTTGGTTACCATCCCATCCGGTGTAACCCTGTATAAAATCCCATGCCAGAGCGATATGAGATAATTTCCATCATTATCTATTTTGATACCATCGATGAAACCCTTCTCAAACTTTGCGATCGTCTTCACTTCTTTTGTATTCGGGTCAACTGATTTCAGACTCCGATCATCGCTATTGCCAAAAAGTATTCTGTTTTTGTGAAAATATATCACATTGGGATCACTGACCTCAGCCCCTTTTAACCACTCGTCGGCCTTCCCGTCAGCAAATCTCCAGATCACATTTTTTCTTGAATCGGTAATATATATCCTCCCTTTTTTGTCAATGGTGATATCATTGAGGAAAACAGATCCGGGAATCTTATATCTCTTTACAACTTTGCCGTCATTAAGATCTATCTGGGCTATTGCATGTCTCTCCGCAACAAACAGATTATCCTTATAAATTTTCATCCCCAGGGGATTGTCTAAACCGTCCACCCACTTTAAATTTTTCACTTCTCCTTTCAAAGTGACTTTGGAAATGAATTGCCTCGCATTGGGATTACCCATATTAAACTGGTCAAAATTGGACACATACAGGACCTCTCTTTTCGGATCGTAAATAACCGACTCCGAGGTGTTAAAAACCTTTTCAGATTCCCATAATTTTTTTAGATTTTTGTCCATATAAACGGCCTTTCCATCCTGGCCCATGAATCCCCAGCCACCGAATGATTCCCCAACGAGCATTACAATTTCATTACGCCCTTTTTCCAACGGGAGGAAAACAGAATCATACAAGCCGATAATCCCCTGAAATATGGACCCTCTTCCCTTGTATGGACTGCTCCCGGAAAATAACTGCTCTCCATTTAGAAAAATGGTTACCCAGTCACTGTATCCGAATTTAAATTCCATTTTTTTATTACTATCTGAATCAATGATTGTTCTGGCAAAAATAAAATCGGGCTCTCTGCCGCGCCGCTGAATATATCTTGAAACAGTGACCAAACCCGATTGTTCAGGAATTACTTTCTGCCATTTAATCTCTCCCAGGTTCTGATCATTATAGTTTTTTTCAAGATTGATCTTAGTGTATTTAAACGGTTGCGAGATCTCCCAGTCAGTTATCAGCCCGGGAGGCGTTGGTTCCAATTCCGGAGTGTCAAACTCAGATTTTGTGCTAGTATTAATTTTGAAATTGGAGAAGTATGCGGACCCGTCTGCCGGTGAGATCAAAGCAATCCCTCCACTTCTTATTTCATGTTTTAATTGATCAATTTTTAAAACCGGATTTTTGGATTCACCGAGAAAAACCCGGGCCCTCGTTCCCAGAACTTCCAGTTTGAAATGGACCCACTCATTGAGGGGAATACCAATTCCGGAAGTAAATCCATCTCCATTGTATAATTGCCAGCAGGCTTCATTGTTGAAAATCGGTGTGTATTGGAGTGCCGTATCAAACACGCCGATAATATGGGGGCGGATATATATATTTTCTGCACTGGAACGAGATGTTGCCCTGAATCTGATCCCGGGGTAGGATCGTTTCCCTGTCACGAAAAGATCAAATTCTATGATCCCGTTCTCAAATACAACTCCTTTCAATTCAGCGATTCCCATCAAACTTTTTCTTCCGGCTTGATCGACAACTTTTCCGCCATAAAACTGCCAATTCTCTTTATTGAAAGCAATCATTTCATTTTCTGAAGCATCAGCACAAGTTACCATTAGTACAAAAATCATAACCACAAAAATCAAAGAACTTATTCTCTTTGTTATCATTTTTTTCTCCCTTATAAACTAATCAATATATCCATTCACTTTTTGCTTGATCAAACCATATATCTCATGTCCCGGATATACTGAGCCGTGATGCTTATTACAAAAAATGATCAGGCCTGCATTTTTCTCCGGATTTATATTAAAAGTAGTTGCAGCCCCTTTGGTTAACCCCCCGATATGCCCGAACCATCCACCCAGGGATGCATCCCATATTAAGCTCCGGTCTGTTACCTCATCCTTGATTTCAAATATCCGGTCTATTGTTGTGTCATTCAGGATTCGATTCCCATCCAGTACTCCGCCATTGAGGTAGGCCATTCCGAAACGGCTCATATCCCGGGTCGTTGTTTTCAATCCCCCGGCAGCATAGATCATGTTGTCAAAAAAATCACTAATCCTGTTATTTTTCTGATATAGAACAGCAATATTTGTCAGTTCCAGATCCTCATAGTTATAACTTGTATTCTCCATTTTCAGTGGAATAAAAATATTTTCCATACAATAGTCTCTGAAATTTTTTCCGGAAACCTGTTCAACAAGATAGGCAAGAACCGTGGCGCCGATATTGGAATATATCTCAAACGTCCCGGGGGGGGTATTCACCCAGGAGTTCATATTATAAAGATCACCCGATGGCACCAGGAAACGGGGAATCCATTCACTGGGAGTGGGGGCCTGGTCCGGTTCAAAGTCATTCCATATTTCCGGTATATCTACATTTGTCCTGCCGGATACCAGGCCGGATGAATGAGTCAGAAGCATTCTGGCTGTGATCGGGACATCGGGGAAATGTGGATTGCGGAAAACAACCGGAAGATAATTATTAATATCTTCATCTATATTTATTTCCCCCCGCTCGTCTAACTGCATAACCGCGGTACATATAAATAATTTTGAAATAGAAGCAATGTGATAAATTGTCTCAGCGTCAGCTTCTTTTCGCAATTCTCTGTCAGAGTATCCATATGACCTTTCCCAGATAATTTCATTATTCCGGAAAATACAGGCTGAAATAGAAGGCAGGTCATATTTATCCATCAACCTCAGAATTTCTTCATCTGTATTATACTGCCTGATTTCATGTTCACATCCTGAAAGCAGAATGATCAATATTACTAAAATATTTAGAAATTTTGTTTTAAAGTTCATAACCCAATGTTAAATATACTCCTGTGATTTTTGTTTTCTGAGTACTGAAATATTTTTGTGTCCCGCTATCAGGGAAAGAAAAAATATCAACAAATCCCAAAAAAAACCTGATATCAAAGATCAGATTGTTTTTAAAGATTCTCCGTTTATAACATGCTCCTAAATGGATCCCCCAATCAAAGTTATATACTGAATTTATCTGTATCTTTTCAATTGGAGAATCATGATAGGCCACTTTTTTTACAGAGTCTACTTTAAATGCTCCGTATCCGCCAAAATATATCTCGCTGATTGTTCTTTTACCTTGAAAGAGTTTATATACCAATGACAATGGAATTTCTAAATAACTTATTTCTACTTGATAAATAATTTTTTCATATTTATACTGATTAAAACTCAAACCTTTCCTTACAAAACTGATTTCAGGCCTCAAACTAAATTTGTCTGTTATTTTTTTATCATAATAAATACTGATATATGGAGTGAATAAAGCTTTCTGAGGTGCCAATTGGACCCATTTAATATCATATCCCAAATAGGGGCTCAGATCAATTTCCAGATCCGAGTGGGGATTTGAATTGGTCGCTGTATAATAAAGATTCGAAATGGCAGATCCTGTTTTTATTCCGAAATGGCCTTCAGCTTTACCCTGGATCGAAAATAAAACAAGAGTAATAGTAAAGACAGCCATTCTGAGTTGTAACATGTTTATATTTTTTGCCTTTTTCATTTACTTCATATCGGTATATTAGAGTTTCAGTTTATTCATATGTAATTCCCATTCTTCAGTGTCTTCATTCTCCACCAGCTGAAACACCCGGTTATCTTTTATTACAAAGGGGTAGGGCTGCATCGAGTATTTCAGTTTCAATGGAATAAATTGTTCACTGAGGAACCGGCCCTCTGTGGAATAAATATAGAATTTCAAACCGGTCTCATTCCACTCATAGGGGAGGATATAAATTCTGTCATCAGCAATATTGAATTGTCTTATTTCGGGGAAGTACTCAGGATAAACGATCTGATGTTTAAACTGCTCAAATGCATCACCATACCTGAGCTTAAAATATTTGTTTGCATTTTTTTTATCTTCAGCTGTGATCTTATGTTTTTTAAAATTATCCCTTTTAATAGTGAACAATAATTTCCCTGTGGTATCAAGACAATCTATAACAAACCCATCTTTTCCAGATATATATATTCTGTCTTTATAGGTCTTATGCATAAATGCCCGGCGGAACAATTCAATTTTCCCGGCCATTTTCACCGGGGTCTGCTCCCGGTACAACTCTTTTACAAATTCAAGATTATGACCATAGAGATTTACAGTAAAGAAAATTTCTTTATCTGCAATATTGTTTATAAAACCTGCAAATCCGTTACTCAAAGGGAAGAAGTTCCTTGCACCGGTTCCGTTCTTCATTTCAGATAAAAACTCGCCTTTCTTTGTATAATAAGAAACCTTTCCCATGCTGTTAATATACAATTTCTCCTTTATCGGAATGATATAAAATGGCTTAATAAGTTCCCCGGGGCCCTCCCCCTTTTTTCCGAATTTCTCCTTCAGTTTAAAATCTTCCCTTGAGTAGATCAAGATGTTCTCCCCTTCAGTAATATAAAGATTGGAATCATCCATAAGTATCCGGTTGGGTTTCATCAGTTCATTTAAAACTGCCACCTTTGCCGGAAAGAGGGAAGCTGAGAATAGGATTAAAATAACTGGTATCAATTTTGTTCTCATCTTTTCTCCTTATTCAAACAAACCTTTATTTCAATTGCTTCTTTAATTCACTAATACCAAAATCGAGCCAGATTCTTTCAATATAGTTATACGTACCTTTTTTTAGATTTGTTAAAGCGGATAACCGAATTTCTCTGGCCTCTGCATTCTCAGGTTCAGTTGTTAATACAATCCTTGTCAGATGAAGAACTTTTACATACTCTTTCCGGTTTAACAATTCTTCAGCTTTTTTTAAAATATTTTCTACCCCTCCGGACGCTTCCAGAAGATCTGGAAAAACATCTGAGATGGGAATTGTGTACATTGATGCCGGATCTTCATCGAACCAGCCTGCATACTCGTTGTAGATTCCTCTTATAGTCCAGGGAACTTTCCCAAAATATGGACGAATAGGCATCTCTGCAGGCAGTTTTACCTCTTTCATCAGTGTAAAGACATCTTTGCCGAGGTTCATACCTTCAAGGGTCTTTTCATGAATATATTTCAGTGCAATATAAAGATCATTTACCTCTTTTTTTATCTTCTCTCTTCCCAGTAGCGGAATATCATGCCCTGGCAGGAACAATTCCGGATCAAAAGCCAATGCCATTTTCAATGCATTGATATACCCAAGAATGGGCCGGGTTGTAGTCCCCCTGAATGTGGCATTATTGATAAAATATTTATAATAATTATCCCCGACAAACACTGCTTTCATTTCCGGTATCCAGATGGTTGTATGATCGGGTGTCTCTCCGGGAGTGTGAAACAATTCGAAATTATATCCGCCGAATTCGAATTTATACTCTTTATCGAAAAAATAGTTGGGCTCAATCTTGGTGCTATCCAGGGGTATCTCCCCCTGCGGAACAGCTTTCCTGCCCCATATTGCGTTTCTTCTGGCGAAAAATCCGGTAAGCCTGTCCGCATATTTTATAAATTCAGGGAATTCTTTTTGAGCAATGATCTTAATATTTTTATCAACCTTCCAAACATCCATATTTCCCCAATGATCTTTGTGAGCATGGGTAAGTATTATAATTTTTAATGGATATTTTTTTAATAGTTTTTTAAACCAGTCAGTATTAGAAGCCCCATTGGGATCAATGAGAACACTCCCTTTTTTTGTAGTAATCAGATATGAATTACACGATCCTTCGATCCGGTACAGATTATTTGTTAATTGAATAAAATCAATGTAAGTTTCGGAAACCCACTCTTTCAGGGGGCCCTCCTTTATTGGAAGCATTTTAGTCCAGCGTGTATCTCTCAGCCATGACTCTTCATATATCGCTACTTTCAAGTCATTAAGATATTTTACTTTATACTTTAGGTCCAGTCTGTTGTGTAATTCAACCGGATAGCTGTTGATCAGAGGCATCATTTTAATCTCAGATTCATCGATTTCGGATATGACCAATCCGGTCAGGACAGCCTGATGCAGAAAGATCTGATGCAGGAAACCGGTACAGGCCGTTTTCTGATAAGAGTCATCCAGAATCAGTTTTTCCAGAAGTGTTCCCCACTTTGCTAACACACCCAATTTGGGATCTATCGAATATACCTGGCAGTTCAGGTAGGTTTTTATTTCAGCCTTATCAACCACTGTTTTCATATAGGGGATCTTGTTGAATTCAATTCCTGTTTCCTCATATATCCGGCGCCAATACTCATTAAGAGCATCCTTATTAGATAACCCGATACCGTTATTTAATGAGACCGGCCTGAAAACAGCAGAAGAGTGAGTTTTACTCAGATCAAAACTACTCAGGTCGTTCAGGACCACAACCCCGGGATCAAACCAGATCAGGGTTTTTATTTTATCCCCGACTATTTTTTCCACTTCAGCAGCAACAAATGCTTTGAAAGCAAATTGATAATTCTTAGCATCTTTGTCTGCATCAATCTCAAGCACCGTCACCCCTTTTTTCCTCAATGAATCAAGGGGAAAATCTGAGTCATTGGGGATCCCGACATAGATCGGACAATCAGAGTAATCACCGCCGAATGTTCTGACACTTTTTATTAACACATCCACAAGGCGTACCTGATCATGATCATATGCTGAGGTCATAATCGCAACTTCATGGCCTTCTGTAATTTTCGGGATCATATTCAATCCATTTGTCCACATACAGAAATAAAAGAAAAAGCCCGATAAACCGAATATTACTTTTCTCATTCTATTCTCCTGATTTGTAGTACGTTTTTTTCATGAAATTTAATCCATCAATTTCAATCTTATCCAATTATCGGTGTCTTCTGTTGACGATGCTTCGGGGAAAATGAACGGTGTTTTAAATACGGGAGGGTACCAGATCTCCAGCCTCAGCAGCCATTCACTTACCTGGAACTTTGATTGCCTGATCTGCATCTCCACCCCTTCAAATTTGTAGGCTGATTCAGAAAAGGCTTCAATACGGGTTTTATTCTCCATTTTCATAATATGCTGCAATTTGTACTCATCCCACCGGACCTCATTTGCATACCAGTCTTTCGTGTATCCCCACTTGAATTTTGGTTCTCCATTTTTCTCGGATCGGGGGGAAATGACCCGCTCACCCAATTGAGCTGAAATATGTAACTGGTGGATGAGTCCACTACCATCAGTAACATACAGATCGATCGAAGGTCCGACAAAATCCCTGCATTTAATTCCGATAAAAATATAATCCTCGATCCTCTTAAAGAGAAGATCAACAGATTCATGTACGTGTACCGAAACTGCATCCTCCCATTCCCCATTAGAAAAAATACCGTCTGTGAGGACAGGAACTTTACCGGTATTAAAAAGATGAACTGTACCAATCTGATCATTTTGCATTATTACTCTGGATTCATTTTTACAATTCATTATCAATATTGAAAGCAACAGTACAATTGTAATCTGCATCGATATGATCAATGATTTATTTATATTCATGCTTTCTCCTTTATTTTTTCCCTCTCAGAAACAGGCGACAGTGGAATCTTGATTTTGGAGATAGGGAGTAATTTCCATTTTTCTGCCACCTGTTTCCCCGAAGGAGTCACTATTTCGAAACATATTTGTCAAAGAACACTTCCTTTTCAATATTGGTCAAAATTCCTCTTAATTGCAGGCTCCCGCCGGTCAGAGAGGAAAACCATACATCTGAATAAATCATCATCCACCCCTGTATACATGGAATAAAGTAGAAACGCTTGATTTCATTTCCAAACGGCAATTTACTATTCCCAATAACATCAGAAATATTAACAATTCCGAATGGAAGTCATCCGGAATAACATCTGACCGTTCGGAAGAAATCATGTGCCATTAATATGAATCTGATTGTATATTTAAGGCAGATGAAAAACATGAGATACAGATTGTTCATCAACTGCCAGCTGAGGGAGCCAGCAAAAATATAACAAAAGTAGGGGAAATAAATAATGAAATACAATAAACTAATAATACTTCTCTTTATCATATTGTTATTCTGTTTCGGGTTCATATAATGAAGATAGTCAAACATGAAAGTTTAGGGAAAATATATAAAATTCCAGAAATTGGACACGGAACTTTATACTTGTTAAGATCTGATTTGCCACTTGAAGATAATATGAATTAGACATATATAGTGAAAATCTTTATCATAATTAAAATTAGTGTATGATCTCATACTGAATGAGTTAATATGAAAAAAATATTAATATTCGTTTTTCTATTCCATCTTTTCTATATTCCTTTAGTTTCATCCGAAATATTTGATATAAGCAAAGTGAAGTTTTTTAAGCTGAATAAATTCAAATTCTCTGCCAAAGATTTAAAGGAGAATTATAGAACTGACTTAGATGATTCGGATTGGGAGGTTTATCATCATGTGAAAAATGACAGTTTAAATAATAAGGTTTTATGGATCAGAATGTCTATAGAAATTTCAGGGCAACTGAAAGATAAAGATAATATTGTCATAAGTTTTCACAATTTCTCTCCGGCATATGAAGTATATTGGGATGAGGAAAAGGTCGGAGCTGATGGGATCATCAGCATTGATGGATCCTTGAAAACCCCAGGGAAGGTTAGATACTCAATTCCACTTTCGGCTAAAATGATTTCAAAAGGGATTCATAAACTTTCGATCCGACAGTATTTCAAACCTTCCGTTTTTGCATGGACAAACACTATACACCTTGCTTCCGGAAATGCGCTCAAATCATATTTAGACTCGAACAAGGATGAATATATATTTCATGTCGGATTTCTTCTGGTAGTTACTTTTTTCTGCATATCTCTTTACTTCACCGGGACAAGAAATCTCTCTTATCTTTATTTCGGCCTCTATGCAGGTTTTTTCTGTTTCGCTAATCTATGGTCGTATTTTGTAGACATCAGGATTATCTCAATCACATTTTTCAGGATTCTGGAACCGATATTAAGAAATAGTGACGGGATCTATGGCATGCTGCCAGTCTTGTTCTTACTTTGGCATTTTGACATTAAACCAAAAAAGAATTATTTTCTTATTCTAGTTTTCCTACTGTTTGCTTCAATTGCTCTTGCAGTTTTCCCAAATGCAAATCCATACATTCTTGACTTATTTAAGCTGATTCCATTCAATATATTGGGAATAATTATTTCTATAAAAGGAGTGAAAAAAAAGATTCCGGGAGCTATAATATTGCTCCTGACTTTTTCCTCCATCGTTTTCCTTTTTTCTATCTACCTTTTCCAGATGTTATGGCCATCTTTAAATTTAATAAGCTATTCCATAAGCACTATAACTAACACAGTATTTTTTCTGGCTTTCATTTTGGCTCTGATTATTAAGATCCAGTCTGAGAATAAAGCGGCAAATGATATGATGGTCCGTTCAAAACGGCTTGAAGCGGAAATGCTGAAAAAAAGCATCCAACCCCATTTTATTCTGAATACATTGTTATCACTGAAATCATTGATCGGAAGCGGCGGGAAAAAAGCTGAAATGTTGATCGATTCCCTCGCCTCGGAATTCAATCTGATCCGTGAAATATCAACCGAGGATAAGATCACGATCGCCAGAGAGCTGGAATTGTGCAGGCTTCACCTCAGGATCATGGGGTTCAGGCGTGCTGCCGAGTATGAACTGAACACCGATTGTTCATTTAATAATGCACTGATCCCCCCGCTCATACTTCATACGCTGATTGAGAACGGCATCACCCATTCCTTCCAACCCAAAGAAGACGGATATTTCACTTTTAAATGTTCTAAGATTGATTCTAAACTGAATATCGTTTTGGGAAATAACGGGTCTCAAATATTAAAAAAAAGTCAGAATAAAAAATTGTTGATCGAGGAAGGAACCGGAATAAAATACATCAGGACACGGTTGAGTGAAGCCTATGGCAAACAGTGGACGCTGGATTATGGAATAAAGGAAACGCATTGGATTGTCGACATATCAATCCCGTTTGAGGAAATAGAATGAGAATACTGATCCTGGAAGATGAACCCCCGATCGCATCTTTCATTAAAAATAATTGCCTTGAGATTCTGGGAAATTTAATATCCAATATACATGTCTGTCATACTGCGGATGATGCAGTTGAATATCTGAGACATCATGCCATAGACCTATGCCTGCTGGATCTTAATCTAAGCGGGGATGACGGATTTGATTTTCTGAAACAGGTTGTATCCATGCCGTTTCAAACCATTGTGATCTCCGCCTATTCAGACAGGGCGATCAAGGCCTATGAAATGGGTGTGATCGATTTTGTTGCAAAGCCATTTGACAGGGAAAGACTTCAGTTGGCCCTGGACAGATATATGGGACGTCATTCAGGCCATTCAAAATTAAAATACCTTGTATATAGATTGAACAGGGACTTTAAAATGCTTGAAGTAAAAGATATTTCTTATTTTAAATCGGAGAGGATCATTGTCAAGGCATTTACAAATGAAGAAAGACCTGTTTTGCTTGACAAGCATTTAAATCAATTGGAAAGAATACTTCCAGCAAATTTCATCAGAATTCACCGATCATATATTATCAACTCAGAATTTATTGACTCCTTCGGAAGAAAAGAGAATGGGAGTGCATTTGTTCGGTTGAACACCGATGAAGAACTCCCGGTAAGCCGCTCCAGAATAATACCGTTAAAGAAATTATTAGACAATTAACTCTCCACTAAAGATAATCCCCTCCATTTTGCAAGTCATAAAATTCGTATAAATTCAGACCCATATTTATCCTAATTAGTACAAATATGAAATATTATAGTAAATTTCATTCAGCCTGACCTTTCCACGCTGTAGAACTATTTCTCTGCTTCCATTCCGTGTTCAGCCCATTCCTCCTTAGAAGGGCCATATACACCCGGTACTTTCATATTAAGCAAGCGCATGATCACGGTCATCTGACCCCGGTGATGGATCTGGTGCTTGATAATAACTGACAGAACTTTGTTCTTTTTCCATGTCTGTTTATATATTTCAATTGTTTCATCCAGATCCGAATCTTTCCAGTTCTCTCTTAAAATATTTATAAGTTCCATGCTCTTTTGTTTATACACTTTCAGTATGGCTTCCATACTCTCAGGTTCCTCTTTATTCTCCAGCGGATCTTCAGATATTAGTTTAGCATTAGCAGGCAATTCAGTTAAAGTTTGAGTGATGTGCCATGCCGTTCTTCCCAGAGTTCTGATATCATCATTTAATCTTGTTGATATTCCTGCATCGTTGATTTTTTCAAAAATCTTTATTGTAGATAATGCCTCTTCCTCCCAATCAAGAATAAAATCCTCAATATTTTTATACATATCTTATCTCCTGAATTAATTATAAATGAATACTAAAAAATTTACCTCAGAAAAAACTGCCAAACCATCAAACACCATCAATAGTATTTGTTCTCAAAACATCCTTGATATGCAAAGCCCCGGTGAAGCGGGGCTGTCCTTCATTTCTCTTTCATATTTTTCTTTATCTGCTCAACGATCTTTTTTGCAACCGGATATATCAAAGGGTCTTTTTCAACATCAGCAAATTCAAGTGCTTTCTCATAATATTCTAATGCTTTTTCCGTATACCCGGATTCATGAAAAATATCACCGAGTCTCATATAGCATGCGGCAGATTTCGGGTACAATTTCAACCCGTATTCAAAAACTTCGATCGCCTCCTCTTTTTTTTCTTATCAAAAAGGAGGTAGCCCATATTGAATAAAACACCTTCATGAGCGGGCACTTCTGATCCGTACCATTCGGAAAGTTTTTTGTAGTGTTCGATAACTTGTTTAAGATTCATGGTTGCCAGTTTTTTTTCAGAAATTCTCCACCCCTTATGAAGCCACCTGAGCGCATTAAAAATAACCGGATGAACCACGGTCAGATGATCTTCATCCGGCATGAATTTAAAATGCCATTCCAGGCCCGTAGGTATTTTTTTGAAAAGAATTGAAACAAGATCCCTGGTCGATTCTATTGCTTCTTCATAATCATCAGCTGAAATTGCCAGGTAGATGAACTTCTTATAATAAATTGTTTCATCCGGAACTTTTGGCCACAATTTCCATATTTTATTTTTATCCCATTGCAACGCGGGGCTGATCGCTATGAAAGCAGTGAACATTTCAGGGTCTTTCATGAAATTGTCCAGGCAGAAAATTGCTCCGTAAGAATGTCCTGCCAGGATCCTGTACGGTGTCGTTCTGAATTTTTCATTTACAGCAGGCAGCAGCTCCTTCTTTATGAATGAACGGAATTTGTCTGCTGCGGCAACCGGAGGCCAGTTGCCGAACTGAAAGGAGAGAAAATCTCTCTCCCTGTTCGTATTCTTTATTGCAACCAGAATCATATCAGGTATATGCTTGAACTTGGAAAGATATTCAATAATACCACTGACATTATGAAACTGGATCCCTCCATCAAGGAGAAAAAATACCGGATAGGATTTGTTATTGTTACCGTATCCCTCCGGAAGACTGATCAATACTTCCCTCTCTTCATTTCAGGATTTCAGATCTTATTCTATATGACTTTCCAATAACAAAATTTTCCCCTGGTTTAAGGTCTTCCCCGGCATAAGAAAATATAGTGATAAAAAAAATGATAATAAAGATAAATTTTTTCGCAATTTTTTCCGGTCTCATGATCCCTCCTGGTTATAATCAGTAATACGCAATGCTGGATAAAACCGGAAATATTGATACATCCACAATAATTATTATCAACTATTAGAGAAGTCTTTATCAGCAATTATATTCGATCTCCCTAATCCCTTGCCGGATTATAAGGGAACCGGATATCTGTTTAACAAGTTAAATTGATCAGGCCGGATTTTTTTTAGTCCCTATTGTTTCTTTTGCTTTTTTATCTTCCCCTGTATACGTTTGACATAGCCGGATTCAGGGTCAATAGCCATGGCTTTTTTATTGTATTTTTCGGCCTGTTCCAGGTCTCCCGACTCCATATATGCATCAGCTAAAAAATTCCAATTATCGGCATTCTCCGGTTCAATTTTCACCAGAAAATTAAATATCCTGAATGCCCAGGGCCAATGCTGTAGGTACATCTGGCTGAAACCGGTTCGATAGAGGACAGTCCAGACATCTTTGTCCAGGGGATCCCCCGATTTCAATTGACCGGCCAACTGGTTAAAAAGTTCCAGATCATGATCCAAAACAGCATATTTTATCTTATATGCCAACGTTATAGTTCCGGGCCTTTTGAACTCGTGGATCTTCATCCCCTTCCGGACAATTTTATTATAGGTTTCAACAAAGGTCAGAGGCCCTTCAGCCACTGTCCTGATCAAAGCCTCCCTTCCCAATTCCTGGTCAATGGACTGTGCCATATATGCGCCAGCCACATAGTATGCCCGTTTCGTAACTCCCAGGTCCCAGGCTTTTTTTCTCAATTTGTCCTCAGATAATTCGTTTTTTTCTGCTGTCTGAAAGATTTCATTAACCCAGCTGATCCTCTTTACAACCTCATCCGGGTTTTCTAAAAACTTATAATCCTGCTCGTTTGGAGCCGGGTAAAAGGACTGAGCCTTATAGGCCATATAAACGGCCATCCCTTCATTCTGCAGACTATCCAGAAGAGTATTGTAAATAAACGGATCTTTCAGGGCCACCTCTCTTCTGGCATACCGGTTATATCCATACCCGATATGAAACGCCTCGTGGGTCTGAAGGTTAAAAATAAAATCAGCATCCATTTTGAATTTGGGGCTCAGGGGATCAGACACAATATTACCATCGGTCATAAATTGATAAGGGAGGGTTTTGGTGGTAAGGTAGATCTCAGCTTTAAAGGAGAGTCCATTTCTTGGCAAAAAACTTTTAATATGGGGAATCGCCTTATTATAATAGACAGGAATTTTGCTCTTTAATACCTCCAGAAATTTAAAGGCCTCATGCCGGGTTCTCTCCTCTTCGGGAACGGCTGCCATCTCCTTTAAAAAAGCAAGCCATTTATTATAGTAATCCTTATGGGTTTTAGGGATCTTGGTGTTCCGATGCCAGCCATCTACCAGTTGGTAAGCCCGGTCGGTTTTCCAGAAATGATCCGGATCAGCAAGGATCTTATCCGGATGCAGCAGGATAAACTGTATAGAATCAGTATTAAGTTTGATATCCCAGATTCCGGGTTTCTGAATCTCAGCCTTACTGATCCCACTCCCGTTAATCAGGGGTGTTGAAAATATAACTGCAACAATGGTGAGTGTAAAGATGATTTTCCCAATCATATCCTAATCTCCTTTTTTAGATTGTACAGAAGATATCTATCGATATCCTCATTTTAATAAATAAATACGTCAAAATATAATATAAGTTTCCTTTTTTTTTTCAATTCTATTAACAAATATCCCGGTTTAGAGATCCACCCCGATACTGGTCACATCATCCTGACAGGTTTGATCAATACCTGTGGATATAAAGTTTTTGATCAAAATATAGTTAGATCGTACCTGTATTTTACCAACAGAAGATTTTCATCTTCATCCTTTTCTTTTGTGAAGATATAACGACTTGTCATCAGTAACGGGAAAAGTATATAATTATATTTCAGCCATGCTGGTTATACTACAGAATAAAGGAAGATTTTCCGAATAATATATTGTGTTATTCAGCGATCAGTTGGGGCTTATCCGGATGGGGGTGGGATTCCAGATCGGTAATTACGATCTTCTGCCCGGCTCTCAGAAAGAGAATATCATTTATATCGTTAAAACGGGTAAAAAACTCTCCTTTTTGGCTGACCAGTTTTGTCAGGGAAAATCCCATCATTACAAGATCCGCTTCCGCGGAATGGTCGTTCACCAGCTTTTCATAAGTGATCTTGTTCTTTTTCCAGGGGATTTTCTGAACATTATTCTTCGAAATGGGGATCCTTCCGATATCGATTAATTTATTCAAATGGGCAAACTGGCGGTTCAGGTCCTTCTCATCAAAAGCTGCAAAAAGAGTGATATCGGAGCCGGACCATTCCTGATGTCCCTTCATGATATAGGCAAGGAGGATCATCAGACTGGCATTGCGGTAGTCGCCGGGAGTCAGCCATATATCGATTCTTTTTTTATATCCGAAATGCCTCTCTGATGACCGGAGTACGGCAATATTAAAATCCACCACCGAAGCAAAATGGCATCCATCGATAACCCATGGGGGACGGTGCTTTCGTTTTTGAAATTAAATCAAATCACCCTGGCTGATTTCCCAATAAATTTCAATTTAACGGAACATTTATGTCTGGCGCACGTTAAATAAATAACACTGTTCTTTTATATAACACTGTTTTTAAGGAGATAGAATGAGTATTAATGAGCGAAAAGCAAGAGAGAAAGAAGAGCTTAGAAATAAGATACTGTCTGCCGTATATGATTTGATCTCCAGGGGAGGATTTGAAAAACTCTCAATGAGAAAGATAGCAGAAGTGATCGAATATTCCCCCTCTACAATTTACAGGTTTTTTAAAAACAAGAATGAACTATTGGGGTCTATAACTGATAAAACCTATGCTGACCTGTCCAGTAAGTTCAACAAACTGAAACTTGATGAAACATCGGACAAGCTTGAAATGCTGAAAATGGTGATCCGGGAATACATTCAGTTCTGTCTGGCACGCCCTAATATTTACAAGCTTTATATCTTTTTATGCAAACTCGATGTCAGGGACGGAGGAATGATTGAGGTTATCGGAGATAACAGCTACCGGATCTTTTCATCCTGGCAAATCCTGCTGGATAAACTGATAAAGGAAGGGAAGTTAAAATATACTTCCCCCATTTCCCTGCTCCTTTTGATATGGCATACAACCGACGGATTTATCGCTAACAGGATCAATCACCCCAACCTTCCCTGGCAATCAGACCAGGAAGAGATTGACCGGCTTCTATATATGATATTTAACGGTATTATGAAATGAACAGAACAATTAAAGGAGATATATTATGAAGATAACTTTTAAAATTTTAGTAATTTTGATTACTGTTTTGTTTTTTACGACGGCAATTGTTTTTGCTGGAGCAGGCGATGCAAAGATCCATATCAATCCTGCAAAGGCAGTATATGCTTCCCCGTTTACCCTGTATGTTTCAGGATTAGAACCTGGGGAAATAGTAACGATCAGTTCAAGCTCATTTGATAAAAACAAAATCAAATGGCATTCTTCTGCCACTTTTAAAGCAGATAAGAACGGGACTGTAGATCTGGCTAAAACGGCACCTTTAAACGGTGGATATAACAAGGCAGAACATTACGGACTCTTATGGTCAATGATACCGGTTAACAGCAAGAGGAAAGAGACCTCTTTTCATTATGACTTTGAGAATGGTTTAACAATAATTCTTAAAATAACAGACTCAAAAGGGAAGGAAACGATGGCCCGGATGTTAAGGTATTATGAAGATCCTGAAAACCCGCTTTTCAGTATAAAACTGGATGAAAATGGATTGGTCGGGACCCTCTATTCACCTGATGATAAGAAAAAATACCCGGGAGTTATTCTTTTGAGCGGGTCAAACGGCGGTTCGGTTAACTGGCTGGCCAAAGCAATTTCTGTTCATGGTTTTGCCGTCCTTGATCTACCTTATTTTAAATATGCCGGACTGCCGAAATCGCTGATAAATATTCCCATTGAATACTTCTATAAAGCAGTTAAATGGGTACAGGGACAGAAAACAGTTAAAAGTGGAAAGATAGGAATGATTGGCGGATCCAGAGGCGGTGAACTAGCCCTGCAGCTGGCATCAATGTTTGATGAGTTCAAGGCGGTTGTCAGCCTGGGTTCCCGGCGCACATCTCTGGCAGGGTGAAGACTATGAAAAACTGGTCCCCTCCTGGACCTGGAAGGGAAAAGCCCTCCCCTATATCGGTGAAGTATTCTCCAAAGAAGAAATGGAAAAACTCTACTCAGGGCAAATGACATCTTACCGGGACTATTTTTTAAACACCCTGAAAAACCTGAGCCCGGAATTAATAAAAAAAGCGACAATACCAGTGGAACAGATCAAAGCCCCCATCCTGCTGGTATCGGGAAAAGAGGACCAGACCTGGCCCTCAAGCTTGTTTTCCGACATGGTGATCCGGAGATTAAAAAAACACAATTTCAGATACAATTATAAACACCTGGCATTTGAAAATGCAGGACACATGGTTTTTTTACCGGACTTTATCACGGCCACCTTCCGCCATTTTAACGGGGGTACCAGAGAGAATGAATTACTTGGGAGCCTACAGTCCTGGCATGAAACGATCCGCTTCCTGCATAAATATCTGGACAGATAACTATTAATTCATCAGCTTATTTACAGAGACAGATATATTAAATTGAACGGACCGGGCATTCCGCCCGGCCCGTTTAAACAATCTATTTGTTCACCATTAATCGGTTTTCGATACGTTTCCGATTCCAGCCAATATCAGGCCAGATCGAATCGGTCGGCGTTCATCACCTTGTTCCAGGCTGCCACGAAGTCCTGCACGAACTTTGTCTTTGAGTCCTCCTGGGCATACACTTCGGCCAAGGCCCTGAGCTGTGAGTTTGATCCGAAGATAAGATCCACACGTGTACCGGTCCACTTCTTTTTACCAGTCACCCGGTCAATCCCATCGAATACATCCCTCTCTTGCGATACCGCCTTCCACTCGGTCCTCATATCAAGCAGGTTCACAAAAAAGTCATTGCTGAGGATTTCCGGCCTGTCAGTGAAAACACCATGCCGGGATCTCCCGAAGTTTGCGTTCAGTACGCGCATACCACCGACCAGCACCGTCATCTCGGGAGCGGTCAGTGTCAGCAATTGCGCCTTATCAACCAGAAGTGCTTCAGCCGGGAGTGTATAATCGGCTTTGAGATAATTCCGGAATCCGTCGGCCGCCGGTTCGAGCCATGCGAAAGATTCAACATCCGTCTGTGCCTGCTTTGCATCAGTGCGCCCGGGTTCGAAGGGCACATGCATCTGATGACCACCGTTTTTAGCCGCTTTTTCAACGGCTACGCAACCGCCGAGGACGATCAGGTCGGCCAGCGACACCTTTTTTCCGCCTGATTGAGCACTATTGAATTCCGTCCGGATACCGCCAAGGATTTCGAGCACTTTTGCCAGCTGCTCGGGATTGTTGACCTCCCAATCCTTCTGCGGCGCAAGACAGATGCGTGCCCCGTTCGCCCCGCCCCGTTTGTCCGAACCTCTGAAAGTGGACGCCGAGGACCAGGCTGTGTAGACCAGCTCGGAGATAGAGAGACCGAAGTCAGGATCTTTTCCTTGAGCCCTGCGATGTCCTTCGCATCGACCAGGGCATGATCAACAGCAGGGACTGGATCCTGCCAGATCAGCTCTTCTTTTGGAACTTCAGGGCCGAGGTAGCGTGAGCTCGGGCCCATGTCGCGGTGTGTCAGCTTGAACCAGGCCCTGGCGAATGCATCAGCAAATTCTTCCGGGTTCTCGTGGAAACGCTTCGAGATCGGTTCATATATCGGGATCCATTTTTAACGCAAGGTCGGCCGTGGTCATCATAGGCGGGTTCCGTTTGGATGGATCGTGCGCATCGGGTACAATCTCCTTTGCAGCAGGATCAGCGGGGACCCACTGCCAGGCTCCTGCCGGACTTTTTACCAGCTCCCATTCATAGCCGAACAGCATGTCAAAATAGCCATTGTCCCATTTGATCGGGTTCGGGGTCCATGCTCCTTCGATACCGTGAGTGATGGTATCACCCCCCTTACCAGTGCCGAAACTGTTCTTCCAGCCGAATCCCTGCTCCTCAATACCGGCCGCTTCGGGTTCGGGTCCCATATGCTTCGGATCGCCGGCGCCGTGGCTTTTTCCGAACGTATGCCCGCCGGCGACGAGGGCAACCGTCTCTTCATCGTTCATTGCCATTCGGGCAAAGGTCTCCCGGACATCTTTCGCCGAAGCCAGGGGGTCTGGCTCACCATTCGGCCCCTCGGGATTGACATAGATCAGTCCCATCTGCACAGCAGCGAGAGGCTTCTCAAGCTCCCGGTCGCCCTCATACCGCTTATCATCGAGCCATTCAGTCTCAGCGCCCCAGTAAATATCCTCCTCGGGTTCCCAAACGTCTTCCCGCCCGCCGGCGAACCCGTAGGTCTTGAATCCCATCGATTCCAGGGCGCAATTACCGGCAAGGACCATGAGATCTGCCCATGAGATCTTGTTGCCGTATTTTTGTTTGACGGGCCAGAGCAGACGGCGCGCTTTGTCCAGATTGGCATTGTCAGGCCAGCTGTTCAATGGCGCAAAACGCTGCGTCCCGGTCGAGGCGCCGCCGCGACCGTCACTAGTCCGGTAAGTACCGGCGCTGTGCCAGGCCATCCGGATGATTAGTCCCCCATAGTGCCCCCAGTCCGCCGGCCACCAATCCTGCGAATCGGTCATCATCGCAATGAGGTCCTTCTTTACAGCCTCCAGGTCAAGTGTCTTAAACTCTTCGGCATAGTTGAATCTATCACCCATGGGACTTGACAACGGAGAATTCTGCCGGAGGATTTTAAGGTTCAACTGGTCTGGCCACCAGTCGCGATTTGATGTGCCGCCTCCCCGGGCATGCATATTCTTCTTGCCCTTATCAGGGCCTTTTTTTGGTTCACTCATATATTTACCTCCCTTATTAGCTTAATTTGGAATAGAACTCAGCTGAATTTTATCTTGCTTCAATTCCCATCCATCGTGCTTATAAAATAATAGTATAATTTTGTTAGAAATAAACAAAAAAAAAGAAAATAAACCAAATATGCCATCCCCCTTCGGGCCCGACCGCCCAACCATTCAAATTTCGAACATAAAAACCGGATTAGTTTATGGGAGGCAGGTTAATATGCTTTAAACTCTACTCAGTTATTAATGAAGGGGTCATCCATTAGAAGGCAAATGTCAATAGTGTAAACTTATCTTTTCATATTTTCATACACTTTACATTTATACACATATGATACACGCATGATTTCGCACCCTTGCTTTCTTTAATTTAGTTACGGAATAACTATTCCGCACCAGTCATCCATCAGGTTTCAGGTGAAGGATAAGTGAGACATCTTTCCCCATTGATACACATTTTGTATCCCAGAAAACAATCGGTGCCATACCATGTCCAAAAAGAAAAGATTTCAAGAACTGTGGTTTAAATATCCAACCCCGAACAGGCTCATGGTATGGGCGAAATAAGTTATATATCATTTTATTTAAAGGGATGCGATAGATTTCCGATCAAGTCTGGTGGTTTTTCCAACCCCTTCGATGGTTCACTATCGCGAATAGAAAGACAAACGCAATGCCTCCCCTTACAAAAATTATTGCCTGAACGCTGAATAACTGGGATAAACCCTCAACAATAAAACAAACCAAATCGACTTTGCCTCATTCCGCCCGGTCTAAGCAGATGATCAAAGAACAAGATAGAAAATAGTAGATCTGAGAAGTACTAGAGAGACCTGATCAGGAGATCATCAGATGTTTTATTTATAAATATACATGTATATAATCCTGAAGGTGAAAATCATTGTTAAAATGCGAACAACAAGTTATTCTTTCTCAAGCTGTGGCTCTGAAGTTATTTCACCGTCCGGTAACTGGTATAAGATGGTACCTTTGACAGAAAAAACTGTGGGGATACCCAGTTCTGCATTTTCGTTGATTGCATTCTGGACTGCCTGGTTCCCTACAGCCTCTATTTCAAATCCTCTCTGGTAGATTTCAAGACTTGAAAACTTACTGATTTTCATTGTTCAATTATAACATTTTTTTTAAATAAATCGAAAAGATGATTGTTTTTGATAACATAATCCTTCCCGGATCCCATGGAAATGCGGTCAAATAATTGTTTTGAATTATGAATCAAATACCATTGATCAGCCATAGGCCTGAAGATATTCCAGAAATTGTTCTTACTTCGGTTGTAGCGGCGGATAACATCAGAATCAGCCACATTGTGTCCTCCCTTGAGCACCCTCTCTTTTATCCTTTCAATACATAACTCCGGTGATTCAAGAAAAAGATAAATGATCAATATCGAATACCCCATACTTTTTAGTTTGCTTATATGATGAATCAATGATTTTCCAGCGAGGGTGGATTCAATAATAAATGAATTTTCATTGTTACTCAATTCCCTGATCTGTTCGTAGAATAACTCACCTGCTTTGAAATCTTTTGTTCTTCCGTTTTCTGACTTCAATGTTTTCGCAATTTCATCGGCATTCACAAAGGGGAGGTTGAGTTTTTTGGAATAAAGCTTTGCGAAAGTTGTTTTTCCAGACCCGTTTGCGCCTGAAATAAGTATAATTTCCTTTTTCATCTTTTACTTCCATCCTGTTATATAATGATAAATGTTATCATTAAAATTGAACAACTTTGGTTATGGTAACGAAATTTAACTAACACTTCAATATTATTCATCAGCACATTTTATTACTATCTTGTTTTATAGCGGGAATTGGAACGATATTCAAAAATGTATACTTTTGCGATATAATAGACCTGTTGCCAGAATTTGTTTGAAAAGATCGATATTTTCATTACAACGGAGGATCTGATGAAACTACTGGAAAAAATTCTTGTTGCCACCGATTTCAGCCATTCATCCGGACATGCAATGAATGTTGCACTTTTTCTTTCAAAAACATTTCATTCTGAGCTGAATATAATTCATGTTCATGGTGCCGATCCATTAACTGAATCAGAAAGTAAAAAGCTTCATGAATTAACTGTAAAAGAGTTGAATAAAACCATTGATGATTCTGATTATAAAAACCTATCTCTCTCTGATCCTTTTATCGTGTCTGGTAATCCGTCCGAACAAATTATCAAATATGCGAATAAAAAGGATGTGAATGTCATAATAATTGGCTCTGGGGAAAAAAAAGATGATGACCGCTTCAAACTTGGTATTACTGTAGAGAGGATTTTAAGGAATAGCAGGAAGCCTGTATGGATAGTTAAGAAAAACTCGCCATCCAGAATAAAGAGAATTTTATGCCCGGTAGATTTTTCAGACTCCTCTGAACGGGCATTGAGAAATGCGGTACATTTGGCACGGCATTTAAAAGCAGAACTTGAAATTGTCCATGTTATCAAATATTCACCGAGATTATATCTGGGCAGGAAAGAAATTAAAAATGTAGAGAAGGAAAAGTATAAAAACCTGATTAACATCGAATTTGATAAATTAGTAAAGAAATTGGATTTTGTTGATGTGGAATATAAGCTTCGGTTATTGGAAGGAGATCCACATATAAAGATCCTGGATCACCTGAAAGATCAACGGTTCGATCTGCTGGTCATGGGGACTGTGGGAAAATCAGGATTTGAAAAAATATTGATAGGTAGTGTCGCAGAAAAAGTGATTCGAGAAGTTCCTTGTTCCGCACTCATGATCCGGGAGGAATCTCCCATACGACTCAAACTCGAGGATGAAATAGAAAATCTTGATATGTCTATGATACTGGGGAAAGAAATGTTGAAAAATGGATTTGCAGAAGAGGCATTAAATCAGTTCAAAAACTGCATTTCAATTGATAAATTGTATGCTCCGGCATGGGAAGCACTCTCATTGGCCTATAAACGGTTGAACCTTCCCGGAGAAGCAAAAATTGCTCTTGAAAATGCCAAAGAAATTCGTCAAAAACTTTGGGAAAGGCAAGTTGAGTTTGAAGTGAAGAAACAATATAAGCCTGACAGTTAAGGAAATATTTGAAAATACAAATCAGTAGAGAACTGCTAACAGAAATAGGTATACGTTCCATTGTCTTTTTAATAATTCTTTTCACTGCATTTGTAATAGCGAAAGTGATTAAGAAGTTGATGTTGAGAAAACAGCAATTCCTGAGAATTGACAAAACCAAGTACCTGTTCGTAGTTCATTTTATATCGGGTATGTTTTATTTTTTCGGGGTTGCCCTAGCGTTGTATTCAATACCTTTGCTGCGTGGCCTTGCAGGGACAATTTTTGCCGGGTCAGGTGTGGTTGCAGTTATTTTTGGATTTGCATCCAGAAACGCTTTGCAAATATTGTCAGTGGATTTTTTATTGCACTTTACAAACCGTTCGGAATAGAGGACCGGATTCAATTGGTGGGGAAAGATTTTATTGGAGTTGTTGAGGATATAACACTCAGGCATATTGAACCCGATAAATATAGGAACCCAGCTTCTGTAAATTTACGAGCTTATATCTGGACCCGTGATCAGGAAACTGCCTTCACTCTTGGTTGTGATCTGAATTACAGTGTGAAATCAAGATTCGATCGGGAAGGTATCGAGATTCCCTTCCCATACAGAACACTGGTTTTTAAGGACAAGAGTAACGTACAAGCAGAAACAAAAAAATAGAGGCGTCGAACCATTCTGTTTTTCAATGATAGTATGGTCTCAGATTTTTGCACAAAAGCAAGAGCTGTTCTTATCTCATGACTGAAAATTCATTGATCTCCAGGTCGAAGGTCTTATCATCTGTGATCACAAGTCTTTTTTCAGAATTGATTTTATAGAGCGCCTGTTCAATATCAGCATTTGAAGGTAGTACATTGACAATATTCCCCGAATTGCCCGGATCAAAGATCCGTGTTCTTTTATCCGGTCTACGTTGGTATTGGTTGGTGGTCATATCAAAAATAAATGCATATCCGGTTACTCTGATCAGGCGATTTTCAGCTTCAGTGATCTCTCCGATGAAATGCCGTCGCAGATCGCTATCAAAAGTCCTGCGGACCATAACATGTACCTTTTCTCCTTTATTTAGAACCATTTCAGGATCTCCTTGAAGCAATTATAACACGCCTGTTTTCAATTTTATAAACAGTTAAAAGTATTGAAAATATTTCTTCAATTCAAATTAAAATAACAGGCTATGTTCTTCACTCCGGATCATGATCTGAAATTTATGAGCGGAAAGAAGAGATCAACCCGGATATCAGGACAATTATTAGAGGTGGATCCCCTGATTATCTTTCCTAAAATGAGTATCGGAGAGAATTACTGACTGTATATGAATATTTATTAATTCCCGGTGCCGGCATCGAGTCATAGTCAAATCCGACACTAAGGATAAAGGATAATCTCTTTGTAAGTTTTACATGAAAATGATTCACCGATGAAAGCCTGAAATCAGAAAACTTCTCAATATTGGGTTGATAGTATGTTGTACCGGTAAGCATGGTTTTCAGATAGGGAGAACTAGTAGGACATGGACTTGCCCCAAGTTCCTGTCGAGAAATTAATTTTAGATATATTGGAATTGAATGGAGCTTACACCACTATTAGCCGGTTTTAATGACTTTTATTTGGCACTACTTGAAATTATTTTTAACAATAAAATTTTAGTGCTGTGGAAATAGCCTATATATCGGAAGGAAAAAACGCACCCGGAGCGACTCGAACGCCCAACATGCTTATTAGAAGTCACGCCTAGCTTGATTTAATTATTTTCCAAAATCGTGGAAACATGTTTAAATCAATATTTTTTTTATTTAAAAAAAATAGAAAACTAAATGAATCTACTTTCTATTTTATTATTCACCAGTTAATAAAGTAATAAATGAGAAAATTTTCCTATTTTCTTACTATTTTTTATACGTAAAATAAATATATGAATTTAATGTTAAATCAAACAACTATGGGGAAGGATCTGAGGGGGAAAATAATATGATCAATAAACTACACAGGTTTTTCAATTTAAATTTTCTGATTTTTATGATTATCGGGCTGTTAACTGCATCGGGATGTAAAGACATCAAAATCCATGATCTAGAGCTTAATGGAGTTTTGCTTAATTATTCTGGATGTAAAGAAGATTCCTCAAGTACATTTAAGAATAATAACCAGCAAGACCCTCAGGAATGTATTGTCTTTGATTATAATGGAAGTGTTCTTAAATTAAAACATGTGAATGCATATTTAAACTGCTGCCCCGGAGAAATTACTGCCGACTTCAGGTTTGTAAATCAATCCATTACAATCACAGAAAAGGAGGAAAAGATAGGATGTTTATGCAATTGCTATTATGACATTGATTATGTTATTGGTAATATCAGTGCTAAGGTCTATATAATTTCCATTAAAAAAGGAGATGAAATAGCATTTGAATGTTCAATAGACCTTGCCTCCTGCAGTCATGGAACCATATGTGGGGAGTGAACCTTATGACCACTTTTAATCCGATAGACCCGAATAAAAGAGTCGAAATTCTTGATGTGCTCAGGGGTTTCGCACTATTGGGGATTATATTTAATAACATTCTGTATTTCAGTGGCTATTCTTTCATCCCTTTTAGTGATTTGAAACAATTTCCCGGTTTCCAATTAAACCAACTATTATATAATTTTCTTGACATTGTTGTTACTGCAAAGTTTTATACTCTCTTTTCAATCCTTTTTGCAGTGGGTTTTTATCTGCAATTCAGTAAATACCGCGATAGTTCGATTGATTTTTTAAGAACGTATCGAAGAAGACTTTTTATCCTCCTTTGTATAGGCTTAGCACATAGTCTGATCTGGTTCGGTGATATTTTATTTCTATACGCAATCCTTGGTTTTATCCTTATTCTTTTCCGGAATGTCAAATCAAAGAATCTGCTGAAGTGGTCATTGTTATTCCTGTTTCTGCCAGTATTTTTCGATATGGCATTCTTACTGTTTTCTCAGACAAATCAAATAGCCGGCATTGTAAGTCAGGGATCTGCCGCACATTCTACTTATCCAGATATAACCGCGGAAGTTGTTATTAACACATTCAAGGATGGAACAATTATAGAAATATTTTTCCTGAATATTCATAACCTGATATGGAAATGGCTCAGCTATATACCCTCGGGAAGATTAATGATAACATTGGGGATATTTTTGCTTGGCTACTATTTAAGCTCTATTAAATTCTTTGAGGAAAAAGCAAAATCCACATTTTTACTGGTTTTCAGTTTAATTGTCGGACTTCTTACTACCATATCAGCTCAGGTATTGGGTGGTAATCCATATCTCTTTCCACCAACAATTTCTAACACATTATATAAAGCCCTTTTGACAACAGGTCAGATATTTATATGTATTTTCTATATCACTTCTATTTTTAAGATCATACAATCTTCCATGGGAAAAAGAATTTTAAATTATTTGAAACCTTTTGGAAGAATGGCATTAACCAATTATATTTTTCAAACAATTATTTGTACCTTAATTTTCTACAATTTCGGATTTAATCTTATTGGCAGAATAGGTTTAAGATATATTGTCATCATAGCTGTTTTGGTATTACTATTTCAGATAGTACTGAGTAATTTCTGGTTGAAGTATTACAGATTCGGGCCATTAGAATGGATCTGGCGTTCACTAACATATAAAAAGAAGATAGAAATAAGGAACGAGGTTTTAAACAAATAAACTTACTTTATTGTATTCAAAAATCGATTATTTTCTTCGTTTAATCGGGTCAAAAAAAAATAGTATTTCAGATTTAATCAAAAAAGTATTGTAATCCAAGAGATTCAGCATGTTTAACCTAAGCTTTTCAAACGAATGAAAAAGGCCGTCCCCGGAGGGACGGCCCATATGTTAATACCGTTTTAGATTACAGTATTAGAAGTTAACCCTGAATCCGAACTGGAATATCCCGGGATTAAGGATCCTCTGAATGTCACCGGTGTTGGCTGTACCAAGTTTTGGTTCAACACCCAAAGTAATTGCATTGTTGGTGACATTGTATGCATCTACAAATAATGTTGCTGTTACTGTGTCAGACACTTTAAATGTCTTCTCAAGACCCATGCTCAGCATCCAGAATGTTGGAAGCCTGTCTTCTCCAATTTTAGTGCCGGGCAGATACATATCCGTCCAACTGAGACCGGAACCTCTCTGAAATGACTCATGATATGGAATGACATACCCTTCTCTTGCCTGAAGAACACCGGTGATATTGATGCCCCACGGGAGCTGATAAAGGCCTGACATTTTCAGCATCCATCTGGAGTTTACAAAGATACCGGTATATCCTGAACCGCCGGATTCCGGTGCCACAACCCCTCCATCGTAGAAATCATAGTTGGTCTGATCAAAAAACTCTGAAGGATCTCTTTTGGATACCCAGTCCTGCCAGGTGAACGATGCATCAAACATCCATTTGTTCGAGAACTTCTTGGTGACAACAAACTGAACGGCCATATACTTGTTGTAGGTCTTCTTATAGTTGGCCATCTGTTGGGCAACAGGATAATCGTATCTCTCATAGTACGGTTTCGTTGCACCATTAGAGAATGTATAAATTCCCTTTTGAAACCAGTTGGCAGCAGTTTCAAGACTACCATCTGCCATTATGTTTCTGTATCTTATCTGATTGCTTTTCTTCTTATAGAAAAGGGTAACGTTAGCAGCAAAATCATCTCCCAGCTCTTTCTCAAATGAAAGTGATAATTCATCAAGTATAGGTGAATTCAAATCTGATGCGTATGTGTTACTGCTTGTTGCTCCATAAGGATTAACTGTATCTACATGCCACCACAGCCAATCATCCGGATCTTCACTCCACTCACCCAACTCTGGAATATTATCGCCATCATCCGCCCAGTATACATCAATTTCTCTCCAATCCAGCGCCCAGGTATGGTCCGCAATTGAGTTACCGCTCTGTGATCCGTACCTTGCTGCAGATAACTTTACAACATTCTTTCCGTCACCTGTAATATCATATGAAAATGAAAGTCTTGGAGAAAATACCTCAAAAGCACCATCTGCTTTAGCGGCGATCGCTGATTTGTCCCCCAGATAATCTGTAAAGATGGGAACACCGTTAAATGTTAATCCCGGGGCTGTTGCCGGATTATGTGAGCCTGATTCCTTATCATATCTGATACCGATGTTGGCGGTTAATTTTCCGAATGTAACTGTATCGGACAGATAGAATGACATCCTTTCAAATCCGACATCGTAAACCCAATTGGGATACCACCAGATCTCTTTGTAATAGTCTGTGTCATTTCTGTCCCATGACATCAGCCATCTCTGATTAGGAAGAAGGGTCTGAGATGTGGTATCGGCCGTGTAATAGTCCACACCGAATCTGATCTCATGGTCTCCACCCAGTACGCCTTCTGCAAAATAGTTACCGCTGAGTGAAAGGTTCAATGTATTTCTGTTGGTGAAAAAATCGAGCATTCCACCTCCGTAATAATCACCTGGTACATAATAACGCCAAAGGTCATCGCCAACAAGAAACCCATCTTCAATAACATTTGTAGCATTATCTGATATCAGTTCAAATCCACCGTCTGTATAAGCGAACTTTGCTGTTAACATCAGATTGCCCATGATGTGCTGCAGTGAACCGGTGTAAACCGCGCCCGGACCATCCTGGTTAAAGAGCGAATCCTGAACAGCAGCGCCCCAATTTGCCCTGCCCCATTTTTTCTTTGCGTCATATGAATAGTGGAAGTCACCGCTGGTGTTACCCAGCTGGAAATTCACCTTACCATAAGCTGATACCAGCCAGGTTGAATCCTCGCCGCCTGTTATCTGTCTGGCGTGAATGTCCTGTACGCCCCATGATCCGAAGAACCATAATTTGTCCTTGATGATCGGGCCACCGAAGTTAACGCCGTACTGATACAATCTGAAGATACCGGGTGATACCCATCCGTTATCCAAAATAGACTGCGGAAGGTCCTGAGACATTTCCCACGCTTCATCTTCAATATAAAGATGAAAGTCTCCGCTATAGTTATTACCTGCCCTCTTCGAAACGAAGTTCAGCTGTACACCACCTGTCTGAGCGGTAATATCATTGCTGCCAAGTGTGATCTGAAGTTCTTCATAAGCATTAACATTCAGATAAGCAGGAGCAGCTCCGATCGCTGACGGGTCTGTCATGTTAGCACCGTCAATGTTCCATGTTGTATCATCGGAATCTGATCCATGGCCATAAAATGATGACTGCTGACCTGATTCAGCTCCACCAACATCTTCCCTGTCCATCATCATACCTGGTACCAGGTTCATGACTGTCCATGGGTTTCTTGCTGTTGGAAGTGACTGCATCATTTCCTGTGATACATTTACTGACACTGTGGTCTTCCTTGTGTCAATCACATTGGCCTCTCCCTTAACTTCAACCACCTCTTTTAATTGAGAGGTTTCCATCTGTACGGTAAAGGTCTTGTTCTTACCAACGAACAGCCTTATCGCCTTCTGAACTACTGTTTTGAACCCTTCGAGTTCAAACCTTAATTCAAATATTCCCGGGGGATTTGAGAGAAATCTGAAATTCCCCTGTTCGGATGTAACTGTAACTTTCTTACCGACAACATCACCGGTCAGAGTTACTGCTACTCCGGGGATCGCTGATCCATCAGGCAGTACTACTGTACCGTAGATGTCAGCTGTTGCTCCCTGAGCGAATGCCAGTCCTGAAAGAACTGCAACCGCTACGAGAAGTGTAAATAGCTTTTTCATTAAAAGCCTCCTTGTTAAGATCAGAAAAAATTCTTTTCTGTCACTTTTAACATTCAGATTTCATTCCAGATCAGAAAAAAAGACATGGTGTTTTTGACATCAATCTTATATCGGTGAGTTCCGGTTTTAAAAGAGGTGAGAAATGCAAATAAAGTTTTGATAAAATTGTAAAAAAAAAATATCAAATGAGATTTTTCATATATATGAATTAAAAAATCAAAAAATCGTAGTCGGGGACTACCTGTTAAAAGTAAATATTAATAAAAGCAAGAATAAATCCTCTTTAAATTGCTATACGGATCTTTTTTTAAGCTAAGATTGTGAGATATTTATATTCTCAATGATATATTTGAGGTCCTTTTGACTCCTGATCTTCCTTATCTCTTTAATTTTGAATTTCTTTATCTTTTCATTCAGAGTGGTTGGTTTCAACCCGAGAATAAATGAGGCTATTCTCTGGCTCCCGCCTGACACTCTTAATGCCCGGCAAATCATCTCCCTCTCAAATTCCCTCATAAAATTTTTAAGTGGGACATTAGAGCTAACGCAATTATTCAAAAGATAATTCTTAATGATAATATCTTTCAATTTTTTAATATCATCTGTGATATTTTTTAAATCCGCTCCATTATAAAATTCATCAATTTTTTCATCTGTTTTCATTTTATATCCTTATTAGTTTGACCAGTCTCTCGCGGTACCTCCTGCCCCATTGCAGAGTTTTATTATTAGTAAGAACTATTATAAAATTATTGTTCTCCCCTTCCCTCATCTCATTTATCCGGTCAATATTGACTATAGTGGATTTGTTCACTCTCATGAATTTATCTGCCCCCAGTTTCTCTTCGAGAAAAACTAATGACTTCCTTACAATATAACTTTTATCATCACAAAAAAGTCTGCAATAGTTTCCCTCTGATTCTATAAAATTAATATTATTTTTATTAACAAAGTAATAGTTCCGACCGTTCTTAATTAGTATTTTTCCCATAATAGGATTGTGGTTAATAATATTTGTTTTCTCTTCAAAACTGACAGGATTTGAGTTGAGTGGCATTACCCTCCTCCATTAACAATAAAAGACCTTGTTATTGTTTCACTGCTGAAATCGGAATTACCGGTATTAGCTCTGATCTTCCAGAAATAATTAATATCCGTCTCAAGCCCTGACAAAGTATGTGAAAACCGGAATTGATCCGCTGTTGAAATATCACCATCAGAATGCCTGCATCCTGTGATAAGCAGCAAAACAATTAAAAACAGCAAAAACCGGATAATGTATCCGGAACGACTCTTATACCCAACTAATACAAATCCCAGGAGAAAAAAACAATAATGACCGGTCTTTAAATTGGAAACAAATGCAATCTTTGTATCTATTGAAACTATTTTACATTCAGAAAAATCTTCAATTGGGGAATATACAAGTTCATATTTGCTGTCATACTTTCCATCCCATTCAAAAGTAATTTCAGTGCCATTTATCTTTTGCCCATCCTCCGGAAATATGATATTAATATTTGAAAAAATACCCGGAATGTCTACTTCCATATTTCTTGCTAAACTATTCTGCTCAAGGGTTATTTTCAGAAATTCTGAAAAATTGTGATAATAAAAAAGGTAAACTGAGGAGTCAGTAGGATTATAAATATTTGAGTATTGTGTAGGATACTTTCCATCCTGGTAAGTTGAATCGAGGATTTTTATTATCAATGGAATATTCAAAGTAATATCATTGTCCAAAATTTTCTGTGCTGCTTCATACCTTTCACAGGGGAACCCTCCGAGTGAAGGAAAGGAATGATAAAAGTTTGTCATTATCTGATATCTTTTATCCTTTAATATATATCCATCCCCTTCAACAATCACAGAATTACCCAGTCTGTCTCCGATCAAATATTGAGCCTTAAATTGATCATCACAATAGTATTTTTCAAAAATTTTCAGAGCATCTTCAATGGTTCTGCATTCCTCCATTATCTTTTTCATTAACGGCCCGTAAAATTTGATCTTATTTGTGACCGAAACAGGCATATCAAGAAATGGAACTGCCGTTGCATCCCAGAAGAGTCCGTATTCATTCATCCCTCCCTGTGGGAATCCACTCTTGAATCCAAACTTGACCCATCCATATTTTTCCCCATCCGGGGCCATAAATGTCATCCTTGTTCTGGAATCACTCCAATCCTCATTGTTACCGCCAAATGAAACCCCCTTCTCTGAAACATAAAATACAGTGCAGGGAAAAACTCTTATCCCAGACAAAAAAAATAAAATGAATAGAAAAAACAATAAATTCCTTTTATTATTTCCCCGGCAATATCCTGTTAAACTTAACGGATTTCCGTTATTTTTAATTTCCATATTTCATTCTCTTCATCTTCAACCAACTGGTAGATTTTATTTTTATGAATTGTAAAAGGTGAGAAAAGGACAGGATTTACAAAATGGAGCGGTAGTTCCTTTCTACCTGAAAAATTGCCGTCTGGCGAAAAGACAAAAGTTTCCAGTCCTCCCTTACATCTTTTCCAGGTAAAGATATATAATTTGGAGTTATCTGCATATATAAAAAATATAGCCGGATAATATTCGGGGAAGATCAAACTTTTATACATCTTTCTGTATACATAGTCCGGAGAGTTCGCCTTAAGATAATCCAAAAAGTTCCTCTTATCTTTCACTGTGAACTTCATTCTTTTGTAATCCCGTTTAATGGAGAACAAGCGATTGCCGCTAATATCAAAAGCATGAACAATAAAACCTTTATCGCCGGAAATATAAATCCGTGATCCCAGTGTTATGAAAGAAAAAGATTTTTCAAAATATTTTTTTTCCCCTTTTTCTGAGTCAAATCTTGAACCAATACTGCTCCTGTATATCTCTTTAACTTTTTCCAAACTGTTGTTGTAGATATTTATTGTTCTGAATCCCTCATTTTTAACCATTTCAGTACCGGTTCCGATATATCCGTTATCAATAGGTTGAAATCCACCTGAAATCCCTGAATTTTTCACAGTTCTTACATCCTTGATAAATCTCCCGTCAATGTAGAAGTATGAAACTTTCCCGAGGCTGCTTACTAAAATTTTCCCGGACACAATGTGAATTCTTATAACCCCCAAAAACTCGCCTGGCCCCTCTCCTTTTTGACCAATTTTCTTTAATAGTCTGAAATTATTCAGATCATATATATGTATAGTCGCTTTTTCAGTTACAAACATCCTGTTTTTGTCGATCACAATAGAGCCAGGTTTTAAGATGTAAGGAAATAAAATATCCTTATCTGACTGTTCCGAAAAAAGAACACTGCATATTAAAAATAGTATAATTATTATCAGATATAAAAAAATCATTAATACTCTTTTCATTAATACATCTCCTTCAAACAATTGATCTTTAATATCATTTATTTGAGTAAATCACCAAAACAATATTTGATTACATTATATTTGCAAAGATAAAAAACAAATGAGAATATCTTCTCATTTTGCATTTTTATTACTCTGGTAATATATTTTATTATACTTACTGAAATTAAATTTTTACGACAAAAAATTATTAATTATCGTATTATTAAACAGGAAAGTGGCCAATGAAAATTATTGTTTCAATGCTTTTGCTGTCATCCCTATTACTTCCCAATCAAGCTCCGGGACCTGAAGAAATTAAATTCACCGGAATTACCATCAATGAGGGCTTGTCCCAAAACACAGTCTATTGCTCTTTCAGGGATTTGAAAGGATTTATGTGGTTCGGAACTGAAAAAGGTCTTAACAGATATGACGGACATGGATTTAAAGTTTATGTGCACGATCCGGAAAACTCCAATAGCCTTGGATATGACATGGTCCTCTCAATATTTGAATCCCCAAGAGAACCGGGTATTTTATGGATCGGCACTGGTGGCGGAGGACTTGACAGGTTTGATACAATGAACAATACATTTCATCATTTCGTGAACGATGATTCTGATCCCGGCTCCATAAACAGCAACAATATCCGGTGTATATCCCAGGATTCTAACGGGGACATATGGATAGGAACAGAAAGCGGTATTTCAATCTTCAACAGATCTAAATCCAACTTCAAAAATTTTATGATCGATTCTGGCCAATCTGTCCCTGTCCTTTCCATTCAGGAAATGGAAGAGGGAAAACTGCTTCTTGGAACATGGGGAAAAGGGATCTATATGATTTTGACCCATAAGAAAAAAATAATTCCTTTTTGTATGAATAAAGATATTGAGGAGATCCGTCATTCACAGATTAGAGCACTTCTTATAGATAGAGAAGGAGATATCTGGGCAGGGACTTCATCAAAAGGATTATATCAGGTAAAAATTGATAAAAACGGCAGGTGTATATACAAAAATTTCAGGTCAGGAAAAGGGCTGAACTGCAATATCATCAGAGATCTGAATCAGGACCGGTTTGGATTCATATGGATAGCAACTCATGGGGGTGGTATCAACAGGTTTGATCCCCGATCCGGAATATCTTCATTTCACACTCACTCAGATGAGAAGACAGGAAGTATCTCCAATAATATCGTTTTAAATGTCTTTGAAGACAAGGAAGGCCTGGTCTGGGCTGGTACATTCGGAGGTGGAGTAAATAAGTATCATAACAAAAAATCTAATTTTGAAATAATCCGGTTCAGTCAAAATATAAAGGGGAAGGCCGGGCAAAATAGCATATCTTCACTTTATACCGACTCTAAAGGGAATATCCTGGTCGGGAGTATGGGTAGCATAGGGAGTAGTATCGGATATATTGACACAATAAGTAAAACAATCAAGTACTTTCCTATTGAAGAATCGAGCAACTCTTACCTTTCTGGAAATATCATTTTCTCAATTATCGAGGTTAGTGAAGGCAAATTCTGGCTTGGGACATGGGGAAAGGGATTATTCCTTCTGGACACCATAAAAGGAAATATTATCAAATCGGATACAATAATCAAGCGAACATCAAATTTAAAGAGTCAACGTATCTTATCCCTCCAAATAACCAATTCGGGAGATCTACTGGAAGGGACCTGGGGAGACGGTTTAAATATAATCCGTCATGACCTTGCACACATCGATAGCTATAAAAATGATCCTGAAGATCCACATTCTCTCAGTAATGACAAGGTTCGAGCCGTTCATTGTGATAATTATAATAATATCTGGATCGGTACAGAGAAAGGATTGAACAAATTTGATCCGGATAATAAGAGTTTTATCCGTTATCTCCATCGAAAAAATGTTGCTGGTTCTCTCAGTCATAATATAATACTTTCTATTTTTTCGGACAAAGCCGGACAATTATGGATCGGGACCGAACAAGGACTTAACCTTTATGATAGGAAGATGGATCAATTCAAGCACTTTGGAATTGAGTCAGGAATTCATGGTGAATCGATCTACGGAATACTTGAAGATCGGAATGGTAATCTTTGGATCAGCACAAATAAGGGACTCAATAAATTTGAAAAAGAAACTGGGCATTTTCTGAACTTTGATGTCAGAAAGAACGTCAGTAAGTATGAGTTCAGCCTGGCACATACCCTAGGTCTGGATGGGAAAATGTATTTCGGCAGTGTCGAGGGAATCATCGTATTCTCCCCTGAAAAAGTAAAGCAGGATCTCTTCAAGCCGGAGATAATACTGACATCTTTTAAGAAATTCGGCAAAGAAGTATATCTGAGGCAAAATATCTCTGCTCTTTCAACACTTGAAATATCTTACTCCGATAAAATTTTCTCATTTGATGTCTCTTCTCTGAGTTTTGCAAATTCTGCAAAAAATAAGTATAAGTACAAACTTGAAGGATTGATCGATGAATGGATCGATCTCAACAATAAACACACGATCTCTTTTTCAAAACTTGATCCCGGATCATACATTCTGAAAGTTAAGGGGACAAACTCTGACGGGGTCTGGAATGATTCCATCACATCCCTAAAATTGATCATAACGCCCCCTTTCTGGCAAACCTGGTGGTTCAGATTTGTTATAATAATTTTGATACTAATACTTATTCAAGTTTGGCATCGAACCAGAATGTCACGGCTAAAACAGCGCTTACGATCAGAACATGCTTTAGATATTTTATGCAGAAAGAAAAAAATATCCCCCCGGGAAAAAGAGATCATTTTTCTGGTGATAAAAGGGATGAGCAACAAAGAGATCGAGGAAAAATTATTCATCTCTTCTCATACAGTTAAAAATCATATCTATAATATTTTTCAAAAACTGGATATCAAAAGCAGAGGGCAGTTAATGGAATTATTTAAAAATATATATTTTTCAGATAAAGATAGTGAAACTCAGGACAAAAACTAATTTTATTTGAAGAAATCTTGGGTTGTCCATACACCAAGAGACTTTGTTCATATACCAAAACCGACCTAAACCACATGCTATTGTATAGTCATTAAACATCATAATAACCGGCTTAGGGCAGAGAATCAATCCGAAATCGAGTTAATAAAATTTGCTATAACTGAATAAGTGTGTCCTGGATTCTCTTCTGTCATCGCATGTCCTGAGTCTTTAATATAATAAACAGGGATCCCCGCCTCAAGAAGCATTATTTCTCCCGGATAAACATTTTTATTTTTCTCACCATAAATATAGCATTGATTTGATAAATGAATAAAATCTGTAAACGCTTGGTCCTCCACAGATGTATCTACAGTATCTTTTGCACTCCAGTAGAGAGCTTCAGTCGTCGCCTGCTTAAAAGTAACTAAATATGATTTAAAATACGGATTTGATTCAGATTTACTCAGAAGTGTATTCTCGATGTTATCCCTCCCCTTTTTCTGAAACTCTTCAAACGATTCTTTATTTATCTGACCGGACATGAAGCAGTCCTCCCAGGTAAGATTTCCTTCCAGATTTATAAATGACAGGACTCGCTTCTTTAATTTTTTTGATATTTCAATTCCAATAAGTCCCCCCATAGAATGAGCACATAAATGAAATCTATTTAATTGCATTTTATTAATGAATCTGATAATTAATTCACTGTAGTCTTTCATACTGTAAGAAAAATTCTTTGATATATAGCTATTCCCAAATCCCGGTAGGTCAAGAGTAACCAAATTAAATGGAAACAAAGACGGCTCTTTGAATGCAAATCTGAAGAATACTTTGCTGGAACCAAATCCATGAATAAAGACGATAGTATCACTAGTACGATCCTGAACTCTGTATCTATAAGATACACTGATATCACTCTCAAGTTTTAAAATTCCTTCATGAATCATTTCATACATTTTAATTAATCTCCATATAATAAATTCTTATCCTTTTTAAAATAGACTCACTCATTCTTTTTATTACCGGATGTAACAGACGCATCCAGGCTGAAGACATTAAATAGGATAAAAAAAAATTTCTCATGTTATTTGATCTTTTGAATTTCATTAACAACATTGGTATCCAACAAATAGAGCTTACATGTTGACATGCACACATTTATTGTACCACTCTCAGAATATTTTTTTTTATCCGTCACCATCTTAGAACAAGCAATTGAGTGGGAATTTAAATATTATGGACTTCACCCCGAATCTTGATCCAAAGTTAATGTTAGTATTTTTGTAAAAATGCGATTAATTAATTGGAGGATAAACAGATGAAAACGAGGTTCACAGAAGAGCAGATCGCCTTTGCATTGAGGCAGGCAGAATCATCCCCCCCCGTTAACTAAAGATTGATGCACAAAAAAAATACATATCTCTATACAATATGAAGAGATCAAATCTTGATTTCAAGCATTCAGATATGTTTTGATGGACACAATTTAGGGACATCACAAACTTGACAGTTGCACTATGCCCAAATAAAAAAATATTTTTGACAATGTATTTTTTGCTGCTGTGTTTCGGTTTCAAAAGCGGGCGAATCCCGTCTGCCGGAATCGTTCGCCCGATAGCAACACAACCATAAGGAGCGTCTTCCTTATCCAGTTTCATTCCGCTCCTCAGCATTCTTTTACTGCGTTTTCAGCCAGCAAGTTTTCAAATATCCCAATTTTTTGACCTAAATATGACCCTAAAAACAGGATTAAATCATTGATTTGAAAATGAGAAAATTTTCTCATGAAATTTTTTAAATCATATTCAATAATATTCATGTATGTATTTGTAAAAAGATTGAAATGTTATAATTGGGACAGTATAACTGAGGGGAATTCTATCAATGCCTGATACAGTAATTGTCAAGGGAGCCAGAATCCATAACTTAAAGAATTTAAGCGTGGAGATCCCACGGAACAAGATTGTTGTTTTTACTGGAGTTTCTGGTTCAGGAAAATCGTCTTTGGTGTTTGATACAATTTATACTGAAGCTCAAAGGCAGTTAATTGAGACTTTTTCCTCTTTTGCCAGAAGAAGGCTGCCCAAGCTGTCTCGTCCTCCTGTTGATGATATCTGTAATATCTCCACAGCAATTGTTATTGATCAAAAGAGGCTTGGGCAGACATTACGAAGTACTGTTGGAACTGCAACAGAAGTCTATACATACTTACGGCTTCTTTATTCCCGATGTGGAGACAAATTCATCGGACCTTCCTATTTGTTTTCATTTAATCATCCTGAGGGGATGTGCCCGGAATGCAAGGGATTGGGACAAAAAATCCAGGTCAATATTGAATTACTGTTGGACAAAGAAAAAAACCTTCAGGATGGAGCAATATCTCATCCTGAGTACAAAGTGAATGGCTGGAATTGGAGAGAACTGGTTGGATGTGAATTGTTTGACGTTGACAAACCACTTATCGATTTTTCTAAAGAGGAATTACAAAAACTACTCTACGCTAAAAGTATCCCAATTACAAAAAAACATGGTGCAGGGATTTATGCCAAAAATTTTGAAGGAATCGTACACAGACTTGAGCGGTTACATGTCAGTAAGGGTAAGCATGAATCTGTAGCAGTAAAAAAAGATGCCTATCAAAAATATTTTGTATATTCAGACTGCAACTGTTGTAAAAGAACACGGCTCAATAATAAGGCTCGAAGCGTAAAAGTAGCTGGAAAAACTATAGATGAATTGGCAGCCATGGAACTAACCGATTTAGATGACTTTTTATGTGGTGTAAAAGGAGAATTGGCTATCCCAATTATTAGAAAAGCACATCATACCCTTGGTCATCTTATTAATATTGGTGTTGGATATCTATCATTAAATAGGGCAGTTGCTACATTATCAGGTGGAGAAAGTCAAAGGATAAAAATGGCACGGCAACTCGATTGCGAATTGGTTAATCTCATGTATATTTTGGATGAACCATCCATTGGATTACATCCCAGGGATAATAGCAAACTGATCGAGATGTTACGAAAATTGAGAGATAAGGGTAATAGCATTTTTGTTGTAGAACATGATCTGGATATCATTATGTCCGCTGATTGGGTGATTGATATTGGCCCGCATGCAGGAACCGATGGAGGACATATTCTCTATAGCGGTCAGATTGATGGTCTAAAAATGTCAAAGGGTATAACAGGAAAATATTTAAATAAAAAGGAAAAAGTAAGTGAACAGCGAAAACAGTGGAGTGACTTTATAGAAATTTCAAATGCAAATATTCACAATCTAAAGAATATCACGACAAAAATTCCCAAGGGAGTACTCACCTGTATTACCGGTGTTGCAGGGAGTGGAAAAAGCAGTCTTATCAACGATTTTTTTGTAAAAAGACATCCAGGAGCAGTGATAATTGATCACTCACCCGTGGGACGATCGAGCAGATCTAATCCCGCGACATATACAGGAGTTTTTAGTGCAATTAGACAAGAGTTTGCCAAAGAGACCCATACTACTGCGGCATTGTTTAGCTTCAATTCCAGTGGTGCTTGCCAAAAATGTAAAGGGCTTGGAAAAATCAGTATAGAAATGAGTTTTTTAGATGCCATTGAAATTATTTGCGATGAATGTAACGGCAAACGCTATCAAGAGAACGTATTGGTATTAAAATATAAAAGGAAGAGTATATTTGATGTTTTAAATATGACTATTAAAGAAGCTGCTGATTTTTTCCAGGAAACTGAAATAAAAAAGCGTCTCCACATTCTATGTGATGTAGGTTTACATTATCTCGAAATTGGGCAACCATTAAGCACTCTTTCCGGTGGTGAAGCACAACGAATAAAACTTGCCTCAGAGTTACACAAAAAAGGGACTGTTTATATTATGGATGAACCAACAACTGGGCTGCATATGGCTGATATTGATAGATTACTTGCAATAATCAGAAAGTTAGTTGAAAATAATAATACAGTGGTGATCATAGAACACAATTTAGATATTATCAAACATGCTGATTGGATCATTGACTTGGGTCCCGAGGGAGGGGCTAAAGGTGGAGAGATCATAATCGAAGGGACACCAGAAGAGGTTGCCCGATGTGAAAAGAGTTTTACCGGACGATACCTTAAACACAGGCTCTAAATATGTGTCGTTTCAAATAAATTTGGGACGACTTACCCCTTCTTTGTACCAAAAATTAAGTTAGTTTTCATTATTGTTTGTCCTATCTGGTTTGTCAAGCAGAGGCTTGTTCCTCTGCCATAGACGGTCCATTTCCCGGGGCAAGTTCCTCTGGAGTCAGATTATTCAGATAGCTGTGAGAAAGTTCTCAGATTCCTAATCTGGAATTATAACTAGATGTATTGGAATTGAATGAGGCTTACACTATTATTAACCAGTTTTAATGACTTTTATTTGGCACCATTGGAAATTATTTTTAACGATAAAATTTTGGAGTTGTGGAAACGACCGATATATGGGGAAGAAAAAAACGCACCCGGAGCGACTCGAACGCCCAACCTACTGATTAGAAGTCAGTTGCTCTATCCATTGAGCTACGGGTGCCTTGTGAGTTAAAATCGGGGCGGCAGGGTTCGAACCTGCGACCCTCGGTTCCCAAAACCGATACTCTACCAGACTGAGCCACGCCCCGAGATTCTTTCTACAGGTCAGATATTTCTCTGCGCATTCTTTTACGCATTCTTTTCTGAGCCTGGGCTATCTTCAGTCTTTTCCGTTCACCCGGTTTCAGGTAAACAGTGTGTTTTTTGATCTCTTTGATTATTGCTTCTGTCTGAACTTTTCTTTTGAATCTTCTGAAAGCACTATCAAACGATTCACCCGGTCTTACTTCAACACTGGCCAAGATTAATCACCACCTTTTTTTATAATGGGATATTTATACTCTATTTCCCCTATCCTGTCAAGAATCACACCCCTTATACACCTTTATATTACAAATTCAATCATCTATAATCCATTTCAGGAACAGAATGATAAAAAAAGGGAAAAAGAAGAAACAATTCCTCATCCTCGCGGGAGTGATCATTCCGGGAGTAATTATCAGCATCCTCGGCCTCTACTTTGTTTCCCGGCAGAAAGAGGCCGGAGAACTGAATCTGAAAAGGGAATATGAAAAAACCATTACTGACATAAGGGACGAGATCGAGAAGGAATCAATGGATATTATCAGCAGGGCTTATTCAGTATTTGACAGTTCTGACATAAATCCCGAAGACCCATCATCAGTACTCGGGTCTGTTAAAGCTGCAGTAACAGCGAATCAGATCATCAAATACCCCTTTATCATCAATGCAGAGAGACAATTTATTTTTCCCCTGTCGGCAGGGAAAGGGAAAAAGGTGCAAAAAAGCAGGGATGCAGCCCTGTCCGACCCAGTTGTCAGGCCTTTGTACATAAAGGGACAAAAACTGGAGTTCAAAGAAAAAGATATCACCGGGGCGTTAAAAATATATATGAGATGTATCAGGCTTTCAGGATCAAGGGCATCTGCTCCCTATATTATCAATGCCGTGGGAAGATGCTATTTTAAAGCCGGAAAGCTTCATCAGGCGTTATCCTATTACAGTGAACTCCGTAATAAGTACATTAATGCGATTGAAAGGGACCTCCCATTCCATCTCACAGTTATCCGGCAGGAAGCATTAACACGATCAAGCCTTGATCAGATAAGTGAATCTGCCGCTCTTTATTTGAATTTGTATGAAAAGATCGCAGAGCATGAAGCAAAAGCCGGACCCGGACAATTTGAAATGTATAAGAACGAGGCCCTGGATCAGCTCAGCAGGTTAAGAAGGACAAAAACCGGGAGGGGAACAGGTCCCTTAATAAAAAACTTTCCCGAACTGGAGAACATCACACCTCTTGACAGGATTATTGACTGGACATTCACAGATCCGGAAAACCTGGATCAACTGGCAGAGAACAGCCCCAAAGAGCCCGGAAGTGATAATTTTGATAAACTCAGTGAACTCTATACCCCCAGTGATGAGAAAACCTGGTTCTATAGAATAGTAAGAAATTTTATAGACAAGGGAATACCAGGGAACAAAATTGAGATCAAACCTTTCCTTTTCTTTCCAAAGAACCGTAAGATCACGATAAGTTACAAAAGATCCGGTACTGATAAGAACAAAGATCATGTTATTACCGGATTTATGATCAACGAAGATCACATACTTGAAAATATTGCCCCGAAATATCTGAAAAATGCCGGATTGAGCAGTAATGCAATCATCAGGATCGGTTATGACAACAATATATATAATTCAGATCAGGAAAAGAGCGGAGAATTTTTACTCCTCCGTTCTCCATTCACCGAAGTACTGAACGGATATTCAATAAAAATTTTTTCAGCTGACAAGTACCTGTTCCATTCTCTTGCCAATAAAGAGGTATTAATTTATTACGGTTTGATCGTGTCACTGGTCCTTGTGTTGATACTTGGAACAATATTGTTCCAGAAATACATTATCCGGGAATCAGAGCTCCTCCGTTCCAAAGGTGAGTTCATTGACCGGGTATCCCACACATTAAAGACCCCGTTGACCCGAATGAGCCTCCTATCTGAAAATATTCTGTCAGGCTGGATAAAAGATGAGAAGAAGAGAGAAGAGTTCCTTAAGAGTATTATTTCAGAAACGGGAAGGATGAACGATACTATTAACAATATGCTTAATTTCTCTCAGATCGATTCGGGGAAAAAATTATACAAATTCACCAATGTCTCCTTAACAAAAATAATTGAAGAATATTTGAGGAACAATTCAGAGGAATTTTCAGAATTTCAGCCGGGGATCACTACAGATATCGAAGAAGGAGTTCCTGACATCAAAGGTGACCCGGACGGATTAATGCTCATAATATCCAACCTGGTACAGAATAGTATCAAATACTCCCCCGGAGAAAAGGACATAAAAATATTATTAAAAAGGGAAGGTGATCAACTGAGACTCGAAGTCAGGGATAAAGGTATAGGGATCACATTCACGGATCAGAAAAAGATCTTTGACAAATTCTTCCGTTCGGGAGACAAAACCGTTTCGGCAATTGAAGGGAGCGGACTTGGCCTTTTTCTTGTTACCCATGCAGTTAATGCCCACAGAGGAACCATCAAAGTAAAAAGTCTCCCGGGTGAGGGTTCCACATTTATTGTTTTACTACCCGTCAGTGATAAAATAGAGGGACAATGAAAAAAATACTCCTGGTCGAAGATGACAAAACGATCGTTGATGCCCTGACCTCGGCCCTTGGCTTTCATGATTATTCAGTTCAGTCCGCAGAGAGCAGTGAAGAGGGTTATCAAAAATTCACCGGAGAGAAACCCGACCTCCTCATCCTAGACATCAACCTGCCCGGGGCAGACGGATTCGAATTGTGCCGGAAGATCAGAAAGGAGGATCAGACTGTTCCTGTGATCATTCTGACCGCAAGGGTGCAGGAGAGCGATAAGCTCCTGGGATTTGAGCTCGGCGCCGATGATTATGTTACAAAACCGTTCAGTGCAAAGGAGTTGATAGCCAGGATCGGAGCTGTTCTGAAGAGAGCAGAGTCAGCTCACGCCAAAAGGGGACAGACACCTTTGAAGATCGGTGAAACCGAGATCCTCCTTGAACAATTCATTATAAAGAAAGGGGGCAAAGAATCTCCATTATCACCGAAAGAGCATCAGATACTGAAACTTTTTCTGGAGAATCCCGGAAAGGTGATATCCAGGAATAAAATAATTGATGAAGTGTGGGGTGATGAATATTTCCCCTCACCGAAGACAATTGATAATTTTATTGTAAAACTCAGAAATAAAATTGAAGAAAACCCGAAGGATCCAAGACACATCATCACCCTCCACGGAGCCGGTTACAAACTGGTCCTGGAATAAAATATCATCCATTTGTTCAAATAGCATAGGCTTATTCCATAATTGCTTTTGACTACCGCAAAATCCTGCTGGTATTTTGCTGGACGTCCCCCCTCCGTTCGATATTAGCGAGACTCGGGCTTCCAGTCCCGCAAAAGCAAAACATGGAAGCGCCCCAATAAGTCCTGAACAATATGGATGATATTTAACTGAGAGTAAACCAGTTTTAAGTTCAGGAATAGAAACGCGCAGCCATCCATCTGCTGAAGCGGGCACCGCAGGGGGACTCGCAGAAAATCGATCCCCCCGAGGACGGCAGTGTTAGGCGGATGAGAACATCCGTAACGTGGAGCGGAGCAGATGATGGCGGGAGCGGTATCATTCTTAGATTCAAATCGTCACAAGAAGTATGTACGAAGTAAAACATATGATAAGGGAAACAATAATGATTACCTAATTGTTACTAATTGATTACAATTAAGAGACCTCTTTTTATTTGATCCATATTATTATGATGTTGTAAAAGGAGAGAACATGAAAAAATTATTATTTAAGATCATTGTCATTCTTATTGGCATCATTGCATTGTGGGCGGGATTCAACCTGCTGACAGATATCAGCGAACCCGAGTTCGAGGCGGTAAAAGGGTACAACACAAAAAACATTATCACCTTTTTGAACGATCTCTTTCCACCGATCCCAGTTACGAAAGAGAATGGATTTTACAGGTTATGGACCCTGGGAGAACCCTTTGATGCTGATATAGAATCCATGGAATTACTTCAAGATCAGAAAGATCTCAATGATCCTGAAAAAGCAACCGTTGAGGGGGTAAAAGCCTGGGCAGACAATACCTGGCATCCCAAGAAAAGAAAATTCCATGAGTATCTCAAAGGAAAAAGGTCTGAGATCTATAAGAAAAGTTCTACCTGGGATAATTATCCCCAATATGCGAATAAGGACTGGGGGAGAATACTCTTAAAGGAGAAGAAGTATGTTCTGGAAATGCAGAAACTCTTTGAACCGCTTATGACAAGATATGAGGGTGTGATCAATGCAGACTATTTTGAGGATTATACATTGATCGTACTGGAGAAAGACAAAGTAAATTTTGCTGCTCCGATCCCAAATCTTCTTGCCTGGCTCTATATTGCAAAACAATACAATTGTGTGAATGTTCTGGATGCGCTGGAGGGGGATTGGGAGAAGGCAGCATCAAGACTGATCGATCACCTGGAATTCTCTATGAAAGCGATCAAAGGGAGCAGGACACTGATCACCAACCTGATCGGTAAAGCGGTAGCAAAGTTCTCGCTGGCAGGGCTCGCATCCATCATGAATCAGCCCGAATGTCCCGAAACAATTTTTAATCTTGTACTTAACAGGCTTGATGATATCAGCTATGAGGAATACGGGTCGGAAAAACCGTTGTTGGCTGAGGGATTCAGCACAAGCCAGGTCAAAAAAAGTATCCCGTTCTGGCAGAAGAACAGGACAAAAAAATATTATTTTGATTTCATCTCCAGACTTTTAAAGAGTGAAAGAACCCCCCCGTATAAGTGGGGTATTGCTCCCAATAAGATAAAAGATGTGAAAAAGGGATTCTTCTGGTGGGTACAGAACCCTCTCGGTAAAGATTTTTTCACTGATTTTAATGCAAACTTCCCCACTATCATACTCAAATCATGGCACCTGAAGACAATGTATGACATGGTTAGGATATCTGCGGAACTTCACCTGAAGTATGATCCGGACAGATCTGTCCAGGAAAATTTAAATTCCCTTGATCTGTATAAATCACTGATCGATCCATGCTCGGGGAAACCCTACAAATGGCATGAAAAGAAACAGATGCTCTACAGCTTTGGCGCTGACAGGGACGATGACGGCGGAAAGGACGGCCCCTTAAAATCATGGGATGCCGATTTTTTCATTCCTGTCCACCTCTATATCAAATAGTTGTCTGAAAAAGGGTGGGGGTTATTTAACCTTCCACCCCTTCTTATTGAAAATATCCGCTATTTTCCTTCCCTTATAATTCTTCAGGTGACCGATCCATTTTTTCTCGATCGTTCTGAAATAGTTTTCAGCATCCCGTTTTTCGAAATAGTGTTTCAGAAAAACATTTTCACCCTCAAATTCCGGGACTGAATAAAACAGGAACTTCTCTTTCCCCTTCCCCTTTCCTCCGGTAAATTCAACCGGAAACGGGACATCCTCCAGCAATTCCATTCGGGCGGGTTTTCTTTCCCTTGCCCACTTGTCACGGAATATTTTCTCTTTTTTCCATCTGTTGAACGCGTACACGGCATAATCCCAATCGGAAAACTTCCTTTTCCCCAGTTCAATTCCGCATACTTCACCGGTGGGAAGAAGAAGATCACCCTTCTCAACATTCTCAAAATCAGCATGGTCAAATTTAATAAAGGGCTTTCCTTTAAAATAACCGATAATAAATTTTCTGCCTGCGACCAATATCTCCCCGGGCCACTTCTTCACTTTCAGGTCGGAGATCACATTCGGGGGGAGGAGAGCCTTAAGGGTTAGATTATTAAACTCAGTATGAAAATTGAAAAATATATCAAGATCGGGATTATTCAGGTCATTTACTATCTTTCCGGAAAGGTAGTTGTCCCGATAATAACCGAACGGTTTATATTTATATTTAACAACTTTTTTTACCTCATAAAAAGTTTTCTCAATCAACTTGATCCTTTCACTTAATCTGTACTTATCCCCATTCTCATTCCACCACTTCAGAACATTTGGTAAAATCAACTTTCTTGTCTCATCATTTTTTAGATCCGGTGAACTGGTGAATTGAGACAGGCAAGACCCACCGAAATAGATTGAATTAAAAAGTGAAATTGTATTCTTCTCTATCCTCACCTCAACATCCTTACTGTAACTGAAAGGTTTAAGTTCATCCAGAATCTTTAAAGAAATTTCCGAAGCAAAGGTAAGCAGGGAGATCGTATATTTTTCCTTCTCACCGGTATACCTGTTTTCTCTTTCCACCATCAGATCGAAGGGGAAACCCGAGACCATTTCCGGCATTGTTTCGAAAAGGACAGATTTCCTGTCCAGCTGCCTCTCCTCTTCATCTTTAAAATAACTCTTATCAGTACGTGTATAAACATGATCAATAAACGAAGAGAGAATAGCCCTGTAAAGATCCTTATAATTTATTTCAGATCTTACATGTTGCTTTCTGTTAGTTAAAAAAAGTCTGTTTTTTAATTCTTTATAAATATCCCTGGCAAGTGAAAGGCTTTTAAAATTGATGATCTTTTTAAACTTTGATGCGGCGTCCCAAAGGAAAAGCTGATTAACAAGATCGGATAACCAGAGATCTGAATAGATCCGCTCACCTGCGAAATCCTTGCTTACTATCCCTTTCGATTCAAGTATCGATATCAGCTTCAATCCCATATCAAGGGTTGCAGGTGTACTCTTCTGTACCTCGATCAAAAGCCTTGCCCCTCTTGTAGAGACAGGGAGTTCCGCCATTTTTTTTCCGTCCTCTGTAATCTCACCTTCATCATCAACAGCGCCAAAAACCTTCAGATTTTCGATCGCTTTATAAATAAGGCTTCTTTTCGGAGAATGGAAATAGGGGAAATCAAGGGGTGATATTCCCCATTTGATCAACCTGAGTACAACAGATTCGAGATTCAGCCGCCTGATCTCGGGTTCGGGGAATTCTTCCCTATCATCCAGGGGAATATCGGAACAGAGGATATAGGTCCCATCCTTTACACGCCCCGCCCGCCCGGCCCTCTGGAGACAGTCTGAACGGGATATCTCAACCGGATAGAGACCTTCCACCCCTTTTATATTGTGGATCTCCTTCTTTACTCCGTCATCGATCACACCGTCAATATCATCGATAGTGAGACTGGTCTGGGCAATATCCGTGGCCACGATCACTTTCGGTTTCCCGTAATGTGAAAACACCCTGGACTGCTCTTTAACCGTTAATCCCGAGTGGAGAGGAAGGACCACCGCATTCAGTTCATCCTCATCAAGGGTCCGCTTGAGAAGATCGATAAACTCATTGATCTCACTTTTCCCAGGGAGAAATACCAAGACATTTTTACCTGATTCAACCATTTGAACCGTATCTGAGAGGAGGAAATGTGAACTGTTATTGTGCATGGCCACCGGATAACCCCGCCCCGGCACTGAGATAACGGGCGCATGGTTGAAGAATTTCGACAATTTCCCCGCATGCAGCGTGGCGCTCATGATAACCACCCGCTTACCACTTTTTTTATAAAATCCGTTATCTACCCGCTTCTTAACAATACCAATCAGAACTTCCTGGTTCAGGTTCCACTCATGGATCTCGTCGAGCAGCAGAACGTCATAATCGAGTTTACCCCTGATCTCATTGATCATCTGCACGCCGTCGGTCAGGTATAGCAATGTGGTTTTTCCGGTTTTTTTCTTCTCGAATCCCGTCTGGAATCCGATCTCATCTCCCCATTTTGTCCCGGTATTACCCGATAAAAAATAGGAGAGGGACCTGGCGGCGATCCGCCTGGGCTGAGTAATATTCACCCTTTTACCCTTCTGATGAAGCCACAACGGTACCCTCGTTGATTTTCCCGCACCGGTCTCGGCTGTGAGAATTGTGATAATATTTTTATCTATAGTTGACTCTATTTCATTTCTGAACTCATCTATGGGCAGGACAATTGCATTGTCATTCATCCCCTTCCATCCTCTTTATCTCTTCTTTGATATTTTTCCAGTATTTTATCCTGTCCCTTATCTTCTTTTCGAACCCCATGGTATTGGGTTCAAAAAATCCGGAAGCTTCCACGCCCTCAGCCATGGTATTCATTATGGTTGTTTTTTTAGGGTGATCATGAGCATAAGCATATCCTTTCCCCGCGCCTTTTTCCCTGCTCAGAAAATTTGAGGGATTTATTATATGCAGGGGTACTTTTGCATCAACATATTTCTCAATGATCTTCTTCATTTTCTTTTCGGTCTTATATATGGAGTTACTTTTCGGTGCCGAGGAGAGATAGATTATCCCCTGAGTAAGGAAAAGATCTCCTTCAGGTGATCCGAGATATTCATATGCATCTTTAATGTTCAGGCACAAGGGAAGAGCTTCCGGATCGGCGAAACCGATATCTTCAACGGCAATCCTTATCATCCTCCTGATTATAAAGAGAGGATCCTCTCCCCCCTCCATCATTCTATAGAGCCAGAACAGAGAAGAATCAGTATCTGAATTCCTGACTGCTTTATGAAGCGCCGAAATATATGCATATCTGTCATCACCCGTCCTGTCATAGGACCCGATCTTCTTCTGGACTATATCCCTGACACGCTCAGTATCCGGAACTTCTCCGTCAGACAGGGAATTAAGTACCAGTTCGAGAATATTCAGCAGCCTTCTCCCGTCTCCGTTACTTAATTCAATCATCAGAGCTCTGACATCACTTCCGGGATCTAAACCTGCCCCTGTTTTCTCACTGATAAATTTAAGAGCCCTGTTTATAATTTTCCCCATATCTGTTTCGGACAGAGGGTTAAATTCGAGAACCCTCAATCTTGAGAGGAGGGCCCTGTTCATTTTATATGCAGGATTTTCTGTCGTTGTTCCCATCAGTATAATATCCCCGCTCTCAACATAGGGGAGAAAAGCATCCTGGATATGTCTGTTGAAATGGTGAATCTCATCTACGAACAGAACCAGCGGTTTCCCTCCGATCTTTTTCATATCGGATGCCTTCTTCATTAAATCCCTGATCTCACCGATCTTTGACACAGTTGCGGAAAATTCAGATGAGGGGAGATCGAGCTGCTTTACCAGGATCCTCGACAATGTTGTTTTTCCGGTTCCCGGGGGGCCCCAGAATATCAGTGAACTGAGATACCCTTTATCAATGAATGACCTTACGATCTTTCCAGGCCCCGTAAGATGTTCCTGGCCCGTAAAACCGGATATATTTTCCGGACGAAGCTTGTCGGCCAGCGGGAAAATATCTGATACATTTATATTTTTTTCCATCTGTAGATCATTTAAAATATTTAACACCGGATTCAAATATTTTCTGTTCCTTATTTCCTGGAATATTTTTGAATGTCCCGTCCGTTACTCTTTCAGAATGGGCCATTTTCCCAAGGATTCTTCCATCCGGACTTGTTATCCCCTCAATTGCATGATCCGATCCATTTGGATTGTATTTTATATCATAGGTGGGATTCCCTTCGGGATCGATGTATTGTGTTGCTATTTGCCCACTCCTTTCCAGATCTCTGATGATATCTTCACCCGCTGAAAAACGCCCTTCTCCGTGTGAAACCGGGATAACATGAGTATCTCCGGGATCTGACAAGAGGAACCAGGGAGACAATACCGACGTGATCCTTGTGCTAACCATTGTAGAAACATGACGCCCCAGAGAGTTGAATGTGAGTGTCGGTGAGTCTTCTTTCAGGTCTTTTATCTCTCCGTCAGGCAATAATCCCAGTTTTATGAGAGCCTGAAATCCATTGCATATCCCCAGCATCAGTCCGGATCTCTTCCGGATAAGTCCGGTTACAGCTTCACTGATGTGAGGATTCCTGAAGACCGCGGCAATAAATTTCCCTGAGCCATCGGGTTCATCTCCTGCAGAAAATCCGCCCGGAATAGCAATGATCTGGGAATTATTGATCGCATCCGTAAGTTTTAATATGGAATCCTTGATTTTTCCGGTGTTCAGATTATTAAAAACTATTATCTCAGATAAAGCGCCGGCCCTGTTAAAAGCTGCTGCTGTATCATACTCGCAGTTTGTCCCGGGAAATACCGGGATAACCACTCTGGGCTTCCCGAACTTTGACCCGGTCTTAACGGTCCCCCGTTCTTTATACAATTCTGTTTTCGGATTTTCCTTATCCATAGTATCCTTTGTCGGAAATACCTTCTCCAACACGGAATCAGAAACTTCTATCAATTCATCAATTCCGAATTTTTCTTCACCCGCCTCAATTGTTCCGCTATTTGTTATCTCCCCAAGCAGAGAAATATCCTGAATATCAGTTTTAAATTCCTGATTTGCTTCAAATATTAGTGAACCGTAATCCGGGGAGAATATATTTTGAAGTATTTTGTCATTTTCAAATCTGAATCCTTTCCGGTTGCCGGAACACATCTTTTTCAGAGCAAAAGCGATTCCGCCTTCACCAACACTTGCTGCAGAAATAATCCTGTCATTTTTTATCTGTTCATTAATTGATCTGTATCCTCTGGTCAAAGATACATGATCAGGCATTTCATACTCATCTCTTCTGCATCTGAACAGGTATACATGATTTCCATCTATTTTAAATTCCGGAGAAATCACATTCTCCACCTCTGCCGTTTCAACAGCAAAAGTGATAAGGGTCGGAGGAACATTCCTCTCCATGAAAGAGCCTGACATACTATCTTTTCCTCCGATTGCTGCAATTCCGAAATGCCGGTGGGCTGTATATGCCCCTAAAAGTGCCGAGAAAGGTTTCCCCCATTTTACCGGATCTTTTCCAAGTTTTTCAAAATATTCCTGAAGTGAAGTTCTAATTCTTGAGGGATCCCCACCTGTTGCAACAATTTTCGATACAGCCTCGACTACCGAATAGTAAGCTCCGTAATAGGGGCTCCACAAGGATATGCGGGGATTAAACCCAAAACTCATCAGAGTTGCTGTTGAAGTATCCCCTTTGAGTACGGGGATTTTCGCTGCCATAGCTTCAACATCGGTTGATTCAGTTGCTCCTCCCAGAGGCATAAGTACCGTCCCTGCACCGATCGAACTATCAAATCTTTCAGTCAGCCCTCTCTGAGATCCAAAGTTTATACCGGTAAAGAGCTCTCTCCAGACTTTTCCCACAGATCCTTCTTCCGGTATTTTATAATAACTCTTAAAATAATTTTCTTCCTTAACCGGGGCTTTAACTTCAACACCTGCAGACTGCCTTACCCCGTTTGAATCTAGGAAATCTCTACTGATATTAACTATAAGATCTCCTCTCCAAAACATTCTCAACCTGTTTTGATCTGTCACATCAGCGATTTTCACAGCAATAAGATTTTCCTCTTCTGCCAATTTCAGGACTTTTTTCAGATTTTCAGGAGAGATAACCACAGCCATCCTCTCCTGAGATTCAGAAAGGGCAATCTCTGTCCCGTCAAGCCCTTCATATTTTTTTGGCACTTTGTCGAGATCAATATTCAATCCGGGAGCAAGCTCCCCTATAGCAACAGACACTCCGCCTGCCCCAAAATCGTTCGATTTTTTTACCAGCCTGGTAAATTCGGGATTTCTGAACAGCCGCTGCAATTTTCTCTCTTCCGGCGGATTTCCTTTCTGTACTTCGGCACCGGCAGTTATAATCGATTTTTCATCATGTCCCTTCGATGACCCTGTTGCTCCGCCGATCCCATCCCTGCCTGTCTTACCACCTATAAGAAGGATAAGGTCCCCTTTTAAAGGCTCTTCCCTCAGAATATTTTTTTTCGGTACAGCCCCGATAACTGCGCCAACTTCCATCCTTTTTGCCAGATAACCTTCATGATATATTTCATGAACCTTCCCTGTAGCAAGTCCTATCTGGTTTCCATAAGAGCTGTATCCCCTGGCCGCTTCCGTAGTGATCTTTCGCTGGGGAAGTTTGCCCGGGATAGTATCAGAAACACTTCTTCTGGGATCCCCTGAGCCGGTAACCCTCATAGCCTGGTATACATACGACCTCCCTGAAAGGGGATCCCGAATTGCGCCGCCCAGACATGTTGCCGCGCCGCCGAATGGTTCTATTTCGGTCGGATGGTTATGGGTCTCATTCTTGAACATAATAAGCCATTTCTCTTTTTTACCATCGACCATTATGTCCCTTTCAATACTGCATGCATTAATTTCACCGGAAACTTCCATATCTTCCAGAAGTCCTTCTGCCCTCAATTCTTTCATACTGAGGGTAGCGACAGACATTAAAGTAAGGTCTTTCTCCTTATCTTTATAAATATGGGAAAAAGAATCTAACATATTTTTATAGCTTTTTTTCAAAGGTTCATTAAAATAGCCGGGGGATATTTTCACTTTATCTATTTTTGTTTCGAATGTTGTATGGCGGCAATGGTCTGACCAGTAAGTGTCAAGGATCTTCAATTCCGTTATGGTCGGGTCTCTCTTTTCCTCTGTCTTAAAATAATCTCTGGTAAAAATCAGGTCTTCAGGAGACATTGCCAGTCCCTTATCCTCTATAAGAGATTTAAGTTCATTATTGCCGAGCTCCCGGAAACCTTCAAGTATTTTTACATTATCCGGCTTTTTTGAACTCCTGTTGAGAGAATCCGGTTTCTCAAGGGAAGCATCCCGGGAATCGACCGGATTGATCAGATACTTTTTAATTTTCTCTCTCGCTAACCGTCAGATCGCCATTGAACATATATATCCTGGCGGATAACACCTCGGGCCTTTCCTTTAAGGTAATAATCTGGATTGCCTGGGATGCCGAATCTGCCCTCTGATCATATTGACCTGGAAGATATTCTACGCCGAGAACCCACTCATTTTCACCGGCATCAATATTCTCAAAATAAACAAGATCAACCGGGGGTTCGGAAAATACCCGACTAACCGCATTTGGAAAATCTTCAGTGGTCAGTCCCGACACATCATATCTTGAAAATATCCTGAGTCCGTTCAGGCTGCTGATCTCCAGGTTTTCCTTTATATCCTTAAGAAGATTTACCGATTCTGTATCAAATCCCTCTTTTTTCTCTACAAATATTCTGTTCACTTCAGGCATGAATTCCCTCTATAATGATTATATCATAGACCTATGACTTTAACATTGGGGACGGTGCTTTCGTTTTTGAGTTTTCATGTTTCTTTAATCGCTCTTTAGAATCTTTGTAGATTCTTCCAAGAGAATTAAACTTTACATCACTAAAAGCATCTAATTTTGATATCTCTTTATATGTAATACCTGATCGATCCTTTAAATTGACAAGTAATTCTCCTCTCAACCTTTTGCCTTTGAAAGTTGTTATATCAAGATGCTCAATCTTAGTTTTGTATTTTCTTTCAAGTTCAAAATATACTTTTTCAACCGATTCAAAATAGAGATCATTTATTCTTTTCCGTTCAAGTCCAACTTCCTTTTTTCTTCTATCAAATTTATCCTTTGCTTTTTCTATAAATGATTTATCGCCAAGGACTGACCCCATTTTTGTTATAAGTATCTTCATAGATATCCCCTTTTTCTTATTAACAAATTTTGAAAACGAGTCATACCTATCAAACGAATCCTTTACATAAGAATTATCAATTATCTGTGATTCTTCTGACATAAAATACTGATCAGCACTTGACCATTTGTATAAAGAAAAATCCGGGACAATTCCAGCATCAACAGGATTATTTAAGACATAAGAAATTGCATCCAAAAGGTACGAATCTTCTTGAATTAAGGTTGACTTGAATCTATCCTGGAAAACATAGCCCCTCCCCCCATATTTCTTCCTGAAAATGCTACCGAATTCTCCATTTATTCTTTTAAAGAAATCAGAGATTCTTCCTGAGTCATTCTGAACTATCAAATGAAAATGGGTATCCATAATACAAAAAGCATGAATTGATATTTTACATATTTCTTTATTCTTTTTTATTAATTCAAGGAATAATTCCTTATCTTGATTGTTTTTGAAAATCTCCATTCCGTCATGTCCTCTGTTCATTGCATGATGAAATGCTCCTGGATATGTAATCCTTGCTCGTCTCATAGAGAAATACTATCAAAATTTATTCAAAAACGAAAGCACCGTCCCCAAAAATTGTTAACTACCGTCCCATCCGGCCAGTCTGGCCATTAGCCACCAGAATGCTTTAGCCTTGTTTTCACAGCTTTTATAAGTAGTGTGCCCGGCCTGATCGCCATTATACTCAGGGTGTTCTATCGGGATCCCGTTTTCCAGATTCTGTTGGCCATTATACCAGCAGTCAAGATCAGCAAAATCAAACAACACCTTATTATTTTCACGGCAATACTTCCTGATCTGTTCATTCCGATTATATCTGTTCCTGTCTGAAGATTGAGCATTTCCCGTCATATAGACAAAAACAACATCAGGGAATTCTTCCTCAAATTCTGAGATCTTCAGCAGATAGTTCTCCACCTCTGAAGATGAATAATAATCCAATTGTGAGCACCAGGCGAACATACTTATATTAACATTATGATTGCGCAGCATATTCCTGGTCAGTTCAAGCCCGGAGGAGGACTCCCAATAAAGGTCCGGGGAGACATAAGTTTCACAATAATCAGATAAATATTGACCATCCATCAGAGACAGGTGATCAGGCGTATCCGGCATTGTGCAGTTATCGGGATAATAATTATATTTTTGATTTTTCACTTCTTCACCTGAGAAACTCCCGCTCATCAGCCTTTCAAGCCCGGTCATGATCTGACTCCCGTGGGAAGTATGGCAATAATGGACATTAATAAGCTCTTTGACTTTCCCAATCCATTCATCAGGTATGGAGTTTAGATCAGTTGAAGTATGATCGGCAATTATTGAACTTCCATCCCCGGGCAGTCCACTGCTGTTGTTGTCAGTTTCCGGGTCATTTTCGGAGCTACAATTAATTATTGGTATTAACAAAAATAAAATGAGAACAAAACAACAAAGATTTTTCATTAGATCTCCTACACAATATATAAGTTTATGAAGAAAATCTCTCAAATATTTTAAATTTCACCCTCAAATCGTTTAAAAATATCTTCTATACCGGAAAGCAAAGCTTTTTCAGAAAACGCCGCATCCAATTCTTCTCCGGTGCAGAGCTCAGCTATCTTTTCATCACTTTTTATAAGTTCTCTGAAGCTGACTTTCTCTGTCCATGACCTCATCGCATTCTCCTGAACCATTTCATAAACCTTCTGTCTCGGCACACCCTTATCCAGAAGAAGAGTGAGTACCTTCTGGGAGAAATAAACCTCATTGGTAATTTCAAGATTCCTTTTCACATTCTCAGGATATACAACAAGGCCGCCCAGGACAAAATCTATATCATCCACCATCAGGTCAGCAAGATGGAAAGAATCGGGAAAAATTACCCTTTCAGCTGAAGAGTGGGAGATATCCCTCTCGTGCCAAAGGACATTGTTCTCCATTGCAACATTAAGGTTTCCCCTCAGCAACCTTGCAAACCCTGATATCCTTTCACATTTAACAGGATTTCTCTTATGAGGCATGGAAGATGACCCCTTCTGTCCTTTAGTGAATGGCTCTTCAGCTTCAAGTACATCTGTCCTCTGGAGATGCCTGATCTCCACTGCAATTTTTTCAAACGCGCTGCCGAGGGCTGCCAGGGCAAACATAACTTCCATGTGCCTGTCCCTCTGAATGATCTGAGTAGACACTTTACACTGTTTTAATCCGAGACTTTTAAGAGCGGTGATCTCTCCTTCAGGGGGGAAATGGATATAAGTTCCGACAGATCCGGATATCTTTCCAACAGAAATTATTTCGAGAGCTTTTTTCAGCCTCTCAATATTTCTGTTCAATTCTTCATACCAGATCAGGAACTTTATCCCGAAAACAACAGGCTCAGCATGAATTCCGTGAGTTCTTCCGATAGATACAAGATCCTTATATTTAAAAGCTCCTTTGATAATGGTTTTTTTCAGGGACTCACACTTTTTTATAATATTCTCAAGAGACTCTCTTAAAAGGAGAGAAAGGGCAGTGTCCACTACATCATAGGATGTGATGCCTTTATGGATATAAGCAGAATCAGTTCCTATTGATTCTTCTACAGAAGTAAGAAATGCAATGACATCATGTTTTACTTTTTTCTCTATATCATCGATCCTGTTTATATCAAAATCAGCATTCTCTCTGATATTTTTCATGCTGTCATCAGGAACCTCTCCCCATGAATGCCAGACCTCAGTGATAGCTATCTCTACATCAAGCCATTTCCTGAATTTATTTTCAGGACTCCATATTTTTTTTATTACATCAGATTCATATCTTCCAATCATACTGCCCCCGGTTAGTAAAAATTTTATTTATCTTTTGTCTTTGATAGAGCTTCCTCTACAAGTTCATCATATCTTTTTTCAGAATAATTCTTTCTGCAGAATTCCACCGCATTTTTTGATATTTGTTTCCCTTTTTCTGAGGCCGCTTCCATTATTCCCTTTGCAAAATCTTCTGCTTCCGGTTTTTTTAATATTGCTATATCATCAGTTATGCTCTGAGAATGGGAATAGATATCAGTAACAACAAGGGGAATACCACTCTTCAGATAAGAATATATCTTTAATGGAATATTCGTCCCAAGGATCCTGGGTGAAACGAGTACATCTGAAATATTAAGATAATACGGGATCTCCTGAGGATCCTTACTTCCCAATAGTATAATTTTACCGTCCAGACCTTTTTCAGATATTTCATATCTGATGCTGTCAACCTGTCCGGGCTTCCCTCCGATCAAAACAAGCTTAAAACTATCATCAAGTAACTCCATACACTCTATCAGAAGAGGTATCCCCTGATATGCCTCAAGTGTCCCTGCATATGTGATAATTTTTTTCCCTTCCGGGTTCAGCTCTTTTTTATATTTCCCGAGTTTTTCACTGTCCAGCACATCAGGAGTATCATCAATAAAATTTTCAATTATTGTCAATTTCTTTTCATCGGTGATATTTGAAGCATACTCATAAAGCGCTCGGCATATCACTATTACCGATTTTGCATTGTTCAGGGAAATTTTTTCTGTCTTCCTGAATATTGAAGTAATAAATTTTGATTTAGTGAACTGAAAATTCTCCATCTGCTGGACAAGTGAAGAATGCATATCGTACAAATGGGGAGTGCCTGAAATTTTACTGAAGAAGGCTCCCATTATATTTGCCTCTTCATGTGTGTGTATCAGGTCATATTTCTTCCTTAAAAGTCTTCCTGCAGCTTTAAAAAAAAGGGAAAGATCAAGAAAGATCTTTGCACCGGATGGGCCTGTTTTAACTGATCTGACAAAAGGAGGCCTCAGACACCTGAAGATCTTCAGCCCGTCTATTTCCTTGTCTTCACCTATAGGGTAGGTCACAAGATCTATCTTATGCCCCATTCGGGAAAGCGATTTTATTCTAAAATATTCAGAAAAAGGTGTGCCTCTCGGTTCAAAAAAGGGTTCAGGCGCTATCATTAATATTTTCATCATCAAATCCGTAAGTATCCCTTATCGTATAAACATTCTTGTTCAGCCCCTCATGGTAGACCCTCGTCAGCATCTCAGCGATCAGCCCGAGTGTTATCATCTGAAACCCGAGGAACAATACCAGCACTGTAAATGTCAATAAAGGCCTGTCTGCAGATTTTCCAAGAAAATATTTTTCATAGGTAATATATAATCCGGTCAGGAACCCGGCGCTCATCATGAACATACCAAGGCTGCCGAATATCTGAAGCGGCCGGTATGAGAAAGAGAGTAGATATTTTATCGATATCAGATCCAGAATAACTCTGAATGTTCGCCCCAGACCGTACTTCGATTTCCCGAACCTTCTTTCTCTGTGATTTACCGGTATCTCCACCGACCTTATACCGATCCTTGAGGCAATCGCAGGGATATAGCGGTGCATTTCCCCGTACAGTTTAAGGTTTTTCACGACATCTCTCTTAAATCCTCTGAGGGTACATCCGTAATCATGAAGTTTTACTTTGGTAATAAAAGAAACAAGTTTATTTCCGAAGAACGAGGGGATCTTCTTTGTAAGGCTGTCCCTCCTTTTTTTTCTCCATCCATTAACAATATCATTACCTTCTTCAAGCTTTTCCAATACAACAGGAATATCTGCCGGGTCATTCTGAAGATCTGCATCAAGAGTGACAACATAATCACCCGAGGAAAGATCAAATCCTGCAGACATTGCAGCACTTTGCCCGAAATTCTTTCTGAAATTTATGAGCCTGACAGATTTATCCTTTTCCCTCAGCATCATCAGCTCTTGAAATGATCTGTCAGTGCTTCCGTCGTTTATAAATATGATCTCATAATTTTTTACAAAACCGTGCAGTGCATTTTTTATCTCATTATAAAGTATCGGGATATTCTCTTCCTCATTATATACAGGAATTATAATTGAGAGTGACTTATTAGTCTTCATTAATGTATTCCAATTCCCTCAATTTTTTCATGACCACACTTTTTTCTACTCCGGGTTTTAACTCAACATCAGCAAGGGGATGAAGTATCTTTCCCATTCTGATAGTTCCCCATATCCTTTCATGCAAAAAGTATGCAACAATTTTAAGTACCATATCAAGTCCTCCGATTTCCAGAGCAACAGTAACTTCACCTGTAAATAAATAAGCAATACTTACGGTGATAGTTGTGGCAATAAACCTCCAGCTTAAAGCTTTTGCGATACTTCTTGTATTTGTCTCTTTCATATGATTTTCTCTGAATTTTGTAAATGATTATACATTTTTTGCAATATTATTTCAATAAAATGCAATTCCATTAAATACATAATCTCAGGTTGTTTTTTTTTCTATTTAATAATAATATATGTTAACACAGGAGATAGAATGAGAGATGTGGATGAACTTATTTTAAAACTGAAGATCGAGCTTGGGAAAGCAGCCCCAAATATAAAATTCAAGACCGCGATAGATGCGGTCGCAGACTTTTATATGTCAAATTTCATGATATCCAAAAATGAGGTTGCATTACTGTTCACCAATAAGCAAAAAACGGTTCTTTCTTTTGCCCACCCGCCTTATCTTATTAACGCAGGAATGATACCGGTAAATCTAAGCGAGGCAATCGCTTCGAGGATCTATAGAAGCGGAAAAGGATTTATTGATAATAACCTGCAGCAGCAGCGCCACCTTTTTATTTTTGAGAGCATAAAAACTCCTGAAAATAAAATTATGCCGATCTGGAAAATGATAGCTTCAAGGATCTCACATGCAGATGATCACCTTGGAATAATTGAAATTTCAAAAAGATCAATAAGTTACAGTGAGGCCGGAGAAGATTTTTCCGTTTCCGATCTCCAATTTCTCGAAGATTCAATCAAAAAGGTTGCCCCTATTCTAAGAGAGGTTCTCCCCGAAGATTTCAGAGGATCTTTTAAATGAAGAAAAGGCTGAAGGAGATTCTACTTGAACTTTCAGTTATAACTGATAGAGAATTCACACTCGCTTCAGGGAAAAAAAGTAATTTTTACGTTGATGCAAGGATAACTACTTTGCATCCTGAAGGAGCCTATCTTATCGGCAAAATATTCCTTGAAATGCTTAAGGGGATAGCTGTAGATTCCATCGGGGGTTATTCCATCGGAGCAGACCCGATTGTCTCTTCAATATCAGTACGAAGTTTTATTGAAAAGAAGCCGATCCCGGCATTTATAATCAGAAAGCAGGAGAAAACCCACGGAACCGGAAAAATTATTGAAGGAAATTTCAAAAAAGGGGACAAGGTAGTGATTTTTGATGATGTTGTAACTTCGGGAGGTTCTATCCTGAAGGGAGCTGCTGAAGTGGAAAAAGCCGGTGGGACAATACTGGGGGTTATGGCAGTAATTGACCGTGAAGATGGCGGCAGAGAAACAATTGAAACCGCAGGATATCCATTCAGTTCAATATTCACCAAGAGCGACCTGCTCTGAGAATTAATAAATCTAAAAAAAAGCGGCATCAAACGATGCCGCTTTTTTATATTATAAATAACTATTTACATTAACTCCATTAAAAACCAAGAGCCGCTATAGAATCTTTAAGGATTTTCGCAATATACGGAGCATTGTGGATGTACCCGTGAGGTTCCTTTTTAGACATCTGGAAGTTGTATGCTGCTCTTAACAGAGAGCCATTAAACTGGTAGCCATTTGCCCGATTTGCTTCCTCAGGATCAGGGATCCCATTCCCGTTAAGATCATTTAAGAAATAGGGGTAATTGTGAGCATCCCATACGATCGGAGACCCTATCCTCTTTCCATAAGCCTGGATCGCAGCATAAAGTTTATCTTCCAAACCTCTGATCTCACTTTCCATAGATTCCGTTTTATCACCGTCACCATCGTAATCAGGTATATTTGCAGGACGAATTCCGCTGAACTCGAATTTGGCAGGATCTGCACCCGGATTAGGCTGTGATACATCCTCACCATGACAATTCACACAATCTGCAGGATTAGGTTTATGTACATTATGGCCATTGTTCGGGTCTTTTCCCTTTGTTCCCATATGACATTCAACACAGGTAACAAATTTTCCGTCATGGTTCGGGAACATAGATCTTCCGGGATAAGTTTTTCCAGAGTATTCATATCCCCCCTGAACTTCACTGCCAAAATATATCGCAGCTGCAGGAAAATAGTGAATATTTGTAAACGAATAGGGTCCCGGTCCACCCGAGATCTTGCTGTCTACTGATGACTTTGAGGCTCTGCCCTGGTGGCATGCCATGCAGAGATTACTTGAATCACCGAGATCAACACTGACCCCTGATGGAAACTTAACTTCAGATAACTGATGAAGAGCAGGAGGTCCCGTGTGGCATGTTGTACAGAGCATACCATTCGCAAGTGGTTCCGGAAATTCATTCAACCCTGTTGCTGCAAATTTTGCCAGCCCTGTTGCTGAATGGCACCTTGCACAGCTAGCCTGAACTTCACCGTCACCATCCCAATGTCTCCACGCTTCAGAAGAACCATCGAAATGGCCTTCATCTGTCCTGCTCATTTTTGACATATCAATTCCACCGGTCTTTGTATTAAGATCTGCAATGGAATCATACACAAGCTGGATAATATATTTTCCACCGTGAGCGAAACCGCCAAGATCCTTTTTCGAGAACTGATAATTATATGCTGCCCTTGCAAGTCTCGGTGTAAACATATTGTAGGCATTTGCATAGACTGCTTCACTCTCTTCAATAGTACCATTATCATTAGTGTCTTTGAAGAAATAAGGATAGGCTGCGGCATTATATCCGATCGTGGTCCCGACCACTTTCCTTGAATAGATGATGATCGCATTATAGAGTTTATTCTGAAGTGTTTTCAATTCATAATAGATTCCTTCAGTTGTATTCCCGTCACCATCATAATCTACAAGAGAACCGAGATAACGAATATCATGGAGATCTTCCTTGCTTTCTATCCCGGGATGACAGGTATCACATTGTTCCGTCTTTACATGAAGTGAATGAGAATCATGACAATCGGTACATGAAGTGTATCCTTCTACATGTCCGAATTTAGCATCATAGGTCTTGCCTGAATACTCATATCCCCCTTTCGCCAGGGTTCCGTTTAATGTGGCACCTGCAGCAGCATAGTGAACATTCCTGAACCTGACCGCGGGAGAAGGTGTATCTTCTGCTAACCCTGCATAAGAAGCATTAACCGATACAGTAGATTCCCTGCCCTGGTGACAATTCATACAGATACCTTCATTTCCAAGCGGTTCATGGGTACCATCCTCTTTAAGCGGACCTCTTATTGTAAGCCCGGAAGGGAATTTTACATTTGCATAAATCCTGGTTGTCCCATTTTCAACATCCGTATGACACACTTCACATGTGAACGAACCCGGTTCATGGTCATTTGTTACAGCACCGTTATCTGCAAACTCAATTGCACCGGCAGCACTGTGGCATTTAGCGCAGCCTGCCGGAACCAGAGCAGGATCATCCTCATTCCAATGGACAAATGCTTCAGAAACTGAATCATTATGGCCGGAATCGGCAAACAATGACTCCTGTACACTTTCGAACATTGCTTTATCCATGTTACAGGACTGCAGAATAAACAATCCTGTAATAAAAACAAAACAGATTCCGATTATTGATAAATTTTTTGTTTTATTCATCTTTTTTTCCTCCGTTATTTCCAACTGTAACCAAAGGAAACTTCAAATATATTGGCCTTATAGTCATTGTAGCCAAAATCATTTTCCTTAAAATCAACATACCTGTAATTCAACTGACCGATAAAACCTTTTTCACAAAAATACTTGAAGAATAATTTAAGGTTGGTTCTCGTCAGTTCCCAGGATCCATTATTAATGTAATAATTAAGATAAGCACCGAGTCCAGTCTTATCACTCAGCTTTGAATAGATATAAACATCAAAAAGATTCGAGGTTCCCTCAAAAAGAATATCCCATAAATAGGTCCCTTCACCACCAGTCCATGAAGGAGGATAATAGATTCCCCTTTCCCCTTTCCGCGTCACATCTATCAGAGCATAACCCGCTGAGAAATGGAGTTTTTTCTTATATATACCCATTCTCAGGTTCAATTGATTCTTGTCAGATTCCCACATTTCACCTGACTGATCACTTTTAGACTTATTGAGAAGATATGAACCGCTGAAATAGAGATCCTTTTTCTTATATTTTGCAGTAAGCCTGAATCTGTGAAAATCTGTCGGTGAAATAAGAGTCAGAGGATTATCATAAGTTCCATACTGATAATCTGCCGTAACCTTTAATTTCTTTGAAGGCTTCCAGTTAAGGTTTCCGAATAATCCCATTTTAGAAGTTGCCTCATTGTAATCTTCGATCACAACATCATCCTGAACATCTCTCTGCTCCATCCTGTATCCGAGAGTGAATCCGAATTTTGTACTTGGCTGATACTGAAGACCTGCTTCCACGCCACCGGTCTCATATTTCAGGTCCATTAAGGTCTTAACTCCCTCAACGATCATTGAACCGGTCTGATCAAAATTATTATAGAAAGTAGTCCCGACCAGAGCCATTTTATCACTCAGGAAATAGGTGAAGTCGAGATCATAGATCTGGGATTTTCTTGAAAAATCCCCTTTCCCGTTATAATCATAAACAACAGGAACACCGATATGATCAGCACCCATTGCCTCTTCACTGTAGGTAAAATCCGTATTCTGATCCAGGATCTGAAGACTACCTTTCAGGAGTAATTTTCTGAACGGGTTATAAGTGAATTTTGCCGTGTGAGTATTTCCCTTCATGTTGTACGGCATATTCAGGCTGAAATAATTGAGATAAGTGGGATACCTGGCGAAATCTCCTCCATCAGCATATCCGGGGAGGAACATACTGTTCGCATTTTCAAAATCGATGAATTTTTCTTCAAGGACAAATGCGAAGTTTTTCCCTGCATAATCAAAGCCCAGAGTAACTTCTGTTGACATCTCATCGATAGGTTTATCAAATTCAAATTCAACTCTTCCAATATCGAGTGTATTTATGCTCATACCCTTTTTTGTATAACTGTTAAAATCAATATAGGCATGAGATCTTTTCCCAAGCCACACTTTAAATAATCCCGAGTCGTTGATACGGTCAAATGCAAAAGTATGAAAATCATGGCCCTCAAGATGATCGTTATAAAAATATTCTGATTTTCGTCTGTCGAATTTGAACTTATACTTTCCGCTCTTCATAATATCAAGTCCCATACTTTCGAAAGGATCGCCGCCGAAGTTGTTAACGTATACATTCATATAATCAAAATATTTATTCAGCTTCCCGACCGGGGCAAAATGGATCTTAAAGTTAAAGAGCCTGAGCCCGTCCCCCAGGTTAATATCTTCTTTATACTTTGATTCAACTCCGCTTATATCAACAAATCTGTATCCGACAATGAACTTGCCGTAAAACTCATCCTCAGTTTTCTCTTCAGCATTAAGGGATACTGATGATATAAATCCGCAGAACAGGATAACCATTAAAATAGTTAAAAATGATTTATTTCTTTTCATGATTATGCTCCTATTTCAAAAACAGCTTATCCAGATTTGATCCGTGGATAGCTGAATGGCAATTTGCGCAATTAGTGTCACTGGCAATGAATCTTGTATGCCAGTCCGGAGCAGTCGCATGACAGCTGAAGCACAATTCCCTGACACTCTGATGTTTTAGCATATGCCTGTTTGGTGAACCGTGGACATCGTGACAAACAGTACAGCCTTCTACTCTTGAGGCTTCATGTTCGTGTATGAACGGACCGCCTTTATCCCGGTGACATTTCAGGCAGGATTCCTGTTTGAATCCGCCAAGCCTCTGGCGTGTTGCACTCTCATGAGGATCGTGGCAGGAGGTACATTCAAGGATCCCCTCACCAACACGATGTTTCTCATTCAGACTGAACTCTGCGGCTACATCCTGATGACAGGAAGCACAAATTTTTGTCTTAAGTTTTGCCATTGAATTCACTTTCTTATGAATGCCGTGACATTTTGTACAGTCTATACCTGCTTTGGAATGTTCACCATTCATAAACCCACCTACAACAGATTTATGACAGGATAAACATTGTTTTGATTTCTGAAGTGCTGTTTCATTTTTAAAAGAAAAAATATTTCCCGCTTCGGCATTATCCAGATGTCTGGCAGAATTACCATGACAATCGGTACATTTACCATTGGAAATACCATGAGCAGTTTCAGAAAATTTCATGGAAACTCCATCATGACACTCAGCACAGACATTTTCGGATTCCTTTTCTCCGTAAATATCAATCGAAAGAAATAATGTCAGGCTTAGCATTAGTAAAAATATTCCTAAAATTTGTTTCCTCACTTTTACCTCCTCTACATTTATTTGAATTTTTTATCATTCTTAAAAAAAAATTTCATTTTAACAATATAAAACTGTCCATACCTAATATAATCAGTTTTGTTTTAATTACAATTAAAAAGATTTTTTTAATACTCATAACCGTTACAGCAAACATACGCTTCCTCTGTTTTCAAATTCCATGACATATTCATGACTTTTATTACTATAAATTGCATATGCAACCATGTCAATCATATTAAGGTTGATTTATGGGTTGATTTTAAATTCGCGTTTTACAACCATAGTAGTATTCGCTCTTTTTTTTCATTAAGACTTTTTTCCTAGATTTTTCAGTGTTGAAGAACCGAATAGTAATAATTTATTTCTATTTTAACTGCTTTTTTTCCTCTGGTTTTAGATTATTAAAATATTCATGAATTTTTTCTTAGGGCTAAGTACCAATTTTTTTATGGTTGAATATCCAGATAAATAGCATTAAATTATTTTACTTGTTCTGATACAGTTAACGATTTTTCAAATCAGGTTGAAACTCCCTCTGCTTTTTAAACCACCGGGAAAATATTATTTATTACGTCTCGATTTTCGCAGTAAAATTTTATAGCTTCGTTTGAAAATGTTAATACTTTCTTTAATTCTGCCGTTCTTTTCCAGTATCTCCCCGGCTTTAAAAACTGCCGGAAAAAATGAGGGTTCCAGCATGGCAAATCTTAATAAATTCGAGAGGTTCTCTTCTGAAGGATCAGCGGAGGACAGGCTCAGATAAAGACCGAACTTCAACCTCTTTGAATCATTATTTTCCAGGGCACCCTTAAAAAGAACCACCGCATCATTTGCTTTATCCTGTTCCAGCAGAATGAATCCATATCCTAAATGGGCTTCAATATTTTCACTATCCTTTTCAACAGCTTTTTTATACATCATTCCTGCAAGCTGGTAATTTCTATCAACTATCAGGGTGAAAGCCTGTTCTAATACTCTGTTCTTTTTCCTTTGCACAAGTTTAATATCGGTTTCTTTATAAACATTTCCCGGCTTCTCACCCTTTTCAAGAGCGCTCAGGTGACTCGTAAAGAACATTCCGAGGTTCGGTCTGTAACTTACAATTACCGAGTTAAGGATACCCGCTTCATCAATGAAAAGGATAGAAGGCATTACCACTATTCCGAAATCAGCATAAATTTTCCTTTGAGGATCGTTCAGTTTTTTTCTGTTCCCCTTAAATTTATCAAACAGGATCAATATTCTATTATCAGTTTCAGCATTCGTATCAACAAGTACAAAACTGATCTTTTTTACCGAATTATAAGATTTTAGAAATTGTCTTAAAAAAGCTACTGACCTGAGATCATCAGACTTCAGATACAGCAGAACTGTTTTCCCCTGACCCTCTATAAACTTAAGTTCTTCAGTTAACGGAACTTTGTCACCTACCTTTATTTCCCTCAGCCCCTCAACATCTGCCGGGAAAATATAAAAGGTCAGCAGGAGGGTGAGAAAGATCCTCATGTACCCTTCACCTTTTTATTTCTGTCATATGAATATTCTTTATGACATCCAGGTGCACAACTCCCCCCGGATTTGTTTTTCTCAAATCCGATCGGCAGGCTCCATTTTCCGAATGGAGTATCTTTTCTGATATGTTTCGGCAGATTACTGGCGTGGATCTCATGACAGGCCCTGCAGGTCCTCCCTTTCTCTCTGTTCACATGAACATAATGGAGATTCCAGTCCCCGTCACGAAAATTTGTGAGCGCAACAGTTCTTTCTGTTTTTGCCAATTGCTTCTCATGACAATCAAAACACGAATCATATTTTCTCTCTTCATACACCGTATAGAACTCTTTGGGGAAATTACCTTTTAAAAGCATATAAAAATCAGACCCATGCGGGTTATGACATCCGCTGCAGTTCCCGTCCTTGATCGGCCCATGTTTGAATTTATTCCTGTTGACTATTTTAAAGATATTATAATCTTCCCCATCCGTACCGATAATTTTTTTATCATGGCAGTCCAGACATAATTTTAAAGGTGAAATCCTGAGATTATTATCATAAAGCGATCCATGAGCATCATGGCAGTTGTAGCATTTTTTAGCTTCATTGACGACCTTATGCTTGAACTTTGCAATATCCACTTTATCAGTTATCTTCTTATGACACTCATTGCAGAGCTTTTCTCTGTCTGCTATAAGCTGATATTTGTGATCGGATGAGTGGGAACTGTGGCACTTCTGACACCCCTCTTTCATCGGTGTGTGCATCTTTTGATCGGCCCCCGAATAATCTTTATCCGAGTGACATCTGGTGCAGATGACCTTTAGCGGTTCTACCAGTAAAAATTTGTTATCTGAACTATGCGACTCATGGCACAATGAACAATTTCCTGAAGCATTGGGGCCATGGACAAACTTTTTTCTCATGGCATCAGAATCATGACAATCAAAGCATACAGTGTCTATCCTCTTCTGTTTTAAAAATGCTTTATTATCGCCACCATGAGAAAAATGGCAGTCGGTACAGTCTCCGGAAGATATTGGTTCATGAACATTTTTCTTTGTTGTCTGATCATCATGACACTCGTTGCAGTGATCATTTATATTTGGGATCTTTTTAAATTTGTGATCGCCGGTTTTCTCATGGCAGGTAAGGCAATCATCCTCGACAGGTGCATGGATAACCTTATAACCTTTCATGTTTTTGTGACATTCTGAAGTCACACAGCTCTTTTCAGCCCCATTCATAAATGCAAAAACAAACAGCATAGCTAATAATGCGATAAAAATTTTCATCTAACTCCTCCTATTTTTCATATTCTTTCGGAGAGTGGTCATCTCCATGGCATTGCAGATAGCAATAACCTTTATTACCGATAACATTAAATTTTAAATCTCCATTTAAGTTCGGAAAAACAGCGCTTGTATCAAAATTGATCAATCCCGGATTCCTCTGGGAGCCATGCGGATCGTGACAGACGGAACATGGCGTGTTCTGTTCATCCACATGTTTTTTATGATATTTAAAAGTAGAAAAGTTCTCGCTCATTACCACCTCGGGCCGGTGACATTTCCAGCACAGGTCATAGTTCGATTGCTGATAGATCATCGACGGAGCAACAATATACTTTCTCTCCAGAATATATTCGTGAATTGAACCGTGAGGTCCATTAGGCCCCACACCTCCATTCATTGTTGAGTTATTTGAATTGTGGCAGTCAGTACAATACATTCTTGATGAATTATTCCACCCTGTCCTCAAAGATGGAACAAAATTGCCACTACCTTGAGAGGCGACAGGATGATAACTTGGGTTAGAAGGTTGAAAAGCTACCCGCAAGTCCGGATTCTGGTTCAACCTCACCCGGTCGGAAATGACATACCTCTCCTGCCCATGACACTTTAAACAGACCTCATATTCATACTGTGCTTCAGGTACAATTGTTCCTCCTAAGGTCATACCGGTTGATCCCTTTAACCTCCCATTCAGGAAAGGTGGAGAAGACGATGATGAGTTCAATTTATGTGGATCGTGACAATCCACACATTGGGTATGTACAGAAGATGTCAGAATATTCTCGGCAGGGTCATGAATATTGTTAAAATTCTCCACATTATGGGAAAAGTTCTTTTCGACCTCACTTTTTATATCTGAGCCGGTAGTTCCATTATGGCATACCAGACACACCTGACTATCAGCTCTTTCACTGAGCAGCCTTTCGTTACCGCCCGCGTTATGGGGATGATGGCAATTCTGGCAGGAGTTTTCAACTACTGTATTATAACCGGAATGCGGCCATGGATTCTTCCCCGATTTATTCCAGGAAGTGGTTGAGATATCATGAGTGGAGATATTATTGTAACCGGGTAGGTCATGACAGGTCTTGCACAATTCCCCATTAACAACACTGCTTACCAGGAATTTAGGGAAAAAATCTTCGTGGGGATCGTGGCAGGTTGTACACTGAATTTTCCCGGATCCATCATAGCTGACTGGATCTCCGGGTCTGGGATGCACCAAATCAGCCCTGATTGAAACAGCAATCGAGCTATCAAAAGAGATCGGATGATCATCTGAAATATCCCTCCCCAGGTTGGTTTTTCTATTCCGGGGAATCCTGCCACCATCTGAATTTTTGACAGAAAGATTTTTTGGGCCTTTCAATATCTGCCCCATGGCAATATTGCCATCGTGACATGAAAGACATAGTTTTGAAGCCCCATCGGGCTGACCCAGTTTAGAATACAATGTTGAACTATCGTAAAGTGTATATTCTACATTAGATTCTTTTCTATTCCATAGTGGCCCGTTATCAGATGACAGAACATGCGAAGTATGACAGAAGATACAGATCTGATTTGTTCCGGTAGTATTTATCTCCCCCATACCGGAAACAGAGAGATTATGTCTTGAATGAACAATGTTTTTTGAGCCCACATTAAAAACGATCAACATTAAAATGATATATATAAAAAATTTCTTCATTTTTCACCTTTCACAACTTTGTAGATCTGCAGTCGATTATTATATGTATCTGCAATATAAATAAGATCATTTTGATCAATCGATAATCCGGACGGCATCCAGAACTCTCCATCACTACTTCCAGGTCCGCCGAAATATGACAAAAACCTTCCTTGAATATTAAAAACCTGGACATTGTCAAAAATAACATCTGTCACAAAGATCCTCTTTTTACTATCAACAGCAATGCCCTTTGGCTGTGAAAACTCTCCACCGTTTTTCCCTTTTTTCCCGAACATCCTTCTAAACTTTCCCTTATGATCAAAAATCTGAACCCTGAAATTAAGAGCATCATTAACATAGATATTATCATTATCCACAGTCAGGTGTGTCGGGAAATTGAATTCCCCCTCGCTTATACCACGCTTTCCAAATTCAACAAGAATTTTCCCGTCTTCAGAGATAACAAGCACTTTATGATTCTTAGTATCTGTACAAAATACTTTTTTATCAAAACAAAAGATACCTGTTATTCTTCTAGAGGGATCGGAAATCAGAAAATTCTTAAATTTAAAACTACTTGAAAATCTGGCTATTAAACGGAGTTGTGAATCTGAAATATAAAATCCCCCTTCCATATCAGAACTTCCGCAAACAGGGGATTGGAGATTCATTTTATTTATTCTACCAATCTTCTTTATAATTTGCCCTTTTCTGTTCAATATAATAATTTTTCCGTATATCTGATCTGTAACCCCAAGGTAATTATCATTAATAAAAAAAACTGATGCTGGTTTCACCGAATAATTAATCTTTTTCCCGAACAAAACTTTAGTTAATTTCTTGTTTTTTTTCACAGATCCAATTTCAATTGAACTAACAAATTTTATTGATTCAGAAAAACCAAATGCAAAAAATATCAGGATCAGAAGTAGCAGCAAGAAATATTTTTTCAAAAGATTCTCCTCAGTCTTAAAGCAAAATAATTTCTATTCCTTTGAGAATCGCTATATTTATTTAAAATATATTCATAAAATAACTCAAGAATTATATTTCTGAAACTCCACTGAAATTTCGAAATCATACTATCTCTATCACGGAAATATGATTCAGTTTTATAATTAATGTGCCTGTAAATAACATTTAGATACATAGACGAAACAGGCTTGAAATTAATTGAACCATAATATGTGTCAAAATCTACAGAATATCCTGAAGTTTCATATTTAAGTCTGTTTATACTTGTATTGCCGGTTATTTTTATTTTATTTGTTATATTAAATCCTAAGGAGAGTCTTAAATTCCTCGAGAGATATTTCGAAATATCCGAATTGTACTTCTCCAGATAATACTCACCATTAAAATTCCCCGAAGCAAATTTTATCCCGTAAAGACTCGTTGAGAAACTCTGGAAAGGTGAAACAATATAATCTGATGAAATATCATGATTTAGAGAGTTTAACTTAAAATATAAATAAAAATATTTAATAAAATTCATTTGTATATTCAGCTGATTAGTCACACTTGTAAATTTATAATCAGGGAATGAAAGAAGTTCATATGAAATATGAACTCTCCCTCCCGGCGGTATTGCTCCTCCGGGAATTCTGAAAATAGTTACCATAGACTCAAAAACCTCCACCTGATAATCTATCCCCTCCATGTATAAATAAGTAAAGTTGTTATCTGTGATATTAATACTGTCAGAACGGACTCCAATGGTATTTAAAATAATTGAATCTGATATAGAGAAATTAATTGATTCGGAGACATACGACGAATCACTTTTTGAATTATAAGACCCGTTCTCCGCATTATTCATATATATAATATTTATACTGCCGGATGGAATCTTTTTTCTGTACCTGAATTCTAAACCGTAAGAAAATGCTTTCAACTTTTGAAGAGTATAGCTTTCAAACCTTCCTCCCGAATTGATTTTTGTTTCAAGACTGTCAAATAGTCGATGATTAATTGAAAGTGAAATCAAATGTTTATCTCCTGTCCGGCCGGCATTATCGCTTTTTGTATATTTGTAAGAATTCAGGAAATAAAGATTGTTTTTCAAATAATGTTTTTGATAAATATCACCCCTGAACAATTCCTGATTTATATCACCGTCCATATTCCTGAATGAGAATAGAGCAAATACTGAATTATTCTTTTCTTTCCCATAAAACTTGCGGTAATCTGACATTATATTAAGGGATTTATATTTTACATCAAAAATTCTTTCACTATAATCCCGTGCTTTAACTCTGACTATAGAAGTTCCTCCGGTCAGTTTTGACATATCGGTTTTTAGTTCTATGTTGTCAGTCAGTTCATCCCTTTCCATATAAGAAATAGATTCCGATTTAAAAATATTCCTGTAAACATCAATTTTAAAGGGTATTATCTTATTTGATGAAGCAAGTTTAAATCCGTATTTATTTGAATAGAGGAAAAACCTCTCTGAGAACCTTCTGTCAGCAGCTGCATAATCTTTTCGGGCATATAGCTCTAAATTTGTTGTTTTTCTTTTAAGGAACAATAAATTTATATTGTAATTATTGTTCAATGAATTATTTAAAGATTCATCTGAAAAAAAAATCGATTTTGTTTTATTTGCAATTAAATTCAGATCAACATTGAACGTGAGTAAATTAGGATGGTATACACTCCCGTTAAAATTTAACGTTAAGCCGCCCTCAAGATAATTTCTGTTGACTTTGGAGAACAGATTATTGAAACTGGAATCTTCCTCAATGGTTTTTTGAAACTGAAAAACCAGAGCACCGCTTAAATCATTTAGAACAAAAAATTTGGAGCCTGAACCAGATCCGTTTAACACTCCTTCGGGATATAAATTTTGGCTGAATATAATTAATAGAGCACAAAAAATTATTATAAAACTTCTATTCTTCAACTTACTCAGCACCTTTTTTGCCTTGATTAAGATCAGACCTTTGTTTGTCACTTTGTTTATTAAGAAGAATATCAATATTACTTTCTTTCAGAAAAAATTTATTACCGGAAACATGGGGCTCATGACAATCGAGACAATTATCGCCTTTGCAGGGTAGTACCTGGTTGGCAACAGGTGTCCTGTGGCATAGGTCACATAACTTCCTCCCCTCTTCCAGTAAAAGCTTCCTATGTTTTGATCTGTGTGGATCATGACAAACATTGCAGGCTTTTACTGCAACCGGCCCATGAACAAATCTTCCGGAAAATTTCTCCTTTTTATGGCATGTAAAACAAATTTCTTTCCGATCCGTTTTCAGGAAATTTGAAATAGTCCTGGAATGACATTTTGAACACTCTTTTGATTTGTAATACGGATGAATTGATTTAATTTGAACCATATTTTTCCTTCTGATCAATACATTTTCATTTTTTTTTATTTGAGGATTTTGAGTTTCCACTTTTCTGGAAGGAACCCCATCAAAAAAGACGGACAATAAATTTTTATTCTTTTCTACATTACATGAAATTATAAGCAGAAATGGTAATATAAAAAGCAAAATCAATGATCTATTTTGTTTTTTCATACTTTCCAAAAGCATATACATTAACTTTGTTTTGACCAAATTGAGATGTTACAAACAGCAGATATTCAGCTTTAAAATCAGGGGATATATATTTTTTAAAATATTTTATATTATCATAATCCAGACATATTGCAGCTGGCAGAACCACATTGTGCCTTTCAGTTCCTCGACCCAGCATAAAAAGCAATAATTTATGTTCTTTATTGAATATTTGAACATTCTCAAAAGCAGAATCCACCACTAATATTCTTCCATCTTTATCAACAGCAATTCCTTTAGGCCTTGTAAAATCTCCCGGCCTTTGTCCTATTTGTCCAAAACTGGATATATGTTTTCCGCTAATATCAAATATATTAACTCTGAAGTTTGTTGTATCTGAAATGTATATTTTATCTTTAAAAATATCAAGATTTGACGGGTGATACAATTCATCTTCATTATGTCCGATAGACCCTATCCTTTTTTCGATCTCTCCTGTACTTTTATTAATAACTAAAACCTGGTGACTCTTCAGATCTGTAATATAAATTTTACCTTGATAGATCAGAATATCTGCAGGGACATATTCATCTGTTTTTCCAAAAACAGTTTTTACTTTCCCTTCCAGATCAAAAACAACGATCTGTTTCCTCTGGGTATCTGTAACATATAAAAGACGGTCATCTTTATCAATAAATAAATTTACAGGTTTTTTTAATCTGCCTGAACCGGTTACTCCCATATATCCAAAAGTCCTTTTTTTAAGGTTCATTACAATAACAGCATTTGATCTCAGGTCACAGACATAGATCACTCCTTCAAAAATCCCTACCCCATAAGGTTTTTTTATAGGTAGAACTTTTAACTCTTTTTCCCCCGCTACAAATTTAAAAAGTGAGCTTTTCTGCTTAATATCACTTGAATCAGAAAAAGTTGTTAAATATTGGAAACGGGGTGTGTTAGGAAGGGGGGGATAAAATATAAAATCTTTTTCTGGTTCTATCTGGGGACGTTTGACTCCACACCCCACAAATAATATCAATATTCCAAAGCATATAATAAATAATTTCAAACCTATTTGCTGTTTCAAGTTCAAATCTCCTTAATACTTGTTATTATAGCTTATAAAAAATATAGCAAAAGCAAATCCAAAAGAAAACTATATAGGTAATACACATAAATTTTTTTAAATTTTATAAAAAAAAACCCCTCCTGAGAGGGGTTTTTATTTGGTTTCAGCCCTTAAATTTTATTTGTCGTGACAGGTCAGACAGAGAGCACTATTTGCATTAGATTTGATCAGAAGATGGCCTGTAGGTCCAAGATCATTTCCATCATGAACATCATGACATGAAGCACATTCTAGGCTGTTTGAAAATAACATATCAGCTGCTATTGTACCACCCAAACCTGAATTGGCTACTGAAGGATTATGAAGTTCCCCATCCGCAGTTGCAAGTGCAGTCGTATAATCAAATGAGATCGGATGATCATTGCTGAGATCAGTGCCAAAAAGAGCACCACCGGTAATATTTTCAGTACCAGTTGCACCTCCAAAACTATCCAGAGCAACAGATCCGTCATGGCAACTCAGACAAAGAAGAGATACACCGGTAGGGGCCGTTGGTACAGCGTTCATAGTTCCGCCGGAAGGATATAAGGTGTAAGTAGATGTTGAGACTTCATGGTTCCATAAAGGTGCACCTGATACTGATGCATCACCGTTATGAGGCGTGTGGCATGGCAGACATATTTCCCCATTTGTGGTCCATGATTCGGCTGAGAAATCATGGCCGGTACCGGAAATTGCACTATAAACAAAAGCTGCCACAGCAAGTGAAAGTAAAATAAACAAGGCTTTTTTCATAAATAACTCCTTTACATTTAGTTTTATATGACATTCCCATGACATACAGAAATAATATAGTCTGTATACTTAACCATGTCAATTTCATAAAGGTTTATTTTTAGTTTGATTTATTTTTTTTTATTATGCAACTTTAGTTGCAAAAACAAATATAATTATGGTAATACTATATAGGAAAACAATAGAAATTCAGCGAGGAAACCTTATGACAAATAATTCTAAAAACATTCTGAGAGCAGTTAGTTTCATAGTAGCCTTATCTCTTATCCTTACTTTCGCAATTGGAACCCAAACCGTCAATGAGAAGAAAGAGGTTAAAATACACAAGGGAAAGTTGGTACAAAAGTTCAAGTCTGGCGGTTATACCTACCTCGAGTATGAATCTGAAGGGAAAAAACATTGGGCTGCATCTAAAATGGTCGTGGCAAATGTCGGTAATATAATTGAATTCAGAGATCCGTTGGTAATGAAAGATTTTTATTCCAAAACACTTAAAAAGAAATTTGAACTGATATATTTCGCCGGGCTTGTCAGGGCTTCAGGGGAGTCAGGCCAGTTCCCCATGAGATCGATGCAGAACATGCAGGGGCACAAAAAGATGAACACCGATAAAAAAGTGATAGTTGTTAAGCCCGGTTCCGTAAAAAAAGCAGATGACGGAATTACTATCGCCGAGTGCTTCAAAAACAGTAAGAATATTGAAGGGGAAGATATAACAATAAGGGCAATAGTAGTAAAAGTTTCCATGAAAATAAAAGGGAGAAATTGGGTGCATATCCGTGACGGAAGCGGGGAGAATGGGAGAAACGATATAACCTTTACTACTAAGGAGACACTCTCTCCCGGGGACCTAGTCGTGGTCAAAGGTAAATTAATTCTTAACAAAGATATCGGTTCCGGATATCTTTTCCCGGTATTCATGGAAGATCCGGAAATAACAAAGGAGAACAAATAGTTGTCTCAAAAGAACATATCGACAATTCTTGTTATTGATAACATACTGAAAGGGCTGAGTGCATTTATCCCGCTTCTCAGAAATGATGAAGTGAAATTTCTCATCACTATTGATCCCGATGAGGCTCTGTCAATAATCAAAACTACCAATGTTGATGTTGTACTCATCTGCTCACACTTAGAAAAAAAAAGCGGTATGGTGACAGGAGAAACCATTATGGAAATGTCACCCGGCACCCGGGTCATCTTATTTACCGAATACCCCTCATTCGAGACTGCGATCGAGGCCACTAAAAAGGGTTTCTTTTATTTCCTGGAAAAATCGACACCGATCGAAATAATAAGGGAAAAAGTTGCCGAGGCGATCCGGTGCGGTACCTCTTCAGGTAGCAAGCTGGCAGAACAAAAACAGAAAACCTGTTTAAGGTTCATTACCATCTGCAAACATTCACTCATAATTGATCAGATAAAGTTGATCTCAGATGAAAATATCTGCCTTGATTATTCCCGCAATTTCGATTCAATTATAGAAATTAGCAGGGCTGAATTCCATAAAGAAACCGATCTTGCGATGGTGTGCGCATCCTGCAGCTTTACAGATCTGGAAGCATCAATAATATCGATAAAACAATTGTACACACTTTTTCCTTTTATCAAGATAATAATTTTTAATGAAAATTATACAGATACGGAAAAGGCAAAATTACTGAAATTGGGTGTAAAAGGTTTATTCGGAAGCGAGATGACATCAGCATTGATCCAGAAAGCCCTTCTGGTGATCAGGGATGGCGGAATCTGGGCGGAAAGAAAAATACTTAATCTTGCTATTGAACCGGACATTGCCCAGATAAGTAAAATGCTTTCAGATTACAACGATTCCTACAACCTCTCCCTCAGGGAGAAGGAAATTCTACAGACATTGGTTCTCGGGATCAGGAACAAGGATATTGCGGACCGTCTCTACATTAGTGAAAAAACAGTTAAAACACACATAAACAGAATATTTAAAAAACTTGGCGTTGACTCCAGGGTAAAAGCGATCCTCAAGGCAAAAGAGGAAAAACTGGTCTGAGAAAAAATAACACTTTTACTCAAATTCTGATAAAATCAGGTGATCAATGAAAAAAAACTTTACTTTAATTGTAATAATTGTTTTTTTATTTGTTCTGGCAGGCTGCAGAACTCCTCAGATACATACAGTCCCGGAATTTGACGGGGACAAATACAACTCTGTCAGAATAAAGGTTAAAACAATTACAGAGACAGGAAAAGAAAATACAAAGATACTGCTTGGATACAATAATAGCGGGGACAGGCTTATTTTTCTCGGGCCGATGAATCAGGTCCTCTTTGAGATACTGGTCAAAGGGAATTATTCCAATGTGATCATCCCGAAGAGGAAACAATACTGGGGAGGGGAGTTCAGAGATTTTTTGTTCAGATGGTGGAATATTGACCTCACTTATAACGAGATAAAAGCACTTCTCCTCGAACAGCGTGTAAACAGAAAGAAATTAGAAAGGAACGGATTTCAGATGCAGATAATCGAATCCGAGAAAGAAAAATATCCGGTCATGATCAACCTCACAGGTTCGGAGGTCAGGCTTGAGTTCAGAATATACGAAATGAAGGAAAAATCCGGCAGGCTCATTCTTCAGAAAGAATTAAATAATTATTCCCAGGTTTCTCTCGATGAACTGATGAGGTCAGATCAGAAATAAAATGGAATTCAGGTCTTATGCAAAGATCAATCTCGGACTGGAAATCACCGGGAAGAGAGATGACGGCTACCATGAACTTAAAACTATCTTTCAGACCATTTCCCTCTTTGACCTGATAAAAATAGAAGAGAACACTGAAAGCAGAATCAATCTTTCCGGTGACAAAAAAGATATTTCCTGGGATAGCTCAAATACAATAATGAAAGCCTTTGAGCTAATGTATAAAAAATACAAACTTGCAAAAGGATTCGATGTTAAGGTCAGCAAAAAAATACCTGCCGGCTCCGGTCTGGGAGGCGGCAGCTCTAACGCTGCAGTTATTATGATGTTCATAAAGGACTATTTTGATCTGGACATTTCAATTGACGACATGATCTCTTTAGGCATAACAATAGGGGCTGATGTCCCTTTTTTCTTTTCAGGCGGAACAATGATCGGGGAAGGTATAGGTGAAATACTGACTCCGGCCGTCACTCCCGACAAAGGAAGTGTTGCAGTCTTAATGCCCGGTTTTCATATCTCAACAATAGATATTTTCTCCCGGTTTAACTTGACAAAATCACCCTTAAAAAGTAAAATAGATTCCTTTTTAGGTTCTGGTGATATCTCTACATTGAAAAATGAGTTAGAATTCACAACTTTTAAAATATTTCCGGAATTGGAAAGGATAAAAATAAAAATGGAAAGTTTAGGGTTAGATAAAGTATTAATGAGCGGAACCGGTTCGTCATTGTTCTGTTTCCCCACCGGGACCCAGAAGACTGCCCTTTTATCTGTCTTTCCGGATATATTTATTGGAGAGCTCCTGGATAAGCAAAACTATCAAAATAATATTGGGGCGTGGCCAAGCGGAAAGGCATCGGTTTTTGGAGCCGACATTCGGAGGTTCGAATCCTCCCGCCCCAGGATAAAAAATGACTAAAAATAAATATCTGATCTTTTCCGGTTCATCAAACCTTCCGCTGGCAAAAAAAATTGTCGGCAGACTAAAAAAGGATCTGGGGCAGGCAAGCCTTGGGACCTTTTCTGATGGAGAAATAAGATTTCAGAGTTGGGAAAATGTCAGGGGCGCCGACGTTTTTGTGATCCAGTCTTTCACAAAAGATATTAATTTTCATATCATGGAACTCCTCCTTATGTGTGATGCATTTAAGAGAGCGTCTGCCAGGAGGATAACAGCTGTCATCCCCTATTATGCATATGCAAGACAGGACAGAAAGGACAGGCCCAGGGTTCCGATCTCTGCAAAACTTATTGCAGACCTCCTGGAAACATCAGGATTCTCAAGGATCCTCGCCATTGACCTGCATGCAAATCAGATACAGGGATTTTTCAATATCCCCGTTGACAACCTGATGGCTCTCCCTATATTCGTTTCCCATTTTAAGAAGAAGAAATTGAAAGATCTTGTCATAGTTTCCCCTGATGCGGGCGGAGTTGAGAGGGCAAGGAGTTTTGCTCAAAAATTGAAGGCAGGGCTTGCGATCGCAGATAAGAGAAGAGCCGAGGCCAATGTTGCAGAGATATTGCATATAATCGGTGATGTCAAAAATAAGAATGCAATAATTGTCGATGATATTGTGGACACTGCCGGGACAATGACAGAAACAGTAAAAGCTCTTAAAAAGAACGGAGCAAAAAAAATATATGCAGCCTGTACACATGGGATCCTTTCAGGTAAAGCATTGGAAAGGCTGACTGATTCTCCGTTGGAGAAATTGTTCATCACAGATACAATACCGTTGCAGAGTGAACTTTTAAAATGTGATAAGATTGGGATATTATCAGTATCCGACCTATTTTCACAGGCTATAAGCAGTATTTATAAAGAAACATCAGTTTCAAAATTATTTAAATAGAGAGGTGTAATATGTCAAATATAATAGCGATGAATGCCGAATCAAGAGATGAGGTCGGCAAGCAGGTAGCAAAAAGAATTCGGAAAGAGAATAAGATTCCCGCAATAATTTATGGAGAGAAAAAAGACTCTATCCCCATTTCAATAGAAATGGCTGACATAAAAAAGATAATGAAATCGGAGATGGGTGAGAATACTATCCTTAGAATCAAGAGAGACAAGATCGAAGTTGATGCTATGTTAAAAGATATTCAATACGATTACCTGTCTGATAAAATAATACATGCAGATTTTATCAGGATCGATCTGAAAAAGAAGATCGAAGTGAGTGTCCCGATAGTATTGATCGGGGAACCTATAGGGGTAAGGATGGAAGACGGGATCCTCGACCAGGTAAACAGAGAGGTTGACCTCAGATGCCTCCCTCATAAGATCCCCAGCAAAATAGAAATCAATGTTGAAGACCTTCATATCGGACATTCTCTGAAATTCGAGATCATTGAACTTGAAGAGGATGTAGAACTTGTCTCAAGCCCTACAAGGGTTATTTGTGCTGTCCAGGTCAAGGGTGCAGTTGAAGAGGAAGTTGAAGAGGAAGAAGAATTAGAAGAGGGTGAAGAAGGTGAAGAAGCAGCAGAAACTACAGATACCGATAAGAAACCTGCTGATTCTTCTGAAGAGAAAAAAGAGGAAGATAAGAAAGAATAATATACATAAACTCTTTGCTTTCCTCTCCGGAGGAAGGCTGAAAAACCATAAGGAGGTAAAATGAAAAGAGAGTATGAGATAGGATTGATAATCAATCCTGAAACCGCTGATGAAGAAGCGGAAAAGATCAAGACTTCAATAACCGATATACTTGAAAAAGGAAAAGGGACTATTGAAAATATTGATGACTGGGGGCGTAAGGCTCTAGCCTATCCGATCGAAAAACATAAAGAGGGCATTTATGTTTTCATTAAAACAATGTCTCCCGGCGATGTTATTGCCGCAGTTGAGAGAAGACTTAAACTGAATGAAAAAGTGATGCGCTTCATTGTAATCCGCCTCGATGACAAATTTAGAAAAACTAACAAACTGGTGAAGAAGTGGAAGAGGATAGAAAAGTTTTCAAAAAAATCTGCTGGAGATATTGAGAGAGAGCGACCTGCAGAAAGGCCGGCTCCTCAGCCAAAAACAGAAGTTGAAGTACCAAAGGTTGAAACTACACCTGAAGAGGTAAAAGTAAAAGATACTCCTGTTGAAAAAAAGGCCGAAAAGAAGGTTGAAAAGGAAAAAGTGGAAAAGGCCGTAACAGAACCTGAAGCGAAAGAAGAGAAAAAAGAAGAAAAGAAGGTTGAAAAGAAAAAAGTGGAAAAGGCCGTAACAGAACCTGAAGCAAAAGAAGAGAAAAAAGAAGAAAAGAAAGTGGAGCTTAAAGAAAAGCCAACAAAAGAAGAAACCGTGAAAAAAGCTGCTAAAAAAGAGAAGAAAGAAGAGAAGGAAGTAAAAAAAGAAAAAGTCGAAGAAACAGCTGAGAAACCGGTTAAACCTAAAAAAGCTCCGGCAAAGAAGACAACAAAAAAAACAGAGGAAAAAGTAGAAGAGGAGGCAGAAAATGCAGAGACCAAGTAAGCCGTCAAGGCCCTCAAGATTCCCGAAAAAGCAGTATTTCTCAAAAAAGAAATATTGTTCTTTTTGCAAGGACCGTATAAGGCTCATCGACTATAAAAAATCTTCAGAACTTGAGAATTATATTCTTGAAACCGGAAAGATCCTGCCTGCAAGGGTGACAGGAACCTGTGCTTATCATCAGAAACAATTGAGCAAGGCAATAAAACAGGCAAGACATATGGCTCTTGTTAAATTCATAGAATCCAGGAGAGGATAAAATGAAAGTTCTACTTAATTCAGATATAGAAAACCTCGGGAAGGTTGGGGACCAGGTTGATGTAAAGCCAGGATATGCAAGAAATTATCTACTTCCGAAGAATCTGGCCCTTGAGGTTACAAAACATAATCTTGAGATAATGATCCATAGAAAAAAGAAAGCTGATAAGCAGAGAGAAATTGAAAAATTATCAGCTGAAGAACAGAAGACGAGAATTGAAGGCCTTAAGATAGAGATCGAAAAAAAGGCCGGAGAGAACGATGTCCTCTTCGGCTCAGTTACTACTCTTGAGATCGAGAAGAAACTCGCCGAGCTGGGAGTAGAGGTTGAGAGGAAAAGAATTCACCTGGATGAACCTATTAAGAAACTTGGTGAATTTATCAGCAGGATCAAATTATTCGAAGATGTTGAAGCTCAATTGAAGATCATTGTAAACAAAGAAGGAGAAGATGAAACGGAGCAGAAACCGGAAGAGAAGCCGGTAGGGAAACCTGAGCCGGAAGAAAGTGAATAACCCTTCAGATAAATCAAAGCTCCCGGGCAGCGATCATGCGGAAAAAGCTGTTCTGGGGGCTATGCTGATAGATAACAGATACATTGATATTGTTTTCAATGACATAAACTCAGACGATTTCTATCGCGCATCAAACAAAACAATAGCCGCAGCTATTTATAAAGTTTATGAAGATGGCAGTAAAGCTGATACACTAACGGTCGGAGAACATCTGGGAAAAGATGAACTCAAATTTGTCGGTGGTTATGCATATTTAAATTCTCTTACTGACGGGATACCTGAAAATTTTGAAATATCAAATTATGTTAACATTGTAAAAGACAGATCTGTACTCAGAAAGATCATAAATACATCTTCCGATGTTATTTCAAGCGGACTCGAACCGAAAGCGGATGTCAGGTCCATCCTTGCTAAATTACAGGATGATATCATCAAGATTGCCGGTGCAGAAATTGATGACGGATTCAAAGCTTCAGAAAAGATCATACCTGAAACGATCAAGAAGATCAGGGAGATCCAGAAACATGGCGATTCGGGAGGATTAAAATCAGGGTTCTATGAACTCGATGATATGACAGGAGGATTTCAGAACAGTGATCTTATAATCATTGCAGCAAGGCCTTCAATGGGGAAAACTGCTTTGGGATTGAACATTGCTTCCAATATAGCTATAAAAGCAAACAAATCTGTCGGATTTTTCTCCATTGAAATGTCAAAACTACAGATCATGCTCAGAATGCTTGCAACCGAAGCAGAAGTAAATATGAGCGCTCTGATCAGAGGAAAATATAATCTCACAAATCAGGAATGGAAGAAACTGGAACTTGCCGGTGAGGCTCTTTCGAAAAGTAAGATCTATATTGATGATTCAGCGACTCTCTCGATCCTGGAGATGAAGACAAGAGCAAGAAGACTGAAAAGAGAGAGCGGACTCGATATTGTTTTTGTTGATTACCTTCAGTTAATGAAAGTGACAGGGGAAAACCTCAGAAGAAATGATTCAAGGGCCCAGGAAGTTGCTATTATTTCAGCTTCCCTGAAAGAGATGGCCAAGGAACTTCAGATTCCGGTTGTTGCAATGGCACAGCTTAACCGTTCACCTGAACAGAGAGGAACCAGAAGAGACGGCGGAATAAAGTACCAGCTATCTGACCTGAAAGAGAGTGGAGCTATCGAACAGGACGCTGATGTTATAATGTTTCTTCACAGGGATGAACAGAACGAAAAAGAGACTGAAAGGAAGGGAATTGCAGACCTGATAATTGCAAAACAGAGAAACGGACCTACGGGAAAAATAGAACTGGCATTCCAGGACAAATATACAAAATTCAATAATTACGACTCATCTGAAGAATATTTCTGATCGTTAATTCAAACCCGGCCTCTCCGGAATGTGACATCGATAAAAATAATTATCATCATTGGAATCTTTATTGCTATATAATTTATTGAAGGAACAAGGAGCCCCCTGATGAAGAGAGAAGGTTTCACTTTAATAGAGTTACTGATAGTAGTGGCAATAATCGGTCTTGTCGCTGCAATAGCCATACCCAATATGCTTACTGCCATCCAGAAAACAAAACAGAAAGCAACCATGGGTGACTTAAAATCAATAGGAACCGCAGTAGAATCCTATATGACAGATCATTATGTAGCACCGTCAAGCCTGGACAATGCCGGTTTCGGCAACCACAGAATCTTCCATATAAGACACTTCCCAAACACTGATGCATGGGGGAATTTATGGTTATACCAGAGAGATATCACATTCAGAGATATTTATTCCATCTGCTCACCCGGGAAGGGCGGGGTATTCTCGGGATTTCTTCAGGAAGGGGTCTATATAACCAATTCCCTTGAAGATTTTGGAAATGATATTATTTATTCTATAGGAATATTTGTCTACGGCCCAAAGGTACAGTAATGTGACAAATTTTGTCAATACTAACGACAATTTTACTCCATTTTTCACCCACTCTGAGAAAAACACTTGTAATACAACAAAGATTTTTTTGGCATAATTATTGCTTATAATATATTAAAATTTGAAGGAGGTTCATTCATGAACAAGAAAGGTTTTACATTAATTGAGCTTCTTATCGTTGTCGCAATTATTGGTATTGTAGCTGCTATTGCTATACCTAACCTGCTAACAGCGATCCAGAAGAGTAAACAGAAATCTACAATGGGTGATATGAAATCTATAGGAACAGCCGTTGAATCCTATATGACAGATCATTATATCGCACCAGCAAGCTTGGACAATGCAGGTTTTGGTAACTACAGGGCTTTCCACATCAAAAAGTTTCCTAACACAGATTCATGGGGCGGAACATGGTATTACATTCGTGATGCTGGTTTCCAGGACATCTATTCCATCGGATCAGGCGGAAGGGACAACAGTGTTGTTGCAACATGGTCGCTGACTGGTGAATATATTGTAAATTCACTGCCTGACTTCAACAACGATATTATCTATTCAAACGGCGCATTTGTTTACGGGCCAAAAGTAAAGTAGTACTAACCGAAACAGAAGAGAAACGGCTGGTTTTTACCAGCCGTTTTTTTTTACCCGGTTATATACTCTTATGTTAAATTGACAAGGAAAATATTTTATACATTCATATCTCTGTTCTTTTTTATTCTTAACTTTTCAATAAGTTCAGTTAAAACAGCTTTTTTTGAAAGAACACTTTTTTTTCTTCTATTTATTTCACTTTTCTTTATATTCAGGCATATTGATCTGAAAAAAATAATTATACTTCTCACTGCAATTATTTCTCCGTTTATATTCACTTACGGTATCATTCAGAAATTCATCCTCTTCCCGATATACTTAAACAGCATGTATCCTGATGTTTCAACATATTCGAACGCAGTTAAAGCAAGGATAGAAAGCGGCAGGATATTTTCCATATTTTCTCTTCCTACGCTATATACTTTTATATGTGCTGTTCTGTTATTGGCGATATTTCACTATATGTTAAATTCAAAAAAAGGGACAAGGATCTTCTGGCTGATACTTTTTATTGCAGGTATATTTAACATGGTACTAACACAATCCTTTGCGGGGGTTGTTTATCTTTTGGCAGGATTCCCTCTATACTTATATTTTTCAGGGAAATCAAACCTGAGATTCCTTGTCCCGCTTCTGATGATCCTCTCGATGTTTTTCTTTATTATCGCAGGATTAAGATTTTCAGAAGTTAAAAAGTTTGACCCGGTTAAATTGCGGGTTTCAAACTGGAGTCAGGCCGTGAGGATGACAGTTTCAAACCCGCTTTTTGGTGTAGGCCTTGGAAATTACGAACATAACATTACACAATATATCCATCCGGGTGAAGCACATTCAATTTATTCACATAATTTTCTCCTTCAATTAACCGCTGAGGGAGGAATAATCACCATTATCATAATTCTCTCTTTGATATTCATCCACCGGAAAAAAATAGTGCCAGAAGTAAACAAAGAGAATGCTCTCTATATATCAATTCTCTTAATCACCATAATTTATAATCTTATTGATATCGGGTTCTATTTCTTCTCCGCATCACTGATCTTTACAATAATTATTTCTCAGATATACAGGGTTAAAACCCCTCCTCCGAAAATTGCTGTCACTGCAGCATTACTACTGATAATTCCTCATTTACTGATCTTTATATCTTCAGGTCAAAGGAGATCGGGCTCCTTTCATCTAAATTTCAAAAGGGTGAATCAAGCAGAGATCCATTTTAAAAGAAGTCTTAAGTTCAATAGATTTAATTATAAAGCTCTTCAGGGAATGGCTGAAGTATCATATGCTTCGGGTAAAAAATCCAAGGCTGATAAATACCTGGTCAGAATTATTGATCTCAATGATAATAATCCATACGCACATTATCTCAGATCAAGGATCTTATATGAAGAGAAAAAATACCTTTCATCACTCTACCATGCAGGAAAAGCTGAATCCCTGAATAAAATAAACCCGGAATATAAAAAATGGTTCCAATATATTAAGTCAAACTTCATTGATAATTTAAGAAACTCCGGGTCTTCAGGAGGGAAATAGCAGTGTTCAGCAACATCATATTAAAACTCCGTGCCCTCAATGAAGATATTGAACTAATATCCATTTTGATATTCCTGATCTTTTTTCCGGAAAAATCGTCTTTTTACTATTTTATGATTTTCGCAATTCTAATTGTTTTATTTCTGATCAGAAAAATTATAATATCAAAAAATATAGGTGTTTCTAATTTCACAAGAGCATTACTGCTTGTGAACATAATGATTCTTATCTCAACAATATTCTCCGTATATTTTCTAAAATCAATTCTATTCTTTTTTGATGTCTTTCTGATATCCGCCTATTTTATTCTTCATCTGATCGAAGAGCGTGAAGAGGAGAGGAATATAAAAATTATTGGAAGTTTGATCTCTGTTTATTCGGGAATCTTTATTTTAATATATTTGTTCTCCGGGACAAAGGACCTGTTTTTTTCTAACCCTATAATGTCAGGAATCATTTCAGGCGCTGGAGCACTTATATTTTTGTATTATTTTCTGAGAGATAATATATCTTTTTATATATTATTGATCATTTTAAACCTTTTATCTCTATACATATCAGAATCCAAGGCCGCGTTTCTGGGGGCGGCAATATTCTCTCTAGTGATGGTCCTTTTCAAAAAGAAAAGAGCAGTTCCTGTTGTACTCATTCTAATAATTATTACCTTTATTACCCCTAATCCTGTCAGGAATATGTTCTATCATTCAATATATGAGGACCCCTATTCAGCAGACAGGTTGAAAATATGGAATACAGGATTGAAAATGTTCCGGGATCACCCTGTTGGAGGTGTTGGCCCCGACAATTTCGGAGAACTCTCCAAAAAATATAATTTCAAACAGGTGAAAGGTCCCGCCAATTACTTCAAACTGCCGAGGACTCCCCATAGCGACTACATTAAATTAGTTTCCGAATTGGGATTTTTCGGAATATTTATACTTGTATTTTCACTTTTATTTATATTTAGAAAAATATTAAGGGGCCCTCTATTCAATATTTCCAAAATCCTCATACTCTATCTCCTGTTTCAGGCACTGTTTTTTAACATTATTTTTCAAACCTTCTTCTTTTTTATTTTCATATTTCTCCTGAAAACACTTTTTAAGGGGGAAATCGATTTCCAGAGCAACTCAGCAATCATACGTTTTATGTCAATACTGATCCTGATCATTGTTATTTTCATCGGATATATTTTCCCCTATTATTCAGAAATTCTTGTTAGAAGAAGTGCAAAACAGAGTGATCTGGCAAAAATTTTCACACAACTGAATAAAGCAGAAGCTCTCAATAAAATGAACATCAGCCCTTATTACTACAGAGCCGTTCTCCTTCTGGGAGAATTCAAAAAAAACTCTGATCCGGAAGTCATATATTCAGCTATGGAAAACACAAGAAGTATATTCAGGATAAACCCATATTACAATAAAGCATACTTTCTTGAATCGGACATTTTCCGATCCATACTCGAAAAAGGGTTGCAATACCCGGGTCTGGAGGAGGAAATACTTTCTCCCCTGAACAAGCTTGAAAAGATTGATCCATATAACCCTTTTATCAGAATTGAGAAAGCGCATTTTTTTCTCAGGTTTGGAAAGCCCAAGCAGGCAAAAGCAGAAGCTTTGAGAGCCCTGGAATTAGAACCGAAATTTATCTCCGCAATATATTTTCTTCACAAAAATTTTAATTATTTCGGCAACACTGCTATTTTCATGTCGAAGATCAAATCTGTTTTAAATTCTACTTCAAAGTGGCATGAACGAAATTCTCAATATCTAAACAGCCTTATAAAGATCCCGGAAGGATTATCAGACCTGAAACGATAATGCTATATCTTCTTTCTGCCTCTCTGATCTGGTCTTTCTCATTCGGGCTTATTAAGGGGAACCTGGCTTCACTCCACCCTAATCTGGTATCATTCATACGGATTGCAATTTCTCTCCTGATATTCATCCCTTTTATAAAAGTGAGGGGTATTCCTCTTAAATTTAAGCTTAAATTGGTAATGATAGGCGCTGTACAATATGGGTTTATGTACATCACATATATATATTCCTACAGATACCTGAAAGGTTACGAGGTGGCTCTATTCACAATATTTACACCTCTATATGTCTCTTTTATTTACGATATCATGAAAAAAAGATATCATATGAACTACCTGATCATATCATTGTTGGCAGTCGCCGGAACTGCGATAATTGTTTATAAAGAAATAGCATCAGAAAGTTTTCTGCCGGGATTTATTCTAATGCAGTTTTCAAATCTTTTCTTTGCCTGGGGCCAGGTCAAATACAGGGCAACTATGAAAAAAATTGAAAATATCAGAGATAAAGACATATTTGCTTATCTTTACTCCGGAGCATTTGTGGTCACTCTCTTTTCACTCCTGATAACAGTCGATATCACTACTATTTCAATTTCAACAAATCAGATATTCACATTGATATACCTTGGATCTGTCGCATCAGGACTGGCATTCTTTTTATGGAACTTTGGAGTCCGGAGATCAGGGATTGGGACTATATCGATAATGAACAACCTGAAAATACCTCTCGCTATTATTGTATCAATTACTGTTTTTGGGGAGAGTGGGAATCTTATAAAAATTGTTATTGGATGTACAATATTGATATCAGCATTAATATATAATGATTTTTTTGAAAAAAAAAAGAGGAAACTATCTTCCCAAACTCCCGGTGAATGAAACATAAAAACGTCTGTTCTCTATATATCCATCTGAATCTACAACTTCCAGATTATGCCATCCCGGAGTAAGATCAATCACCAGCTTATGTCTATTTTTTGTAGACCCCTTATAAACCTTATCAATATACCAGAAAACCTCTTTGTCTTTGAATTTATGGGCAACTCTGAAAGTTATGTTCTGGATCCTTTTGTTAAAATCTACAGGGATCAGGATCCTCGCATTTTTTACCGGGTATAATATTTGAAGGGGATTTGAATCTGTCCCTGACGGACACCCTTTTTTATGAGGTGGAATAGTTTCAATAATATCACCTCTTTCCCGGAGAAATTGGGAAACATCCGGAGGATATACTACTCTTTTAACTTTTCTATATTTCCCTTCTTCCCAGCATAACGAGCAAACACTAAACCGGCCATCTTCAGTCACATACACAGACCTGTGATAAGGACATATAGGAACAACTCCCGCACCGGACGGAGATTCTGCAACAATGACATCCCCGCAATCATCTCCCGCAAGAAATCCGGTACGTCTGCACAACTCCACCTTCCTGAATTTTAATCTGTTTCGGCTGAACCATTTAGCCATATTATTTTTTGGAAGATAATTAAAGACATCAAACATTAAAGGTGCCGCACAAGAATAACCTGCAAGTTCAGGATTCCCCTCCCCCCTGAAATTCCCTACCCAGACAGCTATCACCCATTCAGGGCTGACCCCGACTGCCCAGGCATCCCTTTGTCCATAACTTGTACCTGTCTTCCAGGCAAGGGGATTTTTACTCTGATATTGTTCCCAGTAAAATTCAGCTCCCGGCCGCTTCAATTCCTTTATCATGTTCAGGGTAAGATAAGCTGCTTCCGGACTTAGCAGATCATATACTCCCTTTTTATCATCAGATCTATCTGAAAATTTCAGGGGGAGAAATTTTCCGGAGTTGCCCAGACCTCTGTATAATCGGACAAGCTCAATCAATTTTGTCTCAGCTCCCCCTAGGATCAGAGTAAGTCCGTAATCATCAGGATCTCTGATCAGAGTGCTCAACCCTCCCTTCTTTAAAAATAAATAGAATTTATTAAGCCCGTAATAATTGAGTAATCTTACAGCCGGAACATTGAGCGATCTTATCAAAGCTTCCTTGACGGTTACAATGCCGCTGAATTTCATCGATGCATTGGATGGGGAAAAAGAACCGAAATATGATGGAATGTCTTTTAAAATAGTCCGTTCAAGTACTAAACCTTCATCAATCGCAAGCGCAAAAAGGAAAGGTTTCAGAATAGATCCAGAAGATCTTGCTGCCCTTGCACCATCCACCTGTCCATTCCTCGAAAAATCATAAAAATCCTGAGATCCGCAATAAACTCTCACTTTTCCTGTTACAGTTTCAGCAACCACCACAGCTCCATTATTAATCCCTAAAGCTGAAAGATATTTCAGATGTTCTTTTACCATACGTTCCACTGTAACCTGCTGCTCTCTGCTGATAGTCGACCTGATGTAGGTGCCCCTGTTTCCCGGAATGTTTTTTAAATATTCCGCAAAATGGGGTGCAATGGAAGGTATTGGAAAAAGATTGTCGGATATTTCTTCGGATGAACTTTGCCGGAAGATATCACCGGAAATAATATTTCTGTCAAATATTTTTTTTAAAAGCCTGTTCTTTTTTCTTATCAGGGCTTCTCTGTTCAGCAATGGGGAAATCAGCCCCGGAGCATTTGGGAGTACTGCCAGAACTGCTGATTCGTTCCAGGTCAGCTTCTCCGGATTTTTGCCGAAATACTTAAGTGATGCTGCACCGATACCGATAATATTACCACCATAAGGAGCATTATCAAGATACATCCTGAGTATCTCTTCCTTTGAATACTTTATCTCAAGTTTAATCGCCTGAAATATTTCCAGAAACTTGGATAGAAAAGTCCTCTTCTTTTTAAGGGCAAGCCTGATTACCTGCATGGAGATCGTACTGGCCCCGCTTATTATCTTCCCGGAAATTATATTCCCGGCAAAAGCCCTGATAAGGGAGACAGGATTAACTCCTGGATGGTAATAAAAATATCTGTCTTCAAAGTTAATAACCGACTTTATCAATTTTTCCGAAAGCCTAACCGATGGATCCGGAGGAAAATGCCATTGCTCATTATTGTTCAGGAAAGCTCTTAAGATCAGGCCCTTATTGTCTGTGATAACCGTACTGTAATCATCTTCAAATAATTCTGACGGAAGAGGGATGAGCAAATAAGCAATAATTATGGATAAAATTAATATAATTATAAACCTGTATTTTTTCAGTTTTTTGAGCAATGAATCAGAATTAATATTCATTTATATCTGAAAAGTATATCACAAAATGATGGTATCAAAACCCTGTAATTCCGCCGAAATTTAATTATATGTTTAATTGTTTATTGAAATATCCTGACAAATATAGTATAAAAAAAATTAACCTCCGAGTCAGTGGTCCTAAGGTACTCAGCTATGGATACTGACCGATAGGGTTCCGGGGGAAACCCTCTTGCCTGCCGTTAAAAATATTTATATTTGCAAAGGAGGAAAATGAAGCAAATATCCATTATTATGAAGAATTATTTTTTTATCATGTTCATTCCCCTTATAATTTCTCTGCCACTTAACCTGAACGGAGAAAAAAAAGAGGATAAAAAGGATAAAAAGATCCTTATTGAAGAAATTGAGATCACAGGCAAGGTACCATCTCAACAGCCGGTTTCCACTGTTTCTAATGTAAATAAAAAAAAACTTGAACAAACAGCCAGTAAAAACCTCTCAGAAATATTTCCGTCTGTCCCCGGAGTTCATGTAACCGAGGGGGAGAAAGGAGAGGCAGGTATCAATATCAGGGGATTATCAAGCAATAGAATAACTCTTATGATCGATGGCGTACCCATCGACGAACCTTATTTTAACACTTTTGACCTAAAATCTTTCAGCTCATCTGAGATCGAAAGAATAAAGATTATAAAGGGTTCCAGTTCTGTCCTTTACGGTCCCAATACTTTAGGCGGGATCATTAATATTATCTCACGCCGCCCCGATAAACCTTTTTTCGGTTTTGACGCTAATTTATCAGATAACAATACATTCTTTTTGTCCGGATCAGGTGGATATCAGAAGAACAATCTTTCATTCCTGGCGAATTTCAATTGGGACAGATCAGACGGATATGAGTGGAGAGATGATAATACCAGACAGACCCGGAAATGGTCAAACTATAACAGAAGAAATTTTTCTGCCAGAATATACTATTCTCCAACCGATAAAAGCGAGATAGTTGGTGAGATTTTCTATACAAATTCCGAATACAGGATACCCACCGCTCTTGACTATTATAAAGAGAGATACTGGCACTTCAGGGACTGGGACAGAATTCAGGTCAGTCTGGGATCAATATTACCGATTGGAGAAAGAGGTTTTTTTAAACTCCGCACTTACCTTGTCCACCATTTTAATGTCCTTGACAATTATAAAGACCCCCAAATGGAGAATATTGCATGGGAATCCACCTACAAAAATTATTCGGCAGGCTTGTCGGGATTAGCAGAATATTCAACCGGGGATAACAACCTCCTTAAGTTCAGTGTCAATTCGGGCTTTAACGGTGTTAATACCCAGAGTGATATTAATGAAGAATGGGAGAAATACAGAAGGAATATCTATTCAATTGCTTTCGAGGACCATTGGAGTATCTCTGAGAAGATCCAGCTGATCGGTGGATTCAGTGTTGATATACTGAATAAAGATAGCGGTGATTCAGTTTCAGCAGTTAATCCTCTCATCGGCTTCAAATTTTCCACGGCAGAATACAGCAGCTTCTATTTTTCTTATGCCAGGAAATCAAGATTTCCGTCAATGAAATCACTATATTCCGGTTCTTCCGGTAATCCGGACCTGATCGAAGAACTCGGAAATTCTGCAGAAGCAGGATTCAGATATAATCGGAAATTCAATTTTTCAGCGGCAGTTTTCTACAATTTCTTTAATGATATGATCCAGGATTACCGCGGAACTGACGGTTACAAAACTTACAGAAATATAGGGAGCGCAACAATAAAAGGATTTGAAGTGGAAGGGGGAAAAAATTTCGGCCTGTTTGATATCATGGTTTCATACACTTATCTTCATTCCAATGAAGAGCAATTAAATCTCCCGCTTGATTATACACCTGAAAATCAATTCAATTTCTTCATGACCATAGGCCCTTTAAGAGGTTTCTCTTTAAATATCTGGGGGAAAAACGTCTCCGAATCATTTGCAAAACTGGGGAAAGAACCCCCGTTTGAATCAATATCAATACCCGGTTATTTTGTTATAAACTTCACTTTTGAAAAATTCTTTAAAGGACATTCAATATATTTGAAAGTTTCAAATGTTTTTGACAGTGTATATTTTTCTGAACCAGGCTTCCCGGGATATGACAGAAGAATAATAACAGGGATCAGACTTAATTTTGAATGATTTGCAAAACGGAGAAAATTATGAAAAATTTTATGTTTTTTTTTTTGTTGATCTTACTCGGAATCAACCCAATATTTACATTGGAGAATAATAAGAGTATTGACGCCGTCTCTTCTGCAACCTCCCCGGCAATAAAGAGAGAACTCCCTGAAAAATTTTCGCTCAGAGTTACAGGAAAATTAAAAAGGGAATATTTCCTGTCAGCGGAATACCTCTCAACCCTATCCACCGTCAGGATCAGGACAAAGGAAGTAACCTCGGAGGGGAAAGTGATGGGGGCATATTTTTATCAGGGCATTCCTCTATATTTTATTCTTGACGGGATTGCACCTCACAAAGATATAACCGACCAGTTCGACAGGCCCCTTGATATGGTTATAACATTTATTTCTAAATCCGGACTGACATCAAATTTCAGTTATGGAGAACTTACAATGTGTGATGATAACAATCCGGTAACACTTGCATTTCACCGGACTCCATTATTGCCATCAAAAGATCCCGGGAAATACAATAAAAATAAGTATAAAAACCCTCTGAAAGGTTTCCGGTTAATATGCCCGGGCGATCTTTATGACGACAGATATCTTGAAAATGTTATAGCGGTCAAATTAACGCTGCTCCCCTCATCAGATAATTTGTTTCCCGTTTTAAGCAAAGGTAAAGAATGCAGCAGTAAAGAACTTTTTTATATAAAAAACGGTAAAAAACTCAAAAGTTCTCTTGAGAATATTCCTTTAATAACAATTGCAAATTGGTTCAGAATCGGCCACGGGAGAGGGATAAAATCTAAAAAACATGAAGTTGTTAAAGGGTATCTCCTCCGTTCCTGGATTAAAAAACATTACGGACCGGGGAAACCTGATGATTTTTACATATTCGCAGGATGTGACGGATACAGATCTGTTTTCAGCTGGGCAGAGATATATAGAACAGAAAACGGGAAAAAGATGATACTTGTTAATGGTGAAAAAGGGTTAACCCTCGGGCCTGCCGGAGATTTCTTTATTGACAGGAATATATGGGCTTTGTCCTGCGTGGAAAAGGTCAGTCTCCGCTAAAACGAGAAATAACTCAACTCTCTTCAAATTTTTTTCTGAGCTTCTCCTTAGAAAGCCAGAGATCTATCTCTTTCTCTTCGATCGTCTGGATCGTGGTACTTGCAAGGCTGATGATAATATAAACAAAAACTCCGCCACCCATAAAAATAACTCCTGTTATTATCTCAAGCGGTATAGATACTTCCAGAAACATTATCAATATTGCAAAAATATAACCGATCAGGAAAAATATCATCAGGCCAAAAGATATCATCCATTTCTTTTTCACCTCTTCAGGGACATTTTCCTTAATTTTGTTTGTCACAATAATTGATAAAACCAGGAAAACTGCACCTGCAAAGATCAGTAATACAGATATCAATATATTAGTATCCATAGATCACCCCTCCTTTCTAATTTTCCCCATCTCCCTATCCTTAAGATAGGACATCATACTCTTTTTAAATTTAAGTAACTTCGATTTGTCCTTTATCTCATTTGCAACTCGTTCGATCAGGTCCACTTCGCTCTCTCCTGGAAAATCTTCAATACTGAATCCCATCGATACAACAGTATTGTTTACAACAGCATTTCCATCCAACCCCTTGAAAGAATTCACCTCTTTTATTACATGTTCAATAAATCCGGATTCTTCAAACCCGGAATCCGTAATTTTTTCTACACACCCTTTGGATGTCTGTGAAGATACAATTGTCATAAGTGAAGCGAAATCCATATTTATTTTCTGTGAACCTGCCTTTACATCATTAGCTATATCTATCTTTGCATCATGAAGATCAAGCAGATCAATCATAGCGAGCTCCCCTGTATTCCTCCAGGATTTAGCATTTATTATATTCCCGTTTTCAAAATAAATAGTACCTGATTTGTCATCCTTTGTTATTTTGCAAACCGCAGTACAATTACCCAGATTCATCAGACGCATGAAAAAACAGGGACCAATTGTGTTGATACGATTACCAATAGAAATATTTTTATTAAAATATTTTTCTACTCTTGATAGAAACCATTGAATATCGAAAGGCTTCAGGAGAACTTCTATATCTTTTAAGAGCTCGATCTTTTTTAAAGTTTCAGAATCTTTGTAGTTCCCTGTAAAAATGATATCTCCATAAAAGTTCCCCCTCCGTATATCTTCAATAAAATCCAGTATCTCTTTATTCAGAACTGACAGATCAATTATGACCAATCCATAATACCTCTCTTTGAAAAGCTTACTCCCTTCACCAAGAGTTTTACAAAAATCTGTTGTGACTTGAGGCTCAAGACTTTTAAGTCCATCAATACAATCCTGAACTGCTGCCATATCTTCATCTATGCACAATATTTTCTTAACCATATTGGTGATATTATAATGGCCTGAAATAAATAATTCAACTGTTAACTATTGCCAGTTGGAATAAAATATGCTTCTCGTCAGTATTTAATCCTGAAATAGCTCTCTGAAATTGACAAAAATGACAATATAGTTTATTATATCGCTTAATAATCTATGAAAATCTATACAGCTGAAGAGGCTGGATTTTGTTTTGGAGTAAAAAGGGCCTTGAATATAATTGACCGACTTCATGAAGGTAATGAGAGCATTGAAATTTACGGACAGCTCATCCACAACAATACCGTTCTGAAAAATCTCAGAGATAAAGGTATCGATTATATTGATGACCTGAAATGTCAGGATAATAACAAAAAGTTGATCATCCGGACTCACGGAATATTAAAAAGTGACGAGGAATTTCTCAAAAAAAAAAAGATCAGTTATGTCGATGCAACCTGCCCTCTGGTTAAAAAGATACACAGAATAATTGAACAGATAAACAAGTCAGAAAACAAAATTCTTATTATTGGAGACAATAACCACCCCGAAATAAGGGCGATCAGCAGTTATGCAAATAACGGCCTTATTGTCAATTCCATAGAGGAACTTGATAAACTGAAATATAACGAACCTGTATCTGTAGTAGCTCAGACAACTCTGGATTCAGGTTTCTTCAAAATGATGATCTCCGAGATCATTGATCGTGTTGAACATGTTGAGATATTCAACACCATCTGCAGTGCTACGATTGAACGCCAGCAAGCAGTAAAAAAAATCGCTCCTGAGGTCGATTTTGTCATTGTGATCGGAGGAAAAAACTCATCTAATACAAAAAAATTGTACAACATTTCAAAGAAAATAAATGAAAACACCTTTCATATAGAAAAATGCAGTGAATTGAATGATCCGGAACTACAGATGAAATTCAAAAATTTCAATTCAGTTGGAATTACTGCAGGGGCATCTACTCCCCCGGAAGAGATTGAGGATGTAAAGGTTTTCTTCAGAGATTTTAAAACAGAAAAGGAGAGTTAAAATGGACGAAATTAAAGAGAAAAAAGATAATCAGGAAAATGAAGATTTTTCCCAATTGATGGAGGAATACAGCCTTAAATCGATCAAGCAAAGTAGTCATGTGGAAGGTATTATAATAGATATTTTTGATAATAATGTAATCGTTGATATCGGGCAGAAAACTGAAGGAATCCTCAATATGGAAGAACTCCTTGACTGGGAAGGAAACTTTAATTACAAGATCGGGGATACAGTAACTGTTGTTTGTCAGAATGTAAATATGAAACAGGGTTATCTGATTGTTTCAAAGAAGAATGTTGACAGGGCTGAAGGATGGAAAAAAATCTCGGATGCATATGACAATAAAGCAACTATCCCGGGAAGAGTAATGAATGTATCAGCTGATGGAAAAGGTTTCAAGGTTGATGCAGGAGTCGATATGTTTCTCCCGATGACACAGGCAGATATCAGGAAAGTAAAGAACCCCGGAAGCATGGTGGGAAAAGAATTCGATTTCAAGGTTGTAAAACTCAACCCTAAGGAAAAATCAGGGGTTTTATCAAGAAGAGCTCTGATGGAAGAAGAGAGGTCAAAAGAACTTGAAAATCTATTCGCTTCCCTTAAGGAAGGAGACATTATTAAAGGTGTAGTTACAAGAATTGAAGATTATGGCGCATTTGTAAATATAGGGGCAATTGATGGTCTGCTTCATAAAGATAATATTTCTTACAGCAGAATCAATCATCCGAAGGAAAGATTAAGAAAAGATGACGAACTTGAAGTAAAAGTGTTGGGAATTGACAAAGAGAACAATAAGGTATCTCTGGGATTAAAACAGAAACATCAGGATCCATGGGTCAATATTAGAGACAAATACCCGGTTGGACACCGCCTTGAGGCAAAAGTAATGAAAACCGTAGATTTTGGTGCATTTATCGAACTGGAAGAGGGAGTCGAAGGACTTCTCCATATCTCTGACCTGACCTGGGAAGGAAAACCCAAGTCAGTTGAAGAGTATGTCGGAGTTGGAGAAAGAATGTGGGTCCAGGTCATTGAACTTAATCCGGAAGAGAGAAGAATCAAGCTGGGATTGAAACAACTCGGCATGAGACCTGAACTAAAATATATGGAAAATCATGGTAAGGGTGATATTGTAGAAGGGACCGTAAAAAAGATAATCAAATCCAGAGTATTTGTTGAACTCGAGAAAGGGATAGAAGGAGTTATAAAGATCTCTGATATCTGTTATTTCAGGATCGACTCTGCAGCTGATTTCATGAAAGAGAAGGAAAAAATCAAAGCAATGATCATTGGTGATGATCTTGATATGAACTACAAAGTAAAACTTGGATATAAGCAACTTCACGAAGATGAATGGAAGGAATTTTTTGCTACTCATAAAACAGGTGACAGAATAAATATCAAGATCAAATCTGTTAATGAAACCGGGATAAGATGTGAAATCAGTAAATATATCGAAGGATTTATCAGGCTGGGTGAAATTAGCGAAAAAAAGATCACTTTTGAGGAAGCAAAGGAAAAGTTCCTCACTGGTAGTGAGTATGAAGTGGCAGTCCAGTCCATAGACAGAAGCAGGAAAAGGATTTATCTCAGTTTCAGAGAACTTGTCAGAAAAAAAGAGAAAGAGGATCTTGAAAAATACGGAAAATCAGAGAGCGAATCTGTTACTACCGTAGGAGACCTCTTTGAGAACGCCTTAGATAACAAGAAATGAAATTTCTGTCAGCACCGTGGAGATGGAGTTTTATTTCCAGTTCTGACAAAATAAAAGGTTGCATATTCTGTGAGCTTGAAAAGGAAGTCAGAAGAGATACACTGATCTGCCATCTGGGAAAAGAATTTTTTGTAATCCTGAACAAATATCCATATAGTTCGGGCCATCTTATGATTGTTCCGTTTGAACATTTAAGTTCAACTGAAAAGATCTGTCCGGGGTCATCTTCCGAGCTATGGGATCTAATGAACAGATCAATAAGAATACTAAATGATAACTTTTCTCCTCACGGCTTCAACATTGGAATGAACATTGGGGGAGCTGCAGGGGCAGGGATAAAAGAACATATCCACCTCCACATAGTCCCAAGGTGGAATGGCGATGCAAACTTCATGGGTGTCATAGGGAAAACAAAGGTTGTATCATATGACATAAATATAATTTACGAAACATTAAGAAAGGGATTCGAAAAGTGAAATTATCAAAGCTTGCCCTTCTGATCTCAATTCTTATGATCACTCTGAATTGCCGGAGTAACAGCCCCTCATATATATTCCTTATCACCCTGGATACTGCGAGGGCTGATTCCATTAATTATGAACCCGGAAATAAACACACACCTAATCTTGCATCTCTTTCATCAGAGGGAACTAATTTCAAAAACGGATATTCAATAATTCCTGTTACATTCCCCTCTCATGCTTCAATGTTCTATTCTTTATATCCTCATGATCTGAAAATTTATAATAACGGACAAACTAACAAAACAAAATATCCATCTCTTGCGCAATTGTTGAAGAGTAGAGGTTTCACAACAGGAGCAGTCATCTCTCTGGGAGTTTTAAATGCCGATTTTGGCCTTAACCGGGGGTTTGATACATATATCGAAAATTTTTCTCCTTATGTCTGGACAAAAAATGCTGATCAGGTAAACAGAGATTTATTTAAGATGATAAACAGTAATAAGGGAGAAAAATCATTTATCTGGGCTCACTATTCGGACCCTCACGAGCCGTATTACCCTCCATACTTCGATGGGAAATTTGAGATATTTTCCGGAAATCAGGAACTTTTTACCATTAACAATGCTCTTTTCTTCCATATAAAAAAGGAATTTACCCTGAAACCGGGAGACAACAGAATAGTTTTCAGGTCTACACCCCCCTCCCAGATTAAGAATAATCCGGATTACAATTTAACGGGAATATCTTATCAGAGGCTTAAAATAAAACCTTCCGACCCGGATGGGACTGAGATCATATTCCCATCAGATCTCAGAAAAACAGGGAAAAACGAAGATGATTATTTTTCAGATAATTTTGAATCCGTTTTTAAATTCTTTAATAAGAGAAAAAAGGACTCAACCATAATTATGGATTTTATCTGCAAGCTTAAAGAGACCGAAGAGAGCAGGAAAGGACTCTATCTGGAAAGTATCAGTTATATGGACAAAAAGATAGGAGAACTTATCAGTTTTCTTAAGAAAAATAAAATATATAAAGACTCGGTGATTTTAATTGCCGGAGACCATGGAGAAGGGCTCGGTGAATATCTGAACCATTTCGGGCATATACATTATCTTAACAAGGTTTATTCACACATCCCTTTTATTTTAACCGGAAAGGGAATAGATAAAAGCAAGTTGAGGAAAGAACTCGTTTCAAACCTCGACATTGCACCGACCATACTTGAGATTGCCGGGATAAAGATCCCGAATTTTATGAAAGGATCCGGACTCCTGTCCGGAAAAGATGGTGGGAAACTTATTCTCGAAACATTTTCCCCTGAAGCATATTTCGATGCATTTTCAATTATTGAATATCCCAACCAGATTATTTTTTATCCCGGGAGAGTTGATAATAAAGTTGAATATATTCACCTTGAAAGTGACAGGTACGGTACGATTACAGATCAGGATAAAACAGGAAATGATGTCAAAGCAAAATTGCTTAAATCCATCCTGGGAATATCAAGATCTATCACTGCAACAAAAGGGAAGATAGGTAATAAAAAAAGGATACACGAAGATATATTAAGATCACTGGGGTACCTATGAACAAATTAAACGCGCCGAAAGGGACCAAAGATATTTATTCGCCAGAAGTTGAAAAATGGCAGTATCTGGAAAATCAGATAAGGGAATATTTTAAACTTTTCAGTTACAGAGAGATAAGAACTCCCATATTTGAGAGAAGCGAATTGTTCTCGCGAGGAATCGGCAACGAGACAGAAGTTGTACAGAAAGAGATGTACTCTTTCGAGGATAAGGCAGGAAGAAGTATGACCCTCCGCCCGGAGAATACCGCATCGGTTGTAAGATCCTTGATAGAACACAATCTTATGAACGAACTCTTTCCCCACAGATTTTTTTATATCGGACCTATGTTCAGATATGACAAACCTCAGAAAGGGCGTTACAGACAATTTCACCAATTTGGGGTTGAGGTTTTCGGTGATAACTCACCCTATGTGGATGCAGAAGTAATATTTTCCGCTATGGACTTTTTAGAGTCTTTGAAAGTAACTGATATGACCCTCTATATTAACTCTGTAGGGTGTTCGAAATGCAGACCCGGCTACCTGAAAAAATTATCTGAAGCAGCAGAGAACAACAGGGAGGAATTCTGCAACGATTGCAAAAGAAAGATAGACACCAATCCGTTGAGAATCTTTGACTGCAAAGTTGAATCCTGTATAGCCCTTGCTGATGATCTTCCCAAGATAACTGAAAACCTCTGCGAAGAGTGCGCCGTACATTACGGGGAGGTTAAGAATAACCTTCAGCTTCTAAAACTCAACTTTCAGGAAAATAATAAACTTGTAAGAGGACTCGACTACTACACCAAGACCGCTTTTGAGATAACTTCCTCAAAACTGGGAGCACAAAATGCTATCCTGGGTGGAGGAAGATATAACAATCTGGTTAAAGAACTGGGCGGGCAGGACCTGCCGGGAATAGGATTTTCCGGAGGTATGGAGAGGATTCTTCTCAATATGGAAGAACCGCCATCCGATGATCTCAGAAAATTATTTATTGCCTGGCAGGGCGAAGAAGCAATGGCTGAGGCTTTTAAATTGTCTAATGAACTGAGAAAAAAAGGTTATATGATCTACATGGACTATTCCACAAAGAAATTATCAAAACAACTCCAAAAGGGTATAAAGCTTGATACTGATTTCACTTTCATTATTGCCGGGGATGAACTATCAAAAAATGAGATCTCAATTAAAAATTTTGAAACCCGTGAGCAGATAACTATAAAAAGGGGGGATTTGGACAAATGGATGAAGGAAAACTGCTGAAAAGGGACTTGTACTGCGGTCAGGTAAATGAAGAATATCTGGACAAAAATATTATTGTTTACGGATGGGTGAACAAAAAGAGAGAATTGGGAGGATTGACATTCATCGATCTGAGGGACAGAGAAGGGATACTGCAGATTGTGATAGATGAAAACTTCAAAGACAGGAACCTGATCAAAGAGATCAACAATGAATATGTGATCACGGTTGAAGGCAAAGTTATCAAAAGATCAAATCCTAATCCCGATATCTTCACCGGTAATGTCGAATTGGCAGCTGAAAAAATAAACATTCTGAACACATCTGAACTGCCGCCATTCTTCCCTGAGAACAACAGCGATGTCTCTGAAGAATTACGCTTTAAGTACCGATATATTGACCTGAGAAACAGCAAACTCCAGAAAAATTTTAAAATGCGCAGTGATGTGAACCTAAAAGTGAGGAATTATCTTGATTCAAAGGGCTTCCTTGATATTGAGACCCCAATGCTTACAAAAGCAACTCCGGAAGGTGCAAGGGACTATCTGGTTCCATCTAGAATATATAAGGGAAAGATGTTTGCTCTCCCACAATCACCTCAACTTTTTAAACAGCTGTTGATGATATCCGGATTTGAAAGGTACTACCAGATCGTCAAATGTTTCAGAGATGAGGACCTCAGGGCAGACAGACAGCCGGAGTTTACACAGATCGATATTGAAATGAGTTTTAGTGAACAGGAAGAACTATTCCAGATAGTTGAGGGAATGATAAAGGAAATATTTTCTCTGAATGGGAAAAAAATTGATAATAAATTCCCCGTCATGACCTATAAAGATGCAATAAACAAATATGGCTCTGATAAACCTGATCTGAGAATCCCTCTGGAAATCAGAGACTTTACATCAAGTTCAGGATCTCTGGGATCAAATATCCTTGACTCGATCATAAGCAAGGGTAATGTTATAAAAGGCCTTGTTCTCGAAAACGGGGCAGGATATTCAAGAAAAATTCTTGATAATATTAATGAATTTGTAAGGGAGCTGGGCGGCGCCGGTGCAATCTGGATGAAAAAAGGGGAAGAGGGATTTAAATCATCACTTAAGCTGGAAAGTTCCAGAATTGAAGAATTTTTCAAAACAGAATCAATAAAAAAAAGCGAGATAGTATTCCTTATCGGTGGGACTGAACAGAAGACACTTGAGATTACAGGGCGTCTTAGGGAACACCTCGGTAAAGATATGATCGATAAAGAAAAGCTTGAATTTTTATGGATAGTTGACTTTCCCCTCTTTTTCTACAATGAGGGTGAGGACAGGCTCGATTCAAATCATCACCCGTTCACATCTCCGAAACTTGATGAACTGGAACTACTAGAAAAAGATCCGTTAAAAGTAAAATCTATCGCATACGATCTTGTTCTCAATGGAGTTGAAATCGGCGGAGGCAGCAGAAGGATAAACAATATAGACCTTCAGAGAAAGATCTTCAAATTGCTGAAATTGTCTGATGAAGAGATTAAGGAAAAGTTCGGTTTTTTCCTGGATGCATTAAAATATGGCGCGCCACCTCATCTCGGAATTGCCTTCGGTATGGATAGGATAGTCATGTTGTTAACCGGCGAAGAATCTATCAGAGAAGTGATCTCATTCCCGAAAACTACATCTTCTCTATGTCTCCTGACGGGATCTCCGTCTGAAGTCTCAGAGAAACAATTGGACGAATTAAAAATTAAGTTCTCCAAATAGCATATTACAGGATCAGTAATAACGGATTGTGTTTAACTGTGAATTGGAATATAATGCCGGTATGAAAGCATGTAATACAAATCCATTGATAAAATACATAAGGATCGCACTATCTCTTGCGGTTATTGGACTCGGAATTTACTATAAGAACTGGGTTGGAGTTCTCGGGATTTTCACATTAATTTCTGCATTTACGGGAGACTGTGCGTTTAATGTCAGGATAGACAGAAGATCTCACGGCCCTTCCGGAGCGGAAAAGAACTGAGCGCCCGGATCCACTCCTGTTAATATGCATTAGGATCGCCTCTGAAACCTCTCCAGAGGGTAAGAAGGATAATCCTCATATCAAACCAGAATGACCAGTTCTCAATATAGAACATATCATATTCGATCCTCTTCTCAAGCTTCATTTTGTCTGAAGTTGCCCCTCTGAATCCATTCACCTGAGCCCACCCGGTTAATCCCGGTTTTACAAGATGTCTCAGCATATAATTCTCAATTTTATCCTTTGATTCAATGTTCATTGGCACTGCATGAGGTCTCGGGCCTATCACCGACATATTACCTTTAAGAACATTAAAAAATTGCGGGATCTCATCAAGGCTTGTCCTCCTGAGAAATCTTCCTACTGTAGTTATCCTTGAATCATCTTTTGTTGCCTGAACAAACTTCCCCTCAGCATCCAGGTCTTTACTCTCCTTAACCATTGACCTGAATTTATAGAGAATAAACTTTTTATTCTTTCTTCCCCATCTCTCCTGCTTAAAATAAACCGGGCCTTTTGAGCTTAATTTAACTGCGATCGATATTAAAAGTCCAAGCCAGGAATAAATAAACAGAAGAAAAAAAAGCGAAAAAATAATATCGAAACCCCTCTTGATCAACCGCCAATGCAATTCGTCAAGGGGATCGTTTCTAATATCAATTACCGGGATATTATTAAAAAATGATATCTGATATTTACTTGAAACAAACTTGAAATATTCAGGGATCACTCTGGTGCGAACCGGAAATCCGGAAAGGATACCAATTATACTTTCAAGTTTTACGGATTCATCCCCATTAAGAGTTATGAGGACTTCTTCAATATTATAATTCGTTATGACCTCTCCGATATCAGGAAATGACCCAAGATACCCGGAATGATCAAGAACAGGGCTTTCGGCAATATACCCTGAAATACTATAACCCATTGCTGATGAACTCTCTGGAGATTCTAACAGGCTCTTCCCGAAATCGCCGCTGCCTATCAACAGAACATTTCTTTTTAACCGTCCTGTTCTGATCAGTTTCCTCTTTACAAATCTGAATAAAATCCTTAAAAACAGAGTACAGGATAAAAAAATAACCAGATAGATCATAAGAAAAAATCTTGATAATAAAAAATCCTTCAATGAAAAGAGTATAACAACACCTGTTATTAATTGAATTAAGATATTCTTCAGAAGAGTAAAAAATTCAAGGGTGAAATTAAGGTTTTTTAATTCATCATACAGAGAAGTTATTCTGGATGAAAAGAACCACATAATTATAAAGATAAGCAATGTGAATATTTCAGGAAGACCGGGAGTACCGATCTCTGATAGAATTTTCTCAGGGAGTCTGCTCCTTGAAACTAAATCTGCTGCGGAAAATGAAAAGATCAGTATTGTCAGATCAAAAAAGAGGGAAATATAATAAAAAGAACGTCTTATACCATCCATGTCTTTATATCCTGACCCTCCTTCATTCTTTCTCTTGACCATAAAACTCACAATACCAGTCTATAAACTTCTTAACCCCTGTTTCAACAGGGGTTGAAGGCCTGTAACCAATATCATTTTCAAGGTCTTTGGTATCGGCCCAGGTTTTTATCACATCTCCGGGCTGTATCGGCATCAGTATTTTCTCACTTTTCCTACCCAGAACCTTTTCCATAACATCAATAAAATCCATGAGGTTTACCGGCTTTCCTCTTCCGATATTATAGATCTTATATGGAGCAGTACTGGATGAAGGATCCGGAACTTTCCCATTCCATTCAGGATTTCCAACCGGAGTTTTAAAAAGGACTTTCTCGATCCCGGTTATTATATCATCAACAAAAGTGAAATCCCTCTCCATTTTACCGAAATTATAAACCTCGATAGGCTTGCCTTCCATCACATTTTTCACGAACTTGAACAAGGCCATGTCCGGCCTTCCCCACGGACCATATACAGTAAAAAATCGTAGTCCGGAAACAGGGACTCCGTACAAATAGCTATAACTATGAGCAAGCAATTCATTACTCTTCTTTGTAGCAGCATAGAGGCTGACAGGATGATCTACATTATGACGGGTAGAGAATGGCATTTGCTCATTCATTCCATAGACGGAGGAACTACTCGCATAAACAAGATGTCCTGTTTTAAAATGTCTTGTCCCTTCAAGAATATTTGAAAATGCATTTAAATTACTATCTATATAGGCTCTCGGATTCTCAATAGAATATCTGACTCCGGCCTGGGCTGCAAGATGACAAACCATATCGAATTTGTGTTCCTCAAAGATCCTGTTTACTTCTGCCGGGTCTTTTAAATCCATTTTTATAAAAGAATAATCGGGAAGAGTTTTACTATGTATTGTTTTACCCTCCCGGATGCTTCCCTTTCTTATCCCGGTATCTTCCAGCCTGGCAAATTTCAGATTTATATCATAATAATCATTGATATTATCAATTCCGATTATCTCAAAATTTTTTCCTGAAAGTTTTTTTACAAGGTGATATCCGATAAATCCGGCGGTACCTGTTATTAATATTTTCATTTTAACCAATTTTACACCGGATCCTGCTTTTTTAAAATCTTTCGCAAAAACAATTCTCTTAATACAAGTAAAATAAATTTTGTATTTGTAAATAGATACCGCTTCCATAACCTTCCGGGTTCTTTCAATAATCTGAAGAACCATTCAAGAGAATATTTCTGCATCCATTCCGGTGCTCTTTTAAGCTCCCCTGCAAAGATAGGTACTGCACCCCCGATTCCGATCATCACACCTTTTACCCTTCCGGACATCTCAGCCATCAGTTTTTCCTGTTTAGGGCACCCGAAAACTACAAAAATGATTCCGGCTTTACTCCCATTAATCACATCTATATGACTCTTTAGAAGTGTAGGAGAAATATCTCCGAAAACCGGAGAGATAACACCGGCCAATATCACTTCCGGATAATGGCTTCTTAGTTTTGCTTTGACTTTATCAAGAGTCGATGAGGTAGACCCATAGAAGAACACCGGTACCTTTTCTTCTCCTGCAAGTTTCAGAATGTCGGGAAGCAGATCCATTCCGGCAACTCTGGGCTGCTTTACGTTATAAAGTATTTTTAGCAATAGAGATAAGGGTCGTCCATCCGGGGCCACCATTATTGCATTATTAACGATTGAAGAAAATTCAGGATCATTATACGCCTCAATAACCATATGCACATTTGCCAGACAGATATAGTCCCCCTCACTTCTTCGAGCAAGATCAATAATATCTGAAGTAAATACGTCATACACCCCTATGGATATCCCCGTACCCAACAACTTTTTCTTTTCCATTCGCTTAATATTATAACCTTTTTCCAACATAGTTTCTAAACTTAAGGGGGCTTTTCAGATTAAATTATAATTTTTTATGACCTTTCTCACATAGTATAGCAAAGAGAAAAATATTCCCAGTTCAACTATAGTTCTAGAAAGTATAACACCCTCAATCTGATAGAACTGCGCAAGAACAATATCAAGGATTATCATTACAAATGAAGCGATGATGGCAATATAGAACCTGGTTTTCTGAAATTCAGTGGATGTCAGAATAATCCCCGTGAAATGTGAGCAGAACCTGAAAAATATGAGTATCGAGAAAAATAACAGATACCTTCCCGATTGTGATACAAGCTCTTTTGAAAATATAGAAACAAAGAATTCACGGCTTATAAACAGGACAATTGAAGATATAGATCCCATAGCCAGGACAATAACCATAATTATTTTATTAAATTCTTTAAAACCTTTTGACTCCTTACCGATATAAGTTCTGGAGATAAACGGTGAAATAGCATGTGCCAGCACTTCAGACAAAATACCGAAAGCGAAAAAGATTCTCAGGGCAAGAAAATAAACTCCCAGAAGGGATTTGTCTATGAAGAATGACAGTATAATAACATCCGCTTCTCTAAGAGTAATATTCGAGATTCCCGTGAACCAATAATATTTGCCTTCTTTGAACAATCTCTGCTTTAAAGAAAATTCAACATCACATAGATTATCTTTGATCATAACAAGTTTCCCTATGATCGCAACTATCAATGCAACGATCCTCAAACTAATAATTTTTTCAATTGAGTCAAATGAACGCTTGAAAAAAACCATCGGAACCACAACAACAAGGAACAATAGAAAGTTTACAACTGACTCAACATGCATTCTCTCCTTTCCGAGGAGAATTCCTCCGAGATTTCTTTCAACTCCCAGGAAATAACCTCCGCCTGACGCCAGGGCAAGCAGGGTAAAACTAATCTTTTTATATACCAACGCTATCAGCAAAGGGAATATAGCGGCAAGGATTATTCCTGATAGAGATATGGTAATAAACTCATTAAAAAGAACAGATTCCTCCCGACTCCCTCTATCATACTTTGCCAGTTCCTTACTGAAAAAAAGATACTGAGCCTGGGAAGAGATCGTAGATACAATTAAAAAGAAGAAAAATACAATTCCATATGTCCCCAATTCTTCATTTCCGAAATTCTTTGAAACAAAATATACTATAAAAAGGTTGGTTGCTGTTATAAATACCCGCGATGTTATTGAATGAAAAGATGATGTAATGATTCTTTTTAACATGTCAGATCAACCAAGGGGAATTTTACCCAACTTCATCCACCCATTTATTACCGGATTCATATCCAAGCTCCAGTAACATATCACCTGCATAGTAATTAAAAATTTCTGCCGCTTCCCGTGAAAAACAATTCTTCCAGTCACCTGATACTCCCTTTCTGAGAAATGAAGCTATATTCTCCTCTCCCTGATTTCTTCCCGTCTGACGCTTAAAGCTGAATTGTTCAACGATCTCATTAATTCTTCTTAATTCCGGTTCTGAACCTGTTATCAGAGATACGATTCTGGATAATTCATTTTCCGTATCTTTCAACAGGGCTTCATATGAGGTCCTGATAAGATTCCCCCTTTTATCAGGATCTTTAATATAAGACAACCATTTTCGATTGAACGATACCCAATCCCCTTCATGCACGAACCTGACCATTTTACCAGGCTTATGAGTAAACATGAATTCAATATATTTCGGCAGGTTCTCCCTGATATTCTCAACCTCATCAAACCCCAATTTACTGGAAAAATACAAATAGTTTTTCGGATTCTTCAGGTTTGTATCAGTGGGGAAAAGGTAATAGTAATAAGACGAAACGATAACATCACGCCCATCCCTGACAAGCCATAAGATCTTCTTTATTTTTTCAGACCCTGAAGAGGGGAGATAGTGACCATGAACAAGGGACATTCCAAATTTCGGGAAAGTATTCCTTGGAAAAGGAATATCAGAATATCCTGATATAAGCTGGCCAAGCCATGTACCCCCGGATCTGGGGTATTCTGTAACCAGATAAAAAGGAAATAACCCTGGAAGTTTGTGGACGATCATGTACCTCAACCCGGCAATGATCTTGTTTTCCCCAATCCTTATTATATTATTGTTCACTATACTTTATTAACAGATCTACTTTATTCCCAATTTTAATTTTTTTTATTTTTTCAGTAACAAGTACTGATGAAACCCGATTCATCTTCGGAGAAAAAATTACGGCAGCCCTTTTTAAAATTTCAGCCATCAATAAGTAATTTATAATCCCTGTAAGTCATTTTAATCCCGGCTTCGAGGGATATCTCGGATTCCCATCCAAGATTTTTAAATTTACTTACATCCAGGAGCTTTCTAGGTGTTCCGTCAGGCTTGGTCAAATCCCATTCCAGAGAGCCTTTGAATCCGGTGACATTCTTCACGAGTCCTGCAAGTTCTTTTATCGATATATCTATTCCCGATCCTATATTAATAACCTCACCGATCTCCGAATAATCAAAATTCTTCATCAGATAAATAACCGAATCAGCTAGGTCATCTACATGAAGAAACTCCCGTTTAGGTTTGCCTGAACCCCATAACTTAATAGTGACCTTACCCGCGCTGTCTCTGACAATTCCGACATCATTCAATGATTTCAGCACTCTGTGCTCATGGGAATCAGGATCCAGCCCGGAAACCGGAAACTTCCGGAGATCACTTCTCAGTCTGACCCAGTCATTCTCTTCTAGATTTACACCAAGTGAAAACTTCCTGATCAATGCCGGAAGAACATGCGAATTATTCAGATCATAATTATCATTAGGGCCGTAAAGATTCGTCGGCATTACAGATATATAATTGGTCCCGTATTGTTCATTGTAATAACGGCACATTTTCAATCCCGCGATCTTCGCAATCGCATAGGCCTCATTGGTAGGCTCAAGCGGAGATTTAAGCAGTTCATCCTCAGTGATCGGTTGTTCTGCATTCTTAGGATAGATACAGGAACTTCCCAGAAAAAGGAGTTTTTTTACTCCGTTTTTATATGCAGCATTAATTACATTTACCTGAATAAGAAGATTGTTATAGATAAATTCTGCCGGATATGTTTTGTTTGCCATAATTCCGCCAACCTTTGCCGCAGCAAGAAAAACATAATCAGGTTTCTCACTTTCAAAAAAATTTTCTACATCAGACTGCCTTTCCAGATCAAGATCCCCGAATTTGCGAAAGATAAGATTGTTATAACCCGATTTATTTAGAGAACGGACAATTGCCGAGCCAACAAGTCCTTTGTGTCCTGCAACATAAATTTTAGCGTTCTTTTTCATTTTCCTCTTAATTTTACACAATTAATATAATTTGTTTAAATCTCAGTCCCTGATTTTAATTAAAATTATATTAAATATTGGATCAAAGTAGGGGTGAACAGCAGAAACAAAAGGATCTTTTCGCATAATTAACATCCCTTTTCATAATGATCTCTCCGTTACCAATATCAGCTTTCACTTATCCCTTCTTTATAATTCCAACTATTTTTTTACTGTCTTTACCAGATAATTCAGAGTAAATTGGTAAACACAGTACTTGTTTTGTGATCTTACCGGCAATTGGCAGTTTATCCGGATGAGCAGATTCCAATCCACTATAGACTGGGAAGTCACTTATCAAAGGGTGAAAATATTTTCGGACATAAACACTGTTTCTTTTAAAAATATCATAAAGTTCATCCCTGGATATTCCAAACTTTTTTTTATCAACTAATATCGGAAAATAGGAATAATTATACTTTACCTCATTAATATCTGACAAACAGGTTATTCCGGTAATTGTTTCCAGCTCCCTTCTATAAAAATCAGCGATCTTTTGCCTCCCCTCAATTTCCTTATTTATATGTTTTAATTGAAGCACACCTAATGCTGCACTAAATTCACTCATCTTGGCATTTATCCCTGTACCAATTACTATTTCCTCTCCGGCAAAACCAAAATTTTTCAGTAAATCAATCTCTTTTTTCGTGTTTTCATCATGGCAGATAATGGCTCCGCCTTCAAAGGTCTGAAATACCTTTGTTGCATGAAAACTCAGAACAGACAAATCTCCAGAATTCAATATGGATTCATCACTCTTTTTTACTCCAAAAGCATGAGCAGCATCATAAATCACTTTTAGCCCGTGTTTAACCGCAATTTTTTCTATTCTTTCCGTATCACATGGAGTACCGTATACGTGAACCGGTAATATAGCTGTCGTTTCAGATGTAATCAATTTTTCTATCTTTTCAGGATCAATATTGAAGGTATCCTCTTCAATATCACAAAAGACCGGCTTAATTCCATTCCAATGCAGAGAATGGGTAGTGGCTACAAAACTAAACGGAGTAGTAATTACCTCCCCTGTTATTTTTAATGCCCTCAATGCTGTAAGAATAGCCAGGGTTCCATTCGCAAACAGGGATATGTACTTTACTCCCAGAAAATCACATAGAGCCTTCTCAAATTCCTGATGGAACGGGCCTTTGTTTGTCAGCCATTTGTTATCCCATATTTTTTCTAAATAGGGGATAAATTCATTAAGATCGGGAAGAGATGGTTGAGTTACATAAATGATCTTATCATTTTTTTTCACATTAATTTCCCTCGATATTATTAAGTTTATTATAATCTCTGATTAAAGATGATCCTGATTCTGTTTTTCCTTCAATTATAAGCATATCAAAAATTTCCCTTTTTATAAGAATTCTTTTTGTTTCCCGTTTTTTCCAGCATATTTAAATTTCATCACCTCAACTGATCTAATAAGTTTTTATAAATCGTTATCAGCAGTTTATAATTCACTTTATCATTATAAAATTTTTCGTATGAATCCCTTGCATTATTGATCATACTATCAATATCCATTTCTGAGAGCATCTCCACTTTATCCCTGAGGTCATCCGGATCATTCATCTTGAAATGAAGACCGTTATAACCGTGTTTCACTATCTCACCCTGGCTTCCGATATCAGTAGATATTACTGGTGTTCCACAGGAAAACGCCTCTGCGATCACCATTGGGAATCCTTCAAAGTTGATAGACGGAAATATCAGGCCTTTAGCATATCTCAGTTTTTCCAGAACATATTCAGGATCCTTCAAACCTCCATAAACCATGTTATCATTTTGGCTGCAGACCTCCTGAACCGTATCTTTCAAGGAACCGTCACCATAAATATAAAGTTTATATTCGGTCCCCTGAAAAGCCCTCAGCATTGTTTCAACTCCTTTATCCAACTCTAACCGGCCAAGGAAAATATAATAATCTTTCTTGTCTTTTTTAACGGACCCTTTGTTAAAAGAAAAATTCGGTTTAACAACAATCTGATCCCCTTTTAAGTTCAGGTTTGAATTCAACAGGGTATTTTTATGAAAATCTGTCAATACTATATACCTGTCCACCCTTTTTTTCCATGTCCCTGAGAGCCTGTGGATTGAAGTCATCAGGACAAGGACCAGAGTCTTAAAAAAAGAGTTCCGGTAACATCTGTAGATCATTCCATAAAAAGGGAATCTTTTCTCAACACATTTTGTACAAGTCTTATTATTCCTGAGAAGTATTGCATTTGCACATATCAATCTGTAATTATGGAGGGTCAGAACCACTGGTATATTCTTTCGGACATTCCTGAAGAATACTGCAGTAGAGATCAATGGGAAAATATTGTGAACATGAATAACATCCGGATTAAACTCTGAAATTTTTTTCCTGATCATTTTTGCTGATCGGGGGTTGTAAAAGCTGAAAATTGAAGTTTTTAACTTTGAGTAAAAATTAGTTATATCTCTATTATCCAGAAAAAATATTTCAACATTATGTCCGTTCTCCCTTAATAACCGGCTCTCATTTTCAACAACCCTCTCCTCACCGCTTCGCAATCTGTATTTGTTATGAACAATTAATATTTTCATTAATTTATTAAATTTTATTGAGAATATATCTTCTCTATTGCTTCCTCTATTTTTGATGCATAGTGTTTTTCGGTATATTCTGAAATTGAATTTGATATAACACGTTTATTTAATTTCCCGGATCTCACGAGTTCAAAACTTTTGATAAGAACATCTCTGAACTCATTATTATCAGCGGGATCAAATACAAATCCATTCTCCCCCTCTCTGATTAGATCAAATGAAGCATTGTCATATATTGAAAGAAGAGAAAAAAGACCCGAAGCTAATGCTTCCGAAGAAGAGATTGAAAATGCATCTTCAAAAGTGGGAAGTATAAAAATATCCGCCTCCGAGAATTGATCAGCAAGTTCTTCTTTTGAAATAAAACCGGGACATTCAATCTTCTCCTCCATCTCTAATTTTTTCAATTTGGAATTTATTCTGTTCAGCATTGGACCTGCTCCGTAAATATTAAGCTTATAATTTTTTTCTCCTGTATCTTTCAGGGCATTAATCAATTGCAGTATCCCCTTGTTCTTTATCAGCCGTGAAACCATGACCAATTTTATTTTCCTGTTTTTTCTCCTTACGTTTTTTTCAGGGTCCAATCTGATTTTCGATCTGAAAAAACTCACTTCGCCTATATTTACCCCTGTTATAATTCTGTTCTTTTCTATTTTGAATTCATTCTTTAAGAGATCAGTAACATATGACCCGTAGGTAACAAACATATCTGGGAACTTAAGAACAAAATTTTTTTTCATTTTTCTGAGAAATCCGTCAGAATAATATCCTCTGTTCTTATATCCTATCATCAGAACAATTTTTTTACCCATCAGCTTTGCCAATAACAGCAATCCCAGAAGTTTTAAAGGCTGGTAACCCACAAACAAAACAGCATCGTACATCTTCAGTTTCCTGATAAAGCTGAAAATATTCCCGATCCCATGCTCGAAACTGAATCCCGGATCATCCATCCCCGGATCCCACCTGTTCCATTTCAACTCTTTCTGTACCCATATCACTTTCATTTCATACTTACTACTGAGTGATTTATAGACAGGGATCCGGTATGGCGCATTAACATTAGACAGAACAAGAATATGTTTTTTATCCTTTTTCATTTACTTTAAATAAAAAAAATTCACTCTCCAGGACACAAATCTTTAAGTTCTTTAAAATACCTGTCATAAAATGTATCCAAGCGTTTTTATTTTTTTTATTGCCTTCTCTCTGGATATTATCTTCGGAATCCCTCTCTTATTTTTCATATTTGAAATCAGCTTTATTATTCTCCCCTTAAGTTCCCTGAATTCTATTGTTTCTCTTTTATTGACAATAATGTTCACTAATTCATAAGGATCATTTTTAAGATCATAAAACTCATTTTCTCCTTTCTCTTTGTAGATAAACTTATAATTCTTATTCTGTAATGAATACACCTTTCCCTCAGAATAATATTTCATGTAAACGGGATCGTTCCTTCTATGTTGAATATAGGTAAGGTGTCTCCTTTCCGAAAATGCATAAGAGTTTTTCCGGGCATAACTTCCTGACTCAAATATTTGTTTTTGTGATTTTGAAGAAATGTAAAACTGCCCGTATCTATTTTCCAGTTTACCTGTAATATCTATCAGAGTAGAGAAAATATCAAAATTTTCTACCGGTTCAGTGTATCTGAGATTTTTCTCTTTCTCTGTAAAATAAAAGATCAAAGGGACCTTTATTGCCTCCTGATATAATACCCGGCCGTGACTGATATTGTCATGCTGACCCATCCCCTCACCATGGTCTGATGTTATTATCCACAACCCATTCTTGTTTAAACCGGATTTTTCAGCTAAATTGTAAAGAATTCTGATCTGATCATCAACAGAACGAATTTCTGTATCATATTTAAAGATATATTTGTTCAGGTTTACGATTTGTCTGAAATAGTTATTTTCTGATTTTTTTTTATATTCAGTTAAATACTTCTTGAGCCCCTTCCTTTCATCAAGTGAAAAATATTCTTTAGTCTCTTTCTCTTTCACTGAATATGGAAGATGAGGATCAAACAAATGGATCCAGATGAATAATTTCCCTTTTTTCTCTACTCCATTCAGCCATTTTGCAGCTTCTCTGATAGTAAACTCACAGGGCCTGTAGGGAAGATTAAAATCTTTTTCAGTTTGTTGTGGTTCTTAGTAATTATCAAACCCTGACCAAATTTGAATATAAAAATGAAAATCCGTGGAAGTAAATGCAGCGGTTTTATATCCCCTTTTTTTTAGTATTTCAGGTAGAGTGACGTAGCTGTCATCCAGGACATAACCGTTTGCAATCACTTTATGCTCAGCAGGATACAAACCTGTAAAAATTGATGCATGTGATGGGAGTGTCGTAGCAGATTGCGAAAACGCTTTTTCAAAAAGAATACCTTTCTTTGCAATGGAATCGATAAATGGTGTTGTATTCATGGGATATCCATAGCTCCCCAAGTGATCTGCCCTTAATGTATCAATGGTCACTAAAAATATATGGTCAATATCATTGTTTTTTCTGAAAAAACAAAAAAACACAGTGATATTAAAAGAATAAATTAAAATAATAAAACCATTTTTTTCATTTAAAATTATAGTCCCCTTCAATAAGACATCATCTTTGATCCTCCGTGAAAGGTCCTGATAAAACTCCCTGTCAGATATATACATTTTATTAGACAAATTTAAAACCCTTTTCCCGAATAAGTAAATGAGGCATAAAGAGGACTTTTCGGACACAAAGTCTTTTGTCAATGCAATTATTTCCGAGCAAGAGACCTTTCTAATGCGGGAGTCCTTATATTTTACAGCCGGATGGCCAATGTAGATATATTTCGAAAAATCGGGATCAAATGAATCTTCTCTCTGGTTGAATGAGAGGAAATAATAGGTTTTACTTTCATCAGTTTCTTCAGAGGCAAGCATTTTAATCAGATAAATCTTATCTGCGAGATCAATCAATGTAATAACTTTGTATCCAATATCATCAATTAATTCAGGGAGCAGTGATACAAATTCCCTTTTATCATTCGTCAGGAAATACATAAGGTCCCCTATTCCCAGCATCTCGTAATTAAAACAATGGAAGTAGATCTTTCCTGTCAGTACTTTTAGCCGTTCCACAATGTTGACAAAAAACGGGATATTTTTCCTCTTGTTCATCCCGTAGCATGACAGACCGTCATCAATAATAAATAATTTTTCGGGTTTGTACTTATTCCATACATAAGAAACAAAGTTATTTCCCACATTACCTGTATACAAATATTTAATGCAAAAATTGTTCAGAATTTTATCCAGTGATTGGAATTTCAGATTGAATAAAAGGTTGTCGGAAAACCGTGATCTTCCCGGACTGAAAAAATGAACAGAAGCATCCGGAGTGAAAAATTTCAAATAGTAAGAGGTTTTCAAATTTTCCCTTAATAAAAAAACATCATCTTTCCCCACCCCCCCACTTGTCAGGAGCAGTGCCTGAAAAAGATGGAGATTTGTGGTCAGCAGAAAAAGATTAATTTTTTTCTTTTCTTCCTTTTTCAACTTATCCGAATTCATTTCTGTTCTACCAATTATTATCCTTTACATAGCCTAAACTGATAAGGAGGTCACCTGTAATTTCTTTGAAAATATCCTTTTCCCTCCCTGTCATCTCTTTTTCCCACTTCCCGACAGATGTATTAAACAGCCTTGAAGCCACTTCGGCGGTATGGGGGCTTGATTCCACCTTCTCTTTTGAATATTGTCCGGAAAGCCTGTCTCCGGATATTGGATCAATTTTCAGATGTTTGCATACACCATCCATAATCTTTTGCGGGTCTGATACCAGATCCTCATATCTGACCTCAAAATAATTTTTGTGCCCCCGCCACTTAACCCCACTTTCTATATAATATTTCCACCTTTTAACACATCCGGAAAATGGATTATTCGCTTCTATACTTACCAGCTTACCATTGACCATCTCATTTTTCGGGAAATGTCTTAAGGAACAGGCAGTATCTCTTCCATCCCTTAGAACATGAATATATCTGCATTTGGGATAGTGGTTAAATATAATATCAATAAAAAGATTATGCCTTGGAGCCTTAACGGCAGCATATTTTTTATTCTGTTGGGTTTTTATAATATTCAGAGTGATCTCGGTCAACTCTACCGGATCTTTTGCAGCTTTGATAGGTCTTATATGTTTAATTAGACCCATCAAAGCCGAATCTTTTCTGATCCTCCTCTTCGTCTTCGAAGGGACCACACTATACTCGTTCTGGGGGGCGGCAATATCGGGATGGGCGCTCAAAAGAGACCTGAACAATGTAGTGCCGCTTCTGGGTGCCCCTCCAATAATTATTATTTCCATCTCCGAGATCCTTTTTGTGAATATTAATCTCCTTTTAACAATACATCTTATTCGGATGATCTGGAGCAATGGAAACCGGAAGAAGAATATTCTCTCCAGTTTTCTGATCAGATATGCAATTTTCCCCTTAACCTGAATATATTTATTCATTCGATACTTTCAATTTCAAGAATTTTTTTTTGAATATTCTTAAATACCACATTTTTTTATAATCAATTTTTCCTGTCATACTTTTCAAATTATTACTAAAGAATTTTTCCGGCATTATTAAAATAGAAATCAAAAAAGACAAAATGGTGATAGTTCCAAAGGCAATAAATCTGAGCCATATCAGGTCTGTGGCTAATTGTATTAAAAAGAAGAGTGGGAGGAACAGGATCATAAAGGAACCGGCCGATGCAACCGGTGTCCGGAATATCCTGAATAGTTCTGAACCGGTAATTCCCAATAGTTTTAATGAAAAACCTGTAAAGAGAAAGAACTCAAAAATTATTGAGATAACGAAGCCGAACGCTACTCCTGTGACGCCCCATTTCGAACCTATTGTCAATGCAAAAATAAGGAATATCATAGTAGCAAACTGCATAAATGCCCTTTTATACACTTTGCCTATCGCTCTTATAACTGAATGTGATATCCCTGTCATAATTTTAAAAGTGATCCCGACAGACAATATCTGGAGAATAGGGATAGAATTGTTCCACTTTGGGCCCAGTATTACCATGACAATTTCTTCAGCTCCTGTTAAAGTAATTAGTGTCAGAGGCATTGAAATAATCGCCATTATCTCAAATACAACAGTAAACGAACTCCTCAAAATTTCTTTTTTATCCTGAATCTGGGAAAATGCAGGGAATAGTACTTTCCCCAGCGATCCGGAAACATTGTTGGTTAAAACTTTGGCTATATAAGATGCCCTGTTATAATAACCCAGCACATTAATTCCGAGCTTCCTCCCGATAATAAAACTGTCTATCTGGCTTGCTATCCTTGCAAAAATACTTCCAAGGCTGAATCCACCTCCCATAAATATCAATCCCCGGAATTCCACCAATGAGAAGGCGGGTTTCAGTTTGTGAGGATAAAAAGCAAAATTCATTATAACAAATAGAATTTTAGAAACTATATAAGCGAAGACCAGGGACCAAACTCCCATGTTCATGGATGCCAGAATTATCGCAGTACCACCGAATCCAAGAATGTAAGAGACTGTTTCACTTATCATAACCTCCTTAAAACGTAAATTTTTCCTTAAGAGAGCATTTGAAACAATACCTATATTAAATATCAGAACCGATACTGAAATTACCTCCAGGATTTTCCCCAGCCCAGGGGCATTAAAATAGTTCTCCGCCAATGGTGAGAACAAATATATAAGTATGGTAAATATCAGGCCCGAAAAAACAACAAAAGTAAACCCTATCCTGACATGGATCTCTTTCATATCCTTCTTCTGGATCAATGCAGGGTCGATACCGAATAACGAGATCTGGGACGCAAATTCAACAAACATCTGAGCCAGAGCCATTATCCCGAAATCTTCAGGATCAAGCATCCTTGCAAGAACAGACAGTACTATGATGTTCAGAATAATTCGGAAAAATTGAGTGAAATATACCCATTTTACCCCTTCTATTGTTTTTTTCTGAAGCTGTGTTTCAGTTATCATCATTACTTGTTTATTCAACCATCCTTATTTGAATTATACAGTATATTCATTTTTATGTATCGGGGATTAGAGGGAATGTACAAATTTGATTGACACAATCTTTATAAAACCAATCTAAAATCCGGATTCTAATCAGTATAAATACTATTACATCCTATTAGCAAAAATTAATTATATTCACATCACATTATTTCAGACACTATAATTCTTCCCTTATAATTTCATAAACTACAGCTTCATGTGACCAGAATACAAGTTTAAAGTTTTGAGGTATCTCATTAGAATCCTTATTAAAAAGGAACGAGAATTGTGGTAATTTTTTTTGCAGTCCAATATCATAAATTAAATAATCTGCTCCCAACAACAAATTGGAAGTATATAATGGATATCTGGGGACAAAATTTTTAACTTTTTCTGAAATATTACTATATTTGACTAATCCCTCAATAGAACCTTCAAAATATAACGGGGCCATAACCCACTTTGAACCGGAATAGTATGCCCTTGCCGGGTGAAAAGACATAACAAATTTTTTGTGAATTTCCTTATCATAACTTTTCATGGCCTGTGTAATTTCCCGGTTTTTGATCAATTGACCCTTATCAATATCATCATTAGATAAATAGCTGGAAATTTTTCTGAATGAAATAAATATACCGATTAAACAGATAATAATTACCAGGGTTTCTTTAAGTTTAAATTTTTTTAACAAACTGAATTTTTCAGAAATCAGATTTAAACTTTCAAATAGAAATATCAAACACAAAGGTGTTAATAAAACTATCCAACTTAAGAAGACCTGATCAAATACAAATGCCTGGGAGACTAAACAAAAATACACACCTCCTGCTCCGTAAATAACTAATAATTTCTTGAGATCTAAAGAAAAAATGCTAGTTATCATTGCCGGCACAAGAAATAATGCTAAAGAGCCCATATTTATTATCATCAGTTTACCGCTGGCAAGAATATTGTGAAAAAAATTTTTTAAGTATAAAAAAGGATAGGTTTTTATTATTTCTAAAATCCCGTTGAAATCTTTCTGAGCATTCCACCACCATTGCTGAACTTCTCCCGGGAACACATGTGATCCGATATTCATATATTGCCATGAATGGAAAGGAGTGTCGTTGGCAATTGTGTTATAAATCCACCAGGGAAGAGATATGATAATAAAGCCGGAAAAAAACAATAATAAGTATCTCAAAAAATATTTTCTTTTAAATATAATAAATGACAATATAATTATCGGGATAATGGAATAACTGGTATAACGGGTTAAACATGCAAGACCATTAAAAATTCCCAGAATAAAATATTTGCTCATTGTTGTTTTTTCATCAACTAATATTTTTAATAATAAAAAGATAGAAATGGTAAAGAACATTGTGTCTAACATGTGGTTTTCTGCCTGAATCGAAGATAGAAGGAATGTGGGATTTACAACAATAAACAATTGGGTCAGAAAACTTATCACCTTGCTATTTGATAACTCAAACGCTATAAAGTAAGAAAGGACAAGAGTGATAATTCCGCCAATTAATGAAATTGCTTTTGCCGCTTGAAATCCTGGAATAACCAAAGAAAAAATTCCAGCAATAAAAGGGTATAAAGGGGGCCAGAAATGGGATGGATATCCATTATATCCGGACCCGTTAATAATTTCCTCCCCGGCAAAGACTTGTATTACTCCATCCAGCTCTTCAAAGGAATTATGTGAAAAAAAAATAAATATTGTAATAATTAAAAATAAAAACGGAATCCAAAGCCAAAAATTTCTATAATTAAAAAGCCCGGCATTTTTACTAAATTTATTTATACCCGTTTTCATTAAATGATCACTTCTAATGTTGTATTGTTAACACACAAAATAATTAAGACAAAACCATTTTTACATATTTAAAAAAAACCCGGAGAAGGAATCCCCCTCCAGGCTGATATCTTTATTTATATAACCCGCTAATGCGTCACATCCTTTTTTGCAGTATTGTCCAGCCTTGATCTGTCCCTGAAAATATCATCAGGATCAACAACCGCAATAACTTCCATGTTTTTTCTTTTAGTTATCATCGAAATTCCGCAGCCAATGAATGAAAGCTGTGCATTGACCGAATATTCATAGCTATGGCCCCTGTAACTTACTTCCGGAATGGTTTTTGTTGTTGTTGAACAAATAGTGCCGTCGCTTTTCTTTATAAGTGTTATTTTTACGGGGACATTTGTGATGGCACCGGGGAAATTTTTACATTTCACTTTTACAGTAATTCTTACCTTTCTCGTTATCATTAGTGAATTTACACTTGAAATATAACAGGAAAGATCGATGTTTCTTTCAGGTTCTATTTCAAACGGGTTGTCGCTGACATCAAACACTCCGGATGCTCCATCCTCATCTATCCTTATTTTATAACCAGTATCGGGTGTGGCCATTCTGGATATTGTCTTTCCTATTCTCCAGTCATGTGTGATCCTTCCGGGTGCAAGTCCTGATACGATTGTCCCGAAAACCATGTCATTTTTTAACAATGAAATGGTTACATTGTTTGTAAGGTTCTCAGATCTCCATATAAGCCTGATAGAACTCCCCAAAGCAAGTTTCCCTCCGTTGGGAGTTACAACTCTTATAGATTTCATCCCACTTTCAGAAGGTTCCTCTCCCGGATTTACCAGAGTAAACACCCTGCTGTCACCTGTAGTAGCATTATTTGTTGTTTTGACCCGGACAACATAACAGCCGGGATCAAGAGAGTTGAATACATTCTCTCCACATGTATAACTCAGGGAAGATGTTGCAACAGAATCGATTATATCAAGCAATTTTGTTGTTGCCGTACTATTGTAAACCCTTATTTTAACATTCCTGAAGACAGCACCGGACGTAGTCCATCTGATAGTATACGGAGACCCTTTTGTAATTGTATCACCTGCTCCCGGATGGGTAACCGTTATAGTTTGTGTAAATCCAAAAGTCATAAGAACAGCAATTATCGAAATACCGATTAATAGTTTTTTCATTTTTCCTCCTAATATTTTTTCAGCAACTGAATATATTAATATAGAAGATTCCCATAAAAATCTCAAAATTAGTAAAAATAATTTTTCTTGAAGTATAAAGTGTGATTTAAATATAAAAATACATTTGACTGATAAAATAATTACAGTATATTATTGTTTAATTTATTCTAAAAAATCTCGAATATAAAAAACACTTCACAGGAAAATTAATAATAAATATCAGTCTTCAACAGTTATCAGGCCTGAATCGTCATAATCGAGATTATCAATGGTTTTCACCCTTATCGCAAGGTCGGATGCATTCGGAAGGGAATCGGGGACGGTCCAGGTGTAGCTCCCGTTATTAGGGGTTGAATCAACCACATTATAAAGAATTGTCTCCCCCTGATATACCCTGATCTTAACATTGGAATCAACACTGCCGAAACTCGACCAGGTAATAGTGTATTCCTGCTCTTTTTTAAGAACATCGTTAGTTGATGGAGACGTAACAAGGAGGCCGTCACTCGCAATCCGGACAAATCCGGTATCGCCATATATCAGATTATCGATAGTTTTAACACGAAGGACATAATTGTCACCGTCCGCAAGAGTCATCGGAACAGCCCATGAATAACTTCCGTCATTCGAAGTTGAATCTGTAATTTTGTATACAACGACCCCATTCTGATAGATCCTGAGTTTAACATTTGCATGCTGAGAACCAACTTTCTGCCAGGTGATATTAAAGTTCTGCCCTTTTATAAAAGTATCATCCGTTTCCGGCATTTTTATGGTTATTCCTGTACCAAATAAATTAAACATATTGGAATTACCTTCAACCTGAGAATCGAGGGTTTTTACACTAACATAATACCTGCCTGAAGGAATTCCGGATCCTATGTTCCAGGTGTAACTCCCGTCATTCGGAGTGCTTGAAATAATTGTAGAAGAAGAATTGTCCTCTGAATAAAGGAGAATACCGACATTTGCATCCTGCGGACCTGTTTTATCCCATGTGATAGTCACATTACTTCCTGCATTCCACTCCGTATCACCGGTTGGAGAAGTAATATCCAGTGACGCTTCGGGAGGTGTATCTGAGATCTCAAACTGATCACTGTCATCCGAAAAAAGATCATCTACCGTCGTTACCCTCACAACATAATCGTTTCCCGGAGCCTGCGCTCCATCAATTGTCCAGGAATAAGAACCGCTGTTAGGTGTGGTAGCAACAATGGATGAATTAAGAAAGCCGCCTTTAAAAAGGTCTATTTTTACATTTGCATTCTGATTTCCCGTTGAATCCCATGTTATTGCGTATGTCAGACCTGAAACCCAGTAGGAAGATGGTATGGGAGATGTTACATTAATAGTCGGGGTTGAAACTTCAGCCGCTATAGAAAAAGGTTCACTGTCGCCATAAACGAGATTGTCGATCGTTTTTACACGGAGGACATAAGTATTCGGAGAGAGGGTATCGGGTACCGTAAATGGAAAACTGCCGTCATTCGGAGTTGAATCCACTACATTATAAACTATCACTCCATTCACATATAGACGGATCTTAACGGTATTGTGCATCAGGGCATTTACATCCCAGGTAATATTATATGTTTGCCCATGGATCCATTCAGTGGAGCCGGTCGGAGAAGTAATTACTATCGGATCTGAGCTGGTCTGGGTTGATATTTCAAACGTATCCGAATCATCCGTTACCTGGCCGTTAAGGGTGGTGATCCTGACCATATAATCGGTCCCGACAGCCTGACCACCGCTTATAGTCCATGAATAAGAACCATCATTTGATGTCGATGAAGAAAGAGTTGTATTGAGGTTTCCCCCTTTGAACAATTCCACCTTTACATTTGCATCCTGTGTCCCTGTTTTGTTCCATGTTATTGTATGAGTTGTCCCTGTGCCCCAGTCAGAGGATGAGGCGGGGGAGGTTATTGTTATCGTCGGTGTGACATAGGGTTCGGAAATAGTAAAAGGATCACTGTCGCCATAAACGAGATTGTCGATCGTTTTTACACGGAGGACATAAGTATTCGGAGAGAGGGTATCGGGTACCGTAAATGGAAAACTGCCGTCATTCGGAGTTGAATCCACTACATTATAAACTATCACTCCATTCACATATAGACGGATCTTTACGGTATTGTGCATCAGGGCATTTACATCCCAGGTAATATTATATGTCTGCCCATGGATCCATTCAGTGGAGCCGGTCGGAGAAGTAATTACTATCGGATCTGAGCTGGTCTGGGTTGATATTTCAAACGTATCCGAATCATCCGTTACCTGGCCGTTAAGGGTGGTGATCCTGACCATATAATCGGTCCCGACAGCCTGACCACCGCTTATAGTCCATGAATAAGAACCATCATTTGATGTCGATGAAGAAAGAGTTGTATTGAGGTTTCCCCCTTTGAACAATTCCACCTTTACATTTGCATCCTGTGTCCCTGTTTTGTTCCATGTTATTGTATGAGTTGTCCCTGTGCCCCAGTCAGAGGATGAGGCGGGGGAGGTTATTGTTATCGTCGGTGTGACATAGGGTTCGGAAATAGTAAAAGGATCACTGTCGCCATAAACGAGATTGTCGATCGTTTTTACACGGAGGACATAAGTATTCGGAGAGAGGGTATCGGGTACCGTAAATGGAAAACTGCCGTCATTCGGAGTTGAATCCACTACATTATAAACTATCACTCCATTCACATATAGACGGATCTTAACGGTATTGTGCATCAGGGCATTTACATCCCAGGTAATATTATATGTTTGCCCATGGATCCATTCAGTGGAGCCGGTCGGAGAAGTAATTACTATCGGATCTGAGCTGGTCTGGGTTGATATTTCAAACGTATCCGAATCATCCGTTACCTGGCCGTTAAGGGTGGTGATCCTGACCATATAATCGGTCCCGACAGCCTGACCACCGCTTATAGTCCATGAATAAGAACCATCATTTGATGTCGATGAAGAAAGAGTTGTATTGAGGTTTCCCCCTTTGAACAATTCCACCTTTACATTTGCATCCTGTGTCCCTGTTTTGTTCCATGTTATTGTATGAGTTGTCCCTGTCCCCCACACTGAAGAAGAAACCGGTGAAGTAACAGTGAGTGTGGGGGTTGAGGATAAAGCTGATATTATAAAAGCATCACTATCTCCGTACACAAGATTATCAATCGTTTTCACCCTTAGGACATAGTCATCGGGAGTAAGAGTATCAGGTACAGTAAAGGAAAAACTGCCGTTATTTGATGTTGAATCTACCACGTTATAAACGATAACTCCATCAACGTATAAACGGATCTTCACATTACCAAGAACACTGCCATAAGAGGTCCATGTAATATCATATGTAGAACCGTGAACCCACTCTGTTGAACTTACAGGTGAAGTAATTACTATGTTATTATTTATTGTAAACTGACCACTGTCATCAACCACTATTCCATCAACAGTTTCCACCCTGATCACATAGTCTGTACCTGCGGTAAGAGTACCGGGGACATCCCAGAAAAAACTTCCGGAATTATCAACGGTTGTTCCAATATTGAGAACTGCGGTACCCGATTTGAACAGGGTAATATTTACATAATCATTCTGTGCTCCTGTTTTTGTCCATGTTATCTCCTGTGAAGTGCCCATATTCCAGGGGGTGCCGGCCAGAGGCGCTGTTATATCTATAGACGGCAAAATTGAGAAATCACTTCCAGATATAGCGCTGTCAGATCCATTCCTGGCAGCAACTTCTATTTTATAATCTGTTCCTGTTAACTATCTCACTCCCGCTCTCAAGAGTATCTATGGTCCAGCTATAACTTCCTGAATCGGCTATATCTGAAACTATCGGCCCCAGGTCAACGCCATTCTTAAAGAGATTTATATCTACATTTCCGGTTGCATTTTCAAGACCCCACCTGATATCATAAGTCTTGGCAAACCCCCACTTTTCTCCCCCGCTGGGGGACAAAACTCCAAAGGAAGCAAAATCAAATGTCTGAAGTAAAATATCTCCCTCGGCTCCCCGCCATACAAGATAAGCTGTAGTTGAGTTCAAGGCCATTGAAGGTTTTGTCTCTTCTAAAAAATTTGCATTATTGTCCACTACATATTTTGTCCATCCGGTACCATTATAAAGTGAGACCGATACTTTGGTCGGGCTGAGCTTGTCTCCCCAGGCAACAGCGACCATATCAAGCCCATTTGCTATGACAGCCGGATTGGGGTGATAAACAGCTGCTAAAGCGAAATTACCGAGGCTTGCCTGCACCGGAGTGCTGAAAGATCCCCCGACAGGTTTGGACCAATAATCGATCCCCACTACACTTCCCGGATCATCATATGATAAAGCCGCAACATGAACATTTCCTGCTGTATCAACAAACACATCACTCTCTTTATTCCTGTCGGTACGGGCAGGGAGAGTGATGGTAGTACTATCTGCAAGATTTCCTCCTGAAGGGGCGGTTCTGTATTGCAAAATCTTCTTGTTTTTATCCCATGTCATATGAACATTTCCGGAACTATCGGTATACATGTCCGACCAGTAATAGTCTGCGTCCCTGGCGGTGATATTGGCCTGCCGGACCCAGGATCCGCCCACCGCCTTCCTAAAATAATAAATGGGGACAAATCCTGATGTACTGTCCCAGTAAGAGGTAACAGCATGCAACACCCCCGAAGCGTCCACCGCCATCGCCGGGTAAACAACATGCCCAGATGCATTTACTGTGTTAGCATCAAAAATTTCCTCTTTGTTCCACTCGCTCCAATCATTAAAGTCATTACTCCACACATGCATAAAGCGAGTATCGTCCCCAAATGGAATAAAAACAAAATGGACCTCCGTGCCGTCCGGTTTAACAGATATCCTAGGCTTTAACTTATTAAAACCCACCTCTAACCTCGCTAATCCCGGAATGGTGATCTGATTTTCAACCCCTCTATCAACAATCTGCCCGTATTTTGCCCAGCCGTTATCAAGCCATAAGATATGAATGGTTCCGTTATTATCACCCTGGATGTCGTAATAGGCCCCGTAAACACCAAGACTGGTTGGTGTAATCTGGGAATATGAAAGAAATGCGATTAATATTATCGGGAAGAAGAAAATTAACTTTTTCATTTTATGCTCCATTGTCCGTTTTTAAATCATTGAATAAAAAATTAAATCTGATTTGTTAAGGCTACTATCCATACGTTGGTTATGTTAGCATTTTTTATGCCAAAAGTCAAGGTGACTTTTAGTGAAAATGCTTTACAGTACTAAATTGTGAGAGTTTATAAAGAAATTCCTAAGAATGCTGAAAAAAAAAGTTTTTAAGTTCCGTTTTTATTAATTAATTACTTCACAAGAGCCGGAAAACCGATAAAAAAATATTACTTCTCATTTAATACTAATTATAAGAGTTCCAACTTTATAATGATTTTAACAATTTTTGTTACTTCCATTAAATTTTTTGTCAAATTAATTAATATTAACAAATTAAGTGATTTTTTTGGTAATATTAACAGATCACATTAATTCAGGAGAGAAAAAATGTTTGACCATTTTCCAAAAATGCGGATCGAACTGCCGCCGGCATATAAAAAGATATATGACCGGCACTATATGGATAACCGTTCAGGTAATACAAGAGCATCATCACTTGCCCAACGTGCTGAATCCTGGTTACACAGGCAGGTGGCAAAAGATATAAACAAGAACAGCAATAGTATTAAAACCCTTGAAATTGGTTCGGGAACCTTAAATCAGATCCCCTATGAAAAAGACAGTGAAATTTATGACATTATAGAACCTTTCAAATCCCTCTTCGAAGATTCTCCATATCTGAACAGAGTAAATAAGGTCTATAACGACATAAGCGAGATCGAACCGGGGAGAAAATATGACAGGATAACATCTGTAGCGGTACTTGAACACATCCTCAACTTGCCCGAACTTGTTGCAAGGTCGGTGTTTTTACTGGAAAAGAACGGCCATTTTCGTGCGGCTATACCCAACGAAGGTACTTTTTTATGGAAATTGGGATTGCAATTGACCACAGGAGCAGAATTTAAAAGAAAATACGGGCTCGATTATGAAGTTATGATGAAACATGAACATGTTAACACTGCAAGAGAGATAGAAGAAGTTCTCAGATATTTTTTTAATAAAGTTAAGAGAAGAGTGTTCGGCCTGACCAGAACCTTTGCCATTTACCTATTTCTTGACTGTACCGATCCTGATCCCGGAACCGCTGAATCATATTTAAAAGAACTGGAGAAAAGAAGTTGAGCCTCGTCTCCACAAATTTTAACAACCTGAAATTCAGCCGGCCCTGCCTGGGATCCTGTTTTGTGTTATTCAGATTATGATGTATAATTAACTTAGAATAGAGCAAACCTGTTAAAATAAAAGGAGATAAGATGAAAAAATCACTGAGAATACTTATACCTCTTACGATCATTCTTGCTTTAGCATGTAATTCGTCACTTATAAATAAAATTGATTTTTTGAGAGTGAACCTGTCAGGTAAAAAAGGAGACCAGAAAACAACAGAAAAAAAAGACTATTACTTTGATGAAGAGGGTAATAATTCATATAAAGGAATGACCTTTGTTGTATCCGGTACAAAAAAAATACAATTGCATCTGAACAGGAATGGGAACATCAATGTGTATTTTTCGCTATTGAACCTCCCGGAAAAAAATAGAGGTTCAATAAGTTATGAATTAATTCACAAGTCTGGTGAAAAATCAAAAATAATTAGGGTTTCTGAAAATTTAAAAGAGAGGATACATATATCTGAAAATCTAATTTTCAAAAAAAGAGATGATCTTTACATTAAATTAAATGGGAACGGTAAGGTTCTGATATCAAATCCGGTCATATCCAGAGGCCCGGATAAACTTCATGTTTTTTTTATATCAATAGATACACTCAGGGCGGATTTTCTCGAAGTTTATGGTAATACCGACAAAATATCGGACAACATTACCAGATTCTCAAAAGATTCAGTCATATTTGATAATTGTTTCAGTAGTTCAAGTTGGACACTTCCAGCTCATATATCTCTGTTTACAGGGAGAAATGTCAACAACCATTATGTTTACAATTCAAATATGAAGCTCTCTGAAAAAATTCCTATTTATCCTGAAGCACTTTATAAAAAAAGCCTCGTCTACAGTTTTAATTCCGGAGTATTACTTGATTCTAAATATGGATACTACCGTGGATTTGATTATTACAATTCAATCCTGTGGGGGAGGAGGAAACTTAACAAGAGACAGTCAAAGCTGCAAGCCGAGGAAATGTTTAAGAAAACCCAGAATCTTATCGAATCATCAACAGGTTCTTCGACCTTCTTTTTCCTCCACACCTACCAGGTTCACAGCCCCTACCAATCCCATAAAGGGCTGAAGTTCTCAGACAAAATAATTTCCAAAGGAGTACCGAAACAGATTGAAATCCCGCAAGGACTCGGGACCGCTAAAGCACACGGGAGAAAATCTAGGTACAGGAAACAATCTGGGAGAAAAACGAAAAATGTGATTTCTCTCTACAAAGCTGAGATCGAATACTTTGATTCAGAGTTTGGTAAATTTATCGATTATCTGAAATCAAATAATATTTATAATAAATCATTAATAGTTATTTTCTCAGATCATGGAGAAGAGTTCTTTGAACACAAAGGCTGGGCGCACGGACATACCCTTTACAATGAGTTAACTAAAATACCATTGATCATAAAATTTCCGGGTGAAGAATATAAAGGGAAAAGGATCAGTTCAAATACAGGCATAATTGATATTTTTCCGACCCTGTTTGACTACCTGGGAATAGAGACCGAATATACATCAGACGGAAAGTCTCTGATGGCTTTAATTAAGAAAGGAAGAGATGACAATGACAGGGTAATTGTTTCTGTAGTGAAAGGTGTTGAGGGAAAAAGCAAGGGGCACCCGAAGTTACCTCAGAAATTATCTGCAGTCTGGAAAAATTATAAACTTATATACAATTTTAAATATACTGAAAAACTGATCGAATACTACTCTGTATTCCCCCCGCCGGCTTATGTAGAGTACGAATTGTACAACCTCAAAACAGATAAAAACGAGATGACCAATATAATCAGCGATCCGGCAAACAGAAAAGTGATCAGCTTTTTAAAAAATAAGCTCAATAAAGTAAAAAGAGATATTTTTAATAAAAAGAATAAGTATGAGGTCTTTAAGATATCAGACAAAAATAAGGAAAAATTAAAAACATTGGGTTATCTGTAAATTTATTTTCCTTTCCTCTTCATAAAATTTTTAAAGATAAGGACAACACTGGGCAAGATATTTGAAAATCCCAGATAGTTTACCAGCGCTTTAAATTTTCTGGGCCTGAAGTGCAGCAGATAAAATTTAAGATACAGTTTCAGTTGGAGATATTCCAGCTTTTTACGGGGAACATCATTCAATTCCAGAATATTCCCGATCTGTTTATTAAAATCGCTCCAATCATGCGAGATAATATGGTAATTCCCCTCTCCGCGCTTAACGATCCGGGCTATTTCTGTCCCCGGGTAAGGAACCATGATCCCGCAAGCAGTAGTATATGTCTTTAATTTTGACGCAAAATTTATTGTATCTTCAATATCACTTATAGATTCATAAGGGTGTCCGATTATAAACATACTTCCGCTTGGCAATTTTGCCTTATTTGCCAGCCTTACCGCATTTTCGGCCTGTTCCAGTGTTATATTTTTTTTGGTCTGTTTCAGGATCTTTTCGTTTCCGCTCTCAATACCGAATCCCAAGAATGAACAATTGGTTAATTTCATTTTTTTATATAAATCAAGATCTGCAATATCCACCCGGGTTGTCGCTTCCCAACGGATCTTTTTGTGTATATCTCTCTCGATCATCATATCAAGAAATTTATGTGTCCACACCTTGTCTATTCCGAAAGTTTCATCATGAAACGTTAATTTTGTGGGCTGAAAATTTTTAATTATATGTTCGATCTCTGTAATAACGCTTTCAGGTGTCCTTTTCCTCAGCTTTCTGCCACTAACCTGCATACAGAAATTACATTGGAACGGGCAGCCTCTGGCTGTAAGCACAGGATATGCTTTCGCTCCCGGAAAAGATTCCCAGTCGGGAATGGGAATTTCCTCGATATTTTCAACAAATTTAGATCCTGAATTAAAATGTATTTCACCATCAATACGGTAGGCAAGGCCGGATACTTCCTTCAATAAATTCTGATCTTGATAGGAGTTTATCAGATCTACAAGAGTCAACTCACCTTCACCGGAAATGGCAAAATCAAAATGGGGAAATTCTTTTAACGTATCTTCAGGAAGCGCAGTTGCATGGGGGCCGCCGATCACAGTTTTTATTTCGGGAACAACCAATTTCACCTGTCTGGCCAGTTCTACAACATCAACAATCTCCGGTGTCATCGCAGTGAATCCTACCATCGGAGCTTTTGATTCTGCAATTCTCCGGACGATCTCAGCTAAATCGATCTCTTCATATTTTGCGTCTATACTTTCATAAGGGATCCCGCACTTCTTAAGGTAAGCAGCGAGATAGGAAATTGAGATTCTGGGGTGGTCGGGTTTGGAAAAATGTTTTTCAGCTTTTTGATTTATATCCGGGGCATTCACTAAAATAATGGCCGGGGGGGTATTTTGTAATTTAATCATGATCGTTAATTTTAACTGAAAACTCCACTTTAATCAACATTATCCCTTTAGATAAGAGTATCAACGAATATTTTCCCTGGTATCTCAAAGCTCACCCCCCACCACTCTCACTTGAAAATCAGGGTATACTGTGTTAAAATTTCCTTCTGATTTATAGGATAAAATTAATTAAATATGAAAAAAATTATCATTCCAATAGTAATAATCATTCTTTCGGTCACATTATTCTTCGTATTACGGAAAGGGGACGTTCCGAAAATAGAGAATGTCATTCTTATCACAATTGATACACTCAGGGCAGATCATCTGAGTATCTATGATTACCCGCGCGAAACGGCACCTTTTATAAGTTCATTAGCTGAAAAAGGGGCAATATTTAAAAGGTGTTATTCAAATTCTGCCACAACAAATCCTGCACATGCATCTATTTTCACATCTTATTATCCCACTCAGCATAAAGTTGAAAAAAACTGGATCAAACTTGACGATTCATTTATTACAATGGCAGAGATATTTAAGGCAAAAGGATTTGAGACCTTTGCCTTTACAAGTTCGGATATTTTTAAAGTCAATAATATGTTTCAGGGGTTCGATTTTTTTGATGAACCTGAAAATCCCAGAGAGAAGTGGAATAAAAAATACAGGCAGGCCGAACTCACCGGAGATGTGATCGGGAAATTTTTCTCGGGTAGAAAAATAAATGGTAAAACATTCACCTGGATCCACCTGTTCGAACCCCACAGACCTTACTACCCTCCACAAAAACACCTTGATCACATCAAAAATATGGATGATAAAAATAAAATTATTTCATTTTTGAAAAACAACCATAAAATTGACCCCAAAATCTATAAAGGGAAGGTTTTTAAAAAAAGGGGAAGATCAGATTTCTTCAAAAAACATCATAATTACTATGATAATTGGAAAAGCGAAGACATTATGTATGACCAGATCAATTTATATGATGCGGAAATACATTATGCAGACAGCCAGTTAAAACGGATTTCCGGGATTTTAGAAAGTGCAGGTATAAATAAAAATTCTCTCTGGATCATCACCGGTGACCACGGAGAAGGGTTGGGAAATCATAACTGGTTCATGCATTCCAGGGAGATCTACAAGGAAGCTATTCATGTCCCCCTTATTTTATACTCTCCGGGGTTGATCAAAGAAAAAATCCTCCCCCATTTTACAGAACATAATGATATTCTGCCTTCATTACTTGAAATTCTGGGAATGGAAAACCCGGTAATAAATTCATCCGCGCAATCTTTTGCAGGCCTGCTTACCGGAGAAAAATATAAATTTGATAAAAAACTCCTTTTTGCAAAAAGGGAAAGCTATAGAAGAAAAAAAACGCATAAGAGGATCCCTCCATACAGTAACTATGAACATGGAGATAAATATTCAATTATTCATGAGAATTTTCAATACATACACAGAACCGAGGGAAAAAACGAATTATTTGATCTCCGCTCCGACCCATACGGACTGATAAATCTGATTTCTACAAAGGGCAAATTAGTTAATTTAATGAAGAATTTCCTGTTTTCAGTTTTAAAATCATCTAAATTTAACATAAAAGTAAAAAAAGCCAACGAAGAAGAGATAAATAAGATCAAAGCACTTGGTTATATTGAATAGATTCCCACCTTTTCTCCAGCACACTCAAACTTGATAAAGGATTATCACTATGATATATTATTCCAGTTAAAGCAAGGCATTTTTATTGGTTCAATAATGAGTTTATAAATGAAAAAATTAATCATATTTTCAATAATATCAGCGATCCTAATCATTTCATTTTTTTCATTCTGTAATAGGGACCGCCACCCCAATATTGTATTAATAATCATTGATACCCTGAGAGGGGATCATACTCATATGGGTAAAGGAGAGAAGAAAGAGACCCCCGAACTGAACAAACTATTCGAGAAGGATTCTGCTTTTTTCGGTACATCATGGTCCAATGCTCCATGGACCCTTCCGTCAATATCATCTGTTTTAACTTCAAAATTTCCTTCAGAGATAGGTGTTGTTAAGAGGAATTCAAAGATTGATGATAAATTCCTGACCATTGCAGAAGAACTAAAACACAAAGGATATTCCACTCATGGGGTTATCTCCCATATTTTTCTAAAAGAAAAATACGGGCTGGCTCAGGGATTTGACACCTATATTGAAAAGATCGATTCATCAGATAATAACCTCCTCTCAATAACTTCACCAGAAGTTACTTCAGAGGCATTTAAGATCATAAATGGTAAGAGAAAAAAACCTTTCTTTTTATTCCTCCACTATTTTGACCCTCACTACAGATACATTGATCACGATGTCAGGTCCAATTACAAAGGTCCATTTCTTCCCGATGGGAACGATTCAAAAAAAGCGGAAATAATAAAAAATAACCGGTTCACCAGTGAAGACCTTGACTATTTCCGGGAATGTTACAGGAGTGAGATACGGTTTACCGACCGGTATGTGAAGAAGGTTATCAGTGAATTAAAAACAAAGGGTATGTACAGGAATACACTAATTGTAATCGTATCCGATCATGGTGAAGAGTTCGGTGAAAGGGGAACACTCGGCCACGGGCAGTCACTCTTCAATGAACAGACAATGATCCCTTTTGTTCTGAAACTCCCTGATAACAAAAAGAGCATGGTTATAAATCGTAAAGTCTTCTCAAATATTGATATTTCCCCGACAATACTGGATGTTGCCGGGATAAAAATCCCCGATACTTTCTCCGGCAAAAGTATATTTGGACCGGAAGGTCCGGAAACGGTATTTATGGAGGTCAATGAATCGAAGTATGATACCCTCTACAATCAATGTGCGATTATTCACAGCGGGTGGAAACTGATCAAAAATTTTGAGACGGGCAAATTCGAGCTATATGATCTTAGCAAAGATGAATCGGAGAAGAACAACCAGTATAATTCAAATAAAAAAATGTTCTTCAGTATGTATAAGATACTTAAGAGGTATATCAGAATGATGGAAGAGAACAGGCACATTTCACAAAAGACTCAGCTTACAAAAGAGGAACAGAAAAAACTGGAGACATTGGGATATATCGGAAATTGACAAAAAAAAAAAGTTCTAAAATATTCGGAAAAATATTCATTGTTTTTGTTACGTTTGTACTTATTGCTCTCCTGATCGGAATTATAAATTCCGGGAACAATAAAAAGTGGGTGATAGATGAGATAATTTTTAAAGCCGGTGACGGCTTCGAACTAAGCGCATTCCTTCTCAAACCTGTAGATCCCGGGAGCAACAAATACCCCTCTGTTGCATGCTTTCATCAACTATCAGGAAACCGGGACGATTTTCTAAAACTCTTCCCGATGTTCGCTAAGAAAGGGATAGTTGCTATTGCTCCGAATTTTGTAAGACAGAGAGCAAATCTTAGCAATAAAAGGATCACAGACCTGAAAGATACTCTGATATACCTAAAAACTCTTGAATATATAGAGAAGGGTAAAACGGGTATAATTACCGCCAGTTTCACAGTTGAGACCGGGATGTACGCTATCAAGGATAACAAAGATGTTATTGCCAATGTTATCATTTCCGGACCAATATTAAGAGAAGAATCCAGAAAATGGCTTACAACAAATACAGATCTTGCCATATTTAATATTTCAAGCATCATGGACGGAAATCACTATCTGCTGATGGAAGAATATACCCGGAGGAACCTCAACCCTCTCTCAAGAAATCTGTTTATAGAGAAAAAAGAGGCGCCTTTTACTCTTCCGGCTCACGGCACCTTTGTATTCGATGAGTTACCTGAGATACAGACTTATATAACCGATTTTTTTGCTGAAGTGTTCGGAATCGAGGAAGAAGCAGGCGGAGTAGTTATAAATCCTGTCCCTGAAAGTATGATAACTTTCTATTCCACAGATAACATGCCGATAAACGCCACATACAGAAAGCCGGAAGGGTTATCTCCTGCCCCGGCCATCCTGTTATATCCTCCGGAATCGGAAACCCGTCTCTTTTACGATGACCTGTCAAGAACACTTTCTGAGCGGGGATTCGCAGTCATTGGCACCTAATACGAAGAGGGCATGCCGGAAACAGACAAAAATAAATTTGTGTGATATGGAGGTGAACGGAGCTCTTAAATTTCTCAAGGATGACAAAGATATAGATCCCGACAGGATCGCTATCCTTTTACCCCAATTCTACCACTACTTTGCAGTAAAAGCAGTGAACAACAATGAACTCCCGGTCAGGCTTACATTACTTATGAACTTTGAAAGGTTCAGAAAATATATAAATATGAAAAAGTTAATAATAGAGAATGGCCCTGCTGTCAGATTTATTAGAAGTACTGAACAGCAGAAGATACTATTTTATATGAAAAAATATCTGAAAAAATGAAAAAACTTCTATTAATTCTCTTCCTTATTCCCGCTTTTGTCTATTTATCGGGGAAAGACACTGAAAATCATAATAGTTATCTTAAAACTCTCACCCCCGGAAAAAGCAAAATGATTCGTATTCCCGCCGGCGAATACTATACCGGAGATAAAAGTTCAACTGAGAGGTCTCCACTGATAAAAAGAAAATTCAAAGAGTTTTTCATAGACATTCACCCCGTCACAAACTCCCAATATCTGATATTCATCAAAAAAACAGGATATAAAACCGAAGGCAGGTTCAACAGATCTCAAGCAGATAAAAACCTTTTTCATCCCGTAACCGGAATTACCCTTAAAGATGCAGAGGCATATGCACAGTTTGCAGGGAAAAGACTTCCTACTGAGTGGGAGTGGGAAATATCTGCAAGATCTTTGAAGGAGGATTCCAACCAACAACTCTCAATAGTATACAAAAATAGAGAGGGTGTTTTCTATCAGGCTGAGAGAAAAAATATTGAACCGGTATTTTCTACCCCGCCAAATAAAATCGGGTTTTATGACTATATAGGAAATGTTTTTGAATGGACAGTGAGTGAATATCCGACCGGGCTTATAATAGGAAAAAATAAGAATCGGATGAAAGTCGGTGTTATCAGGGGAGGGGCCTGGACAAACATCAGAAATGATATAAAATATTTCACCCGGACACCATTTCCTGTCAAACGATCCCTCCCATGGCTTGGTTTCAGGTGCGTAAAAGATCCTTCCGGTTAATTAACAGGATACATTAATCTGGAAAAATCATCTCAATTCTTTTATAAGCAGAATTTTTCTTCTTTGGGTTAATAATGAATTTCTAAAAAATTGATCACTTATATTGATTTATTTTTTTTTTCTTCTGCTATAATTAGATCAGAGGGAGGACATTTTGAAAAAAACAATACTTATTATAACCCTGGCTTTAATAATTTTTTCTCTGTCAACACCAACAGTTACTGGCAAAGACTATAACAGGCTGTTCCATAAATACGGACTTCTCTATAATGATACATTAGGAAACCTGTTCTTTTATTTTGGAGTAAACTGGGACTATCATATTTCAAAAGGTTTAATGATTACTCCGGAAGCAAATATCTTCGTAAAACCCATATGCAGAGTGATATATCTGGAACCTGCAATAATACTGAACCTGAAACTTAAAAATGCCTTTATCGGTGCAGGCCCTATGAGATTATTCAGGATTGCCGGAGATGAACTTGTGGAAGAATTCACAGGTTTAAAGATCAATCTCGGATTCAGGCTTGGTGACATGGTTATGAGAATTATGCACTTCTCTCCATTTGATGATCTTTTCGGAGATAATTGGGTAGCAGCACAGATAGGATTTGAATTTTAAATTTTAATACATAAGGAGAGATCATGAAAAAAATATTGCCAATTTTATTAATGTTTTTTCTTTTATTTTCATTTACTTCATCGCTTAAAGCTGATTCGACCCAATTTTTCGGAAATTTCGGAATAATGACAGATGACTCTTTCAGTTTTAATCCTTATTTCTGGACTATCGGAGTTAATATCGATTTCAGCATTAATGATCTTTTCATGATCAGCCCTGAAGTCAATGTTATAACCTATAAATTTGAGTTTTCCACCTTCCTGCTTGAACCAGCTGTTATTGCAAATTTCAAGTTCGGGACTTTCTTTGCAGGAGCAGGATTTTCGAAATTCTTCGTTATAACCGGAAATGATTTCGGTGATTCAACTGATATAGCGCTTAAACTGAATGCAGGATTCAGGAGTGATAATCTCAAGTTTAAAGTGTATCTGATTACTCCATTCAGTGACATTCTTGCCAGCAATATAGTAGGAGTAACTATCGGAATAGGATTCTGACTCAGTTTTTATTTTTTTATTAAAGAGAGAAATACTTTTTCAGGTGTTATTGGGCCATTATATTCTATCTCTACTCCCGGATTAACCTCTGATATGCAATTATGTATAGCAAAATAACCACCTATCCCATACATTAACGGTGGTTCACCTACAGCTTTGGAGCCCAGAACGGCATATGGATTTTTTATATCCTGAAGCATCTCAACATTTATCTCTTCCGGAATAAATTTTATATCCGGAACCTTATATGTGGAGGATCCTCCCGTAATCAAAACCCCTCCTTCTTCAAAAATCAACTCCTCCACTGTCATCCATCCAAGTCCCTGTATAAGTGCCCCCTCTATCTGTCCCATATCAGTCTGTTGGTCAAGGCTTTTTCCGGTATCATGCACAATACTTACCCGGTTGAATTTGTAGACTCCCCTGAGAACATCGAGTTCGGCCTCGATCATTGCAGTTCCGAAAACATGGTATGCAAACGGTTTCCCCTTTTCACTTGATTTATCAAAATAAATATCAGGAGTTGCATAAAAAGCCTGGGATGTGAGGGATACCCTTTCTGAATATGCAGACCCGATCAGATCATTCCAATTAATAACTCCATCTCCACCTGAATTATAAACTTTTCCATTCTCAAACTTTATTTTATCAGGGCTTGATCCAAGTTTATCTGCTGCAACTGAACGAAGCCGATCTGCAAGACCGAGACATGCGGTCCTTGTAGCCATTCCATTAAGATCAGCTCCCGAGCTTGCAGCGGTCGGGGATGTATTCGCCACCCTTGTTGTATTTGTCGTTTCTATCCTGATATATTTAGCGGGTATCGATAGTGTCTCCGCTGCCACATTGATAATTTTTTTATTTACTCCCTGACCCATCTCAACTGCTCCTGTACTGACCGATACACTTCCATCGGTATATATGTGTACCAGAGCTCCCGCCTGATTAAGCATTTTATTAGTAAAAGATATACCAAAAGTGACAGGCATTAATGCTGCCCCCTTTTTAACGAATTGATTGTTTTTGTTGAACGCCTTAATCTCCTCAAAATGTTTTTCAACTTCAAACTTTTCCTCAAGGATCTCCCATGTTTTTCTTATATTACAATTCTCAGTTTTCATTCCATATGGGAAGACATCTCCCTCTTTAAGAAGATTCGTTTTTTGAATAACAGCAGGCTCCATATTCATTTTCGCGGCAGCCTTACTTATTGCAGATTCGATAACAAACATAGCCTGGGGAGCGCCAAACCCTCTGAAAGCTGTGAATGGGGGGAGGTTTGTGTAGCAGCTGAGACCTGTAACCCTTACATTAGGAATAAAATATGAGTTGGTAGAATGAAAGAGTGCCCTTTCCAGTATTGCAGTTGAAAGGTCGGCAAATGCACCGCAATTTTGATAAAATGTCGCTTCATAAGCAACGATTTTTCCTGAACTATCAAGACCAATCTTAAAATCTGATGAGAATGGATGCCTTTTACCTGTATTTCTTATATCATCTGATCTTGACAATACAAGCTTAACCGGCCTTTTTGTTAAATATGATCCTAATGCAGCCATTGCCGCCCATGGTGTAGCCTGGTCCTCTTTTCCTCCGAAAGCTCCGCCAAGCCTTTTTACATCAACCTCAACCCTGTTCATTGAAATACCCAGGACATTTGAAACAGCTTTCTGGACTGCTGTGGGTGATTGCGTAGAAGAAAATATCTTTACTCCATCGTTCTCAACAGGATACGCAAGAGATGCCTGCGTTTCCATGTAGAAGTGCTCCTGTCCACCGGATTCAACTCTTCCCTCTACAATAGTTTCACATTTATTCCAAGCTGATTCGATATCCCCATAATCAAAAGTTCTGGAAGGCACAATAAGGTTTCCTTTTCTGAACGATTCTCTCGGATCTGTTATGGCGGGAAGGGGAGAGATTTCAACTTTAATCTCTTCAGAAGCTTTTATTCCGGAATCCGGATCCTCAGATAATATAAGGAGAATAGGTTCCCCGGCAAATTTTACCAATCCGTCAGATAGTAATTCCTCATCCTTAATGATCGCTCCAATCTGATTCTCACCGGGGATATCATGATGATCTATGATTTTCACAACACCTTCTATATTAAGGGCATTTCCTATATCTATACTTTCTATTTTCCCGTGAGGGATTGTTGATGTCAGGACTGTTCCGAATAACACATCATCCGGAGTATTCATGTCATCTATGAAAAGTGACTCTCCTCTGACATGCTTTATGATCTCACTATTGTTCATTTTGACCGCCTTTCAAGCTTTTCAAAATGGGCCTGCATCAAATTTATCAATAATTCCTTTTTATATTCCGATGACCCTCTGACATCACTTATAGGGGATATTTCACCGGAAACTATATTCGCTAATTTGTCAATTGACTCCCTGTCAACCTCTCTCCCTGTAAGATATCTGCTGCTCTCTTCCAAATAAAGAGGGATAGGAGCAACACCACCCGCGCTGAGAGCACATTTAGTCATTACACCTTTGTCAATCTGAAAATATGCAGCAGAATTACAGCTGGCAATATCAAGAAATTTTCTTCTTGATACCTTCTCAAAGTTGAAAAAGTTTTCCCCGGTGGGAACAGGTATCTTCAGTTTAAATATTAATTCTCCGGGAAAGAGGTCCATCACTTTGTAATCTTTAAAAAAATTTTTTAATAATACATTACGGACACCTTTATCAGATCTGATCTCAAGAACAGGGTCAAGAGGCAGAAAAAGGACAGAGAGATCTCCTATCGGTGATGCATTTACAATATTTCCTCCCAGGGTTGCCAGGTTTCTAATGATCTGTGATGAGATCAGATACATGAAACTCCTCATTTCCGGAAAATGTTTATTCAGGATATATGAATCGATTATATTTTCTACACTCACTCCGGCGCCGATATTAATAAAATTTTCATCTTCAGAGATGTCCGAGATCCCATTAATTGCAGAGATGAACCTGACATCAGAAACTTTACCTTCAGTTCCTCCCACCATAAGATCTGTACCTCCGGCAATAAATAAAGTCTCTTTTCCCGACAAACAGTCTTCATCTTTACCAATATCTAAAGCAGACAGTCTGCCGGCAATGGTTTTAAAATATCCGGGAATTACAGACAGATCGGCAAGAGAATTAATCCGGTCACCACTTTCAATACTTTGAGTAATTTCTTTAAGAACCTTTTCAGCTGCTCTTTTAATCGAATAATAGCCTGTACACCTGCAGATATTTCCATCTATTGAATTGAGTATATTTTCACTCGTAATTTCTTTTTCAGACAGGAAGAAACCGGTTATTGACATTACAAAACCAGGCGTACAAAACCCGCATTGGATGGCTCCTTCATCGACAAAAGCCCTTTGAACCGGAGAAAGGTCCGGCCGGTTTATACCCTCAAGCGTCACTACATGTTTACCATTCAATTCTCCAACGGAGAGGAGACATGAAGCAACATTTTTATACTTCATCTTTCCGTTTTTATAATTACCGATGATTATCGTGCATGCACCGCATTCCCCTTCTCCACAACCTGTTTTCACACTCGTCAATCCTCTCTCTTCTCTTAGAAACCTTAGTGTGGACAAACAAGGGTCAATTTTAACACTCACATCTTCATTGTTCAGAATAAAATTAATTTTCATTTATCTGTTCCCGTAACTTTGGAAAGATGTTTAAAGCTCCTCTTTTTATATCTGATTGTTTGTATTTCAGCAGCGATGGAAAGGGCTATTTCAGAAGGGCTGCGCCCTCCTATATCAATTCCCGCAGGTGAATAAATTGAAGAAGTATCCGGAATGCTTCCCAACTCTTTGTCAAGCTTCAGGAGCATTTTTTCTATCTTTTTTTGTGATGCTACAACACCTGTATATAAAGGATTCACACCCTTTAGAATTATTGATTTCAGAATTTTATAATCAAGTTCATGAGAATGAGTTGCAATTACAACATAGGAATTTTTTAAATTTTCCGCTTTCTCCATAGCATCCTTCATCCCTTTATAAAAGATTATATTCATCTTGTCAGGGAGATCATCCGGTTTTTCCCTGTCATCAAGAACTGAAACTTTAAAATTTAATTCCTGAAGGAATCGGAAGAGGACCTTTCCTATATGGCCGGCACCGAAGATAATTATCCTCTCTAAAGACCCGATATGTTCAAAAAAGAGAGTTACTTCCCCACCGCAAAGCATCCCGGTCATTTCACTTTCTGCAGAAACCTTCCCCTCATCCAGAACATACTTCTTTAGCATGCTGCCACCTGAAACCAAAATAGATCCCGCTTCCTTTAAAGCCATTTTTTCAAGAGTCCCGCCACCTACGGTTCCAAACATCTTTCCCTCTCCTGTCAGGATCATTTTCCCTCCGGCAACGGAAGGGCTGCTCCCTTTTATTTCAGTAACGGTGATCAGAACAAAAGCGATCCCATTGTCTGAAAGTTCAGAGGCCTTTTTGAGGATTCCAGCTCTTTCCATAATTCTCAGTTTGAATAGACAGGAAAAGTAAGTTTCCTGCTCCATTCAGGAGGAGTTTTATCCCGGTTTATCCTCTCGATAAGGAGTAAGGCATATTTGATCGTCTGTCTCATGCCCTCCAGGCTCCATTCCGGATCATATTCGTCCTTAACTGTATGGTAAGTCTCCTTCCAGAATTTCTTATACATGTTCATCCCGGAATCATCATCTTCACCTGCACTTATCCACAACGAAGGTATATTAGCATTTGCAAACGGATACTGGTCCGATCTGTAAAAAAAGCCCTGATTGGACATTGAGAAGTACTTGTATTCCACCCCCTCTGATTTAGCGATTTCTTTAAGCATGCCCTCCATTGTTGAGAATCTCGCTCCGATACCCATTATACTGCCGCTCTTCCCCCAGACCGGTGTGGACTCAAAATTAATATTGGCAATAATATCCTCCTTGTCACAGGAGTTGACAAAATACCTGCTCCCCAGAAGTCCCCCCTCCTCGGCATTCGGTCCGAGGAATATGACTGAATAATACAACTCATTCTGATTTTTCTTCAGTATCTTGGCCGCCATCATCATGGCTGCAACAGCTGAACCATTATCAATGGCGCCATTCTGGATTTTGTCGCCTTCTTTGTCCAGAAGCATACCGAGATGATCGATATGGGCACTCAGAACCAAACTTTTATCACTTTTGCCTTTAATAAAGCCGATCACATTATTGTTTTTTATCTCCCTGTAGTCAGATTTTCCTTCAACTTTGATCTCAAATCCGAGAGGTACAGGACGAAAATCTTTTTTCAGGGAAGTGTTATAGAGTTCATCAAGGACAAATCCCTCCGATGCGAGTACCTTCCTTAAAACTGTTTCTCTTATCCAGCCGGCAAAGATCATATTTTTATTGATCTCGGATTCAAGATAAAGCTCCTCTCCGCTCCAGGAATTCTGTACTGTATTCCATCCATATCCGGCGGAGGCATCAGTGTGAATCAGGAATATTGCCTTTGCCCCTCTCCGCCTCGCTTCTTCGATGTGGTATCTCCATCTTCCGAAATAGGTGAGGATTTTCCCTTCAAAAATATCATCGATGAACATACCGGGATCATTCACCCTGGATATCACAATTTTGTCGGCAATATCAACACCTTTGAAATCATCCCAGTCCCAGAGATCGGTTTCAGTCCCGAACCCGATGAAAACGGTCTCCCCCTTAAAGCTGAACACCTCCTTTTCGCCAGTATAAGTACCCAGTACATCCTTCTTGTATTCAAGAGGAACACCTGCAACGGCAATCTTCAGATTGGAGGTGGTGAACCCGTTGATGATAAACGGCTGCAGATAAGACTCCCCATAAGGTTCAATATCCATCAGTTTCATGACCGATCTCAGATACTTCTCCGCAAGGTCACCGCCCCTTGTACCGGGTGCTCTCCCTTCAAAAAGGTCATCACCCATAAACTGGAACACGCTCTGCATTTCCCTTTTTGAAAGTGCATCAACCTCATTCTTAATCTTCTCCGCAAGCGGTAAACCTTTATCTCCGCTATTGCCGGCTCCGCATGAATTGAAAGTAATGGAGACAAATAAGGTTATCGTGAAGATCACTATAAATTTGAAATAATTTTTCATTGAATACACCTCCCATATAATAAATATTTATAACAGAACATTCCCTCTATTTCAATCTGAGACAATGATACCTGTGCCCATCTGGTAAGTCATCTCCTTTTTTGTCTGATTCCCGGCCCCTCAAAACATTTGATTTTTACCGGAACAGCGGATAAGATTATTTTATGCCTGAAAAATATGTGAAAGACTGGAACGAATTAGCAAATGCTGATGCAAAATGGTCAATAGTATCGGATCCTTCAAAAAAGTATGATCAATGGGATGATATAGAATTTTTTAAAACCGGAGAAGAAGATATCAAAGCATTTATGGAGAAAATTAATGTTTCTGGTTTAACAGTAGACAAAAATGAAGCCCTGGATTTCGGTTGCGGCATAGGAAGGCTGTCTAATGCTTTATCAAAATACTATAAAAAAGTATTTGGTATCGATATTTCAGATAAAATGATATCTGATGCAAAAAAAATACACAAAAAAAATGAAAATATAAAATTTATAAAAAATACCGAACCTGACCTTAAAATATTTGAAGATGAAAAGTTTGATCTTATCTATTCTTTAATCGTTTTGCAGCATATCCCGAAGAAGAAACTTATTAAATCTTTTTTAAAAGAATTTATTAGAATTTCAAAAAAAGGAGGAATTATATTCTTTCAACTCCCTTCCATAAAAAACCGCTCATATCTTTTTGATAATTTATTGCAGATCCGGGGGAAAATCTATCATTTGGCAATAAAGGCTGGATTTAGCAGACAATTCTGCTTCAAAACACTCAACTTATCTCCCTATATGTACATGAATTATATTTCTTCTACAGAAATCTTATCTCTGTTTTCTGAAAAGTGTCAGCTTCTCAATATTGATCATGAGAAAAGCGAGAATACATCATATATATTCAGGAAAATTTAAATCGCAGGCTTATAATTGACATATAAAACTCCAGAGAAATATCTAAAGAATTAAAACCAGGACTATTCTTTATTTGAGAGAGTATCAAGTGCTCTTTCCAGATCTTCCTCTCTGACCAGGATCTTTACTTTTCCAAGGCCGTTCATCGTTATACCTAAAAGCCTTCCCACAGCCTCGAATTTAAGTACTGAAGGTATCTCAAAAGCCTCAAGTTTTGTCTTGATCACCTCTGCTTCCACCATACCTTCAACAACAATCAGTTCCTCTAAATATTTTTCATCCATAATTTTCGCCATTATCCATGTAAAAGAATTCTGCTTAAAATTTAATAACAGCCCCGCCCCAGGTAAACCCGGCGCCAAATGCAGCGAGAAGAGCAAGGTCACCGGTTTTCAGCCGGCCCTCTTTTCTGGCTTGATCAAGTGCAATGGGTATTGTTGCAGCAGAGATATTTGCAATTTTATCTATATTGACAAAGGTTTTTTCCATGGGAATTTTTGCTCGTCTGATAGTTGCTTCAATGATCCTCATATTTGCCTGATGTGGGATAAACAGATCAACATCTTCACCTGTCAGCCCGGCAAGGTCGAGGGATTTTATTGCTGCTTCCTGCATTCTCAGGACAGCATGCTTAAACACTTCATTACCTTTCATATGTACAGTGTGAAGTTTTTGAGATACAGTCTCTTCTGTCGCAGGCATTGCACTGCCTCCGGCAGGCTGCATAAGGAGATCACCAAGATTGCCATCAGCTCCCCAATAGGTAGAAAGGACACCATCTCCTTTTTCACCTGCTCTCAGTATAGCTGCTCCCGCTCCATCACCGAACAGTACACAGGTATTCCTGTCTTCCCAGTTAATTATCCTGGACATAGTTTCTGCACCTGCGATCAAGGCCGTTTTTGCCGCTCCGGTCTTAATAAGAGAGTCTGCCATGATAAGAGCATAAAGGAAACCCGAACAGGCAGCACCGACATCAAAAGATGGTACAGGCTTAAGGCCGAGTTTCTTCTGTACCCAGTTGGATGTTGAGGGATATGCATTATCTCCGGAGATAGTAGCAACAATTATAAGGTCAATCTCCTCTTTCTCTATACCGGCATCCTTAATTGCATTTTTTGATGCCTCAACGACCAGATCTGATGTTGCCTGATGATCAGCAGCAAAATGCCTCTCTTTGATACCAGTACGACTCGTTATCCATTCATCAGATGTTTCTACCAGCTTAGCCCAATCCTCATTTGTCATTACCTTCTCAGGCAGGTAAGAGCCAGTACCTACTATTTTTGTGTTAGTCAACTAAATTCTCTCTGAAATATATAGAAAAAATCTGTACTCCCAATTCTCTGTCATCAGAGATAGATTTGTCGAGCTTTGCAGGTACAAATATTTTATCCACCAGAATTATAAGTCTTATTTCATCATTGCTTCCGAGTTTTTCGGTTGGAATTATATATTCCTTCTGAAAACTCTTGGACTCCGGGGAAAATTCTTCGAGAAGAAAATCGTTTAGCATAAATTTTATCTTCTGACCCTCAAAATTCTTTTCGGATATTCTCCCTCTGATTTTCAGTATGGCCTCTTTTTTTGGATTTTCAATAATACAAACGGCCTTTCCTGTAGTCCATCTCCATTCATCGATATCGGGTACCTTTGAATTGAAATCTGTTTCAGATTGATGCCACCCTTCGTCATAGACGATCTCGGGTGCATTTAAAGATGCAGACTGAACATTTAATACTTTTTCAAAAAGGAGTATCTTTTCCTCTTTGTTGTCAGGGTTGTAAAGTCCGACAGATAATTTGATCTCTTCATACCCTTCGAAATCTATATCATATTCATCAAGGAACTTCGGGATATAAATGCCTCTTGTATACTCAATCTTCTCTCCCTTTTTCCATAATGTTGTATCTATATTAGGGAAATGGTCATCCTGAAGAAGCATTTCTTTATTTTTTATCCCCCAGAAATGAACAAATACCTTGTATTTTTTATCCAGCTCTACAAATTTTTCGCCCGGAAGAAATGAGAATTTCATTTTACCGTAAAGATCATCAGTTACTGTCTCCGGGATCATCTTTACATCAAGTTCTACTCCTTTTGTGTCATTTTTCTTCCCGCAAAATGAAAGAGTAATTAAAAGAATTATCAGAATAATTATGCTTTTTTTATTCATTGGATCCTCCTGTTAAAAGTATAAGACTTTTAAGAGCATATTTTTAACATAGTTTAGACTATAAATCAAATTATTCATTGTAAACAAAAAGGGGCGATGACTAATCGCCATCCCCCCTGATTTATATTAAATTTTATTTTTTATCCATATCTTCGAACTCTGCATCAATTACTTCCCCGTCTTCAGCTTCATCTCCGCTTCCACTTCCCGGATTTTCACTCTGAGGTTCACCTGATGCTTCGCCACCCTCAGGTTGCTGGGGCGCTCCATTTTTATAGAGTTCAGTTGATAATTTTGATGTCAGTTCATTTATATTTTCAATTTCCTTTTTGATCATCTCATTATCGCCGCTCTTTACTGCCTCTTTACCCGCTTTTACAGCGGAATCAATATCATCCTGCATTTCCTGAGGAATCTTATCTTTATTTTCTTTCTGAAGCTTTTCAATTGCATAGATAATCTGATCAAGTTTGTTCTTGTTCTCTATTGATTCTTTCTGTTTCTGATCCTCTTCACTGTGTTTCTCAGCATCTTTTACCATCTGATCTATCTCTTCTTCTGAAAGTCCGCTCGAAGATGTGATGGTAATGGCCTGCTGCTTATTTGTAGCCATATCTTTAGCATTAACATTGAGAATACCGTTAGCATCAATATCAAATGTAACTTCCACCTGTGGAACACCTCTTGGAGAAGGCGGGATCCCTGTCAATGTAAACTTCCCGAGAGTTCTGTTATCCTTTGCCATCTCCCTTTCTCCCTGAAGGACATGTATCTCAACACTTTGCTGATTATCATCTGCAGTTGTAAAAATGTCAGTTTTTTTGGTAGGAATAGTTGTGTTTTTTTCGATAAGCTTATGAGTAATTCCTCCCAGAGTCTCGATACCCAGAGAAAGAGGAGTAACATCAAGAAGGAGAATATCCTTTGCTTCACCACCAAGAACACCACCTTGAATTGCAGCACCGGATGCAACAACTTCATCAGGATTAACCCCTTTACCCGGATCTTTTCCGAAGAAATCTTTTACAGTCTGCTGAACCAGCGGGATCCTTGTGGAACCGCCAACAAGTACAACTTCCTTGATCTCAGACAACTTAACACCCGCATCATCAACTGCCTTTTTACATGGTTCAAGAGTCTTTTTTACAAGATCTCCTATAAGCTGTTCGAATTTTGCTCTGGTCAGTTTCATAACAAGATGCTGAGGACCTGAAGCATCAGCCGTGATGAACGGGAGGTTTATCTCTGTCTCCATCGTTGTCGATAATTCGATCTTAGCCTTCTCAGCGCCCTCTTTCAATCTCTGGAGAACCATTTTGTCTTTGCTGAGGTCGATCCCTTTTTCTTTCTTGAAATCATCAATTATCCATTCGATGAGGACCTGGTCTAAATTATCGCCGCCAAGGTGTGTATCACCGTTAGTGGATTTAACTTCAACTATGTTCTCGCCGATCTCAAGAATTGATATATCAAAAGTTCCACCTCCAAAATCAAAAACTGCGATCATCTGATCTGTGCTTTTATCAAGTCCGTATGCAAGTGCAGCTGCAGTCGGCTCATTTATTATTCTCTTCACATCAAGGCCGGCAATTTTACCGGCATCTTTTGTCGCCTGCCTCTGCGAATCATTAAAGTAAGCAGGAACAGTTATTACAGCTTCCGTAACATCCTCCCCAAGATAATCTTCTGCAGCCTCTTTAAGCTTCTTAAGGATAAGAGCCGATATCTCCGGTGGAGAATGAAGCTTACCGTTTATATCAACCCTTGCATCATTTTTCGGTCCTTTAACTACCTTATAGGGGACCATTTTTATCTCTTCGTTGATCTCAGAGAATCTTCTTCCCATAAATCTTTTTATCGAAGAAACTGTATTTTCAGGATTTGTTACAGCCTGCCTTTTTGCAACCTGGCCTACCAGCCTTTCACCATCCTTTGTAAACGCTACCACAGAGGGAGTTGTTCTCCCGCCTTCAGCACTCGGAATGATCTTTGCTTCTCCTTTTTCCATTACCGCAACAACCGAGTTGGTTGTTCCGAGGTCAATTCCAATAATTTTTCCCATATTTTTACCTCCAAATTATTTCTTTAATCTTATAGTAATACAAAAGAGACAATTTGTCAACACATATATTATATTTATCTTAGTGCGCTGTTATCAGATATGTGGAATCGTGCAAATATTGAACAAACCTTCACTGTCAAACAAAAAAATGATATTGAGTTTAGAATTTTTTGAGAATTGCGGATGCTTTTTCAGGGAGGACAGAATTGATGTATGTCCCGGTTGCAGCTTCAAATCCTCCGGTCCCGCCCAGAACAGGCAGGACCTCAATGCTCCAGTTGAACGATTGGTCCACCTCTTTATTAAAAGGTGCATTTTTAAGTATAAGATTCATTGGAATATCTCCCAATGCTGCAAGCAGTTTCTTTATAACAACTTCAAAAATATCTGAAAGTTCGACAAGTTCACTATCATTGATATCTTCAAATCTGGGAAATCCTTCTTTTCTGAACACAGATACCTGGAAGGGAGATTTCGAATACCAGGGCGCTACAGCCAGAAACAATTCATTCTCAGAAATAATCCTCTCCCTGATTTTAAGCTCTCCGGTAATAACATCTGTAAACAGCGACTTTTTATTTTTAATATAATAATTCTTAAGAAACTTCAGCCTCTCTTTTATGTTTTCAGGAACAAATGGCAAGGCGATCAATTGTGAGTGATGATGGGATATTGTTGCTCCCGCAGAAGCCCCGTAATTTTTGAAGATCTGAATATATTTCATCCGGACATCTCTTTTAAGGTCCCTGATCCGCTCACGATATACATAAAAAATATTCCTGAAATATTCCTGATCACTTTTAGAGAGATCTTCAGAGTGAGACGGAGTTTCTATAATCACCTCATGTGCACCGGCATCTCTGAATTTCCGGAATATTCCATCAACCTCGTTATTTCTACTCTCCTCAACTTCCAGAACCGGGAATTTGTTCGGTATTACCCTTACTTTCCATTCCGAATGATCTCCAATCCGAAATATCTCAGGAGGTGTCATATCTTCATTCCCTAAACAAAAGGGGCAATTTTCCGGACTGAGTTCAATAGATTTCTTCATTCCTGTAAAATCCGGTCTGTTCTCCCGGCCGGGAGAGTATATAACCAATTCTTCCGAAAAAGGATCTTTTCTGATCTCAGCCATCACTACTCCTCAAATGCATTTTCCAGATGTTCCACATTATACCTTCCATCAGAAAATACCACTGATATTATATCAAACCTGATGAACATATCTCTGTATTTTTTTCTGGCAGAGAATATCCTGGCACCTGAAATTATTTTAGATCTTTTTCTTTCATTTACAAATTCTTCAGGGAATCCGCTTTCAATTGAGCTCCTTGACTTCACCTCAACGAAAACCAGGAAATCATCCTTAACTGCAATAATATCTATCTCAGAACCGCCGATCCTGCAATTATTCGCTTCAATAATATACCCGTTTTTTTTCAGATATTTTCGGGCTTCTTTCTCCCCTTTACCACCGAGACTGTTCTTCGGTATCACAGGGATATTCTTTTTTCCACCATTCTGATTCCGAGTCTTTCCAATTCCGCAAGTACAGGGAGATATAACTCCTTAACTACAGGGATCCTGACTCCCGTAAGATCGAACTTACCTTCAGCCATCATTTTTACACTTATAGCCAGAGGAAGGCTGACAGTTCTTGACATGGAAGTATCTCCATCAGGAATACCATAATCTATCAATGTAGAAGTTATCCTGTCCTTTGATCCGTCACTGTTTCGAACAATGAAGGTATGCTGCATCAGAATCATGTCTTTTTCACCATCTTTATAATAGAGTTTTCTCTTCATGAGATCACTTAATATATCAAGAAAATTATCATGATCTGAAGTCAATTCTTCCCCGAAGATACCCAGCCATTCGAGCCTCTTTAATTCTTCAGAATCCTCATTAATGTCAAACTTTTTCATTACTGCACTTTTCAGGTCTTTTTCCCCTTCAAGCAGAGGAAGTTTTGAAATTGCTTTTCTGAACGGTACTCTATTTATTCCGGTATGGCTAACATCAGACAGAAGACCGAGGTCTACAACCAGCTTCATTGTCCTGCACCATCCCGGATATCTATATGTACCTCTGATAAGAGTTTCAACTCCTTCAAGCCCGTAAATATCTTTATATGCAACAGAATCCCGGTTCGGGTACAATTCAAATTCACCGAGCCCTTCAATATGTTCATTTTTAAAATTCAGGAATAATTCTTCTCCCGGAATATCCACAATCTTTCCGTTTTCCAGAAACCTGGCAGAGTTTCTCGAAGCAAGAATCACCCCTTTGGGACTCCAGGAAAACTTGTAACCGAAAGGATTATCATTGTCTTCAGGTGCCGGGAGCCCTCCTGTATTCGAATAAAACTCAACAATCTTCCCGCCTTCCGCTTCAATTTCATCTATTATTTTCATAGCAGACATATGATCGATACCGGGATCAACACCAATCTCATTAAGGAACAAAACCCCTTTATCCCTGACCTTCGGATCAAGAGCTTTCATACCCTCACTAACATAGGATGTAGTCGCCATATTTCGATTGTTATTCACACAAAGATCTGCAACTTTCATGTGAAGGGTCCATGGTAGAAGGCTTACAACGATATCATGCTCTTTAACAGCATTTTCAAGTTTCTCAGTATTATTTATATCAAGTTCGAATGCTTTGCCGTTCTCATATCCGCTGACAAGCTTTTCAGCTTTTTCCGGCAATATATCAGCTACGGTAACATTTAATGTTCTGCTCTCCAGAAGATACCTGACACCGGGCCTGCTTACAAAACCTGCTCCAAGGATCAATATGTTTTTCATTCTCCCTCCAACACATAGGATTTCATATATTTATAATCATCTGTAAATTCTCCCCGATGTAGTATCAATGCCCGTTTTGCCGGATCCGGAAGTGTAAGTAATCCGGATTCTGAATTAAAATCTGTCCCGGATATCCCGTTTACAAAATCAAGTAATACTTCTGAAAATGCCTCTGAAGATTCTTTTGGAAACTCACATGGCAGATTATCAACAGCCATAACAGAAACACCGGCTGCGCTGATACCATCCTCAAACCTGTCCTCATCTCCGAAATAGGTAAAAGATGGATTGTCAGGCATAGTAACCTTGTGAGTAATCTCAATAGACCCGTCTATATCACAACTTATATCGCCGATCATTCTCAGATTGGGATATTTTAATAATGCCCCCTGATCTTTCAGATATTTTTTTGTAAGGAGACGGGGATATTTTTCAGTCCAATAGATACAGTTAACTAACACCTTCAGCTTTTCCGCATATTCCTCGAACTTTGAAACATACAGTTCAGGATGGTTATAATATTCGTCCAAATCAAATTGACCATTCTCTCTTTTAACAAGATCCTCTTCTCTAAGTATTAATTTGTAAAAATTATAGTTATCAGCTGCAAAATTCTCGTAGTTAAGATCAAGCACATCAATCGACATGGATTTAAAAGGGAGAAGGTCAAATATCTCCTGAGCCCCCTGTGATACATTTCCATATCCGGCAAAAGCAAATACAAATGGGGATAGTTCTGACGGAAATCCGGCCTCTTCTATCTCCTTTCCGATCTCCCGGACATGTTCCTTCGCTTCTTCTACCGAGTTGTATGAATATGCCTGTTTGATCTTCTCCAGAGGAGTTTCAAATCCCTGAAGTCTTAGTTTTTGTCCCAGACCATGAAGGGTCTCAACCATCCCTGCAAGCCCCGCAAATTTTCCAAAAAAGATCTGTCTCCTGTTTTTCTCATCAACTATTCTCTCATAGTCGATAAGGTTGACTTTTTTGCTCATCATCTTCCTTAGCAGGTCCATATTGTAGGACTGTCCTTTAATCGTATGAGAAAAAAATATATAGGTTTTCCCCTCTTCAAATAAGTGAACTGGGATCTCTTTAACTGCAAAGATTGTATCTGCTTCACTAAGACTCTCATTTATCTCAGCTCCTGCATTCAGATATTCTTCATCTTTAAAAATCCTCAGGGCTGAAGGCTGAACAATAGTCCTTATGCCGAATTTTTCTCTTAAAACCTTTACTGCCCGGGGTGTAAGCGGAACTCTCCGTTCCCACTTATTTTTATCTTCCCTTCTGATCCCGATTATTTTAGCCATGTGACCTCTCTTTTCGAATACTTTTATTTAGCAGAGAAACGGGATCAAGTCAACAAAAAGGAGAACCAACAAAAACTTTATTTTCTTTTTAATGATTTTTCAATGTTTTCAAGAGTAAAATTGACAATAATGGGCCTCTTATGAGGACAGAACCAGGGATTTGTCGATTTAAACAATTTCCTCACAACCTTTTTCATTTGATCATGGTGGAGTTTATAATTAACCTTGATAGAACTTTTACAAGCTATCTCGGCAAGAGCCCTGTCCTCGAGACTTATCTCACCGCTTTCAATATTGAGAATTTCTTTAAAAGTCTCTGTTACCAGCCGCTCATTAAGTATTTCGGGATATTTTTTGATATCATATGAATTACCGCCCATATGAGTTATCTCAAATCCGGATTTTGTAAGTACTTCGATTTTTTCATCATCCAGAAGTTCAGACTCTACTGGGGTCAACTCAATGATCAGAGGAAATAATGGAGTTACTGTAAGAGCCTTATTTTCATTATATTCGAATTTAAGCTTGTCAAAATTCGCCCTTTCATCTGCATTGTGCTGATCGACAACCAAGAGATCCCCGTCCTTTTCAACAATTATATATGAATCCTTATATTGCCCGATCACCATGAAATCATCTTCCCGGGAAGAAATGTCCTGAAACAATTCCTGCTGCCCATATCCAGGCATCACAATTTCCGGTTTTCCACATTCATCTCTTTTTGCAGAGAACACTTGTGCGGGAGCCGGTCCGTCATCTGTTAACCCACTGCTCACTCCCATCATACTTTCAATACCTCTCTTTATAAGCCGGAATACTTTTGAAGAATCTTCAAATTTGATCTCTAATTTCATGGGATGAATATTGACATCCACCTCCCCGGGAGGAACATCAAGAAGGATTATCCCCACCGGACTTCTGCTCTTTTCAAGGAAACGTCGAAAAGTATTATTAAGCGCAGCATATAGCGTTTTCTCTCTTACATTTCTACCGTTCACAAAAAAGAACTGCCTTTTTTTGCCCGAGATACCGGTGTTCAATTTTGAAACCATCCCTTTCATTGTGTATCCTGAATTTTCAAAATCTACATCAGCAAGATCATCTGTAAATTCCTTCCCAAAAACCTGATAGCTCCTCTCCCTTAAACTTGATACACCGTTATAGCTGAAGACCTCCCTGGAGTTGTGTGTAAGTTCGAATGATACTTTATAATTAACCAGAACCACTTGTTCAAGGAATGATGTTATCTGATTCATTTCGCTTCTATCACTTTTTAAAAATTTTTTCCTTACCGGAAAATTTGAGAAAAGATTTTTTACAATAATTGATGAACCCCGGGGATATGCAATAGCTTCCCTCTCTTTAAGCCTTCCTCCTGAAAAACTAAATCTAAGCCCTTCCCCTTCATCTCCAGCCGAAGTTTTAACAATGATATCAGATACCTCGAGGATAGATGGAAGCGCTTCTCCACGGAATCCCAGGGTAATAAGACTTTCAAAATCTGAGAATTCACGGAATTTCGAGGTTGAATGTCTTTTGAAAGCAATTTCCACATCATCCGGTTCAAAACCTGTCCCGTCATCTGTTACCCCGACCATAGACTTCCCGCCATGCTCCAGCTCGATTTTTATTGATTGTGCATCTGCATCCAGCGAATTCTCTACCAATTCTTTTACTACCGACAAAGGCCTCTCAACAACTTCTCCAGCTGCAATTTTCCTGTATATATTTTCTTTTAGAGTTAATATTTTTCCCATTATCATACCTTGTGAATTTGAGTTTGATTATACCAGTTTACCGATTGATTTCAAAAAGCATCTAACTCTTTTTGGTTATAGTACTTCTGGTCAGGGGCAAGCGGTTATGGGTTATTCAAATATATCTACAAGACCTCTAACCACTTACCTCTCACCAAATTATCTTTTTCACCATAGGCCCCCTTATTTCACTTTGACATGATATATGAAAGAAAATATAATTATAATATGAGTATGCAGCAATTAATGGAAATATATAAATATGGTGAAGAGGTTCTAAAACAAAAAGGGAGCTTAATAAAAAATATTGATCAGGATATTATAGACCTGATCGAGAAAATGAAAAATACAATGCACGGGACTCCAAATGCAGTAGGACTTGCTGCACCTCAGATAGGAAGGTCTCTTATGCTTTCAGTTATTGATATTTCGATGGGGCAGGAGGAGGAAGAATTCACAATTCTTTTGAATCCGTTTATAGCTGAGGCAGAGGGCGATGAGTCTGATTCAGAAGGATGCCTCTCATTTCCGAATATTTCTCTTGAAGTTGACAGGAGTAAAACAATTCTCCTTAAAGGGATCGATATTAACGGGAAAGAATATGAAAGAGAATATTCCGGATTCATGGCAAGAGCTGTTCAGCATGAAATAGATCACCTGAACGGTATTCTTATTGTTGATCATGTTTCTCCATTGAAAAGACAATTGTTGAAAAAAGAGATAAAAAAATTGAAAAAAAATGGCGAATGGTAAATCCAGGGTCATCTTTTTCGGTACTTCCGTAATATGTATCCCTTTTCTCGATTCATTGAAGATTGCGTTTAATATTCCTCTTGTCATCACACAGCCGGATAGTTATGGGGGAAGAAAAAAAAAACTAATAGAACCCGCAGTTAAAAACTATTCAGTAAAAAACGGTATCCGTTTTATTCAACCTGATAAACTTAACAAAGAGACTGCATCAATTATCCGTGAAATTGATCCTCAAATAGGCGTTGTCATCTCATATGGTAAATTTATTCCGGGAAAAATATTCCGGATCCCAAAATTTAATACCATTAATGTGCATTTTTCATTACTTCCGGAACTGAGAGGAGCCGCCCCATATCAAAGAGCTATTGAAGCGGGCATGAAACTTACAGGAGTAACAATTTTTGAGATCAACAAAGAAATGGATGCAGGTGATATCTGGACAAAAAAAGAATTCCGGATTCTACCTGATGACACTTCTGAATCGCTCTCTCAAAGGATGGGGCTTGAAAGTGCAGGGTTTTTAACAGATACATTACATAAAATAATCTCAGGTAAGATCGAAAAAGAACCTCAGGATCATTCTCAGGCTACTTATGCAAAGCCTGTTTCAAAAAAAGAGGGAATTATAAACTGGGAACAGGATGCATCATCGATATTCAACAAATTCAGGGCGTTTTATCCATGGCCCGGTATATCTTTTTTTTCAGGGGACAAAAAGATCACTATAAAAAAAATGAAAATTTCAAACACAACGGAGGATAAAGACCCGGGAACGGTTTTATCTGTCACAAAAGACAGCCTTAAAGTTTCCTGCGGTAACAAGAGTGCAATAGATATCCTTTTAATACTTCCTCAGGGGAAAAAAGAGATGACTCCATATATATATTCACTCGGGAACAGTATCGGGAATAATTTAGATTGAATTCATTAGATCCTTCATTCAGAATATTAAGTGATTTTTTTAATAACAGAGATCAGAACCTGAAGCTTTTAATATCCAGGTATATTGACCGTCATCCTGATATCAACAGGAATGAAGTTACCAGAATTGTTTACGGAATAACACGAAAAGAGAAACTGATAAAATTTATCGCTGAAAGATTTATTAAAAAAAAAATATCCCGCACAGATAAAAAAACACGAATATTCCTATATATTGGAATTTACCTGATCCATTTTTCAGGATCATATCCGGATTATGCAGTTGTAAACGAAATTGTCAGTGCTTCACCCACCAGATCAAAAGGTTTTCTTAATGCAGTTTTAAGAAGAGTTAGTATCGAAAACGATAGCATAGAAAAACTGAAAGGAACGATCATGGATCCTCTTGTAAAATATTCGGTCTCAGAAGAGATTTATAAAAATCTAAAACTTATCTCAGATAATGTTCCGGAAACCCTCGATTATCTCGACTCCGAACCTGTATTCCATGTAAGGGTAAATCAGCCTAAACCGGATTTCAAGGCTGCAGAATCAATTTTGATAAGTAAGAACATACAATACCGATATATTAAAGAAACAGGTTCGTTTGAAATAGAAGAAGCAGGGAAAATGGTAAGAGAGATTATCCCGGGACACGGATTCTATTTCCAGAACTCAGGATCTTTTGCAGTATCGGCAGTTGCTGCTTCTTTCAGCGGGAAAAAGATACTTGACAGCTGTGCAGCGCCGGGAACAAAAAGTATCACTCTATCTCTGCTCAGACCAGATGCCGAAATAATTTCATTAGATATAAACCCGGAACGTATCAAGCTTATCGCCCCCTTTTTGAAATATTCAGGCATGAAAAATGTGTCTCCGGTTGCAGGGGATATCACATCGTTTCCAGTCAAAGATATTTTCAACATAATTCTTATAGATGCACCATGTACATCAGCCGGAACATTGAGGAAAAATCCAGATCTGAAAAGCAAAATCACAAAAGATAACATTAAGAAAAATTCTGAAAAACAGAAAAAAATCCTGCGATCAGTTCTTATGGGATCAAAAAAGGGATCCGTAATAGTCTATGCTGTTTGCTCTTTTATTTATGAAGAGACAGAAGATGTCCTGAATGATTCAATAAACAGGTCCGGGATAGACAATTTTGAAGTTGTCGGGATCAATGAAATCTTAAAAAAATACAATTTCACAACCCGTAAAGAAAAATTCGGAGTCTACCTTCTCCCCGACGACAAAATGAATAACGACCTTTTTTATATATCTGCTATCAGAAAACTCTGATCATCCCCATTTTACCAGGTTCAACTCCATGCTGTTTGTCATTTCTACATGCTTCGGCGTTACTCTTATCTTAAAACCCTGGTTCCCCGTGTCTTTGCAGATAATACCACCCGAGAATGAAGTTACATCTCCGCTCTTCTTATTAATTTCATCCAGGCTGATCAATCCTGAACTTAGAAGCCGGTCATCCCGTTCAATCCTTCCATAATAGATTTCAACCTTAAGGTCTGCAGGATCCAGTCCGGAATGCTCGATTAAAACCTTAACTTTTAATTGTTCTCCTACCTTGAAATTTTGCCTGTTATCATAATTTATATCTGTAATCCTGATATTTTTAAAATTTTTCTCTAATTTATCCTTCCAATCTGTGAATTCTTTTAATAATTTGAAGTTATTTTCTTTCAGTTTTTTATAATTCACAGCAGCATTTATGTAAAACTTACTGTTGTACTCGTCAACCATTCGGTAAGTATTAAATCTTGGAGCAAGTGTTGCAATAGAATTTTTCACTTTGTCCATCCACCCCGATGGGATTCCTCTCTCATCTCTGTTAAAGAACAAAGGTATTATCTCTTCTTCGAGGACAGAATATATCGAATCACTCTCTACATCATCCCTGAATAGGGGATCTTCTATAGGCAACCTTTCACCAACTGCCCAACCATTGATCCCGTTAAATGCTTCATCCCACCATCCATCAAGAACCGAAAAATTAAGGCCTCCGTTTACAACCGCCTTCATCCCTGAGGTGCCGGAAGCTTCAAAAAGCCTGATAGGGTTGTTTAACCAGAGGTCTACACCCTGAACAAGGTATCTCCCGATATTGATGTTATAATTTTCAAGAAATACTACTTTTAAACTGATATCATCAGAATTAATAAATTCGAAAATCCGTTTTATGATCTCTTTACCGGGGTTGTCCTGAGGATGTGCTTTCCCGGCAATGATTATCTGTACAGGCTTTTTTTCATTAAAAAGGATCCTTCTAAGCCTAACCTTATCCCTGAATATCAGATCTCCCCTTTTATAGGAGGCAAATCTTCTGGCAAATCCGATCGTTAATGCATTCGGATCAAGGATATCGCCAAGGTCCTTTGAATTTCTGTTTAAAATTTTCTTTTCCCTGAACTGATCACTAACCTTTTTTCTTATATAGTTGATCAATTTAACTTTACGTATCTGTTTGATCTTCCACAATTTTTCATCAGGAATATTCTTAATCAGAGTGGTAAGATCCCCGTTTTCTTTTATATAAGGCCAATTCTTTCCCAGATATTTATCAAGCAATTCTTTCATTTCCCCAGATATCCAACTCTGAATATGAATTCCATTAGTTATAAAATCTACAGGAGTATGTTCAAACGGAGTTTCCGGCCAGAGGTGATTCCACATCTTTCCAGCAACATTGCCATGAAGTTCCGAAACACCGTTCACATACACGCTGTTCCTGATTGCAGCCACAGTCATTGAGAAGTCAGGTTTATTCCCGTTTAGCGGATCTTTCCCCAACTCAATGAACTCACTAACAGATAGCCCGAGTCTTTGTGAAAAATCAGAAAAATACTTCTGTATAAGAACGGAAGAAAATTCATCATTACCCGCAGCCACTGGAGTATGGGTCGTAAAAACAGCAGACTTTTTAGACAACTCCATAGCATGCCGGGTACTTAAAGCATACTTTCCCATAAACTGAAGAGCCCTTTCAAACAATGCAAATGCAGAATGCCCTTCATTTATGTGGATCACATCCGGTTCAATCCCAAGTTCTTTTAATACTCTCATACCTCCAATACCGAGGACAATTTCCTGTCTCAACCGATGTTCCTTGTCCCCGCCATATAAGTGAGCTGTTAATTTCTTATCCTGTACAGAGTTTTTATCTATATTCGAATCCAGCATATAAATAGGAACCCGCCCTGCATCTATTCTCCATACTTTTAGCCATATTGGAATATTTTCCAGCAAAACCTCAACAATGAGTGGATCTCCATTCTCATCATAAACCTCGTGCAGCGGCATCGAACCAAAATCATTCACCCTGTAAAAATCCTGTTGCCACCCATTCTTATCCAGCCTTTGCTGGAAATATCCTTCCTGATATAAAAGACCTATCCCTGAAAGATTCAGGTTCAGATCGCTTGCCGACTTGATATGATCACCTGAAAGCACCCCAAGGCCGCCGGAATAAATCGGAAGAGCTTCAGTAAGCCCATATTCAGCCGAAAAGTATGCAATAGAATTGTTTTTTCTATCACCATCTGAATTATCAGATAGATAATCTTTTAATTTCCCGGCAATTTTATTTAAACGATCTATATATTCTTTATTTTCGGCAAGCTCATCAAGTCGGGACTGTCCGGTCTCTTTTAATACCCTGACAGGATTATGATTTGAAATATGCCACAAATTCTCATCAATATCCCTGAAAAGCCTGAAAGCTTCATGGTTCCAGCAATACCACAGATTCTCAGAGATATGTTTAAGCGGCGACAGGATTTCAGGCAGTACAGGCAGCACATTAAATTTTTTAAATTCAGACATGGTTTCTCCAGAAAGAATGGTATTATAATCTATTTTGTGAAAATGACAAGTTTGAAATTATATCAGTTACCTGTTTTAGAGAGATTCTACAATCTCATTGCTATAGAGACTGAGATAGAACAGAAGTTTTCCCATCACAAGGTCATTACCACTCATAACTATCAGAAAATAGTCAGCCGAAATTGCATAGATCAGAAGCGTAGAGGATTCACCTTCAAGAGTAAAATGAGATTTCTCCGAGACAAATTTAAGATTAGAGACCTTGGACATTATATCTGCGATCTGGGCTCCCGTCATATCAATATCCGGATCCGATTCATCAACATAATACTTTTTTTCCAACTCAAGGCCGTCTTTCCCCCAGATCCCTATAACTTTCACTGAAGAATTTTTTTCTTTAATTTTATTAAATACCTTTTCAAACAATTCTCACACTCCCGGTCCTGATCCTTTCCAGAAAGCCCTCAAGGGCAATGATCTTTAAATTTGCTTTCTCAATCCTTTTTACCTTATCGATCTTCTTATTAAACAGATCTATGTTCGAGCCTTTGTACAATTTACTATATACATTTTTTGCATCTTCATAAAGGCCCTGTTTTAAATAGAGGTGGGCTGCACTCTCAGTAACAAAAGCATCTGAATCAGAGGATCCTTCTGTATTTTCTACCGGTTTCTCTTCGTCTTCGCTGTTTTCATCAAGCCCCAGCTCCTGAATATCTGAAGCTGAAAACTTATCAAGTTCCATAAGTGCATTTTCTACTTTTCCGGAGACGGAACTATCGCTAACCGGAATTGCAGTGTTGTCATCTTTTTCTTCAACCGCTTCATTTTTTGTTTCCATGGAGCTGCCGATATCAACTGTTTTTACTGTATCTTTACTGGAGGGTCTGATCTCTGATTCCTCCTCGTCAAAAGGCATCTTGTTCTCATCATCATTCGCAACAGGTGTTTCAATACTTTCAAGATTTGTGTCAAAACCCAGCCCGCTTTCCGAAAGGCTTATATCCAACTCTTCTTCGCCATCTTCTACAAAATTATCTGCTGTAACTCCATCTTCACTCATGAATCTTTCAAGATCAGACTCCTTCATTGTGTCATCAAGTACCGGATTCCCGCCAGGCTTCTTTTCAGTTCCTTCGTCTGAAGATCCTGATTCCATGCTTTTTACTCTCTCGAGGCCTAGTTTAGCCTTATCATTGAAAGGATCAAGGAAGAGTACTTTTTCAAAAAATAATTTTGATTCAGCTGTTTTCCCCCGGTTAATCAGGAGTTCTCCTTTTTCAAGCAGAATATTGAAGTTTTCGGGATATAATTTGAGCAAGTCATCCAATACATTCTCTGATTCAGAATACTTTTCAAGTTTGACAAGTATTCCGTAATACAGAAAACCGATCTGAAAAGAAGATGAATATTTTTCACGAAGGTCAGATGCAAAAGCTGAAGCTTCTTTATAATTTTTTTCTCTGGCTAAACTTTCAAGCCTCTCCAAACCTTCTCTTTCACTTATATTGTCAGTATTCATTTATGAAATATTGGTCTAACCATCCTGACTCACTCTAATCGTTATTTCTGAGATCAGGCCTGGAGTAGTAGAGGCAATCGATATTTCTGCAGACCTGTCTGATCCGGTACCATTTACAGATACATCAAAATGGAAGACATCTTCTGTCGTACCAGTTTCTTCACCGGAAGCAATTGTGATCCAGTCTGCTCCTGAGGAAATGCTATAAGATATAGGACAAATATTATCTGCGCTTCCTACCCATACTTCAAGATTGCTTGCCCCTGCAGGATCAATATTAAAAGTTTCCGGACTTGCAACCAGGCCGTAATCGGAAGCGGTCCCGAAGAAATCCTGATCAATAAGGTCACGGTAAAGAGGTGTTGTAACTGTTATTGTCGGAGGAACAAAAGTGAACCCTTCTGCTTGAGGTTTGATTTCTCCCGTCCAGCCCCAAGGAACATAAACATCATAACTTCCTGAATTTCTGGTAACTAAAAGGCCGCCTCCGTTTGATATTGTCACAACAACTCCAGGCAATCCAAGTGTCCCGAAACATGCCCAGATGTGACCTCTTACAACAACCATTTCCTTTGCATCGTAAGGTATGATCCGGATCGGAATGTTATCATAAATTTCTGAAAGAATTGGGATATCATTTCTTCCGTCATCAATAACAGTTGCTTTCAGTTCAATTCTGGTATCTCCTATAGTTCTTGTTCCAGGTGGAATGAAAAATTTTATTCTGGCGTTTCCACCGCCATCTGTTGATCTTGTATCGCTTAGCTTATAATCCTCAAAATATCCATAATTACCTGTCTGGAAAACAACAGTATAGTTTATTGCGGGTGAACCGTCATTTTTCAGAACTCTCGCAGTAATATTGGAACTCACTGATGGAAAGGATTCTGGAACATAAAGCGTTGAAGGGCTTGCTGTTCCTGAAATCTGGATCCTGAATCCGGCTCCGCCTTTCATGTCCGGATCATCAACATTGCTTCTTGTACAGGACGAAAGGAGAATCAATCCAAAAGCCAGTAATATTATTATTCCATATTTCTTTATCATTTTACCTCCTGAAAAAAGTCCCATTTTATTCTTCAACATCCCCGAAATTAGATATCCAGACAGAGACAGAACCGACAGCAGGTGCTACTCTGTGACCGCCGACATCTTTTCCGTGAATCGTAATTTTTGCTTCCAGCTTCAATACTTTCTCCTGGCCAAGTCCGACAAGTTCAACAAGCGGGGACTCCAGTTTTGAAACATGCTGTACAAGTACAAATGGAAGCTCCACAGTTTCGCCGACCTGGACCATATAGGAAACCCTTTGAGAGAAACTGAAAATAACATCCTCTCCTTCAGTATCCAATCCATCAACCCTTGTATATTCAATGTCAATCTGATCGACCATTATATTCTGATAATAAGAAGAAATTAAATCTTCAGCAGGATCAATCAGGACAGCAGAGAGTTCTGCTACTGCATTATCATTATATATTGTCATCGATCCATCATCATTAACCTGAACGACATCTACAAAAATTGTTGTAGACCCATCAGTCCCGTCCAGGTCATTTCCTGTGATCGAGTTGATCAGGAGGACAGATCCTGAAGTTGTTTCCTTTTCAAGCTTGTTACATGAGGGCAACAACATGAAAAGAATGACAATTACTATTAAGAATATATTTTCCCTTTTCATAATATTCTCCTATTTTACAATCCTCGGTGTGAGGAATATCAATAATTCTTTCTGATCTCTCCTCTTATTTGAACTCTTAAATAAAGATCCCAGAATAGGGATTTTACTAAAGAAAGGCACCTTATCCGAACTGCTGGAATCTTCAACTTTGAAAATACCGCCTATTACTATAGTACCGCCATCATTGGAAGTAACTGTATCCTGAACTTCCTGAGTAATGATCTGAGGATTACCAAGTACAGTATTTCCCCAGTCTGGATAATCATTTTTAATCGAAACTTCCATTACAATTGTCCCTTTTGCAGTAATGTGAGGAGTAACCTCAAGTTCAAGCGCAGCATTTTCGTACTTTACAGAAACTGTGTTATTCTGAGTAGTCTGGATCGGGATCCTGGCACCCTGAACGATCTTGGCCTTCATATTATCCTGAGTTGTGATTTTCGGGGCTGAAATCAGTCTCCCTTTTCCAGATGATTCCATGGCTGTCAGGGCCGCGGAGAGCTGAAAGGTATTTGCAGCATTTCCAAGAGAAAAAACCACTCCTGAATTTGCAGTGTTAGCAGGAACATTAACAGCATATCCTCCGCCTGCCAATGTACTGGGCAATCCCGGATTAAGCGTATTTGAAACCTGATCGCCTGATATACCTACAGAATTCGGAAATGACAAATTAGTCTGATTGCCATGATAAGAATCAGCAATAAAATTAGTTCCCCATTGAACTCCCAGACTCCTTATAAATGAAGTTGAGGTCTCAACGATTTTTGCTTCTATCGATACCTGAGGATTTGAGGAATCGAGAGTGTCAATAAGTTTATCAATAACCCTTGTGTTTTCCGACACTTCTGAAATTATCAACATATTGGTCCTTTCATCAACGACAATTTCTCCCCTATTTGACAATTGTTTCTCCAATATTGCTTTTATATCCGTTGCCTTGGCATAACTGAGTTTCCTTGTGATAACTTCAAGGTTGCCCTCCATTCGTCTGGCTTCCTGAAGTTTTCTCCTCTTTTCAGCTTCCTGCGCAAGTTTATCCACATTGCCGATTCTAAGAATATTCCCCTCAAGGATCATATCGAGACTGTTGATTTTAAGGAACAGCTCAAGAGCCTGGTCCCAGGGAACCTGTTTTAACTCAGAAGAGATCCGCCCTGTAACGCCAGGATCAATAACAATATTAAGACTTGACACCTGAGCAATAAATTTCAATACATTCGCAAGATCTGCATTCTTAAAAGAGAAATCCATCGGTGTCCCGGTATACTCCCTCCTGCCCTCTTCAATTGTATTTTTAAGATATGCGATCTGGCTTGGGCCTTTTTCATTTTCGATCCGGATGAAGTCTTCCGGATCTTTTTTATCTATTTCCGATTTTTCTTCTGTAAAAAATTCCGGTTTTACATTTAGTTTTACCGTGGCTGCACTACCCTTATCTTTTACAATCTCATTATTTTCAGGTTTGCTGTTAAATACCTTGCCTTTCTTTTTTAACCTTTCAATAAATGCCTGGTCCTTAACTTTATTAACCGGAATCTCTACACTCTTTGAAATTGTTTTTTTCATAACTTCCTGTTCGGAAGGAATTGATTTGACCGGTGCATTAACAGGTGTATTTTTTGCAAGAGATGTTTTATTAAACTCTACTTCCAAAGTATTTCCATTATAAAAAACATTATATGCTTTAAGGTAATGCAGATCAAAAACGATCCTGAAAACTTCAGGAGAGTTATAGGAACCTCTAATCCCTTTCACATTAAGGATTCCGATCTTTTTCTTTATTTTTCTTGATTTAACATTTTCAAGGTCTATAGCGAGCCTTGATGGACTTTTCTCCAGAGGTATTACTTTATAATTGACCTTATTGGAAAGATCTATTCCGAATCGAAGGACATCCCCTATTCTCTCTTCGAAGTTGATATTCTTAAGCACTCCTTTGCCTGGAAACCCTGTTATTTTTTCAGATTTGAAATTTACAGGTTTTTCAGCAACCTTTCCCGGCGCCTTCTCGTTTTTCTGAACCGGAACTGAAAGAGTTTTTGTTTCGGGAATTTTGTCAGAAATAGGAAACTCGATATACAATCCGTTCCTGTTACTGAAAACCCTGTAACTCACTTTATCCTTCAGTTTTATTTCAACATCCAGGTTTTTATCACGTGTTTTCAATTCAATCTCTTTTATCACCGGAGAATTGAAGAAATACTTTTCATCTTTTCCTTTAAAAATAACATCCTCTATCCTCATAACAATGTACTTAAAATTATCCTCTATTGGATAGAACAGGTCGGGGATGGGAATTATAGAGTCCGTAGCAAAATGAAGCTGTACAAAATCTTCTCCCTTGAAATATTCAACATCTTTAATAACTGTTTTTCCATTGAGAAAAAAAGTTGCCAATACAAAAAACGCCAACATTAAAATTAGTTTTTTATTTCTCATTTTTACTCTCATCCTCCTCTTCAGGATTTAGTCTCTTAATGATAGTTCTTTCTTTTGTTCCGCCCAGAGCAATCGTCAGTACCTTTTTGAATTTGACCATGTGGCTCCCTATCGCTAGAATCTCTCCGTCATAGACACTATCTCCCTCTTTTACCAAATAAGGCCTTCCGTCCGGTCCTTTTAAAAGAGCAACAAATTTTCCATTTTTTTTTATTATCCCTTCAAGTTCTAATTGATCAATATCCAATCCCGCAAGGCCTGCCTTTCTCTTCTTCTTCAGCTTGGAGCTATTCCTATTTAAAAGATTCCAGAAAGGATCTCTCCTTCCCATTGGATTATAAACAAATTCACCCTCTAACGGAGGTGCTTTAGTTTCCAAACCTTCTGCCGGTTTTTCAGCTTCTTTATCCACCACCTCACTTGTCTGCTGAGGGATCAGGAAAAATGTACACAGGAGAAATATGAACAATACTTTTTTCATTATCTCCTCCTTCTTCTTGCATTATTATCGATCTTGGGTGCTGATTTTTTATATATATACGTTGAAGTGTTGAAGTTGGCAGAGATAGAATAATCACTAATCTTTCTCTGTATCGGAGTAATTGAAAGATTATTAACAGTAAATATCTTTTGTAGACGTGAAAGCTGATCAAAGAATACACCGAGATTATGATAAGTTCCTTCAAGTGATATTGAATACGGAACTTCAATATAAACACTTTGCGGAATCTTCTTCTGCTCTGCAAACTTTCCGATTTTCAGCCTTGCACTTGAAATAATGGATTGTATCTTTTTGATTATCTGACTTACCTCACTCTCTTCAGGGAGGATAAGTTTCAATTCTTCAAGGGTCGCTTCATAATTTGCGATTTCCTCTTTCAATAACTTGAGCTTCCCTTCCTGTCTCTCAGCAATTCTTATTTTATTTTCTACAACTTCAAGATCACTCTCAATCTTCTCAATTTCCTCATTAGTCGGTGAATAGTGAAGATAATAAAAGAATCCGAAGAGGACAGCTCCGATTAAGAGATATACTCCGAGTTGCCCATACCAGGGTAAACTTTGCAGATCCATTTTACACCGTCCCCTTTTTCCTGCTTGGATCAGAAAAAACGCAATCCAGCCTGAAGTTAAAAACATCAACCCCTGACTGTTTTCTTCTAACAGAATCTTTAAATTGAATATTCGTGAAGTAATTTGTACTTTTCAGATTATTAATGAAATCTGCTATGAGATTATTCGAAAGAGCGCTGCCACTTAAACTCAAAGTGTTATTAGTGAATCTCATATTAGTCAACCATACCATTTCAGGGAGAGCCCGTGACAATTGATCCATCATTTTTACCGCTACCTGCTTTCTTGAATTCAGATTCTGTATTATATCAACTTTATTCTTAAGAATTTTTTTTGTGTTCTCCAGAGTCTTCAGGGTCTGTATTACTTCTTCCAGTTCTACCAGCCTGGCTCTTCTCTCTTCAAGGGTTTTTTTGACATTACTAAGTTTATTCGATTGAAGAAAATACAACCCCCCGATTATGAAGACCGTAAGAACTGATGCCCCTATAATAGCCGGGATGCTTGCTTTGTTTTCCCTTGTATCATCGGCAAATGTTTCTGCCGTTGCCATACCCGGAGTAACTTGCTTTTTTTCGGGACTTAATAAATTAACTTTGATCATTTTTCATCTCCAACAGCCCTTAGGGCCAGTCCCATGGCCACATTAAAAACGGGGGCCATTTCACTGATAAAGTTAAGATCAAATTTTTTCTCGTTGATTTCAATATTATTAAATGGATTAACTATCTCAAATGGAATATCAAATTCCTGAGAGAAAAGATCCAGAATCGATTCCAGATTGGCAGTACCTCCGCTGAGAAGAATATTGTCTATCCTCCCTTCCATAGTATTGGACCTGTAGAATTCGAAGGTTTTTTTTACCTCATTCTTCAATTCACCAAAAATCAGGTTAACAACCGGCTTAACTGCAGCCGGAGACACACCCTCGACCTGTCTTCCCTTTTTTACAGATTCCGCCTTTTCATATTTGAGGTTTAATTCCTTCTGAATGAGGTCAGTGAACTGATTACCACCTAATGCTATATCCCTGACAAAAACAGGATTTCCCTGCTTTGAGATCACAACATTAGTGATGGAGGCTCCGATATTAATAATAGCTATTGTACGGTCTGCGTACATTTCATAATTTTTCAGAACACTGTTCAATACTGCAAATGATTCAAGATCTACAAGATCAACTTTTTTCTGGGCAATATCAAAAACATTCAGGTAATCATTCAGTTTTTCCTTTTTCACTGCAGCAAGTATTACACTTGTCATGTTGGGCTGAACATCAGGCTGTTCTATTATTTCATAATCGATATTCACTTCTTCCGGAGTGAAGGGAATATGCGGCCTGGCCTCCCACAGGATATGCTCGTGCATTTCCGCAGGGCTCAGTTTCTGAACTTCTATCTTTTTTACAATAACTGAACTGCCTGAAACACCGAACGAAAGACTGTTTGTTTTAACTTTGCTCTCATAGAAAACATGCTGGATTGATTCTGCTACTGCGGCAGAGTCCATTATACTGCCCTCAACTATTGATTGGTAAGGAACCGGTTCATAACCGAGTGAAACAAGTTCATGTACTGTTTCCTTCCCCTTTTTCTTTGCTTTGAGCTCAACGAGCTTCAAAGCAAATGAACCAATGTCGAGTCCCAGTATTCTTTTTGTTCCAAAACCGAAAAAAGACATACCATTCTCCACTTATGGTTTTTTTCCATACGATACATCTTTAGCATAGTGAAAATGAAAAGTCAAGTTCCCAATGCTCTATTTTGCAGATATATAGGGAATGTATGAAAAGTAAAACCCGAAAACCCTTTACCCATGCGGTTTTACACATGATGAGGCAAATTTCACAGTTTCTGCTGATATATAGGGAGTGTCAGGCTTTTTACGCCGCATAATGCCTATATAACTGCATTATTCCGATTTTTCAACAATATAGCACTATTTAGCAGTTTTTTTACTGTTTTTTAAAGTTTTTTATAGACAATTTACAGGAAAATCATACCCGAACTTGAATTAAACCTAAGTTTATGATATATATTCCGGGTATTAAAAAAAGGAGTGACGTGATGTTTGCTATACTTGAAACAGGTGGAAAACAGTATAAAGTTGAAGAGGGTGATATACTGGAAGTTGAGTTATTGGCCGGAATTAATGATAAGAAACAGGATATATTTGTTTTCGAGAATGTACTTTTGTTGAAAGGGGAGAAAACGCTGCTTGGAACTCCTTATGTAAAAAACGCCAAAGTGAAAGCAAAGATCCTCTCGGAAATAAAAGCCCCTAAGATCATTGTATTCAAAAAGAAATCAAAGAAGCAATATAGAAAGACCCAGGGTCACAGACAAAGGCTGCACAAGATTCTTATCGAGAAAATCGAGGTTAAAGCTGAAGCTGCACCTAAGGCAAAACCAGCAGCAGAGCCTAAAGCTAAACCTGCAGCCCCTAATAAGGAGAAATAATAATGGCACATAAAAAATCAGGCGGTAGCGCAAAGAACGGCAGAGACAGTATCTCCAAGAGGCTCGGTGTAAAAAAATTTGGTGGTGAAAAGATCAATGCAGGCTCTATTATAGTCAGACAACGGGGATCAAAATTTAACCCGGGACAGAATGTCGGCATAGGAAAAGACGATACTCTGTTTGCACTCTCTTCAGGTTTTGTAAAATTTGTCACCAGGAATAAGAAAAAATTTGTAGAGGTCGTACCAAATTAACTTAAACCCTTCAGATCTGATATTTATTAGTATTCTGAAGGTTTCTTTTTTTATAGTTATCCCCGGATAAAACAATAATGTTTATTGACAGGACAATTATAACCTTTTCAGCTGGAAAAGGGGGTGATGGTTCCGCAAGTTTCAGAAGAGAAAAATTCATCCCGAAGGGCGGGCCTGACGGGGGGGATGGAGGAAACGGCGGGAAGATAGTACTTGTAAGCAGGAAAAATGTGAGTTCATTAATAGATTTTAAGGGGAACCACCATATCCGGGCAAAGAATGGCGGAAACGGCGGGGGTAACAAAAAATCCGGAAGAAACGGCGAGAATACAATCATGGAAGTCCCTGCCGGAACTATAATAAAAACTTTTCCCGAAGAAGAACTAATATTCGATTTTGACGGTGAGGATATTGAATTTATAATCGCTGAAGGGGGGAAGGGAGGTGCAGGAAATGTCCACTTCAAATCTTCAGTGAACCAGGCTCCGAAAACTGCCAAAAAAGGGAAACCGGGGGAATCTGTGAAAGTTGTCCTGGAATTGAAACTTATCGCTTTTGCGGGACTCGTGGGGTTTCCAAACGCCGGGAAATCAACTCTGATCTCAAAGTTAAGCGGAGCAAAGCCTAAAATTGCGGATTATCCCTTTACGACATTAACGCCTCATCTCGGAGTAGTATATCAGGGTTACGAAAGTCTCGTTATCGCTGATATCCCCGGAATAATAGAGGGGGCTCATAAAGGGGAAGGGATGGGGACAGATTTTTTAAGGCATATAGAGAGAAACAGAGTTCTTGTATACCTAATTAATATGGGTGACCCTTCCGGGGAAACCGCTTTAAAAAGGCTGAAGGTTCTTATGAACGAGCTCCGGTCCTACAAATTGGAGTTGATGGGAAAACGTCAATTGATTGTTGCAAATAAGATTGACCTGTTGGATAATGTTGATGAAGATAAAGATTTAAAGGATCTGAGGAAGTATTGCCTGAAAGAAGGACTTGAACTATTGGAAATATCTGCGCTTAAAGAGATCAATCTTAACCAGCTTAAAAACAAACTTTTTAAATTGCTAAATGAGTAATGATATAAGAACCGGAATACTCGGGGGCACTTTTAACCCGGTCCATAACGGCCATATAGATATCGGGCTGAGGGTTATGGACCATTTTAAGCTAAATTCGATCAGATATATATTATCAGCTAACCCTCCTCATAAGGATGGAGCAAAGATAGTATCTGCAGATCTGAGATGGAAAATGCTGACAGCCGCTCTCGCCCCTTATCCTGAACTCATCCCTGACGATACCGAGATCAAAAGAGACCAGTATTCCTGGACAATTGACACTGTTAGAGAATTATCAGAGAACTCCCCATCCCACAGGTTCTTTTTCCTTTCCGGAAGTGAGGGGTTTTTAAAGATCAGAACATGGAAAGAATATAAAAAACTTTTCAATCTGATCAGTTTTATTGTGGTGATGAGAACACATGAACAGGAAGGTCAAGTAACGGATCTTCTTAAAAAAGAAAAGATAAAACCGACAGCCTGTGAGAATTTAAAAACAAACTTCAATAATGTATATTATTATTCATACAAATCCGGATATCTCGGCCTCTCTTCAACAAAGATCAGAAATATTGTCAGAACAGGAGGAAAGATAGAAGGACTGGTAGATGAAAAAGTTAAAGATATAATTGAGGAGAATGATCTCTATGGAAAAAATTAATCCTGAAAAATTCAATTCCGAATTGAAGAGATGGAGAATACCCCCAATTGTAAAAAAAGCAGTTTCCATAATCTCAGACAAAAAAGGGGATGACATTGTAATTTTGAAACTGAAAGGGATAACAGACCTGACCGATTTCATGGTTATCTGCAACGGGAATTCCCAGAAACAGAACAGAGCAATTGCAGATGACCTGCAAAGGTCTTTAAAAAAGGATTTCCGGTCCGCCCCGTTTGGAATTGAGGGAACTAAATACGGCGACTGGGTCCTCCTGGATTATGTCGATTTTGTTATTCATATTTTTTCCCCAGAAACAAGAGAAAAATTCTCTCTTGAAAAATTATGGATGGATGCAAAAAGATACGATTTCACATTTGCTGAATAACCTTCATGACCCCGCTTCGGCCATGGTCAGACAGCAGGCGGAAAAGGTTGCAGAATATGAGACAGGAGTATTATTGTATGGAGAGACGGGAACTGGGAAAGATTTTTGGGCAGAGTTTATCCGGTTGGTAAGCAACAGAAAAAAAACACTCAACCTTAACTGCGGAGATATCCCGGAACACCTTCTCGAAAGTGAGTGGTTCGGTTACAGCAAAGGGGCATTTACCGGTGCTGGAGAGGATCATGAGGGGAGATGGGCGGCAGCGGGGGACGGGATCATTTTTCTTAACCAGATAGACCTCTTAAGCATCAACATGCAGTCCCGGCTTCTTAGGATAATTGAAAGGAAAAAATATTACCCTCTCGGTTCGCCGTTGGAGAAAGAAATTAAGGCAAGATTTTTATACTCAGCTGATCACGATATCAAAGAAAAGGTTCAAAGCGGTAAATTCAGAAATGACCTGTATTACCGTATCAATGCGTTTTCGATCAATATCCCTCCGTTGAGGGAGCGCAGAGGTGATATTCTGCCACTGCTCAGATACTTCTCTTCCGCAAAAAAGATCGGGATAAAGTTGACAAAAAAGGGTAAGAATAACCTGCTTGATTATAAATGGGACGGTAACATAAGAGAGATTAAAAATTTTGTAAATAGTGTTTCTTTACTGAAAGATTCTATCGAGGACAAAGATACAGAAATACTTACAAAAAGATACTACGATCCCGAAAGGCCTTTATCTTCAGATAACATAACATTGAGAGAGCTGGAGATAAAATATATCAATCACCTTATAAAAAAATATGGCAACAAATCAAAAGTTGCACAAATTCTTGGTATATCAAGGAAATCCCTTTATGACAGAATTGAGAAATATGGCAAAAATTGAATTGATCTGTATTGGAAGCCAAAAATTTAAAACCTTGAGAGAACTGGAAAAGGATTATGAAAAGAAGATAGGTTTCTATTCCCCTTTTAAGATCACCATCCTGAAACCTGCAAAGCAGGCAGACGAAAAAAGATCGGTGGTAATGGATGGGAAGAAAATTTTAGAGAAGGCCGGGGTCAACAATCTGCTTATATCTCTTGACCGGAATGGAAAAGAATACACATCTGAACAATTTGCACAGTTCATCTCAGATAAACTTAATTACAGCAGCAAAAATTTGCTCTTTATAATTGGCGATGCTCCCGGGCTTTCGAAGGATGTGATTTCAAGGTCTGACGCAGTAATCTCTTTTTCCAGAATGACCTTTGCTCACGATATTTTCAAAATAGTTTTTCTGGAACAACTTTACAGAGCATTTACCATAATAAAAAATACCGGATATCACAGAGACGGGTAATATCCGATGGAGGAACAAATGAAATCTATACTAACCGCATTAATTGTTGTTTTAACTGCATTCATTATGCATCCGTCAGAAAACCCACCCGATTTTGATGAATTTTTTACCGGGAGGACAATGAGGATAGATTATCATCATGTCTGGGAAGGAAAAAGGGAGCTTATCTCTCTTGACAGGATATACCGCGAAGGTGAGTGGTCCGGCAATAGGAAAAAACTTAAAGATCCATTCAAATACGGCAAATACAGGGTACAGCTACTGACAGAAAAAGGGGATCAACTGATTTTCTCCAGAGGTTTTGACTCCTATTTCGGAGAATATATTACAACGGACAATGCTGCCAAAGGGACCCGGAAAGTGTATCATGAAACCGCCCTGATACCCTATCCGAAATCCAGATCCACATTTATTATTATTAAATATTCCCCATCCGGGAAATCCGAACTGCTGCACAAAAGCGTAATAGAACCTGAATCGGTTGATATAATAGAAGAAAAGCCCGATTCCGACATAAAGGTTTTTAATGTTCACAAAAGCGGTCCGCCGGCAACAAGGATGGACCTGGTGATTGTGGCGGAAGGCTACACCCGCGAGGAAGAGAAAAAGGCCGAAAAGGATTTTAATAAGGTAAAATCTATATTTTTTAGTCAGGAACCGTACCGATCAAACAGGGACAAAATTAACATTTTCGGAATTTTTAAACCGTCGGAAGAGAGCGGTACCGATGAACCCAGAGTCGGAAAGTTCAGGAACACCGTTCTAGACACCACATTTAACTCTCTCGGATCATCACGGTATATGTTAACGGAAGCAAACAAAAAATTAAGGGATATAACCGCTACCGCACCCTGTGATGCAATCATGATCATGGTAAATTCATCAAGATATGGCGGGGGAGGTATCTATAACAGTTTCTGCACATTTACGATCGACAATGAACAGGTGGGGTACCTGATCCTCCATGAGTTCGGTCATTCCTTCAGCGGCCTTGCCGATGAATACTATTCATCATCCGTTGCATACAATGAATTTTATCCCAGGGGGACAGAACCGGTGGAACCGAACATCACTGCGCTTCTGGACAAAACCAACGTCAAGTGGGGAGGGTTGATTGCGAAAGGAACAAAGATCCCGACAAACTGGATGAAAGAAGAATTTGACAGAATGAACGAAGCGTTCAGTAAAAAGAGAAAGGAGATCAATCTCAAAATAGAAAAGCTTACAACCTCCGGCGCAGAGAAAAGCATGATACTGAAGGCAAAGAGAGAGATAGAGTTACTGATGCTCAAAAAGGAGGCGGAGAACAGGGCCTTTTTTAAGAGAACCGGGAAGCTCGGTGTGACGGGCGCTTTTGAAGGTGCCGGTTACTCATCCGAAGGATTGTTCAGGCCGATGGTCGACTGTATCATGTTCACAATAGGCAAAAAACCTTATTGTACCGTTTGTGAAAAAGCTGTAAAAGATATGATAACGAAATATACCGACTGAAACCTGAATTGATCATTTATCTTTAATTTTAAAACACCAAACCTCTGAATTTTATTCTTTACGGAAATTTATCAGAATATTACCTTATTTAATTTGAACAGGTATAATTAATATCATGAGAAACATTTTTTCAATCTTAATATTTATTTTTATGATATCAATCACTATAAACGGAAAAACAGACATTGTCCACATTGATTCCGCAGAGGAACAATTAATTTATCCGGGAAAGATCCTGGAAGGGCCTGACAGAAATATTTATATATATGACAGCCAGGATGCATATATCAAGATATTCTCAGCGGAGGGAAAGTTTATAAGAAAAATAGTGGGAAAAGGTGAAGGCCCCGGGCAGGCAAAAAGAGCGGACCTCCTGGACTTCGGCTTTACACCAGATGGGAAACAGCTCTATTTTACAGAATATTTCCGGGGGCATGACTGGATCACTTATCTCAGCCTGGAAGGAAAACTGGATAAAACAGTTAAGTATCAAATAAAAGGCTTCTATGGAATTCTAAGGGCAGTCCCCCACCGGAACGGATCGATCTATATTCAGAAAGAGACCTTCGGGGAAGAGATCCTGAGGAAAGAAATATACTATTCCAGATATTTTTCAGAGATATTAACAATGGATTCGACCGGAGCCGTTAAAACCTCGGTCTTAAAACTGGAACATTCAGACCGGATATCATTCATCCGCGGGGGTGGGGATATGGGCATCCCTTTCACGCCAAAATTTCTTTGGGCAGTCAATGAATCGGGGGACACCCTCTTTACCGACGGGACAGACAATAAGCTCAAACTGTACAGCAACGACGGGTCTTTATTAAAAACTATAACTTTACCCGTTCCTGAACCGGAATTGGTGACCAAAACGGATCTGGATCAGTGGAGGAAAAGGTTGAAAGATTTCTATTCAAACAGGAATAGATCGTGGTACAAACGGTTCGGATCAGTGATCGAGAAATACACAAAATCCATTTTTAAGTTCAAGCCGGCAATTCTCGGGTTTCAAATCACTCCGGGCGGGAATCTTCTTATAAAATGCAGTTCAGTGGAAGATAACCGATTCAGATTTATATTGGCAGACATCAAAGGGAATTTAATAACCGCAAACGAATCTCCATACCGGAAAGTAAAAATCTCGAAAAACTACATCTTCTTCCTGGAAATTGATGAAGATGAAGAGCAGGTGATATCTTTTCTCAACAGATCAGATTTAGAGAAAGTTGACCTTGAAAGAGTATTAAGAAGCAGACACTGAATTTTATTCCTGAGGGCAGTTATTTATGGTATCATTCCGGCTTGACCGGAAACCTTCAATGAAAAAAGAAAAAAGATCCTGGATCATATTTGCCGCGGCAACCTTTTTCCTTTACGGACTTACAAATTTTATTCTCGGTTATATCGGTGAAACTTCCGGAAATAATATGGATGCCTCAATTACCTCTGTTTTACTACTCTGGACCGGGATGGGCCTGCTCGGTTCTATTCTTATTTTATCACCTGCAGTATCACTAAATAAAATAAAAAAATCCTTCAATCAAAAAACTGCATATGCCGGGATCGCAGCAGGATTAACTCTTGCTTTGGGAATGTTCACATTAAAAGCAGGGTTCATCTCCGATCCCGGTTCTAAAGGGCCTATAGTTGCAATATCTTCTGCAAATGCCATGCTTGTTGCACTTGCAGCATGGATATTACTTAAAGAGAGACTGACCTGGAAACAATTTTTCGGAATGTTAACAATTCTGACAGGAATCACAATCATCTCCCTGGGCAGCTCATCTTCTGCAAGTTTCCTTGGGGCTTTCTTTGGAATTTCCACCCTGATACTATTCGGAGTGACCAACTATCTTCTGAAATATGCCGGACACAAAGGGGCAGACTCAATAACTATTACAACTCTATTGTGGCTTACATCCGGATCTGCCGGAGTTATATCACTTCTGTTCACTATATTGTCCGGCAGAGGTTTAAAAGGGCTGGATTCCCCTTTTCTGATAATGCTTTCAATTATGACGGGATTCATCCTCGGGCTGGGTATGCTGACTCTTAAAGTCGCAATGAAGAGAGGCCCGGCAGGTCCGGCAATCGCAATTGCAGGAAGTAACTCGGTTCTTGTCCTTGCTCTGGATTTTATAGTCTTCGCCCATTTTCCGCCACTGATAAAAATATCGGGAATGATATTTGTTTTAACAGGAATAATGATAACCGTACTCTCCGACAGGAAAAGCGCCGGGGGTACCAACAATTAAAATTAACGGTGCAGGGAATCAATTAAGTAGTTGATCAATTCCCTTGCTCAGCAATTATATTCAATTCATTGAGTTCCCTATCTGAGATTGCAGGATAAGGTAGATAACCCCTATCATTACAATATGTGAAGTATTTATCGATTCTCTCTTTATTCTTTCCGGAATAGCCGCTCCCATCATCCACATAATCGACTGAAAAAACATACTTGTCTAAACCTTTTATTCTTTCAATAAATCCCAGCCTGTAATTCAATTCTGAATCACTTACTGGCAAAGTTCCGTTAAAAAACAGATCCTCAATACCAATCCCAGATATAGAATCAATAAAATAATTGTCTCTGTCAAAATTGATGATCCTCTCTCCATTTTGAGGAATAATAAGAAAATCTCTTCCGCCTTTGTTTTTGCAATATGACGAAATCTCTTTTATAAATGTTATCATTTTTTGTGCTGCGTCTTCCTCGGTCAACGTTTCATTTTTTTTTATTTCAGGATCACTCCAGTATTCGAACCCGTCTACAATGTCAAGATATATCCCGGAAAATCCCTGCTCAATAATTATATCCAGATATTCGAATACAATTTGTTTCCACTCGTCCATCCAGTATTTTACTTTATAGTTTCCTTCCCAATCAGGATTCATTTCCCCAAGCCATTCCGGAGAATTTTTTTCCCAACTGCGATTCCAATAGAATCGATAATCCTCCGCCTCTCCGATGCTGATATAGGAAACCGGTAAAATGTCATAACCTGATATCCCGGTTATCTCTTCCTCTGAATATACACCATCTTCGTCACCTGTCCTGGAATAGTCAAATACAACCATCTTAAATCCTGAAGTCACTATTTCCACCGGTTCAGCATTCTGAAGTTGATACCCCCATGATGAAATGATAATAGGTGTGATGGGATCGGGTTCCTCTGTTTGAATAGCTGTATCAGATTCAACCGTACACGTTCCGGACAACAGCAATATCACTATCAATAGTAAGAAAAGTACCGGTTTTGAAACATCCCCAATAGGCATATTCTTATTATAAGAAAAATAAAATATTAATTCCTTATATTTTTTCGAACATCTGAGAAGCTTTTACGTTTATAGAAGTGAATAAAATTTAAGGAGAATAACATGGGTTTAAGAAAAGTACTAATATTTTCAGCGGTTTTAATTATATGTTCCACACTTTGCTTCACATCTGTCAATAAATCGATCGAGATAGATTCGGGAAAGGAAACGGACAGTTCACTCAGTTCAGTGAATGGAAGCATTACCATCGGGGACAATGTTTTTGTCAGCGGTTCACTGAGGAATGTGAACGGAAGTATCCGGACCGGAGATAAATGTGAGGTTGAAGACGGTGTCAGAAACGTGAACGGATCGATCAGACTGGGGAACAACTCTTCAGCAAAAAAAGTGAGCAGTGTCAACGGCAGCATCCGGCTCGGCAAAGACGTGATAATCAAAGGTATACTGAAGTCTGTAAATGGTTCCATGAAGTGTGAAACAGGGACGAAGATCAAGGGGGAAATTGATACTGTTAACGGATCTGTTACACTCTACGGAACTCATGTGGGTGAAGGGATATCAACTTATAACGGACATATCAGGCTTAAGGAAAAATCAATTGTGAACGGCGATATCATAGTCCATAAAAGTAAATCAGGTTTCATTCAGAGCATATTCGGAAAGAAAAAAAGAAAGGAATTGAGAATAAAATTGTCAGACAACTCAATAATTAAAGGGGATATTATAAATAAAGATGAGGATAGGGATGTAATCCTCGAACTCGGTAAAGGATGCAGAGTTGAAGGCAAGCTTATTAATGTTAAAGAGGACAAGTAGATATCTCCTTTACCTTTAAAGAAAATATTAAAGGCTGCCGGAACTTACGAATCCGGGAATAAATGGAACTTAAAATTTCCATTCCGCAACTCATTCCCGGGCTTCCGGTTTCCGGCAGCCCGTTATCCAATTAATTGATTTCCACTGCCTTTAAGGTATAATATTTCGATGGCAGTTGAGATACAGCATATAGACATGCAGAACCCGCATAGAAAACAATTCATTCACGCTGCAAACATTCTCAGATCCGGAGGTGTTATTGTATATCCGACAGATACCATCTACGGTCTGGCATGTGATGTTATGAATAAAAGTGCCGTTTCAAAAATATTTAAGATTAAGAAAGTCTCCCGTCAAAAACTGCTCAGTTTTATTTTCTCGGATATAGCTGATATTTCAAAATGGGCTCATATCCCTAATACAGCTTTCCGGATCATGAAAAGATCTCTTCCTGGAAAATACACTTTTATCCTCCCCGCATCAGGTGATGTCCCTAAATCAGTAATCGAAAAGAGGAGAACGATAGGGGTCAGGGTACCAGATTGTGAAGTAGCACGAAACCTGGTCGAGGAGCTCGGCAGACCTCTCCTCAGCACAAGTGTTCCGAAAGGAAGCGATGATTATTTTACCGATCCTGACGAAATTGCGGAAACATTCAAAAATGAGATCGACCTGATACTGCATGCTGGAATTATCCCGAACATTCCATCAACCGTTATTGATTTCACAATAGACCCGCCGGAAATAATAAGAGAAGGAGCAGGGGACATCGACAAAATAATATCAAGATAATATTGAAAAAAAAATCTTCCGGTGTTATCAATTCATTATGAAAGAAGGCCTGAAAAAGTTTCTTAAGAAAAAAATCGTGATCGACACAAGATCCTCTTGGATTTATATAGGGACTCTGAAAAATATAGGCACCGATTCATTAGAGCTCACGGATGTAGATGTTCATGACAACAAAGATACACATACAACAAAAGAGATATATCTCCTGGACACCAGAAAGACCGGGATTAAAAGCAATAGGAACAGTGTTCATATCAATTTAGATTATATAGTTAGTTATTCTCTGCTTGAAGATGTTAAAAGTTTCTGATTTTTCACCCATTAAGTACCAGTCAACAATGTATATAAAACCTCCTCCCATCGACATCCTGATGCGGTCAGTGCCTGAAAAAAAAAGGTATGGAAAAACAGATGCAAAAACAGAATTTAAAAAAGAAGAGCGTGAAGATAAGGAGATAAAATGTTTCAGGTGCGGCCATACTATTGCATTTGAATCAATGAAAACGGAAATATCCGGAAAGCATGCTCACTTTTTTACCAATCCTGCAGGTACCGGTTTTGATCTCAGATGTTTCTCTGAGGCTCCGGGATGTGAAACAAAAGGTGTACCTGTATCTGAATTCACATGGTTCCCGGGCTATAAATGGTGTTTTGCTTTCTGTTCGGAATGTACCGTACAGTCCGGATGGTTCTATCTCGCTCAGAATGAAAGTTTTTTCGGACTCATCCGGGAAGCCTTCATCTGAGAATAATTTGAAAAAGTTTTATCCTATAGAGATATGATCAGGATCATCAGGTGAGTCCACAACCTTCCACTCCTGTTCCTCTGCATTAAAATCTGAAATCCTGGAAATAGGAAGTTTTATATATTTCCCTTTCCCTTCAACTGCAATTGCGCCATCATCAAGGATAATCTCTCCTGTCCCTTCAAAAACCCTTCCTGAATCCTTTATGACTCTAGTTATAACGCGCACTTCTGAATCAAGCGGGATCGGTTTCCTGTATTTTGCAGAGAATTCTATGGTGACACCCCAGAATTCATCGCTATGATCCAGCATTATCGCCCTTCCGATCGTCTCATCCAGTATTGTTGCAGCAATCCCCCCATGGAGCCTGCCGGGATACCCCTGATGTTCTTCCCCGGGAGAGAACACTGACATTAATTCTCCGTTTTCAAGTTCATAAAAAGAGGAGTGTAGTCCGAATGAATTTTTTAATCCGCAGACAAAACACATTTTACTGTTCGGCTGTTTTCTGTTTATTTTTATTTTCAATTCTTCACCTTTATCCTTTTGAAAAGATCAACTACATCGTGCCGCGGTACATTCCTCCATCGATCAGATAAGTCACGCCGGTGATATAAGAAGCGATTTCCGACAGAAGAAAAGCGGAAAAAGCGCCGAATTCCTCAGGAGATCCGATCTTGCGGACTGGGATCAGGTTCTCTATTTCTGATTTCAACTCTTCATATTTTTTCCCCTCTTTTTCAGAGCGGTCTGTCAGAAGCTGAATGACCCTGCCTGTCATAATATAGCCCGGGGCTATCGAATTTGCAGTAATATTATATTCCCCCACAGCATCAGCGAGTGTCTTGACAAATGCGACCACACCTGCCCGGGAAACATTGGAGAGAGCCAGTCCTCCGAGAGGTTGTTTAACCGAAACTGATGTACATGCGAGGATCCTTCCCCATTTCTGAGTTTTCATAAAAGGGAGAAAAGTATTTATAAGGTTTATTGAACTTATAAGATTAAGATCAACAGCTTTTCGAAAATCATCTCCCTTAAAATCCTCCACCGTCCCGGGAGGGGGGCCTCCTGCATTAACAAAGAGCATATGACATTGACCGAACTCCTCTTCAACAACCGATCTCATATTTTCTATATCTGTTATTCGGGTCACATCGCATTGGACAGGAACAACCCTGTTCCCGAACTTCCCGGATATCTCCCCAGCCGTTTTTGAAATACTCTCTTCATCTCTTGAACAGATGACAATATCTGCCCCCTCGGCAGCCAGAGTTTCCGCTACTGCACGGCCAAGACCCCGGCTCGCCGAAGTAATGACTCCGATCTTCCCATTTATTTTCAGATCCATTCATTCCCCCTCATCTCTCTTCTTTTCCCTCCAGATATATACCTGATCGCCCCGTCTTGCTGTAAACGGAAGTTTGATCCCGACCATTTCCCCTTTTAATGCAGAATCAACAAACTGATGTTCCTGCTGAAGTTCTGCTACATCCGCAAATGATGCAGGTGTATTCTTCCCGGTAATAAATAACCTGTCCCCTTTTTTAACTTCATTACTCCTTATTAAAATTTCAGCGACATTAATCTTTTTATAGAATTTGGTTACTTCTCCGAGGAACAGTTTTTCATTCTTATGCTCAAGTTTCCTGCTTGTCCAGTTTTCCGGTTCTCCGAAATAGAATCCATCGGAAAAACCGCGATTATATACCCTTGAAAGATCACCACTCAATTTTTCTTTTACCTTACTATCAAGTTCTCCTGAAGAATAGAGATCAATGGCTTTTCTATAACTTGAAACTACAACATTGATATATTCAAGAGATCTCATTCTCCCCTCAATTTTAAAGGACCGGATTCCGGCTTCGATCAGTTTATCAATGAATGGCATAGTGTTAAGGTCTTTCGGGCTCAGGAGGTAATCCTTCCCGACAAGATATTCAGCCTCCCCGGATGAATCGCGTATTTCAAATTCCCTTCTGCAGGATTGTCTGCATTCACCTTTGTTGGCGGACTTTCCCCAAGAGTATGATGAGAGGAAACACCTCCCTGAAATACTCACACACATTGCCCCGTGTACAAAAGCTTCCACTTCAGCAGAAATTTTCTCTTCCCCGCACTTTTTTATCACAGATTCTATTTCATCAAGAGTAAGTTCTCTTGCAAGGACTACCCTTTTTATACCGAGACCGGAGTAAAATTTTAATGATTCAAAATTAGAAACACTTGCCTGGGTTGAGAGATGGATGTTCAGGCCGAGATCATTCGCCATTGAGTAGACCGCCATATCCCATAAGATCACAGCATCTATTCCCGCATCTGCCGCTTCCTTTAAAAACCTCTTCATTTTAGGGAGTTCATTGTCCATAACTATCACATTGAGGGCGAGATATCCTTTCTTTCCTTTATCATGAAGAAAATTCATGATCTTTTTAAGCTCAAGAATATCAAAATTTGAAGCATTAGCCCTCATGTTCAATCCATGAACACCGAAATAGACACTGTCCGCTCCACTTTCAACAGCAGTGACCATTCCGCTCCAGCTCCCTGCAGGACATACAAGTTCAGGTTTATTTCTCATTTTCTTTACTTTAATGGATAATCCGATTAAAAATAATTCTATTGGATTTCCCTCTGTTAGTCAATCAGAAACTGCCTTCATCCATTACAGGTGCTCTCTTTTGACAGAAAGTTTCATTCTCTTTATACTTTGAATCAGGAGGGGAAATGAACCGGATCATCATTCTCTTTTTAATACTTTTTTCATCAATCCAACTTATTCCTGCTACGAAAATAATAGAGACCGATCATTTAAAACCGTTCAGGATTCGTGTCGGTGATGAAAGGATATTTATTTCGGAAGGCCCGCAGATATCTGTTTATTCAAAAGATGATTTTAAATTATTGTCACGGTTCGGCAAAGCCGGTGAAGGACCCGGGGAGTTCAAACTTCTTCCGGAATTCGGGCCGGAAATAGATATTAGTTCCGGAAAAATTCTGGCCACAAGCATGGGAAAGATATCATTGTTCTCATTTGAAGGAAAACAGTTCATGGAAAAGAACATTTCTGCCCTGGGGAGGCCTGAATTATTCCGGATTTTCGGCAACAAATTTGCCGGAAATGTTTTTAAAGTTGAAAACAAAAAAATCTGGAATGTGATCAACATTTACAACGAAGACCTAAAAACTTCAATAACGATTAACAGGATCCCTTTTCATATAAAAAGAGGGGGAAAATTCAATCCTATCACCCGGGGACTTTACCTTCCGAACTTTTATATCTCAGACAAAACCATCTGGGTCGGAGGCGCTCTTTATAAGGGTAATATCCTTGCTTATGATGATACAGGGAAACTTATCCTGGATCTGAACCCTGAGATCGAAAAAGTGAAATTTACTGACAAAGACAGGCAGGGATGGATTGACAGTTATATGGTTAATGCAGATTATAAAAGAGAGTATGAGAGGCTAAAGAAGCGGTTCATCTATCCCGATAATTTTCCTTTGTGGCAGAACTTTATTATTGTGGACGGGAAACTCTACATTCAGACATTTGCCAGAAATGATAAAGACGGGACAAACAAATTCTTCTTATACGATACCGAAGGGAACCTTTTGAAAACTATCTGGTTACCTCTGACCGAATATTTTGATTTTACACCCGATCCGTATTACATATCAGGCCATAAACTTTACCAACTTTCAAATAATTATGAAAATGAAACTATCGAATTGAGGATCACCGATATAAAATAGCGAAATAATTCCGGATATCCGGAGGTTGTCGAAAATATTGGTTGTTGAATAAAAAATAAAAAGAAATATAATAATATAAAATGGAGAAAAGAAGAGAAGAGAGGAACAAAGTCAGGCAGCTGATAAGTGTCGCCGATAAAATGGGAGTATTGAATGATATCTCACCCAGGGGTGCCAATATTTCTCTTGCAGTTCTTCCGAAAGAGAGAAAAGTAGATCTCACATTAAAGATCAATGATAAAGACATAAAAGTATCGGCGGTTATTATGTGGGTAAAGCAGAAACTAACATACAATGATAAGAATACATTGGGCCTGGTAGTTATCGATCCGCCTGAAGATTTTATTGAATTCTGTCAAGACGGAAAGTTGGAATAAACCCCCTTATTTTTTAAGATTTTTACCCGATTCGAGTTCTAAAAGGAATTTTTTACGCCAGAGGCCACCGCCATATCCTACCAGCTTCCCGTCTGAACCTATAACACGGTGGCAGGGAATAATAATACCAATGGCATTATCTCCATTGGCTCCCGCAACGGCCCTTACCGCTTTGGGATTTCCCATAGTCACTGCCTGATCCATATAGGACCGTGTCTCACCATAGGGGATATCCATTAATACCTTCCACACTTTTTTCTGAAATTCTGTTCCGGCAATTGAAAGGGGGACAGAGAAATCCTTTCTCTCTCCTTCAAAATACTCTCTGAGTTCTTTATTTAATTGTGGAAAGAACCGGCTCTCACCTGAGACCAGGTCCGCTTTAAAAAACTTTTTTACCCTTTTCAATTGAGTCTCGAGCATTCTCCGGTCAATAAATTCCAGCAGGCAAACACCCTCTTCCGTAGCCCCTGCAAGCATGGGTCCTAATGGAGACAGGATACGGTTTATTACAATTATATTTTTTTCTGAACTCTTTTTGGGAGAGAATCCGGTAGTTTTCCTGAAAGTTTCAGTAAATCCGCTCAGAGAATCATAGCCGGAATCGAAAGCAGCATCAATCACTTTTTCACCATGCTTAATCCTCCCGAAAGCTTCACTTATACGCAACGTTCTTAAGTATGCCTGGAATGTCATCCCGTGATTTTTTTTGAACCATCTTCTCACTCTGTTGGGATCCAGACCCATCTCGCGAAGATCCTGATCCTTTAATTTAACTCCCTCGTCTTTTTCCATTATGTTCAGAACCGGCCTGAGCCAACCGGGTGATTCACCTGCATATCCCATAGGGTCACATACTTTGCAGGGCCTGTAGCCGTGCAGAAGTGATTCTCTTGTTGTCCCGAAAAACTCTACATTTTCCTTTTTCGGTTTTCTGGCCCGACATGTTGGCCTGCAGAATATTCCCGTTGTTATCACACCGGCATAGAAGATCCCCTCAAATTCCGAATTCTTTTCAACAAGTGCTTTATACATAACATCTTTATCCGGCAGTTCTGTCATAATCTATTCTCCTTAAACATTTCAATCCCAGTATGCAGGAACAATATACAATTTAAAACCGAAAACTTATCAACTTTATTTTTTTTTTGAAAAAAATTTCAAATCTTATATAATTTTTTCATGAGATCCCCATTTAAAATCTTTACTTCAATTAAAATATTATTTGTTTTTTCAGCTTTCAGCCTCTCCGGAAGTAATATCTATATAACAAAATATAAGTCGGATGCAGATGCAGTGATATACATATCAAAATACAAATCCGATGCCCATCTTGTTGTGTACATTTCAGAGTATAAATCCGATGCCTCTGGGGATGAATCCATCTGGTACTACACAAAATATAAATCCGATGCAGATGCAAAACTTTACATAAGTGAATATAAATCTGATTCAGATATTATTGTCTACTTTACCCAATACAAATCCGATGCCGGATGGAAGAGAGACAATGAGTACAAAGGGAAATTGTAAATTCACTTCCGTTTCAATCTCCTTTAAACTTTAGAATGAATGATTTTTAAATGGGGACAGGTACTTTTACAAACTTGATAATGGAAACGATATATAATATTATAAATCTAAAGGGAAAAACATTAAAATGAGGTAAAAGATGGAAAATTCCGCAGATAAGATAAAGAGATCAATACAGTCAGGTCAACCGCTGATCCAGATCATATCTTTTGAAGAGAAGAGGGTCGAAGGATTCCTTTCAAAGCTTTCCAAACAGATAACAGGAAGCGAATCCATTGCACTATGGGATATGAACAACGGACTGAAACTGAATGGGGAAAATGTTGAAGGGACTTCTGATCCGGTCAAAGCTATTGATTTTATAATGAAAGACAATACTCCCCGGTTCTATGTTTTCAGAGATATGACCCACTTTATAAAAGAATCACAGAAAACAATAAGAAAACTGCGGGATGCTTACCTGGCTTTAAAAGGTACAAAAAGAGTAATATTTTTACTGTCCCCGGAAGAATTCTTCTCGGAAAACCTTAAAAAAGAGACAGACATATTCAGGTTCGAACTTCCGGATTATACAGAGCTGGAGTCCCTTTTCAGCAGATTTCTAACATCTCTGGAAAAATCAGGAAAATCGATCGATCTTTCTGAGGAAGATAAAAAGAATTTTGTTATTGCAGTTCAGGGACTGACCTTTGATGAAGCCTATAAAGCATTTATGAAAGCATTCCAGGGAGTCAGTGTTATAGATGTGTCTCTGCTTGACAAGATCCACGAAGAGAAGAAGCAGTTGATCCTTAAAGAGGGGGTCCTGGAATATTATTCTCAGAGATTTTCCATAAAGGACCTCGGCGGACTTGATAATCTTAAGGACTGGCTGACAAAAAGGGAAAAAGCATTCTCAAAAGAGGCCAAAGCATTTGGACTTGAGAGGCCACGGGGATTTCTTGCAATGGGTGTATCCGGTTGCGGAAAAAGCCTTTCGGCAAAGATCACCGCATCCCTCTGGAACCTCCCGCTATTCAGACTTGATATGAACCTTGTTTATTCCGGAATGGCAGGATCACCTGAACTCGTGTTTTCAAGAGCTTTAAAAACAATGGATACGGTAGCCCCGGCAATTTTATGGATAGATGAGATAGAGAGCGGGATCAGTGATAAACAGGGCGACAGTGCCAGTTCAAGGATCCTGGGATACTTCCTGACATGGATGCAGGAGCATACTTCAGAAATATTCATTACTGCGACAGCTAACAGGATCGATCTTCTTCCTGCTGAATTATTAAGGAGGGGAAGATTCGACCAGATATTTTTTATTGACCTTCCGACCAGAAAAGAGCGTGAAGAGATATTCACGATCCACCTCAAAAGCAAGGAAAATGATCTGAGTAATTTCAACATTCCACAGCTCGCCCAGATAACAAAAGGGTGGTCGGGAAGTGAAATAGAACAGGTAATAATATCCGGAATGTATGAGGCTTTTAATCATAACAGGCCTCTTAATGAGGATGACCTTTTTGTTATTTTCGGAAGCAGTGTACCATTATCACTCACGATGGAAGAACAAATTAAAAAAATAAGGAGCTGGGCCCATAACAGAGCTGTAAGGGCATCTTCAGATAAAGAAACTTACTGATAAATCAGGTTTCAGACCGTCAGGAGGAAAAATGAACAATATTGAAGACAAGATAAAAATAATTGAAAATTACAGAAAACATATTGAGGTGAGGGAGAAGAACAATATCCCCCCTCTCCCACTGAATACTGAGCAGACAGATGCTGTGTGCACTTTGCTCTCCGGTGGAGAAGGAGACCTGGAATGGTTGAAGGATCAATTACTTAACAGGGTCTCGCCCGGGGTAGACCCTTCCGCTGAAGTGAAAGCACAATTCCTGTCCGGTATAACTGAAGGCTCTGTTTCAGTTTCAGTAATATCTAAAGAAGAAGCTGTTGAAATACTCGGCACCATGCTCGGAGGTCATAATGTGAAACCTCTCATTTCTGCTCTGAAGATAGAGGAACTCAGCGAAGGGGCATGCCGTTCTCTCTCCAAAACGATCCTGGTCTACGATGATCTTGAAACAATAAAAAAAATGGCTTCAACAAACACCAAAGCTGAAAAAGTTATCAAATCCTGGGCATTGGGAGAGTGGTTTCTTAACAAGCCGGAGCTTCCGTCTGAGATCAGAGTTAAGGTTTATAAGGTGGAGGGTGAGATTAACACAGATGACTTCTCTCCGGCAGGAGATGCATGGAGCAGGCCTGATATCCCCCTTCACGCATTATCAATGGGGAAGAGCAAGTTTCCCGATGGGATAGAAACCATAAGAAAGTGGAGGGAAGAGGGATTTAGTGTTGCATTTGCCGCTGATGTGGTAGGTACAGGGTCATCGAGAAAATCAGCAACTAACAGCCTGTTATGGCATATAGGGGAAGATATTCCCTATATCCCCAATAAGAGGAGAGGCGGTGTTGTCCTCGGAGGAGTAATCGCCCCCATTTTTTTCAATACTCTTCAGGATTCCGGCGGTCTTCCATTGATAACAGACGTTTCAAAGCTCAATATGGGAGATGAGATAGTTATTAATACAGTAGAAGGATCGGTCAGGGATAATTCGGGCAAAGAAATAGCCTCATTTGAAATATCTCCCGCTACAATACCGGATGAGTTCAGAGCAGGAGGCCGAATACCCCTTATAATTGGGAGAGCCCTCACAAAAAAAGCGAGACAGAAACTTTCGCTTCCGAATGAAAATATATTCAGGAAGGCTGATAATACGGCACTTTCAGAAGATCAGAAATTTTCACTGGCACAAAAGATAATTGGCAGGGCCTGCAGAGTAAAAGGTATACTTCCCGGAACTTCATGTGAACCTGTAATGACAACAGTAGGATCACAGGACACAACCGGACCCATGACGGCAGATGAGCTGAAGGAACTTGCCTGTCTAAAATTTCAGACACCGCTTTTTATGCAGTCATTCTGCCACACAGCCGCATATCCGAGAGCAGTTGACATTAATACCCACAACACCCTTCCGGACTTCATAACCGAAAGGGGAGGGGTTTCCTTAAAACCCGGGGACGGGGTAATACACACCTGGCTTAACAGGCTACTGCTCCCCGATACAGCGGGAACCGGTGGAGACTCGCACACAAGATTTCCACTTGGTATATCTTTCCCGGCAGGGTCCGGACTGGTAGCTTTTGCAGGTGCACTGGGATTCATGCCCCTCGATATGCCCGAATCTGTACTGGTCAGGTTCAGTGGGGAAATGAACGAAGGAATAACTTTAAGAGATGTTGTCAACGCTATACCTTACTACGCTATCAAAGAGGGTTTGCTGACAGTCCCGAAGAAGAACAAGAAAAACATATTTAACGGCAGGATACTCGAGATAGAGGGATTAAACGATATTACAGTTGAACAGGCTTTTGAACTGATGGATTCAACCGCAGAAAGGAGTGCTGCTGCAGGATGTATAAAACTGTCTGAAGATATGGTCTCAGATTATTTACGATCCAATGTTGCATTGATGAAACAGATGATAATAGATGGATACCAGTCTAAAGAAACGCTCAACTCAAGAATTGAAGATATGGAGAAGTGGCTGAAGGATCCTCATCTCATGTCGGCGGATGAAGGGTGTAAATACTCAGCTGTACTTGAGATTAACCTTAGTGATATAAAAGAACCGATAGTAAGTTGTCCCAACGATCCTGATGATGTAAAACTTCTTTCCGAAGTAGCGGGAACAAAGATCGCAGATGTTTTTCTCGGTTCATGCATGACCAATATCGGCCATTTCAGAGCAACAGGGAAGATCTGGGAGGGGGAGAAACGGAACCCTGACGTAAGGACCTATGTTGTTCCTCCGACAAGGATGGATCAGAAAAAATTAAAAAGCGAAGGATACTTCTCTCACTTCAATATTACCGGTTCAAGGATAGAGATTCCGGGATGCTCAATATGTATGGGGAACCAGTTGAGAGTGCCGGACAAAACAATAGTATTTTCAACCTCCACAAGAAATTTTGACAACAGGATGGGTAACGGAGCACAGGTTTATCTGGGATCCGCTGAATTGGGAGCAATGGTCGCGCTGAAAGGTGAGCTCCCGACCCCGAAAGAATACTTTAAAATAATGAGAGAAAAGATCCTGCCGCATCAGGAAGAGATATACAATTATCTTCAGTTTGATAAAGAATATAAATAAATGTAATGCAAGAAGATCCGGAATTAATATTTAAATTTCTGGGTGCCGGAGATCTTCAGTATCTCACCGAAGTACATTCTGTGATAATCTTTTTCGGGATAGTGTTTCTCAATTTCCGGATCAAGAAAATTTTCAGGTTTAAAATCATCCCTGTATATTTTCCGGCACTCTACTATCAATTCAGATTCTTCAAATGAGGGTGAACCAATAACCGAAGAGGGGGCGGGAGTCAGCTTTGTCTCACCGATCTTATCACCATCCCTCCCCGAATGAGAACCAAGATAACCGAGATCTTCTTTATATTCCTTCCCGAATGAAGAGAGTGAAAAATCATCATACTTTTCAATATATTCATAAGTGAACCTGGTTGGACGGACAACTACAGCAGCAACCGGTTTATTCCACATAATCCCGAAATATCCCCAGGCAACAGTCATTGTATTAAAATCTTTTTTTTCCCAGTCCCCACTTGTAAGCAGGAACCATCTGTTGTACCAGAGATCGTTAATTCTCAGATCAAGGTCATTTAAGGGAATGTCAAAAAGTTTCATCTGTACTCTCCTTTGTCAAATCAAAACCGGATCAAAATTATTTGATTGTTTTCCTGACTATTTTTTCGATCTTTTTTTCATCGGCGATAAACGGTATGGTCAGATGCCCTTTTCCATTATTATTTCTGTTCCAATCTTCTGCCGTTTCAAGAGCATTGTCATTTCTTGCCCATGCACGTCTTGCAACACCGTTCATAACATCCCATTCCATAGCAGATCTTATGATCCTGTCTTTTAATTCACTGCCGTCAAGTACCAGTCCGAATCCGCCATTTAATGCTTTGCCGATACCTACACCACCTCCATTCGACAGAACAACCATGGACATTCCCCGAACTCCATCTCCGGCAAAATTCTGAACTGCCATATCTGCAGTAATATTACTTCCATCCTTGATGTTGGAGGTTTCTCTATAAGGAGAATCTGTTCCGGAGACATCATGATGGTCCCGTCCTATCATCACTGGACCGATCTCCCCGTTTCTTATCATTTCATTAAATTTCAAAGCAATATTTACACGGCCTCCTGCATCGGCATACAGGATCCTCGCCTGGGTACCGACCACAAGTTCATTCTTCTCAGCATCCCTGATCCATTGATAATTATCTCTATCCATTCCCCTTCTTTCCGGGTCTATCTGAGACATAGCAGCAGCATCTGTTTTTTTCAGATCTGCAGATAATCCCGACAGGCAAACCCACCTGAAGGGACCGTATCCGTAATCAAAACACATCGGCCCCATTATATGTTCAACATAACTCGGGAAAGCAAAACCCGCCGATGGATCCGAGGGGTCGTTCGCCACTTCGGTAAGTCCTGCATCAAAAACAGCTTTCAGGAATGAATTCCCGTAATCCCAGAAAAAAGTCCCTTTTTCAGTAAGGGCAGTTATAAGTTTATATTGCTTCTTAAGCGATCTGTCCACCTCTTCTCTGAACTTGTCCGGATCATCTGCAAGAAGTTTTCTCCCTTCAGCAAATGTGTGGCCGGCAGGAGTGTAACCACCCCCATAAGCATCATGACAGGATGTCTGATCAGACAGAAGTTCAATTTTTATCCCATTGGAGACAAAATATTCGAGGAGATCAACAATATTTCCATGAAATGCTATCGAGACCGGCTCCCCAGAGCTTCTATTTTCATCGATCCACTTAGATATTTCATCGGGGTTATCTGAGACCTTTGAAACCCATCCCTGTTCATGCCTGGTCTTTATACGTGACTCATCAACTTCAGCAATAACCCCTATTCCGCCGGCTATCTCAACTGCCTTTGGCTGAGCTCCGCTCATACCGCCAAGTCCGGAGCTTACAAATACGACTCCGCTTAGATCTTTATCATCAGGGATCCCAAGATATAACCTTCCGGCATTAAGTAAAGTAATATATGTCCCGTGAACAATTCCCTGAGGCCCTATATACATCCATCCGCCGGCTGTCATCTGACCGTAATTTGAAACACCCAATGCAGCCGCCTTAACAAATCCTTCAAGATTGTCATATTCTCCGACAAGCATTCCATTGGTTGAAATAACCCTTGGAGCATTTTCAGAGGTCGGGAAAAGTCCCAGAGGATGACCGGAATATATTACAAGTGTCTGGTCATTTCTCATCTCCTCAAGATATTTTTTTACAAGGCAGTACTGCATCCAATTCTGAAAAACCTGTCCGCTCTCCCCATAGGTTACAAGTTCATAAGGGTAAAGCGCAACATTAAAGTCGAGGTTATTGTCTATCATAACCTGAAAGGCCTTTCCTTCAATTGTTTTTCCTTTATATAACTCAACCGGTTTCCCGGAGAGTTCGCCATCAGGCCTGAACCGGTATCCATAAATTCTCCCCATGGACATCAACTCTTCCAGAAATTCAGGAATAATTTCATCATGAAATTGCCGGGGGACATATCTCAATGCATTCTTTAACGATGTAACGATCTCTTTTTCACTCAGATTAAGTCCACGGTTCGGAGCTCTCCTGATCCCCGCTTTGAATTCTTTTTCTGGGGGTAAAGTGTCTGGTAATGTAAAGGATACTGCCTTATTTAAGTCCATTTTTCCTCCAAATGCAACTATATTCAAAACACCGGTTGTTGTCAAGATTTGGGCAGGGAGCACTCCTTTACCAATTTCTGCAGATGTCGTATAATAAAAACTACGATCTACCGGAGGGAAAAATGAAAATATTGGTAATAGGTTCAGGAGGGAGAGAACATGCTCTTATCTGGAAAATATCTCAATCAAAAAGGGTCGACAAGATTTATGCAATTCCAGGAAATTGCGGAATCGGTGAGTTGGCAGAAAATATAGAGATCGATGCCACAAACATCATTGAGATCGCCGATTTTGCTCAGAAAGAGGAGATACATCTGACTGTTATAGGCCCGGAACTCCCGTTATCCCTCGGTATAGTAGATGAGTTCAACCGGAGAAACCTTAAAATATTCGGACCTACTCAAAAAGCTGCGCAGATTGAAAGCTCAAAAGTGTTTGCAAAAGAGTTCATGAAAAAGAACAAGATCCCAACCGCGGAGTTCAAAGTATTCAATTCAGCGGTTGATGCAGTAAACTATCTGAAGAAGGTTGACTTCCCCATTGTTATTAAAACGGACGGACTCGCTGCAGGGAAAGGGGTCTTCGTGTGCAAAGACAGAAAAGAGGCTGAAGAAAGTGTAAGAACAGTCCTTCTTGAGAGCAAATTCGGCAAGGCTGGAGAACAGATAATAATTGAAGAGTTCGTTTCCGGCCAGGAACTCTCTTTTATAGTGATCTCTGATGGTAAACGGGCTCTTCCCATGGCAACATCCATGGATTATAAAAAAGCTTTTGAAAATGATGAAGGACCCAACACCGGTGGAATGGGAGCAATATCACCTTCACCCTACATAAACGAAAAACTATTCAATGAAATAATGAAAACTGTAATAATTCCAACCATAGAAGGGTTGAGATTTGAAGGCAAGGAGTTTAGAGGAGTTCTATATGCAGGACTGATGATAACATCAAAAGGTCCGATCACCCTGGAATTCAATGCCCGGTTCGGAGACCCTGAGACCCAGGCATTAATGCTGAGACTTCAAAGCGATATAATCGATGTTATCGAGGGTTCTGTTGAAGGGAGCCTTTTTGATGTTGAAATGAAATGGGACAAAAATGTTTCAGCATGTGTTGTGCTGACATCCGAAGGATACCCGGGTCTCTATGAGAAAGGGGTTGAGATAGACGGATTGAAAAGGGCAAAAGCATCAGGATCAGAAGTTTTTCATGCCGGTACAAGATTCGAGGATAAAAAATACTATACATCAGGCGGAAGAGTTCTTAATGTCTGCGCAAAAAGCAAAACACTCAAAGAGACAATGGAACAGATATACGATTCAATACAATTTATTAAATATGACAATATGTTCTATCGTAAGGATATCGGAGGAATAAAAAAATGAATCCAAAAGTTGGGATAATCATGGGGAGTGATTCTGACTACCCCTATGTTGAAGGCGGAATAAAACTCCTGAAAAAATTTGATATACCCTTCCTGGTCGAAGTCAGTTCAGCGCACCGAACACCAGACAGGACAAACGAACTTGTAAAACAATTTGAGGAGACAGGAATACAGGTTATAATCGCCGCAGCAGGTGGAGCGGCTCATCTACCGGGGGTTATCGCTGCACACACTCTCCTGCCGGTTCTCGGAGTCCCGATCACATCATCAATATCAGGACTCGATTCCCTCTATTCAATAGTCCAGATGCCTGGAGGAATACCGGTGGCAGCATTCAGCATCGGTAATTCCGGCGGAATTAATTCAGTACTCTTTGCAATGGAGATACTTGCACTCGGGGACAATTCTGTAAGAGAAAAACTTGAAGAATTCAGAAAAGATCAGAGAGAAAAAGTGTTGGAAAAAAGTAAAAGATTAAAGAAAAAAATCGAAGATGAATGAACTTTTATGTCAGCTTTTTCGGATGCCGTACGAACCAGGCGGAGATTCAGGAATGGATCATTGAACTGGAAAATTCCGGATACAGGCTGACTGACAATATAGAAGAAGCGGAATTCGGAATCCTTAACACCTGCAGCGTTACAGAAAAAGCCGAGAGAGATGTTATAAGATTTATAAGCAAAGTATACAGAAAATCAAATATTCCATGGATTATTGCAGGGTGTACTGTGGCAAACTCAGATGGCTCCCTTAGAAAGAGATATAGCCACTATCTCTTTCTGGATAATATCGAAAAAAAGGGTATCATTGATCTGATCAGAGAAAAATTCCCATTTATAGATAATGTAATATTCCATTCGTCATTCCGGTCCAGGTTTTTCCTGAAGGTTCAGGACGGATGTAATTTTAATTGTTCGTTCTGTATTGTACCGTCGCTTAGGGGAAAATCTGTCAGTACCCCGCCTGAAGAACTTGTGGATAAAGCAAAATATTATTCATCACTTGGTTATAGAGAGGTAATCCTCACCGGAATAAATCTTTCTTCTTACGGATACGACCTGTTCCCGAGAAAAAATATACTCGGGTTGATTAAATCTCTCTCCAATATCAAAGATATTGATATAGTGAGATTAAGTTCCCTTGACCCGAGATACCTTGATTTCAATTTTATCAAGGAATTGAGCAGGATAGATAAGATCGCCCATAGTTTTCATTTCTCTTTCCAGAGCGGGAATGACCAGATTCTGAGAAGCATGAAACGGAGCAGTAAAGTAAAAGAATATAAAAAAATCCTTGAAGATTTTTCCTCTTTTTATCCAGATGCAAATTATGGGGCAGATTTCATATTGGGATTCCCCGGGGAAGGTGAGAAGGAGTATATGGAAACATATGAATTTGTAAAGAACAGCCGGTTGAACTATCTTCATTCCTTCCCTTTTTCACCGAGGAAGGGAACCAAAGCTGAAACCATGGGAACTCTCCCGGACAAAGTCATAAGGAAAAGAGTCCTCGACTTTAAAGAACTGAACAGGGACAAAAAGTTGAAATACAGGGAGAAATTCAGAGGGAAAATTGTTGAAGGTATATTGATCGAGGAAAATGAGCATTATGCACTGGTAACAACAAAAAATTATTTATCAGTCAGGGTCCCTTCATCAAAAGGGATGAAAAAAAAACTTGTCAATGTAAAAATAACAAAGATAGTAAATGAAAATCTCTGTGAGGGTAAAATTGTCAAAACTTCTTAAAATAATCCTTATACTGATTCTGGCCTTTCCGCTTAGCGGAGCCGGGGATTCCCCATCAGATTCAACCGAAAAAAAGAGTGAGGAGACAAGAGCTCTTGAAAAGTCACTGATATTCCCCGGATGGGGGCAACTCCATGAAAAAAAATATTTCAAGGGCATCCTGTTTCTTACAGCAGAGCTGATAGCTGTGACAGGTTCCATAATCAATAATAAAAGAGGGAATAGCAATTATAACAAATACAGGTCTTCTTCAACTATCGAAGACACAGTATTTTACAGAAATGAGACGGAGAGATTAGACAAGCAAAGGAACCTGTTTATTGCTGCAGGGATAGGCATCTGGATAATTAACATGGCGGACATATATCTTCTCCGGAAAAAGATGAAAAAAAAGGGGCTGAAAGTATCACTTTCAAAAGGTATAAACAATGAGATATCTTTCGTTATTAATTATAGTTTCTAGCCTCCTTATCTCCTGCAGGGGGAGGGCGTTTAACAATCCTTACGATCCCGATAAAGATGAAAGAGGATATGAAATTCTGTCAATTATCGACATGGAGGGAGGGAGATCTCCCTTCGACCTCACTTTTTCCGGGGATTCTATCTGGATTATTTATGAGGGGTCATTTCCTGTCTCCTTTAATTATACTTCAGGGAGTAAAATAAGAGAGCTTTTTACTCCGCCATCCAATGGGATAGCTTACGACAATACAAACTTATGGATCATTAACTCCGAAACATTGGAGTTGATCAATATCAGTATTATTAATGGAGAAACAATCAGGACAATAAGGGTTCCGGAAGGAAATTATAATTTTTTGGAATTCAGGGATCCTTATATTTATACAACCGATAAACTGACAAACTCTGTGATCACAATAGATCCTGAATCAGGCTCTATTATAGATACTTTTAAATCTCCTTCATTCTCGATCGACGGGCTTTGTTTCGACGGCTCGAACTTCTGGATACTTGAACGTTCTGAAACAAGGATCTATGTTACAGATATAAATGGTATCCTCATCAACACTTTCAGAACACCAACCGATACTCCTTCAGGGCTAGCATCAGGAGAAAATGTGATCTGGATGGGTGACCAGTCAGGAAAGATAATAAAATTGAGATTCAATTGATACTGAAGAAATTATTATCAGCAATTATAGTCATCACGGCTTCATCCTTTTCGTTCCTATATTCAGCAGTATTGCTTGAAATAACCGGAGACTACCTTTTCTACAGCTATGACCACAATTATATTTCCGGAAGAGGCAACATAATAGTCAGATCTGAAGAGTATGAGATGAGAGGGACTTCAATCGAATTAGATGTCAGAAACCGGTCTCTGATCATGAGCACATCATGCAGCATTACCGGTAAAGACGGCAATGAATTGAATGGGGACATTATAAGATCGGATCTTAACAAAATGTCCCTGACACTTTACAAGTACGGAGAAAAAATTGAGATAATTCCGGTTAAAGGTTTAAAGCCGGGATTAGATTTCGTAAGGAAAAACAGAGAGGCCCTTGATGATTCACTGCTGTACTTTGTCGGGAAAAAGTTCAGAATAAAAGATAATTTCGAGGTTACAGGTTATGGGGTCACAGTTTTTATTGAGGGAGCTCAATCCATATCATTTAAAAAATTCAGAATGAACAAGGGTATATCCGCCAAAAAAGAACAGTTCAGCATTAATAATTTATGGTATACAAGCAGGTCGGGGCTTATTACAGATATCTCTTTTAACTTAAAAAAAGATAAAGAAAAAACAAAATTTTTTAATCGTGAATACCTTAAGCTTAATTATGACCTGTTCAAAGTCAGGTCTGATTCACCGAAACCTCAAATAAACATCGGGACAGAGAGTACCCTTAAATTGTCCCAATCTTCTTCCCTTATGTTAAAAGGGGGATACATTAGCGGAAATTCAGGGCAGGCATCTCTTTCATGGAATCTAAAACCGCTGAAATCAATAACCACTTCATTAACATTCGACTATAAGGACCGGACAAACACCGACTCGGAGCTCTGGATAAGAAGTGTTCTCGGGTTGAACCTGAAAAAAGCAGGAAATATCAACATTCGGTATAATCATGAAAAAAATCTCGGCTATTCGGGAGATATTACCTACGACAACAATATTGCAAAATTTCTCTCAATCTCAGCTGCTTCCAACATCTCTGTATCCAGGATCGCCGACACTATTGTCAACAGGATTGCTGACTCCCGTTTTTCACTTCGTTATACAAACGATGCATTTAATCTTTCAGCAAACTATTCTATGAACAGAGATCTGATAAATGATAATTACAAGTATTCTCCAGGCTTTATTTTCAATTCCTCTCCATTGCCTTTCTATAGAGGATTGCTTAAACTCAATTTTTCATCCTCTCTCCTTTTCACTAATGTGCTAAGAAATGACTCAAGGGAAAACTCCTTCAGGTCAAATACTGCTTTGTCAATAACTGGACAACACCTCAATGTTACAAACAGGATCCATCTTGACATTTCAGGGAAAGTTGAACAGTTTTTTGACAGTGACCCTATGGAGAATTTTACAACTGCAGGGGTAGTTCTCAGGGGGGTTCACAACTTATCAAAAGATATTTCTTTTGAACTGCTCTACAATTTCCATACCAGGCGCGAGACAAGGCAATGGCTGATCACAGGTACATCTACCGGAGATATCTCGGCTATAATGCGTTTCATCACCTCAGGCGGTAAAATGAACCTCTGGGGATCAGTGTCATATGACACTGAGAGAGGAGATTATACAACGGGATTTATAAACCTGAAATATATTCTAATAAAACACTGGAGTTTTCAGACATATATAAATTACGATTTTGAATTTAAAAACCTGAACTATAGTGTATTTCTTGAGAGGAATGCAGGGAGAATTCTTCTCCGGGCATCATACCGCTCACTTTCCAGGCAATTTCAACTGGAGTTAATACCGAGATAATGGCGAAACAGAAATTGGGGCAGAACTTCCTTCATGACAGGAATATAGCCGGAAGGATAGCAAAACTTGTTACCGGTCAAAAAGAGTTAATTGTCGAGATAGGCCCGGGAAAGGGTATTATGACAGAGATCCTGGCAGGATCTTCATCTGAAAAAATTATAGCAGTTGAGAAAGATCCGGTCCTTTATGAAAACCTCAAGCTTAAGAACCTGAACGGGTTAGAGATCCTGAACGGAGATATACTGGAAACTGAACCGGCCGAACTGTCCGGAGGGAGAAAAATAACTCTCATCGGCAACATTCCCTACTATATTTCAAAAGAGATAATTGACTGGATAATCAAAGGAAATAAAATTATAGAAAAAGGGGCATTGATGGTCCAGAAAGAATTCTTTCAAAAGATCACATCAGAGCCGGGAACAAAAATATACAACGCTCAGTCAGTAATGTTCAGAACTCTGTTCGAAATCGGAAAAGAATTCGATGTGGGACCGGGCGCATTCTCCCCTCCCCCGAAAGTGACTTCCACGGTCTTCACATTTACAAAAAGGGGACAGGTACCATTCCCGGGTGACCTTGAAAGTTATTACAGGTTCCTGAAAACAGCTTTCAGCCACCGGAGGAAAACACTGATTAATAATATGGGAAAAGACTATGATAAAACCATTATTAGCGAGTTCCTTGAATCAAACACCCTCCCGTTAAACATCAGAGCAGAAGATACCGGGAGAGGTATATTTTTCAACCTATATCGGAATTTACATTAGTTTATTATTTTTTTTCTATATAAAAACTCACCGTTTTGAAATTATTTGATTCGGTTGCTTCCGGAAAATAACCGAATTTTTTTTCCACCTGGAATCTGACATCATGATAACCCGGTGTGGCTTTCCACCCGCAGGAGAATATACCGGAAGATTTATGTTTTGGGCAGATGTTACCGCTCTGCCGCTTCCCGTCAATATAGGCTTCAACGATGAAATCGACGGGCGGCTCTTTGCCGATCCGCTTCCATTTGCAATTAAATGCGATCATAGATCCTTCAACATATCCTTTTGGTTTATCAACATCATAGACTACAGCCTCTTCTTTAAATAGTATTATATCAGTTTCCATTTGAACAAATGGTGACAATTTCACAGGAATTTTTAAATCAATGGATACATTTTTAAAATTATTTATCTCACTGTTTTCGCTGACCTGATTCTGTGAATCGGCAATGCAGGTTAATTTATATTTTCCATATGCCGGAATAGTATAGTTCAATACAACGATACAATAAGAATTCCCTTCTCTGCTCTTTATCGGGATGAATTTCAGATTATTTGCATTAATTTGCTTTTTTAAAATATCATTCACTTTCAGGTCAATTTTCCACGGGGCGGCATTCACTTTATTATTTTTAAAGACCTTGAACTTTAACTGAAAAACAGATCCTTTTTTCAATCCAGCGGTCGAGTACGGCATGATTTTTACCCAAATATCCGGAAACACCTGGGCTGGTGTCGGCCCGGTAACATTCTTTTTAATATCCGCTGCCCCGATATTTGAAAAAGTGATCAGTACGGCAGCAATAAGATAGAGATATCTAAATTTTTTACACATTTTCCCTCCTTGAATATATAAATTAAATAAAATTCCAGAAGAAATATCTCAAATTTTGATAATTTAATAAATAAGGGAGGATACTTTCATTTTTGCATATTTTGTCCGACCTATGCTTTTATAGTACTTATGACTATTAAGTTTAAGTTAAATAATAGAAAAGGGGACAGGTACTTTTTCTCATTACATAAATAATAGAGTGGATTTGGAATAGTTGATCTGTTATATTTGAATTATCTATGTGAACTTACCGATAGACATTGTATCAGTAAACTTAAGGAGGATCGGAATTAAAATACTTGAAAGTGAACGGTTGTTACTGGAACAGGCCGCTCTGGATGATGGGCCATTCTTTTTTGAATTATTGAACAGCCCCACATGGATTGAATATATTGGAGACAGGGGGATCAAAACCAAAGATGATGCAGAAGATTATATTCAGAAAAGCCTCCTCAATTCCTACAAAACGAAAGGATACGGACTCTTTAAAATGGTATTAAAAGGGGGAAATAAACCGATAGGGATTTGCGGTTTTCTTAAGAGAGATTATCTGGAACATCCTGACATCGGGTTTGCAATATTACCTGAATATGAAAGCAGAGGATTCACCTTCGAAGCAGCAAAAGCGGCAATGGAATACGGTCAGTCAAAATTAAAATTTAAGACTATATTTGCGATCACTACTGAAAAAAATATAAGATCCCGGAACTTACTGAAAAAGATCGGGTTGTCCGAAATAGACAAAATCATTCCAGAAAAAACTAAAGAAGAACTACTTCTCTACTCAACCGACTGATCAGCAGGATGGGATGCCCTGAAATTGGCTGCATCCTTCATTCAAATGAATTTTAAATTCAAAATTTTATCTAAGAAAGTCCCGTTATATTATGGCCTGTGATGTCGATATCGATACCCTCGGCAGATGGAACTCGCGGAAGTCCCGGCATAAGCATCACATCACCTGATATCGGAATCAGGTAACCGGCTCCTGTTGCAATATTGATCTCGTTAATATTTAATCTCCACCCGGTCGGCACATTCAGTTTTTTCTTATTATCCGAAAATGATAGAGGGGTCTTTGCTATACATACAGGCAGTTTTTCAAGTCCGAGTTTTTTTATAAGCTTCAATTTTCTCTTTGCATCCCATGAAAATATAACACCATCGGCGCCGTACACTTCTTTAGCGATCTTTTCTATCTTAACTTCCGGTGAATCATCAAGTGAATATATCCTTTTAAATTTTCCGTCAGATGCATCTGCAATAGCCGTAACCTTTTCTGCAAGACCCATCGCCCCTTTACCGCCTTCAAGAAAAGCTGTACTTCTGGCCACTTCAGTACCTGTCCCCTTTACGAAATCTTCTATTACTTTTAATTCTTCCTCTTCATCATCAGGGAACACATTAATGGCAACAACAGGAGAAATACCGGTCTTCTTAATATTCTCGATATGTTTACCAAGGTTCGGGAGCCCTTTCTTCAGAGAACTCATCCCGTCACCTCCCCCCTGATGCCTCAATGCCCTGACAGTCGCAACAAGGACCACAGCATGAATATCATATTCCGCAAAACGGGACACCATATCTACATACTTTTCAAATCCGAGATCGGAACCGAATCCGCATTCTGTAATAACATAATCGCTCAATTTGAGAGCAAGCTTTGTTGAGACGACACTATTTGTACCGAAAGAAATATTGGCAAACGGGCCGCTATGGACAAATGCAGGAGTGTTCTCGATAGTCTGAACAAGATTCGGTTTCAGCGCCTCTCTCAATACTGTAGCCATAGCACCGCAAACCTTAAAATCCCTGGCATAAACCGGATCATCATCCCTGGTAAACCCCACCAGAATATTCCCAAGTCTTTCCTTGAGTTCATCAAGATCTTTTGACAATGTAATTATCGCCATTATCTCACTGGCTGCAGATATTATAAAACCATTCTCCCTAGGATAACCCTGACCTTTGCCTCCCAGCCCAATTACAATATTTCTGAGGCTCCTGTCGTTCATATCCATCGTTCTCTGCCACAATATTTTTCTTGTATCCAGTTTCTTATCATTTGAATAGTGAATATGGTTATCAAGTACAGCGGACAACAGGTTATGAGCGGTTGTAATTGCATGAATATCGCCGGTAAAATGGAGATTTATATCAACCATCGGTAGCACCTGAGAATACCCTCCTCCCGCAGCTCCGCCCTTCACGCCAAAAACCGGGCCCAGTGACGGCTCACGCAAAGTCACTATCGACCTCTTACCAATCCGGTTTATCCCCATTGTCAGCCCGACCGAAGTTGTGGTTTTTCCTTCACCGAATTTTGTAGGTGTTATAGCCGTAACCACAATTAGCTTCCCGTTTTTCTCATTTTCAAGCCTTTTAAGAGCCCTTAGAGAAACCTTCCCCTTAAATCTGCCGTATGGCCACAATTCATTCTCTTCTATCTGAAGATCTTCTCTTATATTTTCAATATTTTTTAACTCGGCACCTATGGCAATATCAATATCGGTTTTCACTTTTACCTCCGGAAAAATACTATCAACCGTAATAAAAATAGTCAATGGGATCCCATTTCGGTTAACGGAAATGTCCTCACCCCAAACCCAGAGCACAGGCTATACTTGACAAAAATCGGAAAATCTTATTAAATATACTTTTTAATCCTCTAAATTTTAGCGAAGGAGAATGGTATGTTGAAAAAAGCGGCAATTCTATTTTTCATACTTTTTATTGCAGGCGGTTTCTTTCTCGTCCCTCAGGAACATCATCAGGGAGAGACTACACAGACAGAACACAGTGAATCTGTCACATCGGAACACGGCCAGGATAGCGGACATTCCGATCACCCAAACATCGGCAAAGAATTACCGATCTGGTCTGCGATACCTTTTGTGGGTATCTTGTTGTCGATCGCATTATTCCCCCTGCTTGCTCCAAGGTTCTGGCATCACAATTTCGGAAAAATCTCTTTTTTCTGGGCAATTGTATTTTCACTCCCATTCCTGATCTTTTACAAATCAGCTGCTTTTTACGAGATCATGCATATCTACCTGATTGATTACATACCTTTTATAATTCTTTTATGGTCTCTCTACACAGTATCAGGAGGAATACTTCTTAAAGGTTCAATAAAAGGGAACCCGTTAACAAACCTTATAATGTTGTTGATAGGAACATTCCTATCTTCCTGGATTGGCACTACCGGCTCTGCAATGCTTCTTATCAGGCCTGTCATAAGAGCCAACGCTCACAGAAAAAATAAAGTTCACATAGTTATATTTTTTATATTCCTTGTTGCCAATATTGGAGGATCTCTCACACCATTGGGAGACCCACCGCTTTTCCTGGGGTTCCTCCATGGAGTCAATTTTTTCTGGACCCTCAAACTATTACCCCACATGGCCTTTGTTTCGGGGATATTACTCTCTGTCTTTTTTATCCTTGATACCTACTACTATAAAAAAGAGGAAGACCCTTCAAAAGAAATTGTTGAAAAAATGGCAAAGAAGGAACCGATCAAATTGCTGGGAACTCACAATTTTATCTTCCTCCTCGGAATCATCGGTGGAGTGCTTTTCTCGGGAAGCGTAAAGCTTGGTGAAACAACTATATTCGGAGTCCATGTGGCATATCAGAACCTGATTAGAGACGGGTTCCTTGTTCTGATGGGTATTCTGTCTCTTAAATTCACAAAAAAATCCCTCCGTGAAGAGAACAATTTCACATGGTTCCCCATCCAGGAGGTGGCAATACTCTTTGCAGGAATATTTATGACGATCATCCCGGCCCTGGCAATGCTTAAAGCAGGTGTTAACGGCCCGCTCGGATTCATAGTAAACGCAGTAAAAGAGCCGTGGCACTATTTCTGGATAACCGGCGGGCTTTCAAGTTTCCTCGATAACGCCCCGACATACCTTACGTTCTTTAATACATCCCTCGGACAATTCTTTCCCGGACAGGCAGAAATTATTGCTTGCACAAAACTAATGGCGGAAAAATCCATTTACCTTATTGCTATATCAGCCGGAGCTGTATTCATGGGTGCAATGACATATATCGGTAATGCACCTAACTTCATGGTCAAATCGATTGCTGAAGAGAATGATATTCAGATGCCGAGTTTCTTCGGGTATATAGTGAAATACTCACTGATATTCCTCGTCCCGGCATTTATAATTGTCACTCTGGTATTCTTTTAATAACAATTTAAAAGAAATTTCATCTTTGTCATTAAGCACTTACAATACTTGTCGTTCGTTCGCTGCGCTCACTGTCATTAAGATTATCGGGGATTTGCCATTTGTAGTCACTTAATTGATATGTTCATATATCAGATTAATTTTAAGTTCCGCGACAATTGCCATTAATGACATATCCTGGCATTTCTTAATGACGCCAGCCTGCTGGCCAATGACAATTTCCATAACTCTTTATATTGCTTTTTTATTTTTTGGGTGCTATAAGTAATCTACAAATGGAGGAAAATAATGAACTTTAATTTTATTATTCAAAGGGTAATTGGAATAATCACCAAACCAGTGGAAGAGTGGAAAAAGATCAAGGGCGAGACAACAACTGTTCCGGGTCTTTTCACCAATTATGCGATAATACTCGCCGCAATTCCGGCTATAGCCGGACTGATCGGATGGATGATAATAGGCAGATCATTCATGGGTATTACAATCAGAGTACCTTTCATGAGATCATTCATGTGGTCAATCCTTATGTATATCTTCTCTTTGGTCGGAGTTTACATCCTTGCAATGGTAATTGACTTCCTTGCTCCAAATTTCGGCTCCAAAAAAGATATGACAAATTCTACAAAGATCGCCGTTTATTCAACCACACCATCATGGGTAGCCGGAGTGTTTTATATTATTCCTGCACTTGGAATGCTTGCAATGATTGCCGGATTCTACTCCCTCTATCAACTTTATTTGGGAATCAAAGAAATAAAAGCACCCAAGGGCGATAAAGCAACACCCTATTTTGCAGTCGTTATAGTCGTATACATTGTGATAGCTTTCCTCATATCTTTCATTGTAGGATCTATCGCATTCGGCAGTGCCCGCGCTTTTTTATAGAACTGCAACCAGAAAAATAATAATTCAATAGATATCTCCCCCTCCACTCCGAGGGGGAGATTTTAATCATCTTTTCACATTTGCCAATATTATAGATTGAATCGTACGTAAATATTATATATAATTAATTTTTATGAAACTTTGATGTGATTATTCGCGTCTTAATGTAAATAAATTCCAAAAAAGGAGGCGGAAAATGAAAAAGATCGGATTTGTCGCCGGAGCCAGTTTCCTGGCCGGAGCGATATTTTTTGCACTTACATTTGGATTCCTGCAGAATGATTCTGTAGAGGTCCCGCAGATTAAGCAGGCGGAGGTTTATGCTGAGAACACCCATCAGGTAGGGTTGAACTTCGCACCTCTGGTAAAGAAGGTAAAACCTGCGGTTGTCAAAGTGGAATCTGAAGCCATTCGTGAAAATAGAAGATCCATGTTCGGAGATGACTTCTTTGACAGATTCTTCAATTCCCCGAGAAGAAATGAGAAAGTATCCGGAATAGGAAGCGGATTTCTTATTTCGAAGGACGGTTATATTGTTACAAACAATCATGTGGTGAAGGGTGCTATAAAAGTGACCATCACCACCGGTGATGAAAAAAAGTACACAGCAAAAATTATTGGAACTGATTCGAAAACAGATCTGGCTCTTCTGAAAATAAAGGGGAAGAATCATCCTTATATTGAATTCGGAAATTCCGATGAAACTGAGATAGGAGAGTGGGTCCTTGCTATCGGTAATCCTTTCGGACAGGACCTCACTGTAACTTCCGGGATAATCTCGGCCAAGGACAGGAGAATTGGCGCCACAGATTATGAAGACTACCTCCAGACAGATGCAGCTATTAACAGGGGAAATTCAGGCGGACCGCTTATCAATATGGACGGAAAGGTAGTGGGAATAAACTCAGTTATAATTGCTCCATCCGGCGGCAGCGTGGGGATCGGTTTTGCTATTTCTTCCAGTATGGCAAAGAAAGTAATAGGCGATATAAGATTAAAAGGGAGAGTTGTCCGTGGATGGCTTGGTGTCAGTATCAGACAATTAAATAAAGATGAAGCCAAGCAATTTGATTATCCGATGGCGGGACTCCTAATTGGTCAGGTTGAAAACGACTCTCCTGCGGAGAAAGCCGGATTAAAAAGAAATGACTTCATAATTAAGTTGAACGGGGCTTCAATGAAAAATGGTAATGATCTAAGATTGAAGATCGCCAACGCCAACCCTGGAGACACTATTAAACTGACTATCTACAGAGGGGAAAAACTTCTTGATATAAATGTAAAGATCGGTGAAGCTCCCGATACAATGAAATTCAGATCCTCGGGGGATGATGGAAGAACAATAGATCTGGGAATGGTACTTGTTGAAAATTCAAGGTCACTTGCAAGAGAACTTGAACTCAGGACCACAAGAGGAATTGTCGTTCAGAAATCATCAGGCGCTGCAAAACAAAACGGTATCAAACCATTTGATGTTATCCTCGGTGTCAACAGAACTGAGATCTCTTCGGTGGATCAATTCAGAAAGATCATTTCCGGAAAAGAGCCGGGATCTTATGTGTTCCTCTATGTGAACAGATTCGGACAGGAGTTCTACATTAAATTCATTCTCCCTGAATGATATTTTATAAAACTTCCACCTCGGGAAACGATTTTATAATCGTTGACCGGGGTGAGTTCGGAGCGCCGGAGAATAAAGATACCGAATTTTCCAAAGATATTTGTGAAAAAGAAAAAGCGGATGGAGTGATCTTTTATTCCATAGAGAATGAAGTTGTTGATTTTCAAATAGTTAATAGTGACGGGAGTTATGCGGAGATATCCGGGAATGGTATGGCCGGTCTTTCAACCGTCTTATTCGCATCTGGTAAATATGAAGATAAAATTATATTGAGGACCTCTTCAGGAATAAGAACTATCCGGCTTATAGAAACAAATAACATCATATTCAAACTTCAGGTCGATATGGGGCTCCCTGAATTCAATGAGAAAAAATTCTTCCCGTTTCTGGAGCCCGGGAAAAATGAATATGAATACGATGGGACCAGATTCTATCCTGTATCTACAGGGAATCCCCATGCAGTTATAATTCTGGATGAACATATTGATGATATGTCAAAACTGGAATGCATTGGGAAAAAGATGGAGTCAGGCAGTATTTTCCCTGAGAGAACAAATGTTGAATTTATTTTTCCCATCACAAAAAAAATCAATAATTCTACGCCCGTTATTGAAGCTTTTTTTTATGAACGGGGAGCCGGCGTAACAAGCTTCTCCTCAACAGGAACTACAGCTGTTTTCTCTATATTGAACTCCCTCGGGAAAATCGGTAACTCAATGAAGATACAGACCCCGGACGGGCTGGTACAGGTCTGTCTAAAAGATAAGATTTTCATTGAAAGTTCCACAAAAATAGTTTATAAAGGGGAATACCGAAAGGGTTGATAAAATGAAGCTTAAACTGATTGTAATTGCCTTTTTATCACTTCTCTTGTTCAATATATTACCGGGAGATATTCTCTACACTGTAGACAACCAGGTCTATGAAGGAAAATTTGTAGCATACAGATATGAGACATTATATTTCAATGTATATAAGTTCGGAAAAGTAATGGAGACAAAGAGGTTCCCTCTCTACAAAGTTCATAAGATAATATTCAACCCGAAACAGGAAGGGACCGAAACTTCATATGAACTCGAACAGAAATACAGGAAACTCAGAAGAGGAAAAAGAGTTTTAAAGGTTACTCTCTCTGCCGGAGATCAATGGAAAGATACAGGAATCAATCTAAAAGTGGATCAGAATATCCTTTTTTCGATTACAGGTTCGATCATTATTGAAAAAGACAATAAGGTTTTTGACTTTGGCGAATTGAATGTAAAGTGGAACAAAAACAAACAACTACCCACTCAGCCTACAGGCGCTGTAATAGCCAGAATAGGTGAAAACGGGGAACCTTTCTATGTCGGCAATAATAAAGCTCCCTTTAAAAGCAGGGAAAAGGGGAGACTTTTTATAGGAATAAATGACTTCAATTATGAAGATAATGAAGGGAAGTTCTCAGTTACTATATATTATTAAACACTATAAACGGTTTAAATCTGTGAATCATTGAATCTTTTTTTGCTATTGCCAGAAAGTTTCCGTTGTCATCAAAAATCCTGTAATTTACAGAATCATCCCCTGAAGAAACCTCAAGGATATCTTTTAAAGATAACATCGCTCCATTCTTTACAATTTCGCTGCCATTCTGAGAGACAACTATTTTCGGGAACTCTGTGAGCAGCATTTCAATCGGGATAAGTCCTTTTTGAAACTTTTCACCTTTTTCCATCTGAAGCCCTAATTCACTAAGTGTAATTGAATCTTTCAAATCGAATTCACCCACTGCTTCTCTGGTGAGCTCCTGAAGAAATGCACCTGTTCCGACTGAAGCACCGATATCATGTGCCAGAGACCTCAGGTAAGTCCCTGAAGATGTGATTGTCCGGAAATACAGTATGTTTTTACCGAGAACCCTGGTCTCAAGAAAATCGATCTCCACTTCAACAGGTTTGATCTCAACATCAAGATCTTTCCTTGCATATTTATACAATGGAATGCCTTTATACTTTTTTGCAGAATACTTTGGAGGATATTGGAGTATTTTACCTTTAAAATCATTAAGAACCTCATCAATATTTATTTTATTAAGGTCAAGATCTTTCAACTCCCCGACCTGATCACCTTCACTATCATAAGTTGTGGTTGAATATCCGAATTTTATTTTTCCCGAATAGGTTTTGTCTCTTCCTACGAGAAAATCAAAAAATTTTGTGGCATTTCCTACACCAACGAGCAGTAATCCTTCAGCAAGCGGGTCCAGTGTCCCGAAATGGCCTGCTTTTTTTACCCCAAGGATAGCTTTAACCTTCTTCACTACATCATGAGAGGTCATCCCAATCTCTTTGCGGATAAGCACCATTCCATTGATCATTTTGCAAAAATTTTATTTCATCCTTTTTAATTGCTTCAGAATAACAGAAGTAATTTCCCTCTCTGCATCTTCCAGACTACCGTTGAAAAAGAAACCTGAAGCATGGCCATGTCCACCGCCATTAAAATGGCCTGCAATATCAGATGCACTAAAATCTCCCTTTGCTCTAACTGAGACCCTGAACAGCTCATCTCCTATCTCTTTAAGAAAAAGGACAACTCTTACTCCCAGAATTGACCTGACTATGGATACAATATCTTCTGTATCATAATCATCAATATTGCCGGATTTAATAAAATCTCTTTTAAAGAAAATGTATGCCATCTCTCCATTATTCTGATATTTAAGGGTCGATAATATTTTTTTTATTAATATTATCTTCTCTGCAGGATTTGAGTTAAAGATAAGATCACTTACTAAATGAGGCTCAATTCCCGATTTTTCAACTATCCTGGAAGCTGTGTTCAGAGCCCGGCAGGAAGTGTTTGAATATTTGAATGACCCGGTATCAGAGGCAATTGCCGCATAAAGATTGAATCCGATCTCTTTTGTAAATTCGACACCAAGCTCAATTCCAAGCTCATATATAAGTTCTCCCGCAGCGGAAGCTTCCGGATCGATCCAGTTCATATCTGAAATAGTCGAACTTGTTGCATGATGATCAATATTAATCGTAAAATAATCCGAAAGGCCTTTCTGCCCGTGACGATCCTCACTTCCACCTTCTAGGAGTATTACAAGATCAAACGGGTCAGGTGAAATCTGTTTATAATCAACCCTGTTGAATTCCGGAAATTCAGTAAGCGGAAATACCGGCCTGTCATTATTCCGGAAACAGACATTCTTCCCAAGTTGTTCAAGCATCAGACATAAAGCTATTCCACTACCGATACAGTCTGCATCAGGCCTCATATGAGCACTGATTGCAATATTCTCAGATTTCAGAATTTTTTTTGCTATTTCATTTTTCATTACATTTCAACAAACGAGTTATTTTACCTTTTTCTGATCAAATTCAAAAGCATTATCATAAAAAAATTGAAGATCGGGGAGAAATTTCAGGTATACAGATCCTGACAACTCTTTTCTTATATACCCTCTGGCATTATTCAACTTTAAAATTATCTTCTCCGGATCCGAGTCAAACGATGAGACATAAACACGCGCAATCTTAAGATCATTGCTTAGAATAATATTCGATACCGATATTTTCCGTAGTTCAGGATCAGACATTTTGTTCAGGAATATATTTCCAAGAGCATTTTTTATAGTGCTTGAGATTTTTTCAACTCTGAATGACATTATAAATACTCTGTATCAATATTCAGGATCTCAACGGGATAATTTGCAAATATGTGCTCTTCGCATTGATCGAATATTTTTCCGGCAATCACTTTCGATCCTGAAAGAAGGGCAATTGAGATCTGAATCTTCTGCCAAACGTCCTGATAATCGCTCTCTATAATAGATATATTGAATTTATTCCCCAGCTTTTCTTTTATACTCGAGACTATCCGCCTTTTTTCTTTAAGGCTGTGTACACTTTTTGCAAGAAGATCTATTTTCATTAGTCCTAAAATCACTGCTGTTTCAATTCATAGACTTCGATAATGTCACCAATTTCGATACCATTGAAATTTTTAAGTTTGATCCCGCATTCTGTCCCGGCATTTACCTCTTTAACTTCATCCTTGACTCTTTTTAAAGTTTCGAGTTCACCCTCAAAAACAAGATCTTCACCCCGTGTAACTTTAAGAAGTGACTTATTTGTGACTTTCCCTTCTCTGACAATACAACCCGCTATATTACCGAGTTTTGATATCTTAAATTTTTCAAGGACTTCGATCATTCCTATTTTTGCTTGTATGTATACAGGATCTATTTCACCCTTAACGGCTTTTTCAAGTTCTTCAATAAGGTGATAGATAACACTATACAATTTTATCTCTACCCCCTCTCTCTTTGCTGATTGAATAACTTTTTGAGGAGCTTTAACATTAAATCCGAGGATAACAGCACCTGATGTTGCAGCAAGTAGCACATCACTATCCGTTATATTACCGATACTTTTATGAACTACATTTACTTTCAATTCCTTAACGCCCATCTTCATTAATATATCAACAAGTATTTCGCCTGAGCCGAAATTATCTGTTTTCAATACTATCGGAAATTCCTTGATCTGCTTTTCATCTATTTTCTGAAAAAGGTTCTGGAGGGTCAGATTCTTGTCTGCTTCTATCTCATCCCTTCTGGTCTCTTTTCTGAATTGTTTCCTCAGCTCGATTACTTTCTTAGCTTTTGTAATATCCTCTACGATCTGGAATCTTTCACCAGCTTCCGGAACTATTTCGAATCCCATAACCTCAACCGGGGCAGGACTTACGGCATTAGCAAGTGTTTTTCCCGAATCATCAAAGATCGATCTGATCTTTCCTGTTGAGTTTCCACAAATAAAATAATCTCCTCTTTTGACCTCTCCCTCCTGAACCAGCACAGTTGCAACAGGCCCAAGCTTCGGATCGAGGCGGGCTTCTATTACCGTTCCCCAGCCCGGGACATCTTTATAAGACTTAAGCTCAAGCATATCCGACACAATAGAAACCATTTCAATGAAGGAATCAAGATTTGTGTTGTTTTTTGCTGAGATATCAACAGATACAACATCTCCGCCCCAATCCTCAACTATAAGATTATGAGTTGTCAACTCCTGCTTAACCTTATTAGGGTCGGCTCCATCCAGATCTATCTTATTTATTGCGACAATGATGGGCACTTCAGCCGCCCTTGCATGATTGATCGCTTCTATGGTCTGAGGTTTTACACCATCATTTGCTGCTACAATAAGGACAACAATATCAGTAACTTTTGCACCTCGTGCACGGAGATTTGTAAATGCTTCATGGCCGGGTGTATCAATAAATACAACCTCTCCATCTCCTGTAGAAAGTTTATAAGCACCGATCTTCTGGGTAATTCCACCGGCTTCACGGTCAGCGACCCTGGTCTTCCGCAGGGTGTCGAGTAAAGTTGTCTTTCCATGATCGACATGGCCCATAACCGTAACAACGGGAGACCTTGGTGTCAACTTCGGTTTTTTATCGGCGACATACTCCGAGAACACCTCTTCTTCATAACCAATTATATCTACTTCGACATTAAATTCTGCACAAATATTTTTAATCTCTTCTTCATTCAGAAATTGATTCAGATGAAATTCAATCCCGGATTCTCTCATCTTATCTTCAATAAATTTGAGTTTTATATTAAGCTTTTCCCCCAACTCCTTCAGTGTAATAAAATCGGATGTCTGAATCATCTCAGGAACAGCTGTCAGATCGGCCTCTTTCTTGGGAATTGTGCTTACTTCCGGAACTCTCTTCTCTCCTCTCGATCTCTGACCATGACGCCCATGCCTGACATTCCTTTTCCGCATATCCATGTGAGTTTTCCTCTCTGGTAATTTTCTCACAGGTGCCGGAGCAGGGGGGCAGGTTTTTCCACAGGAACCTCTTTTTTAACCGGTTCAGGTTCCTTTTTCTCTATTTTCTCTGCAGGCTTCTCATGAATAACTTCAGCTTTTGTTTCAGGTTCCGTCTTTTTCTTCTCAACTTCTTTTTTCTCTTCAACTACAGGAGGAGTTTCTTTCTTCATCTCCCCCGACTTCTTTTTTTCTTCTATTTTTTCTTCCGGTTTTTCTTCCGGTTTTTTCTCTTCCGTTTTTTCGGTTTTTACCGGATCCGCTTCCTTTGCAGGCATTTTCTTCTTTTTAGATAATTTGCTGAATTCTTTAGTAATGTTTTTGATTTTATCAGGATTTTGAGAGAACTCTCTCAATATTTCGAGCTGTTCCATCGAGACAGCAGATGAATGAGACTTAACAGGAACACCATTTTTTTCCAGAAAGAACATTGCAAGTTTATTCGTGATATTAAACTGTTTGGTCGCCTCGTGTAATTTAATGTTCTGCATATAATCCTCCTACAATTTTTTCTGGTCAACTTTTGAACGGATCTCCATCCTGTTCGTTAACTGGATGTTCCATTTGGTAAGTTTTGAAGCCAGTTTAATATTTATCCCCTTTTTACCTATTGCCGCAGAAAGAGTAGAATCCGTTACTGTTGCTTCCGCCATTCTTGCTGATTCACTCACAATTGATACACTTGTAACTTCTGCAGGGGTTAACGCAGATGAAATAAAGCGTTCGGGAGATTCATTCCATGCAATAACATCAATCCGTTCTCCCTGCAGCTCTTTTGTTATGGACAGCACTCTGTTACCGTTCATCCCAACTACAGCACCCACCGGATCAATGCTTTTATCAGTTGAATAAACAGCAACCTTGGTTTTGATACCGGGTTCTCGTGAAACCGAAAATATTTTCACAATACCCTCAGCAACTTCCGGTACCTCTTTTTCAATCAGTTTCTCTACAAAATTGTTAAGATACCTTGATCCGAGAACAAGCGGTCCTCTCCCTTCCGGGAAAACACGTTTGACATAGAATCTGATTATTTCCCCTTTTTTAAATTCATCTCTTGGAGAGAGTTCCTTTTCAGGTATGATCGCTTCACCAATTTCAAGAGCAGCAATAACACTGTTATGTTCAATCCTCCTGACCTCACCGGAGATCAATGTATCTGTCATATTAACATATTTCGAATAGATGGATTTCTGTTCAGCTTTCTGAACTTTTTCCATAATAATATTTCTTGCTGTCTGCGCTGCAACTCTTCCCAGGGTTTCTCCCGGAAGAAATATTTTTATCTCATCACCAATCTTAGCTTTTGAATCATTTTTAAGAGCTTCTTTCCAGGAAATTTCAGACGGATCCTGAGGCTCATCATTTACAACAAGTTTTTTTGTATAGACGTTTATGGAACCATTAATTCTGTCAAGATCGACCCGGACATCGGCCTTATGATCAAAATATTTATCAGCAACCGTAAGAAGAGCTTCTTCTATGGCAGAATAGAAAATATCGGGAGATATACCTCTCTCCCTGCTTAACTGTTCTATACTCTTTAATAACTCTTCTGCCATTTCTCTGCCTCTTCATTTTAGGTCACATGTTATTATAAGTAATTTTGACTGAAAAATCAAACTGAACCGCTTCAGTACTTAATTTTCAACCCAAACCAGGACCAGAGGTTTTTGTGAAATTCTGTTGACGGCGGATTTTGTTTCAGAAAAGATTTAAGGGAAAAAAAACTTTTACTTCCCGGAAGAAAAGTAAAAAATTTAAGGCCTTTATGAAGATACCTGAATTCCGGGTGGAACTGGACACCAAGAACATTCTTATACTTCTTATGCTCCAGCGCCTCGACCACTCTTCCGTCGATAGAAGTCGCTGCAATGAAAAGATTTTTACCCACTTTTTTTACAGATTGATGGTGGGAAGAGAGTACCATTGGCAGGCCATTACCATTCCCAAGAATTTTTTTCAACAGGACAGATTTGTCTGAAACCCTTATTCTGTGAAACGAGGGAGCAATGTCCCCTTTTTTTTCGGGAAATAATGCTTTAATATAGCGGGAACTGTGAATTTTATCTTTGTTTTGTTTTAGAACATCTTCCACAGATCTCTTTCCATAAACTTCAGACGGGATATCCTGAACAAGAGAGCCTCCCGCAGCGATATTCATTGTCTGCGATCCGAGGCATATTCCAAGAACGGGGTATCCGGGATCATCTTCAAGAAAAGGATGGAATCGCGGATTCCGGCTACCTCCTATCAGGTGAAATAAGAATGAAGTTTCGTATAGTGTCCGGTAAGGAGTAGTGGCCTCTGTAAGGAGAGAATTGTTCTCAAGATAAATTCCCGGCGGAATATCCATCCCACCTGTAAATATAATGCCGTCAGATTCTTCAAATATCTCTCTGAACTGGGATGTCCAGATGTTTTCTCTGAACAGACCGTCCTTTTTTACTTTACCTTTCAACTCTGAAAACGAGATCCAATCAAGTTTATTATCATGTACAAATTTTCTGGAAGAATCATATCCGGTTAACTCCCGTTCATGATATACACATATCAAATTAAACTTGACATCCCCGAACAGGCCGGCACTTCTCATCACTGCTATATTTTTTATCTGATCTATGGTGGGACGGCACATAACAACTGAAGGATCTTCAAAAAGAACAGTTTCCCCTTCTGCAATAAAAGGTAACGTTAATACTATCAATATGAAGATTGTCAGAAGATTAGATCTTTTCATTTGTCCTCCTTTTAAGATATAAAAAGATATAGGATTGCCGTAGTAAATGCAACCCTGTCCAATTGGATTGTACTGTAAGTCTGTGATATCATTACGCCATGTTGAAATCCTTCGACAAATATATCCTGAAAGAGATCGCAGCTCCTTTTGGTGTCGGCCTCTCGATATACACATTCACTCTTCTGATCAACATGATCTTCATCCTTTCACACACTCTTATCTCCAAAGGAGCATCAACATTTACAATAATCAAGATCTTACTATATCTGCTTCCCGATCTTCTTGCATTCACAATCCCGATGGCAACATTGATGGGTGTTCTTGCAGGTATGAGCAGGATGAGCACAGACTCAGAAATTGTAGCTTTACGGACAATGGGCATCAGTAATTTCAGGATTCTCCGCCCTATTATAATGTTCTCTGTCATCACCTGGTTAATCTCATCGGTTCTGATCATGTACATTGCTCCTGAAAGTAATTACCAGTTTCAGAAACTAAAAAACAGGATAGTTCTCTCAAGAGCCATGTCAAATATAAAACCGAGAACATTCAACAAGGAATTCCCGACATATGTACTCTATTTTAATGATATAGATAACAGGACAAATGAGTGGAAAGATGTATTCTTATATTCGAGAAGAGACAGCAAAAGGGACAATATAATCCTTGCAAAAAAGGGGAAACTGGTTCAGGATAACAAGAAAAAACAGAGCTATTTCGCCCTGAAAAATGCGACACTTCACAGTTTTGAGAAAAAAAATCCCGGAAAGAACTATTTCATAACATCTCACTTGAACACATCTGAAGAGATTCCAGAATTTACCAATATCAAGCAGTCCCGGAGAGCCAGCAGCTTATCTTTCCCGATCTCGTAAAAAAGATGAAAGAACATCCGGACAACATTCTTCTTGAAAGGGAATACCATAGGAAGTTTGCTCTCCCCTTTGCATGCCTCGCCCTTGGATTTCTGGCCTTTCTCTGGGTATCTCCACAAAAAAAGGAGGGAAGGTCAGCGGATTCATCATTTCACTTGCTATAATATTTGTTTACTATACAACAATTACAACTTTTCAAAACCTTGTTGTAAAAAAAATAGTGTCCCCTTTTCTCGGGATGTGGGCGCCCAATATATTTCCTCCTCCTGTCAGGGATAATTTTCTACTTTTACAGTTCGAAAGAAAAATCTCTGAACTGGGAGAAAATTATTCACTCCCTTCAGGAAGTTGAGAAATATATTTGATAGAGAAAAAGTCAGCAGTAGTTCCAGCCCTCTCAGGTTAAGATTATTGAAGAGAACCGACTGGTATATAGTTAAAAGGATGGTTTCTATGCTCATCCTCATATTTTCTTTCACTTATGCTCGTGTTCTATATTGTAAGGATAGTTGAACTAATAGATAGTGTGATCGAGAATAATGTCCCATTCTTCTACGTTTTTAAATATGTCTATTTTAATACACCGGAAATGATAAGTTTTGTACTTCCGGTGGCGATTCTCACCTCCGTTCTTCTAACATTCTCACTTATGAGCAAAAACAACGAGATCACAGTTGTCCAGGTAAGCGGAATCAGCCTTTACAGAATTGCCGTACCAGCAGTAATCCTGGGAATCTTTCTCTCTCTCGGATATTTCATAATCCAGGAAAAAATAACTCCCGGCGCCAATAAAAAGGCGATGAAAACACTGGATACTATTTATAAAAGAAAGACTGCCACTGAAATTGAATTTGACAAATTCTGGATCTCAGGAAAAAATAATTTTATCTATTTTTACGATTTTCTGGAAAAAGAAAAGGGCTTTACAGAAATTTCACAGCAGTTCAATTTGATGAGAATTTTGCAATAAAATTGAGGCTTAGTTCAAAATTTGCTTTGTGGGCAGGTAAGGATATACTGATATTGAGGGAAGGTTTTATAAGAAAATTCAAAAACAATACACCGATAGATTACACATGAATTCGCGGTCGAAAGGCTTCATGATCCCGGGCGGCAAAGATCTCTTTTGAAAAAAATATCATTTCCTCAGCATATGAATATTTCCCAACTTAAAGAATATATAAGCTATCTTAAAAAACAACAGATCCGACCCGGGCAGATATGAAGCTAAACTATACTATAAATATTCATTCCCTTTTTCAAGCCTGATAATGGTTCTGATAGCAATTCCATTCTCATTTAAAATGGGGAAAAAGGGGACGTTGTTCGGAATTGGAATAGCTGTAGGAATATCAATGGTCTTCTGGGGAATATTCGGCATATCCAGTGCAATGGGATCATCGGGAATACTTATCGCCCTTTAATTTCCGCTTTTGCTCCGATAATATTATTCTCTGCAATTTCTTGATGGCTTATTTATTAACATAAAAACCTGATTATGTTACATTAACAATGGAACTTTTATAAAAAGAATCGTTTAATAATTGCGGAATGGAAAAAAAATTGATAATTAAATATATCAAGGATGGAGACAAGAGAGGATGGAATATGTTAATTGACAGATATTCAAAAACAGTTTATAACCTTGCATTCAATTTTTGTGGAAGCAGCGACGATGCAAATGACCTCACTCAGGATATATTTGTCAAAATTTATAAGAATATTAATAAATTTGATGAGAACCTTAACATAACTTCCTGGATACTGAGAATATCAAAGAATCATTGTATTGATTATTGGAGAAAAAACAAAAAAAATAATTTTAGGATCGATCTTGAAGACAATCTTATAAAAAATGAACACTCTCCTGAAGAAGACTTAATTAAAACAGGAGACCTGAACAAACTGAGAGAAGAAGATGCTTCAGCTTAAACCTGAAGTAAGGGCATTGCTGATCATGAGGGATATCCAGAGCCACTCCTATCAGGAAATTTCAGATTCACTTGAAATCCCCTCGGTACAGTAAAATCAAAAATTAACAGGGCAAGGATCCAACTTACCAAGATTGTATGAGGACAGGTGAACAAAATGAATTGTAATAAATTTGAAGAACTTTTGTCCGCTTATCAGGATAACACTTTAGATCCGGATCAGAAGAAAGAATTCAGAGAACATATGAAAGAGTGTCCTGATTGCGAAGGTATAATTGAGGGAGTGGATCATATCAAAGCCATACTCCCGGAACTCAACAGAGATGTACCATTTTTCCTTAAGAACAGGCTTTATCTCATAGGTGAGTCAGAAGAAGAGATAATCCCGTCGGCAAATTACGGTTATATCAGGTGGGTTGCTGCCGCTATCGGCACAATGGTACTTTTCCTGAACCTTTTCTACTTTACTAATATATTCCCGGCTGCAAACAAAACTCTCCATACAGCAGTTGCGGGGATCGAGAATTTTGTGGTCGAGGCGGAAGCATTCATCGGGAGAATAAAAGAGTCGAATAACATATTTATTTTCAAGAAGACAGAAACAATAACAAAATCAGAAAAAAAAAAAGGAATTCAAAAGCAAAAAAAAAGACAATAAGGGGGTTTGAATATGGATGATAATAAAGAATACAGGGAAAAGAAAAATCCGGGACTGGCAGCACTAATATCTGCACTTTTCCCCGGATCCGGACTCTTTTATTCCGGAAATTACACAAAAGGATTCTCTTATATGCTCCTGTTTGCCCTTCTGATCGTATTACTGGTAAATTCGGCAATGGACGGAAGACACTCAATGGCAACAGAGATAGTTGTTTTTGCGCTTCTCCTTGCTGGATTTTATGTGTTTCAGATCATTGACAGTTTCAACGAAGCAAAGAAAACGGGAGGATCGCCTGCTGCAAATTCAGATGATAACTCATCCGAGATATCTCTGACCGGCTCGGTGATTATCTTAATACTTGGTGTCCTGTTCATGCTGAGAAATCTTGATGTGATCAGTTATGATAATATAATAAAATTATGGCCGCTTCTCATAATCGGGATCGGGCTTAAAATGGTAATTGAATATTTAATGTCAAAGGAGAATGAAGATGAGTAAGAAAAAAGGAGAAACAATTTTCTGGGGCATTGTTATAATACTTCTGGGTCTCCTGTTTCTATCACGAAATCTGGGATGGACACACCTTAATATCTGGGAAATCGCAACAACATACTGGCCTCTGGTACTCATATACATCGGTGGAAGAAATATTGTAGTCTATTTCACTCAGAAGAAATGAAAAAGAAAGAACTATTCCTGGTCGCAGGCCTTATATTATTCGGCCTGGTGTTCCAGTATTTTGACTCAGGGGACATATCATTTATTAAAGGTTGCAGCTCGGACACAAAAGCAATTAAAGATAAAAACCACCCTCATGAATTTAAAGAAAGTTTCACTTTCAGTAATTCAGCAGAAGAACTGATCTTTAATAATCATGCCGGTAGTGTAGAAGTATTACCTGCAGCCAATGGCATTATATCTTTAGAGTATGTAAAGATCGTATATCACAAAGATGAATCAGGAGTTAAAAAATTCAGAGACCAGGTAGAGATCCGGAATGAATCTGAGGGAACAAAAGCTATTGTAAGAACAATTTCCAAAGAAGATGAATTCCCTTATGCAAGGGTAAGAACCCACTTCAAGATATTTCTTCCCGAAAAAACAAATCTGAGTATAGAAAACAGATTCGGAAATATTAAAGTTGACAGAGCTGGAACCAACGTTAATATCAATGGGAAATTCGGGGACCTGAGCATAATAAATATCTCTTCAGGAATAACTGTTATGAACAGGTTCGGGAAAACCACAATATCAGATATAAAAGGAAAGATCGAGCTTGATATTAAATTTTCCGAAGCAGAAATATCTGGAGCTTCATCAATTGATTGCAGGAGCGGACATTCAAGCCTTTATATATCGAATATAAGAAAAAGCAGATCAATAAAGATCGAGGGAGCACATTCGAAAATTGATCTGTCTGATATAGAATCAGATCAGATTAAAATAAAGAATTCACATCAGAGAATCAATTTAAATACAATTACAGCTAAAGAGCTGTTTATTACTTCAAGACATTGCCGGATTACTGCAGAAAAGATGACATCAGATTCGATCTCTATTAAGAATTCTCACAACAGCATCAAACTTAACGATATAAATGGTAAAATATTTAATGTTTTATTATCCAACGGTGACCTCAGAATGTCATTAAATTCAATGTTCGAGACAATATTCATTACCAATTCATACTCTGACATCTCACTCAAAATCCCCCGGGGCACCAATCCGACAATCAGTTTAAATACAAAATATGGTGATATAACTAATAAAACGGGACTTGACCTGAGGCCTGTAAAGGCGAAATATCTGACAACATTTTCAAGACAAGGGGGAAATTCGCAGATCAACATTAACACCAGTTACGGAGATATATCACTGAGTGAAAATTCCAAATAATTGTAATTTAAATAATTCTGAAAATTTCCGCCCATTCTGATCCGCCGGATCTCTTGACATTATCTGTTTAATCTATTAATTTTACATATTAATACAGGGAGGATTATGGGTAAATCAAAAGCGAAGGGAAACAGGATCGGAATAATCGGAGGAAGCGGACTTTACGATATTGATGTAATTGTCAACAAAAAAATGATTGATGTTGACACACCATACGGAAAGCCCTCGGATCAGATCGCTACGGGTGAGATAGCAAATGCGCCTGTTGCTTTCCTTGCACGGCACGGCAGAGGGCATAAATTTAATCCTTCAGAGATTAACTACAGGGCAAATCTTTATGCAATGAAAACTCTCGGAGTCAACATACTTATCTCATCTACAGCAGTAGGGTCGCTGAAGGAAACTATAGAACCGAAACACCTGCTTATCCCGGACCAGTATATTGACAACACGTTCAAGAGAGAGAAAACCTATTTTGAGAAAGGTTTGGTCGCTCATGTTTCAATGGCAAATCCGGTTTGCCCGCACCATACAAAAATCGCATTTGAAACTGCAAAAGATATCGGCTTGACTGTCCATTTCGGAGGCACATACTACAATATGGAAGGACCTCAGTTTTCATCAAAAGCTGAATCTGAAACGTATAGAAAAGCCGGCTGTTCAGTGATAGGTATGACCCAGGCTCTGGAAGCTAAACTGGCAAGAGAATTAGGTATATGCTTCGTCCCGCTTGCATTCATCACTGATTATGATTGCTGGCATCCGGAGACAGAACATGTTACAGCAGAAATGGTAGTAGAGAACCTGAACAAAAATATATCAAACGGTTTAAATCTAATAGAAAAACTTATAAACATTATAAAGTTATCATCACCTGATTGTAATTGTCAAAATTCACTCGATGGGGCCATACTTACAAACCTGGCATCCATTGACAATAAAACTGCGGAAAGGATGAGACCGATTATAGGAGCATATTTACCTTAGGAGAATTGAATGAAATACCCGATACTTGTAATCAATACCGGAAACACATCTACAAAAGTTGCAATTTATGATATGGATGAGCCATTGTTCATAGAATCCATTAAACACTCGGATGAAGAGTTGAAAGATTTTGATTCCATCAATGATCAGATAGAATACAGAGAAAGAATGATACTGAACTTCCTTAAGGAAAAAGGGATAAATGTTAAGGACCTTAAAGCTGTATCAGCAAGGGGAGGTCTTCTTAAACCCCTGAAAAGCGGTACATATCTCGTAAATCAGGAAATGATCAAAGATCTGATTGAAGCCAAAAGAGGGCTCCATGCATCACACCTCTCAGCACAGATCGGATTTGATATTTCAAACATAGCCGGTATAAACTGTTATATTGTGGATCCGATATCTGTGGACGAGTTCTGTCCCCTTGCCAGATATTCAGGCCACTCACTTTTTGAGAGGAGAATGCTGTCACATGCTCTTAATATGAAGGCTGTGTGTAAAAGATATTCAATTGAATCGGGTAAAAAATACACTGAGTTAAATCTTCTTGTTATTCATCTCGGAACTGGTATATCTGTATCAATACACGAGAAAGGGATTATGGTAGACAGTATAAACCCAAGTGAAGAGGGGACTTTTTCCCCCGACAGATCAGGTGGGCTCCCGATTCTTCAGGTAATTAAATATGCTATGGACAACAAGGTAGAATATAAGACTTTTTCAAAAACCCTATTCGGAGAAGGTGGTCTTTATTCCTATCTTCAAACCAAGGATTTCATGAAAATTGAAGAGGATTATAAATCGGGAGATAAAAGAACAATAGAGGTCGTGGATGCCATGGCTTATCAGATCGCGAAGGACGCTGGCGGAATGGCAACTGTTGTTAACGGTAAAGTGGACAGAATTCTTGTCACAGGAGGGATGGCAAATGCTGATTTCCTTGTAAAATTAATAAGTGAAAGAATAAAATTTATTGCGCCCGTGAAATTGTATCCGGGTGAGGATGAGATGAAATCACTTGCAGAAGGAGTTACAAGGATTATAAAAGGAGAGGAAGAATTCAAAAAGTATTGAAATGGAACCGATAAAGGAACAGCAGAGAAAATTTGAGGATCTCATTAGAAAAACTGAGGGACGGATCGAATCTCTTAAAACTGAATACAACCTTTTTTTTGCGGGCGAACGGAATATACCTCCGGAGAAGGAGAGAGTTAATATTGAAAAGGTTATAAGAGATATCCAATCAAAAGACCCCAGATCAAGTAAGCTTGCTTTTCTCCTCCAAAACCTCGCCTCCAGATTTTACCTTTATAACAATATGTGGCTTAAGAAACTTAGCCAGATCGAATCAGGAATTATTAACAGGCCTTCGAAGATCCCAAAGACAGAAAAAAATTCTCAACCTGAAACACCAATTAGCAAGGATTCCACGGTTTCCCTTAATAAAGAATCTTCTTTCGATTCATTCTATGATGACTATGATAAAATGGTCAAAAGCAGTAAAAAAGGGAAAGGCAAATCAAAAGATGACCTGATCAATACTATAAAACTAAAAATGATATCGGAAAATATTATTGATGCAAACATTAATTTGACTATAAATGAGGGAAAAGTTCAGATAAAGATAAAAAAATAATATTTCTTATTGATACAGGATCTCAACCGTGTTCTTTCCTGTTATTTTTTCAATATCCTTCTTCATTGTTATCGTAGGTTTCAGGTTCCCGGATTTGATCACGACCCTCTCTTTATCCTCTTTCAGGATAACAAGATATGTCGGAGTTGAATCTGTATGAGCCTCCATTTTCTTCTTAAGTTCTTCTGAAAACTCATCATTTAATATGGAATAATCAATCTTTATCATTATCTTGCGTGCCCTTTTTTTAAGGAGAACATCCAGTTCGATCAACTCTTCTACATAGATATTTTTATTCATATCTCCATTCTCAGGGATCCGCCCCTTCAGGTAATAGGGAAAATCTAGCTTCAATTCATCTCTTATATCATCCCAGTTCACACGCTCATCACCGCCATTATTTCTATATCCATTTCTTTTCGGTTTTGAGAACACAAGAAGTTTGATCCTTCCTGAAAGGTCTTCGAAAAACAATTCACCATAAAAAGTCCCCTTTTTAGATTTACGTTGTTTGAATGATGTTACAACACCGCCTATCCGGACAATGTCACCCTTGAACTCACCTGAATTTATATCAGCAATATTTGTATTTGAAATCTTCTTGATCTCTTTTTTATATTTCTCTATGGGATTCAGGGTTATATACATTCCTGCTATCTCTTTCTCTCCCTGAATCATTTCCGCTTCGGTCCATTCATCTAACTCCTGATGCTCTCTTGAAATAATTATCCTCTCAGTGTCGTCATCAGCAAAAAGTGAACGCTGATTCTTTGACCGCCTTTTGTCGATCAATGAGGCCTGATGAATAACTTCTTCTACACTGCTGAAAAGTGTACTTCTTTTCAGTCCGAAAGCGTCAAGGGCACCGGCTTTGATCAGACTCTCTATTACAGCCTTGTTTGTTTTAGTCAGGTTACTTCTGATAATAAAATCTGAGTAACTTGAAAATTTCCCTTCAAGAGACCTGACTTCAAGAAAACTTCTTATTGCAGATTCACCTACATTTTTCAGTCCTTTAAGTCCATAGCGGATAGAACCTGTCGATTCAACCCTGAATTTTTCAAAACTTTTATTTATATCAGGCGGAAGTATAGTTATACCCATTTTTCGGCTTTCCGAAATATACTGAATGATCTTTGAATCGGTAGAACCTTTTTCTGACTCGGTAGTTAGAAGTGAAGACATAAAATATACCGGGTAGTGTACTTTAAGCCATGCTGTCTGATAAGCAAGATTGGCATAAGCAGTTGAGTGAGATTTATTAAAACCGTATTCAGCAAATGTACTCATCTGAGAGAAAAGCTCCTCTGCCTTCTTCTTATTAAAACCCCTTTTTGATGCCCCTTCCAGAAAATCTTTCTTTACTACAGGAAGTTTCTGCACCAGTTTTTTCCCCATGATCTTACGCATCTCATCCGCTTTACTCATTGTGAAACCTGCTATAACCTGAGAAATCCTCATCACCTGTTCCTGAAAGACTATTACACCATATGTGTCTGCCAGAATCTCTTCTGTTTCCTTAAAAATATATGTGACCTTTTCCTTTCCCAGTTTCCTTTTGACATATGTATCTGCCATTCCGGTGCCGAGAGGGCCGGGCCTGTAAAGCCCGTTCAGAACGACAAGATCCTCAAAACGCTGCGGTTTTGATCTCTTAAGGAAATCTCTCATTCCGGAACTTTCAAACTGGAATATCCCGTCGGTATACCCGTCCTGAAAAAGTTTAAATGTTTTTTTGTCATCAATAGGAAGCTCTTGAAGATTGATCTCCTCCTTTTCAATTTCTCTTATTGAACAGAGAATATTCTTTATAATGGTAAGAGTTTTCAATCCGAGAATATCAAGTTTAAGTAAACCAATTTGTTCAACTTCCTCTTTTTCGAATTGTGTGACTATTTTATCTTTCGCCTTATAGAGAGGCATAAATTCTATCAGTTTTCTCGGCGCAATCACCACTCCTGCAGCATGCATACCGGTATTCCTGATGTTATTCTCCAATTTTAATGCATAGTCTATAAGCCTGGGAGCTGCTTCCTGCCTTTTAATTTCTATTTGAAGTTCTTCATTTTTCTCAACTTCTTCACGAAGGCTGACATTAGGACTATCAGGGATAAGCTTTGCAAGTTTATCAACATCTCCAAGAGGCACTTCCAGTACTCTGCCTGTATCCCTTATTGCCATCTTCGCCTTCATCTTACCGAAAGTGACAATTTGTGCAACATTCTCCTCCCCATACTTATCCCTGATATATTCCAGGACATCCTCTCTCCGTTCAGGATCAAAATCAAGATCAATATCGGGCATTGATACCCTCTCGGGATTCAGGAATCTTTCAAAGATCAGATCGTACTCCAGGGGATCAATACTCGTTATACCCATAACATAAGAAACCAGACTGCCTACAACAGATCCACGGCCGGGTCCGACCAGAATGTCATTCTCCTTTGAGAATCTTATGATGTCCCAAACAATAAGAAAATAACTTGGAAACTCCATCTCCCGGATCTTCTCTATCTCATATTTCAACCGCTTTTCATACACAACCAGGTCCTTTCCTTCTTTCTCAAGTTTTCCGCGAATTGTTTCAAATCCCTCAAGGCATATCTTTTCAAAATATCCATCGATCGAAAACGCTTCCGGGACTTGAAATTTGGGAAGAAAATACTCCCCCAACCTGAACTCGAAATTGCATTTGGCTGCTATTTTTACAGTATTCTCCAAAGCCTCCGGATATTCACTGAAAAGCTCTTCCATCTCTTCAGCTGATTTCAGATACATCTCATCGGTCTCTTTCTTCATTGCCCTTTCTGTATTGCTCAATACTTCATTTGTTTGAAGACATATGAGTATTTCTCTGGCATCTGAATCAGACCTGTTTAAATAATGGACATCATTTGTTGCTACCAGAGGAATATCAAGATCTTTTGCCAATTCAACAAGCTTTGGCAAGACCTTCACCTGTTTTGAGAGTCCATGATTCTGGATCTCAATATAAAAATCATCTCCGAATACCTCTTTATACCATGAAGCAGAACTATAGGCCTCTTCATCCTTCCCACGGAGAAGATTAAATGGTATCTCCCCCTGAATACATGAGGAAAGGATGACAAGCCCTTCACTGTGCTCCTTAAGGATCTTTTTATCTATCCTGGGTTTCCGATAGAATCCGTCAATGTACGATATAGAAATTAGTTCAGAAAGATTTTTGTATCCTGTATCATTTTTTACAAGTACAACAAGATGGTTATAATTAATTTCACCACTCCCTCTCCTGGGACGGTGATCGATCGTATAAGGAGTCACATACAATTCCGCTCCGATTATTGCTTTTATTCCATTCTTTTTTGCTTTATTAAAAAAATTGACCGCTCCCAGTATACTTCCATGATCAGTCAGGGCCACTGCAGGCATATTCAGCTCTTTCACCCTTTGCACCAGGTCAGTTATTTTTTGATTTGAATCAAGCAGGCTATATTCTGAATGAAGATGTAAATGAATAAAACTTTTCATTTATTCCCACTCAATAGTGCCGGGAGGTTTTGATGTAAGATCGTAAGTGACCCTGTTAATTCCTTTTACTTCATTTACAATTCGATTCGCAACTTTTTTAAGAAAATCCGGAGGTGCAGGGAACCAATCGGCAGTCATTCCATCAACACTTTCAACAAGACGAATAACAGCAACATTCTCATAGGTTCTTACATCTCCCATAACTCCAACTGTTTTAACCGGAAGTAATACAACAAAGGACTGCCAGACACTGTTATAGAGGTCAAAACTATCCAACTCCTCTTTCAGTATAGCATCGGCTTCCTGAAGTTTAAAAACCTTTTCCCTGGTAATGTCACCGATCACACGTATTGCGAGGCCGGGTCCCGGAAAAGGATGTCTCATAATAAATTTTTCATCAAGGCCCAATTCCCTTCCTATATTCCTCACTTCATCTTTAAAAAGCTCCCTGAATGGCTCAATCAGTTTCCAGTTCATCTTTTCAGGTAATCCACCAACATTATGGTGACTCTTTATTGTTGCCGAGGGGCCTTTTACCGAAACTGATTCAATTACGTCAGGATAGAGTGTGCCCTGGGCAAAATATTCGACTTTGCCTATTTTTTCTTCAACTGTTGAAAATATTTCTATAAATGTTTTCCCTATAATTTTTCTTTTCTCTTCCGGAGAAGTTATACCTTTCAGCTTCCTGAGAAAAACATCCCCTGCATTTATCCCCGTTACATCAAGATTCAGTTCTTCTCTGAACCTTCTCATCAGAGTAATATATTCATTTTTTCTTAAAAGCCCCGTATCCACAAAAACAGGAGTGAGCTTTTCACCTATCGATCTCTTAAGTAATAAAGCAAGGACAGTAGAATCCACACCTCCACTTAATCCCAGAATAACCTTCCCTTCTCCAACCGTTTCCCTGATCTTTTTTACAGATGAGTTAATGAAATTTTCCATATTCCAATTCTTTACAAGACCTGAAATATTAAAAATGAAATTAGATATAATCCTTGCCCCATCCTCAGTATGAACAACTTCAGCATGGAACTGGATACCATATATCTTCCTTGCAGATGACTCGATCACAGCAATTTCACTGTTCTGAGTCCTTGCAGTTACGGAGAAATCTTCAGGGAATTGAGTTATCTTGTCACCATGACTCATCCAAACCCTGCTTTCCGGTTTAACCCCGACCAGCAATTCACTTTCACCTGTCAATTGAAGATTTGCAAGCCCGTATTCCCTTTCATTGGCGGATTCAACTTTCATTCCGGAGAAATATGCAAGTAGTTGAAGCCCATAACAAATTCCAAGAATGGGGATCCCAAGGTCCATAATCTTTTCTGATGATCTTGGTGCCCCCTTTTCATAAACACTTGAGGGTCCACCGGAAAAGATCAGTGCTCCGGGATCCCGGCTCAGTATATCTTTTATGTCAGTATTGTAGGGAAAAATTTCGCAATAGACACCAAGTTCTCTCACACGGCGAGCGATTAACTGTGTATACTGGGAACCGAAATCTAAAATTAGTACACTTTTTCCAATCATTTTTAAACCTTAGAAATTAAACAGAGAAGATTATAATAACTTCAGAAGCCCGGATGTTATCATTCCGAAAATAATTCTGGATGCATCAAAGATATTGATACCTGATTCATTTGATATCTCTGCGATGCTTCTTCTCCCGTCAATTTTTGAGATCACCAACCACTCTAAAGTAGAAAGTGATATTTTCCTTCTCTCACCTTTGTCAATCTCACTGAATGTGGGGACAGAATCTATGGAACCGATCTTTTTTCTAAGCAGTTTCCATTCATCTATCCTTCTTGCCGAATCCATGAGAAGAGAAGTTACAGACTTTGTGATTGATGTTTCCACATCAAAGTTTGCTTCCTCGAACTCGAATTCACCTTTCCCCCATGAGATAAGGGTGAAAACGGCATCTTCTCCTTTAAAATTATCAACCTCAGCATGGTTTATTGTCCCCTGATTTACATAAATATACCCTTTCTCACCGGTATTCTTTATCAGGACGAACCTTCCGCTTTGCCTGGAGTTGGAAACCAACTGCATAATATCAGCCAAATTAATAGAATCAAGTGAACCTTTTAAACTCATAATAGAATAATTATATAATCTGAACCATTTTTGTCAACAACAAATCGAATTTTTTGCTATTTTTGATGTTTTCCGATTTTTACATCTCTTCTTGCTGTTGAAATATCATGGCTCTTAAACTAAAATAGTAATATGGAAAACAAAGTCGAAAATGTAGGAGATTTTTTTATTGATAAAGAGAATGATCTTTCAATAGAAGATAAATGGGATAAACTATTTGACAGCTGGCTTGACAAAGTTGACAAAGAGAAGCAGATGTTGAAATTATTTGAGCTGAAACTCTGGCTGGAAAGTACTGAAGAATTTATTTCATCAAGTTATTTTGAATCTATAGTTTTCAAGTTTCAACAGCTTGGTAATAGAAATTATAATACCTATTTAATAACTTTTTCAAAAATCGTATCCAAGATTATGGAATTATTAAAAGACCTTGATTTTAAAAAGGATAAACATCTCATTAATTTCGAAGAGTTCATTGTTGAAAAAACCCTCGAGAAATCAAGCAGCAAACGATTCCCTTCTTTAAGAGACGTTGCAGAACCCGAATCCTGGTTCTTCAGTCTGAGGACATTTCTTTCAAATATCAAAATACTCGCAACTGAGATTTCGAATGTAGATCATTATAACCCAGAGGACTTTTTTCTCCTTTACTAAGCTGTATCATAAAGAACTACTTCTTAATCCGATAATCATTTCCCTTCTGAACGGAAAATTTGTTCCAAAAATGGATAAAATTTTTCAGAAGGATATATCAGATATAATTTCCGGGATCAAAGATAAAAAGCAGAAAAAAAATACAGGGATCCTCTATATTCTCGCTTTCAGAACACTTAAAATCAATAATTTTATAGAATTAAACTTAAAGAAGAACAGAGATATAAGTATTGCGATCCCACTTATCCTTGCATTAAAAAAAAATATTGATTCCATTCAGGATTTCTACAAAAGACATTTAAAGAATTCATTTGCCACTCCGAAATGGACAACAAAGGATATGAAGAACCTCGACAAAGCTTTTCTGGCGATGTCTCAGGAATATAAAAAAGTATTTGAAACAGAATTCAAAAACTTTTTTGAAAAAGATCCGGAAAAGATCAGCAAACGGGATATGCTCAGAAATATTGTCAATATTTCCGATAATGCAATTCAGGAACTTATTGAAAATGTTTCCAGGATGTTCAATACAAACTTTGAGTGTTCATCTATTTTCGAGAATTATATTTCGAGAAATCATAAAGCTGCAGGGCTTAAAAAAAAGCTCGTTAACCTTCACACAAAAATAAACGACCATTTTGAAGATCCCGACAATATCTCTGCAAATGATATATTCTTTGAGCTGAATCAGTTTATTGAAACAGACCTGAACTTCCTCCTTTATAAAGATTGGAATGAATTTCTTAAACATTATGATACCCTAGAGAAATCAGATTTCTCATCAAATTTCAGGCTGAACCTTAAGGATTTTCACCTCTATCTCACAAAGATTCTGGAGGAGATAGTTGATAACAAAAATTAAACGAAGGAGTTAATTTGTCTATTGAAAAAACATTTGTAATGATAAAACCTGACGGGATACAGAGAGGCCTTGCAGGAAAGTTAATATCCCGATTTGAAAAAAAAAAATTAAAAATTATCGCAATGAAAATGCTTACCCTTTCAAAGGAGATGGCAGAAAAACATTATGCCGAGCATAAAGGGAAGGATCCTTCTATGAACCATTGATCGGCTTCATCACTTCCGGCCCGGTAATAGCCGTTTGTCCTGAAGGGCCTGAAGCGATCAGTCATAGTCAGGAAACTCGTAGGAGCCACCAATCCCCGTGACGCGGAACCGGGTACGATCAGTGGTGATTATGTCCTTTTAACCACATTTCAATATCATCCATGCTTCGGATTCTCCCGAATCAGCCGACAGAGAAATAGGGCTGTTTTTTGACTCTGAAGAGATACAAAGTTACAGTTTTAAACCTTGAAGACAATATTTTCTGATCCTGATCCTGAATGAAAGATGAGAGAATCCTTGTAATCCTTAACCCGGCTTCCGGGGTTGTATCAAAAATGTTGCCGCATCATTTATATTTAAAAAACTCCTGAAGCATTTCAGAACAGTTTCAATGATAAATTCCAATTCTCCACGAGGATGGATATGAGATCGCCAGGAGTGCAAAGGATAATTTTGATATTATCGCGGTATTCGGAGGTGACGGTACGATCAATTCTATTGCTTCCGCACTTGGTCGGAACGGATAAAACCCTCGGGATTCTTCCCGGTGGCTCCGGGAACGGCCTGATCAGAAATCTTCACATTTCTCTCTCCTGGAGGCAGGCACTTGACACCCTAATTCATGGCAGAGATAAATATATAGACATCGGTAAGATCAATAACTCCTATTTTTTTAACGTTGCCGGGGATCGGGCTTGACGGCATGATCTCAAAAAAATACAATACGGAAACAAAAGCAAGGGGCATGGCTCCTTACATTTATTATGCCTTAAGAGGATATTTTGAGATGCCGACCTTTAATGCAAAGATCATCAGTGATGATATTGAAATCAATGATGAGGTCGCCCTTATCGCTTTTGCGAATTTTCCTCAATACGGCGGGAATGCGATCATTGCTCCTTTAGCCGATCCGTATGACGGAAAACTCGATCTATGCATCATAAAGAAATTTAAACTTGTCCGGAGTCCGCTTTTTATCAGAAGATTTTTTACCGGAAATATTGACAAACTCCCTTTCTATCAAACCTTACAGTTCAGGAAAGTATCAATCACATCGGGCAATATAGAGATCCCGTCAACCATTGATGGGGAATATGGGGGGGAGGACGGGAAAATATTTCAGGTTGAGGTAGTTCCGAAAGCAATCAGAATACGAATCCCTCCTGAAATAAGTATATAAAAAATGGGAGACTGACTAATCAGCCTCCCATTCTATTAACTATAAGTTATTCTTTAGAAGTACCTTGTTCTGTAACCAGGCCGATAACTTCAATCTCTGCATCCTTGATAAGATTCATTATATCCACAACCTTTCCATACTCAAGAGTAATATCAGCTTTCAGCAATACTTTAGATTCTGCATCGGGTGTATCTTCAAGTTTAGCCTGGATCTTGCCGACAAGTTCGGCAATGTCAACGATTTCATTGTCAAGATAAACAGTACCGTCCACTTTCAGTGCAACCTCTGTCATTTTACCAGGTTCAGGTTGTTCCTGATAGTTCATAGATTCCGGCAATTTAACATTCGCCCCTTTCTGAACCATAGGTGTGATAACCATGAAGATGATCAACAGAACCAGTAAAATATCACACAGGGGTACTACATTTGGTTCTGACTTTGCTGAATTTGACCCTGTATCACCGCCGGCCATTTCAGGCTCCTTTTCTTTTCAGTTTAATAAAGTGATCGATAAGCTCTGAAGAAGCGTTAGCCATCTCGCCAGTGAAGATATCAACTTTGTTCAGCAGTGAGTTAAAGAACCACACAGCTATAATTGCAACACCAATTCCAACACCGGTTGAAATAAGGGCTTCTGCAATGCCAGCAGCAACAGTTCCGATTCCGCCGGATCCTGAAACTGACATACTCTGAAAAGAATTGATAATACCGAAAACAGTACCGAACAGACCTACAAACGGGGCAGTAGAACCTACTGTAGCAAGAACATTAAGTCCTCTTTTGAATTCATGAACACCCTTTATCGTAGCTCTTTCAATAGCTCTTTTTGCTGATTCAACCTGTTCCACATATGATGCTTTTGCATCTTCCTGGAACTTTAATTCATTCAACCCTGCAACCAGAACCTTTGCAAGATGACTGTTTTTGAATTTAATATCAGATGCTAATTTTATTGATTCCTCAATTTTCCCTTCCTGCCAAAGTTTTCCAATCAGACGTAATAAGGTATTTGACTGCTTCTTGGCCTTCTGGTAGTAAACGAGTCTTTCAATGCCTACTGCAATTGTCCATACAGACATAAACAACATGATCAATACAACAATCTTTACGAGGAAGCCCATATGGCTCCAAAGATAAGTTAATTCAAATGACATAATATATACCTCCTGTATTGTGTTTAATTATTGCCTTTGCAAATTAAATTTTATTATAACCGTAAATTTACTGGTTTCGGGATTCCGTTAAAAATATAAGGTTCATAAACCCATTGACGAATCGCATTAACTGCAGCCTGGTTCAGCAGGGGATGTCCGCTGACTACCCTTACATTTTTAACTCTTCCATATATATCCGTTACAGCTTCAAGAACAACATTATGTTGAATTCTTGCTCTCAGTGCAACCGGTGGATAAACGGGTTTAACTTTTTTTATCAGTGTTGGTTCCTTTACTCTTGTTACAGCCATATTATTCAGATCAGCAGTTCCGGGGCTTCCCAGAACGCCTCCGACAACTCCGCCTTCTACCCCGCCTTCTACTCCGCCTTCTACCCCTTCATCAAAGCCGAAATCCGTGATCTCTTCTTCTTCGATCTCATCCGGAATTTCAATAGGGGCGACAAGTCTTCCAGTGAGCATAGGCTGGTTTTCCGATTCATTTTTCTCTTTTTTCTTATCAGCTTTACTTTTACTCTTTTTCTTCGCTGCCGGCGGCGGCGGCGGTGGCGGCGGCGGCGGCGCTGATGTCATAAAAACATTAAACACCTTTACCTCAGGTAAATTTGAATCTGCATTCATCAAAGGTACGATGATTACAGCTAGAATAATAATTGCATGTCCAATAAGTGATGCAGGGAGTGTCATCCACTGCTTTGTAGGCTTTTTTTTACCACTTGACTCTATTAATGAATCACCAAACATTGTTACCTCCCATACAATAGGATTTCAGAATCCTTTATATAATAAAAACGGTTAAAATTCAAGTATTATTTATTTTTTTTACCCCGAAATTGCTTCTCCCAGATCTTCAGCCATGCGCAGGATTGGAATATCGAAGAATATGTACCTGTTATAACACCTACGATCAATGTGAACGAGAATGCATGGATCACTTCTCCACCCAGGAAAAACAGACGATAATACTGTCGCAAGTGTAGTTCCAGAGGTCACAATTGTTCTGCTGAGAGTCTGATTGATACTTTTGTCAAGTATCTCTTCCGCATTATTCCTTCTCATAACCTTCAGGTTATCTCTTACCCTGTCAAAAATAACAATCGTATCATTCAGTGAATACCCGACTATGGTCAAGATTGCGGCAACAACGGACAGCGAGAATTCTACATTAAAGAAAAGGATGAATGATAATGCTATAAAAATATCATGGGCAAGGGTTATAACAGCAGCTATACCAAATATGAACCTGAACCTGAACCCTATATATACAAGCATACCGAGCAGGGCCCAGATAGTTGCCAGAGTGGTCTGCTGCCTTAATTTGTAACCGACCTGGGAACCGACAAAATCGACACTGAGAAAAGTGAAATTGCCGAAAAATGTTTTTTCCCTTAAAAGAGTTTCAACCCTCTTTTTCAGACCAAGTTTTTCAATCTCTTCAATTCCCGGAGATAAGCCCCGTAGAATTAGTTTTTTTAAGGCCGTCAATTTTACCGGCACTCTCTACTGCATCCTCAAGCTTGATCCCGTCTGAAGCGATAAAGTCGGTTATTTTCTTAAGGGAGCTGTTATTAAGATCTATTCTTCCCGCTGAAAGATAACTCTTTTCATCTGCTCCCATGAACTGATCTCTCATTTTCAGAGTTATCTCTTCGTGAAGACTGATATCCTCCCCGTCTTCCTCTCCTTTTTTCTCATCAAGGCTCTGAATCGTCTTTATAAAAAATTTGTTCTCACTGCTTCCTACTTTTGTGATCTCAGATTTCCCAAGACCTATTTTCTGAAGTGACGAGCGAAGCTCGCCCACAGACATATTATCTCTGAAACTGACTTCGACCATAGTACCGCCCGTAAAATCAACTCCGAGATTGAACCCTTTGGTATAGAAATGTGAAAATTCCGGCAGCTATTATCAGGCCGGATATGAACAAAAGCTATCCACCTTTTATTCATAAATTTAAAATCAGGATCTTTTTTAAATATTCTCATTGTTCAGCTCCACTTAAATACTAATTTTCTTGATCTTGCTCTTCCCTGAATAAACAAGGTCAAAGATCACTCTGGAAACAAATACAGCCGTGAACATACTTGCAATAATACCGATCATCAGTGTAACGGAAAATCCCTGGATAGGACCGGTTCCGAACTGAAAGAGGAATACAGCTGCTATGATTGTTGTAAGGTTAGCATCAAAAATTGTTACAAATGCTTTTTTAAAACCTGAATCTATCGCGGATTTCGGTGCTTTGCCGGCTCTGAGATCCTCTTTTATCTTTTCAAAGATCAGAACATTCGCATCTACCGACATACCGATGGTCAGGATGATACCGGCAATACCCGGAACTGTAAGAGTAGCTTCGAAATATGCCATAACACCCATCAGTATAATCAAATTGAAAACAAGTGCTACTACTGAATTTATCCCGGCACCACGGTAAAAGATCAGCATAAAAACCATGACCAGTATTAATCCGAGAATTGAAGCATAGAGCCCTTTTCTTATAGAATCAGCTCCGAGAGACGGGCCTATAGTCCTCTCCTCAAGATATTTAAGAGGTGCCGGAAGGGCACCGGATCTGAGTACCAGAGCCATGTCGTTCACTTCATCGATAGTGTAGGAACCGGTTATCTGATTATCATATGAAAGAACATCCTGAATTGTGGGAGCAGTTTCGATCCTGTCATCCAGGACCACAGCCATTCTCTTGCCGATATTGGCTGAAGAAAATCTTCTGATCTTGCTTGCTCCCTGTGAATTCAGTGTAAAACTGACAGCAGGGGCTCCATAACTATCCTGTCCCCGCTTTGCATTTTTCAAATCCTTACCGGTAATAACGGTTGATGTCCTTAATATGTAATATCCTTTATCCATCCTTCTAGAATTGGTTCTGAATATTTTCATATCATCTGGCAAGCACTCCACCCTGATCCTTCATGGCATCCTCTTCAGTAGGGAACGGCCCGGAAACAACCGCCCGGAACTCAAGCATCGCCGTGTTCTTAATCAACCCTTTAACCCTACCCGGATCATCAACTCCGGGAAGCTGGACCAGTATTTTGTCACCGCCACCGAGCCCTATCTTCTGGATTGCTGCATTCGAGACACCAAACTCATCCACCCTGTTTCTGATCGTCTCTATTGCCTGGTCTATCGAAAGGTCCCGCATCCTGCATTTCAACATTCGGGATAAGAGAAAGTGTGATCTGATTACCCGCCATAACATATTCATAATCCTTGAACTCATCATCAAGGATATCCTTTAACCTTCCTTTCATCATCAAGAGATATCCCGTATATTTCAATTTTATTTGTTCCTTCTCTCCTGACATTTTCATATTTAATGCTCGATTCTTTTAAAAGAGATCTTAACTGCTCAATACTCTGTTCTGTCTGGATCTCAATAGCCTTACTCGTCTGAACCTCAAGGACAAGATGCATACCACCTTTCAGATCAAGTCCGAGATTGATCTTCTTATCAGGCGGATACATCATCAGTATCGAGAAACCAATCACTAATACTATCAGTCCTACCTTCCACATATTTGAATTATTCATTTTCTCCTCCAGAAATTAAGGAATTTACTTGCCGGAAATTCAATCCTGTTCAGGATTTCGGAACTTCCCCGCCCGGCGGGATAACAGCTGAAATAGATGTTTTTGTTATCTGTATATTTGTGTTTTTGTCAATTTCGATCTCGACCCTGTCATCCATAACTCTTTTAACAGTTCCGAAAATTCCACCAGCAGTAACGATCCTTTCCCCGCCTTTAAGCGAATTGATCAATTCCTGATGCTGTTTCTGTTTTTTCCTTGAAGGCATAATGATCAGAAAATAGAAGATCACAAAAATAATGATAAAAGGAATTAAAGCGCTAATCATACTTGGTTGCTGCTGGGCAGCGCCACCGGCTGCAGCCTGTCCGTATAGAAACATTGTTATTCTCCTTTATTATATTTAAGCAGAAATTTATCCTTAAAATCCGTAAATTTATCGGAAAAAATAGAATACCTTATTTTCTGCATAAAATCAAGGTAGAACCGGAGGTTGTGGATCGAGTTCAGGATGGAAGAGTTGATCTCTCTCGAAATATAAAGGTGCCTCAAATATGCCCTGGAAAAGTTCCTGCAGGTATAACATCCGCAATCATAATCAAGAGGGTCCTGATCGAATTTATGCTTCTGATTCTTTATTGCCACTTTGCCCGACCAGGTAAAGAGTGAACCGTTCCTTGCATTTCTGGTGGGCATTACACAATCAAACATATCAATCCCTTTGTCAACAGCAAAAAGTATCTCTTCGGGAGTACCCGAACCCATTAAGTATCTGGGTTTTCCCGATTCCATTTTCGGAACGATATGAGAGATGATCCTCATAAAGTCCTCACGGCTCTCACCCACACTCAGGCCTCCTACTGCGTAGCCGTCAAATCCTGTTACCAAAAGTTTCTCAAGCGATTCACTTCGCATTTCTTCATTCAGGCCTCCCTGGATTATGCCGAACTGCATATTTCCCCTTTTCCCGGTAGCGAGGAACCTATCCCTCGCCCTGGCTGCCCAGCGTGATGTTATATCAAGAGCGAACCTGTCTTGTTCCGGCGTGGACGGATTACCTGCAAAATTATCGAGAGCCATTTGAATGTCCGAATCCAGAGTATTCTGGATATCAACCACCGACTCGGGGGTCAGAAAAAACTTTGAGCCATCGAGGTGGGATTTAAACTCAACACCTTCTTCCTTTACTTTCGAATTTCCCTGCAGAGAAAAGATCTGGAACCCTCCGCTATCAGTCAATATAGGTTTTTCCCATGAGATAAATTTGTGAAGAGATCCGGCTTTTTCTATTACTTCCATTCCCGGACGCAGGAACAGGTGATAAGTATTACCCAGTATTATTTGTGTTCCTATCTCATTCAGCCGCTCCGGTGTAAGACCTTTAACAGATCCAGCGGTTCCGACAGGCATAAAAATCGGAGTTTCGATCTTCCCGTGATTTGTTGTTAACAAACCTGTTCTTGCTCCGGATCCGCTTTTATCACTATTTTTTATTTCAAACATCAATATCCCCGTTAATAATTCTGAATATTTCCTCGGCAATATTTTCCGGCTTTATAACTTCACCTGAACTTTTCCCATACTCACCGCCTTCGATCGGTGGAGGTGAGATAAGTGAAAATCTTGTGCCTGTGAATTCCCTGTCATAGGAGAGAGTGAGTATCTGCAAACCAGATTTTGCAATTGCATACGGAAGTATTTTTTTGTAAGATTTAACCTCTCCTACTCCCTCAAAAGCAATGTTCACAACTGATCTAAGGTATCCTGATCCCATCAGCGAAGAAGTTATTTCATTTGCAACTACCAGATTATTGTGGAAATCCGAGATCAGGTCCTCCGATTTTATCTCCCCAGTATTTTTATAAGTTATGGGGCCGTAATTATTTATCAAAGCTTTACATTCTTTTAAATTGTTGATGTTTTTATTAAAAAAATCTCTGGTTTTTTCCAAAGTTGAAAAATCTCCTCTGATCCATTTACATGATCTTCCGGATTCCCCTTTTTTTTTGTAATAGTGTGCAAGAACAAACCAGCCACCGTCTGAAAATCTTTTAACAAGGCTCTTCCCCAGAAGGCCGGAAGCTCCTGTTATCAGAATCCTTCCCGGGTCACCCACTTCTAAAGCCCTGTCCTCTCTCTGAAAAGTCTGAAAGTATTATCCATCAGCATTGCTACTGTCATGAGTCCCACACCTCCCGGGACCGGAGTGTAAAATGAAGATTTCCTGAACGCATCCGGATGAATATCGCCAGTAATCGCATATCCTTTTTTTTCAAATTTTTTGATCTCCTTCTCAGTACAGAATTTTTCGGCTTCATCCATGGAATCGATCCGGTTTATACCGACGTCTATAAGGACAGCGCCATCCTTAACCATGGATGGGGTTACAAAACCCGGGCTGCCGACAGCTGAAACCACCAGATCTGATTCCGATATTAATTCAGGAATGTTTTTTGTTCTGGAATGGCAGATAGTAACTGTAGCATTACGGTTGGTAAGCATACTGGCCATCGGTTTCCCAACTATATAACTCCTGCCGAGCACAGTGCAGCTCATCCCTGTTACATCTATTTTATATTCATCGAGCATCCTTATTACCCCGGATGGCGTACAGGGAAAAATATCTGTTCTTCCAAGCACAATCTTTCCGAGATTAACAGGATGAAATCTGTCAACATCCTTTTCAGGATCTATCAAATCGAGATACTTCCATGTTTCAAGCCCGGCCGGAAGGGGGAGCTGTACCAGGATCCCGTCGATCCCCTCATCATTATTCAACATTTCAATAACAGATGTCAGCTCTCTGTCCGTCACCGAACTGTCAAGCGTAATAACCTCTGACCGGAATCCCAATTTCAGGGCCTTCTTCTCCTTGCTTCTGACATAGATCGCAGATGCAGGGTCATCCCCTACCTTTATTACCGCTAATCCCGGAGGCCTCCCCGCTTTCTCAATAAGAGAGACGGAATCATCCTTTATACTTTCTATTACTTTAATTGAAACTGCTTTACCATCCAAGATTTCCATTTTCACCTCCGGACTGATAACACGATATGATCATTATAGCACCGTAGGGTCAGTCTTTAAATCCCCCCGTTCTCCCTTACAGAAGGGGCGAACGGGGGGATTAAAGTGGAATAATTTTAATCCAGCAGATGAGTGATAAGGCCCGATCTTAATTTCGGCTCGAACCATGTACATTTGGGAGGCATTATTTTCCCCGAATCCGCGACATCAAACAACTCTTCGATAGAAGTAGGAAATAGAGAAAAAGCCACCTTGAATTTTTTGTTATCAACCAGTTTCTCCAGTTCTTCCGTTCCGCGGATACCTCCCACAAAATCGACGCGTTTATCTTTTCTGGGATTTGTGATACCCCAGACATATTCCAGTGCATTGTTCTGCAGGATTGCCGCATCAAGGGATCCCACCGGATCGGAACCATCATAGCTGCCCCCTTTTGCTTTGAGCAGATACCATTTCCCGTCAATATACATGCAGAACTCTTTTTTATTCGACGGCTCTTTCAGATCGGTCTCTTCATATGAGAACTTTTCAGATAACTTCAGGAAAAGTTCCGCCTTACACATCCCGTTCATATCCTTTAACACCCTGTTATAGGAAAGGATCTTCATCTGGTTATGGGGAAAGATCACTGAGAGGAAAAAATTGTATTCCTCGTCACCGGTATGGTCCTTATTCGCCTTCTCTCTTTCAATTTTTATATTTGTTCCCGAAGCAGAACGGTGATGACCGTCTGCCACATAAAGATATTCTATTTTAGAAAATGCATTTTTAATTGCATCTGTCATTTCCGGATCTTTGACCACATATAAAATATGGTGAACCTTGTCATCGGTTATGAAATCGTATTCCGGATCGTTCGTCATACACTTTTCCATCAGTCCGGTGATATTTTCCGTGTCTTTGAATGTGAGGAAGACCGGGCCTGTATTTGCATTCAGCGTCCGGATATGCCTCATCCTGTCCTTCTCTTTATCTTCACGGGTAAGTTCATGTTTCTTTATATTGTCATTTAGATAATCCTGAGCGGAGGCTCCCGCAACAAGTCCTGTCTGGACATGGCCCATCCATTCCTGTTTATATATGTAGAAATGTTTTTCAATATCCTGAACAAGAATACCCTCTTTAATAAACCTCAAAAAATTTTCGAGCGCTTTATCATAAACCTGGTCTGAATAGAGATCAGTGCCTTCAGGAAGGTCTATCTCCGGTTTTACAACATGAAGAAATGAGTATTCGTTTCCTGAAGCAAATTCTCTTGCCTCTTCAGAATTTAAAACATCATAAGGCGGAGAAGCCACCTTTTCTGCCAACTCTTTTTTAGGTCTTACACCTTTGAATGGTTCCACTCTGGCCATATTTCCTCCAAAGGGTAATTATAATAAAACTTTCATCCGTGTCAATAATTTTAATTTATAACAATTACTATTTTAGATAGAATATCAATCCATAGAAAACAAAATCTATTTGTTTTTTAATTCAGCTTCAAGTTCACTCACTCTGTCCCTTAATTCCTTTATCCTTTTTTCTCTTTCCATCGTCTTCATAAAAAAACCTTTAAGTTCAGAAACATTTTCATTTAATTCATTTGTTTTTTCAGCGACCTGAACCTCAAGGCTGCTTTTCAACCGGAGTATCTCTTCCTCAGAATCTTTCCTGTGGGTAATATCTTCAAAAAGTGTAGCAACAAATTCTTTCCCGGGGCTGAAAGCACTAACAGAATACCACTTTTTAAGTTGCGCAGAAAAATTTTCAAATCTGACACCCTCCCCCGTCAGGGCAACTTTTCCATAGAGGTCAATCCATCCGACAGGATCATTTTCAATTCCCGGAATTACATCAGTTACTTTTTTCCCGACAATTTTTTCCTTCTTCAATCCGGTAAGGTCCTGAAACATATTATTAACTTCAATAAAAATATAGTCTATGGGAACATTGTTGTCATCTAACACAATTTTGTGAAGAGCAAATCCGGAGGTCATATTTTCAAATAAGACCCGGTATTTCTTTTCCGCTGCTGTCAGGTCAGCTTCTGTCCTTTGGCGTTCATTGATCTCTGCTTCCAATTCCAGATTAATTTCAGACAGTTCTTTTGTCCGTTCATTCACCCTGATCTCAAGAGATTTTTTGGATATCTCCAGCATCTCAAGAGCATATTCTTTTTCAAGACTTTTTATTCTTATTGCACGAGATCCCCGTATGATCACACCCGCCCCCAACATCCAGATCAATGCAAAGGAAAATATATGAGAAGTTCTGGATTTACTCTCTTCGGAAAGATAGTTCTGCAGAGGCACTGATACACTCACACCGCCACGAACATCTCCAACCGAATACCCCTGGTGTCTGTGGCATTTAAGACATCCTTCCTGAGTGATCAAAGGGCGCATCAATCGCAGCGAAGACTCGCCATTGAACATCGTATACTCAAGATATTCCTTCTTTCCTTTTTCAAAGGATTTCAGAGCCCCGTGTTCCCATTGGTCAGGGCCATTTTCAGGGCGCAGAGGCTTCAGACTTGTTATATGTCCAGACATTCCAGAAAACGTTGTAAACTCTTCATTCATCTGACGAAGTGCATAAGCGGGATTCATCAATGTTAATTTTATCCCAGATGGAGTAATGATATCCCTTTCGGGAATATGGGATAAATACAGGTTCGGCGGTGTTCGTTCATCGATCGGGACATAAAATCCTCCATGCTTTGCAGCCCAGAACCGGAATGCTTCATCCCTCTGAAAATGAGCCCGAGCTTCTCCTATAACAAGGTTTCTTGAAGTCTCTCTCAGGATTAGCAGATCCCGGACCAGCAGCCCCAGAATAATTACTGTCCAGGCAGTGATTATCCACCAGGAAGTCTTAAAAAATTTTGAACTGCGCTTTTGATCTCTTTGTAATTTTCCAGTCATGGAATCTCCCAATCCTCTTGATTCTGTTTTTTAGAAATTCAACAGCGACCTGTTCTCATTACACAATCACAATTGAATTAATGATAGCGACTTAACATATTTTTATCAACTACGAAATTTTTATTACATAACAATGGGGTCAGGTCTTTAATTTTAGTGTTTTTTTTGCTTTATCATATTTCTTTATGATAAGGCTTATAGTAGTGTAATGTAAATTCAAATAATCAGCAATTTCTTTTTGAGAGTGATTGTTTTCATAATATGCTAAGCAGATCATATCATTCCTTTTTTCCCCTGATCTCATCCCTTTTTGAAAAATCTCATCCAGGGAAGGGGTAAATGAAAGTTTTTGATCTCTCGGGATTTCCTTTGATCTCAAATTGTTTTTTATATTTAATTTCCTTTTCAATTCTTTAATAAAATTTTCACCACCTAAAATAATCTGCCCGAACACTCCATCCTGTGGGAATTTTGCATCCCTTCCTGAATTAATAAATTCTTCATACTTCTTCGCAGCCATTCTTTTTTCATCTCCAAATTGACTTAATATCCATTCAATTGTTAAGAATTCCGGCCTATCTGATTCTAATGAAGTAAAGCGATAATTACTCCATTTCCATTCATTCGGATTTTTCACAATCCCTGCTCTAACCGGATTTAAGACTATATATCTACTGAGTTCCAATAAATAATTCTCTTTATCTACTAAAATTGATTTGTATCTTCCTTGAAAAAGATGCCCGACTCTATTATGTTTTTTATTAAAATATTGTGAATAAATGCTATTAAGTTGCATCATAATTTTTGATAAATTTCCAAGTGGTGTTTCAAGCAAAAGATGATAATGATTATTCATAAGGCAATATGAGTGTAATCTGCATTTATACCTCTCAACTATTTTCATTATGATATCAAGAAAACTATTCCGATCATCATCATCGGAAAATATTTTTTTTTTATCAATACCTCTTGCAGTTATATGATACAAAGCTCCGGGATATTCTATTCTTAGTGGTCTTGCCATTTAATAGATATAGTATAAAAAAACACTAAATTCAAAGACCTGACCCCAATGTTTTTCTGAAAATATTTATTTTTTTTGTATCAAGTTCTTTTTAGAAAATTTCACACTCCTTTCTTCATATCCGTTCTCAGCTTTTCGTTTTCTTCGTACAACTCTTTCATCCTCAATTCTCTGTCTACAGCAGCATCAAAGAACCGCTGAAGGTCACTTACCTTTTCCTTGAGTTCAGCCGTCTTTTTTTCAACTTCTTCCTCAAGTCCTTCTTTCAGTCTGATGATCTCTTCCTGATTCCTCTTCTGCTCTGTGATATCTCTTGTCACAGAAAGCAGTTGCTTGCCCATAATAGTTACTGTGCTCTGAAGCATCCGCCACTCACCTGCTTTGTTTCTGAACCTGTATTCAATATTTTCTCTGATTTCAGTTTCTTTCCCGGTAAACAATTTTTTCACCCACATTTCCATATATTTTTTCAGCAGGTTGAGAAGGAAACCTTTATCGTCCGGATGAATGAAATCGAAAAAGGACTTCCCGAGAAGGTCTGCAGGCTGATAACCGAGAACCGATTTGATCGAAGGACTCACATACACATATTCCGCTTTCCGGTCAAATGTGGTTATCCCGATATTGTCACCGGTATACTCCGCAATAAGGCGGAATTGTTCTTCCGACTTTTTCAGGGCTTCAATGGCCTTTTTCCTCTCGGTGATCTCAGTCAGGGACCCGGAGATGGAAACAGTCTTCCCGTTGACCACTTGGGGGAATTCCCTGACCTCCACCCAGATCTTTTCCCCGTCTTTTCTGACAAGTTCCAGTTCATATGGAGGTTGCCTTTCACCTGTCTCAATTGCCTTCATTGTATGCTTGAGTCCGATCTCATTAACAGGGTGATCAGAAGCAAATTCGGTCCATTTTACCAATGCCTCTTCCATGGTGTATCCCAGGATCTGCTCAACCTGGGGACTGAGATAGGTCAGAAAATGCTCAGAGGTATGTGAATAGAAAAGATTTGTACTGTTCTCGAGAATATTTCTCAGTTTTTCTTCACTTGAACGAAGTTCAAACTCACTTTGTTTTCTTTTCGATATGTCCGTGACGATGACCATAAAAGCATCTTTTCCCTCAAAAACCAAAGGTGTGGAAATGATCTGGGACTCCATCAGACTCCCGTCGAACCTGACAATGGTGTAGTCCCTCGGGTCCGGCCCAAGTTCACCGTTTTTCAGTTTCTTCAAATTATCCAAGGCATTTCCTAAATCATCGGTATGAATAATATCCTTGATGGACTTCCCGATCAGATTTTCTTCCGATCCGGCATCCAGCAACCGAACCCCTTCCGGATTCACATAGATCAGCTTCATATCGCAATGGACAGCTATCCCGACCGGAGCAACCTCAAGCAGGGCCCTGAAACGGGCCTCGCTATGCTTTAGTTCAGTTTCAAACTTTTTCCTGTCCGTAATATTCTCAACCACTGAGAGTATCCGGTTGATCTCCCCTCCCTCCGAGGAGAGCGGTACCGTTTTGTACAGCTGATGCTGGTTGTTAACGAAAAGCTCAAAGGATTGTTCTTCTCCACCGAATGTTTTCTCATAATATTCCCGTACTATCCCGGCTTCATCTCCGAAAATCTTTTCAACTGTTAAACCGGTAAATGAATCCGGATCTAGATTTTGCTTTTTAAATTCCTGCCCGGATGAAAATTCAACTGCAAAATCTTTGTTTATAATGGACATATATGAGTTGGGATAATTTTCAGCAATGGCTCTAAGGAGTTTTTCCTTTTTGTATAAATCCTCTTCTGATTTTGCCCTGTCTGATATATCATGAATAATTGAGAACAGATGAACCTCATCCCCGAGATATATTGGAGACGAATGAACTTCAACAGTTCTTATTTCATTGTTTTTAAGTTTATGCTGAAAAATAAAATAATTATTTTTCATCTCCATTGCCCGTTGTCGTTCATTTAATATTTCTTCCGGGGACATCGTATTGATATCATCAATGGTCAGATTACAAAGTTCTTCGATAGAATATCCGTAAAAAACAGAGGCAGAAGTATTGGCATCAATGATTTTTCCGGAATCAGGAGCAATCTGGAGCATTATCGCATTATGAGTTTTAAACATCTCCCTGAAAACATTAACCTGCTGGTTACCGGAAGACCTCGAAGATTTTTTCACGATAGTGCTCCTTTTGGTTATTTTGTCTGATCTTTAATGAGTAATGGCAATACTACTATAATACTTCATTTTTCTTCATTCCCCTCAAGAATAATTATTTTTTTTTTAGCTGCTCGATTTCAGCATGTATTTTTTTTTGAAAGTCAGAGATCTATGGTATAAAGACAGACATATGAGATATATTTTATCACTCGGCAGCAACATTGGGGATAGAGAGAATTTTCTTAAAAAAGGATCTCATTTCCTTTCAACTCTCGGTAACATAGTCATTGAGTCTTCGATGTATGAAACGAGCCCGGAGGGAATGCCATCCGGGACAAGAAATTTTATTAATACGGTTATTGTTATTGAAACAAAAATTTCTCCCATGGAATTACTGAAAAATATAAAAGAATTAGAAAAAAGAGAGGGAAGAAACACTCTAAATTCACATATGAAGCCGAGACAGATAGATATCGACATCCTTTTCGCAGGAGATACGATTTTAAATACCCCGGAACTGACCATACCCCATCCGGAAATAAAGAGCAGAAAGTTTGTGCTTGTGCCGCTGGCGGAGATACTTCCGGAGTTCATCGATCCCGTTTCAGGAAAAAAAGTGAAAGAATTGCTTGATAAACTTACAACCGGAGAAGAAATAAAAATTGTAAAAACTGACAGCAACTACAAATCTTAGAACAGGATATCGAGCAGATCTTCCTCAAGGGTTTTTTCCGGGTTTTCAACAATCCGTCCAATCTCCTTCTTATCTTTGAAAATTATAAATGTAGGGACTCTTTCAACTTTCAATTTTTCAAAATAATACTTATCCCCGGGATTTTTTCTCTGGACAATAAAATAGTTGACTTTGTCCCCGGCTATCCCGATCTTATCCAGTATTTTCATGAACGGTGGAACATTATTTTCAGAATCCCCGCACCAGAATGCAAAATAAATATCAACAGAAGTAATTTTTTCAGTTTTCGATTTTAAAACTTCAACTATTCCGGGATCAAAAGAATATTCATTATATATCTGTTTCCAGAGATGTTTTTCAAAAATCTCATCTCTCTCTGACGTCTCAGCAGCGAGCAAAGAGAGTGTAAATATAAGGATAAATGATAAAATTGATTTCTTCATTAAATTATCCCCACATTGTGAACTATAAGCTTTACCGTCCCCTTTTTTCCCAGCGAGATAACAGCGCCGTCAGTCAGGACATGTTCGGTCACTTTTATCCCGTTCAGATATACGCCATTAGTGGAATTATGATCGATCACCTTCAGATTATCTCCGGACCTGTAAAAAGAGCAATGAAGTTTTGAGATTATCGGTTCCGCAATTATTATATCCACTTTTGAAGGATCACGTCCGACACTGATACCTTTATCAGAGACCCTGTAGGATGATATTTTTTCACCATTAATGAGGACATCTACCTCATTAAAATATTTCTTTTTTATACCTTTCGGTTCAGGGATTTTAGCTCTTGGAATATTTTCTACCAATGTCTCTTCAGGAAACGATGGAGGTGTATCCCCTTTGAAGAACACTTTTTTTCTTTCATAATCCGGTTCAAACTTCTTTTTTTCGGAAAACCTCTTAAAAAATTTCTTGAACATTACATGACCCCTAAGATGTATTTGTTAATAAATTGTGAAACAAATTTTTCCCCTTCCCTGCTTCTCCTCCTTAACACAAAAACATGCTTTCGGACTTTCCCTTTTACAAAAAAAGATATCTCTATGCCGGGATTCCCCTTCCTTTTTTTTACAGTTTTAACCATATCCGATGTAACAGCAAAACTATGCAGCCGCTTTGTGACAGAATTGAATATGATCAGCCCCTTTTTTAATATGATCTGGCCGGAACATCCCTTGTTGAAGAAACCGTGCTTATGATAAAACCTGAGAACCACCGCTCCCCCCTTTGTTACAGAATTTTTCCAATTTTCTTCAGCTTCAGTAAACTTCCCCTGGATAAATTTAATTCCTCCGGCTATCGACAGGAGTTCCGGATCCCTGACACCTGACTCAATCAGGCCTGCTATATTTTTTTCTGCATCTTTGAAGTCCCTCTGTTCAACAAGTTTCCTCAGCCTTATAAGTTCGGCCTCAAGGTTCACATCATTCATAACTTTGCCGGCAGGCTCTGAATTAATTTTTGTTGCCGGTTTTTCCTGAACTTTAACTTCATCAACAGGATCTTTAATTAACTCTTTTTTTTGCGGAACTATATGTTCTGTTTTCTCCGGTTTTTTTATTTGATCCTTTATATTTTTTTCATTTTTTTCCAATGGAGCAATATCATTTTCCGATCCTTGTTTCTTTTCGGGATGGGCAGTATCTGTCTCAATTTGGCCGGATGTTTTATTATTCTCTTCATCAACAGCCTTATCCTTCACTGCCGTTACAACAACAGGGGGAGGAGTGATCTTTTCAGGTACAGGAGCCTTATTCTTCAGAACAAAAATGTATAAAGCGGCTCCAGCCAGGCAGGCAATCAGGGCCGAGAGTATCCCGAACAAAAGTTTATTGCCTTTTCTCCCGGGAGAACCGGCCGTTTCAACCTTTGTAAACTTCTGATCACCACTTCTTGTAATAACAGTTTCAGAGATCCTGTCCTCTATGGCCTCTATTGCTTCCAGCATTTCTGCAGCAGACTGAAACCTTTTTTCAGGTTTTTTCTGGAGAGCTTTAAGAATGAACTTCTCTATCTTTGATCCTATATCAGGATTAAAAATTGAGGGTCTGGGGGGAGGAGTTTCAAGGTGGGCCTTCTGCACCTGAAAATCAGAATTTGTTTCAGAATCAAAAGGGACTTTACCTGTCACCATTTCATAGAAAGTTATTCCCACCGAATACAGATCAGAACGGAAATCAATTTTTTCACCCATGATCTGTTCGGGAGGAGTATACCAGGGAGTTCCGAGGAGCATCCCCGTCTTTGTTAGTCCCTGTGACCCGAACACTTTGGCAATACCAAAGTCGGAAAGCTTCAGCCTGTTCTCATTATCGATCAGGATATTAGCCGGCTTAATATCACGGTGTATAATGTTTCTTGAATGTGAATATTTAAGGGCTTCGAGGATCTGTTTCAGATAATAGATAGCATCTGTAATAGATAATATCTGCTGTTCTCTGAGAAGAACCTTCATGTTTTTCCCGTCAACATACTCCATTGCGATCACATTATCACCATCGATCTTATTAAAACTGAAAACAGTCACGATATTGGGATGATTCATCTGCCCCTGTGTCATGGCTTCAACTTTGAATCTTTCCATTAACTGAAAATTGCTGGCAAGGTCAGAATGGATAACCTTAAGAGCGACTTCGCGGTTTAGCATTGAATCTACAGCATAGAAGATCGTACCCATCCCGCCACGTCCGATCTCAGCTTTTATCTGAAAATCACCTTTTTTTTCTCCGATCTTTATCATTATTTTACCAACATTTTATATATCTTTTTTTCATCATCGATCGCAACAAGTCCATTTGATGTTTTATCAAAATAGATACGCTCAAGATTAATCCTGTTTTCCCGGAACCTGTATCTGTCCCGAAAAAGTATATCTCCATTTCTAACTGCAATAAATTCATCTTTTGAAAATATAAGCGACATCGAATTTACCGATTTTATCATCAGCGTATTTACATTGATAAATTTTTTTAAATCTTCACTCTCCCCCCCGGCAGGAGACTGTCTTATCAGGTCCAGTCTCTCTTTCTCCTTAAATTTTAATTGCCTGAAACTTATCTCCCTCGGGTGACTTGGGAATTCCGGTGTCTCCTTTTTTTTAAGAATCAATGAACCAAATATCAGAAGAGATAGAAAAAGCATTGAGATGATCAGAAACAGTGACTTCCCTTTCTTTTCAACAGGAACCTTTATCGGTTCCGTTCTGTGCTTTTTCTCCCCTCCGGCCCGGGCGATAATTATGGAAATATTGTCAAGGCCTCCTTTTTTATTACTTAATTCTATAAGTTCATCTACAGCCTTATCCGGGGGATAAGAGAGGCAATATTCTTTAATAACATCATCCGTTACCATATCTGTGAGACCGTCAGAGCAAATCAGAAAGATATCATCAGCCTTCACTTCCAATCCGGAAATTTCATCCGGGTGAAACGTCTCCCTGGCTCCCAGAGACATGTAAAGAATATTCTTCTGGGGATGACGCCTTGCCTCATCAGGAGTTATTCTGCCTTCTGAAACCATCTTCTCAACAAAAGTATGATCGGTTGTGATCCTTTTTATAGTATTTTGCCTGACCAGATAGATGCGGGAATCACCTATGTGAACTATATTTGCTTTATGACCAGAAATAAGGAGGGCACTGAATGTGGTCCCCATACCCCGCTTATCCAATTCCAGGGAGGCTTTTTTCAGAACTTCTGAATTTGATTTGTTTATCGATTGAAGGAGAGCAGCAGGAATTGCTGTCCCCTTTTTCCTTAATGTATCGTATTTTTTCAGAAAAGTCTCGACACCGAGTTTGGAGGCAATATTCCCTGCCTGGTGTCCCCCCATACCATCAGCGACTATCAAAAGGTGCTCATCTTTTCCAATGGTTTTTATTGCAAGGAAATCTTCATTATTATCACGAACTTTTCCAATGTCTGATTTTCCGTATGAAATTATCTCCATTTCGTCCTGTTTTCAGGTAAAATTCACCTATAAGAAAACCTTTATCACACAGGGTTTTTTTTGTCAAACCACCTTTAGTATTATATTTTTCCCATATCGGAGATTTCAGTTCAGTCAGGAAAATTTAAAATTTTTCCGCCATTAACGGTATTGATCCCGGCAGGATCAAATTCTTTATTGATTATAACTTCATCGAAAAGATTTTGAGGAATTTCCCGAATCGATTGATCATTATAATTTAATAGATAATCAATATTCTCTATTTCATTAAGAATTTCAACCCTCTCGTTAAAAGGGGTATATATTCCTTTCTCCTGAACAGCAACAACCAGAACATCTCCCCTTTTTTTTGAAAATTCTATAAGATCAATATGAAACGGCTTTAGCAGGTCGAACACTCCGCCGGTAAATACTACTTTTTCCCCCGTAAAGCCCTTTATTATTTTTTCAAGAGACGTCGGGTCAATCAGTTTTTTAAACTCCTGCATTTGTGACATTATTTAATTTTCTTGAATTTAATATTTTCCGGAAAACTCCATTTATGTTGAACCCTTGCAATCCCAATGTCTCTGTGAATAGATGTAACCTTAAAATTATACATAAAATGGTGATAGTCAAATGGGAATCCATCCCTTTTATGAACTGCGAGATTCAGGAAATATGTCCCGTTAACAAGGTTAAGGGCCGGAATTTCTATCTCCACCTTCCCATTACCGCTCATTTCATTTGCTTTTAGATTTTCAATTTGTGTGTTAGATCCGTAGCAGTTAACTCCCTCTGAATTCAGAATTGCCAGTCCGAAAACAAAATCTTTCTCTCTCTTCTTAGCTTTTACATCAAATTCGATAGTGAGGGGTTCATCAAAATTGAAGACATATTTCTCCTTCCCTTTCCTGTCTCTCATTTTTACATTTGTGATCTCAACGTCCCTGCTTCCCCATCTCTTCTCTTTATCGAGACTCCCTTCCGCTTCCAGGTGCTGGTGATCTTCGGACGACTTAACCTCATCCTTTTTCCCGATGTACTCAAGATATGCGTCAGTAATTCGCTTGGGATATCCCTTTCTATATATCTTCCCTTCCTTTATCCATATGACCTCATCGCTTATCCTCTCGACAGTTGCCAGGTCATGAGAAACAAAGACTATGGTCTTACCTTTTCTTTTGAACTCGTTGATCTTGTCCAGACATTTTGGGACAAACGAAGCATCCCCCACAGCGAGAACCTCATCTATCAGAAGAATATCGGGATCAACATTAATTGCAATCGAGAAACCAAGTCTCATATACATCCCCGAAGAATAAGTTTTAACAGGGTTGTCAATAAAATCTTCAAGCTCCGCAAACCGGATTATAGCATCAAGTTTCTCTTCTATTTTTTTTTTGGATAGCCCCAGAATACTTCCGTTTATAAAAATATTCTCGCGCCCGGAAATCTCGGGATGAAAACCGGCCCCAAGCTCTATCAATGCACTGATACGCCCTTCTGTCACTACCTCTCCGGCCGAGGGTTTGGAGATCCCGGCAAGAATTTTCAATAATGTGCTTTTCCCGGATCCGTTCTCACCTATTACACTAAGTGTCTTCCCCTTCTTAACCTCGAAACTCACTCCCTTCAACGCCTCAAATATCTCATTGCTTTTCAAATCTGAGAACAATGTTCTGCTGAGGAATGCACTCTTCAGGGTCAGAAATTTATGTTTATTAGAATATTTTTTATAAAATTTTTGGAGGTCTTTTACATTTATCGAACCCATGTTATACCTCTTCGACAAAAGTATCGCGTAATTTGTCGAAAAATTTGTACCCGAACCAGAACAGAATAAGACCTAATATCAAAGTAACACCCAATTTTTTGTAGTGTGGAAGGGAACCGTGAAAAAAAAGATACTGGTAGGATTCAACAATATGGGTCATAGGATTGAGAGAGAGGAATATCTTCAGGAATTTTGATTTCTGGATCGGCTCAAACGAGAACGGATAGATTATCGGGGTTACAAAAAACCACAATGTCATAAGATTTGTAAGAAGGTCCTTGATATCCCTGAAATGAACAGTCAGCGCAGATATAAAAAAACTCAGCCCCATAGTGAATACAAATTGCACCAGCATTGCAATAGGGAGGAAAAATATCCATACACTGAGAGATTTGCCAAGGACAAGAAAAGCGAGGATAAGGACCGGCACTCCCAGGACAAAATGGATCATGTTGGTAATAACCACCATCATCGGCAGAATCTCTACCGGAAAATTTATTTTCTTTATTAGAGGTCCCTGGGCTATCAGAACATTTGCAGATTCAAGAATAGAAGAGGAGAACCATGTCCACGGGAGAATTCCCGTGAAAAAAAACACAGAGTAATGTATCGATTTTTCCATTTCGGCATACTTTGGCTGGAAGATTAATCCGAATACTATTGAATATACCGTTACCAGCATTATCGGGTTCATAAAACTCCAGAAAAATCCGAGAACAGTCCCCCTGTACCTGGCCTTAAGTTCTCTTATGACCATAACAAAAAGCAACTGCCTGTAGCGGTAAAGTTCTTTAAAACTCTTTAACATGTCACCTTCCTGCCAAAATTAGTTCCATTTCATCAGAGTATACACCAACGGAATGGTAAATGATCAATGGAGGAACTTCCTCAAGATCACTTTTATAATTGGTCAATTGTATCAGAAATCTTTCGGGTTTTCCATCAGCAAAAGACAACACCTTTCTCAGTTTAACAGGATAGAGCCCGTGCATACCCGCTATAGAGTTAAGCTCTTCATACCTGTCAAATGGAAAAACCAAAAAAATGTTCCCCTTTTCTCCAAGTATTGAGCTGCTCTTTTCCAGCAGATTCTCAAGGTCTATATCTATTTCAAACTTTCCTCTCCTCACCTCTTCATTACTGCTCAGATGACCTTTCCCCGTTTTGAGATAGGGGGGATTTGAGAATATATTCATTATCCCTCTGTAGTCTGAAAAAATCTTAATAAAATCTCCATAAACCACTTTAAATTGCGAATGAAGAGAATTTTCAGTAATACTCATTTTTATCAGCTTACAAAGATCTTTTTGTATCTCTATCCCTGTGATAAAAGAAAACTTCTTCAAATAAAGGAGAAGTAATGAAATAACCCCCGAACCGGAACCAATCTCAAGCGCATTTTTATCCGACGCAGTGATGAAATCGGCAAGAATAGGAGAATCAACACTGAATCTGTACCCTTTCCTGTGCTGAAAGATTTTAACTCTATTTTTATAAAAGTAATCCAGAGAAATTCTTTCTCTGTCATAACTGATCATTTTTCAGATACTTGAAGATCATATTAAGACAATAATTAATTGTCCTTATTTTTACTACTTCCCTGTCTCCCGGGAATATCCTGTATTCCCCAACATCCGTATCTTTCGCATTTAAATGCATAAAAACCAGTCCCACCGGCTTCTTTTCCGTTCCGCCGCCGGGGCCTGCTATACCTGTTATCGATACTCCCAGGTCAGACCCGGTCATTTTTCTGATATTTACAGCCATCTCCTTTGCAGCATATTTTGAGACTGCGCCATGTTTTTTTAATGTATCTTCCTGCACATCAAGGATCCCGATTTTAAGCTCATTTGAATAAGGGATTACACCCCCGAGAAACACCTCAGAGCTTCCGGGCACATTGGTCAGGATATTTCCAAGCCCTCCACCGGTGCAGCTCTCAGCGACACTGATAGTAAGACCTCTCTTCGTCATCTCATTTATTATCAATTCACCGATCCCTATATCTTCTTCAGTAATAAGGTAACTTCCCATTTTGGCTTTTATACTTTCTGCAATCTCATCAGTAAGGACTTTCACCTCTTCAATATCCTTTTTCGCCCTCCCGAGAAGGTGAACCTCTATCAATCCCGGGGACGCTAAAATGGTTGTGACCGGATTTCTATGTTTTCTGTATATTCCCGATATCATTCGAGTCGGTTTCCGATTCAGTGATTCCTCCGAATTTAAGAGTTCTCTTATAGATCTGGAAATTTGACAGAGGAGCTAACTCCTCATCCAGGATCTTATCAAATATCGGTTTTAATTCCTTTGGAGGTCCGGGGAGAAGAAGGAGCCTTATCTTACCGTCGTCATAATACTGACCGGGTGCTGTTCCGACGGAATTCCTTACTGACCGGGCACCCTCCAGAACAAAAGCCTGCCTTTTATTGATTTGCGGCATATCAAGTCCCCTTATCCGGAACATCTCTTCGATCCCCGCAACAAGGTTCTCATCGAAAAGAAGCTGAAGCTTCAATGCATCCGCGGCAGATTCCCTCGTGATATCATCTTCTGTCGGCCCAAGTCCCCCTGAGACTATAACAAGCTGGGACCTTTTGCAGGCATTTTTTATTATCCAGCTCAGGTTTGTCCTGTCATCTCCAACCACTATTTTCATATCCATCAGAATCCCTTTTTCGCTGAGTTTTTTAGCTACATAGAGGGAATTTGTATCTATTTTATTCTGATCCAGGAGTTCACTGCCGACAGCTATAAATATCGCTCTCATTATGGATATGATATTATTTAATTCCCCCCCATAAGTCAAATCAACAACCCATAATTGAGTTTGGCAATGAGTCAGTGGCCACCTGTTTCCCCGATCTCAATTATATATTTTTGAGATATTTTGATGAAAAGTTTTATATAAATATATATTTTGATATCTGTACTTTTTAAAGGAGGGAGAATGGATTTATTCCTATTAGTTATTATTGCCGTATTTTTTACCATTCTAGGGATACTGTTGGTCCTGTCGGTTAAGCCCTTTAAGAAATTCCGGGAAGATGCGATCAACTCAAGGGGGAAGGATTCCACAGAAGAGAATGAATATAAAGGTATTCTCAGATTATTATGGGCCAACAAACTCCTGGGCGGGATATCGATTGCCATCGGCTGGATTTTTCTGTTCGTCATGGCGGTGTAGAACAATGAAAATACTGAAAAAATTCGGCTGCTGCGGACTTGTGCTTTTGTACTGGTACCTGACCTATCCCCTTTATCTGCTGTATTGTAATTTTTATGATCCCTTTTATTTTTCTGAAATGTTAGGTTTGACCAATGGGGTGGACTGGGCAGTGGGACTTTTCTTCACCATTCTGGGACTTCTTATGCTGGAATACGGAGAGGCGATCCCCGCCATCATTGAGACCCGGAGGAACCGTGGAAGCAAGGAAAGTTATGGCGGTTTGCTGGTATTGTCAAAAATATTTATAATTCTCGGTCTGGCATTGTTCTTTATTTTCCATATTGTGTTCATTGCCAATGTGAACTATATGCTGGTGCCTATTGTAGAACCGATCATGTATATTCCGATCTGAAGCATAATTAATTAAACAAAAACAATTATTAGGGAGGAAGAATGAAATTTTATAAGTTTGGAAAGACTATTTGTTCCATTTTTATTTTGATTACCTGTATTTTGGTTTTGCCATTCTACGGGGAAGAGAAATCGGAAAATCAGCAGAAGAACCTCCTGATTATTCTGGACGCATCCGGAAGTATGTATGGAAAGATCGGTAATCAACCCAAAATTGTAATTGCGAAAGAGATTATATCTGATCTGATTAAAAAATGGCCGGAGGACATGCAGGTGGGACTCCAGGTATATGGGCATAGGTCAAAGGTTGATTGTCAGGATATTGAAATAATTGTGAAGCCCGGGCCTGTCAATAAAGAAGAATTTATAAGAAAACTTAACAAAATAACACCAAAAGGAAAGACGCCGATAGCAGGATCTCTGGAGTTTGCTAAGAAAACAATGGGAGATCTGAAAGGAGAAAAATCGATCATTCTTATAAGTGATGGAATAGAAACCTGTGATAAGGATCCATGTGAAATTCTCCGGAGCCTGAAAGCTGAGGGATTCAATGTCATAGTACATGTGGTGGGGTTTGATGTCAGTGACGAGGAAAAAGCCCAGTTAGACTGTATAGCAAAAGCGGGAGGAGGGAAATATTTCAGCGTCGAAAATGCGGATCAGTTAAAAGCAGCATTAACCGATGTTAAGCAGGTTGTAAGTAAAAAGCTTTCAGGTAAGATAATCTATTCTGAAGGGAAGAATGGAACAAGAAAAAATGCAGATATCAAAATTATGGATCCAAACACAGGATTAGTGACTCAGCTGACCGATTCTGAAATAAACCATGATTATTTCGCCCGATATTCAAAGAAATCCGGGAAAGTGGTTTTTGTCTCCACCAGAAAAGGTCAGAATAATGCCAGAAATCTTTATTTAATGGATATCAATGGACAAAATATTAGAAGGTTGACAGACTATAAGTCCAAGGAGTTTACACTAAGTCCCGACTGGTCTCCCGATGGCAAAAAGATCGCATACTGCCTGCACAGGAAAGGAAGGAATAATACACTTCGGATTTATGATATTGATTTAATGAAAGATATTGAAATTGACTCTCAACCTTCAAGTAAGCCTTCCTGGTCATATGATGGAAGTAAAATCGCATATAGTTCCTATAAAGAACGTGCGATTGCCCTGATCAACCCGGACGGCACAGGAAAGATATTACTCTGTAAAAATACTGCATATTTTCTGGACTGGCATTATGACAGAAGCAAATTTATTGCCAATTATTACAATAAGTTGAAAATAATTGATCCCAGATGCAACATTACAGTTTTGCATGAAGGAGAAGAAAACTTGTGGAATTATGAAAGTGCAGAGTTTTCCCCGGACGGAAATTTTATTTTGATTACTGGGCACAAAAATGTGGCTGGTCAGGATTGGTTGAATAGAAAAACAAAAATGTTGATCCTGGATATGAATGGAAAGGTGGTGAAAGAACTTACCAGAGAAAATGAGAACCAGTTTTATGCTTCATGGCTTAAATAGAAACAAGTAAAAAAAACAGACTATTATGGAGGTGATGAGATGAAAAATAGACCAATATTTTTTACCATAGCATTTATTGCATTTTTACTGATCACGTCATGTAATTCAGAAGCATCAAAGAAAGATAAAATAATTAAAACCCCGGATCACCCCTTGCTCTCCTTGACACTGAAGTGGACAATGAAAGACAATTCCATCGGAGAAAAAAAAGTTGCCGATTCCCTCACGCTTTCTGCCGGTGGAAAAGACTCCTTCTATCTGCTGTTTAGAAAAAATAAACGATTGGAAGCACTGTTTTGTTTTGACAATGAAGCAATTCCCCTGGACATCGATCTTGATCAGGCTTCATCTTTGGCACTTTCTGTTGTCTTGGAACAGAAGGGGGGAAATTTGACCATGGATCGCCTGCTGTTTGCCTCAGATCGGGTAATGGGTACCAGAGTACCCAGAGAAAATAATATATATTGTCTTAAAGTTATTAAGGATCTTACACCATTTAATGAAATGAACATCCCTGATGGAGTCCCTGAAGAGTTTCATAACGCAGCCCTCCGCACCCGGGCCATGAACACACTATATGCTTCTGAATCTGACAAGTATTCAGAGAAAATCGGAAAAACCTTTATAGTGAAAACCGGATATGCAATGCCCCGTTTTATCCTCTCTTCAGAAGAATGGATGGAATTACCGGTGGTCAAAAAGAAATCATCGGGAGGACCTCTCAGTATCGGTGTTGATAAAATAATTTTTGGAGATTCAGAGAAAAAAACCGCAAATATTCCTGTATATTCACTGGATGTGTTGCAGGACGATATTGAGGCGGAGGGAGAGTTCCCGGTTGCGTTCCAGACCGCCCGGTCCATTTACAATGATACCCTCGAAAGCCGGGTGATCTATCAGTTAACAGAGGGGAAAAGGCGAATCCTATCAACCAGTGTTGTATTTGGCCAGATGATGAAAAACCGGCAGCTCAGGGGAATGGAAAACCAGATTATCATGGTGGATCAGAACAATCTTTCTGCCTTTAACAACTGTTCCGATCTTTGGCCTTCCGCCAAAACCAAAATACTCTCCTTTCTTCGGTCACATCCTGACGGGAAGGTCATCGTTCCCAGATATCCTGTAGCTTTCTTTCATGGTGACGATCCCTTATATGGGATGTATGCGTGGTTTCAGGTGGAACCACAAACCGGACGGATGAAGGGAATCCTCCCCACCGGCCTGCATGGTGCCACGGATGAGCCCGGCATTTTCCAGACAGTTCTTCGAAATGAAGTTAAAAGGCGTATTAAAGGTAAATTTCAAAAATTAGTACCTAAAGAAGGAGGAATCAAAGCTTATTTTGGAGGTTTAGCCGGGATGTATGTTTCATCAGCAGGCATTCTTGAGGGGGTTACAATCACTGTGGCCAATCCAAGGATCGCTTCTCTGTCCGGAGGGGATTGGGAAAAATTTCTTGCTTCCCATGCAATCAAATATTCCCGGAATTTCCTCACTGCTTATAAAGATACATATGATTCATATTCTGCGCGCGCCGGATTCTGGGGAGGTGTTGCCGCCATCGTATCCCATTTCAATGGTAAAGAGGCTGCCAGTGCGTGTCTGGAAAATGCCTGGCAGGATATTGAAGAAAGAATTCTTGACGATATCAGAAGCTGGATTGCAAATCAGCTTAATTCAGAAACCGGCGAAGCCACCTTTGATGCATTGGAAGAAACAGCCAGGCGGAACAAAGCAAAAGAAAAGAAGGCTGCTGAATTGTTTAACACAGTGAATGACCAATGGGGTTCAGGCCAATCATCTTTTGGAGAAGAAAGTAAGATAGAGTCCCTCGTCAAGGATGCCAAAGATGGTAAAAATAATTAACAGATAATACCAGCAGTTAGCAGGAGGATAGTACTATTGAAAAAAATTGCAATTATCACCGGCATATTGTTCGCTTTTTGTATCCTTATTGCCGGTATAAGTATAAAGTGTAATGGCGGGGAGGGTGAAGATCTTCAGGGAATTTTCAAGATTAACGGTTGGATAGCCTATGCCGTTAAAACTGATAAGAATAAGAACTTCCTGTGGGGGCGGCTTGATGCAGATCTGATACAGGATTCAGGATATTCAATTGCGGAAGTAAAACTGAATAATGCGAAATTCAATTTTCATCACGATCACGAGACCTATGATTATGAAATTTATCTTAAACCTTTTGAACTGGCAGTAGGGGATACACTAGAACTCGCCTTAGGAATCCGGAAGAAAGGGGAGGCACCGGTTCCGGAAAGTATAAAATATCATATTATTGCCTCCTTCAAAGTGAATAACCTTTATGAACAAGTGATATTTCCTGAACCGAACCGTATGCTCAAATTGGATCAGGGCACGGATCCCAACCTGAAATTCAAATGGACATTTTCCGATTTTATTCAGCCCTCAATCGTGAATATCATGGAAGGGGATAAAAACGTGATCGTAAAAGAGGTAAATGAGGATTATATTATTTTAGATAAGAAAATATTTAAATATGATTCTCAGTATGACATGGAGATCGGAGCGCTCCATGGCCCGGATCACCATTTTCCCTTCACCAGAGTAGTGGAGGCAGAATCCGAACTCACTTTTACCCATACATATACTGTAAAATTTGAAACAGTGAAAAAACCAACAGAAACCCCATTGTCTGAACCATGATTCGCCTGATTTATGGATTGATGTGATTAGATTGGCTGACCTGGAAATGGATATTCGTAAGGGCAGGGCATGCTTTGTCCCCACCCTGGCCCCTTTGTTAAGGGGGATCGGGGGATCAGATCAAGTGAATCAAATTTCTGGCCGTCTATTTGAAATAGAAAAAAAATATGTTATAAATAAACATTATAAGGAGGGAGCATGTGTCTTGCATTTCCGGCTAAAATTATAGAACTTAACGGCCCCAATGCCGTTGTTGAATTTCATAATGTAAAAAGAGAGATACGTGTAGACCTAATAGAGGACTGTCAGTTGGGCGACCACGTCCTCGTCCACGCCGGATTTGCAATAAACAAACTCGATGAGCAGGGTGCCAGAGAAACAATGGAAACCTGGACCGAACTGATCGAAGTTATGGAAAAAGAGCAAGCAGAGTCCGGTAAAGATCAAAGTTCCGAATAAGCATAAACTGCAAAAGAACCCAGCCAGTGCTCCCCGGCATAGTGCCCGCTTCTAATATTTTCGATCGCTGTTGTCAGGTGAGTTATTATCGATTTTTTCAAAATCACCTTTAAGGGGTCATTATTCTCAAGTTTTTTCAGGATCGCAGAAAAACACCATACCCGGCTCAGATTGAGCCCGTCCAGGTGGGAGAGTTTCCCATCGGTCCGGTCAGACACAATGGCCGGGATCAGCAATGTGCTCCGGTACATATTGGGGAGCAGGTGGCGGAACCAGGGCCGGAACGCACGGTCGCTCATCAGGCGGGTCATCAGCAGGGCTTCCATGAGGCAGGGAGAAAAAAAGTCCTCTCCCCCCGGCTCATAGTCATCGGGACAGTTGTAGTCTCTCAAATAGTATTCCCAGCTCCGCTTTTTGATCAGTTCCTCCAGATCACTGTTTTTCATTGCCCTGGCATAGTCGAGGGCGAAGAGGAGGCCAAAGGCGGTGTTAGGGTGGACTCCGGTCCGGATCGGGTAGGTCTGTTTTGGAAGAAAATTCATATAGTTCGATACGATCTTTTCTGTTAGCGGAGAGAGGGTTTTATACAGAACTTCGCCTGCGGGATCTTTCCAGGTATAAAGCTCTTCTGCCAGTTTCAGAAGCCATGCCCATCCATAAGTCCGTTCAAAAGACTTCCTGCTTTTCTCATTAAAGTAAGCAACTTCACCAGTGATATTCTTTACAGTGATATTCCTTTTCAGGGCATCCAATATCCTCTTCCTTATTTTTATATCCGGGAATACTTTCAGTACTCTCACAAGCATCCAGTGCCCATGGACAGAAGAGTGCCAGTCAAAACATCCATAAAATGCCGGATGCTGCTGGACCGGTGTTTTCAGATCTTTTTCATCATTAAAAACGTGTGATGGTTTATTAGGATACTCCTTCTCAATACAATTAAGTGCCATTTCAGAAAATTTCAACGCCAGCTCCTCTGTGAAAATGGGGAATTTTCCCGATTCTTTTTTGATCTGTTCAGCAAACATATTTGAGCTTCCGGATAATACAAGAACGATGACAATACTGATCATCAAAACTTTTTTCATTTTTTCTCTCCTTAACTTAAAGATATATTATTTTTCCCGCCAAATATCAACCTGCCTTATTTCCGGTTGTTTTTTGCAGGTAATTATTTATAATAGTACAGAAGGAGGGGAGAATGAAGCGTATACTAGCTGTTTCACTATTAATATCATTTATGATAATCCCGGTGACAGGAAAAGGGATGTTCGAATTCGGTTTTCATTTTTCTACATGGAATGTGAATATGATCGCACCACTCATTGAAGACGAGATAATTCCAGAGATCGAATACTGGGATCCCGAGTACGGAAGTTTGACTTTTGATTCAAACGGAAATAATTACGGATTTGAATTCAGGTTTTTCCCCGGCGGTAAATACGGATCATTTTCCCTGGGACTTTCATACGAGAGAAATAACTTTAAAATGAGAGCAGACGGTACTTATGAAGGATACGATGACCACAACAACCCCATCAAAGCTGAGGCAAGCGGTACAATAGACCTTCTTCCTCATTCAATAAACCTCAGTATAAGATGGGATCTCTGGCCCACAAAACGGATACATCCTTTTATCGGATTCGGTTTCGGTTTCGGCGTACAGAAAGCCCTTGTCAAATTTCATTCCCGCGCGGTTACCACGATCGGCGGAATTGATGTTGAAGAGGAGCAGGATGAGATTTGGACCTTTGATGATATTGAGAATGAATATGAAGCGTCTGAGGGCGAGAAGTTCCCCATCGGTTTCTTTCCCGTAATTCATATTAATTTTGGAGTCAGGGGTGAAGTAGTAAACAATGTATACCTTCTCGGTGAAGTGGCATTTTATGACGGTTTGATATTCAGGGGAGGTATCGCTTACAGATTTTAAAAATTTTTTACTTTGTAAGCATGCCGGATATCAGTATGGGAATTGAAGAAGATGTCAAGTTATCATCAGAAGACAAAACGATCACTCCCGAAATGTACAAAGTGGTGATCTTTAATGATGACTATACAACAATGGATTTTGTAGTGGAGGTGTTGATAACTTTTTTTAATAAATCAGCCTCTGAAGCAACAAAAATAATGCTGGATGTACACAAAAAAGGAAAAGGGATATGCGGAATATACATTCTGGATATAGCTGTCACAAAAGTAAATCAGGTAAACAAATATTCAAGGGAGAACGAATTCCCTTTAAAATGCAGTTATGAGAAGGCTTAAATGAAAGTAAGCGAAGAACTTAATAATATACTTGTTGCATCTTTTAATGAAGCAAAAACCAGGACACACGAATATGTTACACCGGAACACATTTTGTACTCATCTCTGTTCTTTCGGACCGGCCCGGATATAATTGAGAACCTCGGCGGAAATATTAACTCAATTAAAGACCGGCTGGAAGAATTTTTTAATAATAATTATATTCCTCTTGCAAACGGAAAAGATCCGGTCCAGTCGGAAGGATTTATCAACCTTATTGAGAACGCAATGATCCATATCTCCTCTGCAGGAAAAGATACCCTTAATGTTGCAGATCTGTATGCAGCTTTTTTTAACGATAAAAACTCCCAGGTAGTTACAATGCTTAATCAGGAAGGATTGACAAAACTGGATTTACTCACTTACATTTCTCATGTAATGGGTGATAAACAAACACCCTCACCGGAAGAGGGAGAAACCACTCAATCTGATTCTGCCGGGACAGGGGAATCTTCCCCGGCAAAGCCGGGTAAAAAAGGGAAAAGCCTTTCATTGTATTCCGTTGAACTTACCGACTTAGCGCGAAATGGAGAGCTGGATCCGGTAATCGGAAGAACAAATGAGATAGGAAGAACAATCCAGGTCCTATGCAGAAGAACTAAGAACAATCCGGTGCATGTCGGGGAACCGGGTGTCGGGAAAACGGCTATTACAGAAGGGTTGGCTCAGATGATCGCAGATGGGAGTGTCCCTGAATACCTGAAAGATAAAAAAATTTACAGGCTCGATCTTGGTGGATTAATTGCCGGTACAAAATACAGGGGCGATTTTGAGGATAGGCTGAAAAAGATCATAAATGAACTTGTGGAATCGGGCGACAGCATCCTATTCATTGATGAGATCCACAATATAGTGGGAGCCGGAGCGGTATCGGGTGGAGCAATGGATGCCTCGAATATAATTAAACCTGTCCTCTCTTCCCGAAAACTGCAATGTATAGGATCAACAACCTATGAAGAATATAAAAAATATTTTGAAAAGGACAGAGCATTGTCAAGGCGGTTCCAGAAGATAGACATAAAAGAGCCGGACACCAAAGAAACGGTTTCGATCCTGAAAGGACTTAAAGAGAGATTCGAAGAGTTTCATAACGTTAAATATTCTGATGATGCCCTTAAGGCGGCCGTAGAATTATCAGACAAATATATAAATGAAAGATTCCTTCCGGACAAGGCCATCGATGTGATAGATGAGGCCGGAGCCCTTCTAAAAATAGAAAATAGTAATAATGGAAGAAAAAACAAAAATATAGGGAAAAAAGAAATAGAAAAGGTGATATCTAAAATTTCCCGTATTCCGGAGAAAAGCGTTTCCGAGAGAGATCTTTCAAAACTGAAAAAGGTTGAAAAAGAGCTTAAGAAGAGGATCTTCGGGCAGAATATTGCAATTGCACTTGTGTCAGAAGCCATAAAAAGATCGAGAGCCGGATTCGGGAAAGAGGATAAACCTGTAGCATCATTTCTCTTTGTAGGCCCAACCGGTGTAGGAAAAACCGAACTTTCAAAAGAACTCGCTTCAGTACTAAATATTGGCTTTCACCGGTTCGATATGTCCGAATATCAGGAGAGACATGCTGTTGCCCGTCTTATCGGGGCGCCCCCGGGATATGTCGGATTTGACCAGGGGGGGCTTCTTACCGAAACTGTAAGGAAAGATCCCCATTGCGTACTACTTCTTGACGAAATAGAGAAAGCACACAGTGATATATTCAACACACTTCTACAGATAATGGATTATGCGACACTCACCGATAATACCGGAAGAAAGGCAGATTTCAGAAATGTGATAATCATAATGACATCAAATGCGGGGGCAAGGAAAATCGGAAAGGCCGGTATCGGCTTTGATGACAAAATAATTAAAGATGAGGCGATCTCTAAATCGGTAGAGAAATATTTCTCTCCCGAGTTCAGGAACAGGCTTGACAAGATAGTTATCTTCGACAGGCTTGACGATAAATCCATCATGAACATCGTAAAAAAGGAGATCAATGAATTCAAGGTTCAACTAAAATCAAAGAAAATCGATCTGGAACTCTCCCCGGAGGTCTATAAACGGATCGCCGAACTGGGGTATTCCAACCTGTTCGGTGCCCGGGAGATCGCCCGGGTGGTCCAGGAAAAGATTAAGGATTATTTTGTGAACGAGGTCCTTTTCGGAAAACTCTCGAAAGGAGGAACAGTATTCGGAAGTGTTCAACAAGGTAAGATTATTTTTAAAATAGAGGATAAAAAATAAGGGGAAGGGTATACCCCCCTTCCCCTTTTATATCTATTTCTTCCTCACCGACCTGGATGAGGAAGAGGATGATGAACGTGAACTGCTTGAGGATGAACTTCTTGAAGAAGAGCTCTTGGAATAACTTTTTGAGCTGCTGCTTTTTGAGTAACTTTTAGAATAACTCTTTGAGTAACTTTTTGAGGAATAGGATTTGGGGCTCTTGTAAGAATAGGACCCGGGACTTTTATAAGAATAGGACTTCGGCGAATAAGATTTGTAACTTCCGGAAGAGTAGCTGCTCGGAGTATAGGAATTGTAGCTCTTTTTTTTGTAAGTATATGTTTTCGGGGTGTAGGACCTGTAGCTTTTGTACGATTTATTCTCATTCGAACTATATTTAGAGCTTGAAGAACTATAGCTCTTTTTATTATAAGCAGTTGATCCTGAAGCAGAGGAGTATCTCTTGGTGGTATAAGCAGATTTACCTATACTGCTCCCTTTGTTGGATAGACTCCTATTACTTCTCTGGGAATAACCTGAATTTTCATAACTATTATTCGAGGAATACCCCTTTGTCGAAAAGGAGGGGTATCCCGACTTTTTCTTCTTTTTTACCGTTGAGCCCTGACTTGAGCTGGAAGATTGTTTTACCTTTGAAGAAGTTTTCCCGCTGCTTTTATAGCTTTTTACAGAAGTACTCTTCACTGACTGGGAACTTTTAGACCCGGAATACTTAAAAGTGTTTGACTTTGTAGATTTTGAACTCTTATATTTGTATACAACACTTTTATTGGATTTTCCTGAACTATTGTAACCTGAAGATGAGTAATATTTGGATGTACTTATCCCGCCCTGTTTGAACTTTACAGTCTTCCCCTTTGAGTTAAGGACATTCACTTTGTTGTAATCATACCTGTTCTGTGGAGAAAATCCCTTATAGGAAAGTCCTTTGTCCTTCATTTTCAGGAATGAATCATTCTTCAGAGCAACTTTGTTTATTGACCTGCCTAGATTTCCTCTGTTTACAAAAACTGATGAAGAGGATCTCCATGGTATCCCTTTCCTGTAATTATAGTTCCGGAGCCACCTTTTGTTGATCACAATGACAGGCCTGTTATACCTGCTCAATGGAGTCCATCCATAATAAGACCCGCTGTAACACCAACCTACCCATGCCGGTGACCATTGGTATCCAGGCAGCCAGTGCCATCCCCAGAAAGGATCATAATGCCACCTTCCATAATGGTAAGTAAATGAGTTCCAGGGGTCATAGGAATACCAGTAGTATCCATAAGAAGGTGTCCATACCCATCTTCCGTTGTAATAAGGCCTCCAGTTGCTTCCAACGTTGTAAGGGATCCACATGTTGGTTCCGTACGTTGAGTTATACCTCCACCTTCCGGACCTGGACAATTCGTATTCATAGTCCTCATACCCTCTGTCAAGGTACCTTGAAGTACTGCTTCTTGCATAATTCACAAGATTGTGGCGCTCTTCGCTCCAGAGATCAAAATCATCTTTCTCTGATGAATAGAAGAAGAAGGGACGCTCAAGAATAGAACCGCTTCTCATAACTATCTTCTGATTCTCCATTACATTTCTACTGAGATTCTCACCTGCAACTTCTGCAAGCCCTTCATAGACAAATACCTCTGTCCCACGCTCACCGTTGTAGTTTATCCTGTAAACACCCCGGTTGAGTATGAAAATACCACAATCAGGCGTTTGAATCTCCACATCTTTTTCATAATCGAGAGTATGCAGGTCAAGATAGATTCCGCCTCTCCTCACAAAGATCCTGAGATCTGTTTTTCTCAACTCCGGTACTTTCTGAAATTCTACTTCAGTATCATAATCAAGCCTGAGGAAATTCGACCTGCCCAGGTATATATCCAGCCTGCCGTCATTTGTACCTGCTATGTCTTTCTCAAAAATAGGGATATTTACCCCGGCTTCTTCACGGCCTTCGTCGAAGCTTCTTGTCACATAGGTATCTCCCTTGGAGTATTTGACCTTGACAACCTTTGCATTGTCATAATATTTTGCACCAGTCTGTTCCGGCTGAGGAGAATCTGCAGAGGCCGGTACAGCCATTAAAACTGCGATGATTGAAAGTATTAGTAATTTTTTCATTTTTACCTCCTATATTTACTTAAGCAAAATCAATGCCAATATAATTATGCAGACAATGTCCTGTTTTTACTACAATAACAGGGAAGTAACTGAATTTTAAAGGATATTATTTTTTTTTTGCCAGCTTTACCGCTTTTTCAGTCTCATCTGCAAGTTTGTCAATTTCCTTTATCAGCACAGTATCTTCATTATCTATGTAATAAGGCGTCTCATTGTCTTTCTTCACTCCCACTCTGTTATCAAACGGGAATTCTGCAAGGATTTTATATCCGAGACCCTCAGTTGAATTTTTCGGATCGGAAACAGGGAACATTTCAGTTTTTTCATTACAATGAGGACAGAGAAAATATTTCATATTTTCTACAATACCGATAATATCTGTCTCAATTTTATCTGCTTTGAACATATTTATCATTTTCACAACATCTGCGATCGACGCTTCCTGGGGAGTTGTTACAATGATTCCTCCATTCAGTTTTACCTTCTGCAGGATCGACAGCGGAACATCACCTGTCCCGGGTGGCAGGTCTATAAGCATCACATCGAGCTCTCCCCATTTTACATTCTTAAAAAATTGTTCGATAAGTTTATTGGCAAGCGCTCCTCTCCAGATCAGAGCTCTCTCTCTGTCTGTGATAAATCCAACAGACATGATCTCCATCCCGTATTTTTCTATCGGGATCATAAACTCTCCTTCAGCCTTTACCTTCGCATCATCAATACCAAGCATTAATGGTACATTCGGCCCGTAAAGATCTGCATCCATTAATCCAACCTTATGACCTCTTGAAGCGAGGGCAAGAGCCAGATTGACAGTCACTGTGGATTTCCCCACCCCCCCCTTTCCACTGGCAACAGCAATAACCTTTTTTGCAGGGACAGGAATTTTTTCGAAAAGCGACATATTGTTATATAACTTTGATTTATTTTCCATTGTATCTTCCTTTTTTTTGAGAAACCCGGGTTTTCTTCAGAAATAATATCTCCGTGAAAACAAATGACACACCACTCTCAGCATGTCATATTTTTGATTTTAATTCGGGAAATAATTACTTCGTCAAGGAGCTATGATCGCCTCAGTAGGACAGACTTCAACGCAGGCTCCGCAGTCTGTGCATTTCTCAGGGTCGATCTCATACATGTCATCTCCGGCTGAAATGGCTTCTACCGGGCATTCAGCTTCGCATGCGCCGCAACTGATGCAGTCTTCAGTAATTTTATGTGCCATAATACCTCCTTTACAAGAAAAAATATTTTAATTGCAATTTCCAGTTTTGTCAACAAAATTAAATAATTAATTTAACATTGCAAACACACCCATTCTATTTACATTCAGAAGACTTTGAACTAAAATAAAATTTAAGTCCACCCCTGATTTAAAGGGAGAAAATATATGACTGACTGGAGACAAAAATGATAAAACAGACTTTTGTAATTATAGTGATATTTTTAATCTCAACTACCATTACAATTCATAGTGCGCCTCCTCAGGAAGGGGCTGAATTGTTCCCTCAGCTTGAAGGATTTGTATTCGACGGAAAAATTGATACATACACTCCCGATACACTCTTTGAATATATAAACGGCGGGGCAGACCTTTTTCTGAACTTTGAATTCATCAAACTTCACTCTTTAAAGTATAAAAATGATAAGGGAGGAGAGATAACTGCCGATATCTATCTCCATGCAGATCTCTCCAACGGGTTCGGCATATACACTCAGGAAAAACCTGATGAGGGGAACTTTTTAGCTATTGGCACAGAGGGATATTATGAAGAAGGGATATTGAATTTTTTTAAAGGCCCTGCCTATGTAAAGATCAGCAGTTTTGATCTCGGTGACAATGAGGAGAAAATATTAAAAGAACTTGCAGAAGGTATTTCCGGGAAAATTTTGCATAAAAAAGGATATCCTGCTGTTTTTTCAAAGTTTCCAGGAGAAAAAAGTGTTAAAGGATCTGAAACATTTACAAACCTCAACTTCCTGGGGCATTCGTTCCTCAACAAAGTTTATTCCAGAGAATATCTGATCGGGGAGAAGACATTAAGGTTTTTTGTTATTCAGAGCGATGATTCCACCGGGGCTTTGAAGGCCCTTTCCGGTTATATAGATTTCATAAAAAAAAAGGGTGGAGAAATAAAGAAGGAAGGTGATGTTGTCACTTTTACAGACCCTTATTATAAGAAGAAAGGGAAGATGAACATTCTTGTATCGGGAGGTATTCTGACTGGGATGTTTTGTGATAACAGCAAGCTATTTCTGAAAATGGCCACATTTTTTTTAAAAGAAAAAAAATAGAAAACCAGAAGGTCATTAATTTGATTTTTCAATGTTTTTTGATACTATCAGATATTCAGATTACTATATAGAATATAACAGGAGGAATAATGTTCGAATCAAATGTATATAAGAAAAGAAGGGATGTATTAAAAAAGAATGTAGGATCAGGGATCATTCTATTACCGGGAAATGTTGATTCCCCGATGAATTACCCGGCAAACCCTTTTCATTTCAGGCAGGACAGTACATTCTTATATTATTTCGGACTTAACAAATCCGGGTTCTACGGAGTAATAGATGTTGACAACGGAGAAGATTACCTCTTTGGAACCGATTTTACCATCGATGACATAATCTGGATGGGGCCTCAACCTCTTGTTTCAACCCTGGCGGAAAGTATAGGAACATCAAGATCGGGAACAATCCCGGAAATGAAAACATTATTGGATTCCGCAATAAACGAAGGCCGGAAAGTTCATTTCCTCCCCCCTTACAGAGGTGAGACTAAACTGGACATTGCAGGGCTGCTCGGAATAAGACCTCCTGCAATTGCCCGATATTCTTCACTCGAACTAATAACTGCTGTTGTAAAGCAACGTTCCTATAAGGAGGAGAGGGAGATCAAAGAGATCGAAAAAGCATTGAAGATCTCATCAGAAATCTATGAAACACTTCACAAAAATGTAGGCCCGGGGAAAAGCGAGAAAGAGATGGCGGGTCTGATCCATGGTGTGGTTGGTAGATACGGAGCTGTAACTTCTTTCCCGGTAATTTTATCAATTCACGGGGAGACACTACACAACCATTCACATGAGAATATAATGGAATCCGGTGACCTTCTTATCGTTGATTCAGGGGCCGAGTCTCCTGAGTTCTACGCTTCAGACATCACAAGAACTCTGCCTGTTTCCGGGAAGTTTACCAACAAACAAAAAGATATCTACGAAACCGTCCTCAAAGCAAACGAAACAACAATTGAGTTCGTTCAGCCCGGAAGGAAATTCAAAGATATCCATCTCCTGGCCGCTGAAGTTATCGCTTCAGGCCTAAAAGACCTCGGGTTGATGAAAGGTAATGTGGAAGATGCCGTAAAAGAGGGGGCACATGCCCTTTTCTTCCCTCACGGGCTTGGACATATGATGGGACTGGATGTTCACGACATGGAAAATCTCGGGGAGAATTATGTGGGATATACCAGAGAGATGAAGAGAAGTGATCAGTTCGGCACCGCATATCTCAGACTTGGAAGGGAACTTGAACCCGGCTTCGTATTAACTATTGAACCGGGAATATATTTTATCCCTGCTCTCATAGACCAATGGAAAGGAGAGGGCAAAAACAAAGATTTTATTAATTATGAAAACGTTGAAAAATATAGAGATTTCGGCGGCATTCGCCTGGAGGATGATGTCCTTGTGAGAGAAAAAGGGCATAGAGTTCTTGGTGACCCGATCCCCAAAAAAATTGATGATGTAGAGAATAAAATGGCCTAGCACCCTTTGTCATGATTTCTAACATTTTATGTCTTGTTAAAATAATTATTTTTTTTAACAAAAAATATCGTTAAATACTTGACTTTTTTCCGCCTCTGGAATATAGTTACACCTTGAAAAATAAAAAGAAGGTGGCAATGAAAAAAAAGATTAGTTTAAGGGTTATTCGAAGGATATCATTCTACTATGAAGCATTATTAAAACTTGACCTTCCAGACTCTGAATATATATCATCCAAGCAGCTTGAAGAGATCACTGGTGTATCCTGTAATCAGGTAAGACAGGATTTTTTCTATCTGGGAATCTCGGTCGGAAAGCAGAAAAAAGGGTATCAGGTGAAACTCCTCTTCAAAGAACTGAAGAAAATACTCTCCATTGACAAAGGTGCAGAGGTAATAGTTCTGGGAGCAGGACGACTAGGGAGAGCTCTTTCTGAATATAAACTTTTCCGTATCAGAAATATCAATGTCAGAGCCCTTTTCGATAAAAAACCGGAACTCGTGGGAACAAATCTGGAGCTCAAAGAGAAATCTATCCCTATCCTTCATGTTGACAAACTCGGTGAATTCCTGAAAGAGAATAATAAAATAAAGATAGCTCTGCTCTCAGTGCCCGATTCTGTTGCACAGGAAATGCTGGACAAACTGATCGGCTTCGGGATGAAAGGTATTGTTAATTTTGCACCGAGAATACTCAGACTTCCTGAAGGGGCAGATGATGTACAGCTTATTAATGACTGTATCGGAGCCTCTTTATATAAAATTGTTTATCAGATATACAATAAGCAGAAAAAATAGTTGAAAATTCCCTCCGGGAAAGATAAAATCCGGGGCAGGGGAAACGATGCTCTATTATATATTACCTTTTGTAATTCTGGTGTTATTCAGCGCTTTTTTTTCATCTGCTGAAACATCACTTTTGTCCCTGAATTCAATCCGCCTTAATCACAAGGCGAAAAAGGGGAGTAAGAAAGCAAAACTTTTATTATCGATCCTGAAAAATCCGGATGAATTTTTTGCTACAATACTGATCGGGAATAATATTGTAAATATAGCAGCCGCATCTATCTCCACTATCTTTTTTACAAAAATATTTATTAATGATGAAAGGATGATCCTTATCACCTCGACAATTTTTACAACTCTGATAGTTTTGATATTTGCAGAGATCATTCCCAAATCTTATGCATTCCGGCATGGTGACAGATTGTCATCATTGTATGCCCGTCCCATCAGATTCTTTTCTGTTATGTTCTATCCCGCAGCAAAAGTATTTTCTTTTCTGACATCCATTCTGATGCCGGGGAAAAATAAAAAGAGAAAGAAAAAAGAATTCACTACAGAAGAGATAAAACACTTTCTTGCTTCAGAAGTTCAATATTTTAAGCACAACCCCTATAACCTTAAAATGGTACATGAGATACTTGATATCGGTGACAGAGATATTAAAAGCATAATGACTCCCAGACTTCAAATAGTTGCTCTCGAGGTTTCCCAAAAAGCCCACCATATAAAGAAACTGCTTATTGATAAGGGAATATCAAAAGTTCCTCTATATGAAGAGAACCTGGATAATATTGTCGGCGTAATTTACCTGAAAAAAGTGCTCCCGTTTATTCTTTCAAAAGGCTATGGAAAAATCAAGCTGATGGACATTGCAGTAAAGCCATTTTTTATTTCGGAATATTCCTCATTGAACTTCGTAGTAAGAGAGTTCAGAAAGAACAATCAGGATCTAGCAATTGTGCTTGATGAATACGGTATCCCGATCGGAATAGTAACGCTCAATGACATTTTCAGAGAGATCCTGGGGGAATTTGATATCGGCAAAAGTTCAATTAAGCAGAATGAGAACGGGAGCTACCTTATCAGAGGAGAACTCCCCGTTGAAGAAGTTAATGATCAATTGAATATAGAACTCCCAATGAAAAAAGACTTCACAACGATCTCAGGTCTTTTCACTTATTATTTCGGGAAAATGCCGAAAGCCGGCAGCAAATTAAATGTCGGAAATTGCATTCTTCAGGTTGAAAAAATGGGCGACAGGAAGATAACGGAGATCAATCTGAAAAAATCCGCCCTGTCCGGGTAACCTGCTCTTTACCTGTATAGAGATATCTAATATAATCATTATCAAAGCTATGGAATATAAAAATATTGCAGTTAACAGAAAAGCCTCTCATGAATATGAGATAGTTGAAAAGGTTGAGGCAGGCATTTCTCTGCTTGGAAGTGAAGTCAAATCTGCAAGAGAGGGAAACGTAAATATAAAAGATGCATATGTAGACCTTAGATCCGGTGAAGCAATATTGTTAAATGCCCATATAAGCCAATATGTAAACGCAGGGATAAATAATCACGAACCCCTCAGGAACAGGAAACTACTCTTGCATAAACAGGAATTAAAAAAATTTATAAAGAAAACAACCCAGAGGGGATTCACTGTGATCCCGCTCAGGATGTATTTCACTAAGAAGGGTTTAATCAAGATCGAGATCGCTCTTGCAAGAGGCAAGCACTCCTACGATAAAAAACAGGCGTTGAAAGAACGGGACCAGAAAAGAGACATGGCCCGTGAACTCAAAAATTACAAATAGGACTCAAACTAAACTTGGGCAAATGGGGCAGTATGTACTGCCCCATGTCCAGCATAAAAGATTATTTATACTTCTTAGGCATTTTTAATACCTGTCCGACCTTGATCAGATCAGGGTTGGTCAGGATATCGGTATTCATCTCAAATATCTCTTTATACCGCATCGGATCTCCGTAGAACTCCTTTGCGATCTTTGAAAGCGAATCTCCGGATTCAACTTTATAATTTCCGTAAATATCATCTTTCTCCACACGGATATCGGCACTAACTTCCTCTTTCCATTCAGCTGATTCCTTGATCTTGTTCCAGTAACGATCCTTCTCTATCTGGTATTCTACTGTTCCTTTGATCCTAAGCTTTCCGCCTTCTTCCTTCACATACTCTTCTTTAAGGCCTACATCTTCTCCGAAACTGACAAGATTCTTGTACTTTTCCTTTAACATTCTTTCCTCCCTTTAAATCAAATTTTATTAAAACAACAAAGATGTTGAATTATCCATTCCCTTCATGCTCTTAAATTTTATCAGGCAAAGAAAATATAATCAATACAGTTATATAATCTTTACACTAAATATTAATTGTTTTAGGGCGACTTTCACACCCCCCCCCTTTAAACTGCATACATATTCTAAAATAAAGATATGGATTAAAAGAACATAATAGGCCTATAAAACTCAGAAGTAACCTTATCTGGAAAACTTGGAATTGAATTAAGTCAGGATAAGTAGTCAGTATGTAAACTCTGTCTTATACCAGGCTCATGAAGAGGAAGGTGAAGCCTGACATTACCAAGGCTTTAAATACCAGATAGATAAAAGATATTGTCAGAGCCTTCTTTCTGTCGATCTTTGCGAAGAATGCGATACCTAGGGCGATCGCGATCGTATACCAGATCGAAAAAATGTCAAATCTTGAGATCAGGATATTGATAAATGATTTGGCTTCTCCCCCGTAAAAAACCGCCGGAGACATAAAAGAGAGTAATTTTACATTGAACACCAGAGATATTGTTTCTACCATTTTTGGGAAAACTATGTCAATAAGAGATGCTCCTGTAACCAGTGAAAAATAATTTATATAGAGCCCTTCCGCCCCGCCGATCCCGAAGAAAAGGTAAGTGAAAAAAGCTCCGATCCCGATAACGATAAAAATAAAAACCAGCTCGGGGATAAGGACGAATAATTTCTGTCCGAAAGACAATGAATGAAAATCAAAATCCTGATCCTGAAAATAATCCGCCAGGCTCGAATCCTGCATCATCTCCGACATCTGGTCAGCCGCATAGGGGAATGTAACAAAACTCAATATAAATACGGTCACCAGGATCACCACAAAATAAGGGACCCACTTTTTATTTCCCATCAGATTACCGAGAGAAGGACCCGGTGTCCTGATTATTCCATCCAGCCCTGCAAACAGTGAATTAATTTTTTCGATCATATTCAGATTATACAGCATTTTGTCCATTTGTAACATATCAGAATAAAATGATTTATTATTTTGCAGGGACAGGATTTATCACACCCGTTACAATTATCAATATAAATTTCTGCCAAGCCGGTCATTCAAAATAGAGACAAAAGGTGATATTATAATTTCCGTTGGTAAGGAGTGAAAAAATGAACAGAACAGACGAAATTTTAAGGCTTTCAGAAAAATACAGGGATTTTACGGCAGAAAAATTATCTGAATTGGTAAAAGCAAGATCAATGAGCGGAGATGAAAAAGCTGCGGCAGATATACTTGCCAGGCAGATGAAGGAAGCCGGTTTTGATGAAGTTAATATTGACCCTCTCGGGAATGTAGTCGGTAGGATCGGCTCCGGGGGCAGAATTCTTGCTTTTGATGCCCATATAGATACGGTTGATACGGGCAACCTTGACAACTGGAAATTTGATCCGTTCTCAGGTGAGATCAAGGACGGTTTTCTTCACGGCAGAGGTTCGGTTGATCAGAAAGGGGGAGCAGCTTCTTTTATTACAGCCGGCAGGATAATTAAGGAACTTGGAGAGAGAGATGACCTGACAATATACTTTATCGGAAGTGTCATGGAGGAAGATTGCGACGGCCTCTGCTGGAAATATATAATTGAAGAAGACGGGATAAAACCTGATCTCGTTATCAGTACTGAACCGACAAATCTGAATATCTATAGAGGACAGAGAGGGAGGATGGAGATGAATGTCAGCTTCAGGGGTATTTCTTCTCATGGATCAGCTCCGGAAAGGGGTAAAAATGCGATCTATATGGGCTCAAAAGTTGCCCTTGAAATTGAAAAACTGAACGAAAAATTAAAGGATAACGATTTCCTGGGAAAAGGGAGCATTACCATATCAGAATTCATTTCAGGAAGCCCTTCTCTCTGCGCTGTTGCAGACTATGCCCGGATACACATTGACAGGAGACTGACCCTGGGTGAGACAGAGGATATTGCAGTCGCGGAGATCAAAAAAATAGTTGAAGGAATGGATGCAGAAGTAACTGTCCCCTACTATGAAGGAAACGCATATACAGGACTGAGATACGGTATGAAAAAATATTACCCCACCTGGCTGATGCCGGAAGATCATGAGATGGTTGTAAAAGGAGTTGATAACTTTAATGATCTTTTCGGAACAAGGCCCGAGACAGGCAGATGGACCTTTTCCACAAACGGAGTGACAATAAACGGGCTCCATAATATCCCCGTGATCGGATTCGGCCCGGGAGATGAAAAACTGGCCCATGCTCCTAATGAAATGATACCTGTCGAAGATCTGGTGAAGGCAACCGCTTTTTATGCAGGGTTTGCCTACAAAATATAGGGGGCCGTCAGATGGTTGAAAATATTATAAAAGAAATAAATGATCTGAAGACCGGACTGTATAAAAAGGATTTTCTCCTTACCTGGGAAAAGAGCAGAGAAGGCCTTGAGCAGATATTATTGATCGCAGATGCATTGAAGAGCCTGAGGGGCCGGAATGTTTCAACAAGATGTTTTGATTCAGGCCTGGCCATATCTCATTTCAGGGACAATTCGACAAGGACCAGGTTCTCTTTCGCATCAGCCGCTAACCTTCTTGGACTTGAGGTCCAGGATCTTGATGAACAGAAATCCCAGATCGCTCACGGGGAAACTGTAAGAGAAACGGCAAACATGATCTCCTTCCTTACTGAGGTGATCGGGATAAGGGATGATATTTTTCTCGGAGAGGGGAACAAATTCATGCGTGAAGTGGGATCAGCGCTGGATGAAGGTTATAACAGAGGCATTCTCCCGCAGAGGCCGGGTATTGTGAACCTTCAGTGTGATATTGATCACCCGACACAATCGATGGCGGATCTCCTCCATCTGAAGAACCACTACGGTTCACTTGAGTCCTTAAAAGGAAAAAAAATCGCAATGACCTGGGCTTACTCCCCGTCATACGGAAAACCGTTATCTGTCCCCCAGGGTATCATCGGACTGATGTCCCGATTCGGAATGGAAGTTTCGCTTGCATTCCCTGAAGGATATGATCTCATTCCTGAAGTTATTAAAACTGCATCCGGGAACGCAGTGGAATCAGGAGGAAACCTTACCGTTTCAGAATCCATGGATGAGGCTTTTAAAAATGCAGATATCGTATACCCTAAAAGCTGGGCCCCCTGGTCTACAATGGAGAAGAGGACAGAATTATTGAAAAAAGGAGATTCTCAGGGACTTGAGAACCTTGAAAAAGAGAGCCTGAATAATAACAGAAAATATATCGACTGGGAATGTAATTCGGAGAGGATGAAGTTAACAAAGGATGGAGAGGCCCTGTATATGCACTGCCTCCCTGCAGATATTTCAGGCATTTCATGCAAGAGAGGGGAAGTTGATGCCGCAGTTTTCGAGAAATACAGAAAAGAGACATATATTGAAGCCGGATTTAAACCATATATCATTGCAGCAATGATAATGTCAATCAAATTTAAAGAACCGGGCCGGGTTCTTGATAGCTTTATCAATAAAGGAGAATTAAGAAGGATACCTGAATAATGACGTTATCTCAGGAAGCAGGTTCAGACAGATTTTTTCCTCTGCCTGTAAACAAAATTTATTCCTGGATAAAAAATGAACTTAAAAACGGATATATTTTCGGAATTCCCGAAGAGCTGTTCTTCCGCCCTTCAGATAATGACAGATTCAGAATAAAAAGATTCGGCCGACTTCTGGAAACACCTGTAGGACTGGCTGCCGGGCCCCATACCCAACTGGCCCCGAATATCATTTCAGGATGGCTGACAGGGGCAAGATATATAGAGTTAAAAACTATACAGGATCTAGACCATATAGAGGTAACAAAACCATGCATAGATATGAGAGATGAAGGGTACAATTGCGAATGGTCACAGGAACTGAATATTGATCAATCTTTTCTTGAGTATCTGAAGGCATGGGTTATTCTTCATCTCCTTAAACATGAACTGAAGATCGGGAGTTCCAATAAGGAGGGGTTTATTTTCAATATGAGCGCCGGATACGACCTGAAGGGGATAAAAGGGAAGAAAGTATCAGGCTTTATTGAAAATATGAAAAACTCCGCTGAATATAAGGATCGTCTTGTAAATGAATTGTCCCCCGATTTTCCTGAGATCAAACATATAGATATCCCGAACAGGATATCCAATAATATCACCGTATCAACAATGCACGGGACTCCTCCGGAGGAGATAGAGAAGATCGGAAGATATTTTATCGAAGAAGCAGGCCTTCATACTACTATAAAACTTAATCCAACTCTGCTTGGGCCTGAAAAGGTCAGAGAGATAATAAACAGGGAGCTCGGCTATAATGTCGAGATCCCCGATTCGGCATTCGACCACGATATTAAATATACAGATGCCCTGGACCTGGTTAAAAGTCTGAAACAATCAGCAGAAAAAAACAATATTTTCTTCGGAATAAAACTTACAAATACACTTGAGAGTGTCAATTCCGGGGATATTTTCCCCGGTGAAGAAAAGATGGCATACATGAGCGGAAGAGCCCTTCACCCCGTTTCGGTTAACATAGCATCAATGTTCAGAAATGATATTTCCGAAGGGATAGATATATCATTTTCGGCTGGTGCTGATGCTTTCAACATTCCGGAACTGATCTTATGCGGATTAATTCCCGTCACATTTTCCTCGGATATCCTGAAACCCGGAGGATACGGGAGAATCAGACAATATCTTACAAAATTAGATGAATCTATCTCTAAATCCGGAGCCGGGAGCATCGATGAATTCATAAAGCTTTCAGGAAACGGAAAGAGCAGTAATATCTGGATCCCGACCCTGAAAAATATACGTAAATATGCTGCTGAAACAACAAGATCGGAAAAATATAAAAAAGAGGGATTTAAAGATAAAGACACAAAAACTTCAAGAGAACTCACCTTTTTTGACTGCATCAAAGCTCCATGTACAGATGCATGCGCTACTTCACAGGATGTCCCCGCTTACCTTTACCTCACATCGGAGAAAAAGTTTGATGATGCATTTAAAACAGTATTAAAAACAAACTCGTTCCCGAATACCACAGGAATGGTCTGCGATCATCAATGCCAGATCAAATGCACCAGATCCAATTACGATAACCCTCTGAAGATCCGGGAGATTAAAAGATTCCTCTCTGAAAATTATGGTAATTCTCCGAAGTTGAAAAAACCAATAACACAAAAGGGGTCAGGTACAATTGCAATAATAGGAGCCGGCCCTTCAGGCCTTTCATGCGCAAGACACCTTGCTGAAACGGGTTTAAAAGTGAAAATATATGAGAGAGAAGAGAAACCGGGAGGTATGATCAATATGGTCATACCCGGTTTCAGACTTGGCAGCGATGCCCTTAAAAAAGACATAGAGAGGATCTCTGGACTGGAAATTCTCTCAAGATATAAAACCAATATCGGAGTTGAAGAATTCAGGAAAATCAGGAATGAAAGTAAATATGTCTATATATCCACCGGTGCCCCTGAAAGTATACCACTCGAAATTGAGGGGATAGACTCACCAGGTGTCCTGGACCCCCTACAGTTTCTTTCTGATGTAAAATCGGGAAAGGAAGTTAGTATCGGCAAACATATTGCGGTGATAGGTGGAGGAAATACAGCAATCGATTCGGCAAGAACTGCATTACGAACCGCAAGTAAAAATTCAGAGGTTACAATACTTTACAGAAGGACAAAAAAAGAGATGCCCGCAGACAGTACAGAAGTTATTTCGGCAATACAAGAGGGAGTGAAGTTGATTGAACTTATTACCCCGGAAAAAGTAATTACCGATATCAATGGAAATGTACTGGGACTGAAATGTATAAGAACTAAACTCAGTGATAAGGATAAGAGAGGAAGAAGATACCCGGTAAAAATTGACGGATCGGAAGCAGATCTGGCGTTTGATACCATTATTCCGGCAGTCGGACAGAGGACCTCACCGGACCTGTTTGATAAAAGCGTCCTTAACCTGAAAAGATCGGGGAGGCTTTATAGAGATAAGAATGTTCTGGTTGGCGGAGATGCAGGGCCGGGTCTCTCAACCATTGTAAATGCGGTCGGAGACGGAAAAGATGCAGCAGAGATAATGATCAGAGAATCAGGATTATTCCCGGAAAAGAATGGTATTGAATATAAAAAAGCAGTTTCTTCCAGAGAGCTCCGTATAAAAAAATCCCAAAGACAATTCCGGCAACCGCTTAAAGAACTGCCGCCTGATCAGAGACTTAAGGGAGGACCTTCCATATCATCCCTGAATGAAAGTGAAGCTGTAGAGGAAGCAAAAAGGTGTCTTCTGTGTGATGAATTATGTGATATTTGTGTTACCGTTTGCCCCAACAGGGCAAACATTTCATATAATTGTGAAGCCGTCTCAATTGATATTCCGGTTTATATAAAGAGAGGCAATTTTATTGAAATTGCAGGGGAAGAAAAATTCGAGATTTTACAAACTGATCAGGTTTTGAACATAACCGACCTCTGCAACCATTGCGGGAACTGTACAACATTCTGTCCTTCATCGGGAAATCCTTTTCGGGACAAACCGAGGATCGCCCTTTCCGCCGAGAGTTTCAAACATGAAGATGATGTATATCAGATCTTCTATGACGGAAAAGAAAAAAAAATCAAGTATAAAAAAGACCGGAAAATATCAGATCTTTATATTAAAGAAGGGAGAGTGTTTTTCTCATCCGAAGATCTCAGCCTTTCTTTTAAATCAAATAATAATATGGTGTCTGAAATCAAAACAGAGAGTATCTCAGATACGCTTCCGGACTTCAAGATTTGCCTCACAATGAAATTTATTCTGGAGAATTTTCCCGGATATTGTCATTGATCCTGCTGACAATCAAAATTCTTTCCATAAAAATTAAAAACTTGTATACTGAATAAAGAAGGGAAAAATGACAACAGGAAATGATTTTAAAAACAGAGTGATCCTGGGAAGAACAGGGTTTGAAGTGAGCAGAATGGGTATTGCATCCGGCTACGGCCTCCCATCTCAGGCTGTCGAAAAAGGATTTTATGAATACGGGATCAACTATTTCCTCTGGAGCACACCAAAGAACAAAAAGATGGGGACCGCATTGAGGAATATCTGCAGGAGGGACAGGGATAAAGTAGTAACAGTCTTTCAGTCCTATGACCATTCCGGGATCCTTACTACCCGGTCAGTGGAGAAAGGGTTGAAAATAATCGGGTCGGATTATACGGATGTTTTACTTCTGGGCTGGTACAATTATCTTCCTGCAAGGGTAATAGAGAAGGCAATGATGCTTAAAAAAGAGGGAAAGATAAGATTTATTGCTTTATCCGGCCACAATAGAAAATTGTTCGGAAAGCTGGCATCGGATCCTGATTCACCGATAGATATTTTAATGTTCCGTTATAATGCTGTTCATACCGGTGCGGAAAAGGATATATTCCCTTTTATCCTGGAAAAAGATCCTCCGGGAATAACAATTTACACTGCAACTGCATGGAAAAAGCTGTTGAATCCAAAAAAGATGCCGCCCGGAGAGAAACCATTAACTGCATCCGAGTGCTACAGATTCGCCCTTTCACACCCAAAGACAGATCTCTGCTTTACGGGACCGTCCTCGGTATCACAACTGGATGAAAATGTAAAAGCATTGGAAGAGGGGCCGTTGTCCGATGAGGAGATGGCAAGGATAATAAAGATAGGAAAACATATTTACGGGAAATAGCATATGGCGAAATTAAAAAGATTCGGAGTATCTCTCAGTTCTGACCTTCTCACCAAGTTTGACAAACTTATCGATGGAAAAGGCTACAGGAACAGGTCTGAAGCTATAAGAGATCTCATAAGGGAAGAACTGGTTTCCGAGGAGTGGAAGTCAGAAAATAAAGAGACAGTGGGGGTGTTCAGCCTGGTATATGATCACCATGAAAGTGATATTTCTCAGGTCATTAACAATATTCAGCATCACAACCTTAATATTATACGCTCTTCAACCCATGTCCATATTGATCATCACAACTGCCTGGAAGTAATAATCTTGAAGGGTAAAAGCAGGGAAATAAAAAAACTTACAGATCAATTATCCAGCACCAAAGGTATTAAGCACGGAAAATTAATCATGACATCAACAGGTTCTGATCTGACCTGAAATATGGTTACCGGTATTTGAATGGAACTTCAAGAGAATTATTTTCCATCAAATTTATATTAGATAAAATCTCTTTTGAGCTCCCTGAAATAACTATGGTATTGTTATTAAGAATCAATACCGTATCACAAACTTCTGCTATCATATCAAGATCGTGACTGACCACAAGTTTGGTCCCGTTAAATTCTTTGATCAGACTTATCAATTCTCTTCGTCCACCGGGATCAAGTTCATTTGAAGGCTCATCAAGAAGAAGTATCTCCGGGTTGCGTGCAAATGCAGCTGCGAGGCAAACCCTCTTTTTCTGACCAAGACTAAGATGATGACTGCTTCTCGATTCAAAACCTTCCAATCCCGCTGATCTTAGCGAATCTTTAACTATTGTACTGATCTCTTCAACAGAAAATCCGAGTTTATCAAGGCCGAAGGAAATATCATCCTCAACATGGGGCATGAACAGCTGATCATCCGGATTCTGAAAAACAAAACTGATCTTTTTCCGGATATCCGTTATACTCTTTTCAGTTTTCAAAATTCCACCTACAATTATTTTACCGCTGTTATTGACAAGCCCTGACAGAGCCAGCAGCAATGTCGTTTTACCTGCGCCATTGGGCCCTATTATTCCGACAGATTCATTCCGGTTTACATCAAATGAGATATTTTTAAAAACCTCTACTCCGTCAGGATAGGTATAACTTATATTTTTTACTTCAAGAGACCTCACTACAGCCCCCCGTTCCCGTCATACCCTCTCATAAGCATAGCTTGATAAACCCTTTCTGCCCTTTCATAACTTTTTATAAAAAGGATGGCCAGTATCTGACTGTATATTCTGATCATCCCGATACCCCTGCTGTTCCCGGACCTCAATTTTACAGATCTGATCATCTTTTCCATTTCCCCTGTGAGCAGGAAAAAATATCTGTACATAAAAGAGAGGATCATTATCACGATCTTCGGGACATGCCAGGACGACAAGGTTTTCAATATATCTGAAAAACGGGTGACAGAAACAAGAAGTATAAGTGAAAATATGCTCAGAAATGATCTCACCCCAAGTATCAGAGAATGTTTCAAGCCTGACTCCATAAAGATCGAATTCAAAACAACAACAGGAAGTACTAACGGGAGTACCACAAGGGTACGTTTTATAACATTGGCAACCGGCACCTTTGATATCAGCAGCAGAGTGATCAGTGCCATCAACACCGGAAGCGCGACATAAGAGATGTAAGTTCCCGGTAGCAGAGTCAGTACCAGAACAAAGGTAATGGTAAATACTATTTTGAAACCGGCTGGGATCCTATGCACAGGAGAGTCAAGACTGCTATAGTGGTCCCAGAATGAATGCCTCATATTTTTTTTATCTCCAAAAGTCCCGGCTTTAACTTTCTTATCATTTCAAGAATAATAATTGTTATAAATCCCTCCCCGATCCCTGCAAATATATGGGAAGTGACCATTGCAATCATTCCCGCCCGCAATGGTATGGTGCCAGACAATACTAATTCTACTGCACACACTGCCGCTGCAACCACAACAGCAGTGAATGAGGCAATAAATGCTCCCGGGATATAAAATCTTTTTGAAAATATCCTGAATAAGAGATAACCGAATATAGACTGAATTACTGCAATATTCATTACATTTGCACCTGCCGTTATTAATCCCCCATGCTGGAAAAGAAATGCCTGTAGCAAAACAGCTGATGTTGTTATAAGAAATCCGGAAAATGGCCCGAGAAGGATCGATATCAGAACTGCACCGGTAAGGTGGACCGATGTTCCTCCGAAAACCGGAAAACTTAACAATTGTGCAGTAAAAACAAAAGCAGCCGACAAACCCATAAGGGGTACCCGCTCAGGTTTTATTTCACGATCAAGCTTTTTAACTGATGGGTAAAGCAGAGCAGCTGAAACAGCAGTTGTAGATACAATTACGGGAAGTGAAAGGAATCCGTCAGGAATGTGCATCAACTCCCCTCTTTCTCTCTCTTATTGCTAACGAATAAAACAGGAGACCCGTTAATCCGAAGATGACTGAAACACCTGAGAGAATTTTTATCCCTCTTCCCGTAGGCTTTTCCCCTTTTTCACTCCGTAAATTCAGATCATTATCAACTTTAATTTTAATTGTACCGCCATGCCCTGTCCAGTCATTCACTACCACCTTCCATTCACCATTCATGTCCGGAGAAAAAAGAAAGCGGCCGTTCTTATCCGTCACACCGGTCTGAAACGGTTCACTACCCTCTTCCGGTGAATAGACAGTGACCTCGGCATGTGAGATAGGATCCCCGGAATCATATTTCGCTTCAATACCGGTCCCCCCTTTTATGGATACGATATCAACTCCATGAGAGATAAGGACCGGAGATACAGAGATCAACAAGATAATTATTAAACTAATTTTATTCATTATTCTTTCCCGCCTGTTGTGTTACCAATTCCGCAATCGTAGCACAATAGAATTTCAATTTCAACTCTCGTTAAAATATAACACTTTAATTTATGAAAAACTGCCACCTTTTTTGGGGACGGTTCCAAATTTGGGGTACTATATAGTGAAACTGTACCCCAAATTTGGAACCGTCCCCAGACTTTGGATACACTATAGTAAGGATGTGGAGGAGAACAGCGATTTGTGGTATAATTTTTCAGATGCCGAAGTGGCGGAATTGGTAGACGCGCAAGTTTCAGGTATTTGTGAGAGCAATCTTGTGGGGGTTCGAGTCCCCCCTTCGGCACACTTTATTTTACCCTGACCATATGAAAACCGACAAAGGAAAAATCGCTGTCCTTCTTTCCGGACGCGGATCAAATTTTGAGGCAATATACAAAAACTCACTTCTTGATGATTCTAATTTTAAAATCGTCCTTGTGATCAGTGACAGGAAAAAAGCAAAAGGTCTTGAAACAGCCATAGGCCATAATATTCCGGCATTGTTCATCCGGCCCCGCGACTATTCTTCAAAAGAAGAGTATGAAAAACACCTGATTTCCGTTTTGAAAGAGAATGATGTTGAACTTATCTGCCTGGCCGGGTTCATGAGGATCATCTCTCCCACACTGATAAGAGAATATCAAAACAGAATAATTAATATTCACCCTTCACTATTGCCCTCTTTCCCCGGACTTGATGCACAGAAACAGGCACTTGATGCCGGAGCGGAAATAAGCGGATGCACTGTCCACTTTGTTGATGAAGGAGTTGATTCAGGGCCGGTCATAATGCAGGCAAAGGTAAATATAAAAGCTGATGATTCAGAAGAATCACTCAGTGCAAGGATCCTTAAAGAGGAGCATCGTATCTATTCAGAGGTTATCAGACTATTTTTCCTTAATAAATTGATAATTGATGGCGGAAAGGTTAAAATCCTCACATGAAAAGATTTTTAATAATATTTCTGTTATTACCCCTCTTTCTTATTCCTTCGGAATTCTCCCTCGACAATGCGAAAAGAATTGATAAATATCTGAAAAGGATCTCAGCAAAAAAGAAAGAGAGTGTGATCCTGAAAAATGTAACTTTCTCCCAGAGGGACCTGAACTCATGGCTGAATCTGATATACACCAGAAAATTTGCCCGGGAAGTTAAATATATCAAACTTGTGCTTGGAAAAAATAATTTTGTAAGCGGAAACATGAAAGTTGAATTGAAAGGGGATAAATATGAAAAAATTCCCTCCTTTTTAAGGGATTTTGAAATAGATTTTGAGGGAAAAATATTCTGCGAAAACTACCGGATGAGATACGATTTTGAGAAAGTAAGGATAAACGGAACAGCATTCTCTCCTGAGATCCTGGATGAGGCTTTCGGAGCCGCCCAGAAAGGATATAAAGTAAAAAAATCCATGTTCGACTGGTTCAGGCTCCTCCCGGGGATAAAAGATCTGAAAACAGATCATAAAAAACTTACAATATTCTATTGACCCCTTCTCTGGATTCTCCATTACTGAATGTAAAAGGTGTCGGCGAAAAATATCTTAAGATACTGAATAGATACAGATATATTTCTGTTTATGACCTTCTTATTCATTTTCCTGAATACTATATAAACACTTCAGATACAGATAATGTAATAGAGGAAGGGATCGAAAAAGTATATATTGTCACAATAAACACTTCGGGACTGTACAGGAATTACCGGCGGCGTTTATCTGTAATAAACATATCTGGAACTATTGGAGATGCCCCGGTAGAAATCGCTATTTTCAACAAACCTTATATGCTTGAGAAGATAAGGGCAGCTGAAACATTAAAAATTTACGGGAAAGTAAAACTAAAAGGGGAACAGAGCAGGATCGAAAATCCCAGAATACTGAAAACGGAAGAGGGAATCATTCCTGTTTACAAGAGTATAGGGAGTATAGCCGGAGGAACTGTCAGGAACTTAATTGAGAATATCTTCTCTCATAAAGAAAATAATGGCGATATCCTCCCTTATCACCTTGTGAAAAAACACAAATTCGAACCTTTTTGGGAATCACTAAAAAAAATCCACTTTCCCGCCTCAACAGAGATCAGCACAGAAAAATTATATGAAAGATTTATCTACACAGAATTTCTTTTTTTCCAGCTTGAAACTGCTTTTATAAGAGAAAGATCCGGAAAAATAGAAAGGGAGAGAAAATATAAAGCAGGGAAGCCTGGTGATCTTCTTGAAGGACGTATAAATTTTAAACTCACAACTGACCAGAAAATATCAGTAGAGGAGATCATTTCAGACTTAACAAGCGGTTTTACAATGCAGCGGCTTCTCCTTGGGGATGTCGGATCCGGCAAAACAATAATTTCATTCCTTTTTCTGCTGATCGCAGTAAGAAGCGGATACCAGGGTGCATTTCTTGCCCCCACTGAGATCCTTATCAGTCAGCATTTTCAGAATGCGCTCAAATTCTTTAAGGGTATAAATATTGATATTATCACGGGCAGGACTCCTCTATCCGAGAGAAAAAAAAAGGCAGAAGAGTTGAGGGAAGGAAAAATCAAAGTCCTTTTCGGCACACATTCTATAATTAATGAAAAAATAGTTTTCAAAGATCTCTCTGCAATTGTAATAGATGAACAGCACCGTTTCGGAGTTTCACAAAGAGCTGCCCTTTTTTATAAAGGGATAAAAGCAGATCTTATGGTTACCACTGCCACACCAATCCCGAGGACCTTACTCCTTTCCCTGTATAAAGATCTGGATGTAAGCGAGATCAGGTCTATGCCTGCCGGCAGGGTACCGATAGAGACCTTCATCCTGAAACAGGATATAAGAGAAAAGTTTTATTCAGAAATAAAAAAAAGGGCGGAAGAGGGTGAAAAAGTATTTATTGTCCTTCCACTAATCTCAAAATCTACCCGTTTTAAAAATCTGAGATCGCTGGAGGGTGAACTCCCTTTTTTCAAGAGTGTTTTCAAAGGCACCGGATTCGGAGTGATATCAGGCAGATCTGATCCTGAAAAGAGAAGGATTGCTTTCAATGACTTTTCAGAGGGAGAAATAAAGATACTAATATCAACAACTGTTATAGAAGTGGGAATTGATATTCCTGACGCGACAATAATGGTAATTGAGGATGCTGATAAGTACGGCCTCAGCCAGCTCCATCAACTCAGGGGAAGAGTAGGACGGGGGAATAAAAGATCTTTCTGTTATCTTTTCCCCTCATTAATGATCACAGAACCAGGAAGTCAAAGATTGAAAACAATGAGAGAAACATCAAACGGATTTGAAATTGCGGAAAAAGATCTCGGAATGAGAGGCGGAGGAAATATTGCAGGAACAGAACAGTCAGGCTATCTCGATTTTCGTATTTCCGATATTAAAGAGTATCCGGAATTGTATTTCAGTGCCAGTAAAGATGCTGCAGCATTGATAAGAGATAGATCTCTTCAAAACGGCCATATCAGGAAGAGGCTTGAACAGATAGAAAGAGGAATTGAAAAGATCAGCTTCAGTTAACTTTTTTTTACTTGAAAATCGGCCCCGAATTGTTTTATATTTATATTAAAGGAGGAATCATGATAAAAAAATTTTGTTCAACAATAGTTATGCTCATTTTTATCATTTCTTCAATTGGTTGTATCGTTGCTCCACCACCCCGCCAATCACCTCCGCCACCGAAAAAAATAAGGATGAAGTCCGGAAAACCGGGCCCGAATTATTTCTGGGTAAAAGGGCATTGGGAATGGAGAAAAGGTCGGTATGTATGGCGGAACGGGCATTGGAAAAAGAAGCGGAGAAATCGCCACTGGGTGTCAGGACATTGGGAAAAAACACAGAATGGCTGGGTATGGGTAAAAGGGCGGTGGAAATAAGAACTACCTTTTTTTAATTACAACAAAACTTATATCATCGGACGGTTCGGCATATTTTTTCAAATCTTCCAGAATCCGGAAATAAATTTCTTTGGCTGTCAGATCTTTTATTGATCTGACAGTTTCATCAAATTCCCGGCTGAAGTATGGAATATCATATTCAATACCATGTTCCAATAATCCATCTGTAAAAAGTATCAGGATATCACCTTCTCCCATAAGGTGAATTTTGTTTATCGAATATCTTTTTTTAAATCCGAGTCTGCTCCTGCTTCTGCTGGAATCTATATCTACTACAGAAGGGAGTGTACCCACAGGAGGAAAAGATGAGGACTTGTGAGTGCATACCTTCATTATTCTGTTGAACTTATTTGAGAAAACAACCGGAGACGGGTGGCCGGCATTGATGAACCTGAATGTCCCGTCAGCATCTATCTCTCCATAGATCATAGTTATAAATTTTGAGAAAGCTGATGATTTGTAAAATCTGGAATTAAGTATTTCAAATAGTTCACTTGTAACTTCACCAAATATTTTTAATTCATACAAAACTCCCACCATAAAGGCCTGATGAAGCATTGCCGCCATTGATGCATCAGTTGTTTTATGCCCCGATACATCTGCGATCAATATTCCCACCTTATTCTTTAGAGAACACAATTTTTCTGCAATTTGAAGATCTCCATTCTCCTTCGCATCATTTATCCGGACATCCAGATCATACCTCTTATTAAAATCAATATAGATAATATGATCTCCGCCTGCAATTCCGTTCAATGGTATTGATCCACCGAATATATCAATATTGTCAAGATCAGGAATCTCCCCCGAAGATGGCTTTATTGCACTGACAATCTCATTCAGATTCTCAAGTTCATCTTTCAGGAAATCGATCCCCTTACCGGAATAAACATTACCTTTTTTTTCTCTCCGCTTAACCATTCCCAATCTCCTTCTTAATATTTCCTGCACGGATCCTGGCCTTTTTCCATCGTCCGGAAAGATACCAGAAATACACTATAAAAAAAGCAAAAACATTAGAAATGAACATACCCCACCAGATTCCTATATGTGCCCCTGGAGATCCGGCACCACCGAGAAAAACAAATGAAATTATATATACAGCAGGAATCCTGAATATCCAGACTCGGAGAAGATTTGACACCATGATAGGAACGGTATAACCGGAGCCCTGAAAAGCTCCGTTCAGAACAGAAGTTAATCCGAAAAACAGAATTGAAGGCGATATTATCAGGAACATCGATGAGCTGATACTATCTACCAGTTGATCGCCGGGAATAAAAAATCTTGTGAAATATTCCCCACAGAAAGTTGAAAGCATTATAAAAGGTGTCAGAATTATAATCATCAGCTTTACTCCGGTTTTAACCGCTTTTGTTGCTCTTTCGACATCTCCGGCCCCAAGACTCTGTCCAACAATCGCCGTAACAGCTGAAGCGATTGCCATTGCAGGCATTGCATAAAGATGAACTATCCTGGACATGATCCCGTAGGCTGAAACAACCGCAGTACCGAATTGATTTACAAACCCTATCAGGACAATAAAACCCAGGGATGCTCCGGCCATCCCCAAAGCGGCAGGGATTCCGGTCTTTGTGATCAATCCTATATACTTTTTATCCGGAACTAACATTTTTAAATCTATTTTAAGGCCCCTTCTCCCTGAAAACAGAATATATAGCCCGGCGGCAGAAGCTATTCCCCTGGAGCCCACCGTAACCAGAGCAGCACCGTCAACTCCGAGAGCTGGCAGCCCGAAATACCCGAATATAAAGATAGGATCAAGCACAATGTTTAAAATGGCCGAAACAAGTTCTATCATTAACGGTGTTTTTGTATCCCCGTACCCGTTAAAAACCGAATAAAAAACAAAAAAAGGAAATGCCAGTGGCATACCGAGAAGAGATATCCTGAAATATGAAACTGTCTGCCCAAAAGTATCGGCCGGAGTCTTCAACAGTCTGAATATAACTTCGGTAAACGGGAGGAGAAGTGCAACAGATACAACCGAAAGTATCCCCATAATAAAGAGGAGATTCCCCGACACTTTGTTCGCTTTCCCCTTCTCCCCTGCTCCGATAAACTGGGAAACCAGGGATGTCCCTGCAATTGAGAATCCGATTCCAAGTCCGATAAGGAGAAACAGGATAAAGAATGAAATTACAGGAGCAGAAATTGCACTTCTTCCCAACCTGCCCAGCCAGTAAGTATCTGCCAGATTGTAGAGCATCTGAACAGCAGATCCGATTGCAATGGGAGTCCCGAGCCGGAAGATAATCTTATTTAAATCACCTTTCAGGAGATTTATCTTATAATCCTTTTTCATTTTATTTTACAACGGGAGCATACAGATTCTTTTCAGGAAAGTCACTCTGATTCAGAATAAGGGATCCTGATAAATTCAAACTCACCATTTATTACAACTATCTTAAGAAAATATCTTATCAGAACAAACACCTGATATAAAAAAAATACAGCAATTAAACCGAGAAAACCACCAACAACACTCATCAGCAGTTTAAATATGAGATATAGAATTGCAGAGGAGAAAATATAGAATAAAAAAATTGTCACTATTTTACCTTTATGACTGAAAACAAATCCGATCCCCTCCCGGAATGAAAACAGAAAATTTCTCCCGTCCCTTAACCTTATGATCCTGGAATAATCATAAATGGCAACCGAGAAGATCACAAGAATAACAGCAGTGATGATGAAAACTATAAGGAAAATTCCTGATAATGTTTCATTGAAGGAACGTTCCATTGTCTTCCAGAAAACAAATATAAGAAATGCCATCGGCAGAAGAGCTATTCCAAAATTTACCAGATTGATCAGGAACACTTTAAGAAATTTGAAAAAATTATAAATAGATGAAGAGAGAAGAGTAAAAAATGAAGCCTTTTCCTCTTCTATCATAACAGAAAAGATGCCTGCAGAAATAAATACGGCAGAGATAACATAAAGAATTATAAAATAGAAGCAAATAGATAAAAGAAGAGTAAAACTTCCGGGAAAATTATTAAAAATATCCATCAGAACTGTAAAAAGACCATACATCCCGATATTGTCCTCAATCATTGATCTCCCGGCCGATATGGTAAAGACCATATAAAAACCAAAATAAATAATAAATGAAAAGAACATATTAAAGAGCCATGCATATGCTGACAACCTGAGATTCCTTATGCTAAATCCACTCCCGATAATTTTTAATATATCCATTTTAAAGTATCAGTGATGCTAAAAGGTTCTGAAAATAAAAGCCGAATTTTACCGCAAGTTTTCTTAAAGCCTGATTATCCTTCCTGACCGCTTTAGAATTATTTACAAGATTGATGTCAAGTGGAATTTTAAAGTCAGGGTCAACAAAAGCAAAATCAACCGGATTCTCATCAGTAAATATCACTTTTTTCCACTTCTCCTTTTTCCCCCAGAATATTTTTTTTTCATTCCCCCCTTTTAGTCTCAGTGAAAGTTCAACCGGGAAATACCCGCTATTGCGAACAAAGACAACCTCATTTCTGTATTTCCCACTCTTGCCTATTCTATCCGCCTTAACGGAATACACAGCTGTGTCCAGATTTTTGTCCGTCCCGACAAATTGGTCAAAAGCCCAGGAATAATCTCTGTTAAAATAATTGGTGAACTCATCCCTGAATTGTTTAGTATTATGGTGGGTAAATTTAACTTTATCATAATAATATCTGAAAAAGCCTTCAAATTCCTCATCACCTATCATATTTTTCAGACTCCTCAACAGAAGTGAGACTTTGGAATAAACATTCCCTACAAATAATTTATTGTTAATAAAATTCCAGGAGAGATAATTAGACCTTTCAAGAGGAGAAAGTGTGATATAGGACCTTCTTTTAATTTCCCAATCAAATATTCTTATATAAAGTGAGTTCAGGAGAGATCCCCTGTTCTCAAAATATTTATCCATAATATCCATCTCATAAAAAACCGAAATCCCTTCATCCAGCCACGGTTCCTCATAAGCATCACTTCCTGCGATCCCGTACCAGAACTGATGAGCAATACCATGAATGACTGCCAGTTCGGAATACTTTAATGAAGCCGGGAGTATCTTCAAATATGCGGACGTTATGAGTGTCGGATACTCATGGCCTGTAGAATTAAATCCCTGAAGAGGCGGGTCAACAACAGTAAGGGTCCTGAACGGATAAGATGCAAGATTTTCTTCAAAATATTTTAATGCAAATTTAATTGTGTTCAGATACCTCTCCTTCACCGATCTGCTCTTGTGGGAAAGAAGCAGGATAATATCCGTATCAAAATTATTACCCTTTAATTTTATCTTTTCACTGACCTCAATAAAATCAGGATATGCTGTCCATACAAAATCCTGTACATTTTCCTGGATGAATTCAACTACTTTCAGGGTTTCACTTACCTTCACATCAGATATCCTGCTCCCGGTCGCACCCAACTTGAAATTTCCGGGCAGGGTTATCCGGACATGGAAATCACTGAACTCCGAATAAAACCCGGGCATACGGTGGAACTGATGGCCCGACCATTCACCTGAATTTTTTAGAATACATATTTTCGGATACCAGTGAGCCATAAACATAAACTTGCCTGATTGCCCAGTCTTATAGAAAATATCAGGGACCTTCAATTTAAATTCTACTTTTATCCATATGGTCTGTCCCGGGGATACAGGTTTTTTCAGACTGAAGTCCCCAAAAGTCCTGTCTTTGCTGTTTTCGCCATCCGGACTTAGATAGGTAAGATCGCCTGAAATATTTTCATTTCTGTTTATGATCTCTATTTTTTTGATATCTATACTTCCGAAATTATATTTTTTCAATTTCTTTTCCGATAATTTATACAATGATGTTTCGGCAAAAAATGTCGACCCTCTATCCCCGAAAGCATTATAGAAAAGATTCATTCTCAGGGAATTGACATCTGCATTTGTCCTGTTTGTCCACCTTATGATCTCGACCCCTTCAATTTCCCTCTTCTCAGGGAAAGCTCTGACATTTATCTGATATTTTGTTCTTTCCGGTACTCCTGATAACTCTTGAAATTCACGAAGATCGCGGCTCTCATGATCCTGGTCTGAAACCGTATCACCGCGGGCAACAAGAAACAAAAAGGTTAAAAACAAAAAGAGAAAAATTTTTTTTATCAGATTCATATTCCCTTCAATTTTTTTTCCCAATCCCAGGCATTTTTTATTATCAGTTCAAGATCATCTGATTCCGGAACCCATTTTAGTTCTTCCCTGATTTTTGATGAATCAGCAGTTAATTCGGGAGCGTCTCCCGCCCTCCTCGGGGCATCTTCAACTTTGAAATCCACGCCGGTAACTTTTTTGGCTGCCTTAACCACCTCTCGAACACTGCTCCCCCTGCCATAGCCGCAATTCAGCACCCTGCTCTCTTTTCTCTCTTTAAGAAACTTCAGTGAAAGGAGGTGAGCTTGGGAGAGATCATCCACATGGATATAATCCCTCACTGCCGTCCCGTCAGCTGTATCATAATCTGTTCCGAACACTTTCAGAGAGGGGTAATCGCCGAGTGCTGCTCGTAGAGCAAGGGTAATGAGGTGTGTGGGTTTTTTATAGTTCTGTCCGATCCTTACCTGTTTATCCGATCCCGCCACATTAAAATATCTGAGTGCAATATAGTTGAACGTGTCGACCGCTTCGGACGTATCCCGCAATACCTTCTCTGTGAATAACTTGGATTCACCATAAGGGTTTATGGGAATCATGGGCGTCTTTTCATCGGCCGGCACTTTTTCCGGAATCCCATATACGGCAGCAGTTGATGAAAAAACAAAATTCTCTATTCCATTATTCACACAATTCCTGATAAGTCTGAATGATTTTATTGAATTATTATAATAATATTTCAAAGGATCGCCAACCGATTCTTCGACCTGAATGAAGGCTGCAAAATGGATAACACTTTTGATCTTATATTCACTTATCAAACGGGAAACCAGTTCATCATCCGCGATATCCCCCTCATAAAATTCACCACAGAGGACAGCATCCCTGTTACCCATTGAAAGATTATCTAAAACAACCGGGTTGTATCCGCTTTCACCAAGGTCCCGTACAATATGGCTTCCTATATATCCGGCCCCGCCGGTAACCAGAACATTCTCTTTTCCCATGAAAGGACATTCTACCTCAGCAGGGGGCAACAATCAATAAAACAGCAATAAAAAAGCGTTATTTCAGGTCGTGGATGTGGAGCTCCCATACCTCTTCATCATCATTATCAACGAGCTGGTACAATTTGTCGTCTTTAATTGTATAAGGATAGAGATCTCTGGCCGTGGCTTCCGGAATATTCAGGAAGATCCCTTTATTGATCAGCTTCCCATTCAGGGTATAAACGGCGAATTCCGTCCGCCCATCGGGATGGGGGTAGCCATTGACATAGAGCTTGTCATCTACCACATCCATTCCCCGGATGATAGGGAAAACGGAGGGGAAACTGACAAGCTCTTTAATGGCGTCATAGAATCTCTTGAACTGGGGGTCGGTCCTCAAAAATTCACGATACCTTTTCTTATCTGAATCCCGGACTTTCAGTTCCTCCAGGTCGGATTTCAGCTCTTTTTTAAGATTCCCGTTTTTGTCGTAAATAAGAACATACCCTTCCTTTTCCCCGGTAACGAAGATCTGGTCCTTCCACAGACGGAACCAGGCCCCCCAGGTGCGTAGCACATTGACCTTCCTCCCCTGCTGGAAGACGTTCTTCTCCTTGTATACCTCTTTGATCTTCTTCAGGTGCCTTGTCGTAGAGGACAATGGTCTGATAGTTGGTTTTGCTGTCCTGGTCCTGGAAATTTCCATAGGAAACAAATTTATCCCCGAATGGCTTGTACACCACAGCCAGACCCTGCAGTCTTGGGCCGGATCTCTTTAATGAATTTCCCGTCCCGGGTGAAATAGGACATTTTCATGATGACTGCCGACCACAATTTTATCCGGATTTTTCGGATCTTTCTGTATTCTGGTGTACTGCGAAAACTCTTTCGGCCCCTCCCCTTTTTTCCCGAATTTGGTGATCAGATTCCCATCTTTCTGGGAATACACATAAATAGTGGGAAATTCGGCGACCAGGATCTGGCCGCCGTCCAAAATGATAGTGGCCGGTTTATTGAGCTCCGGCATTTCAATGACTTTTTCGGCCGCCTGAACAGATAAAAACATAAAAACATGAATGAATAGAATAAGTAAAGTATTTCTTCATAAATTCCTCCCTCGAGTATAAATAACGTTTCAAAAAAAGAATATGTTTACTCAGATCGAATTTTCTACTATTTTCACTTTCAGGCGTGAAAGATACTCCGTTATCTTAATATCCTTTGGACATGCCTCCATACAGTTGAAGATAGTATGGCATCTCCAGATACCGTTCTTATCATTCACTATATCCATCCGCTCATTCGCGCCGTCGTCTCTGGTATCGAATATGAATCTGTAAGCTTTAAGCAGAGCTGCAGGACCCAGGTAATCCTCGTTGCCCCAGAGACTCGGGCATGAGGACGTACAGGCTCCGCATAAGATACAGGTCACCGACTCCCGGATATACTCAAACTCATCCGGAGATTGAGGCAATCTCTTTGTCGGGGAGAGGTTTGTCCACCATCAGATAAGGTTTCACTTTTTTCAATTTTTCAAAAAATCCGTCCATATCAACCACCAGGTCTTTCAGGATGGGGAAGCCCGGGAGAGGTTCGATCTTTATTTTCCCTTTGAACTTATGGATAGGGGTCTCGCAGGCCAGGTAATTCTGTCCGTTTACTTTCATGGCACAGGAACCGCATATCGCACTCCTGCACGACCTTCTGTAGGCGAGGGAGCCATCCTTTTTCCAGTGGATCTCGTTCAGTACGTCCAGGATGGTCGAATCAGAATCAAATTCACCCGAATAATCGGCCCAATACGGTTTTTTGTCTTTAGCAGGATCGTATCTTAAAATCTTTATTGTTCTTTTTTCTTTTGACATCTGATTACTCCTTAATATTTTCTTTCTAGCGGAGGGAACCTGTCCATGTATATAACCGCCTTTCTCGTATGATCAAGTTTTACACCCTTTGCCGTTTTCCATGCAAAAGTATGCTTCATCCATTTTTTATCATCACGTTTCGGGAAATCAGATCTGAAGTGAGCGCCTCTCGATTCCTTTCTTGCAATCGCGCCTTCGATCATAACCTCTGAGAAATTTAGCAGGTTTCCGACCTCAAATGCTTCAAAAAGATCCATGTTGTAAGCATCACCCTTATCATCAATGGTAACTTTCTTATATCTGGCCTGAAGGCCTTTGATGATCTTCAGAAGCTTCTTCATATCTTTTTCATTCCTGTAAACTCCGGCATATCTGGTCATATTATCCTGAAGTTCCTCTCTGAGAGTTGCATGACGCTCTTCCCCTTTCCCTTCCATAAGAGCCGAGATCTTAGACTTGGCCTTGTCGGTCGGATCTTGAGGCAAATTCTCAAGGCCGTTCTCTTTAACAAATTTTGACATTGCGATACCTGCCACCCTTCCGAAAGTCGCTGCTTCCTGCAGAGAGTTGGTCCCGAGCCTGTTAGCCCCGTGAAGTGAATGACATGCCGTTTCTCCGGCGGTATAAAGTCCTGCTACTATGTTTCCCTTCGGATCTCTGAGAACCTCAGTATTGATATTGGCCGGGATACCACCCATGGAATAGTGAGCTGTCGGCTGGATCGGTACCGGTTCCTTGATCATGTCGACCTTGAGATAGTTTAATGCAAGCTCTCTGACCTGAGGGAGTCTTTTTAAAATCTTCTCTTCACCAAGATGTCTCATATCAAGATAGACATAATCCTCTCCATTTCCGCCCCGGCCTTCATTGATCTCGGTCTGTTCAGATCTTGAGACAACATCCCTGGGGGCTAATTCCATTTTATCTTTCGCATATTTTTCCATGAACCTTTCTCCGGCATGATTGGTCAGATAACCACCCTCACCACGGCAGGCCTCTGACATCAGGATACCGTGTTTGAATAGTCCGGTCGGATGGAATTGAACAAATTCCATATCTTCCAGAGGAAGCCCGTTTTCAAGGATTAATCCGAGGCTGTCCCCGGTATTTGCATGTGCATTGGATGTGACCTTAAATGCACGTCCGTATCCGCCGGTTGCAAGCAGAACAACCTTTGCATGGAAAGTGTGAAGTCCCCCATTCATTATATCCCAGGCAACAACCCCCCGGGATATATTCTTCTCTATCAGGAGTGAAAAGACCTGGAACTCATTGTAAAAATGTACATTATATTTTAAACATTGTTCATATAATGTATGCAGGAGTACATGTCCTGTAATATCTGCCGAAAAACATGCTCTCGGCCTCTGGTGACCTCCAAAGGGACGTTGATTGATGAGTCCTTCATCTGTTCTTGAGAAAGGCACACCCATATGTTCAAATTCATAAACAGTTTTCTTCGCCTCTCCGACAAAAAATTCGATGATATCCTGATCCCCCAGCCAGTCACTTCCTTTTACAGTGTCGAACATATGGAGCTCTTCGGAATCATCTGTGACATTTGCCAGTGACGCTGCTATCCCGCCCTGTGCAGCACCGGAATGTGACCTTGTCGGATAAACCTTTGTGACAACGGCTACTTCATTCCCGTTTTTTGCCAGTTCAAGAGCTGCTCTCAAACCTGCAAGTCCGGCACCTACAACAACCGCGTCCAGCCTGTGATATTTTCTTGCTTCATCTGTGTTCATTATTATGCTCCAGCCTTAAATATAGTCAGGGTCCCGACAAACATCAGAACCAATCCGAGTATGACCAGAATTGAAAAAACAAATATCCTGGTCCCCCTTTTTTTCATATAATCCTCTGCAACCATCCAAATTCCATTGATTCCATGGTACAAAGCCGTGAAAAGAAATAAAAACTGCACAAGATTAAACCATGGGGCCTTCATTTTTTCAATAACATCCACATACTTCACTACCCCGTGTCCTATAAAATGGTAGGTTACATAATGTGCTATCAGCAGGATGAACAATACAACTGCTGAGATTCTCTGGAATAGCCAGATAAGTCCGCCGCTCTTTGAAGTTTCTTTAAAATTCTTATCCATTTTGACCTCCTACATGTGGGAAACGATCAGATAACCGCCGGCAACCCATAGCACAAAAGCGATAAAGATCATTATAAAGAAAAGTTTTTTATGGTGAAGGGAGCCTTTCCAGAAATCGACAATAACCACCCTTATCCCGTTAAACGCATGGAATAAAATCACACCCCATAGACCCACCTCGAGAACCTTAAATAATGGCGAGGCAAGAACACCCATCACCCTGTCAAATCCTTCCGGCCCTTTCGAGATAGTGCTGATGACCCATATATGGGCAGATAAATAAAAAATAAGTGCGAGGCCTGACAGGCGGTGAAGAATCCATGCCCAGGACCCGGTGAATTTGTAATAGTTTAGATCAAAGAACTTTTTATCCTTGTACAATTTTGCCTCCTTTCATACAGAATTATGAATTTTAATTTTAATACGTAGAAATACTTACTTCAACAAAAAAATTGATTTTTTTTAGGAAAAGTAATAACCTTAAGCAATGGAGGAAAAACAGGGATACAAGAACGGTTTTAAGGCCCCTGAATTCCTGGCATTCGACCGACTAATCAAAGATAATCAATGGCTGATGAAGATAAGGTTCTTCTACACTTTCTTCATTTCAATAATCTTCATTATTCTTAACCTTACTAGTGATATTAACAGGGTCAGTATCAGAAATCTGTTACTGATACTTGGTTTGATGATAATCGGGAACCTTTTGTTTAACCTGACTCTAAAAGGGGTCATAAGGAAAAAACTGGAAAACCTGGATTATAACAGCCTGCAGTCACTTGCAACAATACAAATAGATTTTGATTTTGTCCTACTCTCTATCATAGTGTTTATTTCAGGAGGAGTGAACAGCCCCGTACTCATTCTCTATATCTTCTATATCATGATCTCAACTTTTATTGTGAAGCACGAAAAAGCCATAAGAAATACAACCATTGCCATTATTCTTGTTTCTGCAATTTTTTTCAGTGACATATCTTTTGATATCCCGAAAAGAATAGCGGAAATGATCTCCTACGATATAATCCTGCTTCTGGCATTTTTCATCTCCTCTCACCTTTCCAAGAATCTCAGAGAGAACAGGGAGATACTTCAGGAATTATTGAAGAAGACAAGGGACCTATCCATAAGGGATGGTTTGACCGGGCTTTATAACCAGACCCATTTTTTTCAGATGCTGGAAGATCATCTGAAAAAAGCAAAACGATATAATGAGGTTTTTTCTCTACTCCTTTTCGATATTGATAATTTTAAGAATTACAATGACAATAACGGCCATATCAACGGCTCCGGAGCAATAAAAAAGGTCGGTCATATTGTTGCGGACACATTCAGGACATTTGATATCGCAGCAAGGTACGGCGGAGATGAGTATGTGATCTTCCTTCCTAACACTGATAAGATCGGCGCCTTCCTTGCCGGTGACAGGCTGAGGGAGAGAATAGCAAAATCAAAATTTCCGGGTATGGAAAAACAACCCCAAAAAAGTATCACTATTTCAATGGGGATTGCTTCTTTCCCGGAGGACGCAGATACAAGGGAAAAGATACTTGATAGGGCTGATAAAGCATTATATCATTCAAAGGAGAATGGCAGGAACAAAGTAACATTGTTCAAAAAAGAGCTTTTTATTAAAGAAGAATAATCCTTGATTCTCTACTATATAATTGACATTTTTTACATATTATAATAGAATTTTCAAAATGTGGATTAGCAAAAGGGACACTGAAATACTTGCTGCATTGGTAAACTTGTACAGCAGCACCAGACATCCAGTCAGTTCTGCACAATTGTCAGAACATCTCCCTTATTCATGTTCACTGATAAGAAAAGAGCTGCAGAAACTAGAATCTTATGGACTTCTGACAAAAAACAACAGCTCTTCAGGAAGAACTCCTTCCGACAGAGGACTTAAAATGTTCCTTAAAGGCCTGGACCGGACAACAGACTCACCATCCTTTTCTCCAGAGTTTTTCCACTCTGATGATAAGGACTTCAGTGATCTGTCAAATAAGAGCTCTGATCTCCTGTCAAGGGAATCAGATCATATAGGATTTGTTTATTTCGATTCTATCTTTGATCTTGAGTTCAGGAAAGTGAGATTAATAAAAATAGGATCGTACAAGATGATGATGATCCTGAACAGCAGTAACCAGTGGGTGTTTTCAAAGATATTCATTACAAATAGAAACTATTCCGAATCCGAATTGAAAAGTTGGGAGCTGATCCTGAACACGGAGTTTTCACGCAAGTCACTTAACCGGGTATTCAAGATCATCAGAAACCGCCTGTTTAAAGATAAGGAGAGATATATAAACATCTATCGTGGCATCTACAATCTCCTTGGAACTGAAGCACTTATGACTGCAGACCTTTTCTATAACGGAGCTCTGAATCTCCTGAACTCAAGAGTAACGGATACAGAAACTGTAAAAAGGATAATCCACACACTTGAGGAAAAAGAGAGATTTGCAAAGTTCATGAAAGATATACTGAGTGAAAAGGACAGAAACCCTGTGATTGCGTTCGGAAAAGAATCGGGTTTATCTGAATTTGAAGAAATGATACTGATAATATCTAATTTTTACTGGCTGGAAAACCCCATAGGCAAACTTGGGATAATCGGCCCTAAATTTACACGATATTCAGAAACGATCAGCCGGGTAAAAAACTTTTCAAACCATTTTTCAAACATATTATCCGAAAATTCCATGGAGGCATAAATGAGCATGGATGATAACAATCTTGAAGTGAGTTATGTTCCTGATGGCCCTGAATTTGGAAAAGATGAAAGAGTTCAGAAAAAGTCAGATGAACTTAAAACTTTTCATAAGAAAAAACCACACAGAAAGCCGACTTCCAAAACAAAAGTTCAGGAAAAGGTAATTGAAAAACTCACAAAAGAGAGAGATGAACTGAAAGACAAACTTTTAAGGAACCTTGCAGAAATAGATAATTACAGAAAACGGGTAAAAAAAGAGAAAGAAGAATACCAGAAATATGTCCTTGGTGATTTCCTTAAAGAACTTTTGGTGATTTCCGACAACCTTGAAAGAGCTCTTAAAGCAAAAGATGGGGGATCCGGTGAAAATTCGATCACATCGGGAGTTGAAATGATTTACCGTCAGTTTATTGAGATCTTGGCTAAGAACAATGTCACAGAGATAGATGCGATTAACCAGCCTTTCGATCCAAATATACATCAGGCTCTTTCAAAAGAGGAATCAGATCTCGTATTGAACCCTACGATAATTGAAATATATCAAAAGGGTTTCATGTACAATGAAAAACTTCTGAGACCCACAATGGCCAAGGTTGCGATCCCACCGGAATCCGACTCAACGGCTGAAGAACAGGAGTTGTAAATGGCTAAGAACATCGGGATCGACCTCGGGACTACCAATTCATGTATAAGTTTTTTTGAAGGGGGAGTTCCGGAGATCATCCCGAATCCTGAAGGGTCCAGGGTTATCCCATCCATTGTCTCAATTAACAGAGAGAAAAAACCTATCTTTGGAAACATTGCAAAAAGGCAGTTCATATCCGACCCGAAGAACACAATCTGGGGAGTTAAAAGGATAATCGGGAGAAAATACGACTCTCCGGAAATAGAGAAGATAAAAAGTGTTGCGGGATATAATATCGTTGAAGCAGAGAATGGCGATGCGCAAATAGACTTTAACGGCGAAATATGTACACCCGAAGAAATCTCAGCAATGTTCCTGAGGTATCTTAAGGGTATTGCAGAAGACTACCTCGGAGAAGAAGTCGGGAAAGTTGTCGTAACGGTTCCTGCTTTTTTTAATGATGCTCAGAGGCAGGCCACAAAAAATGCCGGAGAGATAGCAAACCTTGATATATCAAGAATAATAAACGAACCCACATCAGCGCTAATTGCATACAGGGACAAGATAGATGTTGATGGTTTCTATGCCGTTTATGACCTCGGGGGGGGGACTTTCGATATATCCATAGTCGAAGTGAAGGATGAAATATTTAAGGTAGTTTCAACTTTGGGAGATACTTTTCTCGGAGGCAATGATTTTGATACTGCTGTTTCAGGGTGGATCCTGGAGGAGATAAAAAAGGAGATAAATACAGATCTTTCTGGCAACCGGGACAGTATACAGAGGATCACTCAGGCAGCAGAGAAAGCAAAGATCGAACTCTCTTTCAATTCTGAAACCCAGATATCCATACCCTATCTATACCATTCAAAGCAAGGTGGGAATTACCATTTCCAGAAAGATATTTCAAGAAAACAACTGGAACTCCTTACATCAGAACTGGTTGAAAGGACTATCCAATTGGTCAAAGACTCATTGGCTGAGATCGATCTTGAGCCTGATGATATAGAAAAAATTCTCCTTGTAGGCGGACAGAGCCGGATGCCCATGGTCTCCCGTTACCTTACCAAGCTATTTTCAAAAGAACCCAATTTTGACCTGAACCCTGAAGAAGTTGTTTCCATCGGAGCTGCAATGCAGTCTGAACTTCTCCACGGAAGAATGAGAGACCTGCTCCTCCTGGATGTAACCCCCCTATCTCTCGGACTTGAAACAAAAGGGGATAAATTCACAAAACTTATCAACAAGAATGCTTCAATACCTATTAAAAAATCGATGATATTCACAACGATAAGTGATAATCAGCAGACAGTTAAGATACATGTTCTTCAGGGAGAGAGAGAGATAGCATCTGAAAATAAATCCCTCGGGAACTTCAACCTGATAGGTATCCCGCTGGCTCCGAAAGGCCTCCCCCAGATCGAAGTAACCTTTGAGATCGATGCGAACGGACTGGTTAAAGTTTCGGCTATAGACAAGCAGACAGGACTATCCCAGAGTATGAACGTACAACCCGCCAGCGGTCTCTCACCGGAGAAAATAAAACAATTAATAGAAGAAGCAAAAGAATTTGAATCAAAAGATAGAGAGCGGATACGGTTGAACGAAGCTGTATCCGGTTTGAACGAAGAAAGAGATTCTGTAAAATTCTTTATTGAAAGATACTCTGAAAAACTCTCCAGCGAGGAGAAGGAAGAAATAGAAAGATTATTAATACAGATCGAAGAGGTACTTGAAGACAGGGACCTCCCTTCAATGACCGGAGTTCTGGTAAAAACTATAGATATAAGGAAAAAGATCAACAATATGCTCATAGCTGATTTTGAGGAATAATATGGCAAAAAGGGATTATTACGAAGTTCTAGAGATTTCAAAGAATGCAACTCAGGCAGATATAAAAAAAGCATATCGGGCAATAGCAATGAAATACCACCCCGACAGGAACCAGGACAATAAAGAAGCGGAAGAGAAATTCAAGGAAGCTTCTGAAGCATACTCCATCTTGGGCAACGAAGAGAAGCGGCAAAAATATGATCAATTTGGTTTTAACGGATTGAACTCCCAGGGCCAGGGATTTTCCGATTTCTCCTTTTTCGGGGATTCAATATTTTCCGATTTCCAGGACATACTGGGTGATGTTTTCGGTTTCGGAGGCGGATCCTCCTCACGAAGCAGGCAGAACAGGCCGCGGAGGGGAGAGGATATTGGTGTTGAAACAATCATATCATTGGAAGAATCATTTAACGGAATTGAGAAAGAAGTAAAAGTAAATAGAGAATCTGAGTGTCGGGATTGCAGCGGAACCGGCAGTGAGGCGGGAACATCCCCTGAAACCTGTAAACAGTGCGGCGGACAGGGAAATGTTAGAAGGACCCAGGGTTTCTTTTCAATTTCCACTCCATGCCCGGCCTGCAGAGGGAAGGGGACAATCATCGTTCATCCTTGCGATAAATGTTCAGGGACAGGCCGTGAAAAAACAGAAAAAGCTATCAAGGTGGATATACCTGCAGGAGTTGGCAACGGCAACAGACTGAGGATAGCAGGAGAAGGAGATGACGGTTATCTGAACGGAAGGGCCGGAGATCTTTATATCCTTATAAATGTGGAGAATGATAAAAATTTCAGAAGAGATGGAATTGACCTGATCTATGATCTGGAGATAACTTTCTCACAGGCTGCCCTCGGTGATGATATTCATATAAATGCTTTTCACGGCAAAGAAAGGATTAAGATCCCGGCAGAAACACAGAACGGAAAAATAGTAAAAATAAAAAATAAAGGATTTAAAAATCTGAATGGTTGGGGGAAAGGGGATCTTCTGGTTGTAATAAAAATTCTCACCCCGACAAGACTTTCAAAAAAAGAGAAAGACCTGTTCAAAGAACTCAGCAAGCTCGAAAAATCAAAAAAGCAAAGTACACTAAAAGACAATCATCTCTTCAATTAATGAGAACTAAAAGGTTCTATTCAGACAGGAAGCCTGAATCGGGATATATCGAAATCGTTTCAGATGAACTATTCCATCTTAAAAATGTGCTTAGGGGGAAACCGGGGGAACCGGTTGAAGTGTTTAACGGGAAAGGCTGCTTATTCAAAGGAAAGATCGAGTCTGTATCAGACTTAAAAGCTGTGGTCAGGATCGAGGAAAAGATTTCCGGGACAAAACCGGGAAGAAATATAATAATCGCACCTTCCTTATTAAAAAGAAAACCGATGAGCTTGATGATCGAAAAACTTACAGAAATGGGAGTTGAGGAGATATGTCCGGTCATATTTTCCAGGACTGAAGCTGTATATACCGGATCTTCAATGAAAAAATGGGAAAGATCGGCGTTGGAATCTCTCAAAGTAAATGATAACCTCTGGCCGTCACAGATCCATGAACCTTGTACAGTTAAAGAACTTATAGAGATATCGGCGGAAATTAAAAATAAAATTCTTCTGGATATCGGAGGGAAGATAACCTGCATTAAGGATAAAGGACCTTTTTTATGTGTGATCGGCCCTCCTGGAGACTTTACTCAGGAGGAGAGAAGGTTGTTCATAAATGCAGGATTTGAGCCTGTAAATATAAACGAATCGGTGATGAAGGTGGAAACTGCAGCATTTTCTGTTGTTTCAATATTGAAATATTTAACGAGATAGGGATAATATAGATAACCTGTGTTCAGGAGGATTATCAATTGATTGAGATCAAAGGGACTTTAGGAAAGTATAAGATAAAGAAAAAGCTGGGAAGCGGCGGATTCGGAACCGTTTATCTTGCTGAAGATACTTTCCTTAAGACAGACAGAGCTCTAAAGATCCCTCACGGTGTCGGCTCCCAGAAAGACAAACTCTTAAAAGAATCAATAGTCCAGACCAAGCTCCTTGACCATCCGAATATTGTAAAACTACTTACAGTGGACATAATTGACAGTAATCTCATAATGGTAATGGAGTATGTCGATGGAACAAATCTCGAAAAGATAATTGACGATAAAGTAAAACTCAGTGTAAAAGTTTCACTGGCTTATTTCAGACAGATCCTGTCAGCTTTAGGTTATGCGCACGAAAATAAAATTCTCCACAGGGATATCAGACCGTCAAATATAATGATCGATAAGAAGAATGATGTGAAAATAACTGATTTTGGAACTTCCACCTTTCTTGAAGAGAGTCACTATGCGACAACCAAGATAGGGTCCCCGCCCTACATGGCACCCGAACATTTCGAAGGAAAAACTGTTTTCGCCTCCGATATCTACTCATCCGGATGCCTCTTCTATGAGATGATCACAGGATTCCCTCCCATAGTACTTGCAAACCCGATGGAGATTTACAAAAGGGCAAAAGCCGGTGATTTCCCGTCCCTCATAAAGAAGATCCCCACTATCTCACCCGGGCTTAATGAGATAATTATGAGAACCCTCTCGCCTTCACTTGCAGAAAGATATAAAAATACAACGGCAATCCTTTCTGATCTCGATTCCCTCGAACAGAAAAAAAGTGGTGACCCGGCTGAGATAAATGATATAAAAAAAAGGATAGCAGCGAGGGATGAAAGAACCGATCACATCTGCTGGAACTGCAGGAAAACTATCCCGCACAAAGTTGAAAAATGTATATACTGCGGCGCTGACCAATAAAATTTGTTAATCGACCTTCAGGAACTTAAGCATATTTGTAGCCCCTTTCATCGGTGTCTCACCTGCAACCACAAGGAGAGTGTCCCCTTTTTTAAGATGACCTTCATCCTTCAGCGCTTGTTCACCCTTCCTGATCATATCATCGGTTTTTGATGTGAACTTTATAAGGTGGGGAGAAGTTCCCCAGAAAGCGGCCATCCGGTTCCTCACCTTGGGGTCTGGTGTGAATGCGAATATAGGACATGGGGGCCTGTATTTGGAGAGAAGCAGTGCCGTGTTCCCGGACCAGGAGAATATCATAATGGCCTTCATCTCCATATCGTATGCAAGTTCGGCCGCCCCTTTTGCGATCGCTTCAGTATAATCCAGCTTATAGTTGTTCTTCTCGAGCGCATAAGAATAGAGCCCGGAGCTTTCTGTCTTTAATGCGATCCGGCTCATCATATTAACCGCTTTTACCGGATATTGCCCTACAGCTGTCTCTCCTGAGAGCATCACGCCGTCGGAGCCGTCAAGAATTGCATTGGAAACATCTGATGCTTCCGCCCGTGTGGGCCTCGGATTGGATATCATCGATTCCAGCATCTGGGTCGCAGTTATCACCAGTTTGTTATTCCTGTTTGCCAGAAGTATCAGCTCTTTCTGAATGATCGGGACATTTTCAGGAGGGACCTCAACACCCAGATCTCCCCGGGCGATCATTATACCGTCATAAACATCTATAATTTCTTCAATATTTTCCAGAGCATGGGGCCTCTCAATCTTGGCAATTACCGGGAGGTCGGCCGAATATTTCCTTAATATTTTTTTTACCGGCAAAATAGATTCTGCTGAATCGACAAAACTCATTGCAACAAGGTCTACCCCCTTATCTATGCTGAATATGAGATCCTCCCTGTCCTTTTTTGTAAAAACAGGAATATCAAGCCCTGAGGATGGGAGATTTATTCCCTTTTTTGTTTTAACAATGCCGGGATTTACAACCCTGCAGTAAACATTTCCGGCATCAACTTTTTCAACCTTTAATTCAATATTACCATCATCTATAAGGATCGGGTCCCCCTTTTTGACTATCTCCGGCAACAATAAAAACTCTGTGTAAATAGTACCTGTCCCCTTTCGGGTCCCGATAGTTATCAAATTCCCCTTCCCGAGTTTGACCGGTTCATCAAGATCTCCCACACGAATCTTCGGGCCGCTCAGGTCGGTAAGGATGGCGATGGGCGAACCTGCCCTGTTTGCAGCTTTTCTGATATTTACTATTGATCTTTTGTGTTCCTCATGATCTCCATGGGAAAAGTTAAGACGGGCAACGCACATCCCCTCCTTTATCATTTTTTCCAGGACTTCAACCTTCTGAGAAGAGGGGCCTACTGTACATATTATCTTTGTAAATTTCTTAATTCCCATTTTTGTCATAACAAATCCTCCGGCCGATCTGATTTTAACCTAAAAAAATATTTAGTCAATCTGATCTGAGTTGGATATGGATGCATAAACAATATATAATATAGTGTATGGGTATCAGGGAAAAAATAGAGGAGATCTCAGAAAAACTGTTGAAATACCAATACCACTATTATGTTCTTGCAGAACCCCTGATTCCGGACAAAGAGTATGATATCCTCTTCGACCATCTGGTTGCCCTCGAACTTAAATATCCCGATCTTGCATTAAAAAACTCACCTACCAGGAGGGTCGGGTCGGATCTCGACAACAAATTTCCGGAATTGGAGCATACAGTTTCTGTCCTCAGTCTCGATAAAGAATACACAGGGGAGGGAATAATCAAATGGGCCGAAAAAATAGTTGCCAATACAGGGCAGGATACGGCCTTTGTGGTTGAAGAAAAACTGGACGGAGCATCTATAGTCCTTTATTATAAGAACGGGATCCTTGAGACCGCGCTCACAAGGGGTGACGGTATCAGGGGAAATGTTGTAACAGACAATGTAAGAACTATAGGGCAGGTACCACTTATTCTCCCGGAAAAGATCGATATTGCAGTAAGAGGGGAAATATTCATTAAAAAGAGTGAATTTGAAAAGTATAACAGACAGTTTGAAAATAAATATTCAAATCCGAGGAATCTTGCTGCCGGTTCTTTAAGGAATCTGAGATCATCAACAGTGGCCGGCATCCCCCTTAATCTTTTTGCCTATGAGGGGTATTATGACCGTGGGACCGGGCATGCAGAGATACTGTATCATCTTAAAGAGCTAAGGTTTCCGGTCAATGAAAATCTGGCTCTTTTTTCCGGCAATGAACATTTCCTCGAACAGATGAAGAAAAAACTCCCCGGAATAACAACAGGGCCTGTTGAAAAGATATCCGGATATATTAAAGAAAGAACAGAGGAGCGAGAATCTCTTGATTATGAGATAGACGGATTGGTTGTCAAGGTGAACGGAATAGATTTAAGAAAAGAACTCGGTGAGACCTCCCACCATCCAAGGTGGGCGATCGCATACAAGTTCGACTCACCTGCTGCAGAAACCACTCTTATAGATATTGTGATCCAGGTCGGAAGGAATGGAAGGGTGAGTCCGGTGGCGATCCTGGACCCTGTTCAGATAGCGGGAAGTGTGGTGTCGAGAGCAACACTTCACAACCAGGAATATATAGATATTCTGGAGTTGGGGATCGGGGACAAAGTGTCGATCTCCAAAAGGGGTGATATTATTCCGGCAGTTGAAAAGGTGATAGAAAAAGCTGAAAATAATCCTTCGATATATAAAATTATGGAAAACTGCCCTTTCTGCGGAACAGTATTTGTTAAGGACGGTGCTCACCATTTCTGTAAGAACAGAGCGTGCCCCGAAAGGATCAGAAGATCAATAGTTTTCTTTGTCGGTAAAGGTCAGATGGACATAGACACTCTGGGAGAGAAAACGATTGAATTCCTCCTGGGAAAGGGATTTATAAAAAAAATCCCGGATATCTACTCATTCAATTATGACAAATTACTTGGCGAAGAGGGATTTAAAGAGAAAAAGATAGAGAACATTAAAAACAGTGTTGATAAAAGCAGGGAAAATAACTTTGCATCTGTATTCACATCTCTGGGATTTGAAGGTATCGGAAAAGTGGCTGTTATAGATCTGATCAGGAACGGATTTGATTCGTTCAGCAAGATAAGGGAAGTGGCAGCTGTCGGGGATATAAATATCTTTTCAGAGATTCCAGGATTCGGAGATATCACAGCAAATTTTTTAATAGAACATTTTACGGATCCAGAGAACCTGAAACTTATAGATGACCTTGGAAAAGCAGGATTGAAGGTAAAAGCCGAGGATAAAGTCGGGCCCGTAGAGGATCAGATCTTTGAAGGGGAGACCTGGGTTATTACCGGAAGCTTTGAAAATTATAATCCGAGGGATCTTGCAGCGGAAGAGATCCGGAAGCGGGGAGGAAAAGTAACAACTTCGGTCACCTCAAAGACTACCTGTCTCCTTGCCGGATCGGGTGCAGGGTCAAAACTTGCCAAGGCGGAAAAGTTAAAAATAAAAATTATATCCGAAAAAGAATTTACTAATATATTAAAATAATGTTATACTGTATTTTGAATAATTTAACATTTAACGATCACCGCAAATAAAAAAATTACCATGAAATATTTAAAATATATTCTTCTTATTCTGCTGGCAATATTTCTAATTTATTGTTTCTCCGGTGAAAAAAACACCTTTATTTTATGTCTCGGCGACAGTATCACCGGAAGCGATTATGGAAATTATCCTACCCACCTGAACAAATTATTTGTAAAGAATAAGATCGCCTGTACGGCGATCACACGGAGCAGGCCGGGTAACACATCGGGAGAATACTTAAAATACTTCAAAAAATCAAAAGATCTGGAAAAATTCAAACCGAAAATAGTGGTATTGATGCTCGGTACCAATGATGTCCGGATCGACTATGACCAAACTACGACAAAAAAATTTAAAGAGAACATGACGGCTATAATCAATATTATCAGGGATTTCGAGAAAAAGAAGAAGATGAAAATAGATGTTTATATCTGCACAATCCCCCCGATATTCAAGGCGGACCTTAATACATTTAGCGAGAAATCGATAAAGCGGATCGATGAAGAGATCGTCCCTGCCATCGAAGAGTTATCGGTGGAGCATAACCTGCAGTTGATCGACCTCCATTCGGTATTTCAGCGGAATCAGGACCTTCTCCCCGGGATCCACCCCTCACCGGGCGGCTATTACAAAATGGGCAAGGTGATATACAACCGGATCAGAAGAGACTCACGCGCCTACTGCATTTCATGCGAAGGCGAAGCTTGTGAAATAGAATAATGTCACCTTTTTTGGGGACGCGTACTTTTTTAGTACTCATTTCACGGTATACAGCGACAGCCATCAGCATTCAGCATTCAGCATTCAGCATTCAGCATTCAGCATTCAGCATTCAGCAAAAAAATAATAATTTAAGATATAAATAAATTCACATAATTATCCTGACAAAATGTCAGAACCCTGATCTGTATACCCTCACCCTTAATCCCTCTCCCATGGGGAGAGGGGAACTTGGGCAGACACACAGGTCTGCCCCTACGGAAAAATTAATCGAAGAATGTATAGATCAGTTTTACACTTCCGTTTTTAACTCCGGTGGGTTTATATACTAATTCAGCGGAATCGGAATACCAATCAGTTGAATACATCTTGTGGTCAAATTTCCCGGAGAGTTTTTCCGTTAAATAAAGCTTCCCATCCAACATAAGTGAAAGTGAAGCATTCCCGTCCAATTCCCCCCGGACCCAGATGGTCAGTTTATGAATATGCTGCTGTGCAGAATTCTTCTTCAGAACTAAAGTATCACTGACAGCAGCATTCTCAATTTCAACTTTTTGTTCGTAAATATGACACCTGGAAAGGACAACAAAGAGAATAAACAGAATAATCACAATTTTTTTCATAACAAAAATATAATCCTATAATTGAATCCAGATTTCAACACTACCCATCACCAGACAGCTATTTCTGTCTGAACCCTGATTTGCATGATTTCAGGATTACCATGATTGTTTTATCCTGATCTGGATATGTAAAATTTTTGTGGGGGCGAAGGGCACTTCGCATAATTCAGGAAAAATTATACATTCAAAAATTCTATGTATCTCTGATCTAAATTATCCTTATTCGGCCACTGATTTTTATCAGTTGGAAGAATGAATTTTCTTTTGTGGAGTTCTTTTAGGCCATGTTGGAGCATGGGGCCATCGGTTTCGTCTAGAATGTCTTCCCTCACTTCAACAGTATAATCTGGTGTAAGGCCAATGAAATAAGAGTCAAAGGCAGCATGGTGGAGTTTGCACAGGGAAATACCGTTAGTGACTTCAGGCCTCCCTTCGGGATCAGAATCTGGAATGATATGTGCTGCATCTAATAGTTCAATATGTTTCAATCGGCAAAGTGCACATTGGGATTGATAAGCTTTCAATACACGTTCCCGAAAACTGCTTTGGTGCAATCTCACTCTAACTTTAGACGTAATATACCTTCTTCTTGCATATTCATCTTCTGCAACTATCTCTTGCTCCAATCGCACACTATTCATATCATCAACAGCAACTTTAAAAGATAGTACCGATGGATCATCACCTATAATATAAACAGGCCATGATGGAACATATTTGCCTCTTTCTAGTCCATGAAAATATATTAAAGGAACTCTATTCTTCATTGCAGTTCTTAACCCAACATTATCCCAATTGTTTATGTTTTCTCCACGATATTTGTAAATGAGGTAATTGTCTCTCCCCAAACTATCTTCATATGGACTTTTCCAAGAATGAGTTATTGATATAGGGAGTTCCATAATTTTAGGTTTAAATATCCCTTGTTGGGATACAAGGTGTATTTGTGTATCTTCAAAAACAAATCCTTTTTCTAAGATTTTCCAAGGCAAAACATTCCCATGAATCTGGACCTGTTGCTCCAGCCAATCAAAAGCTTTTAATCGAATTTGAAAATCACTCATGTTTATACAAAAATTTTGTAGTCCCTTATTAATATATTCTGAATGTTATACATCCCAATATTTTCCAGATGGAGCGGAATAATTCTCGGCGGATCTCTTTAAAAAGGTATTATGCATTTCTTCCACTTCCTTAAAAATTGTTTCATCCTTGTCACGTTCCCGCATCCATTTTACGAATGGAAACAATAATTCCCAGTAGTAAGTAATCAAAGGCTGAAAGAATGCATATGCAATATCAAAATCAAACACATCCCTGTTTACTCCTATAGCCAATTCATCAAAAAAATTTAAAATATGTGCTGATTTCCCTCTTATGTCTTCGTTTCTTTTTAGACTAGGTAAGTTTTGTGCAAAAGATTCCTTAGTACTCTTTCTGAAATAGATAATAACTGCACGTCGACATGCTGCAAATTCAATATTATTCCACCTTGCAATAATTGAAAGAATTCTGTCCCGCTTTTTTTGAGACAAGGACAGTTTATAGCTTCGGATTGCAATACGAATTTGTATTACAATGAAAATAACAGAAAAAATTACAGCAATATCTCCAATAAGAGCTACTATTTCTTTAATATTCATAATTAACTGTTTTTAGCATGCTCCCGCTTAAAAACACGTTCAAAATTTTGGATACGGATCATCTCCCTCTATAATTATTAAGAACTGCAGTTAAAGGTGTATTCATCACACACCTGACTCCGGTTCCCTCTCTCCGTTCGGTCATGAAGATTCGCATTAAGGCGAATCTTTCATCTCCAATCTCTGTTGGTCCTATAATTTAAAAATTATCGTTAAATAATTTTATAAATTAACTAAATTTTATTTGCAAGAAAAAAATTTATTTCCCTTCTCCCCCTTTAGGGGATTTAGGGGCCCCACATCCGCCCTGTTTTTTAGCTCTCAAATAATATTATACTTCTTCGTTTTCAGAAGGAATATTCTCAATAACCTTCATTCCTTTTTTTTTCCTGTATCCGGAATAACTGTGAAGGAACCACCCCGCTACCGCCCCGGAGAAAAACACCAGGAAGATCATCAGCGAACGGGACATGCTGATCGACCAGAAGAGGAACCTGATCTCCACCACTTCCATATTCTGAAAGATAAACAGGACCACAAGTGCAACAAGGCTTAGAACAAAATATAATTTATATCCCATCTTCACCTCCTCAATCGTATAATAACAGATTCGGAAAATTCCTGCCCCTTCTACACCATTTAAATTCCCATATTAGGAAGAGAGACACAAATCCTGCCCATACTATTTATTGAAATGAATTTTTGAATGGAGCTTCTCCCTGCATGCCCTGTAATCATTATGAATATTCAAAAGGTGAGGAATGAAAAGATTCTTTAAAAGTAAAAAAAGGGGCTGAATGTCAATCTTGACATTCAGCCCCTTCTATCAAAGAGAGGAATAAATGGTGTTACTTAATTGGATGAAGCTTCTTTTGCAAGCGCATATGCCTCTATCTCGTTCCAGTTTGTAAATCTGGGATCTTCCACGTTCAGGTTGATCCCGGTTATTAAGGATGCATAATTAAAGTTCATAAATGAGATATTAAACAATTTTTTCCCTTCAAGCCCTTTATTGAGAAGATGGTTGAGAGGTTGAGGTGAAATGGACATTGTCTGGATATTTTGAACCACATGAATGGATTCATGTAAAAACACATGATCCGGAACTCCCACCACTGTGGTCGGATACATCCCATATGTCCAACCACGGGCATTATCCCTGTAATAGTCATCCGCCTCAAAAGCTATCATTCCATTCCTGAATCGGATCCTGTCTGACGAATCCATCGCAAGTCCAAATCTAATAAGCTCACTCGGAGAGATCTGAATATCAAATAAAGTTTTATTATGTCCCGCAAAAGGAGTTGCAATCTGAATCCGGGCCGGTCCGATCGTATATCCCAGGTATGAAAACGGGTTGTCCCCTCTTGCAGTGTTCTCGGTAACTGATGCGGCAATATTTGCAAGGATAATGCCTGAAGTAACAGAACCATTACCTATCATTTTTTTTGACTGATAAAATCCATAACCGGACATCGATCCCCAAAACAACATTTTAGCAGCATTCTTTAATGATTTTACCTTCCCCTGTATCAAACCCCTGAGCAATGTACCAACGCCCTGACCTACTATATTAAAGGCTAAGATCTTTTGATCCGAAGTAATACTTGATTCCACTTTAGAAACTCCCATAACCCCAAATAAAAATGCAAAAATAACCATTGAACTGATAATTCTTTTTCTCATTTTGCTCTCCCAACGCCTGAACTGCTCACTTTAATTGCGTTTTGTTTCATGCAAATAGAAGAGCAATGAGGTTTCCAAGAAGAAGAAAATGGTGGAAAGCACCAATATATATAAATATAAAGAGATTTTTGTGGACTGATACAACTTCTGATGGGTGAGACAAATAATGTTGCAGGTAATTTACCGGAAAGAAAATCAGGTCAAATAGTTCTTAAAATACGGTCTATAGGACTAATTTAAGCAACCATTCAGGCAATGTCGCATTTGCAACAAAAGTTGCATATATTTTTGATCAGCCGGATATGTTTTTACTTCAATAATTTTGTGATTAGTTTTTTAAAGGTTGAGGAAGGTTTGTAAACGGCCTCTTCAGTTATTGGACTGTTAAAACTTCAAGTACTTTTATCAATTCATCCTGCATTGTTTTGGAATTTACAGCACCGATCATTTCATAATTCACGGAATTATTTTCAAATAAAATGTCCCCATTTAAATGATTATTCTTTATTAATCCGAAAATTTTTTTCTGATCTTTCGATGAAACCGGTTCCCGCCGTTTTACTGATAATGTGGATCGTGACGTTGTTTGAGCCTGCCCTAATCCGATCTGTCCACGGCTCCACCTTCCGGTCCATTTGTTTCGAAAAGACAAATAGACATGAAATCCGTTAAAAACACCTCCCAGAACCGGATAGTAGAGGAACCCGGGAAGCACTCCTTCCGAATACCTGAATTCCAGTCCGGTCCTCTCTGCCAACTGACGGTACATTTTCTTCAATTTCCTGTTGAGAATCACGCCTGCGTAATAGACCGATCCGATCACCCCGTCAACGATCCCGATAAAGATGAGCGCTTTTGTTCCAGATTTGATCAGCAGAAGCACCTGGATACCTGCAAAGAAGATCAGGGAAGAGATAAATGTCCATTTTTTCAGCAAGCCACCCGGGGGCCCCCGATACGCTTCCGGAACATATTTTTTCAATTCCGGGAAAGTAATGCTGAGCAGAGGTGTGAATTTTAAAAAATTCCGGTCCTTCTTCAGACAATTAGCGACAAACTCATCGGAGATCGCCATACCGGGAGCATCGCTGACCTCTGCCTGTGACCTGATCTTGTGCGCAACCACTGCCTCCCAGTGTTTAAGTTTTTCTTCATCTGTCAGCAGATCATACTCTTTTTTCATCTGTCCTCAGTTTATCACAAAAAGAAAAATCGGGATAAAAAGGGACAGACATCTTTATTTTTTTAACTGCATACCGGGGGCATCATCGGCACGTCTGAAAAAACCGTTTTTTTCATAAAAACCGGCCTTCCCCTTAGCGCTGAACAATTGGACATCCCTTATCTCGTACTCCTTGCATTTGCCGACCAGCATTTTCAAAATTTCGGCTCCGATACCTTTTCCCTGATATTCAGGATAGACGATCATGTCAAATATCATTGCATGGAGCATCCCGTCGGTGATCATTCTTCCTGTCCCGACAAGTCTTCCGCCTTCATAAGCGGAAACTATATACCAGCTGTTTTCCAACACCTTATCAAGATCATTCACATCAGCCTTATACTCCTCATTCCACCCGGTGGTTTCAAACAGCTCGAAAAATTCAGCTGCATCCGGTTTCCCTGTTCTGTATTCAATATTTCTCATCTTTATCAGATAATTCATTACACCGATAATTTCAATAGGAAATAAGTACCAATATTTTTTTTTATTTCAAATTTAACCGGCAGCAACGTGATGCTACCTCAAATGGGGACAGGCACTTTATTTATTTTCGTCCGTTTGCTGAAAAAATACGTATATAACATGAGGGAGGAAAAATGAAGATTACAAAAAGGAAAGAGGGAGATATCGTAATACTGGATCTGGACGGAAAACTCCTCACCGGAAATGATGTGGGTTATTACAGGGATATTTTTGATACATTGATAAAGGGTGGAGAGACAAGGATTATTTTAAACTTTGAAAATCTCAGCATGATGGATTCGACCGGTCTGGGCGAACTTACCCGTTCATATACATCGGCAAAGAACAAAGGCGGAATGGTAAAACTGACAAACCTGACAACAAGAATTGAAGATGTACTGTCAGTTACAAAACTGATAACCGTTTTTGATACTTATGAGAACGAGGAAGATGCGGTCAACAGTTTTTAACTATCGGGATTTTATTTTTTAATCCGGACATTATATCTACTTATTTTTCTCTCTGTTTTCCAGCCTGTGTTTGTTCTGTTCTTTGCTTTCACGGAACATATCCGCCACATTATCCAGCTTAGGGGATCTTTTGACCGCCTTCCAGTCAAATTTTTCATCAAAAGGGTCAAGCGCTTTCTGGGGATCGAAGACCCTCCCATCAACCGCTAAGGCATCATAAGGCCTGTAATCTGGAGTATCAGTAAAAAAATCGGCCATATCAGTTGCTCCTGCATCATACTGATTCAAGTATGGAAGGCCCAGAATATTCCAGAATGTTTTAAACAAACTGCCGAAACTGTAATGGACATGGCTTACATAATTCCTTTTAATCCAGGGAGAAATGACCATAAGCAAACTCCGGTGAGCATCAATATGATCTACACCGTTCTGAGCATCATCTTCTGTGATAACTATCATCATATTCTTCCAATAAGGTGTCCGGGAAAGATATTCCACAATACGTCCCACTGCCAGATCATTATCCGCCATATAACTTTCACGGAAGGGATACCCGGCCTCAGGGCGGTCACCTGCTCCATGATCATTAGGAATTATTACAGTAATAAATTGTGGCATTGAGTCATCGTTTTTGATCCATTTTTTATCAAATTCTTTTATAAACTGATCTATTCTGAATTGATCCGGGATTGCCATATTGTACGTTGGGTAGATTCTTGAAGTCCGTTCAAAAAGTGGTTGAGGTACCGGGAAATTTATATAATGCCTTACTCCTGTATACTTGAACTCGGCTTTATACAGAGCAGGTTCAAACATTATGGAAAAACCGAAATTGAAGAACTCCACTTTATGACGCTCCAGATGATCCCACATGGAACCGGCCTCATTATAATCTTCCGGATAAATTGCTCCTGCCGATCCATTCATTGCATAAGCTCCAGGCGCCTTTGAATCGGCTTTGAAATCACGATTGTTTCCATAACCGGCGGCAGTTGTTGTTTCACACCACTCATTCGGATATGTGTTTACCAGCCACCGGTGTCCGTCAGCGGAGACATCGGCATCCACATAAAAATTATCCCCAATTGCAAATTGCGCTGACAACTCCAGATGATTGGGCATTACAACGGCATCTGATACGGAATTTGTGTTTTTTCTATTCACAAAACTTGCACCTTTCCCATACCGTGCAAGGGTTGGATCACCTTCACCTTTTTCTATCTGCCCGAACACTTCGTCATAAGTTCTGTTCTCTTTGGAGATAAAAACAATATGGCGTATGGGACTTTTCTTTTCACCCGGATATAAAGGGATAGGATTCTTTTTCCTGCTTTTATACACAGGGTCACCGGCTTTTCTGAATTTGAAATTGTTCGATATCACCCGTTCTGTAAACTTTGTCAACTGAAATTCATCGGGGATATTTACGACCTGAAGAGTCCCCTTCATCAGTGAACCTATATAACTCCCCTCAGGCCCTTTCTTGAAATCCGTTCCTCCGTTCGGACCGCTCCCATACCCTTTTGCATTTGCAATTATCAGTTTTTTCCCATCTTTACTCACTTCAATTTTAGAGGGAAACCATCCGGTCGGAATATGGCCCAGAACTTTCAACTCTTCTGCATCTATTACGGCAACAGCATTTATTCCCGATTCCGCCACATACAATCTTTTAAGATCAGAGCTTATTGCCATGCCGAAAGGGATAACCCCTCTGAACTGCTTCATCCTCTTATCAGGTTTGAGATATATCGTCTTGACTATTTTATTCTTCTCAAGAGAAATAACAGAGATGCTGTCATTTGTCCCATTACTGACAAAAATATTTTTTTTGCTTGCAACTATCGAATTGGGACTGGACCCCCCCACTGCGGGAATATCCTCAACCATTGCCCCGACAAGATGCCCGGTTTTGATTTTTGCAACAATTGTCGGAGTTTCAAAATCTTTGACATTGATCACAAAAACGGAAAATGCCTCAATGGCATTCGGATCACCGAGACCGGGCACTGAAACACCTTTGTTTTTTATCCCCTCTCTCATCTCTTTCGAATTATAGGGAAAAGGAGGGAAATCTATCGGCTTCACATTTGCCCCCTTTTCAGACCCGTCTTTTATCAGCGAATATTCGAACATCCCAACATTGGCTACATAAACCTTGCTCTCATCCGGCGACAGGCATATTCCAAAGGGATATCTCCCCACAGGTATAGAATGTTTTAATGTTCCGGACCCGGTATCAACAGCCGCGACCCTGAAGCCTATCTGATCCACTGCATAAAGAGTCTTGCCATCACTAGTTAAAATAAGATCACCTATATATCCGTGTGAATAATCGGCTTTTTCAGATAGAAAGGAGCAGTCTATTACTCCTGTTTTCTTGCCGGAATTAGAATTAAAGAGAAATATTTTATTTTCCTGGCCTCCTGCAACGTAAATAGTTTTATTATCAGGTGATATTGCCAGCCCCATAAATACCGAAGCAAGAACTCCTTTATCTGTTGACGGGCCTGGTGGTATCTGCTCTATTTCAGGGTGTTCGGATAAAATATTCCGAACAATGGTTATTGAGAGAGGATCGACCCCTGAATTGGCAGTAACCGCAGTTCTTTCATCCGGGCTGAGGGTTAATCCATAAGGATGGGGAGCTGTTATAATGCTTTTCCCGGCCGGTGTAATATACCTTCCGTTAGGGATCACGGTTTTCCCATTTTTATCAATTTTAGTGAATTTACTCCCCGCCGGTGCGGAGACAATCCAAAGCTCCTTATACTTTGAATTATCTTTCAAAATAAACACCACCAGGAAGATCACTATCAGAATCGGAACTATTATTTTTATCCCTGCATTTGAGAATAATTTGGTCACTTATTCCTCCTTCAGATCCAAGAAAATAATTATAGCTGTTATAAATTTAAATAGTAAAGAGAATGAAATGCCCGGAGGGTGCAGATGCCATTTTATAATTCTAAATTATAAATGGAGTTTTTAACTATGGCAAAAAGATATGCCTGCTATTTAATAAGATTTTCAGAGACATTCTGTTTCTGGAGCCAGATCTCAGCTTCATCCATAGACCGGAAGATCCTATAACGCCATGGCATTTCCTGTGCATATACCTCCCACATCCGCCCCAGTCCGAATTGCTGATCGGTCGGCATAATACCGGCCATGATCACATTTTTATTATGAACAGATGCCTGGAGATATAATTCAGCATAATCCCTTACATCAGCATTCCCGGTAGAAAATTGAGTAACATCCGTATAATCTGCAATAATAATTCTGAATTTCTTTAATTTCTCGATATCTGCAAACCGTTCTTTAATGGATGTAAGGACCTCAGACGCTGTCAAATTTCCGGAATATCTGGTGAAAACTCTTGTCCCATCGCGGTCAATTGTAGTCTCAAAGGGCATTTTACTCCTCTATCTTATAAGATAATAGTCTTATTAAATTATAATTTCAAAATAAAAAAATTGAAATGAGAACTACACAAGTTCAGTTCTAAATTTTGAATCGGAAAATTAAATGAAGCGGGAAATATTTATTTAAATAAAATTTTAATATTCAGTATTTTCCGGCGAAGTTTTATGAAGGGGATAACAACCTTCGGAGCGGAATACCTGGCAGGTTTCTTCTTTATACATTTTATAATATGATCTACTGCTTTTTCCACAGGAATCATAAACGGCTTAACATCCCCTTTCGCCATTTTAGTGTCGACGAAACCAAAACGGACATTTGTGATCTTAACAGGTGTATCCTCCAGAGCCAGGGCCATGCTTTCCAGATAGGTGGAAAATCCGGCTTTTGATGCATGATAGGCAGGACTGTCATAAGAAAGCATTGCATCCGCAAAACTTGAAAGCCCGAGAAAATGCCCTTCCCCTTTCTCCTCCATCGCAGGAATCACTATCGAGACGGTCCTGACCATCCCTGTCAGATTCACATCAAAGGTCCTGAGATCGGTATCCATATCATCAAGATCAAGCAGCTCCCCAATGCCCGGGCAATAGATGCATAGATTAGGAATACCATCCTTCTTCACTATTTCTTTCAGCACTTCGGTATATTTACGATCAGTCACATCACAGACATGATGTACATAATCCATGTGTTCGATCTTTGATCCGCTCCGGGAAACACCGGTTACCTCCCAATCTTCGCCCAACAACCTTAGCGAGACTGCAAGGCCTATGCCATCCGAATTCCCGATTATCAACGCGCTTTTTCCCATCAACCCCTCCATGATGATTTATTATACAATAGTAAAATTTTAAGACAACAATGGGTGTCTGAAACAATTTGCATTTGTGAATTTAAAGAATAGGATTTATATGATCTATAAGTTCATGATACTGAACATCTGTTTGATATTGCCGGGCCTGATCGGGCCTCCCGGCTTTTCCATTTTCAGGTCCATCCATTTCGAATCTATCATAATATCAGAGCATCCCCAGTAGATGCCGTTATACATGGGGAGAAAAAAACACATCCCATTGTTGGAAAAAGATCCGGAGGCTTCAATTTTGTTCATTGCAGAAATAATTCCCTGGATAAAAATATCAGCTGCTTTCCACGGAACATTATTTTCCATATAGGGATCAGATACATCTTCCTGACGAGAAACGAGATCCGTCGACCATCCCGTGAACAAAGAAAAACTCAGGATCAAAACAGCCAGTATATAATTCTTTCCTGTCCGCATATAATTGATTCTCCAAAAATTAATGCCTTTTTATTTATAAGACTCTATTTTGAAGAAATGGTTTCACTTTTTCTGAATATTATTGAGCTCAAAAATGAGGTCGTCTTTCATTTCTCCGCGGATCTCCAGGCTTTCCTTTTTATACTCTTTTACCGTGAACCCGAGTTTTTCAAGAAGTTTTATGGATGGAATGTTTTCCGGATCGGTACTTGCAATTATTCTCTCTATCCCTTTTTTTTTGAACAGGTGATTAATGAGTGTGCTGACCGTTTCCTCCCCCAACCCCCTTCTCTGGAATCCGGGGGATATGGTATACCCGATCTCCGCTTCATTGTCTGAATCGGGGCAATATCCGCAGTCCCCGATAAGTTCATTTGATTCAGACAGATAGATCCCATATTGTTTCCAGTTTCCGGGTTCTCCCGTCGAATTAACGGAATACTTTTTAATGAACTCTTCCGCATCGGATATATTACCGGGAAACCAGGACTGGTATTGATAAACCTCCAGGAGCGCCCGATAACCGTATAGGGCACCGGCGTCATCAATGTCCATATCTGCAAGGTACACTCTTTCTGAATAAACTATCTCTTTGGTCCCTGCCTTTTTTCTTTTATCCAGAGGTTCCTGAATAAGTTCTATTGGGGCACCACTGTCTTCTATAAATGCAACAATCACTCCTTCCGATGGGCTGTTCGGTTCTATTATCACTTTCTTCCCTACAAGCGCTTTGTGGATGTCGGGAACAGTGAATGCAAGGTGGGGCATGCTTTTTACGATATCCGGAAAATCGGCTTCGGTTTCAAACCTTATCCACTCGATTCCATAAGGACTTTTTTCAAACCCGGAAATATACATTTTATATTCGGGAAGATACCTCTCGTTTTCCATTTTTTTTTCAGTCGGTATCCCCAGGTGGTGATACTTCCATCCCAGCTCAGCAATTACTTCGGGTAGATCAAGCTCTTTTCTTTGATTGTCCATAACAGTTCCCTTAATAATTATACCATTTTTAAAAGGGGACAGGCACCTTTTGAAAAAATCGTTTTGCATCGGCATACCCGCGTGTTTATCCTGTAAATACAGAAAGGGCGAACACATGGTTTCACCCCTACAGGGAAATTTGAAGCAATTATTTTTCGATTGGTGTGGAGACTGAACCTGGCCTGTAATTGATGTGGTCCTCCGGCATCAGTTTTGCTATTACTGCAGCCAGATCACCCAATTCTCTGATATAGTAATTTGCCACATAAATATTTTTTTCGATGCCGTTAATTTTGATTGTGAACAGGACATGAGTACCGTCCTTTACCCCTTTGTTATAATACTCTTCTTTAAACGATTCCAGAGGGAAGTCTGACAAAAAAGTCATCAAAGTGTTCCTCTCATTCTCTTTCAAAGGGCGTTCAGAAATTGAATAGTTCTTCTTATTCAGGGCTACTGAGGTTTCCAGTTTCAGTTTATCAGAAGTAACGGTTATATGGTTGTTTTTTCTGCCAAAATAGTGGGTGATGACCTCTATTCTAAAATCTGTAATTTTTCTTTCCATTTTTTTCTCAGAGCTCTCCGGATAAATTGATAAAAATACATTTATCAAAAAAAAGATCAACACAAATTTTCTCATTTTATTTCTTCCATTTTCGAAATGATCAAAGTCCATGCATCATCATCATTATCGATCAATTGATAAACTTTTTCTTTATTGATTGTAAAAGGGTATGGGATCAGCAGTGACCTGCTCGAGAAGCTAAAGTACCCTTTCCTGATTATAGTGCCCTTCAGATCGGTGATAATAAACAGTGTTTTCCCATTCTTTATCTGATAGGTCGGGATCCATATCAGATCATCTGCTATTAAAAATGCCCTTACCGGAAACTTTTCGGGGAAAAAGCCATTTTTTTTAATTAATTTCTGCATTATTTGTGAGGGGAAGAGTTTTTTCAGATCCTCAAGGATAATTTTCACATGATCCTTTTTCACAGATGATCTATTGAATTCCGGTGAGATAACCGTCACCTCCTTTCCGGAAAGGTCGAATACATGAATATTATTCTCTCCCTCAACATACAATTTATCTTTATATACCTGATAGTATGCCCGCCTTTTATTGCCGAATCCTGCCCTTATTAAGTTAAATTTTTTTGCAGGCTGGACATAATACTCCTTCCTGAAAATCTCCCTATTCAAATTTAATTCATCATTATAAAGATTAATCGCCAGAAACATGATCTTGTCTTTGTTTAAAACGGAATACCCTACATAACCGTTCCCGAATGATATAAAATTAAACCCAGACCTTATGTTTTTCTCTTTCAGATATTCTCCATCAGATTTGAAAAAAGTGATCCGGTTCTGACTGTTAATAATAATTCTGTCATCTGTTAGTTGAGAATGCAGTTTAACCACACCGCCGGCACCAAATTTAAATTCACGCGGCCCTTCCCCCTTTTTCCCGAATTTTTTTACAAGAGTGAGATCTTTCAGATTATAAAGAGAAACCGATTCTCCATCAGTGATCATCAGGGTGTTTTTGTATATCAGAATGGAATCGGGATTTACCAGATCGGGAAATAAAATCTCTGCTGCTGCAGGGTAAAAAAGAGTGAGGCAGATGAAGATTGGAATTATCAATCCTGATACTCTCTGCACTGTTTTTTATTTCTTTGTTCTGATATATATGTGTTTTATATGTCTCTTGCCACTGTCCCTTTCATCAACAATAAAGTGCTTTTTTAAAGATTTAATTAACGGGGTCAACTTTAGAAATCCGTAGTTCCGCGGGTCAAAATCAGGCTTCTTTTTCATGATAAGCCCTCCCACCTCTGCCAGGAATGCCCAGCCGTCATCATCAGCTATATCTTCAACCGAGGTTTTTATCAATTCAATAAATTTCTGATCGATCTTATCAATACCGGAATCTTTGACCGGACTTGTTTTCGATCTTGGCGTAGTCTCTTTAACTTTTTTTGCTATGATCTCAATATAGATAAATTTATCACAGGCGACAATAAATGGATTGGGAGTCTTCTTTTCTCCTATACCGATAACTGTTTTTCCAGATTCTCTAAGCCGGGTTGCCAGTCGTGTGAAGTCACTATCGCTGGATACAAGGCAAAAGCCATCCACTTTCTGATTATGGAGAATATCCATCGCATCAATGATCATTGCCGAATCTGTAGCATTTTTACCTGTTGTATAACTATATTGCTGAATCGGTGTGATCGCATTTTCAAGTAATGATTTTTTCCATCCACCTACAGTCGGTTTTGTCCAATCCCCGTAGATCCTCTTAATTGTAGGTACGCCCAGTTTTGCTATCTCATCCAGCATCTCTTTTACATTTGAATAAGGTATATTATCTGCATCAATAAGAACTGCCAGATTTAATTCTTTATTTTCTCTCATATTATTCCCTTCCTTTAAAATTTCAAAAACAGATGATTTTGTTAACATACTACAATAAAGTAAAAAGTTTTCAAATGGGGACAGGCACTTTTATTTAGACTTGAATATAAAAAACCTTTATCATATAGATATAAACCCTGAGAAAAAAATAGGAAATTAAAATGAAAACTCTGGAAATTAAAGGAAATACGGGAAACTCAAAGATCTATATAAACAAACCTTTCACACAAACAAAAGAATTGCTGGAGGGGAAAAGGATCGTTATTATTACAGATGAGAATGTTAAAAGCCTGTATGGGGACAGATTCCCTCCCGGAGATGTGATCACAATCGGTACAGGTGAAAAGTACAAAACTCTCCATACAATAGAAGACATTTTCAGGAAACTTGTAGATCTTGAGTTAGACCGTTCAGGATTTATCCTCGGTATCGGGGGCGGAATTGTCTGTGACATCGCCGGATTTGCTGCATCAACATATATGAGAGGTATCAGGTTCGGATTTATCGCCTCCACCCTTCTTGCTCAGGTCGATGCCTCCATTGGCGGAAAGAACGGTGTTAATTTTGAAGGATATAAAAATATGGTCGGAGTATTCAACCAACCTGAATTTGTGATCTGTGACCCTCAGATGCTGAAAACACTCCCGGAAAAAGAGCTGAAGATCGGATTTGCAGAGATTATAAAACATGCTCTTATCGGCAGCTTAAAACTCCTCGAGTATCTCGAATTAAACAACAGGGAAGCCCTGCTTCTAGACCCGGAAGTGATCGAAAAAATAACTTATGATGCACTGGTTATTAAAGCGGGAATAGTTAACACAGATGAAAAGGAGAAGGGAGAAAGGAGAAAACTGAACTTCGGCCATACTATTGCTCATGCGTTTGAAACGACTGCCGGTTTGACTCACGGAGAAGCTGTCGCCGCCGGAATGGGGATTGCCGCAAAATTTTCGATGAGGTTGTCCGGATTTTCCGATAATGAGGAAAAAAGAGTTTATGAAATATTAAAAAAATTTGACCTTAACCGGACAATTGAATTTTCCTGCGAAGAAATAAAAAAAACTGTAAGAAAAGATAAAAAAAGAGAAGGCGATCTGATATATTTCATTCTGCTGAAAAAAATCGGTGAAGGAGTAATTAAGAGGATCCCCCTTGCGGTCCTCGAGGGGCTGATAGATGATATGTGTTAGTGTCGGAAGTATAGGTTTTCCTGAACTTATAGAACTTCTCAGATCAGAAGAATTTGTAGAGATACGTCTCGACCTGAACAATTTTTCTGATGATCAGCTGATAAAGCTCTTCTCATCACCTGCCAAAACTATTGCAACATGCAGGCCCGGTAAATTTAAAGAAGAAGAGAGGATAAAAAAACTAAAATTGTGTGTGGAATCCGGGGCTTCTTTTATAGATATTGAAAAAGAAACAATGGATGATTCACATAGGGAGATTTCCACACTTGCCAAAGCGGAAAATTGTAAACTGATCATTTCTTACCACAACTATGAAGAAACTCCCCCCGTGTCTGAATTAAAAAAAATATTTAGATCTTCTCAAGATATGGGGGCTGACATTGTCAAAATTGCCTGCAAAGTAACATCGGAAAATGATAACGCGATTCTTCTGTCGCTCTACCACTTCCTGGAAAACACAGACACTTCTCAATTGATTTTGATAGGAATGGGAGAAAAAGGGAAGATAACACGGATCGCTGCCCCGTTTCTCGGTGCCCCTTTCACATATGCTTCATATGAGGTAGGAAAAGAAACTGCCCAAGGGCAGATTACTAAGTCAGAAATTGATGAAATTATAAAACTGATAACAGATGAGAATAATTAAAAGATTCGGCGTGGCTGGATATCCAATCTCTCATAGCAAAAGTCCGCTCATTTTTAATACACTATTCAACTCTATGGATATTCCCGGATATTATTCCCGAATCTCGGCCCGGACCGGAGCTGAAGCCATTGAGATGTTCAGGACATTGGGACTGACCGGGATGAACATCACCACCCCGCTTAAACGCGAATTAAAAGACCTTGCGGACTGGTCCGATGAACCATCCCGTCTGATCGGCGCCATTAACACCCTTCTTGACGACAACGGGAACCTCAGAGGATACAATACAGATTCGTACGGTGTATCCGGCTCACTTACTGATGCGGGGATATCGGTAAAGGGTAAAAAATGTCTGGTCTTCGGCGCAGGGAACGCGGGGAGGGCTGCTGTCCGGGCACTTATGAATATGGGGGGGGAAGTAACCGTCATCAACCGGACCTATAAAAAGGCCCACGTTCTTGCCGGTGATATGAAATGCCGCTCGGCAGTATTTGAAAAGCTGCATTCAGAACTTTCAGGATGTGATATCTTTGTTTCTGCTGTTACATCTGGGGCTGAGATCATTAAGGAGAGCTGGCTAAATGAAAAGATAATCATCATAGATGCCAATTATTTAGCGTCCCCGCTCATAACTGCGGCGGCTTCATCGGACTGCATCTTCATTAGCGGTGAAGCATGGCTCTTGAATCAGGCCATTCCGGCATTCAAAATTTTTACCGGGACTGACGCCGAAGAACATCTGAAAACGGGTCTCCCCGGGCTTATTAAAAAGGAAATTCCCCCCATTTCTGAAATAATCATCCTCAGCGGGGACAGGCAGTGTATCGAATCAGTCAAAAAAAAACTGATGGACCGGAACAAAGATATAGGGATAAAGTCCGCATACAACCCTGAAGAATTTAAAAGGGGGCAGCACAGTAATCATCCGAACAATAGATCACTGAACATACTGATCTATACCGGATCCGGGGCCATTGAAAAAGAATGGCTTGAATTCACCGACCTGGTTGTCTGGGGAAAAGACGATCTGAACAGCTGCACAGAAAGGATCATGAGGGAAATATCCAATGCAGGGTGATCTGATAATCCGCCCATCCACTCTATCAGGAGAGGTCAATGTACCGGGGTCAAAATCCCATACCATTCGGGCGATGTTGATCTCCTCTCTGTCGGAGGGGGTTTCGGTCATCCGGGATCCCCTGATATCCAAGGATACTCTTTCCTGCAGGAGAGCACTGGAAGAAATGGGTGTACCTTTTTCCGATGATACCCATTCACCGAAACCGGGATGGCGCATCACCGGAATCGGAGGGAGATTTGTCAGCCCGGACCATCCGATTCATGTGGGGAACTCTGGTACTACCCTGAGATTATTGACTGGGGCCGCTGCATTAACAGACCGGCCCTTCACATTTGACGGGGATGAATCCCTCCGCCGCAGACCCATGCAGCCGCTACTCTCCTCTCTGTATGATCTGGGTGCCACGGTTTCTTCCTCCAGCGGTTATGCCCCCCTAACGGTTACAGGTCCTCTCACCGGAGGACAGACAATGACCGATGGATTCACCTCTCAATTCCTCTCTTCACTGCTTTTATCCACCCCTCTGGCCCTTGAGGATTCGGAGATCGATGTGATCGATCTGCATGAACGCCCCTATATTGACATAACACTGCAATGGCTGAACAGCCAGGGAATCCGGTACAGGAAAAGCCGTTACCGGAAATTCAAAATACAGGGAAGGCAGTCATATACTCCATTTTCAGCAGATATCCCGGGTGACTTTTCAACCGCCACTTTTCATGCTGTGGCTGCAGCTGTCACCTGTGGGTCAATAAAACTTGCCGGACTGAACATGAAGGACTCCCAGGGGGATAAAGAGGTGTTTCGTGTGCTAAAAAAAATGGGAGCCGGAATTTCCAGAGAAAAGAATTATATTTCCATTAAAGGCGGACCGCTGAGGAGCGGCACCTTTGACCTCAATGACATCCCCGATTCCCTTCCCGCCCTTGCCGTAGCTGCCTGCAGTTCGAAAGGTGAGACCCGGCTGGTGAATGTGGAACAGGCCAGGTACAAGGAGAGCGACCGAATCCGGGCAATGTACACAGAACTAAAAAAAATGGGGGCGGAAATTGAGGAACTCGATCAGGGACTTGTCATACAGAAAAGTCAGTTGCAGGGAACCGAGGTGAATAGCTACAACGACCACAGGATAGCAATGGCCCTGAGTATTGCCGGACTGATCGCCTCTGGAGAAACCGTAATAAAGGGGGGGGCTGGCGCATCGGAAATCACTTATCCCTCTTTTGTTTCCGATTTTCAGAAACTGGGGGCAGATATCCGGGTAGCCGGATAAATGATAAAATACAGATACTGAGGAGAACAATATGCTGGGATGCAGTTATGGAAATTTATTTATTACTACGGTAGGAGGAGGATCTTATCAGGATGGGCTAACTATCCATATTCAGGGTGTACCACCCGGATACCTTTTTACCGAGGAGGAAATATACAGAGAACTGATGCTCAGGAAACCGGGACAGGGAGACCTCACTTCGCCAAGGAAAGAAGCAGATATCCCGATAATTTTCAGCGGCATTAATACAGCTGATACAATGCCCGGATACAAGAATGAGGGACTGACAAACGGGACTCCCCTTGTGATCCTCATTCCGAATGTTGACAGACATTTTGAGCATATTGAACAATATCGGAGTACAAACAGGACTCCGAGACCCGGACATGCATCATATGCTTCTTTTAAAAAATATGGAGACAGTGACGATTCGATCGGAGCCGGATTCTTCAGCGGACGTTACACTTCAACAATTGTGGCAGCAGGAGCAATTGCAAAGAGGATATTAATAGATCACGGAATAATTGTAACCGCATATGTGAAAGAGGCTGCTGGAGTATCAATGCCGGAAATGGATATACAGGAAATAAGGGGGAAAGCTAAAAGTTACCGATCGGCAAGAAAAGAGATTGATCCTATTTACAAAGAGATATTCGGAAAAAAAATATTTAAAAAAGGAATGAGATTTTTTGATAAAGCAGCAGCCCTTTCAGCTATGGAAAAAAATATTTCCGAGATATCTGTCTTCAAATATGACCAGGAAATGATCCGTAAAAAATATGATATCCATCCGGAACTTTTCTGTCCTCATACAGAAACAGCAGATAAAATGACAGAGGAGATAATCAGAATAGCAAAAGAGGGTGACTCATCCGGAGGAATAGTGGAAGTCGTTGTAACCGGATTGCCGGCAGGAATAGGGGAACCGGTCTTCAGGAAACTGGACGGTGAATTGGCTGGCCTTATGAACATCGGAACAATAAAAGGGGTGGAGATCGGTTCGGGAATGTCAGCATCTTTGATGAAGGGATCGGAATCCAATGATCAGATAAGGGCCGTTGATAAAAAAGTTACATTTTTATCCAATAATGCAGGAGGAATAACAGGCGGACTTAGTACCGGGCAGGATATTGTTGCAAGGGTAGCAGTAAAACCGACCCCGACAATTGCAAAAGAGCAGGAGACGATCGACAAGGTGAGGATGGAAAATAAAACTCTGGGAGCAGTCACGAGGAGGGATCCTACAATTGTGGCAAGGATCTGGCCGGTTGTCGAAGCTTATACTGCAATGGTGATCCTCGATTCATTCATGCATCACAAAGCATACCAATCCATAAAAAAAGGTTAAAGCCTTATATAATTTGGTGCCCTTCAGGAGAAATCAGGCTTAACAATCTGCTCTCTATGTTAAGTCATATTGGAGAGATCTGAGCCATACCTATCTTTAAAAAATCCACTCCTTTCATGTTCTCTACTTTTCAACTCGATCTTTTTTAGAATTTTTGATCCAGATAAGGGCTTCCCGGAATGAATAAAAAACCTCTACATTTGAATGAACGGAATCACCCCCAAGAATATCATACATCCGCGCAAAACCGAATCCGAGTTCATCTCCCATCACAAACGCGCATACTCCGGATCCCAATTCTTTACTGTACTCAACAAGAATGTCTTTAACAGCAGTCAATTCATCCGGAACTATAACCGTCACATCAAGTTCCCTGTGATCAACTATCTGTGGAGTACCGGTTATCCATTCCGGTGACTCAACCAGAGCTTTTACCATAGTTCTGAACCCTTCTACAGACGCGGGCCCACGTGTGCGGAGAAGCACATAATCTGGCATGTTGTCAAAATCTAAAGTGTAGTCCATATCAACTCTTGACAGGGTTACAAACGCTGAAACTCGTCTTCCCTATTAAGATAATGGATAAAAAAAATATTTGCAATTATTAAGACCAGTTAATGCAAATCAGATCTCAAATTTTCAGGATAATAATCCCTGATTAGATTAGAGTATTTAAATGTTTATATTGCCGAGTCCTTGATCACCGGAAGGAAACAGGATCCCTTTCTCAAGCCTGAACAACCCTGAGAATGGATCATTAAGAAGATCAATATGCCCGTCAAGATCTGCAAATTCAATATTAGGCCTGCTCAAAGCAAAATGGAGTCCTGCCGAAATCCCAAGTGAACACTCATCCAGACATCCGACCATCACTTCCATCCCTGCAGCTTTGGCAACAGAATTTATATGGGATGACTCAAGAATTCCCCCCACTTTCATCAATTTTATATTGACCATATCAATCATATCATTTTTCACCAGTCTATATGCATCCTTAAGTGTGCGGATACTTTCATCCGCCATCACCGGTACATCGACATTTTTCGTCACCTGTTCCATTCTTTCATCTTTTAATTGGCTTGTCGGTTGTTCGAATATCTCAATTCCGGCAATTTCTGTTTTATTTATAAAATCGATCGACTCTTCCATCGAATATCCCTGGTTTGCATCAAATCTGATTGAGAAGGACATGCCATGTTTCTCTCTCGACTTCAGAACCTTCTCTATATCATCAGAGAGACACAACCCTCCTTTAAGTTTGATGATAGAGAATCCCTGTTTCAGAAACATCCCCACCTGTTCCACTGTTTCATTGACACCCATAATTCCTATTGTAATACTTGTCGGGATCGAGTCTCTATACCCCCCCAATAATTGATACAGGGGAAGTCCCGCCTTCCTGGAAAGGATATCATACAGGGCCATGTCCGCCATAGCGAGTGTTGATTTGGAACCCGGGATCCTCTCTTTCAGGATCCGGTTGATCTTGGCGATCCGAAAAGGGGATCCGCCTTCCAATACATCACAGAGAACTTTTTCTATATTGTTTATAACATCCTCCGGTTTTTCTCCGGTAATGTGAACATCAGGTGCAGCGCAACCCCAGCCGGTAATGCCGGCATCCGTTTCCAGTTTCAGAATGATATTGGTCGAATGGCTCACTGTTTCATAAGCGATCGTATAAGATTCGGACAGTGGCATCTCCAGTTTGAAATATTCAACTTTATTTATCTTCATTCTAATATCTGTTCTGATATAATTCATCAGAAGGTGTGTTCTTGATCGTTTCAACAAAGGCGGTCATTTTCCGGATCATGACCTCCCACATTTTTTCACCTTTTTCCGCCGTTGCTATAGTGGCATTTCCCATAACTCCGGATTTCGACAGAAATTTTGTCCGTACATACCAGCTCACCTGCCTGGCCGAATCAAAATCAAGATATTCATTTTTAAAATCAAGGGAAGCGTTTACCGCTTTATCCATCTCCACCAGTTCAGGCCTGACAGCCAGCGTTGTACTCGTCTCGATCTCCCCTCCGTGAATATCATTTTCCGTCTCTGCAAGATTGTATATATCTATATCACTCGTCTCCCCGGTTTCAACACATACAAATATCTTTGCATCCCGGTTGATCATCTGGGCTGCATATTTTAATGTCGGTGCATTGTCCCCGTGCCCGTTAAGGATAACAATCTTTTTAATCCCGTTCTGGGCAAGACTCATTCCGATATCATAAACGAGTGCTGAGAGTGCATTATTGGAAACACAAATGGTGCCTTTAAAATCGCTGTGATGATAGGAAACACCATAGGGGATGGCCGGGAGAACGAAGGGTTTCGGATCGACGCATTTTTCAGCAACTTTTTTTGCCAGGTAGAAAGCATCATAATAGTCGACATCAAGCGGAAGATGGGGACCATGCTGCTCTATAGATCCGCACGGGAGGATCGCTGTATCCACATATTTCAGCCTCTCTGTAATTTCAGGCCATTTCAGGGTTTCCCACATATACTCCGGATAATTATTATTGTTTTTCATTTTTTTCTCCAATATAATTTGTACTATTCAAAAAATCTTCGTCCAGGATAAATTCAGACCATCGTCCCTCTTCTCTTCTGACTGCACCATCTGAGTACTTCTGAAGAATATTAAATATCGGCCCTCTGACATACTCCGGGAGATCCTCAAGGTTGCTGCGGGTTTTATCAAATCTTAATTTCATAATCTCGGGATGCACTATTGCCAGCTTCTCGGTATGCTTGTTCTTTTTAATCAGGTTTTTCTCCATTAAAAGATAATAAAGATGGGCCGCATCAGGTCCGATCTGTTTTACAGACCGCTGCTCAAGAGCAGCAAGGCCGTTATATATCTGAGCCTCGGTATAACCGCACCTTGACGGATCTTCATCAAGGGCCTTCACCATCCCGACAATACGCCTGCATTTTTCACATTTTCCGCAGGGACGGATACGCCCTCCGTAACTGCTTGCGGCATGACACGATATCTGGTGTTCCTGGAGTTCCGGATACCGCTTGATCAATGTTTTCATGATCAACATCTCGGACATACTTCTCAGAATTGAGAACTGATTGATCTTCCACCCTTTTCTTTTAAAATATCGGGTCATGGCATTATCAAAATACTTGCTCTGGTCATAGAGTCCGCTATAATGGGAAATTCCAGTTGTTTCCGTTCTCATCGTCGTATCATATTCATCTCCGATCAGAACATTCCCGATCTCATTCTTAAAAACAACCGGCAACACACCAAAAAGGAATACTGCAACGGTCCAGAGCCGTACCGGATATATATCAGACCTGAGCGATGCATAATCCTCTCTGATAAAAGGCAGGTGTCTTAAAATAAAATTGAAAACCCTGTCACTGTTGCACCAGGGCTTTCTTGTATTGGGTTCGTTCTCTTTTAAATATTTGTGGGAATTAACCGCTGTGAACCAATGTCTCCCCGATTCATTTATAAACACAGGGTACGGGTTCCCAATCTCTTTTATGATCCCGTAGGTTAACAGGCTGTCTTTCCCGCCGCTGCTGAGAATAGCAAATTTATTCGGATCAAATCCGGATGCCCATTCACCTCTCCCCTTTTCAACTACAGTTGGGGTTTTGAATATGATTTTTGCATTTGTATATTTAACCCGTTTATCTATTTTAAGAGTGTCGTAAGGGGATTTAAGGAATTCATTTTTAACAAGTAATTTGTTGGTAATTATCTCCCTTGAGGTATTCTCAATCATACCGGAAATGAATTTCCGGTCCTCTGGTTTATAAGACCCCCTGAACTCGATCATTTCGAAGAACAATCCGTAGTTGATTGCTACCTGTGCCAGTATCATGGACGCAAGATTGAAATCTTGAGGGTCACCTTTTTCAAAATATTTTTCCTCGTAAGAATAGATCAGATCTTTTGAGCTTTCTTCTCCGGAAAATGTCATGATCCTGTAGTCCGCTTTAATTTTATTTGGTTCGATCCTGATATTTTCCACACAAAGTTTCTTCAGCACAACAAAAGATTCAAGAGAGATCATTTTAGTTTTGTTTTCAGGACGGATACAAGCCCGCTGGCCCCGTGCTCGAGGACATCAAATGCAGGAATCCCGGTTTCCTCTTTGATCTTTTTACATTCGGGCAATATTTCCACCTTCTCCATCAACTCATGATTCAGCGCCACTGCAATTACCGGCCTGCCCGATACAAGTTCAATTGCATCGATCTGTTTCTGCAGATGGTGCAGTACATAACCCGGGAATCCGTCATACTCAAGTCTCCTCGGTGCATGCTGAAGGACAACAACATCCGGCCTCCCGGCTGCAAGGATCTCATATCCTCCGGGATATGCTGGGTTCATCAAACTTCCCTGCCCTTCTATAACGATCAGGTCTGGCTTCTCGTTCTTCCATGCTTCATGCACTGCATGCTCAATTTCACCTGAAACGAAATCATTGATGCAGCTGTCAAGTACCATCGAATACTTTGCCCCCTGCATCCATGCCGTCTGACCTGTTCCCACCATTTCCGCTTTAAAGCCCGCATTTCTGAAGGCATGCACAATGATCCAAGCGGTGGTCCGCTTACCGATCGCGGAATCGGTACCCAGAACTGCAACCTTCAGGCAATCGACATCCTCTATCTTCCCGGTAAAAAAATGAAGTTCCTCCCTTTCCGGAGTCCTTCTAATGTCACGAACCCGAGATCCGTTCCGTTTGGCAATGTCCATGATTTCTTTATCATGATATAAAAAATCATGAAGTCCGCTGTCAATATTCATCCCCATTTCAAGTGCCCTTATTACAACTTTCCTGGCCTCATCCGGGAGCTTGCCGCCATCAGTGGCCATTCCGATCACAAAGGTGGCTTCACCCTTTCCAATACCTCCCGCCCTGACCGCTTGTTCCAGGTCTCTGTAGATCATTATACCGGATTTTACCCCGTCAAGGACCTCAAGCGCGTCACTTCCTGCATATACAGAATCGATCACCCCTGCAATCTCATACCTTTCAGTAAACCTGACAAGCCCATGGGCAGTCTTTCCATAAGTGGTATTAAAAACACCGTCTGCATAAACCAGAGCCTTTCCGTCAATTTTGTCTCTCACAACTAATACCTCCCCGTTAGAATTGCAACATATCTGTCGTTTGCAAACTCTTCCTTCTCATGCATTTCGAGCATTCCTATTAGCCCTGCGGTCGATGCCGGCAGTATTCTATATCCCTCTTTTTTATGAAGAAATGAGCTCATCTCCCGCATTTTTTTATCACTGATATGATGAGCGCTTCCACCGGATTTTATAATTGCATATAATGCCTCATCGCCATCAAAGCTATGCCAGTTGATCAGCGGTTCGTTCACGGATGTTTCTTTCAATAGTCTGGGATCAATATCCCTGCAAGATTCAAGTCCGGCACGAAAAGAGGTGATGATCGGGTTCTTATGTGCAGATGATCCGGCAATAAAAACCGGGATCCGGGAAGTTTTCCCCCTTTTATACAATGTAACAAATCCCCTGTATACCCCGGCCAGAAGCGTCCCGTTGGAAACTGGAGCGGCAATACATTTGGGCGCATCACCAAGATCTTCATAAATTTCATTTGCTATATAGGAATAGGATTGAATCTGAAGAGGTGTGTTTACACCTCCCGGATTTGCATCATACCAATTGTTCCCGGCAGCGATCTTTCCGGACTCCACAACAGCATCCTCATATGACCCGGATATCCGAACAATCTCCGTATCCAGTTCTTCCATCTCTCTTACCCTTTCAGTATGATATGATTCAGGGATATAAACTATACACCTGATTCCGGCAAGAAATGCAGCGAACGCCATTGCAACCCCGTAATTTCCGCAGGTGGCAAGAGAGATCACATCAAAATCTCTCCTCAGTGCATCCTGAACCTGGGCAAAGGCGATCCTGTCTTTCTGGGTCCCGGAGGGATTCTCTCCCTCGTATTTTATATATAATTGCCTCAGGTTCATCTCCCTTTCAAGGTTTCTGGCACGGTTAAGAGACGTGTCGCCGACTTCCATGCTGATTATATCCTCAAAAGATTCGACCCTGTCCACCATCGTCAGGTTTTTGTCCTTCACTAGATCGCTCAGCGCTTTCACCTCTTTTGTGATCCTGATCTCGGCAGATTTAACCCCGTTTAACAGATTCATTTTTCTTTATTCCCCATCCATATAATATTTTTTAGCGGGTGTATTATATGAAAAATTAAAATAAAAGCAATGTTTTTTTAAGGAAATTCAATATAATTAATTTTTTCATGTTTATTCATTGCTCATCTCCAATTAAATCAAATAACCATGATATTGCTTCTCTAATTACTATTTTCTTAAGGCGCTTTTATTCATAAAATTTTTCCTCGCCCCCACATAGTCCGAATTGACCGATCTCACATCTTCAATGGTATAAAATGCCGCAGGATTTTTCTCCTTGACTATTCTGATGAAATCTTTAACTTTTTTTCTCCTGATGACACTGAAAATGATTTCCACCGCTCCGTTCATTCCGTTTGCATCAATTGTGGTAACCTGAAATCCCGATTCCCTCAGTAGTGTAATGGTACCCATTGCATCTTCCTGGAAAACAACCCTTACCATTACAAAACCCAGAGAGATCTTCTTTTCAAAATAAATCCCCACCGCCGTACCGGCGGCAAACCCGAGAGGGAATGCAATCAAACAAAAGATATTGTCAAGCCGCTTAATGATCTGACTGACGGCAATCAACCATATTAACGATTCAAAAAACCCGCACACAAATGCAAGAAGTTTTAATCCTTTCGTTGCAAACAAAATTCTCAAGACTCCAATAGAAACATCTATAATTCTTGCCAGGAAAATCAGCAATGGCAGTACAATATATACAAATATAAAAGATTCTTGTGTCATATTTAAAATGATCTCCTTTTAATAATATCTAAATTCTATGTCTAATTTACATTTATGTCCATTACATTAGTAAAAATTCCTCTCAAGAACGGCCTAATGATCAAAAAAAGGCGTGCTTTTAAATATAGCCTGTCTGAATCACCTTGTTTTTTTTATACTTTAACCGAAGAAGAGTTTTCCTTTGCAATCTAAATTATCCGTATTTATTATCAGAACACCCAATGCATTGCCTTTGCAAATGCATATTCCAGTCCGTTATTGTTATGGACACTTGCATTGAAGAATAATTGACGCCCCTTTTTTTCAATAAATTTCCCACGTACATAAACATATTCTGATTCGGGAGATATTGTTCTTCTGTATTTTAATTCCATATTCCTTGTAAAGTTGGGTGAGGCAACCAGCATGCTTAGAGGCCCTATTGTATTATCAACTGCTGCCGCTATAACTCCACCCTGCATTGTCCCATACGGATTAAGTTGTTCATGTAGTACAGGGAACCTGCACTCAAGTATTCCGTTCTCCTCATCAAACTTCAGAAACTCACCTTTCATCGCTTCAAAAACAGGAGGAGGGACAGTAACATTGCCTTTCATCTCCCCCGCCATTTTATTAAACGCATTTATTACATTTTCAGGAAGACTGCTATTATTCATCTGTAAATCCTTATTATTATAACAGGAACTTTTTCAAATCTATCCTGTTATTTTCATCAAACTCTACTCCTTCTTTCTTTAATCTGTAAATCTGCTCCTCCATTCCGAATCCTTCAGGAAGGGAAATTCTACCCATACTGTTGATAACCCTGTGCCAGGGCAATTGTTCCTTCTCCGACATTGAATTTAATATCCAGGATATCTGACGGGCCCCATTCGGTTTACCTGCCATAAATGCAATCTGACCATAGGTCATTACTTTCCCATCCGGAATATTTCTTATGATTGAAATAACCTTTTCCGTAAATTCATCACCCATTCTTTACACTTCCGGGCTACCTGCCGGAATGAACAGTAAATTGTTGTCACCACCCGGTGTCTCCTCAACATCCTCAATCAATTCAAAATCTCCCGCTTCAGCACAATAGCATCGGTAGTTTTCTTTTGTGAACCGGTCGAGTATACCCCTCTTACTGATATCGGTGACTTCAACCATAAAGATCGTCTTATCAGGAAACGATTTTATACCATTAATGACATCTGACTCCGCCCCCTGCACATCTATCTTCACAAGGTCCGGCGTTCCGAACCGTTCGGTCAGTGAATTGAATCCCATTACAGATACAGTTTCACTTTTCCCCTCATAATTCTTCCCCATTGACCAGGTAAAGAAAGAGTTTTTCCTGCCCCCGGTCAGTGTATCCAGGTATAAAACTTGATCTCCATCCGATGCCCCAACCCCCACATTAAGGCAAGTCATATTGGAACATCGGTTTCTCTCCTTATTAAACTGAAGCATCTTAAAGCTTTTTTTCCCGGGCTCGATTGAGATAACGCGCCCATCCTCTCCGGTCATCTCACTGAAAAATAGTGAGTATTGCCCTATATTTGCACCGATATCAAAAATCAGATCACCACGATTGATCAGCCCTGCCAATTTACTCTGAATATTTTTTTCATAACTGATTTTTTTGCAACCAAAGAACATGAGGTGTTGGGATCTTTCATAATAAAGAATTAACTCGCTGCCGCTGAACTTTTTCCCGGTAATCTTTTCGCCTAATATCCTTCTGAGAACAATTGAAACAAGATCTTTTAGAATTTTCACCGGTTTGCTCATAAAGATCGATAAAACTCCCTTACCGAATTTTCCTGTTCTTCAGTCTCAATCGAACCGGGCGAAGCTTTCTGATCAGTTCTATTGCTCCATCCGCCTCCGAGCCTTTAAAAACAAAGTAAGCTGCCAGAAAAGTTCCGGTCCTCCCTTTTCCTGCATAACAATGTACTACAACCTTTCCACCTTTCAAGATCTCTTTTTCCACCATTAATGAAAATTCATTAAGCTGTTCTACCGTCGGAGCATGGAAATCTTTCACTGGATAATGTACAGAGCTTATGCCGGCATTTTTCAAAAGATCCTGATCTGGTGTTTTTAAAGTAAGGGAAACGAGGAGAGTTATCCCCTTGCTTTTAAGGAAAAGGATATCATTCTCGATTATTTCAAATACTCCCGGGAAAGGCATCCCGCCCAACTTTTTATCAATTACCCATGAGAATCCGTCATTAACATAATTTTTCATATTCATTTTATCTTTTCCATAACCAAAGAAATGCATCCCCAGAACAAATATCAATACTAATGCTAATTTCCGGGCCACTCTTAATTGTATGCTAAATAACATTCCAATTATAGCATTATGTTTTAAACATCAACACCACATTATCCCCGGGAATTAGTAATTCTGCATTAAACCAGTCAGCTATCCACTCAAAAGATCTTTTAGAATAGAAACAAATATGGGTAAGATCATTCTTGTAACGCCATCCCGGGAATTGATCATAATCTTCAGGAACAAATCCGGTCATTATTCCGATCACTCCTCCGGGCTTTAGACATTCCCAGAGCGTTCGCAATTCTTTTTTGGGGTCTTTCAGATGCTCCAGCACTTCAACCAAAGTAATGAAATCATATTTTTTCTCAAATACACCCCTTTCATTTGCATAGAATGGATCAAAAATAGAAATATCATATCCGAAAGAAGAGAGTATTCCTGCAAGGACAGGTTCCGGGCCTGACCCGAAATCGAGCCCGTTCGAGGGACTTCCGATATAATTTCTGATCACTGAAACAAACTGGTTCAGAAAACCAATATACCCTTTATTGTCAGGACTGTTTTCATGAAGATCGTATCTTGCTTTCTCATCTGATCCCGAAAGGTAATGTTTTTCCGGGACCGAGACCAGACCGCAGGATTTACATCTGAAGAATTCCCTGTTCTTATCTGAAAAACAGGAAATTTTAATTTCACTTCTGCATAGAGGGCACTTGTACTCTGGAACCACTTTATTCTTTTACCAGTTTCTTCCCTATCCACTCGGATATATCTGTAAATACTTCTGTTTTATTTACCTCATTCAACATTTCATGCCTTCCGTTTTTATAAAATTTATATTCTACAGTTCTTTTCCCAGATTTTTTCAGAGCTTTTAAGAGCCGTTTTACACCTTTAAGATTCTCACTCAGAGGATCTTGATCTCCTGAAATAAATAGTAAAGGCAGGTCTGAAGGGATTGAATCTATGCTTAATCTATTGCTGATCTTCATCAAGCCACTAAAAAGATCTACAAAAAATCTGGAAGTAAAAACACCTCCACAAAATTCATCCATTACATAGTTGTTTACTACTTGCCCATCCCTGCTCAGCCAATCGAATTTTGTTGAAGGATTATTTATTCCGCGATTGTAACTTCCGAAAACTAACTTATCAAGGAACTTGTCAGGATTTTTATTTCCATTGACCAGACACCTTAATTTTGCAGCAAGAACAGCTATATGACCCTGGAGACCGGGGGGACCAGCTGTTCCGGCCAGAATTGCTCCGGAGATCTCCGCCTCCGGCCGGGAAATATAATCTCTAACAAGGAAAGAACCCATGCTCTGCCCAAACAGAAATACCGGAATACTGTCATGTGTATTTCTGATCCTTTTAGTAAGTTTGAGCATATCATTTACTACAAGACCCCAACCATTTTTATCAGCAAAATAACCCACATTTTCAAGTTTATCAGCAGTTTTGCCATGTCCTCTATGGTCATTTGCATACACCCCGATACCAAGCGAATTCAGATAGGCCGCAAATTCTCTGTAACGGCCCGCATGTTCGGCCATACCATGAGCGATCTGGATAATACACTTAAGAGGTTTCATCTTTCCGGGGAGCCAGCGGTAAACATATATTCTTTCTTTATCCTCAGCCTCTATAAAAAATCCATCTTCAGACATGTCTCCTCCTTTTTAGAGAAACTTATATAAAATATATTGTACAGTTTTTCCGGTTAATTTATCCATTTTCCACCATTTTGGAAAGAACCTCTTTCACAAGTTTTGCCGCAAGGGCAGAAGTTATCCCGCTGACATCTCTTTGAGGATTATACTCAACAACATCTCCACCGATAACAGGAACTTTTAGATTTCCAATAATATCAATTACCTGCCTGGAACTCAGGCCGCCAGGTTCATGATGAGATACACCCGGGGCAAATGCCGGATCTATCCCGTCAAGATCTATTGAGATATATACCGGATTATTGAATTCCGGGACCTGGTCCGGAGAAAATTTCTTCATCGGCACAATCTCTACTCCGAATTTTTCAGACTGTTCCTTCTGATGTGAATTAAGAGTTCTTATCCCAAGCTGCACCAGTCTTACAGCCAGATTCTCCTCCATAATCCTTGCAAACGGACAAGCGTGAGACAATCTGTCACCTTCAAGTTCATCATAAAGATCAGGATGAGCATCAATGTGGAGGATCTCTATACCTGAATAATGTACCGAATACGCTTTCAGTATCGGATAAGTTACAGAATGATCCCCGCCGATAGATAGGACTCTGTTACCTTCAAGAAGCTGATCACTTATAATTTTTTCTATCTCTCTCAATTCATTTATTTCAAAATCCCCGAGATCAATGATATTTTCATTTTTTATATCTATCCCGTTCTCTGCTGTAGTATTTGTCCCGAAGGAAAAAATACTCTCCCTTATCAGGGGGGGGGCATTGGAGCATCCTGTAAGAAACGAAGATTTTTTATCAAATGGCAATCCTACCAATGATATATTTTTTTCTTTTTCAGCACACATTTTATCTGAACTCCCCGGTTATCAGGCCGTTATAGCCTTTTCCATTTATTACAGCTTCTATTATTACCGGCCCGTCAGCTCCCAGGCTCTCCTTCAATACAGCTTCAAGTTCCAAAGAGTTTTCTGCTTTTTTTACCGGAACTCCAAGGAAAGTGCCTTCATCAATCAAATTACCTTCATACAATTCAACCCCGTAATTCCGGATCCCTTTTTTGTCCTGTTTGATCCTTATAAGGGTTAATTCGCGATCAGCAAGTACAAGAAAAACAACGTTGAGTCCGAGCCTTCTAGCAGTGACAACTTCTCCGGCCATCATCAGGAAACCTCCATCTCCTGTCACACAGACTACTTCCCGTTCGGGAAGAAATAATTTCGCTGCTATCGCAGATGGAATTCCGAAACCCATTGATGACCAACCGTTTGTCATCAGCAGCATACCAGGTTCTTCTACTTCCCATATCTGCCCTATTAAATGGGTGTGGGCTCCCACATCACAGGTCATTATTCCATCTGCCGGAAGATTTTTCCTCAGAATTTTTAATGCAGAAACCGGATCAAGGGTACTTTCATCCGGGGAAGGGGGATTCAGGATCAAATCTTTAATCCTTTTAATTTCAACAGGATCCCACCCTGTTTTTTTTTGAGGCATCCCTAATATAAAATCGAGAACCCTGTCAATATCACCCACAACATCACAAACCGGGTCAATACTGTTGTCAACATCTGCACTGACCGTATCAATATTAATAAGGGGGACATCGGGCATCCACTCTTCATAACAGAATTCAACAGGGTCGTATCCAACCCCTATCACAAGGTCGCTCTTATTATATATTTCTTTTAATTCCCGGCTTAAGGCATGGAACAGAACACCGGAATACCATTTATGATCAAGAGGGATGAGCCCTTTGGCCATTGGCGTAAGAAGGATTGGAATATTATGGCGTTCAGCAATTTTTCTAATTTTTTCCCCCAGTTTCAGTCTGAATGCAGTCAATCCCGCAGCAATCACAGGCATCTCTGATCCTGTCATGATTCGCTCAAGATCTTCTAATATCTTTTCAGAAATTTCATGAACATTAGATTTATCCGGTAAGTGCCCGAATGAACCATCTTGTTCTCTCACCTTAGAGTTGACAGGAGGAATTCCTATATGCACAGGACCCGGGACCTCAGCAGCGGCTAATTTGAAAGCAAAGTCAATATTCTCACGTATATTACTATTATTGAGGCTGAAGGTATTTTTTGTTATACATTTAAAAAATGACTGATGGTCTATATTCATCTGTACCCGTTTGCCGGCCTGGTTTTTATCAAATTCTGAGGTTAAAGCAATCACTGCAGACCTGTCGAGAAAAGCACATCCGACACCTGTACTGAGATTTGTAGCTCCCGGTCCATAGGTTGCATAACATACTCCGGGAGTCCCGGTGATCCTGAAACCTACATCAGCCATAATACCGGCACTTGCTTCATTTGCAACAAGGATAAATTCGATCCCGCTTTTTCTCATTGATTCCATATACGGGATCCAGGAACCGCCTTCGATTCCGAAAACATACCTGACCCCTTTGCTCTTTAATGCTCCGATAAGATCATTTACTGCTTTCATCCTCAATTCTCCTGTATTCATTCCATAAACCCGGAAACCACCTTTTCGATCTTATCAGAAAAAACAAACAATTTTCTCCCTGTTCTGATCCCTGCCTTTGCAGCTTTATTATAGATTTCAATTAATCTCCTGTAATCGATAATCACCTCCATTACAGCTTCCTTCCCCAGAAATTCATTAATAACAGATACCATGTCAGATCCCAGGATATAAGCAGCTCCTTTAACACCCTCATTCCACTTCCAGTTTATCGCAGAGAGGCTGAGCTTGCCTTTCAGGGCAATAGAGATATAATTTTCCGCTTCGATATATAGATCTTTCAGATTTCCCGTGTGCTTTTTCCAGTCTGAGGCAACCCTCCGGTACAATACATCACCCCGCTTTGCAAAATCACCTAATTTTTCATAAGGTTTATCAATATAAAAGGTTGGAATACCTTCCGATGACAGCATCCAGATCAATGAAAGCTTCTCCTTATTAACAACGCCACCCATTTTTTTATCTGAAATCCTCTTAAATCCTAAATGATGGATCTCATGTGCCAGAGTTTGTATAACTTCACCATTATTGATATTCCCTTTTTTATCGATCGGAAGCTGAAGGAAATCATATATACATCTGTTCTCCACTGAAAATGCCAGCGAATGACCGAAAAAAATGAATTCTACTTTAATATCATCCAAATTAACATCGGGGAGATACTCACCTGCAAGGTTCAGCGCTTCTCCTGCAATATCGTGTTTTTTCAGTTTATCAAGAACTTTGTTATAAAAATCGGGTCTCCTGAATACTTTCAGAAGAAGCATTCTGGACCTTCTATACCACTCTTTTGTTAAAACATTGTAATTCCATTTTTTCCCGGGTTCACGTTTTTTCAGAAGATGAAAAAAGTATGTTTCGATTTCAGGAATCTCTCCTTGTGCAATACTACTCCAATATTTTTTTATTGAATCAGCACCGGAAGTTACTAAAATATTTTCCCTAAAAAACTTTGTTGTTCGACTTTATCGCCTCCGCTCCTGATCAATTTCGCCCATTCGATACCCTTTTCTGCCATGGAAAAATCAATCTTTGTCGGGATTAACTCCGATAATAGGTCACTGGCAATAAAGATATATAAAAAATAACTTCAGAATACTCTTCTTCATGAGATCAAATATTACTGAATGAACGTTTAACCGCCTCCTTCCATCCACGGTAAAGCTCCTCCCTTTTCTTTTTCCCCATCTTCGGAGAAAAAGTTTTTGAACATTTCCAGTTCTTTTCGATCTCCTCCTTATCCTTCCAATACCCTACAGCTAATCCAGCCAGATAAGCAGCTCCCAGAGCCGTAGTTTCAACTACTGAAGGGCGGAGCGTCTTAACGCCAAGTATATCTGCCTGGAAATTCATGAGGAAATTGTTCCGGGATGCACCGCCATCAACTTTAAGCATTTTGATCCCAATACCTGAATCATCCTTCATTGCATCAAGGATATCCCTTGTCTGATACGCAATCGACTCAAGTGTAGCCCTTACAATATGATTGTTGTTTGTCCCCCTCGTTATACCGGTAATCACCCCTTTTGCGCCCATATCCCAATAAGGGGCTCCAAGACCCGTAAATGCAGGAACCACATAAACACCATCAGTATCACTTACTTTTATAGCATATTCTTCACTCTCAGAGGCTTCTCTTATCAGCCTTATCTCATCACTGAGCCATTGGACAGATGCCCCGGCAATAAACACACTTCCTTCAAGCGCATATTCCACATTATCATCCAGGCCCCAGGCAATTGTAGTCAGCAATTTATTCTTTGACCGGACAAGTTTTTCTCCTGTATTCATCAGCATGAAACACCCTGTTCCATAAGTGTTCTTTACCATCCCCTTTTTAAAACATGCCTGACCGAACATCGCAGCCTGCTGATCACCGGCTATCCCCGAAACAGGGATAGACCTCCCAAGTATATCCGAAGTAGTATGTCCGAAGATCCAACTTGAGGGCTTTACTTCCGGAAGCATATTTTCAGGAATGTTAAGTTTTTTCAGTATCTCTCTGTCCCATTCCAGATTTCTTATGTTATACATCATTGTCCTTGAAGCATTTGAATAATCGGTTGCATGAACACTTCCTTCTGTTAAATTCCACAATATCCATGTATCAATAGTACCGAAAAGGAGCTCCCCCTTCTCCGCCTTCTTCCTTGCCCCTCTGACATTGTCAAGTATCCATTTGACCTTGGTTGCAGAAAAATACGCATCAAGCACAAGGCCGGTATTTTCTTCTATATATTTTTTAAACCCTCTGTCCCGCGAAAGGATCTCACATAGATCCGCCGTTCTCCTGCATTGCCAGACAATAGCATTGCAGACTGGTTTCCCTGTATTCTTATCCCAGACCACAGTCGTTTCTCTCTGGTTCGTAATACCGATCGAAGCTATATCGGCAACATCAATAAAACTGGATTCAAGGGCCTCTTTTGCAACACCCATTTGCGTTCCCCATATTTCCATCGGATCATGTTCCACCCAGCCCGGTTTAGGATAGATCTGGTTGAACTCTTTCTGGGAAGTACCTGCTATCTCTCCCTTTTTATTAAAAATTATTGCACGTGAACTTGTTGTTCCCTGGTCAAGAGCCAGAATATATTTTTTTTTCGACATTTAATTCTCCAACATTATCAGATCAGAGCACCTGACGGATATTTCCATAATAAATAAGAATCAAAATAGGAATGATCCTTTTTATAGAAGGGGACCAGTATTAATCCGGTGGCTGTTTTCCCGACTTTCACATTCAGTAATTCTGCACCTGTCTTTCTGGAATACTCTTTCATCAGATAAATATATGGATAATTAAGAGCATCTTTAAGTCCCCTGTCAGCAGGAAATACCGGAATATCAAGCTTCTCCCCGAATTGAGGTTTCAGCTCTTTCTGCATATAGAACAACCCCAGATCTCCAAAATAATTAATATTCTTTATAAAAAAAGCCGGAATATAAAAATCGGTTGCTCCCTCCAGCTCACTATTTTCAGAAATATTTTCTACTCTGAATTCACACTTCAAATGCCAGAAAGGAAAATACTCCATTGGAAGTTCATGAATTTTTCCCGGAGATGCAAATTTAATACCATAACATACCTTAGACTCTCCACTGATATCACATCCCCTGCCGCATGAAAGGCAGAAAAAGACACAATTATTGTTTTTACCGGAAAGGTTCGCTGAGCACTGATCACATTTAAGTTTTATACTATCAACCATCGTCAGATTTTCCCATGGAAAATATTTGTCCCGCTTTATCCAGAAACCCCCGGAGAAACTTCACAAGATTATTATCCGAATAATTAATAAGCCTGCTCTCTACACCGTCCCGTCTTATTGAAATTATTTCGCGGAAGGCAAACATCTCCCAGAAAAAAGGGATCAGCAAACTGCTTAATATCAGAGTGATCAATGCCCCTAAAAGGAAGAACCACAGCATTACACGGCTTGCCTCCATCCCGACCTTAGCTCCTGTAAGAAAGATCAGAATGAATTTCAGTCCTCTTGCCATGAGTATCGCAAGGCTAAATATGCCCAGGATCGAAAAGATTAATTTTTTCCTGTGGTTTTTTATTGCCTGGATCTTTATCGGTTTACCGTCTATTGCAGAAACATAACTTTTAAAAATTATTCCGCTATAGCTGTAATTTATCTCCCATACAGGAAAGTAGATTATTCTCACATGTTTTTCAACAACATTGTGTTCTTCCGCTCCGGTCTTTTCCTCTATATTGAAATCAGGTTTAAGGGGCAGTACTACTCCGCGCTTCCTCATCTCATTTACATCATACTCTCCCTGATCTGCATCCAGGAGGCTATTCTCTACAATCGAACTGTCAATAAAATCAATCTCAAGATCGGTCAGATAGATTTCCATGCTCAATATAGTCATAAGCAGTATAACCATATTCGCTCTTTCCGGATAATCTCCTTTGAGCTTGCTCGGGCCTTGATCCCCCGTATCTCAATCAGAGGGATAAAAAAGAGGGTACCTTTTTCAAAATATGAATTTGACAGAAATCCCTTTGAAACCTCTTTATGTCTCAATTCATCCAGCACAATTTTTTTTGCATCTCCAAGATCAATATTGTCCTTAATGTTAATTGCAGGAGGGAAATCCTGCTTTACATAATATTTTACATTGCAGAATTTACACAATGTAAGGAATTGCCCTTCGGCTACCCTGAAGGGTGCACCACATTCACTGCAGGAAATTACTTTAACGTTCATTTTTATATAACTTCCTGCCAATTTGGATATAGAAAAACTGAACAGAAATAAACAGCAACGATATTATGAACACAGGCAAGGAAGAGATTATCAAAGAGAAAATTAATAACAAATGCGACAAGAAAAACCAGAGCAAATTGAGGGAACAATGCCCCGGCCTCTTTTACAGAGACAAAGGGGATCGGATCTCCGGTTATTTCTCCGCTCATCCCATTTACGAGAAATTCATACTCCGTTTCCTTATAATTTATAATCACCTCTATAAAACGGAAGATAGCAAAGTGTTTTTTTTCGCCTCATTTTCCGGGACCACATCAGGCTCAATAATATCAACAGATCCAAGAATCAAATTATAGTCAAAAATGATTTTTTCTTCAGAGGGTATAACCACCTCCTCCCATAAAATGGGAACTCCCCTTTTCAAGCACCCTGCTCCCTTCAACATCCCAGAAGGGTATATAGAGCAGGGTATCTGTTAATTATTCTGAATTCTTCTGAAAATCCGTTTTTTCAAAATCCTTCTTCAGGAAGAGGGTAGTGTCATTAATATCAACAAGTGATTTATAGGTATATACCGGTACTATTCCGTCCAGATCGATATATGAGAAGTTATTGCAATAAGAGCATTTTATAAATTCGTTCCCGGCTATTTCAAGATGGTTCTTCCCTCCGCATTTCGTGGCATTCAAAGATCATTTTTTCTGAATTTTTTCACCACATCCACTGCAGAATTTTGCACCGGCCGCTAGAGGGACCCCGCATTTGGTACAGAATTTTCCTGCTTCGATCTTGTTTCCGCATTCAGAACAGAATTTTGATCCTGCCGGAATTGGATGTTTTACATTTTGAACATGAGATCATCGAAACAGCCTGCTGGCCTCCCTGTACCGGTTGTACGCCACCTCCAGCCTGATTCATCGACTGATTTATCATTCCCGGCATCATCATCCCGAATCCCGCACCAAGCCCCATGCCCATTCCGGAGGAGGCTTCCCCCCCTGCTTCAGCAGCTTTTTCCATCGATTTTGCCGCTTTAAAATTCATGAATTTAGCCATGTCTCCGACTGCTCCCATTCCCGCTCTCTCATCAATACTCTTCTGTACCTCTTCAGGAGGCGTGATGGAGTTTATAACAAAATCCGCAATTTCAAGACCATATTTTGCAAAGTCATCACCAATCCTGGACTTCATCCCCACACCCAGTTCATCAAAATATTGAGGAAGATCAAAAATAGTTTTCACATTCTCTCCAAGTAAATCGTTCAGCCTTCCCACAATTATATTTCTGAGAAAATCTTCTATATCATCGGAAGTAAAAACTGCTTTTGTACCAGCCACTTCGCCTATGAAAAGTTGCGGATTGGATACTTTTATTGAATATATTCCAAATGCCCTCAGCCTTACATATCCGAGTTCCGAATCTTTAAAACTGACAGGTTCTTTTGTCCCCCACTTAAGGTTCAGGAATGTTTGTAAATTCAGGAAATATACCTGGGCCTGAAAAGGAGATTTGAATCCGAAAGGGAGAGACAATATTTTGGTAAGAAGGGGAATGTTCATAGTTGAAAGGGTATGCCTTCCCGATTTGAATGTATCAAGAGCCTTCCCGTCCCTGAAGAATACTGCTGCCTGGTTCTCCTGCACAATTAATTGTGCGCCCATTTTTATATCTGCAGATCCCGATTCGGGTATTCTGTGTGATATCTCAGTCCCGGAATTATCAAAATATTGAATTATTTCCAGTTTCATTTTATCCTCCCTTACTTAGCCTCGAAGCCCTTGAGGATCTTGTTCCTTTTTTCAAAGGACTCCTCAATATCTTCAAGAAATTTTCTTATCTTTTTTAATTTGTCAGAGTCTGAAGTCAGATCTTTAAGAAGTGAAAAGGAATCACTGAACTCTAAAACACTCTCCACTATTTCCAGATCTTTTTCATAGATCACATCCAGTTCTTTCTCTTTTACTTTAATGAGGTCGAAGAAACCGGTATATCCTCTGTCACTGTATTTGATATTATTTATTACTTTTTCAAAATATTTTTGTATATCTCCGTATTCGGTTAATTGCTTCAGATCACTTTTTCTCGTTACATCTTTTATCAGCTCTCTGAATTCAGTGAGGCTTTCATTTAGTTTAAGCACTATAAAATCGCGCTGAAGTTTATCCGAGTCCCGTCTGAGCTCCCTGTCATAATACCCTTTAAACCCCGGGATCTTGTGAAGCCCCTTTTCAATCCAATTTTTTTGTTTCTCAGCTCTCTCTTTTATGTCCATTTTCACTCCATTAATAATTATTTATTACATCTGGTTTCAGTATATTTTACCCGGAAAAATTAATCAAGAATCAATATCGGTTGGATACAAAAAGAAAATTATAAGCAGGAATAGTTTCAGGAAAACTACTTCCCGGCTTTTTTACGTGTTGTTTTCAAAACCGGAGCCTGTTCCCATTGAAACTCATCTCCGAGGAAAAGCCTTTTTGTTTTCTCTTCTTTGACGATCTCAGAGGGAGCTCCATAATTGAGGATCTCCCCTTTATGTATTATATAGACCTGGTCGGTAATATTAAATGTATCCATGACATTGTGATCGGTAATAATAATGCCAATGCCCCTTTTTTTTAATTTCAGGACTATTTTCTGAATATCAAGAATTGTTATCGGATCTATACCTGTAAACGGTTCATCCAGAAAAAGGAATTTAGGTTCCATGATCATGGCTCTTGCGATCTCAAGGCGTCTCTTCTCTCCTCCCGACAACTGAAATGCAAAAGAATCCCGAACATACATAAGTCCAAAATCCTCAAGCAATTCAAGGGTTTTATCCCTGGCACTTTCCGAATCTGTTTTCATCTCCAGGACCTGGTAGAGGTTCAAAAAAACAGTGGTCTTCAGGAATACCGAATTCTGCTGAGGTAAATATACAAGCCCCAGTTCCGCCCTCTTATAAGATGGGATCTCATCTAACCGTTGATCATCAAGAAATACCTCTCCAGCATCAGGCTTTACTATTCCGGACAACATCAGGAATGTTGTTGTTTTTCCCGCCCCGTTCCTCCCCAGCAAACCAATGATCTGCCCGGATCTGATATCAAGATCAATCTTATTAACGACAGGAATACCGTTATAAATCTTGGTTAATCTTTTTGTAGAAAGTTTTGCCATTCAGAGATATTCAGACCTCTGAAACGTTGAGCATGAACTCGAGCATTTTTTTAGATCTGTTATCTTCAGGATTCAGTTTTACAGATTTACGGAACATTTCAACCGCTTCAGGAAACTTCCCTGTTCTGAAATAGGAGATCCCTAAGTGATACAATACCGCCTCATCATCCGGGCTTGCAGAAATAACCTTCTCAAAATATGGGATAGCTTTGTCATACTCACCTACAGAACTGAAATTAACGCCGAGATGATAATTTGCAATAACAGATTCCGGGTTAAGCTTGATAAGTTTCTCAAATGAATCTATTGCTTTCTGTCTCTCTCCTTTATGATAGTATGTAATACCGAGCCAGTAATAGGCAATTATAAAATCGGGATTGAGCTCAAGACATTTTTCAAGGCTTTCCACTGCGTTACTTATCTTTCCTTCCCTGTAATAACTGATCCCCATATAATAATATGTATCGGCAAAATCATCTTTGAGTTCAATTGATTTCTGATAATTTTCAATGGAAAGCTGGATCTGCCCTGTATAATAATAGAGGTCTCCGAGATTTTTAAATGCATAGGGGTCTTTTTTATCTATCTCAATATATTTTATGTTTGCATCAATTGCATCTCTTGTCTTTCCCAACCGCCTGCTTTTCATCGACTGTTTTTCCCAATAATGAGGGTTGTTTTTATCCTCGCCAGGACAACCACAATCAGGACAGAACTTAAATTCAGGTTTTAGCTCGTAATCACAGTTTTTACATTTCACCATATTATTCACCTTCCAGTTTTAAATTAAATTCATCTCCAAGCTCATTAAGTATATCAAAAACCTTGCTCTGAATGCTAAGTTTTTCACTATTTTTTTCATCAGCAATATACTCTTTCTCTCCGGCAACATATATTCTGTCTTGCCCTTCTGCTTTATTTGATCCCTTCAGCATTTCAATATAATTATCCATATTTTTCTTTATCTCATCCGTACCCATGAAAGCTTCCGGATTTATGGCGCCAATAAAATGTGCAACTTCCGGCGGTTCCCCTTTTTTACCGTAGACATCTTTCCCTACTGCACCGGATGAGAGTACACCGCAGAATATATCAACAATAGCACCGAGTCCGTAACCTTTATGCCCTCCTGTCATTTCCGTACCGCCGCCCAGAGGAAGCAACCCCCCCCCCTTTCTGTTCAGGAGATTATCAAGAACCTCCAGGGAATCTTTTGTCGGGATCCCTTTTGCATCTGTTGCCCACGAATCCGGCATAGGTTCCTCTTTTCTGGAATAAACCTCCAGCTTCCCCCTGGGAACAGTTGAAGTAGCCATGTCTAGAAGAAAAGGCCTCTGTTTATCTGCCGGGACACCTATAGATATCGGATTTGTTCCAACTACGGCATCTTTAGCGAAAGTGGGAACAACAAGCGGTGCAGAGTTTGTCAGAGAAATTCCGATCAGATCCTCTTCAAGTGCCATCAATGAATAGTATCCGGCTATTCCATAATGATTTGAATTTCTGATAGATGCAAAACACATCATGCTGGTTTTTGCCTTTTCCATACATTTTTTCATCACATTGTAGGTTATAGGCTGTCCCATTCCTCCACCGCCATCCACAACAAGCGATACAGGGGTTTCTTTTATCGTTTTAACATCGGGGTTCAGTTTAATAATCCCGCTTTTTAAACCGTCAACATATCTTTTCAGTCTCGCTACTCCATGGGATTCGATACCTCTCCTGTCAGCTGACAACAGGACAGAAGCAGTGATCACAGCATCTTTCTCATTAAGCCCGTGACCTTTCAGCACACTAATTGTAAAATCTTCCAACTCTTTTGTTTTAACATTTATTCTCTGGCTCATAATAACTCCTTTTTTTTTTAAAGATTTGCAATTATTGCATCTCCGAATTCTGAAGCTTTTATCGGAGCGACATTATCAAGCTGTCTTGCTAGGTCATATGTTACTTTTTTCTGAAGAATGGTTTTTTCCAGAGCATTTTTAATCAGCTCTGCAGCCTCATTCCACTTCATATAATCGAGCATCATTACCCCGGAAAGGAGAAGTGAACTCGGGTTTACTTTATCCTGGCCTGCATATTTTGGTGCAGTTCCATGTGTGGCTTCAAACAGAGCTACATCATCCCTCACATTCGAACCTGGTGCCATACCGAGACCTCCAACCTGTGCCGCTCCTGCATCAGACAGGTAATCTCCATTAAGATTCGGAGTAGCAAGAACATCATACTCATCAGGGCGGAGAAGGAGCTGCTGGAACATTGAATCTGCAATCCTGTCATTCACCAGGATCTTCCCCTCTGCTGAAGCTCCTTCCCAGGTCTCTTCTTCTGTAACTATATATTCTCTGAACTCTTCTTTAGCAAGCTCATATCCCCATATTTTGAAATATCCTTCCGTAAACTTCATTATATTCCCTTTGTGAACCAGGGTTACAACCTTTCTGTTGTTCTCTATTGCATAACGGATAGCCATCCTGACAAGCCTCTTTGAACCTATCTCGGAAATCGGTTTGATCCCTATCGCAGAATTATCTCTCGGACTCTTCCCGAAACTCTTCAGCATTTCTATTAACTTGTTCGCTTCTTCAGACCCGGATTCAAATTCTATACCCGCATAAACATCTTCTGTGTTTTCCCTGAAAATTACAATGTCCAGTTTTTCCGGATTTTTCATCGGAGAAGGGACCCCTTTCACATAATTTACCGGCCTGATACAAGCATAAAGGTCCAGTATCTGCCGCAGAGAGACATTCAGGCTTCTGAATCCTCCTCCGACCGGAGTAGTCAAGGGCCCCTTTATAGCTATCCTGTACTCTTCTATCTCTTCCGGTGTCTCATCAGGGAGGTAAGACCCTTTCTTCTCATAGGCTTTTTCACCTGCATATATCTCTCTCCATTCAATTTTCCTTTTTCTGTCATATGCTTTTTCTACAGCGGCATCAATAACCTTAATTGTCGGCGGGGTAATATCAACACCGATCCCGTCTCCCTCAATAAAATTGATTATCGGATTTTCCGGTATTACAAGTTTCCCGTTCTCAAAAGTAATTTTTTCCCCCAATTTATTCTCCTTCCCTATCATCCAATTCTATATATTCCTGGTGATAAGGCCCGTTGTAAATTGCGCGGGGCCTGAACAATCTGTTCGACTCAAGATATTCCAGTATATGGGATCCCCATCCGGCAGATCTGGATATGGCAAAAATAGGGGTAAATATATCTGTGGATATTCCCAGGTGGTTCAGGACAATGCCTGAATAAAAATCGACATTCGGTTGAATTCCCTTGTCACCGACCCTTGCCAGCATTATCTGTTCAACTTTTTCACCTATCTCATACAGTACGTTCCCAGTATTATTACTGCCAAGTTTTTTAGCATATTTTTTCAATATTTTTGCCCTGGGGTCATATGCCTTGTAGACCCTGTGCCCGAAACCCATTATCTTACGCCTCTCATCGAGGGCCTCATTGATCCACGCTTCAACTTTGTCCACTGATCCGATTTCCTTCAACATCTTCAGGACCCGCTCATTCGCTCCGCCATGCAGAGGCCCTTTCAAGGTCCCGATCCCTGCAGTGATGGAGGAATAGACATCCGATAATGTTGATATTGTGACCATGGCTGAAAATGTTGACGCGTTCATTCCGTGATCCGCATGGAGGATGAACATGATATCCATGATCTTTGCACTCAATTCATCCGGTTTTTCACCTGTCAGCATGTATAGAAAGTTTTCTGCATGATTCAGTGAGTTATCGGGTTCGATCGGTTCCAGACCTTTTCGTATTCTATCCCATGCAGCAATGATCGTCGGGAGTTTTGCAACGATCCTAAGCACTTTCTGAAGCTTAATATCCTTGGAAAAATCGAACTTGTCGGGACAATATATCCCCATCAGCGACACAACAGTTCTGATCACATCCATTGGATGGGTATCTTTCGGGAATGTTCTCAGTGTAGGTAAAACAAATTTTAAGGGCCTGTACTCCTTTAAAGTGTCAGATAATTCATTCAATTGCGTTCTGGTCGGCAGCTGTCCGTGCAAGAGAAGAAATACGATTTCCTCATAATTTGAATGCTTTGCAAGGGTTTCTATCGAGAAACCGCGGTACACAAGAATTCCCTGATCACCGTCTATAAAGGATATACCGCTGATAGCAGCAATAACGCCTTCAAGGCCTTTCGCATATTTTATTTCATCTGACTCTGTTGAAATACTCATTTTCCCTCCTTTTAATATTGATTTGATAATAATTCAGTATTTAAATGATATGAACAAGACAAAAAAAAGTCAATTTAGTTGAAATTCAAATTAATTCCTTTTTTTTATGCTGAAAAACATCGCCAGAAGAGGATTTCCAGATAAATCATATGTTTCATCTTGCCAACATCGGGATAATGAACTATAATTCAAATGATATCAAAGGGATCGGTTTAATAATTTGAAACAGGAAATATTAGTTGAAGAGATCAAAAAAATTCTGGATAATTCCGCGCCTGATTCTATCCTGACAAATCCTGATAAAAACACCGGCCCTTATCCGGATATTTTACCGGTTATTCTTCATAAACTTAAGAATAAACTTACCCCTATTCTGGGATATGCACAAATTCTTCAAATGAAAAATTCTGACGAAAATCTTGCCGATAAGATCAACAAGATAGAGAGAAATGCAGTTGAACTTACTGAACTTTTTGAACACCTGAAGGACTCTCTCATTATAAAAAAGCCGTCACTAAAAGATTGTAATATCAATGAAATTATTATATCGGAGTCTGATCTTTTCAAGACAATCAGAGAAAATGGAATACAAGTTTTGATTGAACTTGACAAAAACATCCCTCTGATACCCGGCAATACCAGGATGATATCTCTTCTGATTCAGAATGTACTGCAGAACAGTATTACGGGAATCGTATTAAAAGGATCGGAAAACGGAGAAATCAGGATAACAACAGGCCGGACGGAAAACAGTTTATTTTTGAAAATTTGGGATAACGGGTGCGGGATCGAACAATCGGATATGAATAGTATCTGGATACCTTTCTTTTCCAGATTCCCTGAAAGGGGAGGGATCGGACTGTTGATCGCAGAAAAAGTAATATCCGATCATAAAGGAAAATGTTCTGTGGAATCAGAAGCCGGAGTTTTTTCAGAATTCAAGTTTGAATTCCCTTTAAACAGAGTTAACAGCTCTTCAAGATCAAAACCTGGCATTGATATACTTTTTACAGGTTTTGCGGAAGAAGAGATCGAGATAATAGAAAAAGTAACCGAAAACATCAAAAACATAACCATTGAAAAATCTATTATGACAGAAATATCAGGGAATAAAATCAAGAAAACCAGGGACTTTATCTTTATTAATTCAAATATAGCCGAAGAAGAGAAGAACGGAGAAAATTTACAAAAAATGTTCGAGGAGAGACCGGATACGGAATTCATTTTATTCCATTCCGGAGAATTTTCCAAACATCTTATAAATGTTTTTAGTAAGGATAATGTAAGAATTGTTCCCGACAGAACAAAACTTTTAACAATAATTAATATTCTGGCAACAGCTATGAACAAGGAGGAATAATGGCAGCTGAATACGTATATTTTTTTTCAAAGGAAAATACAGACGGTAAAAAGGAGCTAAAACACATTTTAGGCGGAAAAGGGGCAAACCTTGCTGAGATGTCCAATCTTGGACTTCCGATCCCTCCGGGATTCACAATTACAACCGAAGTCTGTGACATTTTTTACAAAAATAACATGTCCTACCCTGAAAACATCAGAACAGAGGTACTTGATAACCTGAAAAAGCTGGAAGATCTTATGGGCAAGAAACTTGGAGATAATAAAGATCCACTCCTTGTCTCAGTAAGGTCCGGAGCAGCAGTTTCGATGCCTGGAATGATGGATACAGTCCTTAACCTCGGCCTTAATGACAAGTCTGTAGAAGGGTTATCAGAACTGTCTGATAACAGAAGATTTGCTTTTGATTCATACAGAAGATTTATCCAGATGTTCGGCAATGTGGTAATCGGGATCGGACATGACAAATTTGAAAAGATCCTTGACAATGAAAAAGAACTGAAAGGGGTAACATCGGATCTTGATCTTAACACTGAAGACCTCGAAGAGATTGTAAAAAAATATAAAGCTCTGGTAAAAAAAGAGACCGGAAAAGAATTCCCCCAGGATCCGATAGACCAGCTATGGGGATCGATCAACGCGGTATTCGGTTCATGGAATAATCCAAGAGCAAACAAATACAGAGAGCTGAACAATATAGTCGGCCTGATTGGAACAGCAGTAAATATCCAATCCATGGTCTTCGGAAATCTGGGAGAGACTTCAGGTACAGGAGTTGCCTTTTCAAGAAATCCTTCAACAGGTGAGAATAAATATTATGGTGAATATCTGATGAATGCACAGGGAGAAGATGTTGTTGCCGGTATCAGGACACCATTCCCTGTATCTGAGCTTGAAATAGAAAATCCTGCTATATATAAACAGTTAATTGAGTTCAAAGATATCCTCGAAGATCACTACAAAGATATGCAGGATATGGAATTCACCATTCAGAAAGGCGACCTCTATCTGCTTCAGACCAGAAGCGGTAAAAGGACCGGCCTTGCTGCAATCAAGATCGCAGTCGATATGACCGAAGAAGGGCATTTGACAAAAAAAGAAGCAGTAATGTCTGTTACCCCCGAACAGCTTGACCAACTGCTTCATCCCAATATTGATCTTTCAGAGAAATACAACGCAATAGCAAAAGGTCTTCCCGCATCACCGGGGGCCGCAATAGGTAAAATTGTTTTCACAGCTGAAAAAGCAGAGGAAATGGCAAAAAAAGGCGAGAAGGTAATTCTTGTCAGAAAAGAGACATCCCCTGAGGACATCGGTGGAATGGATGCTGCAGAAGGTATCCTTACTGCTACGGGAGGTATGACCTCTCATGCAGCTGTTGTAGCAAGAGGAATGGGAAAATGCTGTGTAGCCGGGTGTGGGGAACTGGTTATAAAATCTGATAATACCTGTGAGATATCCGGGAAGAGTTTTAAAGAATTCGACATGATAACTCTCAATGGTACAACAGGAGAAGTTATCGAAGGTGAATTAAAACTTACAACGCAGGAAATTTCAGGTGATTTTGAAACCTTCATGAAATGGGTCGATGAAGAGAGACCTATTAATGTAAGGACCAATGCTGATACTCCAAAAGATAGTGAAATAGCAATTAAGTTCGGTGCAGAAGGGATCGGGCTTGCCAGAACAGAACATATGTTCTTTGAAGGTGACAGGATCAATGCAGTAAGGGAAATGATTCTTGCCGATGATAAAGAGGGTAGGATCAAAGCACTTAAAAAGATCCTGCCTATGCAGATGGATGATTTTAAGGGAATATTTAAGGTAATGAACGGACTTCCGGTTACGATCAGACTACTTGACCCACCTCTGCACGAATTCCTTCCCCATACCGAAAAAGAACTTAAAGAGCTCGCGGAAATAATAAAGATTGACTATAAAAAACTGAAAGAGAAAACGGATTCCCTTCATGAATTCAACCCAATGCTCGGGCACAGAGGGTGCAGACTGGCAATAACTTTTCCGGAAATAGCGGAAATGCAGACAGAAGCTATACTCAGATCCGCAATTGAAGTGAAAGAGGAAGGGATAACAGTTCTTCCGGAAATCATGGTCCCCTTAACCGGGACAGAAAAAGAATTTCTTTTCCTGAAAGAGGTAATCCTTAAGAGATCAGAAGAGATATTCACTGAAACTGGGAAATCAATTGAGTTCAAGATCGGAACGATGATAGAAATTCCGAGAGCCTGCCTTGTAGCAGATAAGATCGCTGACCAGGCCGACTTTTTCTCTTTCGGTACAAACGATCTTACTCAGATGACTTTCGGTTATTCAAGAGATGATGCAGGTGTTTTTCTTCCGGAATATGTAGCAGCCGGAATTCTCCCTAAAGACCCGTTCCAGGTCCTAGACCAGGAGGGAGTCGGACAACTCATAAAAACAGCAATAAAAAAGGGAAGAGAAGTAAAACAGGAATTGAAGATCGGGATTTGCGGAGAGCATGGCGGAGAGCCAAGCTCAGTGGAATTCTGTTTCAATGCAGGGATGAATTATGTTTCATGCTCACCTTTCAGGGTTCCTATCGCAAGACTGGCACTTGCGCAGGCAAAAATAAGAAAAGAGACTTAAAAACATTTTTTCATAGTGATATAATCCTCTTCGGAGGGCTAAATTGCTATGAACGCCTTAGAGATTAAAGATTTGTCAAAATCTTTTCGGTCAAATTTTCTTTATAAAACAACAAAGGTCCTGAAGGATGTAAATATTACCGTTAAGAAGGGTACTATTTACGGTTTTCTGGGACCTAACGGGGCGGGAAAAACAACAACAATTAAATGTATTCTCGGTCTGATTAATCCTGACAGAGGGACAATAAAGTTATCCGGAAACAAAATCGGTAAAGTCTCGGACAGGAATTCTATTGGATTTCTCCCTGAATCTCCATATTATTACGACTATCTGACTGCAAATGAAACACTTGCATTAAGCGGAAAATTGTCATCAGTCAACAGAGAAGATATTGAAGAGAGATCAGAAAAGATAATCAACCTTATCGGTCTTAAGGGAAAAGAGAACACACTGCTGAAAAATTTTTCAAAAGGAATGCTGCAGCGGATCGGATTGGGACAGGCATCTGGTGAACGACCCGGAATTTCATAATTCTTGATGAACCTTTCTCAGGACTCGATCCAGTCGGAAGAAAAGAGCTCAGGGATATAATTCTATCCCTTAAAAATGAAGGAAAAACCGTTTTTTTCTCTTCGCACATCCTTCAGGATATGGAATTAATAGTAGATGATATCGGCATACTTATTGATGGAAGGATCTCAAAGAGGGGAAACTAAGAGATCTTGTGAAAGATTCTGTAAAGCATATTGATGTTGTGGTGACAGGATTAGAACAGAAACTATAAAAAGAGGGGGAGTTGAATATTCATCTGAATGATGAAAAATTAACCGCAAGAGTGGAGGGCCATAAAGATCTGAACAAATTCCTGAATTTTGTCAGAAAAAAATGGGGGAAGATGCATCTCTGTTTCCCAGGTAAGTTATTCGCTTGAAGATCTTGTTCCTTAAGGAGATCAGAAAATGAAGATATCGGGCAATAGCAATAAACACATTCAAAGAAGCAGTACGGAACAAGATCTTTTACCTTCTGATATTTTTCGGTATATTTTTTTCTTTGTCATCACGATTGATCAGTATGCTTACAATCGGAGATACTCTGAAGATCCTGAAAGATGTCGGTTTGGCATCAATTAATTTTTTTGCAGTCCTGATTGCTATTTTTACCGGGATCAACCTCGTATTCAAAGAGATAGAGAAAAAAACCATATACTTTATTCTCAGTAAACCGGTCGCAACGGAGAGATTTCATCCTCGGAAAATTTCTGGGACTTGCACTAACCATTCTTGTTGCTCTTATAATAATGATACCGGTTTTCAGTTTATTCATTTTCATTAATTCTGGTACCTTTGACACTTCAATTTTTCTATATTTTATTTTCCTCTTTCATGGAACTTTTAATAATTATCGCAATATCGATACTTTTTTCATCCTTCTCTACTCCGATATTATCCTCAATATTCACAATCATTATATATCTGATCGGACACGTTATCTGGACCTTCAATGAATTCAAATACAAGTTGATAAATCCAATGGAAAAATTCTTTGCCTATTTGCTTTACTATATGTTCCCGAACCTGGAAAAATTCAATATAAGAGAGGCACTGGTACTAAATGAGCCTCTCAGCATGAAGATCATTCTCAGCACATTGGCTTACGGACTATTATATGTAACTGCAATACTCCTACTGTCCATCCATATTTTTAACAGGCGGGAAATGAAATGAAGAGGAATCGTTATATTGTTTTGTCACTTATAATTTTTATTCTCTAATAGGTTATTCACAATATCATTTATGATTCCAATACAGATTACTTTAAAAAGAGGAATGTTTTCCTGGCTCTCCCTTCCGGAAAAACTGTAAAGATATTAACATTCGGTAATAGTGAACTTGCCGCTGATTTTCTGTATATCTGGTCTATTCAATTTTTTTCAGACTACAATCTGCTGAACTCAAAAGATTTTATAGAAGATATTTATAACCTTATCACTGATATGGCTCCCAGGTACAGAGACCCATACCTAATGGGATCAACCATAATGGCTATAGAATTAAATGAAATCGAGATGGCGGTGCGGCTTCTTCAGAAAGGTCTGAAAACCTACCCGGAGAGTGGATATTCGATTTTGAGTCTGGATATTACACATCAAAATACCTGAAGGATTATAAAAAAGCAGAGATTTTCTTTAAAAGAGCTTCCGGTAAAAAAGGGGCTCCAAAATTTATTTCAAGGATGTTTTACCACACAGTATATATGCAGGGAAAACTAAAAGAAGCCTGGGAATTGTGGCAGAGTGTTCTAAAAAATGCCCAGACTGTAATAGAGAGAAACTCTGCGAACCTCCACCTTTACCAGATTAAAGCTGAAATTGATAAGAAAAAAATCAAACAGGCAATGGATAAATTTTTTGAAAGATACGGTTTTTTCCCGAAAAAAATAGACGAATTGGTCATATACGGATTCATTAATAAGATACCTGAAGATTTAAAAGGGAATAGCTACGAATATGATCCAGAACAGGGTACAATCGATCCCAAAGAGGGGTATATGTGGAAGAAATAATTATAATCGAACTGGATTTGATTTTCGGAAGTTTTCTTAATGTTATTATCCATCGACTCCCACTCGAAAAGAGTATTGTAAAACCGAGATCATTCTGCCCGCTTGCGGGAATAATGTGAGGGCATACGATAATATCCCAGTCCTCAGTTATATATTTTTTACTTGGCAAATGCAGGGACTGCAGAGGCCCCGATCTCTATCCGGTATCCACTCATAGAACTTTTTACAGCTTTCACATTCTGGTATTCATACCGCCTTTCAGAATATGGGATCATCCACCTCATTTTTACCATAGCATTCCTCTTATACTGACCGCACTTTGCCTTATAGATCTAAAACATATGATCCTGCCGGATGAACTTACTTTGGGAGGTTCAGCTCTTTTCCTGATCTATTCATTTTTTAATCCGGAGGTTAAAACAATTGAAGCAATCCTTACAGCCTTCGGGGTTACACTTATATTCACCGGCATATATGTATTCTATATAAAGTAAGAAAGATAGAGGGGCTCGGGCAGGGTGACATCAAGATGGTATTTCTGCTGGGAATATTTCTGGGAATAAAAAAACTGATCGTAACAATTTTGCTGGCTTCCGTGTCCGGCCTCGTTGTAGGAATAATTATTATTATAATTAAGAAGAAAGATTTCAAATATGCACTCCCCTTCGGTACTTTTTTAAGTATTGCGGGATATATATCTTATTTTATCGGTGATAAAGGTCCTCAAGATAATATCTTCGTTTTATATTTGATCTTCTAATATCTTAATAACAAGAGGATAAAATGAGGAAAACTACAATAATCCTGTTTCTGATAATTCAGATAGCTCTGCTTTTCTTTTTTGAGAATATACACTCTTTTATGAATGTTCTGCAGGAAAAAGAAACGAATTTCAAGAAAGAGCAATTGCTTACTAAGGCCGTTATTGTGTCCTGAAAAACGGATCAGATGTTAAAGCTGTTAAAAAAGAAGGCGGATTTGAATTTGCGGCAATTGCCAGGAAATTTCAGAAAAGAGCCGATCAAGAGATTGATCGAATAAGAAGAGATATTATATTTTTGATATCAGAAGTGAGTCCGGCTCCATATTAAGGTTCAGAGAGAAACTCGACACACCCTTCTCAATCACTCTGAAGAAACTAAAGGGATTTATTTCCGCATTCATAATTATGATGGGTATATTCATCCTTATTACAGGGATCTATCTGGTGGTCCGTTTTAAAAAAGGGAAGAGTGCAGAAGAAGCCCCAGCCGGACTCCCGATACTGCAGGATTACATAACAAAATTAAAGGAGAGTGAAACCGCTTTAAAGGGGATAGTTGATGAACAGAGGGCAAATGTTAAAAAATCAGAGGAGATCAGCAGGAAAGTTGTTAACAGGATAAATGCATCAATAATACTGTTGAACGAACAACGGAAGGATAGAACTTTTTAATCCCACAGCCGAGAAGATGTTTTCAAAAAGCTCGGCATTTGCATTAAACAATACTTCAGCAGAAGTTTTCGATCAATTTCCAGAGATCATCAGATTTATTGACGAGAAAAGATCTAATCCTGTTTCAGAAAACATGGCAGCAGGGAAATCAATTTTTCTATATAGAACTTACTCCCGTTAATCCGTCAGGGAAACTACTGATCATTCAGGGATGTCACCGAAGAGAGGAAGAGGGAGGAGATGCTGAACAGCAGAAAGAATTTATGATGCTCGGTGAGATGGCCACTTTCCTGACACATGAGATACGGAATTCACTCGGAGTGATATCGGATATACAAAAACATTAAAAAGCGATGCAGATAAAACAAAAAAAATAAATTCAGAGATAATTTACCTGACAGAAATGATGGAGAATTTCCTTAATTTTTCAAAACCACTGAATTGACTGAAACTGAAAAGATCGATGCTGCCCAAATGATAAAATCAATATGCGAAGAGAACAACATCGGTTCAGAGATCACCGGGGACTCATGCCAAATTATCAACAGTGATCCCAGTATGATCCGTTCAGTGTTTTCAAACCTGGTTCTCAATGCAAAAGAGGCCGGAGCAAAAAATCTGAAAATCGATTTCAGCAAAAAAAGAGAAAAAATGGATCAAACTTGAGATAAAGGATGACGGAACTGGAATGAAAACATCCGACCTTGATAAAGTATGGTATCCCTTTTATACTTCAAAACCAAAAGGGACCGGGAATGGGGCTTGCCATCGTAAAAAAGATAGTAAATTTTCTGAACGGAGAAATAAATATATTGAAATTCCGGAAAGCTGACGGTACAACCTTCGAATTGACATTTTTCTACCCCGGGCTGTGAAATGTGAGCAATCAATACATTCCGGCAGGATAATATTGTGAAACAGCCCTATATATCATCACTAATTTTACCGCAACACAGCTCTCAAAAAAAGCAATACATATAGGCATTCTGCGATTCCCATCGCGATTGAAATAGCCTATATTACTACAGAAATATAACAATCTACTTGACTTTTTTTTTTTGGTATGATACTCAATATACAGGTGGTGATAATGAATAAGAAGGAAGTTTCTGAAATAATTTACAAAAAGTTAGATGTAAAAAGATTTGAAGCATACCACTTTATAGATCTCCTGATCGAAGTCATTGTAGAGAACCTGAGCAAAGGGAAAAAAGTAGTAATATCAAATTTCGGTACCTTTCAAGATCATACAGAGAGAGAAAAAGAGGGTAATAAACCCGAACAATAAAAAAGCCATGATCATACCTGAAAAAAAAATAGTAAAATTTATCCCATCAAAGAACCTAAAAAGAATTATTAAATAAAATCATCTGTTTAAAACAGAGGAATAACCACAGATACAGGGTCATCTGAACGCCTGTTTTATTTGTACATAAGATATAATGCGCCATTAAGCAGAATTGAGGAAGAAATAGGAATGAATTTGAAAACAGAAAATGCAGAGCATCTCTTTCAGAGTATTGTCACAAAAAAACCTTAAAGCAATGACCTTCTTTCAAAAGGAGAGGAGGTGGGAGAGAAAAATTTTTTTCATCTTCCGATCAATGAACTTATCCGATATCGGATTTACAAAAAAGAATTGAGGGCTATTTAAAAACGGATATGAAGATGCTGCTGAAAGGGAGATTAAACTCTGGCTGAAGAGCAGGAGTGGAAATTATATTCTTTAACAAACGGCTATTATCCCCCCCTGTTAAGGGAAATATTTGAACCCCCGGACTATATTTATGTTAAAGGAGATAAGGAAGTTCTTAAAAGCAGAATGCTTGCCGTTGTAGGATCAAGAAAAGGTTCAGATTACGGGAGAAGGTCCATTTCCAGAATTACTCCCGGATATTTCGGGTTCCGGAATTACCATTGTTTCCGGAATGGCATACGGAATAGATTCGATGTCTCACAGGGAAGCAATCAAAAACTGTGGAAAAACAATCGGAGTGAATGCCGGAGGTCTTCTTAAAATTTATCCCTCCGGAAATTCATCAATGATCAAAAATATCCTTTGTAACGGATGTGTAGTATCAGAATTTCCACTTAAGACAGAACCGAGGCCCCACCTCTTCCCTGTCAGGAACAGGATCATTGCCGGGATGTCTGAAGCAATCCTGGTTGTGGAGGCGGAGATGAAGAGCGGATCTCTAATTACAGCCCGGCTGGGACTCGAGCAGAACAGAGATATATTTTCGGTCCCGGGAAATATTAATTCTCCATCTTAGTACCGGAACAAATTACCTTATTCAACAGGGAGCCAAACTTATAACTTCATCAACGGATATTCTGCTTGAATTCGGTATCAAACCAAAGAAAAAGAAATCCGTTATCCCCGGCAACCTTTCTTCAACAGAATTAACAATACTTGACTTGATGAGTGGAAATGGGGTAAATAGTATAAACTATTTTGTCGAGAAGACTGGGAAATCAGTATCTCAAACACTTTCAGTGTTAATGGGTATGGTGTTAAAGAGTCTGATAACTGAAGAGGATGGAGGTTTTAAGAAAATAATATGAATAAAAAAACGCTGATCATTGTAGAGTCCCCCGCCAAATCAAACACAATTTCCAAATATCTGGATTCCGACTATATTGTAAGTTCATCAATGGGACATGTAAGAGACCTCAATCCGAAAATACTCAGTATTGATGTTGATAACAATTTCAATCCCTACTACGAAGAGCTCAAAGATAAAAAAGCGATCATCAATGATCTGAAAAAGCTTTCTAAAAAAAGTGATAAGATATATCTTGCTCCCGATCCTGATCGCGAAGGAGAAGCAATTGCATTCCATCTTAAAGAAATCCTTAAATCAACAAATGAAAAAATCTACAGGATATATTTTAATGAGATAACAAAAACAGCAATAAATAAAGCTGTGGGAAACCCACAGGAAATCAACATGAACAAAGTGAACTCCCAGCAGATGAGGAGATTGCTGGACAGGCTTGCAGGGTATAAAATTAGCCCTGTACTGCAGAGAAAGATAGGAGGGAGATTGTCGGCCGGCAGAGTCCAGTCTATAGCATTAAAACTGATCGTTGAGAGAGAGAAGGAGATCGGAAAATTTATCTCTGAAGAGTTCTGGACAATCACAACTGAATTTGAAGGATCAAAACTCCCTCTATTTCAGTCAAAACTTGAAAAATATAAAGCAAAAAAAGTCGAAATAAAAAATGAATCGGAAAAAAACAAGATTCTAAAAGAACTTGATTCCGGAGATTACATCCTGTCCAAAATAAAAAAAAGGGTCAAAAAAAAGAAACCGTCACCTCCATTCATTACATCGAGCCTTCAGCAGGAAGCTTATCGAAAGTATAGCTTCCCCGTTAAGATGACAATGAAGATAGCGCAGGAACTCTATGAAGGTATTAAAATAAAGGGAGGTGATCCTACAGGACTTATTACTTACATGAGGACCGATTCATTTCGAATTTCTGCTGAAGCATCCAAGGCTGCCGGGAGCTTTATAAAAAATAATTTCGGCAAAGAATATCTCCCCGAAAAACCTAATGTATACGGAACAAAAAAAAAGATCCAGGATGCTCACGAAGCGATAAGGCCGACGACACCTTTATATTCACCGGATGAGATAAAAAATTTCCTTAATGAGAGGCAATTTAAAATCTATAAATTGATATGGGGAAGGTTCATCGCTTCACAGATGAGAGAAGCTGAGATCAAAGAGACAAAATTTGAAATCCTGAACAAAGACTATATGTTTCAGACAAAAGGTGAAATCATCAAATTCAAAGGATTCCTGGAGGTAACTGAGCCTAACGACAAGATCGAAATACTCCCCGACCTTGAAGAAGGGGAAAAACTCAAGCTGATCAAAATTGATCCCAAACAGAATTTCACTAAACCTCCTGCAAGGTATACCGAAGCATCACTTGTTAAGGTTCTTGAAGAGAAAGGGATTGGCCGACCATCCACTTATGCATCTATTATAGACACATTGGGTAAAAGAGACTACGTTTACAGAGAGGAAAAGAAGTTCATTCCGTCATTTCTCGGAAACAAGGTGGCGGAATATCTGGAAAATAATTTCAAAGATCTTATGAACTACAATTTCACAGCAGAGCTGGAGAAGAAGCTGGACAATGTTTCTGAAGGGAAACTGGATTGGGTCGAGGGAATCAGAGATTTTTACTCAAAACTTGAACAGGACTTAAGCAAAGTGAAGAAAGAAGAAAAAGAGACCTTATATACGGGGAAAGATTGCCCTGACTGCGGAGGAAAACTCGTCCGGAAATATTCAGTAAGGACCAGAGGGTGGTTCATCGGTTGTTCCGAGTATCCCAAATGTAAATATACAGAGAGGATAGTTAATGGTGATTCAGACATTAAAAAAGATGAGGTCCTCGCCAGGAACTGTCCGAAAGAAGGGTGCGGGAAACCTCTGGTGAAGAGGTATTCTCCAAAAACAAAAAGTTATTTTATAGGATGTACAGGATACCCTGATTGTGATTACATTGAATCCGTCAAAGAAAATCTCGGGAACTGCCCTCAATGTGAAAAACCTCTTGTTCGGAAATTTCAAAAAAAATCCAAAAGAACTTTTATTGCATGTTCAGGATACCCCGAATGCAAATATATCCATAAAGTAAAGAATTTTGAAAAAAAAGAATGAAAAAGGTCATCATTATAGGCGGTGGACTGGCCGGGATCGAAGCTGCCTGGCAGGCAGCAAAAACCGGAGCTGAAGTTGATTTGTATGATCTGAAACCGGAGAAAAGGACAGAGGGACACGAATCTCCATACCTGGGGGAGATGATCTGTTCCAACTCATTCGGATCATCATCTTTGTCTACTGCATCAGGACTACTTCAGGAGGAATTAAGAACACTGGATTCATTCTATCTCAGAAACAGCGAAAAATTCAGGGTACCGGCCGGGAACAGCTTTTCGGTTGACAGGATAAAACTAGCTGACCACCTCACCAGGGAGATCAAAAAAATTTCAAATATAAATATAATCAGCAAAGAAGTAAAAAAGATACCTGATTCTGAAGGGCCTGTGATTATAGCGACAGGGCCCCTTACAAGCAAAGAGATGGCTGAAGATATCTCTGTTCATACAGGAAGGAGAAACTTGTTTTTTTACGACTCCACAAGCCCGATCGTAAATATTGAAAGCCTTGATACTGATAAAATGTTCTGGGCATCCCGATATGACAAGGGAGAACCGGATTTCCTCAATATTCCTCTTAATAGAGAGGAGTATCATGATCTGGTTGAAAACCTGATTAAATCTGAGAAGGTTGAATTAAAAAATTTTGAGGAGAAAAAATTTTTTGAAGCATGCCTTCCGGTCGAAGAGATCGCCTCAAGAGGAAAAGACACTCTGGCATTCGGCCCTCTTAAACCGGTCGGATTAAGATCCGCGGAAAACCCGGGGGATCACTATGCTGTTGTACAATTAAGGCAGGATGATGTAAGCAAAAAGATGTTCCAGATGGTTGGATTTCAAACAAGACTTAAATGGGGTGAACAAAAGAGAATATTCCGAAAACTCCCGGGGATGGAGAAAGCTGAGTTTGAAAGATTCGGCAGGATGCACAGAAATTCCTATATTAACGCCCCGGCAATAATTTCCGGAATATACCAGTCAAAAACGGATCCGCGTATCTATTTTGCCGGGCAGATATCCGGAGTTGAAGGATACCTTGAATCTATATGTTCCGGATTACTTTGCGGGCTGAGCGCAGGAAGAGCAGCTGCTGGAATAAGCCTTGAGTCTCCTCCGCCGGCAAACCGCCTCCGGAGCGCTTTTAAGATATTTGAAAGGGGCAGGATGGGCAGATTTCAAACCTTCAAAATTTTCTTTCGGGTTATTGCCTGAAATGAAGACCAGAGGGAAAAGCAAAAAAGAAAAAAAAGAGATAAGGGCAAAAAAAGCGTTGGAAGAACTCAGTGAATGGAAAAAGAAGAGAACAGATCTGACTGAATACCTGGAATATCTTTCAGATATAAAAAAATTTTCTCCAAATACAATAAAAGCATACAGGCAGGATATTGATCAATTCCTTATTTTTTTCAAGGAAGAAAATTATAATCTCTCCAGGGACCAGATAAGAGATTTTCTTTCAAGCCTCTATCTGACAACATCAAACAGGTCAACAGTGTCGAGAAAGATCTATGCTGTCAGGTCTTTTTTCCAATATCTGATCCGTCAGGGCACAACAGAAAAAAACCCGATGGACCTGATCTCTGTCCCTAAGTCCGACAAAAAACTCCCTGAAATCCTTACCGAAGAAGAGATGATAAGCTTCCTTGATAAGCTCCCCGGAGAATCAATAATAGAAAAAAGGAATAAGGCTTTGTTTGAACTTTTTTATGCATCCGGACTCAGATTGTCGGAATTAACCGACCTTAAGATCGGGAATATAAATTTTAAGGAGAGAATGATCCGTGTCTTTGGTAAGGGAAATAAGGAGAGGATTGTCCCTTTTAACAAAAAAACAGGATTGGTTCTACAAGAATATCTTGCCCTTTCAAATATCGAATACAGGACCAGAGGTGAATATATATTTCTTAATTTCAGAGGAAAGAAAATATCTGCAAGGGGAGTCGAGAAGATCGTAAAGGAAGTGTTTAAAAAGATCAATGATTCCGGAAAAAATGTTTATCCCCATCTTTTCCGTCACTCTTTCGCGACCCATCTTCTCCAGAGAGGTGTCGATCTTAGAATGATCCAGGAATTACTCGGCCATTCAAACTTATCTACAACAGAGAAATATACAACACTTAACTACTCAGATCTTCTGAAAAGCTATAACAAGTTTCATCCCCGTTCAGGAAATGATAACACCTGAAGAGAATCACCTTTACGTCTAAAGAGATATTTCCTATAATGGAAATGAAAATGAAAAGATTCCTGTTACTAATTCTTATCCTCTCAACATCAATATTTCCCTCGAAAGAAACCACACTTAAAAAACTCAATTCAGAGATAAAAAACATTACAGAGAAAATAAGCAAACTGAATAAAGAGAGCGGTTCGTTACTCAATGAATTGTATAAGATCGAACTGAATTACAAAAAAGTCATCAGTGAAAAAAAGAGGATAAGTCACCTGCTCTCTCTGACAAATTCTTCAATAAGGAAAAAAGAGGCGGAGAAAAGGATTTTAGAAAAAGATGTTGAAAGATCCAGAATTAGCATAAAAAAAGCCGTCAGAATACTGAATAAGATCGGAAAAGCAGGAAACTTTAAAATTTTCAGCAATATAAAAAACATCAACCAGCTTTTCAGGAACTATTACCTTTTTGTGTCATTGATAAATAAAAAGATAGAAGAGATCGGAAATATAAAAGTACTAATTGCCAAACTAAAAACAGTAAAAGCTGAATTGGAAAAGAAAAAATTGAGACTGAGTGAACTGAAAAATAGTCAGCAGAGAAAGATAAATGAGATACTTGCGACCAAAAAGGCAAAGAAGACTTTTATTGACCAGATAAATTCAGACAGGAAAAAACACCTGAATATGCTTGAAGAACTTAAGGCAGAGGCAAAAAGACTGACAAACCTCTTAAAAGAGAAGGTCAATGTATTTGATCTTCCTGATCTGGATCTGAAGACCATAAAAGGAAATCTTGTATGGCCGATAAAGGGAAAAGTGTTATCCAACTTCGGGAAAAAGAGGAGTACCAAATTCAACACTTACATTTTTAACAACGGGATAGAGATAAAACCTTCAGGATCAATGAAGATAAAATCGATTTTTGACGGTGTTATCATATTTATGGACTATTTTAAAGGATATGGGGATATTATTATTGTGCAACACTCAAGTGAATTGTTGTCTGTATACGGCCATTGCAGTAAATTTCTGAAAAAAAGGGGGGATTATATCCTGGCAGGAGAGGAAATTGGAATAGCCGGAGATTCAGGGTCCACTTTCGGAACTTCTCTCTATTTTGAGATCAGGAAAAAAACTGTCGCCGAGGATCCTCTTAAATGGTTAAAAAAAAAGGGAGGGAATTGAATTCCGTCAGCAACTGATGTATAAAGTTTAATTCAATTAATCTTATGAATAACAGAAATGAACAGAAGAAATAAACGACCTGTAAGAAAGAAGAGCACATCACTTTTTGTATTCGTATCACTGATACTGATCTCATTTCTTATAGTACTCCTTTTGGAATTCATTAATTACAAAAAAGGGAAAGAATCTCTGATCTTTACCGGGATTCTCAAAAAGGAGAGACCAGTTACTTCTCCAAGCAAATTCAATTATGACTTCCTCGACTATATGAATTCATCAGAAATAAGTTTTGACTATTTCAAAGATACAGGAAACAGATACCATTTTAAACTTGACATAAATAAATCAGAATTAAAAAATGTTTTGAAGTCCATGAAAAATTTTGCCGGAAAATATGGTTTTTCGCTTAACCCTATTGAGGTCAGGAGAGATAACAAGAAAACAACTTATCTGTATAAGACAATTTTCTACGGAAAAACATCACATTTCCTCCTGATTAACAGCCTGGAGAGCAAACCTGATATAACTACAGAACAGCAGTTTACAACGAACGCAGATCCACGGAATCCGAAAATCGCATTTATTATTGATGATATCGGCGCATACAGTATAGGTGCATATGAATTGAAACAACTGGGAATACCGATAACGGCATCTGTCCTTCCCGACTCACAACATGCACTGGAAGAGGCGAAGTGGTTGACAAAATATAACCTTAAATCACTGATCCACCTACCTATGCAGCCGAAGAAAGATCTTAATTCATATCCTGACCATAAAAGAGTTGTAACAATGGACTCTTCCATTCCTGATATAAAACAAATGATAAAAAATGCAAAAAAGATCGTCCCATATGCCGATGGGATAAACAACCACCAGGGATCACTTGTTACTTCAGACAGAAATACGATGAAAAAAGTTCTAACTGCTATCAGAGATGAAGGGATGTTTTTTATAGATTCAAAAACAGATTTCGATTCGCTCGGATGGAAAACGGCAAAAGAGATGGGAGTCAAGACTGCGGTACGGGATGTTTTTTTAGATCACACACGATCATATGAACACTCAATATTCCAGATAAAAAGGCTTGTTGAAATAGCTAAAAGAACAGGTAAGGGGATCGCAATCGGCCACCCTTTTGAAACAACGTTTGCTGCAATAACAGATTCCCTCGATTTCATAAGTTCCAATGGAATAAAGGTCGTTTTTGTAAAAGAACTTTTAGAATAACACTATTTATCTGTTTTCAGTTCCCGTACCACAAGTTTGTTGGATATCATATCAAGTACCGATACTTTCATTTCATGTTCTGATGAAAATTCCTCAGGGATTAAAGTTGAAATTTTTATTTTTTTCTCATCGGCCCGCAGGATATTCGACCTCCTGTATACTTCTTTCCCTGTATTATCATATATCTGAATTTTTACTTTAAGTAATCCGAAACCACCTCGTTTATTTAGAATGAACGAATTGATCGAAAATGAGAGCTTATTGTGAATAAAAACTAGATCTTTAATATAAATTTTTGATTTTGATAAATATTTTATAAGTTCTTTCAACTCTTCTTCTTCAATTTTTTCACGGTAAACTAGTCCTTTAGTACTGCCGTCGAGAGTCATCTTTAATTTCATTTTCCCCGGAACAGCAGGAATATCAAATCCAACATCCCAGTATTGATCTTTCTCCCTTGTTATACTTTCAATTCCTTTCTCAATATCTGAAGTCTTAACAAATTGCCCTCCGGTTCCTTCAGAAAGTTTTTTGAGAACCTCTTCTAATTGGACATCAACCATTTTTTCTGAGGAGACAGCATTTTCAACCGAATATACAACAGAAAAAAATGAGGTATTTGATTTGACAAATCCGTTTTTCATTTTAGATGAAGGATATGTAGATCCGATTTCAATAATGTCCATTAACTCCCGGATCTTATTATTAACCATTTTTGCCCATGCTGAATCCATCCCGGCTTTATTCGATGACAATTGTCTTTGAGCTAATTGTACAAGGCTATTAATTTTTCCCATAAAAGGATAAACATTTCCATTTTGTATAAGAATCCAATAACGATCTCCCTCTCTGAATCCAAGCAGGTCATGTATCTTATTAAATTTATTTTTGTCAGGAATTATAAATTCATTTCTGTAGAATTGAATGTCGGGAATTAAATTAGAAAAGAACTGGAAGAATGTCATCCCGCCAGGAGGCGCAGCTGCAGGACTGGAAAGTGAGCGGAAAAGTCTGTCAAGTTTTGATATATCAGTATCAATATTTTTTAATATCCTTGATAATTTTCTTGAAAGGTAGTCTATATCTTTTTTAAGATGGTTTTTTATATCAAGGATCATCCTTTCCTTATTCTCCGTTACCTTTATCTGATATACATCAACATTTGTATGAACGATAAGAGAGTCCGATTTTTGCAGAACTTCTGTAATAAAATAGGAGATCGCATTTTCAAGAATTTTATCAACATTATCAAAATTCATAAAACTCAGTACAAAATTCCTCCCGAGAAGCCTCTCTTCACTGATAAAACGTTCACGTTCTTTTAATCCTGTAATTTTAACTTCCTGTTTGTTTATGAAAAGTTTCAGGTTGTCTGGAGATACCACTCCATTATCCTTATTATTGACCCTTAACTGGATATTTATTGATTTATCAGTAGCACCTGAAATAAGGAAACTTATTAATAAAAAGTATACAAGAAATAAAATTGATATAGTTTTAACAGGTGTTTTCATGTTCCTCTTATCTGTGACCAAAATTCTACTCCGACAATTAATTTTTTTCAATCATAGATTATTACGCATTTTTTTAATATAGGTTCAAAAATTACCTCAGAAGAGCCGGTGCCGGCAAAAACGTGGATGTTATTTGTCACTATAGGTGAATTCTGATAATATTTCAGGATGCTTGTATTGGGAATTGAATCATCCTGTGATGAGACCGCTGTCGCACTTGTTGAACGGGGAGATAGGGACAGAGTCATCTGTGAAAAAGTTAAGTCTCAGATACCGCTTCACAAAAAATATGGAGGCGTTGTTCCGGAGATCGCGTCAAGGAGCCACTACGAAACGATAGACAAGCTGATGAACGAAGTATTGTCAGAGTCGGATACACCTCTTTCTAAAATAGATCTGATCGCCGTAACACAGGGACCCGGCCTGATCGGTTCGCTTCTTATCGGACTCTCATTTGCTAAGGGGCTGTCGTATGTAACAGGAATTCCCCTTATTGGTGTTGATCATATCCAGGCCCATATAGAATCCCCGTTCATTACCCATAGAGAAAAGATAAAGTTCCCTCTTATTGCCCTTGTTGTATCGGGGGGTCACACATCTATATTTCATCAAACATCTAAATTTGACACAGAAGTATTTGTCACTACAAGGGATGATGCTGCCGGTGAAATCATGGATAAGGTGGCAAAATTTCTCGATCTCGGTTATCCGGGAGGACCTGTATTGGATAAATTGTATCCGGCAGGAGATAATTCCAGATATAAGTTTACTGTACCGAGAATGTCCGACGGATCAGATGATTTTTCATTCTCCGGCTATAAAGCAGCCGCATTGAGACTGGTTGAGAATAATAATATCAGGAAAGGGATGCCTGAATTCAACGATCTCGTATCTTCCTTCATGAACAGCGTTACAGACTATCTGATCCTCAAACTGAAGGAGGGTATAGAGAGGTTTGACCCAATGAGTGTCATCATAGCCGGGGGAGTGAGCAGAAACTCACTACTGAGAGAAAAGGCTGCTTCTCAATTGGAAGCAGGGGGACGGAAAACATTTCTCCCTGAAGCTCAATACTGTACAGATAATGCTGCTATGATCGCCTGGCTCGGTTACGAAAAATTTATAAAATTTCCTGAAAAAAACTATTTTGACAAATCTATAAATTCTTATTCGAGAAGTAAATTTAACCTCAAGGCCTGACGCGATTTATTTCCCCGGACAATTTCGCACTACTTCAGAATCAATATTTTTATTGCCATAAACTTTGTCAAAATGTGCGCTGAATTCTGAAGCTAATTTCTCAGCTCTTTTTTTGAACGCATCTTTATCATCCCATGTTTTTTCCGGATGGAGGATCTCCGGTCCGTATTTTCTACATTTCTCGGGAACAAAAAAATGAAACAATTTGTCCTCATGAAATTCTACTTCTTCAAGGTTGGTCTCAAGCACACCGTTCACTATCGCCCTCGTCACATCAATGTCCATTCTTTTTCCCACGCCGTAAGGTCCTCCGCTCCATCCGGTATTTATAAGAAATACTTTTGTCCCGTGCTTTTTCATTTTTTCACCGAGCATTGAAGCGTAAACTTCAGGATTTCTCGGCATGAAAGGTTCACCAAAAAAGCGTGAAAAAGTGGTGACAGGATCGACGATCCCGGTTTCTGTTCCGGCCAGCTTGCTTGTATACCCCATCAGGAACCACAACATAGCCTGATTCTCATCCAACTTTGCAACCGGAGGAAGGACTCCGTTTGCATCGGCAGTAAGAAACAGAATTGAAGATGGATGTCCGGCTGTCGAAGATTTTTTTATGTGGGGAAGAAAAGTGAGCGGGTAGGAACCCCTTGAGTTCGGCGTCAGCCTGGTGTCATAAAAATCGAAAGACCCGTCAGGGTACATCAGAGCATTTTCGACGATAGATCCATGGTTCAAATAGTCATCCCTGTGCATAATTGCATCGTATATTTCAGGTTCTTTTTTAGGATCGAGATCAATCAGTTTTGCATAACAGCCGTTCTCGAAATTGGCGATCCCTTCATCATTCCATCCGTGTTCATCGTCACCGAGGAGAGCTCTTTCCGGATCAGCTGACAGCGTGGTCTTACCTGTCCCTGAGAGTCCGAGCAGGAGCGCCGATTGATCTCCTTCGTTTGCAGAAGCATGGAGCGGAAGTACATTAACAGGAGGAAGAAGATAGTTCATAACAGTAAAAATAAGTTTTTTTATGCTCCCCAGATAGGCAGATCCATAAACCAATCCTACTTTATTCACAAAATCCATAGCAACAACAAGCCCGGAATTCCGGATGTTATCTTCAGCTGGAAATTCTGCCAGGAATTTTTCCGAATTGACCTTATCATGGGGAAGAGCAAGCAGCGTAAATCCGCCATTGAAAAAAACACTGGTTTTAATGTCTTCCGGAACAGGCCTGAACATGTTATCAGCAAATACAGAAGCAACCGCTTTGTCAGTTATGGTCCGGACAGGCAGGGCATATGAGCTGTCCGCCCCAACCACCCTGTTAGTGATATATATTTTATCCTTCGCTCCCAGGACCTCCAATGCATCTTCCAGAAGGCTTTCGAAAACCTCTGGCGACAGTGCTTTGTTGTTCGGCGAATCCCAGTCTATCTCATCGATGATCTCAGGCCTTTTAACAACAAAGGTGTCTTTGGGACTTCTGCCGGTCGATTCAGGTTCAGTGATCACAGCAAGCGCTCCATTTTTGCTGACAAAAGTCTCGTTGTCTTTAACAGAATTTGCTATCAAATCACGTCTTGGAATATCCTCAAGAATTGTTGATTTTTTGAGTACATTGTCGAGATCTTCAAAAAAGTTCATAACCCCTCCGCCATTTTTAATCGTGTATTATATAGCAATGTTTATATCATTACAAACAATATTTTAACAAACTTTTTTCCCCTGTAGACTTCAATGGAGTATTACTTCACATAAATTTTTTAGAAAGCATCACAAGGATCAAAATACCGCCAGAAGATGACTCAATAGATTTAGAAATGGCCGGAATTCACACCTTATTGGTTAAGAAATATATTTTGTAAATCCTGCGAAGCCTTAGTGAAGCAGACCTTCTATACTATTTGAACAATTCAGCAACCTTTTCCAGTTCTTCCGGGATTGCTATCTGCTGGGGACATTTTTCAAGGCATAATCCGCATTGGATACAATTTGACGCCTTGCCCTGGTCACTGAGGAAAGTCCTGTATCTCATCACAGCCGCCGGATCTCTGAACATATGATGGTCATTAAAAAGTGAAAAGTTCCTTGGGATATCAACCCCTTCCGGACAGGGCGTGCAGTATCCGCATGTTGTACAACTTACCTTCTGGAGATCCTCTAACATCTTTTTTGCCTCTTCAATTATTTTACTATCCTTCTCTGTCAGAAACTCTTCCGAAACCTCACCGGCAAGTGCTATATTTTCTCTTAGCTGCCCTATATCCGACATACCACTGAGGATGGTGGCTACATCGGAATGACTCCATATCCACCGCATTGCCCACTCAACATTGGACCACCCATTCCCTGAACTCTTCATCAATTGTCTGACTTCGAATGGAAGCCTGTTCACCAATGCCCCTCCCCGGAGGGGTTCCATAACAACAACAGCAATATCTCTTTCGGATGCATAGTTAAGCCCTTCCCTCCCGGCCTGGAAATCCTGATCAAAGTAATTGTACTGGATCTGGCAAAATTTCCATTCATAAGCATCTGTGATCTCTTTAAACACGGAAATATCATCATGGAATGAAAATCCTGCAAATTTTATCCTGCCTGAATCAAGAGCTTTATCGAGAAATTCAAGAGCATTATTATCCTGCAGGTTTTTCCACATATTCCGGTTAAGGCCATGCAGAAGATAAAAATCAATATAATCTGTATTTAACCTTTCAAGCTGTTGATCGAGTAATCTATCCATGTCCGCTCTTGAACTAATTATCCAGGACGGAAGTTTTGTCGCTATATAAATATCTTTCCGATTTATTTCCTTAAGGACTTTTCCGAGAAAAGGTTCACTGGAACCTCCTTTCGTGAAATCAGCAGCATGATATGGAAAAGCAGTGTCAAAATAATTGACCCCGTTATCAATAGCATATCTGACCATTTCTGCTGCCTTTACTTCATCGATCTTTGAATTATCCTTATCAATGACAGGAAGGCGCATCAGGCCGAATCCGAGGGCTGACACATCGATCCCCGTTTTTCCGAATTTTCTGTATTTCATTTATATCTCCATATTAAATTATAACGGAATAAATTTTTCTTGACTTTAACAAAATTCAAATTTAGAATTTTTTTATGGGGCCGTAGCTCAGATGGGAGAGCGCTGCGTTCGCAATGCAGAGGCCGTGGGTTCGAATCCCATCGGCTCCATATTTTTGAACCACGATTTTCACAATAACCAGGATGATCTCACAAATTATTTTAATCATGGTTATCCTTTAATCGTGTGAATAAAGGTTCAGACAATATTATAATCACCTTACTTTGAAATCATCATAATTCTATATTCCATGTTGACTAAAAAGAGTATATATAATAATATAAAACGATGATGTATCTCTTCGGTTTTCTGTTTAACGATAAAAAAATCCCGGAATTATTTTATCCAAAAAATTTTAACAACATCTGATAATGGGGGAGGGATGTTATGGTGGCAAATATTAAATTGAGAGTTAATGATAAGGATGTGAAGATGAATCCTTTTGTTAAAAGGACTTTTACAAAAGTGATCGAAGGGCTGGTCAATTCACTCGACAAAATGCCCGATAATATAGATAAGATCGAGATTACTATTAACAACAAGGAGAATAAATAAATGAAGTATTTGAAGACCTATCCCGAGAAGTGTATCGGCTGCAACACTTGTGTTGAGGTCTGTTCCAACCTTTATTTCAAGGAAGTGTCCGATGAAAAATCATGTATTGAAGTATTTGATAAAGGTGACGGGAATTTTGATCTCAGTGTTTGCAACCAGTGTCAGACATGTGTTGCCGAATGCCCCACCATGGCGCTCACGGTAAATAAGTTCGGCGTGGTAATGGTAAACAAGAACCTGTGTATCGGATGTTATGCCTGTGTTGCTATCTGCCCCACCGACAATATGAGAAATTACCTGGAAGGGATCGTCCCCTTTAAATGTATCGCCTGCGGCGCTTGTGCTCGTGAATGTCCTGCAGACGCCATAGAAATAGTCACGGAGGACTAAAATGAAATACGATATCGAAAAATTAAAATCGAAACATAAAATGCTGAAAGAGTTCGAGTATGAACTGAAACCTCTGGACAAGGGATATTCGGACAGGACCCTTTATATCAACCTTTCATCCAATGAAATAAAGGAGAAGCCTGTCCCCTCAGAGATGAAAGAAAAGTTCATAGGGGGCAAGGGCTATGGCCTCAGGTTGCTTTGGGACGCAGTTAATCCGGACACAAAATGGGATTCGGAAGAGAATGAGATCAATATTGCAATGGGACCTATCGGTGGAATCACTAATTATGCAGGTGCCGGAAAATCACTGGTCACCTCGATCTCCCCGACCACAGGGATACCTATCGACAGTAATGTCGGCGGACACTTCGGCCCCTATTTTAAATTCTCCGGATTTGATGCCCTTGAGATCCAGGGAAAAGCGGAGAACGACATCATAATATATATTAATGGTAATGATGGAAAGATACAGATCTTCGAAGCGCCGGATGAAGAACTTAACTCTCATATACTTGCCGAACAGATGACAGATATGTTTGCTGATAACGAGAAAGAGAGGCAGCATATCTCAACTGTATCAGCAGGAAGAGGTTCGGATAATGTCTGGATCGGCTGCCTTAATTTCTCATATTACGATAAACGGAGAAAAGGACTTCGGTTAAAGCAGGCTGGACGTGGCGGAATTGGGACTGTTTTCAGAAATAAAAAGTTAAAGGCGATCGTTGTAAAATACTCGGGACTGAAAGGAGATAATAACAATCCTGTCGACCAGAGCACCATTCAAAAAACCGGGCTGAAATTCCACAAAGAGATGTTTACCCTCGACGACAAACAATGCCACATGAGAACTGTAGGAACAGCTCACCTGATGGAAATCATGAACGATTATGATCTCCTGCCGGTCAAAAACTTTAAATTCGGAAATCATGAAGACGCATATAAAATCGATTCTTCGGTCTGGACAAAATTGATGACACAGGGAGTTCCTGACGGATGCTGGTATGGCTGCACCATGTCATGTGCCCATGCTGTTGATGATTTTGTCCCGCGAACAGGCCCGTATAAAGGGGAAAAAGTGATAGTTGACGGCCCCGAGTATGAAACTGCCGCAGGTTGCGGCGCCAATCCAGCAATATTCGATCCGCATGCAATTCTTGAGATAAATTTTTATTGCGATACCTATGGTCTGGATACGATCTCATTCGGCACACTGACCGCGTTTGTTATGGAGTGTTATGAGATAGGCGTTCTCAATAAAGAGAGGACAGGCGGCCTTGAGCTCGAATGGGGCAATTGGGAGGCCACACTTGAGATGCTTCACCAGATGGCGACCGGAGAAGGATTTGGTGTAACTGCCGGGAAAGGGATCAAATATATGAAAAGATTTTTCGCTGATGAGTACGGAGCAGACTTTGATTTTCTTGATGATATCGGATTCGAAGGTAAAGGATTGGAGCAATCCCAGTATCAGTCGAAAGAATCCCTCGCTCAGCAGGGAGGTTATTATATGACCAACAAAGGGCCTCAGCACGATGAAGCATGGCTGATCTTTATGGATATGGTCAACAATCAGATCCCCACTTTTGAGGATAAAGCGGAAGCACTCCACTACTTCCCGATGTTCCGGACCTGGTTCGGTTTACAGGGACTATGCAAACTTCCATGGAACGATGTGGAGCCAGAGAACAATGCGGAAACAGATGAGCCGGCGAAGGTCCCCGAACATGTCCAGAATTACCTCGATATTTACGAAGCAGTGACAGGAAAACACCTTACCAAAGAAGGGATGATCACTCAATCAGAAAGGGTTTATAACTTTCAGCGAATCTTCAATCTGAAAATGGGCGGAGGAACAAGAAAATTCGACTATCCCCCATACAGGGCTATGGGGCCCCTCACTGAGGAAGAATACCTCTCTAGACAGGAGAGGTATGACACCCAGCTGAAAGAGTTGATGGATACTGATCCTGAAGGGAAATCAACCGAAGAAAAACTTAAGCTTCACAGAGAATGGAGAGAGGACAGGTACGAAAAACTCCTCGATGCCGTATATAAAAGGCGGGGATGGACAATGGACGGGGTTCCAAAGATCGAGCATTTAAAAAATATCGGAATGGACCTTCCAGAACTGATCGAAACAGTAAAAGACCACCAATAAAGAAAAATATAGTAATCTGCCAGCGGGCCGTAAAGGCCCGCTGTTTTTTTGCCCTGTTCCCAAGGGAAGCATAATTTACAAAGAGCAGATTATGTGTTATTTTACCTCTTATTAATATGAAGATACATCTGAACAAACTGGAACTTCACGGATTCAAATCTTTCCCCGAAAAGACCGTTATAAAATTTCACCCGGGTATTACAGCTGTAGTCGGACCGAACGGATGCGGGAAAAGCAATATCGTGGATGCACTTCTATGGGTTCTCGGTGAACAGAAGATAAAAAATCTCAGGGGTGAGAATAACGAGGACCTGATCTTCAGCGGAAGTTCATCAAAAAAGCCCCTGGGAATGACAGAAGTAGGAGTCACGTTTTCAAATGCAAAAGATGATACTTATATTGCGAGAAGATTCTTCCGGTCCGGGGACAGCAAATACATTCTCAATGAAAAATACTGCAGGAACAAAGATATCCAGGAAGAGCTGTACAACCTTAATCTCGGGGGAAGGAACTACTTCATATTTGAACAGGGAAGTATCGAAAAACTGGTGTCTCTAAAACCTTCAGAGCGCCGGATGTTGATAGAGGAGGCTGCCGGAATTTCACAATATCTGTTAAGAAAGAAAGAGACAGCCAATAAACTGATCATTGCCGTGCAGAATCTGGACAACCTTGAAATCCTTTCTGCGGACAAAGAGAACCGACTCAGGGAATTAAAGAACCAGGCCAATTATGCTGCAAGATACAGAACACTGAAATCTGAAAACATTGAATATATAAAAGTTTTTCTTTATAAAAAATTTCATAAGATCAATAAGGATTTTGAGAAGAGAAAAGGAGCTGTTGAGAAATACCTTAACAGTGAAATGATAATCACTAAAGAGCTGGCACTCATTGAGAAAGAATACAGCGGGAATGAATCCCGAAAATGGGAACTGGATAAAACCCTCAAAGAGAAACAGAAGGAATTGTTTGAGTTGAACCAGGATATACTTTCAAAAAAATCTGAAGTTGAAAAACTGAATCAGAGAAAAGGATTTATTATCCAGAAGATAGATGAAAACGAAAAATCCATAGAAGAGAATAAAAAAATAATTGAGAGCAGGGAAAAGCATATAAAAGAACTTGAGTCGGATGTTAAAACAAAAAAAGTGGAGTACGAATCATTTCTCTCCGAATACAACCTGAAGAAGGATGAAATATCCGGAGTCCAGGATGAATACGGGAAGTTCTCGACAGAGAAAGAGAAGATCAGAAGTGAAATTTTTACAGCAAGATCATCTCTGGCTGCTCTTAACAATGAAATTCACGAAAATGAGAAACTCACAATAAAGCTTGAAAATGAGATAAATTCGAAACAGACATATATAAGGGAAATTAAAGAGACAATAGATGATTCCAGGATCAACGAAGAAGAGGAAAAATTCAACATAGCAGAGTCCCGTTTCTCTGAAGCAGAAGAATCTCTCAAAGGACTAAAGAACACTCTGGATGAAAACAGAAAACGTATTCAGGAAATAAACTCCGATATCAGAATGAACACAAATGATATACAGAGCCTGAAAAAGCAGAAAGAGAAATATCTTCAAATGAAAGAGAAGATGACCGGAGGAAAAACTGCATCATCCAGGAAACTTCAGGACATTCTAAGTTCGGATAAAGCAAATTTCGATCTGATAGAAAACTTTTATTTTGATGAGATCGGATCCTACATTGCCGAGAGTGATGAAGATTTGAAGAACACGGATTTTGACCGGATCATCCTCAATATAAAAACAGATAAAAACATCCCCGCAGAAGCAGAAAAAGAAGATGGATTCGTTGATCATATAAAAAACCTCTTTAAATTAAAAGACCCGACACTGAAAAATATTCTGAAAAACGGGATTGTTGTCACTGATATTGAAAAAGGGATCAATATTTATAAAAAATTCAAGGTCCCCATTGTAACAAAGAACGGAGAGATCATCACATCAGACGGTGTGCTCATAAGGATGAGAAGCACAGGAATCCTTGATATTGTGGAAGAGATAAGGAGTATTGACACCGCAATTACAGATAAAGAAAAAAAGTTGATCATACTGACAAAAGAACTTGAGAAAGAGGACGAAAAAGGGAAGGGGCTGGAAGAGAAGTTTGACCGCCAATCAGTTTTGGCTAAAGAACTTGAAAGGGAAACTATCAGAGCAAGGTCTGACCTTGACAACCTGATAAATTCAAAAGAGAGAAATATAAAGCGGGTACAGGTTATGGATTCAGAGCTTGAAAGGCACAGGTCTGATATCGAAAAATTTACAATCCAGCTCAAAGAAAAGAAAAAAGAAAAAGCAGATCTTGAAAAGAACAATGTTTCGCTCACGGAAAAAAGAGAGTCGCTGGAAAAGAGAGAAGGCGAATTCACAAAAAACATCAGCAACAAGGAGAAAAAATTCTTAGGTCTTGAGAACAAGCTAAATCTGTCAAAGGAAAAATTTACATCCGGCGATAATGAATTGAACAGATTGAAGAGAGAATTCAAATCCCTGAAAGAAGATAAAGAAAAAAAAGAGAGAGAGAACAGAGACCTTGAAGAGGAGATCAAAAATATTTCCGAAAATATCAAAAAATTCAGCAGTGAGAGAAGTTCACATATTGATGTTAAAGGGAAATCGGAGGAAACTATAAAAGGGAGCGAACAGACCCTGGATGAACTTAACACACGGATCAGGAAAGAAAACGAACTCCTGACGAAAAAACGATCAGAGCTGGATGAGATAAAAGAAGCAAAGAACCGGGAAGAGATCGAACTTACCTCTCTGAAAAAAGATATTTTTTCCCTTGAAGAGATATCATTCAAAGAACTGAATTCAGAGTTAAAGGATATTATCCCTGACGATAAACTACTTGAACTGGAAGTTGACGAGCTCGAAGAAAATGTCAGCGCTACAAATGAGAGGCTGATCCGGATGAGGGACAGCAACAGGCTGAATTTTTCGGCAGAGTCGGAATATGAACTCCTGGCGAAAGATCATGAAGTGCTCCTTTCCCAGAAAGCGGATGTGATAGATTCAATCGAAGACATGAACAGTGCGATAAAAAAGATCGATGACGAATCCAAAGCGAGTTTCAAGGAGGCATTCGAAGAGATAAGGGGGAATTTCAGAAAAACATTCGAAATTCTATTTGAAGGCGGAGAGGCAGATCTTCAATTGACCGATCTTGACAATATCCTGGAGACTGGATTGGAGATCATGGCCCAGCCTCCGGGGAAAAGGCTGCAGGGGTTAAGACTTTTATCCGGCGGAGAAAAAACTCTCACCTCGCTTGCTTTCCTTTTTGCCCTTTTTGAATACAAACCATCCCCTTTCTGTGTATTTGATGAAGTTGATGCATCACTTGACGAAGCTAACATTCAGAGATTCCTGAAATTCCTCCATAAACTGAAGGAAAAAACTCAGTTTCTAATCATTACCCACAATTTCAAGACCATGGAAGAAGCAGATTTCATTTACGGGATCAGTATGAACGAACCGAGTGTTTCCACTATATATTCCATGAAGATGACATCAAACAAGGGTCTGACCTCCGAATAAGATAAAAGACCTTTGAAATTTTTAGTTAATCCGCTGTATTATAAAAAGCTTCCAATTCCTCTATTCTCCCCTCTATTTCATCCCTGTCATAAACCGATTCAATATTCTGCTTTAATGATATCTTTTCAAACGAATCTGCTATCTCATCCACCGTCATCTGCAGGGTGATGGAGATCAGGTCATAAATATCCTGTTTTCTGACTTTTAATTCACTATCATTACTTATCCTTTTCAATATTATCTTCCCCATCTCGGTCACAGCTCTCGAAACCTCATCAAGCGAAAAACCTTCGCTATGTCTCAAGTATGCAAGTTTCCTGGCATATTCCAGCAGAATCATCCTCTCACTGGTTCTGACCGACACAGCAAGGAGTTGGATAAAAAATTCAATATCCCTCTCCATATTTTTTTTGTCCTTTTTCCTGTAGGAATCGAGAATATTTTCGGCCTCAGGTGAAAACAGCATACCCATTACCTCATTAACGATTTCATCCTTAAGTCTGTTGAATGAATTATAGATGAGGAGATTAGGCCTCAATGAATCTCTTTTCAGGGCAATCGTATTCTTAGAATGCCATTCGGTCGGGTCACTCTTCATCCTTTCGATCAGATACAACAGACGCCGTTGTATGGAAAGCCTTCTTGTCGGCGCCCAGTTCAGCGCTTTACGGGTATATGAAGAATCAATATCCAGCTTCATGTCCAGATATTTAATCATCCAGGGCCTTTCGAATGGCCTGTTCCCCGTAATTTTCCCCAGCAGATCCCTTATTATCACACCCGGGTAAGCAAGAAATTTAGGCATCATAACCGGCCTTACCTTATGGCCGTAAAAGAATTTTGTTGCCACATCATACAATTCCCTGTGAGAAGTGGAACCGTCAGGACTTGCAAGATATGTATCCAGGTCCGGTAACTTCTGATGTTTGTTCAATATTGTTATTATCAGTCTGTTAAGATCGTTAGTGTGAATATAGGGTACAGCAGAAGCACCTTTTCCACCAAGGATCCTGGAGTTCCATTTTTTTTCAAGCCAGGTCGAGAGGAAAACATATAGTGGGCCATACTCACAGCAGTCTGTAAAAACTGCTGCAAATCTGACAATTGAACAGGGGAAAAATTTTGAAAATTCACTTACCATTTTTTCACCCTCATTTTTCGACCGGGCATAATCATACGGGGCATCAAGAGGGCTCTTCTCGGTCAGGACATCTCCTTTTTTCGGGAATTCGGAGGCCGCGCTGGAACTTGCAAAAATAAATCTTTTCACCCTCAGAATCCTTGCCTGCTCCAACATGTATTTTGTACCTTTAATATTACTCCGTTCATATTCAGAATTGGGAGTGTATTCAAAGTCATAATAACCGGCAAGATGAAAGATGAAATCAGCCCCCCCCTCCCTTTTAATATTGTGCATAACCCATCGGAGTTTTATCCAGTTCCCGATATCAACCTGGATCCAAATAATATTAGGATGAACTTTTACCCCGGATTCTTTCTGCGATCTCCTCGCAATTGCATATATTTTGAAATTTTCCTTTATTGATTCAACAAAATTACTCCCGACAATTCCTGATGCCCCTGTTACTACTATTGAAGGAAGCTTTTTCATCCCAACCCCGCCTGAATACTGTTTTTATACTGTTTGTAAAGAAAATAGATAATTACGCCCATGAGGAGATCAAATATTCCGGAAAGAAATACTACAAGGATCCAGGTTACAACAAAAGAATATGTGAGCAGGAAAAATGTGGCAAAGATTTTGGCGATGATGGACATATATACAACCCCTTCATATCTCTCCTTTCCGAATGCCGCCATCATATAACCTATACACATAACAATATGAAAAACCCCACCCTGAACTGCAAAAAAACGTTCAGAGATCATATTGTATCCAAGTTTTTCAAACAATCCCCCCGGAAGAAATATCAGCCCGAGACCTGTTGCAAAAGAGTGTAATGCTACAAGCCACATGAAAAAAGTAAATCTGAAAGATGAATCTTTTAGTTTTGCTTTAAACAGCATTATCATCCCCTTATATCTGTTATTGTATATTTTCAGCAAATTCTTGGCAACTGGTCTTCCTGGAGAGGAGGCAATATCCTCTTCCCTTTTATGTAGGTCTCAATATATACCTTTCCCGGGAAATCAGTATCAACTTCACCGATCACTTCAGCATCCACCCCTTCCGGGAATTTTTTCATCTCTTTAACAATATTGTCCGCTTCACCTGATGACACAATAAGGACTGCTTTCCCTTCGTTTGCGGAATACAGGGGATCAAGCCCCAAAATCTCACAGACACCGGCCACTTCTTTCCTGACCGGAAGCTGATCCTCAATAAGTCTTATACTGAAATTTTTTCCGGCTGCAACCTCATTTAGAACAGATGCTACGCCGCCCCGGGTTGCATCCCTGACAAAATGAATTTCTTTCCCGAATTTGTTACCGACAGATATCAGCATCCTGCTAAGCGGTTGTGAGTCTGATACAAGACCTTCTGAAAAAGAGAGCTTGCTCCTCTCAGCCATAATAGATATACCATGATCCCCAATGGTCCCGTTTACTAATATTTTATCACCGGGACCGATCTTCTTCCGGAATGAATATCCTCTCATAAATCCAATACCTGAAGTGTTTATGAAAATCTTATCGACACTCCCTTTGTCGACTACTTTTGTATCACCTGTCACGATTTTTACTCCGGCATAATCTACAGCTTCCTTCATCGACCGGAGTATCTTTTTCAGTGAAGAGATCTCGAATCCCTCTTCCAGCACCAGACCGCAGGAAAGGAATTTCGGCTCAGCCCCCATTACTGCCAGATCATTTACAGTACCATTGACCGCAAGTTTTCCGATATCTCCCCCCTCAAAAAAAACTGGAGTTATAGTATAAGTATCGGTAGTAAAAACAATTTCATCATCTCCCGGTGCTAAAATTGCCGAATCATCTAATTGGACAGAATCCCTGCCAAAAATATCTACTATAAGATCACTTACAAGACTTCCCATCAATTCGCCGCCATTCCCGTGAGCCATTAATATCTTTTTATCCATTTATCATTTCCTGTATTTATAATATGCGGAACAGGAACCCTCGAATGAGACCATACAGGCGCCTACAGGTTCCCTGGGTGTACAAATTGTTCCAAACAGCGGGCATTCAGGGGGAGTTATAAGTCCTCTTAAAACTTCTCCACACCTGCATCCCTTGTTCTCCAATTCTTCCGGCATTTCAACCGGGAATTTCTTCTCTGCATCAAAGTCAGCAAACTTTTTCTTTAATCTCAAACCGCTCCCGGGAATTATACCGATCCCCCTCCACTTCGCATCATCCAAATCATAAAGTTCATCAATAAATCCAAGGGCAATACTATTCCCCTCTTCGGTCACTACTTCTTTATATAGATTTTCTAAACCAATATCATCATCCTCTATAAGCTGGACAAGCTTTAATGTCCCCATGATCAGGTCTTTCGGTTCAAATCCGGAGATGACTGAAGGCTTCCCGTATTTCTTCCCTAAAAACTTCCACCTGTTTGATCCTGTAATAATACTTACATGACCGGGTAATATGAATCCGTCAATCTTAACTTCACCAAGGTTCAGTAACGCATCAACTGCCGGTGGAGTAAGTTTATTTCCTGTCAACATGGAAAAATTATTAACCTCATCCTCTATTGCCCTCTTGAGAGTTACAGCTTCTGTTGGAATTGTAGTTTCAAATCCTACCGAGAGAAAGACCACTTCTTTGTCCTTTTCTTTTTTTGCGATCTCAAGTGCATCCATGGGAGAATACACTATCTCCACCCGTACTCCTTCACTTTTTATTTTCTGGAGTGACGTATAAGATGCCGGGACCTTGATCATATCACCAAAAGTGGCCAGGACTACTCCATGTTTTTTCTGTATCTCAATTGCCCTGTCAAGATATCCGTTTGCTGTAACACATACAGGACAGCCGGGCCCGTCTATGAGGTTCATCCCCTCCGGAAAAATATCTTTAACTCCTGTGTGAAAGAAAGCAACGGTGTGTGTTCCGCAAACCTCCATAATATTAAGGGGTTTTTTTAGTTTAAGATTTTTTAAAATATTTGAATACTTTATCAAAAGTTCCTTTTCCAAAGAATTATTCTCCTGGGTGAGACATGGAGTTTAATATCAGATAAGAAATGGCGTGTCAAGAAATTAATAATTCAATTTAATCCAAAACTATTTTGATTTCATTTTTGTTTAGTGATAAATTAATTTGTTATAAAGGAGGAATGCCGATGAAAATCAAATTGTCACTTGTTTTTATACTCATAATAACTATTCTTATCCCACTGTCCGGTTCTGAAACTGAGGATCAGAAACTTCTGGACAAGGCCAGGATAATTCATGAAAAGGTCCTTACCGTTGACACTCACACTGACACACCGATGATGCTGCGGTCATCCACATTTGATATCGGCCAATCAAATGACCCGAGAAAAGGGGGGGGCAAAGTTGACTTTCCTAGAATGAAAAAGGGCGGCCTGGATGCAGTTTTTTTTGCAGTCTTCGTCGGGCAGGGACCGAGAACACCCGAGGGGAGGGAAAAAGCAAAACAAAATGCCATTTCTCAATTTAAACTTATAAAAAAAGCAGTCGGGGACTACCCGGAACTTGCCGAGCTTGCTCTCAGATCATCGGACGCTGCTGAGATCGAGAAAAAAGGGAAGAAGGGAATTTATATCGGAATAGAGAATGGATATCCGGTAGGGAGCGATATTTCCCTCGTTAAAATGTTCTATGAACTCGGGGGAAGATATATCACCCTCTGCCATACACAGAACAATGATATCTGCGACTCTTCCACAGACAGAAAGGGGGAAGAGCATAACGGGCTGAGTGAATTCGGGAAAAAAGTTGTAAAAGAGATGAACAGAATTGGCATGATCATCGATGTCTCTCATATTTCAGATAAATCATTCTACGATGTGATAAAAATTTCAGAAGCACCTGTAATAGCATCACATTCATGCGCCAGAGCGGTCTGTGACAATCCCAGGAACCTGTCAGATGATATGCTTAAGCTCATTGCAGAGAAGGGCGGAGTGATCCAATTATGTATATTAAGTGAATATATAAAAAAACCGAAACCTTATCCCGAGAGAGATAATGCCTTAAAAAAACTTCGTGTCGAATACGAAAACTATTCAAAACTTTCTGAAGAAGAGAAAGCAAAGGTCAGGGAAAAATGGTATGCCATAAACAGAAAATATCCGAGAGAACTCGCAACTGTTGCAGAGGCCGTTGATCACATAGACCATATAGTTAAGGTAGCAGGAATAGATCATATCGGAATCGGAACAGATTTTGACGGAGGGGGAGCTCTTGCAGATTGTTACGATTCGAGTGAACTCTGGAGAATCACCTATGAACTGGTTAAGAGAGGTTATTCGGAAGAAGACATCAGAAAGATCTGGGGTGAAAATTTCTTCCGTGTTTTCAAGGCAATTGAGGATTTCTCAAAAAGAACAAAGGGATAAAAATTACACGCTTCAGTTAATTTTTCACAGATTGTATTAACTCCTCAAAACAAGCCGGAGCCTTTTCGGACATGTCAATAATGTGTCCCAGAAGCTTAATGATCTTTTTGTAAGATTCTTCACTGAGGTCATGCTCGATCTGGCAGGCATCGGCTTCAGCTGTTTTCTCATCTACATCCAGTATCTCGTGAAAAAATCTGGTTAGTGTAGTGTGTCTATCATAAAGTCTCTCAGCCCTCATCCTCCCCTCTTCCGTAAGTTCAATGTGACCATAATGTTCGTGTTCGATAAAACCTTTCGCACCGAGCTTCTTTAATGCTCCAATAACCGAAGAAGATTTCACTCCAAGCCGGTTGACCAGATCCTTCACTCTTGCAATTTTTTTGTCCAGAGAAATTATATAAATTGATTCCAGATAATCTTCAAGACTTTGACTTAATTTTTCCACATTTACCCCGTTAAAATATTATATAACATTAAAATATAACTTAGCGATAACTACATTTTATAGTCTTTGCATATAATAACCTAAAATCAACATTTTTTCAACTTTTGATTCAAATTCAAATCCTCCTTTGTTAATATTTCAGAAGGAGGCAAAATGAGATATATTATTTATACACTTATATTTTCACTATTAATTCCATCCATTTATGCAAAACAGGAAATTAAAATCGTGAATTTTCTTGATTCAATAAATACAGAATATAACGGAGCCGGCCCTTTAATGGTCAGATTTGATAAGCCCAGGAACAGAACAGTCCTTATAAATACAAACACTTCATCAGTTTCACTGATTAACGGGAAAGACGATAAGGTCACAAACATCCCGATTGAGAAGAGAGTGCCGCAATATCTGAAAGAAGAATCATTCTCAATAAACAGCATGAACGGAAATATCTATCTTATCGGTTCCAAAAACCTGACCATTGTATTTCCGGAAGCAAAAGCCTCAACTACTTTTGACACTACCTACCAGTACGAGATGGTAGCTATAGACGAAAAGACGGGAAATTGTTTTCTGGCAGGAAGAGAGAGCAAAATGATAGCATTCATCAATTTGGAAAAGAAAAAAATAAAATTCATAAAAATTTTTAACAAAACTGAAAAAATAATGAACCTTAACCAGACCCCTCCTCCACCGGCCAGAAAGATCGTGGCTGATTCTGAATTAAGAAAAATATTTATTTTTAACGGGTATACATCAACTCTCTTTGCGCTCGATATCAATTCGGGAAAGGTTGTAAAAAAAAGGTTATTAAACATTAAAGAGGGAAAAAGATTCCATTTTGCCGGTTATGACAGGTCCGGTCACAAACTTTACCTGGTAACTGAAACAGAGAAAAGAAAAGTAGTACAGGCACTTAAAATTGATTGTTTTAACGGAAAAGACACATATGTTGATATGCCGGGCCTTTCTGAAGGAGTGGGAGTAAACCTTAACATCAAAAGGGGAGAGGTTTATATCCCCTACGATAATCATCCGGTTGTACACATCGTAAACTTTAAAAACAAGGGTTCAATTAAAAAAGTGGATATACCTTCATACGGAAATGACGCCTCGGCATTCGATAATAATAAGAACCTCCTCTTTGTTGCAAGTTGGGCATACGGAGAAGTTTATGTGATAGACCTGACAGAACAGAAACTTAAAAAAAGACTTAAGGGGGTCGGGATCATCCCTCATATGTTTTCAATTACTTTAGATTCGGAGAACAGAAAACTATTTATTCCGCTGGGGGCATCTGCTGTGAACGGTTCATTCGGTTCAGCAGTCTCATATATCAAGACCGATACATGGGAAAGAAAGAAAGTCGTAACGGGATGGGCTCCTGTTGAACTCATCAAGATGGAAAATAAAAACTCTTTCCTTGTTTTTAATACTGAATCTCAGTTTGCAGAGGTCTCTTCAGAGGGAAAAGTGAATTATCATGAGCTCCCATATCCTTATCCTGCATCAGCAGCAATGTCTGATAAAGGGAACATTTTTCTCTCTTACGGGCCTCACCAGTCATACTGGCCGGCAGTCTATATATGGGGAGCAAAAAACGGAATTATTGAGATCGAAAAGGAAACATTTCAGATCTTTGACAGGAGGATACCAAGGCTTGCACACAAAATTGTTTTTGATAAAAACGGGGGGCTTTACGGCCTTCAAAACAGTTGGGGCAGAGAAAATTTGTTTTTGACATATTTTCCTGAAGGGATAAGAATGTTCGCCCCACAGGAGAGAGTATACTTTTATACAAAAATCCAGAGGGAGAACATCCAGAGGATATTAAAATATGACAGGGAAGCCAACTATCTTTATATTGTCAAAGTAACGGAAGCAGATCCGGGGCCAGGTTCTCTCCTGATAATTAATTCAGAGGATAACCGGTTGATAAAGGAGATAGATACCGGAAATACTCCAACCGACCTCTGTTTTGATGAATCCCATATATATATTTCCAACTTTGATTCCGGATCGGTAACAAAGATAGATAAGAGATCATTCGGGAGCACAACTTTAAAAGCAGGTAAACATCCTTTAAAAGTTATTTCCGGTAAAAAAAATATTTGGACCCTGAACCACTCTTCACGATCAATTCAATCATTTGGAGACACCAACAGGACTTATCAAATACCGGACGGACTTATGCCGGATAACTTTGCCCTTTTTGGTGACAAATTGTATATAACTACACACAAAAATGATCAGTTCCGCCTTTTCTCATTTGATACCGCGACCAGGAAACTGTTTGAACTATATCGCTTCAACTACCCCTATGGAGACACAACTTTTGACAATTCCAATACAGCCTTTTATCTTCGAGGTCAGTTCGGAGATTCAATATATGAAATATCTAAGATAAAACAGGGGGAGGACGGAAAATTATGGGTCACAGATCTGTTGTCGGGAAGATTGTTTATCATATCTCCTGAATAAACAAACCTGAACCCTGATTTGCGTATTGAATGGCAAATCTGATCCGCCTGACCCTATGAATCTTCAAAATAAAGATATTTGGAATATAGCCCCTTTTCAGGAGTTGGGGGCCTGCATACCCCTAATTACCTTACCCCCTTTGCTAAGGGGGTGGCGAAGCCTGGGGGATTAAAGACCGGATACCGGGAGTGAGAGTTAGTCTTCCAATTCCATCTTTACCGGTAATTCATCACCTTTTTCTGTTTTTTTACAGAATGCTTTTATAGGGATCTTTTTCAAAGATTTTTTCAACGGATCGACCTCCCATACAAATTTGTCCCAGGTTACAAATTTGAAGTGGTATTTTAAAGGAGTTGTCTTACAGGTCTTCCAGAAAGGGAGATAGGCGATGCCTGATCCACCAACAATTAGATTGTATTTTTTTGCTTTCGGTTCAAAAACTATTTTTGTCTCTCCAAAAAGGAGCCTGAACCGGTTTGGCGGAACTCTTGTTGACCCTCCTTCCGTAAACACTTTGATCTTCAACTCCTCGGCCTTCCCCCCTTTTTTACAGAATTTTGCCCCGGTTATCTTCCACACCATCTTTTCATCTGTATTTACTTCCCAGAAAAAATCTGTCCACGTTGCATGTTTCAGGTGGTAGATATACGGCCTGATCTGACATTTTCTCCACTCCTTACTTGCGGATATGTCAAGCCCTCCGTTCCTTATCTTCAGATCAAAGGTCTTAGGAATATAATACAATGTTGATCCGGCAAGAACCATTGTGATCTTTTTCGGCTCTTTCGGAGCAATTACGATAAATCCCCGGAAAACATTGTTCTCCCTGGAACTTTCAGACAGAGTCATTTCCGGATCAATTACTGCACCCAGATAATATCTTCCGGAATCAAGTGTTTCAGGAAGCTGGAACTTCTCATCCGGCTTAAGTTCGATCGACTTTCCTGGATCAATTACCGGTATTTTTAATACTCCATTCTCAAGGATTCTTACTCCTTCCGGGCCCTCGGACAACGAATATTTTTTTAAGGGGATCTGGAATTTTTTTGATAATAACAGGTCCAGCGAAACTTCATTCGATGGAGCTGTACCGATATTTTTTATGGTAATCAAAACTTTACTCCCGAGGATCTCCCCCGGGGCAGCATTAACCGGGTAACTCAATTCTATATTCAGATCAGGAGCCGGTCTGAAAGTGATCTCGAAACTATTAAGGACGGCGTTGGACTTTTTGTCACTCAGGATTATCTGGTATCCTGACTGCAGGGTCTCAGACCTTATTTTCTCAAGAAGAGCCTTGTATTCAGACTTTCCGAACTTGACTGTCATTTTACCGTTCTCAACTCCATGGGCCCACGAAATCTTCCCTTTCTCTATTTTGCCCAGCCGTGCGATAACAAAATCTTCAATAGTGGCAAATTCAATATTGGCCTTAATTCCGGATCTGTCTACATCTCCTATTACCTTAAGAATGTCTTCTATCCCTATAACCACACTCCTCTTTTTGACAAGCTGCGGATCCGGAGGATCGATCTTCAGAAGGCTCATTTCTCCCTGAATGTTTGATGAAAAAGCAAAGAAAAAAATTGTTGATATAATTATGATCTTTAACTTCATGACTACCCCCCAAAAAAATAATTATTTTTTCCGGACAATCAGAAATTCAAGTTTCAGAAAATACCAGTTGATTATGAATTGGAAAATCCCGTATCCCCTTATTTCAAAAGGATACGGGATATAAAGCTAGAATCCTTTAAGAAAAGTTGCAAGGAACAGAAGAAGCCAGGCTACTCCCATTACCCAGAAAGCATTTACAGTTATAAAAGGGATTACAACAAATTTACCTACAATAGCCAGCACGGCAATGATAAGTGAAATCAGCCATACGATCTTTTTTGGTGCATTTAATCTCATAATTCCTCCTGTCTTATTTATTTACATCACAAACAAATAATGTTCTGTATAGGGTTATCTTTTTTTCCCGAGGAGCCCGCCGAGAATCCCCCCGAGAGCATCGCCGAGGCCGCCGCTTTTTCTTCGCCTTTTCGATCCGCCACCCATATTATTCAGCAGGAATCCCGCAACATCGTCCAGAACACTTCCGTCGCCATCCTGATCAAGAAGCGCTCCTATTCCTCCTGAACCCGCACCTGTATCTCTTTTTTTTGTCAGAGCTCCGAGAATCACCGGCGCAAGCATTGGGATGAGTTTCATTACCAGACCCGAGTCCAGATTAAAATTCTTTGCAATTGCATCAGAGGCCTGAAGGCCGGAATCACCAAGAAGGCCTCCGAGTCTCGGATCCGGATTCGATTCTTTTGCTTTCGAGCTGAAAAGTCCTCCCAGATCGCTTAAAACATCTGAACTGCCATATTTATTTAAAATGTGGTCAACTCTTGCTTCTCCACCATAATTATCTTTCTGTTTCTTTAAGCCTCCAAGGATCAGTGGAGCTATCTGCGGGATTATCTGTTTCAATACATTTTTATTAACTCCCAGTGTTTTCGACAGGTCTTTTGAAACCTTTGAGCCATAAGTACCCATAAATTCATCAATAAAATTTGCCATTATTCTGCCCTCCGGAATGATAATATTGAAAGTAGAAAAAAAAATCAATAAAAATATCCAAATTCACCAAATATGGTAAAATTACAAAATGAGCACTATGGAAAAATATTTCGGCAAGTTCAGAAAAAATATTGTAGGAATTGATTCAGTATTCACATCTCCATATGGGGAAAAGAAGATTATCTACGCAGACTGGATCGCCAGCGGAAGACTTTATGAGCCCATTGAGAAAAAGATACTGGAAGATTTCGGTCCATTCATTGCCAATACTCATACCGAAACGAGCGAAACCGGAACTGTTATGACACATGCTTATCACTATTCTCATGAGATCATCAGAAAACATGTGAACGCATCAGATGACGATATTATAATTACTGCATGTAACGGTATGACGGGAGTTGTAAATAAATTGCAGAGAATACTCGGATTAAAGATCCAAAGTTCTATTATAAAGAAAAAGGATATAAAAATTGAGGATAGGCCGGTTGTATTCATTACACATATGGAACACCATTCCAATCACACTTCATGGTATGAAACGATAGCAGATGTTGTGGTGCTTCCCCCATCAAAAGACCTTCTTGTTGATACAAAAGAACTCGAGAGACAACTGTTGATCTACAAAGACAGAAAAGTAAAGATAGGTTCATTTTCAGCCTGTTCAAATGTTACCGGTGTGATCCCCCCCTACTTTAAGCTCAGCCGCACAATGCATGAACATGGAGGCGTCAGTTTTGTGGATTTTGCAGCATCAGCCCCATATGTAGATATCAATATGCACCCGGAAGATCCGGCAGAAAGGCTCGATGCAATATTTTTTTCCCCGCACAAGTTCCTTGGCGGGCCGGGTTCGTCTGGAGTCCTGATATTCAACAAATCACTATACAATAACGAAGCTCCCGACAATCCGGGAGGAGGGACAGTTGACTGGACCAACCCATGGGGCAATTACAAATATATAGATGATATAGAATTGAGGGAGGACGGAGGTACCCCCGGATTCATCCAGTCATTCAGAATTGCACTCGCAATAAAACTGAAGGAAGATATGGGTGTACAGAACATTGAGACGCGGGAAGCAGAGCTTCTTAAAAAAGCATTTGAAATGTCCGCTGAAATCCCGGGCATGAAGGTTCTGGCTGAAAATGTAAAAGAGAGGCTTGGTGTTTTCTCTTTTTATATTGAGAATATACACTACAATCTTATTGTAAAACTCTTCAGTGACAGGTTCGGCATCCAGGTTCGTGGTGGTTGCGCCTGCGCAGGGACTTACGGGCACTATCTCCTCAATGTTACATATAAGCATTCAAAATCAATTACAGATAAGATAAACAGGGGGGATCTCTCTGAGAAACCCGGGTGGGTCAGACTCTCACTTCATCCGACAATGACCGATAAAGAACTTGAATTTGTTTTTGATTCACTTAAGCAGATCACCGAGCATATCGGCCAATGGGCTTCGGAATACGATTATTCTCCTTCAAATAATGAATTTTATTTTAATAAAGGGGATATGAAAGATAAAAATATATATCTAAATTGGTTCGAATTCTGAATGATTTTTGACCGAAAACCACTAAAACACCCTCTAAAGGCCCTGAAATGACTGCTGAATCTTGACAAAAACGGGAAAATATTATAATAATATTCCTTTAAGAGGATTAATATGAAATTGAATGAGAACAACAAGACTGCTATACCAAAAAAAGACGACCAGGACAAGAAATGGCTTCTGATCGATGCTGACGGTATGATACTGGGAAGACTGGCGACAAGAATAGCTTCAGTATTAAGAGGAAAGGACAAACCCACATATACCCCTTTCTTTGATAACGGAGATTTTGTTATTGTTGTAAACGCTGACAAAATTAAATTAACCGGTAACAAAGAAGAACAGAAAGTATATTACAGGCATTCCGGATGGATGGGCGGAATTAAAGAAACTTCATATCAGAAAATGCTTGCAACTCACCCCGAGAGAATACTAAAAGCTGCGGTGAAAGGGATGCTCCCGAAAAACAAATTAAACAGAAAAATTTTGAAGAAACTCAAAATATATTCAGGTACTGACCATAAACATAAAGCTCAGCAACCTGAAACTTTAACTTTCTAAGGAGGACAGTTTGAGCATAGTTCAATATTACGGTACAGGTAGAAGGAAAACCAGCGTAGCAAGGGTATACCTGAGGCCGGGAAAAGGAGAGGTTAAGCTGGTTGTGAATAAGAGGAAAAGATCATTTGATGAATATTTTCCGCAGAAAATTCACAAACTCTCAATTTACAAGCCCCTTGCATTAACCAGCAATACAGAGAATTTTGATTTATACCTCAACATTAACGGCGGCGGTGTTTCAGCACAGGCTGATGCCGTGAAGCTCGGAGTATCACGTGCTCTGATCGAATTTAATGCAGAGTTGAGGCCTACACTTAAGAAAAACGGATTATTAAAGAGAGATTCAAGAGAAAAAGAAAGAAAGAAATATGGTTTATTGAAAGCCAGAAAGGCTTCTCAGTACCATAAGAGGTAGGAGGAATTATGGTACAGGTAAGCATGAGAGAAATGCTGGAAGCAGGAGTCCATTTCGGCCATCAGGTTAGAAAATGGAATCCCAAGATGAAGCCGTATATTTACGGAAAAAAGAACGGTATATACATAATTGACCTTCAGACATCGATAGAATTGTTCAGAAATGCACTTGGTTTTGTGACAGATGTAGTTGCCGGGGGCGGTGAAGCCCTGATCGTAGGCACCAAAAAACAGGCGCAGACCATAATCGCTGAAATTGCAGAAGATTCTGCACTCCATTATGTGAACAAAAGATGGCTCGGCGGACTTCTCACCAATTTTTCAATGATTAAAAAGAGCATTGAGAAACTTATAGATCTTGATGAAATGAAGAAAGATGGAAGATGGGACGTTAAAAGTAAGAAGGAACAGTCGAGACTTGAAAAAATATATAAAAAACTTCACAAGAACCTCTGGGGTATCCGGGATCTGAAAGGGCTCCCCGGCGTTATCATCATCATTGATTCAAACTTTGAGGACATTGCGGTTTTTGAGGCAAAAAAACTTGATATTCCGATCGTTGGGATCGTTGATACAAATGCTGACCCTGACGGAATAGCATATCCGGTACCCGGAAATGATGATGCAATAAGATCTATCAAGTTATTCGTCTCTAAATTCGGAGAAGCGGTTCAGGCCGGTCTTGAAAAGAAAGCTGAAAATGAGATCAAGCTTGAAAATGAAAAAAAAGAAGATGTTGATTCCGAACCTTCCGAAGAACCTGGAACTGAATCTGAAGAGTCAGCAGAAGTAGAGGAGAATTAAGATGGCAGTTGATATGACAGTTGTAAGAAAACTAAGAGAACAGACCGGGATAGGTATTCTTGAGTGCAAGAAAGCCCTCGAAGAAGTTGGCGGAGATTTTGACAAAGCGGTAGATCTTCTAAGGAAGAAAGGTTACGAAAAAGCAAAATCAAAGGCTTCAAGAGCAACCAATCAGGGAGTTATCAACTCATATATCCACTCTAACAGCAGGATCGGAGTTCTTCTCGAAGTTGGCTGCGAAACTGATTTTGTAGCTAAAAATGAAGATTTTTTGCAGTTCACAAAGGATGTATGTCTTCAGATCGCAGCAATGAATCCTGAATTCATCTCAAGCGATGATGTCCCCGAAGATGTTATAAATAAAGAGAAAGAAATAATCAGAGAACAGTTGAAAGATTCAGGAAAACCCGAGAATATTATTGATAATATTATTGAAGGTAAACTTAAAAAATACTATTCAGAAGTATGCCTTCTGAATCAGGCTTTTTTCAAGGATGATCAGTTTACAATAGAAAGCCTTCTTACGGAAAAAATTCACAAGATCGGAGAGAACATAGTTATTAAAAGGTTCACCCGTTATGAGGTCGGCGAAGAATTTTAAAATGGATGATATTCCGCAATACAAAAGAATTGTCCTGAAATTAAGCGGAGAAGCTTTGAAAGGGGATAGTTCGTTTGGAATATCTGAAGATACTATTAAGTCCATTGCCTCTCAGATCAAATCAGTAAGTGACCTCGGAGTTCAGATTGCATTAGTCACCGGCGGAGGGAATTTTTTCCGTGGCGGAAGAGGCGACAATCTTGGTATAGACAGAGCATCTGCAGACTATATGGGAATGCTTGCAACGATAATAAACGGTATTGCCCTTCAGGATGCTCTTGAAAGAACAGGCCTCGTAACAAGACTTATATCAGCTCTTGAAATCAAATCAATTGCTGAACCGTATATCAGGAGAAGAGTAATAAGGCATCTCGAAAAAGACAGAATAGTTATATTTTCTGCCGGAACAGGAAGTCCTTACTTCTCCACAGATACCGCTGCAGCTCTCCGGGCAATTGAGATCAAGGCGGATGTTCTCCTGAAGGCAACAATGGTGGATGGCGTATTTACTCATGATCCGAACAAGAATAGTGATGCGGTAAAATTCGATACTATCTCATATTCTGATGTACTTTCAAAGGAATTGAAGGTCCTTGACAGCACAGCTGTCAGTCTCTGCAAAGAGAATGGACTAAACATCAAGATCTTTAATATAAATGAAAAAAACAACATTTATAATTCCGTAATAAAAAAAGATATTGGAACTTTAATAAGTAATGGGGGATGATATGCTAAACGATATCATGAATGAAGCCAAAGACAAGTTCAAAGAAAGGATCAATGCCTACATAAAGGAGATCTCAAAGTTCAGGACAGGTAGAGCATCAATAAATGTCCTTGACGGATTCACAGTTGACTACTACGGAACTGCTACACCTATCAACCAGGTAGCGACCCTTTCTGTCCCGGAACCCAACATGATAGTTATTCAGCCATGGGACGCCAATATTATAAGTGAAGTTGAGAAAGTGTTGAGGAGTTCCAACCTCGACCTGAATCCATTTTCAGACGGAAAAGTAATTAAGCTTCCCGTACCTCCCCTCGATGAGCAGAGAAGAATGGAGATAATCAAAACCCTGAAAAAATATACTGAGGAAAGGAAAACCCAGATCAGAAACATCAGAAGGGAATACAGGGATATGGTCAAAAAAATGAAAGATGACAAAGATATCTCAGAAGATGAAGAGAAGAGATTTTATGACGATTTTCAAAAAGTTGTTGATGAAAACATAAAAAACATCGAGGATATTGAAAAAGACAAAGAGAAGCACATCCTCGACGACTGACCTTATAATTCTGAATAATTATTTCTAATATTCTTCATATCAGGCTTTAGTTTATCACAACTACCGGAACCCCTGTTTCAGGGATCAGAATGTATATCTTAGAGAATTATTGACAGCATAAGAGAGCTTATCGATCCCTTCAGCTGGCATTGAATCATATTCAACTCCAACATTAAGGATAAGTGATAATCGTCTGGAAAGTTTAACAAGAAAACTATTCCCTGATGACACTCTGTAATCTGAAAATTTCTCAATATTAGGCTGATAATATGTTGTGCTGACAAAGGTAATTTTATCCGAAGGCGAAAATGAGAAAGATAAATAGCTGCTTATCCTGTGATATTTCCCCAATATCATAGTATCGGTCAATTTTTCAATTTCATACATATATAATATTCCAAGATAAGATTTAAGTTTATTCATCCCCTTTATCTTAAAGCGGGGTCCTGTTCCAAATAAAAACCTGCTCTTTATATTTTTTACTTTATTGAACTGATGCTGAACAAACCCTTCCCACCCAAGCGATTTGTTCATTTTTCTGTTATATCTGAAATGAACTAGCATTTTATTCTCGAGGTCTCCGTTATTAACTGTTAGAAATTCAAAAGATGTCAACAAAAGGAAAAGATTCTTAAAAGTCTTAAACTGAGCATGTCCAAGTCCGGTTAAATTAAACAATTTCTTTTGTGTTTTCTGTAAATTAATCCCGACATCAACAAATCCGGCCCAACCAGCTTTGTCTGTCACGATCCTCTTACCCTCTATGTTAACGATCTGGGAATATATATGAATATCCGAGATAATTATTATAACGAGCATTAACAGCATGATCTTTATTACTTTGGTAAAGAATAGTTTTAATCTCACTTTGACTCCGATCTCTTTTTGTTGTTAATTGTATAATCTGGAAATCAAAAACTCAATCGGCTTAATTGACAATATTCAATACAATGTTTCCCATTTGAGATAGAGAACAAAATGTAATGAAAAATTTTAAGCTGCAATATTCATTTTATTTGTTTTTGACAATAATCGATCAGTTTACGTATATATAAACATATGGGATAAAAGTATCTTTCTGTATTTTTGATAAACAATATCCCTCTGGGGAGGTAATTGAGATATGAGATCACAAAAAACAGGAATATCAATTTTATTTTTTATAATGGTGCTAACATTTCCTTTTCACTCCCTGACACAGCAGGATGAAGCTACCACAATCGAATCTATCCGGGTAGTAAATGTTGAAGTTCCGGTCAAGGTATTTTACAAAGGGAAGCCGGTCGATAATCTGACAAAAAATAATTTCAGGATATTTGAGAACGGGAAACAATATGATATCAATGGATTTTATATCAAGAAGAAGGGACTGGTCAGAAAAAATATATCCGAAGATGTAATTGAAACCAAAGGCTTGATGAGTTCCCGTTACTTTGTTCTGGTTTTTAAGATCTCCGACTACAATAAAAAATTACATGAAGGGGTGGAATACTTGTTTAGAAATGTTTTCAGGGAATCGGATCAATGCCTTGTTTTTATTAACGACAGGAGCATTTTTTTTAAAAGTCTGAACCACAAAGAACATATCCAGACAGTATTGACCAGAGTTATCAGGGAAGAGAGTAATAAGGCCAGGCAAAATATACAATCGTACATCACAAAAGTAGAGGCTGAAGTAAGTGAATTCAACAATTTGATGGCTATCGTAGCAACAGGGAGTTTTGGAGAGAACGGAACAACCGTTTTACGATTTTTAAATAAGTATCGCCGGGTATGGAGGGAATACAATAAAATATTTTTAAAACCCAACCTTGACAGTTATTACTATTTTTCCCAGCATCTTGAAAAGATCAGAAAGGAAAAGTGGGTAATAAATTTTTACCAGATCGAAAAATTCCCCCTGATGAAAATGACCGGAAGATTGATGGATCTTATAAAAACGATAATTGCAAATAATGAAAACCATGCAGATGCAGAGATGAGCACCATGGGAAGAGCGCTCTCACGCAAGCTTCGGGAAATTGATATCGATTTACATGCAACCAGGGATTTTCCGGCAGAGGAGATAAGCAAATTATTTATAAAAGTCGACACCACATTTCATTCCATCCTGATCCCTAACAGCCGGCAGTTTATGTCAGAGGATCTGGAATTAGGGGAGGTTTCGAGCGAGATCGAGAGTAGTTTGAGAGAGATCACAAAAAAGACAGGTGGGAGTTTTAAGAGGACCGGAAACCTGAAGTCCGCCCTGGGGGATATCCGGAAGAGGGAAGAGATAACTTATATGCTGACCTATTCACCCGATAATCCCGATAAGATCGGAAAAATAAGAGTGAATGTCGATAATAAAAAATACAGAGTTCTCTACGATGACCAGATGAGAGCCGATTATATCAAAGATTATTTAAAGAAGAAAAAACTGGAAATTCCCGATATCAGGATCCTGAATACAGAGTTCAAAAACAAAGCCCTGACAATTGATATAAAGGATTTTATGATGTTAAAAAAAGAGAATATACCCCCGCAAGGGAAGATATTTATTGAAATAGAGATACTGGACTCCGAAAATAATGTTCTATATGACAAAAAAAAGACCATCTCCGCTGATAAGGATCAGATCTCTATTTCAATTGATTTCCCCTGGATCCAAAAGGGAAGATATAATCTCATTGTTCAGGTCACAGATATTCAAACAGGAAAAAGCAGTTCCGATTTCCTTCAGCCGGTCATTCATTAATTAAATCTTAAGTTAATATATCTGATTCTTTATTCTCGTTTTAAGTTCTAATTCCCGGCTGATTTGACCAGAACGTTCAATATTTTATGGCAGCCGTCATTATTTAGAAACTCAGTATGCTCTTCAATACTCTTGAAAGTTTTCCCGCAGATTTCTCTGCATTCCATTTTAAATTCAGTCACTTCATTGAATTCGTTGACGATCTTTTCCAGCTCCTGATCAGACATACTGTACTTATAATTACCCTTTCTCACTTTATCCAGGGTGTGCTTCCAGATGGCAGCAGCAAGGGCGCCGCATCCGTTCCCGCTAAGTCCGATCCCGCCTGCCAGGCCGGCAACAATGGCCTGCTCCAGCGCACTTCCACCCATCTTCCTGACAGTTTCCGAAGCACAGCTCAACGGTTTTTTCGGAAGGGCAGACTGATCCAGTGTCAAACCTTCTTCAGCAGCCTCAAACGCCTCCGGAGCCCATTTATCGGCAAGCCCATAACATTTGAACATTTTTCCGGTAAAAAAATATTTTGCAATACTGAATTTATTAGACCAGTTGGTTTCCGTAATCTCCCCGCAATCCGTGCTCTTTGCCTTATTAACAAATGATTCGAGCACATGGTGTGTAGCGGTCAAAGCCATATTAACAGATCTATCAAGGTTACCTGTCCTTCTGTACGACTCCGCGCCAAGTGCAAGTGTAGAACCCCACAACATCCCGCATTGATAACCCTGCTGAATAATTCCTCCCGCAAGGGGATCAGCCGCCTGTTCTTCATTTTCAAGTGAATGTCCGAACTCCCTGTTCAATAAGTAGAAGAATGCCCTCGAACAGGTTCCTTTTTTAAAAAACACCCTCTTTGTATCCCGTTTGATCTTTGATGATTTAAAGATGTTCATATATTCTGCTCCTTCAATCTGATTTTGTCGAATTTATCACATTAATGATAACGTTTCCTTTTTTCCGCCCGGTGTCCACATACCTGTGGGCCTCAACGATCTGTTCAAGCGGATAACTCCTGTCTATAACCGGCTTTAATTTCCCTTTTTCAATTAACTCTTTGAGAAACATCATGTCCTCAATTCTGATTTTCCCCAAACCGGCGGTATTAAAAAACTTCCCGTTTTTCCTGAGTAAACTCTTACATTTTGAACGCGAGATCTTATCCACTGCATCAAAGATAACATCATATGTATCTTCACTTTTTGTGAAATCCTCTTTTGTATAATCAATTACCTTATTTGCACCAAGAGATTTTACCAATTCGAGATTTGCAGTACTGCATACCCCGGTGACTTCAGCCCCGAAATATTCAGCCAGCTGTACTGCATAAGACCCCAAACTTCCCGAAGCGCCATAGATAAGAACCTTTTGCCCCGTTCGTAAATTCACTCTTTGAAAAACCTTTATGATTGTCAATCCGGCTGCTGGGAAGGTAGCTGCTTCACCAAAGGTAACATTGGTCGGTTTTATAGCCATCACTCCCTTTTTTTCAATCTCCCCTTTTTCAGGTTGTTCAGGTAAACATATGTATTCGGCATATGCACCAAAACCAAAACCTGCAAAAGCAAAAACCGGATCACCTTTTTTAAACAACCTGACATCTTTACCTGCTGATTCAATTTCTCCCGCAAGCTCCATTCCCAACACAGGCACTTTTTTCGGTCTCATCAGACCGAATAAGAACCGGACTGCAAAAGGATCAGGTTTTCTGATCCGTGTATCACCAACATGAGCTGTTGTTGCATAAATTTTTATAAGAACTTCATTGTCTTTCGGAACCGGTTTCTCCACATCTTTCATCTGAAGAACCTCAGGAGGGCCGTATTTTGTGCATATTATCGCTTTCATAAAAATTCCTCCTAAAACAATCAAATTAAATTTTACCTGTAACAATACGATCGATCAATTTATATTCTATAAAAACAAAATATATAATTAAAGTGGTTTTATTTTATTAATTAGTAAATCCATTTATTCTTCTCAACACTTATTGTTGATTTTCCAGATCGAGTATGTTTGAATTTGATTTCTTTTCAGGAGGGGAAATGATAAATAAAATTATCACAATTGGACTACTACTGCTCTGGTCGACATCTCTCATCTATTCCGGAGAAAAAATTTACCCGGGAGCTGACGAAAAAACACCTTCAAAGGCTCAATATTTTTCCTGGATAAACAATACCAATGAGGGGACAACCGAAAAGCAGACTCTTGTCAATCTTGCATTTTTTAAATGGCTGAAAGATGAGTACGGAATGAAATTGGATATTTATGCATTTGATGCTGGAGCTATTGACGGAAAGAGATTTTACGGCAGTACAGATTCTGACCGTTTCAGAAAGCAATTTCCATCAGGATTTGCCCCTTTGCACAGAGCTGCCGGAAACATGGAGACCCGTCTCGGGATATGGGGAGGCCCCGATGGTTTCGGAAACAACCCGGAGGAAGAATTAAAACGACACGAGCAGATGGTCACATTATGCAGGGATTATAACTTTGCCCTCTTCAAATTTGATGCGGTTTGCGGCGCGCTCCGGGCGGAGAAAGAGGATGCTTTTATCCGAATGATGGAGGAGTGCCGGAAATATTCCCCCGATCTGATCCTTCTGAATCACAGATTGGGGCTTGACAGAGCAAAGGCCTATGCTACCACTTTTTTATGGGAAGGAAAAGAAACTTATATCGATGTGTTCTCCACAAACAAGGTTACAGCTCCCCACCACAGGGCAGAAGCGATCAGCAGGGGCCTGGTTCCCGGGCTGATGCGCCTGACAGAGGATCACGGGGTCTGTTTATCTTCCTGTCTCGACTATTGGGATGATGACCTCATTCTTCAGGCATTCAATCGCAACCTTATCCTCTCTCCGCAGATCTACGGGAATCCATGGCTGCTGAGAGATGATGAATTTCCTAAACTTGCAAGAATATATAACCTGGCAAAAAAATACAGGAAAATAATGGTAAATGGAATTGTGCTACCGGAAAATAAATACGGACCGGCAGCGGTTTCCAGAGGCAATGATGATACTCGTATCCTCACCTTAAGAAATCTGTCCTGGAATCCGGTAACATACCGGATCACTCTGGATGAAGAGATCGGACTTCAGAACAGAGCAAACAAGATCAATGTTACTCAAAAACACCCGGTAGAAAGAGTTCTGGGTATTATGCCGTTCGGATCAGAACTCAATGTGGAAGTTCTTCCATTCCGGTCATGCCTGGTGATCGTCAACTCGGGAAAATCAGATGAACCGAAAGTGATCGGAAGTGATTATCAGGTAATAAGAGATATATCCGGGGAGACAGTTAAAATAAAACTTCTGGGAATGCCCGGAACATCAAAGAAAATAAAACTCTCTGCAAATATGGATAATTACCTGAATGCAAGCCTGAATGGCAAAGAAATCCCGGGCCTTCTGAAAGGGAAAAACATTAAAATAGAATTCCCCCGCAAAAAACTAAAGGAAAAATATCACCGTTTTTTATCCGATATGACACTATGCCCGGTCCCCGATGATACGGAAAGCCTTTATGAGGCAACCTGTTTTGCAGCAGACAGCAATGCGTTGGAGGTCAGATCCATTCAAAGATCGGGACAATCTTCCATTAAGGCTGTTCAGGAAGCCAGAAAAGCCTTCTTTGGGCAGGAGGTGTTCCGGTTGAAGGGAATATGGGATAAAAACCTTTTCGACGGAGATCTTCAGACCTCTTTTTTCCCCTCATACAAATATAAAAGGGATGTCAGGATAAAAGGGGGGTGCCTCCGGCTGGACCTGGGGAAAATATCCGATATCGACCGGATCGTTATGCTGGTTCCAGATGAGTACAGCCTTCAGCCTCTGCTGAAAAATGAAGGGAATTATGTTGATATATCTGCAGATCTGAAAAAATGGACAACTCTGACCTATCTTGCCGGGGTAAGGATGAAAATAGATATTCCGACTGACAAAAAAATACGATACCTCCGTTTTAGAGAGTATCCCCGGCAGATCAGCGAGATCGAAGGATATAAAGGGAACAATAAACTGGACAGGTCTGCCTGGAGAGCTTCCAACCTGCTGGCACATCCCGCAAAAATGAAAGTAACTCAAGCATGGAGAACTTCCGTCAAAATCGACAGGATCTTTAACGGCAGTTATCTGGCCGTTGCTGTAAACGGTGAATTCGGTATCGAAGGCGCTTATGCTGCGTTGAAGATCGGAGACCGGCTGATCGGCGCGCCTGACCGGAGCCCGTCCTACCCATCCAACACATGGGAATATATTGTCAGGCAGACAGATAGAAATTACACTTATTATTTCCCTTTAAAAAAAGATTGGGAAGGAAAAGAGATTGCCGTATTTATTCTGGGGATCGGCGAAAAGGAAAAAAAGATTAATGGCAAAGTATGGTTCACTACTTACCCCGCTCCCTATAAAAGCAAAATGCTTGAACTGATAAGGAGGTGACGATCTTGAAAAAATTTACATTATTCTTTATTTTACTGAGTTTTTCTGCAGTTTTTTCCCCGATTATATACTCAAACACTTATAAAGTTACTTCACCTGACAAAAATCTGCTTTTAACCATTAAGGCAGGCCCTGACCTGACATATAGTGTAATACTGAAAGGGCAGGTGATCATCAATCCTTCACCACTATCTATGAAAATTAAGAATGGGAACTCTCCGGGAAAAAATGTCAGGATAAGCGATTTTAAATTAAGGCCAGTTTCTAGGATCCTTCACCCGGAACTGAAAGTAAAATCCGAAATTATCAAAGATGACTTTAATGAAGCAGTACTGAAAACAAAAGATGATTTCAGTGTCCATTTCAGAGTATATAATGATGGAATAGCATACCGGTTTGTGACAAGCTATAAGAACACTATCAGAATAACAGGCGAGAAAGTTGTTTATAATTTTCCGGGCGATACAAAAGTATATTTTCCGGAAGAAAAAAGTATGGAGACCCACCAGGAGAGGACATATCTTCACATAAATTTAAATGAAATAAATGAAAAAAGATTTGCTTCTGTACCACTGCTTGTGGAACTCGCTAAAGGGGTGAAAGTGGTTATAACCGAAGCCGATATTGAAGATTATCCCGGAATTTATATGAGAGGTATTGGAGAGAAAAATACCGGCCTTGCCGGAATTTTCCCCTTATTTCCATTAAAATTTAAAATGGTAAAAGACCGGAACCAGAGGGTGGTAAAACATGCTGATTATCTTGCCGAAACTAAAGGGAAGAGGTCTTTTCCGTGGCGGGTGATGGTCATCACAGAAAATGACCGTGACCTGATCACTTCCCAGATGATCTACAAGCTGGCCCCTCCCTGTGAGTTAAAGGACACATCCTGGATCAAACCGGGAAGAGTCGCATGGGACTGGTGGAACAACTGGAATATCAGCGGTGTCAATTTCAAATCGGGGGTAAACACACAAACATATAAACACTATATAGATTTTGCTCAGGAGAACGGTATTGAATACATTATCATGGATGAGGGGTGGTATGAGCTCGGTGATCTGATGAAAATAGTTCCGGACATTGATCTCCCGGAAATTCTTACTTATGGACGGAAAAAAAAGGTCGGGATCATTCTCTGGGTAGTATGGAAAACCCTTGAGGATCAATTTTACCAGGCAATGGATCAATTTGAAAAGTGGGGTGTGGCAGGGCTTAAAGTTGATTTTATGCAGAGGGATGATCAGGTAATGGTAAACTTTTATCACAAAGTGGCCAAAGAGGCTGCAAAACGGCATATGGTGGTAGATTTTCATGGATCATATAAACCTGCAGGCCTCCGGCGTACATACCCTAATGTACTTACCCGTGAAGGTGTGATGGGACTGGAACACAGTAAGTGGGGGAAAGATGCCTCTCCCGAAAACGCATTGATCATTCCCTTTATCCGGATGGTGGCAGGTCCCCTCGATTACACCCCCGGAGCAATGATCAACGCCACAGAGAAAAACTTCCGATCCGTCTGGGACAAACCCATGAGTCAGGGGACCCGGTGCCATCAACTGGCAATGTATGTTGTATACGAATCCCCATTACAGATGCTGGCGGACAATCCGACCCACTACAGAAAGGAAAAAGAATGTCTGGATTTTATTGTCCGGACCCCCACAGTATGGGATGAGACCAGGGTTCTTGCGGCAAAAGTATCTGATTACATCTGGATCGCAAGGCGTTCCGGTGATAAATGGTTTTTGGGTGCCATGACAGACTGGACCCCAAGGAAGCTTGAAAGTAAGCTCTCCTTTCTCCCTCCCGGTATTTATTCGATGGAGACATGGCAGGACGGAAAGAATGCACACAGGTACGCATCAGATTATAAAAAGAGGACGATCAGGGTAAATTCACAACAAAAGATTTCAATTGATCTTGCCCCCGGCGGCGGCTGGACCGCTATAATCACAAAAAATTGAAAAATCATTCCTCTCACTTATAATAAAAGAGGGGGCAAACCATGCTTAACTTACAGGAAGGTCGCGATTATCAATATTACAAAATCTACATATGGGGAGGCTTTGCCACAATTATTGTATACATCTTCGTGGTTGGGCTGTTGGACTTAATTGAAAATTTCAGGACCCTGATGATCATCATTAACATCCCTATAACACTCTGGCTGCTGGGGGTACTTGCCTACTGGTGGTGGGTTTTTCTTTTTAAAAGTAGAAGAAATGAACCGGATGATCCCTATGAGATCCAGCAGAAGAAGAGAGGAAAGTTAAGTTCATTAAAAAGCTGGTCAACACTTTTTTATTCCATGATGGAGAGCGGGGGAGACAGGGAAGAGATCGAGGCATATGAAAGGGCCAACAGAAGACCTTTGATCGCATGGTACGGGATGCAGAACCTGCTGGTCTTATGGGTGCTGGTCAACTTCTGGATTTGGACCCTTTTCAATGACAAACTTCCCAAAAATTATGTTCAGACCGTCTGGGCCCCGGGAGTAGTCATTATAGCCATAGTCATGCTTTTATCGCCTCTTTACCTCTTTAAACTTCTTGGGACCGACCCAAATGCATATTTGAGACCGCTGGGTCTCTTTGCAGGCAAAACGCCTCTTGATGCTTCCCCCCCCCCCAAGCTTCAGGTATTGAACAGAGAAACATCAGGGAATGAGTCAACAGTGATCGGAGGCAAAAGAAAAGGGCGGAATATTTATGTCGAAACCCATGGGAAACACTGCTTTACCTGGGTGGAGGGCAAAACACTCCCATTTCAGATCCGCAGTGAAACGGGAAAGCTTGCAGTTGATGAAAATCCTCCAGAACAAATAAATAATCTGATCAAAGGATTCCCCAGGGCAAAAAGGTGGAAAGGGATCACAGTGACAGGAAATAAAGATGGGATCTCCATCGAACGAAATTCCCGGGGTCAGAATATGTGGCTCTACGACCTCTGGCTGGCAGAGCATATATTCCAATCCATCTCAAAGAAGACCTTTTGATTACGAATCAAGATATCTGTATTTTTCAACATTTTTTACAATCCACTAATAGCCTTAAAAACCCAGTACTGTAAATCATTTTGAAGTTTTCCGCTATTTTATATATTAGTACATATTACTATTTATTTCTACTAATTAATAATGCTAAAGGTCACTATTTGGTCACTAAATTTTTCTTCATAAAAATTATTTAAAAAACCTTAGGATAAAAGAAATTATTATCAGCTATTTTCGTTATTATATAGAATTAAAATATAACAAAAAATCTGAAAGTTAATTATCTTTATCTAACAGTTTCTTTTCTAATATCAACAATCTTTCTTCAAGATTATTAATTTTTGTTTGCTGCTCCTTAATTGCTTCTATTAAAATTGTGACCTGCCCCCCATCTTCCGGATGATCTCTGGTAAAGGTGTTCCGGCATCAGCTTGTCTCAAAGAAAAGGAAATCTGAGCCTCTGTGAAACGCTTTTTCTTCATCAGTTTCTCCTAAATTAATTATTAGCACTTTTACTCAAAAATACTAACATTAATTTTGGATCAAGATTCGGGGTGAAGACCAAAAAGGTGCAAGGCTATTTTATTTAAATAAATTCATAATTTTTATATATATCCTAAACTTTTAAGTGCTTCCTTATATTTTTCTTTATTTTTTACTTTTTTTCTTTTAATGTTTTTTTGTTCTCTTAATTTAATATTCCGATACATTTTATAAAAACCTTGTTGCCTAAGATATCCGGATAAAAGGGTCTCTTGATTTGAAATGTCATTTTTCTCATCTGGGTCATTCTTAATATTATAAAGCTCACCTCTTCCTGAATTATAGATATATTTATAATTACCATATATTATTGAAAAATTAAACATTTTGGATACCGCTCTAGAATATAAAAACCTTTCTTTAAATTTAGATTTTTCACCAAATAGTATTGAAGAAAAACTTATTCCCTGCATACTATTCTCTAATCTAACTCCAAGCAATTCTAAAATTGTCGGAGATAAGTCTATCAAACCAAAATTACCCCCTATTTTAATTCCTTTGTTTTGGTTAGGCATTTTAAGAACAAACGGAATCTGGATCATGTCATTATAATTTGTTGTATTATGCCCTACTTGCAAATGTTCAAAAAAGGCTTCCCCATGATCACTTGAAATTATTACCAATGAATCTTCAAATATGTTTTTTTCTTTTAGTGTTTTAACGATTTCCCCAAACAAATGGTCTGCATATATTAGATTATTTAAATAACAATTGTGTAGGTACTTCATATAATTTTTATCTGTCATGGAATAGCGGTTGGCCTTATCTCTGATTCGAATCAGATGATGTAATTTAGGCCGCGATGTCTTTGTTATAATAGAATTGAATGGAGAAGGTGGATTGTAAGGCTCATGAGGCGGGAGAAGATGTATATAAAAAAAGTTTGGCTTTAATAAATTGGAATTATTTATAAAATTGTTTAGTTTCTCAATATCCATAGTCGACCTGCTCCAATTCACTTTACTTCTTATACTTATAAACTTTTTAAAATTTTTTATTAATTTATTTTTTTCAAGAGCAACACTGCCGGAAATGGAATTTGTAATATATCCAATTTTATTTAGGTACTGTGAAATAGTTGTAACCTGTTTTGGAAGTTCATCATGTTTATATCTTACTGTATGAGTTTCGGGATATAAACCAGATAACATTGAGGCTACGCTAGCAGTTGTGTAAGGTGCCTGAGCATAAAAATTACTAAAATCAAATGCAGTCTTTGCAAATGCATCAATTTTAGGAGTAATATTCATTTTATATCCAGAAAAACCAAACCTGTCATATCTGGCTGCATCAATTAAAATCAAAAAAATATGTGGTTTTCTTTTTAATAATTTATTTTTATTTTTTAAAATATTTTTTTCTTCTTTTTTAGCAATAAATAAATTTTCCCATATTAAAGTGCTATTAGGTTTTGGTGTAAGAAAAATAAATGATAATTTTATAATCTCCCCTGCATAAGAATTTAATTTGAACTTACCTGAATGTTTTTGGTTTTTTTTAGATGATAATTCAATTTTCTTCAAAGTTATTTCTTTTTTGTCTTTTCTTTTTAAATTTATTAATACTTTTGCTGATATATTATTTCTCCTAGATACTTTGTGAGTTTTAAAAGAATAATTAAAAATCTCATTTCCTTTTGGAATCATATAATATTCAAATTGACTTTGTGAAGGCTGAACAATTGTTGAATTAGTTTTATTAGAATTAAAAATAAATTCTTTGGTTCTTTTATACTCTTTTATCATAAATTTATTTAAAATTAAATATCCTAATTGATCTTGTTTATCATAATTATGTTTATTTATAATAATTTCTAGAATATTATTCCCCTTTTTTATAAATTTTTCTGAGACTGACAATAAGAAAGAACTGTTTTGTGATTTTATTTTCAAGTTTTCAAAATGAATCCCATTAAAAAATAGTTGAATCTCTAAATTATCTTGATTTTTGAAAAATCCATTCTTTGATAACTCCATGTAAATTGTACGTTTCTTTTTTTCAAGTGAGAAAAATCGGAGCTTTGATTTAGGCAAAACCATTAAATAATTATTTTTTTCTTTAATCCATCCTTTCTGGTAATAATATAGATGTTCATTATTTGGAGTTTTCATCAAAGATGATTCTTTAAATGCAGCATAATTATTTAAAAAATTTATTTTGGATTTGGAATTTTCATCAGATCGAACAAAGTTAAAAACAAATATGATAATTATTAAAAGAATAATAACTATCAATATAAATTTTATAGTTTTGTTACTTTTTTTCATGAAAATTATTTTAAAATTTTTGTTATTTGAAGTCAATAGGAGAGGGAGACAATCTGCTTGGCTCCAATTGACCTGCCCCCATTTATTGTACCACTTTTAGGATTAATTTTTCCCTCATTTTGTATATTAGCGGAGCCGAAGGCTTATAGTCAAGAGAACTGCTCAGCCTGATCCATTTATTACGAAGCAAATGGTCCTTATGTAAATAAATAAGAAATCCGTTTCTGATCAGGAGGGTGATCAAATCCTTGACAATACATCTCTCTAAAGGTGACAATTCCGGTGATGAAGTTTAAAAAAGTAATTAATAAGAATTCGGCCTTTCATCTTTATGAGGACAAAAATTTTGCAGTGGGTTTTACGGAGATCGGTTCAGAAATAGAAGATATCGGTGAATATTTTGGAATAAAAAAAATAATTCAGTTGGAGCAGGTCCATGGGAATAAAATATTTTTTTCCAAAGAGGTAAAAGAATATCCCGATGGAGATGGAATAATATTAAATGAAAGAAATGTGATGGCGGTTATTAGAACTGCCGACTGCACACCGCTGTTCTTCTGGTCGTTCAATGGAAAGACCGGAGGTGTAATTCATATCGGCTGGAGGGGGCTTCATTCACAGATCGGTGTAAAACTTCTCAACATGTTAAAGGAAAAGGGGACAGGTACCGTAAATCTCCAGTTTTTCACCGGGCCGGCAATTGAAGGGAAATGTTATACTGTCCAGCAGGATGTCGTTGACAAATTTAAGGAATTCAGTTTTGTTGACCGGATATTTTCAAAAACACCTGATGGTTATTCAATGGATGTAAAAACAGGGATCGAATGGTGTCTGAAGAAAAATGGAGTTCCGGCTGAAAATATTGCGCATTCAGGTATCTGCACCTTCTGCAATCCCGCCTTCCCCTCCTACCGCCGGGGAGACCGTGAAAAACGGATATTCAACTTCATAATGCTGAAATAAACCGGTCAAATCTTTCGGCAATTTCTCCTTTGAAGTTCTCCTCTGACAGGCGGGTTTTCATTACAGAATCGGGATCCTCTCTTTTATCCTCAGGCACCACCAGAGTAATTGGAAATGCTTCGTAATGGACACATTTATCTCCCAAAATATCCTTTACTTTATTAAACACCAGTCCATGTCCGAATTTTTTATCCTTCTGCTCAAAACCGCTCCCGCAGCAGGTAACAAATACCAGTTTATGAATCTGACTTTTATATTTAGCTAAAAGCTGCTTCAGAGGAGCTATTAATTTTCCCACAAATACCGGTCCGCAAAGGATGACCCGGTCGTAGTTTTCCGGGGAGTTATTCAATTTCCGGATCCCGCAGGTCAATCCGGTCAGCATTAGAGGAAAAACATTCAACCTGGGACAGATCTCCTCTATTTCGCATTTCAACTCATCTGTAATTTTTTCAGCCAGGAACCGATTGTTCCCTTTTTTTGAATAGTAATAAACAATTGTCTTTTTCATTTTATTATTATAATTAATTTTCTAACAAATAAACATTTTTTGATTGATTTTCCAGAATTTTTTTTAAATTGTCCTTGTATTGAGGATTGTCAGTTATTCCGTTATGATATTGACCTTTCAGGGTGATCAGTCTGTCGCCGGATTTAAAAAGTTTCTTTAATTTCAGAGAAGAACCGTAGTATATAACCTCATCCATATCTCCATGAAATATTACAATCGGCATTCTGCATTTTTTTAAAAACAAGTCAGTCCTGAACTTATATTTAATCAGAAATCCCGGGACTAAAGGATATTGCTTCCTCTTCAGATCCGAAAGATTGTAATAAGGGGCCTGTAATATCAACAGCCCGGGTTCATTATCAGAAGCAACCTTTGCCGCCGGACCGGAACCAATCGAATATCCAAGGACAAATATCCTATTCTCTTCATACTTTTTCTTCATTTCATCATATGCTGCCTGCACATCCGAATAAAACTGTTTTTCACCGCTGATCTTACCGCCGCTTTTCCCATACCCTCTATAATCAAGGATAAAAATATCATAATTCAAGTCAGTGTAAGTCCCGGCTACCCATCCCCAACTACGCAGAGAACCGGCATTGCCGTGCAGATAAAATATCAAGCCCTTAGGATCCTTTACTCTGAACAGGAGGCCATGCAGCTTAATCCCATCCCCTGTTTTTACAAAAATCTCTTCAAACTGCTGATCAAACTCAAATTTATATGATCTTTCCAGTTTTTCCGGAAAGAATATAAAATCTTCCTGGTTTATAAACATAATTCCGCCAAAAATAATAATAATTACTAATAATAATATCAATGATCCGACAAATTTCTTTTTCATTTTAAAACCCGTAAATTTTCATAGATCTTCCTTAATAATAATTTTTATCCCATTTTCTTTCAGCATTTGGGCAGTGATTCCCAGCAGGCATGCACTGCAGAGTATTTTTTCAGATTCAGTTAATATTGAATTGCTCATCCAATTTTTTTCCAGTTGGTGTTTGGGCAAGTCCGCCAAGGCCTGTGCAGCACAAAGATGATGGCAGAGATTCTCCTACAGACTTCATTGCATCGATAACTTCATCATAGGGAATGACCGGGTCAAACCCTGACATGGCCATAATATAAGAATTATAGGCATTTGTGGCAGCCAGTATATTTTTCCCGAGACAGGGAACCTCAACTCTGACAGCCACCGGATCACATATCTGGCCCAACTGATTCTGAAGGGCCATCGATGCCGCAGCAACAGCCTGTTCTGCAGTCCCCCCATTCAATTCCACCAGTCCCGCAGCGGCCATGGCTGCACCTGAACCGGTCTCGACCTGACACCCTCCTTCTTCTGCTGAAAAAGTATATTTATCCGCAATAAAAACACCCGCGATCCCGGCGGCCATAAAAGCCCTTACCATTTTTCCCGGATCATAGTCCAGTTTCTCCACTGAACCGAACAATGCCCCGCCGACCACACCGCAGGATCCCGCAGTCGGTGTCGCGACAATAAGCCCCACAGAACTTTTCACTTCCATGAGAGCGCTGGTATAGGCAATTATTTTATTGTTTACAGATCTGTCGATCAGTCCCTTCTTCTCTGCTCTTTCAATAAGAAATGATTGCGAGCCGAGGATCCGGTCACTATAAAATGTCCCGGATAATCCCTTATTAATGGAGTTTCTGATAACTATAACTATCTCCTCCATCTTTTTAAGAACAGAATCACCATTTGAATCTGACCGGGCCGCTTCGTATCTAACAGCCAGTTCAGAGAGGGAGAGGTTCTCCTCTTTTCCCAGAACCAACATTTCCTTCACAGACTTGAAAGGAAGTTCTTTTCCGAAATTGGATGGAACGGGAAGGACCGGGGTTATTTCGGATTTCCATATAATGTGCTTTTTTAATCCGGAACTTTTATCAAATTTATATTTAAGTGAATGCAGTGATTTAATATTTACCAAAAATTTTCCATTTTCGCTTTTTGTTGACTGAAACATGCATTCAGGAAAATTTTCTTTTATATACCGCTCAATTTCGAATTGCTCTTTTTCCGGAATATCTTTACAAACAAAAAGATTTTCAAAAAAACCACCCTTTATCGAAACTTTGAAACCATTTAACTCAATAATTTCAAACATCCCTCCACCGGTTGAAACAGCCAGAATCTGAAAGTTTTCCCTCTCTTTATACTCAACATCCATCAAATAAGCATTAGGGTGTTTGCATTTAAGATCGGTAATTCTGTATTCTATCGTGAAGCTGCTCTCTTTAAGATGTTTGTCATAGTTTATGATCTCAGGATCGGTCATTTCAATTCCCAGCAATCCACCTGCAAGCCCCATGGCAGTACCCTGCCCCAGGTAAGTGGTAGGCAAAGATCCCGACCTGTCAAATTTGACGACCACTTTTTTCAAATCCGAATTTCTTAACTGCCTGATAATCTGACCAATCCGGTGAGTTGCAGCTGTATGGGAACTTGAAGGGCCTCGCATCACGGGGCCGATCACATCGTTGAAAATACTCGGATAATATTTTATATCCATGACCCTAAAATTTTCCACTTATAATATGAAGATTCATAAAACTAAATTTTTTAAACCCCTATAAACCTGTTGTAAATCGTATCGGCTATAAAAAGATCCTGAACACCAAGCCCCACGCTTTTAAAAACAGTTATTTCATCATCAGTTTTCCTTCCGCTAAGATTATTGTCAGCCAGATCTCCGATTTCACCTTTAATAATTTTTTCAGTGAAAAGTCCATGTTTTATCGGCTTTATCAGATCACCAGACTCCTTTAACACCGACTCTATTGAATCAACAAACAGAATCCCCGATTTTATTATATGCGGATCGATTTCCTGCATATCCGGCCTGTACGATCCGATCGCATTTATATGTACTCCACTTGAAACATCATTGATACTGAATAGAGGAGCTTTTGCACTAGTTGCTGTACAAATAATATCTGCCTGTTTTAATTTTTCTAAATTTTTCTCAACACATATAGAGATATCAAGTTTCTTCTCCATTTCAGATTTCAGTTTCTCTGCTGTAGTCCGATTTAGATCATATAACAATGCCTCCTTTATGGGACGGATGGTACAGACCGACTCCAATTGCGTCCTTCCCTGGGCACCGCAGCCGATGACCGCAATCATCTCTGAATTATCCCGGGCAAGAAGTTTTGTGGCAACACCACTTGCAGCTCCTGTCCGGAGAGCAGTAAGGTAACTTCCGTCTATCATCGAAAGTATCGAACCTGACTCCATATCTAAAAGCAGGACAACCCCAAGTATAGCCGGAATACCATCCAGGGCCCCCTTTTTTTTTTGAGTAAGGATCTTTATGGCGATCCTGCCGAGAGATTCATCATATGCAGGCTTAAAGAACAGATCTAAACCGGTCTCTTCAATACTTGGGATATAACGTTGAGGCACCCGACTCCTTCCCGCCGAATACGCCGAAAAAGCTTTCTCCATAGTATCTATTGCCTCATCCATAGATACCAGGTGTTTTATGTCTTCAGAATTTATAATTTTTATATTTCGAAAAAAATCATCACCATGACCGAATTCAGGCAAATTGCTTCTTCCTCCAGATGTCCGTTTGTTCACCGGCGTATATCCTATCCTTTTCTTAGATCTTCTACCTCTTCTATCTGCATAGGCTTTTTCCTGGAACCGAGAAGCCGTTTACCGTTCCCGGTGATAAGATAATTCTCTTCATTTCTGATTCCACCAAAATTCCTGAACTTGTCAATCTCATCATAATTTAAAAATTCGGTAAATTTCTTCCCCGATCTCCACTGATCGGTGAGTTCCGGAATAAAATATATCCCGGGTTCAACAGTAAGGACAAAACCGGGTTCAAGTTTTCTGGCAAGCCTCAGTGACTTAAGACCGAATTGTCCGCTTTTCGATTCGTTGTCATACCCTACAAATTCTTCTCCAAGATTTTCCATATCGTGTATATCAAGCCCCATCATATGCCCGGTACCGCAGGGGAAGAAAAGGGCATGTGCCCCGGCATTAACAGCACTCTCGGGATCACCCTTCATCAGGCCCATGCTTTTAAGGCCTTCAGTAATCGTCAGGCATGCTGAGAGATGAGCTTCCCTGAAGGGATTTCCAGGTCTTAATTTATTGACAGCCGCATAATGGGCTTCTAATACAATCTGATAAATCTCTTTCTGAACATCGCTGAATTTTCTGCCAACAGGAAAGGTGCTGGATAGATCTCCGGCATAACACATGGGAGTCTCTGCCCCGCAATCAAGGAGAAAAAGATCACCGTCATTGATTGTATTCCCGTGATAATGGTTATGAAGGGTCTGACCGTTTATCGTTGCGATCGTCGGGAATGACATCTCACCGCCTGCAGCACGCGCGATCTTTTCAACTTCAACAACCACATCGAGCTCGCTCATGCCGGGCCTGACCATTTTCATGGCTTTCACATGCATGTCCACTGTAATATCAACACCTTTTTCGATCTCAACGATCTCTTCATCTGTCTTGTAATTCCGTTGTGATACTACCGCCAGGATCAATTCTTTCGAAACTTCCGATTTGATTTTAGCAGCACTGAACCCTGTGAGATCCATCAGTTTCAGGATATTGTCATGCCTGTATTGCGGGAGGAAGTGAATTTTTTCCTTATTCTCCTTGGCTTTGGCTAAACGTATGTACAGCTCGCCGGTACTGCTGGTATGCTCAACACCACATGAAAGCGCCAGTTCTGCAATCGCCGGCTGCTTTCCCATCCAGACAAAATCCTCAACAGTAAAATCATTCCCGTAGATGGTGATCCTGAAGTCGGAGGTGTCCATAAGCGCGATCAGTCCCGGACGGGATAATCCGAAATAATATAGAAATGTGCTGTCCTGCCGGAAATGATAGGTGTTGTCCGTATAATTCATTGGACTCTCTTCATTCCCGAAAAGTAGTATCAGGCCCTTTCCGACCTTACCCAGTAATTCTCTCTGCCTTTGTTTATAAGTCTCTTTATTAAACATTTGTTCTCCAGTTTGACATGATATTAATTATCACCTTAAATAGATATTTTTTCCAATGAAAAATACAATTTTGAGATCAGGAAAAGTGGTTTTCCAAAGCTGTTTTCAGCTGTTCAGGCTCCGGTGTCCCGATCAGGACAGTTTTCTCAGCTCCATCTTTACGAAATATTATTTTAACGACCCGGAAACCCTCAACACTGTAGAGCCACCCATGAGCGGTTATCCGAATTCCCATTCCGGAATACCATGGGATTTTCAGATTCTCTACACTGACAATTCTCTCAGGACTAAAAATTTTTCTTACCAAGCCAATCCCATATATAATTCTGATCGATCTTTCTTTAATTATAATTTTAAGCTTATAGAACAATACAAGAGGAATAACAAAAACCCCTGTCATTATCAGGAAAGGGGCGTTCGGTATCGGATTTGTTCCCCACTGGTTGAAGTAAGCCAGAAAGAGGAATACAATTATTGCTAAAAAAATGACAATTAAAAACCATCCGTATTGAGTAGTTTCATATCTCATCTTAATTCATACCCTCTCTGTTTTCCCGGTTTTTATATAACTGAATAACAGCAGAACAAACAGGAAAACTTTTATGATAAGCCTTGGAGCAATAACTCCAAAGGGTATTGCGTTAATCACAACTGAATATACAGTGGCAACCCCGAGGAGAAATATCACGATCATTGTCGGAACAAGCACCCAGCGCCTGCTAAACGGATCTTTCGTAGATAGTAGGAGTAGAATCCCCCATGAAAATGCAACAGCAGAGAACATTCCCATCGGATATACAAAATCAGTCAGCCCCGACCGGTCAGGTATCAGAATTATAACAGCAAAAACAAAATCGGCAATTCCTGCCGCCCAATAACTTAAAAGAAGCAATCTTACCTTATTCATCTGAATTCTCCTTTTTTGATTTGTATTTATACCGGTTCCACCATTTGAAGTGGGTGAGAGAGGTAATAGTAATTATTTTATTGAACAATTTGATCCTTAATAATTGATGAAGGATCCTGTAACCAAGGAAAAGCAAAGCAAATCCTGAAATGATTGTAATAATATTGAGAATGATCCAAGAGTGCTTTAAGTAAAATCCTTCAGTAATTATATTTTGATCGACAAAAAATTTTGTCAGGAAATAGGGGACTATTGAAAACACCAGCCACCATAAGACTACAGTAAAAGCATGGGCGGTTTCAATTGCCCTCTGCGGACAATTGTTCATGCATCTCATGCAGCTCTCACATTTGAATGACCAGTATGGACGATCATTTTCCATTGATATCGCATTGACCGGGCATTTTTTTATACAAAGTCCGCAATTATTACATTTGTAGCTGGCAAAAAAAGTTTTTGCCAGAGCAAAACGGCCGAAAAAATAATAGCCCGCGGAAATGGGGAAGACCAGGATATCCAACGGGAGCCATAGTATACCGGACAATACCCGTTTCCTCTTCAGGATCCTGTCGGTAAATTCAGACAGGGTAATTTTACATTTTTCCGCAAGGAAATTCACAGCACTTCTTATCAGCCCGGGATGGATCGTGATCCAGTTTGACGGCATATCAAGGGGGCGGAATCCTCTGATCTTATACCCTTTAAGTTTTAGGATAAGTGCCGGGAGCCACAATGCCATACCGCCAAGGCCGGGGGTCTGGAGTTTAAAAAGCTTCATTCCTGCTCTTGTATTAAGGAGAAAAACATCAGATTTCCCTTTTGGAAATTTTAAAATGTATTTAATGACGATCGGCGGGGCATTAAAACCATGAGTCGGATAACAGAAACCGATCAGAGTATCATTCCCGGTCAGGGATGAGTCCGGTTTGTTCTCTACAAGTTTAATTACGTTGGAAGGCACCCCTTTTTTTTCAGTTATCCGGGAAATCTCTTCAGCAGCAAATTCTGCGTTCCCCGTACCTGAAAAAAAATAGATATGTACTTTCTTATAAATAAGATCAGTTTGTCTCATCTGAATATTATATACAGGAATATATAAAAAAGAATTATTGAATTTGACAATAAAAAAGAAAACCGTTTTTATTAACAGAGAAAAATATTGTGTTTTTCAAACCGGGGATAAACTGCCCCCCGGAGGGGGCTGTTTTTATCTCTATTCCTCGAATTTTTTAAAAATTAATGTCCCGTTAGTTCCGCCGAAACCGAAAGAGTTCGAAAGAGAATAGTTTACGGTCTTCTCAACACCCTTGTTCGGGGTATAATTAAGATCACAATTCTCATCCGGAACTTCCTGGTTGATCGTGGGGGGTATAAAATCATTTTTTGTTGCAAGAACAGAAAATATCGCCTCCGCAGCACCTGTAGCACCAAGCATATGCCCGGTCATCGATTTTGTTGAACTTACATTAAGTTTATAAGCGTGATCACCGAATAATTTTTTAATGGCCTTGGTCTCTATCCTGTCATTAAGGGGAGTAGAGGTCCCGTGCGCATTTATATAATCAATGTCTTCAGGTTTGATCCCGGCATCATCAACAGCCATTTTCATTGTCCTGGTAGCGCCATCGGCCTCTTCGTCGGGAGCGGTTACATGATATGCATCTCCCGTAATTCCATATCCAACAACTTCAGCATAGATCTTTGCTCCTCTCTTAACTGCATGTTCAAGAGATTCAAGGACAACAATTCCCGCTCCTTCCGCAACCACAAAACCATCCCTCTCTTTATCAAAAGGTCTGCTCGCCCTTGCGGGATCGTCATTTCTTGTTGATAATGCTTTTATTGCTGAAAATCCGGCGACACCAAGTTTTGTGATAGGAAATTCCGCTCCGCCTGCAACCATGATGTCTGCATCACCACGCTGAATGATCTTGAACGAATCACCGATCGAATGAGTACTTGTTGCGCAGGCAGTAACATTAGCAAGGTTAGGCCCTTTCAGGTTATGCTTAATTGATACCTGCCCAGAAGCCAGGTTCGCAATTGATGCTGTCAGAAAGAAAGGAGAAACCCTGCCGGGCCCTCTATCCATAAGAACTTCCTTGTTTAATTCAATAGTGCTGACTCCGCCGATACCCGAACCGATATAAACCCCACATCTTGTCGGGTCTGCACCAGGAGCACCTGTGAAACCGGAATCCTTTACTGCTTCATCTGCTGCAATCATTGCAAACTGGATATAGGGATCGTTCTTTTTTACCTCTTTCCTGTCAAAATATTCAAGAGGATCATAATTCTTAACCTCTCCTGCAATTTTGGAATAATAGTCAGAGGGATCAAAATGGGTGATCAACCCTACACCTCCGACACCATTCCTTACGTTCTCCCAGGATTCAGGCACACTTTTTCCAACCGAAGAGATAATCCCCAGTCCTGTAACAACAACCCTTTTCAGGTCAATGCTTTTGGATGTGAAAATCATATTTTATACTTTTGAAACAATATAGTCTATTGCAGATCCAACTGTTGACAGTTTTTCTGCTTCTTCTTCCGGGATCTTGAGATCGAACTCATCTTCAAGAGCCATGATCAATTCAACCTGGTCTAGAGAATCAGCTCCGAGATCTTCAACAAATTTTGCATCAATAGTTACCTGATCTTCACCAACATTAAGTTTCTCAGCAACAACACTTTTTACTTTTCCCAAAATTTCTTCTTTGTTCATTTTTTTCTCCTTTTTAAATTAATAGTCCTCCGGAAACATTAATCGTTGTCCCCGTAATATATGAGGCTGAAGGTGAAATAAGAAATTTCACCACTTCCGTTATATCTTCAGGAGTACCGCCCCTCTTCAGAGGGATCTGACTCATATAAGCATTTTTTACTTCGTCTGATAATTTATCAGTCATTTCAGTAATAATAAATCCCGGCGCAATAGCATTCGCAGTTATGTTTCTCCCGCCAAGTTCTCTTGCAAATGATTTTGTAAGTGCTATCACACCGGCTTTTGACGATGCATAGTTGGCCTGGCCGGCAGTTCCTAATATACCGCTTACAGAGGAAATATTTACAATTCTACCAAATCTTTTCTTCATCATCTCTTTTCCAGCAGCCTGAGAACACAAGAACGTTCCTTTAAGATTTATATCGATAACCATATCCCATTGCTCTTCTGACATCCTGATCGTCAGATTATCCCTGGTAATACCTGCGTTATTTATAAGAAAATCTACCGAACCAAATTCTTCCACTGTTTTTTTTATCAACTCCTGCACACTGTTTATATCTGAAACATCAGTTTTTATTGCGAGGGTTTTTCCACCATATTTTTTAAGGTCATCAGCCACAGACGCTGCTTCATCAAACATAATATCGGATATAACCACATTAAGGCCAGCTTTCGCAAGCCCTTCCGCTATGCTCTTGCCGATACCTCTTGCAGCTCCTGTTACAATTGCATTCTTATATTCTTCATACATAATTTAACTCCTTTAAAGCTGTTTGACTTTTCACTATCTCGGTATTGATCTTATCAAGGACATTCTCAGAAACAAATTTCTTCCCCATATAAATGGCATTCTTGATGGCCCTTGCATTTGATTTTCCGTGCCCGACAATTACAAGGCCATTAATACCAAGCAACAATGCGCCACCGTATTCAGCGTAATCCATTTTCTTTCTTACACGTCTTATTGCACTTTTCAAGAGAAAAAATCCCGCTTTTGAGAGCAAACTGTTTCCCATCTCCTTCAATAGCATTGACTGCATAGTTTCCACAACGCCTTCAGAAACCTTAAGGGCAACATTTCCGGCAAATCCGTCAGTAACAATAAGGTCCGCCTCGCCCGAATAGACATCGGAACCCTCCATATTGCCTATAAAATTTATATCCATCGATTTTAACATATTAAAAGTTTTTTTTGTAAGGTCGTTACCTTTAATTTCCTCTTCACCGATACTCATAAGAGCAATTTTAGGATTCTCTATATCGTACACATTTTCGAGGAATACTTTTCCCATCATAGCAAACTGGACAAGATTTTTCGGCTTTGAATCAACATTGGCACCAGCATCAAGTAATAGGGAATATCCTTTGGGCGTGGGAAGCATAAGGGCAAGGGCAGGCCTGTCGATATTTTTAAGATTTCCCAGAACATTTTTAGATATTGTCATAACGGCACCGGTATTCCCGGCAGATATCATAGCCTGTGCTGTTCCCTTTTTTACCAGATCAAGACCTTTTTTAATTGACGTCTGATGCCTTCTTCTCCAATAAGAGAGGAATTGTTCTCTCATGGTTATCTCTTCACGGGCATCAACAATTTCTATCATTCCCTGTGGATCAAAGCCGTTTTTCTTCAATTCTTTTCTGATAACTTTTTCTTTTCCGACAAGGATGATCTTGATCATGCTTTTAAATCGCTGCTCTTTCAGATAATCAATAACCCCTCTGATCACAACTTCAGGGGCATTATCCCCGCCCATTGCATCAATTGCCAGTTTCATGTCAAAAATTATATATTCTTAACTATCCTCTGTTTCGATGACCTGTCTGTTTTCATAGTAACCACAATTTTTGCATACTCTATGCGGGAGTTTCGGTTCCTTACATTGTGGACATACCGACAATCCCTCAACTTTTAATGCATCATGAGACCTTCTTTTGTTCTTTCTCTGATGAGAATGTCTCCTCTTTGGAAGCGCCATATTTCACCTCTTCAATTTATCCGAAAATAAATTATAATCATTTATAGTATTTTCACACTTACAACTTTCATTGTTAAGATTCGTACCGCAATTCGGACATATTCCTTTGCAGGAAGCACTGCAGACCGGATTCATCGGTATAAAAAAGTTTATTTGCTCCTGAAGTATCTTGTTAATATCTATCTTATCACCTTCATAGAAGATATATTCAAGATCTTCCTGGTTAAGCGCAGTGTTGTCAGCATCAATTATATCCATTGGAAACAATACTATATCAAATTTCGAATTGATACTGTTCTCAAATTTTTCCAGGCATTTTACACATTTAGTTGTTACTTCAGATCGGACCTTACCTTTAACCTTTATTCTACCATTTCCCTCATTTGAAAAATGGAGAGTAAAGTAGACACTGTCCGAAAAAAAGGAGTCATCTTCAATCAGATAGAAGTCATCCAATTCGATATAGTCTTCAAGTGTAAGACCTTTCTTATCAATTTCATGCACATCAATATTCATTATATTATCCTGAGATTTTTCCCGCTGGAAAGACCTATTTTTAGCACATTTTCGACTTTTAGTCAAGATTGGGAGGTAAGATACAGGATGAAGCAGCCATCTATATTGTTTCGACTCCCCTCAGGGAGTAGGGTCCGAACCTTTCGATCTTTACCTTAGCAAACTCACCCGGAAGATAATTTCCCGGAAAATTGACAACTTTATGGCTCTCTGTCCTCCCCAGTAGTTCACCTGGCCGCCTGGGATTCTTTCCGGTGACCATTACCTCAAATTCTCTTCCTACTAACTTCCCATGCTCTTCAAGCTGAATACGCTTTTGAAGTTCCTGGACTTTATGAAGTCTCGTTTTTTTTGTTTCCAGATCAATGTTGTCTTCCAGAAGAGAAGCTTTAGTATATTTCCTTGGCGAATAAATGAACGAGAAGATCGAATCGTATCTCACCTTTTCCATAAGGGAGAGAGTTAGATCAAAATCCCGGTCATTCTCCCCCGGAAACCCGACAATAAAATCCGAGCTGAATGTAATCTCGGGAATCTCTTTTTTGAACCTTGCAATAATCTGAAGATATTTTTCCCTTGAATAAACACGGTTCATCTTTTTCAGGATCCTTGTGGAACCAGACTGTATCGGAAAGTGGATATTCCTGGATATATTTCTGTTCCTCTTCATAACATCTATTAATTCATCTTCATGATATCCGGGATAAGAGGTGATGAACCGAATCCATTTCAGGCCATCTATCAATGCAATTTTTTCAAGCATTGAAGCGAAAGTGATTCCGCACTCATCATCCTTCCAGCTATTAACATTCTGCCCGATCAGCACTATTTCCCGAAATCCTTTCGCTGCCAGATATTCCGCTTCATCAATAATATTTTTGAAAGGCCTGTATTTTTCTCTCCCTCTTGTAAAAGGGACAATACAATAGGTGCAAAAATTGTTACACCCTTCCATGATGGATATATATCCTGTAAACTCATTATCCCTTGCATAAACATCAGGGACTATTTCAGACCACTCCCTGCTCAGGGCAGTCTTTGTACCTTTTTTATTTTTTAAAAGATATTCATCTACTATTTCACTGATATTATAGAATTGATGAGTACCTACAACAAAATCTATCTTATTGTCTCTCCTAAGGATATTATCCTTCTCTGATTGAGCGACACAACCTGATACAACAATTTTCTGATCCTTATTGAGCCTTCCTATGAAAGAGAAAATCTTCTCCTGCGCTTTTTCTCTCACAGCACAACTGTTAATAATTATAAGATCCGCTTTATCGGACTCTTCGACACATTTCATTCCCCGACTGGAGAGGAGATAATTTAATTTTTCAGAGTCATTCACATTCATCTGACATCCGAAAGTTTTAATGAAGAACTTCATTATTTTTTTGATTCGATCAAATGAGCAGCAGCTTCCAAAACATCATTAGTAACTGATTTTCCGGCCATGAGGCGGGCAATCTCCTCTTTCCGTTCATTGTCATCAAGCGCCAGAACAGTGCTGAAGGTTGTATTGTCTCTGTATTCTTTACCAATTAGAAAGTGCCTGTCAGCAAAAGAAGCTATCTGGGGTAGGTGAGATATACAGATAACCTGATTTCCCCGGGAGATATTTTTCAGTTTATCTCCGACAAAGTCGGCGGTCTTTCCGCCTATCCCGCTGTCAATCTCATCAAAAATATATGACATCTCCGAATCATCCTCAATTATTGATTTCAGAACAAGCATTAACCGTGAAAGTTCTCCACCCGAAGCCATATCCTTTATCTTGCCTGGATCCATCCCCGGATTCGAAGAGAACATAAATTCAACTTTATCCGTCCCTTTCCCTGAAATATTTTTCAATTCAGGATCTATTTCGATCATTTCTACAACAAATCTCGCCTTTTCCATCTCAAGCATGGAGAGCTCTTTTTCTACCATTTCACTCAGGACCTTGCCATGTTCCTGCCGGATCGACCTAAGTTTCCTGTTGATCTCTCTATATTTATCAAGCTTAATATCAATCTCTTTCTCTTTCTCCATGATTGAAAATTCCATATTCTGAAACTTTTCTTTTTCTGTCAGTAATTCGTCTCTCTTCTTTTTTAAACCATCAAAATCGACATTGTATTTTGTTTTCAGCTTTTTTATCCTGAAAAGCTTTTCTTCCAGTCTGTTCAGTTCAGCTTCATTGTGTTCGATCCCGCCACTCTGATCTGACAGAAGAGTTGAAATTTCCGGTAGCGTTTTATAGAACTTAAGTATTTCTTCCCGGAACGGGGTTATTTCAGGGTAGATTGTATTAAGGTAATCAATCCCTTTGAGAGAATCTGTAAGTCTGTTATAAACTGAAGCTTCAGATCTGTAAAGATTGTCAAGAACCTGGCTTGAATTGCTTATTATTTCCTCAGCCGAAGATAATATCTTCACATTTTGCTCCATCTCCTCTTCACTCTCTTTTTCAGGATCAACATCACTGATCTCTGACAATTGAAATTCTATAAAATCGACCTTCTCTGAAGCACTTTTTTCACCTACTCTGAGATCTTCCAGATCAGCTTTCAGGACTGTAAGATCGTCAAAAACCTCTCCCAGTTCAGTTAAGACCACTCTATTGCCGGAAAATTTGTCCAGAAAATTCAGATGATTGGACGGGCTTAGGAGAAAAAGGTATTCGTTCTGTCCATAAATATTAAGAAGGCCTTCTGCCGCCTCTTTAAGTTTCGGGAAAGGGACTGCTTCTCCATCAAGAAAGGTTAATGATCTGTTCTTGCTGCCGGCGGAAATCTCTCTTCTCAACACAAATTCACTCCCGTTGTTTTCAAAAAATGCTTCAACCTTTAATTTTTTATCTTTGTCTCTGACAGAATTAGGGGGAATCTTTTTATCGATCAACAATTTAATTGCATCTATCAGCAGTGATTTCCCGGCCCCGGTTTCACCTGTGAGGATATTCAGACCTGGCCAGAAATGTATCTCCGCTTTTTCAACAACTGCGAAGTTTTCCACCCTAAGATATGTTAGCACCAGATATTCTCCCGAATTCGATAATTTATCCGCTATAGTGAAGATATTTATACTCAATAGGGGACCAATTGTCAAATTAGCGGAAATAGAGTATAATGTTAAATATAAACTATATCAGGCGGAAAACATACTATAACTGATAATTTTTAGGAGAAAATCATGTTTAAAAATTTTGAAAATAAAACAGATCTCGGATTATTGATCATCCGGGTCGGTATTGGTTTGCTTTTTATATTTCACGGATGGCCTAAAATAACAGGCGGGCCGGAAACATGGGGATGGCTCGGAAAAGCCCTGTCATCTTACGGGATTAATTTTATGCCTGAAGTTTTCGGTTTTATCGCAGCTGTATCTGAATTTGCCGGTGGCATCCTTCTGGTGCTTGGGCTGTTCACAAGGACATCACTTTTCTTCCTTTTCGGGACAATGCTGGTTGCAACATTGATGCATTTGGGTGCAGACGACCCGTTTGGGAAAGTATCACACCCTCTGAAAGCTTTAGCAGTTTTCGGCGGCCTCTTTCTAACCGGCCCGGGAAAATACTCACTGGATGCAAAATTGTTTAAGAAGTAAAAAAGTTTATTACTGTTTTAATCCTGCACCACCTTTCTGAACATTATATTTCTTGTTGAATTTTCCCCCATAAAAAATCCTGATATTTCACCTTTTTTATCCCTGATAAATTTAAATTCGGGAGAGACGGAACCAAAAACATCCTTTCTAACCGTTTTCAGGACGAGATCAAAATGGAGGCCTGATATTTTAACTATGAGTTTTTCGCCTGAAAGTTCGACCAGATAATCTTTGTTCAGTTCTTCACTGTAATATATTCCTGTATATTCCGCCAGGTTAATTTTTTCTGCTTTTTTAATCACCGGTTTTCCGGGTGGTAAAATCTCCTCTTCCGGTAGATTTGCCTCCCTTCTTTTTCCTCTCTCCTTTAAAAAAACATCTGCAATTTTCATAGATAACTCATAAGTATTTATGGAACCAAGATTTGCGAGACATATTATAGAAAGTTTTTCTTCAGGGAAACGGATCATTTCTGTTCTGTATCCTGCCCACCCTCCACCATGACTTACCATAATATTACCCCTGTATTTTCCGATAAAAAGGCCGGCGGAATACCCGGAACTTTCTCCATCATTTAGTAATCCCGATTTTTCAGCTCTTTTTATTAAAAGCTTTCCTCTATTCCCAAGAATATTCTTGTTGAAATTATTCTGCCACTTCATAAGGTCATTAACACAGGAGAAAACAGAGCCGTCACCTGCATTTACCATCAGGGAAATTTCAGGTACAAACCCGGGCCCGTTGTCGGGAGAGTATCCCAGAGCTCTATTTTTGATGATCTCATAAATATTATCAACAAACAGAGTTTTTTCCATTTTCAGAGGAATAAAAATATTTTTTTCTAAAAATTCCCTCTGGGTCATCCCGGATATTTTTTCAATTATCAAACCGAGAAGAAAATAGTTTGAGTTTGAATAGATAAATTCATCGCCCGGGTGATTATTCAGCCCTTTTTGAGCAACAATCAGGTCAATGATCTCTTCTGTTGGATAAAAATTTATCCATCTTCGTCCACTGAACAAGAGCATCATTGCATAATCTCTTATTCCACTGGAATGATTTAAAAGATGTTTGATCCTGATGATCTTTTCATACTTCGGCATCCATGGGAGAAATTTCCTTATATCATCTTCAGGCGAAAGGAGCCCCCTTTCTTCAAGAAGAAGAATTGAAAATCCTGTAAATTGTTTTCCGCACGAAGCCAGATGGAAAACCGATTCTTCAGATAGAGGCACATGCCTTTCAAGATCTGCCATTCCCAGAACTTTCTTATAAACAATTTCATCCCCGCTTGAGACAGCGACAACAAGTCCGGGAGATCCTGATGTAACATATTTTTCAACTATTAGATCTAATTCAGCTGTGGATTTTTTAACTTCCGAGGAGACATTAAAAAAATGCATTAAAACCAAAACAGGCAAAATAAAGTTTTTTTTCATTTTATTTCTCCAAAATCAGTATATCAGATATCATTAATACGTTTTATTTCTTAAATCCCTTAATAACAATAAAGGAACCCTCGCCGGAACCTTCAAGGATCTTATCAGTAAATTTATCTTTTTTTTTATCATAAATTAGGGTCTGCCGATATTCAAAAGAGGCAAACCCGCACCTTTTCATAACATCATTAACTTCTTTTACGGAAAAAAACCGGGACTTTTCATAAAATTTATCTTTCTCCTTTTTCCTCTCATAGAACTTTCCCAGATAGCTATCCTTTTCAATAAAAGCAATGATCAGCGCTCCATTTTTTTTTAATATTCTAAAAGCTTCATCCACAGATCTCTGAAAAGAATCAAGGAAACAGATAACAGTAACAAACAGCACAAAGTCAAAGGTTCCGGACAACAAAGGGAGAGACTCTGCAACTCCTCCGATCACCTCCAGCCCTCTGGCTTTTGCATACAATCCCATCTCAAGCGAAGGTTCAATTCCGATCTTTATCCCTGATGGGGCGGTAAACCTTCCTGTACCTGCCCCGATCTCCACACCACGACCGGATTCAGGGATCAATTGCCTTATTGTTTCCAACTCCTGATTGTAAACAGATTTATTCTTATCGAACCATGAATCATATTCAGATGTGGAATTATTAAAAGGAGAAGTATTCACCATACCTTCCCATTATATGGGATCAACATGAATTGTCGACTCAATTCCAAATTCTTTTCTGAGAATATCTTCGATTTCAGAGGAAATTTTATGGCCTTTCTCTATATTCATTTCTCCATCTAAATTTATATGGAAAGTTAACTCTTTATGATCTCCATAATTATGTATATGAAAATGGTGCGGGACAAGCTTCGGGTATCCCAGTTTACAGATCAGACCTGTTATTTTTTCAATAAGCTCTTGATCGGGGGCTTCTCCGAGAAGTTTATCAATTGACTCCCTGAAAATTCCGAATACTGCATAAATGATCATTAAAGATATTATTATTCCAAGAGCACTGTCGATCCACCAGAACAGATCCTTTAAAAATATTCCCACCAGAACAAGAATGGAGGATAAAGCATCTGTCCTGTGGTGCCACCCATCAGCCTTTAAAGCAATATTCCCGGTGCTTCTCCATAAGTGAAAAGCAAATTGAGCCAACCCCTCCTTTACCAGGATAGATACTACAGTTACGATAATTGCAATTGTTCCGAAATCAGCGGAATTTCCTGAAGAGAACTTTTCAATAGATTCCTTAAGGAACTCATAAGCAATCACCGCAAGAAGAAAGGCTATAAAGAATGCTGTGATCTGCTCCCATCTTCCATGTCCGAAAACATGCTTTTCATCTGGCTTCCTTGATGAAAGCCTGACTCCGATTATCACAAAGAAGGAACTTATGGAATCTGAAAGTGTATGCCAGGCATCAGCCATTAAAGCAATTGATCCCGAAACTACTCCAGCCCAGTACTTTAATACAAACAAAACTATATTAAGTATTATTGAGACAAAGCCTTCAAGATAACCGGATTTTTCTCTTTTATTCATAAAAGTGGAATTTTAAGGGCACTCGTTAATTATAATTAAGACGGGTTTCTTTGTCTGCCATAGCCGGTGCTGTAATGGCGTCCCAGCCTTTTGAATCCCAGGTTCCCAGTTTGGTGTGCATTTCCAGATATTTTTCCGGGATCGGATGTGTACCTATAACCACTTTCACATTATATTTGGTTTCCAGGTAGGATTTAAAAGTTTTGATCCTGGGGCAGGGCGGATATCCAACCACCAGTCCTGTAGCAAGGTGAATAACATCAACACCGTTCTTCACCATTTCATCACCTGTATATTCCACATTGCCTCCCGGGCACCCATCACAGGACGTATAACCGACAAGCTCTATCTCTTTTCCTTCATAGATAGTGAAAGCACCTTCCCTTTTCTTCATAGCCCTGAAACATTTCCCGCCTGCACATTGACGGTATCTGTCACAGATTATTATTCCTATCTTTATTTTTTCAGACATGTTTTCTCCTTCTTATATTTTAATACTAAAAAAAAATAATTAAAGAAGTCCTGCGCTTTTATGTTTTTTTTCTATATCATCTGCCAGCCTGTCCAGTTCTTTGAACACCTCTTCTTTTGCAGCCCCTTTGGAAAGTACAGGTTCAAGAATCTCCCATTTTGGATTGTTCATCAGTCCTTTTATCTGATCGATGATCTTGCTTCCCCATGAATACGAGGCAATTATTGATGCAAATTTTATCTTCGGTTTCAGAATACCAGTTAAATATGCAGCATAAACTGCAGATGGATGTGCTCCCCCGAGTACTGCAGGGGTAGCAAGAATAAGAGTTGCTGCATCAACAAGAGACATCGTAAGGCGGGCAGCATCTGCCGAGGCAAGATCAAACTTCCTCACATTTATTTTTCTCTTTATCAACTCTTTTTCCAGATGATCAACCATCACTTTGGTGCTTCCATGCATTGATACCCAGAAAAGCAGAACTTCATTCTTTACTTCATCAGAAACCCATTTTTTGTGAAGATTTATAATTAGTTCGGGTTTATCATATACCGGGCCATGGGAAGGGGCAATTATCGACGGATTGATCTTTTCAAGGATATCCATTGCTTTTACAAAAAATCTTCTGTAAGGCATCATAATTTCAACATAATACAATTTTGCATCTTCATAGATCTTGAAATCATCAAAATCGGCATAAAGATCAGATGTTGCAAGATGTGAGCCCATGAAATCGCAAGTGAACAGAATATTGTCCTCTTTTAAATAAGTGAACATCGTTTCCGGCCAGTGAACCCAGGGCGCAAAGACAAATTCAAGTGTTTTATCACCAAGGGATAAAGTTTCCCTGTCCTTAATAACAATGAATTTTTTTTCTTCTATCGGGAGAAGGTCCATCAACATTTTTTTACATTTTTCATTCGTTACAACCATTGCATCCGGAAACATATCCAGGATCACCGGAATTGCACCGGAATGATCCTGTTCGGCATGGTTGGAGATCACATAGTCGATCTTTTTTGTTTTCAGGTCTTTCAGATTATCAATAAGATCCTTTTCCATATGGGGATCAACGGTGTCTATTAATGCCGTTTTTTCAGCCCCTTTTATCAGATAGGAATTGTATGAAGTCCCGTCAGGAAGAGGAACTATTTCATCAAACATCCGCCTCTTCCAGTCTATTGCCCCTACTGACCATACTTTATCGGTAATTTTTTTTACTCTCATATTATTTCCTCCTGAACTGTTAACTTCGGATTATATAATTTTTACAGATGATTTCAAACTGATAGATCAATTCTTCTGTGAAGCAATATTCATAAACGGGAAAACTTGTCTGGAGATGTATGTAATCCGTCAGGATAGATAGAATGGGGAACAGATCTATTTTAGATCTATAATATTCTCATGGAGCTTCCAGTCTTCATCCTCGTTCTCAATGAGCTGGTAAAATCTATCCCCTTTTATATCCCAGGGGTAAGCTCTGTAAAGACTTTTCATTTCAAAGGGAATGAACAACTGCTTAACAAATTTACCGTTGTCATCAAATATCATAAACTCAATATTGTCTCCTTCCCATCTGTGTGTCATAACAAACAGATATTTTCCGTTATCATAAAGCCCCAGAATAGCAGGATAGAATTCAGGATATCTTTGCCGTTTTAAGATCTCATCCGCAAAAGACTTCAATCTCGGGTTGGTTCTCAGATTTTCTAATACTTTATTTTTGTCTTTTTCACCGAACTTAACTCGTTTATAATTCAACTGAATAGTCTTCTCCTTTTTCAGCGATTTGCCATAAACATCGATCTTGAAATCCCTCCCGTTGACCAGGTATAAGTTATCTCCTAACACATGAAAGGTGAATGTGGTGTCAAAAACGACTACAATACCTTTCTCGAAACTGCTCCTGTGGGGCTCCCTGACAATTGTTTTTTCCCGTACCAGATTTTTATCGTAAATATTGAGCAGAGTAAACCGGTTCCTGTCTTTATCAAGTTCAATACCCCTCCCTATAAACTTTTCTTTCAGCGGAGTAAAACGGCCGGATGCGGAATCATTGGACCTGAGTTCTCTGATCAATTCTCCGTTGGTATCGTAGATGGATAATTTCCCTGCACTGTTCACAAACAATTTGTTCTCATACAGCGATACCCAGGTATATCCAACATATTCACCGGGACCTTCCCCTTTTTTCCCTACTTTTTTGATTAATGAATAATCCTTCATTGAATAAATGTGAATCGAGAAATCCTGAACAATATAGATTTTTTCATTTCCCAACACCATACGGTCCGGATTCAACAGATCAGGGAAATCAGCAATTACTTTACCGGTAGAGAAGGAAAAAACAGTAAATATAAATATAATAAAAATATATTTCTTCATGATCACTCCTTAACTGAAATAATAAAAAGCACTAGGGATTACCATGATTTACGATTTACCTCTCCTGAGGAGGATATCTGAAATATCTCGGTGTTTTATTACAATAAGAGATATATTTGTCCGCAAAAAGATTTTCAAGGTGCAACTCCTCTGTGAGTATCATTCTGTGTCCGATAAAAGCGTATGAGATCAACCCGGCAAAAATATACCATGATGGCCATAACACACCAAATCCGAGTATAAGAAGGCCATAACCGATTATCTGGGGATTCCTTGAAAACCTGTAGATACCGATATTTGTAAGCTCATTACTATTAACACCCATTGTCCTCATGAACGGTCCGAGGGTGACAAACCCGAGAATAAGGATAACAAACGATATTGATAAGACAAAAAATGCAGTGATCAGGGAGATGGTCCCAACTTCTATTTCAGGCCATTCCGTATATAGATAGTAGGGCAGGTATAAGGAGAAATCCATGAATTGTAAAAACCGCAAACTGAGAAAACCCTGCAAAAAAAGTAAGTTTTCCGTTCTTCAAATATACATTTTTTATGTAATTGTTGTAATAAAAATAGGTACAGGTTATCAGGATCACCTGAAGAAGAAGGTAAAAAAGAATGAACTTTGTATCATATTCCATAAATTCTCCCCCACCATTTTACATTTCTTAAAAATTCCTTTCAAGTCAACACAGAAAGAGTTTAAAATTTAATTCTGCCCCTGAAAGAGGTCTTTAACGATTCGGAATTCCTGCCTGAAAAATAAAAATCGTTTTGATCCTCCCTTTTCCTGACAATTTCAATACTGGTGCCGGCCATGGTCTCTTTAACATAATTAACGGTCAGAAGGGATGGATAATTTTTTCTGTGAAATTCAATTGTAAATGTATCCATCATCCAGTCAATATACCTTGATGAAGTAACATGTTTATTGAGATCAATATCAAAATAGGTGGATAGGACACTAAAAATATCTCCATCAGGAACATCGGGGAGTTTATTCGGAGATTGACTTAATGCCTGTTTATTGCTGAGACGGCTGAACAGATCTGAATCAAAACTATCTTTGCGTTTGGGACGTTTAGACCGGCTGTCAATAGCCAGCCATGAGGTCGCTGCCTGAGCCACAATATCACCCTGTTGGTCCCTGACATTAAAATCTCTGATATACAGGATCCCTTCTATATCTTTAGGCCAGGTTTCAACTTCAAGCACCTCATTCCACATCAGCGGCCTTTTTATCTGAACTTCCAGGCGGCTGAGTACCCAGAAAAGGTTGTGTTCTTTCAGATGCTTATAACCGAACCCCAGGTTATCAGCAGAGAGATATGCAGCATGTGCAAGGAAACTGAACAAACCCCCCGGCCTTAATCGTGCCTCCATATCAGTGTCTGCAGAGGTAATCTTAAAATCGGTAAAGGTTATCAGTTCTTTATCGGGACTGGATTCATGTGTTGATTTGTCCATAGATGATTATAACACCTCTTTCTTTAATTTCCCCTATTTCAGTTAAAAGCCTTCTCAACCATCAGGTTCAACAGCTTAAAAACCGTCCATCCTTCGGGCAGTTTGTCGGTATTAATCTGCATGGCGAATGAAATGTCACGCCCGGGATAATACTGCATAATGGACACGTAACCGGGAAAGAACCCTGTATGTCCATAACTTATACCGAAGTTATCTTTCCATATTATCGTTGCGAAACCATAAAGAGCATTATCAGAAAGGTCTGTTTTCGGAAATGCGGGTTTATGGATCTGCCCCAAAAGTGCTGATGAAAATATCTCTCCGGAGTGAAACTGCCTGCACCATTTCACAAGATCGGAAGTGTTGGTAACAACTCCCCCGCCAGTCCACTCCATCTGGGGATTAAAAGGAAATAAACTTTTACCGCCAACTTTATCCGGCAACCCAAGCTCTTTCACCATGCAATATCCCGAAATCAGGCCTTCCAGATTTCTTTTATCTGCCGGACTTGTATTGCTGTGGCCAAAAGGGGACAGGCACCTTTTTTTCATCTCGGAATAATAACTATTACCTGTTAACTTTTCGATGATCATTCCGAGAATAATGTAATTTGTATCAGAATATGCCCATCCCTTTCCCGCATCATGCAGCGGTTTCATATCAAAAACTTTCTCAAGCCTGTCCTTTCCCGACCATACTTTATCCGGATTACTTTTAATCTCTTCCCAGACAGACGGATGGAATGCATATCTCGGTATTCCCGTTGTATGGTTAAGGAGCATTCTGATCGTTATCCTGGTAATGTTCGGCACTTTTTTTATCCAGCTCTCTTCCTTGAAAAATTTTAAAACATGGTCGTCTAAAGACAATTTGCCTTCCTCTGCCAATTGAAAAATAACAGCCGCTGCATATGTTTTCCCTATGCTTCCGGAAAACATTATATCTCCGGGTATCATTTGAATTCTATTTTCCTTATCAGAATATCCTGAAGCCAGATCGATCCTTTTTTCCCCTTTTAACAATACACTGAATGTAACACCCGGTATTTCTTTATAGTCAGCGATCTTATCAAGCAGAGGTTGGAGTTTAGCCGAAAGATCAATTTCATTTTTCGGAGTAAGATTAACAAAAAACAATGAAATGATAAAAAAGAATATCAAATAATTTTTCATTTATTTCTCCAATAATTAATTTTTTAATTGATCACAAATACCTTTCTTTCATGATCTTTAAATGATGAAGTTCATGACCGGCAATAAGATATCCTAATGCGCTTACCGATACATTGAACCCACTTGCTTTTCCGGTCCGGGCAATCATCTTTTCATTAAAGCTTTTAAACAGAGCAATGGACGAGTCCCTTACTTTATTATATTCATCGAGAAGATCTGATACATTCCTCTCGTTTGCACATGCATTTTCTGCATCCAGATCCTGGTCCACGCCGGGAAGCTCAGTTTGATCATTTCTGGCAAATCTCAGAGCACGATAACAGAACACCCGTTCATCATCGATAATATGGGCAAGGATATCCTTCATTGTCCACTTCCCTGGTTCATATCTGTACATCAACTTTTTTTCACTTTGATCAGAATAGAACATATTTATCAGGATTTTCCCCTTTCCAAGATAATCTATCAGATCCCCATCATTCGAAACCTGGTCCAGATAAATAGAAGCATACGGCGGATATTCCCCATCTTTAGGTTTATTAATTTTATTCATTATCATTTTTTCCCCAAGTTAATTTAAATCTTTAATACGAAAATAATTCAAAAAATGATTAATTGAGAAATCTATATAATACAGGGATCAAATAGGCCGTACATGCGAGAAAAAAGTGGGACATGAATAAATAATGAATTGCTTTATCACTTTTAAAATAGAAAATCTGCCAAACAGCTCTCCACATCCACAGAAGTGAAACGCCCAGGTTGAAACCTAAAGCCATCCCTGTACATTTGCTTAAAAACTCCGCATAAACAAGAGTTACGGTCCCGAGGATGAAGAATAATAGCAGGAGCGCCAGATGGATTGTATAAAAAGCTTTTCTATTCAATTCAGTGATCTTTCTGAATTCCGCTTTCCACCTGAAAATCCTGTAAAACCGGGTATGTACAAAAGCCATCAATAAGGTTAAGACCCCACCGATATAGATACTTATCAAAGACATTATGTTCTCCTTTAAAACTTAAATCCAGAGAGAAAAATTTTTAATGCTTTCCAATATTGTTTGTTGTCGGGACTGGATTTCCAGAGAGCGCGGGAACCATGAACTCCTTCCGATTCGGGTAGAAAAAAGGTTTTCTTACCTTCGGGAATGTTCTCGTATATTCCCTTCCAGTTTCTATGTTCCTTTTTTGCAGAAGTAATAAAAACCGGACATTTTACAGATCTTGCATATTCCTTTATCTCTTTTTCATTGAATTTAAAATATTCACCGGGAGAGAAGGCTGCAACTGCGGATATTTTGTCCGGATATTTTTGTGCAAGGACAAAAACAAGGGATGCCGAATAGGAACTTCCCCATATAATTATTTTGCTTAAAGGGAATTTTTTAACAGCAAACTTCAGCGTAGCTTCTAGATCGGGAAACGCATCCGTGTATTTGACTCCCAAACCTTTTACCGTTGCTTCCAGCACTGCTTCATTCTTCACCCCGTTCACCCCTTTTCCGGATCTCTGGTCAATTGCAATACAATGGAATCCAAGATCATTTAATAATGGGGCAGTCTCTCTGTATTCACCCCTGCTGAATCCGGCCTGATGAAACAATAAGATAGCAGGAGCATTCTTGTCTGATAATTCATATACATCTGCTTTAATTTTTAATCCGTCGCTGCTCTGTAAGAATACCGTTTCCACTCTGAAATCAATCACTGAATTTTCTTTAAAGCCGTACACGGAAAAAATTGCTACAAATACAATCACAAAAAATATATTTATTTTTTTCATCGTTCTAATAGTCAACTACGTTCCAGTAGTTTCCCGTCCCTCCTGTATTTTCAATAATATTTAATGACAAAGCATGGGAATTTGTATTCATATTCTGCATCATCCTGAACATATTCTGCTTTGCATTAAACTCACTCTTCATCTGAGCAACACTTTTTTTATATGCTCCCTGAGGCGGTTTCCACTGCTGGCCGAATCCGGCCTCCTGGGAATTACGGCTGAAATTATTAGAGATCTTGTTTCTATAAGCAGTTACGTACTGGTTTTTCTGAGATCGTGACATCCTTCTCCAATTAGTATCAAAAAGCTGCCATATCAAGCTCGCTGAAGCCAGCATCTGTTTTTGCCCAATGGGCATAGAAAAAAATTTTTTCACCAATTGAGCGGAAACATCTCTTTTTACTGCATAATTTGCATCTATCTTCTGTCCGGATAATTCACTATTGAATATTAGATAGTTAATATAGCCATCTACATCCCGATTTGTCAGGATCAGATTGTTCTTCTCATCATAAGCAAGAACCCGTACATATTTGTTTATTATCCGGATCATTAACGGTTTTTGAGATTCATTTATATTTTTGGTAACTTTATAAAATGCCCCGAACAGCTCCTGCCGTACAAGACCGATCCGGTATGGGTCGGTAGAGCTATAAACTTTATTCATTGAACGTCTGATCCCATTCAATTGGCTAAGGGTCTCGGCCGGAGCTGTGTTGAACTCCTGCACAAGTTTCTGTTTAAGAGCTTTGACTTCGTTATCTTTTATCTTATGACCAATTATGAATTGTGTCAGATCTATACCGGTTCTAAGGTGTCCGTGAGTAAGTTTAAGGTTTCCCTTTTCAGCTATAACTCTACCAGCTCCTTTTACCTTCCGATTCCATCCTGAAGGAACTGCCGGTTGAGTAATATTTACTTTTTTATAATTGATCATTACCCCGTTTACATCTCTTAAAACCAGGGCTGAAGCCGAATAGGAAACAACCGTATAACAGACAGGAGTAGCTGCCGCAGCATCCCTCAGACAGAATTGATTCCCTCCGCTGCTCCAATATCCGGTGCTGTTGCCATTTGGATAGGTCAAGGAATATGTGAAGTCCCCGTTCAGGGTAAGGGTAACATTTTGTCCTGAATCAACCCATTTTCCGACCGGACTCTGGGCGAGCACAGGTTGGATCATTACTATGAAAAAACAAATCAACACAAAAAATTTTCGGGGAAATACTCTTTTTGTCATGAAAACCTCCGCATCGGATTAGTCTAAATGAACAGAATCGGTTTGGCAAGATTCAGGTAAATAATCAAACGTTTATTATTCAATGAGTAATAGTGCAAGCATCAGCGCTCTATCTATAAGACTGTGGCGGAGAATAAATTCTGATTTCTGCATATCAAAACCGCCAATTGCTCCCAAACCATCAATTTTTGGTACCTTTGCTTCAATATTACAAATATCGGCAGACGTCCATCTATGCTCCCTGATGACCGAAGTATCAATTTTTTTTGAAATATTAAAAACTCTTTCGAACAACAGATCAGTCGAATCATTTTCCTTCATTGGCTGTCGGGTGGCTCCCCCGTCAAATGCAATCTGAATCTTTTTTTTCACATCCCCCGAAAATTTTAAAATTTTATGAATTTTTTCATCAATTAGTTTAAATTCTTCCATTGAGTTAAATCTTACACTTATTTTTGCAGAACCATATGCGCTTAACTTAAAAACATTAGATTGGAAATTTGTCTTATAAGGAGTAATTACATTTGCAAGGTCATTTTTACCAAGATCGATAATCGAAGTAAGGGCTTTAAAAAAATAATAAGAAGTTAATGCCACGTTGTTAGCCAGCGATCTGTCTATAAGTTTAAATTCAAGATTGTATAATGCAGAACCCGAACGGGATGTTACAACGCTCCCATCAATATTTCCGCCATGCATACTTAAAACTGTTTTCGCATTTTTGGCTTTGGCATTAAGTAGTTCGGTAGAAAATTTTCCATTCAAAGATGAATCAGTTATAAGCAGCAACCCGATCTTTTTTTGTTTCAATAGTTTGGCAAATTTTAATGATTGCAATGCACAGATCGTTGTAACAATTCCTGATTTATTTGCCCATACGCCCGTTCCATACAAACGATGTTCTGTTTGAACAAGATTCTCCTGGTCAGGCATTTTTGTAAAATCATCTATTGTAATAAGTATAAGGCTATCAATTTCCGGACTTGTTGAATTAGAGAAATACACTAAATTCCCAACTTCAAGCCTTGGGAACACTTCATTTGTAAATCCAAGTTTTGTAAACTCCATTTTGATTAGATTTGAACACTGATTGATGCCATCAATATTTCTAACATGAGTGCTGATATTTACAATTTTTTCAAGAAGCGACTCGATATTCTGCTGCCGGCCTCTGATAAATGTCCGCAGTCTGCTATGCAGAGGTAATTTTCTGTTTTTTTCTTCAGGTAATTCTGACATTAAACTATCAGAATAGTACCGAACTACAGCCACATCAAGGATTTTGTTAACCAATTTGCAAAAATCGTATCCCGCAACACCTGCCGCAATAGAATAGGAGCCGGTTCTTCCGAGACTTGCCATAGAGTTTATTTCCAAAAGATAAATGCTCCCGCTTTCATCAAGCCTTATATCTATCCTGGCATAATCACGCAGATCAAGCGCATTAAAGGCTTTAACGCTAAGAGAGGTCATCTCTTTTGCCAGTTCATCAGAAATATCAGCCGGGCAAACTTTTTGCTTGGGAGTTTCTCTCTTATCATCAACAGTTTGAATTCCATCCGGATCTCCCTCAAGATCTATTTCAAGTACCGGAAATGCTTCTATCGGTGCATTTCCGATTAATCCGACACAAAACTCCCTCCCTCTGACAAATTGTTCAACCAGTGCCTGTTGTTTAAATTCTTTCACAACAAATTCAATTGATTCTTTTAAATCCTTTTCATTATTGGCAATTTTAAGGCCGAAAGAGACACTCTCCATTTTGGGTTTTACTATAACCGGATATTTCACTTCAGAAAGATCATCATCAGCTGAATTGAACACCCAGAATTCAGGTGTGGGTAAACCTTTGCTCTGCCACACAACTTTGGTCATCACTTTATCAAGGGCAAGAGCGTGTCCCGAAGGGGTTGATCCGATATAAGGGATGCCGAGCATTTCAAGAAGAGAAGGAATGTGTGTATACCTGCTTTCTCCCTGAATTCCGTATGCCATATTAAAGACCATTCCAATACGTTCTCCCTCGATAATCCTGGGCATAAAATTCCTTAAACGATCAATGATAAACATGTTACCATCAAGTATCCTTACATTGTGACCACCTTTCTCCAGGCATGACGCCACCCGCTTAACATTTTTTTCACTATAAAACTCACGGTTTTGAATCCCCATTGTATTCAAAACCCCGGTAATGTCCTGGTTGTATATGATCGCGACTTTCATCTTTTAATCTTTGACCACCCCGCAAATTTTAAGAAAGTTCACTACCATTCTTATTCCATCCTCTCCGGAAACCTCAGGATGCCCCTGAAAACCGTAAAGCGGTTTATCTTTATGCCTGATAATCTCCGTTTTGCATGTATCAGATTCTGCAAGGCTGATAAATGAATCAGGGAGAGCTGAAACATAAAAGTTATGTTTCTTCTGGAGAATAATTTCTTTTTTTTTCAAACCTTTGAATATCGGATCTCCGGGTTTGGTTATTGTTATTAACTCTTTTTTTAAATGAGCTTCGGGAAGCCTTTTTATCCGCCCCCTATAGAATGCCGCCAGAATTTCATGACCCAGACAAAACCCGAGAACCGGGACATCAAAATTCTTTAATACAATAAAATTAGTTGTCAGATTAAGCGGTTCATAGGGATTCCCCTTACCACCTGACAGGATAATACCTGAGATTATTGTTTGCGCCGAAAGTGTAATGGGCTGATTATGATCAAAAAAAATATAATCAAAGTTTTGCTCTGAGAGAAATTGTCTCTTAAATTTTTTTATATGGGCGCTCTGATTATCAACTATTAATATCATTTACTCTCCTTTAAATAAAAATATTAAAGACAATTGCTTATACAATAGAAATTTTCAGAAAACAATACTTTATACAAAATGTTGTATGAAATATTTTTATTTCCAATAATCCATAAAACCATTTTTAAATTTCAAATATTCCCAGCCAAGCAATTTATTGATCTTGTCTATTTTTGGTTTTATCTCTTCTGCATTTCTCTTAAATAAAACCCACAATTTAGAATGCTCATTGTAAACAGAGCATACGTATCCCCATTGATCCATCAACATTTGCATGCTTGAATTTGTATGGAATGAACAATGAGTGGGCAGCAAGTACATCCACTCCGGATTTTCCGGAACTACTTCAGGGATCAGAGTATGAATAGCGAATGCCCCGTCATTGGATACTAACGATTCGATTTCGTCTAATGTGTCTCGTTTTGTTACATGCTCAAACAAGGCGCAGTTGATCACTAAATCAAAGCTTCTCTTTTTTAAAAACTCTTCACTTACAGGGTTTAAATGCGGTCCTATAAATTTGTCGTAATTGTTTATTTTAATGCCAAAAAGTTCTTTAACTAATATCGAAACAGAACCAACACCTGAAGCCCAGTCCAAAAAGTTTTCACCGCAAAACAAACCATATCTTTTTAAGATTAAAATCATCAGAGCTTGATTGAAATATCTTTGATTGCGGTTATAAGGATTATCTTCTCTATTATTATTATCCGTATGAAATTCATAGTTCAGCTTCTCCCATTCCTGTGAAGATAATTCATAATGTGTCTTAGAAGCTACAAATCCACAACTTTTACATTTATAATAATAACAATTTGTAAGGTTGTAAACGTAGAAAGTTTTGGAGAAATAATAGTCCATTTCATCATTACATATTATACATTTCATATTTATTAGCTTTTGATTGTATATTTCATAAAACGATCGTGTAAGCTCTATTGTGTTTATTCAACCAAATTTGAGAGCTAAACACAATATTCTTTGAAATAATTACAATATGTTTTTATTTTATTGTCACTATATCTTTTTTGAATAAGTAAATCCATATATTTTTTCGTTAGTCTCCGGCCAGCTGGCCACAGGCAGATCGGATGTCTCTACCCTTTGACCAGCGTACCATCACTGTCATCCCCTTTTCTGCCAGATGTTCTGCAAAATCATCGATTTTTTTTTCTGATGGGGTCTTAAATTCAGCAAAATCATTTGGATTATAGGGAATTATATTTATCTTGGAAGGAATACCTCTTAACAACTTCATGATCTTGTCCCCGTCATCCAAAGAATCATTTACCCCGTCGATGATCACATACTCAAAAGTTATTCTATGCTTCCTTTTCTTTGATCTGAAATAATCGATAATATCATCAAGGGTCTCCTTCTTTGAGACAGGCATCACTCTCCCTCTCTGGATGTTGTCTGAACTGTTCAGGGAAAAACTTATTTTAATATTCGGAAAATCTATTTCAAGTTTTTTTAGATTTTTTAATATCCCCGCAGTGGAAACAGTAATTCTCCTGGGGGAAATCCCGACACCCTTCTCATTTGTCAGTATAAGCAAAGCCTTTTTTAAATTTTTATAATTTAACAGAGGTTCACCCATTCCCATAAAAACAAGGTTGATTTTCCCTTTATAATCTTCCAGATCCTTCTTTAATAACAACACCTGAGAGATAATTTCACCAGAACTAAGATCCCTTTTAAAACCGAGATTACCCGTTGCACAGAATTTACAGCCCAATGCGCATCCAACCTGCGAAGAGATACAGAAAGTAAAGTGGTTCTTTTCTTTAATCAGAACCGACTCTATCCTGTTGCCATCGGAAAGTTCAATCAGAAATTTTCGTGTGCCGGAAGGATCTTTATCAATTCTGACAACCCTGTTCAATGAAAAATCAAGATTTTCACTTAAAACTTTTCTGTTCTCCTTACTTATATTTCCCCATTCAAAAGGATCAAAAACATTTTTCTTTAATAACCATGTTGAGATCTGAGAGGAGACAAACTCTTTTAATCCAAGGCTTTTTATCGTATCTTTCAGGTCCCTTTCAGAGAGATCATAGAACCAATTCATATTATTCCACTTTATCAGAGGGGGATGTTTTCAATAATTTTTTCAGGTTCTCCGGTATTTCCGAATATTTTTTAAAAAAAGCCTTACATTCAATATAATTCCCCTTTTTTAAGATGTCATCAAAAAGGGCTTCCAGATCTTTGATATTTCTGGTTAGCAGGTCTAAATCAAAAACAAGTTCCTTCCCGTCTTTTTCGATCCCGATTCCGCCCCGGCTATACAGTGAATTCAAAAGCGTCAGGGAATGAGATTTATTGCTAATAACAGCCATATTTTTTATCATTGTCAGTTTCTCAAGGACAAAAATATAAATAACCTCTTCCCTTATTCCTTTTTTAAGCAGGTTTTTTTCATCCAGAAGAGAAATAATTGTGAGGTAATTAAGGTCAGCCCTTATCTCTTCTGCATCAAGCAACAACTCTTTTAAACCGGCTCCTTTGAAATCTACCTTTTCTCTATCTCCTTTAATAGAGAAAGGAATTGTATAGTGAGCGACATGATGGAGAAAAGCATTTCTCAGTAATAATCCGGCATTCAGTCCTTCATAAATCTTTTCACTGAGGATCTGTTTAGCAATCGGTTTGACATTACCTTCAAACTCTTTTTCTAATACATTTTTCAGCAGTATCACTCCCGGATAACTTTTAGTACCGTAATCAGCTGAATTTAGAACAATCGTACTTTTTTTCAAATCTTCAGGATAAATAAGCTCAGAGATCTTAACAACATTCGAGCCGGGGAAAAACCTAATATTTCTCCCAAGGATCCCTTTCCCAGTTTCAGTTCTGATTTTATCAAATAATTCACCGATACTTTTAGTCTCTTCTGCTGAGGTTCTCAAGGCTATTGCAGATAGGGAATTACCTTTTTTATCATACTTAAGTATCAGATCGATTTCTGTCCCAATAATAAATTCAGCCTCCGGAATGCCTTCAAATTTTTCTTCCTCAAGGCATTTCATGAAAGCCCATAAATATTTTTTCTGGAGTTTTAAATTTGAAGATTTAATAATTCTTTTTAACTGTCTTATTATCCTATTTTTCTTTTTTAAAAAAGGGGGCGTGCCTGAAGAACCCAGATCCAGCCCTGAGATCATCTTAGCAGATCTTTTAAGGAGATTTATTCCATTTTCCTTTTTAACTGGTGTACCCTCCTGGGCCCAGCCCGGGGAGACAGATCCCATCAGGAATATAATAAAAATAATTTTGAAATATTTTTTCATTTGTTATAAAAGTCAGACCCTTTGTAATGCTTTATCAGGTCATCAATAAATACTTTAAAAACGGCAGAGGACGGTATTGCAAAAAGGAGCCCCCAGAAACCGAAAAATTGCCCGAATACAATTATAGATATCAGCACCCATACAAAATGGAGGCCGACTTCACGCCCGACAATCTTGGGATAAAAGAACCAGTTCTCACTCCCTTTAACAACAAAGAATATCAGAGTTATCAGAAAAAGTTCTTTTACTGAATTAAAGTGAACAAATCCTATTATCATTGATATCGAATAACCGACAATAGTACCGAAATAGGGGATTATATCCCCGATCCCTGCGAAAACACCTATAAGGATAGAGAACGGGAGTCCGATCAGAGAGAGTCCGATCGAATACAATACAGCAAGGATAAGGATAACAATTGCCTGGCCCCGTATGAATGCAGAGAGAATCCGGTCTATTTTTAAAAGTTTCCGCTTCATTCTCCAACGGTATTTAACGGGGAGAAGGGAATAGAATGTTTTATTTATCTTTTTCTGGTCTTTTATAAAGTAAAAAGAAAAGAGCGGAATAAGAATCATATAAACCAAAGCTACAAGGACCCCGTAAAGGCTGCTGAATGCCGTCAGGAAAAATGTTGATAATCCCGAGAGTGAATTGTTCAGCAATTCACTAACTTTTTGCATCAGGTCAAAATCTCCGATATAATCCGAGAAGTGCTTAGTGAGGTACTCTCCGAATCCACGCACACTATCAGAAAATTTCTTTATAATCCCAGGTAATTTCTGAGCAGCGCTCTGGGCCTGATCAACAAGATAAGGAATTAAATTAATCAACATAAATACAGCAATTAACACAAAGATCAATATGAGAATTCCGGAGATCAATCCTCTTGATATCCGGGTCTTCTTTTCACAATAATCAGCTACCGGGTTAAAAAGGTATGCCAGTATTATCGAGAAGAAAACCGGTGCTGAAAGAAGTGGAAAATGTTTTAGACTCATAATAGTACTGAGTATTATCACGACATACACGATTAACGCATATAGTGAAGGAGGGATCTTTATTTTCCGCTTCATATTATATGAATTATCAGAAAACAGAAATATTGTAAAGAAGGATGAATATTTACTTTTAGTTTCTATTAACTTATAATTCACCGGGAGGAAGACAGTGAATATAATTGAAGTTCTAAAAGGGTTTGAAAAGAAGAAATTATCTCCGACACCGGGAATAGTCTATTCAAGCCTTTATAAAAAGGTTCAGAATAATTTTTATTTTGAATTTGAAGCTGACAACGAACAATTCCTCTTCTCACCACTTTATGTACCTTTAAGAGGCCGGATGAGTAAAAAAATGAAGGAATTCACTGAGAACAATGAAAACCTCCTCAACGATATCAAAGATTTCATACTTAATTCTCTTTTTGTTTACAGTGCTTTGATCGAAGAAAACTCATATTATCTGTCCAATCCTCAGAGTATTTTTATTGCAAGACTTATACATAAAAGAAATTTCAGATTTGAGGCTAAATTCTATGCACACTATCAGGATGAGCTTGAATCCTCATACAAAGACAAGATCTATATCGGCAGAGATTTTTTAAATCTTTATAAATTTGAGAGAAAATTTCTGGGACTTAAAAAATATTATAAATCACTTGAAGAACAGAATGATAAAATTCAGGAAAGGGCAAAGCACAAGCTCCGTTATTACGAAGACTATAAAAAGAACTTCATGGATGAAATAGCCTATCTGGTGAATGATGTCGTGAACGAATCGATGGAGAGAATCCAATTCTTTCAGGAGACGAAAATTTCAGATATCCCCTCTGGAAACCTTTCAGGAGTACTTGACCATATCCTATACCTTCTTAACCTTATGATAGAAATGAGAGATTTTACCGCAGAGTTCGAGAATAAATTGAGACTTCGTGAAGAGAATGACTTTGTAAAATACCTCACAAAATTCTCAAAAGACCTGATTGATGGTATCAGATATTTAAGAAAACTCACTTTCCAGCTCCACCTTAAGATCTCTAAATATCAAATATAAATATGCTTAAATCTTCCTCATGGATAAAAGAGTATGCAAAGAACCATTCACTTCTTGATCCATTTATAGACAATTCTGTAAGGAAAAACACAATATCATATGGCCTGGGTCCATACGGCTACGACCTCAGACTCGGAAAAGAATATAAAAAAATAAAAAATAGTGATGTGGGGATTGATCCATATACAGTTACTGATGGCGATTATAAATCTCTCTCCGGTAATATAATTGAGATAGAACCGAACTCATATATTCTGGGGAAAAGCTTCGAATATATAAAAATGCCTAAAACAATAATCGGACTTGTATTCGGAAAATCCACTTACGCAAGATCCGGAATACTGGTAAATGTAACACCCGTAGAACCTGAATGGGAAGGATTTTTAACTATCTCGATATCAAACGTATCGGGAAACAGAGTAAAACTCCATCCTCTCCAGGGGATCGCCCAGATCATTTTCTTTGAAAGCGACCTTCCTCCTCTCTATTCCTATAGTGATCTGGGCGGGAAATACAACAGACAGAATGATATTACAATATCAAAAGTTTAGGAAAGATTTTTACACCATCCTTGAATCCGCGATTCTGTCAGTAAAACCGGAAACTCTCTTGAAAAACTGTATCCATTTGGAGGGAGATACCCTCCGCATTTCCAGGGATGATTTTAACCTTTCAGACTTCAGCAATATTCATGTGATAGGTATGGGAAAAGGCGCTCCCTCTCTCTGCAATGCAATTACAGGCCTGCTCGGCGACAGGGTGAAAAGAGGTATCATCATTTCGGGAGAGTTGTTTGATACAGAGCAGGAGAATGTTATCTCACTAAAGGGAGACCATCCTGTCCCGGGAGTCAACAGCCTGAAGGCTGCTGAAAAACTAAAACAATTTGTAAAAAAAGTAAAAAAAAACGACCTTGTAATAGCTCTCCTTACCGGTGGGGCTTCTGCCATGGCCGTCTCACCATCGGAAGAAATTTCGATTAAAGACATATCAGGCCTCAACAATATTCTGATAAAGTCCGGTGCGTCCATCGAAGAGATCAATACTGTCAGAAAACATGTTTCAACAATAAAGGGGGGAATGCTTGCCCGGATGATCCATCCTGCGAAGATAATTTCCCTCATTATTTCCGATGTTGTCGGATCAGATCCGGAAATCATCGGATCCGCTCCCTTTTACGGGGACAGCAGTACATTCGCGGATGCGTTGAAAATCTTACAAAAATTCCGGATCGGGAATAAAGTAAAAGAAAATATCATTGACTACTTAAAAAGAGGTGAAACCGGGGAGATCAACGAGACCCCTTCACCTGACGACCCCGTTTTAAAAAATAACCGTACATATATTATTGGAAAAAACCGTAATGCTCTTCAGGCTGCCGCATTACGGGGAAAAGAGATGGGATACAGAACCAATGTAATGACAAAAGAGGAGAGCGGAGATGTCAGAGAGGCCGCAATCAGATTTGGAAAAATAATCAGAAAAAATGCCGAAAAAAAAGCGACTGGTGAAGAAATATCTTTTTTCGGAGGCGAATTTACAGTTTCAGTGAAGGGAGAAGGGAGAGGAGGACGCGTTCAGGAATTCCTGTTATTATTGCTTCGTGAGCTAAAGGATGAAAATTATCCGTTCTTTATTGCCGGAGCAGGCACAGACGGGCGGGATGGGAATTCGGATTCAGCCGGCGCATGGATAGATAACCGGACAATAGGCAAACTTGAGGGAGAGGCGGTACCGGTAATAGACCGATATCTGGCCGGAAACAATTCAAATGCTTTTTTTAAAAAAATAGATCAACTGATACATACCGGGATCACGGGAACTAATGTGATGGATATTTATATGATATTTCAGGGGTGACCTATCCACCGCTGATCAGGTGGAGCGCAGTGACATCATCACCGTTTTTAATAATTGAAGCAGAATAATTTTCTTTCCTTATTAGTTTTCCATTTATTTTAATAATAATCATTGGGAATGTAAAATTTTTCAATTTCAATAATTTTTCAACACTCATCTCATTATAATTATCAAAAATTTCATTCCTGTTGTTCAGCTGGATCTTCATCAGGCCTTTTTATACGATCTTTACCCTTTCACCCTGGGAGTGTTCACAAACCTGTCCGATCAGATGATATTTTTCATTCACAGATTTTAATATTTTTTCAGCTTTTGAAAGATCCCCGTGATCAATAATCAGTATCATTCCGATCCCCATATTAAATACCCTGTACTGCTCAGGTTTTTTTACTTTCCCTTTATTAATTAGAAAATCAAAAATTTCGGGTGTTTTCCATGTCTTCTCAATCCTTACCCCCAGTCCTTCCGGTAGTACACGCGGAATATTGTCGGTAAATCCGCCACCGGTAACATGGACCATCCCGTTGATCAGACCTCCGGCAAGTAACTTTGACACTGGCTCCAGATACGACCTGTGGGTCTCGAGAAGCTCTTCACCGATCGTTCGGCTGAGCCCTTTCGCATTATCATTCACATCCATTTTTAATTTGTCAAAAACAATGTGTCTTGCCAGGGAATAACCGTTGGTATGAAGCCCGGTAGAGGGGAGACCCAACAGGAGGTTTCCCGCTTTAATTTTTTTTCCGTCAATAATCTTATCTTTATCGACAATGCCGACAATAAATCCGGCAACATCATACTCATTATTCTGGTAAAAACCTGGCATCTCTGCAGTCTCTCCACCGAGTAAAATAAAATTATTGTCCACACATCCGTCCAGAAGGCCGGAGACTATCTCTTTGATCACATCCGGCTCAACTTCGCCGGTGGCAATATAATCAAGGAAAAAAAGGGGTTTTGCTCCATATACAAGGATATCATTAACACAATGGTTTACCAGATCTTTACCAATGGTATTGTGGATCCCTGTTTTGAATGCAATTTTCAGTTTTGTTCCCACACCATCAGCAGATGAAACCAATACCGGATTTTTAAGTCCGTCTTTCAGGGGATAAAAACCGCTGAACTTTCCAATTTCTTTCACACCATACTTACCGGCCATCTTTCTGATCTCTTCCACAGCTTTATTGCCTTTATCAATATTTACCCCGGCTTTCTTATAAAGATCTTCGCTCATTTATTTTCCCTTATACCCTGAATTAAAACCAATTTTAGTTTCAATACCCAAAATTGTCAATGATTGAAAAGTCTAATATTGTTCTGTTCATTGCACAAAAGTCCCTATTAAGCATATAATTTCAGAAAAATTATTACACTTTAACAGGAAGGTTAAAATGAAAAAAATATTTTTACCGGTTTTAATAATTACACTTTTATTTATATTTAACTTCAACACCTCGGCTATTGAAAAAAAGACACTGGATTATGTAAAAAAATTGAATGATCAGAAAGAGTATAAAAAAGTAATTGAACTGCTGAACAAGGAACTTTTAAAGAATGACTCTTCAATAAAACTGCTCAACGCAAAAGCAGACGCATTGTTGAATCTGAAACGGTATGAAGAGGCACTGAAGGTCCGCATTGATTCATATAATTTAAATCCCCGGAAATCTCCCTGGAGAAGTATGGAGATAGTTTCCATATGCCTGAAACTAAAAAATAAGGAAGAGGCATTCAGGTGGCTTGAAACTGCTGTTAAGCAGGGATTTTTATCATACAGCGCACTCTATGAAAAAGAATATGAGCCGCTGAGAAAAGATATTCGTTTTAACCCGATCATAAAAGAGATCAAAACCGCAATCGGGATCGGGAAACCGGCAAAGGATTTTAATGCAACACTGATATCGGGAGATAATTTACACTCTCTGGTTTAAAGGGTAAAGTAGTGCTCATTGATTTCTGGGTAACCTGGTGTCCGCCCTGTGTAAAGGGGATCCCTCACCTGAAAGAACTTCATAAAAAGTATAAGGACAGGAATTTTGAGATCATCGGGATCAGCCTGGATAACAAGAAAGACCTTGTAGATAAATATATCGCCAAAGAGCAGATAAAATGGAAGATGATCTATTCAGGGAAAGCCTGGGCAGATGATATTGCCAGGAATTATAAGGTAAATTTAATTCCATCATACTGGGTGATCGATAAAAACGGCATTTTAAGGGACTTCGGGATGCATCTCCGGGACGAGCACAAACTGGCCAAAGCAATAGAGAAATTACTCTAGGAAATTAATATTTAACTAACCTGGGTCTGCAAAAGGGAACTTTAAAAGGGATTATCTACTTATAGATATGTCCGTTATGTTTCAGCCATCCACCTTCATGGCTTCCATTCGGATCGTGGTGGGTCCAATGGACGAGACCACCTTTCGAATTCCATTCGTATTCACCATAAAATTCCACCCTGTCACCCTGTTTCAATTTATTTATCCTGGGGGCAATATCTATATTGTGGGCGATCAGCACCGTATGTTCAGGTGAGAGCCTTAGAACAAACCGTTGATGTTTATCTCCATAATTATCATCACTGAGTATCCGGCTCACCTCTCCAACACCTTCCACCCAAAAATTGGATAATCTTTTATGTGCTGCACTTAATATCTTCTGATTAATTCCCTCATGCCGGTGAACTGAGGTTTCGGGAACACGTTCCCCCTTCTGTACATAAAAATAAACAGCCAGTCCGATCAGAAGTATAAAAAGAATATTTTTAACTTTCTTCATTTATCCAGAATAGATTTAACTCTCCCTACCTGCCCGTCCTCAAGCCTTACTTTAATCCCGTGGGGATGAGACGGCGAATTGGTTAAAATATCTTTCACGACACCTTCGGTCAGTCTACCGTTTCTCTGATCCTGTTTTAATACAATGGCAACCTTACATCCCGGCTTTATATTTTCTCTTCTATTTCCATCCATATTATCTTCCTGTTTCACTCTTCATTTAATATATTTACTATTTTCTCTTTTTATAAGATTTTGAAATATTTTCTTTGCTTTCCTTCTTTTTCTTCGCTGCGAAAAAATCCTGCTTCATTCTTTGTTTCTCTTTTTCCCATTCCTTATTTTCCGCTGCTGTCCTCGGCTTATCTGTCTGTGGAAAGGGATTGTCGCTTATCACCGTAATTTTCTGTTTGATCAATTTCTCAATATCTTTTATAAACACATTTTCTTCCGGATCGCAAAAAGAAATAGCATTGCCATTTTCGCCTGCTCTCCCGGATCTCCCGATCCTGTGAACGTAAGTTTCTGCTATATTCGGAATGTCATAATTGATAACATATTTTAATTTATCAATATCGATTCCCCTTGCGGCGATATCGGTGGCAACAAGCACCCTGATCTCTCCTGCTTTAAATTGTGAAAGGACTTTTTGTCTCTGATTCTGAGCTTTGTCGCCATGAATGGCAGCCGTTTTTATCTTTTCCCTTTTTAAATTCCGGGTGATCCTGTCGGCGCCATGTTTTGTTCTCGAGAACAATAATACCTGGTCGATCTTCCTGTCCTTCAGTATATGGAAGAGAAGATCTTTCTTTTTTGATTTATTCGTATAATAAAGATAATGCGAAACAGTCTCAGCAGCAGAAGAGATAGGGCTGACATCAACCTTCCGTGGGTTTGTTAATATTTTCCTTGAAAGTTCGACAATATTTCCCGGCATTGTCGCTGAGAAGAACAAAGACTGCCGTTTTACCGGTAATTTCGCGATTATTTTTCTGATATCGTTTATGAATCCCATATCAAGCATCCTGTCCGCTTCATCGAGCACAAAATATTCAATGTCCTTTAATTTAATGAATCCCTGGTCCATCAGATCCAGAAGCCTTCCGGGTGTTGCAACCAGAATGTCTGTACCTTTCCGGAGTGCATCGGTTTGTTTCCCCTGGGGAACACCACCGAAAACAACGGTATTTTTTATTCCGGTAAATTCCCCGTAGGTCGAAAAACTTTCCGAGATCTGGATCGCCAGCTCACGGGTAGGAGTAATGATGAGTGACTTAATTTTACGCGCACCATTGCTCTTCCTCTTGGCAAGAAACAGGTGCTGCAGAATGGGAATCGCAAAAGCGGCCGTTTTACCGGTCCCGGTTTGAGCGCTGCCCAGCACATCATTTCGTTGTTGAATAAGTGGAATTGCTCTTTCCTGTATTGATGTTGGTTTGACATAATTCTCTTTTTTAATCGCTTTCAAGATGGGATCAATAATCCCGAGATCTTCAAATTGCATGGTTCACTAATCCAATCCTGTATATTTTTTCATTCATTTGGGTTCCCCTTAAATGGTATGTACAGTACCTAGTTTAGTTTGAAAGCCGGTATTTGTCAATCAGCAGTGGTTTCAATTCCGGAAAACATCTTATCCAAAAGTCCCTTTAGAATACTACTATTATTTAGCCAATACCATAAGTGAATAACCACCGAAGATCCTGCAGGTAATATCCTTGCTGATCCGGAAAAACACTTTTCTTGGAATGTTCAATAACTTTGTTTTCCACCCGTGTTTAGGGAGATTTGATGAGGGTGTATAAGTCCAGTCAATAATCGTATAGCCTGAATCTATTAGTGATTCAATTGCTGTTTCCCTGGTAAAATAATGGATATGCCCAACCTTGCTCCTGGCATTTAAAATCGGGGCTGAACGGAGAACTGTCTGGACAGACAAATCAAGCGGAATATGAAATAGTTTAAAATCAGCATAAGATCTTATTTTTTTTAGAAAACCGAGATAATCCTCAATATGCTCCAACACATCAATCATCATCAGAAGTTCATAGCCTGAAACATTTGAGTCCAGAATATTTTCTAATTTGAAAGAAATATTTGCTTTTTTAATTTTTTGACTGATTTTATATGCCTGTGGAGATATTTCATATCCTGTAAAAAAAGCATTTTTATAAAATTCCGAAAGCTGATTAAGAATCTCGCCTGCACCGCTTCCTACTTCACAAACAGTACGGGGAACAAGATTGTTTTTCTGAAGAATCTCTATTACCCTTTCGGCCTTCCATTCCGAATCACCCGTATGCCATCCTGGATTATTTTCAAGATATTGGCCACTTTTATAAATAGACATATCTCCAAGCCTGGAAGTATTAAAAACATAAATTTGTACAAATGTCAAAACCGGAAGAGATATCGGAATTTTCAAATTGAAAACATAATTATAAGTTGACTTGAATAATTAATGCTATAGAATAGAATATTTCAGGAGAACAAATGTTTGAAAATGAATTAAAGGTTGGTCTGGAAGCAGTTAATAAAGCCATGAAGATCAGCAGAAAGATCCAGAAAGAACTGACAGCCGGGGATAAACTCGACAAGTCGGACAGAAGTCCGGTTACAATTGCAGATTTTACATCTCAGGCAGTCATTTGCAGCATTCTTAATAAATCATTTCCGGATATCCCGATTGTCGGCGAAGAGGAATCAACTGACCTTAAAAAACCCGAAAATTCTGAAGTATTAAATAAGATCAATAATTTTTTAAAAAATGAAAAAGATATTTTCCTCAGCTTATATCAAAAAAATATTCTCAAAAGCATAGACCTCGGGAATGGAAAACCTGATAATAATATTTTCTGGACTCTCGATCCTATCGACGGTACAAAAGGATTTCTCCGCGGCGAACAATATGCAGTGGCACTTGCTCTTATAAAGAACGGAAAAGTTGTTCTCGGAATCTCAGGATGCCCGAATCTTGATATAGAGGGGGAAAACGGCGATGAAGGATTCATTTTTTATGCCGTTTTAAATGAGGGTTCTTTCAAACTAAATTGTCAAACAGATAAAACAGAAAAGATCGCTGTAACAGATCACCTGGAAAAATCGAAAATGAGATTTGTTCAGAGCTATGAATCAGGCCATGGAAATCTTGAGCTTCAGGTTGAAATTGCAAAAAAAATGGAGATCAAAGAACCTCCGGTACAATTGGACAGCCAGGTCAAATACGGGATAGTAGCATCGGGGAATGCAGAGATTTATCTACGCATTCCCAACCCCAAATCTCCAGATTACAAAGAGAAAATCTGGGACCATGCAGCAGGAAGCCTGATCGTTGAGGAAGCTGGCGGAATTGTATCTGACATTGTGGGAAAACCTCTTGATTTCAGTCTCGGATCCACATTGTCTGCCAATACAGGCATCCTGGCAACTACGCCCGGATTGAAGGGTGAGATACTGGAGATTATAAGAAGATCGTGATCCTTCCGGTTTAAACTATTGAAATGGAATTAATACAGATTGGCAAAATCGTTTCTCTGATCATTATTTTATTGATCCTCCTCAAATTTAAAATAAACATTTCACTTTCACTGATTTTACTTTCTATCTATTCGATACTCCTTTTTTCACTCAAACCAGGAGTAGTCCTTTCTGCGTCGCTTGACATTCTTACAGATAAAACATCTCTTAAGCTCTATATCATAATCTTCTCAGTGCTGTATATAACAATGATCCAGAAGAAGAAAAAAATGTTCGACCAACTTTTATCTTCATTGAGGTCAATTTTCAGAAACGACAAGATCGTATCAATGACAGCCCCATCAATTATAGGACTTCTTCCTATGCCTGGCGGAGCTCTTGTTTCAGCTCCTCTTGTGGAAAAAGCAACTGACAAAATGGGTATGAGCAATGAGTTTAAAACATACCTGAACTACTGGTTCCGCCATATATGGGAGTTTGTCTGGCCAATATATGCAGGTCTTCTCCTGTTTGAAGCTATGTCCGGAATCAGCCTCAAAGTAATTATCTTTCATCAGGCTCCTTATACAATACTGAATATTCTGACAGGATATATTATTGTTTCATATTATCTTAGATCAAATAATATTAAATCTATTCGAATCCCGAAAAACGGAACTGCGGGAGGTACAATAAAAGATTTTATTTCCGGAATCTGGCCTGTTCTGTTAATTATACTGCTATTCTTCATTTTTTCAGTGCCACTTTATATTTCCATGATCCTGACATCTATTATTCTAACTTTTATAAAAAGGATTAATCCAGAGGAAGTTGCAAAAATGGTGTTTTCTCCATTAATAGGAAGAACAATGCTTCTGATGGCATCAGTTCTGATATTTCAGAAAATAATTTATATTTCAAATGTATTCGGCTCTACTGGACCGGAAAAAATTTCTTTCATATTTCTTATTTTCCTGTGTTTCCTTATCTCATTTTCAATAGGGTTCCTAACCGGGGTTAATACTGCCTATATTGCAATCTCTTTCCCGATACTGCTCCCCCTGATACAAAATCTTCCGAACTATATCAGTTTATCTGTATATATTTATGTGATCGGTTTTTCAGGGATTCTTTTATCCCCTGTTCACCTCTGCCTGGTTTTTACAAATGAATATTTCAAATCCAACCTCCTGAAGGTTTACAAATATCTCTTTCCCCCGGTTTTTCTTTTAATGATACTTTCAACTATAATAGTGGTAATTACGTAACTATATGTGATCCCTTTTATTGACAATGAACAGTTAATTAATTAGACTATGGTTGCCGAAAGGTGGAGCTGAACAATGTATAAGATTGGTTTAACAGGTGGAATATGCACTGGAAAAACTTATGTCCTCAAGGTTCTTGAAGAGGTGGGGTGTTATACTGCCAAAGCAGATATAATTGCAAAAAATATTATTTTTTCAGAGGATTCAGAAATATCATCAAAGATAATCGAAGTGTTCGGCAAAGATATATATGATACAGAGTCAGGATTAAATAAGGAAAAATTCTCAAAACTGCTTTTTGAAGATCCGGAAAAAAGAAACTTTATAAATAATTTCATCCATCCTCTTGTGGCAAAAGAGAGAGATAAAATGTACAAAGAGCTTGAAAAAGCAAAGATCCATGGATATTTTATATATGAATCCGCACTACTTGTGGAATCAGGCACTTATAAATCTTTTGATAAGATAATTGTAACCTATACAAACCCGGAAGAACAGATGAAGAGGTTGATAGAGAGGGATAGTATAGGAGAGGATGAAGCCGTGGAGAGGATACATGCTCAATTTCCCGTTTCAGAGAAATTGAAGGTAGCTGATTATTCGATCGATACTACCGGGTCGTTTGAAACAACCAGAAAAAACACATTGGAAACATTCCACTTGTTGAAAAAAAATTTTGAAGAGAATAAAAAATGAACAAATCCAAATTTTTATCAAATGCACTGAAAACATTGAACATTTCAGGAGAACCCAGTATATCGGAGATAATAAAAGCATATATTAATAAAGTAAATTCGGCAAAATTTAATAAAGTATTCATATTAAACGATGAATTAAAAAAGGAATTTATCAAACTCCACGAAGCCTATGTACTCGCCGTAAGGGAAATATCAAATATAACTTCAGATTCAGCGCCCGGATATTATCCCTCCGGACATATTTTTGAACTTCTTTATTTCCAGGGGCTTTATCACCTTCTCAAAGAAAATTATTTAAAAGCAGGAGAAAAGCTGGAAGAAGCCGCACGTATAAAAAAAGATGACGCTAATATTCAGATATATTTGGGATACATTCTTCATAAAAGAAAGAATTATTACGCAGCTGAAAACTATTTTTTAAAAGCGATACAAATAGACAAAGAGAATGAGTATGCAGTTTTTCTTCTCGGCAAAACCTATTTGAGTGCCGGAAAACTTGATAAGGCCTCCGCGACGTTCAGAAAAGTTGAAACTATGTCTTTCTACAACAATGAGATAAAAGCGGAAACCAGAGATGCTTTCAGGGAAATTGAGAAAATAAGGATGCAGAAGACAAAGCGATCAATCATCTCCAGGGTTTTCAAGAAATAGACCACTCTTGTAAAAATTTTTCTCTCCTTCACTTTTTGCGATCACAACAGTTCCGATGCTGTCACTGAAAACATTTATCATTGTTCTGAACATATCTAGAGGACGGTCAACTGCCAGCATCGTACCTATTATTATTGCTACGTCCGCATCTTTAAATCCTATTGCCTGGGTTACAATAAAGATAACAACCAGTCCTGCACTGGGAATTCCTGCGGCGCCGATAGAGGCCAGCAATGCAGTTATTACAACTACAAACTGCTGCATAAGAGTTAATTCCAGCCCCATAACCTGACTTATAAATATAACCCCTGCACATTCATATAAAGCAGTTCCATCCATATTAATTGTGGCTCCAAGAGGCAGTACAAAAGATGAGATACGGTTTGATACCCCGACATTTTTTTCAACATTTCGTATTGTAAGAGGCAGAGTTGCGGATGAAGAACTTGTGGAAAATGCCGTCGCAAGAGCAGATGCCATTGCTTTGAAATGTTTGATCGGGTTAATCCTGGTAAAAAGAAAAAATATCAAGGGAAGAGTTATCAAGAGATGGATTGACAAACCTGCTGCTATTGTAATCATATATTTTCCGACAGCCTTTATCATATCAAAACCCGTATTGGCAACCACCTTTGTCATCAACCCGAAAACACCGATGGGAGCAAATTTAATAATTATTTCCGTAACTTTCATCATCAATTCAAAAAATGTGTTGAATATCTTTTTAATCAGGTTCCCATGTTCAGGTTTTAGCCTTGAAATTCCTACTCCAAGTATGATTGAAAAGAATATCACTCCAAGCATATCACCGGAAGCAGCAGAATGGACTGGATTCAAAGGTATCATTCTGATAAGGATATCCATCAACGACCCGGGAGTTTTCAAGTCTCCCGGATCAAATCCCTGCCTAACCGGAATGTCCACTCCAACACCGGGAGTGAAGAGATTTGACATGGCAAGTCCTACAAGTATTGCAAGCATACTTGTGACAATGTAATAGGTCATGGTCTTAAGGCCTATTCTTCCAAGTTTTTTCCCTTCGCCTATGTTCGATACACCACTGACTATGGAAGAGAAGATCAACGGAACTATTATCATCCTTAGTAATCGGATAAAGATTGTCCCAAGGGAGGAAAATACAACAAATAAAGTACCTGAGGGTTCGTTGCCGTATATACCTTGAAAAATAACGCCAGAAAGAGCACCGAGAGCCATAGCAATCAGGATCTGCCAGTGAAGCTTCAACTTCATAATTCCTCCTTTGGAATGATAGAAAACTATGTTATAGTTTCCATTCTAATGAAATGGGTTAGCATTTTCAAGGAAACGTTTTATATCTCATCCATTCATCTTTCTACAAAAATTCTTGGTTTTCTGGAAAAACTTTTAATTGCATATTTTTTTGGAGCTTCAGAGATTTCTGATGCATATTTCTTCTCTTTTTCAGTATTTATAATAATTTTTGATTTTTTTAATGAATCCACTTCCCCGGCTCTCCTTCCCGAATACATGAAAGAGAGAACCGGCAAAGATAAACGGGATCTTTTTAATTCCGCCTTCTCTTATCTCTTCACAACCGGATTTGTTTTATCTTTAATGATTTTTTTCTTTACTCCATGGATTATAGACAATTTTACAAATTTTCCTCCGGAAACGGCAGATATTACAATCTCTTATTTAAGAATAATTTCTCTAGGTTTAGGATTTGTCATTGCATCAATTTCAACATACCTTTATATCAATTCCAACCAGAAATTCCTTCCTGCCTCACTTGGAGACCTTATGTTCAAATTGACAGGATCCGCCCTGATCCTCTACACATTCATTGATAAAAAGCTAGGCCTTCTCCCTCTTGCAGTCGGAATCGCAATCGGATCTTTTATGAAGCTTCTCACACATATTATCTATTTGAGAAAAACAGGATCAATTCCTTCATTAAATTTTAATTCGAGTATAAAGAAAGTACTTAAACTTTCTGCTCCAATGGTAATTGGTATATTTTTTGCGAAATTCAGGATAATTTTCGACAATTATCTTGTTTCAGGGATGGCTGTGGGAAGTGTAACTGCCCTCCAATATGGGTACCGGGTAATGGAGTTTGGAATTGTAGTTCTTCTTGAACCATTTTCGACAGTCATATTTCCCGAATTTGTAAGACTTGTTGATAAAACCGAGCTTTTGATAGAAAAAATATCTTCAGGACTAAAACTATTACTTACAATCTTTCTTCCTGTATCTGTATTGGCATATGTGTTCAGACTGGAAATAATTTCAATACTGTTCGGCCGTGGTGCATTTGAACAGGCAGATATAGTAATAACTTCAGCGGCATTCTCATACTATGCTCTCTCAATGTCATTTATCTGTATTGACCTTCTGTTGTCCAGAAGCCTTTTTGCTCTTGGTGATACGACATTTCCAGCAATTTTTGAGGTAACTTCGATAATTTTTCATATCATTTTTGCTGTTTCATTCAAATCTTTCGGTATCCATATAATTTCACTCTCATTTCTTCTGAACAGAATAATTAAATCTCTTCTATTATATATAAGGTTCCGGATCAGAACAGGCTCCCATTTGAAAGCAGGCATTTATTCCCTAAAGGTGATATTTCTGCTGACAATAGATATCCTTTTCACAGGCTTCTTAAAAAACTCAACAACACTATTTGAACATAGCGGAATTTTCAAATTTTTATTTTTATCTCTGATCTTCACATTTATATACCTGTCCGGGATCTATTTTACAGGAATCTTTAAAGAGATAATTAAAATGTTTTCAAAATCTGAATATCAAATCTGATATGATCCTTCGAATTCAGAAAACAGCAATCCAAGCATTGAATCTTCTGAATAATAAAAATTTCTTTTCAGGTTATTAATTGTCGGAAAAATATAATTAAAAAATTTTATATTCCCTGAATAATTCTGATAACCGAACGTCCCCAATGCTTTAATATTTCGCTGATAAGCAGTCAGATAGACCTGTTCAATTTCACTTTCAGATAAGTTTTCAAACAGAGAGAAAAAATAAACCGAATGCTCAGTTTTCATATACGAGTCAAATACAAATGATACTGCATCATAAAATTCAGGTGCCTGTAGAGAATCCTGAAAGTCTATTAAAAAAAAGGAGTTATCTTTGAAAAAAATATTCCTTGAGTGGAAATCTCTATGAGCAAAGATCCTGTCAGTGCTCAATTTTTTGATATTTCCAAGAATCTCTTCAAAAAGTTCATCATATTTTTCCCATTCTGGTATAAGCCTTTTCACAAAATTTTCAATAAAAAAATCTATTTCAAATTTAATTTTGTTCATATCCATTACATATCGTGTCTGGAAAACAGGGATGTTTTTCAATTTCTCAAGTATTGAATGGATTTCAGTTTTAATTTCTAATAAATCATATCCCGACCCTTCTGATAAATACCTCTGAAGGGAAATATCTCCGATATCTTCCTGAATTAATATATTATTTCCGATCTGGTCTACTATCTCCGGAACAGACAGTCCTCCATTCCGGTAAATGTCGGTAAAGTTCCTCACGCTCTCTATCCCCCCTTCATCCTCCTCAGGATAGACCATTGCAATCAAAGAACCTTTTCCGGTAACAATTCTGTAATATTCTCTGGCGGATGCATCTCCGGCAAGTTTAATGATATCTTTAATACTTCTTATCTTTTTTCTTAGCTGCCTCGATAAGGTGCTTTCAATTTTTTCGTTCATATTCAAAAACCAGAATATTTTCCTCCGGAACAAATGAAACAATAAATTTCCCCCAAAGGGCTTCAGGACCAATTATTATATGGGGGGCAAATCCCGTCATAAGATTCCTGAACCTTTTAAGGGGCCATATTTCCGCCTGTTTCCTTACAAAAATATACTTTCCAAGCTGTACATTCACAGCCCCGAGGGAATATTTGAAAACCTTCCCATTTGAAAGGTATTTTGATCTCGGAACCATAGGGACCCCTATCTCAGAAGCAAAATCACTTCTCACAGATATATTTTCAGCACCAGTCTCAATAACAGCAAAACTATTCTTTGAATTGCATATTACCGGAACCATAGTGTAATTATAGCCATACCAGGGTATTTTCATTACTTCTGTTTTTTTCTTTTCTGTAATATCGGATTCAAATCTCTCCCTGGTTCTCAATATCATGAGGTTATTAATAAAGTCGAGGGAAACAATCCTGTTCCTGAGCATTGCTGGATTTAAATTTGCATCAAAAAAATCAGAACGGGGCTTAGGAACATAGGTGCCGAACATCCCTTTGACAGAAAAATCGTCAAAATTGAGTGCTCGGGAAAAGATATTAAAACCATCAAGATTTCCCGATTCGGTTCCAACCTGCATTACAACCCTGCCACCCCTTGAAGACTTGAGTTCCTCCCTCAGTTCTCTGCTGTGGATCAGCCAACCGGATGTATTCCCTGTATCAAGAAGAATTGAATATTTTTTCTCCCCTTTTTTCAATAAAATAGTTTTTAACTGACCTTTTCCACTGTTTACAAGTGGAATTTCAACCTTGTCTCTTTCTGAATTTATCCAGAATGTTTTCTCTGTTTTCTTCTTATATAATTTATAATTCAGATTCAGGTTTTCATAATATATCCTGTTTTTTTTCTTATTAAGGCTTTTCATTCTCCCTTTGTAAAGAAGAGATAATTTTTTAAAATTCTGAACTATTCTATAATATTCTGCTGACATCAGAAAATAAAGATAAGATTGACCAAAACCTGATTTGTGGTTGTGAAGAGAGGAAAGAATTGATTCTGCTTCCGTAAAATTTCTTTTATACAATTTAATATAAAATTTTAACTGAATTAATGTTACATTTTCATTTCCTTTCTCGATTATGGATGCTGCTATTTCTTCCGCTCCGATTAAATTCCCTTTTGCCAGAGCTATCATCCCTCTAAAAATTCTAAGCTCTGGAAGGAGACCATTGTTGTTTTTCATTTTCACAAACAACTCTTCCGCTTTTTTAAGCTCTCCACTTCTGATAAGAGATTCGAGGTAAATAAGTTGAATAGCAACTTCTTTATTGTCCAGGCTTGATTCATTAAACTTATTTATTACTTCTCCAAACCTCCCTTCAAGATATGCATTTTTTATGTCATTCTTGTCAGAATTACCTTTAAGAACCGGTATTAGTACTAAAATAAAAAATAATATACTGATAATTGATTTTCTTTTGTCACTATTTATCATTCCCGTATCTCCTCCGGATGCTGCCTGGTTTGTAATTAACTGTAATTTCATAATTATGATACATGCTGAATTTTACCTTGACAAAAATGATATAATAAAATTAATAAAATATCGAATCTATTTTAGGAGAGGAAAATGGAAGATAAAAAAGTAAAGTCAGAAAAAAACAAATATGAATTTCAGTCAGAAGTTAAGCAACTGCTGAATATTCTTGTATATTCATTGTATAAACATAAGGAGGTTTTTCTCAGAGAACTTATTTCAAACGCAATTGATGCACTCAATAAGGTTAAGTTTACACAACTGACAGATCCTGATATAGAAAATGCCGATGCAGAGCTGGAAATTAATATATCAATTAACAAGAAAAAGGGGCGTTTGATTATTGAAGATACAGGTATCGGAATGAACAAAAAGGATCTTATTAACAATATCGGGACAATTGCCCATTCAGGAGCAATTGATTTTTTGAAACAATCTTCAAAGCTTGAGAACAAAAAAAAAGTAGACCTGATCGGCCGGTTCGGTGTGGGGTTTTATTCGAGCTTCATGGTAGCTAAAGAGATATACATTTATACTAAATCTCACAAAAAAGGGAGCAAAAGCCTTGTTTGGAGGTCAAAAGGTGATAATAGTTTTTCGATTGATAATTCCGACGATAAGATACGTGGAACCAGAATTGAACTGGTTTTAAAAGACGAAGAGAAAGAATTTCTGGAAAAATCCAGGATCATGTCTATAATAGAAAAACACTCAAAGTTTTCACAATTTCCGATCAAGCTCGAAAATGAGGAGATAAAGAGTGCAGATGCTATATGGTCACAGCCAAAATCAAATCTTAAAAAGAACGATTATATCGATTTCTATAAATTTTTTGAGAATACTTCTGAAGAGCCGGAAACCTATATACATCTCTCGTCAGACGCTCCGGTACAATTCAATTCAATACTCTATTTTCCAAAATCCAATTTTGAGATCTACGGCATTGCAAAAAAAGACCCGGGAATAGATCTTTATTCAAACAAAGTCCTTATTGATAAGGGATGCAAAGATATTATTCCGGAACACTTCAGGTTTGTAGTTGGGATAGTTGACTCAATGGAACTCCCTCTTAATATCTCAAGGGAATCTATACAAAGTAATATTAAAATTGAAAAAATCAGAAAATATATAGTAAAAAAAATAGTAGATGAACTGATAAAACTAAAGAATAAAAATTATGAGCAGTATCTTAATCTCTGGAAAAATTTTGAGAGAAATATAAAAGAGGGAATAGTAAACGATTTTGACAACCGCAATAACCTTGCAGAGGCATTGTTGTTCAAATCATCAAAAACAAAGGACAAAGAATATACCGATCTCAATAAATATAAAGAAAGTATGGGTGAGTCTCATAAAGAAATTTTCTATGTTTCCGGCAGTGATATCTCTTCAATAGAGAAAAATCCTTCTCTTGAGATATTCAGGAAGAACAACGTTGAAGTTCTGTACCTTATCGACCCTATTGATGAGTTTGTTCTGGAACACCTGAAAGAATACAATGGATTAAAGTTCAAGTTGATCGAACGTTCGGACATTGATCTTGAAAAACCGGCAGGGAAAAAACAGGATAAAGAATCACTGGCCAGTCTTAAAAACTTTATAGGATATTTGAAAACCATATACGGGAACAGAATAGAGAAAATAGAAATATCAAAAAGGCTGGTAAACAGCCCCTGTATTCTTCTCAATCCATCAGAAGGCCCATCTGTCCAAATGGAAAAAGTTATGAAAATGATCAACAAGGAATATGCTTTTTCAAAAAGGGTATTTGAAATTAATCCTGATCACGAACTTATTAAAAAACTTGTAAATGTTCACAAAGAAGATCCTGCTTCAGATTACCTGAAAAAAATATCACTTCAACTACTTGACAATCTGATTCTCAGAGAAGGAGTGATGGATAATTTTGATGAGATGGTGGACAGGATAAATGATATCATGCTAAAGGCAGCAGAAAATATTGGAAAACAGTAATCTTTCACGTTTTGAACGTGGAAACGGTATCCTTCTTCACATAACATCGCTTCCGGGAGAATACGGGATCGGAAATCTTGGCAAGAGTGCATTTGATTTTGTAGATTACCTAAAAAGCGGTGGGCAGAAATACTGGCAAATACTCCCCATAGGCCCCGTCTCATCAGGATATTCTTACTCTCCATATTCTTCATATTCATCCTTTGCGGGAAATCACCTTTTGATTGATCCTGTATCTCTTCAGGAAGAATCATGGATGCACTCCGATATTTTATCTGAAATACGTTTTATTCCAGACAACATGATAATAGATTTTCCGGGAATAGAGTCTATTATAAACAATACCATCAAAATTGCCTGGGAAAATTTTAATAAGAATGCAGATGATTCTGTGAAAGAGATATTCAGACTATTTTGTGAGGATAACAAACCCTGGCTGGAAAATTTTGCTTTTTTCAAATCTCTTTCAGAAAAGTTTAATTCATTTAATTGGAGATCCTGGGAAGAAGGATTGAGAAACCGAAAAAAGGAAGATCTGGAAAACTATTCCGAATTAATGTCCACAGAATCCAATATTGTGAAATTTGAACAATACATTTTTGATAAACAATGGAGAAAACTTAAGAAATATTGTAAAGACAACAAGATTATGGTGATAGGTGATATTCCGATATATGCCGGAATGGATAGTTCCGACGTATGGGAAAACACACATATTTTTCAATTTTCAGACAATTACCGCCCTTCCGGTGTATCCGGAGTCCCCCCGGATTATTTTTCTGAAAGTGGTCAGAAATGGGGGAATCCTCTTTATAAATGGTTTAGCGGTGACAAAGTCAACACAATAACGCTTGACTGGTGGCTTGCGAGAATGACAAGGATACTAGATCTCGTAGATATAGTAAGAATTGATCATTTCAGAGGATTTGAATCTTATTGGAGTGTAGAACCGGATTCCCCTGATGGGAAAATGGGGGAATGGGAAAGAGGGCCCGGAGAACACCTGTTTAATTTTTTAGAAAAAAACATCAGCAACATTCCGGTTATTGCGGAAGACCTTGGAATAATAACTGATGAAGTGAATAATTTACGTGAAAAAACAGGCTTTCCTGGAATGAAGATACTTCAATTTGCTTTTGATCAACAACCTGATAACCCCTATCTCCCCGAGAACATTAAAGATCCAAATTGTGTCATATATACAGGTACCCATGACAATAACACCTCAATTGGCTGGTATACAAATGATATTAAAGACAGCAGTACAAAAAACTATCTTAAATCTTATCTTAAAATCGATAAAGATCAGGATTTTTTGTGGAAGTTCATAGAGTGTTCAATATTTTCCAATGCTGATATATCAATAATTCCATTACAGGATATTCTCGGACTTGGAGAAAAAGCAAGGCTCAATACTCCGGGGATATCAGGACCTTCGAATTGGAGATGGAAAGCTAATAACTCTTCATTTAATAAAAAGAATATGGAGAAATTAAAAAAATTATGCTATCAGGGTAGAAGAGTATAATGAAACTCAAGAAACCATACACTGAATTAGCTGAAAATGTATTTATCCTTCATGAAAACATGTTCCCCCTCTATCTTATAAAAGGAGAAAAAAGTTTTCTGATAGATTCTTCTATTACCGCTTTTCAATACAATATTTATAGAAAGTTAATGACTTTACTTAAAAATGACACCCTTAACTCAATTATCCTTACTCACTCACACTATGACCATACCGGTGCTCTACCTTACCTTCAGGATAAAACAGGATGTAGTATTTCCGGTTCAAACAGGACAATTGAGCTTTTAAGAAAAGCTGATGTGAGAAACTTTATAGCTGATATGAATACCAGGTTTAACAGGGCCCTTGGATCAGAGGAAATTGTAAAATTTCCCGAACTGAACAACCTTCATTCTCTCAGGGAAGGAGACAGAATAGAAATTGATAATCAACGCTATTTTGAAATACTTGAAACACCGGGACATACAAAATGTTCAATATCCCTCTTCCTGATGCCGGACAGGATCCTCTTTCCTGGTGATTCTGCAGGAGTCCTGGAAAAAAACAATAAAATAAAACCCCTCTTTCTTTCTGACTACAACTCATATATATCATCTTTAAAAAAACTGACAGACCTGAACGCAAATATCCTTTGCCCTCCCCACAACGCTTACATTATCGGGAAAAACAAAGTAAGAGATCATCTGAGAAAATCCCTCGAAGCAGCAATTGATATCAAGGACAAAATATCAGAATCCCTAAAAAATGGGGTAGGGATAGAAGAGACCACCAGGCAGGTACTGGAGAAAGAATTTCCCCTCCCTGTCGTTGAAGGGCCGAAAAAGGCTTTTAATATAAACCTGATTTCTATGGTTCGCGCTGTCGACAAACTTACAAAACCTTCCTGATGAACACTCCAGGCACATATGAACTGCTATTGTAAGCAGTTTTTGGACAGAAAATAATTTATTAAAAGCATCATTTTTAATCGTTATGCTTTAATTTGGGCCCTTTGCCAATTTCAATTTTACCTTTATAGTATAACTGCTTGATTTTCAATGATTTCCTGGTAAATTTTTCAATTCCATCTTTCTTAATGATACATAAATTATATACTTTAATATTATGAGGTAAAACATCAGCCCTATTTGCTGTTGGAGCTAATTTTATACAAGGAAAATCATTGCATTCTGAACAATAGGATATACCTTTTTCTATTGTACACTCATAAGTTGCGAATTTGCCATTAATAATTGGATATTTTTCTCCAATGTTATTACAACCATCACAAGGTAAAACGTGTTTTGAAATTCCAGTAGATACTAAAAAATCCATAAGTTGTTGGTTATTTCTGCTCAAATATAATTCGCAGATTCCACAATCAATTCCGCAAGGTGCTACCAATTTTAATCGAGTTTCCATAATGATCATATCTCCTTTATTTTAAACCGTCTTGAATTGCATACAACGGTTAGTATAAGAATAGTAGCCGACTGCGTGGCACTATACTTTCAAGGTACAGAAAAGTTGAACCGGGCGACAACCTTTGAATTTACTGCTGTTTCGGCTATTATTTTTATACATTTCTGGCGATAGTATTTATTCTCATTTTAGAAATATTTTAGAACCATTTTTTTCTTTTAAAATAGATTAAAGGGATGGTGAAACTTAGTATTAATATTATAACTATAATCGGATACCCCAAAACCCATTTTAGTTCTGGCATATATTTAAAATTCATTCCGTAAATGCCCACAATTAAAGCGGGTAATGAGATGCACACAGTAATAATAGTAAGGATTTTAAAAATTTTGTTTTGTTCTAATTCAATCTTACTGTTAATATTTCCATTCAAATCGTCTAATCTATTAAAATTATATTGCAAATAATCTGCTATTACTGTAAGGTCATCAATTTCTTCATTAACCTTATTGAGTATGTTGTCCTGATTTTTATCGCTCTTTTTTAACAGTAGAAGAATCCTCTGAAACTCTGAAAGAGATTCCCTAATAAGGAGATTGTTAAACCTTAATTCTGCAATGTAATCTAAGTCAATTTCTTTGAATTGTTTTGATTCGAGTGTCTTTTGGAAAAGGTCTTTAATTTTTTTTGAAATCAACTCGACAATATCTGCATAGTAATCCGAGATTACCCCAATTTGAAAAATGAAAAGTTGATGATATGTTTCAAATCTTGTATTCTCGAAACTATAAATAAATTTTGTTAATTGATTCAAGCTATCTTCTATCTCTAAAGTAAGAAATGTAAATACAATATCATTATTAATCAAGATATAAATATCCTTTTCCTCAAACAAGTTACTAACAGAATAGCTTGGTATTGTAAAGTTTAACGACAACTGATCTGTTGATTCAATAAAATGTGAACTTATCTCCAAATCCTCTCTTTTACTAAATGAAGTTAAATCAAGTCCAAACTTTTTAGAAATTGCTTCCAAGTCTGAATTTTTGAAACCAATAAACCGGATGCTAAATATCTTGTCTGGTAAATATTCAATTTCATCAATAGATTTATATTTTTTGATATCATTATTCTTATAATAGATTTCAATCATTTTCCACCCTGTTTTATATTACAGCCAACGGTGGTATATGTGTACAAGTGCATATATATCTTCTGAATAATTAAATTTTTTATTTTTAGAATCTTTTTCATTTTAATACTATTTTTTATTCAGCATGTCTTTAATTTTCTTTTCGGGGTCTGTTCTTATAATTCCCTTTTCTGTGATGATACCGGTGATCAGTTCAAAGGGAGTTACATCAAAAGCAGGATTGAACACTTTGGTTTCCGGAACAGTTGTACGTTCATTCAGGAATCCCCTCACTTCATCTCCAGAACGTTCCTCAATGGGGATATCCTCTCCCGAAGCTGCATTTAAATCAATTGTTGATAATGGGGCGGCAATATAAAAAGGTATATTGTGATATTTAGCAAGGATTGCAATTGAATATGTCCCGATCTTATTTGCTGAATCTCCATTAACCGCAATTCTGTCAGCTCCAACTATAACAATATCAATTTTCCCTTTAGACATCAGATGGCCTGCCATATTATCTGTTATAAGTGTTACCGGGATATTCTCCTTCTGCAGCTCCCAGACAGTCAGCCGCGCACCCTGCAAAAAAGGCCTTGTTTCGCCTGCAATAACAGAGATCTTTTTCCCCTCTGAATGAGCACTCCGAATTACTCCCAGCGCCGTCCCGTAACCGGCTGTTGCAAGGCTGCCTGCATTGCAATGGGTCAAAATAGTATCTCCATTATTTATAACAGACTTCCCTGTATCACCAATAGCCTTGTTTATTGTCTCATCATTGTCTCTTATCTCAAGAGCTTTATTCAGTACCCTTTTCTTAAGCAACACGACATCACTATCACAGGTATCAAATACCTTTTCCATTTCACTTATTGCCCAGAACAGATTCACTGCAGTTGGCCTGGTGCATCTCCAAGAATACTTGTTATTTTTTTAAATCGTTTTCCCGGGTCTTTTTCACTATTGGAAATTTCATTTACACCAAGAGCAATACCCATTGCTGCTGCAACTCCTATTGCCGGGGCTCCCCTGATTACCATGTTTTTTATACTTTCAGCGACTTCTAAATAGCTGGAATGCTCAACAACCAATTCCTCAAAAGGGAGTTTTCTCTGATCCAGCATATAGACCTTTCCCTCTTTCCATTCAATTGTAGAAACCATGACCCCTCCGGAATAAGCTAATTTTAACGTAACCAGCCTGGCAGTGCACCCGCCATTCTGGCTTCTCTGTAAAAAGTATCTCTGTCTGCTTCCCTCTGCTTAAGATTAGCTCTCATTTCAGCAATCTGTTTTGATAAATCATCTATCCTGTCCTGTAATTCTTTCTGTATAGATGGTATGGAAGCAATGAGAAAATTTGAAGAGGCCCTGTTCAATTCACTTTGAGCTTCCCTAATTTTCTTCCTGATCTGATCAATACTATTGTTAAGTGAATTCATCCTTCCTCTCCAATACTCTTCTCCTTTTTCTTCTTCTTTTTTGACTGTTTTTTTCTGTTCATCCTTAACTGGAGCGGCAACAACTTCTGCACTAACAAAGGTTTTACTTTTTTTGAATGAATATTCCACAATTTTGTCATTCGTCAATATATATTTTGATTTGGCGATCTTTTTTCTTCTCAATTTCTCTTTCTTCTGAATTTGAGTGAGGTCCAGAGACTCTGATGACAAAATAAACGAAAACATAAATAAAAATATTATTGTTATTATTTTTTTCATTTTCCTATTACTTGTATATCTACCCTTCTGTTCTTTCTTCTGTTCAATTCAGTACTGTTATCAAAGGGCGTATCTTTTTCACCATAAAAATATGTTTCAATAAATTCAGGTGCAATTTTTAAATTATTAATAATATAATTTTTTACTTCATCCACCCTCTTTTTTGAGAGTTCAAGGTTGTAATCAACTCCTCCTATGCTGCAGGCATACCCTCTCAATATTATTACAAATTCCTTTTTTGTGCTTATAAACTCTTTCATTTTAAGGAATTTTTCTTCTATTTTATCTTTTATTTTATATTCATCCAGAGGGAATAGAGTGGTAAAATCAAATGTTTCTTCCGTTGCAGAAATATCCTCAGTTATATTTTGACTGTCTTTGATAAGCGGCAATTTATTGTCATCTGTTTCTCTAACAAGGACTTCCGGAAGAACTGTCATATAGGATCCCACATGAATCGGAAATATTGTATCAATAATCTTTACCGTTGAATTTGTATTCTGAGGTTTAACCACTATACCGCTTCCTATAATAATTTTTGGCAAACCCTTTTTGACAATCTTATAAAAAAGGACAAAATCACCTTTTGACACTTCACCTTTTCCAAGATCAACTGCAACTATATGTCCGGAATAATTTTCAACTCTCTCCAGATTAAAATGATCTCCACTGTATACAACTCTTCCTGTCAGTTGTGATTCCGGCAATCTGCTAAGCTTATAGTCTATACTCCTTTTTACAACCTGTTCCTCTTTTTTATAGGGGATAAGAAAGTCGTTAAGATTGATTGAATAACATGAATTTTTAACTTCCACGATCGAATGTCTCGGGTACAAAGTTACAATTTCCACTATTCCTTTTTTCAGGAAAAGGGTTCCAAGTGACCTATGAGAAAAAGGGTTGCGAATATTTGAACCTTTTGCAACTATTACCAACATTTCTCCTTCTTTAAGGCCGCTGTCCTCCCCCCTGTTTATTATAAGTTTATCTGTGGAAGTAAAAACTGTCCTCCCCTCATCGATATCATCACTTCCGACAATTTTTATATCCATGGGAATCCGTTTCTTTATTTCATACGAACAATACATGTCTCTTTCGGAAATCAGAAGAAATTTATCTTTAGTTAGTTGAGTATCATCAAAAACATACTTTTTCTGCTGTGCAAAAAAAGTGCATAACAGCAATAGAAACAATATAAAAAAAATATTTGTTTTTTTCATCCCCTTCTCCTGTAAAACAAATTTGACCTTACGCTTCCCCGAAAATCACGATTCATCTTCAATATATCCTAATATTTTAATAGAATATTTATTTTTTTTTGTCAAGTTTTTAACTTAAAATTGAAAAATAACAAATTTGACATCCCGGAAATAATATAGTAAAAATTTTAAACGAGAGAGGAAAATTGTTATCAGTTACAAAGTCGCCAATACCTTTATGCCTTCGTAAAATTCTTTCAGAAGAACTCTCCGGAAGTTATTTCAGTTAAAGGCGATAATTTTGAGAAAAAAGATATATTTCAAAAATGGAACAGTCCTTTTTGCCACAACAAACGTGATCCAGGAGAGCTTGGGGAGATCCTTTTCAAATCCGGAAAAATCACCCGGCAGGAATTCTGGAGTATTCACAAAATGATAGAAAGAAAAAATCAAAAGATCGGGAAATTGCTCGTTGAGAACGGGATCCTTTCTGAAAAAGATGTATATCAAGGAATACAGCTACAGATAACATCCATTGTACTCTCAATGTTTTTCCTGAATTCAGGAGAATGGAATTTTGAAGAGAAAAATCCGGAAATATCCGGAAGATTCACAATTTGACCTTAATCTTGCAAAAATTATACATGAAGGGACAGTAAGATATTTGCAAAATACCAATTTGTATATAGATCAGCATTTTTCAAAATCCCCTATTACAAGAGAGATTCCAAAGGGAATCAGAAACATACTGCCGGAAAAATCGATCAAGTTTCCACTCAAGTCTTTCTGCTTTTATAAACAAATCAAATGAAGAAATTCCAAAGGAACAAGAGATCTCTGAAAAAGAGTACTGGAATCTGCTTCTTCCTCTTTATCTTCTCGGAGTTGTTGATTTTAAAACTATTGAGATGAATGAAGCTGACAGGGGTAATATTGAAATAGTAACAAAATTATTTAATAAGATTAAAGAAGAAAAAGTAAACTACTATGAATTGTTGGGATTAAAATCAGGTGCATCTTCGAAAGATATAAGAAATTCCTATTTCGATTATGCAAAAAAATTTCATCCCGACCGGATCACCGGAGCTCCTGATCCGGGAATCACGGAAAAAGCGAATTTTGTTTTCTCAGAAATTAACAGGGCATATGACACTTTAAGTGACGATGAAAAAAAACGTCAATATGATATTGATATGATAAAAGGAAAAAGCGAAGAAGGAACAGGGCCCGACAAATCACTTGAGAGAGCATCTCTATTACATCGGAAAGCAAAAACCTTATTTAATAGTAAAAATTTCTGGGAAGCAACAACATTGCTTGAGGAATCAGTAAGACTTAATCCCAACAGAGGGGCATACTATCTTCTCCTTGGAATGTCCCAAATGAATATTCCTTCTATGATAAGGGCGGCAGAGAAAAATCTCTCAAAAGCAGTAGATCTTGATCCATGGAGCCCTGAACCGCTGGTTGCTCTAGGCATCCTCTTTCTGAACGAGAATATGACAACACGGGCTGAAAGTTTTTTCAGAAAGGCAATTTCTATAGATCCGGAAAATATTATCGCAAAGAAGAAACTGGAAAGCCTGAAAGGAACTTCTTCAAAGAGCTTTCTGAGAAATTCAATATTTAAAAAAAAATAAACCTATTGAAGTCCTTTCTCAAGAATTTCCGAAACTTTATCAGTGTTTTTTTTCACATCAGAAAGAATTTCCAGAGAATCTTTTCTCATTTTTTTCACAAAACCAGCATCATCAATACCATCAAGATTAATCAAAACATTATAGTATGCCCCTGTTGCTGCTGCAAGGGCGGTTAAGCCGGCAACTCCGGAATCGGAAAGTGAATTTACATTTCCGGATGAGGCTACTTCCAGAGACAGCTCTGCTGCATCTTTTGATCTTTCCAGAACAGAAAAAGGGATCATTGTGGCTTCAATTGTTGCATCAATAACAGCTTTATCTCGAATTTTTTTATCTTCTTCAGTTTTTTTCAGGTAGCGAAAACGCGTCCATAATCTTATTAAAAGCTGATGTATCCCTATCTATTGCATCTATAAAAAACCTGTTCAGATCCTGCCCAAATTCTGAAACCTCTATCATTTTTTCTCTGACATTTTTGTATTTAAGTTTCCTATAGGTCAGATTACCTACCATTGCGCTCAATCCGGAGGAAAGCGCCCCGCATAAAGCGGCAACACTACCTCCCCCCGGGGCAGGAGAGTCAGATGAAAGTTCCTCAATGAAATCATCTATTTTCATTGAGACAAGTTTTCCGGGTTTTCTGAATCTGTATTCAATTACCCTCTCATCTATATTAAATTCTGAAATTTCACTAAGACCCATGCTCTGAACAGCAATCCTCAGGATCTCTCTTTCAGATACTCCCGTGGAGCTCCCTGTTTTTTAAGATAATGAAGTCCGGCCTCATGCAAAGCTTTCAGCGGGATCAGCCCTACAAGCTCGGACCCGTAACTCTGGCACCGAATTCATTAGCCAGTTTATTCAGATTCATCAAATATTTTATAGAGAGGTGATTCGTTAAAATCAAGGATATTAACTGTAACCTGTGCCATTTTATATTCATCAATATACCATCCCATACCCTGTACACCTTTAAAAATCCCGGGTATGCTCTTTTTTTCTCCGGTCTCTTTGTCTTTAACCACTCGTCCTTTTTCACGAATTCTTTTTGCGATCTTATTTGCAATTTTGGTATCTCTTGTATTCAGATTTACATTGTATGCAATCAAGGAAATCCTCTCGCCCCGATTGCTGTTGCTCCGCTTCTACTGTTAAAAACAGGTTCACCAAAATCAGGAACAAAATCTTTGCTTTTGAATTTCTCCGGAAGAGCTTCGTATTCACCCTCCCTTATATCAGGAAGTCTTTTCCTGTCGGGCGTAGCAGCAGAATTGGCATAAAGAAAAACCGGTATTCCCAGTTCTTCTCCTACCCTTTTTCCAAGTTTCTTTGAAACCTCAATACAATCCTCCATTGTTACACCGGAAACCGGGACAAAAGGACATACATCTGTTGCTCCCATCCTGGCATGAGCTCCTTTATGCTTTGACATATCAATTAGCTCCGCTGCCTTTTTTATCGCAAGAAATGCAGCTTCCTCAACTGCTTCAGGGCTACCCGCAAAAGTAACAACCGTTCTGTTTGTATCCTTTCCCGGATCAACATCAAGAAGAACAACATTATCAACCGTTTTGATCTCATCGGTAATTTTACCAATCACAGCCATGTCAATTCCCTTCTGAAAAATTCGGTACACATTCAATAATTTTTTCCATAATTACTCCTGATTTATAAAAATATTTACTTAGACTTCCTGTTTTTTTCTCTCCACTCAAAAATTTTTTTATGATCTCCGGAAAGAAGCACATCTGGAACTTCCATGTTTTCAAAAGTTCTCGGCATTGTATATTGGGGAAATCCATACTGATTTTCTTTAAAAAAAGAGTCAGTTTCAACAGATTCCCTGTTCCCGATCACCCCTTCTACCATCCGGCCGACACTCTCCATAAAAACCCCGGCTGCAAGCTCACCACCCATTATCACATATTCACCTATTGAAATTTCAGTATCAACATATTTATCAATGAACCTCTGATCTATCCCTTCATATCTTCCGCAAACCAGAATACAGTGATCTTCTTTAGAAAAATTTTTTACGATGCCCTGAGTAAGTTGTTTCCCGTATGCTGAAAACAGAACAACGTTCCCTTTTCTGCTATTTTTTATCTTGTCAACAGCATTTTTTAAAGGTCCTGGAGTCATTACCATTCCGGCTCCTCCTCCATAAGGCCTGTCATCTGTTTTTCTATGCTTATTTTCAGCAAAATCTCTAAGATCATATATATCAATATCTATCAGCTTATTTTCAACAGCTTTTCCAAGAAGGCCGGTGGTAGAAATTGCCCTGATCAATTCCGGAAAAATCGATACAACAGAAAAATTCATTTTTTGTTAAGGTCTCTTAAGCCTTCAGGAGGGTCCAGAACTATTTTTTTCTTATTCTCATCAATTTCAACTACTATTGAATCGCTAAAAGGAACCATAATATAATTGACACCATCATCAACTTCAATCAATCTGTTCTTGCCGGCCATATTTATCCTTGTTACTTCCCCCCACCGGATCCCGTTTAAATCAAATACCGAATACCCTTCAAGCTCGGGAATTGATTTGTCTTTTACAGAATCATTCACAAACACTTCATATCCCACAAGCCTCAATGCATCATTTATAGAGCGGGAAATATCAAACTTTGCAATTAAAGAGGATCCTTGTAAAGAATAAGATTCCATTTTTGCTTTTTTTAGATGTTTTTCTGATTTTAATTCGAATGCTCCGGAACAATCTATAGAATAAATATCTATTTCAGGAGAGATATGAAGAATAACCTCGCCTCTATTTCCCCGGCTTTTTGAGATTCTACCTAAATATAACAATAACTATTTGTTTTCACCCTCGAAATTTTCAATTATTTCGAGATTAAATCTTCTCTTTTGTTTCATCCCTGCAGCTGCAAGAATTGTCCTGATTGCTCTTGCAGTTCTTCCCTGCTTTCCAATAACTTTACCCAGGTCAGACTGGTCAACTCTTAACTCAAGTATGGTAGTCTGCTCTCCATCAATTTGTGTAACCTTTACTTCCTCAGGGTTATCCACTAATGCTTTACAAACTGTCTCAACGAGTTGTTTCATATTGCCTCCTTAGTTTTCAGTATTGGCTTTCTTTAACAACGATTTAACTGTAGCTGATGGTTTTGCTCCCAGTTTTAACCACTTATTATATTTCTCCATGTCAATCTTCACTTCAGGTTTTTCAGGAAGGGGATCATAATGCCCTATTCTTTCTATATACCTGGATTCCCTCGGCTTCCTTTTGTCAACTGCAACGATTCTGTAGAACGGTTTGTGTTTTGTACCCATACGTGTTAATCTAATTACAACCATAGTAAAACTCCCTGTTTAATATGCGTTAATCTACCCCATTTTAGATGAAAAGTCAAATTTTTGCAGCATTTTTCTGAAAAAGGGTTTCTTCATAAATTTTTTCATTTCAAAGTACTGCTTTAACAACTGATTCACTTCCTGGACAGTTCTTCCTGAACCTTTTGCAATTCTATATCTCCTTTTTCCATTTATGATTTTCGGCTTCTCCCTCTCTTCTCTATTCATGGAGTTAATTATTGCTATCGTATGTACAATTTTTTTGTCATCAGCCTCTACATTGCGGCTTCCACCTGCAGGAAGTCCCATGTTGGGCATCATTCCCATTATGTCCGATACAGAGCCCAGTTTTTTTATCTGATTCAATTGAGAAAGAAAATCATCAAGGGTAAATTCATTTCTCATCATCCTTTTGGCCATATTTTCCGATTCTTTCTCGTCAAACTCTTTTTCCGCCTTTTCTATAAGAGTAAGGACATCTCCCATTCCAAGGATCTGAGAAGCAATTCTGTCGGGGAAAAATTGCTGAAAATCATTATGCTTTTCACCTGTACCAATAAATTTGATCGGTTTATCTGTAACTTTAACTATTGATAATGCAGCCCCCCCCCTGGTATCAGAATCAATCTTTGTAAGAAGTACTGAGTCTATTCCTATCTCATTGGAGAACGCAAGGGCTGAATTAACCGCATCCTGCCCTGTCATTGCGTCTGCCACAAAAATTGTTTCAATGGGATTGAGTATGGATTTAACAAGTTTTAACTCTTCCATCAGGTCCGCATCAATATGGAGCCTTCCGGCTGTATCGGCAATAACATAATCATATCCCAGTTCTTTTGATTTTGAGATAAGTTCTTTTGCTATTTTTTTCGGTTTTTTTTCATCTGTTTCAAAAAAATTCACACCTACCTGAGCGGCTATTGTTTTAAGCTGCTCTCCTGCCGCCATCCTCTTCAAGTCAAACGTGCATAATACAGAAGATTTCCCTTTCTCCTTCAGGAAATGAGCAAGTTTACCTGCAGATGTGGTCTTTCCTGTTCCCTGAAGACCGGTCAGCATTATAACTGCCGGTTTTTCTGAAGTTTTATTCAGATCATTGTTTCCAGTCCCGAGTATATTCTCAAGTTCAGCACGGACAATTTTAACTATCTGCTGATAGGGGTTCAAGCTTTCCTGGACCTTCGATCCAAGGGCTTCTTTTTTAATTGTACTTATAAAATCTTTTACTACTCTGAAATTTACATCTGCTTCGAGTAATGACAACTTGATCTCTTTCAGGGCCTTCTCAATATTCTCTTCAGTGATCTTAACTTCGCCTTTCAGATACTTGAAGACCTTGTTAAATCTTCCGCTGAGATTTTCCAGCATTATTATTTTCTCCCTGTCTCAATTTTATACTTTTTTCCATACTCTAAAATTTCCACCTTTTGAACTCCGGAAGAGAGCAGTTCTTTCTTTAAGTTTATAAGACTTTTACTCTCCCCATGAACAAGAAATATTTTTTTCAGCTTTTTCAGGTCATACCCGGACACCCAGTCCTTTATCTCGTTATAATCTGCATGGGCAGAAAATGCATTAAGAATCTCGATCTCTGCATTTACTTTATACATTTTACCGAATATTTTTATGTTCTTTCTCCCCCTCAACCAGCTTTCTCCCAAGTGTATGCTCGGCCATATATCCAACTATCGTAACAATTGTCCTTTCATCCTCTATATTGTTCTTAAGATGATGAAGTATACGGCCGTTCTCTGCCATTCCGCTGGCGGAAATTATAATCATCGGCCCGTTTTTTGAATTTATCTCCTTCGATTCTCTTACTGACTGAACATAATTGATATTATCAAATCCGAAAGGGTTAATATTGTTAGAAATAAAATCATCATAGGTCTCCTCATCAAAACATTCAGAATGGATCTTGAAGATTGATGTTGCATTAACAGCCATCGGAGAATCAACAAAGATTGGGATTCTGGGAATTCTGTTCTCAAGCTGAAGCAGGTGGAGAATATAAATTATTTCCTGAGTCCTTTCTATTGTAAATGCAGGGATAATAATTTTCCCATCCCTTTTTACAGCTTTTTTAACAATCCCCTCAAGCCTTTCATTTCCGGCTCCGACTGATTCATGCAGCCTGTCCCCGTAAGTCCCCTCCAGGATAAGGTAATCAAGATCATACATGGTCTCCGGATCCTTTAAAATCGGAAGATTTTTTCTGCCCAGGTCCCCGGAAAATCCAATTCTCATTCCCCCATCAAGAGTCAGGCACACCATAGATGAACCCAGAATATGCCCTGCATCAAAAAATTCAGTCCTGATCCCTTCGGCAGGAATAAATTCTCTCCTGTGATTAATTGTCACAAAATGCTGAAGTGTTTTTATAACATCGGCTGAATCGTAAAGTGGTTCATAGATTTTGAGCTCCCTGTCAGGATACTTTTCTGATTTCTTTTTCAGGTATTCGCTGTCTTTACTCTGAATATAAGCACTATCAAACAAGATTATATTTGCAATATCTCTTGTAGCCGGAGTTGAATAAATGTTCCCGGAAAACCCATTATTCACCATTACAGGAAGAGCACCTGAATGATCAAAATGGCCATGAGTAAGGATAATGCAATCCGATTGGGACGGATCGAACGAGAGATTGCTGTTTTTTATATAAGATTCTTCTCTCCTCCCCTGAAACATTCCCGAGTCGATTTGAATTGTTTGTCCTCTGTAATCCAGAAAATGCTTTGATCCGGTAACTTCATTACATGCTCCGTGTGAATATAGGGTAATATTTTCATCTTTCATTTCCCCTTTATACTCTCAAACTAACCTAAATTCAATAATTCAAGCTATTTTACATTAAATTTGCAAAGGTGTTATAATCAGACGAAAGGTTGTTAAATGAAAATTCTGCCCAAGAGAAAAATTTTAAAAAAGAGAGGGATCACTTTTTTCCTGGCCAGAATTATCTCCAATTGGGGATACAAAAACCTAACAAAAGCACATGTTGAGTTTAACGAGGACCTTCTATCTCTGAAACAACTCGGCTCGGTTTTTCTCTACACCGGCCTTCACAGAAGCCTCTGGGAAACCACCGGAATGTTGTCCGCATTGAATTTCAAAAAACTGCCTATTCCTGTTGTTGGAATGGGGGATAATCTTATAAAGGGAAAGCTTTTTGTAACACTAGCAAAAAACACAAGCGTCTTCCTTGTAAAAAGGGGAAAAACAAGGCGGGAAATAGTCGAATCTGCAAAAGAGCTCAGAAACAATATGTATAGTTTCATGGCATATGGCAGAGATGTTCTCCTCTTTCCCGAAGGAACTAGAACCGGAATCCCAAGAACAGGTGAATATGGAGGCTTTTTCCCGACTTCTTTTGATGCCCTTCTCGAATATGAAAAAAACAAAAATTCATTAGATCAGAACTTAAAGGGAATTAAGATCCTTAATTCTTATATAATTCCATTTAATTGTGACTATTCAGTAATAAGGGAGGCAGGCGAGTTGGTTGGATTCAGTTCGGATAAAGCCGAGAACATTAAAAATCTGGGATTCTCTTAAAATGTTAAAACATATAAAAGATGTATATATCACCTTCGGAAAACCCGTTAAAGTATCCCATCATCTTGAGAAGAGCAGAAAGGAAGTTGCTGTCATGATAAGAAAAGACTGTCTTGAACTTGTAAAAATTCTTCCGGTTAACATTGTGGCAACAGCATTGAAAGAATCTCTCGACAACGGAAAATCTGATATGGCAACAATTTATAAAAAAATCGAGTCGTATAATTTCCAGACTGAGTGATTACCGGGAGAAATTCAGGGGATTTAGCAGCTTTGATCCGGAAAATATCTTTGTTTCCGTATCAAAATCAATTCCAGAGTTTAAGATCCCTTCTACCGCCAAATACCAGCTTTATAAATTGTATGCCGATTATATTGGCCACTATATGAAATAGTTTCCAAACCCGATGTTGTTATAATAGGTCAAAAATTCCTGCCAACTGGAAAAAATAGGACATATTAGCAAAAACTTCATCTTCACATATGGAATTGAATTTGCATAGTAAGATTGGAGAAAAACATGTTAAAAAACATAAAACTTATCATCATAATATTGATTTCACTTTTTTTAATGCAAAATTGCAAAAGCCCGGAACTGGAGTTTGAATGGTTCCGGCTGGAGGCTGAAGGCTCATACTCCTCAGATACTGATACAAGTTATCTCAAGTTAAATTCCTGGGTTAAAATCAACCAGTCTTCTGTAAACATAAATCCGGGAAACACATCAGATTCCGAGTACTTTCAATCTGCATCTATTACAAGATGGACCTACCGTGTCTATTCAGGAGAACAGCTCCTTTTTGAAATTGCAGAGAATAATATTAATCTCATATTTGAAGATATTTACCTCAGTGTAGGAAAAGAGCAGGTCAATTATCTATGGGTTACAATCGAAAGCAGAAACCCGCTCAATGGAGATGTTTTCAACGGCTTAAATCCTGATAGAACAGAAATTAAAATAGAAATCCAAGATGATAAAAATAACACATTCCTTACTGAAAACTCATTCCCCTTAGTTTTCGATAGAAAATGATTATTATTACATTTATTTGAAAAGAATAATGTTCGTTCAGCTTCCTGTTTGTTAAAAAATCACTAAATAAGTTATAATCTCACTGTGAAAGGTTTTTTATTTTTTTTAATTAGTTATTTTTCTCTGTTTTCCTGTTTCAGCACTAAATCTGAAAACCACCTTAAGCCAGAGTATGCATTCAAGCTGGACAACCAAAGGAGGGACTCCCCTCCGATTCGATCAATGACATTATTCAGGACAAAACAGGATACATATGGATCGGTACATTTAACGGACTGATAAGGTTTGACGGTATAAACTTCATTACATTTTCCAAATATGAAAAACATGGTTTTAAGAGTAATTCTGTTACTTCCCTTATCGAAGACGCCGAGGGCGCTATCTGGATAGGAACAAATGGAGAGGGAATATCCAAATACAAGAACAATAAATTTGTTATGTTCAATAATAAATTTCTTAAAAATAAAGTAATCAAATCATTGTCAATAGATAAATCCGGAGATATATGGATAGGGACAGGTAACGGATTGTTAATTTCAGACAAAACGGGAATATTTCCATCCCGTTAAAAGGAGAATATAACGAACAGAGCATTGAAACGTTTATCATGACCCGGAAGGCCGGATCTGGATATCTACTGGCAGCGGGGGAGTATCAATTATTTCAAACGGAAAAATCAAAAAATCATCCAATTCTCAAAAACTTCAGAAATATACTTGTAACTAAGTATGATAAAAGACATAAGAACAATAATACCTGGATCGGAACAAAAAACCATAGTTTGTTTTTGATAAGCAAAGGAATTTTGACAAGTTTCAGTGACCCACAATAATTTCAAAGCAAAAACAATTACTTCCATTCAAAGAGGAATACACGGTTGTATATGGATAGGTACCGATTCAGGACTTTTCAGATTTTTAAACAATGAGTTTCATATCTATGCAGAAAAGGACGGATTAAGTGATAATCAGGTTTCAAAAATTCTGGAGGACAAAGAGGGGAGTATATGGATTGCAACATCCCGGGGGGGGATAAATAAATTAAGTGATGGCAAGTTTGCCTCCCTGACCTCTCGTCAGGGACTCATAAGTGATAAGGTAAATTCCATTTTTCAATCATGAGAAAATACTTACTGGATAGGAACTGATGGAGGACTCTCGATCTTAAGCAATGGAAAATTTATCAACTTGAAATTACCAGATATCTTAAGGGAGTAAGAGTTCGTCATATCAATAAGGATTCTTCAGGAAGAATCTGGATCAGTACTTACAGTGATTTCGGGATGGTAACATATTTCAGGAAGAAGATTAAAAACTATTCCACAAAAGATGGACTTTCGAGCAACAGATGCAGGGTTTCGATCGAAGATCATGCAAAAAATATATGGATAGGGACCTCTAATGGCCTTAACATGATCAACAGGGAATCCGTAATCAAAACTTTTACAAAAAAGAACGGGCTCTCAGACAACTATATTCTAAGCATATATGAAGACTCTGGGAGAGATCTATGGGTTACCACTAACGGAGGGGGAATTTCTATTTTAAGCAGGGGAAGATTCTCCACTCTCATGGCCAGGGACGGACTTCCCTCAAACATAGTTTTCCGGGTACATGAAGACAAAGAAGGAAAAATATGGCTATCTACATCCGGAGGATTATCAAGATATGACGGAAAAAATTTTTTCAATTACTCATATACAAACGGGCTCCCCGATAATGCCGTATTTCAGGTACTTGAAGATAGTAAAGGGAAAATGTGGCTTACGGCAGAACAGGGGATTTATATAGTTGACAAACAATCCCTAGACAAAATTGCAGAAAATAGAGGCGGAACAGTTAAAGTTACTTTATATAACAACCTGGACGGACTTCTCGATTCACTAACCCCTGTTTCCTGGGCTATTACCACTGACAAAGGGGAAAATATGTTTCCCACATTAATGGGGGTTGCCTCAATTAACACTTTAAATATCCCCACAAATGAAAAACCGCCCCCACTGCTGATAGAGATGATCAGTGTAGATAACAGGAATTATTCACCGGCCCAGATAAAACAGCTCTCTCCCAACTATAGAAGACTTACTTTCTCATATACTGCCCTCAGTTATGTAATCCCTCACAAAGTCCAATATAAATATAAATTGGAAGGTTTTGATGAGGAGTGGTCCAATCTAACAACGATGAGGGAAGTGTCTTACACAACTCTTCCTCCCGGTAACTATATTTTCAGGGTAAAAGCTGTTAACAACGATGGAGTCTGGAATACCGGGAATGTACAAATACCATTCTCTCAAAAACCATTTTTCTATCAAACCTTGTGGTTTTTTATAACAACCATACTTTCAATGATAGGGATTATTGCCCTTATCCTGGGGCTTAGAATTAGAGCTTTGAGAAAAAGGAGTGCAGAACTTGAGAAACAGGTTGCAGAAAGGACAGCCGAGCTCAATACTACAGACAGAATTGTTGCAAATATCAACAAAGAGATCGAAATAGGAAAATTATTAAAAGTCCTGCTTCAGCAGACTATGATACTCTTCCCTCAGGCAGAGAAGGGGGTAATTCTCACATATGACAAATCCAGGAAGAGTTTTATTCACCAGGTCTCAAGGGGATATGAAGATATTACCACATCTGGAATCAGCCTATCATTTGATTCAGCATTTAACAGGTATGTAAAAAATGGAAAAGAATTTGAAGCTGGGATCTATGTTCATCGTGAATTTACCAGAAAAATCGATCAGATAACACCAAAAATAGATGTCCCCCAATCAATGATAGCTATGACAATTATTTTTAATGAAACTATTGACGGATTCTTTATTCTTGAGAACATGAATGATGCAGAAGCATTCACCCGGAATGATGCAAAAAAGCTTATGAGAGTCAGAGAGCATGCGATTTCTGCTGTTTTTAAAGCAAGAACTCACCAGAAACTTGAAGATGCGGCAATTAAGGACCCTTTAACCGGGCTACACAACAGAAGAAAGATGATAGAAGTCATGGAGAGTGAATTTGTCAGGACAGAGAGGACAGAACAACCATTTTGTATAGTGATGTGTGATATTGATCATTTTAAAAAGTTCAACGATTCGCACGGCCACGATTGTGGTGATTATGTTCTGGTGGAAATATCAAAATTGATCCGATCAACTATAAGAAAACAGGATTTTGTCGGAAGATGGGGAGGAGAAGAATTCCTGATATTATATCCTGAAACATCTTTAGAAGGCGGAAAAACCGTTACCGAGAAGGTTAGATCGGTTATCGAAAATACAGTTTTTTTATATAAAGGGACAGCGCTCAAAATCACAATGACCTTCGGCATTGCTATACACTCAAAGCATAAATCAATAGACGATGTTATTAATACAGCAGATGATGCTCTTTACGAGGGGAAAAAACAGGGCCGCAACAGAGTGATAGTAAAAGTATAACTGAATTATTCTTAATTCGAATATTTTCTAATCTTCAATGATTTGCAAAAAAAAATTAACACTTCATAAAAATTAATATTTAATATGGATCCTTTTTAAACCACACCTAGCGCTGATTTGATCTTTTCAGGAGTTATTGGTGTTGAGCGGAACCTGATTCCCGTCGCATCATGTATTGCATTTGCGATGGAACCAATTGTCGGAACGACCGGCATTTCTCCAAGCCCTCTGACAGTACCACCAGGCTGATGATTATCAAAAAACTTTATATCTATAACAGGCGGTACATCAGAAAATCTGGGAATCCCGTATTGACCAAAATATTCAGTATATGATCCCCATCCATCCATTTCAATATTTTCTTTCAGTACATATCCAAGACCTATTAATATACCACCCCTTATACCCACAACTGCCGTTGGTTCATTAACAACTATCCCGACATCGAAAGAAGCGTTTATACTCAACACATCAACCTTGCCAGTCTCCATGTCTACTCTTACCCTTGATGCAATTGCTCCAAGCTGAGCTCCTCCATGTTTTACGAGTGCAATACCAATTCCTTCGCCTGGACCAAGAGATCCACCATATCCGCTTCTCTCCGCACAGCTGTCAATTATATCAATAAAAGCAGGGTAAAGGACATTGTTGCGTCTGAAATCAAAACGATCCGCTCCTATTTTTTGTGCCAACATATCAATATGACTTTCAATCGCAAAACATGTCTGAACATAACTTGTCCCCCTCATGACTGTCCGACCGTAAGGGATCCTCCCCATATATGAATTTGTCCTTACATTCGGGATATCATAAACAAAAGTTGAGCCTTCCGCATGATCGTCATATTCATCTATCTTTCTGGCAATAATTTTACCACCGGTATCAACTCCGCTTGTAATATCTATTACTACGGCTGATTTAAAACTCGATCTTAGTTGAAATTGGTCCTTTCTACTGTATATCAACTTAATCGGAGCTTTAGCGTGATTTGCTATCAATGCAGCTTCTGCATTTACAGTATTTTGTATTTTACCCCCGAAAGCTCCCCCTGCAGGAAGAGCAATAACCCTGATATCTGATTCCGATATTTTCAATCTCTGGGAAATTAGTTCCCTCTGTTTGTGAGGCCATTGGGTACTTGCCCATACTTTCCATTTTTTTTGAGTATTATCAAAATATGCGAGAGCTTGATCTGTTTCAATAGGAGAGTGTGTAACATAATGGGTGTAGTACGTTTCAGAGAGAACCACAGCACTGGACTTCAGAGCGCCATCAACATCGCCTACATCTTCTTTTACTTCATTAAGCCGCGAATTTGTTCTCAACTCTTCCTCAATATTAAGTTCTTTAGGCCTCCCAGGAGTGTTCCAGGTCGCATCAACAAGAGACAATCCCTTGGTCACAGCTGAATATCTTTCACCTATTACGGTAACCCTGCCGCTTATAGACGCAACATCTTTAACTCCCTCTATCTCACGTGCCTTTTGAGCATTATATGTCAGCAAGCGGGTAATGTTTTTGTGGTAGGGCTGAGTCTTGAATCCGGCATACAACATTCCCGGTAATTTATGATCGTTCACATATTTAAGAGCGCCGGTCACTATTTCAACCCCGTTCACATTTGGAATTTTTTTATCGACATACTCCTTACCTGCAAGAGTAGAATCGGGGTTTACCCTTATCAATACAGCTTCTCCTGAAGAAATATCAGAATAATTTATAAATGTATTATCGTCACCTTTAATTTTTATTTTTCCCGATTTAAATTCAAGATTATCCGAAGCTATTCCTGTTTTTTCAGCGCTGGTTGTTAAAAGATAATTACGGATCTTTAAACATACAAGCCAGAAGCCCCATCCAACCACCCTGCATGCAGCGCTTCCATTCGTAGGTCCATCATTGGGACACTGGTCTGTATCACCCTGAATAATGGTAAGGTCTTCCAGTTCGATATCAAGCGCCTGGGTAACGGTTGCCGCAATTACGGTTTTTAACCCCTGGCCAAGCTCGGTACGTCCAGTAAAAACCCTGACCTTATCACCGGGATCAAAAACTATCCAGTTTGAATAATCAGTGTCAGTATAATCTGCAATACATTCAGGTTCTATGTCATCTACTTCACTACTATAAGATTTTTCATCCGTCTCTGCCCCTGCAGTTATATCAACTGCAAAAATCAGGCTTGCTCCCCCCAGAGAGGCGAGAAACTGTCGTCTTGTCATTTTCATGGAGACTCCTTTTAATACCCTTTTACCACTGATTCTATCGCTTTAACAATATGCATATAAGACCCGCATCTGCATAAATTATTGTCCATTGCCGCAACGATCTCATCATGGGTTGGATTGGGATTACTGTTAAGTAAACCTGTTGCGGTTATTAACATACCGGGAGTGCAAAATCCACAACAGAATGCCGAGTACTTTATAAAAGCCTTTTGAAGCTCTGAAAGATTCTCCGCTGTACCAAGCCCTTCGATAGTAATAATTTCCTGACCGGCAGCGACATGAGCAACCGGATATCGGCAGGACCTTTTTGCTTCACCATCTATGAGGACCGAACATGCCCCACACTCCCCGGTTCCGCATCCAAACTTCGTCCCGGTCAATCCCAGGTCATCCCTTAGAACCCACAAAAGAGGCTCATCCAAATCTGCAAAAATCTGATGATTATTCCCGTTAACATTCAATATCATTGATTTTTTATTTGACAATTCAGGCCCCCTGATTTTTTTTATAAATATAATTCAATTTTTTCACCTTATTTTACTATTTTCCGTCAGGATGACAAAAATAACAGTTTAAACTTTTATATTCGTATCCCCCAACTCCGGAATGTTCACGATCCATATCAGCTTTATTGTGCTCATGGCAATTTATACATGAAAATTCGTAATAATTTGTGCTTTGATGGCAATCTGAACAGAGAAAACTCTGATGTTCTCCTGAAAATATAGGGAATCCGTGATCAAACTTTGCCTGTGACCAGGAAAATGATCCATCCAGGTGACATGTAGAGCAGTCAGTACTGAAACCTGATCGAACATGATCGGGATCTTTAGCCCTGTTATAGTCATCCAGATGACAATTGATGCAGTCATTTGTGATATTGTATCCGTTCTTATGGCAAACCGAACAGTCGTGTCCCGAATGAGGCCCTCTCAACCTCCAGAACTTATCATGATCAAGTAAAGCTCCTCTCCAATCAAAAGTGTTGTTATGACAATTTTCACAATCAGTGGAATAGCCGACCAACACATGGTCCGGATCCTTCGCCCTTTTGTAATCGTCCAAATGGCAATTATAACAGGATGAATTAACCCTTGAATAGATATTATCCTCATGGCACTGGCTGCAGTTTGAAAGGCGGTGCTGCCCCTCAAGGGGATAACCGGTCTCTATCACATGAGACCAGGAGCCCGGTTTTATTATTTTCCAATCAGTCGGAGTATGACACTCTCCGCAATGAATCCCGAGCTGAAAATTGTGTACATCATCATTTTTTTTATACAAATGACATGATTCGCATTCGGAAGGGGTCCCGGCCAGAATCCCCTTTTTATGACATTCTGAACATGAAACCGTTCTGTGTTTGCCGGTCAGAGGAAAGTTTGTCTTGTCATGAGTAACTGAATTCCATATTTTTGAGATTGATCCGAATGTAAATACTGAAAGAAGGATAAAAATAAAAACAATTAGTAATGGGGAAGAATATACTCGATCTATTATTTTGCCGGATTTTTTTATATTTTTCATTTTTATTTTTATCATTTTCTTATAATCATCCTTACAAATGCCCGATTTTCCTTATAATCATCCTGAAATGAATATGCATATTCCATGGAAAATGCCAAGTTTCTGTTCAGAATATAAAACAAACTCGTGGAAATTGTTCTCCTGTCTGGGATATAGGTAATTTCCGGTTGGCCATTAACACCTGTATATATCGCATTGAAATAACTGGAAAAGCTGATGCTGGCATTAAAACGGCCAAAATACCTCGATGTGGAAATATAGTAGGAGTCAGATTCAGATTTATCACCTCTGTTCATATTGTAATTCGCTGAAAGTGAAAATCCAGAATTTAATATATTGGAAGAGGAAAAACCGAATCTTGATGTATGGTTTTTTATCCCTTCATCAACACGTTCACTTTCCCGTCTTGAAAAAGAGAGCCGGCAATTCTTTGCAGGCCTGAATGATATCCGGACACCATAAGTGGTATTATAATAAAACCTTTCTATCTCACTGATCTGAAAGAGTTGATTTTCTTCATGTTCGATCGCGAATCGATGATAGTCAAGTCCCCGGCCAGAGCTGTAGCTTCCGGTGACATTTATCTTTTTTGAAATATTAAAGCGGGCATTAAGAAATAATCTGGCAAGTCTGTCCTCATTTGCTATATTACCGGCAATTTCATATTCTGCGGTTCCGAAAACAGAAAAAAGCCTTTTGTAAGGGTAGAATATACTGGAGCTCAGGTATTGCCTTTCGATCTGCCCGTCAAAGGAGAGGTTGTTAAAACTTATTGATACCTGCCTGGCCCCCGGCCCCAGATATTTGATAAACCCGCCGAATTTCCGGTATTTTGAATCAATTCTAGAACCATAAAGATCTGGCTCGATACCGTAGTATCCTCCTGCTGAAATATTTTTAAAAGGTTTATATCCGGCCAGGATCCCTGTCAGCTCTCCAATCCCGGAAACATCATAAAGGTTCATTTGACCGATTGAGAGAAAAAATTTACTTTTCATACTTCTAAAAAATATTTTTGCATCATAAACAATAAGCTGGTTATCTCCTTTTTCGCTGAATGTATAACGGTTTCTTATATCGAAATCTGCAGTCCATCCGTCACCTGGCCTGTTCCATAAGGTCAGTTTTAAACGGCTGCTTAAACGGCTATACAATTCTGTATCATCGCCCTTCAGGCCCATCCAATCCTGATAAAATCTCCCCTTTATGTAAAAGGACTCATTTGTATCAGATACCAGCAAGCTTACAGACAAGACCAAAAGTAGAATCAAGATAGTGATCCTTTTGTAAAATTTACAAATCATTAATTCCATATATCAACACTCCAGTTTTCCGTTGAATGACACTCATCACAGACAGGGTACATCAGGTTATGGACATCCTCATGACAGGCCTTGCATTCTGAGTTTTGGAGAAAAAATGAGTTGGTAATTTTTTTGTTAACCGAATTAGAACCAGAATGGCAGCTTGAACAGTTTTTTATCTTTTTATGAGCTCCCTTAAGAACATATCCTGTTTCGTTGTGATCAAAATCAGCAATATTAAAATCGATAAGTTTTGAGTTCTTCCCTCTGTGCTCCTGGTGACAATCTGAACAATCTTCTTTTTTGTCTCTGTGAAAACCGGTCAATGCTTTTATCCTTTCTGAAAGTTCCTCATGACAATTCAGACAGTTCTCAGAATTTACCCTGTCCTCTGAATCATGACATGAAGCGCATTTTCCCTCTGCCTGTAAATTAGAATGCACCCCGTTAAGGTCTCCCGGAATCGTTTTGCTGGATACAGAATAGATAAAAAAACCGGTCAGACAAAAAATAACAATAATAAATAAAATTATTTTAAAGTATTTCATTTTTATAATAACAAATACAAATATAGAAATTACAATAATGACATTAATAGAAAAAAACTTTTTTTTCAATAAAAATTTATATAAAAAATTTATCTTATGGACGCCAGATATCAACACTCCAGTCATCAGTGGTGTGGCAATCTTTGCAGACAGGTTGCTGCCCCTGGTGAGTATCCGTATGGCATGCCGTGCAGCCTTTTTCATTAATAAAAGAAGAATTTGCATTTTTATTAAAAGAATCTCCGGCAATTGCAGAGTGGATATTCACTTTCTTAAGCAGAGAGTCTGTAAAAGGAAAATCCGGTTCCACACAGCCGATACAGGGACTACCGCTTCCAATGCACCAGTTTTTGGCACTGTTCCACTTCCGGGTCGGACAGTCTGAATGGGAAATCGGCCCCTTACAGCCTAATTCGTATAAGCATCCCTCATCAGAGAACTTTTTTGCAAAATTCCCTTTGTTAAACTGTCCTCTACGGGTGCAGTTGTCATGTATTTTTTTTCCATAGAAAGCAATAGGCCTCCCGGTTATATCCAGCTTTAGTGCGTCAATCCCGCCGATCAATATCGCTGCGATAGTACCAACGATCCAATCGGGGTGGGGCGGGCAGCCGGGAATGTTAATCGTCGGAGTATTAATACCTTCTGATATGAGAATTTCCTTAACTGTTTTAATGCCGGTAGGGTTCGGCGGTGCTCCCGGGATTCCACCAAAAGAGGGGCAGGTGCCAACATTCAGAACCACCTTTGCTTTGGGAGCCAGCTCCCTCAAATGCTGCAAAGTGGAAATACCGTGACCATCTTTTTCTCCTACTTCGCAATATACGCCATTGTCTTTGGTTGAAACCGCGCCTTCGAACACCAGGATAAAAGAGCCGGGCCTTCCTGCTTTAAATTTGTCAAGAACTTCAATGACGGAGTGACCCTGTCCTGCCATTATAGTGGGTTGGAATGCCATACTTACATGTTTGTCCGGAACGATCTGCCCCAATAGAAGATCCTGAACAGTCAGGCTTAATGAATTGAGAAGTGATACAGAACATCCTGTACAGGAACCTGCTGCGATCCATACTACCGGAATGTGAGCAAGTTCATCTGCTAAAAGCTTTTGAAATCCGGGGATGTCAAGCAAGCTGATTCCAACAGCAGCACCTGTTCCGTTTTTAATAAATTTTAAAAAGCTTCGCCTGGTAATATCATTTTTTTTTTGCATTTTAACCTCTTTCTAATCTGGAAGAAATGATAATTATAAGATTTTTCGATTTTAGTTTCATATAATATTGTTAATTTATAACAGAAAATTTTTTTTTGCAATCATTCTTAAAAATATATGATTGTTTTGGGTATATTTAATCAAAATTTAATTGAAATGGTGATATAAATTAGGATCTCACCTGATCAGATCACTAACCGGAATAATTATTTTGTCTGACCTGATCATTCTGAGATATTTCCTGAAGAGTATTTTCATTTATTTTAACTTTCAAGAAGTATATGATATTCCTGAAAAAAAATTGGTTGTGGAAATGTGGTATGGCAAAAATATCAACCATTTATTACGAAAAAAGAAGTTCTGAACTTAAATATTTCTCTTGTTTTTTTGAATCGTAATCACAACTGGATATAATTCATCATAAAGTTTTAGTTCTATTTCTTTTTTTATTTTTTTCGCATTCATAGTAAGATCCTTTTTTATATTAGCGCTATTCTTAAGAATTTCTTCCAATTTTAAAATAATATCTTTATCTTCTATGTAAGAAATCGGCAAACTAAATCTCTCCATATTTACCATTTTCATAATTCCACTACATTTATGATGATAAGAAATTGACAAGACCGGAATTCCTGAAGTAATAGCATATATTGACGGATGGAACCTTGTTGCCAAAACCAGGTCTGCGGATGAGATCAGAGATATAATATTAATTATATTTTCATTATCTTTTATCTCAGGGCAATACATTCTGCCTTCAGGAATAAATGAGTTCAATTTATTTTTAATTTCTTCAATAATGTATCTGTCATCTTCCAAATGCTTTATGCCTCTTGAACTTGGCAGAAACATAAGTGAACCATCAAGTTTTTCATAAACGTATATGCAGGTTTTAACCAAAGCATTTAAATAGTGAGCCCTTTTCTCTCTTTTTAATCTTTTTGTTCTTAAATGAGGAAATGACCAGCTTCTCATTGTCAGCACAACAAAAGGCTTTGGCAGATCAGAAAATTCGGTTCTCCTGAACTCTTTTTTATTTAGTTCCAGCAAAAATGCGATATCAGGACACATATCAGCTATAGATTTGTTTTTAACTAAATCCAACAGAATTTTAAAAGATATTTCTTCCCTTGCCCAAATTTTTTTAACCTTTTTTGAATTAAGAAGACTCCTAATTAAAAATGCAGATGCCTTATTTTTGAAGGGCCCGAACGATTGGGGAAAAAAGAATAGCGGTTTCCTGAATAAAACAGTCAATAATACATGCAGGTAGTTCTGAAAAAACATGGGGCCCGGAAAATACTTGCGGTTTGAAAAAAAGTTCGCACCGCCGCATGAAATTACAATATCACAACTTTTTATCGAAGATAGTAATTTAGTCCTTGATCGAACCGAAAAAAAATTTATCAGATTTTCTTTAATTTTATTGGTTCCTGATTTAATTATTAATGGTGTCGGGATGATGGGGGGAAGAAATTTCAGATCATAATTTTTATATACTTGACTATCGAGAACAGGTGTCCGGCTAGCAACAATTATATTTACTTCTCCAAATTTTTTTCTTAAAAAATTAACATTTCCTATTAAAATACCGGCATCTCCCGAATTTAGCGAAGTGTGTGAATTAACAATTACAATTTTTATAGGGTTACCTGAAGTGTTCTTTCCCATTTTCTTTCATCAATACATGAAGATAATATCAAATCTTCCCTGTGTTAATAAATATTGGAAACAACAAATTTTTTCAATTAGATTTTTAACATACTAAAATAAAAGATATCGATAAATATATAGAAAAAATAAAAAAATGAGAATTGTATAAGAATAAATTGGTAGCGGGGGTAGGATTTGAACCTACGACCTTTGGGTTATGAGCCCAACGAGCTACCAGACTGCTCCACCCCGCGATTATATTTCAGTATATATTATTTACGATTTCTTGTCAAACCGGCTTTATATTACGTCTTTTTAACTTTTTTGCCATTTACCATTTTTTCCGGGAGTTTTTCGAATCCTTCACCATATACCTGGTGAATATCCTGAATAATAACAAACGATTTTTTATCAATGCCGGCGATAATCCTTCTTATCTCCGGAATATTCTTTTTCGGTAACACAGAAGTAAGCATATACCGCTCGTTCTCGGTATAACCCCCGATCCCTTTAAATATGGTAAGTCCGCGGCTCAGTTTTGTAAATATGGCCTTTTTCATCTTCTCCGGATAATCTGTAACGATCATGATCCGCTGGTTTGCCCTCAATCCGTTCAACACCATATCGATCACCTTTATTTCGATGTAAATAAAGATCATTGAGTACATGATATTTTTAACAGGAATAAAGATAATTGCTGCAGCAGTCAGCACAAAAACATCGATCGTTATCAATGTTCTTCCAATCGGTATCTTGCTTAGTTTCCATAAAATCTGGGCAATACCATCCGCACCTCCGGTCGATGCACCGGCAAAGTAAATTAGTCCCAACCCTAATCCCACGGAAGCGCCTCCATAAAAAGCAGCCAGAAGAATATCAGACTGATTCAAGTTTATGCTTATTTTTATAATAGAAAAAAGATCGATCAGAACATTCATCAAAATGGTTGAATATATCGATTTTGCCCCGAACCCCTTCCCGAGTATCCTGATAGCAAAAACGAACACGAGAGCAGTTATTGCGAGGGAAGATATTCCAACAATGGGCAGTCCTGTCAAGTGTTTTACAATAATGCCGATCCCGGTAACACCGCCCTCAACCATATCCATCGGAAGAATAAAAATTACATACCCGGCCGCTGAAATACCTGAACCGGCAGTAATAAGTATCCATGGCCACCAGACCTGTTTAAGTCTTAAAAATTTTTCGCCCATTCGGCACCTCGTAAAACAGGTCAGAATTATAAATTGTATATTGGTTGAAATCAACACATAAATGAAAGATTCTCCCCTTTTGTTTGTTATAATGAGTAAGTAGAAAAACATATTTATGATTATGGAGATTTATATGAAAAAAATAGTTTGTATTATCGTTGTTTCCATTTTTTTGTTTATTTCATTAAATTCAGAAACGACCACTCTGGAAGATGTGCTGAGTCCCGATTCAATTTTTGTCAGTAGTGACCGGATTTATGTTACTGAAGGAGCAACGATCCATATATATTCAAAAAATGACATTAAATATCTGGGAAAATTCGGGAAAAAGGGAGAGGGCCCCGGTGAAATAAATACATCAAGGAGAGGCGGACTTTCATTTAACCTGAATATGATCAACGGCAATATTTTTATCCACAACCGGTCGAAGGTAATGTTTTTCGAAAAGGATGGAAAATTTATCAGTGAAAAAAAGCTTAACGGAGGATTCATACGGGGATTAATCCCGGTGGGGAATAATTTTGCAGCCAGGACCTTTAAAATAGGCGAGAACAGGTCCCGGAGCCAATCGTTGACATTGTACGATAAAAATTTCAAAAAAATCAGAGAGATCCCGGGAAGATCTAACATAGAATTTGAACGCGGAAGCTTTGTGAAAATTTTTTCAGAATCGAACATATTTAATATAAAAGCATACAAGGGTGTTCTATATTTAAATGACACAAAAGATTTTGTTATTGAGAGGTATTCTGCAAAAGGGGAAAAACTTGCTCCAATCAAAGTCAACTATAAAATAGAGAATGTATCAGGATCAAAAAAAGCTGAGATCAAACACTATTTTAAAAATGATTCAAGATTCAGCGATTTCTGGGAGCGGATAAAAGATATGTTTGAAGTTGGAAATCAGTACCCTGCAATTAAAAACCTTTTTGTTACCGGAAACAGAATTTATATACAAACGTTTAAAAGAAAAGACGCCGGGGATGAATTTTATATACTTGATCTGGCAGGAAAAGTACTGAAAAAGGAAATTGTTCCGATCGGGATTAAAAATATAATGGAGGATTACCCATATTTCATTGAAGGGGGAACCTGCTACAGCCTGTCAGAGAACGAAGATGAAGAAGAGTGGGTATTAACCACATTTTTAATGTAAAATATATGTAAAACGTTTAAATCAGGCGTCTTTATATTTTTTTGCAGCGCCAATGAATGAAGTAAAAAGCGGATGGGGGTCCATCGGTCTCGATTTAAGCTCCGGATGAAACTGGCATCCGACAAACCAGGGATGGCCTGACAGCTCTATCATTTCCACTAGGTTTCTTTCCACATTTTTTCCGGATATCACCATTCCGTTCGATTCAAGTACCTCTTCAAATTCAGGATTAAATTCATACCTGTGCCTGTGACGTTCCATTATTTTTTTCTCTTGATAAATATCCCGGCAAAGCGATCCATCTTTCAGCGTACATGAGAACTGGCCAAGCCTCATATTGTGACCCATTGTCTCAATTCCAGTCAGTTCTTTTAATTTAAGGAACACTTTCTTGTCAGTTGACTTGTCAAATTCGGTGGAGTGCGCATTTTTTATTCCTGCTACATTTCTCACAAATTCTATAGATGCTGTTTGCATTCCAAGACAAATACCGAAGTAGGGTACATTATTTTCCCGGGCAAACTGAATTGCCCGGATCATTCCCTCAATACCCCTGATACCGAATCCCCCGGGAACCAGTATCCCATCTGAATTCTCAAATCTTTTTTCAAGATTGTCATCCAGCAGATCATCGGATTCGATAAGGTCAAGATTTACCTTGACATCATTTTCTACGCCGCCATGGAAAAGGGCTTCAAACAGACTTTTATACGAATCGCTAAGGCTGACATATTTCCCGACAATACTTATTGTTACTTCCTCTTTCATGCTATATATCTTATCGACCCAAACTTTCCATTGTGAAGAATCATCCTTTTTCATTTTGAGGTTGAGTTTATTTAAAAGGAGATTGCCCATACCCTCCTCTTTGAAAACAAGGGGGATCTTGTAAATTGTATCCACATCGTTTGCACTGACAACATCCTCATACTTTACATTCGTAAACAGGGCAATTTTCTTCTTTATCTCTTCCGGAATGGGAATTTCAGCTCGGCACAATAATATATCGGGTTGTATTCCGATCTCCCTCATCGCTTTAACGCTGTGCTGGGTGGGCTTCGTTTTAAGTTCCCCGGCTGCTTTGATAAAGGGGACAAGGGTCAGATGAATAAACAGCGTATCTGAATCTTCCGATTCAAGGCCGATCTGCCTGATGGCCTCAAGGAAAGGAAGACTCTCAATATCTCCCACAGTACCACCGATCTCTACAATGATAATGTCATATTTTCCATCCAGGGATTTTACAGAATTTTTTATTTCATCAGTGACATGAGGAATAACCTGAACCGTTTTTCCGAGATAATCACCACGCCGCTCCTTTTCAATCACGTTAAAATAGATCTTTCCGGCTGTCCAATTGTTCTTCTGGGAAGTGATCGTTTTTGTAAACCGCTCATAATGTCCCAGATCCAGATCTGTTTCCGCCCCGTCATCAGTCACAAAAACCTCACCATGTTGCAGCGGGCTCATGGTTCCCGGATCGACATTCAAATAAGGGTCCAGCTTTACAATTGTGATTGTGTATCCGTAAGACTCTAAAATATTGCCAATTGAAGCCGCCGCAACCCCTTTGCCCAACGATGACAACACACCGCCCGTAACAAAAATATACTTAGTTTTCAATGTTCATTCCTTTAATAATTTTTCTATCTTTTTTATATCTTCAGGGATATCAACCCCGATCGATCTGTAGTCTGTTTTGATAACCGAAATATTAATTCCATTATCAAGAAACCTCAATTGCTCCAACCTCTCTATAATCTCATGATCGGAGGGAGGGAGTTTTATAAAAGATGAAAGAGCGTTCCTTGTATATCCATATATGCCAATATGGTGATGGAAACCGGAAAATTCAGTCAGCTGATGTCCCGGTATGGGAGATCGGGAAAAATAGAGAGCATTTCCATTTCGGTCAAAAACGCTTTTCACAACATTTTCAGAATAAAACTCCTCTTCCGATTCATTAAAATATGCTGCAGTAACAACAGGGTTTACACCCTCAATCAATTTGAAATATATTTCAGATATAAGATTCTCTGATATGAGAGGTTCATCACCCTGGATATTTATAACGCCATCAAGATCACTCTCCCGGAAAACCTCCCAAACCCTTTCGGTTCCGGAAGAACACTCAACAGAGGTCATCTTAAACTGCCCTCCGAACCTTTCTACTTCTTCTGCTATAATTTTACTGTCCGTTGCCACAATAATACTTTTAAATTTATCCGACTTGATTACCTGTCTGTATACACGCTCAATCATCGATATACCGGAAATCTTAGCCAAAGGTTTTCCTGGAAATCTTGAAGATTTGTATCTCGCCGGTATTATTGCCCCGATATTCATCAGGCTTTCTGAAGTTTATCCGGTTTATCTTCCTGAACTTTAGATTTTGTATCAAGAACTTTTAGTTCCATCTGACATGAACCCTGAAAAAAAGCACCGTCTTCTACAATCAATTTCGGGGTTATAATCTCTCCGGTTACACGCCCGAGAGAAAATATCTGAACACTCTCACTGGCTTTCAGTGTACCCTTCACCACTCCGTTAACAGAAATATTTGCAACATCAATATCGGCCTCAACATTCCCACCCTCTCCTATAATCAATGCATTCCCGGAAATGATCTTTCCTTTAAATGTGCCATCAACTCTGAACGAATCATTGAATTTGATATCTCCGTTTATCTCTGTATCTCGATCTATAAAACCGTTAACCTTTCCTATATTCTCAGTTTTATTCATATTCACTCCTTGGTAATTATATTAAAGATCCTTTCATACTCATCAAGGTTATTAAAAAATACTGTGATCTTTCCACTTCCATCCTTTTTGTAAACAAGGCTCACTTTTGATGAAAGTATTTTCGTAAGACTCTCTTCAGCTTTTCTAAGATCTGGATCTTTCAAATTTCCCGAAAGATCATTTGAGGTTTCTGCCGGTTTTTTATTAAATATCTTTACAAGTTTTTCTGTTTCTCTGACGGAGAGGGTTTTATTTAAAATTACCGATAAAACCTCCATCATTGATTCTCCTTTTTCAAGGCCAAGTAAAGCACGCGCATGTCCCGGAGTTAATTCACCGGATATAATATTCTGCTTTACTGCTTCCGGGAGCTTTAGAAGCCTCAGGTAGTTTGTAACCGTTGTTCTGTTCATTCCGACCTTTGTAGCCGCCTTCTCCTGACTAATACCATTTTTTTCAATTACAAGGTTGATACCTTCAGCAATTTCTATAGCATTAAGGTCTTCTCTCTGAACATTTTCCACAAGCGCAGCGATCATTACTTCGTCCGGAGTTACATCTTTAATAATTGCCGGTATCTTCTCCCAATTCAGGTGTTGCGCAGATCGCCACCTTCTTTCACCAACAAGGAGAAAATATTTATTGTTATCTCTATAAAGAACAATCGGTTGAATCATACCGCTTTCTTTAAGTGATTCCGCCAACTCAACTATTTTTTCCTTTTTAAATTTCTTTCTTGGTTGATAAGGGTTCGGATAGATCTTGTCGATATCTACTTCAATAAAATCTCCATTCTCATGCAAATTTGGTTTGTTGGCAATAATTGCTTCAATCCCTTTTCCAAGGACTCGTCTCTTCATTGACTTAACATCTCCTTAGCGAGTGCCATATATGCTTTTGAACCGGCTGATTTAATTTCATATAATTGTATCGGTTTTCCGAAACTCGGAGCCTCTGACAGTCTTACATTCCTCGGAATAACAGACCTGTAAACTTTCGTTTTAAAAAACCCTCTAATCTCTTCCTCAACCTGGCGTGATAAATTCGTCCTTTCATCAAACATAGTAATCAAAATTCCCTCAATCTGAAGCGATTTGTTAAAATCATCTTTAATTCTTTCTATTGTATCATTCAGATCCGACAAACCCTCCAACGCATAATACTCTGATTGAATAGGAATTAAGACCGAATCACTGGCAGTTAGTGAATTTATTGTCAATAAGCCCAGTGACGGGGGCGAATCAATAATTATAAAATCGTATTCATTTTTAATAAAATCAAGAGCATTTTTTAAATACAGATGGTTTCCCTCAAACTCTGAAACCTCCATCTCAAACCTGGCAAGGTTTCTCGATGAAGGAATAAGTTTGAAAAATGGCAATTCTGTATCAACAATTGCATCATTTATAGCGCTTTTATTCGAAAGCACACTATAAATGTCTTTTTCAACAATAGTTCTGTCTATACCCATACCGGTAGTTGAATTTGCCTGTGGATCAAGATCCAGCAAAAGAATCTTTTTTTCTGCAATCGCCAAAGAAGCTCCAAGATTTATTGCGGTGGTTGTTTTACCGACCCCCCCTTTTTGGTTAGCAATAGTAATAATTTTACCCATTTTCCCCCTATGTTTCACGTGAAACATTCTTTATGTGTATTATCTTCAGTTTGTCCCGAAAGGGTACATTATAAATTTTTTGCTCATATTTTACTATCCCTTTCTCTATTTTTTTTATTTTATCCAAAGAGGTGATCAGCACAACCTCATCGACGACACCTTTTTTTAAATAAGATATAAGCTTTGAGTTGTCCGGGAAGCCCCTTGCAATAATTGAAAATCCTCTTTTTTTTTTAGTAAAATCCTCTATTCCTTCCCGAAACACTTCAACGTTGCTTACCTTTAACTTATTTGCAGTATATTTTAAAAATTCGGATTTTTTTTTTCTCGGCTCTACGAGATATATAAGCTTTTCCGGATGAAGAAAAGCAACAGGGAATCCAAGGATACCGTTACCGCTTCCGGCATCAACAATATGGGTTCCCGTTATATGTTCATCTAAAATGATAGATTCATTTACAAGATCTCTAAGTTGTTCATTGGTTATTTTTTTTGAAATTATATTTATTTTTCTGCTATATTCCTTCAGAATCAACATATATTCTCTAATTTTGTTTTCAACTGCTACCGGAAAATCCAACATTTCTCCTTTCTAATGATTCTGAATCTATCAGCCCTTTAATTTTACAAACAGAAAATATGATACCGATAACATCCATACAAACAATACAATGGGAAGAAACCTGTTAAAATCGATAAGCAATAAGAAGGGGGAGAAAATCAGTATTAAAGATACTATGGCAACAACTAGTTTTAAAAATATTTTTTTCATCTTATATAACCCTTTAAAATTATATCACTTATATTAATAAAAAAAGTAAATTTTGTATTGACTAAGATAATCAATTTAATTAATATTGAAAAATGACGTATTTAAATATTGTGGTTTTTTCCACAATTGTTAAAAATGATGTGGAAAATGAGCGATTTTAATACCATAAAAAATCAAATCAGGGAAGTTCTTGATCTTCCCACATTTGAAAAGTATATTAACCCCCTCGAATATATTGGCGAGAACAAAGGTATCGTTTTCCTCGGGTCTCCTGAAAAAAACAAGATGGTCTGGATAAAAAACAATATTCTTGAAAAACTTAATATAAAACTTAAAAGCAGTCTTAGCATAATAATAAAGATCGTACCACTTTTTGAAGAGTTTGAAGAAAAAGCAGAAACTCCGTCTTTCCATGCAAAAAAAACATTCAATACAAATCTTCAGGAAAAATTTACATTTGATACTTTTACTCAAACCAATTCAAACAGGATGGCTCACTCATTTGCTTATAATGTATCTGAGTTCCCCGGGAAATCATATAATCCTCTTTATATTTACAGTGATGTAGGGCTCGGAAAAACACATTTAATGCAGGCTATAGGCAACAAGCTTATAAATAGTGATGAAAACATCAGTGTTGTTTACACAACTTCAAGTGATTTTATGAATGAGTACGTTGAATATACAAGACAAAAACAAGGAACCCAGATTATAAAAAAGTATACTTCTATTGATGTACTTCTTATAGATGATATTCAATTTATAACAAAGTGGGGGGGTACAAGAGAGCAATTTTATAATATATTTAACAAACTTATACAAATGGAAAAACAAATTGTGATCTGTTCTGATACACACCCTGATAATATTCCCGATCTGGAGAGTAGAATTAAATCAAGATTCGAGATGGGCAGTATTGTAGATATTCTCCCATATAGTCTTGAAGACAGAATGGCAATCCTTAAAAATAAGATCTCTGAAAAACAAATTTCAAATGGAAATAATTTTGAGATTCCAGAAGATGTTCAATTTTTTCTTGCCTCTTCTATAAAAGAAAATATAAGAAAGCTTGAAGGTGCGTTGAACCGGTTGATCGGGGTTGCAGACCTTACCTTCTCGAAGAAGAGCGGTGTTGTATTATCACTTGATTTTGCAAAGGATGCACTGAAACCCTATATCTCTTCAAGACAAAAAAAGGCTACAATAAAAAGTATCCAGGAGTTTATTGCCAAAAAATTTGACATAAAAACTTCTGATATTATATCAAAGAATAACTCAAGAAAAGTTGTTCTACCGCGTCAGATAGCAATGTATCTTTGTAAAACAATTACAAACAGTTCTTATGTGGAGATTGGGATCGAGATTCGGCGGAAAAGATCATTCAACAGTAATATATTCGATTAGAAAAGTAAAAAAAATGTTAGCAAAAGATCCTGAATTGTTGAAAAAGATCAATTCTTACATAAAATTTTTCAAGAATTAACTAAATTGCACATTATCCTAAATAATTTTCCACAAATTTTTAAACACCCCTTAAATATCAATATAATTATTTTTTTCAGCTTTTTAACTTTTCAACACCCTTGTTTATTTTTATAATCTCATTATGTTATTATATGTAATAAATATATAAAGGCAGGTAAAAATGAGAATTTTTGTGGAAAAAAATTTTTTCTCTGATGAACTAAAACTTTTTCAGGGAGTATTTGAAAAGAAGACTCTTATTGATATATTGCAGAATATTAAAATTACAGCGTTTGAAAATGGTGATATTGAACTTGTTGCGACAGACCTTGAAATAGGATTATCATCAAAAATTCAGGTTAAGGTTGAAGAACCCGGTACATTTACAGTGAATGGAAAAGATTTCTATGATCTTATCTCAAAGATGCCTGAAGGAAATATTGAGATATCTGAAAACAATGATCTGAACATCAGTATTTCAAATGAGAAAAAAACAAGTAAGTATAAATTGATGGGACTTCAGTCTGCAGACTATCCACAATTACCGGAAGCAGATTTTTCTAATCCTATAGCCTGGATACAAAACAACTTGGATTTCTGATAAATAAAAGCTATTTCATAATTTCTCCTGAAATGAAATTTAATCTTGGTGGTGCACTTATAACTATTTCAGATGAAATAATAGAGATGGCTTCCACTGACGGACATCGATTATCTTATTCATATTTTGATTTTAAATCAGAAACTGCGAATAATGTTAATTTTATAATATCAAGAAAATCACTTTTGAATTATTGAAGATTGGAGATAGTGGAAAAATTGATTTTTCATATGATAAAAACAATCTTTTCTTTAGATATCAGAACAGGGTGCTTATCGTCCAGAATAATTGATCAGAAATTTCCGAACTATAAAACAGTTATTCCGGAAAGCACAGAAAACGAGGCTGTAATTGAAAGCAATGAACTTAACATAACACTTAAAAGGATTCTGATTTTTAAAAGTAGAAATAACGGTGTTATTTTCAAATTTGAAAAAGGGAAACTTGATACTTGAAAGGACAACTCCTGAGAAAGGTGAAGCCCATGATGAGACTTGATATTGCATATGATGGTGATCCGATCAGTGTTGCATTTAATGGAAATTTCATTCTAGATTTCCTTGCCCATGTTAATTCTGAAAAGATAAAGATCAGAATGAATGACACAGAGAGTTCATTTGTTTTTGAGCCTTCAACTCCCTCCGACGGAAGGAAAGTTCATATATGTGGTAATGCCTCTTAATATTTAAACTTGTTTATTGATAATATCGAGATCTTCGGATTTCGGAATCTGAAAAGTAAAAAAACGATTCTCTTTTGCAAATAATAAGAATATAATTTTCGGACCTAACGGATCAGGGAAAACATCTGATTCTGGAGGCAATATACATTCTCGGTTTCGGGCGATCGTTTTTGAATGTAAGAAAGAATGATATGCTGAACATTGGATCAATGAGTTTTTTATAAGTTCGTCAGTTGTAAGATCGGATTATGAGATTTAATATCAGCGCTTCATTTAGAACAGAAAATTTTCAATGTTTATTGATGGTGAAAAAACAGGAATTGCCGGAATAGGAAAAAATTTATTCCCCCTGTTTTTTTCCTCAAGCGATTATGTATCATTAATTTCAAGCAGATCCGGATTAAGAAAATTATTTGACAAATTTATATTTGGGACAGATGTTTTATATTCAAACGAACTTATTGAATATAAGAAGATTATCAGGAATAAATCATCTCTTCTTGAAGCAGAATCCGGAAATTTCCCATTTGAACGGATGGAATAAATTACTGGCGGAAAGGATCTCTGAGAATAACAAAAAAAAGAATTAATTTTATTATTAAGTTAAATGAACTTCTTAAAAAAGAAATACGGTAATCTTGAAATAAAATATAGTACCCTCATTCTCCCGAGTTTGAAAATATTGATCAATTCAATTCAGGACATGGTCATGTTTGTTCTTAACAATATTATTCGAAAAGGAGATCCTGGTTACAAAGCACCGCTTGTGGGGAGCCATCTTGATAGATATGAAATATTTCTTGACGGAAGGCCGCTTGAGACTGTTCTCTTCAGGGGAAAAAAAAATAAATCTTCTTTTTATATATCTTTCCTATATTGATATGTTTTTATACTTCAAGAGGAGAGTATCCGGTATTTCTTGTTGATGATTACGATATTGCAATGGATGAGAAAGAATACTGAACAGTTTATTTCAAATTATCCCGATATGCAAATAATTGCCACATCTGTTAGAAACAATAAAAATTTCGAAACTATTTTAAAGTTAAAAAATTAATTTTATGGGTGGTTTTTCACATGGTCTGCCAGATAACCCCTTTACCTTTACAGAAGAAAGGATTTGAGTTATAATCATAATGATTGAAAAGGCGGGCGATTCATGGTATTCTGAAGAATCCAAACCTTTTACAGGAGAGTAAATTGACGGTTGGATCAACAAAGGAAAGCGGGAATAATTATACAGCTGAAAATATAAAAATATCTGGAAGGCCTCGATGCTGTCAGAATGCGTCCTGCAATGTATATCGGAAGCACTGGATCTCCGGGACTGCATCATCTGGTATATGAAGTAGTTGATAATTCAGTTGATGAAGCGATGGGGGGATATTGTGATTCAATCGAGGTGATAATTCATTTTGATAATTCCATATCTGTCACTGATAACGGAAGAGGAATTCCAGTAGACATTCACAAAGAAGAGAACAAATCTGCTGCAGAGATAGTAATGACAATACTTCATGCCGGGGGAAAATTTGATAATGACACATACAAAGTTTCGGGTGGACTTCATGGTGTTGGAGTTTCCGTTGTTAATGCTCTCTCCTCAAAACTAGAGCTTGAAGTAAAAAGGGATGGATACATCTATTTTCAGAAATATCAGGCCGGTACTCCTGAAAATGAATTTCAAAAACTCGGAAAAACTGAAAAACGAGGGTACAAAAATTACATTCTGGCCTGATGAGGATATTTTTGAGACCACTGAATATGATTACAATATACTATCAAAAAGACTTAAGGAACTTGCCTTTCTGAATAAAGGACTTTCTATAAGCCTTAAAGATGAGAGAACAGATAAAAGTGATACTTTTTACTATGAGGGAGGAATTGTTGAATATGTTGAATATTTGGCAAGTACCAAAAAAAAGGTTCATGAAGATCCGATACTTTTAACATCAGAAAGTGATGATTTTGAGATCGAGATTGCATTCCAATATGTGAACTCATATTCGGAAATAATGTTGTCATTCGTTAACAATATCAACACGATTGAAGGTGGTACGCACCTGACCGGATTTAAAGGTGCATTAACGAGAACAATAAATCACTATGCCCAGTCAAATAATTTAAAAAGAGATTTTAAAGGGAGTTTTTCAGGCGAGGATGTAAGAGAAGGAATCGTTGGGATAATTTCAATAAGGATAAAAGATCCCCAATTTGAGGGACAGACAAAAGCAAAACTCGGAAATTCCGAAGTAAAAGGAATTGTTGAATCTTTTGTAAATCAGAAACTCGGTGAATATCTTGAAGAAAATATATCTATTTCAAAAAATATTATAAATAAAGTTACACTAGCCGCTCATGCGAGAGAGGCTTCGAGAAAAGCAAAAGACCTGATAAGAAAAACAAGTCTTCTTGAAAGCACATCGCTTCCAGGTAAACTGGCTGATTGTCAGTCGAAAGATCCTGCGGAGAGTGAATTGTATATTGTAGAAGGAGATTCGGCTGGTGGTTCTGCAAAACAGGGCCGGGACAGAAAGTTTCAGGCGATACTCCCTTTGAAGGGAAAAATTCTGAATGTCGAAAAATCAACTACAGCTAAAATGCTTGAGAACGAAGAGATTAAAACGATGATAGCGGCACTTGGAGTTGGAATTGGTGCAGAAAATTTCGATATAGAAAAGATCAGATACAAAAAAATCATAATAATGACAGATGCGGATGTAGATGGTTCTCATATCAGAACTTTATTAATGACATTCTTTTTCCGACATATGAGACCGCTTATAGAAAGAGGTTACCTGTATCTTGCTCAGCCGCCGTTGTATCTGTTCAGAACCGGAAAAAAGGGAATTTATCTGAAGAAGGAAAAAGATCTGGATAATTATCTGCTTAAGAAAATCGGAAGCGATGTCAGATTATCGTTGAACGGGAAACAAGATTCTTTCCTTGAGGGAAGCTCACTTATAAAATTTATTAAACTTCTATCTAAAAAAAATACCCTTCTTGATAAAATTGAAAAGAGGGGAATGCCAAAAGTGATAACCAGAAAACTGATAGAGATTATTAAAAATGAAGATTCTTTCAAAGATGAAGGGAAAACGATAGAAGTTGCAGAAGTTCTGAAAAATATTGGTTGCTGCAAAGTAGCCTCAGTAAATTATGATTCAGAATATTCAACATATACTATAGATCTTGATTATGAATTGAACGGGGTATCCATGTCTAAAACGATCAATTGGGAATACCTGACCGGTCCGCTTTTTGCAAGAGTAAATGAAGCATATGAACAATTAAAGGAATATCCTTCTTCTCCATATAAATTCAGTATAGAAAATGATGATTTTGTGATCGAAGATGAGAGAGATATTGTTTCGGTTTTATATGAGAAAGTTAAGAAAGGTGTTTATATTCAGAGATATAAAGGGCTTGGAGAAATGAATCCTGATCAATTGTGGGAAACAACTATGAATCCTGAAAACAGGACCCTGCTTAAGGTAGAGATCAATGATTTTTTTGAGAGTGAAACTGTCTTCGATACTCTGATGGGGAGCGATGCATTTAAGAGGCGTATATTTATTGAAGAAAATGCACTCAATGTTAAGAATCTCGATATATAAGGAAAAAAAATGGCCGACGAAAATAAGAAACTGATAAATATAGAAGAAGTTACAATTGAAAACGAAATGCGGACATCCTATCTCGATTATTCCATGAGTGTAATAATCGGGAGGGCAATTCCGGATATAAGGGACGGCCTGAAACCGGTTCACAGAAGGACTCTTTATTCACTATCTCAAACAGGAACATTTTTTAATAAACCCTATAAAAAATCTGCAAGAATTGTTGGTGATGTAATTGGTAAATATCATCCCCATGGAGACCAGGCTGTTTACGATACCCTCGTAAGAATGGCTCAGGATTTTTCCCTCCGTTATCCTCTTGTTGACGGGCAGGGAAATTTCGGTTCAATTGATGGAGATCCGCCTGCGGCACAGAGGTACACCGAAGTAAGGCTCCAGAGCATCACAAACGAACTTTTACGGGATCTGGATAAAAATACAGTTAATTTTATTCCAAATTATGATGAGTCTCTTATGGAACCAGAAGTTTTCCCCTCTCAGCTTCCGAACCTCCTTCTAAACGGAAGTTCCGGAATAGCTGTCGGAATGGCAACATCCATTCCTCCTCACAATATAAAGGAAATAACCGAAGCTTTTATCGAGTACATGAATAATCCTTCTATTTCATTTGAAGATATTATGAATATTGTGAAAGGTCCTGATTTTCCGACAGGTGGAACAATATTTGGAAAAAGTTCAATCCTTGAAGCCTATAAAACCGGGAAGGGCTCTGTGATCGTCAGAGGAAAAGCCGGTTTTGAAGAAGACGAAAGAGGAAAACAGAAAATAATAATATCAGAAATTCCCTACCAGACAAATAAATCAAAATTACTTGAAACTATTGCAAAACTTGTTAATACAAAAAAAATAGGCGGTATTTCAGATCTCAGAGATGAATCTGACAGAGATGGGATGAGGATAGTTATTGAGATAAAAAAAGATGACATTCCCGAAGTGGTCTTAAATAACCTTTTTAAATATACTCAACTTCAGTCAACCTTCTCGCTTAATCTTCTTGCAATTGTGAATCAGCAGCCCAAACAGTTTAATATAAAAAATTATTTTAAATATTTTTTAGGTCACAGGAGAGAAATACTCAGAAGAAGGACAATATTTGAACTTGATAAAGCGGAAAAGAGAATCCACATCATTGAAGGATTAAAAATAGCTCTTGCAAATCTCGATGATATCGTAAAAATTATAAAAGGATCTAAGAATAGAGATGAAGCGAGAAAACAATTAATATCACAATTTAAGCTATCAGAGATCCAGGCAAACGCCATACTTGAGATGCAGCTTTATAAACTCACCGGGCTTGAGGTAGAGAAACTCGAAAATGAATATAAAGAACTTGTTGAACTCATAAAATATCTGAAAGGAATACTCTCTGATGATAACCAGCTTCTTGAATTGATCAAAACAGAATTAACTGAATCCGCATCAAAGTTTGAAGATAAGAGAAGAACTGAAATTGTTGAAACTGAACTGACAGAAATAAATATGGAAGATATCATCAAGGATGAAGATTATATAATTATCTTTACAAAAGGAGGGTATATAAAGAGAACTCTTCTTGATTCCTATAAAATACAAAATCGTGGAACCATGGGAAAGAGAGGTTTTGGATTAAAAGATGATGATATGGTAAGAAGAGTTTTCGTTGCTTCTGCACATGAATATATTCTTGTATTCACGGAGAAAGGGAGAATGTTCTGGAAAAAGGTTTATGATCTTCCGGAAGGAGATACAACCGGAAGGGGAAAACCTATCAACAGGATAATCGGGATCAGTGATGAAGAGAAAGTGTGTTCAGTTATAAATGTAAAAGAATTTTCCGAAGATAAATTTGTTATGATGTTCTCAAGAAAAGGTTATGTAAAGAAAACCAATCTATCAAGGTTTTCACGTCCACGAGTATCCGGAATTATTGCTGCTGATGTCGGAGAGGGAGATCTGATTTTTGAAGCCCATATAACCGAAGGAAATAATGATGTAATCCTTGGTTCAACCCTTGGCAAATCTATCCGTTTTAACGAAAAGCAGATAAGAGAGATGGGAAGGGGGGCAAGAGGGGTAATCGGGATGAAGCTGGCAGATGATGATTTTCTTGTCGGTGCCGGAATCATAAGCGAAGGTGATAAATATATTCTTACCCTTACCGAATCCGGTATTGGGAAAAAATCCGCTCTTGATTTATACAGATGTCAATCCCGCAGTGGTAAAGGACTTCTTAATATAAAAATTAATGAAAAACTTGGTAAGGTGATTGGGTTGGTAATACTCAACGATTTTGATGAGATCATTCTGTCCTCAGAGAAAGGAGTGGTAAACAAAATCGGAACATCCCAGATCAGATCCCAGGGAAGAGCAACCCAGGGATTAAAAATAATTAACCTCAAAGAGGGCGACAGGCTTGTATCTCTGGAGAAAGTCAGAGTTGAAGAAGGGGAAAAAGGCGATGGGGATGATGACAGAGTTGAATAAAATTGTAAGGTTTGCCCCCTCACCAACAGGTCATCTTCATATCGGGGGCGCCAGAACGGCATTGTTTAACTATCTTTTTGTGAAGAATGAAGGCGGGAAATTTGTTCTCAGGATAGAAGATACCGACAGGGAGCGATCAAGCGATGAAATGTCCAGAGAAATAATAGAGGGACTGGAGTGGTTGGGACTTTCCACGGACGATTCCCCATGGTATCAGTCTGAGCATATTGAAGATCATATCCGGGTTGCAGAAAAATTATTGATAACGGACAAAGCGTATAAATGTTTTTGCACTCAGGAAGAAACCGAATCAAGAAGGATTAAGGATGGAAAAGTACAATATTTTATGTATGACAGGCATTGTCTCGAACTTTCCCCGGAAGAGGTTGAAGAAAATATAAACAAAAAGATTCCCTATGTTGTCAGGTTTAAAGTACCGGATGGTGAGACAAAATTTAAAGACCGGATACACAAAGAAGTTAAAACCAATAACAAAGAAATAGAGGATTTTATCATTCTCAGATCTGATGGAACTCCGACTTATCAACTTTCGGTGGTTTCAGATGATATTGCAATGAATATCAGTGATGTAATAAGGGGGGACGACCATATTTCAAATACATTCAAGCAGATACTCATATTTCTTGCTCTTGGGGAAAAACCTCCCAGATATTCTCATCTCCCCCTTATTATGGGACCTGACAAAAAAAAACTCAGTAAAAGACATGGAGAGACTTCAATTCTAGAATTCAAAACAAAAGGATATCTTCCGGAAGCTCTGGTTACATATCTTTCTCACCTGTCCTGGAGTCCTAAAGATCATAAAAAGATATACAATCTGAAAGATCTGGTGAAGGATTTCAATTTTTCGGCTATTTCCAAGAACAGCCCGGTCTTTGACTATGATAAACTTAATTTTTTAAATGCAAAAGCTATTAAAGAGAAAGAGCCCGGTGAAATACTGGATCTTCTTTACGAAGATAAAGAATTTCAGAAATAAATATAAGTGCAGAAAGCAGAGATAAACTTATTTCACTGATATCTCTTGTTAAACCCAGAATGAAAAAAATTGTTGATTTTTCCCATCAATTTGAAATTTATTTTCAGATTACCAGAATATGATAAAGATGAATTTGTCAAAACTGGACTCAGCGGAATCCGGGGCTTGCTGAATTTGATGAGAGAACTCGGCAGCCGTATTGAACAGATGGAAAATATTTAATGGTGAAAATATTGAGATCATTTTAAGGGAAATTGCAGAAAAAAAGGATATTAAGGCCGGCGTGATAATTCATCCCTTCAGATTTGCTCTTACAAATACAATTGTAAGCCCTTCAATCTTTGAAATTATCGAGTTTCTTGGAAAGGAGAAAGTTTTAAAGAGGATCAAAGGATTTATTGATTTTTTAAAATAGCATGTTCTTCCCTATTAAAGATTATAATCCTACAAAAAAACTTCCCTATATAACAATTATATTGATTATGATTAATGTTCTGGTATTCGTTTATCAGAGCTATATGCCACCCCATGGCCTTTCTCATTATGTTAACCACTATTCAATGGTTCCTTACGAAGTAACACATTTTAAAAATGTGAAAGTTCTTGTTGACAGGGATATGTTCGGTAATCCCGAATTTCAGGAGCGAGGCCTCTCTCCGTGTTTTAAGTATAGTTTCTTCAATGTTCATGCATGGATCAATTATGCACCTTCTTGGAAATATGCTCTTTTTGTGGATATTTGGTAACAATATTGAAGATTATCTGGGGAAAGTTATTTTTATTTTTTTCTATCTGATTTCAGGAACAGCTGCGGCATTTTTTCATATTCTTTTTAATTTGAATTCCCTGATACCTGTAATCGGGGCGAGCGGTGCTGTTTCCGGAGTGATGGGGGCATATCTGATACTTTATCCAAAGGCAAAATAAAGACACTTGTGTTTATTTTTATCATTGTGACATTTATTGATGTACCAGCAGGTATTTTTCTGGCCGTCTGGTTTAGTATTTCAATTATTCTATTCAACCAGGAGGGGGAATTGCCTGGCTTGCACATGTGGGTGGATTTATTGCCGGTGCATTATTATTATATATTGCAAAGAGAATAAAGCCCATTGTGGAAGTTTTATCTGATAGTGAATTTATAATGGAGGAAGAATGAAAAAACAACCGTTGAAACAAAAAAGGCTCCGGCGGCATTGGGTCCCTATTCCCAGGGAGTGATCTCAAACGGATTTATTTTTCTTTCAGGCCAGATAGGAATTGATCCTGAAAGCGGAAAACTTGTTGATGGTGGTGTTGTTGAACAAGCTAATCAGATATTTAATAATATTTCGAATGTTCTGTCTGAATCGGGATCCGTACTGGATGATATTGTTAAAGTGACGGTCTTCTTAAAAGATATGAACGATTTTTCATTGGTAAACTCCATATATTCAGGATATTTTTCCAAACCTTATCCGGCACGTTCCGCTATTCAGGCAGCAAAGCTGCCTCTGGATGTTGATATTGAGATTGAAGCTATTGCAGCAAAGTAGAGTTTTCTTTTTTAATTGATAATTTTTTCTTCAAATGCTACAAATTTTTTATAAGATTTTTTATATTAATTTCATATAATGATAAATAAAATTTCCAGGCTTTTATTATTTCTTTTTTTAATACTCCTTTTTGACCTGGCCGGATCATCGCCTTTAAGGAGAATACTTACAGGTGGGAAGATCTTTATCGGAAACGGGAAGGGAATAGTGGAAGCAATTGTAATTGAAGGGGAAAAAATTCTATTTGCCGGTTCTAATAAAACAGCTGAAGGTTTTAACAAAGAGAAAAAGGCAATAATAACAGACCTGAAAGGAAAAATAGTTGTTCCCGGATTTCACGATGGAGATCAAAATTTTTTACTTGGGGCCGGATTGCTGGGAAACAGGTTGAATTTTTATGGACTTGATCTTCAGGCTATAATTCATCGTTTGAAAAATGAAAAAAAAAGAACCTCAAAATGGGTGATATATGGATACAATTTTGAGCATCTGCTTTCAAAAAGAGGAAAATGGCCGAACAAATACGATCTTGATAAAGTTTCAGAAAATTCACCTGTAGTTGTATTCAGTTCAGACGGAAATCATGTCTGGGTTAATTCTTTTACACTTAAACTATTCGGAATTAACAAAAATACACCGCCGGTTTATGGAGGAATGATTGTCAGGTTTGATGATAATAATCCGAGCGGGATCTTAATAGGCAATGCAATAGAATTAATCAAAAAATTTAACTTTACTGAAAGCACAAAAAGAATAAGGCCTGATAAAGAAAAAATTTTGAGAGCGATTAGCTATTCGAATAGTTTTGGATTAACAAGCGTTACTACATATGGTGATCTTGAATTTGCGAAACAATTAAAAGAATTGGAATATGAAAAAAAGATTACCCTTAGATTCAATATAATTCTCCCCTCAAAAAATATCGGAAGATATTTGATAAAGAAAATCGGTTTTTCATCGGATTCTCCACATGTGCGAATAATATCAGTTACAAAAAATATTGACGGGAATATCTATTCTTCAGGTGCAGCTTTGTTCTCCAAATACAGGGATACCGAAAATTATGGATTTTTGGCAACTAACATAAATGATATAAGCGATCTCGTAAGTCTCTATAAAAAAAATGGAATTATAGCCAATTTTAATGCTGAAGGAGACCGTGGTGTTCATATTGTTCTTAATGGTATAAAAGCAGCAACACGAAGATCTTTAAAAGATCGGGAACGGAGAAGAATATCAAATTTTCATTTTGCGATAGAGGAAGATATTGCAAGACTTAAAAAAATGAATGTAATACCTGTAATGAGGCCAGCTTCTTTTATGGATAGGGCAGCTCTGATTGAAAGGCTTGTTGGACAGCGCAAAGCCGGAAATGCTTTAAAAGCCGGAACAATGCAGAATATGGGAATAAAAATTGCTTTCGGTTCCGGATGGCCGGGGGAATCAATTGATCCTCTTAAAGGAATTGGCTTTGCTGTTTTCAGGCGGGTCAGGGAAAACTCCGAAAAAAAAAACAGGTGGTTCATTGAAGAAAAGCTATCTTTTTTTGATGCGATAAAGGCATATACTTATAATCCATCTTATTCAGTGTCCGATGAAACAAGAACAGGATCAATAGAAAAGGGGAAGTATGCCGATATTGTAATACTGGAAGGCGATATTTTTGGTGATATAATAACAAAGAGATTTCTTCTCTTCGTCTGTTAGGGTTTTTGAAACCATCGTTGCAGGAAAGACGGTTTTTAAAAGAACAAGCCTGAATTAATTTTTCAAAATTAACAAACCAGTTGTATACCCTGCTGTTATAACCAGTATGTTTCTGAAAATGTTCAGAAAAACAAAATCTTTATCAAATAATATTATTCCGGTCAATTCAAAAACTAAAGGGAATAATAAAATGATCAAAATGAAATAGATATCTTTTCTTTTTCTATTTGTATATACAAGAAAAATACCTGAAAAATAGAACCCGGCAAGGAGAATCTTATTAAAAAGCCTGGGTTGTGTGAAAAGGAAATATATTATTATTCCCTGTGACAAAATAAAAGAATATACTACATATGATTTTTTAAATGATTTTATCTTCAGGAGTAGAAGTACAAGTAATGAACATGTTAATCCTGTTATAAGGTTGATTGAAAATTCATAAAGTGACCTGCCTGAGACAAAGTCGACAATCGACTTCCCAATAAAGTTTAAGGAAACAAGAAACAGAAGAATTAATATTAAATTAAGTTTTTTCAACCTTTTTGGTCTCTTCGGAAGATTTTTCCTTTAAACCCAATTTTGTAAGGACCTGGTCTTTTAATGTATTAAATAATTTTTCATCCTCTTCGATCAATTTCCGGACAGCCTCTTTACCCTGACCCAGTTTTTCTTCTCCAAAGGAATACCAGGAACCTGTTTTCTGGATTATTCCATTATTAACTGCCATATCTATAAGGTCGCTCTCTTTTGAAATACCTTTTCCAAACAAGACGTCGACTTCGGTTATTTTGAAAGGGGGAGCAACTTTATTTTTAACAATTTTTATCCTTGTTCTCCCCCCGACAATGTCATTTCCGGATTTAAGTGTTAAGATCTTTCTTATATCAATTCTTATTGAGCTGTAAAACTTTAAAGCTTTACCTCCCGTTGTTGTTTCAGGATTTCCAACGAACATTCCGATCTTTTCCCGTAACTGGTTAAGAAATATAAAGGTTGTTTTTGAGCGGGCGACAATAGCTGTTAATTTTCTTAAAGCCTGACTCATAAGTCTTGCCTGAAGTCCCATATGGCTGTCGCCCATGTCTCCTTCAAGTTCAGCCTTGGGAACCAGTGCAGCAACACTGTCTACAACAATAATATCAACGCCCCCTGATCTTACAAGAATTTCTGCAATTTCAAGAGCCTGTTCTCCGAAATCGGGTTGTGAAATATACAGTTCATCTGTATTAACGCCAAGCTTTTCTGCGTATACAGGATCAAGAGCGTGTTCCGCATCGATAAATGCTGCCTGGCCACCTGTTTTCTGTGCTTCTGCTATGGCCTGAAGGGCCAAAGTTGTTTTTCCGGAAGATTCCGGCCCGTAAATCTCAATAACCCTTCCTCTCGGGAATCCTCCCACTCCAAGAGCAATATCGAGGGAAAGGCATCCTGAAGATATAGCCGGAACATTCACTCTTTCATCACTTCCCAATTTCATTATCGCACCCTTTCCAAACTGTTTTTCAATTTGAGATAATGCGTTTGCTATTGCTGTCTGTTTTTGATCTTCTATAGTCATTAATTCCCCCTGTAATTTTATTTACTGATATATTCAACTTTTTCAAAATCCTCGTCTTCGATATGATATGATTCTATCAACTCTTTAAGAGAATTCAGCATATTTATCAGATCATTTTCAATTTCTTTTCTTTTGAATTTTAAATTTTTAATTTCGCTTTTTATACTTTTTTCTCTGATAATTGCACTATTAATTATCTCCTCGCCTTTCATTTCCGATTCTTTAACGATCATTTCTGCTTCCCTTTCAGAATTCTTTTTTATATCTTTTGAGAATCTTTGGGCAGAAACAAGAGTGTCTCTTAATATATCCTCTCTCTTTTTCAAATTTCAGCAGAGCCTCTTTTGTTTTTTCGAATTTTTTCCTGAACTTCTCCTTTTCAATTATTTCATTTTCTAAAGCTTCGGAAACAAGAACCAGAAACTGCTTTACTTCATCCTTATCATATCCGTTCATTTTCTTATTAAAAACCTGCCCCTGTATATCCTGTGGTGTAAGAATCATACTATCCTCCCCTTATCACAATATAGCTCAGCCATCGCGATAATAAGTTATTAACAACGTATAATAAAAATATAATTAAAATCGGTGAAATATCAATATTTCCAATGATTGTAAATGGAAAATATTTATGAACAAACCTGAAAACCGGATCTGTTATCCTTTTTAGAAAATATATTAAACTATTTCTGGGTGTTTGCCCCGCCCATGAAATCACAGATCTGACAAGTATAACTATAATATATGCATGGATAATTAGTTGTAATAAATTTATAAATGACTTGAGCAGATCATCAAAGATCATATGCTCCTTCTCCCGAAAAGGGCGGTTCCGATCCTTATTAGTGTTGCACCTTCCTCAACAGCAACTTCATAATCGTTACTCATTCCCATTGAAAGGTCTCTTATTTTAAAATTATCGAGTCCAAAGTTATTTATCTCATCTTTAAGCTGTTTCATTCTTTTAAAATAGGGTCTAATTATCTCCGGATCCTCATCGAAAGGGGGAATCGTCATAAGTCCGACAATTTTAACTCTGTTAAGCATTGAAATATAATTGAGAGCTTTTTTAAGCCCGTCAATGGTAAAACCGGATTTATTTTTTTCTTCACCTATATTTATCTCTATAAATGTTTCAATTTCTGCATCAACCCTTTTGTGGATATGTTCAAGTGATTTGACACTGTCTACAGACTCGATAAAATCAAAATTTTTTAAAACCCTGTTTATCTTATTTTTTTGAAGTTTTCCGATAAAGTGCCATTTAACATCTCTGCCTTCTAGAACTGACTGATGCTCTTCTGCTTCATGGGTTTTATTTTCACCGAAATATCTCAAGCCGCAATCATATGCTTCTATAAGTTTTTCAGAAGTCTGGTTTTTACAAACTCCCAGTATTTTTACCTGTTTTGAATCTCTTTTTGCGCGTAAACAGGCCCTCTCCACATTGGATAAAATTTTTTCATAATTTTGTTTTATATTCATTATTTAAAGATCCCTTATTTTACATTTTTTATATTTTACCATATTTTAAGGAAAAATAAAACTGCCGGATTGTGAATTTCTTAAGATAGAGGCTTTGCGGGTACGCAGTCCATCTAGTTTGACATTTATTTTTATTGTTTATATAAAACATATTGTATACTGGTTAAATAAGATATTTTAAAATTATTATATTAAGGAGAATTAATATGGATTATTTGCTGACAGAAGAACAAAATATGATGAGGGAGATGGTTGCGAAATTTGCCAGGGAGGAAATTGCGCCCAAAGCGTCTGAAAATGAAAAAAATGGCACTTTCCCGGCTGATATAGTTAAGAAGGCCGGAGAGCTTGGATTACTGGGTGTTGGATATCCGCCGGAACTGGGCGGAGCCGGGATGGATTTTGTATCATACATGATAGCAATTGAGGAGATATCAAAAGCTTGTGCTTCAACCGGGGTAATAGTCTCTGCCCATTCTTCCCTCTCGATTGATCCGATATTTAATTTTGGAACTGAGGAACAGAAGAAAAAATATCTTCCGCCTATGTGCTCGGGAGAATGGATCGGCTGCCATGCCCTGACGGAGCCCGGGGCCGGTTCTGATGCGGGTGCCGGAAAAACAACTGCAAAACTTGAAGGAGATAAATGGATTTTAAACGGAACAAAACATTTTATTACAAATGGAGCTGAAGCAAATGTATGTGTTGTTTTTGCATCAACCGATCTGTCAGCCAAAACAAAAGGTATAAGTGCGTTCATAGTAGAAAAAGATACGCCCGGGTTTAAAATCGGAAAACTTGAACACAAACTAGGTATTAAGGCTACGTCGACTGCTGAATTAATTTTTGAAGATTGTGCCATTCCCAGAGAAAATATACTTGGTGATGAAGGGAAGGGATTTAAAATAGCTCTTATGACTCTGGATGGCGGGAGGCTGGGTATTGCATCACAGGCTCTCGGAATTGCAAAGGCCTCAATTGAGGATGCAGTTAAATTCGCAAAAGAGCGAGAGCAGTTCGATCAGCCAATTGCCAATTTCCAGGCAATTCAATGGATGCTTGCTGATATGTATACTGAATATGAGGCTGCCTGGATGCTTACTTTCAGAGCATCAACCATGAAGGATAAAGGTTTAAGGTATACGACTGAAGCTGCAATGGCAAAACTGAAAGCCTCTGAGGTGGCATCTATGTGCGCTGCAAAAGCGATTCAGATTCATGGCGGATATGGATATACAGATGAATTTAATGTTGAAAGATATTTGAGGGATGCAAAAATAACAGAGATCTATGAGGGGACTTCGGAGATAATGAGGCTTGTTATTTCTTCAAATCTTTTGAAATAGAAGGGTTCTTTCCGACTAAACATGCTGAAATAAAATGATGAGTGCAGAAAAACCATATAAAATTAAAAATAATGTAAGAATTGTTACAGCGGCTTCATTATTTGACGGCCACGATGCTTCCATAAATATAATGAGAAGGATTATACAGTCTTATGGCTGTGAGGTGATTCATCTTGGCCATAACCGTTCTGTAGACGAGATCATCACCTGTGCGATTCAGGAAGATGTCCAGGCTATAGCGATAACATCTTATCAGGGCGGGCATATAGAATTTCTAAAATATATGTACGATCTTCTTAATAAAAAAGGGGCCGGACATATAAAAATATTTGCCGGCGGAGGCGGAGTAATACTCCCTGAAGAGATAAAAGAGCTTGAAGATTACGGAATTGAAAAAATTTACTCCCCTGATGACGGGCGGAAACTCGGCCTTACCGGTATGATAGAAGATCTCGTAAAAAAGTGTGATTTTCCAATTGGGAAGAACCCCGCCGTGTCTATTGATGAAATAGAAAATGGTGATCACGGGGCAATTGCAAGGGTGATCTCAGCAGCAGAGAATTTTCCGGAAGAGTCTGAAGATATACTGGGTCAGGTAAAAAATGCAGCTTCAGGCAAAGATATCCCCGTTATCGGAATAACCGGGACTGGCGGTGCCGGGAAATCTTCGATCATAGATGAATTTGTAAACCGGTTTCTTTCCGACTTCAGTGATAAAAAGATCGGGATCATTTCAGTTGATCCCTCTAAAAGGAAAACCGGGGGTTCTCTGCTTGGCGACCGTATAAGAATGAATGCAATCAACAGCGAAAGAGTGTATATGAGATCGCTTGCCACAAGGCGTGCAAATGTTGCGCTTTCTGATCATATTAGAGAAGGGCTCGATACACTAAAGGCTGCCTCCTTCGACCTTATTATTCTTGAAACTTCCGGGATCGGTCAATCGGATTCGGAAGTTACGGAATTTGCCACCCTTTCTCTTTATATTATGACCCCTGAATACGGTGCCGGGACACAGCTGGAGAAAATTGATATGCTCGATTTTGCAGATATTGTTGTTATAAACAAATTTGATAAAAGCGGAGCACTGGATTCTCTCCGGGATGTCAGAAAACAATACAGAAGGAATCATAATTATTGGGAGGAGACAGATAATGCTCTGCCTGTATACGGTACGACTGCTTCAAAGTTCAATGACAAGGGGATGAATATTCTATATGATGCTGTAATTAAAAAGACCGGGCTTAAAGTAAACGGAGGTTCGGAAGGAATTGAGTTTAATGTTGAGAAAGATTATATAAGATCATTTATCATACCTCCCAACAGGAACAGGTATCTGTCTGAAATATCCGAGACAATCAGAGAATACGACAGATGGGCTGATGATCAGAGTAATGTAGCTGACAAGCTGTACGGTATTGAAAAAACAATTTCTGAGTTTGATTCTTCTGAAATAAAGGGGAAAGATTTGTCAGATAATTTACGGGCGCTTTATGCCCTGAGAGAGAAAGAGCTGAGCCGGGAAAATATTGAGTTGCTGAAAAACTGGGAGGAAAAAACATCAAATTACAAAAATGACAACTTTTCCTATATTGTCCGCGGAAAAAAACTTGAAGTAAAAACAAGATCTGAAACACTTTCCAAGCTAAAAATACCTAAAATAAGTATACCTGGTTATAGAAGCTGGGGCGATATCCTTAAATGGTCCCTTCAGGAAAATTTTCCCGGTGAATTTCCTTTTACTGCCGGTGTATTTCCTTTTAAACGGGAAGGTGAAGATCCGACAAGGATGTTTGCCGGAGAAGGCGGACCAGAAAGAACCAACAGAAGGTTTCATTACCTTTCTTACGGACTTCCTGCGAGCAGGCTTTCAACGGCTTTTGACTCTGTTACTTTATATGGTTCTGATCCTGATAATAGGCCTGATATTTATGGGAAAATAGGTAATTCGGGCGTGTCAATTTCATGTCTTGATGATATGAAAAAACTATATTCCGGATTTCATCTTACAGATCCCAAAACTTCTGTTTCCATGACAATTAATGGTCCGGCTGCAATCATGGTTGGATATTTTCTTAATACTGCAATTGATCAGGAATGTGAATTGTATATAAAGAGCGAGGGACTTGAGGAGAAGGTTAAAAAGATAATAGAAGAACTCTATTCAGAGAAAAAATACCCCCAGGCCTAAATATCATGGTAAATTGCCTGAAGGAAACAATGGCCTCGGATTGATGCTTCTCGGTGTAACGGGAGATCAGGTGTTGCCGGCTGATGTATATAAAAAAATAAACAGTGAGACAATCTCAAAAGTGAGGGGAACTGTGCAGGCGGATATTCTAAAGGAAGATCAGGCGCAGAACACATGTATATTCTCAACCGAGTTTTCTCTGAAACTAATGGGTGACGTTCAGGAATTTTTTATCAAGAACAATGTAAGGAATTTTTATTCGGTATCTATTTCCGGATACCATATTGCAGAAGCCGGAGCTAATCCGGTCACTCAATTTGCGCTTACACTCTCCAACGGTTTCACATTTGTTGAGTATTATCTGTCCCGGGGGATGAAGATCAATGATTTTGCTCCCAATCTTTCATTCTTTTTTTCAAATGGAATCGATCCTGAATATGCAGTTATCGGACGTGTTGCAAGGAGGATATGGGCAAAGGCCATTAAATACAAATATAAAGGTGATGAGAGATCACAGAAATTGAAATACCATATTCAGACTTCCGGGAGATCACTTCACTCCCAGGAGATCGATTTTAATGATATAAGAACCACATTGCAGGCAATTTATGCAATATATGACAATTGTAATTCCCTTCATACAAATGCATATGATGAAGCGATAACTACTCCTACCGAAGAATCTGTAAGAAGGGCTATGGCGATTCAGATGATCATCAACCATGAATTCGGTATCACTAAGAATCAAAATCCTAATCAGGGAGCATTCATTATAGAAGAGATAACAGATATGGTAGAGAGAGCGGTACTTGAAGAATTTGAAAGAATTTCCGAGCGGGGCGGTGTTCTCGGTGCAATGGAGAGGAATTACCAGCGGAGTAAAATACAGGAAGAATCACTTTATTATGAGAAGATGAAGAACAGCGGCGAATATCCGATCATGGGTGTTAATACCTTTCTTTCAAGTTCCGGATCTCCCACAATTATACCCGGTGAGGTTATCAGAGCAACTGAGAAAGAGAAGGTAATTCAAATTGAAACAATAGATAATTTGAAAAAAAGAAATGGAGATATAGCAGCTGAACTTTTATTGTTGCTTAAAGAGACGGCGATCGAGAACAGGAACCTGTTCGGGATACTTATGGAAGTTACAAAATATTGTTCAATAGGACAGATCACGGAAACCCTTTACAGTGTAGGCGGCAGATACAGACGGAATATGTAGATATTCCCTTACCCCTCTATTATTGGTAATAATTTAGAATCTTTTAAGAAATTTTGCAAAAAAGATTCTCAGGTCATCAAAATAGGTATAGAAGATCGGAACTGCAAACAATGTGAGGAAAGTGGATGTGATTAATCCGCCGATCAATGTAATTCCCATGGGCGCATAGGGTATTCCCACCAGGCCTGTATTTCCTATGGCCATAGGCAATAATCCGAAAATTGTTGTTAGAGCCGTCATAAGGATAGGCCTGAATCTGTTGACTCCGGCAACGAGTATCGCCTGCTCTCTCTGCATATCTGTTTTTCTGTACTGGTTTATCAGATCGATAAATACGATAGCATTATTAACAACAACACCGATCAGGACCACAAGACCAATCCCCGCCATTATCTCAAAAGTTGTTCCTGTCAGATACATTAACCAGTAGGATCCTACAAAAGCCGCCGGTATGGCAATAAGAACAGAAAGTGGGAGAACAAATGATTCAAATAAGACCCCCATGATCAGGAACACAAAGATCACCGAAAATATAAGCGCTGTTGACAGGTCTGAATCCTGATCCTGAAAGCGCCTTCCTCTTCCTCCTTCTTCAAAGTAATAACCGGTCGGAAATTTATAATCCCTCAATATTTTTATTATCCTTCCGCTTAGCGTTTTCATATCAACATCACCGATATAGATCTTCAGCTCCATAAATGATTTGCTGTTCTCTCTCCGGATGCTTCCCTGGCTCTTATGGAAGGTGAATTCAGATACCGAATCCAAAAAAGTTTCTGCTCCGGAATCTGTCTGAAGAAACGTACTCTTCAGTTGGGCAATGGAGTTACGTGATTCCGGATTTGACTTTACATAGATCGGTATCTCTTTTCCAGGTGTCTGGAAATTTGATATTTTCCGTCTTCTGAGATTAAATGCGATCAGTTGACCTATATAGTTGGGGTTAACGCCGACATTATAAGCTTTATCCCTGTCAACGGCTATGTGAATCTCATTGTTTCCTGTCTCAGTATCCGTTTCAACACTTAACACACCGTCAACAAGTTTTATCTGTTTTTCAATATCTTCTGCAAGTGTCTCCAGAACTGTGGTATCGTATCCCCTGAGCGTGAATGACACGGCGTTGTCATCTCCGCCTCCCTGCTCTCTCCAGGATGTCCGTATCCGGACCCCGGGTATTGTCGGAAGGTTCTTTTTGATATCCTCCGTCAGCTCTTCCCTGGTTAACCGTTTATAGGCAGTCAGGCCTAGCATGGATTTTACTTTTGTATAAATTACCTGATACCATTGTTTGTTCTTATCCGGCTTCAAATAAACCTCAATTCTTCCGTGAAAATTCCTTACACGTGTGGAAATATGATCAATGTGATAAATTTTCTCCTTCTCCATTATTTTATCCACGATATAATTTAAGGTCTTATCCACCTTCTCAAGGTTATAGCTTGGGGGAAAATTACATATCAGCCGGGCATCTCTGGTCCCACCCTGAGCTGAATCCGACCTTTTCATGTTGTTCATAGGGTAATTCATGCTGATAATAATTAAAATGATAATGAGGAGAAAATCGAACCTGTGCTTTAATACCTTTACCAGCATATTCTGGTATCTCTGGGTCATTTTGTTGTGAGTGGCATGGATGATCTCTTTTTCATCCGGAATGGATTTGGTAGAAGCAAGAGGGATAAATATGAGTGCAATAAAGAGGCTTGCCGCCAGGGCAAAGATAACGGGAGCGCCTATCCTGGTTAGATAGAAGGCCATCCCTGAATCACCCCCCATGACCATCAGCGGGACAAAAACAACTATCGTGGTCAAGGTCGCCATCAGTATGGCAAGTCCTACCTCGGATGCACCGAGAATAGCCGATCTCTTAATTCCGTATCCGAGGCCGTTGAACCTGTAAATGTTCTCGGTTATAACAATGGCATTGTCAACCACCAGACCGATGGATATCATTAATCCCATCATGGTGAATCCGTTCAATGTCCATCCGATCGAATATATCACCATCATGGAGACAAGCAGAGACAGCGGGATCGCCAGAGTGAGCATGATTGTGATCCTTTTTTTTCTTAAAAACATATAGAGGATAAAAAATGCAAAAACACCACCCCACATCATGGTGGTCTTCACATTGTTGATCGAATCGGTGATCATTTCCCCCTGATCCCAGAAAATGAAATAGTCCACTCCTTTGAGTTCCGGCCTTGTTTTGAACTGCTGCTTAAGTTTTTCCACAACGTTGAGGCAAACTTCAACAGTGTTGGCCTCGCTCTCTTTATAGGCAACGATTCCGGCCGCGAGCTTTCCGTCAACCCGCATCATATTTCTCTGCTCTTCGTCAAAATCGTAGCGTACATCCGCAATATTGCTTAATTTGACCCCGTCCCGGATGTCTATATTCTGAATATCCTCAAGTGTTTTAAACTTTGCAGTGCTTCTGAGGAGGAATTTTTTCTTCCCCATGTATACATATCCGCTGGACATCGAAAAATTTTCACTCATCAACCGCTGCATCAGAGTATACAAGTTTACATTATATGTTTTAATTTTGTCCTGATTCACGATGATCTGTATATATTTCTCCCGGATCCCGAACATTTCAACATTGGCTACACCTTTGATGCCGTCCATGGCCTGCTTGATGAATTTATCTGTCACATAATACGGATCATCAATATTTTGCTCATAGGATACTCCCATGTAGATGATGGGCTCATCATTGTCTCTGAATCGTCTGATGAAAATATGCTCGATCTCATTCGGGATCAACGGCCGGCCCCTCTCTACCCTGTCCGTCACCTGGGCATATGCGAGATCCATGTTTGTTCCCTGTGCAAATTCAAGCCAGAACCATACGCCCCTTGTCATGGAGTTGCTGAAAAGCCTCTTCAGGTTCTTAACAGTTTTAAGTTCCCCCTCCATTGGTTTGACGATCTGCTCCTCAACTTCCTTCGGATTTGAATCAGTGTATGGAACAAAAACACCCAGGTAAGGGGGGCTGAATCCCGAAGGGAAGAGATCCAGTTTTATTCTTGTATATGCCACAAAACCGATCACCAGGACCGCGATCAGTATCATGGTGACAGTAACAGGCCTGTTCAGTGAAAATTTTGGTAAAGCTCTTTCTGTAATTTTTGGCTCTGTCATTTTATTTGCTGAATCTGTTGTATACGAGTGGGATCAGGATCAATGTCAGAAATGTTGCACTGAGAAGTCCTGCTATAATTGAGATTGCCATCGGTGTTCTTATCTCTGTTCCTTCTCCCAGCCCGATCGCCATGGGGAGAAGTCCCAGCACTGTTGTCGAGGTGGTGATGAGGATCGGCCGGAGCCTCACATTTCCCGCCTGCTTGATTGCTTCAATTTTTTCAATTCCTCTCCTCCTCAGTGTATTGATATAATCGATTAGAACAATTGCATTGTTCACCACTATTCCGACAAGGGTTATCATTCCTATATAAACAGTTACGCCGATCGGTATTTTCAGTACGAACAGGGTTAAAAATACTCCGATCAATGCCATTGGAATTGTAAACAGGATGAGGAAGGGATGGAGGAAAGATTCGAACTGAGATGCCATAACAATGTAGACCAGAAAAATTGCCAATGCCATTGCGAGGGTCATGCTGCTGGATGATGTTTTCATCTCCTCGTTCTGTCCTGTGAGCTCAAAGGTGAAGTCGGGCGGCATCGGATACCCTTCCACTTCAGAATATATCCGTTTGGCTGCTTCTGTCAGGCTGATACCAGAAATATTGGCGGAAATAATGGCCGACCTGTCCTGATTGACCCGCCTTATTTCATTCGGGCCATTCAGCATCTTTACATTTGCAATGCTGCTCAGCTGAATGGCGATCTTTGCACCGGGGTTGATGATGAGATTCTTGATGTTTTCAGCACGTGTCCTCTGGTCATCTTTCAGATAAACTCTGACATCTATCCTTCTGTCCCTCTCTTTATATTTTGTTGCGACAAATCCCTCTATCTTGTTTTTGATAATGGTGGCAACATCAAAAGCATTCATTCCATAGTGAGCTAGTTTTGCCCGGTCGAACTCAACCACCAGTTCAGGGAAACCTGACTTAACACTGCTCTCAACATCTTTGAGTCCGGGTATTTCTGAAATCCTGGTGAATAATTCGGAACTGACCCTTCTCAGTTCTTCCAGGTTGAAACCTTTAATAACCAGTTCAATCGGAGACTTAATGGTAAACAATGCGGGCCTGGAAATATTGTAATCTATATCAGAAAAATCCTTCAGAACTGTTCTGATATTATCTATTACTGTCTCTTCGACATCTTGAATATTACCTGATTTTTTAATGTTTACAGTCACCTTCCCTACATGTTCTCCAACTTCCTCCTCACTTAACTCATCCTTGGTCGTTCCTGCAAAATAACTGATCTCCTTTGTCAGAGCGATTCGGGATATCTGTTCGCTGATCTTCTGAAGGACTTTATCACTTTTTTCAACAGGGGTTCCAACCGGGAATGTCAGGTTGACATAAATAGTGCCCTGGTGAACTTCCGGGATCAGTTCTTTTCCGATATTCGGAAAAATAACCAGTAGCGTAAATAAAAAGAGGATGAGCACGGATATAATGATCTTTCTGTCATTTTTCAGAGAAAGACTCAACAGCTTCGGATAATTTTTATTTACATAACCGATAAACTTCCCGAAAATAACATTAATGAACTTAATTACCGGCGCCATAAATGTCATGAGGATGATAAACAAACCTTTACCGAGAATGACAAATATTCCGATAAATGAAAAAAGGATTCGCGAGAAGAGCATCAGGAAAGAGTTTATCAGGAATCTTAAAATGTAATAAATGTATGAGAAAGTAAGGTCCCAGAAAATTAATTTGAATATTGCGGGGATTGCGAACAACAGCTTTCCAAAGAGTGATTTTTTGTTTGAAATTGTTTCGGTGAACTTTCTGAAGGATCCGGTGACCCAAGGTTTCTTCTCATCCATGGATTCAACAAATGCTGACAATGGAGAGTTATTGAAATAGTTGTCCCAGAGAATTCTTTTCTTTGAAAACCTTTCCTCGGCAAGTTTTGAAATAACTGAAGCAATGTTGCTTAGTTCAGTTTTGAAAACTTTGTCGATCAATGCCGCCAAAGGATAAACAATAATAATAATAAAAGAGATCACTTGACTCAATATTACGAGTGCTAATTCAAGAACGAGGGTTAGTACAAAAGAAAGGGATTGAACAAAGATCTTCAACCAGTTTTTTACATTTTTTTCAGATTCAAATAAAAATTTAAAACCCGGAAGCTGAATATTCTCTTTTTTTCCGAATCTGCGTGATGCCAGCATGGGAATAAAGAAAAGTGATACCATGAGGGATGCAAGGAGAGAGAATACAACCGCAAGGGAAAGGTCACCGAATATCTGGCCGGCAATACCTTCAACAAAAACGATAGGAAAGAATACAGCAACGGTAGTTAATGTTGATGCAATAACGGCCCCTCCGACCTCAGAAACACCTCTGACTGCGGATTCAACCCATCCGTCCCCTTCCTCCCTGCACCTGAAAATACTCTCCATGACGACAATGGAGTTATCTACCAGCATTCCGATGCCAAGGGCAAGTCCGCCTAGGGACATGATGTTCAAACTTACGTTGAACAGGCTCAGCGGGGCGAAGGTGGTGATGATTGAGAGGGGAATCGATACGGCAACGATCAGGGTTGTGGAAAAGTTCTGAAGGAAAAGATACAGGATGATGATTGCCAGTATTCCGCCGAGTATGGCAGTGTTTTTTACTTCATTGATCGAATTTTCAATAAAAATTGATTGATCGGTCAGGATGTTATAAGAAATATTACTCGGAAGTCGGTGTGAAAGGAAAGCTGTGAGTGCCTTCTCTCTCATTTTTTCATTGAATGATTTTTCCCCGCCGGCCTCTCTTGTTGCAAGGCTTTTTACAAAAGCGCGCTGTTCGGGTGTGCCGAACAATTTGTCTTTGACAAGCTGGGCAACAGCAACAATATTGGCATCCGCTTCCTTGAATATATTGATTTCAATACTCTCTTTTTTGTTTACTCTTGTTATTACTTCTCTCTCTTTGTGACTGTAAGTAATTTCAGCGATGTCTTTGAGTCTGACAGGAACTTCCCCTTTTTTTGCGATGATGATATTTTCTATTTCTTTTACAGATCTGAATTCATTTAAAGTTCTGACTATATATTCTGTATCTCCCTCTTTTATATTTCCACCTGCAAGATTTATGTTTTCCTGAGTGAGCCTTCTTGTTACATCTGTAAAAGCTATCTGGGTGATTGCCAGTTTCTCTTCGTCGATCTTAACAAGGATCTCTTTCTCAAGCCCCCCCTTTACTCTTGCAGCGGCGACACCGGGGATAGATTCGAGTTCACGCGCGATCTCATCCTCCACCATCTCTCTTAGATCGATCAGTGGAATATCACTGACGATTCCGATTCTGAGAATGGGGTCCAGCGATGGATCGTACCGGAGGATCATCGGACGTTCTACTGCCCGGTCCAGATAGGTTTGATCTATTTTTTCCCTTATCTCCTGTGCAGCCCGGTCAAGGTTTACATCCCATGTAAACTCCAGGATAATATCTGATTGTTCGGGACGGGACACAGATGTGATCGAGGTGAGGTTCTTTATAAGCCCTAATTGTTCTTCAAGGGGCCTTGATACAATATTTTCCACTTCTTCGGGAGCGGCACCGGGGTATTCCGTCCTGATCGTAAATGTGGGATAGGAGATTTCCGGCATCAGATCCCAGCTGAGCCGTTTGAGACTGACAAACCCGAATACTGCTATTCCCAGAGCGATCATAATGATCGCTACCGGTTTTTTTGTGGTGAACTCAAATCTGGATTTTACATTCATTCTTCAGCCTTTTTAGATTATCGGTTTGATTATCTTTACTTTTGATTCGTTCTTAAGCGAACTTTTTCCTGCTGAAACAAGTTTATCTGAAACTTCAATGCCTTTCACAATTTCAACCTTGCTACCATCATCAAAACCTATCTTCACCTCTTTTTTAAAGGCGATGTTTTTTTTGTTTACAGTGAACACAAAAACCCTGTCCCCCTCATACATCAGCACATCTTTGGTAACCAGGATGACATTCTTGTGTACTTTTTTGATAATTCTTACGTTTACAAACTGGCCGATAAACATCACATTCGCTTCATCTCTTACCTCTATGGTTGTTTTAAATGTTCCTGAGTCGGGATCGATTGCCGGCGATATCCTCTTTATATATCCGTTCATGACCTTTTTTCCCGAGGAAATAATTGCTTTCTGATTCAGAAAGATCTGATCTTTTTCCTGTTCCGGTATGTTTACTACTGCAATTTTTTCTTTTGTATAAACAACAGAAAAAGCAAGTTGATTGGTATTTATCTTGTTTCCAGTTTTTATATGTCTTTTTGAGATCAGGCCGGAAATGGGAGATGTTATCCTTGTGTAGGAAAGAAAAAGCTTTTTCTGCTGCCAGTCCAGACGGCTCTGTTCATAGCTGAACCTCAATCTTTCATATTCTTCTTTACTGATCAATTCTTTTTCGAAGATCTCCTTCTGCCTTTCATATTCGGCTTTCTGCTGTTCATAAGTGATTTTGGCCTTCTGTTCATTTATTGAGGCTTCTCTGTCATCAAGAACTGCAAGGATTGTCCCCTTGCTGACCCTGTCTCCCTCATCAAGAATGATCTTTTCTATTATCCCTGATGTCATGGGGTAGATATCAACCATTTTATCCGTATCGATATTGCTGGAAAAAAGGAGGAAGGAATTTATATCGCCCCTTACCGGAGATTGTACTGAAACTGGAATGGTATCCGTATCATCTTTTTTCTCTTTTCCATCTTTGTCTTTATCGTTTTTTCCTTTTTCTAACTTACCATTTTCTTTCTTTGTTTCTGTTTTTTCCTGGTCCTTTTTTTTTGTTTCACTTTTCTGAGAATCATTTCCCGAGCAGCCTGTAAAATAGAACAGAGTGAAAATTACTGCCAAAATCACATATACTTTCTTCATAGCCTGACTCCTTAACATTAGAAAACTGCATATAAATTTGATTTATATAGTGGTTATAACGTTTTTTATAGAATAAAAGTTTCGATTCCAGTTCATTAACGGACTGAATTTTTCTCATTTCCAGCAAAGAGGGAAATTAAAGAGTTTTATAATGAGTGCCTTTGTATTATAATCAATATAATTTTTTGAGGAGGGCAAATTGAAAAGGTCATATTTAAAAGCAGTTATTCTTCTTTTTACTTCCATTATTCTATTTTCCGGCTGTTCAATAAATAAGCTGGCTATGAACAAAGTTGCAGATATCCTTGCCGGAGACGGAACCGGTAGTGTGTTCACAAGTGATAATGATCCGGAATTTGTAGGAGATGCACTCCCTTTTGCAATAAAAATGTATGAAACATTGCTCAGGTCAGTACCCGGTCACCCGGGACTGATCGTGACTACCGGCAGCCTGTATATAATGTATGCCAATGCATTTCTCTACACTCCTGCCTCTATGATGAAAGAGGAGATGTATAAAGAACAGGATCTTCTGATGGCAAGAGCAAAAAATCTGTATTTGAGAGGAAGAGATATTATTTTGAACGGAATTGAAAGGCGTCATAAGGGTTTTTCAGATCTTCTCAAAAAGAAGGATTTTGAAAAAATTCTGAAAATGATGAAAAAAAGTGATGCGCCTTTTCTGTATTGGGCCGCAGCAGGGTGGGTAGGGGCATTTTCAATAGATCCATTTGATATGGATCTGGGGATTACCCTCCCGAGAGCAGCAGGTCTTATGGATATGGTTTTGAAAGTTGATCCAGAATTTGAAAAAAGTTCAATTCATGATTTTTATATTTCCTATTTCGGATCACTGCCGGAATATATGGGTGGAAGTAATGAAAAGGCCAGGAAAAGTTTCAGGGAATCTGTAAAATATTCCGGTGGGAAACTTATTGCTCCTTTTGTATCCCTTGCCACTTCAATTTCAATAAAGACCCAGAACCTGCAGGAGTTCAGGGACCTTTTAAAGCAGGCTGTAAATTTTGATATAGAAAAAGATCCTGAAAACAGGCTTGTAAATATAATTAATAAACGTAAAGCAAAATGGTATCTTGAAAACGAGGAGAACTTTTTTCTCGTAACAGAAAGTGAAAATCCTTCCGTAACGGAGGAGGAGGAATAAAATGAAAAATAGAATATTGCTGATATTGATAATACTAATCTTTTTGTCAGGACCTATATTCTCAATTACAATAAAGATAGGAAGCATTGCTCCGGCAAAATCTCCCTGGGATAAAGCCCTTCGTGAACTGGGCAGAGAATGGAAATCAATTTCCGGTGGCCAGGTCAATGTCAAGATATATCCCGGAGGGATCGCAGGCAGCGAAGAGGATATGATCCGTAAAATGAAGGTGGGTATTCTTGGCGGAGCAGTATTTACAAACAGGGGGCTTACAAAGATATATTCCGATTTTTATGTTTTGAATCTTCCGTTTACATTTAATTCCGAAAAAGAGTTCCTTTATGTTGCAGAGAAGATGAATCCTCTCTTTGAAGAGAGGATAGAAAAAAAAGGGTACAAAGTTATAATCTGGTCAATGGCCGGATGGCTCCGTTTTTTTTCGGAAAACAAGATTGAGTATCCGAATGACCTGAAAAAACATAAATTATCATTTACAACCGGTGAACCTGAAATCGAACAGGTTTGGAAAAAAATGGGATACCAGGTGATCCCCAATCAAATGAGTGATCTGATGATGGGGCTTCAAAGTGGAATGGTCAATGCGTTTTATCTCCCGCCGCTGGTCGCTGCATCCGGGCAGTATTTTCCTCTAGCCCCCAATATGCTCGAATTGAAAATTGCACCGATATACGGCGGAATTGTTATTTCTAAGGATATATGGAATAAAATTCCTGATAAATTTAAAGGAAAATTCATGGAAGTGGCACAAAGACTTTCAATTGATTTGAAAAATAAAACAAAAAATCTCGAGCAGGAAGCTGTTGAAACAATGAAAAAACATGGCTTGAAAATTAATTCACTTCCAGACGGCAGTATGGGAAAATGGAGGGATGCATCCGAAAAGGGTTTTAATTCATTAATAAACAAGGTATTCTCTAGACAAATATATGACAAAATGATCGAATATCTGAACAATTTCAGAAAAAATAAAGATGCTTAAAAACCTGGTTGATATATTCAGAAAAACAGAGAACTTTTTTGCATATTCTTCTTTGGTCCTTCTTGCAGCGTTGCCTTTTGCAGAAGTGGTGACGCGAAAATTTTTCCATACCGGAATTGAAGGGCTTTATGATTACACTCACCACCTGGTTCTGATTGTTACATTTATCGGGGGTGTTATTACTTCCAGAGACGGAAAACATCTTTCCCTATCACTCAATATTCATATAGGAGAACCATTCGGATCCTGGATAAAGATTGCAGTTGCAATTGCTGCTTCTGCTGTTTCAACCGCCTTTGCCTGGAGTTCTCTCTCTTTTTCCTTCACTGCATTTGGTCCTTCACAGAAGATCGGGTTCATTTCTTTAAGGCTAGTTTCCCTCGCCATGTTCATAGGATTTATATTAATGGCGGCCAGGGTCTTGCCGGATAAACTGAAAAAAGGGAACAGGAAGTTTGTAGTTCTGTCCGGTTTAATATCCGGGACGATCTTATCAACTGGTCAAATTTTAAACTTTTTTTCTGCAATAATGTCAAATCCGCCTGAATTGGTGAACAGTATATCTACTTTTTCTCAATCAATAGTATCCTTAATTTCTCTCCCGATGATTTTTTTAATCCTCGTTCTTGCAGCTTTCGGACTTCCGATCTATGTGATCATAGGCGGGATTGGTTACTTTCTTTTTGCAGGAGCCGGAGAGCCGCTTGAGATCATCCCCAACGAAGCCTATTCACTGCTGATAAGCAGTTCAATACCTGCAATTCCTCTTTTTACCCTGACCGGGTTCATTTTGTCTGAAAGCAAAGCAGGAGAGAGGCTGGTAAAATTATTCAGGTCTCTTTTTTCATGGATTCCCGGCGGACTCGCTGTAATGGCTATACTGGTAAGTGGATTTTTTACAACATTTACAGGGGCATCCGGGGTAACCATTCTCGCTTTGGGAGCACTTCTATCCTATGTCCTCATTAAAGGTAAGTATAAAAAAGATTTTAGTATCGGATTACTTACTGCCTCTGGAAGCATCGGTCTTCTTTTTCCACCGAGCCTTCCGATCATTATATATGGTGTGACCGCCCAGATCAGCATAAAAGATATGTTTGTTGGCGGCATAGTTCCTGGTCTGCTTATGATTATCGCAGTGGTTCTATACAGTATTTACTACGCAAAAAAGAATGATGTTGAGAAAGAACCTTTTAATTTTAAGGAAGCATTGCATGCTTTTAAAGAATCTATATGGGAAATTCTTCTCCCATTTATTATTCTTGTTTCATATTTCGGAGGTCTCACAACTCTGGTTGAGAGTGCAGGAATAGCAGTTATTTATTCATTATTTGTTGAAGTTATAGTAAAGCGGGATCTTAAGCTAAAAGATCTTTCTAATGTATTTTTGAAATCGATACCCATTATCGGAGGGGTGCTGATCATTCTTGCCTGTGCAAAAGGGCTGTCATATTTTATTGTAGATGCCGAGGTCCCAATGCAGCTTACAGAATGGGTTAAAGCAAATATCTCCTCTAAATATGTTTTCCTACTTATATTGAACCTTGTTCTTGTTCTAACGGGCATGTTTATGGATATATTTTCTGCAATAATGGTAGTTGTTCCTCTTATAATTCCTCTTGGCAATATTTTCGGTATTCACCCGGTCCATCTCGGAATTATTTTTCTTGCAAACATGGAGCTCGGCTACCTCACACCTCCAATAGGTCTGAATCTTTTCCTCTCTTCATATAGATTTGAGGAACCGGTAGGAAAGATATATAAATATGTTATACCTTTCTTCATAATTCAGATAATTGCCGTTCTGCTGATCACTTATATCCCTTTTATCTCAACATTTTTATTGGGCTAAGGTTCAATCACTCTAGGGATAAAAGCTGTATTCCGGAGAAGATTTTATAACTTGGGAAAAATCATGAAAGATAATCACCTCCTCTGGGAGGACGGGAGGCCAGATCAGTAATATCTTTTAATGATTAAGGTCCCCTGTATCCCCCCATAAAGAGGAGGAAACCTGATCGCAGAGATGGAGGTTTATATGCTATAATTATTCCCATTGGAGAAAAAATGGAAGAAAAGAGAAGCTCTGGAGTAAATTTCATTGAAGCTATTGTCGAAGAAGATCTAAAAAATGGAAAAAACAGCGGCAAGGTTGTCACAAGATTCCCACCCGAACCAAACGGTTATATACATATTGGGCATGCGAAATCGATCTGCCTAAACTTTGGAATAGCAGAGAAATATAAAGGTGTCTGTAATCTCAGATTTGATGATACAAATCCGGGAAAAGAGGATGTTGAGTACGTAGATTCTATTCAGGAAGATGTTAAATGGCTGGGTTTTGATTGGGAAAAAAGGTTGTACTTCGCCTCTGATTATTATGAAAAATTATATGAATATGCATTAAGGCTTATAAAAGAAGGGAAGGCCTTTGTTTGCGATCTGATCCCCTGAACAGATAAGAGAATATCGTGGTACATTGACAGAACCCGGGACGGAGAGCCCATATAGAGAAAGATCAGTTGAGGAGAACATTGAATTGTTCGAAAAAATGAAAGATGGTGAATTTGAAGAAGGGACTCATGTGTTGAGAGCAAAAATTGATATGAAGTCCGGCAATCTGAATATGAGAGATCCTGTAATCTACAGGATCCTGAAACAGAGCCATCACCGTACCGGCAACAAATGGGTTATCTACCCGATGTATGATTTCGCTCACGGCCAGTCTGATTCCATAGAGGGTGTAACTCACTCACTCTGTACACTTGAGTTCGAAGATCACCGCCCTCTTTATAACTGGTTTATTGAGGAACTCCAAATTTTTGCTCCCCGTCAGATCGAGTTTGCCAGGCTCAATCTCAGCTATACGATCATGTCAAAGCGAAAACTGCTTAAACTTGTTGAGAGCGGGCTTGTTTATGGATGGGATGATCCCAGGATGCCTACCGTATCTGGATTGAGAAGAAGAGGGTTTACTCCGGAGTCGATAAGAGATTTTTCCGAGAGGATAGGTGTGGCAAAAAGGGACAGTATGGTTGATATTGCCCTGCTGGAACATTGTGTAAGGGAAGACCTTAACAAACGGGCGAAAAGAGTTATGGCCGTGCTCGATCCACTGAAAGTTGTTATCACCAATTATCCTGAAGGTAAAACCGAGGAACTTGAAGCTGTGAATAATCCTGAGGATAAGAATGGCGGCACCAGGATGATTCCGTTCTCCAGGGAAATATATATAGAGAGAGATGATTTTAAGGAAGATCCTCCAAAAAAATTTTTCAGGCTGTCTCCGGGAAAAGAGATAAGATTGAAGCATGCTTACTATATAACCTGCACAGATGTTATTAAAGATAAACAGACCGGTGAAATACTGGAGCTTCACTGCACTTATGATCCCGGGACGAGAGGGGGGTGGTCTGATGACGGGAGGAGGGTAAAGGGTACATCACATTGGGTCTCCGCTGAACATGCCGTACCTGTCGGTGTCCGGATTTATGACCGGTTGTTTTTAGAGGAAGATCCTGGAAGCAGCGACAAAGAACTTACCGACCTTATAAATCAGGATTCTTTAAAAACTCTTGAAGGATCACTTGCCGAACCTTCCTTAATAGATGCACTCCCGGGAGAATATTTTCAATTTCTCCGTCAGGGATATTTCTGTCTTGATGAGAAGTTGTCGAAACCGGAAAAACCTGTATTTAACAGGACTGTATCTCTTCGCGATTCATGGGCGAAAATTGATAAAAAGAAAAGCTGAAAAATAGGACGGAATTTGAATCCGCCCCTATATAAATATTTTAATTATTTTATTATTTTCCTGCTTCTGACCTGTAGAACTCACCGAGAATTTCCGCAACTTCCGGCCTTGAGAACTCTTCGGGAAGTTTTTCGCCGTTTGCGAGCAATTCTCTTACTTTTGTGCCGGAAAGGAATACCCAGTCCTCTTTTGTATGATCAGAAACAGAGTTCATCATAATGACTTTGTTCAGTTTTCTTGACCAGGCAGTATGATCAGCTTTAAATATCTCTATTTCAAGAGCGTCCTTGGGAACTTCCTCATCGAATATTTTCTGGGCATCAAAAGGGCCGTAATATGAACCGACTCCTGCATGGTCACGCCCGACTATCAGATGGGTGCATCCGCAATTCTGCCTGAATAGTGCATGGAGGACTGCTTCTCTCGGCCCTGCATAGAGCATGTCAAACCCGTATCCTGTAATAAGAACTGTGTTCGGGGGAAAATAAAGGTCAACCATCTTTCTGATAGAAGCATCTCTTACCGGAGCAGGAATATCGCCCTTTTTCAGCTTCCCAAGGAGCATATGGATAAGGATACCGTCTGCATTAACGCCGTTCTTTGCCATTTTGCATAACTCTTCATGGGCTCTATGCATAGGGTTTCTTGTCTGGAAGGCTACAACCTTTTCCCATCCCAGTTTCTCTATTTCTTCTCTGATCTGATAGGCAGTTCTGAATGTCTCGGGGAAATCTGTTTCAAAATATGAGAAATTCAACACTTCGATAGGCCCGGATACAATATAATTTCCAAGGCTTTCCCAGGTGGAAAGTCCGGGGTGTTCACTATCATCGGTGCCGTATACTTTGTTGCCGATCATTTTTTTGTCCTCAGCGGACAATTCTTCAATTGCATCAATGGTCTGAACCGCAATTACAGGATTTCCATCTGCATTAGGATCTTTTAATGCAATCCTTTGTTTTACTTCAATTCCTGCTCCGCTTTCTACCAGATTTAATACAGGGACAGGGAAAAAAATGCCGTCTGAAGTGTACATTTTTTCTGCAACACTAATTGCATCCGAAAGGTTCATATAACCTTTAAGCGGATTGAAATATCCGCTTCCAAGCATTACTGCATTCGCTGCTGCCTGGGAGCTGACAACTATTGAAGGCAGATCAGCTGCCTCTTTTATTAATTCTTCTCTTCTGGTGCTATCCTGAACATAAAGTGGATTCAATTCTACAGAACCATGCGGTTTGATCATAATATCTCCTTTTTTTTGATTATTTTCAATAAGATATAACAAAAAACTAAGGTCTATTATATACCAATATGTGCTGTACATCAACCTGGCCTGAAAAAGTTGGATTATTGTTCTAATGTATCTATTGTATTTGTATGTGGGTAAAGAAATTGCTTTAGGGGAGATAAAATGCAGAATTCAAATGGTTTGCACTATGATAAAAAGTATTTTGAATGGCAGGCTCCGATCGGGGAATTCGGTGGCTGGGCGAATCTCAGCAAGTTTCAGAAATATATTACAGGTGGAGAAGAAGTCCTTGATTATGGATGCGGTGGTGGATATTTATTAAAGAGACTGGTGTGTAAAACAAAATCGGGGGTGGAAATAAATAATACAGCTGTAAAAATTGCTGAGGAGAATGGTCTTAAAGTTTACAATAGGACAGAGGATGTCCCCGATGTTTCATTTGACCTGATCATTTCAAATCATACCCTTGAACATGTGATGCATCCGTTAAAAGAGTTGAAATTACTGTATAAAAAGTTAAGAAACAATGGAAAGATTGTATTTGTAGTCCCCTGCGAAACCATTTATACCTCATATGAGGCGGGAAATATTAATTATCATCTGTACAGCTGGAGCCCTATGTGTATCGCTAATCTTTTCAATGAAGCCGGATTTTCTGTTCTTGAGTCAAAACCGTTTATGCATAAATGGACAATGAAGTTCAAAATATTTGCCCGTTGGGACTGCAGGTGGTTGTTTGAAAGGATCAGCAGGCTATACAGTCATTTAGATCGCTCCAATTTTCAAGTGAGGATTGTTGCCGAAAAGATTTCGGGAGAAAAAATTTGATTTGTTTTGCATATAATTATTGTTTTATTGAAAAAGGTTGGATAAAGAATTATATTCAATTTATAAATTAAGGAAAAGGATGTTTAAATGAAAGAAAAATATATTTATAAAGAGATAATAATAAATGCTAAGCCGGATGAAGCTTATGATTATCTTGTAAGAGCGTGGAGTGATATTGTACTGCCACGACTTAAATACCGGTTTGAAAAAGGGCCGGTGGATTGGAACAATCCACCCTCTCAGGTGGAACTGAAAGGTCTGCAATGAGCAATATATATAATTGTACACCTCATATCATTAAAATTCCCGATATGGTCAGGGGAGAAGGGATCTATGTGTACGATTCATCGGGGAAACAATATATGGACCTTGAATCGGGGGTCTGGTGTACGTCGGTGGGACATGCTAACAAAAGGATAAATGATTTAATTAAAAAACAGGTGGATTTGATCGCTCATATCGGATTCTCCTACGAAAATAAAATAACCTCCGTGGTGGCAGAAAAGATCCTTAACATTTCAGGACTGAAAAATGGTAAATGTGTCTTCCTATGCTCAGGAAGTGAGGCAATTGAACTCGCAAGGCAGATTGCAAAAAAGACAACCGGGTTTCAAATCTCAATGACAATGCACGATTCATATCTGGGATCCTACAGCAGTGTGGTGGACAGGTCGGAAAATTGGTTTATATTTAACTGGAGCAAATGCCAAAATTGTGAATTTAAGGGTGATTGCAGGATTGATTGTAAACAATTGAAAGAAATTCCATCAAGTATCTCGGAATTCATACTGGAACCGGGGAGTTCGTCCGGTTTTGTCAGGTTTCCGCCGATATCTCTTGTAAAAAACATTGTGAATATTGTAAGGGATAACGGGGGGAAGATCGTCTCTAATGAGGTTACGACCGGAATTGGCAGGACGGGAAAATGGTTCGGTTTTGAACACTATGGAATACAACCGGATATGATCGCTGCGGGAAAGGGTTTTGGAAACGGGTATCCTGTCAGTGCAACGATAATAAATGAAAAAACCTTTCTTGAAGCCTCTGATGCAGAGTTCAAATATATGCAGTCACATCAGAATGATCCCCTCGGGGCTCTGATCGCAGGAGAAGTTATTTCCATAATTTTCGAAGAGAGCCTGATTAACGGTGCAGAGAAGAAGGGTGAATTATTTCTGAATATGTTGAAAAAACTTGAAGACAGTAGAATCATAACGGGTGTGAGAGGCAGGGGGCTTATGTTCGCTATTGATATTTGTGATAAAAATACCGGTGATAAAATTTATGAAAAACTTCTCGAAAAAGGGTATATTGTTTGCAACCGGGGAGCACTTTTCCGGATAGATCCTCCATTGATAATTGAAGAGGATGAATTTCACAGTTTTGCAAATGATATGAAGAAAATAATAAGGGAGCAAAATTGATTCTTGGCCATGAGCGATAATAAACATTTAAATGATGCTGTAAATCTTATTATGGAGTCATCACGGACTACTGCTTTTACGGGGGCCGGAATATCTGTAGAAAGTGGTGTGCCTGCTTTCAGGGGTCACGAAGGGTTGTGGGATAAATACAATCCTGATGCGATCGAGATTTCGCACTTTATAAAGAATCCGGAAAGTTCATGGAGAATAATAAAAGAGATCTTTTATGACTTTTTCGGCAAAGTAAAACCGAACGGAGCTCATTATGCTCTTGCGGAACTTGAGAAAATGGGATTCCTGCACTCAATTATCACACAGAACATCGATAATCTCCATCATGATGCCGGAAGTATCGAAATATATGAATTTCACGGGAATTCCAGAGAGCTGGTTTGTACGGGATGCGGAGCGAAAGAATCTTCAGAAGATCTGGATTTATCTGAATTGCCCCCTTTTTGTAAAAAGTGTAATTATGTGCTTAAACCTGATTTTGTCTTTTTCGGGGAACAGGTTCCCGGAGATGCAAGTTCAAAGTCGTGGGCAGAAGCAATTAATTCAGAACTTTTCCTAATAATAGGAACTTCAGGCGAAGTAATGCCTGCTTCAATGATACCTTTTGAAGCAAAGAAGAGGGGGAAAAAGATCATAGAGATAAATGTTACTCCCTCCAAGTATACGGGAAGTATTACTGATGTTTTTCTGGAAGGGAAAGCATCCCTGGTAATGGATAAGATCTTAAAAAGTATCCGAAAAATTAAGAGCATAGAATAAAAAAAATATGAATAAAATTCAGGTTCAGGTATGGAATAAATTTTTACTTCTTTTTAAAATTAATTGTATATGAAGGAGGTTATGATGCTGGAAGATCATCTTAGCAGGGAAGAGATAGAAAAGATCGAAGAAGAGTTGAATGCGGAGAATAAGATCGAGGCGATCAAGATATTCAGGAATTTTACCGGACTGGGACTCAAAGAATCAAAAGATAATATCGAAGATCATATTAGAAATCTTATAGAAAGAGATCCCGAAAAATACGGACACCTTTTATCAAAGGGGAGCACCGGATGTGCCGGAGTCTTTTTAATATTTCTGGGTTCGGCTACCGGATTGTTATTGATGCTTTGAAGAGGTTTACAGGAAATGGCTCATAAAAATTTAAAATCGGGATATTCGGGACTTGCCGACAGATTAAATCGATTCCCTCAGGGGGCGCCTCCATCTGATTTGCTGTTTAAGATCCTGAGAATGCTTTTCAGTGAAAAAGAAGCCGGACTTGTCTCTCTTCTACCTATAAAGCCTTTTTCGGCGAAAAAGGCGGCAAAAATATGGAAAATGGATATTCTTGCAACCAGGAAAATTCTTGATGAACTGGCTTCCCGGGCGATTCTTGTTGATATCGAACAGAATGGGGATGTTATCTATACCCTGCCTCCACCGATGGCCGGTTTCTTTGAATTTTCAATGATGAGGATCAGAGATGATGTTGATCAGAAGGTTCTGGCCGAACTTTACTATCAATACATGAATGTTGAAGAGGATTTTATTAAAGAATTGTTCACCAACGGTGAAACTCAGCTTGGAAGGGTGTTTGTGAATGAACCGGCCCTTTCTGAAGAGAATGCCCTTCATGTGCTTGATTATGAACGGGCCATCGAGGTGATTAAAACAGCATCTCACATTGGTGTTGGTATCTGTTATTGCAGGCATAAAATGGAACACCTGGGTAAAGATTGTGATGCGCCAAAAGATATTTGTATGACTTTTAACAATACAGCTAAATCGCTGACCAACCATGGATTTGCAAGAACGGTAGATGAAGCGGAGTGCCTGGACCTTCTTCAGGAGGCCTATGAGAACGATCTTGTCCAATTCGGCGAAAATGTTAGAGAGAGAGTAAACTTTATATGTAATTGCTGTGGTTGCTGCTGTGAGGCAATGATTGCTGCGAGGAGGTTTGCTATACTGAACCCGGTTCATACGACAAATTTCCTGCCGGTAGTTGATGAGCAAACTTGTAACGGTTGCGGAAGCTGTGTGACGGCCTGTCCGGTTGAGGCGATGACCCTTGTCTCCGCAAATAATCCGAAACAAGCCAAACAAAAAATTGCAAAACTGAATGAAGATATCTGTCTCGGGTGTGGTGTGTGCGCCAGGACATGTTCAAAAGAGTCCATTACTCTTAAATCAAGGCCCAAAAGGGTGATCACTCCACTGAACGGAACTCATCGGGCGGTTGTGATGGCGATCGAACGGGGAAAGCTGCAGCACCTGTTCTTTGACAACAGAGTTCTGTGGAGCCACAGAGCCCTTGCAGCGGTTCTTGGTGTGATCCTGAAGCTTCCTCCGGTTAAGCAGATAGTTGCCAGCAATCAGGTAAAATCAAGATATCTTGAAAAACTGATCAGGCGTAAAGATAATTAATTATTTAAAATGATTAATATTTTTTTACTCCGGGAATGGTAGATTTGTGAGAATCTGGGACATTGATCCGGGTTATCTGAACAGACAGAGCCTGCTGGGAGAGCACCGTGAACTTCATGGAATAGTCTCAATACTCATAAACCATAAGAAGGGATATTCTTCTCATCCCGAGACACTGAGATGGGTTGGGTTAGGGTGGGCCTTGAGAATGAGACATGAAATTCTTGCTGCGGAGATGAGATTGCGGGGATATACGGATAGATCTCCGGTAAATATAAAAGAGAATAAGGGGAAATGGCCGTTAAAGTATGTTGATGAACCTTATAAACAATTCACTATCCTGAGGGAGAAATACAAAAAAAAGGAAAAGGGGAGAATTCCTTTGCCGATTGACAGCCAGAAGCTGTGGAGTCATCATAAATATTCTGTACTGGCAAGAGATACTGTTCTTTATAAGGTAATCGGGAAAAAAGTCTCAAAAGACAATTCAGAAGGATATTTTAGAGAATTATCACTATTATTGACCGAAACATTAAGAATAGCGCCAAAAAAAGGGGGAATCTTAAATTCCCTTCAGCATATGTGGGGGCATATATCTGAATATTCAGGTTTTTCCGGGAGAGAAGTTGACTCGTGGAATTTGGACAGGTTGTTTAGCGAAATACAACATGTTGCATTAAAAACCGGAGAAATATATCTTATAAACTCCACGGCTTTGAGTGAGTTAAGTGTTTGGATAAAGGATTATGAGGGGTGATATGAAATTTTGTACAGCCGTTAATTGTATGGATGGGCGGGTTCAGCTACCTGTAATTCAATATCTTAAAAACAAGTTCAAAGCCGATTATGTGGATATGATCACAGAGGCAGGCCCGAACAAGATTCTTTCTGAACAATCAGATCCCGGTCTTATCGGCTCTATTTATAACCGGTTAACCATATCAGTTGAAAAACATGATTCAATAAAGATTGCTGTTGTCGGGCACCATGAATGTGCGGGTAATCCGAAAGGGAAAGATGATCAGCGAAGGGACACAGAGAAGGCCGTTGAACTGATCAGAAATAAATTTGTCAATGTTGAAGTTATTGGTCTCTGGGTCGATGAGAACTTGAATGTTGAAAAAATGTAATTTATAGAACTATTTTAAAAATGGATTCATAGTTATATTCCATTGAATTAGGGAGGAAATATGTTTATTGGACACTTTGGCGTCGGGCTTGCTTCGAAAAAGTTAGACAAGAAGATCTCGCTAGGGACATTGTTCTTTGCTTCACAATTTATTGATCTGATCTGGCCACTTTTTTTGTTATTCGGCCTTGAGAGGGTGAAGATCGATCCCGGAAATACTGCTTTTTCACCACTTGATTTTATTAAATATCCGTTTTCTCACAGTTTTATTGCAGTGCTTATCTGGGGCTTCCTGTTTGGACTGGTATACTATTTCGTCAGAAAGAACCTCAAGGGATCAATACTACTGGGAGTTCTGGTTCTCAGCCACTGGATACTTGACCTTATAACTCACCGCCCGGACCTGCCTCTGACACTCCAGGGGGAAACAAAGGTGGGGTTCGGATTATGGAACTCAATACTGCTTACGCTTCTGGTTGAAGGGAGTATTTTTGCTCTCGGAGCCTACCTTTATTTAAGGTCAACACGGTCAAAGAACAAAAAAGGAAAATTCGGATTGTGGTCTCTGCTTGTTTTTCTCGCAGTGATGTATCTTTTAAATGTTTTCGGTCCGCCGCCGCCTTCAGAAGGGCCGATTGCTTACATGGGGTTATCCATGTGGCTTCTGGTTGTGTGGGGATACTGGATCGACAGGAACAGGGAAAACAGATAGTTAAATATATAAATGAAGCAGTATCAGGGAACACTTGATGGTATCTGAAGAGACAAAAATTATTGTTTTTGACGGTGTATGCAATTTCTGCAATTGGGCTGTTAATTTTATTATTAAAAGGGATAAATCAGGTATATTTAAATTTACTGCTTCTCAGAGCAATACAGGCAAAAAAATTTTAGCCGGGTTCAACATAGAGGATATTGGAGAGAAATCCATAATTTTAATCGATCGTGACAAATATTTGACCCGTTCGGATGCAGTTCTGGAGATACTCAGATATCTCGGGAGTGGATGGCAATTCACGAAATATCTGAAAATCTTTCCGCGAAAACTGAGAGACTGGGGATATTCAGTTTTTTCCAGATACAGATATAACATATTCGGTAAACGGGATTCATGTATGATCCCCCCTGATGATTTAAAAGGTAGATTTTTAAATTGATAAATATATAAAGGCGGATCTATGTCTGGAGCTTTACTAAGAACAATTATCACTTTTGTGCTTCTGTTTCCTCACAAGACAGGCAATATTGTTGTAAATTTGTTTTTGCTGATTGCAATTATAGGCATGAAATGGCCATCAGATACATTGTTGGGATACTGAAAGAGAATCTGTTAAAGAATTAGCCAGATAAGCGCTTTTCCATTGCAATATCGCATCTGCAGGAGATGTGGTCGGTTTTGAACTCTGTGAATCCAAATTTTTTGTAAAGCGAGATCGCCTCTTTAAGAACACTGTTTGTTTCAAGAACCATCTTTTTAAAACCAATTGCTTTTGCTGTTTCAAAGGCATCATCCATCATGAGTTTCCCCAGCTTTCTCCCTCTGTATAAAGAATTAAGGTACATTTTTCTCAACTCACAGGTTGTGTTATCAATTTTGTACAATCCATATGATCCTATGATTTTTGTGTTGTCAGTTAAAACCTTGAAAATGCCTCCTGTTGATATATAAGATCGTTCTATGTCGTGTAGGTCTGAATCTGTTTCGTCGGGATCAATTTCCAGAGAATACTCTGAAAGCACTGCTCTTATAAGTTCAAGGACTTCTTTTTCGTCTCCCGGGAGATGTTCTCTGAGTTTAACCAAGCTGAAGCCTTTTGCTCTCGGTAATAATCAATTCGTATAATTCTCTGAGAAAAACAGGGTCTATTCTCTCTTCTGCGCGATTCAGAACGTTCAGGATCACCTTCATTTCACGTGATTTATCGGTGACCTTTTCTTTACTTTTTCCTATTTTTCTTGAAATATTCATTCTTTGGATCAGTAATTCAACGATCTCTTTATCGATCCGGTCGATTTCTTTTCTTAATTCAACAATTGTTTTCATTGCTCTTTGAACGGATTATAGATATATAAAGTCCTTATGTCAAAGCAGTCTGCAGGCCTCTGATTTCTGTTGTATTAGAATTTTTCATATGATATTATCGTTCTTACTTTAAATGGGAACTGATCACACTAAATATATAAAAGAAAAGAAAAGTGCCTGGAAGATTTTTGACCGGATATATAAAAAATATGACCTGCTTAACCACCTCCTCTCATTCGGTTTTGATTTCCATTGGAGAAAAAAACTGTCTGCCTTGAAAGGAGATCAGAAAGAGAACTCTCTTCTCGATCTTGCAACCGGAACAGGAGATGTTTTGTTCAGTTTGATCAAACATTCTGATGGTTTCGGCAGGATTCTCGGTGTAGACATGTCATACAATATGCTGGCGTATGCTGTCAGGAAGAGTATCAGGAACGGATCTGCTACTAAAGTCGATTTTGTCCTTGGAGATGCAAATTTGATACCGGTTCAGTCTGAAAGTTTTAATATTGTGACAATGGCTTTCGGAATAAGGAATATTTCAGAGCCGGTAAATGCATTAAGAGAAATATTCAGAATACTTTCGCCCGGGGGAAGGGTGTTGATCTTGGAGTTCTCTCTTCCGGAGAGAAGGGCTTTAAAAAAGCTTCATCTCCTCTATTTAAGATACTTTCTGCCAGTGATAGGTAAGATTGTATCGGGTGACGTGGAAGCATACAGATACCTGAATAAAACGATAGAGACATTTCCATACGGTAATAGATTCCTGAAATTGATGGAAGATTCAGGCTTTGAATCGTGTGAAAAATTCCCCATGACCCTGGGAATTGTTACGATTTACAGAGGAATCAGGAAAAATGGATAGTAAGAAAGTTCCGCTGTCCGGTCTTAAAAAAACCGTAATGGAAGAAATTTTTCTCCGGATTGATTGTGATGAATCAAACCGAAAGTTTCTTAGGATCGAGTTCCGGACAGAACTTTTTGATCCGCTGTTGTGGCTAAAGGTACAACGAAATAAAGAAAAGGTTTATTTTGAACCCCGGGGGAAAGGTGAACCGGCAGTTGTGGGAGTGGGAAGTGCCTGCCATTTGATTCCCGGGACAGAAGAAGATCTGATCTCCTATTTCGAAAAACTGAACAAGAATATACCGAAAGGATCAAAGTTTTATGGAGGCGTTGCGTTTTTTAAAGATCAAAAGGGTGAGAGTGAATGGAAATCGTTCGATAAATTCAATTTTATACTGCCCCGTTTTGAATATATGATCAGGGACAAAAAAGGATATTTCACAATTAATCTTTCAAAAAAAGAATTAAAAGGTGCAAATCTTGAAAAAGTGATCAGGGAGGTAGAAGAAATAAATCTGGATATCCCTGAAAAATTTGAAAAAACCTGGAAAACTGAATTCATAAGCTTTTCTCCCGAAAGGGGAGATTGGGTTGACACGATCTCTTCCTACCTTAAAAAAATTGAGAAAGGCGAGGTAAAAAAAATTGTAGCAGCGCGTAGAGTTGAACTGAAGAAAAAGGGGAAGGCCGATCCTTTTAAAATTGTTTCAGATTTGAAAAAAGCCGGTGATTATGCAGCAAATTTTCTGATCACTTTTAACAGTAAGGACTTTTTTGTGGGATCAACACCCGAGAGGCTGTTTCACAGGGATGGGGAACTGCTGACCACTGAATCTCTTGCCGGTACGATTTCAAGAGGAAATTATCCTGCAGAAGATGAAAAATTCGGTGATCAGCTTCTTACATCTAAAAAGGAGACACTTGAACACGACTTTGTTACTGATGATATTGTAAAAAAAATTGATCCTGTCTGTGAACTTGTGGCAATCTCGGAGAGGGTATTGCTCAAACTTTCCAATCTTCAGCATCTTTACAGAAGGATAAGTGGTAAATTGAAAAAGGGGATATCAGACGGAGAGATCCTGGATAAGATATTTCCTACGCCGGCAGTTTGCGGGCTGCCTTTAAAGCAATGTCTCAGTATACTCAGTGCTGGTGAGTCATTCCAGCGCGGGTGGTATGCCGGAGCAGTCGGATTTGCAGGTAAAGAAGTTTCCGATTATTATGTAGGCATCAGATCTGTTTTGGTATCGGGCGAGAAAATTTATGTCTATTCCGGTGCCGGGATCGTTAAAGGGTCAGATCCTTTTAAAGAGTGGGAAGAGGTAGATCTTAAAACAAAAAAATATAAAAAAATACTAAAATATGAAACTTGAAAACATTCCAAATATAAACTATTTGTGGTCGGGGCTTATTGTTGAAGAACTTGTTCGTAATGGCATCACAAAATTCTGCATTGCCCCCGGATCAAGATCAACCCCGCTAACGATTTCTGCAGCAGCGTGTGAAAAAGCCGATAAAGTGATCCATTTCGATGAAAGAGGACTCGGATTTTATGCACTTGGGATCAGTTCGGGCGGTAAAGGACCTGCAGTCCTGATATCAACTTCAGGAACAGCAGTTGCAAATTTTTTCCCTGCTGTTATTGAAACATCCAAAAAAAAAGTCCCCCTTATCATTCTTACTGCAGACAGGCCTCCGGAATTAAGAAAAACAGGTGCGCTGCAGACGATCGATCAGCCCGGAATTTTCGGAAAATATGTAAAATGGGATTTCGACCTTCCTGTTCCGGATATAAATATAAAACCGGAAATGGTGCTTACAACGATCGACCAGGCGGTTTTTATGGCAACCTCCTCAACCCCCGGCCCGGTTCATATAAATTGCATGTTTCGTGAACCGCTGGCTCCGGAAATGGAAGAAGGTGACTGGAAAGATAAGGTTATTATAAGCGACAGATGGTTGAAAAGCCGTAAACCATATACGAAATACTTTGTAACAGAAGAGAGATCAGGTTCTGAAAATTTTGGTGAGATAGTAAATTTAATAAATCAAAGTGACAATGGAATTATTGCTGCAGGAAAGTTGAAGAGCGGCGAACCGGAACTGGTTAAAAAGCTTGCTGAAACTTTAAACTGGCCTGTTTTCCCTGATCTCACCTCCGGGCTCAGGCTTGACAATACGTCGGATCACATCATTCACTACTTTGACCAGGTTCTGTTGTCCTGTGGATGGGAAAAAGAAAAAATTGATACGGTTATTCATCTGGGTGGCAGAATAACGTCTAAGAGATACTATCAATTTATTAAAAAAACAGGTCCGGTCAATTATATAACCGTGCTGGATCACCCGCTCAGGAATGATCCGCTTCATAAAGTAACACACAGGGTGAAATCGTCTGTCTCCTTGTTTGTACAGCAAATACTCCCCTCTCTGAAACAATGCATTGACAAACGTTTTTTGTTAAGTCTTAAAAATTCATCTCAGGCGGCTGAAAAAATAATTAATGAATTTTTTAGAAAGAGCGACCAATTAAGTGAAATATTTATAGCAAGGGCAGTGTCAAAGTTAATTGGCAAGGGAAGCGTCCTTTTCCTCTCTAACAGCATGCCTGTCCGGGATATGGATATGTATGCTTCCCCCGAAAATAGAGATTTAAAAATCGGGGGAAACAGGGGAGCGAGCGGAATAGACGGTATTATTGCTTCTGCCTGCGGTTATTCTGCAGCCATAGATTCTCCACTCACACTGGTGATCGGAGATATTGCCTTCCTCCATGATATTAATTCACTTGCGCTTGTAAATAGATGTAAAAATCCGATTATAATTATTGTTATAAACAACAATGGGGGTTCAATATTCTCTTTTCTCCCGATTGCAGAGTTTAAGGCACATTTTGAAAAGTACTTTGTAACACCTCATGGCATGAACTTTGAACATGCAGGGAGACAATTCGGTGTCGATTATGTAAAAGTGAACTCAAAAAAGGAATTTTCAGGCCAATATGAAGTAGCAGTGGAAAAAAAGGAGAGTTTGATCCTTGAGGTTGCGGTTGATATGAATAAAAATATTTATCTTCACAGAGAACTGCAATCTGTGATTAAAAAAGAGCTGGATAAGGCCGGCTTTGTTGAGGGGGAATAAAAAATGATAACAGAATGGAAGGTAACGGGAAAATATGAAGATATTGAATACTTTAAATCAGAAGGGATAGCAAAGATAGTTATAAACAGGCCCGAGGTGCGTAATGCATTTCGTCCGCTAACGGTAATGGAGATGTCTGATGCACTCGGCGATGCAAGAGAAGATCCGGATATCGGGGTTATTATCCTGACAGGCAAAGGGGATAAGTCCTTTTGTTCAGGCGGAGACCAGAAGATAAGAGGCGATTCGGGGTACAAAGACGGCAAGGGTGTGAACAGGTTGAATGTTCTGGACTTTCAGAGGCAGATCAGAACCTGCTCCAAACCGGTCATAGCTATGGTAGCGGGGTATGCTATCGGAGGCGGACATGTTCTTCATATGCTTTGTGATCTCACCATCAGTGCTGACAATGCGATTTACGGGCAGACAGGGCCGAGGGTCGGATCCTTTGATGGCGGATACGGGGCAAGTTATATGGCAAGGATAGTCGGTCAGAAGAAAGCGAGAGAGATATGGTTTCTCTGCCGGCAGTATAGCGCTCAGGAAGCGCTCGATATGGGACTGGTCAACACAGTAGTTCCCCTGGAAGAACTTGAGGCCGAGACGGTGAAATGGTGCAGGGAGATATTAAAAAATTCTCCGATTGCTATCAGGCTGCTGAAGTCTGCACTAAATGCCGATTGTGACGGGCAGGCCGGGCTTCAGGAGCTGGCAGGGAATGCCACCATGCTCTATTACATGAGTGATGAAGCAAAAGAAGGGCGTGATGCCTTTGTAGAAAAAAGAAAACCGGACTTCAAAAAATTTAAAAGGAATCCATAATTAATACATGAAAAGATCCACTTCAATGAAAAATTGGATGCTTGCCATACGCCCTAAAACACTTCCGGCAGCTGCCGGTCCCGTGCTGATAGGATTTGCATTGGCCTATCGGGATGATATTCATCATTTAACATCTGTCGTGCTGGCAGCTATTGTTGCATTGCTCATCCAGGCGGGGACCAACATGGTTAATGACTATACCGATTTTAAAAAAGGTGTTGATACGGAAGAGAGGGTCGGCCCTGTCAGGGTTACTCAGGCCGGTTTAATCTCTCCGGCTGAAATTAAGGCGGGCATGGGTATTGTCCTTTTTTTTATTGTTCTGTTTTCAATTCCCCTTGTTCTGAGAGGTGGTGTCCCGATTTTGGTCATCGGGGTTTTATCTGTTATTTCCGGGATTATATATACTGCAGGCCCGTTTCCGCTCGGATATAACGGACTCGGAGATCTTTTTGTCCTGATCTTTTTCGGGCCGGTTGCGGTTGTCGGGACCTATTATGTGCAGGCGTTGGAGATCAGCCCGGCCCCCGTTATTGCAGGGCTGGGCCCGGGATTGATCTCTGTTGCTATACTGTGTGTTAACAACATTCGGGATTATGAAGACGATAAAAAATCGGGGAAAAATACCCTGGTTGTTATTCTGGGAAAAAGATTCGGAAAATTTGAATATCTTTTTTCACTGATCCTGGCAGCCCTTGTACCTCTCTTTTTGTTCATTTCAGGAGAAGATATCAATTTTTCATTTCTGACCATATTGATCCTGATCCCGGCATTTAAGCCGTTAAATGTGGTCCTTCATGATGGACAGGGGGAGGAAATGAACAAAATGCTGGGTTATACAGGGAAACTTCTACTTCTCTATTCAGTGATCTTCTCTATAGGCTGGCAAATTAAAATCTGAAAAAAATGATCTCAACTGAATGTCCGATCAAAAATTCTGCACTGAAATTTCCTGGAGAAACAGCGATATATGAACATGAGCAGAGGATATCCTATTTTGAACTGGATAAAAGAGTTAACTCAATTGTTAATATACTTTTAAAAAAGGGTGTGAGCCCTGACATGCGGATCGCCATTGTCTCTGAAAATTCTTCGGAATATATCATTCTTATCTTTGCTCTGCTGAGAATCGGATGCGCTGTGGTTCCTGTAAATTTCAGATTTACGACCAATGAAATGAACCGGATCGTTGATGGAATGGGAATAAATATGGTTATTTCAGGTATTTCTAAAAAAAAGTTCAATTTATCTGAAAGAACAGTATTGAAGTTCAATGAGATTTTTACAAAAGAGAAAACTTTACAACCGACCGGATCGGTAAAAACAACAATAAATGGAAAAACCATCGTTCTCACATCGGGCAGTACGGGAGAGCCAAAGGGAGTGATCCTTACAACGGAGAATCATTATTATAGTGCATTGGGCGCCAATTTAAATATTTATCTTGAACCCGGAGACAGGTGGTACCTGATATTGCCGCTATTTCATGTTGGAGGACTTGGAATTCTTTTCAGGGCTTTTCTGGCCGGTGCCGGGATCGTAATGGCTTCCGGCAGCGCAAATGGTATATACAGCGATATTGTTTCATACGGGACAACCCATGTTTCGATGGTTTCTGCTCAATTAGGTGAATTTTTGCTTTCCTGTGAAAAAGAAGCCAAAAAAGTTCCCGGAACTTTAAAATGTGTCCTTGCTGGGGGAAGCGCTATCCCGGAAAGTAATATTAAAAAATGTCTGGCGCTCGGCATTCCCCTTTACAAAACCTATGGTATGAGTGAAATGGCTTCACAGGTTACAACATCTGCAGGACCAGTGAACAAAGATAATTTGTCAGCATCAGGATCTCTGCTTAAATACAGAGAGTTATCGGTCAGCTCCGGAAGTGAGATATTGGTTAGAGGGAAAACATTGTTTGAAGGGTATATTTTAAATGGTGAATTCTCTGCTCCCGGAACAGATGAAAATGGGTGGTTTCATACCGGTGATAAGGGATATTTGGCAGGGGATAGAGAGCTGGTTGTTATCGGAAGAGAAGATAATATGTTCATCTCCGGAGGAGAAAATATCTATCCTGAAGAGATCGAGAAAGAATTGACAACTATCGATCCGATTGTTGAGGCTGTTGTTGTCCCTGTTGACAGCAGAAAATACGGAAAAAGGCCTGTCGCATTTATCGGATGCGGCGAAAGGGAAATATCACGTAGCAAAATTGTTTCGGAATTGCAGAAAAATCTTCCCAGTTTTAAAATTCCCGACAAATTCTACCGGATTGATGAATCCAGGCCCGGATTTCTTAAACGAAACCGACTTGAACTGAAAGATATGGCTGAGTCTGGAACGGACCTTCATGAAATTTCAGATTGACTGAAGTATCTTTTTTATATTGTCCGGAATTTCTATCCGGGTAAAATCTTTTGAAGAGACGCAGACATGAACCGTAGAGCCTTTTCCGCACAAAGTATTTTTGTTTTTAAGTATTTTGTGCCCGAGGGTGAATGAAGTTTTGCCCATTCGGATAAGATCTATCTCAATTGTTATTTTGTCTCCCGGCCTGAGCGGAGAGAGAAAATCGGAATCCGCATGGACTATCGGGACGATAAAATCACTTTTATTAAGGAAATCTTTGATCAGAATGCCGTTATCCTCCAGGAAGGCCTCATATGCCTCCTCCACCAGCCTGAACTGGTTGGCGAAGAACAGAATTCCCGCCGCATCCGTATCGTACAGTCTTATTTTGGTTTTGTATCTGAACATCCATAATAAATATCAGAGGGAGGCGGCATAGTCAAGCAGAGGAGGAAATGATCTCTGATCCCGCACAAATCCCCCTTGAGGAAGGGGGAAGGCTCTATTTACAGAACACCGGTTTTCGCATAGAATACTCTCTTATGGAAAATTTGTTGAAAAAGAAATTCTGGCAATGGACTGCTTTGTTTATTCTTGCTCTGATCTGGGGGTCCTCATTTATATTAATGAAGAGGGGGCTTGAATCATTCTCAAATTCGCAGGTTGCAAGTATCCGTATTTTTGCATCTTTTATGTTTTTTTCACCCTTTTTTTTAAAAAACCTGAAGTTTATTAACAGAAAAAATTTGAAGTCATTGCTTATTGTCGGATTTCTTGGTTCCGCTATCCCTGCTTTCCTTTTCACAAAGGCTCAAACGGTAATTGACAGTTCTTTGGCAGGAATGCTTAATTCGCTTACTCCAATGTTCACATTGATTATAGGCTGGCTTTTTTATAAAAGTGAAATTAATATCAGGAAAATCACCGGTATCTTATTGGGGCTGACTGGTGCGGCAGGACTTATATACAATGGGTCAAATATATTCAATTCAATCGACATTCATTCATTGTTAATAGTACTTGCCACAATATTTTACGGGATCACGGCTAATGAGATTAAAACCAATTTGAAGGAGATGGATGGAGCAAGGATCACCATGCTTGGATTCTTTTTTGCCGGCCCGTTTGCCGGGGTGTATCTCCTGTTCTCAAAGTTCCCGGATCCCGGAATTGATAAAAATGTTTATGCCAATCTCGGGTTTGTTTTGATCCTTGCATTGTTTGGCACGGTACTCGCATTAATATTGTTTAATAATTTGATTAAGCATACACCGATCCTGTTTTCAGTTTCCGTTACTTACCTTATACCGATCATTGCTATCATGTGGGGGATCAATGATGGAGAGGTCATTACTCTTGTCGATCTGCTATGGATAGGAATTATACTTTTAGGAGTGTTTATAATTAACAAATCCAAAGCAGTACCGGTTATTCAATAACGATAATGTCCTGTTGACATTGTCAGCAGGAATGTTTAATATTTATCGTTAAATACTGATTAATATGAAAAAATTTGATAACCTGAAACTTTGTTTAAAAAGCGTGCAGAACCAGAGGACTATCATTAAGATTGGGACGGTTGAGATCGGTTCGGATTCACTATGATCGCAGGCCCCTGCAGTGTAGAAAGCGAAGAACAAACCTATAAGACCGCGCTGCCTTTGAAAGAAATGGGGATCGATATTCTCAGGGGCGGTGTTTTCAAGGCCAGAACATCCCCTTACGATTTCCAGGGTCTGGGTATCGAAGGGCTGAAGATCTTAAAAAGGGTCGGGAATGAACTGAACCTTCCCGTTATTACAGAAGTTCTCGACACCAGAGATGTTGAGGTCACCGCTTCGTTTGTTGATATACTTCAGGTCGGATCAAGGAATATGCAGAACTTTTCACTCCTCAAAGAAGTGGGATTATCGGACAAACCTGTTTTGCTTAAAAGGGGAATGTCCTCAACGATAGAAGAGTGGCTTAATTGTGCAGAATATATTCTTGAGAAAGGGAATCCCAATGTTATATTGTGTGAAAGGGGAATAAGGACGTTTGAAACTTTTACCAGAAATACCCTCGATATAGCTGCCGTGCCGGCCATAAAACTTCTCACTCATTTACCTGTTTTTGTAGACCCTTCCCACGGGACAGGTGATCCTGAACTTATTGAACCGATGAGTCTCTCTGCTGTCGGCGCCGGAGCGGACGGATTGATGATCGAAGTTCACCACAACCCTGCCGAGGCCCTCAGCGACAAGGCCCAGGCTATAGATCCAAAACGATACAAAGAGATATTCACCAAAGTAAAAAAAATGTCAGCTTTTATAAAGAACAACCTGTAGTAAATATAACCAGGACCCCCGCTGCTTTGAGCCTTTAGCCTTATGCATACGGCTGCACTTACATCCAAATTTAATTTATAAATATCATTTATTTAGTTCGATCACCACGACGCATCCGACCGGTATGTATTCATCGGCGTTAAAAAGCGAACTCGCAGCCTGAGTCCGCTAATATCGGACGGAGGGCGGAGGTTCGAGCAAAATACGAGAACGATTTTGCGGTAGCGAAAGTAATTATGGCCAGAGGCATAACTTAAATGATGAGCAGATGATGGCGAGAGCAAATTTTATTAATAGACTAATGGTGTATTATAGTGGATAAATAAGGAAAGGGGTGGTTCTCACCCCTTTCCTTTTTATAGAACTGACCCTATTCCTTTGTTAATACAGGGAAATAATTGGCAAGAAGTTTGTACCCGACGAACAATATGGATACAAGCATTGCCGATATTAATATCTCCCCTACTGACGGGAAGTATGCGCCCCAGCCCGGCCTGGTCTTAAATGCTATCAGGTAAGTATTAAGCCTGTTCAGCATCAGTCCGGCTATGATCAACATCGATATGTTCATCATTTTTCCCGGATTGTCTTTGTATGATTTAAGGTTAAGGAGAATTAACGGGATTATGGCAAACAGAGACAATTCAACTATGTACAAAAGGCCCATAGTGCTGAAGAGGAGAGCTATTTTTCCGTAATAAATGAGGTCCCATATCCTTAAGATCAGATAAAGACCGAGAACCCATGGAGTAAATTTAAGCAGCCCCTTAAAAAGGTGGTTTTCGGGTTTTAGTTTAAATGTTCTTGAAGATATGGTAGATTCTACCACCACGACAGGGAATCCCACAGCTATTGCTGAGATAAGGAACATAAGGGGAAGCCATGGCGTGAACCACAATGCGTGCAGTTTGTATTTGGCAAGCAGCATAAGTGATCCCAGAGAAGATTGGTGCAGTGTTGATACAACAACCCCGAGTATGATAAAAAGAATGGCAATCTTGTTGAGAATAGGTTCTATGAAAGTTGATATTTTTTTCAGGAACCCTTTTTCATTCTTTTTCCATTTCTCTGTGAGGACAGGGATGAACTCTATGATCAATATTGTGAGGTAGATCATAACACATAGAGCAACCTCGAACATTGCAGAGTTTCCCTGCCAGTTCTCAGGCAGGATGGGGTTGTATATCTGCCACCACCTTCCGACATCAAGTATAATTGATGTACCTGCAAGCCCGTATCCGAGCATTGCGGTAAGGACAGCAGGCCTTACAAGCGGCGAGTATTTCCCTTTGTTGAAAATATATACAAGTGCAGCGGTGGTAAAACCTCCTGCTGCAAGTGCAATTCCGATAACAACATCAAATGCGATCCACAGGCCCCATGGAGATCCGTCACTCAGGTTGGTTACAGCACCTATTCCGAAAATAAATCTGTAAATTGCGACAACCGCTCCAACGGCGATCAGGAAAACCCCAAGTTTGAACCATGGAGTCCACAATTTTTTGTTCATTGGCTGAGCATTAACTTTCATTGTCTCATCCCTCCCCGCCTGACGGATCCTTTTTCTTTGAGATCAGGCTGTAAACTCCCAGAGCTCCGTAAAGAGCTACCGGTGGAATGAAATATTTGAAAATTCCGTGCTGAATACCTTCTGCCATATCCGGGACAGCGTCAGTGTCAAGAGTTTGAAGTCCAAGTTTCTCGAAAGGTACAGAAGAAAGGTAGATCACAGAGGTGCCCCCTCCTTCTTTTTCACCATAAATATGGTTGATGTATTTGTCCGGTTCTGCATCTATCCTTCTCTTTGCTTCTTTCAGCATCTCTTCTCTTTTTCCGAACACAATTGCGCCGGTCGGACACACTCTTGCACACTCAGTTGGTTTACCCTCTGCCAGCAGATCTTTACAGAAATCACATTTCATGATCTCCGGAAGAGCTTTGTCATATTCGAATGTAGGGACATCAAACGGGCATGCGATCATACAGTATCTGCAGCCTATACATTTATCCTTGTCATATGTAACAACACCGTTAACCTGCTTGATAAGTGCGGAAACGGGGCATGCCGATACGCATGCCGGGTCGTTACAATGCATACATTGAAGTTTTACAAAGGATTTCTCATTATCTTTCTGATAAAGTTTTATAAGAGTGTGGTTCTTTGCATTCAGGTCGAGAGGCATATCGTACCTTGCATCTTCTCCTGTTTTTTCGAACCCCTTGGAATCCTTGCAGGCAGACTGACATGCGCGGCACCCGATGCATTTTGTACTGTCGTTCAGCATGGAGTAGGTATGTGAAAAATTATCCTTGCCTTCAGACGCGGATACTTTTTTTGGACTCCCGATCAGGGTTCCTGCAGTGATTGCAGAGACCTTCAGGAAGTTCCTGCGATTAATAGACATGATCTACTCCTCTTTATCTGTTTCAGAATTTTTGGATTTTGCTATCGAATAACCAGCTGCAAGCCCTGCTGCTCCTCCTACCACTGCTGTGGCAACTGCCCCGAAATTTGATCCCCTCTCGGTTACTATCCCCGGGTAGGTTGATGGTGCAGTTGCTGCATGTATATCTGCTTTCTCAAGCATTGAATTGACATAAGGGAACTCAGGCTCAACGCATCCGACGCAGGGGCTGCCGCTCCCGATGCACCAGTTTGTAGCACTGTTCCACATCCTGGTCGAACAATCCGCAAATGCAACCGGGCCTTTACATCCGAGTTCATACAAACATCCGTCATCAGAGAATTTTTTGGCAAAATTTCCCTTGTCAAATTGTCCTTTCAACGGGCAGTTTTCATGAATGTTCTTTCCGAAGAAAGCAAGAGGCCTGCCGTATTCGTCGACTTTTAATGCTCCCAGTCCTCCGATCAGAACTGTCGCAATGGTTCCGACGATCCAGTCAGGGTGAGGCGGGCATCCGGGTATGTTCACGGCCGGAGTTTTTATCCCATTCTCTTTCAGAATTTCTGTTACAGGCTTGATCCCTGTAGGATTCGGTGCCGCTCCCGGTATTCCGCCGTATGAAGGGCATGTTCCCACATTGAGGACAGCCATTGCTTTGGGGGCAAGGTCCAAAAGGTGCTGTAGTGTCGATATCCCGTGTCCGTCCTTTTCACCTACCTCGCAATATACGCCGTTATCTTTTGTTGATACGGCACCTTCATATACAAGAACAAATGAGCCGGGTTTGCCGGCTTTGTATTTGTCCAGGATTTCAATTATCTGATCTCCCTGTCCCGCCATTACGGTAGGATGGAATTCCAGTGCAACATGTTTGCCGGGCACTACCTGCCCGAGTAATAGGTCCTGAACAGTCGGGCTTAATGAATTAAGCAGAGAAACTGAACAGCCGGTACATGATCCTGCTGCAATCCAGATCACAGGAATATGGGCGAGTTCTTCAGCCAGTAGTTTCTGAAATCCGGGTATATCCAATATACTTATACCAACAGCAGCGCCAGTCCCTTTCCCAATCAGTTTCAAAAAGCCTCTTCGGGTTATTTCTTTTTTTTCTTCCACTTTTTCCTCCTAATTGTTTGAAATATTTGGTGAAATGGTTTCGTTTGCAACGTTGATCTCATCCATTACCATATCTATGATCCGCGGGATCTTCCCTTTGACCGTATCTGTGAGAGAGAGGCCCCAATCTATGACTTCCGGTTCCACTCCGATTATCACGGTTTGTTCGGGAGCTTTGTCCTGAAGCCCGGCGAGTCTGATGGCCTCAATGATCCCCAATTGGTGCAATGAGTCATAGTTGTTGTCCCGGGGAACATCGTCCGGTGTGAATTTATAGAGGGTCCCAGGTGATTGTTGGCCTTTAACAGCATCAACAACGATAATCTTCTCTCTGCCTTCTATAATTCCCAGGAGGTCATATCCAAGCGTTCCTCCATCAAACAAATCAATATTTTCCGGTAACAGATTTTTTTTCATTTCTTCAATTACATGAACACCGATCCCGTCATCCATCTGTATCGTGTTTCCAACGCCCAGGATTAGTATCGGTTTTCTTTTCATAATTGATTGATCTTGATCAGGTTACAACGAATTTCCCCATTTCTGTCCCTTTGGGATTAACTACATGGATGGCACATGCAAGACACGGGTCAAAAGACCTGACAATCCGAACAAGTTCGAACGGATTTTTCTCATCTTTGACTCTTGTTCCTTCCATTGCCTGCTCAAAAGGTCCGGGTTGGCCTTTATCATCCCTCGGGCCTCCGTTCCATGTTGTCGGGACAACGGCCTGATAGTTGTCAATTTTATGGTTCTTTATTGTAATCCAGTGACCAAGTGCTCCCCTGGGGGCATCGGTGATCCCCATCCCTTCTCCGCTTTCCGGGATCTCAAATTCGGTATGGACCGGTTCACCCGGTTTAAGCTCCATTACCCATTTTGCCATCTCGTCAGCGACGATCTTGGCCTCAATGGCCCTTGCCGCATGCCTTCCAAGAGTTGAAATGAGTGCTGTCGGAGATGCATTAAATTTCTTCAGCACTGAATTCACCAGGGTTACCGTCGGTTCTTCTCCCCTGACATAGGCATTGAGCTGTCTTGCCAGTGGTCCAACCTCATAAACTTTTCCGTCATACCTCGGAGATTTCAGCCATGAATAAGCGCCTTTCTTTCCTGGTGCGGCTTCTGTTTCGCCGACGGACGGGTGAAGGTCGGATCCGGATTTATACCAGCTGTGTTTAACATGCTCGGTAATTTTGGAAGGATCAAATGTTCTCGGTTTAAGGTCCTTTGCCGAAACAAGTCCCTGCGGGAAGAACCTTTTCCTCTTTGTTAGATCAGGTTCTGAATCCATTTCGAACACGCCGTAGGACATGTAATTCCCCACACCGCCCCCAATTCCGAAATAGTCGCTGTAAACACCTGCGACAGCCAGAACATCGGGGATGTATACATTGTCAATAAAATGTCTGATCTTCTCCAGCTTCCAGCGGAAGTCCGCGATCTTGTCAACCGAAACATTTTCAGTTACGCCTCCCGGCATCATTGACATGTTGTGTGGCATGTGACCTCCGAAAATGGCCAGGAGCTCATGACATTTTGTTCTGATATTGAGCGCTTCCACATAATTTCGTGTGGCGCTGATGTTAACGCTTTTCGGTAAACGGTAGTCACCTTCATACCTGGGTACGAATGGTGCGAGGTTGCCGCCTCCGATAAACTTTTTTACCTGAAGAAGGTGAGGGTCGTTCCCGGAATAATCGGCAACGGCTGTTACATCGACATAATCAAGTGCAACCAGATGGTAGAAATGCAGGATGTGAGATTGCAGGAAATTACTTCCGAAAATAAGATTCCGGAGTATTCTTCCGTTGTTGGGGATCTTATCGTCAACGCCGAATGCAGAATCCAGATTTAATGTTGATGCTGTTGAATGGGCGGTCGGGCAAACACCACAAATCCTCTGGGTGATCCGCTGGGCATCCAGTGGATCTCTGTTTTTCAGGATTAGCTCAAAGCCCCTGAAGAGCATCCCGGAACTCTTTGCCTCTTTTACGACGCCATTCTCAACAATAGCCTCGATTTTCAGATGGCCTTCAATTCGGGTAATTGGGTCAATTACAATTTTTCCCATTTTTTTCTCCTTTTATTGAATTTTAACTTTACAAACAGATAGAAACAGGCCGTCAGGCCTGAATAAATCAGAAATTATAGGCTTGTCTAACATATTGTTAAAAATCAAACCATATATTGTCATTTTTTAACAATAAAAGGTTGGAAAGAAAAAGTCAAGTGTTTTTAATTTTTTGTTTAACGAATTAAATTTGTTAATTAACTAAATTTAATAATGTCTTCTTCTTTCTGATAAGAAGTCAAACCAGGCCTGAAAACCTTCCCCGGTCTTAATGGAGGTTCTGAAAATTTTTACTTTCGGATTGTGGGTACGGCAGTCTTTCTCCACCTGATCAATGTCGTATTCCATAAAATCGAGGAGATCAATTTTATTTATTATGACCGCTTCCGCCTTTAAAAAAAGGGATGGATATTTTCTTACTTTTTCATCCCCTTCGGGGACACTCAGGACGGCAGTCTTGAAACTTTCTCCGAGATCAAAGGATGAGGGGCATACCAGATTCCCAACATTCTCTATGAAAAGGTATTCAATATCTGTATTGATCTCATTGAGTTTTTCTTTAAGCATTGAGGGGGAAATATGGCAACCCCCACCTGTTTCAATGGGATAAGAAAAGTTGTTTCCCGCTTTGATAATCCTGTTTGAATCAAGAGCTGTTTTAACATCACCAATTATAACGCCGAAGGATTTTTTAAAATTACCTGCAGTGTACTCAAGGATCGAGGTTTTCCCGCAACCGGGAGAACCTATAATATTTATTGCAAATATTCCATTCTCGTAAAGGAATTTTCTGTTTTCAGTTGCAATCTGATTGTTTTGTTCATATGCTGACAGGCCTATTTTTTTTTTCATTTCACAAAATTATAAAAAATCGAAAATATTAAATCAAACCGCATTTGTTCTTTTTTAAGCTTTCTGGAATTTATTTTAGCAATCCCCTGATAGTAACTATAAGGTCATCCGGATCGATCGGTTTTTCCATGAACTTTTCAACCGGCATAAAAGCGCCGTCTTTTTCAATATCAAATTTGAATTTGGTTCTCTGGTTCACTGCGGTTGCAAGTATAATGGGTATTTTGCTGAATTTATCATCATTTTTTACCTGTTGTGCAAAGTTAAAACCGTCACTGTCATTTTCCATCATAACATCGAGGATAATAAGATCGATCTTTTCTCTTTTCAGGATTTCATCTGCAACATGAATGTTTGTAGCAGTAAGAACCTCATAATTATTGTGTTCCAGAACTATTTTCCTGGAATCCAATACATCAACGTCATCATCAACAACCAAAATCTTATAACTCATTGTTCTCTCCTTCTTTATAAAGTGGTAATGTTATTTTAAAAGTTGTACCAACGTTTAATTCGCTGGTTATCTGTATGGTCCCTTCATGGTCCTCTACTATCTGTTTGACGAGAGACAATCCAAGGCCAATACTTCCATCGATATTCCTTCTTGCATTTGATCCCCTTTCAAAAATCAGAAATACTTTTTCTATTTCATCCTCAGAGATTCCAATTCCTGTATCCGCTATCTCCATCACAATTTTCTCATTTTTTTCATCCCTGTAGCTGTTGAAGATGATCCTGCCATCTTTCTTGTTGTACTTAATGGCATTCATAATTATATTGTTGAATACCCTCAACAGAAAAGTATGATTACCGTATACAAATTCTTCCTGGCGGCAGAATTCACATTGTTCAATTGTAATGTTTCTATTTTCAGCGTATTGCTTCATTAAGGTGATCGATTCATCAAGAGCATTAAAAATGTTGATCTTTTCCCTTTTCATCAGAGATTTGTCTTCAAGCTTTGAAAAATCCAGGATGTCATCCACCATTTTGATAAGTATGGATGTTTTATAAATTGCCCTGGAGATCAGTTGTTTTGATTTCTCCGGATCAGTTACATAACCTTTATCAATTATGTTCAATAAATCAATTATTGAGGACAAAGGTCCCTTGATATCGTGGGCAAGGACAGCCAGTGCTCTTTTCTCGTCTGATATGTTACTCATCTTTATTATCTTTAATATTAACAGATTTTACCGACAATTCGGTACCGCTCTTCATTTCACGAACAGCAGAGCCGCATTCGGGACATAAATCAAATACATCTTTGAGCTTATACGATTTTCCGCATTCACACAATGCTTCCGCTTCCGCCAGATCGATATTAATGTCAACATCTTCTATTTTCTTCTCGGCAAGGATTGTTTCAATCCCGAATATCAGAGAATCTGTTACGATCCCGGCAAATGCCCCGGCCTCGATCTCTATAGATGTGATCATTTTAAGGTCTTCCTTAAGCTGAAGTTCCAGCGAGGAGACGATATCCTGGGCTATTGCAAATTCATGCATCGACAGCCCCTCCCTCTATTTCTGCATAAATATTTTCTATCATTCCGGTCAATCCGTTTTGTACATCATTGCTGAGCTCTTCGGACATTCTGATCTCTCCGGCCTGCATACAATAAATTATTATATCGGTTCCGTTAACGGTTCCCATTTCCCGGGCTTTATCCAGAAAGCTGATCAGGTCAAACTCATGAAGAGAATAATTTTTTACTTTTTTCAGGGATCTTACCTCTTCCGGTCTGAATCTTACGAACTTTCCCGGGTTCATGCCGCACTCGCCCGAGTCGATAAAAATTATTTTATCTCTCTCTTCAAACTGGTGCAGAAGATTCATCCCGGGGGTTCCGGCATCAACAAAATCAACCTCTCCGGAATATCTCCTTTTCCTCAGAATCTCAACAGCATGCATACCTGCCCCTTCATCTGCAAGCAGATAATTGCCGAGGCCGATCACTGCTGTTCTGTTCCTCTTCATGTACTCTATTTAAACTCAATATTCAGGAAATGAGTTGAGCAGGATATGCAGGGGTCGTATGCCCTGACAAGCATTTCCAGGTTGAAGCCCATCTCTTTTTCCCCGATTGACAGATTCTCCTTCACATATTTCTCAAAATCCTTCTGAATATTATTATGGTTCAGATTTGTCGGAATTACACAATTTGCTTCTGTGCAGATCCCGTTTTCATTATATTTGTATTCATGGAAAAGGATACCTCTGGGTACTTCAACCGCTCCTACACCTCTTCCGGCTTTTGTTCTTATCTCTTTCTTTTCGGTCTTCAATTCCATATTTAGAAGTTCATCAATGATCTCAATGGATCTTTCAACGGCGAACACAGACTCAACAACCTGTGCAATATTGTTCATGTAGGGATTATAATTCGGGCCGTTCAACCCAAGCATTCCTGCAACTGATGTTGATAGTGGTGTAAGCTGCTTATAATTGTTGTTGTAACGGGCAAGCGCACCAACCATAAAAGATTCCCTGTTGAACTTTCCGTATTTTGCGGTTGACTGGGGAACAACGAATTCATTAACAATATCATAGTACCCGTCAACATGAAGCGGTTTGTTTATATCATTTGTCATGCACTCACCATCGTAAAAAGCATATTCTTTATCGTTAGTGAGTGAAAGATATTCTGTTTCTCTTGTAAAATCCGGTAGACCGCCGGCGAGCGATTTTACTACTTCAGCAAGCGCTTTAAGGTCATCAACAGATTCTGTCAGCCTTCTTTTCAAAGATTCAAGTTCACTCTTTTTCGGCATCATTGAAAACCGTCCGACCCTTGCTCTGATGGGATGGGTCGTTCTTCCACCGATGATCTCACATAACTCATTTGCAAGACGATGAAGTTTTGTTACCAGCAGCACAACTTCTGTATGGGTTTTAATTAACGGGAAAACGCTGTTTACCTTAAGAAGGTCGGGAACGACCAGGTAACAGACATGAAGAATATGGCTCTGGAGGGTTTCACCATGAAGAAGAAGTTCTCTCAGTTTCCGTGTTGTATCCGATATCTCGATCCCCATTGCGGCTTCTGTCGCTTTAAGTGAAGCAAATGTGTGTCCAATAGAACATATTCCGCAGATTCTTGAAGTTATAGTTGCAACTTCATGGTATTCTCTTCCTATAACCATTGCTTCAAAAAATCTAGGTGCTTCGGGCACCTGCCATTCAATTTGTTTACTTTACCTTCTTTGACATCAACCACAATGTTTCCATGTCCTTCAACACGGGTTATATGGTGTACATCAATTTTTATGTTCTCGCTCATTTTTTTACCTCCGGATTTACACCGAACAGATTGATCTTTCTTTTTATTTCATCAACTGTGTAATTATATTTTTCAAGAATTTCGTGCATAGCGTTCTTATTCGGATTATTCAACTGTACCTCTGCATGCGTCACAGGGTACTCCGTTGGACGGGCATATTGCTCCGCAACCTGCTCTGGCCAGTGGTCCAAGACATATCTCTCCCAGATCGAATAAGCACTCATTTTCTTTTAATTTACATTCAACACAAACAGGATAATTCGGGATTGAAGGAGTTTTTCCGAGAGCGATTGCTTTAACGACATTTAGAAATTCATTTCTATCAATCGGGCATCCCGGAATGTGAAAATCCACATCTACAACTTCATCTACTCCTCTGGTCAGGATAAGTATCAAGATGAGGCATATTATGTGCATCCCCATATACCTCTTTTTTGACCTGGTCAAGGCTCTCTCTATTATTTTTCAGGCGGTTAATTCCTCCTGAAACAGCACATTGTCCGAAAGCAACCAGCAGCTTTGATCTGTTTCTGATATCTATCAATCTCTCCTCATCCACTTTACGTGTTATTGAACCTTCAATAAATGCTATATCGTATTCAGGAGCGGTCCCGGTTAACACTTCCCTGAACTCAACAACATCAACCAGATTGGTAAGCCCGATCACATCCTCTTCGAGGTTTGCGATCTGAAGCTGGCAGCCTTCGCAGCAGGCAAAATCAAAAAATGCAACTTTTGGTTTGGATCCCATCAGATTGCCTCCTTTAAATGTTTAATATCATCATAATAGAATACAGCCCCATCCTGGCATACATAAATATTGTCCATCTGGCAGTGACCGCATTTTCCCACACCGCATTTCATTCTCCGTTCCAGAGAAACGATTATCTTTTTATCTGAGAAATCCATATCGTGAAGACCCATGATCACGTATTTATACATTATCGGAGGGCCGACAACTATGGCATAAGTTTCGAGAGGGTCAATATTGTCCAGTTTCGGAAGCAATGTGGTGATAACTCCTACATTACCGTCCCACTTGCCCTCTTTGCATGTATCAACTGTTTCTATAAAATTAACATCATTTCTGTTCTTCCACTCTTCGATCTCATCTGTAAAGAGTCTCTGATCAGGTTCTTTGCATCCGAACAGGATAGTTATATCTTTATAGTCCGCTCTATTCTGCAGAGCATAAAGGATGGCAGACCTTGCCGGAACAAGCCCGATACCACCGGTAACAAAAAGGAGGTTCTTCCCTTTAAGATTATTCATCGGAAATGATGTTCCGAAAGGTCCTCTGATCCCGACCTTATCTCCAACATTGAGTCCATGTATCGCATTCGTAACAGTCCCGATATTCCGGATAACCATTTCAAATGTATTTCCATCAGAAGGAGGTGAAGATATTGAAATTGGGGCTTCTCCGATTCCCGGTATTGATATTTCAGCAAACTGCCCTGGAAGATGTCCGAGTGAGCGTCCCTTTAATTCAAATTCAAAGAAGCTGTCAACTTCTGTCATTTTTTTTCTTGAAACCAATTCGGCAACTTCAGGCAGATATATAGAGTTCTTCTGGATCTCTTCTCCGCAAGTACAGTCTTCACACATTTTTTCCTCCTTGTTTGTTGTCTTCCATATATTTAAAAACTTTTACCGGCCCTGCAATATCAGCAGCACAGGAATACTGACAGCGCCCGCAGCCTACACATCCGAAATAGTGATATTTTTCCGGTAAATGTTTTCCTTTTCTATAGATTCTATGTCTGAACCTCTGTCCCTTTTCTTTTCTGAAATTATGTCCGTCTGCACATACGGCAAACTCTTCGAGCATACATCCGTCCCAAACCCTGATCCTTTTCCCTTCAGCAAGGTCAAGCTCAACTTCATCTCTTACATCAAAACAATAACATGTCGGGCAAACAAGGACACATGAACCGCAGGAGAAACATTTTTCTCCGAATAGCTCCCAGACCGGGTTCGCGTGGTTCTTTCCGAGATAATCGGGAATCAGTTCAACCGGAATAGGGATCTTCTGGTCGTCCTTAACTTTGTTTTTTGCTTCATCCAGTTCCTGTAGAGAATATCCGCTCTCTACAAAATTCCCTCCCTTGATGAACTCTTCTCCTTTCTCGCTTACAACTTCAACCACATAATCACCGTTCATCTTGACCATCATAAGGTCTGCAACTTTGTATGCCTGATCCCTTACCACCGATTTTGCAAATCTGTATTTAAAATATTTTGTCGGGTAAAGTCCGATCAGTATCGAATTTTCCCTCTTTCTCATGTAGTGATCATCTCTTTCCCCTTCCGAGAAGGCTCTGTCCATCATATAGATCGCAGCAAGATCATAATAGTGAATCCCGATAATTGCTATTGGATCACAATTGTTAACTGCTTTGTAAGATTCGGCATCTCCAGGTTTATACTTCAGCAGAAGTTCTTTCGGGGGTTGAAAATACTTCTTTGGAGGAAGCATTGTCACATCATAATCCAGAGCAGAAGATTTCCGGATTCTCAAGCTCATCAAAAACAAAATGTGACCCCTTTTTAACAACACCGATCAATTTTTCGTTTTTCTCATCGATCTTTTTGTCTATGAATGACATAAAATCATTTTCAGAGATCTTTAAAATTTCCATAAATTAACTCCTTTTGTTTGTGAGAAATAATATTTTTTTTTTAACGAAATTCATTTAAAGCTGGGATTATAACAATTGCCCTGTAGTTGTCAACAAAAAATTAATAAAAAAATTATTTATTAATTGTTTTTTTTTAGAAAGGACGGCATTTGTAATTTTAAGACAAAATATGAAGCTGGTTGATACGGAAAACAATGCTTTAACTCTGAATATGTTTTGCATACATAAATTGTCCGGATTGTTGACATATGGAGATTTTTCCTATATATTGTAGCTTAAATTTCTATGAGATAGGAGTTAGACGTGAAAAGAACTTATCAACCTAATAACAGAAAAAGATCGAAGACTCATGGCTTCAGGGTCAGGATGTCTACAAAGGGCGGCCGTGCTATAATAAACAGCCGGAGAAGAAAAGGCAGAAAAAAACTGTCTGTATAATAAATAGATGCCGGATTTCCCCCCTTCCCAAAGACTGAGCGAAAGTGCCCGTTTTTTACTAATGCTGAAGAAAAGGAAATATATAAAGACTGATTTTTTTTTTTTATTATTTGAAAAATGATCTTCCTTTCCACCGTCTTGCCGTCTCTGTAAGCAGAAAGATCGGGAAGGCAGTTGAAAGGAATTATATAAAAAGAAGAATGAGGGATTTATACAGTAATAACAGAGAAAAGCTAAAAGAAAGTCACGATTTATGGATCTTAATGAAAAAAAAATTTTCAAAGTCCGATTCGAATGAAATAGAAAAATTGTTCGTAGAGGCGTTGTTGAAAATAAATGATAAATGATAAAAAAAGCGGCTCTACTTACATTAAAAGGATATAAAAGGTACATTTCCCCTCATCTGGGGAATAATTGCAGGTTCTATCCGACCTGCTCTGAATATACAATGGAATCTATAAAAAAATTCGGTTTTTTTAAAGGATTCTGTCTCGGTACAAAAAGGATATTCAAGTGTCATCCTTTTCATCCGGGTGGAGTGGATCATGTACCGGAAAAATTTGAGGTGAAAATTAAATGGACACAAAAAAGCTGATTCTTGCCATAGTATTATCAATAATTGTTATTACTTTGTATCAATACCTGTTTATGCCTAAACCTGTAGCGAGGTCAAATACTCCTGTTGAATCAGGGACTATTCCAGCGAAGCTTCCTCCTGTTGCTGTTGAGAAGGCGGATGAGGGTAGCTCAAAAAGTCTTTCAGACATTTTTGCAAAGGAAAAAAAGGAAGAGAAGACGGAAGAAATCCTCCTTGAACCGGTAAATTCGGATATTACAGGTAATATTGAAAAAGATATAGTTGTTGAAACAAATCTTTTTCTTGCTGTTTTTACCAACAGAGGGGGCGGACTAAAATCCTTTACCCTGAAAAAGTATAAGGATGACCAGAAGAATCCGCTTAATCTTATTTCTGAAAAGGTTAATAAAGAGTTCGGAGGAGACAAATATCTTCCCTTTTATTTTTCTGTTTTTGCACAGGAAGAATACATTAACGAACTAAATAGAAACCTGTTCGGATATTCAGGCGAAGATAATGTTGTTGTTACTGAGAACGGGTCAAAAGAGATAGTTTTTAAATATTCAAATGTTGCCAAGAACATTTCAGTAGAGAAAAGATTTTCTTTCAGAAATGATTCATATGTTATCGAAATGAAAATAGTTGTGATCAGGAATGGGAAAGTAATTGATGCTCCTGTTGTCTTCGGGCCCGATCTAGAGAACAATATACTTCCACAAAGAGCCCAGGGGGCAAGCCTTATACTGAAAGGGTATAATGGAACTGATATAGAAGACCTCAAATTTTCATCGGTTAAGAGACAGAAAGTTGCAGCGGGGATAGAGAGCGGTGAGGGCAGTTTCGGAGGATTTTATTATTGGATAGCATATGAACGCCCCTATTTTGCCGCTTTGATCAGGACAGCCCGCAGAGATTCACCCCTGAAATATTATACTGTCAGGACCGAAGGTGAAAAAGGGGAAAAGAAAGATTACTCATTCATCACTTTTTCTGATCCGGTTTCGGTATATTTCGGCCCTAAAGATGAGAAGGAGTTGGAAAAAGTTGAGTCGATATTCCCCGAATCAAACAAAATAATAGATTATGGGTGGGCAATCTTCGGAGCCATTGCCAAGATAATGCTTAAAGGATTAACTTTTATTCACCAATATATTCCGAATTACGGGTGGGCACTTGTGGTCTTCACATTTTTTATAAAGATCCTTTTATTTCCCCTTACTTATGCATCGAGTGTTTCTATGGCCAAGATGCAGACACTTCAGCCAAAAATAAAAGCTATTAAGAAAAAATATAAAAACCTTAAAGACCCAGAGCAGCGAAAGAAAATGAATGTTGAGACGATGGCCCTTTATAAGAGCGAAAAGGTCAATCCCGGCAGGAGGATGCCTCCCTCTGTTGCTGCAAATGCCTGTTTTCTTCGGGTTGTTCAGGCTCCTTCAAACTTCAATAAGTATTCGTCATGAACCCTGGATGCTATGGATAACAGATCTTTCACTTAAAGATGCATATTATGTGCTTCCTATCCTCATGGGTATCACACAGATCATCGTATCAAAAATGTCTCCAACAACAGCAGACAGTTCACAGAAGAAAATGATGTACATTATGCCTGTAGTTATGGTGTTCCTATTCATGAATTTTTCCAGCGGACTTAACCTGTACTGGTTTATCTCAAACCTGCTTCAGATAGGGCAGCAGCATATAATCAACAAAAAGATATTCAGTGAAAAGAAACGTGAAGAAGCAGAAATGAAAATGCTTAAGAGAAAAAAAAGAGGTGTCTGATAAATGAAAAAGGAATTTAGCTCTGCATCTTTAAAGGAAGCTCTGCTTAAAGCAGCTGATGAGTTCAATGTAAGCGAAGAAGATGTAAGATACGAGATCATTACTGAAAAAACCAAATATTTCGGATATAAACAGAGAGAGATTCATATTAATGCCTGGCCTTTTGAGGGAGCAGATGAGAAAGAGTTAACAATTTTTATCAATTTGATGATAGAACAGATGGGATTAGATCTTGAATTCAAACTAACTGACGGAAAAGGATTTGTTACTGTAAATTTTTCAGGTAATGACTACAAGCTTCTGCTCTATAAGAACGGGAATCTTCTTAATGCAGTCCAATATCTTCTTAACAGGCTGTTTGGGGAATTGGTCGGGAAGAAGATCTATTGTGAATGTGAGAATTTCCGTAAATCCAGAGAGCAGGAATTGAGCAGGCTTGCCCATCAGCATGCTAAATCGATAAGAAAGAACGGAAAACGAATTACTGTAAGGGACCTTAATCCTTTTGAAAGGAGGGTGGTTCATATGATAATAAACAAATATTCTGATCTTGAATCTTCCAGTACCGGAGAGTCCTTCCTTAAGACCATTACAATCAAAAAGAAATAATGGACGTAGGGACCATCGCAGCCCTTTCAACTCCCGCAGGGCGGGGGGGGATAGCTGTTATCAGAATTTCGGGAGATCAGACGCAGGAAATATTAAAAAAAATCATTGAAGGTGTTCCTGAAAATATCAGAGACAGAAATGCGTATCACTCATTTATACTTAATTCGGGAATAAGGATTGAGGAGTGCATTTATACACTGTTCAGATCTCCTGATTCTTATACAGGAGAAGATGTTGTGGAAATATCAATTCACTCAAATCCTTTCCTTGCTGAAGCGGTACTTAAACAGATATTTGATGAAGGGGCACGGGAAGCGCTTCCGGGAGAATTCACTTTCCGGGCATTTAAGAACGGAAAAATAGATCTTATTCAGGCAGAATCTGTTAATGAGCTTATAAATGCTAATTCAAAATATTATGCTGAAATGAAGTTTGGGAACCTTGAAGGGAAATTATCTGAATTTCTCGGAGAACTCAAAAAACAATTGATCACTCTTGCAGTAAAAGTTGAGAGTATAATCGAGTTCCAGGAGGATCAATCTCTTGAATATATCGAATTTAGCACTGAACTTGAATCTTCAATGCAGAGGATCGATAAAATAATTTCCAGTTACAGGTTTAATGATGTTCTTGATAAAGGGTTGAAAGTGGTGATCGTAGGCAAAACAAATGTCGGTAAATCTTCATTGTTCAATGCATTATTGCTTGAAGACAGATCAATAACTTCTCCTATTCCCGGGACAACACGTGACTTTATAAGGGAAAAGATTTTCATTAAGGGATATCCGGTAGAACTAACCGATGTGGCCGGGATAAATTCCGGTTCGCAAGATGACATTGAAAAACTCGGGATCAAAAGAAGTAAGGATATTGTTGAAAACGCTGATGCCGTTATATTTCTCCTGGACGGAGCTGACGGCATCGATGATAATGACAGGATCATTTATAAGCTGATAAAAGATAAAAAGAAAATTGTATTGATAAACAAGTGCGATATCATGAAAAAAAAACCGGCAATTTCTGAAGCAAAAGAATTTGATGATAATGTATTAGTTGAACTTTCAGTCTTAAAGAATATCGGGATTGACAAGATCTACGATTTCATCTCTTCAGTGATCAGTGATATTGGAGAGAACCGGGGGGATATTTGTGTAAATCAGAGGCAGAGGAATATCCTGGAGGAAATTTACGGGAATATTAAAAAAGCAAAAAGGATGATGATGCCGGGAAATTCAGACATTGAACTTATTGCAGAAGAGATCAGATCCTCGATAAATGGGATTGGAAAGCTCCTGGGTGAAGTGACAAATGATGAAATTCTGGGAAAGATATTTTCAGATTTTTGTATAGGAAAATGAAGGTAATAGTAATAGGAGCAGGGCATGCGGGAATAGAAGCTGCGTATGCTGTTTCGCGTCTCGGTGCCGAGGCTGTACTTGTAACCACACATATAGAAACAATCGGGCAGATGTCCTGCAATCCTTCTATCGGGGGGATCGCAAAAGGGCATCTTGTAAAAGAAATTGATGTTTTCGGCGGAGTTATGCCGAGAGCGGCAGATGAGACAGGTATCCATTTTTTAACTTTGAACAGGAGCAAGGGCCCAGCTGTCCGGGCTACCCGGACTCAGAATGATAAAATATTGTACAGATTATACACAAAGGCATTTCTTGAGAAATGTGAAAATGTTTCAGTCTATCAGTCAATAGTGTCATGTATTAATGTGGAGAAAGGGAAGGTAGCAGGAGTTACTCTCCTTGAAGGAAATACAATTGAATCCGATGCTGTGATAATCACGTCCGGCACATTTCTGAACGGAAAGATATATATCGGGGAGACAGTGATCGAGGCCGGGCGTAGCAATGAGCCTTCTTCCACCCATCTGGCAGAGAACATAAAAGATCTCGGATTTGAAACGATCCGGCTAAAAACAGGTACTCCAATGCGGGTCCATGCTGACTCAATAGATTATTCTGTATTTGAACCCCAGCCTGGCGATGAGAATCCTAACCCCTTCTCTTTTTTCACTGAAAGGAAGCCAGAAAATAAAATTATCTGTTATCTTGGTTATACCAACCCGGATGTCAGGAAGGTACTTGAAGACAATCTCCACTATTCTCCACTTTATTCCGGAAAGATCGAGGGGATAGGGCCAAGATACTGCCCCTCAATTGAAGATAAAATTGTTAAGTTTCCCCATAGAGAGAGGCACCATTTCTATCTGGAGCCTGAGGGAGTTGATAACAAAGAAGTGTATGTAAATGGTTTATCAACCAGCCTTCCGGTTGATGTTCAGAAAAAAATACTGAAACAGATCCCAGGCATTGACAAGTCAGTTATGATGAGGCCTGCCTATGCAATAGAATATGATGCAATTCTTCCAACCCAGCTTAAGAAGACCCTTGAAGCAAAGGATTTGCCCGGCCTCTACTTTGCAGGCCAGGTGAACGGGACTTCAGGATATGAGGAGGCGGCATCACAGGGGATGATGGCGGGGATCAATTCGGTTATGAAGATAAAGGGGGAAGATCCTTTTATCTTAAAAAGGAGCGATGGATATATTGGAGTTTTGATTGACGATATTGTCAATAAGGGTGTTGATGAACCTTACAGGATGTTTACATCCAGAGCGGAATACAGGCTCCAGCTGAGAGAGGATAATGCATTTGAGAGGTTGTCGGAATATTCAAAAGAACTTGGCCTGATGGATGAGAAAACTTATCAGAAAATAAAAAAAAGATCTGAAAGAAGAAAGAATATTGTTGATAAACTAAAATTAGAAAAGGCTTTTTTTAATAATAAGACTCAAACCCTGTTTCACCTTTTGAAAATGCCCGATAATGATTTTAAAAAGGTGAGTGAATTGTATGGGAAGAATATTGCCGGCGATGAAAAAAAATCTCAGCTTACCTTCTCCGATATCTCTTTTATTGAAGCAGAAGTGAAATATGAGGGGTATATTAAGATCCAGAACGATAATATAAAACGGCTTGACAATATTGACAGGATTGAGATGCCTTATGATATCGACTATGAAAATATTGATGGGCTCTCTACTGAAGTGATCCAGAAACTTAAAAAGAGATTACCGAAAACCCTGAAAGATGCTCTGGACATCCCCGGAGTAACGCCTGCTTCGATCAACGCGATCAGTATTTACCTGACGCTACGGGACAGAAAGAGTCAATAATCAGTATAAAAAATACCTGAATTTGGGCAGAAGCGAGGCTTGCTCTTGCAGCAAATTGTAAATTCGTAGGGGCAGGGCATACCCTGCCCTCATCCCCCTAAATATTTCAGTTTTTCGGACAAGGCATGCCTTGTCCCTACAAAATAGTGAGATTAAAACTATTTTTTTATTGATTTTTCCAATTCATCAATCCGGTCATTCGCCGCGTGAAGCATCATTGTGATGCTGGCCAGCGGTCCACCGGTAAGAAAGAGGGCCACGCCGAACAGAATGGTTGTCAGTTCTTTGTGAATCGCTCCCAGTATGATTCCTGTCAGTCCGATCAGAACAGATAAAATTCCTGCCGGTATTCCCATCGGACATCTTGATCTTATTTTTTGTTTGTTCATTTTTTCTCCTGTTTAAATTAAATTTAGTTCCCTTTTCAGCTCCTTTTCTTCAGGGAGGCCTCTGAAAACTATTTTTCCATCAATTAATATAGTAGGTACTGCCTGAATGCCGAGCCTGTATCTGTTAATCATTCCGGCCGGTGAACTGATCAGGGTCTGTTTTAATCTGAACTTCTCCGGATTTTCTTTAATAATCTTCTTAATTAATGCTTTTGCTGTTCTGCAATATGGACAAATAAGCCCGTAATATAATTCTATCTCTTTCATATTGCTACCATAATGGTTGAATTATATCTTAATTTTCGGTATATTACAATTCAGCAAAGAAGTAAGTTGTTTATTAATTTTCATACTATATTCTTAATATAACTGAAAGGGGAGCTGCAAATGGCGCCAAGAACAAAAAAAATTTTTTCAAAACACTTTAAAGGCGATAGTGAATCCATTCAAAAGGCAGAGACAGCTTTGAGTGAGAGTGAGGAAAGATTCAGGACTTTAGTGGAAACCCTGAACAGCGGAGTTGCAATTTATAAAGTTATCAATAAGGGGAAATCAGGAAGCGATTATATTGTACAGAGTTTTAATAAATTTGCGCTGAATCATGAAGGTCTGTCTCTAAAAGAGGTGATCGGGAGAAGCCTGGAGGATATTCGCCCGAATATAGATAAATACGGATTGATCGATGTCTTCAGAAAAGTATGGGAAACAGGTAAACCTGAATTTTTCCCCGCAAAAATATACAAAGATGAAAAATTTTCCAACTATTATGAGAACAGGGTATTTCGTCTTCCGAATAGAGAAATTGTTGCTGTTTATGATGATGTCACCGCCCATAAAGAAGCAGAGAATATAATATCTGAAAACGAGTTGAAGCTTAGACGTATCTTTGAGAATATCCAGGATGTGTTTTATGAGGTTACCATTGAAGGCGCTATTCTTGAGATCAGCCCTTCTGTTAAAAGTCTATCCAAAGGCCAGTATGAACGGGCTGAACTTATCGGTAAGAATTTATCTGATTTGTACTCAAATCCTGAACAGAGGGGGGAACTGCTTCGTAAATTAAGCAAAAAAGGGGTTGTGACCGATTATGAGATTAATTTAAAAAATCGTGACGCATCGATTGTCCCTTGTTCAATCTCAGCAAAAATTTTAAAAAATAATGACGGGGTTCCCGTTAAGATTATTGGCAGCATGAGGGACAATACTGAGCGGAAGGAGTCGGAAAAAGTTCTTGTCAGACTTAAAGGTCTGCTTGCCGAAACCGAAAGAACTGCAAATATCGGGGGGTGGATTTTTGATCCCGTCACCAAGGAACAAGAGTGGACGGATCAGGTCTTCCGGATACTGGAAATAGACATGAGTGAAGGAGCTCCAAAAGTGCCTGAAGGACTCAACTTCATTGATCCCGCTTTCCGGCCGATGGCAGAAGAAGCCATCGGAAGGGCAGTGCAGAAAGGCGAGCCCTATGATCAGGAGTGGATTGTGACCACTGCCCGAGGGAATAAAAAATGGGTGCATGCGATAGCAAGGCCGAAGCTTAAGGATGGTAAAGTTGTTAGAATTTCCGGTGCCTTCCAGGATATTACCGAGAAAAAAAAGTTCGAGCAGGAGCTCATAAAATACCGAGATCGTCTGGAAGAACTGGTAAAAGAGAGGACATCCGAACTGGAGGCAAAGAACAAAGAACTTGAGAGATATTTTGATGCCTTTGTTGAAAGAGAGCTGAGAACGAAGGAACTATTTGAAGAGAATGAGAAACTGAAACAGGAGGTTGCCAGGTTGAGGGAAGGGAAGAATGGATAAATCCGGGTCCCCAAAATTGACACTTGAAGAACGGCTGAACCGTCAGATAAGTATAACTAAAAGTTTGTTAAGGGCCTCTCAATCGGTGATTTGGAGTGAGGACTTTGAAGTCGGCGGCCCGGGTTATCTTTGATGCCTGCCGGGAAAGATATGCTTGGATAAAGGGACCATGAATTGAAAAATGACATTTCCATTCTTAATGAATTCACTCACAGGGATGATATTGCCCGTGTCAAAGTGATGCACAGGGAACTGGTGGATAAAAAACAAGATCGGCTGGAGAGCGAATTCAGAATGAAGCACAAGGACGGCCATTACATTTCTATACTTTCAAGGGCCAGGGCATTCTTCAATGAAAAAACCGGAATGGCGATAGTGGTCGGGACTCCTACCGATATCACCCATCAGAAGATGGCTGAGGAGGAACTTGAAGAGAAAAACAGAGAGCTTGTCCGCTATTATGACGCTTTTGTAGAAAGAGAGCTGAGAATAAAGGATTTGTATGACGAAAATTTGGAATTGGAAAAGAAGATCGAAGAATTCAATTAAAAGAGCTGTAAAATCTTTTCATCACATTCATCTGAGAAAATTTTTATCTTCTATTATTATTGCAAGAAATTCGAATGCGGAATGTTTTATGTGTGAAAAAGGAGGCTGAATGAAAAATAAAACATTAGTTTTGATTTTAACAGCGATGATAGTACTTACAGGGACAACCTTGGGGGCAGGTTACATCTCTAAACATATGAAGCAGGGTTTTGGAATGCTTGATAACAATATGATCAGAGGGCAGATGCTGCTTAGGATGAAAACAGAAATCGGACTTACTCCTGAACAGGTGAAAAAGATCGAACAAATGAGCTTTGATTTTCAGGAATCTGTTATAAAGAGGATGGCCGACACCAAAATAATGGAGATCAAACTTGCAAACTATCTGCAGGGAGAAAAACTGAACAAAAAGACAATTGAAAAGATGGTCAAAGATATCTCAATGATGAAAGCGGATATGCAGATTGACCGGATATATCATTTCCTTGATATTAAAAGTATCCTTACTCCCGAGCAGATAAAAAAAGCTGAAGAGCTTAGAAAGAATTTCAGAAGAAGGTCTTTTTTCAAAGACCAGCGAGGTAGAGGTAACGATAGAAAAGGCGAACGCAGGACTGACCGGCCTGCTTTCAGATAAAATTTTCATGTGATTCTTCTTCGGGAGGGGTTTTACCCCTCCCTTTTTTTTTATACCAATAACTAATTAAAACCTTAACCAAACTTGAAAACAGAGCCGAAAATCTATATAATTACCACTCTATGGATAATTACAAGATTCAAATCTCAGGCAGGAGGACTCTGTCAGGCACAATAAAGGTTTCCGGGGCAAAAAATGCTTCTCTTCCTGAGTTGGCTGCAACAATTCTTGCCGATTCTGAGGTTAATCTTTATGGTGTCCCGGATGTTAAAGATGTGAACACCATGTTCAACGCTCTTGAGGCTATAGGAGCTTCAGGAAACTTTTCCGGTAACAGGGTTAATATTAATTTCAATAAAATCAAACAGCCTCTTGTTGCTGAATCAATTTCAAAGACTTCCAGGTCATCAATATTGATTCTTGGCCCTCTCCTTGCAAGGAACGGATATGCAAAAGTTTCCCTTCCCGGCGGGTGTGCCATAGGGGACAGACGGATAAATTTTCATCTTGAAGGACTCGAAAGAATGGGCGCCGAGATCAGTGTTGAAGGTGGATATATTTCTGCAAGAACAGAACGGTTAAAGGGGGCGGACTATACATTCCCGGGAGTATCTGTTACCGGTACCGAGAACCTGATAATGGCATCATCTCTTGCTGAAGGTGAGACCGTATTGAGAAATTGCGCTGTAGAACCGGAAGTTACAGACCTTATAACATTTCTTGAATCCATGGGAGCTGAGATCGGCGGGAAAGGGACAGACACCATAAAAATAAAAGGTAAAGAAGTATTAAAGGGGACATCTCATACAGTTATTCCAGACAGAATTGAGATGGGGACATATGTGATCGCCGCATGTCTGGAAGGAAATAATATTGTGGTTGAAAATTGTATACCTGAATATATTGGAGCACTTATAAAGGTTCTCGAACAGATGGGTGTTGAGGTTATTACTGAAAAAAACAGGATAAGCGTAAAGGTTCCGGAAAAGATGAACCCAGTTGATGTAAATACGGATCCCTACCCGGGATTTCCGACAGATCTTCAGGCTCAATTAACGACCCTTTTAACTCAGGTTAACGGGAAATCCACTATAAGGGAAAATATATTCAACAACCGGTTCAAGCATGTAATTGAACTGAATAAATTGGGTGCTGATATCTCGATAAGCGGAAATGTTGCAGAGATCAGTGGAGTTTCTGATCTCACAGGGACTTATCTGAATGCGACGGACCTCAGAGCTTCAGCGTCTTTAGTGCTTGGAGGCCTTATTGCAAGGGGTGAAACTTTCATTGATAATGCCTATCAGCTTTTCAGAGGTTACGAGGATATGCCGGGGAAACTTAACAGGATAGGGGCTGAGATAAAAGCAGTAAAGGTGTAAAATGAACGATTGTATATTTTGTAAGATATGTTCAGGTGAGATCCCGTCTGATTTTTTATATGAAGATGAAAAGGCTGTTGCATTCAGAGACATAGATCCACAGGGGCCCTTTCACATACTGATAATACCCAGAGAACATTTTACCTCAATAAAAGATATAAAAGATGAATCTTTGATAGGGCATTTATTCAAAACAGGGAACATGATTGCAGCAGAGAATAAAATAGAAAATTTTAGATATATCATTAATACCGGAGAGGAGGTAGGCCAGACAGTATTTCATGTCCACCTCCATATGATAGGTGGAAGAAAAATGACATGGCCTCCGGGTTAAGGAGAAAAAATGAAAATTAAATGGATCGGGCATTCAGCCCTTATGATTAACGGAAGCCGGAAAGTATTAATAGATCCTTTTCTTACCGGAAATCCGGTTTCAGAAACAACAATTGATGACATTACGGAATGTGACATTGTAATAGTTACTCATGACCATGGTGATCATCTCGGAGATTCATTTGAAATCTGTAAAAAAACCGGTGCCACACTTGTTTCTCTATATGAGATTGCGGTTAAAGCTGAAGAGGAGAATTTAAAAGCTGAACAGATGAATGTTGGCGGAACCATAGAAAATAACGGAGTTAAGGTATCCATGGTTCCAGCTCTCCACACTGCAAATCTGGGAGGAACCGCAGTTGGAGTTGTGGTTGAGCTTGACGGTATCTCTATTTACCATTCAGGGGATACCGGCCTGACTATGGACATGGCGTTGATCGGAGAGATGTATAAACCGGACATTGCTTTTCTTCCTATTGACGGTCGGTTTACAATGACACCCAGGCTTGCTGCCAAAGCGGTAGAGATACTGAAGGTACCAAAGGTTGTGCCAATTCATTTTAACACATTTCCCGCAATTGAATCTTCTCCGGAAGAGTTCAAATTACTTGTAGGATCCCGAAGTGAGGTGATAATCCTCAAACCGGGGGAAAATATAGAATTATAAATGCCATATATAATAGATGGGAACAATCTTATCGGATGTTCACCCGACATCTCTCTTGAGGATAATAATTCACGTTCAGAAATATTGGGAATAGTGAAAAAATTTCAGAAAAAGAAAAAGAGCAAAATCATTGTTGTTTTTGATGGAGAACCCGATACTTTTTCAAATGAAGAAAATCCAAATGAAAAAATAGTTGTAAAATATCCGCCGATCGGTGATTCAGCCGATGATGAAATAAAACGTATACTGGAAGGATATACATATTTCAGGGACGTAGTACTTGTGACCTCAGACAGAGAGCTAAAAGATGTTGCAAAAAAGAAGGGGGCGAGAGTAATCAATTCAATTGAGTTTTATTATGAATTGAAGCGGGTTTACAGAGCAACTGGCAGAATAGAATTGAAACAGAAACGGATCGATACTGAATTGAGTGAAGGTGAAGTCGATCAGTGGATGAAAATATTTGAAAAGTGATCTCATTTTCCGTAATCGGAGCAGGAAATCTGGGGGCCAATCTCATCTATTCCCTTCAGAAGAGCGGTGATCAGCTTATATCTATATATAAAAAATCTAAATATCCTCAATTTAAAGAAAAAGTGGAAAATGATCTTGAAAAAGTGATTTCATTATCAAATGTTGTTTTCATCTCAGTTCAGGAGTCCAGGATTGATGACATAGTATCAGAGATTGCGTCGCTGCATAATTTGTCTGGAAAGATCTTTTTCCACACTTCAAACGCCCTCACTTCAGATGAAATGTTATTATTGAAGGAGAAGGGCGGCCTTATTGCGTCATTCTCTCCACTTCAGACCTTTCCCGACTTCAAAGGGGATCCTGATGTTTTTAATGGAGTTTATTTCCTTTCAGAAGGTGATGGGGTTGCATTGAAGACAGCAGACAAAATTGCCGGGGAACTCAATGCCTTTAATCTTGTTGTTGACAAAAGCACTAAAGTGTTTTTCCATATCGGAGCTGTAATTTCATCTAATTTTCTCAATTCTCTGATGAAATTTTCAGACATTCAGGTAAAAAAAGGGGGAGATTTTAATTATAAAATTTTACTCCCACTTATAAAGCAGACCCTCAGGAATATTGAGAATATAGGACTTGACAAAGCTCTGACCGGCCCTGTAAAGAGGGGAGAGTCTGAAATAGTAAAAAAACATCTGGAAATGCTGGATGGGAAAGAGAAAGATCTTTATGAACTTCTAAACGGACTGATCCCGGTCCGGTCAGAGTATCTCCCCTGAATAGAAAGTTTCATTTTCTCCGCTATCTTTGTTCAATACCAACCCCCCCTTATTGTTGATCTCAAGAAATGTTCCCTTTATATTTTTCCCTGAAGATTTAAATCTCAAATTATCTCCCGGTTTGTGTTTCAGGTAAAACATATATCTTTCCAATATATACTCATACTCTTTATTCTCAATTTTGTCCTGGAGATAGAGAAAATGTTCTGAGATCCTTAATATCAACTCTCCTATATTTATGTTTCGACCGGAAATGATTGATAGCGAAGTTGCTGTTTTAGAGATACTCCCGGCCAGTTCCTCCTGACCGGCATTTACATTAAGTCCAATTCCGGTTATTGCAAACAAATTATCCTTAAATATCTTGTTTTCGATGAGGATGCCCCCCGCCTTTAATCCTGATAATTCTACATCATTAGGCCATTTTAACTGTATATTCATTCCTGTGGTTTTGAATACGGCTTCGGCAACTGCTGTTCCTGCTGCAAGGGATAAAAAAGGGAGACCTTTCCTGTTCTTAATCTCGAGCAGGTAGGATATATATATACCGCCATCTCCTACAGGAACCCATTTTCTCCCTTCTCTCCCCTTTCCTCCCGTCTGAATATCAGCAGATACAATAAGAGGTATACTGCTGATCAAAGAATCAATATTTTTATTGATATAATCATTTGTGGATATGCATTCCGGTAGATCTTTCAGATTGATAAACTCCGGAATTTCCTGCTCTAAATCAGGTGAGGTCAGATAGAGTTTTTTCAATTTTCTCTCTTTTATCTATTGATTCCTGTAAAGTTTTTTTGAACCCGTTAACTACATCCGCAGGCGCTTTCTCAATGAATTTTTTATTCTTCAATCTATTCTCAATGCTTTCTATCACACCTGCAGTTTTCTGAAGTTCTTTTCCAAGTCTCTCTATCTCCTTTGCCCTGTCTGATTCTGTATTAAATGGGAGAAGGATTTCCCAATTCAAATGTACACCTCTATACCCTTTGGGAAGATCAGAAAAATCATCTACGATCTCTGTTTTTCCACTCCGGGTAAGAAAATTATAATATTTTATCAATTCACTGATAATCTTTTTTTCACTCTCTGAAGAAGTTTTCAAATAGGTGTTAAGACGCGCATTTGGATCTATCTTGTTCTCTGTCCTTGTCTTCCTTGTTTCTCCTGTAATTTTTTTAAGAAGTTCAATATTCTTATATTCAGTTGTAAACACAAGTTCGCTTTTAAATTCAGGAAAATCAGTTTCAAGGAGGAATTTTTTCTCAGACCCAAGCTTTTGAAATATTTCCTCTGTCAAGTAAGGTATAAAGGGGTGAAGCATCTGAAGCGATCTGAAGAGGGTAAATTTAAGAACACTCCTGGTTTCTTTGTTCTCCAAATCATTTTTTGAGAATTCAAGGTACCAGTCACAATATTCATGCCAGAAAAAGTGATAGAGGGTGTCGGCAGCCTCATTCAGTTTATAGCTGTCCATAAGTGAATTCACATTTTTTGCTGTAAGGTTTATAAGGTGAAGTACCCATTTATCTGCTGCAGAAATCTCACCAAATTCTATATTAAATGATTCATCACCTTTCAGATTCATAATAATATATCTGGACGCATTCCAGATTTTATTCATAAATGCTTTGTATCCTTTGATCCTGTTAATGGAAAGTGAAATGTCCATTCCGGGCACAGCCTGAATAGCAAGAGTGAATCTTAAGGCATCGGTCCCGTATTCTTTAATAATATCAAGAGGATCGATAGCATTATTCTTGGTTTTGCTCATTTTCTGCCCTTTATCATCTCTTATAAGCCCGTTGATCAATACTTTCCGAAAGGGTATATCTTTTCCGAAATGGATCCCCATCATTACCATTCTGGCTACCCAGAAAAATATAATATCAAATGCTGTCACCATTAACGATGTGGGATAATAGGTCTTGAAGTCCTGAGAGTTTTCAATCCATCCGAGAGTTGAAAAAGGCCAGAGAGCGGAGGAGAACCATGTATCAAGAACATCCGGGTCCTGAGTTATATTTGAAGATCGGCATTTCGGGCATGATTTCGGTGCCTCAACATCAACTGTAACTTCATTACAGGATCCGCAGTGATATGCCGGGATCCTGTGCCCCCACCACAATTGCCTGGAAATGCACCAGTCCTGGATATTGTACATCCAGTTAAAATAAATTTTCTCCCATTTTTTCGGAATAAATTCTATATCTCCCTTTTTTACTGCTTCTATTGCCGGATCAGCAAGTTCGCCGGTCTTCAGAAACCATTGTCTGGAAACGTTCGGTTCAACTATTGTCTCACATCTCTGGCAATGCCCGACGTTATGAGAATGTTTTTCGGATTTATCGATAAATCCATTTTCAGTTAATATTTTTATCAACTCTTTTCTACACTCTTCTCTGCTCATACCTATAAATTTTCCTGGAATTTCTCCTGTCATTCTCCCGTCTTTATCTATAACTATTCTGCTGTCAAGATTATGTTTCAGTGCAATAGCGTAATCTGCGGGATCATGGGCAGGAGTTATTTTCACTGCGCCTGTTCCAAAATCTGAAGCAACATGTTCATCGGATATTATTTTTATTGTTCTTTCTGCTACAGGAATTATCACCTCTTCCCCTATTAAATCTTTGTACCTTTTATCTGAAGGATTTACCGCAATGCCAGTATCGCCAAGCATGGTCTCCGGTCTTGTTGTTGCAACCGCTATATGACTGTCAGGGCTGTTCTTCAGCGGATATTTAATATAAGTAAGATTCCCCTCGACTTCCCTGTGGTCAACTTCAAGATCTGAAAGCACTGTTTTACATGAAGGACAATAGTTTACCATATAAGTACCCTGGTAGATCTTTCCCTCTTTATAGAGTTTTACAAAAACATCTGTAACAACTTCTGTCATCTCTTCACTGAGAGTGAATTTCATTCTGCTCCAGTCGAGTATGAGCCCCAGCCTGGAAACCTGCTCCACTATCCTGTTTTCTGATCTTTTCTTCCAGTTCCAAACTTCTTCAAGAAATTTTTCCCGTCCCAGTTCTTCTCTGGTTATCCCCTTCTCTTTTATAAGGTTTTTTTCAACTATCATCTGTGTTGCAATGCCGGCATGATCGATCCCCGGAAGCCAGAGCGTATTAAAACCTTCCATCCTTTTTTTTCTCATAATAATATCTGGAATTGTAAATGTCAGGGCATGTCCCATATGGAGAGATCCTGTAATATTAGGGGGGGGGAGTATAATCGAGAAGGGTGGTTTTTTGCTGGTGTTGTCAGCTTTGAACAATCCGGCTGCTATCCATTCTTCGTACCACCCGCTTTCTGTTTTAGCTATGTCATAATTCTTATCCATCAGTTCCTGTCTCCGAATAATTTAATTTTAATAGTCCTTTTTTTGTTGTTTACGCAGGCGTAATCGTGGGAAAAGAGGCAAAATATTATTTATATTCCTTATCTATCTCACTTTTTATTTTATTGATCTCGCTTTGAATGATCTTCTCTGCGAGAGGCGGAACAATTTCCCACAAAATTTCCTTAACAGACACTGTCAGTTTATCTTCAACTTTTTCAACAATCTTGTTGTTATCCTGCAGGTCAGTGAGCTTTGTCATTTTTTCAGATAAATCAGTATCAAGAATCCTCTCTGAAGTGTCTTCTTCCGGAACTTTCTCTTTTTCCTGGGTTTCTGTTTCAAGCTGTTCAAGAACCTGCTTTATCTCTTCAGATTTTTCTGTTTTCTCTCCTGTGGTGTCGGTATCAGGGAGATCTGCGTTTACTTCTTCAGCCTTTTCTTCCGGTTCTGCATCAGTGTTTTTTATTGAAAAAACATTTTCAAGATCTGAAGAATCCATGTTGCTCAAAGAAGGGTCGAGCTGGTCTTTCTCCTCGTCTTCAACCACAGGTTCATTTGAATCTATCTCATGATCAACTTCGCTTTCTGGTGCAAGCGGGTCTTCGGCTATGGAAGTTACTCCATCCAATTCGAGACCTTTCTTTCGATCTATCTCTTTCTGAATGTTTATCTCTTCCATTGTAAGAGACCCTATTTCGAGTTCCTCTTCCTGCTGTTTTATATTCTCTTTTATTAAGGCTTCCTCATCAGTGATTTCTTTTTCTCCAGAAGCTTCATCCTTGAATGGATTAGATATCTCATCCGGTAATTCAGGCGAAAGACTGTCATCACTCTCATCTATACCTGATCCCTGTGTGATCTCTTCAGACGGGAGGACTTCCTCTTTGATAGAGGTTTCTGAATCTGGAGCTACGATTGTGTCCATAAGTCCCCCGGAATCCATGTCACTCCTGACATCCGAAAAATCAATTGATTCTTGTTTGTCAATAATATCACTGATCTCTGAAATTTCTTCGGGCATTGAAGAAGGGATATCTATGATATTTTCCGGTTCCTGGTCTACTTCAACATCCTCAAGCATACTTTTTATCGTTATCACAAGGGCTTTTGAGTCGAAAGGTTTTGTAATGAAGTCCTCGTATTTAAGTCCGTTCAGCTGCTCTTCATCGACAGGTTCAAAACCCCCTTTAATGAGAAAAACTTTTGTATCCTTTAACTCACTGGTCTCATTAATGAATTTGCACACTTCGTAACCGTTCATTTCGGGAAGCTTTATATCAACAAGGACAACTGAAGGTTTGAGCTCTACAAGCTTATCCTGAATATCCTGGCCGTTTTCGTAACTTATAAGTTCAATGTCCTCTTCGTCAGAAAAAGATAGCTCCACAATTCTTCTAATCGTGTAACTATTGTCAGCCAGCACTATATTTTTTTTCATAAATCCCCCCTTCACATAGACTTTTTACATTTTTATAATAAAAATGTCAAGAAAAGCGAAATGTTTTTTTTTAAAATGCACGCTATAACTTGACTTTATCCTTTTAATCATGTATAAGTCGAAGATAAAATGAGATCAAAGAACAAGTCCTATTCAATAATAATTGTATCTGATGCTACTTCTACTAACAAAGAGTTCGTACTTTCATCAAAATTTATCAGAAATTCTCTTATAGCAATAGTTCTACTTGTCTTTCTTTTTAGTTTTGTAATATTTGATTATTTAACAATTTCTATAGACCGGCAGAAGATGACAGGTCTTGAAGTAGAAAATGGAAGAAAAACCAAAGTTATCGCTGAGCTTACAAAAAATGTTGAGAGAACCCAGAGAAGCCTCTCGAAAATGGAAAGTATCAAGAAAAGAATCCTTATTGCTGCCGGACTCACATCTCCTTCTGCTTTAAAAGAGATTGGTACCGGAGGAGGTCCTGTTTCTGATATTTCAACGAGTGTTGAATTTGTTGAAAGAAATCTTGATATGAACATACCTAAAAGGAAGGCTGATATTCTTGAAGAGTCCAGGAAGGACAGCTTCAATGCAAAAAAGATGGAGAATGATCTTCAATTCGTTGAGAATGTCATTGATAAGCTAAAAGTGAGACTTGCATCCACTCCTTCAATATGGCCTACAAGAGGTTATCTCACAAACTCTTTTGGAAGGAGAATTCATCCCCTTACTGGAAAGAGGAGTTTTCACTACGGTCAGGATATAGCTACTCAATCCGGTAATAAGGTGATTGCCCCCGCAAACGGAGTTGTCCTTGTGGCAGAATACAGAGAATATTATGGGAGAATGATTATCATTGATCATAATTTTGGTTATACAACCCGGTATGGGCATCTTGCTTCATTTAACATAAAAGAGGGCGACAGAGTAACAAGAGGACAGGTGATAGGTTTTGTGGGAAATACAGGTAGAAGTACAGCGCCTCACCTCCATTATGAAGTAAGGTTCATGGGAAAAGCTATTAATCCTATGAACTTTATCATTGATTAAGAAATAATCCCGGCTTATCGTGCCGTAAAATTCTATTCGAACCTGTGGTAAAATTGTATTGAAAATGGGAGATCTCAAAAAAAAACTCGATTTTATAACAGGAAAGAGTGAACAGAAATATGAAAGGTCCGGTAGAAAAGGTGATGATATCTCAACCAGACGGAAACTCGAAGAACTTGTAAACAGAAATCTTAAGAATAAATCTCTGTCTATAAAAAGACAAACTCCCCTGAAAAATGTAGGTTTTGACAAAGATTTTGAAATTCTGGATTATAGCTATCCAATGAGTTCAGTTTTCGGGAAAGTTGTTCTGAATGAGTGGATCGGGGTCAAAAAAAGTGTAATTCCGACAATTTTTAACGATTCGTCTTTTAGTGATATTGACCCTCTGAAACTGATTTATTTTGATACAGAGACCACCGGTTTATCCGGAGGAACTGGAACTATACCTTTTATGTTAGGATTAGGATATATAGACGGGGATTCTTTTGAAGTAAAGATATTTGTGCTGAATAATCCGTCAAAAGAGGGATTGTTTCTTGAAGAGATTGATCTTTTCCTGAAGACACTTGATATCTCCGGAGTTGTTACTTACAACGGGAAATCTTTTGATTATCCACTCATGGAAACGAGATATGTACTGAACAGAAAAAGATTCCCACTCCAGGACTATCACCACCTGGATTTCCTTTCTCCTGCACGGGTAATATGGAAAAACACTTACGAGTCAAGGAAACTCGGTTATCTTGGAGATATACTCCTGAATATTTCCAGGGCTGATGATATTGACGGAAGTTTCATTCCTAGCCTCTATTTTGAATATCTAAGGACAGGGAATTTCACAATGATAGAAAAGGTTGTTGAGCACAATGCTCTTGATATAGTAGGATTGTCCGCATTACTCCTTCTGGGATGTAAGTATGTTGATGATGTGTCGGCGGCTTCAGATGAGGGGGAGATTCTTGGTGTTGCTTTGTTAAATGAGAGATCGGGGCTCCTTTCTGTGGCTGAAAAATTCTATTGTCATCTAAACGACACAGGGGAGAGAGATGAGATCATTGCCCAATCTGCAAAGAGGCTTGCCCTGATTAAAAAAAAGAACAAGCTATTCGGTGAAGCAGAAGAGCTCTGGCGCCAATTATCCGAACAGGGTGATAAGCTTGCCTTCAGGGAGATGTCCGTTTATCTTGAACACAAAAAAAAGGATTTCTCCGGAGCGCTGGAATTTGTTGAAAGGGGGCTGGATCTGGCGGAAATATCAGATACCCAACGGAAGGACTTTGAAAAAAGGATTCTGCGCCTGAAAAGGAAGATTGCGAGAATCACAGGTGGTGGTAGCTGAACATATTGCTCTGCAATTTTTTATTTAAAAACCATTTTAATGGCAGTATAATAACTTTTTAGTTAATACAAACATTCTCGGAGGTGAAAATGTCAAAACGGATTTTTATCTATTTTATTGTGTCATTATTGTGCTTAATCTCTTTAGCAGATGACGGAATGTGGATGCCCCATCAGATGAAAGGGTTGAACCTTGAAAAAGAGGGTCTGAAAATGAGTCCGGGAGACCTGTATAAAAAAGATGGGACAGGGATCATGAGCGGTGTCGTATATCTTGGCGGGGGAACAGGCAGTTTTGTGAGTCAGAAAGGATTGATCCTTACAAATCACCATGTTGCTTTCGGTGCGATTCAACGGGCATCCGACAGTAAAAATGATTACATCATGAATGGATTCCTCGCCGATTCAGTCGCAAAGGAGATCCCCGCAATCGGTTATATTGCAGATGTCCTGTTGGGATATGAAGAAGTTACTAAAGTGTTCGATACCGCCCTGATCGGGATCACCGATCCGGAAAAAAGATATAAGGTCATTGAAGATCTTGAAAAAAAGATAATTTCAGAAAGAGAGAAGGAAGCTGTTGACCGGAGATGTGTGATTAAATCTATGTATAGCGGTAACCGCTACTATCTGTTCAGTTTTAAAAGACTTAGAGATATCCGCCTTGTCTATGCCCCTCCCAGAGCTATCGGGAATTTCGGCGGGGATATTGACAATTGGATGTGGCCCAGACATACCGGCGATTTTTCCTTTCTCAGGGCATATGTCACTAAAGATAATGTCGGTTTAAAATTCCACCAGGATAATGTTCCCTATAAGCCGAAATCGTATCTTAAAACATCGATCAAGGGATTAAAAGAGGGAGATTTTACATTTGTCATGGGATATCCGGGAAGGACCTACAGGAATATGGTTTGTTCGGAATTATCAGCAGATATCGGGAAGCTTAAAGATGCGATTGATCTGAGAAAAAGACTTATCCTATTTCTTGAAAAAACCTGGAAAGGTGACAGGGAAGTGCAGATACGGTATGCATCTCTCCACAAAGGGTTGAATAACGGTTTGAAAAATTATACCGGTAAACTTGAAGGATTTCAGTCAAATAATATAATTACACTTAAACAAAAAAATGAATCGGACTTTTTATTGTGGTGCGATGAAAATAACAGCAACGGGGATATCAGAAAAAACCTGAAACTGATCAACACAATTATAAAAAAGAACATTCAACTGGAAAAGAAGCTCCAGTCCCTGAAGACACTTGTCAGCAGATATGGCAATGCAATGCTCAGCAATGCATATTATATTTACCGAGTTGTTTCTGAGAGGGAGAAGCCCGATATAGACAGGGAGCCCGGTTATCAGAAAAGGGATTATCAGAGAATACTGGTCAGGTTGGAATATGCAGAGAAGAGTTATCAGCTTGAGACCGACAAAAAAATGTTGAAATTTGTCTTAAACCTTACAAAAGAGAAGAGTGTTGATATGTGGCCGGAAACATTTAAATTCGTATTTCAGCGGAATGGGATCGATAACTTTGTAGATGAATTGTATAAAAAAACATCGATCAATAGTAAATATAACCGATTGAAAATGTTCGAAATGGACCTGAATATGCTCATGGAGACCGGAGACCCCTTCATTCTGCTCGCTGCCCAACTCGAGAAAGAGATGAAAATTATAAGGGATGCTCAGAAGGTAGTAAACCAGGAAAAGGAAGATCTGAAGGGGGCCTATATTAAAGAAGTGATGAGATATAAGAATGGAAGGCTTGCCCCGGATGCCAACTCAAGTATCCGGTTCACTTATGGAAACATTGCCGGTTATAAACCTAGGGATGCCGTTTATTTTGAGCCTTTTACATTGCTGAAAGGGATTATGGAGAAAGAGACAGGAAGTGATCCGTTCATAGTTCCGGATGAGTTGAAGGAGCTATGGAAAGCTAAAAAATTCGGTCCCTATGTTGATAAGGAGAAAAATGATGTTGTCACCTGTTTTCTTAATACTACTAATGTCACTGGCGGGAATTCAGGTTCACCGGTCCTCAATGCAAATGGAGAACAGATCGGGATCGTGTTTGATATGACCTATGAGAGTGTTACCGGTGATTATTATGTGATACCCGAACTTCAGCGGACCATCCATGTGGATGTGCGTTACGTGTTATTTGTCACCGAATTTGTTGCCGGTGCCGATTTCCTCATCAGAGAGATGGGGCATTAAGCTCAGGCAGAAGCAGTAATTTTCTCTTTTTTCCTGTCGATCCTGGTTGTTGCAACGTTAAATATGACCAGGGCGATTGCCGAGATCACTCCGATGGCCGCAAAATAGTACCATATCATATAGGCTTTATCGTAAGCATGGATTTTTTCCGCTGCCGACAAAAATCTCGGATCCGGGCAGTATTCTGTCAGGAGGTATCCCGATAATCCGAATCCGAGAATTGAAGACAGGAAAGAGTGGAGATGGCTGAATCCGAGATAAAGTCCCTCTTCCCCTCTCGGAGCCTGGAAAGAGAAGTATTCCAGGAATCTGGGAGAGATGAAACACTCGGCCAGTCCCTGGAGCATGATCCCGAAGATAAGCATCACAGTTATTGGATGTAATGTAAAAAGCCCGAATATCGATACGGACTGTCCTGTAACTTTCTCAAGAACAGGACTCAATGCCATTGTTAGTGCAGAAAACGGCATAATAAACATACCTATGGTCATTGACGTGACTGCTTTAACCTTCCGCATTAATTGTGTGATCAGGACAACGAATATCATTACAACGGCCGGGTTGACATTTGCTATCCACTCAGGTTTTGCATGTTCTCCTACTGTTCTTATCACATATTTGGGCATGGTTGCATAAAGCTGATGTTGTATCATCCAGAATCCCGTTACTATTACGATCAGGGTTATCAGCCTCAGATTGGATACGATCCGGACAAATCCTGCCCAGGTCTCTTTCAGTGATTTCCCTTCACCTCTTCTGTCTGTGTTTTTATAGAAAATATAGACAACAATCAGCGCAAGAACGGTCATTAAAGCTGAAAAGAAATTAATTTGTTTGATACCGATATTTATTCTGATCGGAGCGGCAAATGTTTTTCCCAGGAAAGCCCCGACATTTACTACCATGTAAAACAGGGAATAACCTCTGGCCCGGGTCTCTTCGGTGGTGGTTACGGCTACCGTACCTGTGATTATTGATTTGATGAAAGATCCGCCGATCATAACCAGTACAAGTGTCGGAATAACCATTGCTTTGTAGGGGAAAAGCCCGAGCGATAAATATCCGATGGTGAGAAGTGAGAAAGCGAGGATGATTCCCTTCCTGAACCCGATCTTGTCAGCGAGTGCGCCGGCGAAGGGGGGGAGAAAATAGAGGCCGGCTGAAAATCCTCCGCCGATCCACGCGGCCCATATGTCGTTGAATCCAACAACGTTGGTCAGATAGAGTGTGATGGCAATAAAAACTGCATAATATGCAGCTCTCTCAAAAAACTCCACCAGGTTTGCGATCCAGAATGTGACCGGAAATTTCCAGGTTGTACTTTTACTTTTTCCCATTTAATTCTCCATTCAAAGGATATTGAAGATATCTATAGCATTCCGAAAGTAAATATGCAAATTGTCACTTGACAGGTTGTATTTAAAAAGGGCGAGCAGGATGTTTCGTTAAGCTTAAACAGGTTGCCCCGCGAGGTTTTTTCGTCTATAATCAATAAAAAGGAGCATTAATGAAAGACCATAAATTTTCGACTAACCAGATCCATCTTGAAGGGCATAAGAAGCCATTTAATTCGCACTCATTTCCCATATTTCAAACTTCAACGTTTTATTTTGATTCTCCCGAACACGGAGCGGAGTTATTTGCCGGCAAAGCTGAGGGATATATTTATACCAGGCTAGGGAATCCGACAATCGATGCTGTCGAAAAAGTTGTTGCAGGTCTTGAGGAAGGATTCGGCGCTACGGCGACCGCATCTGGAATGTCTGCAGTCCTGGCAAGCGTTTTTCCTTTTGTGATGGCCGGGGATCATATTATCGTTTCAGACACCTTGTATGGTGCCTCAACCACTCTTCTTACTGAATTTGCCGGGAGATACGGGATTGAATCATCTGTGGTAAGAAGTACGGACCTTGAAGAATATAAAAGAAATGTAAAGAGTAATACCAAATTAGTATATATCGAAACGCCTGCGAATCCGACTTTGAGTATTACGGATATCAGTGGTGTTTCAGAAATAGCCAAAAATGCAAATGCCCTCCTTGTTGTGGACAATACATTTGCCACACCTTATCTACAGAAACCATTTAAATTCGGTGCTGATGTAATAATGCACTCTGCTACTAAATATCTTAACGGCCATGGGGATGTTATTATGGGGTTTTCTGTAGGCAGGACCGAAGAGATACATAATAAGATCAGATCATTCACCAAGCTCACCGGAGGGAATGCCAATCCCTTCGATTCATATCTTTGCCTCCGGGGGATAAAGACCCTCTCGCTAAGAATGGATAAACATAATATCAATGCTCAGAAAGTTGCTGAATATCTGCAGAATCATGACAAGGTTATGAAGGTTTATTATCCCGGTTTACTGGACTTTGAAGGCCATGAACTTGCTAAGAAACAGATGGACGGATTCTCTTCCGTTATTGCCTTTGATCTGAAAGGGGGATTTGAAGCCGGAAAGAAGCTGATGAAGTCAATAAAAATGATGACCCTTGCAGTGTCACTCGGTACCGTTGACACTTTGATCCAGCATCCTGCGTCTATGACCCATAGCGGCGTTCCCAAGGCAGAAAGAGAGAAAGCGGGTATTACTGATGAGCTTACAAGGATCTCAGTGGGACTGGAAGATGTTGAAGATATTATTGCAGATCTTGAACAGGGACTCGCTCAGATCTGATCAGATATTTTTTACAATTTCTATAAGTCTGTCCAGAGAATTTTCGGGATCAAGTTTTTCTGTCAGTTTACCCTTTCTGAAAAGATAGGCTCTTTGTTTTGAGAAAGCAATTCCTATGTCGGCATCTTTTGCTTCACCCGGACCATTTACTTCGCATCCCATAATTGCTATCTTTATGTTTTTTTTCAGTGCCAATGAGTTTATCGCTTTTTCAAATTTCTTCACAATATTAATCAGGTCGACACTTGTCCGTGCGCAGGTGGGGCAGGAAACAATTTCCAATCCTCTTTCCCTGAGTCCCAAAACTTTGAGAATCTCTACTGCGACTTTGATCTCCTCTACAGGGTCATCGGTCAGTGATACTCTGATTGTATTTCCAATGCCATCAGCAAGCAGGCTCCCTATACCGATCGAAGATTTTATAGTTCCGGAGAATAGAGTGCCGGCTTCGGTGATCCCCAGGTGTAGGGGGTAATCACATGCTTTATCGATCCTCCGGTATGCTTCAATGGTCTCCAGAACATCGGAAGATTTTAAAGATAATTTGATATTAAAAAAGCCTGATTCTTCAAAAAACCTGATCTTATCCAGAGCAGAAGAGACCATCATCTCAGCCCTGGTTATACCGGTTCTCATATATTTTTTCTCAATTGAACCGGAGTTGACCCCGATCCTTATCGAAATGTTATGTTCGGCCGCTGAATTCAAAATTCTCCTGAGCTTATCTTTACTGCCGATGTTGCCCGGATTGATCCTTATACCGTTCACACCGGAATCTATAGATCCCAACGCAAGGTCGGGATTAAAATGAATGTCTGCAATTACGGGCAGGGGTGACTCTGAATTAATTTTTTTAAGTGAAGAAACAGATTCTTTGTCCGGAACCGCTACTCTCACTATTTCACAGCCGGCAACGTATAATTGCCTGATCTGATCCAGAGTTGCTTCGGAATCCTTTGTGTCGGTGGTGGTCATCGACTGAATGGAAATGGGGTGATTCCCTCCGATTCCGACCTGGCCGACAAAAATCTCTTTTTTCATACCGCTATTATATCAACAGCGGTCAAAAAAGTATTGCACCAACCGGTTAAAAGTTTATTTCAGTTTCCCAGAATTTTAATGCTGCCGTTAACGGTCTTTAATTTGATATCGTATTCGCCTTTGTTGATAGTGCCGTTCATTTTGCTGCCGATGAATTGTTTTGTCTTTGAAAGATTAAAATCGCTCTTGATCGACCCGTTCACGGTATTTGCCCTCAGGTTAAAACTTGACTCCTTGTTTATTTCCAGCTTGATGGATCCGTTTACAGTATCAATGCTGAGATCCCCGGTCAGCGCTTGTTTCAGGTAAATCCCCACACTGCCGTTCACAGTCTCAAATTCCGCATCCTCGAAGGTCCCCTCAAAGGACAATTTGCCGTTCACAGTCTCTGCATTGAGGTCTTTTAAGGAACCTTCAACCTCGATACTCCCGTTCACCGTCTCGATCTCGGCCATTGATGTGGTTTCAGGTAATTTCACATAGAATTTGAAAGAAGTTTTGCAATTCTTTTCCGGCCTTTTCACGTAAACCTTCAATCCCTTGCCGGTCTCTTTGAAAACCACTTTTGTTCTTTCAAAAGAATCTGATTTATTTGAATATTTTCTTGCTTTAATATATACCGTATTACCTTTGTGAGTGACAACTTCAATACTGCCGTTACAATTTTCCAGTGAAAAGTTAAAGTCAGGACCTGCTTTAAAAGATTTTTCTATTGTTTTTTCATATTTATATCCGAAAGTGAAAAAGGACAGTGAAAAAAAGATAAGAATAAAAATTAATGTTAATTTGGTTCTCATATTAACCTCCAATTTATATTAAACGGAAGAAACTCCTAAAAGTTCCAAAAACAATATAGCCGTATTCCGTCAATATCGGAAGGAGGGCGGACGTCCAGCAAAATACGATCACGATTTTGCAGGAGTGAAAGTGAACAGGGCAAGAGCTAAAGTGTTGTTCAGAATTGAAATGACCGGACATTAGTGATAAAATCGGGCGGAAAGGAGACGAATTATTATGAATGATACAGCTTTTTTATTTCCCGGTCAGGGTTCCCAGTATGTCGGGATGGGAAAGGACCTGTTTGAAAAAAGTGACCTGGGGAAAAAAACATTTAAACTGGCAAATGAAATTCTTGGTTATGATTTTATGAAAATATGTTTTGAAGGCCCTGAGGAAGAACTCAAACTGACACACAACACCCAGCCTGCCCTTCTCACCGTATCCTATATTCTTTATAATCTTCTCGGCCAGGAGCCTGCGCTTGGTGCCGGGCACAGCCTTGGTGAATATTCGGCCGTTCTCTGTGCCGGCGGAATCGATTATGAAGATGCTGTTTTGCTGGTGCATAAAAGAGGTAAATATATGCAGGAAGCGGTTCCGATTGGAAAAGGGGCTATGGCAGCAATTATCGGGCTTGATATTGATCAGGTAAGGGAGAAAATAGAAACGGTTGAAGGGATTGTTAATCTGGCGAATTGGAACAGCTCTTCCCAGATCGTTATATCAGGTGAAAAAGGGGCGGTTGAAAATGCGATTGAAATCCTGGATGCGCCCAAGTCGGTCATGCTTCCTGTCTCTGCTCCATTCCATTCAGAACTTATGCTTCCGGCAGAGGAAAAATTATCATCAGATCTTGATAATGTTGAGTTTCGGGATCTTAAATTTCCGATAATAAACAATGTTGATGTTGAAGAGATAACAGCAGCTGATAAAGTGAGGGATGGTCTCAGACGTCAGGTTTCGAGACCTGTAATGTGGCACTCCACGGTATTAAAAATGCTTAATGATAAGAGTGTTGAAAAATATGCTGAAGTGGGGGCAGGGAAAGTGCTGGGAGGTCTGATCAGGCGTACTTCAAGAGACCTTGATAAAAAAATAGAATTGGTCAATTATCAGACTTACGAAGATATATCAAATATTTAATGTAAGGATTTCCCTTGAGGGTACACTGCTCGGGATTATGTTTTAGCTTTGGGCAGACACGCGGGTTTGCCCCTACATGAAAGTGACTCTATGTGTTTTATTCAAACAATAAAGCCTTGGCAACAACGATCTGTCCGAAGGCAATGGCGCCATCGTTGAAGGGAAGTTCCTCTGGAAGGAGGATCTCAAAATTTTCAGAAGCGGCATCTTCTTCTATCATGGCAAGAAGGAGCCTGTTGTGAAAAACCCCTCCCGATAACACAACTTTATTGATGCCGGTGGATTCCCGCAATCTTCTCAATACCTGAATGGTAACTTCAGCAATGGAATTGTGAAACGCACGTGCCAGGTCGTCGGGGTGGATACCTGCCTCCATTTTATCCCATAGTTCCATGATCAGCGCCTGATTTGCGATGATCAGAGGTGCTCCCGGACCCCCCCCGGCAACATCCATGGGAAAGGAGAGAGTTGTATCCGAACGCAATGCCGCTTCCTCGAGTAATTGGGCCGCTTCGGCCTCGGTGGAAATTGAATCGGAAAAACCCAGCAGAGAGGAAACTCCGTCAAACAGTCTCCCGACGCTGCAGCATTGGGGAGAGTTGATATCTTTTTCAATTAATTCTGCGACAATTTTTCTTTGTGGTTCCACCGGGAGAACATCTTTGCCGAATGCCGAGATCAGCAGGGACAAACCGATCCGCCACACATCTTTTATTGCCGCTTCTCCACCGGGGAGGGGGAAATAACTGAAGTGGGCTGCTCTTGAATACTCTTTTTTGTCGGCAATGAGGAATTCGCCGCCCCAGATATTCCCGTCAGCTCCGAATCCGGTGCCGTCATAGGATATTCCGATGACCTTATTTTCCTCGTTGTTCTCTTCCAGAACTGCTGCAATGTGGGCATGGTGGTGCTGAACCTTAATACGTTCTCCCCCGGACTCTTTCCAGAGTCGGTCAGTTATCTTTGTTGAAAAATATCCGGGGTGGAGATCGGATACAAATACCGAAGGCTCAATCTGGAAAAGATTCCTGAAGTGGGAAATAGTTCTGTTATATTTTTTCTCGGTCAGGGGGCTTTCGAGGTCACCAATATATTGACTGAGAAAGATCAGGTTATCCTTCGAGAGGGCAAAACTGTTCTTTATATCTGATCCTGCGGCAAAAAAATTTAAATCTGCGGGAGAACTGAGGAAGGGAACGGGGACGAATCCTTTTGCCCGTCTTATCATGAATGGTGATCCATTGTTCACGAAGAGGACACTGTCATCGGACTGCTGGACGATATCCCTGTCTGAAGTGATAAAATAATCGGCAACTCCAGACAGTTTTTCAAACAATTCATCTTCTTCCGATATGATCGGTTCATCACTGATGTTTCCGCTGGTCATGATCAGGACCATATCACCTATCCTGTCAAAAACAAGATGTTGGAGCGGGCTGTACGGGAGCATGATGCCGAGGTGGGTCAACCCGGGTGCCACTAGATCTGACACCTTTTTCTCTTTCTCTTTAAGTATAACGATAGGTCTCTCTCTCTCCGACAGGATTTTTTTCTCGGCCTCTGATATTTTCAGGAATTCTTCTGCAATATTGAGATCCCGCACCATCAGGGCAAAAGGCTTAAAGGGGCGCTGCTTCCGCTCCCTCAATTCTTTGACCGAATTGTTGTTTAATGCATCTGCGGCTAAGTGGTATCCTCCCTCTCCTTTTATAGCCAGGATCTTCCCTTTCTTCAGCAGTTCCCAACATGTTGACAGAATATCCTCAATGTTATCAGCAAGAAGTTTTTTCTCTCTGTCGAAGAGAAAATATTTCGGCCCGCAGACGGGACATGCAGTCGGCTCTGTATGGAACCGCCTGTCTGCCGGGTTGTTATATTCTTTCTGGCAATGTTCACACATCGGGAACTTGTGCATTGATGTCTGTTTCCTGTCGTAGGGGATATCCCGGATGATACTGAAACGGGGTCCGCAATTGGTACAATTGATGAATGGAAATTTGTAACGGTGATCAGCTTCATCAAAAAGCTCTCTCCTGCAGTCTTCACATATGGCAGTGTCCGGGGGGATAAATGCGCTCTTCTGGTCTGTAAGTTCACTTTCGACCACGGTAAAACCAGTAAATGTTCTGTTTTTTATTTCTTTTGATTCTACCGAGTCGATCTTTGACAGCGGCGGGGCTTCACCTCTGATCTTCATCTCAATTCCGGGGATCTCAAAAGCCTTTGCATTTATCCGGATGAGCACTCCCTCTGTGTCGTTGAGGACCTCACCCGTCAGTTTTAATTCATTTGCGATCCGGTAGATAAAGGGACGGAATCCAACCCCCTGGACAATGCCCCTTACCCTGATCTCAAATGTCTTTTCCGCCATATTTCTCTTTCCCGCCGGGATTAGAACATTCTATTCAATTGCGGTAGATAATACAACTGGCGGAAGATATGCGCGGAGATTTATTTTTGTGGGGGTGATAGGGTGAAGCCGTGGGCCATCATCTCCCTCATCCGGTCGTCTATTGCCCAGTATTCAATTATTTTTCCATTCTTTAAATGAAATATGGTATTCCCGTTAAATGTCCATTTTTTCTTTTCCAGTATATTTATCGCTTCCCATACCCACCTTACAGCAACGGTATCACCGTCTGAGACTATTTCCATGAAGGTTGTTTTTGAATCATAGAATTGTTTTCCTATCACTGCAAGAGAATTCTTTATAACATCCGGCCCTTTCCCCTCATCTTTAACACCATTGGTATGGTGGATACAATTATCATCAAATATCTTATCTGACAATGCCGGATTGCTGTTGTACATTTCCGGTATCAGTTTGATGATCTCAAGATTTATTTTTTCATTATGCATGATTCTCTCCCTGTTATAAGAAAATATAAATAAAAGGCATGCAAACAAAAGTAGTATGGTCAAAAAGATCTTTTTCATAATTCCTCCTGAATTAACTTTTCCCTGAAAATATATATTTACCTGTTTTATAGATAAAAAGTTTATTTAATAAGAGGGTCGGTGTACGTTGATTATTCTCCATAAAAGGTTGATTTTCGGACAGGATGCGCCCTTTCCCTACAATAATCATGGTTTTTATGTAAATCAGATTGATGTTGGTTTTTCTGAGAATTTTTAAATCCAAGTTTCAAAGCACCGTCCCTGATGTAATTTTATTTTAATGATTCCATTGCTTTCATCTGTGAAGGGAGGAGGTAGGCGTTCGCAAAGAAACGGCCTGCAACATATGAGATCGCAGCGGCTACAGCTCCCGGAAGGCCGAACGGGATGACCGTTAAATAAAGTGTGAAGAGGATCATGATAATTTCGATCATGGATGCTCCTTTGATCGGTCCGGTCTCTGTAGTGTGAACAAGTAATGCCCTCTGGAAATTGATCAGCAGGGTGAGAATGGGAAGGATTGCCAGTATCCGGGCCGGAAGGATCGAGAACAGCGTCAGTTCGAATGTCAGTCCGGATACGGTCCGGAACCAGATGTTAAGCAATGGTGTGAAAAGGATCAATGAAAGAGAGACAAGAATAAATGCTCCGAGATAGAATGCGAACCTTTTAATTGCCTTAAAATTCTTTTTGTTCATACCCAGCAGAGCAATGATCACTTCCTGGTAAGAGAGACCGATGCTTCTGAATATAAAGATAAATGAATTAACTACCGGCAATACAGCTAAGGATTCGATGGGGAAGCGGCTCTTACCCATGAAAAATGTGACCATCGGGTGAACACCGAGAGCAAGAATTGATGTCAGAGCAAGCGGAAAATAGAAATGTGTAATGGATCTGAAGCTAAGTTTTTCTCCTTTTTCATTTTCTTCTCTCCCCAGAACCGATCTGATGGTATTTCCTGAAACTATCCTGCTGAACAATGATTCGGCAACAACACCCATTGACAGGGCGGCTCCCCCGATATAGGCCCCCGGGATCCTTATTATATAGAGTATGATTGCCGTTGATGCCATGAAGATCAGCCTGATTACTGTTCCGTATGCAACCAGCTTCGTAAGGTTGTTCTTTATCAACAATCCCTGATAAAATCTCCTGAACCCGATCGCCGCAGGCCAGGGGAGGAGGAGCATGGAGGCGACATATGTAAGGTTGGCTACATTTACTGGGAGTCCGATCAGGTCCTGTGCAATAAAATGAAAAACAGGCGGAATCAGTCCGAAAATCATGAATAAGGTGATAACGCTGTTGAGCATGAAAGTGTAGTTCCTCAAGGTCAGATAATCGTGCCGGTTGTGGACAAGGGCAGTGGAAGCGCTCATCAGCATAATGATGGGCGCTTCAACAATGAGGGCAAAAGAGAATGCGACGCCGAAAGCGGCTAGGTTGAACTTGGGTAGATCGAGCCTTGCTATTATAGCTGCAAGAAACGGACCCTCGACAGACATCATCAGCCAGGTGGCGGCAAGCGGTGCCCAGAAGAGAAAGATCTTTCTTGTCGAGAGTATATTCCTGTCCATTTTGTTACCGGTAAAACATATGAAGAGAAGTAAGCTTAATTAAAAATCAGTTATTTTTTTCAAACTCATCCATGAATGTTACAAGCGCCTGAACACTTTCGAGAGGCAACGCATTGTAAATAGATGCCCTGCATCCGCCTACACTTCTATGCCCCTTAAGGCCGATCAGTCCGGCTGCTGTTGCCTCTTCAATGAATTTCTTTTCAAGTTCTTCAGATTTGAGCCTGAATGTGACGTTCATCTTCGACCTGTCTTCCTTTGCTGCCGTGCCATTATAAAAATCACCCGAGTCGAGTTTGTTATAGATAAGGGATGCTTTTTTCTCATTTATCTTCTCTATTGCATCAATTCCGCCGAGATCGATCAGCCAGTCGGTGACCAGTTTTATCAGATAGATGCCGAATGATGGCGGTGTGTTGTAGAGAGATTTTTTCTCTGCATGGGTCTTATAGCTCAGCATGGTGGTCAGTCCGTCAGCTGATTTTTCAACAAGGTCATCCCTGATAATAACAAGGGTGACTCCGGATGGTCCGATATTTTTCTGCGCACCGGCATATATAAGTCCGAATTTGGACATATCCAGTTTTCTGCTCATGATGTCAGATGACATGTCTGCGATCAACGGGACAGTGCCGGTTTCGGGGAAACTGGTAAACTGAACGCCTCCGATGGTCTCATTTGAAGTCAGGTGGACATATTTGCTATCCGGGTTAAAATCAAATTTTTTCGGGATGTATGAAAAATCTTTGTCTTCTGAGCTGGCGGCAATATTTACAGTCCCGAATAATTTACCTTCCTTGATCGCTTTTTTTGCCCATGCCCCGGTATTTATATAATCCGCTGTTCCACCCTGGAGGAGATTCATCGGAATGACACCAAACTGCTGACTGGCACCCCCCTGGAGGAATAAAACATGATAATTATCCGGAATGTTAAGAAGTTTTTTGAAATTGTCTTCCGCAGCAGTGATGATCGCGTCAAAATCCTTTGACCTGTGGCTTATTTCCATTACAGAAAGTCCGATCCCGTTAAGATCTGTAAGTTCTGCTTTTGCTTTTTCGAGAACTGCAGCAGGTAAAATCGCCGGCCCTGCATAAAAATTATGTTTTTTCATTTATTCCCTCCTAAAATTTAGTTTAAATTGAATTATACTAAAATTTTCCTCTTTAACAATATTTTATCTTGAATTGTTTGATTTTTTTTCAATTAAAGGGTAAGAAACATGAAGTGGAATCTTATAAAGAACTGATCAGAGATGCTGCAGAGCTGATAATTGATTCAGATGCAATCTTTATCGGAGCCGGTGCCGGAATGGGAGTTGACTCGGGTTTACCCGATTTTCGCGGTAATGAAGGGTTCTGGAATGCTTATCCTCCCTATAGAAAACTCGGCCTGAACTTTTATGAGATGGCAAATCCCCGGGGATTCAGTGCGGATCCTCCTTTTGCATGGGGATTTTACGGGCATAGACTCAATTTATATCGAAAAACCATTCCCCATAAAGGTTTTTCTATTCTTAAGAAATGGGCTGAACAGAAAAAAAGTAATTATTTCATTTTTACTTCAAATGTAGACGGACAATTCCAGAAGGCCGGATTTTCAAGAGAGAAAATAGAAGAGTGCCATGGTTCAATTAATTTTCTTCAGTGTACATCTTCATGTTCGGAAATCTGGGATGGGTCGGGTATCGAAATAAAAGTTAATGAAGAAAACATGAGAGCAGAGAGGGAATTACCTGTATGCAGCCGATGCGGTTCTGTAGCAAGGCCAAATATCCTTATGTTCGGTGACTGGAACTGGGTCTCGGAAAGAACCCATTTGCAGCATCGGCAATTACTTGAATGGCGTGGAGACCTTGAGGGCAAAAAACTTGTAATAATTGAGTGCGGTGCGGGTACTGCGGTTCCGACAGTAAGATATATGTCTGAAAAACTTCTGGAAATGTTCGATTCTCATTTGATAAGGATCAATGTGAGGGAATCTCAGGTACCCCCAGGAAACATCGGGATCGGAGGAGGGGCAGCTGAAATCCTGGAAAGTATTGATTCAGCGATAACTGATCAGATATCCTGAAACCATCCATTTAAAACTTTTTCCCTTATTGCAGCGGATTTCACCTTTTCATATTCTTCAGAGGTTATTCTCCTCTTAAGGTTTCTATTATTCGAAGCTTTATATGCAGGAAAGAACTGGCTCATTAAACTCAGATAGGAGTTGCTGAAAATACTTCCACCTATACTTTTTAATACTTTTATCGAATTTTCTGTCTCATCCGGGAGGATAAGGTGTCTTATTATCAAACCCTTAACTGCAATATCTTCTTCGTTTGTTATCAAAGATCCGACCTGCCTGTACATCTCTGAGATAGCCAAAAAGGCAATGTCAGGGTAATCCTGTATCCCGGAATATTTTTTTGAGATCTCTTGATCAGAATATTTGAAGTCGGGCATATAAACATCAATGATGCCTTCAAGTTCCTTTATGATCTCAACTCTCTCATATCCCCCCGAATTAAACACGACAGGGATGTTCAGTCCCTTCCCTGCCGCTATCCGGAGTGCGGATACAAAATGGTAAAGATACGGAGTCGGAGAGACCAGATTAATGTTGTGTGCCCCCCTCTCCTGAAGCTTAATTAGAATTTCGGCCAGTTCATCAACAGAATATTCTTCTCCGTTATTAAGTTGTGAGATCGGGAAGTTCTGGCAAAAAATGCATTTAAGGGTGCATCCTGAAAAGAACACTGTTCCAGAACCCCTGATGCCTGAAATGGGCGGTTCTTCTCCGAAATGGAGATTATTGGCGGCTATCCGGAGTTTTTCCCCAGCCATGCAAATCCCTTTGCGGTCTTTTGCTCTTTCGGCACCGCACTCTCTCGGGCACAATCTGCACAGACTGAAATTATTCTTAAAGTATTCTTCCTTTCTATTCCAGGAACTTTCCTTAAGATGTTGATATAAGGCCATGGGTTAAAATAATCAGATAATTTTTTACAGCCACTTTGTAAGGCTTATAAATGTTTTCAATTTTGTGTCGGTTTCCCTCAGGCGTGATGAGAGAATCTTCGAAAGCCGGAGAAGTATTTTTACACCTGCTTCACTTTCCGTTTTTAAAAATTCGAGAAAATCAATTCTTGCGATCTCAAGCATTACTACATTTGAATGTGCAATTACAGTTGCAGATCTGGGAAGATCTTCGAGTAGTCCCATCTCTCCGAAAAGGTCTCCCTTTTTTAATACTATAAGAGCTTCTTCATTGCCGGGGTCTGATTTTTGCGAGACCCGGACCTCTCCTGATGTGATTATCATCATTGAATTTCCAATACTGTCTTCAGTGAAAATTATATCCCCCTCTTTAAAAATCTTTTCTTTAAAATTAGATGAAAGTTTCAACAGTGCGGGGGGTTCCAGATCGGAAAAAAGTTTGAGGCGTTTCAGGAGACCGGCAATAAAATCTTCGTGATACTGCATGAAGAAATTATAGCATATTTGAAAATTGAATTATGTTGTAAATTTTTTTTTACTGGTATAAAATTTTTTTGTGAAAAATGTAGCTCTTATTTTAATTATTTTTATGGTGATTTTTATTGGAAACGGATGTGATAAATCTGAAGGGGAACAATCAGCACTGGAAAAAATGGTTGATACACCTCAAAGATCAAAAAATACATTGATTATGCCTCAGATCTCGGCGATAGAAAATGCATTGAACTCATATTTTACCGACAATAATGAATATCCGGCATCTATGGATGAACTTGTTCCTCAATATCTGAAGAGTAAAAGCCATACCACAGATCCATGGGGGACACCGTTTAAACTTGAGTATGATGAAGTTCAAAACCTCTATCTTGTTTCAGCCGGGAGGGATACAATTTTTGGCACTGAAGACGATATAAAAAGGAGAATGTAATGAAATTAGCTGACGTCATAAGTAAAGACACTTTTTTGATAACCGGGAATTTTAATGATACAGATGAATTTTATCATGCATTTTCTGAATTACTGAAAAAGAAGAATATTATAAAAGATGAAAATAAGGTAAGGCGCCTTTTTGTTAAAAGAGAGAAGATCCAATCGACAGCTATCGGGAAAGGGGTGGCAACGCCTCACATATTCAGTGAGGAGTTTAAGGATTTTTTTATTTCGGTAGCCCTTATCAGGGATGGGATGCCCTACAAAGCTCCTGACGGGAAAGATGTGAAACTTGTTTTTTTAATTATGAGTAACGACAGATATGTGAGCTTTCATTTAAAATCACTTGCCAATATTGCCAGGATCGTAAGTAAAACCAATATCCTGGAAGATGTTGCCGGAATAAAAAATGAAGAAGAACTTTATAATAAAATAATTGAGCTGGAAAATAATCTGGAAAAGTCCTGAAGAGATATCTTTAAAATTTGATATTATTTTCAACCGGCAAAAACATAATATAACCTGTATCTGACTCATCCGGGTCACTGCATATATCCCGGACAACCTCTATTAATTTTTGTTCCATTTTATCTTCAATGTTCACAAATATGGTTTTGCTTTTCGGGCTGCTTCCCGTGAAAGAGTCCATAAGTCCTGCAAAGATCGGGATATCGTGAGAAATTATATGTTTCATCCCAACCGAATCTGTTACATTGGCATCCGGTATATCTATTTCCAGGAAAGCTGACAGCAGGTCCTCAAGAAGTTCTATCCGGTTCAGTACAATAATTGCCAGTTTCATTTTCAGGTAAAGTGTTCCGATTCATATTTTATAAGGATATCCATTATTTCTTCAGGATGAACTGCTTGCCATTAGCGATTCTCTGAGGCTGTCATTCCTGAGGAGCCTTGATACCCTGGCAAGGAACTTTAATTGCATTTTGATCTGATTCTCAGGATAAATGATCAGGAAGAATAACCGGACCGGCTTCCCGTCCAATAGATTCGTAGTCCAATCCATGTTCAGAAAGTGCGATCATGGGGAGTATTCTTGAGCAATTTTTTATTCCGGTATGGGGTATGGCGACTCCTTTTCCGACTCCTGTAGATCCCACTTTCTCCCTCTTCCTGAGGCCTTCAAGGGCTTCAGCCCTGTTCAGTCCCGGGGATACAGATTCTGCTATGTCAAGCAATTCTCCGATGATCTCCTCCTTTTCCCTTCCAAGTAGTCCGATCTTGATGTTTTTGATTGTCAGGTAGTCTGTCAATTTCATTTTTTTCCCTTTAATGATGTTAAGAACTAATTACATTATAGTCAAGTCATCCTGTCCCCTCTCCCCTTTTTCTACAGGTTCGCATCCTCTTTTCGGGAAAGTTTCCCCTGCCCTTTGGAGACCGTATTTAAATCCGACAGGGCCGATTATCTGGTTGAGGGTTATTGATGCAATGAGAATTGCCTGAATATGGATACCCATCTCGGGGAATCTCCTAAGCACTTCAGAAAGGAGTCCGAGACTGATCCCGGCCTGAGTAATAAACCCAAGCCAGCTGTTGTCCCTTATTTTTTTTTCGGTTTCTTTTGCCCTGGTACTGAGAAAAGATCCAATGTATATCATCAGTATCCTGGAACTGAAAACAATGATTCCCAGTGTCCAGCCGGTTTTGAGAATGTTGAGGTCTATCGATGCTCCTGTAATAGTAAAAAAAGCGACATATACCGGTATTGAGATTTTTTCCATCCTTTTGAGAAAAATGTCTCCGGAATCAGAAAAATTCTGTACGGTAAAGCCAGCAGCCATGCATATAAGGAGGGGCTCAATATTAAGGTTCATCTCGTAATTTCGGCTTAAGAATGATCCGGTAAAATGGGTGAATTTTATCACAAAGAAACCTAGTGCAATGATAACAACGGCAAACTCAACTTTTACCTTGTTGATCAGGAATATGATAAACTTTCCCAGTAAATAACCGAGAATTAATGCGATCCCTATTTCCAGCATCAGAAAGAGTATAAATGAGATATCAAAACTACTTCCCGGTCTCGTCACCAGTGATGTGATGGATATGACAAGCGCGAACAGAATAATAATTAACACATCGGTAATAACTGTGGAGCTGAGAATAGTATTGGTATAATTTCCTTTTGATTTTGTTTCATTGATAATTGCAATCGTGGAAGAAGGAGACCTTGCAACAGAGATGATACCGAATATGGAGGCAATGGCCACCTTTGCAGTAAGCGGATATGGCCTCATGAAAGGGATAAGATCGGAAATAAAAAAAACAGTTGCGGTAACCCCGGTAAATACAACGAATAGTTACACCGACGGGTAAGTGAAATATAGATTTTATCTCATGGGCGATATCTTTGATTCTCAATTCCGAGCCGGCATTAAAGGCAATAAATGCGAGAGCCAGGCTGTTCAGAAAAGAGGAGTTCCTCTACAGATTCTGAGGAGTAGAATTTATAATGAAGGGGCCGAATACAATGCCTGAGATAATATATCCTGTTATTCTCGGCATTCCCGCCTTTTCAAAGAAAAAACCGACAATAAAAGAGGAGAGGAGCATAAATCCGATGATAAGTGTCGGAGATGTATTGTTGGAGGGAACCTGAAAAAGATCCCGGTATTGAAAATAAAGAGCATGGTCAGGATCAGTAATAAAAAAGTGATTATCCTGCTGTTCAATTTTCTCCTTCCTCGATTTTGCGGCCCTGTATTAACTCTTTCTTTGAAAAACCCAATGATCAACCGTGGGCTGATCAATTCAAAGAAAAATGCGGATATAAGTACAATATATATAAGATGATCTGACACTCCGGGGTAAAGGATCATAAAGTTGATCAATAATTCCAAAAGATATTCCCCCGTTGGATAAGGAGGGAAAATCCGAGGCCTGGAAGGGATCGGGAACGTTGAAGCGGAAAGATTTTGCTGCTGCAAAATTACCAAATAACTTTCCCGAGAGATCCTGAAAAAAATAAATATGATAACAGCAGAAAGACTTATGGTGAGAGTCATATCCCATACCGGCCCCAAGAATAATGAGCATAATAATATAGATCGGTTTCTCCCCTTCACCCAGAAAGTTCAATGCCCTTATCCTGTATTTGCATGTATTTGCAAGGGCAAACCCGTGATAAGTCCGCTCAGCAGAGGTGACAGGCCCAGATAGTGTGCCATGCCGGAGGTGAGGGCAATGCGCCTGGTTAAAACCAGGAGAAAGTCGCTGGTGTTTATAGCGGGCTCTGTTCATCAGAAGAAAGATCAGGGTGGGAATAAAGGCGGTAAACAATCGTCAGCCCAACCCATTTTGTGCAGATAGACAAAGAGTGACGAATCTCGATGAAGCCCGGGTCTGTAAAGGCAAGGAACAGGGCAAAAAAACCATGGCAAAGAGGCCGTCAACGCCTGCAATGTATCGGAGGAGGTCAATAAGCCGCTGATCCCTGAACTTGAAATTCTTATTTACTATGGCAAGTGCAGACTGGGCGGTTGACAGGGCTGTGATCCCCAGAACGATGGCTGTAATTAATGCATTTCTCTCATTAAGGCTCCCCGATAATAAAAAAAGATGAACATTGAGGATGAGACCAAAAAAAATGTGATCAATGCCTGGATGGCTGTTATTGAAAAAAATTTTTTCGGGAGATCTTTTACGAGTTTAATTTCAAATTGAATTCCGTAAAGAAATCCGACCCATCCCAGGCCGAAGACGAGAAAAGGCCTGAACTTAAAAATGGTTTCGGTATCCAGGATGTTTAAAAATCCGCTGCCAAGCAAAGTCCAAGCAGGATGTACTCAGTCCCGGTAAAAAATATATTTTTTATTCCCAGGCCGAACTGCTTCTTTAAAAAAGTAATTCTTGATCCGATTAAGGCAATTCCTGCGATAATTGCTGATGGCGATCAGGAATTTCATTCTGACAATTTACATAATCGGCAATAAATTTTCAACTCATGGCAATGGGAAAGTGGCTGTTGTTCAGTTTTTGATTGATTAAAAAACTGCTGATTTCCTATAATTCTGAACGGAGGTTCAAATGCCAAATAATCTTACCGGAAATAAAAAAAAACAATCTTTTGAGAATAAATCGTTTATTATTCATGGTTGTCCTTTTAATTTCCATGATCTCATTTATGTCATGCGGAAAAAAGAAAAAAGGAAGTGGTCGGATGAGGTCACATATTCAGAAGATACAGCCGGATAGTCAGTCATGTAACATCCGGGATAATTTCTTCGGGTGACAGGATATATCTCAGATTTGTGGACCCTGTTGCGGAGAGGATGAGATTGGCAAATCAATCGAAGCAGGAATATTCAAATTCAAACCCGGAATAGACGGAGAATGCGAAATGGGAGGACAGCAGGACAATTATTTTTATCCCGTCATCCAGATTACCCTTTCATAAAGAGTATACTGGGAAAAGCCGATCTCTCAAGCTTTGAAGAGTGGCTTTTACGGATCTTCCGCCTTTGACTTTTGCATTCCGAACAACCGGAAGAGAGACTCGAATCGCTGTCCGGGGAATTTGAACTGATCAATGACAACAATCCGGACAACATAAAATATATCGGGGAGATCAGTTTTACCGAAGAGATAAAGTTTGATGTGGTGAAGGACAATGTTTCTTTTATATCGGAGAAAGGAGAGATACCGTCTGTTGTGGAGCGAGAAAAGTTCCGGGAAAAAATTTGTTTTCTCGTCCGGGGCCATCTCCAGAAAAAAAGGAGGTATAAAGTACATTGTAAAAGTAAGCAAGTCAGGAATCGGCATTACTGAAAATATAGTGAAACAGTTCCGGCTTGAACCGGTCACTAAATTCAAAATAACAGAGATTATCAAATTTGATAAGGGGCAGATGCCCGGTCTGGAGATCAGGTTTTCACATAAACTGAAAAAAGGGCAGGATATAAAAGGGTTGGTCCTGATAGAACCATCGATGGCTATATCTTTAAAATCGATAGGGTAAAAGCGTTTTTGTGGAAGGAGGATTTTAAGTTCGGTCAGATCAATATACAGTCAAAGTAAGTGGAATTCGCAGCAAATGGGGCGGTCAGAAAAATGATAAGGAAATGGTAAGATCGGTGAATTTTGAAGATAAAAAACCTCAAATAAGTTTTTCTTCCGGAGGAATATTACCTCCCTTCATCAGAACAGAGGAAGCTGGGTTTCCGGACAATTAATGTAAAAAAAGTCAAATTGGTTGTGAAGAGGGTGTTTGAGTCGAATCTCGGGCAGTTTCTTCAGACCGAATCTTTGTCCGGAGAGAAAAAAAGGAGCACGGTTTCGGTTACTATGATATGAACCGGGTCGGGATCAAGGTTGCAGAAAAATTTCTGGAGATAGGCGAGATAAAGAACAGATGGCTGAATCATCAACTGGATATGAAGGAGTTGATCGGCGACAAAGACAAAGGGATCTTCGTGATCGAAGTGAGATTTGTAAGGAAGGATATGTCTGTTCCAGGGCTCAAGAAAAAAGCGGGATATTATTATGGAAAGGATTATTATTCAAACCCGAACTCTTATGGATATATTTACAGTCACGGGAAAATCCTTAAACCGGTTATAGTAAGCGATATAGGACTAACTTATAAAAAAGGAGGGGGAGAGCACTTTGTGTTTGCTACCGATCTTATCGACTCCTCTCCGGTAAGCGGCGTAAATGTAACATTAAAAACATATCAGAACCAGAAGATAATTGAAGGGAAAACTGACGGAGACGGTAAAGTGTTTTTTAAAAAAGTGGATGGCAATGTATTTTTTATTGAGGCTGAAAAAGGTGGTCAGAGGAGCATAATAAAACCTACTGAAATGGGGTGGAACCTCTCATCCTACGATACCGGTGGTGTTGTAAGCAAAGCAGAGGGAACAAGGGCGTTTATATATACTGAAAGGGGAGTATACAGGCCGGGAGACCCTATTAACCTTTCTGTTATAGCGAGGAACAGCAATGGAACTTTCCCTGAAAATCATCCGGTGGTCATGGAGCTTTATAATCCGAGAAATCAGCTTGTGAGGAAAATCATCCGGAAAACAAGCAAGGATGGTTTCTTTAATTTCAAAATAACTACCGCTGATGATGACCTGACAGGAAATTGGAGAGCGAAGTTGATAATCGGGAGCACTCATTTTTTCCATACCCTTAAAATAGAGACAGTCGTTCCTTTTAGATTGAAGGTGAAACTTGATCCGGAGAAAATGAAGCTTGGGCCGGCAGATGATTCGCTCAAACTGTCTCTGAGCTCAAATTATCTGTTCGGGTCCCCTTCCGCCAATCTTGATGCCGAAATAACAGTTTTACTCAAGCACATACCTAAAACTTTCAAAAAATTCAAAGGATTCACATTTTCCAATGAGTTGAGAAGTTTCAGATCTTCAAGTTCTAAAATGTTTGAGGGTAAGCTTGATAGTAATGGAAAAGCCAATGTAACATGGAATATCCCGTTGATCAACAATGTCCCATCCTCCCTCAGAGCGGAGATATCCGCAAAAGTACTTGAGAAGGGGGGAGGCCGAATACAGGGGGTGTTTTTATACCTGTGGATCCTTACAAAAATTATATCGGGATTGAACGTCCAAAGCTTAAATATGGTTACAGCAGGGTGGGATCACCTGTTAATGTAAATTCTGTTCTTGTGACCAGAGATGGTGAAACGGTTTCGGGCCGCCCGCTAAGATATAGAATATATAGAAATGCCAGGTATTGGTGGTGGGAATATGATAATCTGGCCTCATTCCGTGTCAGATACAAAAAAGATAATTATACAAAAATAGTAAAAGAGGGTACTTTTTCTTCAAAAAACATCCCTGTCCCTGTAGTTTTCACGCCGGAACAGCCGGGTGAATATTTTGTTGAAGTTGAAGAGGATATGAAGGAAGGGCATAAAGCCGGATTTTTTTTCAGTTCATATTTCTGGGGAGATTCTCCGTCAAATATTAAAGATGCCGGTTCTCTTACACTGAAAACGGAAAGGAAAAAATATAAACCTGGCGATACGGCGGTTGTCTCTTTTCCTAAACCGGAGAAAGGGACCTTGCTTGTAACGCTGGAAAAAGGGGACAGGATACTGAATTCTTGGGTCAGAGAGCTGAAAGGCGAAGATGCTCTGGGTGAGATTGAAGTGCCCGTCACTGATAAAATGCTTCCCAATGCATATGTCTCAGTCTCTATAATTCAGCCACACTCACAAACGGGGAATGACAGGCCTGTAAGAGTTTACGGTACAATCCCGGTTATGGTCGAAGAACCGTCTACACGGAAAAAGATCGATATCCGGATGGATGATGAATTGAAGTCAAATAAAGAGTTTGAGGTTGTTGTCAGTACTGCAGATAAGAGTAATGTTCAGTTTACTATAGCAGTAGTGGACGAGGGCCTGCTTGATCTTACAAAGTTCCTGACCCCTGATCCCTGGAAAAATTTTTTCAGTAAGCAGAAACTGGGGATTAGTACCTATGACCTTTTCTCATATGTCCTTTCTGTTAACAAAGGGGATGTTTTCCGTCTTTTCTCGATAGGTGGTGAAATGGAAGCGATGAAAAACGGATACCGCTCTTCACAGATGGAACCCGGGAAATCCAAAAGATTTAAACCGGTATCAATGTTTCTCGGACCTCTGAATACGGGGGATAATGGTGAAAAAAAAGTTAAGTTCAGTATGCCTGATTATATAGGCTCTGTAAGGGTAATGGTTATTGCGGCTGATAAAAACAGTTTCGGCAGCGCTGAAAAGAGTATTCCTGTAAAGACAGACCTGATGATTCTCCCAACTCTGCCTCGTGTACTCGGTCCCGGAGATGTTGTAACAATTCCAGTCACTGTTTTCGCGTTAAATGAAAAGATCAGAAATGTAGGCGTATCAATAAAAACAGAGGGGAACCTCCGGATTGCAGGTGACAAGAAGAAAAAACTCCTGTTTAAAAAAAGCGGTGAGAAAGATACTTCATTCAGGCTGAAAGTAGATAATGCAGTTGGCGAATGCAAAATTATACTTAAAGCTGAGTCGGGAAGATATGAAGTTGAAAAGTCGACTACTATTAATATAAGGCCATCATCACCCAGAATATACAGTTCTGAAAAGAAGGAGGGACTTCCGGGGAAATCGACAAGTTTTAAAATCCCGGATAGAGGCCTTAAAGGGACAAACAGAGCATCGGTTGTTATATCGAGGAGGCCGAAACTTGATATCGAGAGAAGGCTCTCATGGCTGATACACTACCCTTATGGGTGTATTGAGCAGACTGTATCTGCAGTTTTCCCTCAATTGTATCTTAAGGAGTTTATAAAAGATTCCTCTATCGATATGGATGATGTTGATTCAAACATTAACTCCGCAATAGAGAGAATAAGGAAATTTGTCCTCTCTTCCGGGGGGTTATCATATTGGCCAGGGAACAGGGATGTCAGTTTGTGGGGGACAAATTACGGACTCCACTTTCTCGCTGAGGCAAAAAAGAGGGGGTACAATGTCCCTGAGGACCTTATGGGATCAGTTTTACGTTTCCAGAAATCTCAGGCTTTTGTCACATCGGACCTTATGCTCTCAAGGATCTACCGTCTCTATGTGCTTGCACTTGCAGGTAAACCTCAGATCGGACCTATGAACCTTATAGTTGAAAACAATCTTACTAAAACTACAAATGTAGAAAGGTGGATGTTGTCTGCGGCATACTTCCTCGCAGGAAAAAAAGATGTTGCCTTAAGAATTAAGAAAGGGATAGAAACTTCAGTCGAAAAATATAAGTACCCAGGGAGAACTTTTGGATCTTCAATGAGGGACAGAGCGATCATACTTGAGGCTCTCACTCTTTTTGAGGAATGGAACAAAGCGGACCTGATGTATGATGAAATGGTTTCTGATCTTTCTGAAGGGAGTTGGTTCTCCACCCAAACTCTTGGCTATACACTCCTTTCGCTCGGAAAGTACCTGATGAAGAACAAAATAGCGTTCAGGGATGAAGATACTCCCATAAAAGGTTATGTTTTATTCCCGAACAATAAAAAAGAGTCTTTTGATTTCAAGGGTTTGAAAAAGACTATAGTAGTAAATGATGGTTTTGGAAAAGATTTGAAGGTTTTTATCGATAATGGAGTAAAACTGGGAAAAATATATGTTACATTACAATGGGACGGAATACCCCTGAAATCTCTCGAAAAAGATCTGTCGGAAAATCTGGAGATTGATGTAACGTGGCTTAATGAGGGTGGGAAAAATATTGATCCTTCATTACTCAAACAGGGGACTTCTTTCTGGGCCCATTTTAAGGTAAGGCCCGGGATATATTCGTCCGGCAATCTGACGGAACTTGCCCTTGTTCAGATTATTCCTGCAGGGTGGGAGATAGAAAATATCCGGCTATCAGGAGAGGATAAACCTTCATGGATGGGCAAATGGGTTTTGGGCAGGGAGGTTTATACGGACATAAGAGATGACAGGATTATGTGGTTTTTTGATATGCCCGGACGCAGCAAAGGGCTCGATTTTGTCGTGAAACTTAATTGTGTTACTGCAGGAAAGTTTATTCTCCCGCCGTCAATCTTTGAAGCAATGTATAACAACAGATACAGAGCAGTTAAGAAAGGGCGTGAAGTGGAAGTGGTCTCCAGGTCTGAGTTGGATTGACTTTTAAGTTCAAATGTTGTATAAATTGAATCGAAAATGAGAAGGATTCTACTTGTAATATTTTTAATAATATCTTTTACCGGGACAGATAATAGTGCCCAGGATGAACTCCTGAAGATCGTTACTTCAATTAAGCCCAAGGTGATCCGTCAGGGGATGGAAGGTGAGCTGACCATTAAAATATTGCCTGTTCAGGGGATAAAAATCGCTTCCAATCCCGATATCAGAATCAACCTTAATAAAAATGAGAATGTTCAGTTCTCAAAAGTTTTTTTCACAGGTTCTGAGCTTGATTTCAAAACTATCCAGGAAGATGATCTTGTGTATTATGATTTTGAGACCGAAGAAGAAGAGAAAGCCATCAGTTTCAAGGTAAATGATGTGTCACTTATCGGAAAGCACAAGCTTAATGGTGAGGTTGTATTCACGGCAACATTCAAGGATAAATGGTCTGTAAAAACTTTTCAGAAGTTCAGTGCAGAGTTTATCTCTACCAGAAATCGGAATAATAAGAAAAAATAGATTTACCGGATCCCGGAAAGGGATCTTCATGACTTATATTTGGAGGATTCAATATGGACTTATTTAAGAAGTGTTTTGATTTCACGAGGGCGGAAGATGCTAAGAAGACCGGCCTGTATCCATATTTTACTGAAATTGAGAAGGTTGAGGGCGATAACGTCTGGGTTAATGGAAAAAAAATCCTTATGGTCGGCTCGAACAATTATCTGGGATTGTTTGATAATGAAGAGGTCAAAAAGGCAACTATTGAGGCAGTTAAAGAATATGGATCTTCTACATGTGGCTCAAGATTTTTAAATGGGACATATTCGATCCACGTTGAGCTTGAGGACAGGATAGCAAAGTTCATGGGTAAAGAGGAAGCTCTTATGTTCTCTACAGGATTCCAGACGAATCTTGGTGTTATTTCTGCAATTGCCGGAAGAAATGACATAATTATTATTGACAGGATGGTACATGCTTCGATCATGGATGCAGTCAGGTTGTCATTTGCCGAAGTTGTAAAGTTTAAACATAACGATATGAAAGACCTTGAAGACAAATTGAGCAGGCTTCCTGAAGAAAAAGGGAAAATTATAATAATTGACGGTGTGTTCAGTATGGAAGGGGATATGTCAAACCTTCCCGAGATAGTTAAGTTAGGTAAAAAATACAATACAAGAATAATGGTGGATGATGCCCATGGTGTCGGTGTAATGGGAAAGAACGGAAGGGGGACCTGCGAGCATTTCGGTGTTCTTGATGATGTGGACCTGATCATGACAACTTTCTCCAAAGCCTTTGCATCGCTTGGCGGATATGTCGTCGGCGACTCAAAAATTATCCAGTATATTAAACATTTTTCCCGGCCGCTTATATTTTCAGCTTCCATTACTCCCGCTGCGATAGGTTCAGCAGGTAAAGCTCTTGAAATAATTCAGAGCGAACCCTGGAGAAGAGAGAGGTTGTGGAAGATAACCGAAATAATGAATAGAGAACTAATAAAGATGGGTTATCATACGGGTAATACTGAGACTCCGATCATACCGGTTTTTATACGTGATTTCGAAAAAACATTCAAATTGTGGCATTTCCTAAGAGATTACGGGATATTTACAAATCCGGTTATTGCGCCTGCTGTTCCGATGGAAGATTCATTGATCAGAGCATCGTTCACGGCGATACATACCGATGAAGATCTTGAATTTATTCTGAAGGGTTTTTATGAAGGCGGAAAAGCGCTGGAAATAATCTAAAATTGCTTTCAATATCAGTAGTAATAGTATGTTACAATTCCGAAAAGTTTTTAAAAAACAATATTGAATCGCTGATTTCCCAGACCGATCCGTTCAGCCGGATAATTTTTGTTGATAACAACTCCTCGGACAGATCATGTGAAATAATCTCAGGATTCAGCGATATCTCTTTGATAAAACTTGATAAAAATATCGGGTATTCGGCAGCTCTAAATCTGGGAATAAGGGAATGCGGTTCAGACCTGGTCCTGACAGCTAATTCTGATATAAAGCTTGACGAAAGTTTTTGCAGGATAATTAAATCAAAATTTGAAAAAGATGAAAGTATAAAGATCGCATCGCCACTCATACTGAGATTTGATGGGAGTACAATAGATTCGGCAGGGCAGTTCTACTCGTCTTCGATGTATCCTGTTGAAAAAGGATTCGGAGCCAGCATTGACAAATTTAAAATTGAGGAAAGTGAGATTTTCTCAGTGTGCGGAGCTGCAACCGTATTCAGACGGGAGAGCCTTGAGAAGCTGAAGGTTGAGGGTGAATACTATGATGAGACATTCTTCATGTTCTGGGAGGATTTTGATATCGGATGGCGGGCGAACCTCTATGGAATTAAACCGCGTTTGCTCCCTTCTGCCAGAGTATTTCATTTCCGGGGAGGGACATTAGAGAGATCATTTTTTGCTAAATTCTCTATGGCTCTGGCAAGATCCGGTGAAATAAAGTTTCATCTTGTAAAGAACAGGTATCTTACCCTTATTAAGAATTTCAGATTTAGAAAAGATTGGCACCATATTCCAATGATGATCCTTAAAGATCTGCTGTGGGTAGGAATGTTGACATTGAGCTCACCCAAAATTATAATAAAACTGATGGGCGCGGCGGGGCTTTTCAGGACTGCATTTAGAAGAAGAAAAATAATAAAAAACAATGAATGAGATATATTTTATCCTCTCTTTTGCCCTTGCATTTCTTCTTGCATTGTATGGAACCCCTGTCGCAAAAAGGGTTGCATACAGGTATAACCTTCTTGATGTTCCTGACAATAAACTGAAGAAGCAGAAAAAACCGGTAGCATATATGGGTGGGGTTATAGTCTACTTTGCATTCATTTCACCTGTCGGGCTCCTGTTCCCTTTAAGCAGAGAACTGCTTGGGATCCTTTTCGCAAGCTCGATACTTCTGATTGTAGGTTTGTTTGATGACCTGAAAGCGCTTACTCCCGGAATAAAATTCTTTTTTCAACTTGTTGCTGTATTTATACTCCTGAAGAGTGGTATTTTTATTGATCTCGCTTTCCTGCCTTCCTGGATTAATTATCTTATATCCTTTTTCTGGATGCTCTCAATTATAAATGCTTTTAATATAATTGATATTCTTGATGGTATGGCTGTATCCGTAGCTTCGATTTCATTGATAACGATATTTATAATCTCTCTTTACAATACAAATTATCTGATCTCGGTAGTATCCATAAGCCTTGTAGCATCGCTTCTCGGTTTCCTGAAATTCAACTGGGAACCGGCCGGGATATATCTTGGTGATGCAGGAAGTATGGTTATAGGACTTATAATAGGGGCGCTGACCATTATGGGAGAATATACAAAGTATAATGATGCAGCTTTTATTTCCGGACTACTGATCCTGGCAGTACCCGTTTTTGATATGATATATGTAATAATCCTGAGATTGCTGAAGGGGTTATCTCCATTTTTCGGAAGTCCCGACCACTTTGCGCTCAGAATTCTAAAAAAATGGAATCTGTCTGTATCAAAAACAGTTTCTATAGTTATAGCTATTCAATTAGTTGCCTCGGGTGTTGCAGTTATTAATTTTTATATGAATCCGCTGGTAACAATAATTTTTACGTCGATAGTGGTTCTTTTATTTGTAGTTCTCGGGGTTATTCTGTCAAGAATAAAAATGGAATGATCTGCATAATCGGAGCAGGAATTTCTGGGTTAACCACTGCTGACAATCTGAAAACCGATTTTATTGTTTTAGAAAAGAACAATTATCCCGGAGGATTGTCCACACAATACAGGTCGGGGAAGCACTGGTTCGATTTCAGCGGTCACTATTTCCATTTTTCTGATAAAGAAGAGATAAAAAAATACGTAGAGGCCTTTTCTGACTTCGAAAAGTATGAGAGGGACAGTAGAACACTTATGTTTGACAGCCTGATCCCATTTCCTGTTCAATATCATCTATCATATTTCCCTGAAAAGACCGCCTTGAAAATTTTATCTGAGATGAAAAGCGGTCAGGGAAACAAATTTGTAAATCTCGAAGAATCTCTCGTCGGAAAATTCGGCTTAACCCTCTATAATAGTTTTTTTAAGCCATTTATGACCAAGTATTACCGGAGGGACCTTTCAGAAATTGTTCCGGATATGGACAAGGGAAGTATCCCTGTACCCGATATAAAGAGTGTTGAAGAAGGTTTTTCGGGTAAGAGTTTTAAAGATACCGGATACAATCCTCATTTCTACTACCCCTCGGCAGGCCTGAGGAATTTCATCGGAAAAATAGAGGAAAAAATATCCGGAAAAATTAAATATAATGAATTGGTAAAAAAGATAGACTTAAAAGCTAAAAAGATTATAACTGATAAAGATGAATATCAGTATTCGAAAATAGTGAATACCATGCCGCTTAAGGGCCTTTTGAAGGTTTTAAGTCCGAATTATGATTTGATCGATTATGGAAACAAGCTTGAGTCAGTGTCCACCCTCCTTGTTAACCTTGTCCTGAAGGAGAAAAGGGAGAATTTTCACTGGGTTTATCTCCCGGAAGTATCTACTGAATTCTATCGGGCAGGGTATTATCCCGCTCATCCTGAAGTTGCATGCTATATAGAAAGATCTTTAAAAGAGGGGGAAGAATACAATGCAGAAGAAGTAAGAACAAGTGTTGTTTCGGTTCTGAAAAAACTCAATATGATTTTTTCGGAAGATGAGATTCTCCATTTTGATATAAAGGTAATACCTGACTCTTATATCATTTTCAACAAAGAATGGCAGAAGACCGTTCCCCGATTGATTGAAAAACTAAAAGGATATGGAATCTACTCTATCGGGAGGTATGGATCCTGGAATTATTCATCAATGAGCGATGATATAAAAAGCGGTTTAATTACTGCAGGTATTCTGGGAGGTGTTTCTTGAACAGGATCAGGGTAATTCACCTGATTACAAAACTTGAGCTCGGGGGGGCTCAACGGAATACCATATTCACCTGTGAAAATCTGGACCGTAAAAGATTTGATGTTTTCCTTATGAGTGGTGAAGGGGGGATATTGAAGCCGGATATATCCAAAATTAACGCAGGGAGGAATGATAGTAACGACAGGTTTGTATATATTAAAGATCTAATCAGAGAGATCAATCCCTTGAGAGATTTAAGAGCCTACAGATGTATGATTAAAGAGTTCAACAGGCTTAAGCCAGGTATTGTCCATACTCACTCTTCAAAAGCGGGAATTCTGGGCCGGCTTGCTGCAAAAAAGGCAAATGTCCCTTTTGTAGTTCACTCTGTCCACGGATTCTCATTTTCTCCTTATCAGCACATCCTTAAACGGACAATTTTCAGGATATTCGAGAAGTTTACAGCAAGGTTTACTGATCATTTCATATTTGTTTCAAAGGGTGATATTCCTGCAGGTGAGAAGCTTGGACTATTTAAAAGATCATCTTATTCCCTTATAAGGAGCGGGTTTGATTTTGGGAAGTTTTTAAATGTGAAAAGTGACATTGCAGAAATAAAAAAAAAATATAATATAAAAGAAAGTGATTTTATCTGTGGAGTGATAGCGCCCTTCAAACCTCAAAAAGGACTTCATAATCTTATCCGGATAGCAGAAAATGTGCTGAGGAGAGACAAAAGGGTCCTTTTCTTTATTGCAGGTGATGGTGGTCTAAGAAAAGAGCTTGAGTCAGAACTGGCCAGGTCCGGGATTCGGGACAGGTTCAGACTGCCAGGTTTTATTAATGAAATAGAGAAGGTTATTCCAGTTTTTGATCTGGGTATTTCCACTGCCCTCTGGGAGGGGCTTCCGCAGAGCCTTGTCCAATTGAGACTATTGAAGAAAGCAGTTGTTGCAACCGACATTTCAGGGAATAATGAAATTGTTAAAAACGGGTTGAATGGGTTTACAGTAAAAGTGAATAATATTACAGAGTTTGCGGACAAGATCCTCTATCTAAAAGATAAGGAGGGGATCAGGAATTCATTTGCTTCATATGATGAAGATCTGGAAGACTGGGATGGGAATGCGATGGTTAATTCGCAGGAAGAGTTGTATATTTCCATGTTTCAAAGTGATAGAGGCTGACCTGATCTGTCATTGCAAGAAATTTCATTTTAAGTTGTTTTAGATAGAAGAATATGGCTATCAGAAAAACGAGTGAACCGTTATCAGATGATGATGTTATAATTTCGGTAAAAAGCGGCAGAACCTCTGATTTTGAAGTAATAGTACATAGGTACAAGACAAGGATAATAAATTTTGTCTTCAGAATGATCGGAGACCATGATGAATCTCAAAGCATTTCCCAGGATGTGTTTCTGCAGATTTTCAGAAAACTGAATAAATATAAGGAGAATGGTACGTTTCAGGCATTTATTTTTACAATTGCCAGAAATTTAACACTTAATCATATAAAAAAAACGAACAGGGTATCTTTCTTCTCTGGATCTTCAAAAAACAGCGAGGGTGAAAATATCCCTGACAGGGATTTGACACCTCCTGAACAAATAGAAAAAGAAGAAAAGGATAAAATGGTTTTAAGGGGTCTTTTGAAGTTGAGTATTGATCAAAGGCTTGCTCTGATCATGAAGATATTTCTGGGATATTCATATAAAACTATAGCGGAAATGACAGGCTGGTCACAGCCGAAAATCGAGACACTGATATCCAGAGGAAAATTAAATTTGAAAAATAATGTCCGCTTGCAAGAAAAGGGGGGTATAGATGTTTAGTAATCAGGTAAAGAAAATGAACTGTGATGAAATATCCGGAAAATTAAGTCCTTATCAGGACAAAGAACTCAGGGCAGATGTGCGGACAGGGATTGAAAAACATCTTTCAGTATGTGAAGAGTGCAGAAGAGAGCTCGAAGAACTGGAAATGATCACCGCAGATATTTCATCTTTGCAGAATATAGAACCGTTATTAAATTTTGATGCAGGAGTTATGTCAAAGGTTATTGGATACGAAGAAAAAAAATATTCAGGGAAATTGGCATTTGTGTACTCTTTCGTTTTCACACTTTTTTTCATCTTCGGAATCTTTATTGAACCGTTTTCTCACAATCCTCTTCCTGAACCGGAAATAAACCCGGAACTCTCCTTTGTTCTCCTTGACGGGCAGAAATTTACTTCTGAAGATCATCAGAACTCAGTTGTATTACAATTAACCGGAGAGATAAATGAACAAAACGGTATTTAAGATAATTCTTGCCGGCTCTCTGGCTTTGAATCTTGCATTTTTAGGCGCCGGCATTTATCGGCTGGTCACCAGGGATAACTCCCATGACCTCAGGAAGCCTTCAACAAGCACCCTTTATGAACTTCGGGATAAACAGAGGACTAAGCTTGATGAGATTGTAAAAGATTTCAAGGTAAAACTTGTCAGCAATAAAAGTGAAGTTCTTGATAAAAGGATCGATATAATTGAGTTGCTCGGGAATCCGGAATTCAAAACTGAAAATCTTGAGGAAAAACTTCTGGAACTGAATGATATTGAAAATGAGCTGAACTATGAGTTTGTTTCTACTGTTCTCATGATCAGAACCGTTATGGACCCGGAACAATGGTTGAAATTCCTATACAACCTGAGCCGAAGATGGTTCTTTTCAGGGTCATCTCAGAATGGCTGAACATCCCTTTGTATTGACATTGGGCTGATCATAAAATAAAATCTTTATATGTCAGAATCTATACTGCAGTGGTATATATTGAGCATTAAACCAAAGCAGGAACATATTGTAATAAAAAATCTTGATATTCTCGGAGTTCAATCATATCTTCCCCTATATCAGAAAAAAAAGAAGGTAAAAAAAACAAAAACCGATGTTGTTGCCCCTCTTTTCCCGGGATATTTGTTCTGCAAATTTGACTTTGATGAGCATTATCAGAAAATAAGGTATACGAGGGGAGTAAAGAAAGTTCTTGGTAATAAGCAGTCACTCTGGGTTATAGCGGATGAAAAGATAGAGGATATCAAAAACAGGGAACAAGGCGGGCTGGTTGTATTAAAAAAGGTTGAAGAAAAATTTGAGAAGGGTACCCGGATAGTAGTAGATGAGGGAGATTTTGATGGATGGGAGGGAATATTTGTTGAAGATATCCCTGATGAAAAGAGGGCAGTTATACTACTCACAAATGTAAACTTCACAACAAGGCTGACACTCCCCAAAGAATATCTTAAATCTGTTTAACGGATATTCCTATTGAAACAGATGGCTTCAGGTAATTTTTTTCTTTTTATTACTCCTGAGACGCGGGGGCATCCACAGTGGTTTCTTAAGTGTAGAATTCCATTTTCTGATCAACTCTTTCATCTCTGCCACCAGAGCGGGGTGATCTTCCGCAATGTTATTCCTTTCGCTAATGTCATCTTCTATATTGTATAGTTCTACAGGTTTTTTTCCTTGCTGTAAAAACTTCCACTTACCTCTCCTCACAGCAAAATACCGCCTATTCCTCCCTGCTCTCCAATAAAGTATATTGTGAGGCTCCCCGCCTCTTTTTTTTAAAAGAAAAGGAAGGAGGTTTATGCCGTCGATCTTATCTTTTCCAGGGAGGGTCCCGCCGGCTGCGTTAACTGAGGTTGGAAAAATGTCCAGAGAACTGACAATCCCTTTAAATTCTTTTTTTTCAGGAAGAGTTCCTTTCCACTGCATCAGGAACGGAACCCTGATCCCTCCTTCATGCAGACTCCCTTTGCCTCCTCTTAAAGGGAAGTTGGAAGATCCGTTGTTAGGTTTTGACCCGCCATTATCATTTAGAAAAAAAATAATTGTATTCTCCAGGATTCTCATGTTTTTCAGTTTATTAATAATATCGGATATCCCGTCATCAAGCGCACTTATCATTGCTGCATAAGTTTTTCTTTTCTGATCTTTGATATTGACAAATTTTTTCAGTTTGCTCTCGTCAGCCTGCAGCGGAGTGTGGGCCGCGTTGTATGAGAGATAGAGAAAAAACGGGTTTTTTTTGTTTTTTCCGATAAAAGAAATTGCCTCACGGGTTAATGCTTTGGTTAGATATTCTTTTTCCTTAACAGGAGTGTAATTTCTCATTATGGGGTTGAATTCATTTTCCTCATAAAAATATTTATGCCCGCCATGTAAAAATCCGAAAAAACTGTCAAAACCCCGTTTCAGGGGATGGAATTCTTCTCTCATCCCGAGATGCCATTTTCCGACTGCAGAAGTTCTGTATCCTGATGATCTCAATGTTTCCGCCAAGGTTGTCTCTTCCAGAGGAAGGCCCACCTTCGGCCGGAGAGAATTCGGTGGCGGACCTGGATTGAATTCATAACCGAATTTTTGCTGATAACGCCCGGTCATTAAACCGGCCCTTGAAGGGCTGCATAGCGGGCTTGAGACATATCCGTTCTTAAATTTTATTCCGTTCTCGGCAATCGAATCAATTCCGGGCGTCGGGATGTCTTTACATCCGTGAACTCCGATATCTCCGTATCCGATATCGTCTGATATGATCAGAATTATGTTCGGTTTGCTACCAGGTTTATCTGAAGAAGCAAGAGGTGTTGTTAGGAGAGATGCGCTTATGGTTCCGGTCAATTTGATAAACTCTCTTCTCGTAATGTGTTTTAATTCGGCAAATATTTTCTCGTTTTTCATATTTTGTCCATCTATAAAATTAAAGTATTTTTATTGCACTGATAATACTATTTTATAAGTTTTATTTAGTCAATTAATCTTTTTCCGATTCTATTTAATAAAAAATAGAATTATAATATTTAAAATAATTTTAAAAAATGAAACATCATAAAATTCTGAATTCTGTATTGATAAAACCATCGGGACCTGACTGCAATCTAAATTGTCACTATTGTTTTTATCTGAAGAAGAGTGGACTTTTTGATGAAATGAAGTACCGGATGTCAGAAAATCTGTTAGAAAAAATAATGAGACAGGTGATAGAGAGCAATAACCGGATTGTTAGCTTTGCGTGGCAGGGGGGTGAACCGACATTGTCCGGTATCCCTTTTTATGAGAAAGCCGTCAATTACCAGAATTTGTATTCAAAACCGGGCCAATTGATAATTAACGGATTTCAGACAAATGGAATTTTGATTGATAGGGAGTGGTCTGGATTTCTTTCGGGTGCAAACTTTATAACAGGACTCTCTCTTGATGGGCCCCGGCATGTCCATGACCGGTTCAGATTAAAAAAGGACGGAGGGTCAACATGGTATGAAGTATGCCGTGCAAGAGACCTTTTACTGAAGTATAATGTTGAGGTTAATGCCCTTGTTGTTGTGAATGATTATTCTGTCAGATTTCCTGAAGAAATATATAATTTCCATAAATCAAATGGTCTTCTGCATATGCAATTTATTCCCTGTTTTGAACGTGATAAGATGGATCATGAAGGTTCTAACCGATTCAAACCGAAAGCAGAGGATTATGGATTATTTCTCTGCACTCTCTTTGACCTTTGGGTAGCAGATTTTTTCAATGGGCAACCAGTTACCTATATTGAATATTTTAACTCAGTTCTTCAAACATATTTGGGAGAGTTTCCCGCTTCATGCACCCTTCTGGAAGAATGCGGGCTCTACCTTGTTGTAGAACACAACGGGAATGTCTATTCATGCGATTTTTTTGTGGATGAAGATAATTATCTTGGAAATATAAGGGATGTTTCTTTGTCTTCTCTTCTGAATTCCGAAAAGCAATCTGTTTTTGGTTTGGCAAAAAAAAATCTTCCGGAGGATTGCCTGCACTGTCCATGGCTGCCCCATTGTTCTGGAGGCTGCCCGGTGAATAGAATTCCCGGGGATTCAGGAATAAATATTCCCTATTATTGTTGTTCTTTTAAAAAATTCTTTGAACATGCGGACCCTGTTCTCCGGAAGATGGCAGAACAATTCAGCATAAAGGGTCAGGGAGGCAAATATGTTAAGAAGTAGAAAATATATGGCAATAGTGCTTTTTTTATGTGCAGCAGCATTCCCGGAATCCAAAGAACTTGTGATTCCTGATGGTATACAGGTTGTAAAAGAAAATATTAATGAATCTATGTTGAAGAATTTAAGTGATATCGATATTTACCAGCCGATAGATATTCAGGTTATTGACAATTTTATAGTAATAGGAAACGGAAAACCCTCTGAAATAATAAAACTTGATCTTAACGGAAATGTGTTGATACGGAAGGGAAAAGAGGGGCGGGGGCCTGGAGAATTTATTTTTCCTTTAGCCCCGAGGAAAGTTGGAAACGGTATCGTTTTTATTGATATCAACAATAAGATAATTTTTTGTGATATGGATCTGAATTTTGTTAAAGAGATCAAATTGCCATTGGTGACCAGGGATATGATCGTTTTAAATGATAAATTTTTTGTGGTTCCCGAACGGTTCGGATCAGAATTTTATTTATGCAGGTACTCTTTTAAAGGGGATCTTATAAAAAAATTCGGGAAAAAAGAAAATCCATACGGTCCTAAAAACGAGTTGTCGAGGTACAACAGGCCAAGATTGCTTGCTTATGATAAAACAAGAGATATCATATGGTGCGATAACATGGCAAAATATGAGTTGAGATCATTTACCGATAAAGGGTGCAAGGACGTTATCCAGCCGGAAACAGAAATATTCAAAAGTTACAAAGCTTTTGATAAAGATTTAGGTGCCAAGGTAATCGAGATTGATGCCAGAAGTATAAGGATTGTCTGCAGCGAAAATAACCTGTATCACTTTTTTCATAAAAAAAAGGTTGTATATCTGGATATTTTTAATCTGAAGCCCATGTCCCATGCCAGGCGTATCATGCTTAAGAATAAATACAAATTTATTGCCCATATCGGAAAAAATGAGTTCTTCGGAATTTCGGAAGATGAAGAGGGTGATAATCTTTTATACAGGATCACGATCAACTGATCACTTGCTTCCCCTTTGATTCGTAATCAAAAGCGGGGCGGTTTCAGTCTGACGGAAACATTCGCCCGATAGCGACGCGACCATAAGGAGCGTCCCCTTTATTCAGTTCAGCTGAGGCCCGCAGTGTAAGGGCCTAGACCTGCAGCGCGCTGTGATCCTCTGCTCACTCCGCTCATATTCGACAGCCAGGGTATTTATTTGCTTCGTAAAATTTTCTCCATTGCTTTTCCTTTAGCTAATTCGTCAATCAGCTTATCCAAATAGCGGATTTCCTGCATGGTTGGATCCTCAATGTCCTCCACCCGGATACCGCAAACAACACCTTTGATTAATTTCCGCAATGGATTAAGGCCGGGAGCTTCTGTGAAAAAGTTTACAAAATTGGTTTGTTTTTCAATTTGAGCCTCTAATTCCTTCAAGGTATATCCTGTCAGCCAGCAAATGATCTTATCAACTTCTGTTTTCGAACGTCCTTTTTTCTCGGCTTTCGCGACATAATGGGGATATACACTTGCGAAGCTCATCAAACAGACCCGATGTCCTGTCAATTTTTCACTTCCATAATATGGGTTGTGATTGCTAATATCAATCTGAACTCAACAGATATGTTTTATTATAATTAGAAAATAATTTCAATCTCAAAACAGAGTGATAGCTTTAAAAAAGGCATAATTAAAAAATGTGAAGCGGGCATGTCTTTTTTCATGTTTCAGATAGATTTAAACAGTCACAATTTGGTCACATTTAACTTCTAATGGATGACCCCTTCTCAAGAGAGATTGCATAGATTCGTCCACATATTTAGTATGTTTGTTTAAAATTGAGATTACCTATTTCATCCTCTCGGTTAGCATTTAAAACTTCCCAGATTTTTTCTTCAATTCTGCCTTCAACTCCTCGTTTTCATCATGCAATTCCTTCATTCTTAATTCCCGGTCAATCATAACATTATTAAATCGTTCCAGTTCGGATATCCTCTCTTTTAATTCTTTTGTCTTATCTGCAACCTGGATTTCCAAACCCTCTTTCAATTTTAGGATCTCATTCTCTGCATGCTTTCTATCGGTGATGTCTGTTAGAGACACTATCCGATCTTCACCGACCACTCCGATATTAACAATAACATTTATAATCTCACCGTTCTTATTAATAATGTTGCATTCGTATTTCGCAGGAGGAGTATCGACATTTCTCATACGTTTAGAGTGATATTTCTGTAGTCTTTCCAAGTCTTCCTTAACAACGAAATCTGACCATTTCATTTTATTAATAATCTCTGATTTAGAATATCCAATCATATCCACAAACACTTTATTGCAATCCTTTACGATACCATTTTCGCCAAATAAACCTGTTACAGTTCCCTTATTCTCAAATATGCTCCTGAATTTAGCCTCACTTTCTTTTAAAGCTTTCTCTGCTGCTTTGGGCAGCGATACATCCCGGTTAATTGACAAGGCGACATTTTCATCCCCAACCTGGATGAACCTGATGTGAACTTCTGCCCAGTATTCAGATCCGTCTTTCCTTCTTTTTTTCTCACTGAAGAGAACATGATTTCCCTGCTTCAAGTCATTTTCTCTCATGTTTACCAATGCCTTCGCTTCATTATCAGCAGGCAAGGCGGTAACAATATTCATCCCGATTAATTCTTCAATTGGATATCCGGTATGAATAGATGCAGCCGGATTCGCATCCAGGATCGTTCCTGAATCTTCTCCTCCGATTTTTGTGAGAAAGATCGCGTCAGGAGCATATTCCCAGATTTGCCTGTATTTTTCTTCGCTGCTTCTCAAGTACTGTATAGAAAATTCTAATGCCTTTATCTTTTTTTCTAAACTGATTATCGATTCAACCATTATTTTTCCCAATGAATCGCAATAAGTTAATCAATGTCATAACGTTATTTTAGTAAAATAGAAAAAATAGTCAACCTTGGTTTTTAAGAGTATAGTTTGGTCTTCACCCTTTCTTTGATTTATCAAATTTAGAAATATTTATAGTCACAAAATGGACACATTTTAGTCACATCAATTTTGGAAATATCGTTAATGTCCTATATTAAAAGATAATTCAACCGTTATTTGTGACTGCATTGTGTTTAGTAGTGAAAGTGGGCGGATTCCGTCTTGCGGAATCAATCGTCCGATAGCGACGCGACCAAAAGGAGCGTCCCCCTTATTTAGTTGGACTCCGCTCATCGGCTTCATTTTTTCTCAGGTTGCTCAATCATGGAAATGATTTCCCATGCAGATGCAATTTTAAAACATATACTGAATGCTTGAAATCTAGACTTGAACCCTTCATTGACCACTTCAGGTGTCCGACTAAGAGATTTCCGAATAGATCTTCTAGGTGTTTCACATCTTGATTTTCCACATGTTGAAAAACCAATTCCCCTCATCATTTTCTGTCAGGTAATATATCTGCCCCTTTTGGATGGTTTCCAACTTTCCAGATCCTATGGATCTTATCTTGAATGGAATCAGGGGAGGGATGAAACACCGCTTTATCAGATTTCCCTTGAGATCCATGATCAGGTATTCCGATTCTCCATTTTGGTCACGGAGCCAGGTCTTAATATAGATCTTTGCGTCATCAATAAACATATCGCAAACGGAAGGGTAATAATCCGGATACGAGAACTTGAAATTTTTGCTGAGCTCTTTCCAGCCGATACGGTTTTGTCTCATAATCTGTTGGATTCTCGAATCCTGAATGAAGTAATTCAGTAGCATCTTCCTGTCATTCTTCCGGAGGGAAATTTTTTTCCGGGGGATGGGAAAACTGTATAATTTTGTACCCTTCTTGTCGAAAACTTCTATAAAGGGGCCTTTTCGGCTTCTCTCCACGAAGATATGCTCGCCGGCCACATCGAATATAAGGGTGTCGTAGGAAAGATCATAGGTTAAGTTTCCCCCTGTGCCCTGCTGAAAAAATTCCTGGCGCGCGATCTCTTTCTCCATTTTCATGTCCCGGTCATAAATGCAAACTACAGAAAAAGCTGTTGATCTGTCCTGGGGTTGATAGATCCGCCGTCCCACAAATTTATCTTCCAGTGAATGGATGTTTTTGATCAGGGCGGGTTTTTTTGTTTCTCTCAGTAATTTGCCTTCATGATCAAAAAAAATTATCTTATTCAACGCCTCATGCATCAGGGAACCGGAATAGGCCCTGATTTTGTTGGATGTGCCTGAGAACACGGGATATTCTCCGGGACCTTCACCTTTCTTCCCGAAGGTTTTCAGATGCTTCAATGTATCAAGTGAAAAAATATGCATCTTTTCAATATCCATGACAAAGAGAAGATTGCCTTCTACATCAATGACTGACGGCCGAAGGACCCCCTCCAGAATTCCGGAATGGGAAGAGCAAAGGATGCCTTGAATAAAAAAAATTAAAAAAACAATGGATAATCCTATTTTCACTGTTTTAATCTCCTTTATAAGAATTAGACGTTCCCTTTTAATAATTAGTTTACAAAACATCCTGAATTATATAAAAATTTGTAATGGTTCATGTGATCTTCATCCAGGATCTGGATCCAAAATTATTGTCTATATTTTGAAAGGATTCTTACCAGAAAGAACTCTAGAAAAAGGTCAATAAAAGGTCGTATGTGGTGGTCACAATATGGTTATAATCTGGACACCTTCAATTTCAGATGTATGAATAATACCTATGATATAGGATATTTCAGCCGTTTTTTGTGACTACATTGTGTTTCGTAATCAAAAGCGGGCGGATTCCGTCTTGCGGAATCAATCGCCCGATAGCGACGCGACCAAAAGGAGCGTCCCCCTTATTCAACTAGACTCTGATCTTCACGATCCTTTCTGTTTATTTCTTGCTATCAGTCAGGGACTTTATCTGTATTCTACCAGGGGCGGTTCAGCTTCCAGATACGTTCAAGAGAACTGACCGGTTCGCGGCAGAGGAGAATGGTAAATTTCCTGTCCCAGGTATTCACATTTTCCAGCGTGATAACGGCAGCGATATCCACCTTTTTAAATGCCTTTTCAAGAGACTCTTTTCTGAAGCCCATTCCTATTACGATATCGACCGGCCCTTCGGGGAATCCCCACAGCCAGTAACTTAACGTCAGCGAGGAAGCATGTGGAAGGCCGTATTTTTTTCCATAAAGGTCTACCGCACCTGCATTTCCGTAACCATTCGCCAATATTATTGTCCGTTTTCGTTCTTCCTCCGGGAGACTATGGTACACCCGTGCAACTGCTTTCACCCTCTCCTCCCAGCCAAACATACTGCGGAGATCTCCCGTAAGTTCATGGATGTTTTTAAAGGCGTTTAATGAGATAGCGTTGATATACCGTTCCTGGGTATTAATATCCATGACGGGCAATGATACCGGGACCAGGCTGGATCCGAAGATGATCAATACGGACATGGAAAATGGCTTTAGCCATTTCCTCCCTCCGGAGAGTATCCTGCTTTCAAGGGCAATACACCCTCCTGTGATCAGTGCCGGATAAGCGGGGGCAAGGTAATAGATCTTGCTCTTTATAAACACCAGGAGCAAAAAAACAATGAGCCAGATCCATCCCAGCAGACGATACCGTTTCCCGCTTTTTTTAAAGAAATAGATCAGGCCGGATATCCAGATCACGGTGTTCAGGGGGTGCAGGTAGAGGATCTGCCCTGCAAGGAACTGCAGCACAGAGATACCGCTCATAACACCTTCATTCAGATTCAACATAAAACTCAATGTCGCCCATCCATGGGTCGCCTGCCATATCAGGTTGGGAAGGAAGATCAGAAATGCAAGTGCTCCGCCTGCATAGAGCCAGGGAGACCTGAAGTATTTCCTCATCGGAGTTAATGCCAGCCCGACAACCAGTCCGAAGGCAAAAAACAGCATGGAATGTTTGTTCATCAGGCCGATACCGGCGACAAGGCCCACACCCATCCATAATTTCGGATTCTCCTCCTGAATGATCCGGATAAGGAGATAAAATCCCAGTATCCAGAACAACGGTTCGAAAGAGGATATTGCCAGCATATTCCCGGTTCTGAGAAAAACGGGAGCTATGATCATTGCAACACATGCCATTGATTGGGCAAACCTTCCACCTCCCATCCTTTTTACCAGAAGCCCGGTAAAAAATACTGCCGAGGCCCCGGCGATAAGGGCAAACGAACGGAGTGCAAAAATGGACTGCCCAAAAAGAAATATTGAAAGTTTTGCTATCCAGGGTACAAAGGGGGGATGATCCACATAACCCGCTGAAAAGTGCTGCCCGCAGGCGATAAAGTAAAGTTCATCACTATGATAACCATATTTTGTGAGAAACGGAATATGAATGATTATCTTCAGGAGTGCGAAACCTGCCAGGAATACCAGATCATTCCCGAACGACAGGAAAGTTTTATTACCCGATTCTCTGTTTTTGTACATATTTAAATCAGGAAGAAGTCACTAATTGACCCTGATAATTCTCATGGAACCTACTCTTGATGCAGAGGAAGACACTGTACCTGAATTGCCTGATACCTTTATGGTAATATTTACCCATGTTACACTGCCGTTGGGAGCCTTCCCTTTTGCTCTTCCATAATAAGTGTTCCCTGAGATCCGGTTTATGATATAAACTTCTTCATTGGCCTGGTATTCTCCACCCGCTGAGACTGTGTAACCTGAAATTCCGGTGTTGGTTCTTCGGAATTCCATGATCTGGCCTCCCAGGCTCCATCTCCCGATCAACCCTGATCGAACAGGGGGAGTGCTTGATGTCCCCGGGGATGACGGGAAACCATTGGCTGAGTTGCTTCCTCTAAGGCCTGTTATAATTCCCAGAGCTCTTCCGAAGATGTCCCGGAACTCCTGATTAGTATCAACAAGTCTCAGGTTCAGAGAATCCCATGTGTTTCGATAAGGGAAACTGCAGCCAAGATTATTTGAACATCTTATCCCTTCGTTTATTGCCAGAAACATACTGCTCCTTGCTCCCGAGAAAAGAGTTCTGTCCATTAACCATGCTCCGATCCATGCACGTCCGAACTGGTAGCCAAAGTCAAGAGTAAAACTATCGCAAGTGGCGCTGTAAAATATCCCTCTGTCAGATCTGAAGATCAGTGAAAACTGCTGCTTAAGTTGTCCGTAGATGTTATGAAAAAATGCCCCTCTCTGCTGGATATTCCATCTTGCTGTTGTAATATTGAACCTTCGCAGAGAGTTCAGTATTCTGGAGAGAGTTTCGGAATTAAAAGGTGATCGGTAGAGGGATATTATGGTCTGTAATTCCCTGTCAACGATGTTGATCCAGTTGTTGATCTGGGCAGAATTAGCCGGGGTGATCCCCATTCTGGGTATATATGCGGACAAACACCCAAGATTGACCCCTGCGTTAGCAATAGACGCCTGCATCTGATTAGGAAGGATTTTAGAAGGGTATAATAAGGTTAATAAAATAAAAACAGCTATCAATAAAGATTTGATCTTGTTTCTCATATTTACTCCTCCTTGATAAATTTATATTATATTTATTATTAGATATAGACAATAAATAATTGTCAAGCGAACGATTGTTGTTTACAATATCTTATTCAGAAAGGAAAATAATGGGAAAAATGAGAGAATTAATATACTGCCAGGAATGCGGGGCAAAATTAAATAAAGTGACAACTGACGGCAGAGAAAGGATGAATTGTGTTTCATGCAATAAGATCGCATACGAAAACCCGGTTCCGGCAACAGCGGCGGTTGTATTCAATGAAAGTGGAGAACTTCTACTTGTTAAGAGGAATGTGGAACCGAAAAGCGGGGAGTGGTGTCTGCCGGGGGGATTTGTTGAGATCGGGGAGACACCGGAAGAGTGCTGCATAAGAGAGTTGGAGGAGGAGACGGGGCTTATAGGGGATATTGGGGCGATCATCGCGTCGGTCCCCGGGACCAATCCCTTTTATAAAGCAGTTATTGTTACCGGCTTCAGCATTACCGGATACCGTGGTGAATTAAAAGCAGGGGATGATGCTGATGAATCAAAGTTCTTCAAGCTGAGTGAAATACCTACTGTTGCTTTCCGGAGTCACCGGGAGATACTTGAATCTTTTATAAACAGAGAAAGATATAGAATTGATAAGTCTATTCTGAAAAGGATGGGCGCTTATGTGATCACAAGTGAAGATCATTTAAAGATCGCGAAAGAGGCATGCAGGGGTGGTGTAAAAATACTTCAATATCGGGATAAGGTCTCATCGCAGGCGGAAAAGCTGAGAATAGCCGGGTTAATTCGTGAAATGACCGGGAAATCTGGAGTTCTGTTCATCGTTAATGACAATATTGATATTGCTCTCCTTTCCGGAGCCGACGGTGTTCACCTTGGGCAGGATGATGTTTCGGTAAAAGAAGCGAGAAAAATTGTACCGAAAAATTTCATTGTCGGAAAATCGACCCACTCACTTGAGCAGGCTCTTGCTGCAGAAAAAGAGGGTGCGGATTATATCGGCATCGGCCCTGTTTATAAAACACCCACAAAAGAGGACTATATCCCGATCGGTGTGGAGACAGTAAAAAAAGTTATAAAAAACATAAATATCCCCTTTGTGTGTATTGGTGGACTCAATTTTGATAATATTCGTGAATTGATCGATCTTGGCGCAAAAAGTGTTGCCATGGTCCGCGAATTCCAGGTAAACACTGATGAAAATGTTCAAAAGCTCAACAAAATGTTTCAAAACTGATCACTTCAGGATGCTTTGATTCGTAATAAATGGAACAAAGAAGGGGTGAGGTCCACAATAATTTAAACTAACTTAAATGTTGGATCAAGATTCTGGAGGAAGACCACAGCATCAACTATTCTTTTTCCCCAGCAATTTTAAAGCTTGTTTATAAAGATTTGAGTGCTTCTCATTCTTTTCATCTTTTGAAAAAATTTCAGTACTTTTTTTTAGATATGTTCGCCCCTTCTGTACATTATTCTCAAACAGACATCTCCCATAAGTATAATTCAAAATGAAGGAGTTGGGATGAAGAGTTAGAGCAAATTCAAAAAGAAAAAATGCTTCTTTTTTTAAATCCCGTTTTGGATAGAGTACTTTGAGCAGATCTTTTTGTTCGGAATTGTTTTTGGTTTCCTCATGCAGGGCCAAATGCCGCTGGTAGAGTTCACAGGCCAGTTCATTCAATTCATAATCATCAACATAGTAAGCGTTATTCCCCTCTAACTTTTTGTAAAGTTCAATGCCCGAATCGACTCCTTCCTTTCCGATTACAATCCCCATTTCCTTAACAATGGATTGCTTTGGCAGAACAGGCTCCCCTCCATACAGAATATCCAGAATCTCATTGGTTAGGGCATAGTTAAATTTCACACCGACTTCAGTTCGAAAGTAATTATTCTGCAGTAGTATCACATCTATGCCATCCTCAACAACCCGGGTTAAATAGGCCTTATAACCATCAATGCTGCCCCCATGGCTAATTAAATTCAATTCTCTTCCTTGTATCTTATCTTTGGTAATCCACCAGCCATAGCCATAGTGCTGCCAATCCTTAACAAAAGAGGTAAACATTTTTTGATACATGGCTTTGGAAATCAGGGTTTGTTTATTAAAGCACTCATCTGTAAACTTAGCTAAATCTTCTACGGTTGACAAGATCCCACCCGAGCCTTTGATTATGCTCATAGATATATAAGACGGGTTTAGGAATCCCTCCAGCAGGTAATACTCATACCCCTGGGCCCTCTTCTTATCAAAATCCAGGTTGCTATCCAATTTTGTATTATTCATACCCAATGGTAGGAAGATTTTCTCCTGAAGCAGATTGGCAAAAGTTTTCCCTGATACTTTTTCACAAATAATGGCCAATATGTCGTAAGCGATCCCACTGTATCCAAACTTTTCTCCCGGTTTAGATTGTATTTTAACTTCTTTTAAAAGTTCCAAATATTCTTCGGAGTCATAGTGCCAACGAACTCTTTTCTTTGATAAATCGGGAATTCCTCCATGGTTGGGTATTCCGGATATGTGAGTCAACATCTGATGGATGGTAGCCGTATTGCTCGCTGCTCCCTGATAGTTTGGCAGGTAGGTGTTAATTGTGGCATTAAGATCAATCAATCTTTCTTCGACCAAGATCAAAGTCATTAACGCAGTGAAAGATTTCGAAATGGAGCCAATCAGAAATTCAGACTGCAGAATATTGGGAACGTCCCACTCCCTGTTCGCCCAGCCAAAGGCCCTTTTGTAAAGAAGTTCATCCCCTTTTTTAACCAACACGGTTCCATTGAATTGACCATTATCTGAGTATACAGTCATCAATTTATGAATTTTGGAGGAAACATCCCCAAATATCATCGGTGCCAAAAATACTACCATCAGCAGAATATAAATTGGTTTTCTCAAATCATATCTCCTTATATTTAAATGCAATCACCATTAAAACAATACAACGAAAGATTAGTCCAAAAAGTTTCCGACAAAACAAAAAGCTTCCCCCGGATCTTGACCTGACCTCATTGTACTCCCGTCTCTATTTTTTTGATGAGCATTTTTGCCTCTATTTGTTAAACAGTAATGACTAGCAATAATTTAAACTAACATAAGTATTGGATCAAAGAAAGAGAGAAGATCACATTTCTGTTCTGCTCCCCGAAACTTGATCCAAAATAATATTAGTTTTTTGATGAAACAATTATTAGAAAGAAATCTAGGAAAGGATCAGAAAGGATCATATTTTGTAGTCACAATTTGGACACATTTTCATCGCCTCAAATTTAAAATGTGTGTATAACACCTATATTAAATGGTATTTCAGACAGTTTTTGTGACGGCATTGTGTTTCGTAATCAAAAGGCCTTAATGTTTTTTTCATCCTGTATGACATTATTTGGCGTACCCCTGCAAATATAATATTAGCAGGAGAAACGGATGAATTACAAAAATGAGTTAAAGAGGATATCGGTAAGCTACTTGAATGAAAAAGGTAATACGACAATAGGTGAACTTGACACACCCAGTTTTATTAGGAAAGAATTTAACCTTATATACAGAGAGAAGGATGAAAAAAAAATATCAGGTAAGGTCCCGGGCCCTGTAACCAGGCTCTTTAATGTTCTCTTCGGTGACGAAGAGATAAGCTTCGCCTGACATCCCTGACCCTTATTTTCTGCTGCCGGATATGGTAACATTGTCCTCTATGGACATTAAAAATATAGATCTGAGAACAGCCGATCTTCATCTTCATACCATTGCCTCTGATGGGGAAATGACATCAGATCAGATAATAGACGCTTCCGCAGAGCTGGGGCTGAAAACAATTTCAATTACAGATCATGACGGAGTCGGAGCATATGAGGGCGGGGCAGATATCCTTATCGACAAAGCCCGCTCCAGAGGTATCGACCTGATAACCGGCACCGAACTGGACAGCGAATATATGGGGGTTGAGGTCCATATTCTCGGCTACAATATTGATGTGGAACACCCAGCCCTGAAAAATCATCTTGCAGAGATCCATCCACTCAGGGTAAAAAGGATCCGGGAGATAGTTGAAAAAGTCAATGGCCATTTCGGAGACGGATTTTTGAAAGGTGAGGAGATATTTCCTCCTGGCAGAGAGACTCTTATGAAACCTCATGTTGTGAGAGAATTGCTTCGTAAGGGGAAATTCGACAAATACAGGGATGCAGCAAAGTGGATCTCTGAAAAGTGCAGGTCTGAAACGGTAGTCCCTAAGTTCTCTCCGGAAAAAATAATTTCAGTAATTCTTGAATCAGGAGGTGTTCCGGTCCTTGCGCATCCGGCATACTATTCCGGGATCAACGGGATCAATCTTAATATTATGATCTCTGAGCTTTCGGGCATGGGCATTTCGGGAGTTGAGGTCTATTACGACTATCACGGCCTTTCTCTGGCACAATTCAACATGAAAGATGATTCTGATATTTTTTCGCTTATCAGTAATATCGCAGAGAAACATTCTCTTTTCTCCACAAGGGGGAGCGATTCCCATACACTGGAGGAACTGATAAGCAGAAATCCTCCTGAAATATTATAATGAAAAAACTGCTGCTTCATATTTGCTGCGCTCCATGTTCGGTCTATGTTATTGAAAATCTCAGAGAACAGTATGATCTGACAGGATTTTTTTATAATCCGAATATCCATCCGCATGAAGAGTATGATTTCAGGGTTGATGAACTGAAAAAAATAGCTGATAGATTGGGATGGGGAATTGTGATTGCGGAATATGAAGTAGAGAAATGGTTCAAGCTTGTTGAAGGCTATGAGGATGACCCGGAAAGGGGGGAGCGGTGTACTATCTGTTTTGATATGAGATTTGATAAAGTATTTGAATATGCAAAGCTGAAAGGATTTGATATTGTTGCATCCACGCTTTCAATAAGCCCTTATAAAAATACTGCTCAGAATCAATGCCTCCGGAGAAAGAGCGGCTGAAAAACAGGTGATGGAATTTCTTCCTGAAAACTTCAAAAAGATGGATGGATTTAATATAGGGAAAAAAATGAGTATGGACCTGGGAATTGTTCACCAGAACTATTGCGGATGTATATATTCAAAAAGAGATAGAGAGAATAAACTAAAAAAATAGGTTTATTTTTCCGATATTCTTTTCCTGATTACCTGAAACACTCCCCGTGTTTTTGAGAATTCTTTGGAAATTTTTCTTAGCTGGTCGACATGTCTGATCTCAAATGTGATCTTGATCTTACTGGAATTTTGAGTGATCGATTCATTTTCTATCTTTTTTAATATTTGAATCATATTTTGAGGTTATATTTGAAATGGTGCTCAGTATTCCCGGTTTATCAGAGACGATAATGTCATATTTAACCAATTGAGAAAACACAGATTCTTCATTCCACTCAACTTTTTTTATCCTTTCCGGCATGACATTTTTCAGGCTGGAGCAAGAATCTCGGTGGATCACAAGCCCCGCTTCAAGTGTAATGAATCCCATTATTTTCTCACCCTTTAGCGGATTACAGCATCTGGCAAATTTGACATCAATGTCCTGATACCCTTCAACCCTTGATCATCCGGTACAATTGATCCCGCTTTTTTAGTCCTGACCTTTCTCGGAGTAACTTCAATGGCTTCCACTTCGTTGAAGATATATCCGAGTGTTTTTTTGTCAAGTGCTTTTTTGTTGGATCCGATATCTCGGAAAAATATTTCAATTTCATTATAATGAATTTTTTTCAGACCTCTCTTTCAGATCGTTCTCTTCAACCTTGATCTTATATTTTTTTTTATACTCTCTTAGTACCTTACTCCAGAGCCTTTTCCCTTTTTCTATGTTTTTTTTGTTCTCTTTTTGTTGAAGGAAATTTAAGATCTTTTTTCCTGGCCTTGCTTGTTGATACATATTTTAACCAGTCAAGAGAAGGAGTTGCATTTTTCCTGGTCACAATTTCAACAACATCACCTGAATTCAGTGGTTTTTTTATTGAAACCATATGCTCGTTTACTATTGCACCATAACATTTATTTCCGATCTCAGTATGGATCGCATAAGCAAAATCAATTGGAGTGGAACCGACCTTGAGATTAAATACTTTCCCTTTGGGAGTAAATACATAAATTTCTTTCACAACAAGGTCTCCTTTCAGCAGGTTCAGGAACTCTCCCGGGTCAGGATTTTCCTTGTGAGCTTCTATCATCTCCCTGAACCAGTTCAATCTCTGGTCATTCTCAAGGAATTTTATCCCTTCTTTGTATTTCCAGTGAGCCGCGATCCCCTCCTCTGCAACCTTGTGCATATCTTTTGTCCTTACCTGAATCTCATATTTGATCCCGTCTCCGGAAATGATCGTAGTATGAATCGATTGATATCCGTTATTTCGCGGATTTGCGATGAAATCTCTCCACCTGTCCGGGGAGGGGGGTATATTTCTGATGTATCTCCCCTATTATCACGTAACAATCTGCAACTGTTTTTGTTATTACTCTTAAAGCTAGGAGATCATACACTTTCTCTATGTCGATATTCTGTTTCTTAAGTTTTTTATAGATCGAGAACTTCCTTTTTATACGGTATTCAATATCACCTGAAACCTTGAGTTCTCTGAGAGTTTTTCTGAGTTCTTTCCCGAATTTTTCGAGTTTTTGATTCGCCCACTCCTCTCTTACCCCTATCTCCCTTGTGATTTTATCGTAATCTTCCGGATAGCAATATTTGAAAGCAGTATCCTCAAGTATCAATTTTTATCTTGCCCATTCCCAGCCTTGCTGCTATAGGAGCATATATTTCGAGAGTTTCACTGGCTATTCTTTTTCTCTTCTCCTCATTCAATGCACCAAGTGTTTGAATGTTATGCAGTCTGTCGGCCAACTTTATAAGTATAACCCTGACATCTCCTGTCATGGCGATAATGATCTTTTTAAGAGTCTCTGCTTTTGCATTTTCGGCATCAAAATCTGATATCTTTGTGATCTTGGTTACTCCCCACACAATATCCCCAACTTCTTTGCCGAAGAGTGAATTTATATCTTCAATAGTGTAATCGGTATCTTCGACCACATCATGAAGTAAAGCTGATGCTATTGATATTTCATCGAGTTTCATATCTGCAAGAATTCCTGCTACTGATAATGGATGAGTAATGTATGGTTCCTTGTTTGCCCTTGTCTGGTTCATATGTGCGTCGGCTGCGACCGAATATGCTTTCTTCAGCAACTCAGTATTTGCATTTGCGTGATAGTTCAGGACCTTTTCCTGAAGTTCGAAGAATCTTTTAATCATTTTGTAATGAATATAGTACAAACAGCCCTTTATATCAACATTTTCCGGTGCAAGCCGAATCATCTTTGCGGATTTTCTAATATCTGCTACAATTGGACTGTGAAATTTTCTATTCATATTTTTCTATCTGTGATAATTACATTTTCCTCGTTACTTCTCTGTGATGAATATTCAGAAATGAGAAAAAAGATGGTCGAAGAGCAGATAATTAAACGTGGAATATCAAACAAGAGGGTTACGGATGCTTTTCTAAAGGTTAAAAGGCATCTCTTTGTGGATAAAAAATACAGAAAAGATTCATATAATGACTATTCGCTGGCTATCGGTGAAGGTCAGGTTATAGACAGGCCTTATATAGTTGCAATGATGACTTATGTAATTGCGCCTGATTATGATAAAAAAGTGTTGGAGATTGGCACCGGTTCAGGTTTTCATGCAGCAATTCTTGCAGAACTTGTTAAAAATGTATATACAATAGAAAATCGCCCTCAATTATCCAGAAAAGCGGAAAAGCTCTTAAGATCAATAGGATACAATAATATCCATTTCAAGATAGGGGATGGGGCTCTTGGGTGGAAAGAGAATGCCCCCTTTGATGGGATAATATGCACCTATTCACCAGATCATATCCCGCCTGACCTGCTTGAACAGCTTAGTCCCGGCGGCAAGATGATCATTCCTGTCAGCTATTCTTCCAAAGTTCAGGAGTTCATACTTATTGAAAAAGAAGATAATGGAAGTTTCAAGCGCACAATATTAATACCGGTACCGTTCACACCTCTGATCAGAGGAGCGGATGAGCGGTAAGATATTCTCAGACCTGAATAAAGAACAGGCTGAAGCAGTTAAGTTTATAGAAAAACCTCTTTTAATCCTTGCTGGAGCGGGTTCAGGGAAAACCAGGGTCATAACAAACAAGATCGCTTATCTGATCGAAGAAAAGGGTTACTCGCCTCTGAATATTCTTGGAGTTACTTTTACAAATAAAGCAGCTAACGAGATGAAGAGCAGGGTTACAGATATTACAGGAGTGGATCCGTTCCTTTTCAATATCTCAACTTTCCATTCTCTTGGATTAAGAATTCTTCGTGAGTCGGGTGAGAATTCCGGATTTGGCAAAGATTGGATTGTAAGTGATGACAAAGACCAGAAAAAAGCGATAGGAAATATAATAAAAGAAAAATTCTCGTATTTTACCAGTGATATGATCGATGATACTGTAAAAAAAATAAATCGTGCAAAAATGAACCTGCTTTATCCAAATAACAGGGATATGCTGTACCGCAAAGGATTGTCGGAAGATGAAACAGAAGTTTATTCTCAATATTGGGATATCCAGAAAAAAAACAGGCGGTGGGATTTTGAAGATCTGATATCCCTCCCTGTCCTCCTTTTAAGCGGTGACAAAAAACTCAGGGAAATGTATGAGACCCGTTTCAGTTATGTTCTGGTTGATGAATTCCAGGACACTAATCCGAATCAGTATGAACTTATACGCCTCATCGCATCAAGGCATAAAAGGATAACTGTTGTTGGAGATGATGATCAAGCTATCTACTCATGGCGTGGTGCAAATGTAAGATATATGTCAGAATTTAAAGAGGATTTCAAAGGGACAAGGACTATGAAAATGGAGAGGAATTACAGGTCCACAAAAGAGATACTTGATTTTGCCAATATATTAATCAGGCGTAATAAATTCAGGCAATTAAAAGAGATGTGGACTGACAGGGTGAGTGGAAACCCGGTAACACTGATGCTTGCTTCCTCTAAAGAATCTGAAGCTGAGCAGGTTGCAGATATGGTTGGACACTATTATGATGAAAATCCCTCAATGTTCCCGCTTGCCATTCTTTATAGAATCAATTCTCAATCATTTCCTTTCGAATCTGTTTTCAGAAAAAGAGGAATCGGATACAGGATTGTAAAGGGCCTCAGGTTCTTCGACAGAAAAGAGATAAAGGATTCTGTGTCTCTTATAAGGCTGGCTTTTAACCCTGATGATGATGTCTCTTTTTTAAGAGTTATAGATTTTCTCCCGCTTGGAATAGGACCGAAATCTCTCGAGCAGATAAAAAAAATCAGCAATGAAAAAGGAAACTCTTATATGAAATCCCTGAAAGAGCACTTTCCTGATAAATTTAATTCCAAGCAGATCTTTAAAAAAATATTTGAATTTGGCAGCAGTGCTGAAAGAAAAAGTATTTCCGGATCACTCCTCACTCTTCTGAATGATTCCGGATATATGGGTTATCTGAAAGAGAGGAAGGAAGAGGACAGGATATTGAATATTGATGAATTGTTGGATTTTATCAGAAAATGGGAAAATGAAACAGATGAAACCGGTAATATAAATGAACTACTTGATAAATTGATCCTTGAATCAGGTAGTGAGGCGGTTAAGAACTCCGAAAAAGTACTTCTGCTTACCATGCATAATTCGAAAGGCCTGGAGTTTCCGACCGTGGTTATGGCAGGCGTGAATGAAACTTATATGCCTTTCTTTATGAGAAAGGAGAAGATGGCGATAGAAGAGGAGAGGAGATTGATGTATGTCGCCTCCACGAGGGCAATTGACAGGCTGATCATCTCAACCGGAGGGGCAAGGGAGTCTGAGTTTCTTATGGAAACAGGATTGAGTAATGTGAATATTGCATATTCATATGGAGAACTTATAGGGAGTATTTCAGGAGAAACACCGGGTTCTTTAGATAACGAGCCTGAGCCTGAAATTGTGGTTGAACACCCGTTTTTCGGTGAAGGTATTTTATTGAAGCAGACTGATGTAAATAAATATCTTGTTGATTTCGGGGATAAAGGGGAAAAACTTATTGACACTTCTATTGTTGATTTGAAATTTCCCGGAGACTCCTGACAGTACTGCCCGGTTTGAACTAATGGTGTTTTTTGTATTATAATCATATTATGATGGATGCTAAAAAGAAGATAGAGGCTGAAAAACTCTCCAATATTCTTGATCCGAAAAAGAGTAATAAAGAATTCAAGGTTACAATAAGGTTTCAGAAACATTTATCCAGAAAATATGAGAAGGCCCATGAGCTTGCAGAAAAAAATCCTTATTTTATGGAGGAGGGAAAAGGAGATTTTAAAAAAACCTATGTCAGCTTTTATCCATCTGATGTTGATGCCCTTTTTGAATTATTCGAGCTTGTAAAAGAACAGGAGACCACAAAGATATATCTCAACAACAAACTTATCCCCTATATTCAGGATCTTTGGCTTTTTCTTATGTGGTTCTACCGTGTAAAATGAAGGATAATGCAGACAAAATTCCTTTAAATTACTTGACTTTTACCGAATATTACAATATATATTGTTATCTGAGGAGGATACGATGAAAAAATTATTATACTCTTTATTGATACTCATAATCGCAATGTTTTTTCTATCAAGTTTTTCAGGATGTAAGAAGTTGTCAGTCTCAAATCTAAGTGCAAACAAACATTTAAGAGAGGCGAATAAATTATATTCTCAGGAAAAATTCAGGAAAGCTTCTGAAGAATATGAAATAGCGCTTGAAAAAAATCCCAAACTTGATGTTGCCTATCTTTATCTTGGCACATGTTACAGTATGCTGTACAAACCGGGGAAAGAGACAGACAGGAATCAGGAGTATAGTGAGAAGGCTGTTAAGTATCTGCAGATGGCCGAGCAGGCTTATCCTGAAAGTGATGATGTGGTAGTAGCTCTGGGCAGTATATTTGATAAGATCGGGAACTTTGAAGAAGCTGAAAAATATTTCCTTAAAATACTTGAAAAATCTGCAGATTCTCCCAAATCATATTATACACTCGCTAATTTTTATTCACAGAATGGTAAATTTGAAAAAGCCAACGAAATGTATGAAAAAAGAATCGCGCTTGATCCTACTGATCCGAGCGGATACCATTATTATGCAGTTTATCTGCAGAACTACAGAGCATGGGACAAGGCAATTGATGCTCACAAAAAGAGAATTTATACTATGATGGACCCGACAATCCTTGATCACTACAAAGATATTGATAAGATCAAAGCTGATATAAAAAGGGTTGAAGACCTCAATAAATATGTCAGGAATGTTGAGAAGAACAAAGCAATTCCAGCTGATCAGAAAAAGACGCTCCTTGCTGAGAAGAGAGAGGAATTAAAGAATTATCCGACACTTAAAGAGGCTGTAGATATGATCACTGAAAAAGAAGTTATTCTAAATGAGGTGGTTAAAGAAGCAGAAAAGAAACTCACTGATCTCAGTGAAGAGAAGAAGCTTGAGTTTGCTGAAGCATATTACTCTCTTGGGGTTGTGGCATGGAACCAGAGCTACCAGACCCCTGTTGATGATGATATCTACCCAAAAGAGGAGAGAAAAAAGGCTATCGATGAAGGCTTTGCTGCATTGGATAAAGCTATTTCCCTTTCTCCTGAATATCCTAATCCTTATTCGTACATGGGACTTTTGTGGAGAGAAATGATAAAAATCGATCCCGACAGAAGTGCTGAATTTGTTAAAAAGAATGAGGAGTATAACACAAAGTTTAAAGATATTTATGTGAAGAAGAGAAAGAGGGAAGAATATCTTAAAGAACTTGAAGACCTTGAAAAATAGTCCTTGATTCTTAATGATTTTTGTTTTAAATAAAAAAAGGCGGTGATAAAGATGGGAAAATTACCGGATAAAAAAAAAGGAAGTTTTGACGATTTCTACCTCAAGATCAGGAAAAAAATCACCGATTGGTTCGAATCTGGGAAAGCCGCGAAAAAGAGCGGGAAGTGGATGGACAATTTTGTTCAATATCTCCTTATATTTCCTGATCTGGTCCATCTCATGATAAAACTTTTAGGGGACAAAGAAGTATCCCCAAAAATAAAGGGTATGATAGTGATCGGATTTGCCTATCTTATCTCACCGATAGATATTGTTCCGGATTTCATTCCGGTCTTCGGATTTGTTGACGATCTTCTGATTACCGTTATACTCCTTAACAAAATAATTAATAGCGGGGATGAAGTAATTATTAAAAAAATAAAGTTTTATTGGGTGGGGGAGGAAGATGTTTTCCTTAAAATAAAGGAGATAGTTGCGGCAATGAATGAATTATCTTCCCAGATACCCAGATCTATTTCCGGATTCTTTGACAAGCATAAATAAACGTTATATTCAGTCAAACTTGTTAGAAATTATTTTATCTAAAGTTATATTAAAAAATTCTTTTGATATGAGATCTTCAAAATGTAACCATAGATTGGAAGTGACACACGCAACGGAAAGAATACATCCTGTATTTTTAGTGCACCCTGAAATTTGAAGACTTTCGTCGTATGCTTTAAAAATATCTGAAACAGAGATTTTGTCAGGGTTACGGTTTAGTTTGTATCCGCCATATTTCCCCTGAACGCTTAAAATAAGCCCCGCCTTTTCGATCGGGCCTGCGAGTTTTCTCAGATATTTTGGTGAAACCACCATTTTTTCACCAAGAATTTCTGTGTTCATCACGTCCTTGTTTTGAGAAAGAATTACCAGCATCCGCAATCCGTATCTTATCTTTGTGTTTATCTTCATGTATTTAATGTATAACGGATCACACCTCTTTGTCAACAATTTTTATCATTTTTCAACCTGACAGGTTATATTTAAGTTTATTGACATCTACAATAAAAAGCTCTATATTTTTTGAATGAAATATTTGAAATTTATAATTGTTCTGGTACTTGTAATTGTACTATTGTACTTCTTTTTCCAGAATGTTGAATTCGGGAAGGTTCTCAATATAATAAAAAATGTAAATCCGATATTCATTGTTATTTTTATTGTAGGTTTATACACTCAATTCTTTATAAGAGCTTACAGGTGGGGAATTCTTTTCAGGCCGTTTAAAAAGAAAATTTCAATAATGAACCTCTATCACTACTCTTTAATAGGTATGTTTATAAACATTTTGATTCCCGGCAGGCTTGGTGAACCGGCAAGGGGAATACTAATTGCAAAAGATGAGGGATTTGAAACAGGCTCGGGATTGGCCACTATAGTGATCGAGAGGATGATAGATTCGCTGATGATAGTTCTCCTGTTCTTTATATCGCTATTGTTCATAGATAGTACCAATTCGGTTCTCCTCGGAAAGTTGAAGGCCGGCGGCGTAATTTTTCTTCCGGCTGTAATTGTGATTTTTTCAATGTTCTACCTAATCAACATTCCCGCTGTATTTAATTTAGTTGAGAGAATGCTGATATTTGTAATGAAGATCGTACCTGAGAGATCAAGAGAAAAGTTCACGGATTTTTTTATCGATTTCATAAGAGGGCTTAAATTAAAACTCGGATTTAGAGACTCACTGAAACTTCTGCTTTCATCAATTCTTGTCTGGGTATTCCTTGTCCCTTTCTACTGGTGTCTGATGCATGGATTCAGTTTCGGGGCTTCAATTTCACTTATCGAGGTAATACCTTATTTCAGCCTTATAGTAATGTCTGCAGCAATACCTACTCCCGGAATGGCAGGAAGCCTTGACGCTGCATCCAAACACGGCCTTCTTGAATTATATAAAAATAGTGCCGGGCAGAGCTTAGTAAGTGTTAATGAAGCTGCGGCTTACACATTGCTGGTCCATGTGTTGATAATTATTGTGATCGTAATTCCGGGGTTTATCTCTTTTTCCTCAAAAGGGGTAAAAATGAGTTCAGTAAAAAAAGTTGGAGAAAAATCAGATGAAATGTCCTGAATGTAATAGTATTGAAGATAAGGTTGTTGAAACAAGAGAGAGTAAAGAGGGAAAATATATAAGAAGGCGGCGTGAGTGTTTGAAATGTGAAAAGCGTTTTACTACTTACGAAAAAATCGAGGGAATTCCTCTGATGGTGGAGAAAAAAGACGGGAGACGCGAGGAATTCGATCTTGATAAAGTAAGGAAAGGATTGTATAGGGCTGTAGAAAAGAGACCGATCTCAAAAAAACAGATAGAGCAGGTTGCGCTTCAGGTTGAAGAACTGGTTTCTGACATGGAGAAAGAGATTTCGACAAAAGCGATTGGTGAATTCATTATGAACAAATTAAAAATTCTTGATAAAGTTGCTTATGTCAGGTTTGCTTCTGTTTATTTTGATTTCAGAAGTCTTGAGGAATTCATGACCGAACTTCACAGCCTTTTAAGAAAGGAGGACTGAAATGGGAAAGAAAAACTATCCTTTTTTTGATCTTAATGAAGAAATTGGATTTCCTACAGGAATCAGTACTAGCAAAGACTGGGAACCAAGTACCAATATTTTTGAAACTGATAAATCTATTGTTGTTGAAATGGAGCTGGCGGGTGTAACTATAGAAGATATCTCGATCACCCTTGAAGAGGGAACGGAGTTGGTTGTTAAAGGAGTAAAAAAACAGACCTGGCTTCAGGGAACCGGAATCCGTTATTATCTTTTTGAAAGAAAATTCGGAGATTTTTTTAAGAGGATCCATATTGAAGTTCCGATTGATACTGAAAATATAAGATCTGTTATGGAGAATGGTGTATTGATAATTGAAGTTTTCAAGAAAGTTGTCGAAAAAATTACTAGTTGATATCAAATGAGGTGAAAAATTGGCTGATGATAAAAAAGATAAATCACTAAGTATAAAAAATGAAGATGCGGAAAGGCTTGATATTCCGGAAAGTATTCCTGTTCTTGTTTTAAGAGATATAGTTGTTTTCCCATATATGATTGTTCCCCTTTATGTGGGGAGGGTGAAATCAAAAAGAGCTGTTGATAACGCTTTAAATAGTGACCGGATGATCCTTTTGTTGACACAGAAGGATGCCACTATTGAAAATCCGAAACCTGATGAGATGTATAAAATGGGGACAGTAGCGCTTATTGTAAGGATGCTGAAGCTTCCGGACGGGAGGATGAGGGTCCTTGCTCAGGGAATATCAAGGGCAAAGGTCAAGCTGATAAATGATAATGGGAAGGTTCGGGTTGCAAAAATATCGGTTATTGAAGATAAAGAACCGAAAAGATTTGCGATCAAGGATAAAGCTATTATTAAGAATGTAAGGGAGAAATTTGAGCAAACTGCAAAGCTGGGAAAGCAGATCCCGAATGAGATTTTTGTCATTGCAGAAAATATTAAAGAGCCTGGAAAACTTGCGGATATAATTGCATCTAATCTTGATCTAAATCTGGAGAATTCCCAGGAGATATTAAATGAGGAGAGGTCTATTGCGAGGTTGAGCAAAGTCTATGATTTTCTAAATTATGAACTTGAACTGCTGAATATTCAGAACCAGATAAACCTGAAAGCTCAGGGGGAAATGGACAAGAATCAGAGAGAATATTTTCTCCGGCAGCAACTTGCGGCAATAAAAAAAGAATTGGGCGAGAGTGACGAGAATGAGGGGGAGATCAATAATTACAAAGTAAGATTGAGTGAAATAGATGTCCCGAAAGAGGCAAAGAAGGAAATAAACAAAAATATTGAAAAATTAAGAAAAATGCATCCGGAATCTGCTGAAAGTACGGTTGTCAGAAACTATCTTGACTGGATGCTTGATATCCCCTGGGAAATATCTACGGATGATAATCTTGATCTGATAAGAGCAAAAGGGATTCTGGATGATGATCATTACGGCCTGGAAAAAGTGAAGGAGAGGATACTCGAATATCTGAGTGTCAGAAAACTTACCTCAAAAGCGACCGGTCCGATACTTTGTTTTGTCGGTCCTCCGGGAGTCGGTAAAACTTCTCTGGGAAGATCAATTGCCAGGGCATTGAACAAGAAATTTGTCAGAGTTTCACTGGGAGGGGTTCACGATGAGGCTGAGATCAGAGGACACAGGAAGAACCTATATTGGTGCCCTTCCGGGAAAAATTATTCAGGAAATAAAAAAAGCCGGATCAAACAATCCGATATTTATGATGGATGAGGTTGATAAAATCGGAGCTGACTTCAGAGGGGATCCTTCCTCTGCTCTGCTTGAGGTACTTGATCCTGAACAGAATGATACTTTTACCGATCACTATCTCGGAGTCCCTTATGATCTATCCAATGTCCTCTTTATTACTACAGCAAATCTTCTTGAGCCGATTCAGCCTGCATTCAGGGACAGGATGGAAGTTATTAATATCCATGGATATACAGAAGAGGAAAAGATAGAAATTGCAAAGAAACACCTGATACCGAGACAGATCAAATCTAACGGACTTTCCAGAAAACTTATCTCATTCACATCAGGAGCGATCAGAAACATTATAAGCCTCTACACAAGGGAAGCGGGGGTAAGGAACCTTGAGCGTGAGATCGGATCTGTCTGCCGAAAAGTTGCTCATAAAGTGGCCACAGGTGACAGGAAGCTTTTCAAGATTACAAACAAAAATCTTGAGGATTATTCAGGCCCGCCTAAGCTGTTCAGAGATCAGCTTCTTGAAGAGGATATGGTCGGAGTTGCAACAGGTATGGCATGGACCCCTTACGGAGGAGATATTCTGTTTATTGAAGCAAAACTTATTCCAGGGAAGGGGAAATTAATACTAACCGGATCTCTTGGAAAGGTAATGCAGGAGTCCGCGACTGCAGCCCTGAGTTTTATTAAGTCACAGAGTAAAAACCTTAGTATTGAAGATGATATGTTTGAGAATTTTGATATACATATTCATCTTCCGGAAGGGGGAATTCCGAAAGACGGCCCTTCAGCAGGGGTAGCTCTTATAACAGCAATGATCTCTTTGTTCTCCAAGAAGAAGGTGAGCAGAAAAGTGGCTATGACAGGAGAAATCACATTGAGAGGGAAAGTTCTTCCTGTTGGTGGAATAAAAGAGAAGGTCCTTGCTGCTAAACGTGCGGGAATAAAAAAGATCATTCTGCCTGAAAAAAACAGTAAAGACCTATCTGATATAAATGAAATATATCTGAAGGGGATTGATTTTGTGTTTGTAAAAGACATCGGTGTCGCGGTAGATGAAGCATTGAAAGAAAAGATATTTAATGGATGAAAACAATTTTGTTAACTTTCTCAGATCCGAATTTCCCTTCAGCCATGGCTTTGGGATCGGAGATGATACCTCGATAACAAAGACATATAATGGTTTTCAACTGGTTACAAAAGATATCCTGATCGAAGGAGTGCATTTTGACAGGGCATATTTTTCACCTGAAGAGATCGCTGTAAAATCAATTGGTGTAAACCTGAGCGATATTGCGGCTATGGGTGGGAGACCGGATTATTTTCACCTCGGGTTGGGTTTCCCCACAGAATTTAAAGGTGAGAACCTTAACAGATTTTTCAGTTCATTAAAAAATGAATGTATGAAATGGGATATTGAACTTGCCGGAGGGGACCTCTCTTTATCTCCGGATAAATTGTTTATTTCAGTTACAATGACCGGTTTCTCATCAAATCCAGTCAGGCGTGCCGGTGCAAAAAGTGGAGACCTGATAGGGATATCCAGAGTTACAGGCTGCTCAGCGATCGGGCTTGAACTATTAAGGAAGGGAATAGATCTGCCCTTTTATACAGAGTGCCACAAAGATCCCAATCCTGAGGTCAAAAAAGGGAGGGCCTTCTCTTTATATGTTAACTCTATGATCGATATCTCTGACGGTTTATTGATAGATTTGGGAAGAATACTGAGCGCTTCCGGAAAAGGGGCTCAAATTGAATATGAGAATATTCCTGTTACTGATGACATGAGAAAGGTTTGTGAAAAGTATGATCTAATAGAGATCGATCATGTTCTGGCTGGAGGGGAGGATTTTGCCCTCCTTTTCACCCTGCCTCCGGAAAGCAAGGAGAAGCTCCGGGATACTGGCATGGTGTACCATATTATCGGGGAAGTGAAGGCGGGGAGTGGTGTTCGAGTACTGAAAAACGGAAAGCCTTTCGACGTCGGGTATTCAGGATTTGATCATTTCAATATGTGACACCAGCGGGAAAGGTGATATAATTCTGCGGAAGAAAATTTGAAACTGACTATGTGGTTCCATTTCCCGGGCGTTCATGCCGGATACGCGCCACACTCCGTACCTTTATATTGACTTTAATGGATCATTTCTTTAAAATGCATGAATGAAAACAGCCTTCTCATCATTGAAAAAAAGATATTTTAATTTTTCCTTTCTGCAGAAGTTCCTTATTTTTTTAATTATTCTTCTCTCTTTCCTGTTCTCGATATTTAATTCTGTGGAATTCAAATCGGTGGACGAGGAAATGATTGCAAACTGGATTTGGGGGTTTCATGATAACCCTTTTCCTGTTAATCAGTATCCCCCTCTTTTCCTTTACCTCCACTTTGTATTGTCTCTTTTTTATAAGGGTTTTTTTCTCCTGACGGGAGTTGTCAAGTCGGGCTATGAATTTGTGCACTCTGGAATCGGATTCAATTTTATGATAGATGCCGGAAGGTATGTATCGGCATTGTTCGGCGCGTTGATGGTTTACTTTATATATAAAACCGGAAAGAGGTTTTATACTGCGAGTGTCGCTTTCATTGCCACACTGATGATCGCATTTAATGATATTTTTATCCTCCATTCTCATATTTTTAAATCAGACATTCTAGTATCGGCGCTTGTTACGGTTTCCATCTATTACCTGTTCAGGTTCCTGAAAGAACCTTGTGGTAAATGGATGTTTCTGGCATCCCTGTTTTTCGGTTTTTCCTTTGCGGCAAAGTACAATATTGCCTTTTTTTTCATTACCATTCTCATTGCCATGATCATTAAAAATAAAGAGTTCCCAGTGGTTAAAAGCGGTCTGATGTTCATGGCCGGGGGAGGAGCAGGTTTTCTGGTGTCATCGCCCAACTGGATCGTCAATCCCCTGGGAAACATGAGGAGACTGGTGGATGTATACAACCTTGAAACAGGGGGAGTCTATATCCAGAATCTGAGCCCCGTTTCCATTTACATCAGTTTTCTGACTGATATCAGGGACCAGTTCGGGCTCATCCTTTCTATTGTATTAGTTCTGGGCATCATTCTTTCATTTGTCAGAAGAGACAGTAAAGGGATACTGATGTCAGTTTATCTGATAGTTTATATTCTGTTTTTCGGGCTTACCGGGTTTTATGGCAGGAGGTTTCTTCTGCCCCTGCTGCCGGCGATTGTTCTATTGGTTACAAAAACGTTGTTCATTGATCTGCCGGATCTTCTGAAACTAAGGCGGTGGGTGAGGACGGCCTTGATATCGGTGATATCTGCGGTGCTTGTTTTTATGGTTTTCTCTGATGCCTCGGTGGTGTTGAAAAAATTTAGGATGCTTAACATTGAAACGAAATTCTCATCTACATCGAAGTATAGAAGTGGGCACAATATCAATGCTGATAATTATGTATTCGGATCGCAGATCATGACCCCCCGCTTTAAGAAAGATGTGAGATTGAAAAAAACCCTCAAAATCAAATTTATGGACTGGAAATTAGGGATGCCCCATTTCATTCAGGTCAGAGAAGATCCCTATTATTTTTATTCAGGGTTACCGCCAAAAACGGACCGCCATTTTATCAATCTACAGGACTTCAGAGTTTTTCATAAGATAAAAAGGCCGAAGCTTCAGGACTGGGATTATAATATCCTTTTCCTCTACCGGATTCCGAAGCAGCTGAGTACCGTAGTGCCCGGAACAAAAGATATTAAACTTCCAAAAATGTTCTATTTAAACAAAGGTGATTTAATCTATCCGGAACAGATTTATGAGAAATCCTCGGGATATTTCAGATCGGACAAAGACTTTTGCTTTACAACGATTTATTCTGATCAGAAAATATCCAGGCTGAAAGGTGTGATTTATTCTCCCAGATCTCTCCCGGCCATGAAAATTGTTGTGAATGGAAGGGAAACAGTGCTTGAGTCCGTGAAAGGGAAGAATTCGGTAAAGTCATTCAGTATAGATAATTTAACCCGGAAAAAGCCTTTTTTCGGAAATGCATATTCCGTTGAGGTATATCCGGCAATAAAAAGTCGGTTAAGAAAAGCCGCCCCGTTCTTGCTTGTACTGGACCCTGTACCGGAAAAGACTCCTGGTAAGAATTCGGATTATAAACTTGAATCGCCGATGGATGGTGATATCCCCGGTTTTCACTCTGAAGAACAGTATCCTGAATGGGTCAGGAAAGTGTATTCTGATACCGGTATCGATCTTCCCCTCTACAGGCTGATAAACACCGTTAATTTTGCGCTCGCTGAAAATCCGGAACCGGGACAAGTGAAGCTTATCCCAATCTCCCCGGGGGAATACTTCATTGAGATTAATACCGGTCTTTTTTCAGAAAAAACTCCCTCCTCTTTTAATGCAGCTGTTGATTATGACATATTTTCCGCAAAGGGAAGAACCAATGGGAATTTCTCCGTTTCCCGGAGCGGAGTGATGCTTTTTCCCTTCAGTATAAAACAGGGGGAAGGTGTTTCCTTTATAAAGTTCAGATTTGTTAATTTCAGGCAAAGTAATCTTGTCCTGAAGAAGGTAAAAATATTTCCAAGGATTAAAAATTATTTCAGGGAAAATTATAATTAATTATACTCGGAGATAAAACCCCGGGTGGTTTGCCACCCGGGGTTTTATTAATTCTATTTTTACTTGGTTTTTTCCAATATAACAAAAGCTCCTGATGATTCTTGTCCTGAATCATTAACAGTGGTAACAGAATAAGCCAGAACTTCAACACTGTCATCAATAATTTCCTTAAAAGTGAATGTTTGAGAGTCTGCAACCAATGCAAGTTCTTTTTGACCCCGAATTATCCGGTATATTCTGTATTCCGCAACAGAGTTGTTTTCAGGATTTTTTTCCCAATTAAGCACAGCAGATGTTTCTCTGAAGAAAATAGTCTGTTTCAATGAAAATTCACCGGTGAGGTTCATCGGCTGGTAGACTGGACATTTTTTAACCGTAACCTGTTCGGTGGTTGTCTGTCCGCCACCTTCGTATGCGACAGCTATAACAATATGGTTTTTTGAATTTATCACGCTGGTATCCCAGGAATATGAATATGGGGCGGATGTATATGTTCTTACGAGCGTGTTGTCAATATAGAGTTCTACTTTACTCAGGTCATCAGTGTCATCATTCGCAAAAAGTTCGATATCTACCGTACCAGATATACACCCTCCGTCTACCAGGTTGATAATACTCATCTCTGGCGGGCAATTCAGTACAACTGAAATTGCATCTTCTGTCGTTGCTCCGTCTTTCATTGATGCCTTTATACTAAGATTGTGTTCGCTCAAAGTCGCTTCACTTGCATCCCATTTTACAGAAAATGGTTCTGAATCAGAGGTACCGATAGATTCTCCGTCAACAAAGAATTCTACACTTGAAACGTCTTCAGGGTTCATATTTGCCTCAAAATCAACATATGGGCCGCACACATTATCCCCGTCTGTAGGAGACGTGATGCCATCAGCGTAACCGATAACTTCTGTATACATCTTCATTATCCGGTCTGTTGAGGCCCAGAGAACATACACTTTGTTTTTTGTCATAGTTGAAACTACCCTGCCACCTTCCTGCTTGATAGTTGCATCGTTATCAAGTTTAACAATGGACCACTCCCCATCTCTCCTTACAGCCATTCTGATTGTGCGGACCCGATCATCCGGAGTCCCAACAGCCCAGGCAGCATAAACCAGATCGCGGTTCTTTGCTGTAATTGTAGGATCAGAATGATAATCAGCATCGAGCTTATACATATTTGGAGTAGTATGTTCCGGACGGTTGAATGACTCTACGGGAAATTTACCGTAAAAATAATCAAAAAAAACATGAGACCCGGGTAGAGGATATGACATGGAGATGATATGAACATTATCTTCCTCATCAACAAACAGATCAGGCTGTTTGTTTTTTTGCTCTTGTACAGGCAGCCTGATCGTTTTACTGTCTGAAAGACTGCCACCCGATTCAGCATAGCGGTAAAAAAGGTTGTCTTTATCAATGTCCCATGTTACATGGATGTTTCCCTTCTTATCATTATAAATATCAACCCATCTGTTACCTGAGGTTTTCGGGGAAAGTCTTACCATCTCCTTGTAAGCTCCACCGGGTACTTTTCTTAAATACGATACCGGGACAGTGCCACTTCCCGGGTTGAATTCTACAAAAACTATATGTACGATCCCCTCGTTGTCAACAGCGCATCCCGGATACACAACTATTTTCCCGGCTTGCTTAAAAGCGGTTTGTACATGCCATCCTCCGCCTGAATCCCGCCATGCATGCCTCATTTCAGTTGCATTACTCTCTCTTGTGTTGTAAGCAAAGTGAACTTCAGATCCATCAGGTTTGACCGAAAGACGCGGTTTGAATTTTTTTGTGGCTACATAACCAAGTCCGGGTATAGATTCCTTATTGATGATCTCGTTATTTTTTATCTGTCCGTAAAAACCGGATCCGTATCTCCACCAGATAATGTGAACATTATTATGGTTATCACTTTCAATATCATAAAAATCCCCTTCGACACCAAGACTTACAATATCAAAATTTGCTTCATCTTTAGGTTTTTCAAGTTCCCTTGCCGGAACTGACATAAAAAAGAATATAAGAATTAGAAATATGTGAATTAACTTCATGAATTCCTCCGTAATTTTACTACCATTCTAATTTTAGTTTTTAAAGCTTTTCTCCTTGCGATTTTACTATATCAATTACTTTTAGTCAAGTTTTGATGTTTACCACAAGAAACCGGATTTGATTTTTTTGTTCCCGGATAGTATAGATCTAGTATGAAAAAGAAAACAATTATCATGCTTGTGTTTTTACTGATATTTCTAAATTTTAGCGGGGTACAAATGAGTGCTGACAGGATAACAGGGAAACATTTTGTTACAAGGTCCGAGGTCATTTCAACTGAAGGTATGGTTGCTGCGAGCCATCCTCTTGCAGCTCAGATAGGAATCGATATTCTGAAAAAAGGTGGAAATGCCGTTGATGCAGCGATAGCGGTGAATGCCGCATTGGGACTTATGGAACCGACAGGATCCGGAATAGGAGGCGATCTCTTTGCAATAGTATGGGATTCAAAAACCGGAAAACTTCACGGCCTCAATGCAAGCGGTTATTCTCCGGCCGCTCTTAACCTTGATATTCTGAAAAAAAAAGATCTGAAAAGAATGCCGTTTTACGGCCCTATACCATGGACAATTCCCGGATGTGTTTCCGGATGGTTCAGCCTTCATGAAAAATTTGGGAAATTAAAGTTCAGGGAATTACTTGCTCCGGCAATCAAATATGCTGAGAACGGTTTCCCTCTTACAGAATTGATCGCATATTATTGGAAAACTTCTGTTGACCGCTTTAAAGATTATAAGAATTTCCAGTCTACATATGCAACTGATGGTAAATCTCCTGTAAAAGGTGAAATTTTCCGCAATCCCGACTTGGCAAGGACTTACCGCCTTATCGCAAAAAAAGGCCGGGATGCTTATTACAAAGGGGAAATCGCAAAAAGAATAGTGGAATACTCAAAGAAAGTAGGCGGATATTTTTCCCTTTCGGATTTTGATGAGTTCAGATCTGAATGGGTAGAACCAATGGGTGTTGAGTTCATGGGACATGAATTGTGGGAGCTTCCGCCGAACGGCCAGGGGCTAGCGGCTCTTCAGATATTGAAAATGCTCAAAGGTTTTGACCTGAAAAACATGGGACACAATTCTGCCGAGTATCTTCACACTCTTATTGAGATGAAAAAGATCGTGTATGAGGATCGGGCAAAATTTTATGCTGATCCGGCTTTTTCCAGGATCGATTATAATACATTCCTTACTGACAAATATACTGCAGAAAGGCTGAGGCTTTTCAATAAGAATAAAGCTTCAAGAATCCTGAAAGTTAATTCTGCTCCACCGGAGAAAGGAGATACGATTTACCTTACAGTTGTAGATAAGGACAGAAATGTTGTTTCACTTATCCAGAGCAACTATTTCGGATTCGGATCGGGGATGGTGCCTGACGGACTCGGTTTCTGCATACAGGACAGGGGATCACTCTTCAGTCTTGATGAAAATCACTATAACGTATTTGAACCGAGGAAGAGGCCTTTTCACACTATCATTCCGGCAATGGTAACAAAAAACGGGAAGCCTGTCTTCACATTCGGAGTTATGGGGGGATCAATGCAGCCGCAGGGGCATGTGCAGGTGCTGCTGAACATACTTGTGTTCGGAATGAATATTCAGGAAGCCGGAGATGCTGCCAGATTCAGGCATGGAGGGTCTTCTCAGCCTGATTCGGGTGTAATGAGAGACGGTGGTACGGTTTTTCTTGAAAGCGGAGTCCTTCCGGAAGTAATTCGTGATCTGATTTCGCTGGGGCACAGAGTGAGCAATACCCGGGGAGGTTATGGAGGATATCAGGGGATATGGATCGATTGGGAAAAGGGAGTTCTTTTTGGCGGCAGTGAGTCAAGAAAGGATGGCGCTGCTATCGGATATTAATCCTTATTCTGTTAACAGATCCGCATTGCCGGAATGAGTTATAACAATCTGATAATTTTTCTAACTGACAGATGCAGAAGCGGATGCTCCACATGTAATGTCAGAGCGATTCCTGAAAATCCAGGGATGCTTCAACGTAGTGAACTTGATGCCATTTTTACAGATCCCATTGTTTCTGGGGATATTGGAAAATATATTATCTGGACTGGAGGAGAACCTTTTGAGAATTTCTCTGTTCTTGAATATGGAATATCAATTGGTGGGAAGAATGGGTTCAGGTCTGAGATTTTAAGTTCAGGTTACTGGTTCGAAGAAGCTCCTGAACTGTTAGAACGACTTACAAAAAAAGGGGACTTCTCATTGAGAGTCAGTATTGATTCAGAACACCTTGATTTTGTTGAAGATAATATCATTCTAATGTTGATGAAGGAATGTATTGATAAAAAAATTGAATTAAATTTTACTGTCCGTGATATACCAGGTGACGGGTCTTCTGTTGAAATTTTGAATAAGGTTAAAAAAAAATTCCCGGTTTATACAGGAGAGAGAGCTGATGATACCAGGTGGATCCACCATATACCCCATGTTCCTGTTAATGGAAATGATCCATACAAAACAGGGATAACTTCAATTTCATATAATTCGGGCTGTAAAATGGTGTTCCGGGACCTGGTTGCGGGATGGGATGGGAATCTTTACCCCTGCTGCGGTTTATTCTCACTTCCCGGGTATAAAAAATATTCAACTGGAAGTTTTACGCAGCAAAACCCGGAAGGGTGGAAATTTGAAAATGCATCAGCATTGTTCAAAATGATCGGGGATAAAGGCCCATACGGAATTTTTCAGAAATTCGGATCACCTGAAGCTTTGGAGGAGATACCTGGATTCAGAAACCAATGTCATGCATGCCTCCATTTTTTGAGGAAGTATGATGTTCTGTTGGAGGAATTTCTGACCCTATAACTCTCTCAGGAGGGGATTCTTTCAATTTCCAGGTCATTAAAATCAATTTTTATATGGTATTCCGAATATTTCCCCAGATAAAAATTGTTGCCTGTCCCTTTTTGGAGGGGAAATAAAATATCCTCTTTTTTAAAGTCAAAAATGCAGTCAACTGTAATATCTCCGCTGTTCATGAAGTTTGTTCTGGATATGCCGAATTTTTTTCTTCCGATCGAAAATCTTATTGTCTCCCCTTCAACTGTTATCGGATATCTGCCCGGTAATAAGTTTTTATACAAATCCACCCCTCAATTTTGTATTTAACTATTAATTTATAAATTACTTTATTAAAAAAATATTGTCAAGTTAAGAATACGGGGGAAAATCCCGGATCTTTAGACAAAGGGGGAAAAAAATGTTAAAATCATCTCTTGTAGAAAGTCCGTTCAAAATTAACAGGAGAAATAATGGGATATATTGAACTTGATCTTAATCTAAAAAATAAAGTAGCTGACATATCACTTGCAGAGTGGGGAAGAAAAGAGATGGCTCTTGCTGAAGTGGAAATGCCGGGGCTTATGGCTGTAAGGGAAAAATACGGAAATGAAAAACCTCTTAAAGGTTTGAAAATTACCGGAAGTTTACATATGACGATTCAGACCGCAATGCTTATTGACACACTTCTGGAGCTTGGTGCAGATGTCAGATGGTCATCATGTAATATATTTTCAACGCAGGACCATGCTGCTGCAGCGATCGCAGAAGAAGGGAAAGCGGCCGTTTTTGCATGGAAGGGAGAGAATCTCGAAGAGTATTGGTGGGCCCTGGAGCAGGCGCTCACATGGCCGGATGGTACTGGCCCGGATCTGATTGTGGATGATGGCGGAGATGCAACTCTCTTTATTCACAAAGGTGTTTTTGCCGAGAATGACCCCGAACTCCTGAACAGGAAGTATGATATTGCAGAAGAGCAGATCCTTATGGATAGGATAAAGGAAGGCCTGAAGAAGGATCCGTCCTATTGGAGTAAACTGGGCTCAGCAATTAAAGGTGTATCTGAAGAGACTACAACCGGGGTTCACCGCCTTTATCAATTTGCGAACGAGGGTAAACTTCTTTTTCCGGCTATAAATGTTAATGATTCAGTGACAAAATCCAAGTTCGATAACCTTTACGGGTGCCGGGAATCTCTTGTTGATGGCATAAAGAGAGCTACAGATATTATGCTTGCCGGGAAGAAAGTACTTGTCTGTGGATATGGAGATGTGGGAAAGGGAAGCGCACAATCGCTTGTCGGATTCGGTACAAAAGTTTTTGTAACAGAGATTGATCCAATCTGCGCTCTTCAGGCTGCAATGGAAGGATTTGAAGTTTGCAAAGTTGAAGATGTTGTAGGCGATATAGATATCTTTGTTACGGCCACAGGAAATCTGAATGTAATAAACGGACAGCATATGGAAAGGATGAAAGACGGTGCAATCCTGTGCAATATCGGCCATTTTGATAATGAAATAGAGATGTCATATCTTGAGAATTCCACTGATTGTAAAAAAACCAGCATAAAACCTCAGGTTGACAAATGGACTCTTAAATCGGGAAATTCAATAATTGTGTTGGCGGAAGGCAGGTTGGTTAACCTTGGATGTGCAACCGGCCATCCCAGCTTTGTAATGAGTACCAGTTTTACAAATCAGTCACTTGCACAGATCGAACTTGCGAAAAATGATTATGAGAAGAAGGTTTACACTCTTCCCAAAAAACTTGACGAAGAAGTTGCTCGGCTCCATCTTGACAAACTTGGTGTCACGCTTACAAGGATGACACAGAAACAGGCTGAATATCTCCAGGTCCCGGTCAACGGTCCATACAAACCTGACCATTACAGATATTAATTTCTATTTGAAGTGTTCGCTTTTGTGTTTCATGTAGTGGAGAATGTTGAGCGCTTCCAGAGGAGTCATTTCTGATATATCGATCTCTTTGAGTTTTTCTCTGATCTCATCCCATATTTTAAGTTCCTTGTCGTCAGGAAAAAGTTTTTTCTGTTTTTCAGGAACCAGATTGATCTTACCTGAGATCCTCTCTTTTACCATTCTGTCAAGTTCTTTTTTCTCCAGGTTAAGGAGGATGTCTTTTGCCCTCTCTATAACCTGTTGGGGTATTCCGGCTATCTTTGCAACATGTATTCCGAAACTCTGGTCGGTTGCCCCCGGAACTATCTTATGAAGAAATACAACATTATCATCCCATTCTTTGACAGATATATGGTAGTTCTTAACTCTCTGGAGGACATCCGACAACTCTGTAAGTTCATGATAGTGGGTAGCAAAGAGAGTTTTGGGTTTTTCATTAACAGAATGGAGATACTCTATCACCGACCACGCTATTGATAATCCGTCAAAAGTTGAAGTACCTCTCCCAATTTCATCGAGAAGGATGAGTGAGCGTTTACTTATATTATTAAGGATGACTGAGGTCTCGATCATTTCTACAAGAAAGGTGGATTTGCCTTCGATCAGAGAATCTGAAGCCCCAATCCTTGTGAATATTCTGTCGCATATTCCGATCGATGCATCTTCTGCCGGGATAAAATATCCTATCTGGGAAAGGATAACGATCAGGGCGTTCTGTCGAAGATAAGTTGATTTCCCCCCCATGTTAGGCCCGGTAATGACAAGTATCTGATCGTTGCCGGAAGATATATTTGTATCGTTAGGAATAAAGCTGTTTTCTGTTTTCGTCTCAATAACAGGATGTCTTCCATTGCTGATAATAATATCCCTGCTGTTTGTGATAGAAGGTCTGGCATAGTTTCTACCCATTGCAAGCTCTGCTCCTGAGGATAAGACATCAAGCAGAGCGCAATGATCTGAATTCTCCTTTAAAAGAGAGGAGTATTCACAGATCTTTTTTATGATCTCAGAAAACAGTTTTTTCTCGATCTGAATTATTTTTTCATCAGCTTTCAGGATCTTATCTTCAAGTTTTTTCAACTCATCAGTAATAAATCTTTCAGAGTTAACAAGGGTCTGTTTCCTGACATAGTTGGGAGGTACGAGATTTTTATGAGTATTGGTAACTTCAATAAAATACCCGAACACTTTATTATATTTTATTTTCAGTGAAGGTATGCTTGTTGTTTCCCTCTCCTCTCTTTCCATGGCAGAGATAATCTCCTTGGCATCCCTGCTTATAGTTCTAAGTTCATCCAGATCCCTGTTATAACCTGTCCTGATAAAATTCCCGCCTGTAAGGTTGTTGGCAGGGTCATCTGATATGGAGGATCCGATCAGTTCTATAACTTCTTCAAGGTTGTTCAGGCTGTCTATTGAATTTCGGAGGATATCCGATCTTAGGCTGGAAGATTCTTTTTTGATCTCCGGGATGATCTTCAGTGATTCTTTTAATGTCAGAAGATGAATGGGAAGAGCGATATTCAGTGAAATTTTCGTGTTGAGCTTTGCCATATCTCCCGATCTTTTCAGCAGTTTTCTCATCTCTGTCCTGACAATCAGGTTTTGTGAGAACTCTTCTACTCCGTCAAGTCTTTCATTAATCTTTTCAGGATCGGTAAGCGGATAAGAAAGCCATTCCTTAAGAAGCCTCTTGCCCATAGGCGTTATTGTCATATCAATAGAATTTATAAGGCTCCCTTTCGAAGTTCCGGTTTGGAGATTTTTCAGTATTTCAAGATTTTTGAAAGAGACCTGATCCAGGATCAGATAATCTTCTCGGGGGATAAAGTGGAGCCCCGAAATATTTTTGAGGTCAGATCTTCTGACCGATCTAATATACTTTAATAATACCCCGGCGGCAATAACGGCCGAATTGTAACCATCCAGTCCGAGCCCTTCAAGCGTTTCAATTCCGAACTGCTTTTTAATAACATTTTCACATTCAAAGTAATTATATTCGTACAATTCGAATTTATTAATAAGAATGTTGGAAAATTCAGGAAATCTCACCATTATTTTTTCCAGTTCTTTCTCATAATCCTCAGGTATAACTATCTCCTGAGAAGTCTTTTTGTAGAACTCATTATAAAAAGACTCCGTGTTTGAAAGATCAAAACTCCTCACTTCAAATGATGAAACTGCAAGGTCAATTGAAGCCAGTGATATTGACTTTTCATCCCTGTATATTGAAACAACGTAGTTATTGATCTTGTCTTCAGGCAGGTCTATTTCAAGTGCAGTTGCCGGTGTAAGTATCTGTGTTACGTCCCTTTTGACAATTCCGACAGCAAGGGCAGGATCTTCGATCTGCTCACAGACAGCAACCTTGTATCCCTTTTTTAACAATTTTGAGGCGTAATGGTCTTTGGCATGGTAGGGTATCCCGCAGAGTGGTACTGAGTTATCCTTTTTTTTGTTTCTTGATGTCAGGACTACCTCAAGTATGGGAGCCGCTATCTTTGCGTCCTCAAAGAACATCTCATAAAAATCACCCATCCGGAAAAAAAGTATGGAGTCCGGGTAGTTTTTCTTTATTTCAAAATACTGCTTCACCATTGGGGTGATTTTTCCGTTCTCCATTAAAAAATTATATCATATTGAGGACAGAACTTTGAATCTGAGTATTTTCAAAAATCCTGAAACCCTTTATGGTAAGGAAGAGTATTAATGATATGATAAAAACAATAATTAAAGCTTCAGGTTTGTGGTTGATGATGGTGATGGCGGCTGTCATTAACGGCCTGTTCCGGGAGAATGTCCTTGTACCCGGACTGGGAGTTTCGAAGGCACTTCCACTTAGCGGTATATTTTTATCTCTTTTTGTTTTTGTTATTGCTGCAGTGTCCATCGGGATATTCGGGAAACTAAAAAAAAGAGAATATTTTATGGTTGGAGGATTCTGGGTGGTAATGACCCTGATATTCGAGGTCGGTCTGGGTATTATTGTAAAAGGCAAGACTTTCGAAGAGGTTATTCAGGTTTTTAATATTCGTGAAGGGAATCTTTTTATACTTGTCCTGTTAGTGTCATTTTTTTCACCCTGGATAACCGCAAAGTTAAGGAAGATCATCTGATCCTTTAAAGGAGGAAGGTATGGCAACAACACTTATTATAATTGCAGCAATTTCAGTGGTCCTGTATATTACGTCTACAATAATGATCTATGATTATCTGAAGAAAGCGGGAGAGAAGGTGAGTTTTCTCTGGCTCCGTTTGTTCATGATCTCAAATACGAGCAAATATAAAAAACTAACCAGAGAAAAGACCGGGAAAACAGGGCCGCTCTATTATATCTGGATTATTTCCATAAACATGGCCCTGATCTGTGTCATAATCCTTTTCTCCAAATTTTAGAATTATTAAGATTATTTGCGGAAATTTGTCTGGGATTAAACCGGAGTATCTTCAGATGCTCCGGCCCGTTTCAGATCTTTATTCTTTCTTTTTTATAACATGGGGTGTGAGCAGCAGATGAGCTCTCGACCAGGTTATTCCAAAAGTACCTTTGCATCCGCCTGAGCTGACATAAGTACCTTTCTTTACTACCCACTTACCCAGAACCTTGCAGATCTTCCCTTCGAACTTTGACCACTCACCAGGTTTTGAAACAGTACCCTTAATGATACAGCAGCCTCCTATGCCCGGAGTTACAGTCCCTTTCAGGGTCATAGGTTCACTTGGATTTGTCGGGTCGATGGTTTTGCCCCATATCTTAGATCCGCAATCCTTCTCCTGATAAATATACATTGTAAATGTACCCTTATTCGGTTCCGGACATGTTTTAGATAATGTATCCTTGTTCCACCCTTTATAAACACCGGCAATGCAGCATGTTTTCTTCAAAACAGGTGAAATTTCTCCGGTAAGAGCAGTACCGGATATGATAAATGTTGCAACGAGAATTGTAATAAAGAACTTTTTCATTGTTCCCTCCTTTTTAAATTCTACATAAGTATAATAAAAATATTATGAAAAAATCTCATTTAGAAAAAATTTTTCAATGAAGTAAATTATATTGTTATTGATTGACAAGAAGAGTGAATTAAATTAAATTTTTTTAACAGGGGTGAGAATATGGGAACAACAGAATTGATGATAATTCTTGGCGGATTACTGATAATCATTATAATCCTTATTTTAAAAATTGCTTCCGGAAGAACGGCCGGTATCAGTTCCGGGCAGATCCTTAAAGATTATGTTCCAAGGGAGATTTACACAAAACTTGAGGCAGATCTGAAAGGCAAAGAGGGTCTTCTGAGTGAGAAGGCGGAGATAATAATAAAACTGAACAATGATCTCAGTATGGCAAGGGAGTCTTTCCGGAACATTAAGGAGAGGATGGAGAATGAAAAAAAGGAGATGGAAACTCTCCGTGAGAAATTCAGCACGGAATTTGAAAATATGGCAAACCGCCTCCTTGATGAGAAAAGCAGAAAATTTGTCAGGATCAATGAAGAGAGTATTTCAAAAATAATTTTCCCTTTCAGAGACAGGTTAACCGATCTGAAGAGCGATATTGAAAATTTGCACAGGGAAGAAAGCAGAGAGGTGATCTCACTGAAAACCGAGATAAAATCTCTCATGGAGCTCAACCGGCAGGTCAGCAGGGATGCTGATAACCTTGCCAAAGCCCTCAAAGGTGATTCCAAACTACAGGGGGACTGGGGTGAGATCAGCCTTGAGAGGGTACTTGAGAAAGCCGGACTGGAGGAGAATGTCCATTATACGAAACAGGATGTCTTCTCAGATGATGTGAAAAGAAAGAAGAGACCCGATTTTATAATTCATCTTCCTGAAGAGAAGCATGTGATAATAGATTCAAAGGTTTCCCTGACTGCCTACGAGAAATATTTTAATACTGAGAATAATGAGGATAAAGAGCGCTACCTTAAAGATCACATAAAGAGCATAACTGAACATATATCAGGGTTGAGTAAGAAAAACTATCAGAATCTTTACGGGATCAATTCCCCGGATTATATATTGATGTATATGCCGCTAGAATCCGCTCTGGTGCTTGCCCTCCGTCATGATCAGAAGATAGTGGAAGATGCTCTTGAGAAAAATATTGTTTTTGTCACAACATCTACACTACTTGCCACCTTAAAAACAGTTTCATATTTATGGAAACATGAGAAGCAGAAAAAGAATGTTTCTGAAATAGCAAGACAGGGCGGAGCACTCTATGATAAGTTTGTTAATTTTATAACCGATCTTGAAAATATCGGAGAAAAACTTGATACTGCAAAGACGAGTTATGATTCGGCAATGAACAAATTGATATCCGGTGGAAAAAAAGGCGATACAATCCTTGGGAGAATTGAGAACCTTAAAAAACTGGGAGCAAGAACCTCAAAAGAAATTTCCGGAAAACTGGATAAGCGTGATTAGCCCTCCTTTTTTGTCTCCTCTTCTTCTTTTACTGTTTTCTCTTTTTTTTGTTTTTCGCTGCTAAGTTTATTCAGTGTAAGTTTTTTAATGTATTTTTTAGAACCTTTTATGTATTTTGATTTCGGATGGCTATTGATTATCTTCTGAAAAAATGAGATAGCAGAGTCATAATCCCTTATCATTGAATAGCTTTTTCCGGTAAAGTAATAAAGTTTATCCATTTTGGTGAAACCGGGATAATTATCGATAACCTGTTTAAAACGTTCGATCGCACCTAAAAAAGCTTTAAGCCTGAAATTTGCCATTCCGATACCGAAGTAGTGTCTGCCCAATCTCTGCTTTAATCTTTTTAAAATATCATCGGCTTTATCTGATTCTTCCGAGCCCGGATACATTTTCTGCAGGCTTTCGTATGCTTTTATAGCCATTTTAGTGTTGGTCTGATCTCTGCCTGCGCTTTTGCTTTGTTTCTCATAACAACGTCCTATACTGAACTTTGCATAAATAGAGTCAGGCGAGTTTGGATAAAGGTTGACGAATTCCTGGTATTCGGATGCCGCTATTGTAAGGGAAGCAGAATCTTTCTGCTTGAAATATGAGTCTGCTATTCCGATCTTGGCTTTCCTTGCATATACGCTATCGGGATATACCTGGAGTATCTCTTTGTATAACAATCTTGACTTTTCCGCATCTCTTTTTCCCAGTTTTTGAGCTCTCTCATAGATTGCTTTATCTGATCCGAGTCCTGATGGGTCTATAGAAACATCTTTTTTGGACTTACATCCTGTTACTGCTATCAATACTGATAATAAACTAATTGCTAAAAGCTTTTTCATTTTTTTCTTCTCCCAGTGTTTTTAATATTTTCATTATCTCTTTTTCAATATTATCTGAATTATAAAGTGAGGTCCCCATTACAAAAAGGTCTACACCTCTCTTTCTGAGCTTGCCTGTATTGAGGGAATTGATCCCTCCGTCCATCTGGATCAGACAATCTGGATTTTCCGACTTAATCCTCTCTTTTAATTTAAATGATCTGTTCATCGATTCTTCAATAAATTTCTGCCCCCCGTAACCGGGGAAAACGCTCATGAGAAGAACATAGTCCACTTTGTTCAGATATGGGAATAATTCTGAAATATCAGTGTCCGGATTTATTGCCAGTCCCGCTTTTTTACCTGAACTTTTAATAAGGGCAATATTATCCATTGTGCCATGTTCTATCTCGATATGAAAAGAAATCCAGTCTGATCCTGCTTTAATAAAATAGGGTATGATCTTTTCGGGATTGGATACCATCAGGTGTGAATCTATTTTAAAACCGAACTCATCTTTAACGGGTTTCACAATTGACGGGCCGAATGAAAGATTATCAACAAAGTGTCCATCCATAATATCCAGATGGATAAAATCAATCCCGCCTTGTTTGAACAAGTTCAATTTATTATGGAGATTGTAAAAATCTGTTGACAAGATAGAGGGGAAGACGGGATTCATTCGCTCACCTGAATGCTTATCCTGTTCTTTGAGCTAATTTTGAAGCCCTGTGCAGGATTCTGCCAGATTATTATATTCGGCCTGAGCCCGGGGTATGACACTTTTGTGATCTTCTCTATTTTCAGACCGATGATCTCGAAATATGTTAAGATCCTTTCGGCATTTTTCCCGATAATATCAGGCATAATAAATTCACTTCCTCTTTTCCCTTTGCTTACCAGAATATCAATATTTGAATTTATCTGGACATGAGAACCGGGTTTGAGGGATTGAGAAATAATGAAGTCCTGCGGGACTTTATCTGAATGGATATAAGATACATATCTCTTTTTTAATTCGCTCTCTTTTATCAGTTTCCGGCTCTCTTCCCTTGTATACCCCGCCAGATCAGGTACTATTACCTCTATTAGTTCTGAAGTGATGAATATTTTAAGATTGGAATTTTTCTTAATGTAAACTCCAGGCTCCGGAATCTGCTCGATAACTGTAAGAGGTTTATAATTTCTGCTGTAGTTTCCTGCAATTTTCTTTAGATGGAATCCGTTTTGACCGGCGATTAAAGACGCATCATCTATACTTTTTCCGATAAGGTCGGGAGCTTTTATCTCATCACCTTTGATGAGGATGCTCATTGTCAGGAAAATTGATGCAACCAGTATAAATGTATAGAATGCACCTGTACCAATCACTTTTGAAACAAGTAGTAATCTCCTCTTCATCGGACTTGAATTTATCACAGAATCTCCGTTATTTCAATTTATAAGACCCTTTTTCGATCAAAATAGATGCGTTTCGTTAACTTAATTTCTATTTTTTTAGAAAGTTATTGTTAAAATATCCCGGAAAATCTATAGAAATCCTTATCTCTTTTATGAGTAAGTTAGCCTTTGAAGCATCAATTATTTTTACCCTGTAGAATGATAACTGATCATTCACATGCAGAGGCATCCTGATATTTTCCTTTAAGTTATATTCCCATGTTTTGTTTTCAGTGTTAACTCTCTGTAATATAATTTTCCCTTTTTCAATTGGTGATATTCCGCTGACGATCTCTTTAACATCAATATCAAGGAAGTATGTTCCTCTTTGCAGTGGGAAAAATCCTGTATCTATATTATTGGTAGTATTATTAATGTTTGTGAATAAACTTTGTGAATTGATTTGATTAAGCAGTATCATGTCAATTCCGGTTTTTTTATATACGGTTCTGATCCAGTCTGGTGATTCAGAGTTTTCAAATAATCCGGGAATATTGTTTTTGACAGGTTCAGATATAATTGGGTTTGAGGTTATTTTTGAAAAGGGAACGTTCCCTGTGTAGACCGGATAAAAAACAAATGGGAAATTTGCCCGTGAAGAGGAGCTTATTTCAAGTTTGTAAATATAAAGTTCTTTTTGTAATCCCTCCATGTCCATTGAAACTTCCCAAAGCCTTCTTAATGCGATCCCCTTAAAAGTTTCAGGAGTAAAGTTTTCCAGATTAATCTGTTCGATCAATATATTTCCGGATAATTGCATATCATATGATTTCCCATTGATATCTATGCTTAATTTAGTCTCCCTTTTTGCATGAAAATTAAAACTGATGCTTTTTAATTTGATATTTGAAATAATGAATTTTGCAAATTTGCCGTTATGTATCCTGCCGGAACAGGGGTTTTTTTCATATCTTTGAAGTGGTAGAAAAATGGATGTGTTTTGATCGTCAGAGTAGAACATTCTCGGGAATTCTATTTGAGAGTCAGGGACTCTCTTTCTTTTTATAAAATCCGGTTTTCTATACCAGAACTTAATGTCATTACTCCATGTAAAAATTCTGGGTTTGTACACTTTGTAAAAAGGTATATAATTCTTGAGTCTTTTTTTTGCGGCAGAGAGGAAATTTCTGTTCCTTCCTTTGGTTATAATATAATTGGTCCTGAAACTTGTGACAAGATAGTTAAAACTGTTATCTCCATTGAATCTTTTCAGGGGTGCTCTTGTTACATCAGTACCGAATACTCCTGTCCCGTAACTATTCAGAGGGGGTGTCCACATCTCTCTGAAAAAAAGGCTGCCTTTTTTTAAATGATTTTTTGCATAATAGGTTGAATAATCGTGTTCCCCGATCCCCGGTTTCTCTTTTGTTGCGTGCGATGCAATAGAACTGAGAAGATTGAGGCTTTTATAACTTCTGTTCAGGTTGTTGTATGAAAATGCCAGAACAATAATTGCACTGGAAATTACGATTGAATTTCTTACTGTTTTGTTCTTTATTAAAAATTTTATATCCGAAAAAACAAATTTACCTATAATAATTGATCCCAGTACAAAAAGGATATGAATTGTTCTGTAATTAAAATAATGCTCTCTTCCTATCATAAGGAAATAAAAGATAAAAGTGATTGAAATAAGTATTTCAGCCCTGTTTTTTTTGAAGAAAGATAAAACAAGTCCTGCAATGAGAATAATTATTAAAACCCAACCAAAAGTTTCCACCAGGTTTTTCCCGTAAAGGATATAGGAGGATGGGATTTTGTCATACCATTCCAGATTATGTGATATGCTTCCTAAAAGCTTCATCATGGCCTTGAAATTTGATATAGGATGAATTATCCAGTTTGGAGCTCCTGCAAGGAATCCGATCGCACTGGTAATTGAAAAATATACAAATCCTTTTAATATTTTGACATCTTTTCTTTTAAAAAAAATTGCAAGTAATATAATTATTATCACGAAGATTCCGTTATATTTTGCTGCAAAAGAGAGGCCGAAAGTAAAGGAACCAAACATCAGGTAGCGGATCGTTCCCGATTCCACAAATTTCAGAATAAAATAGATGGCAAGAGATAAAAGGAATGCAAGGAGTACATCTGATTTAAAATTATGGGAATCAATTACATGCGGCCAGCAGACGGCAAGAATAGCTGCGCTCAGAAGTGCTGAATTTTTATTTATGAATTCCTTTCCTATTTTGTAGACAATAAAGACATTAAGGGTCCCGAATATTGCAGAGAGGATCCGGCCTGCTTTAAGAATAGTTATAAATCCGGTATCATTTTGCCAGAAAGAAGTATCAAAGTTTATTATTCCCAGAAACAATGCAATCTTTTTCAGCACTATTGAAAATAAAAAATTGATATATAGAAAAAGAGGAGGATAAGGATGAACCGGAAACGGATTTTTGTTAAGGTCTTTAACCCATCCCATAATTCTCACCTCGTCAGCGCCAAGGAAATTAAACCATTGATTGATCCTTAAAAAGAAAGCTACAATTATAATTCCAAATAGAATTAAATAAGATTTATAATCCGTTTCTCTTGTCATAAACAAATTATATCATATTTATAGGGCACTTATTTCGACTGCCTATCCTTGTCTGGCGGGTCTACTTTATTGTGTAATCTTTTTTTGAATTCATTCTCGAGGATGGCATTTTTGTGGGCGAGGTCTTTTAACTGCTCCTTGGTAATAGTAATTTCTTCCTCAAGTTTGAAAACTGAATAGATAATAAATATTGAAGCCATAAGAAACAGGAGTGAAGGAGGATGAATTATCCCCAGCACTGCAGAAATTTTGTCTAATGTTTCTGGGAATATTGAGAGGAAAAAGATCACCACACCACCCAGGACCCAAAAAATACTCCTGCTCTCCGAAAACTTGTTATTCTTCACTTTAATAAATATATACAAAATTGCAGCAATTCCGAAAAATGCAAAAAATATTCTATTCATCAGAACCTCCGTCCCTTTCCGGGCTGTTGGACTTAAAAGTCAGAATAATGATCAGTATACTGTAAAATATCTTTATCATATATTTTACAGGGGCGATTATTCCTGTATGCATGCTCTCCCCGTGCTCCCGCGTTCTCATTTTTACAGGGATTTCTTCTATTTTATATCCATGCAGGAGCATTTTTATTATTAGATTAGCATCCGGGAATTGGGGATAATTGAACATTTCACTGTATTCCGTAAAGACTCTCCGGCTTAATATCTGGAACCCGGATGTCGGATCCGTTATTTTCTCTCTGCATGTCAACTTGATTAGGAGAGAGAATATCCATGATCCGATCTTTCTGAAAAGCGGATGAGGGTAGTCGGAATTGATCTTGAATCTGGATCCGATAACTATATCTCCATTATGTTCTTTGATATTTTTATAAAGTTTTCCTATCTCACTTGCAAGATGCTGCCCGTCACCGTCAAACTGAACCACAAAGTCATATCCGTTTATTGTTGCATACTTTAATCCTGCCTGAAGAGCGCCAGCATATCCCATGTTGAAGGGGAGATCAAGATGACTGATCCCCGATTTGTCAATTTCTGCAACGGTATTATCAGTAGAATTATCATTAATAATAATAATGTCCGCGGAGTTGAAATTTTCACGGATGTCGGAGATAACTTCGCGAATATTTTTCTCCTCATTGTACACTGGAATTACTATTAAAATTTTATCCATTGGGTTTCATTTCATAATTTATAAAGTATATATCATCTAAAATTCGGAGTGTCAATTTATTGCATTTCTATCCTTCTGATGAGTTTTTAACAAAAAAAGTGATCAGATTATCCGGAAAATTTTTCCAGATACCATATGACTGTGGCCTCAAGCCCCTCCATGAAATTTACAGAGGGCTTCCACCCAAGGTCATTTTTGATCTTCCGGCAATCAATTGCATACCTTCTGTCGTGTCCCGGCCTGTCTGTAACAAATTTTATAAGCTCGGAATAGCTTGTCCGGCACCCGGATCCCGGGTTTTCCGATACCGGATATACCCTGTCAAGAATAGAACAAATGTCATTAACAACATCTATATTTTTCTTCTCGCTGTCCCCTCCGATATTGTAGGTTTCCCCTGTATTACCTTCCGATACAATTTTCCATATTGCAGAGCAATGATCGGTCACATAAAGCCAGTCTCTGATATTAGCGCCGTCCCCATAAACCGGAAGGTCCTTTCCGTCTATTGCCTGCCGTATCATAAGCGGGATCAATTTTTCAGGATATTGGTAAGGGCCGTAATTGTTGGAGCAGTTTGAAAGAGTTGTCGGAAGCTTATAGGTATTTGAATAAGCTCTGACCAAATGGTCGGAGGATGCTTTTGAGGCTGAGTACGGACTCTTCGGATCGTAGGGAGAGGTTTCGATAAAATATCCATCTTTTTCCAGGCTTCCATAAACCTCATCTGTGGAAATATGATGGAAAAGATTTGCTTTATCTCCATTCCAAAGATCCCTGGCTGCCTCCAGAAGCATGAATGTCCCAACTATATTTGTCTGAATAAAATCGGCCGGACCGGTAATAGATCTGTCTACATGAGATTCTGCAGCAAAATGGATCACAGTATCGATATCAAATTTATTAAAGATTGCTTTTACATCATCCCCGCAGCATATGTCTGTCTTTGAGAAAAAATATCTTTTTCCCCCGAATTCATCTTCTACCTCTCCAAGGTTCTCTTTATTGCCGGCATATGTCAATTTATCAATATTAATTATCCTTCCGGAAAAATCTGTATTACTGAAAATATATCTGATAAAATTACTTCCTATGAATCCCGCTCCGCCTGTAACCAGAATGTTTTTTAATGATCTTTTTTTGTCAGTCAATTATCCCTCTTCAAGTATTCCGTATAGATATTTCCCGTAATCACTGGCTGAAAGTTTGTCTGCCAGATGTTTAAGTTCAGGTATGCTTATATAGTTTTTCCTGAATGCGATCTCTTCCGGGCAGGATATCTTAAGTCCCTGCCGATCCTCTATTGTTTTAACGAACATGGATGCATCAAGAAGAGAACTATTGGTACCGGTATCCAACCAGGCATACCCCCGGCCCATGAGTTCGACTTTCATCTCCCCCCTTTTGAGGAATTCATTGTTTATGTCTGTGATCTCTATTTCTCCTCTTGCTGATGGTTTGATTGTATGTGCAAGATCAACTACACTGTTGTCATAGAAATAGAGTCCTACTACAGCATAGTTCGATTTAGGTTTTTCAGGCTTTTCTTCTATTGAAATAACATTTTTGTTTTTGTCGAACTCGACCACTCCGTACCTCTCCGGGTGTTTCACATAGTAGCCGAAAACAATTGCCCCTTTTTCGATCCTGCTGCTCTTCTCAAGCATAGCTACCAGGTTGTGGCCATAGAATATGTTGTCCCCTAGTATCAGGCAGACATTGTCTGAGCCGATAAAATCTTTTCCCACTATAAATGCATCTGCAATTCCTCTGCGGGCTGGGCTGTTCTTTATATTTGATCGTGATCCCGATCTGTTTCCCGTTACCGAGAAGCTTCCTGAATCGAGGGAGTTCATCTGGTGAGGATATTACCAGTATTTCTCTGATACCTGCAAGCATAAGGGTCGAGAGCGGGTAGTATACCATTGGTTTGTCGTAGACAGGAAGAAGTTGTTTTGATACCGGAATGGTCATGGGATAGAGCCTTGAGCCGTAACCTCCCGCAAGAATTATTCCTTTCACCTGTTACCTCCATTTTGAACCGGTTTAAACCGGGGACAAAATAAGATTATCTCAATTAAGAGTTTGATAATCAACTATTCACGGATAAGGAGTTAAGCCCTGTAGAGTTTGATCATCTTTATGATGTTCTCTTTTACCATATCCCTCAATTCGGGAGGAGATATCACTTCGACGCCAGGGCCCATGGACAGGATGTCTTTTAATACTTCTCTGAAATCTGAGGCGGGGAATTTTATGATTATGCCCCCTTTTTCAGGTTCCTCTATCACCTGGTCAGGGAACCATACCTGTTCCCGTGCTAATTTTGCAGTCTCATCAGTGAACTTCAGAATAATATCTTTTTTCTCCCCGTTTATGAATATCCCGTAATTTCCGAACACTTGTTTTCTCAGGTCAGTTTTTCTCAGTTTTCCCGGTATAGGTTTTTCTGTAATATAAGTATTTGTTATCCGGGAGAGCACAAAGTCCCTCACTTTTTTTTTATTGTCACACCAGGCGAAAAGGTGCCAGTTTCCCATATAAAGCAGCAGATGAAGAGGATTTACAATCCTTTCTCCCGGTTCATCTTTATATGGTGATTTATAGGTTATCTTAAGTTTTTTCCCTGAACTCAGGGCAAGAACGACAGTTTCAAAAACTGCAGGATCGACCCTGTAGTAACGTATATTCTTTATTGATATTTTTTTTTCAATTGCAGAAATGTCTATACCGGTCTCCCTCAGGAATTTTTTTATGAATTCATCAAATTTCTTTTTCCTTTTTTTGTGGGGGATTGTGGAGGCAAGCCTTTTTGCAATTATCAGAGTAATTATCTCTTCCTCGGAGGCCCATATTCCCGGAAGTTCAAATTTGTCATCTGAATAGTAGTAACCGTTCTCCTCCGGTGAATATTCTATCGGTGCTTCGAAAAACAATCTCATGAACTCGATCTCTCTCGATGACTGCCTTTGGGAGATCTCAAATTTTGCAGACAGGTGCGATAATTTCGGATACTTCCCTGTTTTTAGTTTTGAATGGAACCATAAATATCGCTCATAAGACAATTTTCCCGCCATGTTCAACTTATAACAGAAAATTTAAAAAATATAAATCCAAAAAGAGCCCTGGCTGTTGCCTTTTCGCAATATATAGGAAAGACATGAGATTTATCCAATATAAATACTCAGGTCTGAATTTTTATGGTGACATTTATTTTTTTTTTACAATGTGTCAGAATTTTCCTTGAATGGATTTTTTGGGGGGCATATGAAAAAGTCGATTATAATTGTATCTCTGATTTACTTGATTTTGACAGCAGGGCAGGTTTTCGGGAAGGCTGAGTCTGATAAGAATAAACTGGAAAAAGAACTGAAAACCGCTCCGGAGATCGAACATGCAAAAATATTGAATAATCTGGCTAAAGCTTATTGGTGTACTGAAAAACAGGATCATGTGAAGAAGCTCGGGGAGAAAGCTCTTGCTCTTGCTATAAAGTATAAGCAAAAAGATCAGGAATGTTTTTCAAACATTAATATCGGCTACAGTTATTTCAAAAAAAAAATATTCAATAAGACTCTGAAATATCTTAATGAAGCACTGGAGAAGAATAAAAAAGTTGAAATATCTGTAAAATCCTGGAATCATGCAGCAATATGTAATATAAAGGGTGCGGTTTTTTTAAAGACCGGAAGATCAGATGAGGCGATTTTGCTCTTCAAAGAAGCATTAAAAACAGCTGAGAGAAACCTCTACAGGGATATTATTGCTGAATCGTGTAAATATTCTGCTGAATTTCATATCAAGAATAATAACATAAAAATGGCCTTGAGATATTTGAAAAAAGGTTTTAAACATGCGGAAACGGACAGGAATAATGACCTGTACAAAGATATCTCAAAAACATTGTCGGAGCTTTATCTTCAAATCGGAAATAAAAAGAGATCTGAGCAATATCTGGAGCTTTATAAGAGAGGGGTGGAATGAAAAGGGTTCATATAAAAAGATAGTTCATATTATCTGAGGAATACGGATATATTCTCTAAATAAATTGTTTATTTCCAAGTTTCAAAGCACCGTCCCTGATTGATAATCATGGAATAGCAGTGTAGAATTATCTGATGGGTGAAATGAATAGTATATGTCTGTTCTGCGGTTCAAGTAAAGGCAATGATCCTGTATATCTGGAAGCGGCATATGATACCGGCAGAATTTTATCGGAGAAAAACATCAAAATGATTTACGGTGGCGGGAATGTCGGGCTCATGGGGATGGCTGCAAAAGGAGTTCTGGATAGCGGAGGTAAAGTTACCGGTATTATAACTGAAAAATTGAATGATATGGAAGTGGGGCATACCGGCCTTACCGAGATGAAAATTACAGGATCGATGCATGAGCGGAAAGCGCTTATGAATAAACTTTCAGACGGGTTTATTGTGCTGCCCGGAGGTATCGGGACCTTAGAGGAGACATTTGAAATGTTCACCTGGTACCAATTGGGAGATATTGAGAAACCGATCGGTATTTTGAATGTGAAGGAGTTTTACTCCGGACTTTTAAACTTTCTTGAAAATGTTGTTTCAAACGGTTTCCTGAGGAGAGAACACTTTGAATTTCTTCTTGTTGAGAACGATCCGGAAGCATTGATAAAAAAAATTCTGGATTCAAAAATTAAACATCTGGAAAAATGGTTCGACAGGGATAAGAATATAATAAAATAGAATTATCTTTTTCTATAGATAAACTTTCCTTTTGCTCTGGAAAGATCGAAATTACCATTATCGAAAACAACTCTTCCCCCCAATAAAACTTTGGAAGGTGCACCTGTAACTTCCATCCCTTCATAGACCGATGAATCACAATTCTGGACCTGGGTAGCTGCTGAAATTTCTGTTTTTTTATCCGGGTCCCATATTATCAGGTCAGCATCAGCCCCTTCTATGATAGCTCCTTTTTGTGGATAGAGGCCGAAGATCTTGGCAGGCCTGGTTGAAACCAGATTAACAAATCTGTGGATCGTAATCTTTTTTTCGAGTACTCCTTTTGAATATAAAAGGCTCAATCTGTGGTCAATGCTTCCGACACCCTTCGGAATTTTCGTGAAATCATCAGAAACTGTAGTGTTCTCTCCTTTAGAATTAAATGGGCAATGATCGGTGCTGACAACTTCAAGAGTCCCTTCGCTCAGTCCCTCCCACAATCCGGTCATATCATGTAATTTTCTCAGCGGCGGGCTCATTATGTATTTTGCCCCTCCTATCCCTTTCCTGTACATGGAGTCGTCAAGGAAAAGGTAGTGGGGACATGTTTCGGCATATACAGGTATTCCCTTCTTTTTTGCTTTCAGAATTACCTCAACACCTTTCTCTGTTGTCATATGGACAATATACAGGGGGCATTTTGTTGTATCCGAGAACATTATTGCCCTCTCAACTGCGTCATTTTCCATCTGAGGCGGTCTGCTTTCCGGATAGTATCTTATTCCTGTTTTGCCCGATGAGATCATTTTTCCCCTGAGGAACTCCTCCATATCCCCGTTCTCACAATGGATCATAGAGATCCCTCCCCCCATTTTTATCATTTCCATGGCCTTCAGAATGTCGGGATCGGCCATTCCGACCGAACTTCTGTAAGCCATATAGAGTTTGAAGGAGGTTATACCCTCAGTAGCGATAATATCGGATATCTCTTTTTTTAGTCCTGGATTTATTGAAGTAATAGACATATGGAGCCCATAGTCACATATCGAATTCTCCGCCTCTTTCTTCCTCTTCTTCAGTGCTGAGAAAAGAGATTCATCCTTCTCCGGAGTTACAAAATCTATAAAAGTTGTTGTCCCTCCTGCGATTGCTGCTATTGAACCGGTCTCGAAATCGTCTGATGACCTCCCAAACCCTGTTGGCAGGGCCATATGCACATGTGGATCAACGCCTCCCGGCAGGACTAATAAACCTTCTGCATCTATAATTTCAGTGCCCTGACCGGGCGGGGATATTTTTTTTGCCAGAGTATCTATTTTTCCGCCGGCTATCAGAATGTCGCCACTGAACTGCCTGTTGTGTGTTGTGACTCGCCCGTTCTTTATCAGCAGGCTCTGGCTATCCATTTTTTATTTCTTTAGAAGTCCGGTCCTCTCATTGAACTCATTTATAAGTTCGTCCCATCTTTCCGGCTGGGAAAACATTTTGTCCCATATCTCTCTGTCATACCAGAGAGCATTAAGATCTTCAACTTCCTTCTTCTGTTGCTCTACCCAAGTGAAATATTTAAGGTTATGGATCGCCCTCTTATCGGTAAAGGTCAACTCTTTCAGATTGTCCGTTCCGGCTCCGTTTATCACCCTTTCAAGGTCCTTATGAGCATTCAGCTCGGTATATGATCCTCTCTCATTGTTGAGTTCGAGAAGTCTTGACTGGTATAGCTCTGCCGAATCTGTAGCAACTGTAAAGATGATATCTTCGGATGTAAATTCATAATATTTTGCAGCTTTTATTGCTGTGATCAGATTTGATATTGAAGATATGCCGAGGAGATCAAGCTTGTCAATAATTTCCTGAGAGACACCTTCGTCTAAAAGAGCCTTTTTCCCTTCATCCTCGTTAAAGAGCCTTAATATCTTCATGCAGTCTTCATCATCTACCGCGACTATCATATCGGTATTTTTTACATTGTGTATCCACGGTACATGTTTGTCCCCGATCCCTTCAATTCTATGCCCGCCGAATCCGTTCCTCAACAATGTCGGACATTGGAGAGCTTCTGAAGCAATTACTTTCATAAACGGGAATTTCTTTCTGAGGAAATCGCCTGCAGCAATTGTCCCGGCCGAGCCTGTAGCTGAAACATACGCAGCGAAATTTCCCGATCTCTTCAGGTCTTTTGAATAAACTTCCTCAATTGCGTTGCCTGTTATCGTATAGTGCCAGACACTGTTCCCGAACTCGTCAAACTGATTGAAAATCATTACATCGTCCCGGGTTTCCCTCAATTCCCAGCACTTGTCATATATCTCTTTTACATTTGATTCACATCCGGGTGTTGCAATAACTTCAGAACCGATATCTTCAAGCCAGTCAAATCTCTCTTTGCTCATTTCCTCCGGAAGTATTGCTACCGATTCACATCCCATTAGGTATGAATCGAAGGCCCCCCCCCGGCAATAGTTACCTGTTGAAGGCCAGACAGCTTTATGAAAAGTCGGGTCAAATTCTCCGGTAATGATCTTTGGAGCAAGACAGCCGTATGCAGCTCCAACTTTATGTGCGCCTGTTGGAAAGTATTTTCCCACCAGCATTACTATCCGTGCATCCACTCCGGTTATCTCTTTCGGGAGCTCTATAAAATTTACTCCGCCAAATAATCCTCCCTCTTTTTTCGGTTCGTTCTTCCAGGTGATCCTGAAGAGGTTCAGTGGGTGGAGGTCCCAGAGTCCGATATTTTTGAGTTCATTTTTTATTGAATCGGGGATCAGTTCCGGATGACGCATCTGTTTAAATGTTGGTAGGATTATCTTCTTCTCTCTGAATCGCTGAGCAGATTTTTCAACGATTTTATCGTTTATTATTCTGTCTGTTATATTTAACATTACTTCTCCTGTATCTAATTGAGTTATTGAAACAATATAGCTCTTTTTGCCACTTTGTCAAGGGGATATTGACTTGATCAGATCTCTTTCATCCTTTCCCAGAGAGCTTTGCTGAGCTCGGAAGATCTTTTTAGAATTGATGATTCATCTATGGTCAATAATTTCTTTTCTCTCATAATAATTTCCCCGTCTGAAATAACAGAATCAATATTACAGCGGGACATTCCGTAAAGTAAATGTCCGCAAAAATTTTCATTGTTCATCTCTGTGACCGGATTGTAGTTAAGAACTATAAGGTTGTTCTCTCCGTCTCCTGCTGCTCTGATGCTTTTCAGATAATTGTGGCTGTTTCTAAGCCTGTTGTAAATGAGTTCAGGGCTGTTTACCCCGGACAGGTTTCCTGTCAGCCAAGCAGACCTTAAGCTCCCCATCATATCACTGTTCATCCCGTCTGTTCCCAGCAGAGAAACTGATTCAAGTTTTTCAGGATTGAAAATTCCGACACCATTGTTCATGTTGCTATCTGAGTTCTGGATTACCCAGGCATCTGAATCTGCAAGCAGATCTCTCTCATTCTCATCAATATGAATGCAATGTGCAAGGAGGGAACCATTAAGAGATAGCGCTCCTAAGTCGGAAAGCCTCTTGATAACCCTTTTCCCGTATTTTTCTATTGTGATCTCCTGATCGATCTGATCTTCAGCCGCATGGACATGTATCCCTTTTCCGTATCTTTCAGCGAGTAAGACGGCCTCTTTGAGAAGTTTGTCAGATACCGTGAATGAAGCATGGAGTCCGACAAGCCCTTCTCTGCCGCTGTTTAGAAAAATTTCTGTCTCTTCGAGAGCTTCATTTACAGCTCTTTCTCCGTCCCTGTCCGATAGTTCATAGCACAATGATGAACTTATCCCTGCTTTTTGAATTGATCTTCCGATATTATCAAGTGACCCTTTTACTGCAGTTGGAGAAGAGTGGTGATCAATAATAAAGGTAACGCCATTCCTTATGGAAGCGGCAGCTGTAACCATGGTGCTTACTTCTATCATTTCTGCGGTCAGGGACCTGTCAAGTTTCCACCAGATATATTTAAGTATTTCAAGGAAATTAGCCGGCTGCTTTGCCGGAGCCGGCATCCCGACTGCGAGTGCCGAATAGATATGGTGGTGAGAATTAACAAATGATTTTGTTATGTATTTTCCTTTGCAATCGAGTATTTCAACATCAGGTGGAATTGAATTTACCGGTATGACCTTTCCATCAGCTCCCTTCTCTACAATGAAATTCCCACCTGAAAACTCAAGCGTTTTGTGATCAATAAATGTCCCGTTCTTTAAGTACAGATCGTTATTCATCTTTCCAATTCCCTTTTTACTGCAAGTCCAAGCTCTCTGAAGGTGTAAGGTTTCTTGATATAATCTCCTGCACCCATTCTCTGTGCTTCTCTGACCCTTTCGGTCTCAGAGAATCCGCTTACTATAATAGCCTTAATATTTGAATCTATTTTTGAAAGCTTTCTGAAAGTATCGAGTCCATCGATCCCGTTCTCAAGAAGCATATCAAGTATTACCAGATCATGTCTTTTCCTCTTGAACAGTTTAACGGCATCTTCACCGCTATCGACCTTATCGACCTTATAATTAAGTTTTTTTAAATATTGGTCTGCGATCTCTCTTGGTCCGGGTTCATCATCAACGATAAGTATTTTTTCGTTTTTCCCGGTAAGATTGCTGAATGGAATGCTTTCTTTCGGTTCCGGTATTTTTTCGATCGTTGCCGGGAAAGTTATTTCAACTCTTGTCCCTACCCCTTTTTTGCTGGACACATTGATTGTTCCTTTGTGATCCTGTACGGTACCCCAGACTACAGACATGCCTAGCCCTGTTCCGCTCCTGTCCATAAGCTTTTTTGTATAGAAAGGTTCAAATATCTTCTCTTTTTCCTCTTTGCTCATTCCCACACCTTCATCGTGGATTATTACTTTTACTGAACTTCCGCTGCCCGGTTCTTTGTTGTAATGATTTTCTGAGATTATATGGACAGCCCCCTTATCTCTGATAGCTTCAGTGCTGTTCAGGATAAGGTTCATTATCGTTGCAGTCAGATGGATCTTTGATCCTTTTATATTTTTGATGTCATTCTGCAGATTTAAATTGAACTTAACTTTCGGATAGTCTTTCCTGATTTTTTCAAATTCAGATGAACTAAAGAAATCTTCTATTATTGTATTAATGTTAAGTGGTTGAAACTTTGTTATGCCTCTTCTTGTCAGGGTAAGGAGGTCTTCAACTATTGCTGCAGCTTTGTGTCCCGATTTTTTCAATTTTTCTATATACTCCCCGACCTTTTTCCTGTCATCAATGTTCATCAGGATTAAATCGGGATAACTTATAATAGAAGTGAGAACATTATTCAGGTCGTGAGCGACGCCTCCGGCAAGTCTCCCCAATGCTTCCATTTTCTCAGACCGGTTCAGTTTTTCCTGCAGGATATTTTTTTCTTTTTCATATGCTTTCTGGGAAGAGATGTCTGTAAATGTAGCAACTTTTACTATACCTTTTCCGATATCAAAATTTCTCACTTTGCTCATACAAAACAAGATGGAATAGTTTTTTGTCAGAAGAACGGTCTCGATCGGGTTCTCTGACCCCGAATTTCCCTTTTTCCTTAATGCAACATATGATGCTTCATGTAAGAGTATTGAAATAGTCTTTCCCCGAAGGTCATCCAGGTGTATAATTGGTCATTTCAAGGAAAGCTTTATTTGCATCTACGATAATTTCATTGATATCATAGAAAAGTAATCCTTCGTCAGCTGCTTCAGAAAGCTTTTTAAACCTGCTTTCACTCTCTTTCAGAGATTGCTCAGATCTCTTCTGAACAATTGCAGATGCAATTGTTGTTGAAATGGCAATAAGGACATCCATATCACTGCCGGAATATGCATTCGGATCGGTATAGCTTTGGACTGCAAGGACTCCTATTATCCCTTCGTTTCTTGATTTTAAAGGTACTCCAAGCCATGATTCGCAATCAGTTCCGAGAAGTTTAATATTATCTTCTTTATATAGTTCTCTGATCTGAAATTTATTTGCAAGGAGCGGTGCCGATTTCCTGACAATATAATCAGTGAAACTTCCATCCAGATCAATAGTCATCCCTAATTCTATTTCTCCCGGATTCTCGTCCACTCCGTATGGGATCTGATAAAGTTTTTTTTCTTTGTCGACAATAAGAGCAACAAAAAAGTTCTTTGCATCCATCAGCCTGTTTGTCTCGTCCCTTACGATTGCCAGAAATTCTTCGAGTGAATCTGATTCTCCGGAAGCTCTGGAAATATTAAACAGGACTGAGTTGATCTTCTCAGCTTTTTTTCTCCTTGTTATATCTCTTACAACAGCAATTAAATTTTTATTGCCTTCAATTTCGATACAATTCAGGCTTACTTCAGTATCAATTAGTTCCATGTTCAGTTTTGTATGTTTCCATTCAAAGAATTGTGGAATTCCGTCGAGTGCAGCCTGTACTTTTTCCATTGCAGCATCTTTTGAAAATTCACCATCCGGCTGATATTCGGGAGAAAGTTCGTAGGGTTTTGCATTCAAAAGTTCATCTTTTGAACTGCAGCCGTATAATTCGAGGGCTTTTTCGTTGCAGTCGATAAAGGTCATCCCTTCCATAAGTATCACTGCGTCATTGACCGAATTCAGCAATGCAGTATTGTCTTTCCCTATATTTTTAAAACTGGCCCCGGAAGTTTTAATATTGTTCATTTCTTTTGCTGTACTGGATTCATGTTTCATTATAGCATAGGGATTTAGTATAAGTTAAATCAAATGATTGGATTGTTCTCCGGGTTTTATTAAAGGCAGTTTTTTCTGTATTATCCCGTTGAATGAAGAGAAAGCGTTTGCAACTGCTGCAGCTGTCGGTACAAGACCGATCTCACCTATTCCCTTTGCTCCATATGGTCCGATCGGATCTTTAACTTCCACACCTCTGACAATAATGTCCGGAAGGTCTGTTATTCTTGGAAGCCCGAGATCCCGCAATTTAAAACTCACCGGGTATCCTTTCTCCGTTTTCAGATCTTCGGAGAGGGCATACCCGAGTCCCATCATTACCGCCCCTTCGACCTGCCCCTCAAAGAGAGCTGGGTTTAATATTTTTCCCCCATCGTGAGCGGCGATCACTTTTTTTACTGTTCCATCATCATTGAGTGAGACCATTTGAGTTGCGTAACTATAGGAATAGTGCGTAATGACCCTGCCCGGCTCCCCGGGTTTTGTGGAATCCTCAAAACTCCACCTTCCTGAATATGTTTTCCCTACAAGCTCTGAAAGGGATTTTTCCTGCAGATCTTTTTTGAGTTCTTTACAGGCTTCAATTATTCCGTTCCCTATCAATACTGTACCCCTGCTGGAGGTGGTCATCCCGGCTATTGCTCCGTCATCGGTGTTGACCCTTACTTCTATAATGGAAGGATCAATTCCGGTTTCTGTGCTGAGTACCTGTATTGCAATAGTATCAATTCCCTGCCCCATTTCCGTCCAGCCGTGACACAGTCTGACTTTATCTCCGGAAATTATTTCTATCCTGATTTCTGAGAAATCTATCATACCGTTACCTATTCCCGAGTTCTTTATCCCGCAGGCAAGTCCGGCATATTTTTCCATATAAAAATCATCCCTTACAGAGAGGAGGGTTTCTCTGACCCCTATACCGTCACCGAGTATCTGTCCGGTCGCTGTTTTTGAACCTTTTATTAATGCGTTGTCATACCTGAACTGCCACCTGTCAAATCCCCCCTTAAAGCAGAGTTCATCGATACAGCTCTCAATTGCAAATGTTACCTGGTTCACTCCGAATCCCCGCATTGCTCCGGCAGGAATATTATTTGTATACAGGGTTTTTGACTCAATATCGACAGCGGGGAAATGGTAAGCTCCTGTTGCATGCCCTGCCGCCCTTTCGAGAACTTTTGTGCCAACTGATGCATATGCACCCGTATCACCGATTATCTTTGTCCTCAATGCTGTAAATTTCCCTTCAGCGTCGCATCCGACCTCATAATCCATTATAAGTGGATGTCTTTTCGGGTGCATCCTTACAGATTCTTCACGGGTTAATTTCAGTTTCACCGGCTGTCCGGTCAGCCAGGCAAAAAGAGATGCATGCCCCTGGACGGTCATATCCTCTTTTCCCCCGAATCCTCCTCCGTTTGCATAGAGCCTTACGGATACTTTCTCTTCCGATATGCCGAGGATCCTTGCGATCTGCTTTCTGTCCTCATAAATTCCCTGGCTCTGGGAGCATAGTTTGATCCCCCCTTCTTCCGAAGGTATTGCAACAGCCGTCTCTGTCTCAAGAAATGCATGCTCGATCCTCTGGGTTTCATATCTCCCTTTGACCGTATATTTTGATGAAGAGAGAATTTTTCTACATCTCCACCCCTTTTAACAATGCATGTTTCGAGAAGATTCCCGTCCGGATGGATCCTTATTTTACTCTCTTCCGCTTTTTCCATGTCTGTAAGCGGTTCCAGTACATCATATTCTATCTCGATAAGTTCAGCTGCTTCTCTGGCTGTCTCCTCAGTATCCGCCACAACTCCTGCTATAACATCTCCGATGTATCTTGTGGTTTCCCCTTCTGCAATCATCAGGGGCCAGTCGTTGTATATCAATCCGTAATATCTCTCTCCTGGAATATCTTCAGCTTTTATGACCCTGATAACACCATCAAGTTTTTCAGCTTTAAGTGTATTTATCGATTTTATTACAGCTCTTGGATAGTCAGAGAATTTCAGTGCTGACCAGGCCATATTTTCAAATTCGAGATCGTCCACATAAGGAGAAGTTCCGACTGCTTTCTCGAAAGCTCTATACTTGGGCAGACTTTTCCCTACAAGACCGCTCTCCTCTTTTGATATCTCCTTTTTGTTATTAAATATTTCCGATACATCCACTGAAGCATCAACAATTTTTTTGTATCCGGTACATCTGCAATAATTCCCTTTCAATGCCTTTATTATTTCATCACGTGATGGAGAGGGGTTGCCATCAAGCAGTATCTTCACCCGTACAATAAAGCCGGGAGTACAGAATCCGCATTGAACAGCTCCTTTTCCGACGAATGCATTTGCTATCGTATCTCTTATTTCTTCAGGAAATCCTTCCATGGTGAATATAACCGCATCTTTAACTTTTGCCATTTTAGTAACACATGAAAGTACAGGTTTACCGTTCATCTCGACCATGCATGCTCCACAGAACGCCTGGCCCGAGCATCCGTCCCTGACACTCTTTATATGTTCAGTATCTCTCAGGTATCTGAGGAGTGTCAGGCCCTCATCTCCCGAATAGGTTTTTTCTTCACCGTTCAATTTGAATTTGATCATTTTCACTCTATTTTTAATTATACATTATAGAGTTCCCTTTTTATATCTTTACAAAATTGCTGAAATTACCTAAAATTCAATTGTCTAAAATAAAAAGGAGGACTTATGGGGAAAAAATTAGGTCTTGGATGCGGAGCATTTCTTATAATCGCACTTGTTATCGGGGTGATCCTGGTAATGTGGGGGATTAAAGTAAACAATAATATGGTAGCAAAGGAAGAGAAAGTTACAGAAGCATGGAGCCAGGTAGAGAATGTGTATCAGAGAAGATTTGATCTGATACCTAATCTTGTGGCTACTGTTAAAGGATATGCAGAGCATGAAAAAGAGACATTTATTGCTGTCACAGAAGCAAGGTCAAAAGTGGGCGGCCAGGTAAATGTATCAAAAGATATTGTAGAGAATCCACAGGCATTCCAGCAATTCCAGCAGGCTCAGAGCAGTCTGAGCAGTGCTCTTCAGAGACTTATGGTCGTTGTTGAAAAATATCCGGATCTTAAAGCAAATGAGAATTTTCTCAATCTGCAGAACCAGCTGGAAGGAACAGAGAACAGGATAGCTGTTGAACGTAGAAGATTTAATGAAACTGCCCGTGAGTTCAACACTTATATTAAGGTAATCCCCAACAATTTTATTGCATCATTGCAGGAACTTTAAAGAAAAAGTATATTTCAGTTCAGATGAAGGGGCAAAAACAGCACCTAAAGTAGAGTTTTAAAATATGAAAAATCTGAATTTTCCCGATTCAGATCTCAAAAAGATCGGGCAGGCTGTAAAGGAAGCGGAGAGAGAAACTTCCGGTGAGATTAAAGTTGCATTTATCAGGGAAAGTTACGATTATGCAAAGTATGAACTTTTTTTTGCATTGATCGCCGGTTTCCTCTCACTGGGTGTCATCGTATTGTTCCCTGCGAAAATTGAATATTTCATAAAGAATATGTTCTGGGAATATTCACCTGTTTACACTGCCATTTTTTTCGGGATCTTCCCTTTTATAGTTATTACGATCTTCTACCTTCTTGCTAATCTGAGATTTCTGGACAGAATAATTGTACCCGGATCGATAATGAGAAAAAGGGTTCATGAGAGAGCAATAAGGTATTTCACAGAGTCCGGGATATTTAACACCCGGGACAGAACCGGTATTCTGATATTTCTCTCTTTTTCTTGAAAGGAGGGTGGAACTGATCGCTGATAAAGGTATCAGTTCAAAGATCCCCCAGGAGAGATGGGACGGGATAGTCAAAAATATAACCGATGGGATAAAGAGCCGTAAAACTGTTGAGAATCTGATCGATTCTGTAAGAGAGTGCGGAATTATCCTCTCTGAAGCTGACAAATTTCCGATCAAACCGGATGATGATAATGAACTTGAAGATGATGTTTCGGTTCTGGAGAGTTAAAATGAAAAAGACAATAATACTTCTACTGTCATTTTTTGTTTTTACATCCCTCTATCCTATCACATTTCCGAAACTTAAGGGCCGGGTTAGTGATTATGCGGATATATTGGACTCCTCTCAGGAGAGGACAATAGAAATGCTTCTTGAAGATCTTGAGAATAAAACGTCTGCGCAAGTGGTTCTTTTAATCATAAAAAGCCTTGATGGAAATACCATTGAAGATTATTCCATACGCCTGACCGAACAAAATGATTGGAAGATAGGTCAGAAGGGGAAGGATAATGGTGTGATTCTGGTTGTCTCGATGGGGGAGAGAAAACTCCGTCTCGAGGTCGGGTATGGACTTGAAGGGGCCCTTACGGATCTGAAATGCGGTTATATAATCAGAAAAATAATTGTCCCCAGTTTTAAAAAGGGTGAATATTATGAAGGGATGCTAAGGGGTTTGACTATGGTTTCCGGTATAATCTCAAAAGATTCCGACATATCCGCTGAAGATCTTAAAAAATTCAGGGAAAAGAAAGATGACTCCTCTAATTTCCCCTTTATGTTTTTTCTGATTATATTTTTCTTCTTTGTACTTCCGGCACTTGCCGGGAAGAAGGGGAAAGGCGGTACTTTCTGGGGAGGCGGTTTCGGCGGCGGCTCATCAGGTGGATTTGGCGGTGGCGGTTTCTCCGGTGGTGGTGGAAGTTTCGGTGGTGGCGGTTCATCAGGTGGCTGGTAAATAATTTGTGAGGTGAAAAATGGTGTTTGATGATCATCCGAGGCCGAATGGAATAACATTAAAAAAAGCAGACGATATTTCGCCACTCTGCCCTTATTGTTCTGCGGAAATTAAAACAGTTTTATATAAAGAAATTTACGGGACCTTTGGAAGGAGGTTCCTCTACTTCTGCCCGGAGTGCAGGAAAACCCTGGGAATTAGCCATAGAAAAGGTTTGCTGATGGGTTGAATGGGATCCGTGTTTGCTAAGGAGGCTGTGTGAATCCTGAAAGAAATGCGAATCTAAAAGAGTGGAATTATCTGCTGATATATTCTGTTGCAATTACTTTTTGTGCGATAGCTTTTATTTACCGGTTTATTCCCGGGCTGGAAAAGAACATCTTGGTAGCCCATAACCCGGTTTACCATAATGATCTACTCCTTAATGTTCTGAAATTTCTTACTGTTGCAGGGATCCCGATCATACTTTTAATATGCTCAGCCTTTTTATATTTCCATACCGGGGGAAAAGATGGGAAAGAGGGAAATATAAAGTGGCTTTTGATCGTCCTGTTCACTCTGTTCATTGCGGGAATAATGGGAGACCTGATAAAACTTCTTGTCGGGCGTGCGAGGCCGTTCATGGAACTTGGGGGCCTGATAGAAAGTTCAGAAATACATAGAAGTTTTTCCTTCCCCTCAGGCCATACAACAAAAATTATGGGAATGGTCATCCCTTTCATTACCCTCTCATTTATTAATATAAAACATCTCAATGTGTACAAGGGAGTTGTCCTGTTCACGGGAGTTATGGTTGCATATTCACGGATAGCTCTCCAAGCCCATTTCCCGAGTGATGTGATGGGGGGAATCGCAGTTGCTTTCCTGGTCTTTCCTGTTTCTGCAATTCTGGCAGGAAAATATGTAAAAAAGTATGGGCAATCGAATGCGAAAACCTTTGTGATTATCCTTCTTATTCTTGCATTTATTCTGGCATTCCTTGAAATGAGTATTTGAGCAGCTCACAATCACCCTTGGGAAAAAAAGAGATGTGAAGACGCGGCTGTAATAGAGATTTTGAGTATTTTGATTTTCGGATTTCTATGATCCGGGTAAATTCCAAAAAAAATGATCCTCTAAGTTTTAATAATAATTATAGTCGGGTTGACTATATTCTGATAATTTATCATTTTTATTTGCAAATCTGAACTATTTTTATTAACCTGACAAGAGAGAAGGGGGAGATTGTGATGAATTTTGATCCCTGGCACCTTTACCGGCTTATGTATAAAAGCCGTTTTTTTGAAGAGATAATTTCAAAACTTTGGAGTGAAGGATTGATCTCCGGGGAGATGCATCTGGGGACAGGTGAAGAGGCAATTGTAGCATCAGTAGTCTCTAATCTTGAAGAGGGAGATTCGATGGCGCTTGATCACAGATCAACCCCCCCTCTGATAATGCGAGGAGCAGATCCGGAATCAATTATGAAGGAAATGCTCGGTATGGATGGAGGCCTTTGCAGAGGAAGAGGAGGCCATATGCATTTTTTCTCTAAAGAACTTTTGTCCGTTTCCTCCGGGATCGTAGGTGCTTCCGGACCGACAGCCGCCGGATTCGCACTTGCTGCAAATTATTTTAACTCCGGCACTGTTTCAATTGCATTCTTCGGAGAAGGCTCAATCAATCAGGGTGTTTTGATGGAATCGATGAATCTTGCAGTAGTCTGGAAATTGCCAGTACTTTTTGTATGTAAAGATGATAACCGGTCTATAACAACTTCTTCTGAAAAAATGACCGGTGGAAATATAAAAAGTAGAGCTGAAGGTTTCGGACTGGAAGTATTTGAATCTGAAGGAACGGACCTGAAAGATGTTTGGGAAGTATCATCAGCGGCTGTTTCCAGAACAAGAAAGTATAAAACACCTGTATTTCTTCATATTAAATGTATTCACCCAGAAGGCCATTTTCTGGGTTATCAATTAAAAAGGATTTTCAAAAATCCGGTCAAAGAAATCCCGTCCCTATCAATTCCAATTGTAAGGTCAATGATAAAAAAGGGATCATCTTTAGGACAAAAAATGTCAGGATTAAAGAATATCCTTTCTGCAATGAGCGGAGAACTTAAAAGTCCTGGGAGAAAAAAAGAGAACGATCCTCTTTTCTTTGCGAAGAAATTTCTTGATGATGACATAAGATTGCATGAGATAGAGAGTTCTGTTCAGGTTGAGTTGAACTTGATTTGTGAAAAAGTTTTCAAGGAGTATCAGGATGAGGAAGATGAACTTTTCACAGGCAATAGATGATGCTCTTGCACAATCAATGACCGGAGATAAAAATATAATTGTACTTGGAGAAGACACAAAAATGATAAGGAGGGAGCTTCTGGTCAGGTTCGGACCCAGGAGGATTATAAATGCACCAATAAGTGAGAGTGCTTTTATAGGTGCCGGAATTGCTGCATCCATGGCAGGTTTAAGGCCTGTAGTTGAGGTTTACATGGCCGATTTTCTTGGTGTCGCCATGGATCAATTACTGAATTTTGCTTCTAAGGTCTATGAGTTCTCAGGAAGAGAATGGGACGTTCCGATAGTAATAAGAACTCCATGTGGTGGAGGATACGGTGACGGGGGACAGCATGAACAGGCTTTGTGGGGTTGGCTGGCACATATTCCGGGACTATCTGTTGTTGTTCCTTCGACACCCTTTGATGCCGGAAGCTTGATGTATTCGGCACTGAAAAGAAATGGACCTGTTATCTTCTTTGAACATAAACTTCTTTCAGAAGTATGGTTGGAATTCCTGGGCTCAGGGGGAAGAAAAACAGTGGAGTATGATATACCGGAAGAGGGCAGGAAAGGGATGGTACCCGGGAAGTGGGAAACTGTGAATTTCGGTGAGGCTGAAATCAGGAGAGAGGGTAGTGATGTGACAATAGTAAGCCTTGGTGTAGGTGTTCACAGAGCGCTGGAAGCATCGGCCGGACTGGCATCACAAGGTATAAATGCAGAGGTTGTTGATTTAAGGACCCTGGTCCCGCTGGACAGGAAATTATTACAAAGGTCGGTTTCGAAGACAGGAACTCTGATAGTGGTTGATGAGGATTATGAAGCTTTCGGTCTGTCGGGAGAGATTGCAGCAGTTGTCCTTGAGCAAGGGATCAGATTTAATTATGGTCGTGTATGTACCAGGACCACCATCCCGTATTCCAGAAAAAAAGAGGATGAAACCCTTCCCAGTGTAAAAAGGATAAGTTCAGAAGTGATTCGGGTTCTGAATTTTTGAAATGATTTTTTCATAATTTTCCGGGTCGGTGTCGCCTTCGGTGTTTACTACTATTACTCTTGTCTCTTTTCCGATGCCGATCTTATTTTTTGCATCCCTGAGATCAGGGTCGGTCATTATTGCTATCAGCCCTGCAAGGCCGGATGCACCGGATTCTCCCGATATGATACCCTCTTCTCTATACAATCTCATTGCATCTTTGGCACAATTGTCAGGGATCGAGATAAAAAGATCGACGGAATCTCTCAAGATCGGCCAGGCCAGAATGGACGGGACTCCGCAATTCAGTCCGGCCATGATTGTTTTCATTTTTCCCTTTGTTGCAACCGCTTCTCCGGCCTCCGCAGATTCGAGGTAACATGATGCTTCTGAAGGCTCCACGATAATAATCATCGGCCGGTTTTTCCCAAGTCTTTTTACAAGCCATGATGCTCCGGCAGCGGCAAATGCCCCGGCCCCTGCCTGAAGAAAAATGAGATCATTTTCTCCGATCCTGTATTCAGATATTTTCTCCTCCATCTCTCTGAAAAGTGTTGAGTATCCGTTCATTACCCATGAGGGAATGTCGGTATAACCGTGGTAGGCTGTATCAGCAATCTCATGCCATCCGTTCTTTGCAGCCTCTTCGGCAGCTGTCCGGACGCAATCGTCATATGTTCCGTCGATAATGATCACTTTTCCGTTCTCACTCTCTATATTTTGTATTCTTGATCTTACAGTTTCTGAAGGCATAAAAATTACAGATCTCTGCCCCAGGATCCTGGCTGTCCATGCAACTGCCCGTCCGTGATTTCCATCAGAAGCTGCACAAAATGTAAATGTACCGAGCCGGTCAAGTTTTGCCCTGTCGTGGAAACTCCGATGATAAAAACCTGTCCGGAATTTTTTCTCCCACAATGACTTTATTACTCTGTAGATCGCGTAACTCGCCCCAAGGGCCTTAAATGCTTTTATACCGAACCTTTTTGACTCATCTTTTGCTATGATTGCCCCGGTGCCGAGAAGTTCCGGTGCTCTCTTCAATTCCAGGAAAGGGGTGGGAGTATATCCTTCCAGTGATCGGTGGAATTCTTCCATGTCGGAATTTTTGAGAAATTCATATGTATTTCCTTTCCACTGCGGCAACTCTTTTCTTTTATTGTTGAATATGTACCGGGACATATTTTCCCCCTTCTTACTTTGACTTAAACAAAGTGTAGGCATGACTTGCAACAGGGTTGGCCAGTAGAGATGTTATCATTCCGAGAGTGCCGGCTTCGGGTGGTGAATGGCCGGATATATATAGAAGAATGCATATACTAAGCCCTGCTATAGATGAAAATAGCGCCCCGAACCTGTTAACTTTTTTTGAGAACAATCCCCAAACGAACGGGCCGAGAAATACTGAACCTATAGCTCCCCAGGAAATGCTTAGTACCGATACAATTGTATCTATGTTCAATGCAGCAAGGGTAACGGAGAGGAGAACAAAAAATCCGTTCATGAATCTCATCAAAAGAGTAAGATTTTTGTCTGAAATATTTTTATTTATAAATCCACTGTAGAAGTCTTTGGAGAAAGAGGAACTTGAAATAAGGACAAGGGCGGCAAGTGTTGACATTGATGCGGAGAGAATCAGAAGCAGAATAATAACAGAGAGAGATTGGGGAATAACATGAGCCAGAAGTTCGGGCATAAGGGCATCAAAAACGGGTTTGCCATCTTTAAACGCAAGCGGATTGTTTTCCGGATTCAGGAATATCCTTGTTGTAGAACCGACAAAATAGGCAACACCACCAATCAATAATGCGAATACGGTCGATGCGAACATGCCTGTCTTAACTGCGGATCTATCCTTTATTGCATAAAATTTCTGGACAAGCTGAGGCATCGCGAAAGGAGCTACACTGGTGAGGAAGATCAGGCAGAACAGAGGCCACAATCCGGGAGGGCCCACGGCAGAAACAAGTTTCGGGTTTATACTTCTAAGTGATTCAGTTATGTTGCCCAATCCGTTGCCGGTTTTGAGTGTGCTGAAGAAAAGTATAAGAACTCCGACAGTCATAATTATTCCGAAAACCGTATCGATCATGGCCATCGATTTATATCCCCCCAGAACGATGTAAACTGCAGTGAATAATCCGATAAAGATGAGAGCCTGCCAGTATTCTATCCCGAAGTTGACCTCAAAGAGGTAGGAAAGGCCCATAAATACTGCTGCAGAGTATGGGATCAAAAAAATAAATATTGCAAATGAGGAGAAAAGTTTAAGAAATTTGCTGTCATACCTTTTCTCCAGGAATTCATTCATAGTTGAAATTTTGTATTCGACTGATACTTTCTTTATCTTCCACCCCATGATCCACCAGACTCCGAATACTCCGAGAAGAGCATTGAAAAGGGCGATCCATAATCCGGAATAGCCGAATCCCCATCCGATCTTGCCGGCGAATCCTATGAACAATACTGCAGAGAAATATGCTGTACCGTAGGAGAATGCAGTCATCCATGGGCCCACCTTGCCGCCGCCGAGAAAAAAATCGGAAAATGACCTGGTTTTCCTAAGCCCTATGATCCCGATAGTAATTATCATCAGGGCATATAAACTTAAAATTATTATTTTTGCTGCCATGTTTACCTCCGGACTGTTTTTCTGTACATAAGTTCAAACCTGATCCAGTTATAACTTTCCGCATTGCTGAAATAGAAATTCCCGGGCCTGAAATGCTCCCATAAAAAATGCCCGTTTAGACTTTTGGTGATTTTAAAGTCAAGACGATTTATAAGAAGGAATCCCCGGTACTTTCCTGAACCTCCCGGGAAGTCTGTGGATGTGTTTTGTTCGGGTGCACCGAGAAAATTAATTGTGGTATTAAGATTCCCGTTTTTTAAGATCTTTGTAAGAAGTGATATATAGATCGAAGAGAGGTTGTTCCAGTTTCCGATACCTCCTTCATTTATGAGGGTGTAGATATATGATTCACTCCACTTGGGCCACTTTGAAAAGGGTGGATCCCATCCCCTGTGAACAGGATCGGTGGGAGAATTTCCGGAAAGGTATATTCCGCCAATCGATAACTTCTTTAAAATACTGTTGTTCAAATCCCTGTCAAGATGAAAATGGCCCCCGAAAGCTCTTATTTTATTTTCGTAAAATGAACCGTTCTGGAGGGACCCCTCTGTAGTCAGATTCAGGCCTCGTTTTATTGAAAAAGATAATCTGCTCCCGATAGTATCTGTTGAAAGGAGCCATGAAAAGTTTTCCTCAATATCGGTCTGTTTTTTAAGATAGTATATTTCTGTTTTATGCCTTTTTATTTGTCCCTGATAATAGAATCCGTATCCTTTTATATCCTTTTCATTAAGGAGTTGCTCTTTATCGTTCAATACAGGAAGAAGATCTTCGGTCTTTTGTGCATTCAGGCGAAAGATCGATAATTTCCCTTTGTTATTGAAATTAATATCAGCCCTGACAGCATCAAAAAAAATTGAACGGGATCCGTCATATGTATTACCGTCAAGCATAATAAAACCTTCTCCGAATATAATATTTTGACGGCCGATCGTAAGAGTGACGGGAAGTCTGAATAAATTTCTCAATTTAAGGTAAAGGTTATCGACAAATATTTCGTGAATATTAAAGTCTCTGTCTGGCTTAAAATATATTCTGAATTCGTTGGTCGCTTTAAAATAAAACTCTAAGTTTTTTGAAAATTTCCAGTTCAGGCCCAAAGATGTTCTGTGCCTTGTGAAGGTGGAACCTTCCTCTTTTGAGCTGTCGAGAGTGATCGGATTGTCCCAGGTAATGACCCTTAATCTTTCAGAGAAATCGATGGTAAGATTTTCTGATCCCGGGACAAGAGTATGGGTGAAGATCAGAATGAAAATTATTAATAGAGCTTTTGAATAAGAGTGTTTCAATTGCATCAATGATTATAACTGATTAAATCTAACTCATCAATTTTGTTTTTGTAGAAATATCTGGTCAGTGGTCATGGGTAATAGGTAATTCCAGAATTTTTCAAGGAACCTCTGAACCCTCACCTCTTACCGTTTTGTTTTCATTTTTGACATTATTCTATGTGTGTGATAATTTTTTTTTGGGATTATGGGGAAGAGAGTAATAATAATTGTTCTTGACAGTGTCGGTGCCGGATATATGGATGATGCTGCAGATTTTGGCGATGTCGGTGCGAATACTCTTGCACATACTGCAGAAGCGGTTGGCGGGCTTAATCTTCCAAACCTTCAGAAACTGGGTCTCGGGAACATAATTAAAATCAAAGGTGTGGAACCTGTGTCGGAGCCGACTGGAAAATTCGGCAGGATAAAAGAGGCATCCATGGGAAAGGATACCATGACAGGTCATTGGGAGATGATGGGTATAATAAGTGAAGAACCATTCCCCCTGTATCCGGAAGGATTCCCGGAAGAAATTTTAAGTGAATTCAGGGAGAGAACAGGAGTTAAAGGTATCCTTGGTAATAAAGCAGCTTCGGGGACGGAAATAATAAAAGAGCTCGGGGCTGAACATATGAGGACCGGATTCCCTATTGTATACACTTCGGGTGATTCTGTTTTTCAAATAGCAGCGCATAATGATGTCATCTCTCTTGAGAAACTTTATGATCAATGTGTTCATGCCAGGGAGATGTGTGATAAATATAAGATCGGGAGGGTGATTGCGAGGCCTTTTGTCGGAGAAGGGGGCGAGTTCAGACGTACGTCAGACAGGCGGGATTATCCGATGCTTCCTCCGGGCGATACAATTCTTGATTTGATAAAGAGCAGAGGATATACAGTTTCCGGAATTGGGAAGATAGAGGATATATATGCGAAGCAGGGAATAACGAGAGCAATACATACAAAAAACAATAAAGAAGGCATGGATGTTCTGATGAAGGAGATGTCTATAATCAATGAAGGACTTATTTTTATAAATCTGGTCGACTTTGATATGCTATATGGCCATCGCCGGAATCCTGATGGGTATGCTTCTACCCTGGAGCAATTTGATAAAATGTTCAGTGGTTTTACTGATATTATGAAGTCTGATGATTTGCTCATGATAACGGCAGATCACGGTTGTGATCCGACATTCAAAGGGACCGACCATACACGTGAGTTCGTCCCGATACTTGTTTACAAAAAGGGAATATCCGCTGAGAACCTGGGAGTACGGAGAACTTTATCAGACATAGGAATGTCAGCTCTCTCCCATCTGGGGATTAAGAATCCAGGTTTTCCCGGATTAAGTTTTATTTAAATATTAGTTTTAAGGAGATGAGATGGATATTTATGACAAAATAGTTGAGGCGTCTGAATTTATAAAAGGAAAGATCGATGTCGTCCCTGAAATCGGGATCGTACTTGGTTCTGGCCTTGGTGATTTTGCTGAAAGGATAGATAAAAGTGTAGTGATACCATATGATGATATTCCCCATTTCAAAAAAGTGAAAGTCAAAGGGCATGCAGGAAATCTTGTTGCAGGGATGGTTTCGGGGAAAGAGGTTGCTGTCCTGCAGGGTCGTTATCATTTTTATGAAGGGCATGACATTAAAGATGTAGTTTTTCCGGCCAGGGTTTTATGTTCTCTTGGAATAAAAGATCTTATTCTTACCAATGCTGCAGGGGGGATAAACGTAGCTTTCGTACCCGGAGATCTTATGGTTATTACTGATCATATTAATCTGATGGGTGAAAATCCGCTTACCGGTGATAATGACGAGAGGATCGGTCCGAGATTCCCGGACATGAGTTCCATATATGACAAAGTTCAGTCTGATAAAATAATTTCTACTGCAAGGTCGTTAAGAATTTCAGTAAAATCAGGTGTTTATGCCGGTCTTATGGGGCCCTCGTACGAAACTCCGGCAGAGATAAAAATGCTCAGAACCATAGGCGCTGACAGTGTAGGGATGTCAACTGTTCCCGAGGCAATTGCGGCAAAACATATGGGAGTTAAAGTAACGGGAATATCATGTATCACAAATTTTGCCGCAGGAATTACCGAGCATCCTCTTGATCATAAAGAAGTTACGGAAACAGCTGACAGGGTAAAGGAAGATTTTATTAATCTTCTGACCAGGGTAATTAGTATCTTATAATAATATTTGATTGTATTTATCAGCTTTTCTTTGATAAAATAGAATTAAGGAGTTCTTATGGACAAAGAAGAGATAAAGCGTTTAATAGCCAGTGTTAATGCTTTCTACTATGAAGTAAAGGACAGAGAACTCAACCATTTTGAATTTCTGGGAATATCCAAGAATGCCACTCAAAAAGAGATAGAAGATAATTTTCAGAATTTCCTCCGGGAATTCCCTCCCGGCAGTGATTCCCAGATATCAGATCCCGATGTAAAAGAGAGATTTGCATACATCCTGAACAGAGGGAGAAAAGCGTATAATGTTGTTGCAAACTATGATAAAAGAGCCGAATATGAAAAATACGGTTATAGAGAAAAATCTGAAATTCCGGAAGAAGAAGACCCTCTTGAGAAAGCAAAAAATTTATACAAAAAAGCGAAAACCCTTTACCAGAGGAAACAGTATCTCCCTGCAATATCTCTCCTTGAACAGTCTATTGATATAGATCCTAAATCCGACACTTATCTGTTGCTCGGTATGATACAGACAGGTTTCCCTGAACTCAGAAGAAAAGCAGAGCAAAACCTTCTTAAGGCAACGGAACTGGAGTCCTGGAATGCAGAGCCTTATGCTGCACTTGGACTCCTTTTCTATCATGAAAGCCTCTGGAAGAGGTCTGAAGGTTATTTTCGCAAGGCACTGGAACTTGACCCGAAACATTTAGTGGCAAGGAAGAGATTGGATGAAATAGCCGGCCCGGATAAAAGGGACATAATGGGTGAAGTGCAGGATAAAATAAAACGGGCCCTCCCTTCAATATTCGGAAGAAAGAAAAAGTAATACATAGCTTCCCAGTCCCGGCGCGTTATGGTATAATTATCTCTACCAAATTAACTTAATCAATTATTAGGGAAATCTTAAAGATATCTGAATAATAGTATGATTATATACAGGATAAATTATGGAAGATGCGGTAATTAGAAAAATTAGAAATATTGGAATTGTAGCCCATATTGATGCGGGTAAAACTACCACAAGTGAAAGGATCCTTTTTTTTACAGGTCTTACACATAAGATCGGCGAAGTACATGACGGGCAGGCAGTAATGGATTTTATGAAGCAGGAGCAGGAGAGAGGGATTACGATCACCTCTGCGGCAATTACTGCAAAATGGAAAGACCATCAGATAAATGTTATTGATACTCCAGGACATATTGACTTCACACTGGAGGTTGAAAGATCTCTCCGTGTTCTTGACGGTATTGTCATGGTTTTTTGTGCAGTCGGAGGTGTTGAACCTCAAAGTGAAACTGTCTGGCATCAGGCTGACAGGTATAAAGTACCGAGGATTGCATTTATTAACAAAATGGATCGTCAGGGGGCTGATCTCCTGCAGACTGTTGATATGATGAACGATATGCTCGGGGCAAATGCTATCCCCTATCAGATCCCGATTGGAAAAGAGGAGCACTTTGAGGGTGTAGTTGACCTGATCTCAATGAAAGCCATTACTTATAATGGCCTTAAACAGGTAATAAGTGAAATACCCGAAGATCTGAGAATTCAGTCGGAAAAATCGAGAGATGCGATTGTTGAGAAGCTTGCCGATTTTAATGACAGCCTTATGGAGAAATATCTTGAGGGTGAAGAGATATCTCCGGAAGATATTGTGTTAGCTACCAGAGAAGCCGTTTTGAAATTATTGATCACCCCGGTCTTCTGCGGTTCTGCTTTCAAAAATAAAGGGGTTCGCCTATTGCTTGATGCTGTAGTTGATTATCTTCCGTCTCCGGTCGACAGAGGAATTGTTCTCGGTTTCGATGTGAATGACAGGGAAAAAACAATTTCGAGAAAGCCTTCCTGGAAAAGGCCTTTCTCTGCACTTGCTTTTAAGATAATAAATGACACCTTTGTAGGTCAGCAGACATTTATCAGGGTCTACTCAGGTGAATTGAAAGCGGGAAGTTATATTTACAATTCAACAAAGGAAAAAAAAGAGAGAATAGGTAGGATCATGAGGATCCATGCAAACAGCAGAGAAGATATTAGTGTTCTTAAGGCTGGAGATATAGGAGCACTGATAGGGACAAAATTCACAACAACCGGCGATACAATCTGTGATGAAGAGTGTCCGATAATTCTTGAAAATATCCATTATCCTGAAACAGTAGTTGATCTCAGGATAGGCCCTTCAGATATTAAAGACAGGGATAAGCTCGGCATTGCCCTGAATAAGATGTCGCTGGAAGACCCCTCTTTTAAGGTGAATTACGATAAAGAAACAGAAGAGACTGTGATATCAGGAATGGGAGAACTTCACCTTGAAGTTATTGTTGACAGGCTTAAGAATGAGCATAAGGTAAGTGTTGAAGTTGGTGAGCCTGCAGTAGCGTTCAGAGAAACAATATCTTCAGAAGTGCGCCATGAATATAAATATAAAAAGCAGACAGGTGGTCACGGACAATATGCTCATATAGACTTCAGAATAGAATCCAATTCCGGGAAGGGGCTGGAATTTGTTGATATGATTAAAGGTGGAAATATACCAAGAGAATATATCCCCGCAGTAAGAAAAGGTTTTGAAGGGACAATGAAAAAAGGGCTCCTTGCGGGTCATCCTATGGTTGATATAAAATTTACTCTGATTGATGGAAGTTTCCATGCGGTAGATTCAAGTGAGATGGCTTTTAGAAGCTGTACTGAACAGGCTTTGAAAAGTGTGATTTCAAAAGCTTCTCCTAAACTGCTTGAGCCGATCATGAAGATAGAAATAAACACTCCGGATGAGTATATGGGTGATATTATCGGCGATGTAAACAGAAGAAGGGGCCATATAGAGAACATGAGAAGATACAGAAAAGGTTCTCAGAAACTGAACGGTATGGTTCCTCTGAGAGAGATGTTCGGGTATGCATCAGCATTGAGGACTATATCAAGCGGAAGGGCCAACTATTCAATCGAATTTCTTAGATATTCCCAGCTTCCCGCTTCAATTGCTGAAGAAGTAATAAAGGAATATAAAGAGCAGGATAAATAGATCTATTTTTTTCTGTAACTTTTCTCGAGAAAATAGAGGAGGGTTTTTCTGGGGAGTATCCTCTTCAGGATCAGGCCGAAATTATAGACAAATCCGGGAACACTTAAAAGTTTTTTCTTTTTAAAGGACAGGACTGCTTTTTCTGCAACTTTTTTTGCGCTCCAGTTGAAAAAATCATCCGGACCCCTTAGTTTATCCAGACCTGAACTTGATAGCATTTCAGTGGCAATACCGCCTGGTGCGAATGATGAGATAGTAATTTTCTTATTTTTGTTCTCTTTACTCAAAATTTCAGTAAAAACCTGTGCTCCATGTTTGCTGGCGGAATATGCCCCCTGATAAACGAGGGGGAAGAAGGCCCCCATGCTTGTTATATTCAGGATTGCCCCCTCACCTCTTTTTTGGAAATAGTTGAGGAACATCAGGCTAAGCCTTATAAGGGAGATGAGATTAACTTCGATAATTTTCTGGTATTTCTCAAAATTCTCTAAAACAGCCGGATTAAAATCAGTCATTCCGGCATTATTAACAATTGCATAAATATCTTTCTTTTTTACACTCTTTTTGAAAAGGTTTTTTACGCTTTCCGGATCGGACAGGTCGGAACCGATTACAATAACTTCTCTTTTAAACTCACTCTCTATCCTGTTCTTGAGCTCCTCAAGCCGTTCAACTCGTCTTGCGGAGATTATCAGGTTTGCGGCTTCATTTTCCGCAAGTTCAATGGCGATTGCTTCCCCGAGGCCTGATGAAGCGCCTGTGACCACCACCCACTTATCTCTGAAATCAATTTTTCCCATTTTTTTATTATATCAGATGTTTGAAATGAAAAAAGCCCGATTTCTTATCTATTTGATCAGATCGGCCAGTTTCCATACAAGCTGTCCGAATCCTTTATTAATAAAAATTCCTACTTGCGCAATAAGTTCATATGCAAAACCGATCTGGGCCAGGGCATATCCGGAGATCGCAAATTGTCCGAGGGAAAAAAGTCCGATCCCGAACTGGGATATGTTCACCACCCCCATTCCGAACTGTCCGATTGCAATGATCCCTTTAGCAGGAACGGGGATTCCGTTGGTCCTGTATCTAAATGAGATGTGGAGCAGTGGAATATCCATAAAAGTTGCTTCCGATTTATATTCATATCCCCACCCCGGTTTATCCTTTGCCGGATGGGGAGCCCCGCATCCGGGACAGGCAAAAGCATCTTCGCTGACCCTCTGGCCGCATTCTCTGCAGTTTTTCATAAGGATATTATATTGTTGGAATAATATATTGGCAACATGTAGGATCAGGTTTGAGCGGTTACCGGGAATTTGAAGCCGGGGGAAAGGTCAAAATCTCCCCGGACAAAAAACATGGTATCCTCATCCCTGATCATATTGTCATAGGGGAACGGGATCTGATCGGGCGGAAAGTGATACAGTATGGAAGAGGTGTTCCCGAATCCGGAGATTTCGTTAATGAGTCTTTGCGGATCTGGTGGTTTTGTTGATATCACATCAATTAGTTTAAGCTTGTTCTTCGAGGGATACATGATCAGTAATATGTCATCTTCTTCCGAGAAATAGATGTCATTTCTGTAAACATTGAGCAGGTGCCACCAGGTGATAGATTCATAACCTTCAGCGCCGAACAGAGAGGTCAGGGGAATCCGATTGCTCGCGAATCTGTTGATAATATCCCGGTCGTCCTTATTCCGGAGGTCCATTTTTTTCAGACCGGAACTGTTATTGCCGGAATTGACAGCAGTCTGATACAGACTTTCGGCCACCCGGGAAAATCCGAACTTCGGATAGAACTCAAGGACTGTTTCATTCGCGAAAAGGAAAAAGATATCTGCTTTTGTTTTATATTTTTTTATAACGTGATCCATAAGCTGTCTTGACAGTCCGTGGCCCCTCTCTTCCGGAATGGTACCCACTGTTCCGATCTGCACTCCTTTTTTTCTACTTCCGTTAATGAAAATATCCATTAATGTTGCTGATACATTTGAAATGATCCTTCCCTCCGAGATCAGAGTGTGAGGTTCATAATTTCCAGTCCAATATCCGAGCTGATGCCATTTATGAAAATCAGTGCTCGGGAATACGGTCTCTGTAAATTCGAAAAATGCCGGTAAAAGGTGTCTGTCCCCTTTTCTGATCCTTTCTACTTTGGAGGGTTTTTTTTGTTCGATCATTTTTTGTTCAATTGTATCGAGGGCGCTGCCCAGGTTATTTTTTCTCCCAGCAACCCATTTTTATAGCATACAATTTCAATTTTCTCCGTGATGAATTTAATGAGTGTAAAGTTATTTCTATCGTCAGGGTAAAATTCTTTCCAGCCTTTTTTAAAATATTTTACCTTATTTTCCTTATCATTATTAATGTGACCTGTCCCCTTTAGAGATACATATCCATTTCCTCCAGCGGATTCATAAAATAAAGTAATTTTTTTATTTTTCACGATCTCATTAACCTTCCTGGAATGGGAGTTTGTCCCCATCCAGATCACCCAGTCCTTATCCGGTTTGAACGGGTCCATGATCCTGGCATTGGGATACCCGTCCTCACCCATGGATATCAGGTTGCAGTACTTTGATGCGTCAATGATCTCCCTTGCAGTGGTTCTGATTAATTCATCCTTTTTGTTCACAGGAATTTCTGATTCTGAAACACTTACACCTGTTAATAGAATTACTATAAAAATTATTGTTAAAGTAGTTTTTTTCATATTTGCTCCCAGGGAAATGATATAAAAACAAGATCTGTTTTTCAAAAGGGGATACAATGCCCGGAACGGGGGCTTTATTCAGAAGAAGCTTTTGTTCCAGAAAGGATTTCTATGGTTTCTCCCCCCACTTTTGGGGGGAATTAAAGGGGGGCCATTTTTGCAATATTTGTGTTACTCAAATAGGCCCCCAAACCCCCTAAAGGGGGCTTTTATTTCATGGAGCTTTCCCTCCTTCAGGAGGGATTAAAGGGAGGCCAGTCCAGCCTAGGCCGCCTTCTCTTCACTGATGTGAATTCACTTTGCCGCAAAAGCAAAACACGGAAGCGCCGGAATCTATTCTTATCCTTTATTTGGCGTTCTTGCTTAAGGAGGTGTGGGGGATCAGAGGTTATTTGTTTTTCCCAGTTGCTGAAAATATGTTAGAAAATTATCAAAATTGACATTTCAGCCCCTCTCGAATAGAATCTGAACAGTTGTTTCGGACAGCTTTGAATGACAATAGAGGAGAACATTTATGGACAAGAGAGATGTAATAATAATCGGGTCCGGCCCTGCCGGCCTGACTGCTGCAATATATGCTGCCAGAGCAGACCTTAAGCCCCTTGTTATAGAGGGATACGCCTCAGGGGGACAGCTGATGATAACTACTGAAGTGGAAAATTTTCCAGGATTCAGAGAGGGGATAACCGGTCCGGATCTGATAGCTGAATTAAGGGCGCAGGCTGAACGGTTCGGTACAGAATTCCTTACAGCTGATGTAACAAAAGTAGAACTCTCGGAAGACAAAAAAATTGTGTGGGAAGATGAGAACGGCTATGAGGCAAAAGCTGTAATAATTGCAACAGGCGCTACAGCTAATCTCCTTGGAATGGAGAGTGAAACAAGACTTATGGGAAGGGGAGTCAGTGCATGCGCGACCTGTGATGGTTTCTTTTTCAAAGGAAAAACAGTCTGTGTTATAGGCGGCGGCGACAGTGCGATGGAGGAGGGTACCTTCCTCACAAAATTTGCAGATAAAGTTTACATCATTCACAGAAGAGATGAGTTCAGAGCTTCAAAGATCATGGTTCAGAAAGCAGAGGATAATCCCAAGGTGGAATTCGTCTTCAATGCTGTCCCTGTAGAGATGCTTGGTGAGGAGAGGGTTTCGGGGATAAGGATAAAAGATACAAATTCAGGTAAAGAGCGGGATATAGACCTTGACGGAATCTTTGTAGCGATTGGCCATACTCCCAGCACGAAATTATTCAAAGATCAGGTCGAGACAGATATAAAAGGATATATAGTAACATCTGCAGATAAGAATAAAGCAACTCATACAAATATTCCCGGTGTTTTTGCCTGTGGAGATGTTCAGGATTCTTCATACAGGCAGGCTATTACTGCTGCAGGATCCGGTTGTCAGGCCGCTCTTGATTGTGAGAGGTATCTTGAGGAGATAGATTAATATTTACTACTCACTGCAGGTAAGGATGCGTTTATGATCTCCAAACGGTTAAGGTATTTGGTAATTCTAATTCTTTTTTTAACAGGATTTGCTATACCGGATTTTCATCCTGAAATAAAATGGATGGAGATCTCCAGTGAAAAATTCAAAATAATTTTTCCTGAAGGTTACAAAAAATTTGCCGATTATTCCCTTGATGCCGCAAATGAATTATTTCCGATTATAAAAGAGTTCTGGAAGAGTGATGTGAACGGGAAGATAAGGATCCTGCTTCATGATTCTACAGATTGTTTTGAGGAAGAATCTACATTCTTTCCGTACAATCAGATCCGTGTATCTATGTATCCTCCGGAACCTCACTCTATATTCGGAAATTATACTGATCATATAAAAGATGTTATCAGGCATGGTTTAAACAGGATATTTGTCTACAATCAGGGATCTAAGATGCTGAGATTCTTCAGAAGGTATTTCGGGGCGAATTCAATTTTTTTCCCCACACTGTTTATCCCAGGATGGACACTGGCGGGGGTTTCCGCATATGAAGAGATAAATGCCGAGGATGAGACGAGATTTCACTCTCCTGAGTTCAGTCTGATTCTGAATAGTCTGGCATCAGGAAAGGGACTCCCTCCTTTGAGTTCTCTGAAGAGCCGAAAGTCGGAATGGCCGGGGCAATTTTCCAATATTATATTTGGAGCCGGGTTGATTAAATTTTTATCTGATGATTTTAAGGGTGAGAAAATAAGAGAGTTTGTCCGTCACTATTCCGCAAATCCGCTTCCGGTAGATTTCAAATGCTTATTTAATCCACGCGTCCTTTCAATGTCTGAAAGATTCAGGATCGTTTTCGGTAAAAGGATAGATGAAGTATGGGAGGAACTTGAGGAAAAAGGGAGGATAGAAGCTGAAAATTCCCCGGGCGGAAACTTAATGACAAACTCCGGATTTATCAAGAAATATACGGTGTATATCCCTGATTACGGTATAATTTATTTTGGCAGGGATTTCAAAAGCTTCCCGGGATTGTTTGTTCTAAAAAAGGGGAGAAGAAAAGGGTTGAGGCTTTTGAGGAGAAGTTCGGTAAAAGGTATCAGCTATTCAAAGGAGAGTCGCAAGCTCTATTTTTCAGCAGTTGATACTTATCGGAAACATTATAGATATGCAGATCTATTTAGTTACGATCTAAAAACCGGTAAGTCCCGAAGATTGACCAGAGGAGCTCGACTTACATACCCGGTCAGGTCGGGAGACAGGATATATTGTATTAAGAGAGACAAGAATGGCTCCAGCCTTGCTTATATTAAGGCCGGAGGGGATGAGGTCACGAGAATCTCAGATAAATATATATTCATGACAGGACTGACAATTTCACCTGATTCGAGATATATTGCTGCATCAGTAAAAAATGAAACCGGTAACTGGAAAATAGGTGTTTTTAATATGGAAGGGGATTTGCAGGGGTTTGTAGAATATGTGGGTAAGAGGGCATTCTCTCCAGTCTGGAAGAATAGTAATGAGCTTATGTTTGTAACATCCCTTGAAAAAAATTTTTATCTTACCTGTTTTAATATGGATCTCGGAGAACTTCAAATTTACAGACATAATAAAATATCTCCCTTCAAGTATTTTGATATTATAGATAATGAGACTCTGATTGCCCCTGTTTTGACCGAAAATGGATATGATATTTCAAAAATTGATATAGGAGGGTTTTCTCCTGAAGTAAGGGTATACTCCTTTTCTCAACCGAAGAGGAGAAGATCGCTTGAAAGCGGAGCGATGAAGAAGGCCCGGAAATACCGCCCCTTCCGAGATCTGTCGCCGAAATATTTCACCCCGGCATTCAGAGAAGGGGGGAATGAGACTCAGGCCGGAATCTATGCCTCCGGATTTGATCTGTTGAATAAGAACAAGTTCAAACTGAAAGTGTTCACAGGTCTTAAAAGCGGGAAGGTTAATTTGTATCTGGACTATTCATACAATCGATTTCCATTTGAAATGAATTTCAGATATTCAAGGTATACTGATATGAACAGAAGTGAAGAGATGGGCGGATTTTTTAAAGTTGCGAATAAATTTATTATTTCCTCTCTTTTCCCCCTGAGCGTCTCTTCCGAGGGAGAGGTTCATTTTTATACGGATATCCATTTTGAAAAAGAGACTGATGATTACATTGGAAATTTTGAAAATTATGTGACTGATTTTAACGGTTTCAGAGCCGGCATCAGGATAACCTCAACACAAGAATATTTTAACTCTATTTCAGAAAATGACGGATTTAATTTTAATGCTGTCTGGTCGAAAGAGTTTAAATTCATGGGCAGCAATGCAGAGCTGACTTCATTTGTCCTTGAATATACTCAATTCATCCCGGTTTATAAAATCAATACAATCGCACTCAGGGCTGCTTTCGGTATTTCAAATGGTGATAAAGGCGGGAGATTCCTGATGGGAGGAGTTTCTTCAGGAGGAGAGCTGAGTTATTCAGGGGAGAAACTTTTTGGCATCCTTAGAAGTTATCCTTCAGGATTCTTTAGTGGAGATACAGGGTTCTCATTAAATCTTGAATACAGATTTCTTCTGAAAAAAATCGAAAGGGCCTTTTTCATTTTTAAAAGTATTGAGAGTCTTTATGCTACATTTTATACCGATATGGGAAGCGTATGGGATTCAGGTAAAAAACCTTTTACTGCATTTTCTGCAGGAGCAGAACTTAATCTTATTCTTTATCTGGGAACCTATAAATATATCTTATCCAGCGGATTAGGATACGGAAATAATCCTGAAAAAAAACCTGTTTTCTACTTTCGACTGGGTGCTTCTTTCTGATATCAGGTGTGATCTGAAAGCAGATATTCTTTTTTCCGAAATATATATACAGAGACAGTAAAGAATACTGCAGAAAACAGAAGTAATATTATCAGCGCCTCTAAAAAACCGGGTTGGGAAATTGAGATGTTGAGTATCCCTCTTTCTCTCGGGATACTGATCGGTGTCAATGAGTTGAGATAGAAAAAAACAGTCAGTTTCTGGGCGGCTCCCGGTAATATCTGGACGATCGGCTCCCATCCGAAAATATATACCAGGCCGATTATCGTCGATTTTTTTAGAGATACACCTAACAGCAGAAAAAGAGTGCTGTAAGCGATGATCGCGATCAATCCGACAAACTCAAGTTGCAGCAGGGTCATCAGGCTCTTTTTTGTAAGGATCCCCTTGAAATGTGTGGTTATATAGAGTATGGACGATCCAATGGCATAAATAATGAATGAGACTGAAAGATGAGCAGCTAGTTTTCCGGAGAGAATCGCTAATTTTGAAACCGGTGATGTATTGAGGTAAATGAGTGTCTTCCGGTCGATCTCATCACTTAGGACTGCAGCGCCGAAGAGAAGAGAGACCAGTTGAATATAGAATTGGAAAAAGAAGGGCATCCCGCCGTTCCTGAAAAATGTGGCCCCGGAAAGGAGGCTGTCGTTGTTAAGCAGTTTAATGCCGTTGATGAGCATTAATACCAGAAGCGGTGTAAATGAAAAAAGTATAAAGAGCTTGGTTTTTTTGGCTCTGATAAGTTTTTTTATAAAGAAATTGAAGATGATTTTTATTTGATTCATATTTGCCATTTTTACCTTCCGATTAGATAGTCAAAAACAGATTGAAGGTTGTCGTCCGGGGAGGTTATTTCGCTTACATTGATCCCGGAATCGCTCACCGTTGCCGTCAATGTATCAAAAAATCTGTCCCTTTTGTCTGTTTCGAATATTACTTTATTCTCAGAATCCATGAATTGGATATGTCTCAGAAGATCGCCGGTTATCATTTTTTTTGCAAGCCCTCTTGTATCATCACAAACAACTGAAACCTGGTGAGGGTGAGAACCGATCAGATCTCTGATCTCCTGAATATCTCCATGTGCAAAAATTTTCCCCTGGTGAATAAGGATCACGTTATTTGTCATCGCTTCGATCTCTGCAAGAATATGGGAAGAGACGATGACCGTCCTCCCTTCGGCTTCAAATTCTTTCAGCATTTTGATGATCCTGATCCGCCACAGCGGGTCAACGCCTCTCAGCGGTTCATCAAGGATGAGGAGGTCCGAATCGTTGATGATGCTTGAAGCAAATTTCAGCCGCTGTCTCATCCCCATGCTGTATTCGGTGATCTTCCTCTCTTTACTGTCTGTCAGTCCCACTTTTGCGATAGCGTTCAACGCTCTCTCCCCGGCCTCTTTTTCCGGATATCCGAACAGGGATGATTTAAATTTGATAAATTCCAGCCCGGTGACATCCTGGTAATAGGCATCAAATTCGGGGCAGTATCCTATCCGATGAAAAATATTATGGTTGTTGAATACCGGTTCACCAAATATCCGGATATTTCCTATGTTCGGTTTTAATTGTCCTGTAAGTATTTTCAGAAAGGTTGATTTGCCGGCGCCGTTCGGACCCAGCAGGCCCTGAATACCGCTTGATATCTCGACTGAAATTTCATTAAGTCCGAGAACATTTCCATACCATTTGGAGAGATTTTCCCCTTTTATAACAACCGCCATGTTACACCTCCACCTTCCTCAGCCTGAAGGACAGGATAAGGAGAAAGAGTGCGGTAAGGCCGAGTAAGATAGCACCGGATATCCATCCTGGTGCCCGGAATTCCATTGGCGTTCCGAACACGAACGACCCGAACTGCTGAATATTTTTTTCAATTGATATGTAAAGAAAATGGTCATTCTTAAATATCCCCCAGAACATACCCGAGATCATCTGGGTGAGGAAAAAAACCACAAAGAATATGATCTTGACGAACCGGCCGTTCTCGCTCAGGGATGAAAGCATCAGTATCAAGGCTGACCAGAAGAGTGATATGACAACGGGGAAAATGATCGATTTGGTCAACAGGGCAATTCCTGCGGAAAAATCACCGGTAAAGATCACTTTAAATATGACAAGTAATATCCCCGGAACAAGTGTGAACATAAGCAGATAAAAAAGGACAATAGAGAATTTTCCGAAAATATAGTCAAGTTTACTTAAGGGCCTTGCAAGATAAAGCGAGATTGATTTGTGTTTCAGATCGTTTGATATCAGTTCCGATCCCGCAAAGACCGAGATTATAGCGCTCATGAAAAAAAGGAATCCATTCGTGTAGTAGGTTCTGAACAGCAGTGCATCGGAAGAGATCATTTTTACCAGTCTCGACATCATTTTAAGTTCCGGCTTTGAGGAAACGTACAGTGCTATAAGAAATACAAAAAAAAGTGAAGATGCAGTTGCAAACAGAAGTTTTGAGAATCTCTTTTTATAAACGCTTTTTATTCCTGTTGTGAATATCGGGAACCATTTTATTTTTGATTTACTGAGGGTACCCTCCCAATTGTAATATCCGCCTTCTCTAATCGGCACCGTTCTCTCCTATTGCATTCATGAAGGTATCCTCGAGGGTGGATCTCCGCTTCAGGAAATGCTTGATATGGGTCCCTGATGCCAGTGCGGCATCGAAGATCTCTTTTGTTGAAAAATCGGAGGGAAGCTGCATCCTGATCATCCCTCTGTCTCCTTCTTCATATTTGAACCTTTCGAATTTTTTTAAAAAAGACTCTGCTTCACCACCGAGTTTGATCTCGAATATATCGACCTCTTTTGCCGCAATTACAGAGATCTTCTCGTTGGCAATGATCTTCCCCTTGTCCATGATGATGACATCTTCACAGGTCGATTCTATATCGGTCAGAATGTGGGAGGATATGATGATGTTCATTGTCCCTTTCTTTGAGATGTCATTGATCAGGTCGATCATCTCTTTTCTCGACCCCGGGTCCATTCCGGATGTGGGTTCATCAAGAAAGAGGAGGACCGGATCGTGTACGATCGATGATGCAAGTTTCAGCCTCTGCATCATTCCGGAGGAGTAGGTCTCTATCTTCCTGTACCTTGATTCTTCAAGCCCTACATAATAGAGAACTTCGTGGGCCCGTTTGATCGCCTCCTGCTTGGGCATTCCGCTCAGTCTCCCGAGATATGAGGTGAAGTCGACCGCATCCATACCGGGGATCAGTGAGTCGCTCTCTGACATATATCCGACCTGTTCTCTCAATTCCCGCTTGTTCTCCCCGATGCTGTATCCGAGAACTTTCCCGTTCCCCGACCTGGCTTTAAGAAAACCCAGAATCAGTTTCATCAGGGTGGTCTTCCCGGCGCCGTTCGGCCCCAGGAGCCCGTAAATTCCTTTTTTTGTGATCAGGCTGACATCATCAACGGCTTTAATATTACCGTAACTGAAATTCAACCCGTTTAATTCAATTGTTGTTTCCATTATTTACCATTACGTTTTTTTTTTGATATTGTTTCTTTATTAGATTATTATAAATAATTAAATTCAGGAGGCAATCGTTATGAAAAAAAATATTTTTGAAATAATTATTCTTAACGGCCGGCCGGCTGCCGGGAAATCAGAAGTAATTGATTTTCTAAAGAAAGTTCCGGTTGCGGAAAGAATAGAAAAATTCCATATAGGTGAGTTTGAAGAGATCGATGATTTTCCGATCCTGTGGGAGCAATTTGAAGATGATGAGATCCTTGAGGATATGGGGCTGCCAAGATTGATATCTGATCCGTTCTTTGAATATAAAGGGAATAGATATGAGGGGCAGGTGTTCAAAGAGAAATGGTATTGGAATTTTCTGATAAAAAAAATTAATTTTATCTACTGGAAGAAATTAAAGGCCGATCCCGGATATCACGATAATCGAACTGCGATCATAGAGTTCTCGCGTGGTTCCGAGCATGGCGGATTTAAAACTGCTTATGATTTTCTCTCAGATGAGATCCTGAAAAAAAGCGCAACCCTGTACATAAATGTAACATGGGAGGAATCTCTCATGAAGAACAGGAGAAGGTACAACCCCGACAAACCCGATTCCATACTCGAGCATGGCCTTGAAGATCTGAAACTTGAAAAATTGTATAAAGGTTCTGACTGGTCGGAATTCACATCGGGAGACGGTGAATTCCTTCACATAGGTGATCACAAAGTTCCTTATGGTATATTTGAAAATATGCCGGAAAAAACGGATGATCCTGCCAAGATAGGTCCACACCTTGAAGAAGTTCTGAACAGAGTGTGGAAAAATTATTCTGAGAGGTAAATATGCATTCAAAAGAATACAGGAAAAGGCGGTTCATAAACTGGTTTCCAATGGGGATAACCTATGCTCTGCTTTACATGGGAAGATACAATCTGACTGTATCAAAAAATGCACTCGGCGACCTGATGACGAAAAAAGATTTTGGCCTGATATTCGGGATAGGAGCTGTAGTTTATGCTGTTTCATTTCTTATTAACGGTCCCCTTGTAGACAGGATCGGAGGAAAAAAAGGAATTCTTATCGCTGCATTGGGTGCAGGTTCCATGAACCTTTTAATGGGGATCTACCTTAAAAACATTCTCTCTTCGGGAAATCCGGGGGGAGCGAATCTTGTCCTTGTGTTTTCACTCCTTTATGGTGCAAACATGTATTTTCAGAGTTATGGAGCTGTATCTATTGTAAAGGTCAATGCCCACTGGTTTCATATTAACGAAAGGGGAACTTTTTCCGGAATATTCGGAATAATGATCTCTTCCGGCATCTTTCTCGCATTTGATGTGACGGGGCGGATTCTCGAATCCTCTCTTGTTAAGGGGAAAGGGTTTGCCGGCGGTGACGCTCTATGGTGGGTGTTTTTATCTCCTGCCTTCCTGTTGTTCATATTTTTTGCCATTGAAATTTTTCTGTTACGGGACACTCCGGGGAAAGCCGGATTTAAAGATTTCGAGACCGGGGATGCTTCAAGCGGTGAAGATCTTGACGAAAAGGTTCCGGCTCTTCAATTGATGAAAAAGATCCTTACTCATCCCGTTATTCTGACCGTTGCCGCAATTGAATTCTGTACAGGTATCCTGCGGAATGGTGTTATGCACTGGTATCCGATATATGCAAAAGAGCAATTGGCAATGGGACTCACCGGTGGATGGGAGTTCACCCTTAAGAACTGGGGGCTGATTCTGATGTTTGCAGGAATTCTCGGGGGGAATATTGCCGGTATTGTCAGCGACAAATTGTTCCAGTCGAGAAGAGCCCCTTCTGCGGCATTCCTTTACGGAATTCTTATAGTGAGCTCATTTATAATGATACCTTTTCTGGGAAGCGGATGGGTTCTTGCTGTTCTCATATTTATAATGTCTCTGTCGGTTATCGGGACACACGGGCTTCTCTCGGGGACAGCCACCATGGATTTCGGTGGCAGAAAGGGCGCTGCAACTGCAGTGGGAATTATAGACGGATTTGTTTATCTCGGAACAGCTGTCCAGTCGTTCTCACTGGGATTTCTCACATCCAAAAGCTGGTCATACTGGCCGGTTTTCCTGATCCCGTTCGGAATAATCGGTTTTCTACTGCTGCTCAGAATCTGGAATGCAAAGCCGGGGAAAAAATAATTTTTATTTAACTTATTAACCTTTTTATTTGATAATACGTACCATTGAATAATAATCAGAAAAAAAATATTTTTTTTATTTTCTTAATTAAAAATTAATATTTTATTTTTTAAATTATGCTATAATTTTTTTGCAAATCAATTAAATTAAAAAGGAGGATTTGATGAGAAAAAGCCTTTTCTTCAAAGTATTACTCCTGTTAATATTACCTGCAGTTATCGTAGCCCAGAGTGCTACCACAGGTGCTATTACCGGAGTTGTCGTTAATAACGACGGAACACCTCTTCCTGGAGTTGCTATTACAGCTGTCCATATGCCTACAGGGACAACTTTTATGGTCGTTTCAAGAACCGGTGGATTGTATATGATCCCGGCAGTAAAAGTCGGAGGACCCTATACTATTACAGCTGCTATAACAGGATTTCAAACGGAAAAGAAGACCGGTATTGTAGTTAAACTGGGTGAAAAAGCACAGGCTAATTTTGCTCTTAAGCTTGCTACGGTCGATGCAGGTGAAATTATTGTGACCGGTGTAAGCACGGTAATGGATAAGTCTAAGACAGGTGCTTCGCAGAATGTACTGCAGTCATCCATTGAGAGCCTTCCCACAATATCACGTTCTTTAAGTGATTTCACACGTCTCGCACCACAATTTGCAAGTGGTGAAGATTCCGGATCTTTCTCTGCAGCCGGCCGTAGTCCCCGTTACAACAATATTCAGATAGACGGCGCACAGAACAATGATCTTTTCGGCCTTGGCGACAGTGGGACACCGGGTGGACAGACGATGGTTACTCCGATCAGTCTTGATGCTATTCAGGAATTTCAGATAGTTCTCGCACCATATGATGTAAGGCAGGGGATGTTTACCGGTGGAGGAGTTAATGCGATTACCAAATCCGGAACCAATGAATTTCACGGTAGTGCCTATTATTACGGCAGAAATGAGAGTTTAGCCAGGAAAGGGTCCAATGATGGCGGAGACCTTATTGAGTTCCCTGAATTCAGTATAAACACTTATGGTTTAACTTTCGGCGGCCCGATAATAAAGAACAAACTATTCTTTTTTATCAGTGGTGAAATTAAAAATGAACAAAGTCAGATGGACCTGGATTTTGTGATTGATGGTAGCGGCGGCCCGAATGACTATGGTCATAAAGCTGAAGCAGACAGGTTTGTCAGTATACTCAACAACACATATGGTTATGATCCCGGCAGTTACGGTCCTGTTTCAAATGAATTTAAGAGCAAACAATTGTTCTTAAGGTTGGACTGGAATTTAAGTGATAAACACAGGTTGACCTTACGTCATAACTATGTTGATGCGAGCAGGGAAATTCTGAGGAGAAATGATCCAGGTTGGTTTAATTTTGAAGATTACACTTATCTGATGGAGAGCACAACAAATTCAACAGTTCTTCAGCTGAACAGTAGTTTCGGTAAAAATTTATTTAATGAGTTGATATTGAACTACACGACCATCCGTGATAAAAGAGCTCCCATTGGTGATCCGTTCCCGGCTATTGAAGTACGTGGAGGATATTTCAGCTTTACAGCAGGAAGTGAAGCATACTCGCACAGGAACCAATTGGATCAGGATCTGTTCGAATTAACTAATGATCTAACGATCTATTCAGGTAACCACACAATCGCATTGGGAACCCACAATGAGTTCTTTAAGTTCTACAATGTTTTTGTGAAAAGAAATTTCGGACATTATTATTTTCAAAGCCTCGATGATCTTGAAGCAGGTAAGGCATACAGATACAGGCATGTTTTTTCGAACACAAGTGATCCCCTGGCTCCCGCAGAGTTTTCGGTCAGTCAATTGGGTTTCTATGCAGGTGATGAGTGGAAGATCTCACCAAAATTCACTCTGATATACGGTGTCCGCGCTGATGTTCCAATATTTCCGGATCTTCCCAGTGCCAACCCGTTAGTGGAAGCAGCTTTCGGTATTCCCACAAACCATATGCCGACAGGAAATATATTGCTCTCACCCCGTATCGGTTTTAATGTCGATCTCGGTAATAAGAAAACTCAGCTTCGCGGAGGTATTGGGATCTTCTCCGGAAGAACTCCCTATGTATGGATCTCAAACCAATACTCTGTCAACGGGGTTGATCTTACAGAGATCTACTATACCAATTATAGTGGTGTTGATTTTATTGCAGATCCTTACAATCAGCCGAAATTGGCCGGCGATCCCACTGCTGAGATCAATATTCATGACAAGAACTATAAATTCCCTCAGACCTTTAGAACCAGTCTGGCCCTAGATGCTGAACTGCCTTACGGTTTTACAGGGACTGTAGAATTTATCTATTCAAAAGCCATTAATGAGATCAGATATCAGAATCTCAATCTCCAGCAAGTTGGTACACATGCTGACGGAAGGCCGGTTTATGGTTATAACAACTATAGCACTTATTGGGATGTGGATTGGAAATATTCTGATTTCACCAATGTGATATATCTTACAAATACCAATGAGGGATTTAATTACTCATTATCGTTCCAGCTGCAGAAGGAATTCAAAGGTGGTGGATTCTTTAATATCTCCTATAACTACGGGATGTCTAAAGACCTTTTCAGCGGTACATCTTCTCAGGCAATATCAAACTGGGGATACAACATTACGGATGGCGATCCGAATAATCCAAAGCTGACATATTCTTCTCATGATATCCGTCACCGTATCGCGTTTGCTTTATCGAAGAAATTTAATTTCTTTAAAAATGCACCGACAACCTTATCAATGTTCTATGAGGGAAGATCAGGAAGACCATATTCAACCATATATCAGTATGATTTTAATGGTGATGGTCAGTCTAATGACTCGATCTATGTGCCGAGAAATGAGAGTGAGATCGTTCTTGCAAGCGGTACCTGGGCAGAACTGGATGCCTATATCAAAGGTGATCCTGCACTGGAAGCAAATCGTGGCAAAATTTTACCGCGGAATGCCAGTCGTGATCCCTGGTACACTCGTGTGGATGTGAAAATTGCACAGGAGATCCCGGTTCCGGGATTAAAAGGGAAAAAACTTTTCCTGACCTTTGATATCGAGAATTTCATGAACCTGCTCAGTAAGACAGCCGGATTCTATAAGTACATTCAGTATGATGATGCACCACTTAGTTTCGCCGGGTTTAATAGCTCCGGTGTCGCCACTTTTAATTTTAGAGGCGATGCGGAAACTCCTGATGCACGTTACCTGCTGAATCAGGAATTCTCGCGCTGGAAAGGGATGTTCGGTATCCGCTTCACATTCTAGTTTACTAATAAATTAGGATATAAAACGGCCTCCCGGGAAACCGGGGGGCTTTTTTTTTGAGTTGTTCAGTTATTTAAAAAAGATTTTAAAATTTCAGCAATTCTGTAGACACCCTTCCCGTCGGCAATGGTTTTTCCCGTATTCCCAATTTCCTCTCTTTTTTCCGGTGAGAAAAATTTCAGAAGTTCAAGTATTTCGGAATAATTTTCTTTTTTCCATCTTCTGAAAATTATGCCCGAGCCCTTCTCTTCATAATAGGCGGCAATGGTTGTCCCATTATCATTCTGGGGAATATAGATCGCCGGAGTGCCGACAGCAGATGCTTTGCAAGCAGAAAATTCAGGATCGATGATGGCCAGATCCGCTTCGAAAAATGACCTGGCGTGACTCTCCGGTGTCCCGGAGATTTTTAGTGACGGGTATAGCTTTTTGAGAGCTTTTCTGTTGAATCTTTTAAAATTCTTTCCGGGGATGATCTTGACCTGGTATCCGTTGTTGACCAGGGTCTCTGTCAGTTTTCTTAACTCTCTGTAGGGGAACTCATCACCGGCAGCCAGCAGAATATTCCTCAGTTTTTTGTTGTATCTCTTCTTTGTATTATGGAAGTGAATATATTTGCTGTTCATAATGGAATATTCCGGGCCGGAGAGTATCCGGTTCTCTGTTTTCCCATTGTTGTATTGGAACGGGGACGGATCGATGGTCAGTTCGGTGTCTGTTTTGTTTTTTCCCATATATGAGAACCTGACCATCGGTATATTCTTTTTGCGGGCTTTTGATATCAGTTTGTTGTCTTTTAAGGATAATGATTCTTTAAAAATAATGATCAGGGAGAGGTCGTTTTTCAAAATTTTACGGACATCTCCGTCTTCAATATAGTTGAATCCTTTTCCTTTAAAGAGGGCGGGGGCTTTCCCGCCCCCCTCTGTATTAAAAAGTATATTTTTTTTATTAAAAGCCAGCGATGCCAGCTGAAACACTTTTTGTAAGCTGAAGATCCCTGAATGCCGGGACGTATCAACCGTAATCAGAACCATTTACCCCAGAATTTCTCTTATGGTCTCCATTGCCTGGTCAATTTCCTCTTTGGTTATTACCAGCGGGGGGGCGAATCTGATGATCCAGTCATGGGTCTCTTTGCACAGGAGCCCTTTTTCCTTCAGCTTTGTTGTATAGATCCTCGCTTTTCCTGCGGATTGTTTCAGAACAACACCGATCAGGAGACCCTTGCCCCGGATCAATTCGATCTTTTCGGAATTCATTGCTTCCAGCTGTTCACGGAAGTATTTTCCGAGTTCAAATGATTTTGCGGCAAGATTTTCTTCAAGCAGAACTTCTATCGAAGCGATAGCTACGGCGCATCCGAGAGGGTTGCCTCCGAAAGTGGAGCCGTGGCTTCCCGGTTTGAATACACCAAGAATATCATTATTTGCGGCAACTGCGCTTACCGGGAAGACTCCGCCTCCGAGGGCTTTTCCCATAATGATTATATCAGGTGTGATATTATCGTACATGAACGCAAACATTTTACCGGTCCTTGCAAATCCTGTCTGGATCTCATCCACCGCAAGTAATATGTTGTTCTCTTTTGCTAAGTCACTCAGCCCCTTCAGATATCCGTCATCCGGGACCACAACTCCGGCCTCGCCCTGGATCGGTTCAACGAGAATTCCTGCCGTGTTTTCGTTAACTGCATTTTTCACTGCTTCAATATCGTTGTAAGGGACAATCTTGAATCCCGGCGTGAAAGGGCCGTAGTTGTCCTTTGCCACAGGATCGGTAGAGAATGAAACTATTGTTGTTGTCCTTCCGTGAAAGTTCTCCTCAAATACAATGATCTCTGCTTTATCCTTCTCGATACCTTTCTCAAGGTATCCCCATTTCCTCATTGTCTTTATTGCAGTCTCGACAGCTTCTGCACCTGTGTTCATGGGAAGGATCATATCCTTTTCTGTCAATTCAGCAAGTTTTTTTGCGAACATGGGCCATTTGTCATTGAAAAATGCCCTCGATGTGAGTGTAAGTTCATCTGCCTGGTTTTTTAATGCTTTTATGATTGCAGGATGACGGTGTCCCTGGTTAACGGCAGAATATGCAGAGAGCATATCCATATATTTGTTGCCTTCAGGGTCTTCCACCCAGATCCCCTCTGCCTTGGAAATCACTACTTCGAGCGGATGGTAATTGTGAGCCCCGTATTTGTGCTCCATTTCCATCAATTGTTCAGAATTTAAATTAGTCATATATCACCTCAATATTAGTAACTATCTGAGCATATTTTATCAGTTTAAATCTCCACGTCAACCTGTTACGGTTCGGATTTGAGGAATTTTTAACGGAGGTTATATTGTTAAATTTTATCAATACGAGCGATTCAGATATCTGTTGAAACACTGTCTGATATTGACAGATGCAGGGAAATATGAGAAAATTATACTTAGATTTGTGGAGGAGAAAATGGAGATCCAGCCAAAAGTAGTTGTTTTTTCAACGCCTACCTGTTCCTGGTGCAGAACTCTGAAACAATATTTAAAAAAACATGATGTCAGGTTCAGAGACATCGATGTTTCAAAGGACCAGGCGGCGGCAAAAGATATGCTAAGAAGGACGGGGCAGCAGGGAGTTCCTGTTACCCTGATTAATAATAAGCCTGTAATAGGCTTTAATAAAATTGAAATAAATAGACTTTTACATATTAAAGGAGGATAAAATGAAAGTTCAACCATTAGATGACAGAGTATTGGTATTACCACTGGACAGTGAAGAAAAAGTGGGTTCAATAATTATTCCGGACACAGCAAAGGAAAAACCGGTTGTTGGAGAAGTAAAAGCAGTAGGAACAGACGAAGAACTGAAAGAGATGATCAAAGTTGGTGACAAGGTTGTCTATGGGAAATATGCAGGAGAGGAACTGAAAGTAGATGGTGAAAAGCACCTTCTAATCTCCAGGTCCGATCTGCTCGCCATTGTAGAGTAATCCAAACTTTAAATGAATGGGCGGCCGGACGGCTGCCCTCATTTATTTTCTTTTAATTCCTTAAGAGATCTCTGTCTGATCGCTTCAAAAAGAATTACAGCAGTAGCAGCCGAGACGTTCAGAGATTCAATTTTTTTTGAATGCGGGATTGTAATGAACTGGTCTGTATGTTTTTTTACTATAGTTGATATCCCCTTCCCCTCGCTCCCTAATACAAGGGCTGTCGGGGCATCAAAAGAATATTCATGGTAAGGTATTCCTGCTTTTACATTTGTGGATATTACCCAATAACCTCTCTCTTTGAGGGTCCTTATCTCTCTTGATATGTTTTTTGAAGGTACTATCTTTGAATTCATCAGGGCGCCGGCGGAAGCTTTTAACACAGTCTCATTAAGCGGAGCGGAATGCCTCTGAGCCAGTATGATACCGTCCACCCCCGCAGCCACAGAAGTACGTATAATTGCCCCGAGGTTGCCCGGATCTGTGACCGAATCGAGTATTAATATCAGACTATCCTTATTGTCCTGGATAATTTCATCAAGAGAGTAAAAACGGACTGGAGATATTTCGGCAAAAACTCCCTGATTATCGTTTCCGGCCTTCCTGTTTAAAGCAGTCTGAGGGATTAGCATGAAGGGGATCCCCTTCTCCTTGCAAAGGTCAAGGATCTTTTTTATTCTGCTGTCCCGCCTCCTTTCATTTATAAAAACTTTATTAACGGGTGCGTCTGAGCTTAAAGCTTCCTGGAGAGAATTTATCGATGTGATCTTCATATATTTCATTATACTATAACCGGGTTTTATTATTCGGGAGTTTGGTCGATTAAATTAATTATTGTTCATGCCAGGGCTAAATGATACAGCAGCGTTCAGTTCCGTTTTAAAGGCGACTATGTTATAAACTAACAATGAAAGGGTTAATAGATCTTCTTATATACCTTAAGGATGCAATTCTGTCTATTCTGATATATGTTGTCGGGATCGTGAATTTTATCATTGGAACTATCATTATCTTTCTGATAGGGGTATTTACTACCGGCAAATTATTCGAGTTATCAATAAATGTATTCTCTAAATTGATCTTATTCCTCGGCGGGGTCTGGATGAGTGTATCCGGAAGGGAAAACATGGAGTCCGGTAAAAAATATATTGTAATGATGAACCACGTAAACATATTTGACGCCTTTATCCTTAAAACCGCATTCTGGAACAAAGTGAGGGGAATTGAGGAAGAGTCCCATATGAGCTGGCCCATCTACGGGCACCTGATGACCAGGATAGGGATGATCCCGATCAATCGAAAAAATGCCAGAAAGGCGTTGGATTCTCTGAAAAACGCTGCCGCAAAACTGAATGAACAGAAGGACCTGTCGATCGGTATAATGCCTGAGGGCACCAGAACAAGGGATGGGAAACTGAGCAATTTCAAGAGGGGAGGTTTCCTTCTGGCCATTGAATCGGGCCTAGACATACTCCCCATTACACAGTTCGGAAGCTATAAAATAAAAAAGAAAACCGGTTGGATCATAAGGCCCGGGAAGATTCATGTAACCATCGATGAATCGATCCCGGTTAAAGGTTATACAAAAGACAACATCAATGAATTGATGGACAAAGTCCGCAACGTCATGCTTAAATATGTGGATTGATTTATTAAATCTGAAACGAAAACTTCACCTCAAGAAACAACGCACCCTGGAGATACAAATGTTAAAGTCAACTAAAACAAAGAACACTGCATTAATATTATCATTGTTTATTTGTATAGGAGCAATAAATGCTCAGGAGGTTGAAACATTTTATTTACCTGTTCCCATTTCTAAAAATAAAAAAATAATTTACAAACGAATTATTCAAGTTGACAAAAAAAGTAGTTTATATCATGTTCGGGATTACTATCCAAATGGTCAAATCCAAATGGATGGAACTTACAGTTCTTTTGATAAGAGCATTAAAGAAGAAAGCCTCTGGTGTAATTTTAAGACAAATACGAAAGAAGGAGAATTCACAAAATGGTACAAGAATGGCCATATCGAGAGTAAAACAAATTTTTTAAATGGCTTACGACATGGACTTCATGAATACTGGTATTTGAATAGTCAGAGAGAGTCAATACAGAATTATTCAAATGGACAAAAACATGGAAAATGTACTTGGTGGAACAATGATGGTTCAGTACAACAAAAATTGATTTTCGAAAAAGGATTAAATCAAAATCCAAAAGATACAAATTACCATTACATATCTTACATGCCAAAAAAGTATAATAATGACACATTTAAAAAATGGCCATTGATAATTTATCTACATGGTGGTTCAAGTAGAGGCACAGATACAATCAAGCTTTATTGTTGTGGTATCCCTGACCAGATTTGGAGAAAACGGGAATTCCCATTTATTATAGTTGCACCACAATGTCCAATTAACCAAAGATGGTCTACTGACAATTGGTTTGAGAACTTATATAAAGAAATAACGACTAAATACAGAGTGGATACAAATAGAGTTTATCTTACAGGAGTAAGTTTGGGCGGTTCAGGGACATGGTACCTGGCAATAAAATATCCCAAAAAATTTGCCGCTATTGCACCTATGAGTGGATTTACACGTCATATGGATTACATTAAAAAAAATACTGATAAATTAATTGATATTCCAATTTGGGCTTTTCATGGGAAAATAGATACAGTCGTTCAATTCGAGGAGACTGAATGGATGATTAATAAATTAAAAGGGATAAACAGGGATTTAAAATTCACGGTAGAACCAGATGTAGGTCATTGGATAGATTGGCAGGTATATCCAAAGCAAGAACTATATGACTGGTTTTTAAAGTATGAAATAAATGAAAAAAAACAATGAATTAACTTTAGATCTTTCGATGGTTTCCTCCTCGTTAGGGGGGATTAAAGGGGGAGCAGAATGATTGAAAATCCGGTGAGTGGGCGGGCGGTAATTAAGCAGGAATATGATTCCATATCGGTGGAGATTCCTGCAAAAAAGAATTGGTTCCTTATTGTATTTATGACTTTCTGGCTGGGAGGATGGGCGATGGGGGAATATTCTGCAATAAAAGCAATCCTCAGTATGGAAGCCCCTTTGTTCGCCAATGCATTTCTGCTGTTCTGGCTTATGGGCTGGACCATTGGTGGTGGTTTTGCCTTCTATTCCGTGCTCTGGCAGCTGATCGGAAGGGAGATCATCCGGATCGAAAGCGGTTTTCTGACCATCGGAAAGAGTGCCGCCGGGATCGGAAAAAAAAAAGAATATGAGATCAATTTAATTAAAAATATTGATATAATGCCCGGCCCCCATGTTCGCGGTGTCCAATTCAAAGGGAAAATTCCGGGATTTACTGGTAGCAGAATTAAATTTGATTATGAAAAAAAAACCATTTATTTTGCCCGTGATATTGATGAAGCGGAAGCGCAGATGATCATTAACCGTTTCCGCCAAAGCCCATATTTAAGAAGTGAAAATTTCGCTTCAGATAAATCCAGTTCTTACTGAATTCCAAACAATTGATTTTTCTCTATATGGGCATGCCTTGAGTTTACTCTCTAATCCCCCCGGATCAGTCATATACTCTCATCATTCAATGACTTCGCCACCCCCCTTACTAAAGGGGGTTTGCGCTCAGTTTCCCCCTTGCTTAAGGGGGATTAAAGGGGGATCAAAATTAATATAAGATACCTGCACCTGTTCCGGGCATTGTATCCCCTTTTGTTTCATGTGATTGATTTAATATGGACAGTCCGGTAGCATAAAGTTTGTTTTTAATAAATCTAATGTGAAAACGGAGGAGATCAATGAAAACAATGACATGTAAACAATTGGGGGGCGCCTGTGATGAGGCATTTACCGCATCCACATTTGAAGAGATAGCAGAATTGAGTAAAGAACATGGCATGGATATGATTCAACATGGGGAGCCGGAACATATGGCGGTTATGGATAAGATGATGGATTTGATGAAAGATCCAATAGCCATGGCAGAGTGGTTTGAACAGAGAAAAAAGGAGTTTGAATCCCTCCCTGAGGATTAGTCGGAAAAGGTACCTGCACCCGTTCCGAGCATTGCATCCCCTTTTAATTTTTGAAAATGTTTTTACTCCTCTCCCCCTGGGAGAAGGTGAATTTGCTTTGGCAAAGAGAGAGCGGCCTGGGCCGGAGGGGCAGGGGTGAGGCTGGGAGAGCTACCTGTAAGATTGAATATATTTTTTCAGGCCTTGTTTCCAGTGGGTCATAATGTTTAAGTTCTGGTCTTTGAGGTGTTTGTTTTCCAGGACTGAGTAGGCGGGTCGTTTGACCCCGCCGGAGAATTCTCCCGGGGCGGCTTTGTTTACGATGACACCGTTGTCTTTTATTTTAAAAATTTCTTTAGCGAATTCGTACCAGGAACATTGCCCTTCAGCAGAGACATGATATAAACCGTATTCTGCTTTGTTAGAGATCATATGGAAGATCTGGGCAGCGATCTCTTCGGTAAATGTCGGGGTCAGGATCTCATCATCGACCACCTTAACTTCCCCCATCTCCTCACCGATCTTCAGGATCTTATCAACAAAATTGTACCCTTTTTCCATACAGATATTTTTTCCATAGATACCGGATAGCCTGAGGATATAGTAATTTTTAAGAATGGAAGTGAGCAGGTATTCTCCCGATAATTTGGAGTTGGCATACACGTTCAATGGATTCGGGTGGTCGGATTCAATGTAGGGTTTCCTTTTTGATCCGTCGAATACATAATCAGTACTGATTTGCATGAGGGGTGTTTTAATTTTTTTACAGGCATAAGCCAGGTTAGCAGCACCCAATCCGTTGACTTTACATGAATTGACCGGATCCTTCTCGCAATTTTCGACATGGTGATAGGCAGCAGTGTTAATGATCAGATCGGAATTATGTTCCTTTGTAAAAAATGCATTAACTGAATCTCTCTCTGTAATATCAAGATCCGTTTTGATCAGATCTGTTACTTTAATACCCTGCTTCTTTAATTCAGTGCTTATATCGCTGCCCAGCTGCCCGTCTGCTCCGATAATTGTAATATTCATATCAGATCAAGAACTTGTCCGAGTTTGGGTCTTCTCCCCACTCGTCAAGACTTCGGGCATTTCTGTCCTTGGGTGACAGGATTGGGTTCTCAACAGGCCACTTTATGTTGAGGGTTTTGTCATTCCACCGTATCCCCGATTCACTTGCCGGGTTGTAAGTGCCTGTGCAGAGGTATTGAATTTCCAGTGTTTCTGACAGAGCACAGAAACCTCGGGCAAATCCGGCCGGGGCCCAGATCTGAAGCCTCTCCTCGTGAGATGTCTCCAGGCCGAACCATTGACCGAAAGTGGGTGAATTTTTCCTGATGTCGGCCGCAACGATAAATGCTTTTCCCGATAACACCCTCATCAGTTTCCCCATCGGTGGTTCCCATTGGAAGTGCAGACCCCTGATGACCCCCCGTTTTGAAAAGGAATAGTTCTCCTGAACAAAAGATCCGGGTATCCCCATCTCAAGAAAATTATCGGATCTGAACATCTCCATGAATGAACCCCGCTCATCATGGAACTCTTCTGTCTTAATAACGATGATCCCGTAAAGGTGTTCGGAAACTTTTTCAAACGGCATGTCGGTTTACCTCTTCCAGTGGATTTTGCATATCGGCAATATTTAATTTAACAGGATATGACGCTTTTTTCAATATTTATTATCAAACAGGTCAGATCTCGGTTCTTGCACAAAGGTCCTTATAATCACAAAAATTGCATATATACCCTTCATTTTTATAAAAATAACCTTTCTCAATATTTTCAATCACAAAATATATCACCTCGAACATCTCAGCCATATTGACATCTTCGGCCCGGATCGAGTGCTCCTGGTGTTTGATCCCGGTTGCATTCTTTGAGTATAAGATCTTGAATTTCAGTTCTTTAATGAATCCGCCGATACCCTCTTCAAACAAAAATTTGTATATGACCATCTGAAGAAAAGACTTGTTCACTCTGTCTTTTGACCACTTGGCCGTTGTTGTTTTAAAATCAGTAAGGGAAAAATCTTCTTCGACCAGGTCGATGATACCCCTCACTTTTATATCTGAATCCGGCAGATCACACTCTATCTCTTTCTCCGTCATCAACGGTTTGATCCCTGGAGCGATCTCTCTGGCAAAATACTTTATGAATGACAATCCTCTCTGAAACGATTTATCCCTTTTCTCACTCCAGATAATTTCTGAACTACCCGACATTTTTTCAAACTGATCTGAAAAATATTGGGTTGTCTCAGTAATGTCCGGCGAAGTACCGTTAATTTTTTTTTTGAGAAAAAAGTCGGCTGCGTCATGAAATACAATGCCGAGGAACACCTTGTCGTTGATCGGTGTCTTTATACTTTCAATATAGCTGAAATAATATTGCCTGGGACAATTTCTGTATGTTCTTATCTGGTTGAATGAGATGTATCCTTTCGGCAGAGGCATAAAAAAATCCCTTGAAGGGGTCGGTCAGGTAATTATGATCCGGATTTGTTGAGAAGGGCTGTTAATCTGGATTTGTATCTTGAAGCGGTTTTTTTATGAATAGTACCTTTTGTGTTTGATTTGTCGATTACGGACATAACCTGTGGAAACAATGCTTTTGCTTCCTCTATTTTTCCGGCTTCTATCTCTTTCCTGAATTTCTTTATTCTATTCTTCATTTTAGTCTTATTCATTTTGTTGATCAGTCTCTTCTTCTCATCGCGCCTGTACTTCTTGATCGCAGATTTGTGATTTGCCATATTTTCCTCCGAATTAGAGGATATGATACAAAAAAATGGGCTTTTTGTCAATGTTATTTCCCAGGATGGGCAGCCTGAATTCAATTCTCCCGATATTTGACACAGAGATTGAAAATCTCTATCATATTAAAATGGGCAGTCAGTCAATAATTATTATCTTTTTTTTATTTGTGATACTTTTAACAGCCTTTACAATAGGTGGGATTTTTCTTTATGAGAAGAAAAAACGGAGTAAGATCACCTCTCGATTCAGAGAGTTCAGCAGAAAATATAAAATAAGTGAAAAGGACCTGAGGTCGGTCCCCCGGATTCTTATTCCTGATAATATAAATGTAAGTGTTAAATTAAGCGAAAAGCCCTATGTCCGGCTGAAAGGTAAGGTTGTTGACATGTCACTTTCAGGCTTCAGAGTCAGCTTCAGGTCACCTTTTAAAGTGATTCCTGATGATCAGATCTTTAGAAATGTGACAATTATCACTCCTCTTGAGAGGATCATAATAAAGTCAATAAAAATAGTAAGAATAGAGAACTCTATTAAAAAAGTGACCTTTGCGCTTTATATTAAAGATATAGATGAAAATGACTATACTGAGTTAAAAAAGATTATGATATATTTTGAAAAATTTTCAAAAAATGGCAATTAAAGGGAGAGAGTTCCCACACAAAGATCTGTTCATATCTCTTTTTAAAGAAGATGTTTATCTTGTTGGCGGAGCAGTCCGGGATCTGATCATTTCCGGGGAAGTTGATAACAGGAAAGATATTGATCTGATGGTCGTCGGTTCTGAATATTCACAACTTGAAAAAATATTAAAGGATCATGGGAAAATAAATACAGTCGGAAAAAGTTTTGCCGTTATAAAATTTACAAAGAACAGAGTTACCTTTGATATTTCCATTCCCAGACGGGACATGAAAATGGATCAGAATCAAGTGCTCACAGAAATTTTATTATTGAGAGCGGTAAAGGAGTAACGCTTGAAGAAGATCTTGGAAGAAGAGATTTTACCTGTAATTCAATTGCAATGAGATTGAGTGACGATAAGATCTTTGATCCCTTTAAAGGCAGAGAAGCAATAGATAAGAAACAGATTGTCATGACCGGACCCGGATCCTTTGCTGATGATCCTTTGAGGTTACTCCGGGCGGCCAGATTTTCATCTGTTCTGGGATTTGAGATCGATAAAGAAATATACAGGACTGCCAGAGATGTTGACCTGAGTGAATTGAGCTCCGAAAGGATAACTGAAGAATTGTTCAGGATGCTCCTTGAGTCGGATTCTCCATCAAAAGGGCTGCAGGAATATTTCAGATTGACTATCCTTGAAAAGTTATATCCGGATATATACAAAATGGTATTAACTATCCAGGATTCAGAATTTCATCCGGAAAAAGATGAATTTGGTCATCATACGGTATTTATTCATATGTTGATAGCTTTGGATATCGGGAAAAAAATATCGAAGATAAAAGGACTGAACAGTGAAAAAGAGCTGACCCTGCTATTGGCAGTGATACTTCATGATATAGGTAAACCGGTTACTACAAAATGGGAATATAAACGGGGGAGAATGACAGTAACTTCCGTCAAACATGACAGCATCGGTGTTGGGATGGCAGAATCTTTGTTTGATGAACTTAAGATTGAAACAAGGATGAAATTCCCATTAAAAAATGTTGTGCTGAAATTGATAAAAAATCATCACAGAGTGTATGACCTCTACAGCAACAGAGAAGATACCGGTTTTAAAGCATTCTCAAGGCTTCTCAGAGATATGGATGGATATGATGATTTGCTGATCCTTCTGGATTTTGCAGACAGGCAGTCCCGGGAACCCGAACCATTTGATTTTAAGGATTATGATGAGATCTCCGGATGGTACTACAGAAGAAAAGAGGAATTGAAAATAAGTGAGGAGACTATCAAACCAATTATTCAGGGCCGTGACCTTATCAAGTTGGGCATCAATCCCGGAGTTGAAATGGGTGATTACCTGAACAGGCTTTATGAACTTCAGCTGGATGGAGTTTTTTCTTCATATGAAGAGGGGATCGCCCAATTTAATATGATCAGAGAAGATAATTGATCGAGATCACTAATAAAGAGAAAGAGAAAACAGTCCTTGGAATTAATATTTTTAAAAATATTTCAGTTCTCTCTTATGATGAGATACTTTCTTTTATAAAAAATGAAACTGAAAATATCCGGCAGGCTCATTCAAATTTACTTCCACCCGGATATCAGAATTCCAGAAAATTATACAGATCTTTCGGTATTGATCCCACGAAGTACAGGCCGTCTTCTGAAGCGTTGTGGAGAAGGATTAAAAAGGGTGAAGCTCTTCCGGGAGTAAATCCGTTTGTCGATATCACCAATTTTTTGTCTCTGAAATTTCAAATTCCCTACGGCTTGTACGATATTGATAAGATAAATGGTGATATTGAATTGATCACCGGTAGTGATGATATGTGGTATGAAGGGATCCGTAAAGACAGAATATCACTCCGTGGGAAGATTGTTCTTTCTGACGCTGTCGGTCCCTTCGGGAATCCATCATCCGATTCTCTCAGAGCATCTACAGACAGTTCAACCAGTAACCTCCTTCAGGTAATTTTTTTCATCCCTGGAGATGAAGCAATTGAGGATATTTTGAATTCCAGCGCAGGTCTGTATCAACAGTTTTTCAGAATCTCTGAAGTGGTCTCATATATAGACTGATTTTTTAAAAAAAAGGCAGGAATCATAAATCCCGATTGTCGAATATATTAAGTGTTCAAATATATTGAATGCAAAAGGAGAAATTTATGGATAACAAAGTTAAAATTTTAATGGTCGTCATATTTTCAGTTCTGCTTATTTCTGCTAACTTCAATCTTTTCTCAGGTGAAACAGAGATGTCGAAGTGTCCGGCATGCGGACACAAAATAGAGGCAGGAAAAGGGATCGCAGTAGATCATCACGGCAAGAAAGTTCATGTATGCGGAGAAAAATGCAAGACGTCATTTGAAAAGATGGCTGCTGAATGTACATGCGGCGTAACTTACAAGTGCCCGATGAAGGCCTGCAATTATACATCTGATAAAGCGGGGAAATGTGAAAAGTGCGGAATGGAATTAAAGAAGGTCGAGGCAAAACCGGTTTACAAATGTACCACAGATGGATGTAAGTTTACTTCCGATAAGGAAGGCAAATGTCCCCATTGCAAAACCGATCTGAAAAAAGTTAAATGTGAAAAATGTGCTGATCATTCTAAAGTTCGTAAAGCTCACACAAAAAAAGGTTGTTCTAAGAAATAATTGTCATAAAAAAATCAGGCGGAACTTCGGTTCCGCTTTTTTTTTATATATTTTTCTGTCAGAGTCGGCTATTATCTCTTAAGATGAACAGGGATGAGTTATTAAAGAATTATTATAAAAAAATACACAAACTTGCTCTTTATCATATTCAGGATGTTCAGGAGGCGGAGGACCTTACGCATGACATTTTTTTTAAAGTTCTTAACTCTCTGGATTCATTTCAGAACAGATCTGAATTATACACCTGGATATACAGAATAGCACTGAATACAATCAGAAATTATCAGAGAAGGAAAAAGATAGTCAGATTTATTTCATTTGAGGATGATCCATTGGAGACATCTAACTCCCTGACTGTCTTTGGAGACGATCCGGCAGGCAGGAGTGAGGAAGAGCAGGAAAAGATGATAAAATTGAAAAAACTTGAAGGGGCATTAAAAAAACTGTCAGAAAGGGAAAAAAACGCATTCTATTTTTTCCATTATGAAAAAATGAAGCAGAAAGAAATTGCAGATGTTATGGGAACATCTGTTTCAGCTGTGGAATCGCTTGTTTTTAAATCGATGAAAAAAATTAAGAAATTTGTAGCATGATTTTAAAAGAATTATTGTCTAATTTAAAGGAGCATTGAAATGGACATATCTGTTGACTTAAAGAACCTGGCACACGATCATAATTTAATGATAGAAAATACGATCCCGGACCGGATCCCCTCTGCAGATCTGCTTATGCATAAGAGAGGAGGCAGGAATAAATATTTTCTAAAGGGCGCCCGTCTGGGAGTTATATATCTCTTGCTGATTGTTGTATTTACCTCATTCAGCCTGTTTATGAAAGATGCGCTCAGAGGGAATAGAGGATTTTCCCAAAATTTAGACCTGAATGCAGGGATATTCTCAGCTAATACTCCGGGAAGTATAGTGTCGGCATTCCGGGAGACTGTGAAATGAGAAGGAAGATACTTTTTGCAGTTTTTCTCTTTTCATTAATTTTTAATATAGTATTTGTCATTGATTTAATGTCGGACAGACATCTGGGTAAAGCGAAAGATGGGAATAAGATAGTTCTGACTGATCAGCAGAAAAAAAAGATAAGTGAAGAATCTGAAGTGATACTTAATGATAATATTAAACTGGAAGCTGAATTAAAAAAATGCAGGCTTGATCTTTACAATCTTCTGAATTCGGAACAACCAGATAAAAGTAAAATAGAAAATTGTATTAATACCATTAGCGAGATCCAGAAAAAGATACAGATGAATACGGTGGAACAATTGCTGATATATAAAAAACATATGAACAAAGAACAATGCAAATGCTTCCTGAAAGAATTCGGAGAGAAAATGGATGTCCATCACAAATGTGATGAAAACTGCAATTGTAATAAATAGAAAATTAAAGTTTTTCCCAGATCTTTCTTATATATCCCCCTGTTTCTTCAATAACCGGTTTCATTTTTGAGAGAGGAGCAAGTCCGATATCCGGAATTATCTTCATGATTGAAACATGCCCGATCTTAACCTTCCCGCCATCTTCAAAAACAGCAAAGCTGCACGGGAACATGAGCCCGGACATTTTAGAGACATCAAGCGCTGCTTTTGCAAGTTCAGGTTTGCATGCAAGGATAATTGTATATCTTGAAAAATCTTTCACTCCAAGCTTATTTTTTATAACCTCATCGATATTTTTAGAGGCCATCAGGGCAAATCCTTCGGCATCCAGCAACTTCTCGATAAGTTCAACAGTATCATCAAAATTTATTTTTGATTCTTTTATTAGGGGTTCAACCATAAATCCTCCTGTTCATGATAATAATAAAATTTTTATAAATAGTTTTCAATATATGGTCATCAACAAGAATCTACTTGAAATGAGCCGATTTATTTAATAAAATATTCAGAACTTCCCGAGGGGATTCACAAGGAGAATGAAAATGGACCTTCTGAAAGACATTTACAGTGATTTCAAATCGTACATCGGTAAAACCGCACAGATCTCAGGATGGGTGCGGAGTCTGAGGGTTTCCAAAAATTTCGGTTTCATTGTTCTCTATGACGGAACCTTCTTTAAAACAATACAGGTGGTTTTTGAAGATAACCTTGAAAATTTTAAAGAGTTATCAAAAGTGACAGCCGGATCTTCTCTGGTTGTGTCAGGAATGATCGTTGAATCTCCGGGGGCCAATCAGGATTTTGAGATGAAAGCATCGTCGGTTGAGATCCTGGATATATCCGATCATGATTTCCCGATCCAGAAAAAGAGGCATACTCTTGAGTTCCTCAGAACGATTGCCCATCTAAGGCCCAGGACGAATACATTTGCAGCTGTATTCAGGATCAGGAGCCTACTTGCCTTTGCTATCCATAAATTCTTTGTGGAGAAGGGATTTGTCTATATACATACACCGATCATCACCGGGAGTGATGCGGAAGGGGCTGGAGAGATGTTCAAGGTTACCACGCTGGACATGCTGAATATTCCCCTTAATGAAGAGAAAAAGATTGACTATTCCAGAGATTTTTTCGGGAAAGAGGCAAATTTAACTGTCTCCGGGCAGCTTGCGGTTGAGAATTTCCTCTGGGCATACAGAAATGTTTATACGTTCGGCCCCACTTTCAGGGCCGAGAATTCAAATACCCAGCGGCATGCATCGGAGTTCTGGATGATCGAACCGGAAATGGCATTTGCCGATATCAATGAAAACATGAACATCGCCCAGGAGATGATCAAAAGTATTTTCAGTTACATTCTCGAAAATGCTCCGGAGGAGATGGAGTTCTTTGAGAAATTCATTGAACCGGGAGTGATCGATAAGGTTACTAAAATAGTTAAATCGGAATTCAAACGGATTACATATACCGAAGCTATTGATATTCTTGAAAAATCCGGCGAAAAATTCGATTTTCCCGTTAAATGGGGGATCGACCTTCAGACAGAACATGAAAGGTACCTGACCGAGAAACACTTTAATTCCCCTGTTTTTGTGATCGATTATCCGAAAGAGATCAAAGCGTTTTATATGAAACTGAACGAAGATAAAAAAACCGTTGCGGCCATGGACCTCCTGGTCCCAGGTGTCGGTGAGATCATCGGCGGGAGCCAGAGGGAGGAGAACCATGCGGTCCTGAAACAGAGGATCGATGAGATGGGGCTTAATGAGGAAGATTACTGGTGGTATCTTGATCTGAGGCGTTTCGGCTCCGTTGTTCACTCCGGATTCGGTCTGGGATTTGAAAGGCTGATCATGTATCTGACCGGGATGAAAAATATCCGGGACGTGATCCCCTTCCCGAGAACACCAAACAACGCAGAATTCTAACGGATTGTTATTACTTCAGGTTTTATGTTTATCAAATATTTTTTTATGGTATTTACATTTCCGAATATAACTATTATCCCTTTTTTCCTTTTTCTGTTGGAAATATAACTTCCGGATGGATCTGAGAGTATCTTATTAAAGTTTGCATAGCTCAACTCTTTAAGAAGTTTTTCCTGACTGCTTCCTGTCTGTATATTTGATAAGCTTTGGAAAGAGTGATTAATAAGTTCTCTTGCTTTTAAGTCGTATTCATCTGAATCTATCTTCCCTTTTTGGAAAACAAAGTTATAGTTGTCAAGGTATTCTTTACGGCTTACTCTGCCGATGCCAAGTTTGTTGATGTTGTTGTCAGCTATAAAAATGAATTTTTCTAAATCTCTATATCCGACCCGGATCTTTCTACAGATTATGGAAATATTTCTGTGGTAATGAATAAATGAAGAGATATTAAAGTTCTTGATCCCGGCTGCTGATGCGTTTCGCGATATTCTGCCCAGGGGGTATCCGAAAAGAAGATGATTAACAACTTTTGCATGATGGTGGTCGATGTTTACTACGGGTGATATCGGATCTATCCAGTAAATATTGGCGTTGTTTAAGGATTTATCGTCAACAATAATAACCTTTCTTTCCGAATTATACCTGTCATACTTGAACTTCTGATAGTTTGCCGGAAGGTTTTTGAAATTTCTTAATGATTTTTCAACAAGCCCGAAAATGAAATAGGGTTTTATATCTCCCCTGATTGTAATATAGGAGTTCGGGAGTAAGTAATTATTCTTATAGAATGATCTGATATGAGAAAGGTTCAGTCTGCCCGGATTTTTATCTGTTACCAGGAATTCCCCGGGGTGATCCCTGCTGAACAATTTACTGAATGCTATCTGGGCTGAAATGATCTTTCTCCATTCACTGTTTTTCCTGAATAGTTTCCAGAAATTTTTTGTGCTGTAATTAAATTTTTTCAGAGAGAATCCTTTATAGCTGAAAAGCCCTTTCATAAAACTGATGAAATGACCGGTGTCGGATGTGAGGAAGTTAAGTTTGATTATAAAATGATCTATCTTATTTTCAATATTAAAATCATTCCCCATTTTAAACAATATGTTGAGGAGTCCCGATTGAGGATTGTTGATGTGGTCATCAAAAATATTCATAAGTGTAAGATAGGGGACTGTGGGATTTTTGATCTCTGAGTAATAAACTACTATTTCTGCATGGTTAAAAAGCATGGAGGGGTCTTTTTCAAGACTTATTCTGAGTCCTTTTGAGGTGGTCTGTTCGAGAGGCTGCCCTGAAATCAGGGAAGGCAGAGCAATAATAAGAAAAAAAATTGAAATAATTATCAATCCCGTATAGAGCTTATTTTGAAAACACATTCAGTATTACCATATTCTCCTTTTTGAGGTATTTTTTACTTATCCTGACCAGGTCGAATGAGTTTATCTTGTTTACCCTCTTCAGGTACATATTGCCATAATCCAGATTGCCTGACATGTGATAGTTCTCTGCCAGGATCCTGCTAAGTTTTTCCGGCTTTCTGAGATTTTTCAGGAAATCGACAATCATAAGTGATTTTATTGTCTTTAATTCAGATGTTGCCAATCTGTCTGTCATGAGCATTTGAAATAACCTGTTTATATAAAACCTGACCCTTTCCAACTCCGCTCTTTTTGCGGAAGATGCTCTGATAATAAGGGCGTTTGCTCCGATATTATCAGTGAAATCATAGGAAATATTCACATCCATATTAAGGGTGCTTTTAAAGATCCTGTTTAATTTTGATATTCTCTCATCTAAAAGGTAGTATAAAAGGAGTTTGAAATATGTATAATCCAGACTCAATTTGGATGGAGCTCTTAAACCTATCAGGATAAAATTCTCCGGGATAACTTCTCTCATCCAGTTTTCATATTTATATCCTTTGGTTAAGGCTACTGCCACCGGGTCATTTACCGGTGTTGATTTGGATTCAAGGTTTCCGAAATATCTTTCAACTTTCTCCTTGATCATCTCCTCATCAAACTTTCCTGAAATGACAAGTATTATATTTGAAGGATTTGAAAAATATCTGTATATATTTTTTATCTTTTCCGTGTCAAAAGTGATAAGTTTTTCTATATCACCATAGAGAGGTGTTCTGTAAATTGAATTTTTAAATAATTCACTTCTGACCCATTCATTGGAACGGAAGAGGATGTTATGGTTTGTGAATCTGTATATCCGGTCATATACCCTCTTTCTCTGACTGATAATTTTTGTATCGGTCAGTTTTAATTTTTGAAGTCTTTCACTTTCGAGCCAAAGTGCATAATTAAGATCCGATTCGGGAACGACCTGAAAAAACACCGAGTTGTCATAATTAACCTTACCGCTGCTCCTGCCTCCATTCTTTATAATGAACCTTACTCTTTCATAAGGTGAAAGGTTATCTGTCTCAAGGAACATTAAACTCTGATAAAGGTATGAGGCTCCCTTAAGATTTACAGGATCATTTATGGCGCCGTTTTTATGGTAGGTTAGAACGCATACGGAATTTACTTTGTCATTTGGTGAAAGAAGCACTGTCAGTCCGTTCTGAAGAGAAAAAGTGCTTACCCTTATTGCTGAGTGCAAAGTAGTGAACAATAATAGAAGTAAAAGAAATTGTATGAGTTTTCTCACTGAATTATTTTAACTATAGAGAGATTAATAGTCAATAAATGTCCTTTTAGTCAGCACTTATAAGATCCGCGATAGGTTTAAGTACATCAATATGGCTGAAAATTATTTTTAATGCAGATGTTAGCGGAACGGCCAATATCATTCCGATTATCCCCCATATATACCCCCAGAATATAAGGGACAGCAATATTACGATTGGTGAGAGGTTAAGGCTCTTTCCTGCTATTTTAGGTTCAAGAATATTACCGATGACCATTTGTGTAAGCATCAACCCGGCGAGCACAAGAAGTACTCTAAGAGAAAACCCGAATTTTAAGAGGCCTGTTAATACAGGGAAAGCTGTTGCAATTACCGAACCGATGTTGGGGATGAAATTAAGAGCAAATATGAGGAGAGCGGAGAAAAGGAGGAAATCAAATCCTCCAAAATAGAGGATGAAACCGCTTATTATCGCGGTTAGAAGACTGATAACAGTTTTCAGTACAAGGTAATGCTGTACCTGATTCTCGATTGATCTCAGAATGGACATTAATTCCTTCGCCTTCTGCTGTTCAAACGCTTTGTTTACCCTCTTTACTAGCCCGTCTCTCCCTCCCAGCATGAATATTAGGAATATAAGTATGAATATCAAATTTCCAAGGAAGCTGGCGAAAGAACCGAACGTGGACGAGATGAAAGATGTCCCCTTCTCTATAATTTTTGACCAGTCAAAGGTATTGATCTGGCTTTGTACCTCTTCAATAGGGATATTCAGTTTTGATGTCAGGTCTTTAAATACTGAAGATATCTTTGCACTATAAGAAGGGAATTGATCGATGAATGATGACACTCCGGTAAACATTAACATTCCGAAAATATATAATAAAATAAAGATGAATATCAACAGGAATGACAGGACTATAACTTTGGGTATTCTGAAGTATATCATCCTGCTGACAACACCGTTAAACAGAAAGTAGAGCAGCAGGGACATAAAAAAGGGGATGAAAATACTTTTAAGTTCCATCATTATTACAACAAGAATTACTGAAGCAATAAATCCGGTAAAAAGTTTTATGCTGGCTATATCCGCTGTTTCCTGATTCATTTCTGGTTTTATCTGAAACTGGACATTGATTCATCCACCCGCACCCGTTTGATCTTCTTAGTGAAGATCAGGTCGGTTTTAATTGAGTATTCAAAATAATAAGATAAAATTTTCTTGTCTGTATCGATGGTTACAGTAATCGTATCTTCTTCCGCATCTCCGAATATGATGTCTCTTTGTTTGGAAAGGACCTCAAAGATTATATCTTCAGCCTGGGTCTCAGTAAGAGAAAATCCCCTCTCCCTTCCGATCCTGTCTTTTACCTTTTTCTGAACTTCATCCTCGGTAAGTTTTGCAGATACGATCTTAACTGTTGCAAATGCTCCATAAAAAATCAATAGAATTACAATTATACCGGTTATAGTGAGTTTCCCCTGATTGCTCTTTCTCATTGATCCCTCCTGTTATTTCTCAACTATGTGATTATATCAGTTTAAACTTTTTTATGCTTGAGCATATTTCTCAAGATAATACCTTTTTAACTATATCCCCGATATCAGCAGGGTTTTCAACTACATGAATTCCGTTCTCACGTAATATTTTCATTTTTTCCTTTGCTGTACCCTTACCCCCTGATATTATTGCTCCTGCATGCCCCATACGTCTTCCGGGAGGTGCAGTCTGCCCTGAAATAAATGATATAACAGGCTTGTTGAACTCTTTATTTATATATTCAGCAGCATCTTCTTCCATATTGCCGCCGATCTCTCCTATCATAACAACAGCATCTGTCTCATTATCTTCCCTGAATAACTTGAGGATATCGATAAAATTTGAACCTATAACCGGATCGCCACCGATCCCTACTGCTGTGGATTGTCCCATACCGATCTTTGTTATCTGATTTACAGCTTCATAGGTAAGGGTTCCTGATCTTGATACTATACCGATTTTCCCTTTCTTATGAATTCTAGCAGGCATAATTCCAACTTTGGATTCGCCGGGTGAGATAACCCCGGGGCAATTAGGGCCAACAAGTCTCGAGGATGTTGTCCTGATAAAATTCTTAACCTTTATCATATCAAGGGCGGGAATACCTTCTGTTATGCAGATAATAAGTCCGACCCCTGCATCAGCTGCTTCAAGGATTGCATCAGCTGCGAATGGCGGCGGTACAAAAATAGCAGATACATTTGCCTCTGTTGCTTTTACAGCTTCGAGTACAGTATTAAAAACAGGTATATTCATATGAGTTGTACCACCTTTCCCCGGTGTCACTCCTGCAACTACTTTGGTCCCGTATTCGATCATCTGGGCGGAATGGAAACTTCCCTCTTTGCCGGTAAATCCCTGAACTACTATTTTTGAATCCTTATTAAGTAAAATAGACATTTCAATTACTCCTTAAAACTTCTACTACCTTTTTTGCTGCTTCAGGGAGGCTGGTCTCGGCAATGAAATTCATTCCTGAATCTTCTATTATCTTTCTCCCTTCCTCTTCATTTGTACCGACAAGTCTGATAACGATGGGGATCTTTAACTCAACATCCCGCAGGGCATTGACTATTCCGTTTGCCACAAGATCTGTCCTGACTATTCCACCGAAAATATTTACAAAGACTGCTTTGACATTTGAGTCTGATAAAAGAATGTTGAATGCCTCTTTGACCCTCTCTTCGGAAGTTCCGCCTCCGACATCAAGAAAATTTGCCGGTTCTCCACCGTAGAATTTTATTATATCCATGGTTGCCATTGCGAGTCCTGCTCCATTCACCATACATCCGATATTACCGTCAAGTTTGATATAGTTGAGATCAAATTTCGAAGCTTCAACTTCAAGAGGGTCCTCTTCATGAATATCTCTCATTTCTGAAACATCGGGATTCCGGTAAAGTCCATTCTCATCAAAATTGATCTTGCCGTCCAGAGCGATCACTTCATCAGTATCTGTAATTATTAACGGGTTTATCTCGACAAGGGACCCGTCTTTTTCAATAAAAAGTTTGTACAGGTTAAAGAGAAGTTTTGTAAAATTTTTCTGCTGGACCTTATTGAGTCCGAGCTGAAAAGACAGTTCTCTTGCATGAAATCCTGAGATTCCCGTCACGGGGTGGATGTGAACTTTATGTATCAGTTTTGGTGTTTTCTCTGCAACCTCTTCTATTTCCATCCCTCCTTCGGTTGATGCTATTATTACCGGCATCTCTTCTTCTCTATCAATAATAATGGCCAGATAAAGTTCATTGACTATGTTAAGTCCCTGCTCAACAAGGATCTTTCTTACTAACTGCCCCTCCGGCCCGGTCTGTTTGCTTACAAGCTTCATCCCAAGGATAGTTCCGATATGATTCTCGGCCTCCTTCATATTCCTTGCAAGTTTTACTCCGCCTGCCTTACCTCTTCCGCCTGCATGTACCTGAGCCTTTATAACACATGGGAAGCCAATTTTTTTTACTGCGTTGAGTGCAGAGTCCTTATCTTCAGCCATAATTCCTTCAGGAACCGGAATCGAGTACTTCCGGAACAAGCTTTTTGCCTGGTATTCATGAATCTTCATTGTTATCCCCTATAATTCCTTCTGGAAAACTTTGTAATTTTTGAACTCGTCTTCGATCTTAAAAAATATGATTTTTTTACCATTGATTATTTTTTCGGACAGTCTGAAATTTTCATTACCGGAGTCATTTATCTTATCAACAGGATCCAGCGGGAACCACTTGCTTCCTGTTAAAGAATACTGAACCTTTGAAATAACAGAATTTTTGTCAGATACATCAAATGTTATGACTCCTCCGGTTATTTTAAAATTTGAAAGAACCGGTGCGGTAGAATCTATAGTGAATTTATTTGATATCTCGGTATCTGTCCTGAATGTGTCAGGAGAATTTGAGAGTGAGTCATCCGCAAGAATCTTTAATACATAATCACCGTCTTCATACAACTCCGTATTCAGTATCATCTTAGTATCTGTTAAATCTTCCCTGATGCTGATCCACTGTTTTCCTGAAACTTTTTTAAGAAATATTGAATATTTCAATTCATCTTTGTTCGGGTCTTTTCCATTCCATGAGATGTTGAGTGTATTCTTGCTGACTGTCACCTGCTTTTTCAGACCTGTATTTTTCTTTTGCTGATAGGGAATACTGATCTTTATTCTCCCGACTTCAGGTTTAAGGTTCTTCTGGATATAAAAGAATCGGAATCCTGATAGTCCGGGATTCTTAATTCCCGCTGAAGAATTTAAATTTACCTTGATCTGGAAATATTTGTACCCGGCTCGGTTTATATTTGAATTTTCCCCGTCACTGAAGGGGGGAGACCACTCAGTCCAGGTGGTATCGGGAGAAGCAGTGTTTCCCGATCTTACAAAAAGTGAAACAGCATTGGATTTTCCGTTGAGAGAATCCCAATAAAGTCTTCCTGCACGGCTTTGAATTCCCAGATTGAGAACTTCTGATATATAGGAACCTTTGGATGAAGAAAATTTATCCAGTTTTACAAGAGATGAAGTGTTATTATAAATCACTATAAAGCTTTCCGCTCCCGGTAGAATCCTGAACGGTTGAGCTGACTCTCCTTCATATACCATAGCGAAACTCCCGTCCTTATTTACTCTGTAGATCCTCCCCCGGTTCCCTGTACCGATAAGGACACCTCCGTTCTTATTATCAGGTGCAAGTGAGTAAATTTGTTCTTCAGATGAGGACCATAATTCTTCAACTTCCCCTCCGGTATGCCTGAGGTATAATACACTTTTCTCCTCAGGTACAACTTTCTGTTTTAAAAATGACATTGTCATTATTCCGCCTGAAGCTGTCTTCCCTTTTTTTATCTCTTTTGAGGCTGAAAACCAGATGTTGCCGTCTTCGTCTTCATAAATACCGTTTATCTCTTCAAACGGGGTGTCGTAAAGGACCCGGCTTTTTCCTGAATTGATCTTGTAGAGAATTCCGTTTCCACCGCTCCCTGCGATTATAGAGTTATCTGTGGAGATAAATAGAGAAATGATGTGAGTATCACCGGAAAATATTTTTCTGGAGTTACCGAGTTTATCAATCCTGTAAATTCCTCCGCTTCCGCCTACAGCACAGATAATATTTCCCGACCTGTCTTCTTTTAAATCCCAGATATACTTTTCGTCGGGATTAAAAAACTCTTTTGATTTATTAACACCTGAGATCTGAAACAATTTACCTCTTGGTGATGAAGCAGCATATATGAGTTTATCCGATCCGTACAAAACAGCATAAATATCGGGTTCCTGAGCTTTGAACATCTCCGTTACCGTCCCTTCTTTGCCAATCCTGAACACAGATGCATTGTGCCCTGTCCCTAAATAGATCTCTCCTGATTTGGAAATATCCCCGCCCAGGTAATACTCTTTTCCGGGGCCTTGTATTCTGGAACTTTTTAAAGATATGAACAATTCCCCGTTATCTTTAAGTCCGGTATCTTTAAAGGATCCTTTTTCAAAGCTGATGTAATCTCGAATCTCCTTCTTCCTTACCTGAACGGAATGGAGTAGTGAGAATGTAAGTATGACCAAAAATATGATCAATATCCTTTTATTCATTTTACCTCTCTCTGATCTTTAATTTAAATATTTTTTTTCCGGTTATAATTACCGGTACTTCCATCTGATAGTCCTCAAGTGAGGAATATTTTATTTCAGTCTGATTCTTGACTGCTGAATTGTAGTTGTAAAGATTTCTTAACCCTGACGGGAGATTTGAAAATTCATATCCTTTAAAAAACATCCCCTTCTCGGGAGTTATCATTTTTATATATATCCTGTTGTTCTTTCTCAGGTTGTTTATGGCCCTTATCAGTGAGTTGAGTGTTGCCGGGAAGAATGAGGACTTGATGTTCTTTGATTCAAAATTTCCTATCTCTTTCTTGTCAGCAATCAACAATGTGAATTCGGAATCATTCTTCAGTGCAGGAGCTTTCAGCCGAAGACTCTCAATACTCAGATCCCCTCTCTCGTTTTTGATAAGGATCTTTATATCCATTAGTTCGCCGGGTGAGAAAATATTTTTATTGATCAGTGCATTAACGATCTCTCCTCTTTTGATGCTTTCTGAAACGGTGACATTAAAATCCATTTTCTGGATCTTGATCTGCTTCTCTTTGTTGTTCATGATGAAGAAATTTATTGCAAGCATCAGATCCGCAAATTCATTATAAGAATTTGCGCCGCTGAAAAGATCATTGATAATGATATTTTTTTCGTTCTCAATAAATATCTTTCCGTCCACATTGATCGAATTGAATCCATATTGCTGGATCTCCGTAAGAAATATGTTAGCTATTGATATCTGAACCATTGCCGGGGTCAGAAGGGAATGGTTGACTATTTCAACATTAAACTTCCGGTTTCTATTACTGAAGAATATTTGGAGCGGGATCATGTACGGCTGTCTCCCTGTCTCTCCCATTACCGCAGAGAATCTGTCCTGCGTGATTGTCCCTATCATTTTTCCTGTCGATGATAATTTGAAAGATTCCTGATACGACGGTACTACCGAAATAACTTCGGCCTTGTGCATCGGGAACTCAACTCTCCCCAGGTTAAAGAACGGGTGTCCGAATAAGTAGACGTGTTTCCCATCAGTATAGGTGACGGTTCCGGAAGATGAGTACTCAAAATCTCCTCTAACCAAAGGTATGGAAACAGCTTCAGCTCCTTCGATAGAATTGTTGCCGGGGAGTTTTTCCTGCTTACTGCTGTCAAGTTTAAGATTGTTTGTCGGAGTGAAAAGAGGCCTTAACAAACTGTCGGCCTGTCCGATGATCCCCCTGCTTGTCGAAAGCAGCCCGATTGGAAGGAAATCTTCTCCGGAAGCGGAGTTTATCCTCCTCGACATTTCTATCTTAAGTCTCTCCTTAATATCCTTTACATTTTCTTTGTCAAACTTAACTTTAATGTCAGTAATATCTATGGTGTACTCGGGGGTATCGTAATCTTTGACCTTGATAATATCTTCAATTGGTGTGATTCCGGCAATGGGTTTTTTGGAAAAGTTAAAACCGTAAGAGACGGAACCGATTATTTTGCCATCAATAAACACAGGGCTGCCGGACATTCCTGCAATAACACCGATACCTTCAAGTTCGGGTGAGAACAGTTCTGCAATTATGAGGTTTTTACCGGGTGAAAAATTTTTCAGGAATCCTAATATCTTGAATTTGAAAGTCTCGATATTAGTACCTCTGAAGATAGTTTTTCCTTCACCCTCCATCCCTTTCTTCAATTTGCTGTATTCAAGTATCTCTGCTGAACCCAATACGAATGTAAACGTGAGCAGCAGGGTAATAAAAATTTTCTTCATTTTGTCTCCAGAAATGTTTTGATGCTGGCAAGAAAAGGGGCTACCTGAAAAGGTTTGTGTATTATTCCAATCGCTCCGATCCCGGCAGCGTACTTTTCATCGATTCTGTGGTCACCAGTCATTAATGCAACAGCTGTATTATTATTTTTGTCTCTTAATTCTGAAATGAACTTTTCAACACTATTACTGCCGATATTCACATCTGAAATAATCAGGTCATATCCGTTTTCCTCTGCCTGTTCGATCGCAGATTCAAAATCACCAGATTTATCTCCTCTTATATCTTCAAGAGCCAGAAAATCGACAACAAGATCACATATATATCCCTCATCATCAACGATAAGAATTCTTTTGCCTGTCATAATAAATAATAGTAATAGAGTTTCCTGAAGAAATCAAGAAATGAGCATAGACTGAGTATAATTCAACGGGAAAAAGTGAGAAGCCGGAGCTGTGCTTGTTAAAAATTAACACTTTTTTGAGCCGGAAATCTCGACACCTCAAATTCAATTTTTCCGGGCCTGAATCTAACCATTATTCCTCCATGCTTTGAAGTGAAAAACAATCTTGCATTGAGCATTTTATATCTTTTCAGTACTTCATTGTCGGGAAATCCAAAGCTGTTTTTATGTCCGAGGGGAAAGATTGCAATATCAGGACTGCACATTTTAAGAAAATCCGGAGTTGATGATGTGGCTGAACCATGATGGGGGACTTTTAGTACATTGCATTTGAGTCTCTTACCATATTTTTTAACTATAGACTTTTCAGAGAAAATTTCGATATCCCCTGTAAATAAAATTTTGTGATTTCCGAATGTGACCTTCAATACCTGCGAGTGGTCATTCTTTGTGGAAAATGGTTTCAGTATATTGAACGGATAGATAATTTCAATCAATGCCTCTCCATTTTTAATGCTGAATCCTGAAGCAACTTCTCTGAGTTTGGTAAAACCTCCGCACCTGGATGAGAGTTTGTTAAAGATAGGACAATTATCAGGAATTGATGATATTAAGACCTCTTCCGGTTTAAGAATGTCAACTATTTCATTAATACCTCTGCAATGATCCGGGTGGTAGTGGGAAACTGCTATCCATCTGACCCTTATCCCTTTTTTGAGAATAAACGGGAGTGCTATCTGTTTTCCTGCCTCAAAATCCCCGAACCTTGAACCTCCTCCGTCAATTAAAAGTGCATCCCCCCCGGGGAGTACGACAACGTGGCAATCACCCTGTCCTACATCAAGAAAATATACTTCCGGAAATTCGGGATTGTATCTGGATTTATTTTGAATTATTAAAAAAAGAATCGAAACTGTTACGAATATAAAAATTATTTTTATGTATTTGTTCTTTCCTGCATAGCATAAAAGGAAGAAAAAAAAGCAGAATAGAAAAACCAGGATCGTTGATGGCGGGGGTCTGAAAATTGAAAGATCAAATGATTTTGCAAAGGAACCGGTCAGAAAGAAAAAAATTTTAAGAGTGATATCAGGCAGAATAACAAACAGGGATGTCCCGAAGAATGGAAAAAGAGAAAGAGGGATGAGTGGAAGGGATAAAGTCATAATTATTGCCGTAATGGGAAGGAGGATGAGTCCGGAAATAAGCCCGGAGAATGAGTATCTCATAAAAAAAAGTAATGAAGGTGGAATTGAACAGACAGCCGCATTGAGGTTTGCCGAGACCGCCTCTTTTAAGTATGAATTACTCTTTCCTGTTTCTTTAAAGAATAAATTTCTACCGGAGATTATCCCTGCTGTTATTAAAAAAGTGAGATTAAAACCAGGATCCAGAAAACAGCATGGATTTATAATAAAAAGTATCAGGCCTGAAAATGAGAGGATATTGATCGGATCTGATCTTAGATAGAATACTTTGGAGATCACTAGCAGAACGGCCATCATAACAGCTCTTACTGCAGATATACTGAATCCGGTCAGAAGGAGAAAAAAAAGAAGAATTATTATGAGAGTAAGATATCTTCCTCTCTCTCTTAATCCGGTTCTTTTAAGTAAAAACATTGTTATGAGTGCAATGATCCCAATATGAGCTCCTGAAATAGCGAACAAATGGAATACTCCCGTCTTTAGAAGCATTTCCCTTATTTCAGGTGTTACCCGACCTCTGTCACCGAGGAGCAGCGCCTCCATCATCTGTCCCTCTTCCTTCAAACCCCCTCCATTTATCAGATACTTTCTCTCTATCAGCTTTCTCACTCTTTCTCTTATCCACCAGGCAGTCTGCAATATAAAACCTGCTTCTTTGATCTTTTCTGTAAACAGGGCAGATTTGGAATATCCGGAAAAGTGGACCCCGTTTGCAAACATATACGACTCAGACCTGGATGGATAAAAATTTAGTGGAGGCCTGAATTTATGGATTGTTGTGTCAATCTCAATTATGTCACCCATACAGATCCACCTGAGATCTCCCTTAACATTGATCCTTAATACTACATTTATCTTTTTCCTTTTTCCTGATATGGAGATGTTATCGGTTCTCACCATTATTGTTGAGTCTGAATTGCCGATGACCGGAAATTGAAGGACCTTTCCTCTTATTTTTATATACTTATCACTGGATATTTCCATTGAGCTGCTTGTACTGAATTCTTCCCTTTCTTCCAGATACATATTCCCGATCAGTAATGAGATGGATAATGATATAAAAATTATTGAAAAAGTATATTTTTTTAGAATAAAAAATATTAAAGATGTGGAGAATGATATCATAACCACTGGATTGATGAGCTCATTGAAATTATCAGATATATTAAGAAAATTTAGAGTTAAAATAGTAATTACAAATGGAAAAGCAAAAAGTTTGTCCATATAAATGATAATAAAAGGAATGTTTGGTTATTTCAACAAAATATTTAAAATATTGAAAAACTATTTTACTTTTTTCAGTGCTGCTTTAATAAACTCGAATATATCACCATCAAGTATTTTCTGGGTGTTTCCTATCTCCACATCGGTTCTGTGATCTTTGATGCTCTGATAGGGGTGGAGGACATAGGAACGGATCTGGTTTCCCCACGCGATATCCCCTTTGGAATTTTCCAGTTTATCTTTTTCCGACATCTTCTTTTTCATTTCGTTATCATAAAGTTTTGCCATCAGCAGTTTCATAGCCCGGTCCCGGTTCTGATGCTGAGAACGCTCGCTTTGACATTGAGCAACAATATTTGTGGGAATATGAGTTATCCTTATGGCTGAATCGGTTTTGTTGACATGCTGCCCGCCTGCCCCTGATGCTCTGTAGGTATCAACTCTCAGGTCTTTAGGGTCAACCTCGATCTCGATCGAGTCATCAACTTCCGGATACACGAAGACGGCAGCAAAAGATGTGTGGCGTCTTTTGTTTGAATCAAAAGGGGAGATTCTCACAAGCCTGTGGACACCTATCTCACGTTTCAGGTATCCGAAGACATAATCGCCCTCAATTCTGACGGTGACACTTTTAATCCCCGCCTCTTCTCCTGCAAGGATCTCTATTATCTTTGCGCTGAAATCCATCCGCTCTGCAAATCTGAGATACATTCTTAAAAGCATTTCGGCCCAGTCCTGGCTCTCGGTTCCACCCGCTCCCGGATGAATTGTAAGGAATGCATTGTTGATATCACTTTCACCGCTCAGATAATTCTGTGTTTCAGTCTCATCGATGAACTCTTCAAATTTTTTAAGTTCCGATTCAATTTCATTAACAATTTCCGGATCCTCTTCGGCCAGGTCGAAGTATGTTTCCATATCATCAATCCCTAAATTAAATTTGTCCTCTACTTTCAGCTGGTTCTCAAGTCTTTTTTTTTCTTTGAGGAGCGGAGCTGAACGTTTCGGGTCGTTCCAAATGGTTGAATCGAGGAATGCTTCTTCGATCTCTTTTAATCTTGAATGCTTTTTCCCAAAGTCAAAGAAACCCCCTGAGATCTTCAGCTTTCTGCTTCAGTTCTCCGAATTTATTTTTAAGTTCCGGGAGTTCCATTAATCAATTCTATATTTTTTTCACCCCCGGGTCAACCTTAGTCCGGGGACGGTGCTTTCGTTTTTGAGTTTTTGCTAACTAAAACTCTCTCTCACATTTTCAAAACAAGAAAAGTGTTTAGCAGAAAAAAATCTACTTTTTATTAATGAGATTTGGATATAAAAAAACTCAAAAACGAAAGCACCGTCCCCATTGGGTGAGTGGGGCACCTCCCTTTCAAAGGGGACAGACACTTTTTAATAAAATATTATAAAATTTCACTTGTATTCAATTCTAAGGATACAAATGCAGAAAAATACTTAAAAAATTGAAAAAGATTTTTTCTTTAATTTTTTCGATTGAAATTCTTTTGAGTTTATTCATATAATTGCTTAAAAGATACTGGGAAATCTAAATTATATTTTGCGAGGATAAATGAAAAATATTGTTAAAATTTTTATTCTACTTGTATTGTTCCTGATGTTATCCACGAGTTGCTCTGAGCTCTTGACCACATATGTTCGGTTTGATAACAGATCGGCGACAAAGACAGTTAAGGCTATATGGGACGGTGTCAGCATGGGGGATCTTGCTCCCGGGGAGACAACTGACTATAGAGAGGTTAATTCAGGATCGCACACATTGCAGTGGAAAAATGCTTTGAATAATAAAAACCTTACATCCATGGGATGGCCGAATCTTGTAGCTGGTTCATCATCTACGTTCCCATATACAGATCCTTGATTACACACTTTGCTGCAATAAAATCTGATTTAATAATTTTTATTATTTAATGATCTTTCACAGATGTTTTTATGGATGCAGTATTTACAGTTTTTTTCATCCTCAGTCTGAGAGAATTGTATTTCAGGATCAAATACTTCTTCAAGGATAGATGAAAGTATTTTTTTAAATTCTGCAAGGACAGATATTTCAAATATTTCCTTCCCATTAAGTTTGACAAAGGAAAGATTGTCCGAGAGGGTTTTGAAGGGGTAGATCCCCAGCTTAAAACCGTCGTCCAATATCCCATTGTTTTTTAAAAGGAGGGCATAGAAAAACAACTGGAAGACCTCTTTATGCTTAATGAAGTCGATCTCACTCATTTCCTTTGTGATCTCAAGTTTTTCAACTTTTCCGGTTTTATAGTCAATGATCCTGGTGATGTTTTCCTTTGTGTCGATCCGGTCGATAATCCCTTTTAATTTAACTGACTCCTTTCTACCTTGAGCGTTGAATTCAAATACCACGTCTTCAATTTTGTTCTCCAGCGAGTTAATAGTAAAAGGGAGTTCCATCTCTTCATCGGTCAAAAACTTCCTTGTGAATTTTTTGATGACCTCGAAGGTGATCCTGTTGAGACCAGTTTCGGTCTCAACTATTTTTTCATCCAGAAATGCATTGTGAATAATTTTTTCTATCTGCTCTGAACGGAGATTTGAATAGAAATTTCTATCCGGATTTTTATTTATATTATAGATCTTTTCGAGTACCTTGTGGACGATGGAACCGAATTTAGCAGGATCGTGGGCATCTTCTGTTTCCGACTCTTCCCTCAGTCTCAATATATATTGGAACCAGAATCTGAGAGGACACTCCATCCAGGTCCGGAGCGAGGTGGGTGAGAATGTCATGCTCCTGATCCTTTCCAGGCTTTCTCGATTTTTTTTTACCGTGATCACCGGAGGCAGGCCGATCTCAATGCTGAAATCCGCACTGATCTGATCGATGTCCGCTTTTTTATTGTATTCCCCATATTCGAGGAGGATCTGGTCGATGAACCGGCTCCTTTCACTTGCCATTGACCCGGGTTTTATCCCTGAATAGAGGAGTGTAATGTTGTCGCTGTTCGACACCATTCTATAAAAATGGTAGGCAAAAACCGCTTCCCTTTCCCCGGAAACGGGAAGGCCGAATGAGCGTCTGACATCCTGAGGAATAAATGTCGGGGAATGTTTACCCTTCGGAAATTGATCCTCGTTCATAGAGAGGATAAAGAGATGCTTGAATTTTAGATTCTGCATTTCCAGAACGCCCAGGATCTGCAGCCCTTCCAGCGGTTCTCCGGTAAATGGAATATGGACCGATCCGATAAGATCGCTGAACATCCGGTGAAACCCCCTGAGGCTGACCGGGTCACCGGTTCTTCTGATGATCTCATTCAGTTTTAATGCCAGAATATAAAAACGGTGGATAAATTCCTTCTCGATCCCCGACAGGCGGATCCTCTCCTCTACGACCGCTTTTCTTATCAGATCAAAAATGGAGAGAAATTTTTCAAGGAATACGGTCGAGTCCTCATTCATGGATCCGATTATCCCCAATATACCGGAAGGATTCTCGGGGCGGTTGACAAAAGTGCCTGTCCCCTTTTTGACCTCTTTATAAAGCTGGTTGAGTTCTTCATCGGAAATAGTTCTTATATAGGGGTGCTCCAGGATCTTCAACAGGTCTCTTCTTGTCCACTGACGGGTTTTGTTGTTGTGAAGCAATATCAGCGATTCATAAAGCGAATATACGGATGTTTGTCTGAGTGGATACCCGATGGAAATATTTCCCTTTCCGGTGTTGTCCGGGAGTGAGTTGAGTATCGGGAAGAGTAGGGTCTCATCGGGAAGAACGACTGCAATGTCTTCGGGGGCTTCATCACGGTCAAACAGTTCAGCCAGCTTGAGTCCGCAGTACTTTGCCTGGGCGGTATCCGATGTGGTCTCAACAATCCGGATCTTTTTTTCTCCCGACAATCCTTCCCCGGGCGGGTAGGACAGAGACTCGGAGTGTAAAGTTAGATTGTATTTTCTGTGAAACATCCCGGCTTCCTGTTCGGGATCTTCAGCGAAATAGGGATCAGATTCATTTATTATTTCTGCAATACCGGCCTTCTCCAATTGGGTCAGTATCTCGAGTTCCGATCCTGACAGGGCATTGAATCCGGCAAATATTATTTTATCCCACCCCCGGTCGGTGATCATTCTGATGTTTTCAGACACTTTCCGAAAGGCCATCCCCTCATATGCTGAATGGTGAGATTCAAGAGATCTCCTGAACGGGGAATAGATCGTTTCCAAGTCGAGCCAAAGGTCCAGGTACTCTTTCTTGATCTCTGTTGAGTTGCAGGGCTCCGGATTCTCGAGCCCTTCAAGCCCCCTCAATGCCCTGAAAAGGCTTTTTGTGTCCGCCAGGTTTTTATCGATCTCATTGAGATCGGAAAGAATGATCTTCCCGTTCTGAAAAAAATTTTCCATAGAAATTTTTTTTTCTGGAAACTGATCCCGGTATGTATTGTACAGTTCAAAGACAAGTTCGTATGTTTCCGGTGTCTCAAGGCCGGAGCAGAGGCTGATCAGATCATTGATCGAGTAAACCCCGGGAGACCATAATGGTTTTGCGGAAAGATCGGCAAGGTGGTCTCTGAAGTATACTGCTGACCTTCTGTTCGGGAAGACAAACGTAAGATGTCGGATATTATCTTTATACTTCTCATAATATCTTTCAGCGATGAGTTTTAGAAATCCCCTCTCCATTTTCAGTGTTATACCTCTGTGATCTTCCTGGTGCTGAGGTAAAAGATTTTCCCTTTCACTTCCATGTATCCCATGTCCTGGATCAGTGATTTGTAATTGTTCATCTGTTCCCGGTCCGAATCGGACTCACGGCCGGTTTTAAAATCGATAACTGTGACGGAGTCACCTTTGATAATAATCCTGTCTGGACGGTATGTCCCGGCTTTCGTTAAGATCGGTTGCTCCATAAGATGTTCCCCTTCTCCATAGAACCACTCCCGGACAGGTTCTAAAGTAAACATATCTTCGATCAATCCACTGATCTCATCCACGTCCTGCCGGTTTATCCTTCCTGAATAAACCATCCTGTCCAGGATCATATCCGGAGTCTGCTTAGTATTGATCCCGGACAATATTTCGTGAACGATTATCCCCCGGTCGATCTTCTCCAATACTTCTTCCGGGTGGGGGGCCCAGAACTTCTCTGACCGTTCCCTGATAGTTACCCTGCCGCTCCACCGGGTGGAAATAAGATCTTTGTCCTTAATGATCTCGAGAGATCTTTTATCTTTTTTGATACCCGATCTCACAAGCGTCCCTTTCTCAAATAATGGCCCTTCTGTGGTGTCGAAAAAATCTGATCTGCTGATCTCTTTTAATAATTGCCAATTGTGGAATCCGTTCTTTTTTTCTTGTTTATCTTCAGAAAAAATGAAGAGGGCCTCCCTTGCCCTGGTGCAGGCGACGTAAAAAAGGTTCAGGTCATCAAGTTCCGACCTGTATTTCTCATCGACCCAAGCAGTTGAGAATAATGAATTTTCAAGTGAGTTTTTCCCTTTGATAAAGTATGGGGGGGGGATATTCTTCCAGCTTCATTGATTCAGTCGCAGGTTTCATCCACAGGTTCTTTTCATTTCTGTCCCGCCAGTCCGCATAAGGGATGATGACCACCGGGAATTCCAAACCTTTGGCTTTGTGGATGGTCATCAGGGTCACCCCGTTTCCATTCTCAGGTGTGGGAACACTGTATTCGGTCCCGTAATCTACCCACCACTCGAGAAATTCGGGGATACTGCCCCCCTCTTTTTCTGAGAAATCCTTTACCATATCAAGGAAAGCCGTCAGGTAGCCGGCAGATGAAAGTTCAAGAGTGTTTCCAAGGTCAAAGATCCTGATCAATTCCTCGACCGCTTCATAAATGGGGACTCTGATCAGTAGGTTTCCAGATGAGATAAAAACGGATACCGGGTCCGGAAGTTGAATGCTATCTCTATCCATGAAGTATTTTCCGGTTTTCTTTTCACTCCAGATATTCCCGGTAAAATATTTTGAGATAAAGGAGAGGATATCGGCCAGGATATGATCCTGTGTATTATCCGCAGTGTACTTCAGGAGGCTGATCATAAAAAGGGCAACCGGATTTCTGTAGAGGAGAAGGAGCTCCGGTGAAATGATACTTTTGCCGCTGGCGATCAGATGAGAGGCAATCTCTATCCCGGGTGCTTTTTTGCGGGTAAGAACCGCAATGTCGGATAGAGAAAATCCGGAATCGAGGCAATGCCTGACGATCTTTTCCACCCGTTCGGGAACTGTTTCCTCACTGTCCTCTTTTGATACAAATCTCAGGGAGACAAAGCCGCCGCCTGTCAACCTGCAGTTCTGCCCGGCCTCTTCGTAGATCTTCGGGATGAGATCATTCGGTTTCACCAACTCTTTAACCGAGCTGAATAATTTATTATTAAAATTGACAATGTTCTCCCTGCTTCTGAAATTATCCGGCAGCTCTTTTGAATCAACGCCCCCCCAGGGTAGAAATTGCTGATGGATCTGTTTATCCATAATATCAGTTTCTCCGCCCCGCCATCTGTAAATGGACTGTTTAGGATCGCCGACCCCGAGATTGAGTTTTTCTTCAGATACACTGTTCTCGATCAGGGGGAACAGGCTGTCCCACTGCATCATGGATGTATCCTGGAACTCATCGATCATTATATGTTCGAAGCTGTCGCCGAGGATATAATAAATGAACGGGATATCTCCCTCCCTGATGATCCGGTGAACATTTCTGGTCAGGTCGTATATCGGCACTACATTGTATTCCGATTTGTATTCGTTCAGATATTTCCTGATCCGGCTGATCAATCCCAGGAGGTAAATATTTTCAAAGATCAGAAAAGCGCTGAAAGCAGCTTTGAATTTTTTATTGTAGAGGGAGATTATTTCCGAGTGGATCAATTGAAGTTCTTCTCCGAACACCCCATCCATTTTATCAATCAGTTCATCGGAACTGTTCCTGGCCAGCCATTTTTCTTCTGTAAATCTAGAGGTTGGGATCGTTTCGCTGACTGCAAACAGATTAATCCCAGCCAATCTGTTCAGATATCCGGCGGCCCCGGAATATCCGTAGGCGAAATCTGCCGGGCTGAATCCATTGTCCTCTATGAGTTTTATCCCTTTTTCTCCCAGGGCTTTCATTTCCCCTGAATAGTCCATGAAGATATTTTTCAATCTGCCCGAGATCCGGAGGAAATCTGCGGGAGCCATTCCGTCTATATTTTTCAGATCGCCCTCTTTTCGTTCACGATTGATCTCTGAGAGTATCGGGAAAATGTTTGTTTCAACATTCCAGGATTTTCCTCTGTTGATCCGGTCCAACACAAATTCCAGTATGATATTTGTGGTGTCGGGATCGACTCCGATATCTGAGAAAATACTTTTTATTATGTAGTTGTTCAGACGGTTCAAATTCAGTTCGATATCAAATCCGGCAGGTATATCTGTTTCGTATGTAAATGATCGGACCAGGCGGCTGATGAAGCTGTCGATGGTGGTGACTGCAAAATTGGAGTAGTTGTGGAGGATCTTTTTCAGAACCCGGGCTGCTCTCTTTTCTATGTCCTTCAGAGAAGGCGCCCTTTCGAGAAGATTTTTCTTCAGCTCTTCATTTTCACCCTTTGAAAGCTCTTTCAGGGAACGGAGGATCCGTTCTTTCATCTCGGCTGCGGCTTTATTGGTAAATGTGATGGCGAGGATATGTTTGAAGTGATTTTTTTTACCCTCTTTAAGCGCAAGGGCCAGATATTCGAGAACAAGCTGGTACGTTTTCCCCGAACCGGCCGAAGCCCTGTAATTGATAAAGCTCAAATTACTCCCTCCGGAATGATTATATCACCAAGGAAATATTTTTAAATTCCAAACCCGGGTTTTATTCTAAAAGGGGACAGGCACCTTAAATTTATAATTAAGAATTTGAAATTTAGAATTGTATAAGGTACCTGTCCCCTTTTGCCGGATTGACCGGAAATCGAAAAAATAGTATTCTGAGATCATGCTGAGGATATTTGCAGGGATATACAAGGGGCGAAAGCTGAAGTCTGCCGATACACCTGATGTGCGTCCTACGACCGCGAAGGTGAAACTCTCGTTCTTTGATATTGTCCAGGACAAAGTCAGGGAGAGCATATTCCTTGATGGATTCGGCGGCAGCGGAAACATCGGGATCGAGGCGTTGTCCCGTGGAGCGGAATATGTAGTGTTTATAGATATCCTCCCCGACTCAATAAAACTTCTGAAGGAAAATATTGAACGGATCGGTATTCCTTCGGACCATTACCGGATCATCAAGGGGGATTATAACAGGAGTGTTATACAACTAGCCAACGAAGGATTTAAATTTGATATTGTTTTTCTCGACCCCCCTTACAAGCTTCTTGAGTATGCCAACCCAGTCAAAATCATATATAAACGTGATGTTCTGGCTGAGGACGGAATGGTTGTCCTCGAAAAACCGGTCCCCTTAAAATTTGACGCAAAATATTTTGACCTCTACCGTGAACATAAAATCGGTCAGCGGATATTGAACTTCTATCGTCACGAAAAAAAAACCGAATAATCTTAATTCCATCACTTTTATGATACAAATTGATTAAATGGTGTGTTGAATGTAGTATTGTATTTCCGGAGGTGTGAGATGATAAAACTTGGTAAATTTATAAGAACAACGCTGATGGGTGGACTTCTCGTTGTCCTCCCGATCGCTTTAACCTTTTTCCTTATGAGGTGGATCTTTAATTTTGTGTCAGGACAGATCTCTCCACTTACGAAATTAATTGTCGGAAACAGTGAAACCCTGAAGATCGTCGGGGATGCAATTTCAATTGCAATCATCATAATTGTATTTTTCCTTATAGGCTTGACAGTGAAAACCAGACTTGGAAAATATTTATTTTCCAGATTTGAAGATCATATTCTCCGAATCGCTCCGGGGTATTCTCTTTTCAAAGAGACGCTTAAACAACTTGTCGGACAACACAACCGTCCATTCTCGTCAGTTGTCCTTGGGAGGGTGTTCGGGAATGAGACCTTGATGACCGGGTTTATTACGGATGAACATAAGGACGGAAGGCTGACCATATTCTTCCCTTCTGCTTTAAATCCGACCACCGGTCTTTTATGTCATATGCGGGGGGAAGATGTAACAAGAGTTGATGTTTCTGTTGAAACAGCGATGAGGACAATAATAGGATGCGGCGCTGGGGCTTCAAAATTATTTGAAAAAACCAAAATATTGGATTGAAAAAAATATAGTTTCCTGTATCATAAAAGATTGGCCTTTTGAAGGAGGCCACCGGGCACAATGTAGTTTCATACTGCATTAAAATGATGATAAATATTTCTAAAAATAAATATTCTGATATTAAAAGGAGGCAGTATGAGTACTAAACTAAAACTGATGATAGTTTTTCTTGTTCTATTATCTTTTACATTTGTATTTTCAGCAGATTCAAAGGTGAAGGAACCTGTCCTTAGCGGAAAGGTGAGAGTGGAGATGTTCAAAAAGCATTCCGCCATGAAGACTGCCTCACAATACAAAAGGATCAAATGGAAGTATGTCGGGCCTACCAATATCAGCGGCAGGTGTACCGATGTCGAGGCCATATCACCGAGAGGAAAACAATACACGATCTGGGTAGGCGCTGCAACAGGCGGGGTCTGGAAATCAACAAATGAGGGGACCACATTCGAACCTGTTTTTGATGACATGCCTACTGCATCGATAGGAGATATTGCAATTGATCCAAAAAATCCTGATGTGGTCTGGGTTGGGACCGGAGAGGCGAATATTTTCAGAAGCTCCAATGCAGGGTGTGGTATTTTCAAGACCACTGATGGTGGTAAGACCTGGAAAAATATGGGACTGGAGAAAACACATACAATTCCGCGTATCCGTGTTCATCCGGAAAACAGTGATGTCGTTTATGTTGCGGCAACCGGGCATGAATGGACATCAAACTTAGAGAGAGGGCTTTATAAAACTACTGATGGCGGCATTACCTGGGATAAAATTTTTTTTATTAATAACAATACAGGAGTTAACGATCTGGTCCTTGATCCGAAAAATCCCGATACGGTTTACTGCACAACCTGGGAGAGAAAAAGAATGAAGTGGAATGATCCGAGAACTTATAAATTTCACAAGAACAACGGAGTCTGGAAATCAACAGACGGCGGCAAGACCTGGGCGAAGAAAAATAATGGGCTTCCGGTTGCGCACGAAATTGGGAGGACCGGAATTGATATTGCAGCGTCCAACCCGAATGTTTTATATGCTTATGTGGATAATTACGGGATCGCAAAAAAAGCGGCTCCCGGAGAGACTGATTCATACGGACGTCAGAAAAAGGATGTCATCAAAGGAGCAACTGTTTTCAGGACAAAAGACGGCGGTGATAATTGGGAGCAGATGAGTGGTTTAACCGAAAAAACAAAATTGTTCATGGAACGACACTCTGCCACATACGGCTGGGTGTTCGCCCAGATCAGAGTGGATCCTCAGAATGAGAACAGGATCTATACGATGGGGCTGTTCCTCAATGTTTCCGAGGATGGCGGCAAGACCTTTGATGTTGTGAGAGGGATGCACCTGGATCAGCATGGTCTCTGGATCGATCCGAATAATTCCGATTATCTTCTGGATGTCCAGGACGGCGGCTTGTCGATCTCTTATGACCGCGGGAAGAACTGGAAGATACCGTTGACGGAACTTCCGCTTGCCCAGTTCTACAATGTTGCCTACGACATGGAAACGCCTTTTAATATATATGGATCGATCCAGGATCACCACAGCTTTTACGGCCCGGTCGATATTTCCGGAAGCAGAAAATATATCCAGCCGGTTGAATTCAAACATACGGTAGGTGCGGAGGGTAGTTCCCATGCTGTAGATACGAGAGACACAACAGTTTATGCCAGTGTTTTTTACGGTGCACTTGCAAGGCTGAAGAAAGGCGAGGTTGACGAGACCATGCTTCTCCCGGAAAAATTACCGGGAGAAACGATGCTGAGAGGACAATGGGTGGCTCCGACGATACTTTCTCCCCATAATCCGGACATTGTCTATCACGGGATGCAGTATGTGATGATGTCAAAAGACAGAGGCAATACTTGGACAAAGATCAGTCCTGATCTCTCCTACAACAATCCGAAAAAAATGGGAGATATCAATTATCAGACAATAACCGCCCTTGATGAATCTCCCAGACGGTTCGGGCTGATCTATGCAGGGACGGATGACGGAAGGATATGGAGAACCATGAACGGCGGGAAGAATTGGAATGAGATCCGGAGCGGTTTGGTGCCAGGGAGATGGGTGTCAAGGCTGGTGGCGTCAAAATATGATCTGGGGACAGTGTATATGACCCAGACAGGCAGAAGGGATGATGACTTCCAGGTTTATATATGGAAATCGGAAAACTTCGGAAGGACCTGGACAGATATTTCAGGAAATATCCCGGTTGGGCCTGTCAATGTGATCAGAGAGGATCCGAAGAATAAAAAGAGACTCTATGTCGGAACCGATGCAGGGGTTTATATCAGTAATGACGGTGGTAAAAAATGGGAAGTTCTGGGAACATTGCCGTTCGCTTATGTCCACGATCTTGCATATCATCCCAGAGATAATATGATCATTATTGCCACTCACGGCAGGGGAATGTGGGTCATGGATGCAGAAGAGATCGACAAGAAAGAGGAATCCGGAAGCAAGGCGGGGATAACTGCCACACCGGAACAGTTGAAGAATCTTCTGGGGACATGGCTTGTCGATTCCGACAGGGGATTTTCATTGAACCTGATATTTAAAGAGGTTGGAGGTAAAGTTGACGGAAAGATGAAAATGCAGTTCGGAAATGCAGACCTGACAGGCATCTTTTATGACGGCAAAAAACTGATGTTTAAAGCTGTCCTTGATATGACAAAAATGGGTGGACAGGTGATGGAAATGAAGGGAGATATCGACATGAAAGTTGACACCTTCACCGGTGTGGTCAAGACAAAGATGGGTGACCTGAAGATCACCGGAAAAAAAGAGAAGAAATAGAGTTTAGATAATTTAATATTCAGTAAATATGCGGGCCCCGATCCGGGGCCCTCTTATTCTCAAATTTTATAAATTTTCGATCTTAAATTTCACTGCATAAGGTATATCATCTTCATCGGTATCAGTAGTCCATAAAAATCCGTTGTAGAACAGGGCAGGTTTGCGAATCAGGTCATCCGGGCGTTTCACTCCGGGGATCTTCAAATAAAAATTATCAATATATTTCCCTTTGTCATTAAAAACATCGATTAGAATCTCCCCGTTTTTGTTCAAAGTTGATGTGAAGGCTAAAAGATATTTTTTATATGCTGCAAGTTTATAAATATCATTATAACGTTCTTTTTCATAGAGAGAATAAAGTTCGATATCTTCTTTTTTGGTATATTTCCTCTTCACATAGGATACAGGTTTATACTTTCTGGAGAATTCCCGGATGATCTTTCCGGACTCCAGATCGATCTGAACGATCCCGTAACTTTCTTTATGAGATATATAAAAGTATTTTTCTTTGTCAAATGTTTGCAGAAAAAAGGTAAGTTCATCAAGGCTAATGTATACTCCGTCTTTAGAAGATTTTTTTAGCATAAGATCTTTTGTGTTAAACGAGAGGTTCATTTTATTAACTTTGCCGGACTGATCAATATAGGTGAGTTTATTTTCTCTCCGGATAACCCCTGACTTCTGCGAATCGATCAGTGATTCACCTGAAACAAAATATGATCTCCCGTTGAAATGTTCGATCAAAGAGGAAAACCTGCTTAATTCCTGAATTGTTTTTTCATTCAACATCCTTCCGTTCTGTGAAAAACTAATTATTTTTACAGGCATAATAGAACCAACCAGAATGTTGTTCCTTGAAAGAATAAAATTGGAAAGGTATTTTACTTCACCTGGCCCTTCACCTCTTTTTATGAAGTTATTTATATATTTTCCATCAGGAGTGAATTTCAGTATCTGGATATTGCCCCTTATAAATATGGATCCGTCATCAGCAACCTTGATACTCCTTATCCTTTTAAAAACAAAGTCATTGTCATAATCAGTGATCCTCTTTACTTCGGTCAATTGCAATGCCCGTCCGGGTTTTTTGCCGGTTAAGGTTGAAGGATTGGCCCTATTTTGAATGATTTCTGTTCTTGCCGGGAGTAAAAACAGAGTAGGTAATAATAGAAATATTGATAATATTTGTTTCATTATTGAACTCCTATATATTAAATATCATTTTAAAAAAGAAATAGTAAAAAAAAAATACTGTTCTAAACTTATTTCATGCATATTAAAAAATTTTCAATAACAATAATTTTAATTTTATCAATTGCATTATCAGGGGGGATCATCATGGCTGCAGATAAGAATGTGAAAGGGATCATTTTCTTTAAGACCCGTATGATGGAAAATCTAAAGGTATTTTACACTGATGAGGTCGGTTGTGAAGTTTGGATGGAACAGGGGGGGTGTGTGATCCTGAAAGCAGGTAATATGCTGTTCGGATTCTGCCAGAGAGATAAAGCCGATAAGGATGCGCTGATCACATTTTTCTATGATACGAAAGAGGAGGTTGATCAGAAATACAAAAAATTTAAAAAATCTGCTATAGATAAACCGGCTGAAAATATAAAATATAAGATCTACCATTTTTTTGCAAAAGATCCCGAAGGGAGGATGATCGAATTCCAGCATTTCCTCCACCCTGTAAAAAAAATATAATAAATTCAGATCACTCCAGATCTTTTAAATATTCTTCGATCCGGTTTAATCCTGCAATCAGGTATTCTTTTTCAGCACCGAATCCAAGACGGAAATAGTTGTCCATCCCGAAACAATCTCCGTCCATGATGAATACGCTTTTTTCCGTTCTTAATCTGTCGGCAAGCTCCCTGGAATTGATGTCCATGTTGTACCGGATAAATGCCATACCCCCGGCTTTGGGCGGGATCATGCTGAAATTGTCTTTATGTTTCATTATCCATTCTTCCACTGCTTTGATATTTTCTCTAAGCATTCCCCGGTTTCTTTTCAGTACTTTTTCTCTCATTTCTGGCTGCAGTATTTTTGTGGTAATTGCCTGACTGAGAATTCCGGTGCTGATCGTCAGATAGTCATTATATGACCAGGCTTTCTCAATTATCTCTTTCGGGCCGGTCATCCAACCCATCCGGAGACCCGGAAGCCCATAAGCCTTGGAAAGGCCGCCGCTAACGATCACTTTATCGTACATTCCATAAAAACTGGGGATCTCTTCCCCGTCCAGTTCGGCCCCCCTGTAAATCTCATCACAATAGATCCATGCCCCTGCTTCTTTTGTCATGGAGACTATCTCATTCATGTTTTCTATACTCAAAGTAGCGCCTGTGGGATTGTTCGGGTTACAGAGAGCGATCATTTTTGTTTCGGGTGTTATAAGAGATCTTAATTCTTTCATGTCCGGTGCCCACATTAATTCTTCTTTCAGGTGAAATGGTTTAACATTCACCCCCATTGATCTGGCCAGACCCCAGATCTGCATATAGTTGGGCAGCATCAAAACCAGTTCATCTCCCGATTCCAGATTACTCCATATATTGATAAAATTTGCTTCGGCAGAACCGTTTGTTACCAGTATATTGTCCCTATCAGTTCCTGTATATAATTTACTGATAGTATCCCTGAGTTCGGGTGCGCCATTGGTCTGTCCGTATCCGAGTCTTACATCAAGCAGGGAATCGATCTCCTCAGGGCTGAACAATTCTCTTAATGTGAAAGGATGGAGGCCGCTCTCGGTAAGATTATATTCAACAACATTCTCATATAATGACTGGATCCTTTCAAGTTCGAATATTTCTATCTTCATGATTGTTCTCCTTTATTGGTTGAAATTAATTTATTAAAGACTGCAACGGATATCTGAATATCCTGAATTGCAACTCCTGTCAGGTCTGCAATGGTTATCTGATCATCTGATATTCGTCCGGGTATTTTCCCTGAAATAATATTACCGAGCTCAACTGGTTTGTCCATTGTTATTGTCCCGGCAGATACAGATTTAAATATTTCCCCTCTTGTTCTGCATTGTTCAAGACTATCTGCTGCAATCACATCAGCTTTTTTTAAAATCATGGGGTCAAGTTCAATTTTTTCCGGAGTGTCTGCTCCCATTGCAGTGATGTGAGTCCCCGGCCTTATAGTCTCTGATTTTAGTAAAGGTTTGGCTGAAGGTGTTGCCGTGATTATAAATCTGCAGTTTTCAGCAATTTTTCCCGGATCCAAAGTGGGTGAAACGGAATACCCGAGAAGTTCCATCTCCTCTTTATATTGAAGGCACTCCTCCAAGTTCATTCCCCAAACCATGATATTTCGGCATGAAATTATCGACTTCAGATATTGAACCTGCATTTTCCCCTGAATACCTGCTCCAAAAACACCAATGCAATTTATCTTGGAAGGGGCCAGAAATTTAGCTGCAACTGCTCCCGCAGCTGCAGTACGAACATTTGTCAGGTATCCTTCGTCCAGGAGTATGCCTGCGAGTTGTCCTGTCTGTTGAAGGAAAAGAAGCATAATGCCGTCACCGGGAGGGATTCCTGCTTTTAAATTCTCATAAAATCCAGATGCAATTTTGATCACATAATATTCATCTCCCTTTATATATCCATACTTAATGTGAGCATCGCCTGGAGGATCACTGAATAATAATTCTCCGACAGGAGGAATTATTGTCTGCCCCTCTGAATAGGCGATAAAACCTTCTTCAATTGCCTGAACAGGATTCAGCTTTTTCAAAGACATTTTTATCTGATCAAGATTGAAAATTCTTGGACGCATGTCAAATCTCCTTAATTAATTTTCTCAAATTAATTAGGGCATGCATTATGATCTGCAAGAAGCTGCTGTATTTCCCCTATCTCTTCCCTAATGTAAGGAAATACAGAGGGCGGTCAATGACCACCAATATTCCTCTAAAACTTTTATATCACAGCAAAATCAGATTTTCAATATAGATAATTTGGAAACTGAAGTTACCTGTCCCCTTTTAGATGAATTTGAGAATAATCTTTATTGTGTTATAATTACTTTTAATAGTGATATTTTTCGAAATAATAAAACACCCACATCAAATTAGATCTGGAGAATTAACATTCATTTCAGGCTCACATGAATCCGGGATTTTTTCTATTTTATCTGCACTTTCAGACGGAAGAGATCAGCTATGAGGAAAGGAGACATGATGGATTTTAAAGATTTTGAAAATATGGGACTGGACCCCCGTTTAATTAAAGGGATCAAAGAGATGGGATTTGAAAAACCCATGCCTATTCAGGAAAAAGTAATACCCGTTTTGTTGGAAAAAGATAGAGATATGGTGGGACTGGCGCAGACGGGAACTGGAAAGACTGCGGCTTTCGGCCTTCCGTTGATCTCAAAAACAGATGTTGGCAACAAAAGTGTTCAGACCATTGTTCTGAGTCCGACTCGTGAACTATGTATTCAGATAACGAATGATATAAAAAGTTATTCTAAATATGTTGAGGAGTTTCGCGTTGTAGCAGTTTATGGCGGTGCAAGTATTGAAGGGCAATTAAAAGAATTGAGAAAGAAACCCCAGATGATCGTTGCCACACCGGGGAGACTGCTTGATATGATCGAAAGGAGAAGAGTTGATCTTTCGAAGATCAGATCTGTAGTACTTGATGAAGCGGATGAAATGCTGAATATGGGATTTAAAGAAGAGCTGAATGCTATTCTTGAAAAAACTCCGATCTCAAAAAACACCTACCTCTTTTCAGCAACCATGCCAAGGGAGGTTGCAAAGATCGCATCCAATTATATGAGTGATGCGATTGAGATCCAGGTCGGGAGCAGGAATGCAGGGGCAGAGAATGTCAGACATGAATACTATATGGTACAGGCCAGCAATAAATATCGGGCACTCAAGCGGATCGTTGATATAAATCCCGATATTTACGGGATAGTTTTCTGTAGAACCAGATCAGACACAAAAGATATTGCGGAGAAATTGATTGTTGATGGTTATAATGCAGATTCTCTCCATGGCGATCTTTCACAGGCTCAGCGGGACTACGTTATGCACAAATTCAGGACAAAAAACCTCCAGATACTTGTTGCTACAGATGTTGCAGCTCGTGGATTAGATGTCGATGACCTGACCCACATTATTAATTATAACTTTCCGGATGAATTGCAGGCTTACACCCATAGAAGCGGGAGAACAGGGAGAGCTGGTAAAAAGGGCGTTTCGATTGCAATCATGCACAAAAAAGAGAAGCACAAGATAAAACAGGTTGAAAATCTTATCGGGAAAAAATTTGAATATAAAAAGGTCCCCGATGGGAAAGATATCTGTGAGAAACAGCTTTTCAGCATGATCGACAGGATGGAAAAAGTAGATGTTTCTGATTCAGAGATTGATCCGTATCTGGATGTCATCTATAAAAAACTGGATTGGCTGACAAAAGAGCAGGTTATTAAACAATTTGTGTCACTCGAATTCAACCGTTTTCTTGAATATTATAAAGACTCTCCCGATCTTAATATTGATACCAACAGGCCGGGTAAAAAAGAGAGAGGGCGGGAGAGAGAAAGAGGTCCGAAACTGAACAGGGGTGATGTAACAAGGTTTTTTGTGAAATCGGGGAAGAGAGATAAAATAGAGCCTCCTAACATTATAGGAATGATCAATGATATGACCGGGACCAAGGATATCCAGATAGGAAAGATAGAAATACAAGGTACCTTCTCATTTTTTGAAGTAGATAAAAAATCTGAAGGAATTATTATAAAAAATCTGAATAACGCTCAGATAAATGGAGAAAAAATCTATGTTGAAGTGGCGGAACTCCCCGGTGGAAATCCCAAGAAGCAGAAATTGAACAGGAGACCTTTCCCGAAGAAGAAGAAATCAAAGGGAAAAGTTAAAATATACTAGCCTGAATCCTATTTTTTTTGTTTTTAAATCTGTCTGAATGAAGGTGCCTGTCCCCTTTTGAACAGGATTATCAAATGCGAATAGAAGTACTTCTGAACAGAAATCCATCAATAACCGTATGCTAGATATAAGATTTATATGGAGGATTTAAAATGAAAACAAAATCGCTTAGGAATAATATTTTTTATTTTTTGATATCGGTTTTATTTTTGGTTGTAATTTTTTTATTTTTATTATCAATCAATCTGCGGGGAGAGATCGCGAATAAAGACAAACCTGAAAAGGGGACAGGTACCTTTCATATATCGGAACTATGGCAGGTGAGTGAAGGTGAAGGGAATCCATTCGGGAATCTCAGCAGGGGAATCCTTGTCTCTAAAGACGGCATCCTTTGCTGTTTGGACGATAAGCTTGAACGGTTCTTTCTTTTTGACAAAGACGGAAAATTAATAAAGGGATTTGGTAAGAAGGGTGAAGGGCCTGGTGAAATAAAATTTTTCAGGCAGGCAAGTTTGTATAATGCCGGGGATAAGATCGCGATTCAGGATCTGGACAGAATACACTATTTTGACTGGAATGGGAATTTCATTGAGTCTATCCCGAATCAGAGACCACGGAGCCCCATACTATTTCTGAACCGTTATGAGTTCATAACAGCTCCCAATAATATCCTCGCAGTCCCGGGAGGCATTGCCGAAGTAAAATTGGTCAATCTGAAAACCGGTAAAGAGAAACTGATCACAAAGTTTTCCATATTCAAGGGGGGGGCAATTCAGGATGGAAATAATCAGGCTTCGTTAATTGCCAATGGGCTGACACCGCTTTTTGAACTCGGGAAATATAAAGATCGTCTTTACTACGGGGTCAGCGATAAATATAGGATCGAAATTTCAGACATGAAGGGGAATGTGATCAGCAGTTTCGGACTGAAAAGGGAAAAATCCAAAGTGACTGAGGAGGAAAAAGTAGAGCCGATTCTCCGGGGGACAAAAGGGTTGGCACCAGAAGAATTAATAAGAACTCTGGCAAAAAAATTACCAAATGAAGAGACCTATTATACGGATATTCAGTCAATTAATGATCAGATATGGGTTTTTGTCACGAACTGGATCAGAACTAATTCCAGGCAAATTGATATTTTTTCACCGGAAGGGGAATATTTATATCGCCGCTTCATTAAGATCGATAAAGAGGAGTCTATATTTTCCAAACCGGTGATCAATGGTAATTCAGTTTTTCTGGTTATTCAGAACGAAGATGACGAATTCCGAGTTGCAAAATATGCTATTGATCTGCCGGAATAGAGCCCGGCCCGGTTACTCAAAATGTTTATATTTCGGCCATATATCTGACAGCTCTGCTTTAGGACCTGAACAGAGAAAAATTGTCAAGTTGTTCTCATATGGCATAACATATTGAGCATGGTGAATGAGAACTTCCTTTACAGTTTCGAAAGAATTTTCATAATCTTTCAATTCACCTCCTATAAATATCACATTCTTGATCTCTTTATCGCCATACCCCCATAACCAGAAGTTGTTGTGGGTTGATATTGCTTTGGGGAGCGGATATTTCGAAGAATAGTATTCGATTGCTCCGGCTCTCCCGTAATTGGACCCCCAGGCAACTGTGTTTTCTCGCTCTTGTTCAGGAACCATTTGATATACTTTTGATACATCATCCGCCATCTTCTCCCAACCGTGCATGTCAGCAAAGAATTGTGGGAGAGAATCAAGCTCTTTTCCCTCTGCCGATGGCTGTCTGAATCCGAGGGCCTCTGAATATTTTATAAATGTTTCTGCCGGCAGGATCGGGAGTGCTATCGGAGAAAGAATAATTCCCGAAACGATAACAGATGTAGTAATTCCATAAGCCAGCAGCCTTCTTACCACATTTCTGCCGATCTCCTCATAAAATATTCCCCCTGCCGCCAGGAGAGGGGTCATCGCTGCAGAAATGTATTCAGCTTTACTTTTCCCGTTGATCAGGAGGATGAGGAATACGGTAAAAACGATCAATCCGATGACCCTGAACTCTTTCTTTCTTTTTCCTATAAAAAGCCAATACAATCCGGGGATCCAGATCAGTGCTGATACAGGGTTCATGATCAGAAACAAATCTTTGATGAAATCCATACGTGTCAGACCGGCATATTTTAACTGCCGTGCATTTTTAATGAATTCAAAATGAGCCATATCATGCGTCAGGTTCCAGACAATAAAGGGGAGAAAAATGAAGGCGGAGATTATTCCTGCGATCCATATCCCTTTTTTCAGAAATATTTTGCCTTTACTCATGATCATCATTGAGTGAGCTATACCGAAACCCATCCAGAGGAAACTGATCTTATTCAATAATCCGAATCCCAGGGTAATGCCGAGAAGTACCCAAAGTTTGATTGAATCTTCTTTGATCAGTTTAATAAGCAGATAGAAAGTGACTGTCCACAGAAAGATATCAATTGAATTCATGGAGTAGTGTGAATTCATAGCGAGGTAGATCGGTGTCAAAAGTGCAGCGGAAAGGGAAATGAAGAGGGCTGTTCTATTTCCTCCCATCTCTTTTGTTATCTTTCCGGTAATCCATATGGTCAAAGCGCCAAGAACAGCGGGGACCATCCTTATCATAAAGATGGAATCCCCGAAGAGAGATCTGTAAAATGTCAGGAACCAGATTGATAATGGGGGCTGGTCCACATAGCCGAATGCAGGCCTGGATGCACAGGATAGGTAGTAAAGTTCATCACGGAAAATTCCATATCCTGCAAATGCATTTGTGTAAAAATGGATTAAAAATTTTATAAGTACAAAAATCAGGATTAATCCTGTTTCACTTTGAATAAAATTTGTATATTTGTTTCTGCTACCAATCTGGTTCATTTTAATTCTCCGGGATCAGATTTTAGCAATACTAAGAGAAAAAGGGAAGTAATGTTTTCCCTGAGACTCTTATTTTTTTAGTACCGGTCTATAGAATGTCCAGGACTGGATAAGCCAGGCTATTAAATACACGATCAGGAATGCAAGTGGTGCTTCATATCCTTTCGGTCTTTTGCTGAATATGATTGAGATCCATATTATAATTGCTGAAAGGCCTACCAGGCCAACAAGGATCAGATTGAATACATTGTACACCTTCTTCGTGAGGGGGAATTCAGTTTCATTGAAAGCCTTATGGATGATCGCTGTGTGAATTGCATATACCAGTCCTGCTATTATAGCTATAGCAGTACCGATCCTTGCGTTGGTAGTGTATCCATTTTTGAAAAGATCAATTAATAATACCGAAATTCCTATCAGAGATAAATGATATCCGAGAGTTTTAAAATAATGAACGATGACCTTTATGCCCAGGTTTGGATCAACTTTCTCCCCCTTAATTGAACGCCACCTGATAAAAATGTAGACGATCGGCCCCAATGGAATAAGGATATATAAAAAATATATTAACGGGAAAAGGCTCATATAAGAAAACATATTTCCTCCTTTGTTTATTACTAGCATGGTAATAAATGAAAGGCAAGTGATTGTCCCTTCAGCGGTCCATTTCAGTTAATAGACTTTTTTTACGTAACTTTTTTTCAGAAATTTCGTCTTATTATATGAATCCGGGCGAGGAGTACCAATGAACTATTTGAAAATATTTGCTTTTGTATCTATTTTCCTTTTTATTTCTTTATCAATACCGGCAGAAGATAAACTTTTAGGAGAAGGTGTCACTCTCAATCCTGAAAAAACAGAAATACCTCCGAAGATAGATGCGGTTCTTGATGATCCCGCCTGGCAAAAAGGACCGGTCATTTCCGGGTATTTTATTGCCAATCGACCGGAGTACGGTAAAAAATTATCTCAGAAAACCGATGTGTGGCTTTCTTATGATGAGGATAATATTTATTTTGCATTTTATTGCTATGATACTGAGCCGGATAAAATAAAAACATCTGTCTCAAAAAGGGATGGACTTTTTGGTGATGATTGGGTCGGAGTAGATCTTGATGCCATGGGGAACAGGCAGTCTGTCTATGAAATAATATGTAATGCAAATGGAATTCAGGCTGATCTCCTTAATACCGCCTCAGGTGGCGAGACACTTGATCCGGACTGGGTTTGGAACAGTGCCGGGAAGGTTGTAAAGGATGGTTATATAGTTGAAGTGCGGCTCCCGTTAAAAAGCTTCGGATTTAAAAGTGGAGAAAATGTTACAATGCACATGGCTTTTTACAGGTTCATAAGCAGAACCGGGGAGAACTCCTCATGGCCGCAGATCGATCAGAAGAAGGGCTATTTCAGGTCTCTCACACCGGTTAAATTTAAAAAACTGAATAAACAGCTGAGGCTTGAAATTCTCCCGTCGATCACGTATGGACGAATTCAGGACAGAAAATCTCCGTCTTCATGGAATGGCCCGGGTAGTTCAACTCAATTCGGATTTGGAGTAAAGTATGGAATAACTTCTTCAATAAACCTGGAAATGACGGTTAACCCCGATTTCAGTCAGGTTGAGAGCGATCAGTTCCAGGTAGTGGCAAATCAGAGATATCCTCTCTTCTTTTCTGAGAAGAGGCCCTTCTTTATGGGTGTGGGAAACCAGTTCAACCTTGCAGGGTCTGAATGGAGAGGGGAATATGTGGACCGCTGTTCATACAAGAGAGATAGTTGAACCAACATGGGGAGGGAAACTGTCGGGATCAAAGGGGAAAAGTTCATTCGGAGTCCTATTTGCAAATGACGAGTGGCCAGGGAAGGAATATTCTGATGAAGAAAATCCTCACCTTGGAGAGAAAGCAGGATTTTATCTGGGAAGATACAAATTAGGATTGAAAGGTGGAAGTTATGCCGGATTTTTATATTCAGGGAGAGAGCTTGGTGAGGGATTCAACAGGGTTGTTGCTGCAGACCTGAAACTAAGGGTGAAAGGGAAAAGTCAGATATCAATGAACGGGATATATACTTTTTCAAAAGACTCTGATGATCTCACTGAGAAAGACGGTGGCGCGTTTACAATGGTCTATGAATATAACGATAAACCACTGGGATTGTTCTTTATGCTGGAACATTATGACAAAGATTTCAGACTGGATACCGGTTATTATCAGAGAACAGGAGTGTCGAGGTTTGTTGGATACATAGGGCCCCAATTTTACCCTAAAAATTCAAAATCGTCATGGGTTAAACAATTTAATCCTTTTGTTTACGGATTTATTATCAGGGATAATGTTACTAAGAAAAGTGATTATCTGTTCTTTCCATCTTTAAGATTTTTCTTCTCCAGGCAGGCAAGTTTCAGGATAGATTACAGGTTCATAAATGAATTCTGGGCCGGCAGGGACTTTAAACAAAGCGAAGTATATTTGAGGGGAGAGTCACAATTTGCAAAATGGCTGAACGGTTCAGTTTATATGCGTTATGGTAAGAGGCTTTATTATGATGAAGAAGATCCTTTTACCGGAAGAAGACTTCGTTTTACTATGGAAACAAAGATCCAGCCGAGTGAAAAGTTGTCCCAGGACCTGGGATATACTCATGAAAGTTTTGTCAGAAGTTCTGATGAAAAAAAGATCTATGATCTGGATATTTTTTTTTCAAGAACAACTTTTCAGGTCAATAAGTATCTGTTTTTCAGAGCCCTCATTCAATATGATAATTACAGCAAAATTGTCCTGACGGACCTTCTCGGATCATTTACACTTATTCCCGGAACAGTTATCCATTTCGGATACGGTTCCTTACATCAGAAACAGCATTGGAACATCATTGATAATGAATGGGAATCTGACGGAGCAATTGGGAAGTATTACCAGCAGGCAAGGAGTCTTTTTTTCAAGGCAAGTTACAATTACAGGTTTTAGAAATTTCTTTATTTGAGATTTTTTCTCTTTTTCATATATAATCATTACAGGAGAGTCTTATGAAAAAAAGAAATCTAAGTCTTATATTGTTGTTGCTGATTGTTTTTACAGCAATGCCCTCTGACGTTTCGGCCATAGGGCCGCTTGATATATATTTTCAGGGAGGGTTGGTTACTGACAAATCGATGAGTTTCAGTCCTCTCTTATGGTCCGCAGGGCTTAACCTGGATTTTAAATTTGGAAATATGATGATGCTCAGTCCTGAACTGAACATAGTTGTTAGTGAGTTTAATTTTGATTATATACTTCTTGAACCTGCTTTGACGATCAATTTCAGACTTGCAAATTTTTTTGTAGGTGCCGGTCTTACAAAATTTTTTGAATTAGGAGATGATTTCTGGTCAAATAAATTTTCTCTCAAGATCCATGGGGGACTAAAACTGATCGGAATTAAATTGCGTGCTTACATGATCATCCCATTTGATGAATTGTTCAAGCCTACAATTTATGGAGGCACTATAGGTTTCGGATTCTGATCACCAGGCCGATCTTTCCAGTTTTACATTGAATTCTCCGGCCAGGGAGGAGTTCTGTGTTGATCCTTTTTTGCCTTTAAGCTCGAACTTTCCACAGACAAAGGATTCGGTGATCTTGGTTATCAAAGCTTTCCCCTCCCTTATACCCATTGAAACTATTACCCCTTTTTCCCCTTTATGGAGCTTCACTTCAGCAAAAACCCAGAAAGGTTTTCCGTATCCTGAAGATCCTGAATAGGTCCCTGCCACGATCTCTTTTTTTGCATTTCTGAATTCAATGTCAAGAATGAACTGTTCCTTTTTTGTAATGGGCAGTACAAAATCGTTAACCAGTTTATTTACAGGCACACTTTCCATATTAGAAAGGCTGACAGTAAGCTTTGTACCGTCTTTGCTCAATTGTGCTCCGCTTGACCTGATCGTTTTGTGATCTAATGGCGATACAGCTTTAAAGGAATCCATATTGGTTGTCATTTTGCTGATAACGTTTTTTCCCGGGCATGTTTCAAATGACATCAGAAAGCTCAAAATTGTAGAGATAATAAATATTAATACGATAGTTTTTCTCATTTCCTCTCCTGCTGGATTATGCTATCAGTATTCAGAAATAATTTAAAGTTTAAAAAATAATTTTTAAATCGTAAAATTCTCCCGGAGGTTAAAATGAAGAAAGTGCAAATTTTGATCATACTAAGCTTGTTACTGATGTTCTCTTTCGCTCTTACCGCCGGAGATGAAAAAACCACACTGAAGTTTTATCCGGAAGGAGACAATAACGGGCGGCCATTCAGCGAAGCTGTTAAGGTTGGGAATATGCTGGTTTTATCCGGAAATATTGGGATAGATCCCTCAACAGGGAAACTGGCTCCTGGCGGGATCAAAGGGGAGTCAAAACAGGTGATGGAGAATATAAAGCGGACACTGGAAAAATACGGATCATCTCTTGATCATGTTTTTAAATGTACCGTCATGCTGGCCGATATCAAAGAGTGGGCTGATTTCAACAAAGTATATGTAACATATTTCCCGAACAAAAAACCGGCAAGGAGTGCTTTCGGTTCATCCGGCCTTGCAATGAACTGCAGAGTGGAAGTTGAATGCTGGGCGGTTTTAAAATAGTGGCAGGAAAGTTGGGGGAAAAATAATTTTTTTGACCTAACCATTTACAAAATTTTGCAATTTTCAGATAATATTTAATTCAGATTTATAAATTTAGGGAGGAAAAAATGAAAAAATTAGTTGCAATGATGGTTGCGGTTGTGCTAGTTCTGTCGCTCGGCACAGGCTTAAAAGCGGAAGATAAAGAACTTAACCTTCTCGCAAATCTCGGTTTTGCATTTTCAGATGTGGAGGGGTTGTTTCTTGACCTTGGCGTGGAAAAACAATTCAAACAGAATCTTTTTGCTCTTCTTTATCTGGATTATTACTTTAATCCGACTGGGTTGAACGAAAGTGGTAGTCTTTACGGTGTTGGATATGATGTAAGTTTAACATTGATGGGGATTAACCTTGCAGCTGCTTATAAGAGGGAATTAAATGAGAAGATAAAATGGTTTGTCCGTGCCGGAGTATTACTTGCTCTTTCAAGGTTGAAGGTGACTGGATCGTATATGGGAGTTTCGTTATCTGACTCTACATCTGCAACCGATTTTGGTCTGAGTGCAGGTGGTGGTATTGAATATATACTACAAAAAAAACTTGCTCTAGTCGCTGGCGTGGCTATAAGTATGATATTTAGCGATGGAACCGGAACCTGGTTTAAAATATTTGCCGGAATTAACTATAAACTAAAATAGTAGAATATATACGGGGGCTTTAAGCCCCCATTGTTCTTAAAATCAAACGATCTTAATTCCTGTCCAGGAAAATATTCTTAACTTCATATATAATTTTCAGATGATCAATATCGTATATATCCATGGGTTTATGTCCGCCGGGAGAGGTGGAAAATATGAAGCATTGAAGCGGCGCTACCGGAAGGGATTCAATATTTTATCCCCTTCATTCAGTGATTCAATAGTTAGCGCAAAAAAGGAATTGAATGTTTTCATGGAAAAAGAAGAGATGAATAGCGAAGGTATAGTTTGTCTCATCGGGACATCTCTTGGCGGTTTCTATGCCCGCTATCTTGCATCAATTTATAAGCTCAGGGCGATTCTGATAAATCCGGTTCTGAATCCATCTGCACATATGAAAAAATATATTGGTACGAAACTTACTAATTTTAAGACAGAAAAAGAGTTTGTTTTTACCCAGCATGATGTCAATGCCCTTGAATCAATGGAAAGAGAGATTCGGGATAATATAGATGAAGATTCCGTATATCTCCCTGTCATTGCTAACGATGATGATGTCATTGATAAAAACATAGTCGAGAAAGAATTTAATAACATTATCTATATTGATGATGACCACCAGTTCAACTCTGCCTTCGAGCCGTTTATAAGAAGGGAAGATGTAAGGGGTTTTATAACAGATACTTATGGGTTGTAAAAATTGAGATCAAGGCAGGGGTAATCTGGAGGATTGTGTGCGGGCCGACACACGAACCCTGCCCCGATCTCAAAAGCCACATTGAAAACAAGAAACCATAATAAACCTAAAGGAGGTTCATATTTATTTAATTTTTGCTTCTATTGTCCTGCTTGTCTCATCTCCGGTGATCATATCCTTTGCAATGATCAGTATGTTGTAATTGCCCGGATTGACTCTTTTTATCGGGATTTTTAATTTTGTATTCTGCTTAATTACTGAAATTTCTTTCATATCGCTTTTTATTTCCTGACCAGAAGTATCTATTATCTTGATTGTGATTCGGAGCAGGCCAACTTCCTTTTCATTTACCTTTTTGAGTCTGAATTTGTTTAGTTCAAATTCAAGAACTCCATTGCTGAAAGAGGAGGATCTTATATTAATACTATTTTTCTCGATTCCCTTTATTATTGCCAGTCCCATATTGTAATTTATCAACGCAAAATGGGACGTGAAGCCATCTTTGTTCGAGATCTCTGTCTTCAGAACGTTACTGGAAATTTTTATCCTGGATTTTTTAAGGATAGGTTTGTTGCCGGTTGTTTTGGGCATGTGAATTTTGTAAAGGTCAAGATCTGTATTACGAAAGTGCTCAGGTATTGAAATGTGGTAAATTGTCTTTAATTTTTTTCTTTCCAGTTTTAATAATTTTGCCTCTTCTATCTCTACAGGCAATTTGAAAATAGTATTCTTTGATATCATATTTAGAACAGCCATATTTTTTTCAAAATTATCCAGTGCCAGGTATTCTTTTGACTTTTCCAGGTTCCGTATTGTGTGGATATTGATATTCTTTCTCTTTGACCTGACATCGATCCTCAGCATCTGTTCCTTTATGTCTTCGGGATTTTGAAAAGTCAGTTCATAATATCCGTTGTGAACCTTTTCGATCTTATCGGTGATTGATTTTGTATCCCCGGTAAGGTATTTCCCTCCGCTCAATGTGGATAGAATCCGAAGAAATTCTTCCCCTGACTCAGGGTCACTCCCTCGTCCACCTGCAGGATTTATAAAAAATAGAACTGCTCCGCTTCTAAGTAGATTTCCTGCCATTTTTCCTGCATGGGTATCCCCTCTCCGATATGATGCAGGAGATATCCCTTCGGAAAAAAGATAAATGAACTTTGTACCCAATATATTTTTTGTTGCGTAATAGAGATCTCTAAAAGAAGAGGAAAAATGACGACTTTTGTTGGACAACCATTTCATCTGCTCAAGATGAAAAAACACTCTTTCCTCTTCCTCATATTTTGCTTTTTCTCCTTCACTATCATCTATGCCTGAAGAGGCACTCCTCTCGTTTGCTATGGGCACCACCCGTTTTTTAATGATCTTTCGGATTCGCTGTTTATCTCTGGTAGGCCCTCCAAGGTATGAGAGGCCGTGAAACCCATTTATCTTAAAAAGAATAAATTTTGTGTCGTCCCCGCTTTTTTCAACCAATTGATCTGCAACCGCCTTGGATTTCATTATTGATTGAGATCTGGTGAGGGCGGTGTCAAATACCAGGATAATGATCTTCTCTTCTTTACTACTTTTAAACCATCTTGGTTTTTCTATATTCTCATTAAGGAATTTTCTTTTAATAAAATTAAATTTGTTTATCTTTTTATCATTAACATATAATTCGATTTCATTTTGATCCAGGTCTGTGACCGAGTTCCCCCGTGCATCAACAGCATAGATAGGAACCATCCACTCTTCTACTACAATATTCTCAACAATATTTTTTTCAGGATTGACTGATAGTGGTGACATGATGAGTAAAAAAACAGCAAATAGAATTAAAATACAGTATCTTTTTTTCATTAAGATTGCCTCCAATATTTACTAATACGAAAAGTTGAAAAATATCCGGAATTTAGAATACGCATCACTTCATTGATGGAATTCAATTCAGGAAAAGGGGACAGGTACCTTTAAATGTATCCAGATGTTGGAGTCGCCTGTTATATCTTTTTTTTAGTTTTCTATAAATTTTTCAGTCCAGGCGATTATGGAAGGGGGGATAACTGCGACCAGAAAGTTAAAAAACAGGCAAAGTATAAGCCCCAGTGCATAATGTCCACGGTGAGTGAGTACCAGCCAATTGTATCTAACCGACAAGACAGTCCCAAATAGTAGTAGAGGGGCAATCACACCAAATATATTGTATGAGAGCCTGACAGAATCGAGGACCACCCCTTTCTCTCTCTCATCCAGTTTATTAGATTTTGTCCTGTACAACTTCCATATACCCGGCTTTACAATGGAGAAATAGAAAGTACTACAAGCAATCAAAAGAAATATAAGAGTCACAATTACCAATAATCCGTTCCAGTATAAATATTCACCGATTAAGAATAGAGTAAAAAACACTATTGTGGCAATGTACATACTCAAAACGCCTACTCTCCTCGATCTAATTGAAAATTGTTCACCCATTTTTACCTCCTTTCAGGTCCATCAATTCTTTGCTCATCGGTCTTAAGGGTTTTGAAGAAAAAACAAAATCAATAGGGAGATTAAAAAATTCTGAAACTCTGAATGCCAGATCAAGGCTGGGGTTGTATTCCTCTCTCTCAAGGTATCCCACTGTCTGGAAGTTCACCCCAATGTTTTCAGCCAGTTCTTTCCTGGATATTCCCTTCTCTTTCCTTAAGGCACTGATCCTGTTATATATTTTTCTTTGATCCATGTATGTATTATAGTATAAAACGTTGTAAAAATACAACAAAAAATATAAAAAAAATAATAATATATTCTTTTTTACATCTTATCATAAAAGGGGACAGGTACTTTTGAGTTTATATCGGAATGATGCCTGTCCCCTTTTAATGAAAGAGAATATTCAAAAAGGAAAGAAGTATTCCTGGTTGTGAAAGCCTCTAATCTGATGATCGGAACAGATTTATAAATACTATTTATATTTAACCCACTTTATTATCTCTTTTACCGACGGTTTTTTACCGTACATCAGTATTCCGACCCGGAATATCTTTGCTCCCAGCCATGCAAGAAGAATAGTAAATCCGACGCTGAGAGCTATAGAAAGGAGAATCTGTGAGAAAGCGGGGGTCGCGACACTTATTCTCATGAACATCAATGTTGGTGTAAACAGTGGAAAGAGAGATGTTCCCACCACAAGAGGTGTATTGGGATTCTGAGTAACCATTATCCCTATCATGAAAGGAATAATTAGAAGATAAGTTATGGGAGCGGCATATTGCTGAGCTTCCTGGTCAGTATTAACAGATGCACCCACAATTGAGAATAAAATTGAATACATAAAATAACCGATAATGAAGAAGATAACAAAATATGCACCAAGTTCAGGTGTCAGGAAGTTAAGAATTGATTTGTCAATTCCAAGGGAGAACTTCCCCATTAAAAGCCATCCCATAACCATCCATATGCCCACTTGAGTTAAACCTGCCAGCCCAATGCCGATAATTTTCCCGTAAAAAAGGCTTTGGGTATTGGTCGAAGATATCAGAACTTCAACGATCCGGTTGTTCTTTTCTTCAATAACCCCTCTCATGATCAATTGGCCATACCCCATCAGGACAGAAAATAAAATGGTAAGCATGAAGATGGACATCATGTATGCTGTTGTTGAAGAGGATTTTGTGGCTCCCTCTTCTTTGATTATAAAAAGATCCGGTTTGATCTCTGCTGTTGCCTTCTGAACGATCTCAACAATACTCGGATCCTTGATCTTTTCTTTAAGAATCTTCGAAGAGAGAATGTTTTTGATTGAACTGTTTAGAAATTTGTTCATCTCAAAATCCGAAATATTCTGAGCGCAGAAATACATTCTTCTTGTCTCAATTATGTTTGAAGGGATCAGAAGTAAACCGCTGATCTTTTTCTCAAGGATCTCCCTCTTGTAAGTGTCGGCGAGCACAAAATCTTTATTACTTTTATCTATTATACTTTTTTCATAATTTTCTATTAATAAACTCTGTTCTTCCAGTAGTTTTGTATCGGCAATAAACTTCAGTTTCAGTTTTTCTTTAATATATTTATTGTCCTTACTGATCTCAAGAAAATCGTCTTTAATAATAGTTGAATAGTCTGCAATTTTTATTACTTTCTCTTCCCTGCCCACCTTTGTCAGGAGCATCGGCACAAATATGAATGCAGCCATTATTGCCGGTGTCAGAATGGTTGCAATGATGAACGATTTCTTTTTTACTATCTGCTTATATTCTCTGATAATTATTGCTACGATTTTCATTTTATTCCCCTGCTCCATCAGAATCACCGGAGGCATTTCTGATAAAAATATTGTTTAGTGAAGGCTCTGTGAGAGTGAAACTGTTCACTGATATTTTAGAGACCAGGTCTTTGAGAAGTTTTTCCTTATCTTTAATATCCTTCAACTCTATCTCCATCTCTTTGCCGTAATCCTTAAATTCTTTAACGTATTTTAATGTGGACACGAACTTCCCATCTCCTTCATATCCAATCTTTATAAATTTCTTTCCGTATTCAGATTTGACATCGTTGAGATTTCCGTCCAGGACTTTTTTCCCTTTGCTTACCATCACAATTGAGTCGACTATTTTTTCCGCATAATCCATCAGGTGTGTAGAAAAAATGATCGTGATCCCCTCTCTTTTCATTTCCAGAATCAAATCGGTTACCAACTCAATATTGATAGGATCAAGCCCGGAAAAGGGTTCGTCGAGTATAAGGAGGTCGGGGGAGTGGATGATGGTAGTAATAATCTGAAGCTTCTGGGCCATTCCCTTTGATAATTCTTCAATTTTTTTATCATAGTAATCAAAAAGGTCAAATTTTTTCAGAAGTGCTTCACCCCTCTCTTTAATAGATGAGGAATTCATCCCTTTTAATTTCCCGAAGAATTGGAGGGTTTCGGATACTTTCATCTTTCTATATAATCCTCTCTCTTCCGGAAGATATCCGATACGGTCCTTCAATTTCTCATTGAATTTCTCTCCAAGTATTTTGATGTCACCACTGTCCGGAGCGATTATGTTCATGATCATTCTGATCGTGGTTGTTTTTCCCGCGCCATTCGGACCGAGCATCCCGAGAATTTCACCTTTATTAAGGGTGATAGAGATATTGTCTACTGCTCTCTTCCCGCTAAAATCTTTTATTAATCCGGTTAATTCCAGCATAGTATTGTCCATAGTCCCTCCGAAAATGGTATGTAAAAGATACCCTATTTTATCACAAAGGTTACATATATATCTAAATTTTCGATTTTTTCACGGTGTCAAACTCATCAACGATCTCTTTTGACGGTAATTTGTCAAGGAGGCTTGCCAGGATGATTGCAAGGGCCGAAAACAGGAAGCCTGGAACGATCTCATACAGGTCGAATATTCCCCCGGAAATATTTTTCCATATCAAGACAGTGACCCCACCGGTAAAGATCCCTGAAATTGCACCATTGGCAGTCATCCTTTTCCAGAAAAGTGATAGGATCACAACAGGGCCGAAGGTTGCACCAAATCCTGCCCATGCATACGCTACCAGCTCAAGTACACTGCTCTCCGGATTAAGAGCAATCATAAATGCAATAGCGGCAACAAGAATTACTGATAAACGGCTGACCCATACAAGCTCCTTGTCTCCTGGAGTTCTCTTCAGTACTATCCGGTACAGATCTTCAGTAATTGCGGATGAAGTTACAAGTAATTGAGAGTCAGCGGTACTCATGACTGCTGCAAGAATTGCGGCCAGGAGAATTCCGCCTATAAGAGGTGTGGTCAATTGACTCACAAGAACCATAAATACTGTTTCCGATGCGGCTTTCCCGACCAGAGGGTTTTCTGTTAAAAGCACTCTTCCTACAATTCCGACTACAACTGCAGCAGATAAACTTATTATTACCCAACCCATGGCAATACGTCTGGCTTTTTTTATTTTATCAGAAGAGCTGATCGCCATAAATCTGGCAAGTATATGTGGCTGCCCGAAATATCCGAATCCCCACGCCACAAGGGACAATACTGGAATAAATTTTAAATTCTTTCCCGAGGTTGAAGTAAATATATTCAGAAGTTCCGGGTTTATTACTTTGGCTTTAGCAATCGTCTGTTCAAACCCGCCCAATGCGGATACGCCAATGACGGGAATTATAATAATTGCAAAGAACATCAGCATTCCCTGAAAAAAATCTGTCCAACTGACGGCCATGAATCCGCCGAGAAATGTATAGCCGATGATCACAAATACCCCGATCGAAAGTGCAAAGATATAAGGAATATTAAAAACGGTATTAAAAAGTTTGGCCCCTGCGACAAATCCAGAAGATGTGTATAAGGAGAAAGAAGATTATAATAAAAACTGCAGAGAGTACTCTCAATATCCCGCTTTTATCCCGGAAACGGTTCTCAAAAAACACAGGGAGGGTAATTGAATTGCCGGCGATCTGAGTATATTTTCTCAATCTCTTTGCAATAAATTTCCAGTTGAGATAGGTCCCGACCATCAAACCCAGGGCGATCCATCCGGCTTCTAGTCCTGCAAGATATGCATATCCGGGCAAACCCAGGAGCAGCCAGCCGCTCATGTCCGATGCCTGTGCGCTGAGTGATGTCACCCATGCATTCAGCCCCCTTCCTCCGAGGACATAATCAGAAAGATTTTTTGTTCTGTTATAAAAATACCAGCCGATGCCCATCATGAAAATAAGATAAATTGCGAATGAAATGAAAGTTCCTGCACTTGCTCCTGACATGATTAATCTCCGGAATTGATTTAAAAAAATATAATAAACATTACAATAAATTATATCAAGCGACAATATGTGAAATCCAAAAGGGGACAGATACCTTTAACATTTTAAAAAGGTGATATGGTACCTGTCCCCTTTTCTGAAACGATTATTTTCTTTTTTTTATCGATAAGAAAATATAGCCAAAAATTAACAAATAGTAGTAGTTTTTATTTGTGGGAAAAGGGAATGTAGAAAAATTGTTATATATAAACTATTAAAAATAAATAAATATTTAAAAATTAGTTGACGCATAAAAATTTTTGATTTAAGATGTCACATTTTTTTATTATTTCAGCATTCAGTTCGGGCAAAGTAATAACAAAAATGTTGAAAATATTAAGATAAAAATATTAAAATATAAATTCCAGGAGGAGAGATGAAGAAGAGATTTTATTTTATAGTTATTTGGTGTATTTTTTTTATCCAATTAAATGCATCTGTTAAAATGGTTGGAAGTATTGAAGAATTGACCGGATTGAAAATAAGTTGTCATCCTCATTTTTCAATTATTGTTGAATTTCCAAAGGATATAACATATTAAAAGCCAGACAAATGTGGAGAAAATGAGGCGGAGTGGACAGTTGATCATGATCTTAATTTGTTATGGGCTCAACCAGATAACCTGGGCAGTCATGACTGTACAATTAAAGTTGTAATAGATGCGTATAAAGATATTTTACTCAGGTTAAGAGTTGAAAAGGAATCCAAAAATCTGATCCATACAATTGTATTGAAAAAAGCCGTTTTTGTACATAAGAACGATATGAAAGATACAGCTATTATTGAGAATGGTAATTCACCGGAAAGGAAAATAAAAAAAGGTAAGAATGAAAATGCTGTTCCAGAAAATTCGTTCGAAATTTTAAATATAAGTGTTAAAGGAAATGAAGATTCTGAGATTACAAAAAGAATTACTGAGAGTAATCCTGATATAGGTGTTTTAGATAATTCAGATACCAATAAATCTCCATTTAAACTTGAATCATACTTTTCTCTTTCCGGGGGTACTCAGAGTCTTAAAGGTTCCTCTTTCATGATGAATGGTGAGATTATAGTTGCCGGAAAAAATAAAAGCGGAATATTTTTTCAGGGAGCAGGAAAAACCGTTATAAATAATATGTTAAAGCAGTATGGTTTTTCTGTTGGTGCAGGATTTGAACCGGGTAAATTGGGGTTTTTCCTGTTTGGTGATCTTCTTTTACATAAGTTCGGTGATGAATTCAATTCTACGACCCATTTTCAGATTAGACCATCATTCCGGTACAGATTGTCGGATAAGGTTCATTTGTCAGGCTTCTAGGCAATTCCACTCGGTGCATGGCAGTACACAGGTGTTGAAGTTCCAGGAGAACCAGGATTCGGATATCTATAATAAATCATTATCTCATGTGGGGGTTGATTTTTCAGTTTACTTAAAGAATATGTTCGTTGATCTCCGGGCATTGTTTGCTGAGGGATCTGCATTTGGGATTGATCTTAAGGCAGGATATGAGTTTATCAGAAAAATATTTGTAACAATTAATTATATGTATCAGACAAGTGGTGACTATGAATATGTGGACGGAATTTCTAATAGAAGTCAGAATCGGTATTGGCGTTACTTTTAATATGAGAAATTTTGAAAACAGAGTAAAGAACAGGATTATTTTCAGGCCGGATTATCCGATGGTTATTGTTGATAAAAAAGAACTGGATGAAAGAGATTCAGATATAGAACCTAAAATCAGCCTAATCGGGACTCCAACTACCGGTTATGCTCCCCTTGATGTAAGTTTTACTGCTAGCCACAAGGGATTTAAAGGTAGTAATGTAGAAATAACCTGGTATTTTAATACAACATATTCAACTACTACGAACAAAAAAGATAGTGGATTTACCTATACGACTCCAGGTTCTTATGACTGCTATGTTGAGGGTAAGGATGAATTTGGGAATTTTGCTAAGAGTAATACCGTAACAATAACTGTTCTCGACACGATAACGGATGATGATGAATTTACAATATCCTCAAGTGTTTCAGGTGGGACTGGAATTATAACTCCGGAGGGGACAACAATAGTAAATCTTAATCAGGATCAGAAATACGCAATGACTCCCGGAGATGGATGGTTTGTAAGTAAAGTTCTTGTTGACGGTAAAAGCGTTGGTGCAGTGACGGAGTACATTTTCAAAAAGGTTTCTGCAAATCACACGATCTCTGTTGAATTTACTGACTCAGAGTCGGAAAGTTATACTGTTTCGGCAAGTTCCGGTACTGGGGGTTCGATCTCTCCGAATGGAAATATTACTGTAACCGCAGGAGATTCAATAGAATTCACAATGACAGCAGACGATGGATATGAATTGGATACTTTAAAGGTTGATGGGAGTAATGTAAGTGTATCTGGAAATACTTTTACTCTCACAAATATCCAAAAAGACCAGACTGTTGCAGTGACATGGAAATTAAAAACTTATACTGTTACTGGAACGGTAAGAAATAGTCAGTATGGAACAATTTCTCCGGTTTCAGCCATAGTTGAACATGGAAGTGATGCAGTAATTAGTTTCACTCCTGAAGATGGTAACAAAGAGACAATAAGGTATTGGATAAACGGAACAGTAACTAATGCCAAAGGGAGTACAGGAGTTACCATCAGCAATGTGACTTCCAACCAAACTGTAGAAGTTGAGTTTGACTGGATATATTACAATATCACGGTTCGTCTTGTGAAAATCGGAGATTATTCTAATTTAGCCAGTGCTACACTGAACCCATCAGCAGGGACCTATTCCTACAGGGCGGGATCCAATGCGACATTTAATTGTAATTTGGCAACCAATACTTAGTTACTCGTGTTGATATAAATGGAAGAACGACTACAGACGGGGTAAATGTAACATTTGTTAATGTTCAGAGAAATCATTATCTTGAATTTTATATAAGAAGGGGGTAGTTGGCCTAAATCTTAATATCTACGGATGTTTTTACGGCAGTATATGGGATAATTGGGGTCATTCAACAAACAATGGGGGAACCAAAACGTGGACAATTCCTGCAGGAGAACCAGTAACAGTACATTTTTCACCGGCCACACCATATCCAGCCAATGTGGATCATTACATATTAACAACACAGAACGGCCAGCTTATATGGCTTCCCGCACAATGGACAATTAACAGTCCAAAAGCAGGTGATTGCCTGCATGTTAAGTGTGTCGATGAAGACGGAAACATTATAATGTGACGATGAAGGTGTCACCTTACGAATCGTGAAATTTTGTAAACTGATCCAGGAATCAAACATCAATAAGAAGTCTCCGGGCCGAAAGGCCCGGGGGGTTTTCCCACGAATAAACCATGAAAGTACTTGAAATTTTGAGAGAAATATCAAACGATTGGGATGAAGAAAAAAACAAACGATCTTTTTTTGACAATCAATTAGATTCTGAAGAATTATCTTGGTGGAAATGTAAAAGTGGTCATTCATGGAAAGCACCAATCCTGCAAAGACTTCGGGGAACGGCAATTGTCCTTTGTGCAAAAAAGAATTAAGTATTAAAGAGCCTGGATATATTTTTAAAGATTTTTAAGTTGATAATACCTTGCAGAAATAGTATTTTAACTATTGATAGATTAAAGAGGGGATATATTTCAGAGTATAACTGAAAAGAGCTATTTGAGCGATGATTGTTTTAATATTTTGATTTTACAGACAGGATTAAATATTCAGGCATTAGAGAGAGATTATAATGATGAGTTAAAGCTTCTAGTTCAAAATTTAATCAAAAAAAATTTAACGAGGTAATATATGCCGGTGAAAAACTCTTAAATGTAATATCAGAAGAACAGGCGGTATACGGGGAAAATTCTTTTTGTTACTTGGGGCAGCTTATGAAAAAATTAAAGATAAAGATAATGCGGTGGAGAATTATCTTCTAGGCGATATGCTTACTTAATGATCTGGCCATTAAAGGAATAGATTTTTCAAAGATTGGGGATATTTAAAGCAACCTTGTATGGAAAAATGGTCAATGGGAGAAGAGTATATGAAAAGGTTGGAAAGAGAAAAAGGAGGAAAAAATTTCCTTTTCTTGTTGCAATTGGAGCGATAGGATTAATTGTGGCAGTGGCCATACTGTTAAAGAAAAATAAAGCAACCGGGGAAACAATTGATACAAAAGATGTCTATGCAAAAGAGGTTTTCAATAGTATTAAATGGATCGATGTCCCTTCAGGTGAATTTTTAATGGGGGATAATCATAATATGGGATCAATTGATGAAAGACCTGTTCACAAGGTGTATCTGGATTCTTTTAAGATATCCAAATATGAGGTTACCTATTTAGAAATTAAAAAGTATTTAACAGCAAATCCGGAAGCAAAGATTTATCCTCACTCAACAGGGGAAGCAAAACCTGTAGATTCATTAAATAGAGAGGAGATTCAGCTGTTTATTGACTGGTTGAGAAAATATACAGGGAAAAATATAGATCTTCCTACAGAGGCTCAATGGGAAAAGGCGGCCCGCGGAACTGATCAGAGAATATATCCATGGGGGAACAAAAAACCGGATTGCTCGATCTTAAATTATAATATGTGTGTTGTTTTTCCGACTTATGTTGGAAGCTATCCTCAGGACAAGTCTTTTTATGGTGTTATGGATATGGGGGGAAATGTTTCTGAGATGTGCAAAGATTTTTATCAGTCTAGATTTTATAAAATCTCACCATACAGAAATCCGACCGGGCCCGGATCCGGACAGTACTATGTGGTGAGGGGAGCTCATTCTTCATCAAAAGATCCCAGGGCCTCAAACAGAGAGAAAATAGGTGTTGATGAAAAAAAACCTAACGTTGGTTTCAGGTTGGTTTGGAATAATTAATCTCGAAATATACTTGTGCCTAAATACAATCTCTGCCAAAAGGTAAAAATCTATTTCAAAACCGGTGATACAAATGCCGGCATATCTGAGATTGCTCCGTTTTTATCAATAACTCCGACTGAAAAAGAGATTCCGGAGAGTTCTTTTGCCCGGAATTCATAAGTTCTTCCATCTTCCGGGTTCACACGATCGACCTCAGAGACCGAATTCCCCTCTTTTTTGTATATTATATACTTATCAATTCTTTTGTCCTTAGAGGGCGATTCTGACCAATTAAGCTTGATAATATACTCTTTTAAGAAGACGCTCTGGTTCAAAAACGCTTCTGCAGAAACATTTGTTAGGGGGAAGTCCTTCGGGTCGTTTATAACCTGCGTATGGATAAAAATTCAGCATCATATATTGTTCAGGATTCAAATAGATCATCAATATTTGTAAGAGAGTAATATCCATTGCTGTTTCCGCCCCACCCGAAATTAATGTGAACATGATCTAATATCCATTATAAATTCTATATCCATCAATAACTACCTGATGAGGTTGGCCATACAAAACTGAAACTTCAGGAGCTATAGACAAAATTGTAGGTAAATTTTTGTCAATTTGAAACTTTGCTTGATTAAACCAAGCCTTGTCATTAGGAAAATTTAAACTGCAAATTTGATACATATCATCAGAATACAATAGGTTGGTAATCAGTTCTGGATTATATCCACCAATTGCGGCGCTGATCCCCAAACTCCATAAGACATTTCAAAAGTGCGACACCGACATCAAACATAGGGTTGCGACTGCCATGTTTTTCTTCATCTGTGGAATCGGTACCGACTCTATCTTTCATTTCCACCATTTATATTCTTTATCAAAGTTTGCAGTTAAAGTCTGTTTGCTTAATTATCATAATATGTTGTTCAGATCCTTTTCCTCTGACTGGCCATTCAAAATAATTAATAACTTGAGCAAAAGCAGTTGCCACACAGCCAGTTGGTGTTTTTCCGTAACCATCTATGACAGGGTAATAATATTATATGGTTCATCTTGATCCCATTTGGTGATTATAAGAGGTTCTACTTCTTGGTGTCGATTTGAACATTTGTAGCAGAAAGATCACTTATATGAGATATGACTTTATAATAAGCTTATTGATAAGGTTCTGGTTATTACCTTTCCAAATTCAATTGATATCCGGAATGTTTTTCAATTCAGCGATTTTTTTATGATAGTTTTGATAATTTTCAAAAAGCAATATTCTATAAAAGGATACTCTCCGGAAGTATTGAATCGTTATTAAGAGAATACATTTTTATAGGTGGCAGATAATCCTGCCCTGAGATAATCACATATCCTTTTGGATAGAAATCAAATACATAGGCAACCAAAATATTTTCTCTGACAATTTCCTGTCCTTTCATAACCCGGACCTGATCACCAAAATCTTCTTCAAGGATCTCGGTCCAGTTCTCAGCAATTATCTGAGCTTCATTAAAAGTGATTTCCCTGGCATAAAAGATACCGGCAATCAGGATGATCGATAACAAAATTGTAAATGAGTTTTTTAAGCATATTGTTCTTTCTCCTTGCAATTAACAAAATTAGATTACTCCAGGAGTCAAAAGTGATGAACCATGAGGCTGGATACATTTTCTCCCTACAAAATATTTAGTTAGGAACATCAGAGGGGGCTTCTATATAGATTGCCCGGAATTAGAGATATCATTTTATACCAGTAATACAAATGGCAATATATAAGATACTGCTTCATTATATTTCCCTCAAAGTGTATTTTAGTAAAACCTGTTGTAGAATCAATAAATAATTAAATTTATTTTAAATTATTTATTAAAAGGGGACAGGCACCTTTTTGTTAATATTGTTGAAATTAGTAAAATTATATATTATATCTATATTGAAATAAATTATGGCAAGATTAAGAAGAATAAAAGTTAAAGATTCTGATGCATATTATCATGTGATGTCAAGAACTGTAGGCCAGGAATTTCTCCTACAAAATAGTGAAAAAGATAAATTTATTGAAATAATGTTTGATTTGTCAAAATTATTCTTTGTAAAAATAATAGGATTTTCAGTGATGAGCAATCACTTTCATCTACTAATAAAAATGGAAAGTAATGAGTCTTATACTGATGAAGATATATTAGACAGGTTAGAATTCTATTATAAAAGAGAATTAGTGCTTAGTAAATGTGAGATTAATAAATATAGAGAATCATTAGGCGATATTTCGAATTGCATCAAATTTATAAAACAGAAGTTTTCTTTATGGTTTAACAAGGTTAATAACCGAAAGGGACATTTTTGGTCAGATCGTTTTAAGTCAGTTTTAATAGAAAGTGGGGAAAGCTTATTAAATTGCTTAGCTTATATCGATTTAAATTCAGTTAGAGCAAACTTAACTGAGCTTCCTGAAGAGTATAAATGGAGCAGTGTTTATTATAGAACAAAAAAAAATGATCATTTATCATCACTTAGTTTTGATGGAATAAATACAAATTCAGGTTGTGACTTTTTATCTGAATATTTGATGTATTTATATTTTGCAGGAGATATCACCGAAAAAAATAGAATAAAAGAGAAATCAATAAAAAATGATAATAGTTTTGTAATAAAGAGAGGAGTTTTTAGTAAAAAGCAAAATACTTTTACAAATTGTATGGTTATGGGATCATTTAATTTTATTCAGACCTCATATAAAATGTTTGGAAATTCAATTCTTACAAAGAATAGAAAACAAGCATATAATGCAGAATTTTCAGATAATATATATTCAGTCCGACGAAAATATACACAAAGTGTTCATTAACTGAAATTAACTTCTTTTTTTTGATTAAGTCTATAAATATAAAAAAATTCTCAAAATTTATAAAAAATTTACAATTACTCAATAATTTTAAAGATAAAACAAATATTTTCTTTTTGATTTACTAATTTATTTTTGCTAATTCAAAACAAAATTCTTTAAAATGATAATAATTGTAAAAGTGCCTGTCCCCTTTTTATTAATTTACATGTAGGTTCCTATAAATAATTAAAATTAATAAGAAAAATCCTTTTTTATAAACCTTTGTTTGAGGTTTGCAATTGATCATTTTCCTTTAAAATTTGAGTTATTTTATTGTGAATTGTTAACTTTGATAATCTTTTAACTATTTTATTGCTTTTTTTTTATTTTATTTTTAAAATCATTTTGTATTTTGAGAGGTGGTAAGTGTTAAAGAAATTAAGGTCCTTGATTTTAGATGGAAATGATCTTGCAGAACACTATGAGAAAAAAGGGGATTTAAATAAGGCATATAAAGAATATACAAAACAGAACAATTATAAAAAGGCGGCAAATGTTCTTGAAAAAATGAATGATTGGCATAGTGCAGCCAACATTTATATTGAAAAAAATGAGGTTGACCTGGCAAGAAGAGCAATTGAAAGTTGTTTTAATAAAGGCAAGGTTTGGGAATCTTTCAACTTATCGAATGGAAAAAAAGTTACAATTGAAGAGTGGCTGAAAGATAACAATCAGACCCAGAGGTTCGTCAGGTATGTTCACAACACCAAGAGGCTTAATCAAAATGGCACACCATTGATAATTGTTCTTGCAGATAAATTAAAAAATATTGAAGAGTATAAGAATGCGGCCCAACTATATAATAATGCTTACTTTTTGGTAAATAAAAATGTGTTAAATAAAAGACTTATCAGGCATGAAGAATGGCTTCTTAGTGCTGCTGAATGTTATTCAAAAATAGGTAAATTTGATGAAGCAGCTGAATGTATGAAAGAGCTTATTGTGACTGAAGTTGAGATTGGGACAGAGTTTTCCGGGGGATATAAAGTAAATCCATATCGAAATTATAAGGTTATGCTCGAAAAAGCCAGGGAATATAAATCTCTCCCTGAGCTACTGGATCTATTGGAAGATTTTGATCCGTTTAATATTTCTTATAATCTATTAAAAATGAATGAAGTTGAGTTATCAAAAGCACATTTTTTCAAATATTTCGGAAGAGTAGTAAAGAAAAATTTGACAGAGCAGGAAAGAGAAGTGAGAAATGAAAAGATAAGTTATTGTCTAAATCAATATATTATTTACCATAGGGAAAGGAAGGAATATCTGTTGGCTGCTGAAATAGCTTTGTTAAATTCTCAGAAAAAAATTGCTTCTGATCTTTATCAACTGGCAAAAGCAGCAAAACAAGTTGCAAAGAGTGAAGCTGTCAATTTAAAAAATATTCAAATGAAGGCTGAAAATAAAACAGAAGAGGCCGGAGAAGCTAAATCTGAAGCGGAAGTTGATTTGAAATGCCATCATTGTGGTGAACTTGTAGAGGAAGAATGGGAATATTGTCCAAATTGTGAAAATTCACTTATGTTTAACATGTGTACCTGTGGAGAAAAAATCCAATCGCGCTGGAAAGTGTGCCCTGCCTGCGGCAAACATATAGAATAAAACTAAAATTTTGCAACTTCTTATAAGTACAATCTTATTTGAAGAAAAGGTGCCTGTCCCCTTTTAATTTGTCTGGCAATTCATTCCCTTTTGGGCTTATTTGTATTTGCGGATCCCTGAACCGAAATGGAATTTATCTGAGATCGTTATAGGGAGTTTTCCCCTCATTTTAGATTTTCCCGATAAAACAGAGAAAAGTGCTTCTATCTGGATATCTCTTGAACCATAGGTCAAAACTATTGTTTCTGCATTACTTAAATATTCGGCAATATAAGGGCTGTTTGCACAGACAATTATTGAATCATTTCTTAATTCCAATATATCCTTAGCGATGGATTTATTCGGGATAGTTGTTCCAGGAATGATCGAAAATAATAATATGATCATATTCTAAAATTCTCTTTTCTCCGCATCAGTGATTTTTAAATTATTTTCAGGGAGGAGTATTTCACACTCAGAAAAGTACCTGTCCCCAATTGACCAAAGTGTATTTTCATCTTTACCATTATTTATGTTTGCTGAATGGGAACTTTTTCTCTGATCAATGATCAGTACACTTTTTCTCCTGTCAAGAGGGATCAATCCTATTCCGTTTTTTAAGCACAGTAATTGATTCCCTTGCGATTTTTTTCTCCAGTTTAATATGTTTTCTGAGTGATGGTTTCCTGAATCTCTCCCATATGTTTCTTTTTTTTATACTTTTCTTCAGTGTCGCTACTCTCCTCAGGGATTGATAAATCCTTGAAGCGCTTACCTCACCAAACTCAACTTTAGATCTCATCAAGCTAATCAACTCTTTTTGTAATGATAATGAGTGGCTGACAGAAAAAACATCGAGGGAACTGATATTAAATCCCTCAATTACTTTTTCTGATGAAAAATTATCTTTTACGGCACTCATCTCAATACAGTCTGAAAATAATACTCCGCGAAAATTCATTGATTCTCGGAGAAGTTCAACGGTAATCTCAGGTGAGAAGGTTGCAAGGTTGTCTGATATAAGGGGAAATCTGACATGTGCTGTCATTAATGAATTAACACCTTCTCTGATCAGTTTTGTGAATGGCGGAAGGTTGATTTCTGAAAGGAAGTTATTGTCAATCTCTGATATCGGGATCTCAAGGTGAGAATCTGCATCTGCATGTCCATGTCCGGGAAAATGTTTTCCGCAACTGAGAATTTTTCCTTTTTTCAATCCAAGAAAAAATTCAGTTCCGTATTCAGACACAATAGACGGATCATCAGAAAAAGACCTTATCCCGATAACCGGATTTTCCGGTTTTGAATTAACATCGAGAACCGGTGCAAAGACCCCGTCTATACCAAGAGATCTCATCTCTTTTCCAATGATCTTTCCCGCTATCCCTGCATTCTTTTTTTTTCCGGTTGCTGCTAATGCCATATGGGAAACAATTGTACTTCCAGCTTCTCCCAACCTTACTATCGGACCGCCTTCCTGGTCAATGAATATAAGAGGCGATGGTTTAGTCAGTTTGTGTATTTCCGAAGTTAATTGCCTGAGTTGACCAGGAGATTTATAATTTCTTGAAAAAAGTATTACAAACCCGACTTTCTCATCATGTATCAGAGATCTTTCCTCTTCTGAAAGAGAAGTCCCTTTAACCCCTATCATGAATAATTGCCCGATCATTTCATTCGGCTTGGACATTTTCGGATTGCCCATCAGAATATTGCTGTGAATTTATTTAATTTCCTTTTTGAAAAGTCTCCTTTTCTTGACCAGTTCATGTTTGAAATATTTCCACTGGCCATGAATACGGGTGTTGTCCTCAAGTTCCGGATTTGATTCAATAATTTTAAATCCCAATTCGTTTGCAACCCTTGCCAATTCCAGGAGCAACATCAGATCGACCCCTTTGCCTCTCTGGCTTTTTCTGATTCCTGCAAGATATAGGTCCATCCGGTCTCGCTGTTTCAGTGCTCTGAGAAGGTGGAACCAGCCAAAGGGCAGGATACGCCCTCTTGCCTTCTGCATGGCTCTGGACAGGCTGGGAAGCGCAAGAAAAAATCCGGCGACCTTATCATTTTCATCCACGGCAGTGATTACCAGGTCTTTTTCCACAAAGGACAGGTATTTCTTGATATAATAATCGACTTGAACCTTGCTCAAAGGAACTGTTCCATAGAGTTCTTCAAATGCTTCGTCTACGACCTCAAAGATCTCTTCCGCCCAATTCTTAATGAGATCTTTTCTGCTCTTGAACTTAATTATTCTTATATTGCTCCTCTCCTTCAACCTTTCAGCGATCTTCAGTAATTTTTGAGGCATCTCTTCCATAGTGATAATATTCGCGTTAAATTCGATCCAGTCGATCTCCTTTTTCATCCCGTTTGTTTCCATCAGTTTAATATAGTAAGGATGATTATAATAAACGGCTATGGTGGGGAGCTTATCAAATCCTTCGTACAGCATCCCTTCGGGATCAAGATCTGAGAATCCGTGCGGGCCTGTAATTGTGTTGAGGCCCAGTTCTTTTGCCCATTCTTCAACAGATGAGATCAGAGCATCGGCAACTTCCTGATCATCAATTGAATCGAACCATCCGAATCTGACATTTTTTGTGCCGTATTTCTGATTTGCAATTATACTGTTGATCCCGGCTATCCTTCCGACCAGTTCACCATCCTTATATGCGAGGAATAGCTTTGAGTCTGCTGTTTCATATGCCGGATTTTTTTCTCTGTTGAATATTTCCATTTCATCCATAATAAGCTGAGGTACCCAGTACTTGTTCCCTTTAAAAATCTTGAACGGGAACTTTACAAAAGTCTTCAGATCTTTTTTGGATTCGATAGTTTTAATTTGTATGCTCATATTTCTCCTCTTAAATTGATTATATAATAAAAAAAAACTAAAATTCAATAAACTTTATTGAACATATATTGATAACCTGGAATAATAAATGGAAATAACTTACCTTGCGGATGACATTCCTTTTCCTGACCCCGCATATGCTGATAAAAGTGGTCTGATTGCTGTAGGAGGATCATTAACAATTCCAAGATTGATTGAAGCATATTCAAAAGGAATATTTCCCTGGTATTCTGAGGGCGATCCTGTTTTATGGTGGTCACCCGATCCCAGAGTGCTTCTGTTCCCTGAAAATTTACACGTTTCAAGAAAGATGAAAATTTTGTTGAGAAAGGGAATTTTCAGAGTTACTGTTAATAGCGAATTTGATAGAGTTATTGAAATGTGCGGCATGCCCAGGAGAAACGGGGAAGGAACCTGGATCACCGAAGAGATGAAAACAGCATATACACAACTTCATAAAATGGGGTTTGCCCATTCTGTTGAAGTGTGGAGCGGTGATACCTTGCCGGAGGATTATATGGGGTAAGTTTCGGGAAAATGTTCTTCGGGGAATCAATGTTCTCCTAGTTTCCAATTCATCAAAATTCGGATTTATCAAACTAACAGAGTTTTTAAGGAAAAGAAAATTCTTATTTATAGATTGCCAGGTAGATACAGATCATCTCAGGTCGCTTGGAGCAGTTTCTGTAAGCCGGAAGAAATTTTTAGAAATGCTTGGGAATGGGATAAATATTAACAGAATGAATAAAACAAAATTTCCGCCATTTCTGTAATACTGCAAAATATAACAATTTCCGGATTCTGCTCTAAGCCTGCATTATTGCTTTTTTTGTCTTATTCTGATAGTATCGATTAATGGGAAAAATCAAAATAATTTTCTCTGTGGCTGTTGTAATAATATCAGTTTTTTTTATTATTAATTCTTTAAAATTTGAACAAAAACTTGAACTGGGAAAAGATGAACCCCCGGTATTTCAGGTTACCGGAATTTCAGAGAACAGCAAACTTTTTCAGGACCTATCACTTGATATACCTTTAACAGTGAGTGAAGTAAATTTTAAAAAAAATCTGAGAGTTAAAACAGACTCTCAGACTTCGTTTAAAATGCTTTTCAAAGGGACACTCCTGAATGTTCTCCCGAATTCCTATATATATTATCATCTGAGAAGAGAAGCATTGAGTATTATTTCGGGTGAAATTTACTGGGAAAAGTCTGGTAAAGTGCCGGTTAAAATATATACTGAAGAGGATGAGAACCCACTTACGATTTCAATATCAGGAAGGCTGCGCAAGAATCCGAAAGGTGATCTTGAAGTGTGGAGTTTTAAAGGAGGAAGTATTTTGCAGTATGGATTGGATTTTTTAGACATTGCTGAAGAGAAGTGCCTTACTATAAACTCTTCGAAAACACAAAAATTCTATTCAATTCCTAAAGCGACTACGTATATTTCTCCTGAAAAAAAGGTTGTAGAAATTAAGAAATTTACAGATTTCCTTGTTAAAATAGATTGGAAATATGTACCGGGGATATCTGAATACAAATTGAAGCTATATCCATCTCAATTGAGGGAAAATCTTCTACTTGAGAAGCTTGTTTCTTCAAACAGGACGGGGATAGATCTTGCAGAATTTGAACATAACAGGGAGTTCTATTGGGAAGTGCTTCCTCTTAATGACGAGAATATTGAGGGTGAACCTTCCAGAATGGGGGAGATCAAAATCTATGGTGTCCTGATAAGTGAAGAACGTGACAGCAGGCCTCCGGAATTCGCAATAACTTCTTTGACTGTTAACGGAAATATGGTTCTTATCAGAGGAAATGCTGATTTAGATTCTGAATTGTATGTGGATGACAGCCCGGTAAAAATTGACAGTAACGGAATCTTTATTTATACAAAAAGATATAAAACACTTGGACTGAAACAGATCACATTCAGAATTGTCTCTCCTTCCGGAGTTGAATCAACCGAGACAAAACAGGTAACGATCTTTGAGGAATGAGTAGGCGGGGGAAGAAATATGACATGGTTATCAAGATTCAGGGATTATTTGGGAGCAGATCTCGCAATTGATCTCGGAACAGCAAATACACTAGTTTACAGAAAAGGGAAAGGGGTAGTGATCAGGGAACCGTCTATAGTAGCAATAATAAAAAATACCGGTAAGATCCAGGCGATTGGTCAAGAGGCAAAAGATATGCTGGGGAAAACTCCGGGAAATATTGTAGCGATAAGGCCACTGAAAGATGGAGTGATTGCAGATTTTGAGATCACAGAGAAGATGCTTGAATATTTTATTAAAAAGACCAGAGGGAACAAAAGTTTCTTTAAACCTCGAATTGTAATAGGGGTGCCTTCTGAGATCACTCAGGTTGAAAGACGAGCTGTTAAAGATGCAGCATTGAGGGCAAGAGCCAGTGAAGTTATCCTGATCGAACAGGCTATGGCTGCCGCGATTGGTGCTGATCTGCCGATCACCGAAGCAGGCGGGAACATAATTGTTGATATAGGCGGAGGAACAACGGATGTTGCTGTGATATCACTTTCAGGTATTGTGATTTCGAAATCTATCAGGACGGCCAGCAATGAAATGGATGAGGCCATCATAGGTTATATAAAAAAGAAATATAATCTTCTGATAGGTGAGAGGACAGCAGAAGTGATAAAGATTGAAATTGGTTCCGCTTATCCCCTGGATGAGAACCTGGAAATGGAGATCAAAGGCAGAGACCTCTCTCATGGTATTCCCAAAGTTATTTCAGTTACTGACAATGAGATCAGGGAGGCGTTGGAACCGGTGGTCTATCAGATAATTGAAGCTATCAGGGTTACTCTGGAAAAAACACCTCCAGAGCTTGCTGCAGATATAGTGGACAGAGGTATTATCCTGGCTGGAGGAGGTTCTTTGCTGAGAAATCTTGATAAACGTCTCAGGGAAGAGACATCCCTTGCTGTTTTTATGGCTGAAGATCCGCTCACCAGTGTTGTAAACGGTACCGGAAAAATCCTCGAAAATCTGGATCTTCTGAAAAAAGTCGGGCATAATTATTAAATAAGAGAATTTAAAAAAAAGTGGAAAGAGACGAGAATCGCTCTCAAAAAAAGATCGCGATTTTTTTATTGGTCCTCTTCATAAATCTTATACTTATTTCGAACAATGTAGTTCTTAAAAACAACAGGTCTTTACTTTATAATACTCTCCATTTTATAGTTTACCCTTTCCAGGCAGCATTTCTTAAGGGATCTGATTATATATCCTCGAAATTAAGGTCTTATGTTTTTCTGAAAAACACCTATAGAAAATATACTGCATTGAAAAAGAAACAATCTTCTCTATGGTATGAAAATTATCTTCTTAAAAGGGAATTGAATGATTTGAATTTTTCGCAATCAGCCAGAGAAAAGTTCAAGCAGCTCCTGATAGTTGACATTTTAGCGATTGATTCCGGTTTTCCCTATAGTGGAGCCATAATAAATAAAGGATATTTTTCAGGAATAAAAAAGGATATGACTGTTGTCAATGAGAAGATGGAGCTGGTTGGTAAAATAGTAGAGCCAATATCAATGTTCTCCTCCAAGGTCAGGTTCATTACTAATCCTATAGGCGGAGTTGGTGCTTATATTGAAAAAAATAAACTTGAGGGCTTATTGAAGGGTAATAATTCCGGCACCTGCAGTTTTAACTACCTGATAGAAAATAAACCCGTTGAGTTAGGTGATATTGTTGTTACTTCAGGGACAGATAAGACTTTCCCCCCATACCTTAAGATAGGAGAGGTAATAAGGACCAAAAAGAAAGTATTAATTCAGAATGTTTTTGTTAAGCCGTATTTTACCGGTAAATCAATAAAAAAATTGATAGTGATTACTAATGAGTAAAAGACAGTTTCGCTTTGCACTTGGGCTCCTCCTTGTCATTTTGCAAATACTTGTAAGTCTTTATCTGAATGAATTAAATATTAATATTGATTTTATTTTCCTGATCCTGATTTATTATGTTTCTTCACGGGGAAATTTTTTAAAATCAATGCTGCTTGCTACGCTGATCGGGTGGTCAACTGATATTCTTAATAGTCAGATTATGGGAGTGTTTGGATTTTCCAGGGTTGTAATAGTATATGTTATATTTGAAATTATAGTATTTATTGATTTTAAACGCCTTACTTTTACATTCCTCTTTATATTTCTTTCTCTCTCCATTTCTAATCTTATTGCTAACCTTTTCCTTCTCTTTATCAACGGATACGGTCTCAGTGCCGGTATGCTAGTATATCAGCCCCTTCTGACAGGAATGTTTGCAGTTCTCCTTGTCAGTTCCAAAAAGATAAAAAAGGTTATCAATGTTTATTGAGAAAAGGCAGATAGATCCAAATGAAGAGAGGAGGATCATATTAACCTTAAATATAGTTTTAACACTCATTTTCATTTTCCTTTTTTTTTCTTTTTGGAATCTTCAGGTTCTAAGAAAAGATCACTATTCATTATTATCCACCCGCAACATCCTGAAGGAAGTTGAGATCAAAGCTCCACGAGGGATAATTACTGATCGGAGCGGAAAAATACTGGCAGAGAACCGGTTGAGCTTTAACCTTTTTATAATAAGAGAAAATGTCAATGATATGGAAAAGTCTATTGAATCTGCAGTGACTCTTTCAGGCCTTTCAAAAAGTATTGTCAAAGAAAGAATTGATAAATTCAGGGATTATCCGGGGTTTTATAAAATTCTATTGAAAAGGGACCTGGATTATAAAAAAGTAATATTTATGGAAAGCAGATCAGATGATTATCCTGAATTTGTAATTGAACAGGAACCTGCCAGAAGATATCCTTACATGAAATCTGCATCACATGCTTTAGGATATCTTGCTGAACTTACACAAGCTAAATTTGAGGAGTTTAAGAGGGAGGGTTATCAGCTGGGTGATATGTCGGGGGTTAGTGGAGTTGAATATACTTATGAGAGTAATTTGCGGGGGGTAAACGGGATTAAAACAGTAATAAGAGATAACCTCGGTCAGATTCAGAAAATTGTTGACACTGAGGATCCTGAGATAGGTGAAACAATTGTTCTCACGATAGATATTGAACTTCAGAAATATATTGAAGAGTTGTATGAAGATTTTAATGGGGCAGCCGGGGTAGTTGATCTTACTACAGGCGGACTCCTTGCAATGATCAGTAAACCTAATTTTGATCCCGGTTTCTTCTCTTCTTCATTTACTAAGGAAGAGTGGATGGCCCTGATTAATGATGAAATGAAACCTCTTCATAATAAGTTTATACAGGGGTTATATTCACCGGGATCAACATTCAAAATAGTTATGGCTGTAACAGGGCTCAATGAAGGTATAATCAATACAAGGACCCATACCACCTGTTATGGGAGCAGGAAAATTTATAACAGGGTATTTCACTGTTGGAACAGGCTAGGTCACGGGACGGTCAATCTTGTTGAGGCATTACAGCACTCATGTAATATTTTCTTCTATAATCTCGGGAAAGATACTGATATTGATATTATTGAAAAATATGGGAGAAAACTTGGACTGGGGGCCCCCACACTGATTGATATCCCAAATGAAAATACAGGGGTTCTTCCTGACAGAAAATGGAAAATGAAGAACCTGAAGGAAAAATGGTATCCGGGAGAGACAATATCGATAGCGATCGGAGGTGGAATGATAAATACAACTCCTGCGCAAGTGCTGACAATGATAAGCACCGTTGCACTAAGGGGTATTCAACCTCAAATCCATCTTATGAAAGAGGTGAAACGGAATGATGTGAGTATAAAAGAATATAAACCGGTATTAATTCCTGTGGGAATTCCTGAAAATATATTTGAAACGGTTATAGAGGGACTTTATAAGGTTGTAAATGAAGAGGGAACAGGAAGGGGTGCTATGGTTCAAGGCCTGGATATTTGCGGGAAAACGGGGACCCAGTTGATACTTTCACTTGAAAATCCTAACTATAGGGAGCTTGTAAAAAAGAGGAAATTCACTCCGCATTCATGGTTCGTATCTTTTGCTCCCAGAAATAATCCCAGATATGCATCGGTTATATTTGTAGAGAACGGGGGAGATGCAGGAAAAATTGCTGCTCCTATTGCAGGGAAAATATACAGGAGGTTGTTCTCAGTTGAGTGATTTTATAAAATTTTTTGACAAAGCAACCTTCGTGGTACTGATGCTGATCATAATTACAGGTGCAGTACTTGTTTTTAGTGCCACAAATGAAGAGAAACAATAATTATTTTACTATGCATCTTATTAAAATAGTAATCTCATTGATACCTTTTCTCTGTTGTATTTATGGTTAAACTTGAGACTATAAGCAGGTGGAGTTTTACCCTTTATATAATCCTGATTATAATTTTGATCCTCCAGCTCTTTACGGGAAAAATAATTTCAGGTACACGAAGTTGGATAAAAATGGGTGTCCTCTCTGTTCAGAGTATCGGAATTCATCAAGATACCTCTTGCACTTTTTCTGGCAAAATATCTGTCCGGAATTCAAACCCTTAATTGGAGAGAGTTTTCCAAAGTAGCTGCCCTTATAATGATTCCATTTGTTCTTATTGCAATGCAGCCGGACTAGGGACAGCATTTATTCTGCTTTCTTTTTTTGTACTTGCAATTCTTCTGAAAAAGATAAGAACCGGTCGATTGTGATAATTTCAATTATTATTATCGCAGCCGGATCATTCCTTATGTGGAATTACATGCTCAAGCCTTACCAGAAGGACCGGATAATTTCATTTGCAAATCCGGCAAAGTATAGTCAATCATCCGGTTACCAGATTATTCAGTCTAAAAATAGCTTTCGGTTCCGGTGGTTTAACAGGGAAAGGGTATCTGAAAGGGTCCCAATCCAAATATAAGCTTCTTGCCCACCAGACATACAGATTTTATTGCGTCTGTCCTTGGAGAAGAGTTCGGTTTTTTGGGAATAACATTCCTGCTTCTCCTATTCTTTATCCTTTTTTTCAGACAGTTTAATTTTAGATAGAGTTCAGGAGAGGAATTTTATTTCATTTATCTATTTACAGGACTTATTTTTTTTCAGTTCCTTGTCAATATACTGATGGTCACCGGGCTGTTTCCTGTTCTTGGGGTTCCCCTGCCCTTTGTTTCATATGGCGGTTCATCCATGCTTGCTTTTTCTATCGGCGAGGGTATTATATTCAAAATGAAGGTTGAGAACTTTCTGCAGCAGAAATGAAGCGTAAAAATATGAAAAGGGAAACAATCGAAGAATTTATTCTTAAATTAAAAAATCCGCAAGATATATTCCGGAAAAGAGATAAATGTTGTAAAGGGACCATTCCGAGAATGACAACATAAACATATGTCTTGGTGTTTCCCGATACTTATGAGATAGGGATGAGTCACCAGGGGATGAAGATCCTTTATCATCTTCTGTCAGGGATAAAAGATGTTAATGTTGAGAGGTCCTTCCTGCCGGACAAAGAATCAATCAGAATATTTAAAATGGAAAGGGTTGAATTGTTTTCCCTTGAGACAAAAACACCTCTGAGATTTTTTGACCTTATCGGGTTTTCTGTCCTTAGTGAATTGAGTTATACAAATATCCTGCAGGTCCTGGAACTTTCAAATATTCCTCTCTACTCGGTGGAGAGAGGAACAAAATATCCTGTCATTGCTGCAGGAGGAATCACTGCCGCAGCGAATCCGGAACCAATGAGAGATTTTATAGATCTTATTTGCGATCGGTGATGGTGAGATAATTTTTCCGGAAATAGTAAGAATTATCAAAGAGGAGAAATCAAAGGGTGAATGGAGTCCGGAAAATTATTTGAATATACCGGGGGTATATGTTCCGTCTCATTTCAAAGTAGAAAATCAGGGGCGTTTTCTTGTTTCAGACACCGGAGGAAAAAAGATAAGAAAAGTGGTTATGAGCTCACTCGATTCAAAGCCCTTCCGTGAGGGGATTATTGTACCGATAACTAATGTTATTTTCGACAGGCTTGAGATTGAGATTGCCAGAGGATGCCCTCAGAACTGCCGATTTTGCCAGGCGAAAGCTTACTATTCACCTTACAGAGTAAAGCTTTCAGCAGATGTTATGAATGAATTATCTGATTCATTGGAAAGGACAGGATTTGAGTCATTCTCCCTCTCTTCATTGAGCAGTGGTGATCACCCTCTTATTGATGATATTCTTGATAGAATTATTAATGCAAAATGGCCCTGTCTATCAATTTCATTACCCTCATTGCGTCCTTCAACCTTGACTGGAAATGTACTCAATGCGTTGTCCAGGGGGAGGAAATCAGGAATAACAATAGTTCCCGAAGCAGGTTCTGAAAGGTTAAGAAAAGTTATAAACAAAGATGTATCAGATGAGGAAATTCTAAAAGCTGTCCGGGCTGCTCTGTCATATGGATGGCAGAAGCTCAAACTATACTTTATGATAGGACTTCCTACAGAGACAGATGATGATCTGGAAGCATTGATAGAATTGGTAAAAAAAATTCAGAACGAATCCAGGCAACTTAAGAAAAATCTGAAGATACATATATCTTTTTCGCCGTTCGTCCCTAAGCCTCATACTGTTTTTCAATGGGCAGGCAGGGATTCTAAAGAGGAGATATTCAGGAAAACAGGGATACTTCTTAACGGATTAAAAAAGTACAGGAACATTGATCTTGATTTTCACAGGCCCGAGAAAGGTATAATTGAGACCATTCTTTCAAGAGGCGATTCCTCAGTCGGGGAATTGATCTTCAGGTCATTTAAATCAGGAGAGATTTTTTCTGCATGGGATTCTGAGTTTCATTATGAAGTATGGGAAAACCACGTATCAGATCTCGGCCTGTGGAAATTCATTGAAAAACTGGATACTGAGGAATTGCTTCCCTGGAATTTCCTGGATTTCAATTTTAAACCCGATTATCTTTCCGGGGAATATGAGAAGGCTTTAAATGAAAAAACAACACCATCATGTTCAGATATGCTATGCTCTGAATGTCAGGGTTGTGGTTTTGTGTATAAAAAAGATATCCCCCGGGTCCCAAGGGAGAAGACCGGGGAATTGGCGGAAAAAGGAGTTAAAGAGTTTAATAAAGTCAGGTTGTTTTATGAAAAAAGGGCTGAGTTTTCTTTGTTCTCTCATTTATCGATGATGAAATATATTGAGAGGCTCATCCGGAAATCCGGGATCAGCTTCCGTTGTACTGAAGGATTTCATCCAAGGATCAAAATGGCTTCCATTCCTCCTCTTCCTGTATTTGCTCTGGGGCAGGAGGAAGTAGTTGAATTGTATATTGATGACTCTTTAGGAGAGGATGTAATGCTTGAGCTGTTGAAAAAGGTATCAGGAGACTTTCAATTTAAAAGAACCTGGATAGTGAATGAGAGAAGAAATCTTAATAAAGATATCAAGTATATAAATTATCGGATAGAAACGGTCGGAACAGATTCTTTCAGGGATGAGATAATTGGGATCTTGATCCCATCCGATGATGCTGAGTTCGGCAAGAATAAACTTGATCTGCAGATAGACTACTCTGAAAAGGGGGCTGAAAGGTTTGCAAAGATATATAAGGTTATAGATCCGGATAAAAAAAGGACAGGGAATCTGATAAGGAGAAAAATTGTCTTTAAAGATTGAAAATATTAGTTCTGACAAGAATGAAAAAGTTAAAAATCTCTTGTCCCGTAAAAATGATCTTTTTATGTTTGAGGGGGGGAAACTGGTCTACGATATTCTGAAGAATAAATTTATACCCTCTTTGATGATCATAAATATTGATCATAGGGATAAATTTATAAGTTCCATACCAGTCGAAACTAAAGTATGGCTGGTTTCAGATAAAGTTATGAAAAAAATATCGTCACTAAAAAGTCTCCCGACGGCAATTTCGGTTTTTGATAAACTGGCACAGAAAAGTGAGATCTTCGGTGAACAAATAATCTTTGCATTTGATAATATTCAGGACCCGGGTAATCTTGGTTCTCTATTCAGGTGTGCTGCTGCATTCGGGATTACTTCCATTGCTCTTACAGGGGAATGTGTCAAACTTACAAACACAAAATTTCTAAGGACAGCACAAAATGCCGCTTTCTATATCTCAGTAAAAAAATTTGATTCACTCGAAGATTTTTTGAGAGAATCTGAGAAAAAGAAATTTAATGTTTATCTGACCTCTTCACATCATCAGGATAAAAAAACCACAATTCAAGAAATCAATCTGCCTGCAATAGTTGTGATCGGGAATGAAGGGAAAGGCCTGGCAAGCGGATTGTTAAGCAAATATCCTGCTGTTTCCCTTGATCAGACCGACCGTATAGAATCCCTTAATGCAGGAGTGAGCGGTTGTATTTTAATGAATATTTTATCTGAAAAGTTCAAATTGATTAAATCATGAATGAGAAGTTCTAAAGTTTACGCAAAATAACATCTTTCAGATATATATTGTTGAATTCAGACTTTTCTCCTTCTTTTGATCTCCCGTCGCATACGAACCGGGCAGCAAGAGGTTTTCTGTACTTATCTGAAAGACCTTTCAGCAGTCGTAGTACCTGAAGGACCCTTTCCTGAGATTCGTCAACAGCGATAGGATATGTATCGATCCCAAGCCCTGAATGGAGAGAAAGATAAATATTTCTCTCTATGGAAAAATTTCCTGCTTCATATTCATCTGCAAGCTCAAAATCTTCCAGGCACGGAAACATTATTCCGCAAAGTCCTGCCGGGGCCGGGTTTCGATCCCGAATGAATCCTGAAATTTTCAAGAATGTATCAGAAGTGGCAGCATCATTAAATGTGCCGTTGATCTTTTTAATAAAGTTGATAAGGCTGCTTTTTCCTGAATAGAGGGGTGCAATGGAGGAATCAATTCCGATAAGATCTCTTTCTCTGAACATGTCATAAATGGTGCTCCAGGTTCTCTCCATATTACTGAACCATTCAGAGGTAGTTGAACATTGATAAGCAAGATCAGTAGGCTGCAGTCCAATTGAAAGACCGGGTTTCAGAAAATTAGAGGAGGGGAAAAAGGGCGAAGAGTGAACATTGTTGAATGTGTATGCAAAATTAAAGGTTTTTTCCGGTCTCTCTTTTATTATTTTAAATAAAATATTTATGTCTTCTATCTCGACACTCCCGGATGGCTCAATATTGAAGGACACATTTTCTGCTTCCAGGAAATATTTCAAACCGGTTTCCGCTTCCTCCCGGTCTATTGTTCCTGCTCCTATAAAAACTGAGGGATCAAGTTTGAGGGCCCCGGCTTCTTTAAGTGATATACCGGCCGGGCAGACTCTAAGTGTCTGTACACTGAATCCTTCTGACTCGAGCAGTTTTTTATCTTCCTCAAGATCCCTTATTGTATCCTGTGTGACCTTTTCCTCAAATCGACACACTGTTCTGATAATTTTGTCAGAATTATTTATCATAAAAAAATAGTATATGAAAACCGGCCATATCTCAAGTTTAAAATCGGCTGTTCTTGACTTGACCTACCTTACATGTTAATTCTAACAGACCGGATATCTTCAGAAGTGAGGTGAAAAGGGGCTTTACAAATGGATATACTTGCCATGATCTTTATTGCAGTGGGTCTCTCTATGGACTCTTTTGCAGTGTCTGTTGTCAACGGTTTCTGTATCGAAAAGTTGAGAATAAAAAAAATGCTTCTGATAGCAGTTTCATTTATGGTATTTCAGTCCCTGATGCCGGTTCTGGGCTGGTTTGCAGGGAGTACAATTGAGTCTTATATCAGGAATATTGATCATTGGATCGCTTTCGCCCTCCTTTTATATCTCGGAATAAGAATGGTATACAGCGGCAGCAATAATACTGTTCAAAGGTCCAGCGGTGATATCAGGTTTCCGGAGATCCTTACCCAGTCATTTGCCACAAGCATTGATGCGCTTGCGGTTGGGCTGAGTCTTGCAGTTCTTAAAGTACACATTTTATTGCCTGTTGTGATAATAGGAGTAACAACATTTATCTTTTCTGTAGCTGGGTTAATTATAGGAAAATATTCAGGAAAAAGATTTAAAAGAAGCTCGGAAATAATCGGCGGGGTTATTTTAATACTTATCGGAGTGAAAATACTGGTTGAGCACCTCTCTTTTCATAATTGATTTATAATATCTGAAAATACCGGACTTATTCTTATAGACAGACACCCGATTCTCAATTAGAATACTTATCTGGAGATTATAATGAAAAATATACTCGTATTTTCGGGAAGCAATAGTTCCAGATCAATAAACAGGAAGCTGGCAGAGTATGCCGGATCTCTTATCGGGGAACATTCTATAAAAATAATTGATCTAAGAAAGTTTGATATACCGATTTACAGCGAAGATTCAGAAAAGGAAGGGTTTCCTTCCGGTATAAAAGAGCTGCATGCAGAAATTTCCGGTCAGGATGGATTGGTGATTTCAGTTCCGGAACATAATGGGAATCTCCCCGCGTTCTTTAAAAATATTCTTGACTGGCTTTCACGTTTTGAACGTCCGTTCCTGTCGGGGATAAAAATTTTCCTGATGAGCACTTCTCCCGGAGGGAGAGGAGGGGCATCATCTCTTGAAGCGGCGGCAAAGATACTTCCGAATTTCAAAGGTGAAATAGTATGCACTTTCAGTCTCAGTTTTTTCAAAAAGAATTTTTCTGAAGGGAAAATAGTTGATAATGGGAAAAAAGAAGAACTTGATAAACTGATAAAAATATTTTTGAACAGCCTTTAGTATAACCGGAATAAAAGAGGATGGAAAAGTTATGATAATAATAGACAAACCTTATATATCAGATCATGTTGTTCAAACCATATTGAAAAACAAATTCAGGGTTCTGAAAAACCATGAATCTGAATCTTTATTAAGAGGATATCCTGATTTATTGTTAAATGAAGACGCAGCGATTAAAATTTTCCGAGAGGATCCGGAGCAGAGGATATATACTGTATCAGAGAACTCTATAGAGTGGGTAGTGAAAAATCTGGGGTTTACAGGACTCCCTGAAAAAATAGATCTGTTTAAAAATAAGGCAAAATTCAGGGATATGACCCGAGAGATCTATCCGGACCTGTTCTACAGAGAGGTGTCAACAGATGATCTGAAAAAGATTAATGTTGATGACCTTCCACTGCCGCTTATTCTGAAGCCGAATGTGGGATTTTTCAGTATGGGAGTTAATAAGATCAATTCCATGGAAGATTGGCGGAAAATAGTTAGCACTGTAGCTGAAGAGCTTGAACGGTTTAATAAAATATATCCCGATGAGGTTCTGGATATTAAAACTTTTATTATTGAAGAGTATATTGAGGGTGATGAATATGCTATAGATGCTTATTTTAACGGGGATGGAGAACCTGTTATCCTCGGGAATTTTGAAACATGTTTTCTCTTCAAATGATGATGTCGGTGACAGGCTTTATATAACTTCCAGGGATATCATCCTTGATAATATTGAGCCTTTTAGTAATTTTTTGAAACAAATAGGCTGCCTTGCCGAATTAAAGAATTTCCCGCTCCATACTGAAGTGAGGATAAGAAATTCAGGTGAGATCGTTCCGATCGAAATCAACCCTTTAAGGTTCGGAGCATGGTGTACTACTGCTGACACAACCTGGTTCTCATACCAGATGAACCCGTATGAATACTATTTCTCAGACAGAGTCCCGGACTGGGAGAAGATACTTGCGGGCAGGGATGGAAAAACTTACAGTATGATAGTCCTTGACAACACTACCGGTGTCAGGTCTGAAGAGATAGAATATTTTGATCACAATAAACTCCTTAGCAATTTCAGTAATATTATAGAGTTCAGAGAGATCGATTATAAGAAGTACAATGTTTTCGGATTTGCTTATACTGAGACAGGTGAGAAAGAGAGATCTGAACTCGAATGGATCTTGAATTCTGATCTGCGGGAATTTATTTCCTGATTTGATATAATTTTCTGGAAATATTAAGTTAGCAGGGAATCATCGTTGTGTTTGTTTTATTCTCGGTTTTGGGAATCCGGTATCTTTTCAGTGAAGTACTCGGTGTATTCTAAACATAAGTCAGTTTTTAGGTAATCCAAAAAGGGGACAGGTACCTTTGTGTGTAAAAGAAAGGTACCTGTCCCCTTTTGTTCAATTTGCATTAATTAGTTTGACGTGATAATTTAACCCAACTGGAGATTTATATAATGTACCTTTTTTTTGATACTGAGACTACTGGGCTTCCCAGGAATTGGAAAGCTCCTTTAAGCGATTTGGATAATTGGCCGAGGATGGTCCAGATCGCCTGGATAGTTTTTAATGAGAATGGAGATAAAATAGATTCAAAAAATTATATTATTAAACCTGAAAATTATATTATTCCAACAGAATCATCTGACATTCATGGAATAACTACTGAAAGAGCCCTCTCTGAGGGAGATGACCTGACTTATGTCCTTGCAGTCTTCAGTGATTACATAAACAGGGCTGATAAACTAGTGGCTCATAATATGTCTTTTGATGAAAAAATTGTGGGTGCCGAATTCTTGAGAAAAAATATTAAAAACAAACTTTTCTCAAAAGAGAGAATTTGCACGATGATGAGTTCAAAGGAGTTTTGTGCTATTCCTGGATCTTATGGACTGAAATGGCCGACCTTATCTGAGCTTCACAAGAAATTATTTGAGAAAGATTTTGAAAATGCCCACGATGCCTATTCTGACATAACAGCCACTGCGGATTGTTTCTGGAAAATGAAAGAATTAAAAATCGTATAGACAGAAAAACTATTCACACCCTTTTTTTTCTACAGTATAGATAATTGATGCAATTTTCCATTTGCCTTTGTCCCTGATAAGGCTGAAGGAGTCTACGCCACAATGACTGAATTTTCCGTCAATATAAAATTTATATTGTGCCCAAACGACGGCAATGTTTTTATGGATCAGAATTTTTGGATTGTTAATAACCTCTTTATATTTGCCCTTTGTTTTCGGGAGAGATTCAATCAGGGTTTTATAGTTGGTAAATCTGATACTGAATGATTCACCTTCTTCTCTTATGGAAAAGTTGCTTCCTTTGACCATCAAAATTTCCTTCGCCAACTCCATATCACCTATTTCCAGTACTTTAAAGAATGTATTTACAATTTCAAGTACCTTTTCCTCTTCCTGTTTGTCTGCTCCCGAGGTAAAAAACGTCAGTAAAAATATAATGGATACTATTAAAACAGCTTTTAAGTTTTTCATTTACTGCTCCTGATGATCTCATCATAGTCAAACCGGACATTTAATACAATTCTCTCTCACTCACTCAAAAGGGGACAGGCACCTTTTCAGTTTAATTCAGAATTTGAATTTCAGAAATTATAAATCAGATAAGGTACCTGTCCCCTTTTAGAGAGTAGGATTGTATTCCTGAAATTGAATTTAATTGAAGATGTATTTTTTTTTGCGGACGGTTACGTTCGGGGGTGTTTTGTGCTTTTCGAAGTAATCATAACCCTCTTTCAGATTTTTCCAGAACTCTGTCCAATTTGAATCTTTGAATTTTGTCATATTATTATCGGTCATCTTAAACGGGAAGATGTGGATCCTGAAATAGGGCTGTCCGCCTTCGAAAGCTTTCTGAATGATTGTGTAGATTTCTTTAATCCGCCGATCGGTCATTGCATAACACCCGATAGAAACACAATTCCCGTGAACCATTATCAGGCCTCCGGTATAGCCGTGAGATCTGTCATATCTGTTCGGATAACCTATGTTAAAAGAGAGGAAAAATGAGCTCCATGGATTTAATTGCCCCGGTTTTACAAAATAAAACCCCTCAGGGCTTTTACTGTCCCCCTCTCTTTTTTTGCTCCCCAGTCCGCCTGAAAAATAGCAGATCCAGTATTCTTTGAACAACTTGTATCCTGATCCTGATTTTACCCACAACTCCAGTATCTTTTCTGATTTGAATATCCTGATATAGATATCATTCCCGAGGATGAGGCCCTTTCTGTTGAACAGGATGTTGATTGATGGAGTTAATTGTTTTACCGTCTTTTCAGATCTCGGGCTTTTCGGAATGCTTTCTGCAAAAGAGATAATGAAAGACAACAGAACAATTAAAATTGATAGGATGAATTTTTTTATTTTGTAGTTTCCTCTGATCTTTTTGCCTGAAGGTCATCTTCAAATTTTTTGTAATTTATCTTATCTTTCTTCAGGAGTGGATAAATCTTCAGACATACCCATGCGTCTGTTGCAGCATAATTTTTTTGCTTCTCTGATAGCTCGATTCTTGCCCAATTAGTTGTCTGGGCGGTTTTTACAAGCCTCTTCTGAAGATACCTTGCTGTAAGTCCCCTGGCTCCAGTCTGAATTATACCTTTTTCCTTTGCAAGAAGAGAGAGGTCTATCAGTCCATTCAGAATTATATCATTGAATCCTTTCAGCTTATTAATATCATGGGCCAGTCCCACGCCAACCTTTTTTACTTTTTTAGATGTAAGGAGAGGTGCCAGAATCGGTATAAGCCCGTTTCCGTTTAGCTGAAAAAGGTATGAGGTCTTGAGAGTGGAAATCTGTATCAGAGATATAGGGTGAGAAACACCGGGTTTAAAAGAGGGCTTGCTTTCGGTATCAAAACCGAGTATTTTTTCCCTTGATAGCTTTTTTATTATTTTTGCCGCAGCAGAAACATCGTTAACAACCTTCACCTCGCCTTCGAACCTGATTACAGGAAGAGAATTAATATAGTCTCTGCTCAATCTGTTTTGTTCAAGTAATGCCAATTTTTCTTTTCTACCGTCCCAGTTTATTTTTATAATGTTCAATTATATCAGAATAAATTGAGAATGAAGATGTCATGTCCTTAACTTTCCTTTTGATATTAGCGAGAACTGATTCATCATTCGTGTTCTTTAATGCTTCAACAATGAGATCTGCAACTATTTTCATCTCACTTTCTTTCATTCCCCTTGTCGTTAATGAGGGGGTACCGAGCCTTATACCTGAACTTACCATAGGGGGATTCTGGTCAAAGGGGATCGTATTTTTATTAACTGTTATTCCTGCAATGTCAAGTGCACTCTCTGCATCTTTTCCGGTTATATTCAGTGGCGTTACATCCACAAGCATCAGATGATTGTCGGTTCCTCCGGAGACGATCCTCAGTCCATGCGCTGTGAGTTCATCGGATAGGACAGAAGCATTCTTAACAACCTGTTTCTGGTATTCTTTGAAATCATCACCCATGGCCACCTTAAAACAGATGGCTTTAGCTGCGATCACATGCTCGAGCGGTCCCCCCTGTATCCCAGGGAATACACTTTTTCTCAATTCTTTCAGGTGTGCTTTTTTAGAGAGGATCATTCCGCCTCTGGGTCCTCTTAATGTTTTATGAGTTGTTGAGGTAACAAAATCTGCATATGGAACAGGCGAAGGGTGAACTCCGGCAGCAACGAGTCCAGCAATATGAGCCATGTCTACCATTAATATAGCTCCCACACTATCGGCAACTTTTTTAAATCTTTCAAAATCTATAAATCTGGGATATGCAGAGGCGCCTGCAACGATCAGTTTTGGGCGATGTTCTTTTGCTAAAGATTCAAGGACATCATAATCTATAGTCTCTGTATCCTTGTTTACTCCGTAGAAAACAATATTATAAAGTTTTCCGGTGAAATTCAGGGGGTGTCCGTGAGAGAGATGCCCGCCGTGAGAAAGGTCCATGCCAAACATGGTATCTCCGGGTTCGAGCACTGTCATGTAAACTCCCATATTTGCCTGAGTTCCGGAGTGAGGTTGAACATTGGCATACTCAGCTCCGAATAATTCTTTTGCTCTGGTTGTTGCAAGCTTCTCAGATACATCTACATTTTCACAACCGCCATAATATCTTTTTTTAGGATAACCTTCTGCATATTTATTGGTGAGGACCGAGCCTACAGCTTCGAGTATTCCGTTCGGAACAAAATTTTCTGATGCAATCAACTCCAGATTGTCGTTCTGACGTTGAGTCTCATTCAGAATTACTTCTGCGATCTCCGGGTCCAATTGAAAAATATTCTTGTTTAACATTGTTATTCTCCTGATTTATTTAAAATTTTTTTCTTCTACCTCATCGGACATATATGCCAGTCTTTCGGAATGACGTCCTCCTTCAAAAGAGGTGTTAATCCATATATCTACAATTTTTACCGCCTGCTCAACAGAAATAAGCCTTGCACCCATGTTCAGTACATTTGCATTGTTATGCTTCCTCGACATTTCAGCTGAATACTCATCATTGCACAGAGCAGCCCTTACATTTCTGAATTTGTTCGCGATCATCGACATGCCAATCCCGGAACCACAAATTATAATTCCAAGAGAATTTTCAGGATCTTCAGATACAGCCTGTGCAGCTTTTGCACCATATTCTGCCCAATTAGCCCTCTCCTCAGAATATGTTCCTTCATCCTTTGTTGAATATCCCTTTTTTATAAGGTGTTCTTTTACAAACATTTTTAATTTATAACCGGCATGGTCGGATGCAAGATAAATTTTCATCAGGTTCTCGTTCAGATCTTAATGGGTAAATTTAATATATTTGCCTCTTAAAGTCAATTATCAGTGTGGAAAACATTCATTTAGGTGAAGTACTGCAAGGGGTGATACCCCTAATGGATTCCTTACATCCGCATAAGGTTTTTTGTATACTGACAATAATACGGCCGTTGATTTCGGTGATGAGGAGCTTCCTTTTTCCCCTGTCTGAAAAATGGATGGTTTTCCCCTCGGCAACAAAATCGGAATACCGTTTTTCCCCCCTGAAATGTTCTCCAAATCGTTTCAGCCTTTTGAATGGGTCATCTCCTTTGGTGAATTCTAATATAATAATTATCCCATCTTTATTGGTTCCGGAAACGCCCTGAGCGATCTCTGATTCAGATGAAAACAGGTTATATATGTTTTTAAGGCCCATGTCTCCTTTAAAGTATATCCGGCTCTTATACCTGTCAGGGTTAATACAATTAATAATATCCGGCAAGGACAGCGAGGGTGCTGATACCGCCTCCAGATTGCTCCTGAAGAGCTCAATACCTTTCCCAGTCTCTTCATTGATATCGATCGATGTAATCGTGACAAGGTTTTCCCCCAGGAGGATGTTAAGATAATAGTCTTCAGATGAAAAAAGACTTCCCCTGCTGCTCCGCTGCCATTTCCCTCCGGTCCTGAAGGTGAATATTCCAAATGCGGATTCCGGATCTTTCATTCTGTAAATTTCAACACTGATCCGTCCGGCCCCCGGTTTTTCATATTCCGAAGAGATCACTTCTACAAAACCGTATTCATGATAAATATCGGCACCGCCGTTAATATACAGGAAGAGGTCATCTCCTCTGTATATTTCCGGTTTTCCCTTTAACTGCCAGTCAGCTATTGTATCGGGGAGAGATTTTATCGAATCTCCGATAACTTTTCTGCTGATAAGGTCATTAGATTGAAATAAGATTAACAACAGAATAAGGAGAGAGAATCTCAGGCATTTCAGCATATAGCGATTCCTAAATTGATATTTCAGAAATGTTTAAACCTGAGAGGTCCATGTTCCCCAGCCCATGCTCGAATCCTTTTTTGATCATGACTATATTGCCGGGATCGAGCCCCCAGAGCTTACAGCAGTATGAATCTATTGCAATGCGGTCTTTTCCAGCGATCACTTTCTGAGGTTTAAATAATTCACCCGGCCCGAAGGGGCCGTTTGTTATTATAAATTCCGTTGCGTCTACGATAGAAAGTGCCGGAGTTATGATAGTGTTCAGATCGGCAATCGACTGGTCCAGGTGAATTATACTATTCCTGTTTGTTTTCCAATCGGATTTGTGAAAGGCCCTGTTGTTTTTTGGAGAGTTGAGTCCCATAAGGTTTTTCATTGTTCCTGTAAATTTATTTCCGATATGGTCTTTTGTGACAGGGACGTTGATCAGGAGTTCATGCTCAAACAACTTTTTCATAATCCTTGCTTCTTTAAGTATTTTCCCCCGGGGAACAGGGACTGGTTTAAACATTGATTCATCTCTGAGGTCTACTGTTTCAAGCTTCCCCCCCGCCTTAAGAACAGCCTGCTTCAGGCCTGTTGCTTCCCATGCCTTTACGGGCATCCATGAAATAAAAGTGACCGATGAGGCTCCGGCTTCAAGACACATATCAGTTACTGCTCCGGCTACAAGAGGTGAGGTGAAAGCGCCCGGATTAGGTCGCTGAGGATTAGCCAGAACCGCTACTTTCGCCCCTTTTCCAACAAATTTTTTCATTCCACCGATCTTAGAAACGGCCTCTATCGTATTTTTATAATAATCAGCGCCTTTAACTACTGAAATATCCGGAATTTTCAAAACAGCTCCAGTGTGAATTTTCCGGGAAATTTAGTTAAAAGCAGAGACGAGGCTCCTAAAACCGCCCCTTTTCTGATAAAAGATCTCCTTGTTATTTTCTCCCCCATGTTACCTCCTGTAGTTATAAATTATAATACTTAAAATAAATTAGAACATCAACAATAAAATATGAGCTTTGAAAGAGATGGATGCGGTATCCCCTTATATATAATAAAAAATCAGGTTTGACTTACCGAAAATTTTCCTTTATACTTACCAACTTAAATTATAATTTTATATTTGTTTGCAAAATAGGAGGAACAAATGCGTAATGCGATAATTATGGGAGCAGCTGGTAGAGATTTCCACAATTTCAATCTGTTTTTTAAAGAGAACAAAGATGTAAAGGTTGTAGCTTTCACAGCAACTCAGATCCCTGATATTGAGGGGAGAAAATATCCTAAAGAACTTGCAGGTGATCTGTATCCTAACGGGATCAATATTTATCCTGAAGAAGAACTTCTTGACCTTATAGTGAAATTCGATGTTAAAGATGTGTATTTTGCTTACAGTGATGTACCTTATGAGTATGTAATGGACAAATCGGCTGATGTTATGAAGACCGGTGCAAATTTTATTCTTCTCGGCCCCGGAGAAACCATGGTCGAAAGTACAAAACCTGTTGTATCCGTATGTGCTGTAAGAACAGGATGCGGAAAGAGCCAGACAACCAGAAAGGTAAGCAATATTCTGAAGGAAATGGGTTTTAAAGTTGCAGCTATCCGTCACCCGATGCCTTATGGTGATCTGGTTAAACAGAAAGTTCAGAAATTTGAGACTATCGAAGATCTTAAGAGACATGAATGTACTATCGAAGAGATGGAAGAGTATGAACCTCATATTGCAAATGGTGTTGTTGTTTTTGCTGGTGTTGATTATGAAGCGATCCTCAGAGAAGCTGAAAAAATAGCTGATGTTATCCTTTGGGATGGCGGGAACAATGACCTTCCTTTTTACAAATCAGACCTGGAAATTGTAGTTGCTGATCCGCATAGAGCAGGTCATGAACTTACTTATTATCCCGGTGGAGCTAATTTCAAAAGGGCAGATGTTATAGTAATAAACAAGATCGATACAGCTGATCTGGAAGATATAATAGAGGTAAGAGACAATATAAGAGATCATAATCCCGATGCAATCGTAGTTGACGGTGCTTCTCCTATATTTGTTGAAGACGGGGATAAGATCAGAGGTAAAAAGGTTCTTGTTATTGAAGATGGACCGACCCTTACTCATGGAGAGATGAAATATGGGGCTGGAATTATGGCTGCTCACAAATATGGTGCGGCAGAGCTTGTAGATCCCAGGCCTTTTGCTGTTGGAACTATTGCAGACACATATGAAAAATACCCCGAAATAGGAATCTTACTTCCTGCTATGGGATATGGAGATCAGCAGATGAAGGACCTGGAAGAGACGATTAATAAGATCGAAGCGGACCTGGTAATTGTTGCTACTCCGATAGATCTTGGAAGAATAGTTAATTTTAAGAAACCTACTGTCAGAGTTTCATATGATCTTGAAGAGATCGGAACCCCGACATTAACAGATATTCTCTCTAAGCATCCCAAATTAAAGAGGCAATAGAGAGTATTTTTTTTTAAGAAAACGGGGGACAGATCATGAACAAACTTGCGCTTATTGCTTTCGGCGGAAATGCTATGCTTGCATCAGGTGAAAAAGGTACTGCTAAAGAGCAATACAGGAATTCTAAAAAGGCAGCTTCACTTATGGTTGATATAGTAAAAAAGGGTTATGAACTGATCATAGTTCATGGGAATGGACCGCAGGTAGGGAATGTGCTGCTTCAGATGGAAGGATCAGCAACGACTGTCCCCCCGTTCCCTCTGGATGTTTGTGATGCAATGACCGAAGGCAGTATGGGATACATGTTGGAGAAGGCCATCCTTAATGAGCTCAGAAAGCAGTCGATCGACAAAGAGGTGGTAACCTTGTTGACACAGGTTATCGTAGACAGGGATGACAAAGCGTTTGATAATCCGACTAAACCGATAGGCCCTTTCTACAATAAGTTCAGGGCCGGACAATTAGTAAAAGAAAATCACTGGACTATGGTGGAAGATGCAGGAAGGGGATTCCGACGGGTTGTTCCCTCACCGAGGCCGATAGATATTGTCCCAAAAAGAGCTATCAGGGCAATGGTGGAGAAGGGGATAATCGTTGTTGCTGCCGGTGGTGGTGGAATACCCGTTTTCCTGAATTCATCAGGGTATGTGGAAGGCGTAGAGGCTGTTATAGATAAAGATTTTGCATCTTCACTGATTTCGAAAGAGGCAGGTGTTGATCTTTTTATCATCCTTACGGGCGTTGACCGGGTCGTTGAAAATTTCGGGAAACCCGATGCTGTTCCATTAAAGGTAATAGATATTGAAAAAGCCGAAAAAATGCTGGAGGATGGTCAATTCCCCCCGGGATCGATGGGACCGAAAATTTCCGCATCGATTGATTATATTAAGAACGGGGGAAGCGAGGTTCTTATTACATCAGCTGAAAAGTTGAGGGCGGCTCTGATCGGAAGATCCGGGACCCGCATAGTTAAGGATCTTGAAGGAGAGTAATGTGGAAGTCAACCTGAATATAGAGAATGAAGATATTAAGTTCCTTAAAGATTTTTTAAAGGGGGAAAAATTCCCTGTTGAAATTGACGAACTGACAAATCAGCTTGCCTTGTTTAAAACTGAAAGTAAGATGAGTGACAGGGTTAAGGTATATAATCCGAAATGTGAATATAAAGTAGATGACCTTATTTACAAAGAATATCATGGGAAAATACCGATCGGGACAAAAAAATATATTGAACTGGAGAGAGGAGTGGTCCTGAAAGTTGTCGAAGTGAGATCAAAATTCATAAATGAGATCAAATTGGAATATGAAGGAACTTCGGATTATAAAAAGTATCTTGATTATCTGACCAGACAGAAAATAGAATTGCTTCTTCCCCATAAAATGGATAAACCATGTGAAAAGCCTGACTATCTTGATCCCGAATTGGACCCTCGAAAGTTTTATGATCCCCTGCTTGAAAAAGATTATAATAATCTTAGAAAGAAACTTATAGTCCTGTTGAATAAGAACGCCGAGATAGCCTTCGCAGGAAATAAGTCAATACTGGTTGAAAACCTGATGCCGATCGATACTGAAGTTTTTTCAAAGATAAGAGAATTCCTTACTGATAACGGCAGGTCGGAATCCACAGAGTTTTTTGTTGAAAATTTTGTAAAAGTAAAACCAGGCAGTGAAGATTTTGAAGCGTATTGCTTTGCCTTAAGCTATAAAATGAAAAATGATTATAAGATCGATTTTCAACAGGTGACTTATGAAGGATGGGGGAAATGGAACCTCATTTCGGTTATCTACTATCTTCTGAAAGATTCAATCATAAGCGATGATAATCCCTATCTGAAAAATACTGAAATTGATACTAAAAAGGGATTGGGAACACTTAGAAAAAAATTTGAGGAAAAACTTTTTGATGAAGATAATTCAAAATATTTTTTAACTCAAAGAGAAATTTTCGCTGGAGCGATAAGATTGAAATCGGGGATATTTGAATTTGAAGAATCAATTGAGGTTGAACTGGTGGATGAAAGCACTAAAAAATCTTATATTGGATACTATTATAATGAGTCCAATCTGTTGATGGGTCTTAAAGAGATCTTTGATGCATTATAAAGTTCTTCAGGGATCAATAATATCATTATCGCAGGTTGAGGATACGGTTTTTTTCTTCAATATAAGGACAACAAAAAAGGGTACTGTTTCCGAGAAAATAGAATACAATGAAGAGAGAAAACAATTTATTGTCAGGGATGAGAAGATCGCTTCGCAAGTATTTATTAACAAATCGATCTATCTGGAACAGAAGGACCTGGTTGGAACTTGAAAACAGAATAGAACTTTTCAGAGGGAGTAGTTCGTTTAATGAACTTGCTGAACAAGGTTATTCTTGAATTCGGAGTGAGAGAACGGAATTTTGAGATTCATATATTAAAGCTTTACCATATCCTTGATCTGATAGCGCCTGGTAACTCTCAGGACAGTCCTTGATGTGGTTTTCGGGAATCAGGCATATATTCCTTCTGAGAAAGTACATGGTGTCTTTTATCTTGACCCAAGCTCCATCAGTGATCTGGTTCAGGAAGATATAAAGCAAAAGGAAATATATGATACACAGACAAGAACTGACCGGGATAAGAGAGACAGCATAAACTTGATGAAGAAAGAGAAGGTTGATAATGAGATCAGGCTGATAAGGGAAGAGAGGCGAAGAAAAAGAGAAGAAGAGATGAGGAAGGTTGAGCAGATCGAAAAAGACCGCCGAGATAAACTTCTAAGGAAAAGGTGAGGGAGAAAAAACAAAAATCTCCTTCCGGGAAAAGAGAAATTCCTGTTGACTCCGACTGATCCTGCATTAGCAGATGCTGAAAGACCGACGAAAGTAGAAAGGACCAAGAAGGAAGCTGCACATAAGAAAAAAGCAGAAAAAGAGATATTTAAACCTGAGAAAGATAAATCTGCACAGAAGAAAGTTAAGAAGACAGGCACTGATGATCAGATGGATCTTGAAGATATCCAAAGTGAGATCGAGCTTCTGAAATTAAAAGAAGAAGTTGAAAAAGAGAAAGAAAAAAGGTTAAATAAAGAGAAAGCGAAAGAAGGTTGCCTTTAAAGATACCAGCGGGTTTGGTGGTATTGTTGGCTTCAAAACTTGATGAGATAGCAAAGTCTGATACAAAAGAGAAGAAAAGAGACAAAGGGAAAAAAAGAGAAAAAATGAAAGTCTTATTCTCTCAATGGATGAGAGAGATTGACTTTAATGCTATTAGTAAGACGGGTATACCTTCAATTGTCCTAATGGAGAATGCCTCGCAGGGGAGCTGCCCAGATAATAAGAGACAAGTTCCCTGTGATAACATTTCAAAAATAATTGTATTGGCGGGTCCGGGCAACAATGGCGGGGATGGGATCGCTACGGGAGGAATCCTTGCCCAATGGGGATATAATCTGCAATTCCTCTTCCTTATTGATCCGTCAAATTTTTCCGGAGATCCATTGGTAAACTTCAATATTATTAATGAACTTGGAATAAAATGGGTCTCATTGTCAGATGAAAATGATTTATTGAATATTTTAAAGGATAACTCTGCTTCAGATACTCTTATTATTGATGCCATTTTCGGTACCGGAATAAATAAAGATGTTAAAGATGGGAAATATTTCAGAATTATTGAGACATGAACAGATCGAAGTTCAAAATTATCTCCATTGACATTCCCTCCGGGACTTTCGGACATGTTTCCTCCTGCCAAAGGGTGTTTTGTTGAACCTGATGTTACTATTACATTCCAGGCATTAAAGGTTGCGCATATTTTCCCGGATGACAAGAAAAGGTGTGGAGAAATATTTGTGTCTGACATAGGAATACCTTCTATGCATATTGATGAGGAAAAATATTTCATCAGTTTAACAGATCCTTCAGACTTTGAACCATTATTTGTAAAGAGGGAATCAGGGCTGCATAAAGGGAATCTCGGGCATGCGCTTGTCATAGCAGGTTCGGATGAGAAACCGGGAGCGTCAATACTATCATCTGTCTCTGTTCTAAGATCCGGAGCAGGTCTCTCCACATGTGTTGTATCGGAGAAGAATAGAGATTTGATAATCAGGTCTTATCCTGAAATAATGACCTGGAATGAAAAAGAATTTATTGAGACCGCGGAAATACCGGATGAATTTAATTGTGTACTTGCCGGCCCGGGGATGGGTACAGGTGAAAACAGTAAAAAAATGGTAAAAAAGATCCTGTCGATTTCTAAAGTTCCAGTTATCCTGGATGCAGATGCGATCAATCTGCTGAAAGGGGATGCTGATATTTTGAAAGAGAAAAGGGAGTATCCTCTTATAATTACTCCTCATCCGAAAGAATTTTCAAGAATCTCGGGGAAGCAGATATCAGAAATATTATCAGACCCTGTTACCCTTGCAAGGGATTTTGCGATGGAGCACAATCTTTATATTATACTTAAAGGCCATTATTCATTGATTGTTTCACCTGACGGAGAGGTAAAAATAAACCAGACTGGAAACCCGGGAATGGCAACAGCCGGAAGTGGAGATGTTCTGGGGGGGGTTATTGCCGGAATGATCTCACAATTCAAAGAAAAGTTTCAGATACTAAAAATATTACAGGCTGCAGTTTTTCTTCATGGTTACTCCGGGGATATTGCTTCATCATTAAAAGGGGAAGCTCCGCTGATCGCATCTGATATTGTAGATAATATCCACAATGCTGTCGCGAAAATAAATGAATATCAATCTGAATTCCGGCTCACCTGAGAAAACATTCTCCTACGGATGTTCCCTCGGGAAAGTACTTCATGGAGATGAACTTATTTTCCTGAGCGGGAACCTCGGTGCAGGAAAAACAATGTTCACAAAAGGGATCGGCTATTCCCTGGGAATTGGCAGACGGGAGATCGTAAGCCCTAGTTATACACTTATGAATATCTATGAGGGGAGATTTTCCCTTTTTCATATTGATCTTTACAGAATAGGTGAGGGAGTAAATGGTGGAATTCCTGAGATTGATGATAATCTTGATAATGGAATAATTGTAGTTGAATGGGCAGAGTATATTAAAGAATACTATTCGGCAGAAGAAAACATTGTTGATATCACCATCTCATTAAGTGAAGAAAAAGAGGAAGGGCGGAATATATCAATAATCACAAAAATTAATATTCCGCCCGAGACATTTTCAGGTTACTAATGGATCTTATATTTTATGCCGTCCCTGTATTTTGATTGCCCTATTTTATCCTCAACCAGAATATCAAAATAGTATTTTCCCTTATCTAAAGAATCTACTGGAACTTTGAGAAAAATATATTTTTTCTTAAGTATTGAATCGTCAATATTATTCAGTTCACGTTTAACTTTGATATCATCTATTCTGATGTAATCTTTATATATATATACATTTATTGAAAAGCTTGCATACATTTTTCCGTCTTTATCTTCGAAACTGATCTTTTTTGTCGGGATCTTTATCAGGATTTCTTTGTTTTTAACGGATGGTTTAAATGTTAACTGGTGTTTGATCTGTGATTTAGATATATTAAGGACGCTTAATTTTGCAAGATCGACAGCAGTCAAAAGCTGAGCAGGTATTCTCGCCAGTTTAAAGTTCCCGAAACCTTTGGAATCTGTAAAAACAAGATACAATTGGAATCGGTAGTAAAACCATCTTTCCATTGGGAGTCTCTTAGTGGTCAGCAGCCTGCCTCCTATATTTCCTTTTGTTCCTCTGGACAAACTATCCAGCTCACCAAATTCCCTTCTGTCCGGTATCCCCAGCTGAAGAAGAATTCTACCCCTTTCCGTATCCCATCCTCTTCTTTTCCCTTTTCCTTCCGAAAACCATCTGTTTGCATATGCTATCCTCTCTGCATAAGCCATTTTTGCTTCATTTTCAAAATTATCCGGGGTTGGGTCTCTTTTATCCCAGAAATCTTTTATAAATTTTTCCCTCTCAGCATCGTCAGGAAGATGATTGTAAATCTCCTTTTCTATTTTTGTCATTATAAATCTGGTCATTTTGTAAAAATCATCTGCACTCTTAAAAGAACTTTCTGCATCAGTCTGAACCTTGCTATAGATTCCCCAAACAACAAACAATAAAATTTGAATAATTAATATAATTTTTTTCATATTTTCCTCATCTGAAAAACAGGTTTAATCCAATACTAAGCGTCAGACCACTCAGGTCTAATTTTTCAAAACCTTCAAAAAGATCGGATAATTGACCTTTAAGATACTGGTATTTTGCTTCAAAAGAAATTCCCATATGCCTTCTGAAACGGAAAACAAATCCGCCTTTCATATTAAAACCGGCTGTGTAGGTTTCTGTATATCCATACCCTTCATAAACCTCCCAGGTTGTAAAATCGATAAAATCTCCCCATTGCTCATATTCCCAGAAATAAATCCCCACCCCTGCTCCAATGTAGGGATTAAATATTTTTCTGTGTCCGAGTGGATACACTTTAATGTTGGCCTCAATTCCACTTATACTAAGGGAAAGATCCTGATAAATAGGAGAGCCATCATCAAATTCATAATCTCTGTATTGTGAATATACGATTTGTTCGAAGGTCCCTGCCTCAAGAGTCACTGAAAAGTGTTTCCCCATAAAATGTTCATATTCAAGGTTGTAAACCAGATCTTTCATGTCTCCATTTGAAAAGTAGAGGTTTTCCCTGTTTATTTCCCACAGATCAGAATCGAGTGATGGGGTAAAAAGCCCTATTTTAAAATTCAAACTCTGACCTGTAACCATTGCGGTACTAATTAAAAGTATAAAAATTGCATATATATATTTTTTCATCATTTTAACCTCCTGTATTTAAAAGCAATATCGATGCCAACCGATACTTTACAGAAAGGCAGGGAAATGTCCCTTTTATGTTACAGGACGTACTATTTTAATGCAGAGGCGATCTTCTCTTTTGAAGGGACAGAGTTGAATCTTGCCAATTCCTTCCCTTCGTTAAAAACAATAATGGTGGGTACTCCGAGAACAAAATATTTCATTGCAATACCAGGATTTTCTGTAACATCAACTTCATATGCAGAAATTTGTTTCTCCCTGTTTTCTCTGATTACCTCTTCGAGGATCGGTGGAACTTTCTTACAGGGTGCACATCCCGGAGAGCTGAAATCTATTATTACATTGCCCGTTGATGCAAGTTTTTCATTAAATATCTCTTCTGATATTTTTTCCATTCTATTATTTCTCCAGCAGTTTCTTTATCCTCTCAGCGACCGCTTTGTGATTTCCCGATCCGATCTTGATATAGTCAACATTCCCTTCCCTGTCAATAAATATCATTGTAGGTATACCGGTTATCATATAAGAATCAAAATCTTTTCCTTCATCTGAAATAGCGATGGGATAGTCTATTTTGAATCTTTCCACAAAACCCTTTATCAGTTCGATCTCCTTTGTACGGTCAACTTTACCGGCATTCTGAACATCATCTCTGTAAGAACCATAGAGCTTTGTGAAACCGATCACAGCAAGACCATCATTTTTGTGCTTTGTATACTCTTCAATAAGCCCCGGAATAACTGCTCTGCAAGGGCTACACCATGGAGCCCAGAAATCAATGATAACGACCTTTCCTTTAAGACTGTCCAAAGAAAGAGCAGGAGAGTTTAACCATGTCTCAGCGCTGACGGGGGGAGCTTTTTTACCAAGGAATTCAAGCTGAGCCAGTTCGGATTCCAGTGACTTCTTCCCTCTTGGGTCAGTTGTGAGTTCTATTGCATTCTGAAGGATCTTTTTTGCACCTTCGAGGTCATTTTCATCTTTTGCGATCGAGGCAAGATTTGCATGGAACATATAATTATATTTTTTAAATTCTTCCGGAAGGTCGGTGGCGTCAATAAGTTTTTTTGTAAATGTTTTTCTTATAGAACTATCAGAAGATTCAAATGCGAAATTCATTAATGCTGAATAATAGTCCTCGCCCCTCTCCGGATTTTTTTCAATTGCGCTGAAAACCTTGTAGGCTCCATCAACATCCTTTTTTCCAAAAAGCGCCTGCACCTTGACCATTCTGGCTTCATCAACCATTTTCCCTTCAGCTGCTATAACTTCATCTGCAAGTAAATCCGCATTATCAAAGCTTCCTGTCTTAACATATATTTTTGCTCTCAAAATATCAAATCCTTCTGATTTTGCGCTATCCTTATATTTTTCAAGGATATCTTCAAAAGCTTTTTTCTTATCTGTCAAAAATGTCTGATATTCTTTGTAAGATTTAATACCTGATTCCATCTTTTTAAATTTACTATTCAGAGCTGTATAATCATTTGTGAGATTTTTCAAATCTGCGGAAGAATCTCCTCCGCATGAAATAAGAAAAATTAGTGTAACCAGAATTACCATGAATTTTTTGTTCATTTTATCTCCTCTTATATAACCAATATTATCACAGTTTATGATGCGTTTCAAATCTGAGATATTCAGATTCTGAAGTTCAAAACCTTTTCAATTATTTCAAATCTTGCCGGAATCTTCCCCCCTAATTCACCATCAAATTCCAGATTTGTTTCTTCTATAGAAGTGACATCAATGGTCTTTGCTCTATGTACTTCAACTTTCGGGTGTTTAATTATGGTTCCTTTATAAAGCAGAGGCGTATTTCTTACTATTTCCAACTTTTTCATATCCTTAACCAGTACAAGATCAAAATAACCGTCGTCAACTTCTGCATTCGGGGCTATCATCATACCGCCCCCGAAAATGCCTCCGTTAGCAACTGCACCTATCAGATACTTCCCGGATATTTTTTCTTTATCATCTATTGTTATCTCAACATTCGTGCTCTGATAATTTTTTATTGTGGACAATAATCCGGTGTAGTATGACAGAGGCCCCCTTTTGTTTTCAGGGACTTCTGAAAGCTTTTTAATGACATCTGCTCCAAGTCCGAAATCGGCAATATTAATAAAAAATTTCTGCTTATTTTCAGTCCCGGGAAAAGTGATCTTTCCAACATCTATTTTTTTTCTTTTAGAGTTTTTTATTAATTCAACAGATTTCCTGAAATCTCTTGGTATCTTTAAGAATCTTATGAAATCTGAACCGGTTCCCGAAGGGATAATTCCCAGTGAAGCATCTTCATTTATTACTTTTTTAGATTTGTCGGAAAAGAATCCGTTTGTGATCTCATTGAGAGTTCCATCTCCTCCGATCCCTATTATAAGGTCAAATCCGTCAGAAAGTATTTCCCTTGCGATCTCGGTAGCCTGATTGGGTTTTTCTGTAAATATATATTTGAACTCACTGAAATAGTGTTTTATTACAGATTTTATATTCTCCCATCTTAATTCTGTTTTCCCTCTGGCCGAATAGGGATTTACTATTATGTGGACTTTTTCCATGATTTTTTTTATTCAAATATAGTGACTTTATTTGTTACTTCGGAGGGAGGTGAGTCTGAGAGAACTATTCTTCCATCCTTTGTCTCATATTTGAATATAGTTGTTTTCACTTTGGAATAGGATATTCCAGAGTAAGGAAGGCCCATGAATTTTTTTACTTTTCTTATATAATTCACTGTCTCTTTGTATGGGGGGACTCCATTATATTTATTAACAGCTTTCTCTCCTGCATTGTATGCTGCAAGAACTATCGAAAGTTTCTTGTTATATTTTTCATATAGATATTTTAAATGCCTGACTCCGCCATCAAGGTTCTGATCTGCATCATATCTGTTGGAAACACCATAAAGTTTTGCCGTCTCTTTCATCAACTGCATGATCCCGACAGCCCCTTTCTTTGATTTCGCAAACGGGTTAAATCCAGATTCTGCCTTGGCGACGGCAAGGATGAGATCTTCTCTTAACTTATATTTTTTTGCTAATTTTGATATTTTATCACTATAGAGGGTGGGGACCTGATTTGATGAATATGAAGATACTGTAAAATTTACAGCACCTGGATTTGTTCTGAAGTTAGATCCACCTGGATTATTGGAAACAATTATCCGTCCGTCTGTCCCCTGTTTTACGATTATTTCACTATTAAGATAAGATGATAGAATGATTGAAACAATGATAAATACCAGAATAAAAATTCTCATTTTTAATTTTTAAGCAGATTAACAACCTCTTTTCTGAAATTTTCGAAATCTTTAATCATTTCCCCTCCTGCCTGAGCAAAATCGGGACGACCACCGCCATTTCCCTTAACTATAGAGGCTATCTGCTTTATAAGAGTACTAGCATTGACTTTTTTTGTCAAGTTTTCAGGAACTGATATTACTATCGAAGATTTATCCTCATTATTAGAAGAGAGAATTGCAGTACAATTGAGATTCCGCTTGATTTCATCTGCTGTTGCACTCAGCATTCTTCTGTCCATTCCATCAGAGTGATGAATAATAATACAGGCACCGTTAATGTTGATCTTTTGCTTTGTGAAAGTTTTTAAGTCGTGTTTTTTCGCCGGATTTCCCTTGCTTTTCTCTTTTTCTCTTTTTCTGTTCTTTTCTTCAAGATCGATTAGATAGTCTAGAAGTCTTTCCCCTTTCTGTTTGAACCTGGATTCGATCTTTTCAAGACTGTTAAATATTGAATCAAGATATTTTTCTCCCGCTTTTCCAGCCACAGCTTCAATTCTTCTTATTCCGGAAGCTATTGAAGATTCTGAAATTATTTTAAAATACCCTATATTTCCCGTCTGTCGGAGATGGGTCCCTCCGCATAATTCACAGGAGAATTCTCCAATGTTCAGCATTCGGACCATGTCGGAATATTTCTCATCAAAGATTGCGATGGCACCACGGCTCAGCGCATCTTCATAACTGGTTTCAATTGTGCTTACCTTGAGGTTTTCCCTTATTTTTTCATTGACAAGATTTTCTATCCTGGCTAATTGTTCTCTTTCAACCGATTTATAGTGAGTGAAATCGAATCTTAATTTGTCAGGGCCTGCATAAGATCCCGATTGTTTTACATGCGGCCCGAGAACCTCCCGTAACGCTGCATGGAGGAGATGAGTTGAAGTGTGATGGACAGCAGTGTTTTCCCTTCGGGATTTGTCCACACTGACCCTTACTGTATCACCTTTTGACAGTTTTCCATTGAGGATCTTAATAAAGTGGAGGTGTCCTCCGGCGGAGTTTTTTCTTGTATCAGATATAGTAAAAAGTCCTTCTTTTCCTTTCCCTGAACCTGTGTCGCCTGCCTGCCCGCCTGATTCACCGTAAAATGGTGATTTGTGAATAAAAAGAACAGCTTCATCACCTTCGAGTACTGATTCAGCTTCTTTATTATCGGCAAAAATGGCAGTTATATTTGATTCTTCTTCCATTGATTCATATCCCGTGAAGATGGTTTCAATTCTGTCCATTCTTTGAGGAAGATCTATTATCCTCTTTTCGGCAGCGCCTTTTCTTGATTTTTCCTGTTGTCCGGAAAGTTCTTTCCTGAATCCCTCAATATCTATCTTCATATTTTTTTCGGAAGCAAGGTCTACTGAAAAATCCAGGGGGAATCCATAGGTGTCCGAAAGTTTGAAGATTTCTTTTCCGTCAATAACTGCCTCCCCTTTTTCTATTGAGGTCTGAATTACCTCTTCGAACCTTTTTAACCCGGTTAGAAGAGTTCTTTCAAACCTCTCTTCCTCTGACCTGATCACTTCCGAGATGAATTCTCTGTTGAGTCTGAGTTCAGGGTAAGCATATTCCATTATATCTATTACGATAGGGGTTATCCTGAAAAGGAAACTTTCGGAAAATCCGATCGCCCGTCCATGTCCTGATGCTCTTCGAAGGAGCCTTCTGAGAATATATCCCCTGCCTTCATTTGAAGGGAGGACTCCATCAGAGATCAAAAATGAGAGTGCTCTTGCATGGTCGGCGATCACATTAAGTCCGACCTTTGCTTTTTCGTCATCGGGATTGACCCCTGCCAATTCCGAAGTAAATTCAATTATTGGGAGAAAAAGATCGGTGTCATAATTGCTCGATTTCCCGTTAATCAATGCAGTTAGTCTCTCCATTCCCATTCCTGTATCAATCGAAGGTGATGGAAGGGGGGACATTTTCCCTGATTCATCTTTAAAATATTGCATGAATACCAGGTTCCATATTTCCACGAACCTTTTGTTTTCCCCGGTCAACTCCTTTGGTCCAAATTCTTTGCCTCTATCGTAATGAATTTCTGAACAGGGGCCACAAGGACCTGTAGCACCCATTTGCCAGAAGTTATCCTTCTCACCGAGGCGGGCTATCCTGTCTGAGGGGATTCCTATTTTTTCTTCCCATATTCTGAAAGCTTCGTCATCTTCATTAAAAACTGATACACTGAGCTTTTCGGGTTTAAATCCGAATTTCTCTGTCATCAATTCCCATCCATATTCAATTGCTTTTTCCTTGAAATAATCTCCAAATGAGAAGTTCCCCAACATTTCAAAAAAAGTATGATGATATTCGGTCCTTCCGACTTCATCAAAATCGTTATGTTTTCCGGAAACCCTCATACATTTCTGAATTGATACCGCTTTTGAATAACTTCTTTTTTCATTTCCGAGAAATACATCTTTGAACTGGTTCATTCCTGCATTTGTAAACAGTATTGTAGGGTCCTTTGCAGGAACAAGCGGAGAGGACATCACTTGATAATGATCTTTTTCTTTGAAAAAAGAGAAAAAGATATCCCTTATTTCAGAACTTTTCATATATTTTCTACATCCAGCAGATTGTGATCTTTAAAATCCTTCTCTGAAGAATCACCATTGTCAGTGGAAATATCGGAGATCCTCTTTTCCATTTCTTCAAGAGACATCTCCTTTGTAGACTGAATTCCTGATTTTTTAAGCTTGAATTCATCAGGATTAGTTGCCCATTTAAGAGCTTCTTCATAAGATATCAGTGAACGTTCATAAAGGAAGAATAGCGACTGATCGAATGTTTGCATACCGTATTGAGAAATGCCCTGTTCAATTGCTTCTCCGATTAGTTTGGTTTTTTCCGGATTAACAATACAATCCTGAATATATGGTGTATTAATTAATATTTCAACAGCAGGGACCCTCCCTTTTTCATCTGCCATAGGGATCAATCTCATTGATATGATTGCTTTTAGAACAGAGGCAAGCTGGATCCGTATCTGTTTTTGATGATGAGGCGGGAATATCGATATTATCCTGTTTATAGTTTCTGTCGCATCAAGGGTGTGAAGTGTTGAAAGGAGCATATGGCCTGTTTCAGCAGCTAATAATGCGGTCTCAATGGTCTCCATATCTCTCATTTCTCCTACGAGAACCACATCCGGGTCTTCTCTCAAAGCACTTCGCAGTGCCGACGAAAAGCTATTAGTATCATGCCCGACCTCTCTCTGGTTAACAATACTTTTTTTATCTCTATGAAGATATTCGATGGGGTCCTCTATCGTTATAATATGCTCTATACGATGAATGTTAATATGGTCGATCATAGCGGCAAGGCTTGTAGACTTGCCGCTCCCGGTTGTACCTGTTACGAGGACCATACCCCTCTTTTCGTCAGCAATCTTTTCAAGAATAAGCGGAAGGTTAAGATCTGAAATTGATTTTACCTGGGTTGGAATGATCCTCAGAACCAAACCAACTGCTCCACGTTGTTGAAATACATTGCACCTGAATCTACCTAGCCCCGGCACTGAGTATGCCATATCCAGTTCGTGTTGTGCTTTAAATTTTTCTTTCTGATCAGGATTCATTATTGAGAAGGACATTGCTATCGTATCCTCCTGCATCAGCCTTTTAAGTTCAACCATAGGGAGTAACTTACCGTTTATCCTGAGAATGGGGTGGTTGCCTACCTTAAGATGGAGATCAGATGCGCTACGCTCAACAGCTATTTTTAACAGATCATCAATATTCATATTAATCTCCTAAATCACCTCTATTATATCCTATTTGGAAAAATAGTAAATAGAGTTGTGACCTGGAGATAATACAGATTCAGGCATCAGAAATCGAACCCAATCCAGAATTTCATTCCATAGTATTTCTTTTCTTTAAGGTTAGTCTTGTAAATCCATTCGAAATGGAGAGGATATCCCCATAAGTTAACTTCTAAAGCATAACCATAGGAAGATAGTCCGTCCTTCAATTTGGTGGTACCCTTCGAAAACAGGTCAAAATCTCTCAGTTCATCATAATAGTTTTTCGTATAGGGGTCAGTACCGGTATATTCGGGAATAGAACTATCCCAGACTCCTCCGAGATCGAAGAACAACACTCCTCTTACAGGTCCAAGCAGTCCAATGGGAGTTGACATCATATGTATCAGGGGAAATCTGAGCTCTGTCACGAAAGAAAATCCCCTGGTTCCCACGAGCGATCTGAATTGCGCAGCTCTAAGTGTGTTATTCCCTCCGGTAGCAAACAGCATCGGATTCGCACCGGAAGAATAGAAACCCGTAAGTCTCGTTGCGATCAGGGTATTTGGAGCTAGTTTGAAATACTTTCTTAGATCTAAATCTATTACAGTTGAATCGACGAAATCTTTATTGATTTTAAAATATTTACTGAGTGAGATCCTGAATGTGTGCCCCATCAATGGTCCAAAGTTGGTAAACCTGGTGGTCTCCCCGACAAGAGAGAATGTAACCGGCAGCGCATAACCGTCAAATGTCTGGTTATAAGGAAGTTCAGTGCCGTAGAATAAATTATCCAACAACTCTTTCTGATGGCTTATGGACAGGGAGAACTCTGCCCGGTATGACCGACTGAAGGGGTAGTAAAAACCGGTTGTAAGTCCTATCCTCTCGCTGACAAGAGTATAATTCCTTCTGTCAAGGAGGGCAGTGCTTGCCGGGTCAATGTAACCTCCTCCACCGAGGTAGTATGAGTTGGAATACCAGTAAAGCCGGGAGAAGAACTGTAGTCTTTTCTTAAGATTTACATATGTGAGGCCGTATGAACGGTATCCATAGTATGATGAAATAAGAAGTGAAAATGAGTGGTCTTTCATAACATCAGATAGTTTGAGAAAAGAATAACCGAATATAGATCCGTCTGAACCGAAACCTGCAGTGATCGGAGGGAGGGATGGTATGGAGAGATTCTTGAGAGGTTTGTATTTTTTTCTGTTAACAAGGTTAAAATTAAGCTCCTCTTCAAGTCCCTTATTGAAACTCCTGTTTGCTTTAATCTCTCCGTCTATTAAAGAAAACTTTGTTCCATGGATATTTTCTTTTCCGTATTTTTTGATCACTTCTTCGGAAAATCGGATCTCTTCCTCTCCGCTCTCATTTTTTATCAGTTCAGGAGATTCAAATTGCACCTCCCTTTTCTCCTTGTATTCGGAAACGTCTTTTTTAAGGAGTACAAAAGTACCTTTCAAATAAGAAGATATCAGAAGTTTATCTTTCTCCCCCGGTATCTCCATAGGAAAGAAAATTGCAGTCTGGACGTCCGTATATTTGTAATTGATTTTCTTCTCCAAATCAGTTGAATAGAGGTTATATGCTCCCTCTTCATCAGAGCTGAAATAGATCTTTTTCCCATCTAATGAAAAAGAGGGAGTAATGTTGTTAGTGTTCCCGGATGTGATTTTTTTTGCCATTTCAGGATTCTCAATGTTTCCTATATATATGTGTGAGTATTTTCCGTCACTTGCTGAAAAAGCTATTCTTTTACCACTCGGAGACAGATCAAGTGATTTTATAAAAAGAAAACCCTTTGTGATCCTGTCGGTTTTGCCTGAAGCAAGGTCATGTCTGAATATGAATGATTTTGAGCCGTACACACCGGTAAAGTATATATGATTTCCGTTATTTGAAAAATCCGGAGAGGAGGGTTCCATAATATTGTTAAGCTTGATCATTTTCACAATATTGCTTTTCAGAACATCAATGATCACCAAATATGTTGTATACTCCTTCCTTGCAAAAAAAGCGATTTTGTCCCCTTTTTTGTCCCAGCTGAATGTACTTCCGTCCTCAGGATTGAACTTGATGGATACACCATCATGTTTTGAAGTAAAACCCGGAGTAAGAGTTTTAATTGTTTTCCCGTCTTTCATTGAGATCAGTATGATGTCGATCTTTCTGCTCTTAAAATTTGCAGTTACAGTTGCTGCCAGTTCACCCCCGGGGGATATCTGATGGGAAAATGAGTAGGCAAAAGGGTAGTTGGGGCCAATTATATAGCTGTAATCTTCCGCACTCTCTTTTGTAATAAAATCTTTGAATCTGTTCTTCACATATTTTCTTAGTTCGAAATTGAACTCATTCCTGGTCGTTCCGAATTGTCTGAAAATATTTCTTTCGGCCCCGTAGATGCTTCCCCGGAAAGAAAACAGAAGGTTTCTTACCCCCCTGACTCCATATTTTTCTTCAATGAACTCATAAAGTATGTGACCGAAATCGTATGCAGTCCTGCCTCCTCTATTTCCTATCATCAGCTCACCATTCCTGGCGAGAGCAGGGATGTTGTCATTCAGTACAGCATCTCTTATTGTCAGGAGGCTGAAAGGGTCCCAGTCTCTTGTAATAAACTCGGAAAAACCTTCCATAATCCATAATGGAGGAGATCTGAACCTGAAAAGGCTCTTTGAACTTTTTTTATACAGGACCTGGTATTCAAATACATGACCCAACTCATGGGTCAGTGTGCGCATCAGTTCTTCAGCTGACGAATCTCCGTGGAGAACCATTCTGTTTGATAATGGTTCTGCAAAGGCTTCAACTCCTAAAGGGAGGAAACCCGGGAAGATATTGGTCTGTTCGAAATCAACATGTGTTCTGTAAAAGATAAGAGGAATTCTCTTTTCAATTTCAACATTGAGATATTTTGACATTTTATCATATCCGTTCTCTGCAGTGACCGCAATTTTTTTCAACAATTTCATATCATCTGTATAGTGATATATTCTGAAGTTTGGTGTGTCAAAATAGTTCCATTTAAAACTGGTTTTTACGACTTTGTTCTTCCCGTAGTAATATGGATTAAACTGAGAAGAAATCATTATCGGTATAATAAATATTAAAATAAAAATTATTGATCTGTTTGATTTTCTTTGCATTTTTTTATCCTGTTCACTTAATCAGATATCTTACTTCCATCCGTCCAAGCCCCATAAACATCTTTACAAGTTTTTCGGTAATATTTTTAAAAAGATACTCAAAATTGTAATCCGGCTTATTCCTTTCAGCGCCATTGTAGGAGTCTTTTATGGTTTTTGAAAAAACATCTTTACCTGTTGCAGCATCTCTGAAAAAAACATTGAGTGATAAATTCCAATTCTCTATCTTAACAAAAATCCTTCTCCCTTTTCTCTTCTTGTCATCATCGATGACGCTTCTCTCTTTTATTTTGAGAGAAATATCGCCCCCAACAAGAAGTAGGTCACCTTCTTTCAATTCTGATACATCTTTTTCCGAAGGTTTATATCTGCTGATCGGTTTTTTTAGTGTTTTCGGCAATTCGTTTAAAAAGAAATAATCAATACTCGGACCCGGGTCATATTCGGATGGGAAATTTTCTACCTTTACAGGATCGTAAGCTATATTAATATATTTAAGAAAATTTATTGTATTGATGCTCTTAACAGGAATCCTTACCAGATTGACCGGCCTTGTATTACAGCTTTCTGTCAGGAATATCACAATTACAGCAAATGTTATTGCTATTACCTTTTTCATTTTCTTCTCCCGTTCTCTATCTTTTTAATCCGTTTTAGATCTTTTTTGTCTTCACTATTTAATTCTTTGTCAGGATTAATTCGTCTTTTCAACCTGCTGAGGTTTCTTTTTATAAATTCGTTTTGAGGAGACAGTTTTAATGCTTTTTCGTATTCTTTTTTTGCTTCATCCAGTTTGTTCTGGAACTCAAGAGAGATAGCAATGTTGTTATGGATCGCTGCAGTGTCTATCCCGGAATGGAGAGCTCTTGTCCATCTGTAGTGAGCTTCTTTCCATAAACCCCTTTTTGCTAACTGATTTCCAAATTTATATTCGGTATTTACTCTGTTGGCAGAACATCCGACAAATGATAATACCATTATCAATATTAGTGTGATCTGTTTCAAAGATACCTCCTGTGATAAATTGTATTTCTCTATTTAAAATATTTTTGTCTATTTTTATATCCACAATTAATTTATAGCAATATTGTTTCCTGTTTTCCTGATACGGTTTTGTACCATTATTGTGACAGGACAAATATTTCAGTGACTCTTTAAATACACATATTTCAAAAATGTGATAAGCTAAAAGATAACGGCACCTTCCCGGCATTTGATCCCTTTTGTCAATTTGTTTCTCTGATATGGTAAAATCGTGTCAGGGATAAATAAATGATCAAAGGGACAGGGGCGGATATAATTGCGATCGACAGGATCAAAAAGGCAATTACAAAAGATCTGAAATTTACGGAAAAAATATTTTCTCCCGAAGAGACGGAGTATTGTAATTCAAAATTTAAAAAAGAGATCCATTTTGCAGGGAGGTTTGCAGCTAAGGAAGCTTTCTTCAAAGCCCTCGGGACAGGTTGGAGGGATGGTATGAAATGGACGGAAATAAATGTTGTTAATGATGAGATGGGTAAACCGGAGATCAGAGTTTCGGGCAAGACCCTTGAAGTATTCAGTGAAAAGGGAATGAGCAGAATAAATCTCTCCATTTCACATACAAAAGAATTTGCTGTAGCGTTTGTTATAATTGAGTAATTCAAGCTTCTTTCTCCTTTAATTGATTTTTAATTATATCTATATTAAAATTTATTAACAGGATGCGGTTAAAACCCGGATCTTGAATTTGGAGAACATTATGAGGAATTTCCTTATTAAATCAAAAACTATCGATAATGTCGGAATTCTGTATCCGACCGGGCATCTCGATGCGCACAGCGTTGAGAAATTCGAGAATGAGATGATAAAGATGCTGGATGACAGTATAGTTAAAATTGTAGTTAATTGTATCGATCTTAACTATATCAGCTCTGCAGGAATGGGGATAATAATGGGTTATCTTGATGAGATAAGGGAGAAAGGCGGTGATATTAAATTGTCAAATGTTATAGACAGGGTGTACGAGATATTTGATCTTGTGGGTTTTACAGAAATATATGATTTCGAAAAGAGTGAAACAGAGGCGATAGAAAAATTTGATAATGTTTCCTGAAACACCTGAACTTTCAGTAGCAATTCCGGCAAAGACCGCATTGTTGAAAATGCTGGTAGAACTTACCAATCATATTGCTGTCAGGAATTTTTTCTCTCCTTCCGAATCGAGAAAAATAGCACTTGCTGTTGATGAGGCCATAACAAATGTCATCAAACATTCTTACAAGGAATCAGAGGATTCAGAGATAAAACTGGAATTTTTCTGCAGCAATGAAGGAATGAAGATCAAGATAGAATTTTCAGGGATCCCTCCCCAACTTGGTGAATCAATGGTCAACCTGGAGAAGATGATAAAGGCGAAAAAGAAGGGGGGGCTGGGGGTTGCACTGATCAAAAGGATCATGGATTCAGTTGAGTACAGAACTATAAAGGATGTAAATTACCTGGAAATGATCAAATGGAAGAAAAGCAGTTAAAAGATCTTGTAAAAGAATTAAAAGTAAAAAATTTTCAGTTCAATTCAATTTATGAATTTTCATCTTCGATTTATTCATCATTTAACCTGGAGAGTATTTTCCGAATCTTTTTTTCTACCATTATGGGGCATATCGGGATAACCAGAGCATTTTTCTTTGAAGAAAAAAACAAACTTCTTGAAAAGAGGGGATTCAGATTCAGTAAGAACGACAGAAATCTCTCGTTGAGGGGTTAAAGGATCTCGATATAAATTGGGCGCACATCGAAGTTAGAAACATTGAGAAAAAATATCCGGAACTGTTTGAAATTCTTGTTGAGAAAAATATATCCAATCTTCTCAATCTGACAGAAAAAGGGACAAAGATGATAGTGCTCGGGCTCGGGCAGAAGTTCAACAGAATTGACCTGAAAGACGAAGATCTTGATTTTTTGCTTTTTCTGTCACGATTTACTCTTATTGCGATCGAGAACAGTTTCATGATATCCAAAATGATCGAAAAGCAGAAAATGGAGCATGAGATAAATATTGCAAAAGAGATACAATTATCACTTCTCCCTCAGGAGCTATCCCGGAATTTAAGAACTTTGACATAGCTGTTAAATATGAGCCGATCCAAAGTGTAGGTGGAGATTATTATGATATTCTCAAAGAGAAAGCCGGGAAAACACCTGTCCTTATTGCAGATGTGGAAGGGAAAGGTTTGTCGGCAGCTCTCCTTGCTGCTTCATCCCAGGCAGTTTTTCATACTATGAACGAACTTTATTTCTCCGAACCTGAAGATTTTATATCCAAAGCAAATTCACTCATATACAATTTCACAAGAGGTAACAGATTTATAACAATATTCTGGATGGTAATTGATGATAAGAAAAGAAGTGTTTCATATGTCAATGCAGGACATATTGAACCTATACTGATATCCGGAAAAAAATCAATTCCACTCTCCAAGGGGGGATTTCTTACAGGGTTTACAAATGAGGCCAGTTATGAAAAAGAAAAATTATCACTCAAGTCGGGTGATGTTATTGTTGCCTTTACAGATGGTGTGCCTGAAATAGAGAATGGAGATGATGAGGAATTCGGTGTTGAAAGGATGATCGACTATGTCAAGAAAAATAAGGACAAAACCGCTTCAGAGATCACTGAAGGTATCTATAAGCAGATGTTCAGGTTCAGTGGGAACAGGAAACCGACAGATGACTGTACTCTGATTATATTAAAAGTAAAATAAAAAAGTTTTAATATTCGAACTCTCTCTGCTCTTCTTCCGCAGAATTCACTATTCCCGGGGCATCCGATCTGGGACATACATTCTCACAAATTCCGCATCCGATACAAAGATCTGGCACTATATATATCTGTTTAACTTTTACAAGTTTCCCTTCGAAGTTCCACACATCGACTTCTCTGAACCGGATCGCTTTGTCAGGTACGGGGCAATGTTCTTCACAGACAGCGCAATTGTAGCCGTCAGCATAAGTGTAACACCTGTCTTTTACAACCACTGCTGTACCGATCTTGAAGTTTTTCTTCTCTTTCAGAGATAGCGCTTCTATGGCTTTTGTGGGGCATACCTGTGTGCACCGGTTACATTCATATTCACAATATCCTATTTCAGGTTCAAGGATTGGTGTCCATAGTCCGTCAACTCCGGTTTCAAAGAGAGCAGGCTGAATGAAATTTGTAGGGCAGGCCTGCATACACTCTCCGCATCTGATACATCTGTCCAGAAAGTCTGCTTCAGTCACTGATCCCGGAGGCCTTTCAAATTTGTGTATCCTTGATTTTGATGTTCCGGAAAATCTTGGGAGGGAGGCGGCAAATATCCCTGAAATAATTGAACCGGTGATCCTTCTCCTGCCAAGATCAATTTTATTTGTGTTTTTTTTGCGGGGGAGTTGAAATTTTGTGCTTATCGATTTTGGAGGGCAGGAATCTTCACAATTGTAACAGACCATACATTCCGACTTTATATAATCCTGATATGGGCTCCCGTTATAAGTGCATTCTGATGCGCATACGTTACATTTCTTACATGTCTCCTTGTCCACATTGAGATTCAGTATACTGTACTTTGCAAATAGTCCATATAGCGCACCCAGAGGGCAGATGTAATTGCAGAAGAATCTCCTCTTATAATAATTTGCGGATAATAGTAGAAAGAAAATGAAACCTATGAATACGGACTGTAGGAATTTTTTCGGTTTATTCGGAAGAATATTCTTCTTTGAAAAGTCGTATACAGGTTTTAATCCCTTTGATATTACTCCGGAATCTTCGGCGCCCCCTTTCAGGGTTTCCTCAATTACATAATTTGCAGAAGGGCTGACTACAACGGAAGTACTCCTTGTCAGAATAGAAAATGGATCGAACCATCCCCCTATATTTGTTCCGAAAAGTGCCATAACAAGAACTATTGTCAATATTACATATTTAAGTTTCAGCAATTTGTGGTCAACCTGTTCCACTCTTTTCCTTTTTCTCCTGAACAGCCATGAGAGGAAATGATTGATTGTTCCCATGGGGCATACCCATCCACAGAAGAATCTGCCGAAGATCAATGTAAGCGAGAGTGGAATCAGTGATAAAAGGAACAGGTTTATAACTGCATGAGTTGAGAAGATGTTTATAATCAGCAACAGGGGATCAAAATAGAAAAAATAATCAGAATATCTGAATGATTCAGTAGCAGCGGCTCCGGTTCTGATAAGAAGCCAGAAAAATAATACAAGGAAAAATACCTGAAAAAAAAGCCTTGCCAGTTTTTTTTTGGGATGTTTTATCGTCATTGCTTGTCAGATCTTCATTGTTTTTAGGTTTATCTTGCTTATCTCTTTCTGCCCCATACCTCTTCTGAATCCTGCTCCGATGAAATCTATTTCATCGATACTTTTTCCGAAAAGATCAACAGCGACAACATCAGCTTCAAATATGTTTTTTGAACATATTATTGTTTTCTTGAGCTCTACGTCGCTAAGTCTCCCTCCGACCGGGCCATTCTTTTTCAATATTCTGTATGCATCTACAATAGTCAGGTCGGTTTTGAAGCCGTATGCCAGATCTGCTATATTCTCCCCCATATTCCTGTGAAGTTTCCCCCTTCTTCCACCTATAATACCGTATAGGTTTTTCATTCCTATTGTAAGTCCTGCACTTGAGTGATGTTTGAGAATCGGAACGTTAATGAATTTATCAACTTCAAGATGGTCTCTGAAAACCGGCCATTTCTTCAATTTTTCACCATTAAAATTATGAACTACCAGTCTGTTCTCATCTGAGAACCTTATCTCCGCTCCACTCTTCTCAACAGCTTCTTTTATTCCGCTTCTTCTGTAGGTGTCTTCTGATTTATGGCAGGAGTTATCCATTACGATAACTTTCTTTGCCCCTGCATCGAAGACCATTTCTATCACAGCTCTCAATACCTCCGGATTAGTGTTGGCGGCATGTTCAACCTTCCTGTTCCATCCTATATTCGGTTTTATCATAACGATATCCTGGTTGCTGATGAATTTTTTCATCCCACCGATTAATTCAATCCCCTTCTTGGCAATCTCATATGGTGACTCACCTGTAACTTTAGAGACAGGATCAACTCCCCCTGCAGTGAATATAGGTAATCCTGAAATACAGGTTGTGGCGGCTGCAATTGTTGAAGTCTTGATAAATTCTCTTCTTTTCATTTTCACTCCTTTTTAATATTATCTCTAATTATTGCTCTATTTTCAACCAGATTTTTTTTGATCTCAAGAACTGTCATTTTGCTTGACATGATCATGTAAATATTGTATCTTATATTGCGATCGGGCGATTAGCTCAGCTGGAAGAGCATCGGTTTTACACGCCGAGGGTCAGAGGTTCAAGTCCTCTACCGCCCAATCTTAATGAGCGGGGTCGTAGTTCAGTTGGTTAGAACGCTGGCCTGTCACGCCAGAGGCCGCGAGTTCGAGTCTCGTCGGCCCCGCCATTTCCCATTTCGGGGGCGAAATGGGTTCGACAGTATTGATGATGTCAAAGAAGCAGATTGAGCTGAGTAACTCATTAAACTGTTCAAAAAAAGAAACGCAAACGATTTTGCACTCGCAGCATAATTAATGTTGCCGTTCCGGTTGCCTTTTCCTGCTGGGTTCCCGGGGCGTCACTTAGCAGGATAAGCTGGACAAAGTTGTCTTTGACTTTGACCCGGACGAAAATTTGATAAAGACTCCCGTGGGGCTTTTTGTTTGTTTTTTATCTGCGGGGCATAAAAAAACAAACTACATCTGTAGAAACTTTGACTGAGTCCTTATTGGACGCGGGTTCAACTCCCGCCGCCTCCAGTTAGCCGGAATAGATGAAGAAGTTTTATTGTTTCTTAATAATATATACATTGATTGTTGCTTTCCACGTTTTTCCTTTGGCCATCAAAATCAGGACATTTGACCACAATGATTTTACAAGAATCGTTTTTGAGAGTGACTACTCTTTTTCATATGTCAGCAAGCGGGGATCTGAGAAAGATATCACACTTTTAATTAAAGATAATGCTGAAGATCTGATGCTCAGATCCGATCTGTCGGGATCTGAATTGCTGAACAAGGTCGAGAATATTACTTATGGTGAAAGTCGTGGTATCAGAGTCCTGGGAAGTGAGAGATTTAATATTTTGAAATCATTTGTCCTGAAAGATCCGTTCAGGGTTGTTTTTGATGTGAATAAAAAAGTGGAGACGGCGGAAAGGACACCGGTAGTTATTCAGGAAGAGCAGGACCCCGATGAGTACAGAGATGAGAAGCCAGCAATTGAAAATGTGAAGAAAAAAAGATCTTCGATCGATGTTGTCTGTATTGATCCCGGGCATGGAGGGAGTGATCTCGGGGCTGTTGGGATAAAAAATACAAAAGAAAAAGATATTACACTTAAGGTCAGTAACAAGTTAAAGAAAATCCTTGAGAGAAAACTCGGGGTCAGGGTTGTGATGACACGTGAATCGGATGTGGAAGTTGCTCTCGATTCAAGAGTTGCAAAGGCAAATAATCAAAATGCTCAGTTGTTCCTATCGATCCATATTAATTCATCTTACAGAAAATCAGCAAGAGGTCCAGAAACCTATTTTGTGAGCCTGAAGGCGACAGATAAGGTCTCAATGCAGCTTGCAATGAAAGAAAACAGTTCATTTACAGGAATTGGAGATGAGACTGAGGGTGATGATCTGAAGATGATCTTGTGGAGCATGGCTCAGACCGAACATATAAAAGAATCAAGCCGGCTTGCGGACTATATTCAAAATGAACTGAACATCCTTCTGAATACTAAAAACAGGGGTGTAAAACAGGCCCCTTTCAGAGTTTTAATGAGAGCATCGATGCCGGCAGTTCTTGTCGAGATTGCATTTGTATCTAATAAGTATGAGGAGAGCATGCTTAGAAATGATTCTTTCCTTGGAAAGGTTGCGGAATCGATCTACAATGGAATTTCAAAATATATCTATTATTACAACTCGGCATTTAAATGAATAAAAAAGTAATATATATTCTGATCAGCCTTGCCGTGATATTTTTTGTCACTTCACTTATCATTTATCTGAGTTCAAGCGGAACATTCAAACGTGCAGTTAAGGATAAAAAAGGTGAGACAGAAGCCGTGGAAGAAACTTCTCCTGAAATCGAGAAGGTGAAGATTTTTTTTTTAACTAACGGATCATCATTATTCATCCCGAAGGAATTTGAACTTGAGAAGAATAATAACAGGTTGGACTTTTTAAAAAGCTATCTTGATCTAATGATAAGTGAATCGTCAAAATTTGTACCTCCATTTCCGGAGCAGACGAGACTTCAGAGTTTTTTCTATATAGATGACAAACAGATGGCAGTTCTAGATTTTAATGAAGAACTGATCATAAATTTCCGGGGAGGATCGCGGGGAGAAATAGAATTCATCTATTTTTTCGTCAACAATCTCTGTTATAACTTCAAGGAGATCAAAAAAGTTAAGATCCTTGTTTCCGGGAACGAATATAAGACCCTGTCGGGTCATCTGGACCTTGAGAATCCCTATTTTCCGGATTATAAATATTTCAGGCGATGAACAGAAATGCAATAGGAGTGTTTGATTCCGGAATTGGCGGCCTGACTGTATATAAAGCAATAAAGGAACTTATGCCGGGAGAGAAAGTGATCTATCTTGGAGATACTGCCCATCTCCCTTACGGAACAAAATCTCCGGACACAATAATTCGTTTCTCCGAAGAAAATTCCAGGTTCCTTACAGAGAAGGGAGTTAAGCTGATTGTCATTGCCTGCAACTCATCATCTTCATATGCTGTAGCTCACTTGCAGAATCTGCTTGATATACCTGTACTTGGAGTGATCGATCCGGGATCAGAAGCTGCAGTTTATCAGGGGCATAAGGATATCGGAGTTATCGGGACCTCGGCAACTATATCGTCCGGCGCCTATAAAAGGTCTATTTTGGAAAAAGATCCGGGTGCTAAGATCATTTCAAGGGATTGTCCCCTTTTTGTACCTCTTGTTGAGGAGGGCTGGATAGATCACAGGGTTACAGATATGGTAATTGAAGAGTATCTCCTTCCGTTGAAAGCAAAAGGGATCAAAACACTTGTCCTCGGATGTACACATTACCCTGTTCTTAAAGATGCGATTTCCAGGATTCTCGGGCCCGGGATAACTCTTATAGATTCAGCAGAAGTCATGGCCATAAGGGTACATTCTATTCTGAAAAAACTGGGATGGCTTTATGGGCCTCCTGACCGGAATGGTGATGATGAGTTCTATGTGACCGATTTTCCTGAACGATTCAAAAAAGTAGGAGAGATTTTCCTGAAAAGAAAGATCGACAAGGTTGAAATGGTCTCCCTCTGAATCCTCTCCGGATTCAGATCAGTTTTTCAGCGATTATTTCAGCAATATCTTTAACTTTTACAGATTCTTCTTTCCCTTTATCGGTTATTCCATCGGTCAGCATGGTTGTACAGAAAGGGCAGGATGTGCAGACAGTGTCAACTCCTGCTTTCAGTACTTCATCAGTTCTGACATGATTAATTCTATCACCCTGATCCTCTTCAGCCCACATGAGGCTTCCGCCTCCCCCGCAGCAGAAACTGTGCCTTTTACTGTTCTTCATCTCTCTCAATTTAAGGCCGGCGCTGTCTATCACTTTTCTCGGTTGATCATAAATACCATTGTGACGCCCCAGATAACACGGGTCATGGAAAGTGACATCGTTTCCTGAATTCTTATTGATCTTAAGTTTCCCCTGAGAGATAAGTTCATTTATTAACTGGGAATGGTGGATTATTTCCGGCATTTCAAATTCCCTTCCCGTAAGTTTTGCAATATCGTTATATTCATTTTTAAAAATATTCATTCCGTGGGGGCAGGTGGTAACTATTTTTTTGAATTTGTATCGCATCAATGTCTCAATATTCTGGACTGCCATCATTTGAAAAAGATATTCGTTACCGGCCCTTCTGGCCGGATCTCCGCAGCAGTTCTCTTCTGCTCCGAGGACGGCATAATCAACACCGGCCTTGTTTAGAATTGAGATCATGGCTTTTGTTACATTTTTGTTCCTGTCATCGAATGATCCGGAACATCCAACCCAATAGAGGATATCCGCATTATCATGATCTGCGGCTTTTCTGACCTCTGTGTCCGCCATCCATTCTCCCCGGGTAGAAGATCCAAAACCCCACGGATTGCTGTTGGTCTCAAGATTTCTGAAGAATTGGTTAAATACCTCGGGGAATTTTGCTTCCATGAGAACACGGCTCTGCCTCATACCGATGATCTTAGGAATATGCTCGTTCAGAACCGGGCAGGCCTCCATGCAGGCACCGCAGGTTGTACAGCTCCAGATCTCATTATCCACAAACACTCTGTCCATAATGGGGGGGATCTGGTATTCCGGGTCTTTCAGCTTTTTTGCCCCTTCTTTCAGAAGGTCATCTCTCATTTTAGTAATAATTGTTTTTGGAGAGAGTTCTTTACCAGTCAGGGCTGCAGGGCAATAGTCTGTACACCGGCCACAGTCTATACACGCAAAACCATCAAACAGGTCCTTCCATGTCATATCCGCCTGGGTGGTTATCCCGAATGTTTCAGCGGTTTCAAGATCTACGGTTTTCAGATAAGATGTTGCCTTTTTGGTTTTGAAAGCGATATTTGCAGGCCCCATGAACATATGCATATATTTAGAACGGGGGACATACAGTATGAACATGAATACATTAATAATATGGAGCCACCATGAAGCTTTGACCAGTAACCAGGATGCCGGAAGCCACCCGGCAAAGATCTTTCCTACAAATGCGACGCTTTCATCGAAGGTGCCCTGGTATGAGATGGCCGCCCCCTCGTAGAGGAGGAAGGTCAGTGTAACAGTTACCAGTAACGCATAAATTAACGGTGATTCCATTGTACCGTAGGTGTATGATGACCTTCTCACTACATACCTTTTTATGACAAAAAAGATCACGGCAAGAATGACAGCTATGGAGAAGAAGTCGGCGATGATTGTGTGAATTTTGGAAGGGTGAATATTTTTATTGAACCCCTCCAGAATATGGAATACTGTTATCGTATCAAAGGTCAGTGAACCATAAAGAAGAAATATATGGACAAGACCTGTGACAATTCTCTCCTTTTTTACCGAACAGATCAGGAGAAAAAAGTTTGCGATCGCATTGGTCACCCTTTTAAGGGGATTGTCGAACCGCTCCTCCTTCTGCCCCAGCCGGACCAGTTTAATCCTGTGGATTACGGGGACAAAAAAGAACCATATCGTAAAAGCAAGCATTAATACAAAAACGATCATTTCAATAAAATTAAGCATTAGCAGCTCCTGGCGTGAAATTTGAAGTTTAACAAATTAGCGACTTTTTATCAATCCGGAATTTCCAAAAAGTACCTGTCCCCTTTTCCCTCAGGAGTTTAACGAGTAGCTACCATAAAATCGATTTGTTCTATTTCAGATAAGGTGCATTATGTTCAATAAGTCCCGGTGGAAGTGAAGTTGTCATAGACGGCAAAGTAGAAGCAAAAATATGAATTTATTTAAGGCAATAACCCGTGCAATTAGAATATATAGAGACTACAAGGGATTAAGCTATGGGGAATTTACCCTAAATGTTAAATGGAACTCATTTTCCTGATTTATAAATTTGTTCTTCACCGTTGTTTTTTTTCCAACGAAGTATAAATCCTTCCCTTCCGGATTTAATCATATTTTGCTCACCATTCTTCAGATGGATCAGGCCTTGAAATCTACAAGAGCCGACTGAGGTTTCCTGCAGTGCTACACTCCATTGAATACCGGTGAAGGAATCCTGAAGGATTGCTGTAATAGTATCAATGTTAAGTGAATTGTAGTTTCGGGATACATCGGTCAGATTTAATATAAGTTTATCTTCAGCGGAACTCCTGCTGATGGACATGGTATCATATTTGTTTTGCGGTGTGAGATCTATCCGGAATTTCTGGATATCTATGCCGCCTTTACCGTCATCAACCTGAACAGCAACTGATTTACTTCCAACTTCATTTTTGGAGAATTCACCATTGATAAGACCATTGGCGGATATATTCAACTGCTCCGGTCCCCGGATCATCGAGTAGTAGATGTGATCATTGTCATAATCCTGGACTTTTAATTGATATTGATAGACTTTCTTGTCTTGACTGTAATAGAAATCATTGGTATCAGTTTTAAAATAAAATCTGGCTTTCAGAAATGGTTTGCTGATGATATTCGGATAGTTATTTCCTGATAACAGGCGGTAATCGACTTCAAAACGAGAACTGAAATCACTTTCACCATTTATTTCACTAAAAGTAGTTACTCTTAATTGATATACTCTCCCGGGGGCCATTGGATTATTGGTTAATTCTATCTGTGATTTTGGAAATACTGTAAAGTATTCTGTAAGGTTATCTGTTTCAAGATCGTCGCTATAATAGACATTTAAACTATCAATTCCAGTAAAGTCCAAATCATCAAATGTAATGATCAGAATGTCACCCGACATATGAGCTCTTGAGAAGATCGGGGCAGAAGGGGCATTGGGGCTGATTGTTCTACCTTTGAAGTAAGCCCTGCCGGGCGGATTTATCCCATCATCTATTACTGCACATATATACCCGCTGGTTGTGATACTTGCATCAGGGTACCAGGTGAAAGTGCCGGTGCCGTCATGCTCAACAGCAGTTCCTATTTTTTGTCCCTGAAAACTATTGTTATCAGAGCTGTGATAGAAGGTAATCACAGCATTGTTGTCCGCATCAAAGGCCTCATAGGTCAGCTTGTAGCTGCCATTTGTTTCACTTTCTAATTTAACAGGCAATATTTTAGGAGAGTGATTTCCCCTGATAAGTCTTTGTGTGATTCCCGCTGAATTCATTATTTTGACAACCCATATACCGGGCTGAGGCTCGTTGACTATGAATCCGGTAACGCTATGGTCATCATCAGTACCGACATGAATACTATCATCTTTGGATACAAAGTTTTTGGGATCGATACTGGTTCCGTCCGGTTTTACCAGTATTGCATCCGGTGCCCCTCCATTACCCTGTAACGAAAGGATGAATCCGGCCTCTCCCGGCTTCACTTTGAAATTCTCTACTCTTCCCGTGTTTAGAGTGTTTGAAGTGAATGTATTTCTGAGGTTGTTTTGTGCAAAATTTATCGATTCCAAGCTTCCGGCGTTCTTTTGCCAGAAAGGCGGGATATCTATCTTGAAAGTAAAAAGTTTTAATATAGTAACTGAAATAGTCATACCATCGGGATCAATACCTACCATAAAAGAACCAAGGTTTATTTTATCATCCTCAACTTGTTCTAAGAGCCAACCCGGTAATATTCCTGAGAGCCAATCAGGTAACGGGACCCATCCTGATGCCATTATCCAGCCATTAAAACTAAAAGACGGTTTCCATTGTAAATATGCAAATCCCTGGCCTTCTATAAGGAATTGAACATAACCGCTGACATAAAATGAAGTATCAACAAAACTCGAAACAAATTGTTTGCTCCCCTTCCACTGGGCTTCCGTCTCGGTATTTCCAATTTCATATCCAAAAATTTCTTTTTTGCCGGAGACCTTAAGATGTCCATTGATGTCTAAATCACCTTCCCAACTTTCACTTCCAGCATCAAAAGAAGTACCGGGAACGACAAATTTCACTCCAGCGGAGATATTAACTTTAGTGCTTGCATTTGCAGGATTTTCAAAACTTAAACCGCAATTATCAAAAATAATCGGCAAATCGTTTATTGTCTTTCCAACATCGTATAATTTTGCTCCCAGTTTCTTCACCTTACCTTCTTTCACCTTTATTTCTCCCCGGAAACTGGGTAAAGCCTGATGTATCTCAACATCAAATCCTTCAGCTGAAAAAGTTTTTGTCGATGTGTCGATATGCACTTCGGTTTCGCTAATCTTAAATAAACCCGGAACTTCGTTTCCTTCCCATATGATATCTCCGGTGACCTGGGGAGCACTATCCTCTTCGTAAGTTTTCAATTCCTCAAAACGAAAAATGCTGGGTTCGGAAAAGATCGGCAGATCAAATGAGCCCAAGGCAGTCTGGCTCAGCCCGAATGTGGGATGTTTAAATATCTGGAAATCATTGACCGTAAATGAGTACATCAGATAGCCGAACCAGATAGGACCCTGATGACTGGTTTCTATGGTTTTCAGGGTTTTTGCATCTAAAAGAAATTTTCCCTTATAGAAGGTCTTATCGCTGAATAAGGAAAACATTTTATCAAGCAGACCGAGGTCCTCATTCGCATGCAAAGTGCCCGAACCTTTGATGACAGCGGGAGTGAATGTGCCCTTGAGATCTCCTATGCACTTGACATATCTGACCGACTCGCTCCCCCAGCTGTATATAAATGCCCATTGAGTTGTCCCGTATGTCTTAAATTCGTCACTACTGTATTCAAGTTCATTACCGAAGATGTGAACTTTACCAACTATCAGGTCCTTATATTCTCTTGTGACCTCTTTGTGTTCGCCGGGATTTATGGTGATTGCTTCAGTGTAAGGACGAGCCACATCTTTAACAAAACTATACTCAATATATTGTACATTTAATTGAGGTTTAAATGTTAGAGTTTCTCCGGAAGTCAGATCTTTACCAATGTAAACTTTGACACTTGTGATAGTTGGATTGGGGAGATAGAATAAGCTCCACTTTGCATTTGTCCGGATATCCGCCGGATTGAGGATGATTTTTATAGATGATTCAGCGTCTGATGATATATAAGTTTGATTAATGACTTTATGTTCATTTGTATTAACAACAACTTTTCGGATATCCGGAGTCACCCAATTGTCTGAGTTTGTTTTTTTAAATTCTACTAAAAAAACCGATGCAAAAAGCTCCATCGATTGACCACTATGCCACCAGAGGCTCCAGGTGGCAGTTGGAGAATTTTTTTCTTTGTAGCGCCACATCGCTCCATCGTGAATAGCTTCCGGAGGATGAATCTTTACCTTGAGTTCCGTCGTTTGTGCAGCAATCGGTGAGGTACCCGAAAATAGAATTATTAATGCGAAAATAAAAATCAGGAAACCTGCACTTAAATCATGATTTTTTGATTTATTTTTTGATCTCATAAACAATTTTATCATTAATATATTTTTAAAAAAATAGTTAAAAGTTTAAAAATTACAATAAATTCTATATGGCCATTTATTTCTAGATCTTGAGAAAAACAGGTTAATCTCTTTCACCGGTGCTTTGGAGTTTAAATCTTTATTGCACCAGAATATCGAAAAATCTGTTTCTGTTGAAATTAAAGATATTTTAGATCTCGCCCGGGAAGTTTTAAGTGAAAGAAATAAATTAAATACATCAATAGAGGAAAAAGAGTCCTTTGAATTATTCAAAATTGATGGTGCAGTGTTAATCATAATTCGTGTCATAATGTTTAAGTTTGATACATTTCGCTCAAAAAAGCTGTCAAAGATAAATTTGTTCAATATAAACGTTCGTATTAGGACATTAACTGTCCGTTTCCGGTCAACTTAAGTGTTGTAATCCAGCTTATAATGTAAATAACTAAAGGAATTGCATCTTGGAATGAAATTTGCATTAAAGAATCTATGGAAGGAGAATAGTATGAAGAATATTTTATTAATAGTTTTATGTATGATCATTTTCACAGATTCATTGGTTCCTGAAGGTACAAAGATTAATTTAAAATTGGAGGATAGTATAACCTATGCACTGAAAAACAATATTGATCTTAAAATCCAGATACTTGACTATAAGATCAGTAATAAAGATGTATCTTCTAATAAAGCTCTGTTTATTCCTACTTTGTTGCTTAATATGGAGAAAACCAAAACTAATAACCCGTCTTCTTCTTTACTGGATGGGGCTGATATTTCAGAGTTTCAATCAATGGTATTTGATATTGAGTTTAAACAAAATCTTCCTTTTGGAGGAAATGCCAGTTTATATTTCAATGAAAACAAAAATGAAACAAATAACAGTTTTGCTAATTTAAATCCACAATTTAATGCCTTGATGCAGTTTAGCCTGAGTCAGCCTCTCCTCAAAGGTTTCGGCAGCACAGTGACCAGAAAAGACATTCTTATATCAATGCAAACTAATAAAAGTTCATTTTTCAGATTAAAGGAAAAGGTGTTGGAAACTGTATATAATGTTGAGACTGCATATTGGGATCTGGTTTATTTCAGACTATTTTATAATGTTAAGAAAGAGAGCCTCAAAGCTGCAAAAGACCTGGAATCAATAAATTTGACAAAATTGAAAGTAGGAGCGATCCCGGAATTAGAAATTTTAATAGCTAAATCTGAAGTTGCAAATAAGCAAAGTGAGATCATTCAGGCTGAATCTTCGATCAGGGATGCTGAAGAGAATCTGATGACTATTATGAACCTTCATGATGATGTGGAAAAATGGAGAAACAAAATTATCCCTGTTGATGATCCGGAGACTGCTTATTCTTATAAAATACCTTCAATAGAAGAAGCTGTCAGCATAGCAAGAGAAAATGACCCATTGATCAAAAGACTTGAACATGAGCTTAAGGGAAAAGGGATAGAGGTGAAATATAGAAAAAACATGATGCTTCCGGAACTTAATTTTAATTTTAACTACTGGACAACTGGTATTTCCGGTGATGAAATCATATATGAAGGTAGCGGATTTGAACGTAAACCTGTTAATATTATAAGTAGAAATTTGTGGGTCTCGATACAAGACTCATTAAAAGCAATTTATAATAACTGGAATATAAGTCTTAATTTAAAAATACCTCTGACATTTAAGGAATCAAAAGCTAACTTTGCCATAGCAAAAATGGAATTTCAAAAGGCGGAACTAAATATAAGAAACGCACAACAATCAGCATTAAAAAAAATACATCAATCCCTGAGAGAAGTGCAGACCAATAAGAAAACACTTGAAGCTTATAAAGTATCAAGAAAACTTTCTAAAGCCCAATTAAATGCAGAAGAGAAGAAATTTAAAGCAGGGATGAGTACAAACTATAATGTTTTAAAAGCTCAGGAAAATCTTGAAGAAAACAGATCATCTGAAATAAAGGCTATTATCAATCTTAATAAATCGATCCTGAATCTACAGAAAAATCTTGGAATACTATTAAAAGAAAAAGGAATTCACTTCAAACCTGAGTCATATTAAACATTTAAAAACTCAAAGTAAATGTCGTTAATCCATCTATAGAAGTTACACTTATCTGACCTTTGTGGAGTTTCATGATCTGCTTACAGAGGCTTAAACCTATACCGGAGGATTTCTTTGTTGAATAAAATGGAATAAATATTTTACTTTTATTCTGATCTGAGATCCCTGTTCCATTATCAATAACCTGAATAATAACTCTTCCACTATCACTAAGAAAGGAATTAACTATGATTATCGGACTCTCTTCTTCTTTTAATGCGTGTACTGAATTAATCACTAAGTTGATCAGTACTTGTTCAATCAAAGAAGAATCAGCACTTATCTCTAAAGATTCAGGATCGTTATTTTGAATGACCTCTATGCCGTTCTCTTTTATATTGTTTCGAAGAATAATAGAGGGTATTTGATATAAGATCCTTAACTGATAAAATTTTTAGTACAGGTTTAGGTATTATAGCCAGATTCCGGTAAGCATTCACAAAATCTATCAAGCCTTCAGACCTTTTATGAATTGTATTCAGTGAATCTCTGATATCCTGAATGTTATCTTTAGGTCCTGAAGTTTCTATATCAAGTTGTTTGATCAGATCAAAAGTCGTTGAGCTGAGTGAAGAAATTGGAGTAAGAGAGTTCATTATTTCATGTGTCAGTACTCTTATCAATTTTTGCCATGCTTCCAGTTCCTTGTCTTCAAGAACATTATGAATATCCTGAATTGATAGAAGAGTTAAATTTCGTTCTCCTATCCTGAATTCAAATACAGAAAAAGCCATTTGCTTTTGATCATCATTAATATTTATTTTTTTTACAATCTTATCTCCATGCTTTATCTCTGTAAGTAATTCATTTATATCAGGATGAGAGATCTTTAAACTATTAATGTTTTTCAAAAAACTTAAATTTAATATTTTTTTACCGGCACGATTTATGAAATCAACATTTCCCTGCTGATCATAACTTATTAATCCATTATTAATGTATTGGACAATAGTATGCATATAACGGAAACTTTTTTCCTTTTCAGCGACTATTTCGCTTGAAGTTTTCAACAACCTTATTAAAAGCCGAATTTAATTCCAGGAAAGATTTTCCCATTTTTTTATCCGTGAATGTCTGGGTGAAATCTGAATACTCGATTGCCTCAAGAAAACGCTTGAAATCACGATTGGTAATATCCATAAACCGTAGAAGAATTACAATCTGATATATAAGTATAATAAAAATAGCGGCAGCAAGAAGAAGGTTGTGATATTGAAAATATAGATAGATATTAATAAAGATATTGATACAGATCAGAATGATCTGAAATAAAACTTTGATTTTGAATGTTCTAAAATAATTTTTCATTTACAATGATCACTCAATTCAGGTCAGAGATAAATTAAATTTCTCAATTCTCCGGTATAGTGCTGATCTTGACAAACCAAGTTCCAGTGCTGTTTTGGATATATTATTCTGATGTTTTTTTAATGCCTTCAAGATGATTTTTTTTTCACTGTTTCCCAGATCGAGATCATTGCTATTTGCAAAATCCATCTTTGAAGAAACAAAGAAATCATCAGGACAAAGAATATCATTCTCACTCAATATAACAGCTCTTTCAGTAGAATGTTTTAGCTCACGGACATTTCCGGGCCACCAGTAACTTAGTAATTTTTCTCTGGTTTCTGGCGATAATGTTTTTTCAGGTTTTTTGTACTTCAGACAAAATTGTTTTAGAAAGATCTCAGCAAGCAAAACGATATCCTGCCCTCTATCCCTGAGCGGAGGGACCTGTATTTCTATGGTATTAATTCTATACAGCAGATCTTCTCTGAACTTATTCTCCTTTACCATTTCTCTGATATCAATGTTAGTGGCTGATATTAAGCGGATATCAATAGGTGTTGATTTATGGGAGCCCAGTCTCTTTACCTCTCTCGTTTCCAAAACTCTCAGTATCTTTGCCTGGAGCGGAAGTCGGCAGATTCCCTATTTCATCTAAAAAAAGAGTTCCTCCGCTGGCAACTTCAAAATGTCCGGCTCTATCCTTAATTGCATCTGTAAATGCTCCCTTTACATGACCGAATAATTCACTTTCAAAAAGGGTATCGCTTATTGCCCCCATATCCACAGAGATAAAAGTCTCATTACTTCTATTTGATTCGCGATGAATGGCTCTAAATACGAGTTCTTTCCCGGTGCCATTTTCTCCCGTGATCAGAACATTAACGTCTGTTTTTGATATTTTTTTTATCGTATTAATAACTTCTTTTATAGATTCTGAGTTTCCAAGCAGATTATAGAATGGTTTATTAATGTTTTCTATCAATTGTTCTTTTTGAGATTGAAGGGTTTTTATTTTATTTTTTGCCTTATTCAGATTTACAGCAGTGCTTAGGGTGGCCAGCAATTTCTCATTCTGCCATGGTTTTATAATAAAATCTGCAGCACCCTCTTTTATAGCCTTTACAGCAAGTTCTACATCCCCATATGCAGTAATAAGTATTACCTCTATTGAAGGATCAATTGCTTTTATCCTTTTTAAATAATAAAATCCTTCCTCTCCACTTGTTACATCTCTTGTGAAATTCATATCGAGAAATATAACATCGTATTTATCTGTTTTTAAACCTGATATCACTGCTTGAGGATTATCACTTATTTCCACAAATTCAACGTGTTGTTTTAAATAAAGTTTTGCAGCCTGAAGAACTCCCAGGATCATCATCGACGATCAATACTCTGGCATTAATTTTACTTTGTATACTCATTACTGATTATGATAATAAGCAAATAGGATACCAAAATCAATGATACTTCATAAATATATATTTATAAGACTTGCGGGGAAAAGTGTCCGATAGTGAACACAGATTGTCCACTATCAAACATTATTCACTACTCCGGACCGTTTAAAGCCTGATAAGTATAGATCAGGAATTTGGCATCATTCTTGCAAATGTAATTTGGTAACAGGATAAAAGGAGCAGATTATGGGTATGGATAAACAAATTAAGAAAAAAAAATGGACAACAAAAAGGATCGTAATTCTTTCTGTCAGTTTAATATTTACCGGCTATCTTATATATAATCTTCTTACAATTAAGAACAATCAATTAAATGTAAAAAAAGAAAGAATAACTGTTTCTATAATAAAAAAAGATTCTTTTCAGGAATATATCCCGGTCAGCGGCACGGTTGTTCCAAAGGGATCCAGATCTATTGTTGCCACAGAGGGGGGCAGGATAGAGAAGATATTTTTGCAGACAGGTTCGATTGTAAAAACAGGTGATAAAATACTGAAGTTATCAAATACCAATCTTCTTCTGGATATCATGTACAGGGAGGCCGAACTTTTCAGGCAGAGTAATAATCTGAGAAATACAAGACTTGAGTTTGAAAAATACAGCATCCAGTTGGAGCAGCAGTTATCAGATATCAGGTTTAATCTTATTGAAGCTGAAAATAAATATAATCGGAACAAATATTTATATGAAGAAAAGATTATTTCAAAACAGGAATTTGACACTTCAATAAATAGTTATAATTATTATAAAGAAAAAATTAAATTAACTAATGAATCCAAGGAAAAAGACCTGAAATTCAGAAATCAGCAGATCAAACAATTGGAGAGTTCTCTGGCAAGGATGAATGATAACCTGAAGATAGTAAAAAGCAAACAGGATGACCTGACGATTAAAGCACCTATTACAGGTTTATTGAGTTTGATAGATCTTAAATTAGGTGAGTCCTATTCTCCGGGAATGAGATTGGGACAGGTTGATGTTCAGAATAGTTTTAAGGTAAGAGCAGATATCAGTGAACACTATATCTCCAGAGTTGAAATTGGAAGAAAAGGAACTTTTAAATATTCAAACAAAGAGTATAGATTAGAATCAACAATGATCTACCCTGAAGTGATTGACGGAGTATTCAAGGTTGATTTTAATTTCCTGGGGGAAAAACCCGAAGGAGTAAGGCGGGGGCAGTCATTTCATATAAACTTTGAATTGGGTGATCTGAGCGAAGCTGTTCTGGTCCCCAGGGGAGCATTTTATAATAAGACCGGAGGAAACTGGATATTTGTTCTGGATAAATCCGGTAATAGTGCATATAAGAGAAATATAAAAATCGGACGGCAAAACCCTCTTTTTTATGAGGTCCTGGAAGGTCTGAAACCAGGTGATCAGGTTGTTACGTCCTCATATGATAATTTTGGTAAAGCTGAAGAATTAATAATAAAATAAAAGGAGCTCATTATGATTGAAACAAAAAATTTAAAAAAAATCTATACAACTGAAGAGGTGGAAACTACTGCATTAAACAATGTTAATTTAAGGGTAAAAGAAGGTGAATTCATTGCTGTCATGGGACCTTCGGGATGCGGAAAGTCTACTCTGTTAAATATTCTCGGGCTTTTGGATAATCCAACTGACGGAGAATTTTTCTTTAACAATGAGGAAGTTGGCGGATATTCTGAAAAACAGAGGACAAACCTGAGAAAGTCCAATATTGGATTTATCTTTCAAAGTTTTAATCTGATCGATGAATTAACAGTTAGTGAGAATATTGAATTACCGCTGCTCTATCAGAAAGTCTCCCCGGCAGAGAGAAAGAAGAAGGTTAAGGCTGTAATGGAGAAGCTGAATATCCTGCCCCGAAAAAGCCATTTCCCTCAGCAGCTGTCCGGAGGACAACAGCAGAGAGTCGCGGTAGCCAGAGCCATTGTAACAAACCCAAAAATGATCCTGGCAGATGAACCAACCGGGAATCTTGACTCGGAAAATGGTGATGAGGTTATGAGCCTTTTAACACAGCTTCATGAAGAGGGCACAACCATAATTATGGTCACGCACTCACCTTCCAATGCAGAATGTGCTCAGAGAATAATCAACCTCTTTGATGGTCATATAATAACAGAAAACAAGAAAGAAGAATTTCATTTATAGAAAGAAATACAAAATAAAACACAGGAGAGAAATATGATATTAAAGGAAATCTTAAATAGTATAGTAGAAAAAAAGCAGTCCATTTTATTGTGTGACTCTTCTGATAATTTTAATGCAGAGGAACTTCTGGCAAGTCTGCCGGATTCAAAACTGAATATACGATCTTTTTATCAGCAGGGATTATATATAGCAAGAATTGATGATAAAGGTTTTCTGGGAGATGTCTTATACAGAGTAAAGTAGCAGGGAGAATGGCCAGTGATTAAAAATTATATAAAAAGCGCGTTTAAGAATATTAGAAAACAGAAAGGATTTTCCTTTATTAACATTATCGGACTGGGTGTTGGAATTGCCGCTTGTATTTTAATATTTCTCTGGGTTAATAATCAACTGAGTTATGATCAATTTCATAAGAACTCAGAATCGCTGTATGCTCTATCTTTTAATGATGGCGGGTCGAATATGGCTTCACCTGTATCAGGTTATCTGAAAAAAAATTACCCTCAGATCATCAATGCCTCCCGGTTCAAAAATACAGGCAGAACCAGAGTAAGAGCAAATGATAAAGATATGATGGAAGATGGTGCAGCATTTGTTGACCCTTCCTTTCTTCAAATGTTCAGTTTAAATTTTCTTAAAGGAGATCCCCGAAGCGCTCTTGAACAACTGGACAGCATTGTCCTGACCAGGTCCCTTGCCCTGAAGTACTTTAATACCCAGGACGCAATTGGAAAAACAATGATAATTTTTGGTGAAGATTTTAAGGTGACGGGTGTTATAAATGATTACCCGACAAACTCCCATCTTAAGTTCAAGTTCTTGGTCTCCTTTGAATTATTTAAAAAGTTTGGCAATCCCTATTTGGAAAAGTGGGATTTTAAGTGGCTTGAAGCCTATGTTCAGCTGCATCCGGAAGCAGAATTGGCAATTATAAATAAAAAAATATCCGGATTGATACAGAAATTTACAGGAACTGAATCAAGAGAATTATTGCTGAGACCCATAACAAGATTACATCTATACGACCTGAATGGCGGGGGCAGAATAACTATTATCATTGCATTTTCTATAATTGCTCTTTTTGTTTTGTTAATTGCCTGTATTAATTTTATTAATCTATCTACCGTACAATTTTCCATAAGAAAAAAAGAGGTCGGATTAAGAAAAACAATTGGAGCTCAAAGAAAACAATTGGTGGTCCAATTTTTCATTGAAACTTTCATCGTCATATTACTTGCCTGGGTTGTTGGGATGGCTACTTATAAAAATTACTCATTCCGGAGTTTAATCTGCTGATCGGAGAGTCTATTCCATTTAATAGTATATTCAAGGGGTCAATTATTTCCGGGATCATTGGATTATTATTGTTATCAGGGTTAATAGCAGGCAGTTACCCTGCACTTTATATCTCCTCATTCAGACCCGTTGATATTTTTAGAGGTGACAGGCAATCTGGAAATAAAGGAATCACATTGAGGAAAGGACTGGTTATATTTCAGTTCATTTTATCTATTATATTGATCTTTGGTACCCTGGTGCTGTCTACCCAGTTAAGCCATATGCAGAATGCACCTCTCGGATTTGATAAACACCAGGTGGTCACTTTCCAGACAGGAAGCCGGATAAAATCTCATTCTTCCTTTAAAAACAGTCTCCTGGAATACAAAGACATTGTAAATGTTACCGGTACCATGATACCTCCCTTTCGATTAAATATGATGGCTGGAGATGGACAGGTTCACTGGGCAGGGCAGGAACATACTAAAACAACAATGGTAGAAATAACAGTAGATCCTGATTATGCCAAAACTTTTGGATTAAAGATCGTAAATGGACGTTTTTTTTCATCTGATATTAAAACTGATCTGACAAATGCCTGGGTTGTTAATGAAACAGCAGTAAAAATAATGGGAATGGATTCTCCAATAGGGAAATGGTTAGAGTTATTGGGTGAAAAAAAGGTCATCATTGGCGTTGTTAAAGATTACAATTTTGAGACATTACAAGAAAAAATCAAACCCATGGCGATGAAAATGTCCCTGAATAATCAATGGATATGTATAAAAATAAAAAACAATAATATTCCCGTAACATTAGAATATATTAAAACCCAATGGGAAATTCATTCAAATAATTTCCCCTTTGAATTCAATTTTTTAGACGATCAAATAAATGATCTATATGTCACAGAACAGAGAATGGGGACGATGTTTAAATACTTTGGCATTTTGGCAATCATTCTATCCTGTCTCGGTATGTTCGGACTGGCATCATTTTTGTCACGGAGCAGAACAAAAGAGATCGGCGTTCGGAAGATTTTAGGTTCAAAAGAAACAGATCTGATCATATTGCTATCAAAAGATTTTATTAAATGGGTATGTTACTCCATGATAATTGCCTGGCCGATCGCCTGGTTTCTTATGAATAAATCACTGCAGATATATGCCTATCGAATCAAAATCGGGTGGGAATTCTTTGTTATTTCAGGCGGACTGGCGCTGATTATTGCCATTTTTTCTATTAGCTTCCAGGTTATTAAAGCAGCCAGGATCAATCCGATAACGGCATTAAGATATAGGTAAAAATGAAGAATTTAATTTGAAAGAAGGAGATATAAAATGATAATGAGAAATTTACAAACTGTTCTTAGAGATATGAAAAAAAACAAATTATTCACGGTGATCAATATCAGCGGCCTGGCAGTGGGAATGGCTTGTGCAATATTGATTTTCTTGTGGGTCGATTTTGAGTTAAGCCATGATGATTTTCATTTAAACAAAAATGAAATATATAAGGTAAGTTATAAAAATGAAAGTTATTATGGCCCCGGACCTCTGGCATGCATATTTGAAAAAAGAGTTCCCTGAAATTAAGGAAATCTACTCAATTCCTGCATCGGGGTAAGTCTAAACTGACTATAAATAATAATGGATATTTTTCAGAAGGAGCTTTTGTATCCCAATCTTTCTTTGATATTTTTTCTTTTCCATTAATAAAGGGAAATATTGAGACTCTTTTAACTGATCCCAATTCAATTGTTATTACTCAGCAGCTTGCTAAAAGAATTTTTGGTACAGATGATCCCATCGGGAAAGTCATCTTAATCGATGATGGTTATCTAAGTAAAACTCAACCGATGACGGTTACCGGTATATTGGAAGATATTCCGGCAAATACCCATTTCAAAGAATCCGGAATAAATAAATTTGAATTTTTAATTCCATTTGAACGCATTAATAATTGGGTTCAAACTCTCTGGAGATATGATATGGTAGAGGCCTATGTGCTGCTTGATGCAGGAGTAGACAAAAAAATAATTGATCAAAAAATTGCCGGAGTCGTTACAAAACATAATCCAGAAAGAAAAACAGATCTATCTTTAGTACCCTTAAAAAATTGTTATCTATACAATATTGATGGAGGAGGCAGATTTCAGGACATTTATCTTTTTTCTTTTGTCGCCTTATTCATCCTGATGATTGCAGGGATTAATTATATTAATTTATCAACTGTCAGATCAGAAAAATGGTCGAAACAGATCGCAGTAAAAAAGATCCTTGGAGCCTCCAAAAGAATTCTGGTAAAACAATTTCTTATTGAATCTGTTTTTTTTACTTATATATCAATGCTTGTGGCATTAATTTTAACAACAATTCTCTTGCCTACTCTTAACCGGCTTTTTGATTCCAATATTCAACTCCAATATTTTTCTTTTCATTTTATAATAATTATATTATTGCCTCTTTTTATAGGATTCATTAGCAGGGATTTATCCTGCCTTTATATTGTCATCTACCAAGCCTCTGAATATTCTGGGAAGCAATTTCAGAGGGAATAAAACCAAAAGCGGCAGTATTTTTCGTAATGGTTTGATCATTTTTCAATTTGCCTTGTCCGTTATAATGGTCATTTTTGGTTCTATAATATATTTACAGAATCAGCATTTTAACAAACAAGATCTGGGATATGAAAAAGACAATCTCGTGGTTGTTGATATGGCGGGAGATCTGAGAAAATCGTATAATATTGTAAAAGAAGAACTCTTGAAGATCCCGGAAGTAAAGGGAGTATCCTGCTCTCAGAATCCAATAACAAATCGATGGTGGACAACAGATGGTTTAAAATGGGATAACATGGCAGAAGGGCAGAACATAGATTTCGGAATGGATAGGGTTGGTTATGATTTTGATAAAGTTCTGGGAATAAAAATGTTAAAGGGCCGTTTTTTATCAAAGAATTTTTCAACAGACGCAACCAGGGGTGTTGTTATAAATGAAGCTGCTGTAAAAGAGATGAATTTAAAAAATCCGATTGGCAGCACCATTAGAAATCTTGGGGGAAATAATTTTGAAATTATTGGTGTAATGAAGAATTTCCATACTGAATCTTTGCACCAACAGATAAAACCCCATCTATATGTATTGGGGGGAAATCCCGGATATTATATGTACCTGTCTCTTAATCCCGGTCATACAAGTATGTCTGAATTGCTCAGCAAAGTGGGGGAAAAAATAAAAACCATAGTGCCGGCAGATCCTTTTGCATATTCTTTTTTAGATAGTGCACTTAACGAACTTTACCATAGTGAAAAAATCACCGGAATTTTAATTACTTTCGGTACAATAATAATCCTGATTATTTCCTGTCTGGGACTGATCGGATTAGCCTTCTACACGACAGGACAGAGAGTAAAAGAAATAAGTATCAGAAAAGTATTGGGTGGATCCGTTTCTGGAATCGTGCTCTATTTAACAAAAAATATTATGAAACTGGTTCTTTTTGCAAATGTAATTGCCTGGCCAATCGCCTGGGTGGTAGCAAATAACTGGCTGCAAAATTATGCATATAAAATTAATCTCGGATTCGGGATTTTTCTATTGGCCGGTATTTTTTCATTCTCCATTGCCTTGCTAACCGTCAGCTATCAGACGATCAAAGCCGCGAATATAAATCCGGCAGAATCCTTGAGAAGAGTATAGGAGAATAAGGGTTCAGACATTTCCTTCATATTCCAATTAAAGGTGGTTTTTTATTTATTTCGGATATTTATACAGAAACCAGCGGGCTGGGGATCCTTTTGCTGGTTCTTGAAAAGGGGAGGGCAAATGTGGTATTCTTAACTATATTTAAGGAGAGGAAATGGCAGATAAAAAATTAAATAAAGGGGATAATGCTCCCGATTTTACAATAAAAGATCATTCTGACAACGATTTTAAATTGAGCAGCCTGAAGGGGAAGTGGGTTGTTCTCTATTTTTACCCGAAGGATAATACCCCCGGGTGTACGACCGAAGCGATCGAGTTTTCCGGAGCGAAGACAGCGTTCGGCAAAAAAGGGGTGGAAGTTCTTGGCGTCAGCCCTGATTCGGTAAAGAGCCATAAGAATTTTATGGAGAAAAAGGATATTACCATAACTTTGTTAAGTGATCCGGATAAAGATGCTCTGAAAAAATACGGTGTCTGGCAGTTGAAGAAGAATTACGGCAGAGAATATTTCGGTGTGGTAAGATCAACTTTTATTATCTCACCCGAGATGAAGGTGGCACATTCCTGGAGTTCTGTGAAGGTGAAAGGCCACGTTGAAGCAGTTGAAAAGAAACTCGATGAATTGATCGCTGGATAAATCCGGTCAGGCCGCCGGCCTTCCGGGATCATCCTCTTTTTCCTTTAATTTTTTCAGTTCAGCTTCGATAGCTTTTTTCTCTTTTATCAGTTGTTCTATCTCTTTCTTGTATTTTTCCAGACTCTCTTTTCTTTTCTTCTCAATCTCTTTCTGCAGATCTTTGTTCTCTTTATTACGGACCTTAATTTCCTGAAGTTCTTTCTCCTTCAACTTTAACACCCTTAGTTTTTCAAGCTCCTCCTTCATCTTCAATTGCTGCTGCCTCTCCATCCAGAATTTTGCACCCGAAAATTTCTTATTGAACTCATCTATCAATCTGGTTTTGTAAACCAGCTTCGAGGGGACGATCTCTTTTTCGATAGTTTTACCTTTTCTGATCAGTTTTACCTTCACTTTCTCGTCCTTCTTCACTTTCTTCAGGGATTCGGCTAGGTCGGAAGTGCTTTTTAACGGGAGGCCGTTAGAGCTGATAAGTATGTCTCCAACCTTCAAGTGTGTTTTTTCTCCTTTCCTGATCTTTATCTTTGATACAAGCAGCCCTCTACCGGATTTCACTTTAAATTCTTCGGCTAATTCAGGGGTGAGCGGAATAACATCTACCCCAAGGCTGAATGATTCGGATAGATTGAAAGTATAGTTAGGTATTTTTGGGATAGATTCAATGAATTCGGGGGCTTTTGAAAATCTATTTGCAAGCTGCTGTTCCTTTATCTCGATCAGCTCCATTTCTCTTAGATCCAGATCTGCAAGTTTTACCTGTATTTTGTGCAGTTTCCCCTGCCTTTCTATGGAAACTAGTATTTTATCTCCCGGTTTCAGCATTTTTATGCTTTCTGATAGATGGGCGGGAGTTTTTATTTTTTTCCCTGAGATATCAATTATTTTGTCACCTTTCATTATTCCGCTTACTTCTGCGGGAGATGTTTTTATTACCCTGTCAACCTGAATGAGCCCTCTGTTATCGCTTATGATGTTTACCCCGAGCCATCCTCTTTTAACGTGTCCGAACTTTTCAAGATCGTCGGCGATCCTGAAGGCCTGTCTGGAAGGGATCGCATAACAGAGGTCATTTCCTCCCCTTACGGATGAAACGATCTTCAATTCTGAATGGTCATCTTTAAATGTGTATTGGGGGAAGAATTTATATCCGAAAACTCCCCTGATTATTCCTATGAATTCGCCATTCCTGTTAACAACTGCCCCCCCTGTGGAGCCGGGCGCCACCGTTGCGTTCAGGATAAGTTCTGTATTGCTTTTGCTGCTGATGATCCCCTGGTTGAGAAACGGGAATTGTTTGTAGAATACACCGACGAGTCCGACCCATTCGCCTGTTCCGGGGAGTTTCCCTCTTTTAACAGGTGTCAGGACATTCCCCTTTGTTCTCAGGAGAATAAGAGATGAGTTTTTATCCTTTCCCGCTATTTTTACATCATGGACCTTACCTTTTACGGTTTCAATATATATTCTGTCGAACGGATGGTTGAGGACCATTATATTCGACAAAACGAGGTCTTTTTCTATCGCAACACCGGTTGCGATGTACCTCCGATGGTTCTGGGAAATCACCTTCACAACAGAGGGGGAAATTCTCTCCAGTGCTTTTTTAATAAAAGTTCCATTATTGATCTTTTCCTCTGCGGCATTCAGCTTGACGGACATCAGAATGGCGATTATGTATATGATAAATAGAATCTTTTTCATCTGGTTCCTCCTAAATTGTACCTGTGTCTTCGAAATTCCCCACCTGTTCGATCACATAGTTGTTGGAATCGTCGGATGCGGCAAATGTCACATAATCGGTGACAGCTACATCTTCTCTGGCAGCAGATCCGCCTTTTGTGAATAAGGGGTCGTTTTTCTCGGGCAGGAACAGGGTGACGGAAATGAACAGAAAGCCGCCAAGCAGAAAAGCACCGAATGATGAGGCTGCCACTACCCGCTGCTTCTTTTTCCTTTTTATCTTGTGGAACACCATTTCCTCAAAATTGTCACTGAGTTGTTCCGATCTGGTGTAATCCCTTAAAATATCATCCCTGCTACCCATTGTTTCCTCCGAATTGTACTTCTAATTTATTTCTCATTTTTTCTTTTCCTCTGAAGACGAGAGACTTGAGGGTTCCGACAGGCTTCTGAAGTATGTCCGACATTTCTTCAAATGAAAAATTGTCCACCTCTTTCATTATCAGCGGGACTCTGTACTTTTCCGGCAGATGGGCCAGTGCTTCCTCGATAATGATGTTATCCCCAAGTTTCTGTTCATAGGAATAGTTGATTTCATTAACATCGCCGAGCGAGAAAAGGTTCTTTATCCTCTTTTTTCTGAATTCTGAGAGGGCCAGGTTCGTAGCGATCTTGTAAATCCATGCTTTGAGGTTCTCGGTTTTCAGTGACCCGGCCTTAAAATATACCCTCACAAATGTATCCTGGGTAATCTCTTCAGCCTGCTCCCTGTTGCCTGTCATCAGGAGCAGATAATTGAATATCTGGCTTTTATACATTCTCATCACCTCTTTAAGTGCCCACTCATCCTTCTGCTTCAGTTTGTTAATAAGTTCTGTCATCTTACACTCATAAGACTCGGATAATCTTAAAAAAGTTGCAAAAATAATACCCGGTTCTAATTGAACCTGCCGGGGATATTATACTCTATTTGGAAACAAATTTTTTAAAATTAAAGATAGATATGGATGAGATTACCAGGGTTATCAATCCGAGTGACAGCAGGTCACGGTAGAAATGTTCAATGCCGTTACCTTTAAGGAAGATTTCCCGGATGATCTTTATCAGATAGCTGAGTGGATTGATCCTGACGAGCCATTTTAATCCGGCGGGGATATTTTCCAGGGGAGTAAAAAGTCCTGAAAGAAGAATGAATGTAATGATTGAAAATAGTGAAAAGAAAAGGGACTGCTGCTGGGAGGTTGAGAATACCGAGATGATCATCCCGTAGGATGAGATAGCCGCCAGATATATGAGGGCTGAGATCAGGAGATAGATCAGGCTCCCCCTGACAGGAATATTAAACCAGAGGACGGCGACAAGCGTTCCAATACACAGGTTGACAATCCCCATCAGTATCATTGGAAGCGCTTTCCCTATATATATCTCAAACGGATTCAGCCTTGATATCAGAAGCGTATCAATTGTCTGCTGTTCCTTTTCTCTGACAAGTGAGATCGATGTGATGAACAGTGTGATCATTGTCAGAAGGAGAGCAACGATGCCCGGGCCCATATAATTGATGCTCCTCAGTTCAGGGTTGAACCTGATCAGCGGTTTCCCTCTGACCACCGGGGATATACCGAGAGTTTTAATGTCATCAAGGATATAATTTCTTATTATTCCGTTGAAATAACCTGCTGCAATCTGTGATGTATTTGAATCCACACCATCCATAAGTATTTGGACTTCAGGATATTTTTTTATTTTATTACCGCTTTTGACAGGATCCCGAAAGATTATGACACTTTTGATATCCCCTTTTTTCAACTCTTCTACCGTATCACGATTCACCTGAGATATATATTTTACATCAAACAGGTCCGATCCTGTGATCCGGTTGATAATCCTGACGGTCTCTTTTCCTTTTGAAAGATCGATAATCCCGACAGGTACATTTTTTATGTCTGTGGTTACGATATACCCTAGAACAAGCAGCTGGAATATCGGCGCAACGATCATCATAAAAAGGAGTTCCCGCTGCCTGATTATCTCTAGAAATTCTTTCTTAATAAAATATAAAATTTTCATCCTGCCACCTTTCTCATCCGGGTGAATTTTTTTACAGCAATTGCGATCAGTATAATGCTCATCAGGATCAGTATTGCCCCGTCGGTCACGAAATCGGAGAATGAAGCATCTTTAAGAACAACACCTCTGATTATTTTTAAAAAATAAGTTGCCGGAACAATGCTCGAAATTATCCTGAGTATTCTACCGAGAGAAGTAATCGGGAAAATGAATCCTGAAAGCATTATTGACGGGAGCATGGTGGCAAGGAGTGTTGCCAGCATGGCTGTTTTCTGGTCCGGTGCAGCCATGGAGATCATAATCCCGAGTGAAAGGCCGGTAAAAATAAAAATAAGGGAGAAGAAGAAAAGGGTGAGGATGTCACCTCTGATCGGGAGTCCGAACCAGAATTTACTGAAAAGAAGAATGAGCGCCTCCACTGAGAATGCGACAAAAACATATGCAATGGTTTTACCGATGATGATCTCATGAGATTTTACGGGTGATATGAATATCAGGTCGATCGATCCGGATTCTTTCTCCCGTGACATACTGAGAGAGGTTAAGAGCGCTGAGATCATCATGAGTAAAATTGCATTTATTCCCGGGATAAAAAAGTATGCACTCTTCAATTCCGGGTTGAAATATATTTTTGTGCTGATGTTGAGCATGTTCTGAATATTCTGATAATCTTCTATAAATGAGAAGAGTACCATCTCGTTATACTGGTATATTATATTTGCAGTATTTGAATCAGAGCCATCGATGATGAATCCGATATCCACCGGTGTCCGGTTCCTTACCTTTTCTGAAAAATCACCGGGAATGATCATCACCTCATCAATATCTCCGCTTTTTAACTGATTTTCATATGCTTCGAGCGACCGTTCTTCCCCGGCTCCCGGGCCGGTTAATGTAAAATATTTATTGTTCAGGAATTTTCCGGTCAGTTTTTTCGAAAGGTCCGACTTTGAGTAGTCAATGATCCCGATATTTATATTGTTCAGGTCAAAAGAGATAGCATATCCGTAGATGAACACCATAAATACAGGCATAATGAAAATAATGATGAGGCTTTTAGGGTCACGGAATATATGATGCAGCTCTTTTCTGATTATAGGTTTAATCCCTTTCATCTTTTTTCACCGCTTCCTTGAATAGTGTTTCCACGGAGTCAACCCCGTATTCGATGACAAGTTTTACCGGATCCCCTTCTACAATGATGTTTCCCCTGTGAAGGATGACAATCCTGTCGGCATATTCGACCTCATCAAGATTGTGGGTTGTGACGAGGATAGTCTTCCCCTGTTTTTTCAGGGCGTAGATGTCCTGCCAGAAATTTCTTCTCATTTCCGGATCAACCCCGGATGTCGGTTCATCAAGAAGAAGTATCTCCGGATCCGGGATCAGTGAAGTAAATAGTGCAACCTTCTGTTTTATCCCGGGTGGAAGTTTCGCCACACTGTTATTAATAAGGTCTTTTTTTATAATTCCTTCGAGTTCAGTAATCTTTTTATTGATCATCTCCCTCCCCAGTCCCGAAATACCGGCAAAGAATTCGACATTCTCTCTGGAACTGAGTTTAGGATAGAGAGAAAATTTTTGTGACATATATCCCAGTTTTTCTTTTATCCTCTTTCTGAACTTTCCTGATTCCATTCCGTCGACAACCACTTCCCCTTCGGTTATTTTAAGAAGCCCGATGATCATTTTGATCGTTGTGGTTTTCCCTGCGCCGTTGGGACCCAGGAAACCGAGGATCTCTCCACGCCTTACACCGAAATTAATTGAGTTGACAGCAGTAAAATTTCCGAACTTCTTTGTGAGGTTTCTTACTTCAATTATATTATCTGTCATTTTTACCGTGATCTCCATTTAGTCCATGCTGTTCGTAATACATATATATATCTTCAAGTGCCGGTTTCTGTTCGGTCACTTCCTGCGCATCAATACTCCTCAACAAACTGCTGTTCCGGTTTCCGATAAAATTCAGGTATTTTCCCTTGATGAAAAAACTTTCTCCGGGGCTGTTCTTCCCTTTTAAATTATTTATCAGTTCAAAGATATTTCCCTTCGGTAATATTCTCCAGAGCCGGAACGGGGCATCTTTTTTCAATTCATTGATATCCCCTTTTTTAATGATTGATCCGTCCTTAAGAAATACAATATGATCTCCGTTCTCTGCTTCATCCAGGTAGGGTGTGGATATCAGTATTGTCTTCCCCTCCTCCTTAAGCATCTCTATTATAAGAAAGAATTCTATCCGTGACAGGGGATCAACGCCTGTTGTCGGTTCATCGAGAATGATTAGTTCAGGTGAAGAGAGTAAAATGGATGAGAGTGACAGTTTTTGTTTCATCCCGCCGGAGAGGGCACCGGCCCTTCTGTTACGGAAATTTATCATGCCGGTATTTTCAAGCAGCCTGGTTTTGAGTTCTTCCCTCCTTTTAAACGGGACATTGTTTATATCTGCAAAAAAATCGAGGTTTTCCTCGACAGTCAGATCGGTATAAAGTGAAAAACGTTCAGGCATAAATCCCGATATCCCTGTTATCTTTGAATAATCCTTTTTGATCTGTTCTTCATTAATATAAATATTCCCGGAGTCATTCTTTTCAAGGCCCAGCAGGATCCTGAATATGGTTGATTTCCCCGCCCCATCGGCGCCGGCAATGATTGTAATTTTAGAACGGGGGAAACGGACCGATATATCTTTCAGGGCCAGAATGGAGCCGAAGGTTTTTGAAATTTTATCCAGTCTGATCATTTCAATCTTCTATGTTGAAAAGTTCCGGTCACTTCTTTTTGCTGATCAAGATTGTTACCGGCATCCCTATCTTGTACATGTCCAGATTTTCATTTATCCTTATTTTAACTTTGTAAAGGAGTGATTTTCTTTCAACTTCTGAAACAACATATTTGGGAGAGAACTCAGCTTTCCTCCCGATCTCGGAGACCACTCCTTTCAGATCCATATCCTCCACTCCATCCATCTTAATCATGACCTCTGAACCTGTCTTTACTGCATACAATTCTTTCTCCTCAACAAAAATTTCAATATACAGAGAATCTTTATCAAGTATGTCGATCACCGGAGATCCGGGGAATACATTTTCTCCCGGTGAAATAAATTTTTCCATTACAACCCCCGAAACGCCTGAAATCAGTCTGTAATCTTCAAGTAAAATTCTCAGGTATTCCCGGTTATTTTCAAGGACACTTTGCTGAACACTGATTTCCTCAACAGATTTATTAATGTCAAACAATGTTGTCTCCGCTTCAAGCTGTTTCAGTTTCATTTTTTCAAGGTCATCCCCGGATATGGACCTTTTCTTATTCAGACGTTCAAACTTTCCTGCCTGAGCTTTAAGATACTTGAGATTTCTCCCGGCAAGTATCTTTTTTTTATTGAGTTTCTCCAGTTTCAGGCCGATACTCTGAAGATTAAGTTCGATGTCCTTAATTTTATTATTCAGCGCTCTTGAATCAAAACTAACGAGTTCATCCCCCGCGTTTACATCTTCCCCTTCAAAGGCATTTATCTTTATCACACTTGATGCAACCCTGGATTTCATTGTAATGATCTCTCCTTCGACCATTCCGGGGGCTTTTATAATATTTTCATTCCCGCTTCCGCATCCGTATATCAGTGAGATGAACAGAAGAATTATTGCTGATCTTTTCATTTCTCCTCCTTGTTTCCGATCATGGTGTTTATTTCCACTTTTATTAATTCAGACTTAAGGTCTGTTTTTTCCTTAAGCGATCTCAGGTTCTCCACGCTCAGAACCGAGTTAATATATTCTAAGTTTGATATCTGCTTCTCATTAAACAACTGCAGCTTAAGTTCCGCTTCCTCACCGGCGAGGCTTATCATATCTTTATAAGTTGATAACCTCGTCTGCAGGCTTTGAAGGGTTGAGAAGAGATCAGAAAGTCTGAGCCCTGTCCTTCTGATCAGATCATTGCTCTGATTATCGATCTTGTCAAGATTGTAATCATTGATGATATTCTCTTTGCGTGATTTTCCCCAGTTAAAGATATTTAATCGAATCTCAATCCCGCCCTGGAAATATGAGTTCCACTCGTCGCCGATGAAATTAATGCCGGGGACGCCATAGTGAAATTCAGCAAATCCGCCGATCTGCGGGAGGTTTTTTCCATTGATGATCTTTTTGTTGATACCGATCATTTCTTTCCTGTCAGAAAGTGTCTTCAACCCGGGGTGGTTGCGGATGAATAGTGCCATACATGATTCTCGGTCCCGGATATCCTCCCTGTAGTTTGTACCTATCTCCGAAATATTATATCCGGTCAGTTCAGAGAAGGTTGAAGATATCTTGTTCAGATTGTTTTTCACTTCCTCCATTGTTAATACTATTTCCTGCTGCTTCAGTTTTGTTTCCAGCACCTGGCTCTTTCCCGCCAGATCTTCATTGAAGAGGTCTTCCAGCTTTTTCAGATGGTTATTCATCCTCTTTTTCAGCGAAGTCAGGGAGTTGAGCTGGCTGGACAGCATCCGGTAATTGAAGAAAACAGTTTTGATCCTTCCTCTGAGCATTAACTCCAGGAATTCTCTTTCGTTAATATTCAGTGTTTGTTTTACTTCATTCAGGCTGATCATGCCGGAGAGGGCATGCCCGGTAAATATCGGCTGGGTCAGTGAGACCTTCAGATCAAAATTGTGATAAACCCCGCCATTAATACTGAGTCCGGTAATTGACATTCCCGGCCCGATATTTATGTCCGGCATCATTATCTCCGTTTTTTCAGATTTGTATAGATATGTCCCGGCTCCCGACAGATTGAATAATTTTCCCAATCTCTGGATCCTGTTGTCAACATCAAGTATCTTTGATTCAAGTTTGTTGTTCTGTATATCGGCATTAATTCTGATCCCGTTCTCAATTGCCTGTTTCAGGCTGGTCCCGAAGTTGATCGAGATCGAAATTGTGAATACTGCTATGAAAATAGTTATTCTTTTCATTTTAAGATCCCTCTTTTTATTATATTTTTAACACTTCTAATTCTTTCTTTAACAAACGCTTCGTTATCCAGGTCAACGTCGAAGATCACTTCGGGGAATACCCTGGCGATCAGTGGGAAAATACAGAGAGAAATGATATTCAGAAACAGGTGCATCGGTTCAGGCTCGGTAATTATTCCCTGTTGATACCATTTATTGAATAAATTCCGGATGTTTATCGGGATTCCATCTGTATCCGAATCAAAAAAGCTCTTCAGTGCGCCTTTCAGATTGATCGGATTTGCGATCAGATCGGTACCGACAATCTTCATGTATTCCAGGTTCTTTGAAAAGAAACGGATGTAGTTCTCTGTAAACTTATCAAAGAAAATCTCCGGCTCCGGTTCGTTTTCAAGGCCACCACGGGCCATTATTGCCTCAAAGAGTTCTCCTATTATTTTTTTTATAATTAACCTGTACAATTTTTCCTTGGATCCGAAGTAATAGAAGATCATTGCTTTATTTACACCTGCATTCAGAGCGATATTCTCAACTCTGGCGCCCGGGTATCCGCCCTTTGAGAATTCAGTTACTGCAGCTTTGACGATTTTCTCTTTAGTGGTCATGTTTTGCCTCTGACCAACCGTTTAGTTTAACCATACGGTTAATATAATATGCTTTAATTTAAATGTCAACTTTTTTATTGTTTTTATTCTTGACAAGTATAAATTTATTTGAGAAAATACATCAAAGGATAGGAGGTTTCATGGGTGCTGAATTAGGTGCAGGAGCAAAGTCGGAACCTAACGTGGTTCCTCTGTGTGACATATTACTCGTATTACTGATCATTTTTATGGTGATTACCCCGGTTGCTCAGAAAGGTATTGACATCAAATTGCCGGAAACCAGTCAGGCTGAAACAAAAGGGCCTCAGTCTTCTTCACTTGTTCTTGTAATTGAGAGTGATCTTACAATCACTATCAACAGAGAGCCGATAACAAAAGAGATGCTTGAGACCAGGCTCAGAGACCTTTACCAGACAGATTCGAAGAAACCACTATTCGTGAAGGCTGACGAAACCGTATCATATAAAGAAGTACTTGCTGTAATTGATATTGCAAAAGGTGCGGGGGTTGAAGTAGTCGGTGTTTATACGGACAGATATCAGACAGGCGAGTAAAAAAAATAATTTTTCTAACTTTTCCAACAGGATAATTCTATTCAATATTGAAATATTCCCTCATCCGTTGTAAAATATCATAACTGAAGGAGTCATAAATGAAACTGAAAGAAGATAATCAACTCAATGAGATATCAAAAAAATTTTCTGAAGCGGTAAAGAAATTTACAAAAAGGGAATTTAAAGAAGCATCTGCTGATTTTGAAAAAATTATAGATGAATATAAAGACTCCGAATTTTACAGTGTTCTGGAAATTCAGACCAAATCCAAGTCTTATAAAAATATTTGTGATCAGAGAACATTGAAAAAGAGAGCTGCGACTGAAGATGAGGATGATATCCTGAACGAACTCCTTTTTTATATTAACATCGATGATATTGACGAAGCGGAAAAAATTGTAAAAAAAATTGAAACAAAAAAAATAAATTCATCATATTCTATCTATCTAAGGTCTTTACTTGCATTCCGACAGGATGATGTGGAGGCTGGAATGGGATTACTGAAAAAAACAATAGCGAAAGATAACAGATACAAGATAATTGCCAACAATGAGCCGGACCTTCAGGATCTACAGGAGAATGAGGAATTTCTTGCAATTATTGAATGAATAATCTAACCCCGAAAACTAAGGATAAAAAACCTTTGATAAGGGGGAAAGATATCAGTTTCTGGATCGACAATCTGAAAATTTCAGAAGATATTTCCACCCTGCCTTTTGATGAGATGGAGAAGATCATAATCAGATATCAGGCAGAATACTATATGACAAAGGGTGTTATCATAAAGGACTTTTCTGGGTTTTATGTCGAAGGTCTTCCTGCAATTGGTGGCGGGAGCATTATATCCACGGGTGTATATATAGATAGTAATTCCAGTATAGGGAAAGATGTTGATATCTACCCGAATTCATATATTGAAGAATCAGAGATCGGTAATTCCTCGGTTATACTCCCGGGATCTGTTATAAGGGGATCCAGAGTAAAAAATAATGTTCAGATAGGCCCTTATTCACATCTCAGGAATGGTGTTGTCATCGAAAATGGAGCAAAAGTCGGTAATTTTGTCGAGATGAAGAAAACTTTCTTCGGCAAAGGTTCTAAAGCAATGCATCTGAGTTATATCGGAGATGCTACAGTCGGGGAAGATGTTAATATCGGTGCCGGAACCATAACATGTAATTATGATGGTATTAATAAGAACCCGACCATAATCAAAGACAGGTCATTTATAGGGTCCGGGACGGAATTGATCGCCCCGGTTACTATTGAAGAGAATAGCTATGTGGCTGCCGGTTCAACTATAAACGAAAATGTTCCTCCCGATTCCCTTGCTGTTGCAAGGCAAAGGCAAAGAGTTATTAAAGGGTGGAGTAAAAGAAAGAGGAAAAAAAAGTCTGATTGACTTTTAATTTATTATTATTTATTATGCATTGAACCCGGGGACCTGAAATGACACGTAAACTAATCAAACCAGATCTTACTGAAGCAAAAAAAACATTCAAAAAGGATACAAAAAAAAAGACGCCTCCTCCATACAGAACACATGCTGAAAGTTATTATTATGTGAAGCAGATGAACAACAGGACTATGCTGGTGATCGAACTGATCGATGACACTACAGTTAAAGGCACAATTGAATGGTATGATGATAAATGTCTTAAAATAAAAAAGGATGATGGGAACAATATTATTTTGTTCAAGCATTATATCAAATTTATCCATAAAGTTCCCGAATAAAAGGAAAATTGGAAAAAACCCTTGACAACAAGGCACTCCTGATCACTCTGGGTGATCCTGAGGGGATAGGCCCCGAGATCATAAAAAAAACACTTTCTGCTCTGGTTTTAAGAACTCCGATTATAATTCTGGGAAATAAAAAATTTTATAACGATAATTCGATCAGGGTTGTTAAAGATATAAAAGAATCCGTTCCGGGGAGTGTTTCTTTTCTCGAAGTTGATACGGAAAACAATGATCCTTCATTTATGTATGTGAAAAAATCTGTATCCCTCGCCCTTAATGGATCTGCAGGTGCAGTTGTCACTGCCCCGATCTCTAAAGAGAAGTGGATAAATGCAGGAAACTCCTTCATGGGACATACAGATTTTCTAATTAAGTCCGCAGGTGCTGATAAATGGGGCATGTTCTTCTGGTCAGAACTAATGAAAGTTGCTTTGTATACAACACATATCCCTCTCAGAAAAATTTTTGCTGAGATCAGAAAAGATAAAATATCTGCATTCTGCAGGTTTATTGATTCAGAACTTTTAAGGTTAACAGGAAAAAAATTCGACCTGTTGATGAGCGGGCTTAATCCTCACTCCGGTGAAAATGGTACAATCGGGAAGGAGGAAGAGGAGGAGATAAAACCTGCTGTAAAAGATCTTCAAAAAGAGATGAGGATCGAAGGTCCTTTCCCGCCTGATACGATTTTTCTTGAAGCTGAAAAAAGGGAGAACCCCGTGATCATTTCTCTTTATCATGATCAGGGTTTGATCCCTTTTAAACTGCGGAATATTAATTCAGGTGTGAATTTAACTCTCGGCCTTCCTTTCATAAGGACATCTCCCGATCATGGGACGGCTTATGATATAGCAGGAAAAGGCATCGCAAACCCTGGAAGCATGATAGAAGCAGTTAAACTTGCTGAACAGTTGTTAAGAGTCAGGAACTGAAGATATCTTTTATCTGCTCATCCCTGATCATTTCCTTTAAATAGTTTACTGAAAATATCTGTAATTACCTTTTTAATCAATATTAAAACTATTTAATTTCTTTACTTTTGCAAGATATCGCTGGAAAAGTTTTTGTTCAGACAATAATAGTTTTCTGCTCTTTCTTAATAGTGAAAATATAATCCACTCTGGAATAAGTTTTATAATTCCCTTTAAAAATTTTCTATACGCTCCCTTGCTCTTTATAAACGCTTTAAGGACACTTATTTTCCTGGTTTTAAAATATTCCCGGGTTAACCGGAATTTGATAAATTTTAATTCATCCTGATCTAAAAAATTTGTCCGGGCACAGGCAGTACCGCCATTGTAGAACCTGAATTGATCTGAATTTACCAAAAGACCTTTAGATATTAATTCCTCTCTTATCTCAGTTTTAGGATAAGGAACCAGAAACTGTACTCCGATAAAATCAACGCCAAGTTCCCTTGCAAATTTAAAAGTCTCTTCCATACTTTCATAATCATCATCAGGGTTGCCAATTATCAACCCTGCTGAAATTAAAATGTTGTTTTTCTGTAAAAGCGATACTGCTTGTTTACTCTTTTCCAGAATATCCCCTTTATTCAGATAATCCAAAACCGCTTTTGATGAACTTTCAATCCCTAAAAAAACCATTTTGAACCCTGCCTGAGCCATTTTTTTTACTAGTTGGGGTGATGAGGCAATCCCCCTGGCCGAGGCTTGAACGGCATACAAAACATCATTATGATTGTTCCTTATTATTGCATCACATAACTCTTCAAACCGGTCAACTTCCATGGTAATGTTGTCATCAGTAAAAAATAACAATTTTATTCCGGCATTTTTTGCATTTTCTATATCCATTATCACACGCTGTATGTCAAATGTTCTGAAGGACTTTCCATACATTTGCCGAATACAGCAGAATTTACAGGACATTAAACATCCCCTGGAAAATTCAACCATATCAAATGGAACATTTAGAATATTGCAGTTTTTCCAAAACCGTTTGGTTCTATCCGGTAATTTGATTTTTTTCAGGTCCTCAAGATCTCTCTTCTCGTTATGGTAAAATTTCCCATTTACTTTAAAAGAGAGTCCTTTAACAAGACTTAAACTTTTCCCGTCTTCAATAGCATTAATTGCTTCATTGAAACTTAAATCTGCTTCCCCTCTGAAGATTAAATCAAAATATCTGGCATCTTTGCTCTCTGCAATTTCTCTGTACATCAAGGTTGCATGATATCCTCCCAGTGCTATGCTGATCTCCGGGAAATGTTTTTTTATAAATTGAGCAATTTTCAGGGCAGTCGGATATTGAAAAGTCATAGCACTTAAACCAACTATATCGGGATTTAAAAGATTTATTGCATCCAATATCGCTTTTTTGATATTTTTTCTCTGGGTAACAAGATCGCCGACATTTATTACATGCCTCCCATCAAGATTGCCTGCAATAGAAACCACTCCAAGAGTGGGAGGAGTAAATATTGTTGTAGTGTAACTCAGAGTGATATCCGGCATTGATAATAAGAGAATTTTCATTATTTATTACTAAAATTATTGCATTATATGAATTAATCCGCAAATTGTCAGTAGTATATCCATTTGACAATTCTTATTTTTTATATTTAGTATCAGGTATAAAATGGGCTGATACCTGTTTTATTTATTTTTTTTCAATCTGCTATATCTGGTTTTCATCTCTTTTATATCGGGCGGTACAGGTCTCGTTTCAGTTCTTGTCATTTTCCACAATTTAGCATATTTAAGAAATACGTAGTACATAGACAATCCGGAAACAATAAGTCCCGGTTTCCCGTCAAGGAATCCACGCTGCAGGATATAGTGGCGGAAGAATCTCCAGGCCGGAGTGAAAGTGAGGTTCGGAAAACTGTGGTTTTTACCCCTTTATCCCTCAGATCCTCTGCCGCCCAGGTGGTGTACATGTCGTACTTCTTCATGATCTGAAAATAGTCCCAGTACGAATAGTGGTCGAATTTTTCCTTCAGTTTCCCCACTTTTCCGGAACTGACAATGATTTCCGAATGCACCCTCATGTCTTTATATCTGGCCAGGTCCCTCATAAATAGGCGAAGGACCTTGTCGGCCGCCGCCAACTCCGTTTTACCAGTTTCCCGAAAAGATAATTTCTCCGAGGGATGATGTAACCGTCAAATTCGGGCTCCGGTTTTTCAAGCACTGAAGAGATCTCTGCAGCCAGCTCCGGGGATACACGCTCATCAGAATCAACGATCAAAACCCACTTATGTTTTGCCTGGGGGATGGCCCAGTTTTTGAAATTAGCGGAATTAATATATTCTCTCTCTATTATACGGCAATTGTACTGCTCTGCTATCTCCATTGTCTTGTCAGAAGAACCTGAATCGGCAACTACAATTTCATCTGCTATAGGGAAGTACACTTTCAATGCAGAATGAGATATTCTCCTCTTCATCTTTACACGGGATAATAACACTCAGTTTATTTGCCATTCAGATTTCTCCTTTTCAACCATAGTATTATATCAGAAGGAGATAAGAGTGACAAAAGGGGGTAAAAATGTCTCCGTATATATTTCAATTGATTTGATAATTTAAGGTCTAGTTATTGTATACATTTTTTATATGTTTAAAAGTAAAAAGAACAGAGATTCAGCTCTTCTGATTTTTATGGCACTTGTAATGGTCGGTTTTCTCCTCTATCTGTTTTTCCCGTCTTCTTCCGGAGAGTGATGATAATCGTAAAATTCCTGGTGAAAAAAAATAAAAGCTGGGGAAACAGACAGCTCAGAAAAACGAGGTGGTTGAACAGGAAGAGAGCTTGTTCACAAAGATCAGGATTGTTCTCAGAGATTATTTTAACGTGGTTAATACCGGGGACAGGGCGATTGCTGAAATACCTGTTGATAAGATCGAGAAGGAACTCAGACGATCACTTGAAAAAAAATATTCCGCTGAGATAGAAAGGGCGCTAAAGTACAGGTTGAGAGATCTTGATAGGGCAATGGAGGTATTTAAGGATTCGGAATTGTCTGATCATGATAAATTTGATCTTTATATTTCTCTTTTTCTTATCAGAATTTCTGGAGAAGATATTATCGGAAGGAGCCTTAATTTCACATCAGATGAGATGAAATCTTTACTGAATCTGAAACATTATTCCTTTCTCAATAATGAAGCAACTGAGAACTATCATTCTATTCCGGTAATAATTTATGCGGACATATTGATCAAAAAGGCAGATATATTTCTCCCAGGTGAAGATGTAATGTCATTTTCGCAGATGTTAAATGATATCGGGGATATTTCTCCGATGCAGCATATAAATTCACTTAAAGATATTTTTTCCTTTTCGAAGGAGTTAAGAAAATTTACTTTCAGCTGGGTGGAAAAAGATGCGCTTGATCCTGATGACAAAGGGGAATATAAGAATATTGGCGTAAGAAGGAGAAGCTCATTCAAACTTCATTATCTGATTTTCCCGGATCCGGGAAAAGGTGGTGATAATATCATGGATGAAAGATCTTATTAATGCAGACGGGGGTTCGATCGAATTATCAGATTTGAAAGTCGCAGATGAAACTCCCGGTGAAAATTATTCTGCAAAATCTCTTATATATTCTCCCGGTACACCCAGGTTCATTATTGTGATGGATTCACCCTCTTTTGTTTCCGGCAGGGGATATATTGCGACAATGCTGAATGAAAAAATGAACGGGTGAATTTGGAGAATGTTGTAATTAATTTTGCTGAAAAATTATATTCAAAAAAGGAGTTTCAAAGAGAAAATGGGGATTTTCGGAAAATTCCTCTACAAAATCCGCTCAGTTTTTTTTATCCAATAAATAAACCCAACTTATGGTAATAGGTTAGCGGTAAGTGGTAATATCCAGGTATCTTCTAAATTTTTAGGCCGTCTCGAAAGGGGAGAAATGTCATAAAGTCCGCATGGTGAACGACATAAGCCTCTGTTGACCGTTTGATCATATTTCCTTCACCTGCATGAGCAGCGATGATATGACAAACTTCAGGGGGGCATCCTGCCTCCTCTGCAAGTGATACACCTGAGAACGGGTGACGGAGATATTTTCCATAGGTTCCCTGCACGGCTTTGCCGTCCTTTAACACATATTCAAGCAGTTTTCCGACATCTGCAAGAATGGCACCGGAGATCAGGACATCCATATCCACCGGTAGATCATCTTTGAAAAATTCATTCATCTTTTTCCCGCTTTCCAGTGCAATATGAACAACTGCCCGTTTATGGGCCATGAATGTCACTTTCAGATCGGGGACAAGGAGTGTGAACGGGATCGTGTTGAGGTCTTCTGCCGTCAGCACGGATCTTTCCAGGGCCAGCTCCCATGTTTTTGCGGTTTTCTCTCTCAGGTCTTCATCTTCAATCCAATCGAGTTCGGGCCATAATTTTTTTACTTCTTCTGTCATTTAAGACTCCTATAATCTTTTAAAAGTGCATTCTATAAAAACACGGCAATAAAGTAAATACTAATGTGCGAAAAAATATTCCCGGTAATTGTTTCGAAACAGAAAGGTACCTGTACCCTCTTTCACTTTTTGAGTTCAGAAGAGATAGATGATATAATTTTTCACACTGGTGAAGCTGTGAGGGAAAGATGATAACGATTCAAAAAGAGCTTAGAAATATATTATTTAATGAATTAAGTCCGGGCTATGAGATCGATCCTGATGATATTCAATTTTCCATTCCACCTCAGAGAAAATTCGGAGATATTTCTACTACCATTCCTTTTGTCCTTGCAAAAAGAGCAGGAGAAAAACCTTTTTTTATCGGCAAAAAACTTGTTGGGACACTTTCAGGGAAAATACCGTTTATCTCTGATATAAGAATTGAGGGGGGCGGATTCCTCAACTTTACACTGGACAGGAAGAAATTTCTGGATCACCTGTTGTTGAAGAGGGGAATTGAACCGGAGAAGAAGGGTATTAAGGTGATTGTTGAACACACCAGCATTAATCCCAACAAATCGGCTCATATAGGCCATATCAGAAATTCCAGCCTTGGTGATACCCTTGCAAGATCTTTAAAATTCCTTGGTTTTGATGTTGAGATACAGAACTATCTGGATGACACGGGGATTCAGGTTGCCGATGTTGTATGGGGGCTGATGGAGCTCGATGGGAAAAATCTGAATGAGATAAGAGAGATAGATGATCTCCCTGTATTCCTATGGAAAAGATATCCCAATTACAGTATGAAGTTATCTGAAGACGAAAAAAAAAGTGAAGCCAGGAATCTGGTTCACAAGAAGATAGAAGAGAAGGAAGAGCCGTATTATTCAGTAAGCTCTTTTATCGCAGAAGTTGTAGTTAAGGATCATATAGCACTGATGGAGCGTCTAAATATCAGGTATGACAGTCTGGTAAAGGAGAGTGATATCATAGAGCTTGAGCTTTTTGAAGAAGCTTCCGGAATACTTAAAGAGAGAAAGATCCTGTATTCTTCCGATGATCCGGAGAAGGAAAATTGCTGGGTTATAAAATATAGGCGTGAGGATATTGAAAAGATCGTTATCAGGTCCAACGGAACTGCGACGTATATAGCAAAAGATATAGCCTATGCCCTGTGGAAAGTCGGGTTTCTTAAAAAAAAATTCTATTTCAAAGATTTTTTTAAATATGATGACGGGGAAATTATCCATATGTCAGATTTTAAAAAAAATCAACTTCAGGCGGCCTATGGGAATGGTGACAGAGTGTTTACTGTTATTGATGTACGACAGTCATATCTTCAAAAAATAATCTCGGAAGAGGTGATAGCTCCGCTGAGTGCGGATGGGAATAAAAAAGAGTATATCCACTTCTCGTATGAAATGGTTGCGCTGACTCCGAAATGCGTGGAGGATCTGGGTTTTGACCTGGCAGAAGAGGATAAAATAAAGTCTTATATTGAGGTCTCTGGAAGAAAAGGGATCGCTGTCAGCGGTGAGGAATTGTTAACCAAACTGATCGAGAAATCGAAAGGGGAGGTCTTAAAGAGGAACCCTGGTCTGGAATCCAAGCTGATCGATGAAATTGCGGGGGATATCGCTGTTGGAGCATTAAGGTATTATATGATCAAATTTAACTCGAACTCGGTCATTTCATTTGATTTTGATGATGCCTTGTCTTTTGAGGGAGACACCGGGCCATATATGCAGTATACAATGGCCAGAATTAATAGTATCTTCAGAAAAGTTGATATACAGGGAATTTCCGGAAACATACCTGACCCGGTTGTTCTGGGGGATGAAGAGTCTGAACTCTTTTTTAATATCCTTCTGCATATATCGCTTATTGAGGTCCAGCTTGATCATGCTGTAGAGATGAGAGAAATTTCTTCCATTGCAAGTCATTCTTATCAATTGTGTCAGAAATTAAATCACTATTATCACCAGTATCCTGTCATTTCTGAAAATAATAATGATCTGAAAAGACTCCGAATAATTTTATTGCAGCTCTTCAGAGAAAATCTTTCAACGCTTTTTGAGATAATGGGAATTCCGGTTCCGGAGAGGATGTAGAGAAAAAATGAAAATTAGAATAATTGTGATTATTGTCCTTGTACTTGTATTCCTGGGTGGTTTTTTCCATTTTGAAAAGAAAAGAGGGGAGTTGACAAAAGAACTTGAAAAAGTAAGGTCAGAGCACATAAAAATTATTTCAAAACAGACCAGCATAAAAGAATTAAAAAAAAAGAGGGCCGAATACTTCGAAAAGGTTTTTATTATAAACAGGCCGGGCGATATAGGCAGATCCATAACAGCATTAATCAGTGTTCTTATCCTGGTGGATGACCGTTCCATAAGATTCTCAGAAATTAATATTGTGAGCAAAACAGGGGTTATTGAGTTTGAGATAAAGGGTTTTTCGCGAAAGGGGGCCTACTTGTTGGACTTTACTGATAAACTTGAAAACTCCACGCGCGCATTTATAACTTCAAAAACAGTAAATAAAAAAGACCCGAAACAATTTATTATCAGAGGGGAGGTGGCTGCAGAATGAAAAAGAAAGCTTTAATCAAAAATCTTGCCATCATCCTTTTGTTTTTCTTTCACATTCTATTATATCTCTGGATCTATATATTCCCGGCGGTAAAAAAGGTTAATATGATTAAGAGGGAGATTAAAGAATATACTTTAAAAATAGAGAATGCTGAGAACGAAAAAAGTGTTTTCGCTAAGGGTGATAAAAGGGAAAACCTCCTTTTTGCAGAATGTAATGCTGAATTTTCGAAAAGGCTTGAAAAGTGGAAAAATGAAAAGATCACTTTTAAAAATTCACTGAAAATGGATGGGAGTAAAGCCGGTGTAAGCAGATTGACCATTTCATCCGAACCGGATGAGACTATACCTGCTGTTACCTCGGACAGAGAGGGTATATCCCGGAATTATATACACCTGGATTTTATTGGAGGGCTGAGATACGGAGCTGAGTTCATAAGGGCCCTCCCATTTTCCGGTCAATATTTACTCATTAACAGGATTAGTGCCCTGCGATCAGGTGCCTACTACCATTTTAATGTAAATACCCTGCATCTTTATACCGGCAAGGTAGTTGCAGATAAGGGAATGTCCCCGAATGATAAAAAAGGTAATCTTATTGATATGAATTCTCCTCTGTTAAAAAGGCCGGTATACCTCAGTCCCCTTAAGATAAAAAAAAGGGGAACTCAATGAGGTCTGGAAAGTGAGGCTGGTTGTTCAGCGGGTAAGGTCCGCTGATGTTAAAGTCGGAATCGAAATAGTGGGAAGGATTGGGGCCGGACTGCTTATTTATTCCGGAATCGAAAAAGGCGACACTGAAAAAGAAGTTGAGTTTATAGCAGAAAAAGTGCTCAATCTCAGAATATTTCCTGATGAGAATGGAAAGATGGACAGATCAGTACTTGATATTTCAGATGGTTCTGTGCTCTCCATATCCCAGTTCACACTGGCCTCCAATATCAGAAAGGGGAGGCGTCCCGATTTTTCAAATGCAATGGAGCCGGGACAGGCTGAGGAACTTTATCATCAATTCAACACGATTCTGTCCCGCCGGATAAAGGTTGAGACCGGTGTTTTCGGGGAAATGATGGATATCACTTCCGTCAATGACGGGCCTGTAACGTTTATTATTGAAAAAAAACTTACTCAATCCTGATTCTGTTCCCCCGGTATTATCTCGATCCTGTATTTCCCTGTCGAAGGATTTTCAAATGGCCTGTATTTACCTTTTACATAAAACTCTATCTGGTCGTCATAAAACCTGCTCATAAAATGGCCGCTTTGTCCCGAGGAATTGATCATTTTTGAATTGGTGTGGTCGCCCATATCAATGACCATTCTGAAAGTTGAGAGGTGGATCACATTAAAATCCTTTCTGTTCCTGAATGTTGAGACCATGATACAGTCTTTCCCGCCGGTCAGGCCGTACGGCCCTCTGTTTAGAAAGTATTTCAGGGGAAAAACCGATCCGAGTGGGTGGTTATATTTTAGTGTATGGATATCTGTCCAGTCAGGGGACCCCTTCTTTTTCTTTAAAAGATACTCTTTATTTGTAAGGCTGAGGGCCCGTTCGATAATATCGGAGAATGTTTCCTTTTTGTCTGTCCTTTTGTCATCTGCCCAATGGTCAACCGATGTGATATCAAAGTTTCCCGCCGGATATTTCAGCAGACGGTAGATCCACGACCTTGATATCAATGAAAGTGATTCTTCTTTCTTAAATTCATCAGAAAACATCTCATCTGTCAGGATCTTTTCAAATCTGTAGAAAATAAATGGCCCGATCCCGGAATCTGCTCTCATGTTCCATTTCTTTAATTCATTTAAGATGAATGACGCTTCCGGGGAAACAGATTTATGGCTTCCGATGATCTTTATGATAAACTCTCCGCTCTTCAGGAAAGTATCTGTTTGAAATCCCATATTATCCTCAACATCGATCTTTTCTCCCCCCAGTAATAATTCAGCGATCCTGTCTGCCCTGAATGACGGGAACCAGTTTTTAGCAAATAGAGGAATTCCGGATTCCGGTACGACCCGGTTATTGGCAGTTACAATAAACCCTTTCACCGGGTTGATTATGACAGGTTTATATTCTTCCTCATGGAACCCCTTCCATAGGTTGTTGATCGTCCCACCGGATACAGGTAATGATCCGTCCCCTTTCCCCCGGATAGGAATAAGGCCGGTCGGGTAATAACCGATATTGCCTTCCGAGTCTGCAAATACCGCATTCTGGGCCGGGGATGACCACAACTTGAAAGCTTTAACAACTTCCTCAGTGTTACCGGCAAAATTCAATTTATACAGGGATTCAAGAACTGTGGAGGGATACTCATTTACCGAATGCCTGGCCATCAGTTTGTCCCCTGATTTCAACACCGCACCGAATCTGGATACTTTTACCTGGTGAATATAGTCTTCTTCTCCCTTTACTTTGATATGTTTCTCCAGAACCGTGAATGGAACTTTCTCACCGTCAAGAATATAATTCATGTCATCTCCCGGGGGCATTTCCAGGATGAAATAATCGATGACATCTGTCCCGACATTGGTAAACCCCCAGCTCACTTTTTTATTTTTCCCGATGATGATAAATGGAGCCCCGGCAATGGAATTCCCGGACAATTCTTTGTCTCCGGATCTCAGCCGGACCTGGTAGAAATACGATGGGAATACATTTGAAAGGTGCGGGTCGTTTGAGAGGATCGGTTCTCCGCTCTTTGTCCTGCTCCCTGAGATTACCCAATTATTGCTGCCGATTTTCTTTTCCAGGTTTTCCAGTTCTCTATGGTAGGCAGATTTCAGTGTCTCATTATTCAGTAACATCTCATATTCTTCTGTGTTGACGATCGTGGATCCGTGGGAACCGGTAAGAAGTTCGTCCGCTCTCTCTTTGCCGATTGCAGAGTAAACTTTCATATTATAAAGTTCGGATCCGGATCCGGCAAGGATGATCTCCATCCTCTTGAAGATGGCGAATATATCCCTGATCTGCCACGGCTCGGGTGAATATCCCAGGAGTTTGAACTCGGGTGGGAGGGAACAATTATCCATGTAATAATTGACTCCCCGGCAATAACTCTCGAGAATTTTTTTAAGTCCTGGATCTATTTTTCCGATGGATCTTTTAATCCCCTCTTCTATCATCAGGTCCATCTGTTCCTTGTCGGATTCAAGGGCCCGTCTTCCGAATACTTCAGAGAGGTGTCCGGTAGCCAGCCTTCTGATCAGGTCCATCTGGAACAACCTGTCAGATGCATGGGCAAATCCCATCCCCCAGAACATATCATACTTATTGGCGGCTTTGATATTCGGGACCCCCCATTCATCCCTTTCGATCTCTATTTTATCAATAGTACTGCCCTGAATTGTTGTGAATTTTCCGATGAGGACCGGTTTGGTTCCCTTTAGATAGATGAAAAGTGCAGAAACCGCTAAAATGATCAATACTAGAATTCCAATTAATTATTCTCTTAAATATCTTCATGTTGAGAATATATAATTTCCTGACAGATCAGTCAAATTCCCACGAAATTCCTGCTGCCGGAACTTTTTAAAATAAAATCCGTATCAAATCTATTGTTGGAGGAGTTCTATGAGAAAAATTTTTATAATTATTATCTCTGTGTTTATGATCGCAAATATTTCCCTCTTCTCTGAAGAGAATGTAAAAGAAATTACTTTAAAAGAGGCAATTTTTCATGCACTGAAAAATAATATCGATATCCAGATAGAGATGACAAATACAGAAAATTCAAGATTGTCTAAAATTATCGGTGATACGGTCTTTATTCCGACTTTTTCTATGAATGCCGGTACTTCTGAGACTAACTCCCCTTCTTCAGGAGTACTGAGTGGTGCAGATGTGAGTAAGAATGAAAGGTATAATTTAGATCTTAAGCTGGAGCAACGGTATGCGCTCGGTGGTACTTTTTCGATCGAGCTCAAGAACTCAAGGAGTAAATCCAATAGTATTTTTACTACGATAAATCCTGTTCTCAGTTCCGAACTGAATTTTTCGATCACCCAGCCCCTCATGAAAGGATTCGGTACCTTTGCAACAAAGAAGGATATCCTTATCTCAATGAACGAGCATGTCCGGTCCAAACACCAATTAAAGAATACTGTGATCGACCTGATCTACAATGTTGAGGATCTTTACTGGAACCTTGTATACAGAATCCAGAGTAAGGATGCTCTGGCAAAATCAATGAACAGGGCCAGGAAACTTCTGAAGCAGAATGAGCTGAGAGTGAAGGTCGGGGTCTCTGCACCCATCGATATCCTGGAAGCAAAAGCGGAAGTCGCATCGTATGAGAGCCAGATGATCCAGGCCGAAAAGGACGTCCAGTCCGCAGAGAACAATCTGAAAAAAATTCTGAATCTAACCCTTGAAAAATTTAAAGTTTTACCGGTTGATGTACCCGTAAAAACAAATATTCCTGTTGATTTTAACGGTTTTCTTCTGGAAGCCCTGAACAACCGCCCCGATATCAAGCGCGCAAAACTCGATATGGCGAATAATAAGATCAGAGTAAAATATGCCAGAAATCAGATGCTGCCCGATCTGCAGTTGACGGCATCCTATTACACGACAGGCCAGGGGGGTGATCAGCTCATTTACGGACCAGGTTCGATCTTCGAAGCTAGGCCGGTTATAGGTGTAATAAAGAAAGATGTCTGGAATACTATTAATGACACTATTTCAAATATTTACAAAAATTTCTCAGTACAATTGAGGCTGACATTGCCTCTAAGCAATAAAAAAGAGAAAGCCGAACTGATGCAGTCAAAAATGAATCTGAAATCATCATTCCTCAGTTTGAAAAAAACAGAAAATGATATCTATGCAGAAGTGGATGATGTTGTTAAAGAGCTTGAAACCAATGCAAAGCTGGTTGAATCGAACAAAATTGCACTGACACTTGAAGAGCAGAAATTGAAGGCGGAGGAGAAAAAACTCTCTGTCGGGCTCTCAACCAACTATCAGGTTCTTAATTATCAGAGGGATTATGCAAATGCCCAGACAAACAGCCTGAAATCAGTAGTTGATTATATGATGACCATTGCAAAGATCAACAAGGTTCTTGCGAGGACTTTTAAGGTTTATAAAATAAGTTTTTCCGATTTCGGGCAAACCGACAAAAAATAGCCTGTTCCTGTCATTGCAAGCTTGACCAGGTTTTATTATCATTATCTCCATGAGAAGAACACCGGATTTTTTTATGAGGTCCGCCCTCGATCTTGCGGCTGAGGCTGAAAAGGCGGGGGAAGTACCGGTCGGTGCTGTAATAGAATTTGAGGGCAGGATAATCGGCCGGGGGTATAATTGCCCGGTGAAAACATCCGACCCGTCAGGGCATGCAGAGATAATTGCGTTTAGGGAAGCGGGAAAAACATCGAAAAACTACAGGCTGACCGGTGCAGTTCTCTATGTTTCACTCGAGCCCTGCATAATGTGTTTTACTGCTGCGGTTCACGCAAGGATAAAAAAAATATATTACGGAGCATCTGACCCAAAAAGCGGGATATTTTCAACCGGCTCATTTGAGAAGGTAAAAAGTGTTTTTAACCATACCATTGAGATAGAAGGGGGACTTCTTCGTGAAGAATCCTCTGAATTATTGAAAGAATTTTTCAGGTCAAGGAGATAAAAAAAAAGTTTTTACTTATAATATTGCACCCCTATGGATTATTTCAGATTCTGATCTGCGAAGCTTCATGCGAAGCAGATCGGAGAGGCAGAGAAGAGGTGGAAATCGGAGAGGCAGGGATTACACCCTCATTCATCACTCGGGTGCCTTCGGTTCCATCGCTTTGCTCAGTCATGAAGGCTCGCTTTAAGGCTCGCCTTTCGAATCCTAAACACGGGTTCTCATCCCTTAATTAGAGAAATCGGAGAGGCAGGGATTCGAACCCTGGGGACCTGTGAGGGCCCAACGATTTTCGAGACCGCCCCGTTCAACCGCTCCGGCACCTCTCCATTCTGAAGTACTTATTATACACAGTTTGCCGGAGGGTGACAACAACAGGAGAGTGTCATTTATCATACATGCGAAATATATTGTAAATTAAAATAAATAGGAGTAAAATTAATTTATAGCGGGAGGAAAGTGCCAGTGCATGTTTGATTTTATCCCGGTAATTTAATGTGTTCAAAAGGGGATGGATGAAGAATATCGGCGTATGGGCAATCTTTCCGGAAGACGGCCCGCTCGTTGCAACTGCAATACATAACGGAGACGGATTGCGGCCGGATGTTGCAGAATTAATCGCGGTAGATAAAAAAACACGAAAACTGGAGGAAGACCCCTTCACTTCAGATATGACAAATCTGGGAATCACCAGGATTATCGGCCTCAGGTCCCGCTTTGAGGTCGATCTCAACAGGCCCCGGGATAGAGCGGTCTATATCAGTCCGGAAGATGCATGGGGTATAAAGGTTTGGAAAACCAATCCAATGCGGGGATTAATATCAGATTCATTGGATGAATACGATTTATTCTATAATGAAATGTTTAAAGTTTTAACAGATCTCCAGTCACGTTTTGGACATTTTGTAGTACTTGACCTCCACTCCTATAATTACAGAAGAGAGGGGCCGAAAGGACCTCCCGCTGATCCCGGGAAGAATCCAGAAGTAAATCTTGGAACCGAGACAATAAACAGAAAACTATGGGGTTCGCTGGTTGACCGATTTATGAACGATCTCCAGCATTTCAGATATGATGGGCGCTATCTCGATGTCAGGGAAAACATTAAATTCAAAGGCGGTAATCTATCACGCTGGATCCACGAAAATTTCCCCTTTTCGGGATGTTCTATTTCAGTTGAATTTAAAAAGATTTTTATGGATGAATGGACAGGAGTTCCCGACCGGAGCAGGATTGATCAGCTGAGAAATGCATTAAAATCTACTATTAACGGCGTTTTGGAGGAATTGGATAAAGTAAAATGAAAGCGGTAAAGAAAAAAATCCCGGTTATTTCAGATCGCTTTATTAACTTGGTTTCCGAAAGATTATCGAAAAACAAACAATTGCGCCGTACTCTGCCCATCGGCGGACGCGTTCATATTGATCGTCAATTGCCTTTTTTATGTATTTACCGCCGCCTGGCCCCCAAACTTGGGTTTGATACGGGACGATTGATCATGGGGGAGGCATCGTACCTGATAGCACAGTCCGGACGCCGTTCTCCTAACGGTTTAACGAGGCTGGTGAATCGAATCGTTGAAAAAATGGCTGACAAATTCGGTGCTTTTCTGATCATTGAGATATGGGAAAAATCTAATAGAGGATCAATTACAGAAGAATCAGACAGGAAACCCCACTTCAGGGTTTATTGTGATAAACATTTCATTGACTCATCAGCAGTATCCTCATTAGTGAAATCTTTGAAAGAGATCCGGGTTAGAAAGGAATCCTCAGATGCAGAGTTGATCCCATCAAAAAAAACTTCACCGCCGGGTCTGCCTCCGGTTTTATCATCTATGGACACGATAAAAGGAGATATCCATACTATCGGAATAGAGATCAGGCCTGTTTATCGTAATAAGAACATAGGTGAAATTTTCCCTTTAGACTTCAGGATAATCCAGCGAGGCTTTGCAAGGGCTTTAAAGAGATGCTTTTTCCAGTTTTCCCGAAATCAGACGACACTTAATCCGAAGCATTACCACTCTTTGGGCAGACTGAAAATGGTAAAAGCTGTTTCAGAAGTGGATTCTCAGCTTGCTGAGCTAAACAATAGTTTTGATTTTCTGTTATTAATAATGCCTGTTAACAGCAATTCTGCATGGCTGGATTTCCGGCGGAAATCCTTTGATAAGCCTCCGGAATTCATTTACCGACCTCTCCCGATAGACCCGGAGATTTTAAAAAGAAAGCTTTATTCAATACCGGTTGAACGGATAGAAGACCCTACCCTTGAGCAGCTTTTCCGGGATCAGCAGCGTGACATTGACAGAAAACTATCCATGCTGCTCGACAGGGGGACCCAACGTTTCAGGTATGGGAACCTGATCCTTTACGGTGATATAAAAGGAGAACTAGTTAAAACATCAGAGGAGATACTGGAGAGGATACCCCCGCGCAGCCGGGATGAATCTGTAGGGAAATCTGTCAAAGCGGAAGAATTCTCAATTCGGGCTGAGCAGGAGATTGATCTTTTTCGTAAGGTTGTACCGGAGATCAGATCGAAGGTATTTGTCCGGGACGACATCACCGGATTAATGGTATCTCAGGGCAATCTGTTTATCGGGAAACACATCAAAGTACCTGTGGAACGGATAGAGGCGTTGATACAGCATGAGGTCGGGACCCATATTTTGACCTATGTGAACGGTAAGGGCCAGATATTTAAACAACTATACAGCGGCCTGCCGGGATATGAAGAACTCCAGGAGGGATTGGCCGTTTTATCAGAGTATATGACCGGAGGATTGTCACGGCCCAGGTTGAGACTATTGGCAGCACGGGTTATCGCCGCCCGGGACATGCTTGATAATGCCTCTTTTACTGATGTATTCAGGAAGTTGACAAAAGAATACCATTTTAACCGCCAGACAGCCTTCAGTATTTCTCTGAGGACATTCCGTTCAGGCGGTTCGATCAAAGATCATATATATTTAAAAGGATTAATAAATCTGATGGAGTACCTGAAGCAGGGAGGAGAGTTCGAGCAACTTTTCATTGGAAAGATAGGAATTGCTCATGTTGGTATTATTAAAGAATTGAGATGGCGTAATATCCTGAAGCCACCGCCGTTGCTTCCCTCTTATATGAATGCGTCTCAAACTCGTGAAAAAATTGAGGAAATTAGAAACGGACTGACAATATTTGATTTAATAAAAAGGAGAAAAAAATGAAGATTGGGATTGTAGTAAATGATATAAAAACAGAGCAGACAGGATATACAACAACACGTCTTGGAATGTGGTGCATTAATCGGGGTCACGATGTTTGGATAATGGGATTGGGTGACATGGCCTATGACCCCGATGAATTCATCCGGGCCAGGGCAAGGACGGTTCCTAAAAAACAGTACAAATCAAATGAATTATATCTGAACACCTTGAAAGGGAAAAACGGTATCGAAGAGAGGATTACTGTTGATGACCTCGATGTGTTGCTGCTCAGAAGTGACCCTGCAAATGAAACGGGGTTAAAGGCCTGGGGTGCTACTGCGGGTATTAATTTCGGACGGATAGCCATGCGACATGGAGTGATAGTTTTAAATGATCCTGATGGACTGGCCAAAGCAGTAAATAAAACCTATTTCCAGCTGTTTCCTGAAGAGGTCCGCCCAAAAACTCTGATCACCAGAGACCTTCAGGATATAAAACATTTTGCAAAGGAACATGGCGGCAATATTATACTAAAACCTCTCCAGGGTTCCGGTGGTTCGGGAGTGTTTCTGGTCCGTCAGGAGGATCGTGGGAATCTGAACCAAATGGTCGAGTCTCTGTTGAGAGACGGGTATATCATCGCTCAGGAATATCTGACTGCAGCAAATGAAGGTGATATACGGCTTTTTATGATGAACGGACAGCCATTGCGCTATAAAGGGAAATATGCTGCATTCCGTCGACAGAGGTCGGGAGATGACATTCGGAGCAATATTCATGCAGGGGGGAAACTGGCACAGGCGCAAATTACAGAAGAGCATCTGAATCTGGCTGAAATTGTCAGACCGAAACTGGTCCAGGATGGAATGTTCCTGGTGGGGCTTGATATCGTGGGTGACAAATTGATGGAGATCAATGTGTTCAGCCCGGGGGGGCTGGGTAGTGCTCAGGCATTCGAAAAGGTGAACTTCAGTCATGCTGTTATTGATGCATTAGAACGAAAAGTGGAATACATGAAATTCTATCGAAGAAACTTTGATAATAATGAGATGGCAACATTGTAAAGCGCCGGGAAAGAACTGCCTGCAATTCTGAACATAGGGTTTATTAAACACTTAAATTTAAATAGTTTTTAAGGATAGTGATTATTTCGCTGTTTTTTTCGAGGCCGAGGTCGATCGCTTTAAAAAAGAGGTCCTTGGGTACAGAGCTCTCCTCTGCAAAACCGGATACTTCAATGATATCCCCCCTGCTGTTGGATACAATGTTCATATCGGCATCAATATTTGAATCTTCAGGGAAATCTATATCGGCAAGTATCTCACCGTTTTTAATTCCGACCGATACTGCAGCCACCGGTTCAAAAGGAGGTACCTCAAATAATTTATTCTCGAATACAAGGTGTTTAAGCATTTTCATCAATGCAATCACACCGCTATTTACTGATGCGCATCTTGTCCCGCCGTCAGCCTGAATAACATCCATATCGAGGAATATATTGAAATCCTTTATCTTTTTCAGGTCGATGATATTTCTCAGTGATCGAGAGACAAATCTCTGGATCTCAATGTTTCTTTTGTCCATTCTTCCGCCCCTTTCCCGGAGAAATCTCTGCCTTCCGGTCGATCCGGGAAGCATTGAATATTCAGCACTTATCCACCCTTTTTTTTCGTTCTTTGCAAAGAACGGAACTTTTTCATTAAACATTGCAGTACAGATAAGTCTTGTATTACCCTGTTTGTAGAGAAGTGATGCCGGCTGATTTGTAATATAATCCTCTTCAATCGATATTGTTCTTAACTCATTATTTTTTCTGTTGTTTTCTCTCATCTTCCTGCCTCTTTTTCTGGCCTGCTCTGGGTCTCCATCTGTCATGGAACCAGAACCAGTGATCGGGAAATTCCCGGATAATATTTTCAACAAGACCCAAACATCTCTGTGTGAGTTCTTTGAGATCTTTTTCATGATCTGAACTTTGTTTGAAGCTTATAGCTTCTCCGATCTTTAGAATGATAGAATCTTTATGGTATGTCAGAAAAAGGGGAATGATGGGAATTCCTTTCTTCAGATATAATTGTGAAACAGTTGTTACGGCGATCACCTCTCTTCCGAAGAAGTCGACCGGTACTCCTTCTCTTGTGATCGTGTTCTGGTCGACAAGCAGATATACCAATCCGTTCTCTTCGGTCACTCTGATGATTTTTCTCAGTGAGCCCTCTTTGTAGATCATATCCGATCCCATGAAGGCCCTGAATTTTTTTACGATCTCCTCAGTGAGTGGATTGTCCATTCGTCTTGCAATACTTGAGACCCTGAATCCCAATTCTCTGAACAGGATAAACGGGATCAGTTCCCAATTCCCGAAGTGAGCGGAAAAGAGTATTCCCCCTTTCCCCTTTTTCAGGACATTTTTTATATTTTCGATCCCCTCCACTTTCAGGTTCCCGACAACTTTTTCCGGTTCTTTCCCGCCGAAAAGGTAAATAATATCGATAAATATTGAGGAAAAATGTCTGAAGATCTTTTTCTTAAGCGCTTGCCTCTCTTCATCGGAGAGGTCGGGGAATGCGATTATCAGGTTTGAATTGACGAGTTTTTTGTATCTTTTCCCCAGTGTTGAAAATACACAAAGGGCAAATAAGCGGAAAAATCTCTTCAAAAATAACGGAGATATTTTTATAAAAAAAATAAAGATCCTGAATCCGAAGTATTCTACTCTATACCTTATATTATGTTTCATTTCACAATTGATAAAATATATCCCTTAAGATCAAAGTTGAATTTTACTCTGTTTTTTATATAAATCAAAGGGAATCCGTCTTTGACTATATCTGAGATCTTTATAAAATCTTTGTAAGTACAGACAAGAAAATCAGCTTCTGCATTTTTCATTTCCTTTAAGAGTGAATTAAGTTCATCTGCAGAATATTTATGGTGATCTTTGAACTCCTTAAAACCTTTAAGATTGAGGTTACTCAGATCAGATTTAAATCTCTCATTGTCCCCCAGGGCTGAAAAACCAAAAACAGGCAGATCACCCGGATCGGCCGGGAGGCCGTCGGAAGTCTGGAAGGATGAGAATTCAAATGAATATTCTCCATGGTCTCCGGCTTTTCGAATATGATAATTTGATGTGGCCGGTTTTTTTCCCCGGTAGTAGAGGATTATATCTTCTTTTTTTGCCATGAACTTGAAATTCCTCAGATAATAGTAGTCATGCTTCGGATTGATAAGCATTAAGCTCAGGTCCTTTCGGATATTTGTAGACTGGAACCCGTCATCAAGGATAACAATTTTATTCTTCCGTTTTATACTTTCACTGATGGATTTTTTTCTATTGCTTCCTGTAAATATATCAACGTCGGGGAACTCATTCCGGATCATCTTTACTTCATCTCCAATTTCTCTCCAGCTATGACTTGCACTGACCAGCGTACTTCCTTTCTCATTTTGGGAGCCGTAACCTCTTGTAACGATCGAGAACTTTATTCCGGTATCTTTCAAAATAGATGAGATTTCCAGCACTAAAGGTGTTTTCCCTGTTCCTCCGAATGAAAGGTTATTAACAGAAATTATCTTGACATCACAGAATTTTGTTTCCCCAATGCTTTTCAGCTTCAGATTAACAAATGATAAGGTTTTATATGCAATTGAAGTGATGTTTAATATTTGGGTGGTCAGTTTAGAAATTTTAATACCTCCCTGATCGAAAACTCTATAGCTCCGGATCTCTTCAATACTGTCCCCTCCGCTGCTCCGGCAGATCCAGTGATAGCCTCTTCGTTTATATTCATTAAAAAATCTGTGACCGATTCCGAGTCCTCTGCAATTGTATATGATCTGTTTTGAACAAGCTCATTACCGATCGATTTGAAATTATTATAACATGGCCCCCCTACAATTTTTTTTCCGAAGACTGCCGGCTCATAGAGGTTATGTCCTCCAACAGCCGGGTCAAAACTTCCCCCCATAAAGACCAGATCAGATATTTTTATCAATTCGGTAAGGTATCCCATTTTATCAAATATCAGTATATCTTTATCTGAAGGCTGATCGGTGCTCCATATCCGGAATTTGATGCCTGTTTTCTTGATTGCTCCTGCCATGTCAGAAACCCGGTTCATATGCCGGGGGGCAATAATTATATAATATTTTTTTATTAATTCCTGTAATGTGGGGATAAATACATTCTCATCCGATAAGTGAGTACTTGCAAAAAGGAGTATTTTTTTCCCGGGCTTATTAATTGCCAAAAACTCAAATATTTTTTTTCTGGTTCTTACTTTCCCAGATGCTATTACAGCCTCATCTGCTTTAATATTTCCGCTGATCATCATCGATTGCTTCTCAACACCGAGATCAGTGAATTTTTCAATATATGTTTGTTCCTGAAGGAGAAACAGGTCAATCTTTCTGAAAAACCGCTTTAATATGAATGAGAATCTTTTGTAACTTTTAAATGCCGGATCAGAGATCCTTCCGTTAATAACAACCATCGGGATGTCCATTCTGTCCGCAATTGAGATCCAGTTTGGCCAGATCTCGAGTTCATTTAGAACGATGATTGACGGATTTATCCTTTGAATAAACTTTTTTACGACAAATGAAAGGTCAAAGGGTCCGTTAACAATCTCTATATCTTTGAATATCTCCCGGGCGATCCTGTACCCCGACGGCGTTGTTACTGAAAGTATTATCCTTTTTCCGGTTTTTGCCCGGAGGAGAGAGATGAAACTTTCAAGGCTTTTCACTTCTCCTACAGATACTGCGTGGATCCAGATACTTCCTTTCTCATCTCTGCTGATACCGGGAGAGAATCTTCCTTTCAGTATTTTCCTGTATTCTTTTTTGAACAGGAACCGGGGATTGAGAGGTATGTACAGTATGAGAATCAGTATATAGAGAACATCAAGAAAGATCATTATTAAATTATATCACAATGAATTGTATGTAAAAAAATCCTCTTATCAGGGTAACCTTGACTTTTAAGCACTTTTTCAATATTCTGAAACGCTGAAAAGGGAATGGGAATATGAAAATAAAATATGAAGAGTTCAAGGGAGAGTTCGTAAAGAACTGCCCCTGTTCGCCGGATGCGGTCTCATGCGGATATTACAACATGAACCTTCATACGGGATGTCCCTTCTCCTGCACATATTGTATACTCCAGTCCTATCTCGAGAGCAAGGAGCCGGTCTTTTATACTAATACCGGGCAGGCCAGAGTAGAACTGGAGAGTGCTGTAAGGAAGCTGAAGAACCTGAGGATCAGCACCGGGGAATTATCGGATTCTCTGGCCTATGAGAATGAAAAGAATTTTTCTGAAAAAATTATAGAATTGCTGAAGGATTTCCCGGAAGTAGTTTTTGAGTTTAAGACAAAATCCGCAAACGTTGGGAATCTTTTAAATAAAGATGTATTAAAGAATATAGTTGTATCCTGGTCAATGAACCCTCAATCAATCATTGATATGGAAGAACATAGTACTGCTCCACTCGACAAAAGGTTGAGCGCTATGGACCTCGTTCAGAAAAAAGGATATAAGATCGGGATACATTTTGATCCAATTATAATCACTGAAAACTGGAAAGATCTTTATAGCGGACTTATAGGTGATATTTCAAAAGTAGTTGATCCTGATAAAATTGCATGGTGGAGCCTCGGTGCTCTGAGGTTTCCCGAAGAGCTGAAGGAGCACATTTTTAAACACAAGGATTCGGGGCTTTTTACCGGCGAGTTGATAAAAGGGTATGATGGAAAGTACAGATATTTCAAACCCCTGAGAAGGGAACTTTTTACTTTCGTCAGGGACGAAATTTATGAAAAAGTGTCACCTGCCGCACCTTTATATCTCTGTATGGAAGATGATGAAATGTGGCACGACATCTTCCCGAATATGGACCCAGACACTGACAAAATCAACCAATACCTCTACAACTCCGCAATGAAACAATAAAACTTGGTGGAGAGGTAAGGGGTAAGAGGTTCTATCGAAATATCATTGGTGAGTCCTGTAAAAAATATCATTTTTGACTTTAGTTTGGTTGTTCAATACAATGAGAACGAAATGGAAAAGGAAATAAAAGAATTATATGAAGCTGCATTAAAGGTAAAAAAGAGAGCTTATGCTCCCTATTCGGATTTTTATGTCGGGTCTGCATTAAGAACAAAATCCGGAAAAATTTTTACCGGATGTAATGTGGAAAATTCTTCATACGGGGTCACTATTTGTGCGGAGCGGAATGCGATTTTTAAAATGGTCAGCGAGGGTGAACAGGAAATATCATCGATCATTGTTGTTGGAGATACGAAAAAAATACTTTCTCCATGCGGAGCCTGCAGGCAGGTGATCGCAGAATTTTCAGAAGAAGATACCCGGGTGATAATGTGTAATAAAGATGGAGATTTCAAAGAAACGACAGTCGGGGAGATCCTCCCGTTCGGATTTTCCCTTAAAGAGGACAGGTAGCCTTGAGAGCAGACTGAAATGAAAAACTTAAATATGTACGAGATAATAACAAAAAAGAGAGATGGGCATATTCTTCTTAAGGAGGAACTACAGGCTGTAATTGATGGTTATGTTGACGGGAGCATTCCGGATTATCAGATATCCGCTCTCCTCATGGCAATATTTCTGAACGGGCTTGACCTGAGGGAAACAGAGGATCTGACCGGTATCATGCTCAGATCGGGAGACAGCATCTCCCTTGAAGGGATCGAAGGAATAAAAGTAGATAAACATTCCACGGGAGGGGTAGGGGACAAAGTAAGTTTTATTGTTTCTCCGATAGTAGCAGCCTGCGGAGTTAAAGTACCCATGCTTTCCGGGAGAGCTCTCGGACATACAGGTGGAACACTTGATAAACTGGAGTCGATCCCGGGGTTCAATGTTTTCCTCAATATGGAACAGTTCCGGGAGGTGCTGAACAAATGCGGGATGGTGATATCGGGGCAGACCGATAATATAGTCCCTGCTGATAAAAAACTCTATGCTCTTCGTGATACTACTGCCACCGTAAACAGTATTCCACTCATAACAAGTAGTATTATGTCAAAAAAACTTGCTCTTGGTACAGATGCTATTGTTCTTGATGTGAAAACGGGGAGCGGTGCATTTCTTCCGGATATAAATGATGGGATAGAATTATGTAAATCAATGGTGAACATTGGAGAAAAGAGCGGCAGGAAAACCCTCGGGCTTATCACAAATATGAATGAACCTCTCGGGAATGCCGTTGGAAACTCTGTCGAAATTATCGAATCGATCGAATGCCTGAAAGGTAAAGGTCCTGAAGACCTTATGAATGTTACCCTTGCTCTCGGGTCATGCATGCTTATTGCAGCAGGGGTTGAGGAAAATTTTGGGAAAGGTATAAAACGGCTAAAGGAAACGATAAGTTCCGGAAAAGCGCTTGCTATATTCCGCGACTTTATAGAAGAACAGGGAGGAGATCCTCAGGTGTGCGAAGATTATTCCATATTCGGAGAGAGTGCATCTTCCTGGGAACTCCTTTCTGACAGGAGCGGATTCATTATTTCAATAAATGCATTTGAGATCGGGATGAGTGCGATCGATATCGGTGCGGGAAGGAGGAAAAAGAGGATCAGATAGATCATAGAGCCGGATTTATTTTTCATAAGAGATCGGGTGACAGGGTCGAGGCCGGTGAAAAAATATTAACTGTTCACTCTTCAGGGAAAGAGGATAAAAAAGCAGTTGAAAAGAGGCTGCTGAATTCTATCAATATCTCTTCCGGGGTCCCGGCACAGGCGGAAATGGTTCTCTATTTTGCAGATCGATCAGGGATAAAGGAGTGGAGCAGGGTTTGAACTTTTGAGTTGATGATCAGGAATTAACCTGATCGACTATTCCGATTATGATCGATCTGATCGGGGCCTGATTTTTTCTGACTATCTGCCTGGCTGAATTCCCTTCATCTATAACCAGAACTGTCTCTCCGGCACCGGCCCCTATACTGTCCACGGCAATAAGGTAATCACCGGTAGGGTTCTTATCGCTGTCAAGTTTATCTATCAACAACAATTTTTTGTTATTATAAAATTCGTGATTTATTGTCGAATAAATTGAGCCTGCAACTTTCCCGAGTATCATTCTGTTTCCTCCTCAAGAAGTTGTACTCCGTCAACAATGCCGATGATTGTATGGTCTACCGGTACGAACCAGGTCTCAAGGGCCAGGGCAGCTTCCCTCCCCCCTTCATAATAGACCAGCTCACCTTTCCCCGCCATGAGGGTGGAATCTGCTGCAACGATATGTCCTCCTTTCGGCTTACTGTTCCTGTCAAGGAGCTGAACGATAAGCATCGGTACACCCTCAAGCCCCTCATAAACGGATGCGGGAGTAATTGTCCCGACCACTTTTCCCAGGAGCATCAGATCTCTCCCCCATCTACCGGTATTGTGTCTGAAGAATTAAAAATTGATGAAGTGTTCAACAGGTTGGAAATCTCTTTTTGGGGCCTTGGAATAACAGATGTATCAAAAACAATTCCTTTCTCCTCAAGAATATTACGGCTGATTTTTACTGCGGCCTCTATTTCCTCAAGTTTCCCGGTGAATATCACCAGACCTTTACCGCCCAGATCGTCCGCCATTCTGATCTCTACTATCTCAACATCCGCCCCTTTAATTCCCGAGTCCGCAGCTTTAATTACAGACGGGACAGAGCGGGTCTCTATTGTGCCAATGCTGTCACCTGAACACTTTCCTCTCTTTCCGAAAACTGCATTAAAAACAGATATATGAATGTCGGGAAGGAACAGGGAATCAGAGATTGAATCTCCCCCTGCGGAAAGTCCGTTTCTATAAGCCTCCTCAACAGACGCAACCGAACCGCCGATAAGAATAAGATATTTCCCGTTGTGAACAGAACCGGATCTTGTCATTGAGACAGGAGAGTGTTTCAGCATGGCATCACCTGTAAATATTCCTCTTGCGACACTTTTTAATTCAATAACTGCAATAGAAGGATATAGTTTCATTATACTATTCTGAAATGGTCAACGAGGACACATCTCCGTTCTCTTGAGAAGCTCCTTGGATTTGTTATCCCTTCCCCGGTCGGACTTGCAATTGAGAATGAACAATATGCTTCACCTCCGAACCCTAAACCTGCAACTGAAGGGCCGTTCTTTACAAAAATACTGCTGTTGATCTCCTTTGCCATTCTGGCTCAATTTATCTATATTTTTTGAATGCATAACTGCTGTGTGCCTGAACCCGTGTTCTGCTTTTATCGCGATTTCTATTCCAGAATCAACATCCGGAACTCTTACCAGAGGTATAACAGGCAGGAGCTGTTCTGTCCACACAAGAGGATGGTCTTCATTCACCGGTGCTACAGCCATTCTTATGTTCGGGGAGATATCCAACCTATCTCTTCTAGTATGAACTGAATGTTCCTGCCGATATATTTTTTATTTATAACTCCCGGTTTACCCGGCCCTTTCAGTTCGGTGAAAAGAATCTTATCGAGTTTATCCGATCTGTTCTTCACTGAGTATTACAGAATTATTCCTGGACAAAGCATCAATAAGTTTGTCTGCTACCGAATCGACAACAAAGATCTCTTTCTCCAAAACACAGATAATATTGTTGTCAAGAGAGGCCCCTTTGACAATACACTCTGCTGCATTTTCAATATCTGCTGTCTCATCAACGACAACGGGCGGATTTCCGGGTCCTGCGCAGATCGCCCTTTTTCCGCTCTCCATTGCGGCTTTAACAACCCCTTCTCCGCCGGTCACAACAAGGAGTCCGATTCCCGGGGTGGATCATAAGTTCAGAAGCGGTCTTTATCGTCGGTGAATCGATTGTTGTAACAACATTTTCAGGCCCGCCGGCTTCAGTGATAGCATCGATTGAGCAATTGAATATTGTAAATGCTGACTTTCTTTGCGTTCGGATGGGCATTAAAAACGACCGAATTCCCGGCAGCTATCATTCCGATTGTATTGCAGATTATGGTTGATGTGGGGTTTGTAGATGGGGTAATTGACCCGATAACCCCGTATGGGGCAAGTTCCATCAAAGTCAATCCCCGGTCTCCTGAATATGCTTCCGGTCTGAGGATCTCAGGCCCCGGGGTTTTATTTATTACAAGGAGGTTTTTTTGAATTTTATCCTCCCGTCTTCCCATCCCGGTCTCTTCCCAGGCCATCTTTGCAAGCACATCTGCGCTTCTGCGCATCTGGACTCTTATGTTTTCTATGATTTTTTCTCTTTTCTCCAACGGGAGGTTTACAAATTTTCTCTGGGCTTCAACTGCTGCTGTTACTGCTGAGTTGACATCAGGAAATATCCCTTTCCCGCCTGAATGTATAGAGGTGTTTGTATCCTCCCCGTTTTTCAACAGGGAGACCACCCTTTCAGCTATTCTGTCTATCTCTTCTTTATTCAATGGTGCCATTTTGATCTCCTGGAAAGTTAAATACACCGAAAAGGGGAAGCTTAAATTGATATCTGCTCCCGGCTTCCGGGAACCTTTTTCAGCCGTCTGCGCTTTTCTTATAGACCAGTTTCCCCGCCGATTTCCCAATTGTCCACAATGGCCATGACCACTGCATCACATGGGCGGTTTTCGGTCATTTTTGTCTGTCTGGCAGAACTGCCGCTTGCATAAAGGACTATCTCACCCGGACCTGCATCGACTGCATCTGCAGCTACAACAATGCCGCTCTTTGCTTTTCCATCGCAGTCGATCTGCTGAAGAAGCAGGAACTTCAATCCGTCCATGCTCGGTTCCTTCTGAGTGGATACAACAGTGCCTATAACTTTAGCGAGGATCATATTTTCTCCAAAATATTATCTATCCCTTAGAAGATTTTGCTTCTTTTGTCCTGCCCAGTGGTATAACTTCATCAACATTCTGATGAGGTCTTGCAATAATGTGGATTGCTACAACCTCTCCTACTCTTGCTGCTCCGACCCTTCCGGCATCACATGCTGCTTTTACTGCAGCTACATCACCGCGGATTATTGCTGTAACATATCCGCCACCTGTCTTCTCGTATGATACAAGCTCCACCTTTGCTGCTTTTACCATTGCGTCTGCAGCTTCCACTACTGCTGGGAAACTTCTTGTTTCTATCATTCCAAGTGCTTCTGCCATCATTTCCTCCTATTTAATTGTTTCATAAATTTTATTTATGATCTGTCCTTCCTGTAACATCCTCTATAGCATTAACAGCCGCTCTCCATCCGATATCGATATCTTTCTCCTCTCCGCCCAGATATACCCTTCCGAAACTGCCGAATGCTCTTACTTCGAGAATATTAATTGATGCGGCTTTCTCCGCTTCGTTGGCCGCAAGAGCTGCATACGCAGCGGGCTGAACTTCCAAAACGAACATTGTCTCCCCGGGTACTATCAGGTTCCCGTGTCTCATTCTGTTAATCAATTGGGTCTGATAATCGTCTATCCTTCTGATAACCTGCTGAGAATAGATTTTCGGTTTCCATCTGTCCTCTTCTTTAATTTCGAGGGCTTCCAGTATGGCTCTTCCAGCCTGCCTGACATCCGCCTGTGATTCGGAGTGGATCTCAAGCATTCCGTAGAGCCTTTCAACTATCTGCATTCCCGGTGTGACATTTGTTGATTTTAAGGCGATATCGGTAACTCTGTTAATCTCGATCCCCGGAGAGATCTCGATATATAGTGAAGCCATTCCGGCGACAGGAAGAAACCCCTGCGCGATTGTACCCAGAAATGCAGCATACTGGGGTTGGAGCTTATCAAGAAAAACATATGCTCTTAGGTCAACCAATTTATCCTCCTTTTAAGATGAAACTGTCATATCTTTTGCAGCCTTCAGGATTTTGATTCCGGCGCTTGCTCCGATCCTTGTAGCTCCCGCGCTTATCATGGCAGTAGCATCTTCAAGAGATCTGATTCCGCCAGCTGCTTTAACACCGATCCCCGATTCTCTTACAACACTGCTCATCAGTTCAACATCAGCAGCAGTTGCTCCGTGCGGGCCGAAACCGGTAGAAGTTTTTACAAAGTCCGCCCTTGCTTTTTTTGAAAGCTGACATGCTCTTACTTTCTCATCATCTGTGAGAAGTGCTGCCTCTATAATAACCTTGCTGTGAGCGCCGCCATCTTCACAGGCTTCGCACACAGTTCTTATATCTCTGTAGACCAGATCATCATCTCCGCTTTTCAGGGCACCGATGTTGATAACCATATCTATCTCTTTTGCTCCGTCCCGAATGGCTCTTCTTGTCTCCAGCCCTTTGATCTCCGGAACATGGGCTCCGGACGGGAATCCTACTACGGTGCAGACTATTACATCGGAACCGGCGAGTTCCTGTGAAGCGAGAGCTACATAGCTGGGGCTTATGCAGACCGATGCAAATTTATATTCCCTGGCCTCTGCACACAATTTTTTTATATCTTCGGATGTCGCATCAGGTTTTAGAAGTGTGTGATCTATACATGCGGCAATATCACCGGGAACGCATTCTCCGCCGGTGGCATCATTATATCCCAGCCTCTCTACTCCGAATTCTATAAATTTTCTGAGGGTCTCGGGTTTCCGCTCAACATGAACTCCGCATTGACATATCATATCCCTTTCAGGAGTTTCTTTCTCTGCTCTTTCAGAAATAGTACTATCTGAAGAGATCATGGACCTTACTTTTTCTGCTATCTGATTAATATCTTTTTCAGTTATATCTGCCAAATTATCCTCCCGGACAGGATTACCGATCTCTTTCCTGCCCTCATCAAGGGAATTTATCATTGCTACTCTTTTCAGATGACGGTCTGCCGTACATTCATGGGTCAGGAAAGTCTCAGCGATCTGTTTTGCAAGTTCTGCCCCGGTCAACCCGGCTCCGAGAGTCAGAAGATTTGCATCATTATGTTCTCTCGCATTCACAGCTGTTGTAATGTCATAACAGAGAGCGGCTCTGACCCCTCTTACTTTATTCGCCGCCATTGATGACCCTATCCCTGCACCGTCAACCATGATCCCGGCTTCAGCATTTCCTGTCGAGACCATCACTGCTACCCTGGAAGCAAATTCGGGATAGTTCACCGGATCAGTGCTTCCGGTTCCGCAATCAGTAATCTGATACCCTTTTTCCTCAAGAAATTTTTTCAATATTTCTTTAAGGGGAAATCCGCCGTGGTCTGAACCGATAGCAACCTTACTGATCTTTTGAATTGCCATCTTTTTTATACCTTTAAGGTTACTCCTTTTTTATAAACCGGTTCTACCCGAATATTAAACTATTTTAGAATATAGAAGAAATTATTTCAACAGATACCCAGTTAAAAGAAAAACTCCGGCTGATATACTACCAGATTAGAACTCCTGCAAGTGTTGCTGTTAAAAGAGTGACCAGGCCTCCCCCGAGGACAGACTTCAGCCCCAGAGCTGCAATATCTTTTTTCCTGTCCGGAGCGAGCGGGGCAATTCCGCCAAGCTGGATAGCGATCGATGAAAAGTTTGCAAAACCGCAAAGAGCAAATGTTGCCATCGTGATACCTTTCTGTGTCATTGCATTTGTTTTTATTATTTCAACAAGGTCGACATATGCAACAAATTCATTCAGGACTATCTTTGTACCGAACAGTCTTCCGAAATCGAATGCATCCTGGATCGGCACACCTATTCCGATCGCGAGATATTTAAGAGGGAGTCCAAGCATAAGCTGCATCGAAAGAGGTTGTCCGAATTTGGAGGTCAGCCATCCGTTAATCCCTACAATGTCTCCAATGCTTTGAAAGATATAATTAAACATATAGATAAATGCGATAAATACAATAAGCATCCCACCGACATTCAGCGCAAGTTTCAGACCGTCTGCTGCCCCGTTTGCAGCTGCCTCGATAACATTTGAATCTTTCTTCTCCACTTCCATTGTCACCTTGCCCAGTGTTACCGGTATTTTTGTCTCGGGATGCAATATCTTTGCAATTACTATTGATGCCGGTGCCGCCATAACACTTGCTGTTATAAGGTGAACGGCAAATCCCAATTGGGCTTCATTTACAGGTAAGCCCTTTGCCGCAGCCATCGCCTGGCCGAGCATCTGAATATAACTTGCCATAACTCCACCTGCGACAGTTGCCATTCCCCCGATCATTATTGTGAGGAGTTCCGACCGGGTCATTGAAGAAATATACGGCCTTATCAGGATAGGAGCTTCTGTCTGGCCTATAAAAATATTTGCGGTATTGGAAAGAGATTCCGCCCCGCTTGTACCGAGCAGTTTTGACATCACGAACGCCATCCCCTTGACCACAAGCTGAAGAAATCCGGTGTAATACAATACGGCTGTAAGTGATGCAAAGAAGATAATAGTAGGGAGAACCTGGAACGCAAAGAAAAATCCAAGACTCCCATCACTGCCGGGGCTTGTTGCGAGGGAACCGAACACAAACAGTGATCCTTCTGAAATAAAACTTAATATCTTTACAACCATTCCGCCGAACCAGTTTAGCATATCCTTCGGCCACCCAAGTAAAAAGAACCATGATCTGAATGTTTCTCCATGGATAATAAAAACGGCAAACAACAATTGGACAAAGAGTCCTATTCCGACAAGACGCCAATTGATCTTCCTTTTATTGTTTGAGAACAGAAATGTGATCCCTAGAATTAATAAGATGCCTCCGATCCCTCTGAGAACGGTTGTAAATTCCATTTTGCTCCTTTGCTGAATAGTGTTATTTTATTCCGAATTTTTTCTCAACCTCATCATAATAGTTGAGAACCCTCCGGACATAACGTCTTTTTCTGAGATAGGATCCCGGGAAGAAGCTCCTCTTGAACCCGTAGATAACTATGTCCCTCAGGTCTTTATGAGTAATATCGAAAGTTTTTACACCTTTGTAGATCTCATCGGTAACGGTTGTTGATGAGACTGTTCTGTTATCTGTACAGAACGAAAGCGACAGCCTCGCATCCTTCATTTTTTTGAACGGATGATCCTCAAGTGTTCTGTATTCCGGATTTGTCTGAAGGTTTGAAGTCAGGCAGACCTCTATTGTTATTCTTCTGTCTGCAATATACTGGGCAAGATCATTGACATAGTCTTCCCTGTCCTTAATATCATCATCTTTAATTAACTCTGAATCGAAGAGGTGGAGCCCGTGCCCGATCCTGTCGGCATGGAGTTCCGTAATAGCCTGAAATATGCTTTCAGGCCCGTAAGCTTCACCTGCGTGAACCGTTTTCTTAATAAAGTTTTTATGAGCAAGGTTGTAGGCATATTTGTGATCAACTGCCGGATATCCTTTTTCCATTCCTGCGAGGTCAAAACCGACTACGGGAATTTCATAATTGTCCCTGGCATCCACGGAAGCCCTTACAAGTTCCTGGGAAGCGAGAGAAAAGATCCATTTCCTCTCTGAATATTTGTGGACATTCAGAAGATCATCAAAATATGCGGAGAATCCGTAGTCGAACATTCTCATTGCGCATGAGATAATACCATATTCGAATTGGGGCATAGTACCGGAACTTACCTCTTTCCTGCCGTTAAATTCTTTTCGGGCCCTCTTTAATCCGTTATTAACTGCTTTCAGAACATCAATTATCCCCAGGTTATCGTTCTGGTGAAGCTGGGGAGCGAATCTTACCTCTATGTATCTTACACCTTCATTAATATTGTCAACTGCAAGCTCGTAAGAGATCCTCTCCAGCGATTCGGAGGTCTGCATGACCGCCCCTGTATAGAAAAATCCCTGCAGATATTCTCCAAGGTCACTGTATTTTTCCTTGAACACTGTCTCCTTAAGGCCCTCTTTTGTATTTGAAGGCAGCTTCACACCTGCATCTCCAGCTAGTTCAATAAGTGTTTCCAGCCTCAGTGAACCGTCAAGGTGGAGATGAAGGTCTGTTTTTGGTATTGCTTCTATAAAATCACGAGTTATTTCCATTTTTTACCCCCTGGATCAGTTTTGATACATTAGGTTTGTTTTTCTCGATCTCCTTTTTAGAAAGTCCGTCAAGTTCATGGGGGAAGATGAGCCAATTAGATGTTTCATGGACAAAATATTCAGGAACGAAATCGGTTTTTCTGTTCTCCGGTTTATAGTATATTGTTGCAATTCTGATGTTTTCAGGTGTGTTTTTTCTGGCCCTTGTTTTGAGTGTGTTAAGCACTGCATCTATGCTGAGGCCGGTATCAAAAACGTCATCAACTATCAGAAGTTTGTCCTCATAATTTATATTATCTGAAATATAATCAAGTCCGTGAACCCTTATCTCTTTTTTTCTCCGGTCTATCCCTTCATAAGAGGATGTCCTGATAGCGATATGGTCTGTTTTTATACCAAAATAATCCAGCAGCTCCTGAACTGCTATCCCCACAGGAGTTCCCCCCCTCCATATTCCGACAATATAGTTCGGTTTGTATCCGCTTTCAAATATTTTAATTCCAAGGCGGAATGAATCTTCGAGTAGTTGTTGTGCACTTATAAATTCTTTCTCTACCATACTAAATTCCCCTGATTAAATCTTTCAGTTCTTTTTATTCCCTTTTTTTAAATGGTTTTCGATCAGGTTAACAACCATTGCTGTTGATATAGGGCTTTTTCCTTCCGGAATTATAATGTCAGCAAAACGACGGCTTGGCTGGACAAAAGCAAGGTGCATAGGTTTTACAGTTGCAAGATATTGGTTTATGACTGAATCCAGGCTTCTTCTCCTCTCTAACATATCCCGTTTTAATCTCCTGATGAACCTGATGTCACTGTCAGTGTTAACAAATATTCTGACATCCATCAATTCCCTGAGCTTCTCTTCAACAAAAATGAGAATACCGTCAACAATTACCACCTCTGCAGGTCTCTTTACTATTCCTCTCTCCTTTCTCGAGTGGGTTTTAAAGTCATAAATAGGCGCTTCGATCTCCTTCCACTCCAGGAGGTCCCTGAGGTTGGCTATTAAAAGGTCGGTTTCAAGCGCATCAGGATGGTCATAATTGATATTCTCCCTTTCGAGGAGAGGTAGATGATTGTTATTCCTATAATATGAATCATGCTGAAGAGTTACTACATCCAGCGGGTCCAATTCTTCAATTATTGAACTGATGATCGTAGTTTTACCCGAACCGCTACCGCCCGCTACTCCCAGAACCAGTGGTTTATTCTTATCCATTTTTTATTATATGACTTTACAACTTTATTATTTTAATTTCAAGTTTGTCTGGTTCTTATAGGGGTTAGATCACCGGAAGTCTCGCAGAATAACATTTCCTGCAAACTGAGGTGTACTTATCATTTCCGCCAATCTCTATTTGCTCCCCTTTATTGACAGGTTTCCCGTCCTTGAATTTAATAAGCATGGTTGCTTTTTTTGTACAGTACCAGCAAACAGTTTTCACCTCTTCTATTTTGTCTGCAAGCAGCAGAAGCGCTTCGCTCCCCGGGAATAACTGATTCCTGTAATCATTTTTCAATCCGTAAACGATGACAGGAATGTTAAGCTCATCTACTATTTTTGTTAGGGTTATAACCTGTTTTCTGTCCAGGAATTGTCCCTCATCAATAAGTATACAGAAAGGGCTCTCTTTTTCTGCGATCCCGTATATATCTGTGTCTTCATTTATCATAATAGCTTCCCGCTGGAAACCCATTCTGGATGTTATTTTCCCTTCTCCATACCTGTTATCAACCGATGGTGTGAACAGGAGTACCTTCTTGTTCTGCTCTTCATAGTTATGAGCTATTTTTAAAACTTCTGTTGATTTTCCAGCGTTCATTGTAGAATGCCTGTAGTATAATTGAGCCAATTTTTCCTCCTCAGTTATTTTTATCTCTTATCAGTTTTATTCTCTTAATTGCAATACTCTGTGGGACTTTGCCGAGCTTTATGATATATCCGGCAAGTATTCTGTCCAGCTCCTCCTGAATTATATTTGTATCTTTTATATATTTCTTCAATGAATAAAAATTATTGTATTCATATTCGATCAGTGCAACCGAATAAATTGTTGACGGTTTAAACCCTGATACTCCGTTAAAAACAAGTTCAATATTTTTCACCTTATTGTCCTGTCCGTAGATAACAGAATAGTTGCCTCCGGAGATCTGCAGATCGATATTATTCTTGTTCCCGGACCTTTTTAAGATAAAATCTTTTATCTGTTTCCCGGTCATTTTTATTTTTATCACCTTGCTCTGTTTTATAAAATTATACAGGTCAGGAAATGCCTCTTTGTAAATATCCATCCCTTTCCAGATGGGGAGGTCTCCCCTCAATAACCTTGTCGGGAATAATGCGATATCTGAACCTGAATGAATTCTCATTGCGTCTGAGATCAGATTTCCTGCCGGAGAATTTTCATAAAACTTCTTTTTTGCAACATAAATATCCGTTTCCGAGATTCCGATGGGCTTCACATTGCCTTCATAAATTATTTTCTCCTCTGACCTTACCCTGTTTGTATAATTAAGTTTCTTTTTAAGGGTGGAAAAAAACCTGAGCATTATATCAACTGTTTTTGAATTGGTAGATCTTCCCGGATCTTTATGGGTGAATTTGTAGGAACTTGCGATATAATTATTTATTCCAACCCTGAAAGTTTTCCCTTCATCTATCGGGTATCCGTTGAGATCAAATAATTCCACTTTGTGAACTTTTTTATTGAGATCCCTTGTGATCCTGTAAGTTAATCCTGACGGAATAATATCAATCCCCCTGTGTCCTTCATAATCATTTTTGATAAGCTCTTTTATCTCTGAAGTATCCATCCGGATCTCAACGATATAATTCCCGAATGGGTGCATGGCATAAATATCTTTTGCTTTTACTTCTCCGGATAATTTGTTTATCCTGATTCCCCCTTTATTGTAGAAGATCATATCGAGTCCGAGGTATTCACGTATAGCATCAGTAACCATCAGTCCAAGATCGTGGCCTGCCACTGATAGTTGTATCGATCACTGCAAGAACCTTATTCAAAACTCCTTTGTCGTTAAATTCTTTGACAAGTTTGTCTATCTCATTATCGCTGTTTTTTACACTTTCCAGGTCGATGACCGAGCCTTTTTTATTTGTGATCTGTCCATTCTTTACAATAATATCTATTCTTCCAAGATAATCCAGATGAGCTCCAGCCTGGGCTATCAATACATTGTTTTCCAGGGAAGGGTTCTTGATCAATGTGTGAGAGTGGCCTCCGATAATAACATCAAGTTCTCCCATATTCTGAGCCAGTTTTTTGTCTTCTCCATAACCGAGATGACTGAGGGCAATGAAAACGTTGTCTTTTTTTTTCAGATGGCTGAATTTTTTTGCAAATTCGGTTCCTTTAAAAAATTGCAGTCCATTGACATTTGCCGGAAGTGTACTCGGGATGCCTGAATGTTCTTCGGTTTGGATCAGACCGAGAAGTATCACCTCGATCCCCCCCTTTAATTGAAATTTTTTGTAAGGGACCGGTTGTGGAAATTAAGGATCATTACTTATTATATTGGAGCATAACATAGGAAAGTCTGCGCGCTCTATAAAACTTTTTAATATTTTTTTCCCATAATCAAAATCGTGATTTCCTATTACTCCGGCATCAAACTTCATTTTATTCATCAATATGAGAAGAGGTTCCCCCTTCGGTTCATATTGATCAACAACCGGGTTACCGCTGAAATTATCTCCGGCCTGTACAAGAAATACATTGGGATTATTTGCCCTCTCCAGGTCAACTAAACGGGCGATCTTTCCGAAATTGTCTATATTGCCGTGAATATCATTGAGATGAAAAATTGTGATCTTTATCTCCTTTTCTGTATCGCCTGTCAGGAACAGACCAAGGACTAACAGCGAGAGTATTACCATTATTGAAATAATTATTAAATTTTTTGATTTTATCATTTTAAACTTCCCTGGGGTGTTTTTGTCAATTCTGAACACCTCTCCCCCCGTTAATTCTCCACTTAGGTAGTATTTATTCCCATCCGGATCTGTGATATCCGTTTCTCCCTGCTCAACAATCCTGAATATCTCAGGAGAAAATTTCCTCACGGCATCCCCGACAGTTGCCCCCTCAAAAATCTCGAGGGGGCACCCGTTTATCACTAATTTCAGTGACATTTACTTCAAGTCCTATTTCTTTGCCAGTTTATCCAGTTTTGAAGGGATTGAAAGGATAGCTCTTACAATATCTATCGCAAGGAAAACAAATACGAAGATGATAAAGGCGATCAGAGGCAGTAGAGCGATACTTGCGATTGACTGAAAATCACCCATTACCCTCATCCATGCAAATGACATTCCCATGCCATCTTTGAATAATCCGAAAGAGTGGATGAACATAAGAACTGTTGACACAACGATTCCGACACCGAACATTATCGGGACAAGTTTCATAAATGATTTCAGGAAGAATGTTATTATTCCTATTGCTTCCTGCCCTGCCGAAGTTTCAGACACTATGTCGAGAGTAATCGATCTCGGATTGAGAGCAAGGAGTGCGAACAATTCAAGCACTACAAATGCGCCCAGTCCATTCAGGAATGGTGAGAATGATCCTAGCTTAATTGCCAGATAGGAGTTGAATAGGAGAGCAAGTGCTCCGCCTATCATAAACAGAAGCCCCATACTGTCAAGGAATGCAGCTGAGGACAGACTGGTTTTGTTGTTTTCGATCAACTTATCACCGGCAGAGGCAAATCTGACTGCCACATACTGCAGGATGAAGAAACCCAAAGCGTAAGCGAGTCCTGTTATGAACGCTTCGAATGATTCCATTCGGATCGCTGCAATGATACCGATAAGTAATGCGAGAATTGATGCGACATAAAATCCGCAATTCCCGAGGATGAGGAGCCATTTTTTAAGAAATTCGAAAAGTGTTTCGCTTAAAACATTTCTCATCGTATCGATAAACTTCACTATCAGGTTAAAAACCCAATTGCAGCTCTCTTTGTTTGCTGCTTTTTTCTTAACTGCCATTATTTCCTCCTGTATTTTGAATAATGAACAATTAATTCTATGTTCGGCAAAAAATATTGTCAAGGTGAATTCGCTTAAGTAAAGAGAAAATAGCCTGGGCTGCAAGTAGGAATTTAGAGGCTTGTTTTACATTTTATATTAGTATGGAAAAAATTTGTTTATTTTGATATACTTTTCTCATGCTTACCGGCAGGAAAATATCTACTAATTTTGTAAGTAATTTAAAATTTACTGAATTCACTGTTTTTATTCTAAATTTTCTGAAAAACATACTTAGTATTTCTGATGATGATATGTTCAAAATAGAGATCTCTCTGAGGGAAGTCATAAATAATGCCATCATTCACGGGAATAAATCGGATCCGAAGAAGAGGGTTTTTCTGGATTTTGAGTGGAAAGACAGAATACTTAAACTTACTGTTACAGATCAGAATACAGAAATAGTTGACTTCGATGAGATCAATTATAGAATAGAGACCAAAGATGTCCTCTCTCTGAACGGGAGGGGTATTCTCATAATGAAAAACTATATGGACAGAGTTAAATTTTCCAATATTGATACCGGTACAAGGGTAGTCCTTGAGAAAGCGGTATGAGCCTTACCTTAGCAATAGATACAACCTCAAGGAATTGTTCTATCTCGGTCCTTGAAGGTAAATGCACCCTGGCTGAATATAATTTTGTTTCAACCGGGGAATTATCTGAAACTTTGATCCCCCATATTGATAATATATTTTCTTCGTTGAAGATCGGAGTAGAAGATATAGCTTTGATAGGGGCCTCGGTCGGCCCAGGCCTCTTCACCGGTATCAGGGTAGGGCTTGCAACTTTGAAAGGTATCTTTTTCAACAAGGCAGTCCCGGTTGTCCCGGTTGTCTCCTTAAATGCTATAGCCATGAAATTACTTTATACCGGGATGAAGGTAGTACCGGTAATTGATGCAAGGCGTGGAGAAATATATACAGCTGCATATCAATTTAATAAGGATAGGATCTTATGCATCAACGATCCAGCTCTGATCAACCTGGAGTATTTGAAAAAATCTTTGGGTTCTGAAGAGGATATCTGTTTTACAGGTCCGGGAATTTCTGTACATCGGGAAAATATCATTAAAGAGTTCCCGGAAAGTCTTATAGCAGAAAGATCGCCATTTATTTCTTATGAGGTTGGAATTATTTCGATAATGGAAAATGAAGAGGGGAAGTCCCTGAAAGGTGTTTCTTCTCTTGAGCCGATGTATATAAGGATCCCAGATGCAGAGAAAAATTTCAGATCCGGGAAGGATTGAGAATGCAACTCCCGATGATCTTGATGACATTCTGGAGATAGAAAAGGATAGTTCTCCCAACCCATGGAAGAGATCTTTTTTTGAAGCTGAATTCTCCGGAAAATTTTCCAATATACTGGTCTTAAAAGATAGTATAAAAAGTAAAACAGCCGGATTTATTGTTTTCAGGACTATAGGGGATATTACTGAAATTAACAATATAGCAGTAAGGGTAAGTAAAAGAAGAGCCGGTATTGCCGCTGCTTTGATATCCCATCTGATCGATATTGCTCTGAAAGATAAAGCATCAGTAATATTTCTTGAAGTGAGATCTGAAAATCGACCTGCAATTAAATTATATGAAAAAGCGGGCTTCTGCCTTTCAGGACGAAGAAAAGACTATTACTCTCATCCGAAAGATGATGCTCTGATCTATAAGCTTGATTTATGTTAATTATCAGAGACAGCAGATTTGTTGACCTTCCCGACAGCTTTTTTCCCTTCCAGTTCCCACTCATCAATTGTAATGGAGCGGAAGGCTTCAATAACTTTTGGATCGAATCTGGTTCCTGAGTATTCAAACAGTTCATCGGCTGCATCCTTAAAGGAGAGGGCGTTCCTGTATGACCGGTGAGAGGTCATTGCGTCAAGGGCATCTGCTACTGAAAATATCCTTGCAGCAAGCGGGATCTCATCCTTTTTCAGTTTATCGGGATAACCGGTACCGTCAAAGTTCTCATGATGGTGAAGAACGATCTTCGAAGCCTCTGCAAGGAATTTGATGCTATTGAGTATTTTATATCCGGCCCCGGGATGGGTTTTCATGATTTTCCACTCTTTTTTGCTAAGCCGTGCAGGTTTCCTTAGTATCGCATCGGGAATGCCGATCTTCCCGATATCATGAAGCAGTGAACCGTATTCAAGAGTTTTCAGTTTTTCCGGATCAGTAATCCCCATCAGTGAAGCCAGTTTCATTGCATACTGAAGAACTCTCACTGAATGCCCCTGAGTCTCTTCATCTCTCATATCAAGTGCAGTTGCAAGTGATTCCAGAGTCATTCTGTATGACATATTCAGCTCATCAAGGGTATTTTTCAATTCTTCAGTCCTCTCAGTAACTTTGATCTCAAGTTCTCTCTGATACTCACGATTCTCAAGAGTAAGTTTTCTTTTATCAATTGCTTTGTCTACTATAATTCCTACTTCGGCAAGTTTAAAGGGTTTTGACACATAGTCGTATGCACCCTTTGACATAGCGGAAATGGCTGATTCGATATCTTTTACAGCAGATATCATTATTACTACAACATCTTCATCGATCTGTTTTATGTCCCCAAGCAGATCAAGGCCTGATCTTCCCGGCATCCTGATATCAGACATGACAATATCAATGTCCGGATTTTTTTTGAAAATTTCCAATGCATCAAAAGCATTTTCCGCAAGGAAATGTTGAAGCCCTTTGTCTTCGAGGAAATCTCCTAAAAGTTCTCTTATATCATTTTCATCATCTGTAATGAGAACTTTATATTTTTTCCTGTTCATATACTATTTTTTGTAGTCACACCCCGGCGAATTTTTTCAGCTTATCAACCTTGTCCAGTTTCTCCCATGAAAAAGAGTCTCTTCCGAAATGTCCATAAGCAGCTGTCTGTTTGAATATTGGTTCTTTCAGACTTAGATCCTTAATGATATCTGCAGGTTTAAGAGGAAATATCTCCTTAACAAGTTCCACGATCTTTTCTTCATTTATCTTTCCTGTTCCAAATGTATTTGCCATAACAGATACCGGTTCAGCAACACCGATTGCATATGCCAGCTGGATCTCACACTTATCTGCAAGTCCTGCAGCTACAACGTTCTTGGCGATATATCTTGCGGCATATGCGCCTGAACGGTCAACCTTGGATGCATCTTTTCCCGAGAATGCTCCGCCGCCATGCCTTCCCATTCCGCCATATGTATCAACGATGATCTTTCTCCCGGTAACACCTGCATCGGCTTGCGGGCCGCCTATAACAAATTTTCCTGTAGGGTTGACAAAAAATGTTGTATCTTTATCAACAAAATCTCCGCAGACAGGCTTAATAACTTCATTGATTATGTCCTGTTTAATCTTTGCATGTTCCATCCCGTCATCATGCTGGTTGGAGATTACTACAGTGGTTATTTTTTGAGGTTTTCCGTCAAGGTATTCAACTGTAACCTGTGATTTCCCGTCAGGGCCTAGATAGGGCAGGGTTCCGTTTTTTCTTACGTCGGCTAACTTTTTGGTCAGTTTATGAGCCATATCTATTGGAAGGGGCATGTAGTTTTCTGTTTCATTTGTAGCATAACCGAACATCATTCCCTGATCCCCGGCTCCCTGCTCTTTATATTGCCCATCCTCAACATCTACTCCCTGGGAAATGTCAGATGACTGTGCTTCAAGATGGACGAATACTGCAGTTGTGTCTGCATCCATTCCAAAACTCGATTTTGTGTATCCAATATCTTTAAGTGTATCTCTTACTATTTCAGGTATCTTGACATAACAATTTGTGGTTATTTCTCCTGCCACGACAACGGCGCCGGTCTTGATAAGACACTCTATAGCTACTCTTGATTCTTTGTCCTGTGACAGAACATTATCGAGAATGGCATCTGAGATCTGGTCGCAGATTTTATCTGGATGTCCTTCAGTAACAGATTCTGATGTAAATAAATATCTTCCTTTTATCATTATTCCTCCATTTTCAAAAAATGATATTAGCAGAATAAGAAAAATGTGTCAATTTGCCACACTCTCCTGCTTAAAGCATATTATAAAAAAATATAGCGAAAACACGTGTTATAAAATAATAAATTTATTTTCCGGTATAAATCTTGTAAGCTTCTTCAACACCTTTGTCGTGAATTGTTATTGCAGAAGTAGCGTTGGCTATTCTTACTGCATTTTCGATAGATTTCTGGTGGATATTTCTGCCTGTCGCATTTCCCATTGCTCCTGAAATGTGGATCTGGTCATGAAGCTGTTGAAGAAATAATTTCGGATCAGTGCTGGAGCCGCCTGCACATATTACCTTTGTTTTTCCTGCTGCTTTTACAGCCTGCTTAAATATATCTGCAGACTTTTCCCCTTCACGTTTCGGATAATTTACCTTTACAAAATCTGCTCCGAGTGTTGCTGCAACTCCGGTTGCACCGGCGATAAGATCAGGATCCTTCTCATCTTTAACTCCCTGCCCTCTCGGATATATCCATAAAACAGATACGAGTCCGTTAAGGTGGGAATATCGGATGGCCTGCGCAGCCTCTCTTATCATAAGGTGTTCGAATTCACTTCCCAGGTAGATCGTATAACCGATCCCGAGGATGTTGAGCCCTGATTTGTTCTTAAAATCAATAACCTGATCCATGTCTACATGCTGAAGTGATACAGGATCTTTTCGGGTTGTTTTTACCAGGTTTGTTTTTGAATTTAATTTTACAAGGTAGGGAACTTCCGGATAATCGCTGCCGTACATTGATATCAAGCCCATCTGGGTAGCGAATACACCTATTTCAGCCTTGTCAGCTATGCGGAAAAGATGTTCCGGATCGTTATCGTCTTCGTGTATGTTCTCTCCGTAAAAATCTGCATTAAGATGTTCAATCTTCTGATCCCCGGCGAAAAGCATCAGCCTGCCCGATCCGAGAGTAATCTCATCGGCATTTGACAGATATTCGTTTATGCTTCCGTTCGGGACATCTGTCGGAATATGTATCTCATTATCCATTTTTCCTCCTGAAAAGATATTATATTATATAAAGGATCTTTTTCAAAAAAAAAGGGAAAAGGTGCAAACCTTTTCCCCTTTTATTTAGCCTTGTTTATTAAAAAATCAATGTAAGACTGATGGTCGGAACCATCATGTTCATTCCGTGTGTTCCAGGCATTGCTGTTCCGGCAATAACTCCGGCCATGGAAGCGTCTCGGTCAGAGCCGCTCAGGTATTCAAATCCTGCATCCAGGATTAACTTCTCTGTGTGATAACCGAATCCAATTGTAAATACGTTATAGTCAATGCTGGGGAGAAGAATGTTAAGTGTTGAGTCGGGAGAAGGAGCAGGATCGTTATAATATCCGCCTCTGATTGAGAATTTGTCTGAAACTTTATAGTCAAACCCCACTCTTATCTGAGTTGCATCATCCCACATCAATTCGTAGGTAGTACCGTCGATCAGTTTACCGACAAATGGTAAAGCTGTGTTCCACATTGCGTCATCTGTTGTTGCGTGGATCTCATCCAGTTCTGACCATTTTGTATACTGAACATCGGCTGCTATTGTGAGTTTGTCAGTTGGCTTAAAAGCGATTCCAACACCAGCAAACATCGGCCATGTGATCTCTCTTGTGGTCTCAACCGAATCCTCCAACCCTGGTATCGGCACTGCAGCACTGAGGCCTTCCAGAGCGATATCACCTTTAAGTTTAACTTTCTGAGGAAGCTTAAATACAAATCCGAGACTGAACTTGTCTGAAGGCTTGAACAATGCACCGAAGGTTGCGCCAAATCCGATACCGGCTGCTTCTTCAGTGAACTGGAAGCCGTTTGCTTCTCTGTTCATGTCAAGCGAACCATACTGAATATTCAGGGTTACACCCAGTGAAAATTTGTCACTTAATTTATAGGCAATAACAGGTGAAAAGGTTATACCCATAACCTGACTTTCCCAGGTGTAAACTTTTGTGTTTACCGGGTAACCTGTATTAAATGGCACGAGTGGAGTTCCGTCCCAATAAGCGCCCGCACCTGATGTTGCATAGACTGCAAGACCAAAAACCAGTTTGTCTGACAAAGGTTTGTAATATGTGAGTGCCGGAGCCGGAAACATTTTGCTCTCCGTTTCCATATCGATCCCTGCAGGAGCGTACTTGTAAGTTCCTGTTGGAACAATAATTGATGAAAAAATGGATAAGTTTGCTTTATCCATCTGTGTCAATCCTGCAGGATTCCAGAAAACTGCGCTGTAATCATCTGCAACTGCAATAAAAGCACCACCCATGCTTATGGCTTTGGCGCCCATTCCGTTCAGATTCAAACCGTTTGAGTAAGCACCGATCGAGAGTCCGATCATGAGTACAATAATGCTGATAACTTTGAACATATTTCTCATATATCCTCCTATTTGGGATAGATTATATTTTTTTTTAATAAAAAAAACAATAAAATTTTACCTCTAACAAATGAAACCAGATCAGGATCATTAAGAAAGGTTAGATTATAAGGCTCTCTCCGTCCATTTCCGGGGGTTTTTCTATTCCAAGAATTTTCAGGATAGTAGGCGCTATATCGCTCAGTTTTCCACCATCTCTTAAGCTAATGTTATTTATACCGAGCAGTGTAAGAGGAACAGGGTTCACTGTATGAGCTGTCATCGGAGAGCCATCTTCGAGTTTTGTCTTTTCAGCATTTCCATGGTCCGCTGTGATTAAAAGACAGCCACCCCTTTCAAGGACTGCATCGGATACCTTTTCTACACATGAATCTACTGTTTCGACAGCTTTTACGATCTTATCGAACATTCCCGTATGACCGACCATATCTCCGTTGGCATAATTAACAACGATCAGGTCATATTTGTCACCTTCAATTTCTTTTATAAGTTTCTCTGTTATCTTAAATGCTGACATCTCGGGTTTAAGATCATATGTGGCAACTCTCGGACTGTCTATAAGTATCCTATCTTCACCGGGGAATGGCTCATTTTTCAGAGCATTAAAAAAGAATGTAACGTGTGCAAATTTTTCAGTTTCAGAGATCCTTAATTGTTTTAATCGGTGACTTGAAACCACCTCTCCGAGAATTTTTTTGTATTCCAGTTCAGAAAATATCTCTTTGAAATTGCCATTATCGTAATAATGGGTCATTGTAAGGAATTCCAGGTTATGGTCAATTGTCTCGAAATTATTAAAATCTTTCTCAACAATAGCCTTTGTTACCTGCCGGGTCCTGTCAAATCGGAAGTTGAAAAAGATGAATAGATCGTCCCTGTTTATACCATTAAAATTTATAGTATAAGGTTCGATGAACTCGTCACTTACTCCTGCTTTATAACTTGATATTATAGCTTCTTCCCAGTTTTCTGAAGGTATACCTTTGCCCTCTATTACAGCACGGTATCCTTTCTCTGTCCTCTCCCATCTTTTATCCCTGTCCATCATATAGTACCGGCCTGTGACCGTTGCGATCCTTCCGGTCCCGATGGAATCTATCCCTTCCTGAAGAAATCTCATATGATCAAGAGCAGATCTGGGTGGTGTGTCTCTGCCGTCTGTTATTGCGTGAACAAGTACATCTGCCGCTCCTTCATCTTTTGCGATTTTTAGAATCTCCAGGCAATGTCTTGTGACTGCGTGAACTCCCTCTTCCTGGATGAGCCCCATCAGATGTATAGTTGATCTTCTTTTAACAGCTCTTTTTATTGAATTTCTCAGAATGTTATTCTTCCGGAATTGTCCGCTCTTTATTGAATTGTCTATTCTGGTAAGGCTTTGATACACAACTCTCCCTGCACCTATATTGAGATGCCCGACTTCACTGTTACCCTGATACCCTTCAGGTAACCCGACATCAAGTCCTGATGTTCTGATAAGAGTTGTCGGGATATGTTTTCTCTATTTTATCTGCAAAGGGGGTATTGGCTTTGAATATTGCATTGGAATCTTCTTCCTTACCTTTCCCCCATCCATCTCTTATGATTAAACATACAGGCCTTTTCAATTATTTTTCCTCTTATATAGTTTTAATAAATGATTATATCACTATTCTTCTCATTTGAAAGAGTGCTTAACACAGCTATAGATAAAATTCGAAGCACGAATTTCGAAATCCGAAACAAATCCAAAATAATAATGTTCAAAATTCAAAAAAAAACTCCATGTTCTTGTTTGGGACATTTGTGCTTCTGTATTTTAGTATTGTTTCGTGCTTTGTACTTCGAATTTCGAATTTGATTTTCCTTTCAATATAATCTGCGTTTTGTTATATTGATTCAGGGGAGGGAATTGGCTGAATATGAATCGATAGTGGTCGGAGAATTGGAAGTGAATTGTTACCTGATTTATTCAAGAGAATCAAAAAAATGTTTTATTGTCGATCCGGGTGATGAGGGCAGCAAAATAATTGATGAGGTTAATGAATTGGCATTGAGCCGGAAGGAGTTATCCTCACCCATGCTCACATTGATCATTGCGGGGGGGTGTCTCAGATTATATCTGAATTTGGTATTCCCCTCATCATGCATAAAAAGGATATGGATATCCTCAACTCCGGTATCAACCAGGAGATTTCAGAAGCATTGGGGCTTCATATGGCTCCTCAACCTGACAGGTTTTTTGAAGATGGTGAGGAGTTGCTGCAGCGAAGGTCTTGCTATTAAAATAATACATACTCCCGGCCATACGCCGGGATCGGTCTGCCTCAGTACTGGCAACTTATTATTCACCGGAGATACTCTTTTCGCAGGTTCCATAGGGAGGACAGATCTGCCGGGAGGGGATTTCAAAACCATTCAGTCCTCCCTCGACAGATTAAGGTCCTTTCCGCCGGAGACCGTTATACTTCCGGGACATGGTGACAGCTCCACATTAAAAAGGGAATTGGAGTTTAACCCGTTCCTGTAGATGAATGATGTTTGACAAAGAAAAGTTCAGGCGGGAAATAAACAGGTACAGGGTTTTCCTTGATATTGAAAAAGGATTGTCCGAAAATACTCTCAGCTCTTATGCCGTGGAGATGGATAAATTTGAGAGGTTCCTGGAGATAAAAAGGCTGGACTATCTTGCGGTGACAGAAGGGGACATTCTTGATTTCGTTAAATCCGAATCAAGAAAAGGGCAGTCGCCAGCGACTCAATCCCACTTGATCTCTGTACTGAGAAGTTTTTATAAATACCTTATTGTAGACGAGAAGATTGATATAAATCCTGCAACAGGAATTTCTTTTCCAAAAAAATGGAAAAGTATTCCTAAATATCTGACAAAGGGTGAGGTTGTTGATCTTATTAATGCACCGGATATGGACAAGAAAACGGGGATCAGGGACAGGGCTATCCTTGAGCTTATGTATGCAACCGGACTCAGGATCTCTGAAACAATAGGATTGAAATTTGAGAATATTTTTCTTGAAGACAATTTTTTGAGGGTGATGGGAAAAGGAAGCAGGGAGAGAATAGTACCTTTCAACTGCAAGGCCAGAGAAGAGGTGGTCCGTTATCTGAATGAATCCCGGCCGAAGTTGATAAAAGATAAAATATCAGATTTTATTTTTATAAATAAGAATGGAGGTTCTCTAAGTCGTCAGGGATTGTGGAAGGTCATCAAAGGATACGGAGTTAAGGTCGGAATTTCAAACGTTCTTACACCTCATATGCTCCGTCACTCATTTGCAACTCACCTGCTGGAACAGGGAGCTGATCTCCGGTCGATCCAGATGATGCTAGGCCATTCCAATATTTCAACAACAGAGATATATACATTTGTTGCAAAGGAGCGTGTAAAAAAAATCTATGATAAACTTCATCCTAGAAGTGATGAAGAAGATTGACTTCTATTTAATATTTTCAGGTTTGTCCAGGAAACTAACAAGTTTCTTCGATTTCTTTTTCAATTTTCTGAGAGCTTTTGCCTCAATCTGCCTGATCCTCTCTCTGGTTACCTGAAACTCCTGCCCGACCTCTTCAAGTGTATGTTCATTACCGTCGATCAACCCGAACCTCATCTCAATTACTTTTGCCTCTCTTTCTGTGAGAGTTGAAAGAACGAAATTAAGCTGTTCTCTCAGGTTCATCTGGTTTATCATTTCTGGAGGAGATGCCGTCTGGTCGTCTTCAAGGAAATCCCGGAGATGAGATTCGTCATCGCCGACAGGGGTTTCGAGTGATATTGGTTCCTGGGCGATCTTCATGATCTTCCTGATCTTATCTGATGTGAAACCTGTTTCTGCTCCTATTTCTTCCTCTGTTGGTTCTCTCCCAAGTTCCTGGACAAGCCTCCTCTGAGTTCTGTTTATTTTATATATTGTCTCAATCATATGAACAGGTATCCTGATCGTCCTTGCCTGATCAGCTATTGCTCTTGTGATTGCCTGCCTTATCCACCATGTTGCATATGTGGAAAACTTATACCCTCTCTGATATTCGAATTTCTCAACTGCTTTCATCAGGCCAATATTTCCTTCCTGTATCAGATCAGAAAATTGAAGTCCCCTGTTTATATATTTTTTTGCTATTGATACAACAAGTCTGAGATTTGATTCAACGAGATCATTTTTAGAGAATTCAATGAGACTCTGACCTTTTTCAATATCTTTACATGTTTTAAAAAGATCTTCAGGTGTAATATCATATTTTTTGTTGAGGCTCTCAAGTCTGTTCTCGTAATCAGAAATCTCCTCTTTAATATTCTTTAATTCTTTTCCTTTCTTCCCTTTAGCTTCCTTCTTGAGTTTGTTCACTCTCCCAAGGATATGTGTATAGTTCTCCTTCAGTTGCTTTATCCTGTACATGAAAGATTTTTTATGTTCCTGTCTGAGTGACATGCTCTGGATCAATTGAGTGATCTCAACCATTTTTTTAGCTATTGAAAAATTAGATGCTTTATTGCCCTTATCGGTTTTTAATTCTCTTTTCAATTGATTGAGGATCTCAAATTGTTTTAAGAAATGGTTCCTTACACTCTGCCTTTTTGATTCGTCTAGGATGTCCTCATTCACATCGATCACATCATCAATATCTTTTACACCTTCAAGTATGTCCACTCCCAGTTCTATTACTGAGTTCAGCACTATATTTGTTTTAGATAGAGCCTTTACAACTTTTTTCTCCCCCCTCTCTATTTTCTTTGCTATGACAACCTCTTCACTTCTTGATAGAAGATTTACACCTCCCATCTCCCTCAGGTATTGCCGGACCGGGTCACCAACGATATCACTTTTTTCCTGACCCGAAGATGCAGCTTTTGGTTTGGGGAGATTGACAAGTTTGATCTCATTCTCCTTGAGGAAGAGTTTGATGAATTTTAAGTTAGTTTTAATAACTTCTTCTTTATCAAAAAGGCTTGAAATATATGTGTTTTCAACTATTCCAAAGTGTTTTTTCGATCTCCTGACAATCGATTTCAACTCTTTCTTATACTCAGTAAGGAAATCGTTATATTGTTGAAGCTTCTCGGAATTCATAACCGATTTTTTCCTTGAGATCTTAATGTGCATAGAACCAAGCCTTGTGGTTATCTCCTTCTTTTGTTTCATCAGGTTGTTCTCTTCAAGAAACCGGGTGAAATCTTCCCTCTCTATTTTATTGTTATTCCCCTTTGAAATCTCAATCAGTTCATTAAACAATGTTGAAGATATTGCTACTTCCTTTTTTGGAGTCTTTTCTTTCCTCAATGTTGCAGTTTTGCTATTTGGCAATATTTCCTCCTAATGAAACATTATATTTTTTCTGATTGAATTTATTTTTAATTTTTACAAGTTTCCTGATCTCTTCCAGGTTTCCATCTTTTTCAGCTCTTCTGATCTTTTTTCCGATCTCTTCAATTTCAATCTCATTAAGTATCCGGAAAAGGCTGACCATTGAAGACTCAATGTTCTTCTCCAGAACACTGCTGTCTTCATCTACATTTTCGATGCTGTCAAAGACCGATCTCAGAGTAATTTTTTCCGTCTGTGTTAATTCCCGCTGGAGCAGATCCAGATTAAGAATGTTATGAGAACTGAAATTTGCAAATATTTTCTTAAGGATATCCCCGCTGTTAAGAACAGAAAACAGCCGTGAAGTAAAAAGAGGTTCAATCATTGTTATAAATGAAGGTTCTTTAAGAATTGATTGAAGAAGTATTGTCTCAGATGTGAGCAATGCCATCGGTTCAACTCCCCACCCTTTTCCGGAATCTGTTTTTTTTGAAAGATCAAATTCCACCTCGTTCACATTGAAAAAATCTGCAACAATACTAATATAACCTTCTTTTACGATAGAATCATCGAATTTATTCAGAAACCCGGCAATTTCTTTTATTGCAGCCCTTTTTTTCTCGGGAATTTCGATATTATATTTACTAATAATATTGTTAATCAGATACCTAATTCCATCTTCGGAATTCTTAATGGTTTCCTTAAAAACCTCTTTTCCGTGTTTTCTTATAAAATCATCAGGATCTTTTTCTTCTCCGAAACTGATTATTCTGGGGTTCAGGTTTTGTTCAAACATCTTTTCGATCCCTCTGATGGTTGCTTCAATACCGGCATTATCTGAATCATATCCTATGAATATTTCTTCCGAGGCCCTCCGTAGAAGATGGATCTGTCCGGGTGTCAATGCTGTACCCAATGAGGCTGACACATTTTTGATCCCGAACTGATACAGGGAGATGACATCAAAATAACCTTCAACCAGAATAGAATATTTTTTTTCCCGCATATATTGTCTGGTCATGTTGAATCCGTAGAGGTTTTTCCCTTTAGAAAAGAGGGGAGTTTCAGGAGAGTTGAGATATTTGACCTTATCATCTGTTATCGTCCTGCCTCCGAATCCTATTACATTTCCCGATTCTGAAAAAATAGGGAAGATTATTCTCCCCCGGAAGCGGTCATAAAGTTCTCCTTTACTATTCTTTATTAGAAGTCCTAGTTCCACACACATATCAAGGTCAAGTGATCTACTCTTAAGAAATCCGAGAAGTCCGTCCCACTTATTAACAGCATATCCGAGAGAGAAGTCTTTTATGGTTTCCCGGGAGATATTCCTCTCCTTTAGGTAATCCAAAGCTTCTTTGCCCTCTCCGGTTCCGGAGAGGTTTTCCGAAAAGTATTTAAGAACAGTCTCATTAATTAATGAATATTTTTTTTCCTTAGAATAATTAAATCCTTTTTTCTTTTCTACCGGTATGTTGAATCTTTCTATCAGGAGGTTCATAGCCTCTACAAAACCCACATTTTCCATGTTTTGAACAAATGTAAATACATCCCCGAACTTGTTACAGCCATAGCAGGCAAAAGAATCGGATTCGGGTTTGACAAAAAAAGATGGAGTTTTCTCGGTATGAAACGGACAAAGAGTTTTATAGTTTTTTCCTGCAGGTTTCAGGTCAAGTCCGTAACTCTGGATTACGTCAATAATAGAAACACTTCTTTTAATCTGATCTTTTATTTCCATTGAGAAAGAGATGGCACCTTATAAATTATACAGTTCCAAGAATATTAACATTTCGGAGCTTAAATGTAAACCCCGGAAATGATAAAAGTTAAGGACTGGCAGGGAAGTTCAGGGAAATTATTTTTTGTAAACCGAAAGGGGATGAAATGCCCGGGAAGGGTGTGGTTAAAATTGAATTAAATTGATATATTGATTTTGATTCCGGTTAAGGTATAATTTTTTGAAGATGGAATCCATGAAAATCTCAGGGCTTAAAGTAAAGGTAACCAGAAAAATATTTGTCTCTCAGGAGAACGGTTTCGGAGTTTTTAAAGTATTGACCCTTCCGGAAAGGGATACGGAGATCATAGTGGGCAATCTTTTTGATGTGAGGGAGGGAGATTCTCTGGAAATTGAGGGGGTTTATATTTACCATCCGAAGTTTGGTAACCAGATAAAGGTGTCCGGTTTTAAAACGATACTGCCGCAGGACCTGCAGGGGATAAAAAAATTTCTATCCTCCGGGAGAGTAAAAGGAGTCGGGAAAAAAAGTGCGGAAAAGATAGTGGATAAATTCGGGGTTGACACCTTTGAGATTATAGAAAAATTTCCTGAAAAGCTGAGTGAGATAAAAGGGTTGAGGAAGAACATAATTAAAGGTTTGACCGCTTCATTGAATGAGAACAGAGTCCTCAGGGAATTGATAGTCAAACTTTCGCCTTACGGTATCGGGGATGAAACCGCATTCAAGATCCATAAAGAGTTCGGAAATGAGACTTTTGAAATTATCGGTGTCAATCCCTATATGATGATAGGCCGGATCAGTGGAATCGGTTTTAAACGGGCGGATATGGTTGCCAGGGGATTTGAGATTGCTTTTGACGATCCTTTCAGAATTATGGCTGCGCTGAAGTTCATTCTTTCCGGAAATGAAGAGAGGAGGGGTGACCTCTATATGTTGAGGGAGGAGTTGTGTATATCCGGAGAAAGGCTTCTCGGTGTGAACAGAGAGAAAGTTGAAGAGGGGATAACAGACCTGCTGCAAAGAAATGAAGCTGCAGTTGAAAGAATTCCTGAAGATATAATTATCCTTTATAATAATTTCCTGATAGAAAAAGCTGTCGCGAGATACCTCTTTAACCTTGGCCGTGATGGAATAAATATTGTCGGAGATATGATAGAAACAGATCCGGTTACCAGCTCTCTTGAAGTTGATTTCACCCTTGAACAGAAGAATGCTGTAAAGAGTGCGGTTAACAATAAGATCACAATCATTACAGGAGGCCCCGGTACAGGCAAAACAACAATTATAAGGGCGATAATAGAAGCGTTTGAGAGTGTCGGGAATTTTGTGCAGATTGCTGCACCGACAGGGAGGGCTGCAAAGAGGATAGAAGAGGCTACTGCCTGCCAGACCTCAACGATCCACAGAATGTTGAAAATAAGTCCTGAAACCAGGATGTTCGTTCATGATGAATCTAATCCTCTCAAAGCAGATGCGGTTATTATCGATGAATTTTCAATGGTGGATATTAATATATTTTTCTCACTTCTGAAAGCGATCCCTGTTTCATCAAAGCTTATAATCATTGGAGATAAAGACCAGCTGCCGTCGGTAGGACCGGGTAATGTTTTGAGAGACCTCATAATTTCCGGATATTTTAAAACCATATATCTGAACAGAAATTTCCGCCAGAGTGAGAACAGTCTTATTATAGATAATGCCTACAGAATCAACAGGGGGGAAGAGCTCATATACAGACCTTACAGTGATGACCTGGATTTTGTTTTTATCAATTACCAGAACCCTGCTGATATTCCCGGCAAGGTTTTAAAAATAATCGAATATTATAATAATGAATTTGATTTTAATTCAATGTCATATCAGATATTGTCACCAATATACAGAGGGGAGTCGGGTATTGATAATCTGAACCTGATTATACAGGAGAAGTTTAACAAGAAGGGGTTGGTGTTTGATAGTGAGAAACTGAAACTGAAGGAAGGCGATAAGGTAATGCAGTTGAAAAATAATTATGAGAAAGAGGTTTTTAACGGTGAACATGGGATCGTTGAAAAATATAATTCGGAAACAGGGGAGTTAGTGGTAAATTATGACGGGAATCTTATTGCATATTCCAGAGATGAATTCGATGAGATAACTCTTTCATATGTCATCTCGATACATAAATCACAGGGATCAGAGTACGATTATCTTGTTCTGATCCTTTCGCCGGCTCATTCGATGATGCTGAACAGGGAACTATTGTATACGGCAGTTACCCGGGCGAAGAAAAAGATCTTTATAATATCCGATAAAGCTACCATTGCCACTGCTGTTCAAAGATCGACTCCCGGGGTGAGAAAAACTCTCCTGAAAAGAAGACTGGATGAAAATTTTGGAAACATCTGAAGTGGTTTGCCCGTCACCTCCGATTGTAATATAATGCCGGAAATGGACAAATTGAACGGCATAAAGAATATCAGCATAATACTTGTTGAACCGAAAAATCCGGGGAACATAGGCTCAGCGGTACGGGCAATGAAAAATATGGGGTTTTGTGACCTCCGTCTTGTCAATCCTGTTGAATACAGAGATGTGGTGGAACAGAGGAAGATGGGATACAGATCTCAGGAGATAATTGAGAGCAGCAGGGAGTATGGTTCTCTCAAAGAGGCAGTAAGTGATCTTTCACTTGTTTTTCTGACAACAACAAGAAAAGGAAAGTGGAAAAAAGATTTTCTCTCTCTTGAAGACTCTGCTGAACTTATTAAGCGGCAGTCGTCAAAAGAGAAGATAGGTGTGGTTTTCGGTAGAGAGGATTCAGGTGTAACTATTGATGAGAGTCAATTTGCCAACTATTGCATTAATATTCCCGCTGCCGTTAAATATCCTTCACTGAATCTTGCACAGGCTGTTATGGTAACAGTTCATGGTATTTATTCCGAAATGACAAAAGGAGAAATAATCCCCCCATTTCCGAAAATGGCAAATAAAAGATCCTTTGATCGTCTTACTGAAAATATTTATGACCTGATGGAGAGTATCCAGTTTGTTGAAGAAGAGAAGGGGCTTTTTCACCGTTCTCTTAAACGAGCATTAAACAGGGCAAGATGGACAAATGCAGATATAGCGGTCTTTGACAGAGTGTGCAAACAGATGAGATGGTATATGGAGATCAGCAGGGAGCTTAAAAATAAAAATGGAAGCTCCGGCAAATCCTGAGATAAAAACAGTTCCGGAGAGTGATCTTTCGGCAATATATTTGCATATCCCTTTCTGCAGGAGAGAATGTTACTATTGTAATTTTACAAAATTAAGGTATGAGAGAGATATCGCAGAAAAATATGCAAATTATTTAATAAGGGAATTAAAACTCAGGAAAAACAGATCTTCTTTGATCAGAACGGTATATTTCGGAGGAGGATCCCCGGCTGTAGTTCCCGATATTTATCTCGAAGAAATAGTTATTACTCTGCAGGAAAATTTTAATCTGGATAATAGTTTGGAAATGACAGTTGAACTTAATCCGGAAGAGTGTAATCCTGAGAAGCTCCGCTTCCTTAACCAACTCGGGTTCAACAGGATAAGTGTCGGTGTTCAGTCATTTTCTGATGCTGACCTGCGATATCTGGGGAGGAACCATGATTCAGGAAGAGCAAGGGAGGGGTTGAATGCCGTTGTGAAATCAGGTTTTGAGTCTGTCAGCGCCGACCTCATTATAGGATTACCAAATCAAAAAAGAGATATAGTTGATGAAAATATAATGACCCTTTCAGGTTTGGGAGTAGATCACATATCTGCTTATATTCTGGAGGGGGTAAAGGATTTTGGAGAAAGAGAAGTCCCCGATCCGGATCACCAGGGTTATCTCTATAATTATTTCAGAGAAAAGGCAGGAGCAGCCGGGTTTGAACAATATGAAGTATCAAATTATTGCAGAAGCGGCAAGGTTTCAGCGCATAATATGAACTATTGGGAGGGGGGAGGATATATCGGAGCCGGGTTATCTGCTTCAGGGTTTGAGGGAGGAGAGGATTATACAAATCATTCCGATCTTAAAAAATACTTCAGATCAATTGAGGGTGGTATTCTTCCTGTTGAGACCAGAGTAAAGTATGAGATGCTGAGCAGGTCGCTTGTGACCGGCCTCCGGTTGATCAAAGGAATTGGGATAGAAAAAACCGCTGTTCCACGGCAGCGCATACATGAACTTGTTAAAGAGGGCTTCCTTGAAGAGGCGGAAAACTATATCAGGGTGGTCCCTTCAAAGATGGTTGTTCTGAATGAAATTTTATCCTATCTGTTATGAGCTATTTTTTATAAGGACTCCGTTTTTTGAACACGTTCTGGGGTTTTTCCCACAATCCTTTCCCGAATTTGTCTCTTAATTTAAGAACCTTACCTTTAATATTGATGTCCAGAGATTTTATTTCATTAGCGTTCCCGGATTTAAAAGCTTTTATTTTTATCGGGTCGTTTTTTTGAAGAAATATTCCGTTAAGTTTGAGAAAATTTTCCGGAGCGATCTGAATAGAGTGTTCCTGTCCGGTTTTATCATCTTTAACTTTAACCTTAACGATAGCTTTAAGCTGACCCTGCCCAGGGTCCTGGGTCATGGGGATATCAGTCATTATCGCGTAAATCTTTCCTTCTATTTGCATTATCTTTGATTCCTGAATCTGCACAGGTAACTTTGTTTCGTTGGAAAGCAGAATACCTGAAAAGATAAGAATAAGAATAGAAATAAGTATTATGGTTTTTTTCATTTTTTTTTCTCCTACGTATATATAAAAAAAGGCGGGGTGATATCTCAAAAAAATTACTTGGCGGAGAACTTCAACCCTGCGATATAAGCGTACCCTTTAGCTCCCGAGAACACAGATTCTCTCAGCCTCTCATTCTCAAAGAGAATTCCTGTATAAATACTTAATCTTTTTTCCGGATTGTAAACGAACTTTGCGATCCCCCGTTTTACGGGTGGGTCATGATAAGGGTCTCCTATCTCTTCAGGGTGGAATTCACCGTAATTCAGGTCGAAGAGGAGTTTGTTATTTTGATAACGTATCCCTATATATCCCCCTATTCCGGTTATGGGGGTCTCTGTTTTATAAAACTGGTCCCTGTAGTAAAGGCTCTTTCCCCAGAATATATCACTGCTGTCAAACTCTTTTCTGAATCCGTATTCGTCATAGATCCCTTCAGAATAAACTGAAATATTGCCGGATCTTATAGTTATGTCAAATCCGAGGTGGTTCTTGTATTGCTTCTGCCATTCGGAGCCGATACCATCCTGCAGCTTGGCCGATATACCAAAAGAGATATTTTTAAATTTTATCCCCCCCCTCGCCACTGCTGCTTTGCTTGAGTTAGTATCCTTGTCAGGGCCCCCGTTTACAATAGAGAGATCCAGACAGAATATTCCTGACCTGTATCCGATGAACAGGCCTGTCTCCCACCAGAGTATCGACTCGGTTCTTATAAAAGGCTGGAAAATTTCTCCGTTCGTTAAGTGGATAAGATTGTCTTTACCGAAAACTGAATTTTTCTTTCCCAAAGAAACTTTGAGATTGCCGGTTTTAAATCCAACGTAAAGTTGGGCTATCTGAAAACGGTCAGTTTTAAAGTTCTGAATATATTGTTCCCTGTAATCATCAATCAGTATATTATCGTCAAATGACTGATTGATCCTGAATTCTCCTCCTGCAAAGATCTCCGATTTTCTGATCTTCCGGCTGACCCTTCCATTGAAGATTGCTTCGGATCCGAATGTTGCTTCTGCTCCGCTCCATTGGATCCTCTGATCGTTCAAAAAATATGATCTTGCATCAATTTCAAGATCATATTTCAGTTTGTTTGATTTATTTTCTTCCGGAAAACTTAGTGATAAAACCAATATAGATAGTATTATAAAAGTGAATGCTTTTTTTAATCCCATACTCCATTTTACTACAAACAGGATAATAAATAAAAACTTTGACATTTAAACAGAGTGGTGTTACTTTTAAAACATTTGTAACACGGAGGTTTTTGTGAAAAGTGCAACAACATTATTAATATTTTTTCTGATTCAGAGTTCTCTTATATTATATTCTCATCATGCCATGGAATATATAGAGATGGAAAGTTATTCAACAGCACGGAATGGAGAAATGATCTTTCATCTCCACTTTGATTATATGGTCGATGATAATGCGGATCCAACGTTGGATCACTGGGAGTTTACACCCGGATTATCGTTTGGAATTACCGACAGGCTTATGTTCGATGTTCATACACATTACGCCAGGTTCGGAGCCGGACATGTTGCTGGAGGAAATAACATTTTAAATGATGTATACGGACTATCTCCTTTTATTGAAGCGGTTGCTTTTTCCCTCCAATACAGAGTGGCGCAGGGCAGGGCTGTAAACTTCGCTATCGCTGCAACTGCTGAGTTTCCGTTCAGGAGAAGCAGAGATCTTCTGGATGGGAAAGAAGTATTTGAGGGGATGATGATTGCAGTATATGAGTTTGGGAACCACGCAAATATTACTATAAATTTATCTGCCGGTCTTGATGGACGGGATATGGTTACTGAATGGGCTTTAGGAATTAAGACAGCCTTATCTTCCAATCCTCATGGTATTGCCGGCGGGATTGAAATTTTCGGAGATTTTTCAGGAGGTTTCTCATCAATTCTTGCCGGGATCTATTTCCCCCTTGGCTCTGAGAATACGATATTCAAAACCGGACTGGAGTTCAGTTCCGGAAGCAGCAGGGCAAATACAACAATGATGGTCAGGTTCTGAACTTAACAGAAGAATGAACAGAATTAATCACTTCTTCATTTTATTGCTGTTGTTTTATTTTCCGCTATTTTCTCATTATCAGTGGATCGTAAACCATAAAGATATTTCAACCGATGAGATAAGAGTTAAGTTTGTGATCGGTTGCGGTCACAGTTTCCCGGAAAGCGAATTGCTGTTGAAGCGGGATATGATCACAGATGTTCGGGTCAGAAGCGGGACATTGGCAAGGTCACTGGATATTGAGGAAAATGGAAAGTTCTGGGAGGGATCGGTCAAAACCTCTGGAAACGATCCTTTTGTTATTGAATATTTATTGAAAAAGAGAGTTTCAAAAACTCCTTTTTTTCAGGGAAGGGTGGTTATTTATTTTCAGAACGACAGGGGAGATGATCTGAAAATTTTTACCGGGAAGGGCATGGAGATCATACCGGCGGATCTTCATCTGAAAAAGAGATCGGATGTTGTCAGTTTCAAAACACTTTGTGACGGTAAACCGGTCCAGGCAAAACTTGTGGTGATTCCCGAAGGGAAGAAACCTGTTTACCTGAACCCGGGCAGTGATAATTACTGCAGTATAAAATTGAAATACAGCGGAAGATACCTTGTCAGCACTTTCTACAAAGGAAAAGGAGCTTCAATTACCTTTAATATCATAGAATAGTATGCAGGCAATCCAGGATAACTCAAAAAAATAGTATAGTTATTTATCGTAATAGAATTCCTTTCAATCCCACAATCACAGATGGAGATGATGTTTTGAGGACACGGAAAAGTATTTTCCCTTTTTCCCTTCCCGGCACAGAGGTTTCAAATGACCTCTTTTCCCCTTTCTTCACATCCCTGAACAGTAGTTGGTCGACCATATTATCATTAACAAGTACCTGCAGAATAATATAATCTGAATTATCTTTATATTCGACATATCCTTTGATCAGCAGCATTTCCTGTCCCGATATTATCCCGTCCTTTCTAAGGGAGATCTTAGATCCATTTAATCCTGTCACTTCATTAAGAGTTATTTCAGCTTTGGCAATTACGATCTTGATCTCATTTACAGCACTTTCTCCTATTACTTTGTTGAAAGAGTCAAGTCCTCTTACACGCCAGAAAGTCCACTTGTTCCTCTTGATACTGCCCCAGATCTCTTTTCCCGGAGTAAAGTTCAGATCCCCCTTAACATCGTTCCATATCAAATTTGATTTGTTGTTCAGAATGTCAAAGAGCGAGTTTGAAAATGTGATCTGATATCTAGCTGCTCCGCCAATGGGGGTTGCCCAGGAGAACACCGGTATCTCATCCTCTTTTGCAACGAATCCGTCAGGAGGCGCTGATGTTTCCAATGTCTTCTCATAGGGGAGGACATAGTATCTCAGGACAGGGAATTCTATATTGGCTTCAGGCCGGGTCAGCCTGAAAGATACAGTATGTACACCCGGTTCATTTGTAGGGAGCGGGAGAGATCTGTCCATGGTTATCTCCTTTACTTCTCCCTGCCTTGACAACTCACTTACAAGGCCGTATACCGCATTGTCATATAACCAGTGGCCTGTGATAGCTCCGGTCCCTCTCATTTTCAGTTTTAAAACGGGTTTTAGTATCCTTGAATTTCTGGGAACCACCATATAATATTTCCCGTTATCGAACCTTAATTCTGCTATCTCAAGAAGTACTTCATCCGAGATCCCGAATATCTTTACCGAAGTTTCAAATGTTTTTGTACTCTCACCCCCTTCATCTATAGCTGTGATCCTATACACCCCCGGCTCATTATAAATATGTGAAATGGTATGTCCTCCTAAGAGAACCGTCCCATCTCCGAAATTCCACAGGACAGCATCACTGTTAAAATTAAAAACAGAGGCAGTTGCCGGTTCACCTATCCTGACCTCAGGTGCAGAGATTTGGATATATCTGTCATCCGGGGAGACAGATACAGTGGTGTATACAGTCTCATGTTTTACATCTTTTTCGCGAGCTGTGATCGAAAAAACACCGGTGGTCTGATATCTGTGGGTCTGTGTCAGTCCTCCTGTAAAAAAAGTTCCGTCACCAAAGTCCCAATATACTGAACTACGGTCAAAATTCAGGGCCTGTATGTATACCAGTTGATCAACCTTTGGATTGGAGGGAGACACAGAAATTGCTCGTTTTGCTTTAATTTTGACCGTATAGGTCAATGTAACACTGGGGCAGACGGGAGTAGCCATTCCTATAGGCCCGTATGTATACCGGACTGTATAGGTCCCGGATTCAAGATAAGTATGGTACTGCCAGCCGTAATCATCGGAACCGGGAAGGGTTTTGGTTGTACCGTCCCCGAAGTCCCATGTTGAAGGTCCTCTCGTATAATCATGGCAGGTTTTATTGAACCCAATGATGTCCCCTGTATAATATGGCTCACTTTTATTAACGGTAATCAAAGCTTGCGCACTTAGAGACTGAACAAATATAAGAGTAAATATAAAGATCAATATTGTTGAGAATGATATTTTCATTGTTCTCCTTTACGGATCAGTCCAAGTTAAACTGATCCCTTCCAATTTTATTTTAATTAATCTCCTTTAAAACTACTATTCCTGCATGCAAAAATAAACAAATTTTTTTCATTCAGCCTCCTAAAATGCTATGTCAGCTTTAAGATACACCGAGGTTGAGTCATTTGTAATTCCGCTGTTCTCACTCTTTTTATAACTTCCTTTAAGAGATAGTGACGGTGTGATCTTATTCTTGAAAAGCTTAGCCATGAAAAAATTAAGACTTATGTCGGCAGAGAAGGTTTTAGAATCTGAATAAGCGCTTTCACTACTGTAATATGATGAGAAAATAGAGAGTGTGAAAATATCGGGTATGAATTTGAGCTCAGAACTCAGGGTTGCATTGAACATTTTAGAAGTTGTGTCATCACTGTTGTCGGTCTTTGTATATGATGCAGAAGGCATCAGTGTTAAAAATTTTCCGAACGAAAATGACATTGAAAGATTGGGACTAAAGGTGGATGTGAAGTTCTCTGAATCGATCATGCTTACTCCCAGAGTGATTGAATTATTGCCGGAGTAGTATCTTAAACTTGTTCCGTATGAATTAGTGTTCATTGCAGTACTGGAATTCTGGAGTCCGGAAGATTCATCATAGTTTAAATTATTCCTGCCTATATTAGCATTGAGACTGAAATGGTTTCCTATCGTCCAGTCCATATTGGTCTTGATCTCTTTGGTCCTTTCCGTGTTCCATGTGGCACTGTTCAGGTAATTTTTTTCATCCCGATAGGTCACATTCATTGTCACTTTGTTCAGGTTCAGTCCGATCATAGAGTTCAGTCCTTCTCTGTCGTTCAGCATCATCTGGTTTGCAATTGAGTAATAATTGGTCCCGATCTTTTTATAATCTCCGCTTGCAGACAATTTCCCTTTATAATAATTAAAACCTATTATCCACGCGCTGTCCTTCTCTTTTGATATATCATTACTGTCCTCGCCTTTCCCGAAATTACTCTTGGCGTATTCCCCCTTAAGAGTAAGGGTGCTTTTCATGAGTTTGAGTTCACCTGAGATGGAGATAAGATCACCTTCCCGGTATGGATCGTCATTTGAATACATAGTTTTACTGTCGGTTGAGTCTTTACCTGTTATAAAGATTGTTTTTACTTTAAATATCTGCCCTATACTATAGCCTGTTGCCGCACCGAAAAGGTTTGCGTCGGGGGCGGGGATCCCGAACCCCTCAAACCCGGTTTTCTGCTGAGAGTTCAATGAAAACAGGTTTAAATAAAGTTTGCTCCCTGTCATTTCGTAGTTCAAACCCCTTCTGCTCAGCCATGAGGTTGAAAAATCCGTATGGTTAACTGAAACATCGCCCGCTTCAAATTTGTGATTCCCTTTTTTGAACCGGACTATCATACTTGACAGGTTTATATGGCTCTCATCCGGTCCTATCTCATCAAGATAGTTGAATGTTGATTCGAAATCGAACCCGTACTCATTATCATAAATGTTCTTATATAGCTTTATATTGCCATTGTTTGAAAAAGCTTTTCCCGGATAATCAGAATTATCATGAAGTCTTGTGGTGGAGGAGTAGGATGGGCTGATCTTCAGGAGCGGGTTCCTCTTCCTGGGAGTTGCCCCTCCTGACCCGGCATCTAAAAAATATATTTCAGGAGATTCTTTTTTTGTGAAATTTGTGATTGTGAAAACCGGAGAGAGAGGATTCTCTTTTCCCCTGGCCCTTTCAAAAATGAAATATTCCAGGTTTTTCCCGTACAGATTTTCGAGGGGTAATCTGTAGTAGATCTCTCCTTGCGAAGTTACCTTCATTTTTCTTACCTGATAATGTTTCAGGCCGTCGGTTTTGTAATAAATATAAAAATCATTTCCTCTGCTGAGTGTTGATACTTTTATCGTAATCTCTTCCCCTCCCTTTTTAATTACAGGGAGATAGTTGGAGAAGCCGAATGATTTGCTCTGAATAGTGAAATTCAAAAAAACGATCAGAATCACAAAATAGATAACTTTTATTCTCATTTTTTACCCCTTCCGTTTATATATAAGAAAACTAAAAAAAAAATACAAGATTAAATCCCAATTCGAAATATATTAAAGTATCTTGAAGAATGATATTTCCGAAACAGTTAAAATATATCCGGATGCATCAACCATTCTTACCTGCCAGTATATCCATTGACCGGATTTGAATTGTTTTGTTTCAATATCAAAATGACTGTCTGTCCCTGTATCAATCCATTTTGTTTTATTTTCGGTTAAAAACTGAAATGGTATTGCAGAAACAGATATCTGATACCTGTCCCCTTTTCTTCTCTTCTGCCATTTCAGTCTTATGTTTTCCTTAGTTGTGAGCTTAGCTCCTGTAATGGGAGATATAGTTTTTATTACGCCGCTGTTTGTAACAAAATATCTAAGTGTCGGCACCTTTTCTTCATAATTATAATTAGTGAATTCGAAACTTAGAGAATGCACTCCGGGCTCAAGTACAGGAAGTTTCGGCACATCTTTCCCCTTCAGTGTAATAAGGCTTTTCCCTGCCAGAAGTTTTGTGAACATTCCAAGAACTTTACCGTCAAAAAGCCAGTTACCGGTAACAATACCTCTTCCGCTCATTTTCAATCTGAGTCTGTATCCGGGTGAAAAGCTTTTCATTGGTATTACTCTGTAATACTTGCCGTTACTAAAACTGAGTTCAATTGCATTAATTGAAAAATCATCTGTCTGGTCCTTAACCTTAACAGTTTTTGTGAATAATTTTTTCCCTTTACCTTCATAGTCAATTGCAGTGATCTTGAATGTCCCGGTTGATTTATATTTGTATTTAACATCGTTGGAGAGTACCTGCGGCGGAGATCCATCCCCAAAATCCCATTTAACCTTCATCCCGTTGAAATATTTTCCCAATATTTTTAGTGCCTCGCCTTTAAGTATTGTCTCTGAGGCAACTTCCAATGATCTGTTATCAGGCTGGACGGTGATTGTTTTCACAATCGGAGGATAAAAACCTGTTCTGTCAGTGATGTAGATCTGTTTTGCTCCCGGAGAATTAAATATGATCTCCCCCGGATTCTGTCCGGATGCGATCTTTCCGCTTGGGAATTTCCACTCATAATTCCCACCCTGGGAGTTCTTTATTTGCATCGATACCGGAACCCCGGCAATTATACTTTTCCCTATCTCCAATATACGGGAATCTTTTATCACATTGAGGCTGTACTCTATTTTTCTGCTCCCTTTCCCGTCAAAATCTACGGCATAGATCCTGTAAGTTCCCGGATTTTTATATTTATGTTTTATTATTCTTGACCCTCTCCTTTCAATTCCACTTGCCAGGTTCCATCTTATCTGGTTGGAAATGAAATTTCTGGCCTCAAATTCTACTTCAGAACCGGCGATGACCGTTCTATTCTGACAGATTATAACTCTGTTGTCTCTTGCAACATTGATCCTCAGCTTTACCGGAATTTTGGACATGCCGTTAAAATCGAATACTCTTATTGTGAAATTTCCGGGATTCATATATTTATGAGTTATCTGATTCCCGCTATTCTTAATAGTCCCATCCCCCAAATCCCATTTCAGAATCTGATTGTTAAAATTTACCGCGCTTAATTTTGCTTCCATCTTTGCAAAAATGTGATTACTCTCGGATCTTATCATTCTGTTATCATTTATCATGATAAATTCTTTTACAGGGCTTTGCTCCTGAATTTCAGCTTTTACTTCTACTCTACCGGGATCTTTGAATATATACTGGATCTCTTTAGGTGAGTTATTAAGCGGATTGTCATTCCCGATCTTCCAACTTACATTGTTTGCGTTACTGTTTTGAAGTTTGATCATTACCTGCTGACCAACCAGTGCAGATGGAGGCTGAATAAGGATCTTCCTCATGTCCTGATTTATTGATACCATCAATTTTATATACGGGGCGGATGAACCGGCTTCCCTGGCTTTTATGTTGTGAGGCCCCATATGGGAAAATGTAAACTTTTCCATTGGACCGCCTGTCTTTGTGATCCCGTGGTCAAAGTTCCAATCTATCATACCTCCGGTGAAATTTACAGCGTTAAAAGTGACCTCTTTATAAAGTGAAGGGTTCGGGGGATTCATGCTGATAGATCTGTTATCGGGTGCAATGTTTACCTGCTGCTCAATAAAACTGTCCGGGCCGATCGCAAGGTCTGTTACTTTGATCTTAAAATTTCCAGCAGTAGAAAAAATATGTTCCTTTGAAGCTCCTCCGTTAATTATGGTTCCGTCTTTGAAATTCCATCTAAGATTTTCTGAAGAGAAATTTACAACCTGGAATGTGACCACCTGTCCTGCCCTCGGATTACCAGGCTGATAGTTTATTGAACGGTTGTCCGGAGCAATATTAATGGTACAGGAAATAACAGAAGGTGAATTCCCACCGTAATCTTTTACTTTTACTGTATAATTACCCGGATTCTGATATGTATGGTTTCTGTTCTTCGGCCCGTTACTTGATGATCCATCCCCGAATTCCCAGTTAAGTGTATTATCTACAAAAAATTTCGCTTCCAGTTGTGCCGGACTGCCTGCAGTAAAATTCATTCCTTTTGGTTGAACGGTCCTCCTCTCTGATACTGAAAGTCTTAAGGATAGTATTGTTGGCTGGCCTCCTCCGGGAATGCCTTTTTCACAGGTTATTGTATAGTTCCCGGGTTCTTTAAAAGAATGGTTGACTTGAGTGTTCTCGATCTGTGGAGTTCCATCACCGAAATTCCACTTATATGTGGATTGTGGATTCGGAGGCCCCCCTCCCTGGATTGAGAATGTTACCTGAGTTCCGGGAAATATCTGGCCCGGAACAGCATGAATATTCTCAGCGTTCAGGTTAGTGATAAATAGTGTTAATACCAAAATCAGGAATATAGAGTTTTTTTTCATTATAAAATTCTCCTTGTTTTTATATAAGAGAAAGAGTGTATCAATCTCAATTTTTTATAAAAAATTTATATAAGCTGAAATTTGCCCAGATAAATGGATGTGCAAACGAAATTCTGCTACCGTTTTCAAGTTCGACTTTGTTTTTTTTGAATGATATTTTCACTTTCCTTAAAATATCTGCAAGATTATTTATCCCCCTCTGATTCTTTTTTAGAGCTGAATAAAAAGGTGCAATAATTCCTGAGCTGAACTCATTAACAGGCCACAGACTTGCAATCATCGATCCTGCCCCGGAGTTGTAAAGTGTAGCCGTCATTCCGCTTATCAGTTGTTTACCCATCAGGTTGTTTTCCAGGCTCCCGCATGTGCTGAGAAAGATCAGGTCACAATTTAGTTTCAGTTTGGAAATATCCGAAACAAAATATAACGGGTCACTCTTTATGCCGGAGGAAAAAAGGAAATGTGAATACCATGGATATTTCCTGTTGCTTACAAAATGTGTAGCCATATGTACAATACTTGAAAGAATTGCAGTTTTATTAAAATTCTCTTTTGTGAATTCTTTTCCTGTGAAAAATCTGCTTTTTCTCTCCCCCCATATTTTTTTTATTTTTCTGATCTCTTTAAGTGAGGATGGGAGCTGGGTAAAAACCGGATTATCTTCATTAGAAAGATCATTCAGCCATCTGTTCCCATGATCTATTAAAGGAAATCCGAAGGCGCTTATCTCAAATTTTTTCCTTCTTCTTTTTCCCCGTTTTTTTAGATGGAAGACTGAGAGGAGATATTCGACCGAATATTTGTCAATAAGAAATTCTGCATTTTCATATTCTGAAAAAATCACATTTTCATCTCCCTGCCTTTCTCCGATTTTTGTTACTAAAGCCTCGAAAGGGAGTTTGAAAAGGGATTCGTCCGGTATGATTATAAGTTTTTTTTTATCCTTATGAAATTCAAGAACTTCATAGAGTAGTATTCTGAATAATTTTTTAGATTTCTTCATGTCATACTTTATCCGCAGAAAATCAACTTCTCCATTCTCATATTTGTTGATCTGTGACAAGAGAGAATCAATAAGGGTTTTTATGTACCTCCTCCCTTTTTCGAGTTTTTTGTATCCTGCAGACCTGTGATCTATAACAAAAGCATATGCATTCTGCTCAAGGAGAATGAACCTTATCACAAGTGTATCTCTGTCGAGTGATTTTTGGATCTGCGGTAGATTCAACTCGGATATATGAAATCTTCTATATCTTTTCGGAGACTCAAGTATCAGTTCCTCAAGTTCGATCAATTCCGTCTTAAGTGAATCGGCTTTATTAATATAATAACTCTTTCTGGAATCTTTGATGAGCCCTGCAGACAGTTTTTTTTCAATGTTTGAGATATCTGCTTCTATTCTTTTTTTCTCTTTGACAACACTGATTATTTGGCGGTCTCCGTCAGAGATCCGTCCGAACATATAGGGATTTCTGACCTCCCCTGTATAAAAAGCCGTTCTAAGATATTTCAGGTTGTTTGTTTTATCAAACATGGTAAAGTTGTATCTGGCAATCCTTGAATAAATAAAAGTGATCTCTTTTCTGTAAGGATAGTGTCTGAGATGATTTAATTCAGAAAAAAAATGGTCAAGATTTATTAATGTCTTATTGTAATACTCACCGGCAGCTTTCAGATCTCCTTTTTTTTCGTATAGGAGCCCTTTAAGAAAATAGAAAAAGAAGTATCCACGGTAGAATGGGGCATAAATATCATCCATTTCATTCAGATATGAAGATGCTGTTGCTGTATTGTCATATTGGATCGCCCTTTTTATGAATTCATATAAAACAGGCATCAAATGCTTAAATGATTCAGTATGGATGCCATAATCTGCGGTGCTCTTCAGTATGGACAACCCTGTGATATCCTGGTTATTATTAAACAATAATTTAGCTCTGAGAAAGTATGCATTAAGAATAAGTTCGGGGAAATTTTTCTTCTCTCCGATGGTTAGACTTTTTCTGTTAAAATGATCAGCTTTGGCGTAATCCTCTTCAGATGCATATAATTCTGTATAGATATTAAAAATCCACATTTTAAGATGATCATTTTTATTCTTTTCAGCACAATTTAATGATTTATCCAGATATTTGACAGCGAGTTTATTTTTTCCCAATTGAAAGAAAACTTTTCCGATCCTGTTATAAACATATCCGCTGTCTGATCCGGATATTTTTTCAGAATATTTTTTTGCCTCCAGAAATGAATGGAGAGATTTCAAAAGATTGTTCTCATTTAGATGGTAATTGCCAAGTGTAATAAATAATTGCTTTAGAGAGTTGTTACTGCCATATTTTTTTCTTATTTCAACCTGTTTTTCCAGGTACAATATTTCCCTTTTGATATCTCCTTTTTCTCTGTGAAATTCATACAATCTAATAAGGGATTCAAGTCTTGCTCCATCGTTATATGAGCTTTCCAGAGCCTTTTTAAAATATAGTTTCCGGTTTTTCCCGGATATTTTTGCCAACTGAAGATAGATGTAATAATAGACATCTTTTAAATTTTTTTTTTTCAATATTTTTAAAAAGAACTCTGAAGTTTTTTGAACATTTTTTTTTGTTATAGAATGCACGGCTGACCAACAATAGTTTTTGTTTTAAAATTTCCAGGCTTTGACCGGGTTTGAACTCTCTGATCTCATTCATAAGTTTATCCTGATCTTCAGCTTTAATTTTGTTAATATTCAGTTGCGCAGGAAGAATTGATATAAAAGCAGTAAGGAGGAGGAGAGAGAGAAGATATCTCATTTCGTATTCAATTTTAATTAATAAGAAAAAAATATTCAATTTATTGAAAATAGATTTCGTTTCCTTTAAAATTAAATGTTTTAGTTTACAGGCAGGGAGATGAAAGAGAGTCAAAATTTAATCAACTCATTGAAGTCAGGTGACCCTTCTGTAGAATCCATGCTTGTTTGTAAGTATAACTCCAGATTATTTTCATATTTTCGTTCCAGGATTAAAGGTGAGGATAATTATGATGACCTGGTCCAGGAAGTTTTTGTGTCATTTTTTAATGCGGTTAAGAAAGATAAGATTCATGGAGATGAATTTATTGCTCCTTTTATATTCGGGATTGCCAAAAGAGTTATTTATAACTATTTCTATAAGAAGAAAAAAGGGGAAAATATAAAAAAGAAAGCAGAGAATGAGCACAATCCTTTTATGGATTTCTCCGGTGAGCAGGCTCTCTGGAACGAGAGAATGATAAGCGTTATTAATGAATATATAAAAAAGCTTAAGGATATTGATAAAATAATCCTGAAAGAGTTTTATTTTAACGATAACACAATCGGTGAGATATCCGTATTAATTAACAGGTCCAAGCATTATGTAAGTGTAAGAAAAGAGAGGGCAATAAAAAAAATAAAAAATGAGATAATTAAGGATAAGATTATATATAAGTAATAGAGGCATAAATGAAGTGTAAAGAATTTGAAACCCTGATCGACAATTATCTGGACGGAACAATACCGGATGATAAAAGGGAAACATTTGAGGAACACTACTTTAAATGTGACGAATGTTATGCTTCATTGATTCTGATCGAAAGTTTGCGTAATAAAAGTGTGCGGATAGTCCCCGGAAAGGAGAAAAGCCGCTCATTTGCTTTTAAGCCGGCATTGATTTTTGCCTCTTTGATCCTTGCTGTATTTACCTCTCTATTCCTGACAGACCTTAACAATAGAAAAGAGAAATTAATGGATATTTCTGAGTTCTCTCCGCCTCTTTATATAAAAGGGGAAAACAGAGGAGATATTTTTACTGATGTCTTCAACAAAGCAATGGCTAGTTATCAGAAGGGAAATTATCAAAAGGCATATAGTTTTATATCCTCAATAAAACCCGGGAATCCTCAGACCTGGTACTTCAGGGGAATCCTTGCATTGCTCAACGGGGATAATGAAGATGCGCTAAAACATTTTGATTATATTATTTCTGCAATGTCCCCGTCTTATTATGATGAGGCCATATATTACCGTGGGATATGTTTTTTGAGAATGAATCGAAAAAAGGATGCTTTGAAAGAGTTCAAAATCCTTGAATCAATGTTCAGTCCTCTTAGCGGAAAAGCTTCTGAAAAACTAAAGATGATCTCTGAACTCTGATCAACTGATCGTATAACTTTACACAATGGTAACTAATACGAACTAAATTCCAAAAACTACTAAACAATTATTTTTTGTTGACAAAAAAGGAAATAGATACTATTATTACAATGGCTACATTGTAGCCACAAAAGGAGAAACAAGAAAAATGAGTAATGATGTTGTCCGGTCAAGAATTGATCCGGTAGTTAAGGAGAAGGCAAGACTGATCTTTAGCCAGATGGGAATTACACTCAGCGATGGAATTCGTCTTTTTCTTCACCAGGTGATTGCTGAAAATGCACTCCCTTTTTCGGTAAAAGTACCGAATAAGAAAACTATAGAAGCAATGGAAGCCGCCCGTAAGGGAGAAACTGAGTCTGTAACTCTCGATGAGCTTGCTGAAAATTGGAAAGCCAGTGAATAGAGAGACAAGGCAAACCTCACAATTTAAAAAAGATCTGAAGAAGTTGGCCAAATCAGGGAAGTTCGATCTAAATGAGCTGTTAGAGATCATTAAAGATCTTGCAGAAGATAAATTCTTACCTGAGAAATTTCAGGATCATCCCCTGTCAGGGAAATGGAAAGATCACAGGGATTGCCATATCCGGCCTGATTGGATTTTAATTTACAAACTGGAACCGGGAAGCTAATTCTTGTAAGAAGTGGAACTCACCCAGAGTTGTTTAAATAGAAAATTTCCAGTTTTAATCTGATGGAAGAAGTTTACTTAGGCCGGCATATCCGAACTTCCCACCATTTTTCTTAAAAGTTCTTGGATTTGATATTAACTATTCTAAGTACGATAATACTTTTAACTATTATGAAATTTGAATTGGTTTTTGGGGGGGCAAGTCCATTATAGTTTAAAATAACTTAAATAATGGATTAAAGTAGGGATGAGGGACAATATGAACAAAACACTGATATTTATTATTACTAATTGCCTGATTTTCGGAATACTATTCAATCAGGGAAGAAAAATTGAAGAAGAGATCAAGGTTGAATGGAAGATAGTCCCGTTAATAGTTTTAGGCAAAGACCAGGAGAAAGTAAAAAATATAACAGAAAATGATATAAAAATATATTTGAACAATAAAGAGATCTTTGATTTTGTTATATACAAACGGGCAACAGAAAATATAAAAAAGAGAAAATTTATTAACACAAAAAAATATATTTTTCTGGTATTTGATAATATTTTAAGTGAATTCGTAACTATAAAAAAATCAAAGAAATTAGCGATAGATTTAATTGAAAATGAGAGTGAAAACACATATTTTATTTTAATGGATATAACTCCTTTTGTGGGATTAAAATATATAGATGGCCCCACCAGAGATAAAGAATTACTAATAAAAAAGATAAAAAAAATGATAACTGCAAAAAGATTTAAAAGGACTTCATGGGAAACGGGTGAAGTGGATTCTAGCAGTGTGACAACTCAATCCTCTCCGCAAATAATATTTGAAAATCCTAATAGTGGTCAACCTTTAGATAGCAGTCAATCTTTAAGGTTAAGAGGAAGAAAAAAAGCAAATGAAATGTTGAGGAAGATTAGCCTCAAAAATTTTATCCACTCTTTAAATACACTTGATATGGCATTAAAAACATTCAAAAGAATAAATAAGGTTCTTTATCTTTTTTCAGACGGATTAGAGAAAATAGCATTGTTTATTAATACTCATGGTGTTAATTATGCTGGCGCAATTAGAAGACCGGATGCAATACTTTTTAGATTGATGACGGATATTGGGAAAGCATTCAGCAGGAATGAAACATTGATAATTGTAATGAATCCGAGTTCAACCAAATATCTTTTAAATGATAATAAAAGCGGTGATTTGTTTCTGAGTTATTTTTCGAGGGAAAGCGGAGGAAGTTATTTGAAGGGTACACAAGAGAATATTATAGGACGGATAGATAGTTTAAATAAAGGTTTTTATGAAATAGCTTTCCCGGTAAAGAATCTGATCCAGAATAAAAGTTATAAGCTGAATGTAATTAGTAAAGTAAAAGGGGTGAAATTTAATAGTATAAAAAAAATTGTAAGGGACAGAGATTTTGATGAATTAAAACCCCTTGAGAAAGAGTTGTTTGTAATCGATGTAATTGAAAAAGGCTATTGGGCAAAAAGTAAATTTAAAATTTCAGAAAAAAATTTAAATATGGTAAAAAAGGTGAAAAGAGACAGGTTATATAAAATTGGAATCGGTTATTCAAATCCGGGTGACATAGTTGAATTATACAAAGTTCAATACAACAGCAAAGAGAAAGATGTTAAAATATCGACAATAAAAGATTATTCAAAAACAGATCTTATCAAATTCCGAAATATAAAGGGATATAAGAGGTATGTAGACTTAATCAATAAAACATCCGGGAATGTCATTGTTTATCATTAAAAAAATTTAGTTGAATATTAGCTCTTTAGAATTTCATGATTGGGTTATCCGGATCGAGGAGGGGAACAATGTGACCTGCCCCCGCTTTCCATAGCAAATTCCTCCGGAGTCCGAGTATTCAAAGAAGGGTGAGGTCTCTCTTTATTATAATCCTCATACAATGATTCTTGTTTTTCCAATTAAAGGTGATATTTGAATTGTTTTGGTCGATTATGTTCTTCTAATTCAAGTATTTAATTTGGAATATATGTGCGGTTTAAATGAACGTTTATATTGGAATTTTATCATACTCTATATAGGACTGGTGATTCAAGCACACCTAATGTGGAAATGATGATTTTATCCTTTTTAAATCCGGTTGATATTATTGAGGCTCAGGCTTATAATCGAAAAGTGGATAAAAACAAAACAATAAAAAATCATACTCACTGTTTTTCAATTCTATCTGTTTTTCTCATCATTTTTCTTTGCCTTCCATTTCTGATCTCATCAGAAGAATCGGTATTTCTGGTAAATAAAAATGATTCATTTGTAAGAGTAAAACTGAATGTTTCCTCACTTCATAAATTTACAGGCGAACTGAAAACATATAAAACTGATTTTAGATATGACGAAGATGAAGACATTGTGACAAAGGGAGATTTCAGTTTCAATATTTCCGATCTGAAAACAGGTGTTAAAAAGAGAGATAAGAAAATGCTGAAATGGGCCGATCATCAAACCCACCCTGAGGCCCGATTTACAAAGATCTCTGAATTGATTAAGGACGGTAAAAGAATTCTGGTCGGAGACTTTGAAATGCATGGTGTTAAAAACCAACTGAATGTCCCGTTTACTTTTTCAATTAAGGAGAATAAGTTTAAAATTGACGGGAACTGTACACTTGACTATAGAGATTTCTCTTTATCTGTAATAAAGTTTCTTTTCCTTAAAGTAAAACCTGCAATGGACATTCAGTTTCATTTCGAGGGGCAAATTATAAGGAAATAAATTTTTCTGTTTATCCCGATGAGTTCTGAGGTTATAATTCAGGCAAATTGAGAGGAGAAAAAATGTTGAAGGAATGTAAAATAAATATCAATTCTGAGATAGGTAAATTAGGGGGAGTGATATTGCACACACCGGGCAGAGAGGTGGAAAATATGACTCCGGGAAATGTTGAGAGGGCACTTTACAGTGACATCCTGAACCTTTCGGTTGTATCAAAAGAGTATGCTCAGATGAGAGATCTTCTGGACATGATCACCAATACTTATCAAATCAGAGATCTTCTTGAGGATGTTCTGCTGAATGCAAAAGTGAAACAGACACTTGTACAGAAAGTGTGTGAAAACGAAGGTGTTAACGATATACATGAAGAATTGCTTGAGATGGACCCCAAGCTTTTATCCAGATCTCTTATTGAAGGGACAGAGAAAAAAGCTGATTCACTGACAAAATTCCTGAGTAAGGCCCGGTACTCTCTGAAACCTCTTCACAATTTCTTTTTTGTAAGGGATGCATCTGTTTCAATAGGTGATTCTGTATTGATCGGGAGGATGAAAAACAAGGTCAGAGGAAGGGAATCTCTGATAATGGAAACATTGTTTGATTTCCATCCGATATTTAAGACCAAAACGATGAATCCGCTCAACAGTTCAAAATTAAATGATTGTCTTTCGATCGAGGGTGGGGATGTTCTTATACTGAGGGAAGATATATTGTTGATCGGGATAGGTGCCAGAACCTCTTCCCAGGGTGTGGATTATGTAATTGAGCAAATGAATGAACAGAAAAAAAAGATGGATATTATTGTTCAGGAACTTCCGATGGAACCTGAATCATTTATCCACCTGGATATGGTATTTACAATGCTTGACAGGGATAAATGTATGATATACGAACCGGCTGTTCTCAGTCCCAATAAATATCAGACGGTCCGAATCAGCCTTGATAACGGAAAGGTTGTTTCCATAAGTGAAGAGAAGAACATTCTTGAAGTATTAAAAAAACTCAACCTGGATCTTGAACCGGTATATTGCGGTGGAAAAAAAGACAGCTGGGTACAGGAGAGAGAGCAATGGCATAGCGGTGCCAACTTTTTTGCTCTGGGAGAAGGGAAGGTTATCGGGTACGGCCGTAATAGTTATACCATCGATGAGATGAGTTCAAAGGGTTTTGAAGTCCTCAGTGCAAAAGATATCATTAAAGAGAAGGTCAGTGCAGATGATTATGAAAAATATGTCATAACCATACACGGAGGAGAATTGTCCAGGGGAGGCGGAGGGTGCCGCTGCATGACCATGCCTCTCCACAGAAGTCCGGTTAACTGGTGACCAGGGTAATTCGATGATCTCATATATTAAGATCGAATATTCCCTTCTCTGTAAATATTTTCTTTCTGAAAACACCTTTTTTCTCTAACAATTCTCCGGTAATGATCGAATCTGAAATGACCACGTCCCCACTGATCTTCGTATTCGGCCATATAATAGAGTTCATGACTTCAGATTCCTCTGAAATTGAAGCGCAGGAGGAAAGTGAGTTCCCATACGGAATATTATTAAACTTGCGGTAAGTTCTATCTGATATAAAATAGTTTTCCGGAGTACCGAGGTCAAGCCAGATCCCTGAATACTTAACTACCCCGATCCTGCCCTTTGAAACTTCAAGAGAATCAAAAAGGTTCTCTTCAGTAAGTTTTTGAAGAAAGCTGTTTCTGAATATAGATACACCGGCATACATAAGATCTGATGCTCCGGGATCTTTATCTCTCTTCAAAAAAATATTTTTTTCATGGAGAATCGAGGAATATATTCCATCTTTTTCCCTCACTGTAATAATTCCGTCGATATCTTCAGCCTGCATCTTCTCTGCAAGTGTATTTAAAGGTATTTCCAGATAAGTATCTCCATTTAAAACAAGAAGATCGTTTTTTGTTCTGTCTCTGCATTCGGAAAGGATCCTGTTCCCTGAAAGTTTTTTCTCTTCCATATATTCAATTTCAAGTCCGGTTAACGGGAATTCTTTTATTAAAGTGGAAAGATGATGGATATTGATAAAACCTTTTTTCAGACCGAATGCTTTTATCTGTTCTGAGAGCAGACTTAACAGAGGCTTCCCGTTAAGCGGAAAAAGCGGCTTGGGGAGCAGAGAGGTGAGCGGTTCAGCCCGTTGTCCATAACCTCCGGCAAGAATAAAAAAATCTGTCAATATTCCCTGAACCTGACGAAGTCAATAAGGCTTCTTAACGAATCTTTGTAATCGGATGGGGGGAATCTGTTCAGAAATTTAATGCAATTATTATAGTATTCATCAACTTTATCATGGGATCTGTCTTTAATCTTATACTTATTAAAAAGTTCAAGCAGTTCTTCAGTGTGCTCTACTGAAAAGAATTTGGTTACATCAACTCCGGCGGCACCTTGAAGGAGTATGAAGGGGAGGGTGATCTTTCCTTCCTGAAGGTCTCTGAACTGCTCTTTTCCGGAATTGGTTGAGAATATATCTATAAGGTCATCACTTATCTGGAAAATGTTCCCGAAGTTTATTCCGAATTCCTGAAATTCTTTTTCAGTTGTGCGGTCTTTATTTGTAGACTACTGCCGCCATCTGTGAGACAGCGCCGAAAAGAGAAGAAGTTTTTTTCTTTATTATATCGAGGTAAGTCTCAAGCTTTACTTTATAATTAAAATTATTCTCTATCTCCTGAAGTTGCCCCTCAACCATGATCTGTGTTGCTTCCAGGAGGATATCCATTAGTGAAGGTTTTCTTATGTTGTTCATAAGATTCAGGGAATGTACAAACAGGAAATCTCCTCCTATTACTGATATCAGGTTTCCCAATTCGTTGTTCAGGGTTTTTTCACCCCTCCTTATAGCCGCATTGTCAATAATGTCATCGTGTATCAGACTTGAAAGGTGAAAGAGTTCTATTGAAGCTGCAATAACGGGGAGATCTTCAGATTGACCGTTAGCAGCGCCGCTAAGGAGAAACAGGAGTGTAGACCTGACTTTTTTCCCTTTTGAAATGGGTACTATCGACCTGATCTGATCAACAAGGTTAACATTGCTGTTAATTGTAGAAGTGAGTATAGAGGTGGTTTTGTCAAGCATATTTTGGACAGGAGCTTGTATCTCTTCTAAAATCATTTGAGATAGTTTATCACCCCTTGAAATATTTTGCAATTTGAAATAACTCCAATTATAATAAATTGATGATCTATTCAGGCCGGATTGATATCAGCACAAAAGGTGATAATGAGATCGTTGATATAACCGGTGAAGTAAGGTCAGTACTGAGTGAATCAGGTATTACTGAAGGGAGTGCTCTTATTTTTGTTCCGGGAGCAACAGGAGCTGTGACTACAATAGAGTATGAACCCGGACTGGTAAAAGACCTTCCTTCTCTAATGGAGAGCCTGATCCCTGAGGGAGCGAACTATTCTCATAACGAAACCTGGGGTGACGGTAACGGCCATTCTCACCTGAGAGCATCATTGGTAGGTCCATCATTGACTATACCGGTAATAGGGGCCGAACCGGTTCTCGGTACATGGCAGCAGATAGTTTTCCTTGAATTTGATAATAAGCCTCATATCCGGAGGCTGATAGTTCAGGTATCCGGAGAATAATCAAAACTGTTCTTGACAATCTCCACTTTTTTCCATATATTTATTCTTCGAGACAAAGGAGAAATTAATGGAAAACATTTCCCATGAAAAAACAAAAGATATTTTGAAATGGTTCGAAGAGATAACCAAAATTCCCAGATGTTCAAAGGAAGAAGATAAGATAGTTAATTACCTTATAGAATGGTCAAAAGAGAACGGTTTTGAATATAAAATCGATGATGTTCAGAATCTTGTAATTAAAGTCCCTGCATCAGCCGGGAAAGAAAACTCACCGATTGTTGTCATCCAGGGGCATATGGATATGGTTTGTGAAAAAACACCCGATTCAGATCACGATTTCACAAAAGATCCTATAAAACTTGTTTATGATGGTGACTGGCTGACTGCAGACAGGACAACCCTGGGCGCGGATAATGGTATTGCGATTGCTATGGCGATGGCTGCTGCACTTGATAAAGACCTTGTTCACCCCCCGATGGAACTTCTTTTCACTGTAGACGAGGAGACTGGACTTACGGGAGCAAATGCTCTCCAGCCGGGATTCATAGAAGGGAAACTCCTGATAAATGTAGACTCTGAGGATGAAGGTGTTTTTACAGTCGGATGTGCAGGTGGGATCAATACAGATCTTACTCTTCCGGTTGATCAGGAAAATATCCCTTCAGGTTATGGGACATACAGGCTTTTGACAGGGGGGATGAAAGGCGGACATTCAGGGATAGATATTGCCCTGGAGAAAGCCAATGCTATAAAAGTCCTTGCAAGAACAATAGCGTCCGTAGTTGATGCCGGTTACAATATTTTTCTGACCGATATAAAAGGAGGCAGCGCTCATAATGCAATCCCCCGGGACGCAGAAGCAGAGATTCTGATCGCTGAAAACGACCTGGGAAATATCAAAGCTATTATTGGGGATGATGAACAGACTATAAGGTTTGAGCATGCTTCAACGGATCCCGATCTTGAAATAAAATTAGGCCCGGCAGCTGATACATCCGCTTCCAAAGCAGTTAACTCGGCAGGAATAAAAAAACTATGCGACTTTGTCTCAGCAATTCCGCACGGAGTTTTTGCAATGTCAACTGATATTGATGACCTGGTTGAAACATCTAACAACCTTGCTAATATAAAACTTGAGGATGGGAAAGTGATGATACTCACCAGCCAGAGAAGCTCCCTGGTCTCAAGATTGGATACATTGACAAACAGTATTGAAGCAGTGGCGAGACTGGCCGGCGGAGAAGGGAAGAGTGGGGATGGCTATCCTCCATGGGAACCCAATATGGATTCACTTCTCCTTGATATAAGTGTTAAACTTTATGAGAAAATGTATGACAAGAAACCGGTTGTTGAAGTAATCCATGCCGGACTTGAATGCGGAATAATCGGAGATAAGAATCCTGGTATGGATATGATCTCAATAGGACCGACACTCAAATACCCCCATAGTCCTGATGAAAAGATTCATATAGGAACTGTTGGACAAGTATGGGATTTTATGACCGAGCTTCTTAAGACACTGGCTTAGGTTTATTTGATTCCCTGTCTCTGACTTAGTAGGTTTTTTGCAAATTTCATTATAACCGGATTTGTATTTCTGTCTCTTGACAGAACCACCAGATCTCTATGGTGGAGGTTTCTGGTTAAACGCATAGCCTCTGTTACAGGCGTTTTCGGGTTGTGTACCAGGCCCTGAACGATTGGATATTTTTTTGTCCATTCTTTGCTTCTAGCTATTTTAGTAATAAGTTCTTTGTCGATGCTTTTTACCTTAAGGAAGATCAAAAGCTCATCCTCGCATATTTTCGGGCTGTTTAACACCGATTTCACAACAATTTTACTCGGATCTCTGAGCAGGATCATCCTTTCGGTTTTTGTACCTTCAAGAGCCAGCTTGACCTTTTCGGGAAGCTTCATGTTATTGATCTTCTGGAGAGTAGAAAGGGTTTTTTTCTCAACAGTTATTTCAGACAGCCAGTTATCTTCATCAACTTTTTCAAGGATCTCTCTGATTTCCGCCGAATCTGCAATATTATGAAGGTCCTCAAGAATATCCTCCTGAGGGATCGGTTTCACCTCATCTTCCTGGAGGTAATATTCCCTTATCTCTGTTATCTTACCTTTAATGAAGGAGTCAGCAGCACTATTCTTTTCGATAGTTTCCATTATTTCGGGGTAGGCGATCAACTTGATCTGGTTTTCCAGAAGAGCTGTAAGGATTCGAAAGGAGCCCTGTTCTGCGATCATCATAAGTATATCGACGGGAAGAGCCTGATTGTTAACTGCGGCAATAAGAATCTCATCATCCTCTGTATGAAGGGCGTTTGTCAAAATAAACCTTGCTACGTTGTGGTTGGCTTCCTTCTTTTTTATATAGGTAAGCTTCACGGAGGATGGGATCTTGATAAAATTATCCCCTGCCCTGTCACTGAATTTTTTTTTCGGGATCACAAATACAAGGGTTTCAAGGTATTCCTCGTCTCTGAGTGGAAGATTTTTTCCGAGAAGAAGTTCCAGAAGATCATCTCCGGGATTGCCATTGACAATTTTCTCAACAATAGGATCTTTCGATATCAGTGGTTCCAATTTATTATCCTGTCTATTGTGTCCGGCCTAATATTTAATACAGCTGTCCGGCCCATATTTTTATATTTCATGGTTTTTTCACCGTTTATAATTATGTCAACAACAGATGGGTTCCCGATTATCAGTTTAATACTATATCCTCTCATGTGAAAACTTTCACCGGAAATAAATACCTTTTCTTCTACGATCTCCTCTCCCCTGAAAGCCCTTATCCAGCAGTCATTTGAAAACTTAAGCATAACATTCACAGGGGAAAAATCCGGTTCATTTTCGGGTACTCCGGTTATCATTGATGCTGTTTCGGGGATAGAAACTCTATCCTCCTCGAAGAAAGAAAAGAGAAACCCATTGTTTACAAAAGCCAAATAGATGATTATGGCCAGGATTATACCGATGATTATCCCCTTTACTATAAGTTTTCTGTTGCGGAACTTTTTGTATCTGAGTCCGGTCAAAGACTTGACAATTTGTATGTTCTCTTTAGTTTTAAGAAATTCGAGCTCCCCGCCAAATTCTGTGTAGAATCTGTCCCGGTCTATTTCAAGAAAATCAAGGTAAGTATTAAGGAAATTTGAAAAATAGAATGTACTGTTAAAAAAGTCAAAGTTCTCATTCTCAATTGCATTGAGAACATTTTTGTTCAATGATGTGTGGAGAGCAATATAATCCGAACTTATACCTTTATCCCTTCTCCTCTCCCTGAGGTATTTTCCAAAATTTCCCATTATTCCCTATATTTTAGTAAAAAATATTTTTATGTCAATAACAGTCACCATTGAAATTATGATTTTATATTTACGAATCGACTTACCGTACTTGACAAGATACAATTGTTAAAATTATAATCTTATAAATCAGAAGGAGATGGAATATGAAACGGAAAATCTCATTTTTATTATGGTTATTGGCTTTTTTTCTGACAGTTGCTGTTGTGATGTACCAGAGGATGACAGGGCCGACCTATCCGATCAGGGGATCTGAGACCATCGGAGGCCGGGAAGTAAGTTACAGATTGTTGAGAAGTCATACTTCGTTTGAGAAACTTCCGGTCAGGGTGAAAACAGAGGACATGCAGTGTACCGGGTTTGTTAAATATAAAAGATACAAGAGCAATGATGAGTGGACCGAAAAAGAGATGAGAAGAGAAGAGGACTCTCTTGTTACAGAGCTTCCCGGGCAACCCAGTGCCGGGAAGATCGAATATTCAATCAAGATCCACCGGGGAGAGGATAACCTTATCCTGAATAAAGGAAAAACCGTCGTAGCAAGGTTCAAGGACAAGGTCCCCTCTGTTTTTCTGATCCTCCACATTCTGTTCATGATATTGAGTTTCCTGTTTGCCATACGGACAGGGCTTGAGGCCATCAGAAAGGATGGCAATTATCTGAAACTGGTCAACTGGACCCTCGGAATCGTTTTTATCGGGGGAATGATACTCGGGCCGATAGTTCAGAAATATGCTTTTGGTGATTTCTGGACAGGGATCCCCTTCGGGATCGATCTGACTGACAACAAAACCCTCTTTGCGTTCATTTTCTGGATCGCTGCATTTTTCCTTAAGAAAAAAAATAAATGGTGGGTAGTTGCAGCAACGATAATGATGATAGCTATTTACCTGATCCCCCATTCGACGCTGGGATCAGAGTTGGATTATTCAACCGGAAAGATGAAAAACAAATATTCAGGGGTGGTATCTGTTACCTGCACCGTTGAGAAGACCTGAAAGATTTATTGTTCAGGTTCTCTTGAAATAACCCCTTTTTCAATCAGAATTTCCACCTGTTTGTTGACGGCATCGGCATAACGGAGAAAATGGGGGATAGTCATGTGGAGATAGGAGTGAACCTTTATTGTGTTCGGGTCTTTAATATCCCGGACTCCCAGCCCCATACATACTTCCTCGGGATTGATATTAAATGATATAAGGTTGGAAAAAAGATTTACAGCCTCATCATCGATGATGGTCAATTTTTCATTTTCTGACATATTTCCCTCAGCTGCAGCTTTTCTTTTCAAGTTTTTTCAGATATTTATACACTCTGATCTCATCTTCGGTCAGTACTATTCCGGAGTTCTCCTGGGTCCTGTGCCCTTTTTTCATCACATCAAGGTTAACATTGAGCCCGAGCTTTCTGAAACCTTTCTTAACACTATCTTTTCCTTCCAGTATCGATTCATAACTTATAACTATGCTTTTCGGTATGTTCTCGTGAGCCGCAATAAGAGCGTTGTTGTTTTCGAACCAGCTTAATTTGAATTTTGATATCCCTCTTCTGAACATACTGGATTTAACATCAGAAGGATTTCTGTAGATGAAGATCACCCTCAAATTTTTTGCAATATGGCTGTAGAAAAAAATTGCCGGTATGTGAACGATCTTCAGGCCTGTCAACCCTGATGCAGAGTTTAAAGTTTTTACAATCTTATTCAGTGCCAGAACATTCTTGTCGGTCATAGCTTCATCAATAAGTGATTTTTCAAGTTCTTTTGCATCGGCAATTTCAAAATATCCCTCTTTGTTGTAGATATCTGCTCCCAGGTCAGATGGAAACGAAACGCCTGCGCTCTCTACCAGCTGGCAAGCCAGTGAAGTTCCGCTTCTTGGATGGCCTGCAACTATAATTCCGTTTTTAAGGATAATCGGAACTACTTCCTTCTTCTTTTTTTCAGCCATTTATTGTTCCTCCATTGCGATAATTTTCTGAATTAATTGCTAATTATACGATATTTATTGCGATTGGCAAAATAACGCCTGTTTCAACTTTCCGGGACCAGGTCCCCCTGCCGGATATCCAGTTCTTCCATCCTTTTATGTATTTCGCTTATTACACTACCTTTGTCGAGAGCCCATTCCGGGGCATGGAATATTGCCGAATCTCTCTCTCCGGTCAGCCTGTGAACCACAATGTTTTTATCAAGAGATGCAAGGAGCTCCACCATTGTATTCACATATTCACTTTTCTCCATTAGTTTAATCTCTTTTTTCTCATACATCTCATAGAGCCTGGTGTTTTTCAGAACATGAAGCAGGTGAAACTTTACCCCTGCAGGTTTTATTCTGTTCATTTCCATCACAGTTGCAATCATGTCAGTTTTGCTCTCTCCCGGGATGCCAACTATGAGATGGACGATTACATCGATCCCTGAAGATTTAAGCCTTTCGAAAGTAGAGAGAAATTGTTCATATGAGTGATTGCGGTTCAGTATGAGAAGACTCTTGTCATGGACAGACTGGAGGCCCAGCTCAACTGAAAGATAGGTTTTTGATGCAATTTTTTCAAGGACCGGGTAGATATTTTCAGCTATTGAATCTGGCCTCGTTCCAATAAATAGGCCTACAATATCTTTATATTCAAATGGGATTCCATATTTCTCTTCAAGCTCTTCTTTAGATGCATAAGTGTTTGTGTGAGCCTGGTAGTATGCAATGAATTTTTTTCCCTTATTCGCGGATGTGAACATTTCTATCTGTTTCCGGATAGGCTGAGTGAAAGTTTTAATAGGGCCTGAACCATAACTGTCACAGAAGATACATCCTTCATCGGAAATATCGCCGTTCTTATTCGGGCAGGGGAATCCGGCGTTGATCGGGATCTTACGGACTTTCTCCCCGGGAAATTTGTTCTTCAGGAATGAACTGAACGAATTATATCTGATCTGCATTTATAGCTTCATTAACTTTCTCATAAAATTCATTGAGGTCAAAAGGTTTTTTTATAAAAAATTTCACATTCGGATCTTCCATTATTTTGTTTATTTCTTTCTCATTATAGATTCCGGACATCAGAATTATAGGAGTGATAAAATTGTTACCTTTCATTTTAATGAGATCCATTCCATGCTCGCCCGGTAAAAGGACATCAATTATTAAAAGATCAAAATTCTTGTTCTTAAGTATATCAACGGCAGAACTTCCATCCTCCGCCAGTGTAATATCAAAACCTTTCTTCTCGAGAAAACTCTTTATAAGTTTTCTTATATCGTCCTCGTCCTCAACTATCAGTATCTCTTTTTTTGTCATGTTTCCCTCAAATATATAAAAAGATATTCTATCCATGACCACAATAAAAAATTTAATGTGAAAATAGAAACGAATTTTTTCAAAAGATCAATATCCGAACCCGGGTTCATTCCTACAATATAAAGAAAAATAAGAAAACTAAGGCTTGCGAAGGTGATTTTACCGATAATAATTGAAGGCTTTATCTCCTTGCTTTTCCTGTAGATAAAGAAACTTGCCAGAAGTATCAGAAAATCTCTCAGAAAGATAGGGGCTGCTATCCATAGAGGAAAATCGGTTTTAATAATAAGAGCTATCAAAATAAAGAACATCAGCAATTTGTCCGCTACCGGATCAAGTATTCTCCCCAATGCAGTTTCCATGGAATATCTTCTCGCAATATATCCGTCAAGGAAATCGAATAGTATTGAAAAAAAATACACAACTATCAGCCAGCAGTAATTTCCCGGAGTTGAATAGATGATCAGGAGGAAAATCGGGGGAATAAGGAGCATTCTCATAATGCTTAATGTGTTGGGTATGTTAAGAATAAACCTCATGAAAAATATATAATACAATACTGAGTTTAAATCAATATTAATCGTATTAAATTTTGCCTATTCTGGGGAGGGATCCGCAACATCTCAGGCAGGTGGGGAAGGATCTTTGTTTGATCAGTTCCCTTCTGAATGTTCTGTATGCCTCTCCCTTCCAGATATCCAGGAAACTCTGGTCATGGATATTTCCGGTTCTATAGAGGAAACACCGGTTGCTGATGATCACATTCCCGTTGGAAACAATCGTTGTTGTTGCCCATGGAAAACGGCACATCATCCGGAACAGTTGTTTTTCAGGGTGCAGATAATAATCCCTCATTTTTTTTTTACTGGTGAACCTGATGTTGAAGTTAATGCTCAGGGGATTCATCTTTTTTTTTACTTTCTCCAGTTGTTCCCATAGAACATCGGTATCAACAAGGTCTGGCCGGAACCGGTGAACATTGACCGGGGAGGACTCACCGAATCCTGGATGCTTCGAAGTATGCGCAATGCTTGCTGATTCGGTTACAAAATAGGGATGTGATATACGAACGGAATCAACACCCAAATCCCGGATCATCAGATCTGTATACTCAAAGAGGTTACCGTAGTTGAGATGGTTGATGGTAAAGTGTGTCATGATTTCAGTTGCCCGTCCTCTATCTTCCTTCCTGATCTTTTTCAGGGTTCTGATCCCTTCTGTGGCTCTCTCAAACACTTTCTCTCCCCTTATCCGGTTGTGAACCTCCGTGACCCCGTCCAGTGATACCGTCACCTTATCCACTCGATTCTTTATCAGCATCCCGGACTTTTCCACGAGAAGGATACCATTTGTTACCAGATGGACACGAAGTTTTTCCTTCTTGATGATCCCGAGGATGTCATCAAGCTTTTCGTGCAGAAGGGGCTCCAGTCCATGTATATCTATTTCAGGTTTAAACCCTTTTACATTTTTGATCAGGTTTCTGATGTCATCGGGCATGAGCTGTGATCTCTCTGTCCCCAACACCTGTTTTGAAAATACTGATCCTTTGTTGCGGGTACCGATATCACAGATGATACAGGAGGCATTGCATATATTGTTGATATATAGTTTTATTATGGCCGGTGGAAATGCTCCTGTTCCATCCCCGGCAAATGAGTGAAGGATGGCTTTCTTTTTGTTCAGAAGCCGCCTTGATTTTCCAATTATTTCATTAAATTTAAAATATGAGTTGTATTTAGTAATCATTCTTTTAATCTTTCCTCTAACTGATAGTATAAAAGCTGACAACACAAATCAACAGGGCAGTGATATTGACCATGATATAAAAAAATGTTAAATTTAATAATTATTGATTAGAGGTGAAATGATGATAATTGGTGAAATCGAAAGAAATGATACGGAAGTACTCAGAGTTGAGGCAAGTAATTACAAAGGGTCTGATTTTATTTCCGTGAGGATATATTACCTGGCTGATAACGGAGAATGGAGGCCTACTAAAAAAGGAATTACTGTAAAACCCGATAAAGTTGATGAACTTATTGAATTCCTTCAAGAGGGTAAAAGAAAGATCGATAAGAAAGAGGCCTAAGCAGGGAGAATTTTAAATGAAAGATGTAGCACTTGAGAAACTTCTCAGGTTCACAAAACAGTTTATCAAACTTCGTACTTTGGGGCATTTGTGGAATGCTCTGAAGAAACTTCACTATGCAGATGTTGCTACTCTCATTGAGCATCTGAGCATTGCAGAAAGGCAGATCGTATTTCAGCTTTTTTTTGACAGAAAACTGGAACTGCCGAAATTCGCTGAAATTATAAGTGAAATAAAACCGGAGCTTGCAGTTGAGATCATGTCTGAATTTGATCTCAAAAATATTGTCCCGATACTGAATGAATTATCATCAGATGATGCGGCATCGCTGATCCCCCTCTTCGAGGAAGGCCTTCAGATAGATATACTTAAAAAGATGAAGAACGAAGAGGTTGTTGATCTTCAGGAGCAGCTCTCCTATCCTGAAGAGTCAGCCGGCAGGATAATGTCCTCAGACTTTCTTGCACTCTCCAGTTCAACTACAGCAGCAGATGCTATATCTGCCATTCAGCTTGCCGGAGAGGATGTCGAGGTCCCATTCTATCTTTATGTAATAGATGATGAAGAGAGGCTGGCAGGTGTTGTCTCCCTGAAGCAGCTGATACTGATCAAATCCAAGATGACATTAAAGGATATTATGAATACAGATGTCTACAAAGTGGATGTCTTCACCGATCAGGAAGAGGTCGCTAAGGTTGTAGCAAACTATAACCTTCTGGCTATTCCGGTTGTCGATGACCTGAACAAACTGGTCGGAGTCGTTACTGTTGATGATGTGATCGATATTATCCACGATGAGGCAACTGAAGATATATATAAGTTAGCAGGTGTTACACAGGATTATAGTATTGAGCTCGGGATCGGAAAATCTATTATCAAAAGGATGCCATGGCTTTTCCTGAGCCTGTTCACAACTTCTCTCTCAGCAGTGGTAATTTCATTGTTCAAAGGTACTATAGAACAATTTATTCTTATCGCAGTCCTAATGCACATTGTTCCTGCTATCGGAGGGGTTGTAGGGAATCAGACTGTGGCGATAATGGTCCGTGAGATTGTTATCGGAACACTTGAATGGAAGAGATCGAAGAAAATACTTCTGAAAGAAGTTTTTGTCAGTATAGGGAACGGCCTGATAATTGGCGGGATCTCCTCGCTGGTCACTTTTTTCCTTTTCAAAAAATGGGAGGTCGGGCTGATATTCGGCGGGGCTATTGTATTCAACCTCATAATGGGTGCACTCTTCGGTACTATAATCCCGATTGCTCTTAAAAAGTTCAGAATGGATCCGGCTCTTGCATCCGGAATACTTGTTACAATGCTGACAGATGTCCTCGGGCTCTTCTTTTTCCTCGGAATCTCGACTCTGGTCCTGATCTAAAAAATGCCTCTGGAATCAGCTCAGGCAATCGTTATCGGATCTTATGTTTTTAATGAGCAGGACAAGATCGTACATCTGCTGACTGCCGGAGACGGGATAAGAAAAATCGTGGTTCCCGGATCCTCCAAAGGGAAGAATCGTTTCGGTTCTCTTCTGGAATTATTTACTGAAGGGGAGTTTTTCTTTTATAGAAAGGAGGACAGGGATCTGTCGACCCTCTCAAAAGGGGATGTGATCTCCAGTTATTTTGAGACAGTTTCAGATCCGGCGAGAATATTCCATTTTTATCTTATTGCTGAGATCCTCATGAAATTTGTCCCTCGGAATTTTAATACTGAAAGGATATATAAATTATTAAAGTCCACCCTCACGAGCAGTGAAGAGAAGGTGGATATGACCCATCTCCTGTTATATTTTATGGTCTGGATACTGCGGATCGAGGGAATGATGTTTGAGGCGGGAAAGTGCTTATCCTGTCATAGAACTGATCTTCAAAAGGGTTGGGTCATCTCCGATTACCGTGGTATTGTCTGCGAACAGTGTAAAAGGGATGAGAAGATAATTCTGAAAAAAAGAGAGCTGGAATTCATTGAATGGACCAAAAGAAATGATACATCCGGAAGTTTTGAAAGTATGTCAGGTGAAGACAGGAAGAATCTTTTCCGGAATCTGAAAAATAAAATAGAATACCATGGCGAATTCAGCCTGAACTCTTCCAGATATTTATCTGCTCTTACCTGATTATTGTTTCTCAGGCACGGACCATAAATTATTTTTTACTTCAAGTTTCACATTGTCAAGCCATACTGCTCTTCCTGCCCCTCCCGGCCTGAAATCTGTGACAATATCAACATGCTGTGCAGACCGGTTTGCTTTCCCGGCCAAATAAAATTTATCCAGTTCCTCTTTATTTTTTTCGTCTCCGGGATTATTGACATAACATTCAGGATATGAATCACCAATGGCAATGTGCAGAGTGCCGCCTACTTTCTCTACAAACAGAGGGTGTTTGAGGGCTGTCTTTAATCCGTTGTTCATCCCGAGTGCAACTTCCCCCAGACGTTTTGAACCCTCATCTGTTTCAATTATCTTTTTCAGCGTTTCGAATTCTTTTTCCGCTTTATATTCTGTAATACGCCCTTTCTCGAATTTAAGGTATATCCCCTGAATTGTAACACCGTTATAATAAACGGGCAGGTCGACAAATATTTCTCCCTCAACTGAGTTTGCATCAGGGCTTGTAAACACCTCTCCGTCAGGGAAGTTCCTGAGCCCGGTGCATTTAATAATATTCCTGTCTGAAATATCCATTTTTAATTCAAGCTGTCTCCCTGTAGTGAGATCTTCTGTCTCTATCCGTATCCTGTCAGTGCTGTTAAGAATACGGTAAACGGGTTCTTCGACTTCATCAAGAAATGCAGGGTCTGTAATGGATGCTCCGACAACAATATCACTATACTCGTCGAGTGACATGTCTTCCATGTCGGCGAAAGCTTTTGTCGGGAAAAGTGTGAGGACCCAGTTCTTCCCCATACGGGTTTTTTTAAAAGGGAGATCTGCTCTTGAGAGTGCGGCGGATGTCTCTTCCGGAAGATTTGCAAACAGCTCCGGTGATTCAGATCCCAGGATCTCTATATATTTGGTCATTGATTCATATCTGATCTTATGCCATACGGGAGTTCTCCCGATCTGTTCTACTTTCCCGTTCCTTGTAATCGAAGCTCCCCACACCTGGCCTCTGTTATTATCGGGAGCAACAATGTTTATGTCTGCAATCCCCCCGGCTCTAAAGACCTTGTCCTGAAGAACAGATATCAGGGGCCATGCGATATGTTCCCCTTTGATCATTACAACATCTTCCGGTGTGATACCTCCGAGTGAATGATCAAGTATAAAATCAGCCCATTTTTTTAGCTTATTTTCTTCAATTCCTGTTTTCACTCCGCCTCCTGAATATATAGTGAAATAAAATAACATATCCCGGTATAAGCAGTAGCAGATCTCTGATAAGAAGATAGTATACATTGCTCCCGGTCCCGGCTAAAGTTGAAAAACACCCGCAGTCAAAACTTATTCCCCTTACAAGGTTGATCATGATCGCTGTTATAAAAAGAACAAGCAGCCCGTTAAGTATTACAGATGATCCCCTGACATATATTCCTGCTATGAGAAAAGAACCTGCAACTAGTTCTATCCATGGGAGAAAAAGGGCGGGGGCATAAATAAAAAAATCCGGAAGTAGTTCATAATTAGAAAGGATCGCAGCAAATGCTTCAGGATTAAGAATTTTATCTATTGATGCATAAATAAATACTCCCCCGAGGATGAATCGACAGAGCAGAACAAATAATTTATTGTTGATAAGGTTTGTTGTTTTATACATATTTATTATTTACCTTCCCCTTCTGTCCCAAATCCTGCTTCGATCCATTTCTCCATACCGCCGGAGAAAATGAAAATATCCTTAATGCCTTTCTCAGAGAGTTTTGTTGCAAGCTGGTGTGAATCTTCACATGTCGGCCCGGAACAATAGACCAGTATTGTTCTTCCCAATTTAAGCAATGCTCCCCTCTCTCTGAATAATGAATCAAAATTATTGACGCTGAAACTTCTTGCACCCGGTATATGCGCGGCCCTGAAGTCACTCTCCGGCCTTGCGTCCAGGACAATACATCCCTTTTTTTCCAGGTAAAACCTGAATATTTCAATATCTATATTTTCAACATTATATTTCTGGTAAACATGTTCAACCTTTTGGTATATTTTTGTTATTTTTATTCTGTTGCCGGAGGCCGTATTGAAAAAAAAGGCCGCAATTACAGCAATGGTTAGAAGTGATAACACTTCGATAAAGATCTTCTTCATTTTTCCTCAAAATTAAATAATACTTTTTTTTTACCCGGTTTTCAATTATCCTGCCCGGATAAATTAAGAAATTTTATCATGGTAATCCGGGGATGATCATCTCCCGGGGATATTCAATAGAGTATGAATAAATGATGGTCTTTTTTTCATCGGGAGCTATATCTATCTTCCATTCAAAACGGTTCAGATCATCTGCTGCGGAAGTTTCCGGTGAACTGTCCTCGAGGCGGATCTTGATGTCTTCATGTGTTGAAACCGGGATCTGATCTTTCACAAGAATTTTCTTTGAATCCCGAGTGAAATTCTCAAGTGTGATTTTAAAAGAATAGTCGATCTTTTTTCTGTCCCGGAGCGGTTTTTTATCTGCTTCTCTTGACATGAGTTCTCTTTTAACCTTTAACCTGTCGTCACTTCCGGAAAATATTTTAAATTTTTCACCGGGTGATGTGTGTTCAATTAAAACCGGCCCGATATACTCCTCATCCTCGAATATCTGTCCCCTTCCCGGGAGTAGGAAAAAGTTACCGTTCTCAACTTCGGCAATCCTGAATATCCGTTCATCTTTTCCCGGGGCTGTTATATATTTCAATTCTTTTTTCAGTTTCAATCCGGTTATGTTCACCTTATGAAAAGTTCCGTCTCCAGGAATTGAAACAGGCTCTTTTATCCGGAAGGAGACAGAAGTTTCAGAAGCAATGATCCCGGCATCTTCAAATTTTGAATCTATCGCATCGGGAAATTCTTCCTTCAGCACTTCAGAGTAACTCATTTTCTCATCTGGCATCATTATAGGGGAAGCCGCAAAAGATCTGCTGTCCCTCGTTTCATCCAGTCCGGCAGCTTTACTTTTTACCGGAGAGATAAACCACGGATCCAATTCAGGGATGGATGAAGTGCCTGAAGGAGTGATAGTGGATAACTGGATATTCACATTTTTCCACTCTTCCCCCGTCCTCTGTTTTACAGATGCCATATAGTCTATCCGGAGATCATCATTCCCTATCCTTACATCGTACTCCGGTTTCCAGGATGCTCCCCGTATATGGTAGGTCAATTCTAAATTAAATTTGCAGGGTTTGTCAGCATTAACCGATAATTCTATTGTATATCTTTCCCGGGGTCTTGAATTATTTGCCAGTTCAAGTTCTTCCTTTAACTTTTTTATCTCTTTGTCAAGCTCTTTTTCTTCTTTCTCTTTTTTTCTTTTTTCGCTCAACAGGTGATCTCCCTCTTTCAAAAGGAAATCTGTCAGCTTTCTGTGACTTTCTATCGAAATTTCACCTTTCGCAAAGCCGGATGCAAATATCCTGGTCGATTTCCATAATCCGTCAAAATGTTTCTGCTTTCTCTCCAGCTGTTCTTTATGATCACACAGCTTTTTCTTTTTTTCATTGAGTTTATCAATTTTGTCAGTAAGTTCTCTTACAATTCCCTCCGGGATATCTTTTGAGAATGTTTTCCTCACATCTATCCCGTACATTTTAACCGGGGAAGTTCCGGCTCCTTTTACCCGTACTGAATCGGGATCAAGCCTCCTGGGAAGTCCTGATAACTGAGATTGATTCTTTTCCCTGGACTCAGAGAAATGTGTCCGGATCTCCGGATCTTTGCCTTGTTCATAAAAACCGTAACTTCGTGATGTTAGTTCTGATCTCTTTCATTTTGATCTCCCCTGTATATTTTAGTGAAAACCAGGTAGAAATTTCAATATCTGCCGGGTTTACTTTAAGCCTGCAGAATGGGATAATCTGATTATGAGAGAAGAAGAATGCACCATCGTTTCCAATACTGAAGTTCAGGAGAAATATTATCTCATGAAGATCAGATCAGAATACATTTCAGAGAACTGCAGTCCTGGAAATTTTGTTATGATTGCAGTTACAGGAGAGAACGATCCGCTTCTTAAAAAGGCCGTTCGGAATATTCAGAAAAGAGATGGATTGTTTTTATATATACTATGAAGTTGTGGGAAAGGGAGCCAGCTTCTTTCCGGTAAAAAAGAAGGAGACAACCTGATGGTAGTAGGGCCTCTGGGCAACTCGTTCCCTGAATATCACCGGGAAGAACATTTTACTGGTTGGCGGAGGAAGAGGGATAGCGCCTCTCTATTTTGCAGCGGAGAGATTTCATCATCCAATAATGTATCGCTGATTTACGGCGCAAGATCAAGGAGAGATCTTCTCTTCACTGAAGAACTCGGGGCTTTCCCTTTGAAAGAGATGGCCCTCTATACAGATGACGGTTCGGCCTATAAAAGAGGGTCAGTTGTTACTGATATAAAAAAAATAGTAGAAGAAACGATATAAAAATAACTTTCTCGTGCGGGCCCGATAAAATGTTTGAATCTCTGCATGAAGAAATTGGGAGCCTTGTTATTGATAATTTCGTATCTCTTGAAGCTTTTATGGGGTGCGGATTCGGGATTTGCTACAGTTGTGTTGTTAAAGGCAGTAACGGGAAATATAAAAAAGTCTGTTCGGATGGGCCTGTTTTCAGAATGGAGGATATAGAATGGCAGACATGACTGCTGACCTGGGATTTGCGAAGCTGAAGAATCCTGTCATTCCTGCTTCAGGAACTTTCGGATACGGTGAAGAGTTCCTTGAATTCTTCGATCTTGATCTTCTCGGTGCTTTTGTAATGAAAGGGGTTTACAGGGATGAGAGAGAGGGGAATCCTCCTCCGAGAATTTGGGAAACTCCATCCGGCCTGCTGAACTCTATCGGACTTGCCGGACCCGGAGCTGAAGGGCTTGTCCCGGTGATTAAGGGTTTGGCATCAAAAACATCAACACCTATAATTGTAAATGTCTGCGGCGGTTCAGATGATGAGTATCTCGAAGTAGCGAGGGTTTTTGATGTGATGCCAGAGGTCTCAATGCTTGAGCTTAATATATCCTGTCCGAATGTCAGGTCCGGCGGAAGCTGTCCTGCTCAAAGCATTGCTGATACACAAAGAGTGGTAAAACTTGTAAAGAAAAATACGGAAAAGCCGCTGATAGTAAAATTGTCGCCGAATGTTTCAGATGTGGCTTCAATAGCCCGTTCTGCAGAAGATTCGGGCGCTGACGCCATTTCAATTGTTAACACTTTTCTGGGACTTGCTCTTGATGTCAAGAAAAGACGTCCGGTCTTCAAGAATTTTTTTGCGGGGCTTTCGGGGCCTGCGATTAAACCTCTTGCGTTAAAGATCGTTTGGGAAGTAACCAGTGTTGTAAAAATTCCTGTCATCGGGATCGGAGGGATCATGAACGGGATGGATGTCCTGGAATTTATACTTGCGGGCGCTGCAGCCGTACAGACCGGGACCGTAAATATTGTTGAACCTACGGGGTCTGTAAGGATTATCGATGAAACTCGGGAATTAATGGATGATCTGAATATCAGCAATCTTGATGAGATCAGAGGGGAGATTGAGATATGAGAGAAAGGATAATAGTTGCTCTTGATTTTGACCGGTTTGAAGTTGCAAAATCGCTTGTTGAGACTCTGAAGGAGGCTGTTTTTTACAAGGTGGGACTTCAGGCATATTTAAAGTATGGAACTGAGATTCTTAAATTACTTGAGGAGAAGAAAAAGAATGTTTTTCTTGATCTTAAATTTAAGGATATCCCAAATACTGTATTCTGGGCAGTGAAATCTTCTATGATATATGATCCCAGATTTCTTTCAGTTCATTTAAGCGGTGGAAGAGAGATGATAAAAAAAGCGGTTCTTGCTTCAAAGGACTCTTCAGAAATGAAAATATTGGGGGTTTCGGTGCTTACCTCTTTTTCTGACAAAGATCTGGCTGATACCGGTGTTAATATGAGCATAGAGGATGCTGTTATTCAATTATGCAGTATGGGCCTGGAATCGGGCCTGGACTCTTTTGTTTGCTCCCCGCTTGAGATCAAGCCCTTGAGAGAGAAATTCAGAGGACAGGTCCGGCTCGTTACACCGGGGATCCGTCCTCACTGGGCGGCTAAAGGTGATCAGAAGAGGGTTTTTACTCCCAAAATGGCAATAGAGGCAGGAGCGGATTATCTAGTGATCGGCCGCCCGATAACAGCCAGCAAAGATCCGGCAGGTGCATTTAAAGTTATTCTTAATGAAATTACCTGACAATTATAGTCAGAGGATTTTCGGGCCCGAGATATTTTACAGCAGCTTTTTTCACATCCTCTGCTTTTATTTCTTTTAATTTTTTAAATAATTCACTATCAGAATTTATGTTCCCGTTAAAATAGAGGGCATGAGATAAATAATATGCTCTGTTAATGCTTGATAATCTTCTGAATTTCATCCTGCCGAGGTACATGCTGACAAGTCTTTCCAGTTCTTCGTTGGTAACTTTATCAGCAGAATTTTTTTTGAAGAAACCCGGAAAATCGGGAAGGAGTTTCTCCCTGTTCTCAGGGCGGGTTCCCATGTTGATGAAGAACAATGCCTTCGCGCCCTTCAGCTTAATACCTGCAGTCATTCTGTAAGCCATTCCCCGCATTTCCCTTATATCAAAAATTATCTTGTCTGAAAGGTATAGTGAAAGAACCTGAAGCGCCGCCCTGTCTTTCTGCTCTATCATTTTTGTAAATCCCCAGAAAAGGTAGGACCTTTTTCCCATTCCGTCCTTTTCGATCTTTTCTGATTTTTCTCTCATCCGGAAACCGGGGTCCCATGGTAACACCTCATCAGGTTTCTTATTTGTGAAAAAACTGTTGAATAAATCGTTGATCTTTTCCGTATTTTCCGGTGAAGAAACAGCAATAATTACATTGCCGGAATTAAAATACTCTTTTGAAAATTTTATAAGGTTATCATAAGTTATGTCGGCCGGGCCCTCTTTATATTTATTTTCTTCCAATATTTCCGAAGAATATATTTTATCGAACAGCTTCTTTGCCATATTCCCCATCATCATTGGCGATTTCATCCGTTTGATCTCCGAATATGCTTTTTTGAATTCCTCTTCCGATGGCGTGAAATTTGTAAGCTCCGAGTTGAGAATCCTGATCACGGCGGGAACATCTTTGGCTATCCCCTCTACCCTTATATACCCGAAATCGGGATGAAGGTAGATGTCGTCCATTGGGAAGAAAGGATTGTCGTTAACTTTATAGGTAAGGCCGAATTCAGAGGTCTTATCCGAAAATTCTTTAGATTTAACCCTGTTCCCAAAGCATTGATGAAGGACTTTTGCTATATTTCTTCCGAATCCGGATTCCAACTTAGCCTTATGTTTAAACATAAAATGTATGGCGAGAAGGTCAGACCCCCCGTTATCAGTGACGATCAGAGATTTACCTTTTTTACTGTCCGTGAATATTTCGGTTTTTGTATTCCTGCTTTCCACTCCTGCGGCGCTGTTCTCCGAAGGGTTCTGAATGATAGTAAGGGGAGAAGATGAAAATTTGATCTCTTTCAGCCCTGAGGCTGCAGATCGGAGTTCAGATCCGTTGTACAAAGAGAGGATAGACTCTATCCCGTAAACAGAGAGGTTATATGCGTTATAAATTCCGAACATATGAGGTTTCTCAATGTTCTTAAGGTAATCTGTTTTTGATTTAAGAATTTCTGAGCTGATCATTGTATCATCAGCGATCAGCTTTAGAGTACTTATGAAAGATCTCACTCTAGTAGAAATTTTTTCTGTTTCCATCTTTTTTTTCAGGGTTGTTCTGATCTCGATAAAATTCCTGAATGGAGAATTACGGAGGGTCATTTTAACATTTTTCAAATTTCCCGGAAATTCAGAATCCAGTATTTTAAATATTTTTTTTGATTCATCTTTCAATAATAATTCAACAAGTTTTACATAAGACGGGGTGAGATCTGCCCCGACCGGGAAGAGGTTCTGGATGATAAATTCCTCTCCATTGTAAGATCTGTGCCAGGTGCCGGAGGGATAATCCTCCTCTCTGGTTTTCCCGAATCCTGTCAGCCATTCCGGATTGTCTGGCCTGTTAACATTTCTTGCCTGCCAGCCTCCGTACACCCTGTTGATCAGTTCAAGCATTTCGGTCGTGTTAAAGTCCCCGACAACACTGAGTATCATATTGTTAGGAACATAGTTGTTCTTAAAAAAGGAGTACACTTCATCCCTTTTCATAGCTTTGATCGTGGAATAAGTTCCCAGAGTGGGCAGCGAGAGCGCATGTCCTTTATATATAATTGAGATAAGATTCCTCTCGAGCTGTTCGATCGGCTCTGCAAGGCTTTTTGATATTTCCTCAAGAACAATTCCCTTCTCCTTTTCGAAATTCTTTACAGGCAGCGTTGAATTAAAAAGCATATCCGCCTGAAGGATCAACCCCTTTTCAAAATTTTCGGCAGGTGTGACCATCATATAGTTCGTGTAATAATCCGAAGTGTTGGCATTGTTGTATCCGCCTATCCTGTCTGTTTCATCATAAAGATCTTTCTGCGTTCTTGTTGTTGTCCCGTTGAACAGAAGATGCTCCAGCATGTGGCTCATCCCGCTGGTTGCAAATGTTTCATAAGCGGATCCGACCTTAACTACCATATTCGCCCCAGTCATGGGTAGTCCGGGATTCCTGATGAGGAGCACTTCCATTCCGTTGTCAAGCCTGTGTATCGATACCCCGGATGGGAGCGGTGCTGCCGACGAGAATGTGTATATAATAGTGAAAATAAAAAATTTGAACAATGAGTTGAATATCCTGTTTTGTGCCATTCTTTTCTCCTGAAATAACAGAATAGTTTACATTAATCTGCTGATAAAAACAATTTTTAACAAATTAACCGGTGTTTAAGTTCATTAAGATCTATTAAGATATTATATTTTTGCGGCAGGTTAATCATATTTCTTTTTTCTTAAGGATATATGTTGAAACTACTGCCACAAACCCGGTAACAAAAAAATTAAGCAGCCGGGAGGTAATGATCTTATCCATTCCGGTAAGACTCCATAGGATAGTAAACAACAGCCCTGAGACAAGGGTTACCAGAACAGCTTTACCGTGGAATCTTCGCCAGAAGAGGGTTAGCAGGATGATCACCGAGAATGTACCTCCCACACCGGCCCATACCCAGCTTACAAGGGAAAAGATCAGTTTTGAGGGGGAGACATATGCAAGGATGAGTGCTATGGATGCAAGTAATGCAGTTACGATCCTGGATCTGGTCAGGGAATTCAGTTCTTCCTTTTTCCCTGATTTCACTGCCGGTTTCAGTAAATTCTCCGACAATTCGGTAGCGGATAGGATCAGCAGAGAATCCGCTGTTGAGATCATGGCTGCAATGGCTCCTGTTATGAGGATAGCTGCAATGGCCGGCGGAAATATTTTTAATAAAACCGCAGGCATGACATATTCCTGATCTGCAAGTCCGCCGGGCCCGAATATCGCGATTCCTATCCAGCCGATAGAGAGTGCGCCGATATAGGCGATAACAGTCCAGGCGATTCCAATATTTCTCGCTTTTCTGGCCTGTTTAGAATCTTTGATGGCCATAAACCTCATGCTGAGCTGGGGCTGTCCCCCCAGATAACCGAAAAACCAGGAAAAACCTGCCAGGATAACTACACCTGCTGCAAATCCGGAAGCGGCACCGGTCAGGGAAGTATAATCAGTTCCCGCCCTGGAGAGTGCTTCCGGAATCGAATTGGCAAACAGGGATGTGTGATTAGAAATGTACCAGATACCGACCAGCGGCCCGATGATCAGAGTAGTTATCATAACGATCGCTTGAATAACATCTGTGTATACAACACTTCGGAAACCGCCGTAAATAGTATAGGGAATTATAATAACCGCTGTGATCAGCATACCCCATTTTGGATCTATGCCGAACATGGTATGAAGGGTTTTCCCTCCGCCCAGAAACTGGGCTCCCACATAAAAGAAAAAGAAGAATACTATGGTCATACTACCGATAATTCTTATCCATTTGGACATTTCACTATGCTTTTTGGCAATATATTCCGTGTAAGTGTTGACATCGTATTTTTCTGCTTCACTACGGAGACGCCAGGCCAGAGCTGCCCATGCAGTGATAATACCGGCTACACATCCTATAGCGGTCCAGATCTCGGTAAGGCCTGTCGCGTAAGCCGCACCCGGAAGCCCTAAAAGAGCCCAGGAGGACTCTCCTGTTGCCCGCTCGGAGAGGGCTGCTACCCATCCGGGCAGATCCCTTCCGGCGATAGCATAGTCAGATCCGGTTTTAACTTTCCTCCCCTGGTACAGGCCCCAGAGAACCAGAAGTGTCATATATCCGAACATTACCAGCAATATCTGTGTTTGGTGTTCCATTATTTTCTCCGAATGTTTAAATTTGGTTTGATTTTATTCTTGTCATTTTGAGATTTAAAATGCATAGCTGATTATAAAAAAATAAAATCTTATATTCAATATGGACGGATTTACTCTAACTGATATTAATTCAGACCGGATAACAATCTTTTCAGTTGATCTCTGCTTCCCTGATTAAGCCTGTGGAGGTACTTTCCTTTCAGAATATCCAGATATCGGCGGGCTTCAGCCTTGTTCCCCGTCTCAATAAGAGTGATTGCAAGATTGAAATAGACCTCAATGAAGTCCGGTTTATTGCTGATCGCATCTTTCCAGTATTTTATTGCCTGCTTTTGGTCTCCGGAGAATCTGTAAGCAGCACCGAGTCCGTTCAGTGCGGAGGGGAGTCTGTTGTTCAGTGAGATAGCCTTTTTAAAATTTTGCAGTGCATTCTCGTGCATTTCCACATCTTTATTTTGCAAATATTTTCTCAGGTATAATGTCCCGATATTATTGAAAAGGATTGCGTTTGTATTATCTATACGTTCAGAATTTCTATACGCTTCAAGAGCTCTGTCAGGGAAACCTCTTCTAAATAATGATATGCCGAGATAATTCCAGGCTTCACCATTTTCCGGATCTTTTTCCAGTATTTTCCGGAGAATGGCCTCACCCTTTTGCAATTGATTTCCGGCAATGAGAAGAACTCCTTTTCTGAGTATCAATTCTGTGTTCTCAGGACTTCTTAAAAGGCCCTCTTCAATCGTACTCAGCCCCTCTTCGATCCTGTTAGTTTTATGGTAAAGCTCTGCCATATTGACATATGTGCTTATGCTATCAGGTTTTTTTACTTTTACTTCCATAAAAAGCTTAAGGGCCTCTCTGTATTTCCCATTGTTCTCAAGCGATCTTGCTTTTGTAAGTTTCAATTGGATCGGGAGCAATACTTTCAGGTCATCCTCTTTTGTAAAAATTGCCTTTTTTTTCTGAACAACACCCGAGAGGTAACCGAAGGTTTTAAGTTTTTTTATCGCTCTCGGGTCAATCTCTTTATTTGAAAGGTCTTTGTCAATTCCGGTGAAACCGGAGATCAGCTGTCCAAGGGTATTCAATAGTTCTGAAATTTTTGTACTGGAAATTATATTCTTTTTTTCAGAAAAATCTTTTTTAAGGTTATAAAGTTCTTTAATAGGCTGGTTGATAAATTTTAAATCTTCTTTAATAAATCCGTCCAGTGGAGCCCATCCTCTGCTTAAATAGGCAAGTTTGGATTCAAAATAGATAGTCTCCTCTTTCCATTGATCTCCTTTTATTAATGGCAATAGTGATCTCCCCTGAATGTGAGATGGAATCCCGACCCGGAGAAGGTCACAAATTGTGGGAAAGATATCAATGTGAGAAACATTATTGCTGATTTCTGAATTTTTCAGAGAGGGGTCATAAATTATCAGTGGGATATGAATAGTTTCATTGTATGCAAAATATCCATGTTCCCGTTCACCATGATCACCCAGGGCCTCCCCATGATCACCGGTAATTACAATTGTAGTGTTTTTCAGAAATCCGGATTTTTCAATATAATTTAAAAGAATTCCAAGTTGAGAGTCTGTATAGGCTACTTCACCCGAATAAAGATCAGAACTGAACCTTGATTTATAGGGCTCCGGGGGGGAGTATGGAGTGTGTGGGTCCCATAAATGGATCCAGAGAAACCAGGGGCCGTTGTTATTCTTGATCCACCTAACAGCAGGTTTTATGATCTCCTCTGCAATCAGTTCATTACTTTTGTCCGGGCTGCTATAAAAATCAAATCCCTGATTTAATTTGAAGTATTCGTTAAGAACGAATGATGCGGTGAAGGCAGCCGTTTTATATCCGTTTTTCTTAAGATGTTCAGCAAGTGTAAGGAACTTATCATCAAGCCGAAACCTGTTGTTGTCACTGATTCCGTGATAGAGTGGTGTGGTCCCTGTTAAGATGTTTGCATGAGATGGCAGTGTGATGGGTGTATGGGCAAATGCTCTTTTAAATACTGAGCTCTTTTCGGCCAGTTTATCGATATTTGGTGTATTTACATATTCTTTACTGTATACACTTAATCTGTCATACCTCAGTGTATCAATAGTGATCAGAAGTACATTATTTTTTGACCGGGAAATCAAAACTGTTGATAAAAATAATTCCAGTAAAAACAAGATTGTTAACTTTTTTTTCATTTTTAACTCACATTTACAGTATACATGATTTTTAGTTAAAAATAAATTTCAATTACATTTTCACTGGAAGAAAAATTGTACAAAACAATGCATTTATTGATATTATTTTGCAGAGTTGTTCATCGTATTGAAGTTTTAATTCAAAATTTTGGATTATGTATGCTTAAATACAGGTTTTGCATTATATATTGGTGGTTTTAAGACTTGGAATCAATATTGCTGTTTTAACGGCATAAACTTAAAGGAGGTTTATATGAAAAAATTATTCACACTGCTCGTAGCGGTTGCAGTTCTTTCAGGACTGGCATTCGCTCAGGGAGCAACAGCTGACATCTACGGTACAGTAGTACTGCCTGATGGATCAGCAATCCCCGGAGTAGCAGTAACTCTGACCGGTGATGTTATCGGTAAGACAGTTACAGTTACATCTGAACAGGGGAATTTCAGATTCCTTTCAAATCCCCCGGGAATTTATGAATTAAAGCTTGAGCTCGAAGGGTTCAAGACGGTAATTCAAAAAGCGATAAGGCTGTTCGTTGGTAAGAACAAGACCTTTACCTTTCAGATGGAGACCTCTCAGTTAAAAGAAGTTATAGAAGTTACAGGAGAGGCGAATGTAATTGATACAAGAAAGACAACAGTATCAGTTAATGTATCACAGGAAATGATGCAGTCACTTCCAACAGCAAGAAACCCATGGACAGTCATGAACCTGGTACCAGGTATGATGATGGACAGGGAAGATGTTGGTGGAGCTGAATCAGGTCAGCAGTCATCATTTTATGGCCATGGATCAGATTCCGATGATACAACATGGAACATTGACGGCGCTAACATGACAGACCCGTCAGCGATCGGATCTGCTCCTGCTTATCTGAATGTTAATGCTTATGAAGAACTTCAGATCACACTGGGGAGCAATGATATTACAGCTCAGACAGGTGGTGTACAGCTGAACTTCGTTTCGAAGAGGGCAGGTAATAATTATAGTGGAGACTTTCATCTTTATATAGAAGATGAAGCGTGGGAAATGTCTCAGACCCTTCCGCAGTCTATTCTGGATCAAGGATTGGTATCACCCGGAATCTTCAGATTGTATCAGTATGGCGTTAACTTCGGTGGCCCGATCGTAAAGGACAAATTGTGGTTCTTCGGATCATGGGGAGTACAGGACATTCACGCAAGGCAGATAACAGGCGGCGAGGATGCATCCTGGCTGGTATCAGCTTATGGTAAGGTTAATTTCCAGCTGGGTAACACCAGTGGTGATTTCCACTATTCATACGATGCAAAGAAAAAATGGGGTAGGGCTGCTTGGGGCGCCGCGGTTCAGGAATCACTCTGGAACCAGGATGGTCCGGGATCTGTTATGACCGGTTCATTGCAGCATATCATGGGCAACCTGATGTTAACTGCCAAGTTCGCTTATACAGACGGCGGATTTGAACTTCGACTCAAATAATCCTACCAATGTTACTGAAGACGGTAAAATGGTCGGTGATGACTGGACTTATTATTCTAAGCCCGGATTCTATGTAGAAGGTGGAATGCAGGATTATTTCACCAACAGAAACACATTGAACGTTTCACTCAGCGGTAACTATTTTGCTGAGGGAGTACTCGGCGGAGACCATGAGATCAGATTCGGTGTTGACTATTACACAGCGGACACAACATCTCAGTCACTGTATCCCAACCAAAGGTTTCTGTACTCATGGGACAGAACCGATCCGGGTTACTACAGAGAGATCTGGTGGTACCCGAACTATGTGTATGATGTCGGATTCGAAAGGATGTCATTCTATCTGTCCGATACAATAACATTCGGTAAATTAACAGCCAACATCGGACTCAGATATGATCAGGAACAAGGCTCACATAATGGGGCTACAGCTCCGGGATTAACACTTAACGGTGTTCCCATATTTACCGCTTATCTTGGTGACAGAACAGCTATTGCAGCAAAAGCAGATGGTTCTTTTAAGGTATTTTCTCCAAGACTTTCGTTCTCATATGATATTACAGGTGACGGAAAGAATGTTGTAAAGTTATCTGCAGCAAGGTACGGATCACAGAGTGGTAACTCAATTGCTTCCCATACATGGGCTCTTTCCTGGAGAGAAATTGATGTTTACTGGGCAGATGATGGCGATGGTATTGTTGAACTTGGTGAGTGGGATGAAGATCCATCAACCTGGTTGTGGTGGCATGTAGATACAGTTAATCCTTATGGAGTAACAAGCAGTAACACATACGCATCAGATCTCAATTCACCTATACTTGATGAATTGTCACTTTCATTCGAGAAAGAGCTGGGAGCTGATTTTGCCGCGAATGTAACACTTTTCTATAAGAAGAAAAGCAAACAGCTTTGGTACAGGAACATCATGGCTGACGGTAGCCTTGAAACTGCAGCTAACTGGTATCAGAAGGGAATTTATACATTCTCTGACGGATCAAGCAAACCTTATTATGAAAGATATGAAGTAGGCGTTGCTACCCAGATGGCAAACTATAAGAAGACCTATAACCAATACCTGGCCGTGCAGTTTGTATTAACAAAGAAATTCTCGAACAAATGGATGTTCGATGCATCTTTCACTTATCAGGATTGGGTAGCGAAAAGAGATTCTTCAGAGTTTTTTGATCAGACAAACTACGATTATTTCAATGAAGGCGTTGTGGCACCGGAATCCGCCGGATCCGGATATACCGGTATCTTTGTGAACTCCAGATGGATGCTGAAGATGTCAGGACTTTATCAGCTTCCCTGGGGCATCAATATCACCGGTGTTCTTCAGGCAAGAGAAGGTTATGTCATTCCTTACTATGAAGAATTTCAGAGAGGTTCCGGCCTCAGCTGGACCGACATGTATCAACCCAACAAAAAAATGGGTGATGACAGGTTGCCTACATTCTGGATGCTGAGCATGGGACTTGAGAAGACCTTTAAGGTATCTGACACAGTAACAGCAACACTTTTTGTAGATGCATACAATGTAACAAATAATGCTATTACATTGGGCGTTGAGCCGTTACTTGGTACATCAGCAACTGGTGCTATCCAGAGGATCCTTAATCCCGGGATATTCCAGTTTGGATTCAGAGTTAACTTCTAATATCGTAAACTAAAAACGGTATTAACATATGGGCCGTCCCTTCGGGGGCGGCCTTTTTTTTTATCCAGAAAATTGTTCCTGAATATTTCAATTGCTTGAATTTAGTTCTGATAAAGTATAGTTAATAATATCAGGAGGAATAGCGATGTTAAACAAAAAATACCCCCTTTACCTGGGAGGAAAACCAATCCGGACCGGAAGGCAACTTTCAGTATTTGACAAATATTCAGGGGAGAAATATGCCGAGGTTGCCATGGCAGATGAAAAGATGATTGGCGAGGCTGTCGGGCTTGCATACAAGTCACGGAGATCAATGGCGGAATTTCCCTCCTATAAAAGACGTGATGTGCTTGAACATTGCGTAAAAAGGTTTTCAGAAATGCGGGAGGAACTGGCTGATATACTCTGTATTGAGGCAGGGAAACCGATAAAGGACAGCCGCGGGGAAGTTGGAAGGCTCATCGATACTTTCAGGGTTGCGGCAGAAGAATCTGTCAGGATAGGAGGTGAAGTTATCCCGATGGACATATCTGAAAGGGGTGAAGGGATCAGAGGGATGTGGAAACGTTTTCCGGTAGGGGTGGTCTCACTTATATCACCATTTAATTTTCCACTTAATCTGGTTGCCCACAAGATTGCTCCAGCTATAGCCGCCGGATGCCCTTTTCTTCTGAAGCCTGCATCACTAACTCCAATAGGAGCATTAATAGTAGGGGAGGTATTGAGCGAGACGGAAATCCCGCAGGGGTCGTTTTCCATTCTTCCTGTTCCCAGGACAGAAGCCGGCACTCTGGTTAAAGATGAGAGGATAAAACTTTTTAGTTTTACAGGCTCTCCATCTGCAGGATGGAAATTGAAATCTGAAGCTGGAAAGAAGAGGGTAGTACTTGAGCTGGGGGGAAATGCAGCCTGTGTTGTGGATAATGATTCCGATATTGATGATGCTTCTGAAAGAATAGTTGCCGGAGCTTTTTATCAGTCCGGCCAGAGCTGTGTAAGTGTACAGAGGATAATGGTGCATAGTGATATTTATGAGAAATTCAGGGATATACTTATAAAAAAAACAGAGAATTTGAAAAGTGGAGATCCGAAAGAGGAAGATGTTTTTATAGGACCTATGATATCTGAAAGTGAGGCGGAAAGAGTGGCTGGCTGGATAAGCGAAGCAGTTTCTTCCGGAGGAAGAATTCTTTGCGGGGGTAAGAGAAATGGAGCGGTTCATGAGGCGACTCTCCTTGAGAATGTATCTAAAGATGCAGATATATGGAAAAAAGAAGCATTCGGGCCTGTGGCGATCCTCTCTGAATTTAATGATTTTGATTCAGTTATTGAAGAGATTAATAACAGCCGGTATGGGCTTCAGGCAGGTTTGTTCATTAAAGATATTTATAAAATAAACAAGGCATGGGAAAATCTGGAGGTCGGTGGAGTTATAATCGGAGATGCTCCTTCCTGGAGGATAGATCATATGCCGTATGGGGGAGTGAAAGACAGTGGTATTGGAAGGGAAGGGATCAGGTACGCTATAGAAGATATGACCGAGATAAAGATGCTTGTTATCAGATGAAAAGCAAAATTTAATATAGTTAATATTTTAAATACAATTGAATTGAGCTGGAGTTATTTGCTATCTTTTATCATTCACCTTAAATGCGACTTTCAAATTTGTCCGGTATTCTAAAATCTTTCCTTTATTGACTTTAGCGGTTTGAGCTAATACTTCTACTCCGGTGATCCCGTTTATTGTTCTGGATGCTTCATCAACAGCGTTTTGAGCTGCATCTTCCCAACTTTTTTTTGAATTCCCGATAAGCTCAACAATTTTAATTGTTCCCATATTATTCTCCTTTTATATATATTAATAATTTAGATAAATATTACTTAATCAGGGGGATGACTAATGATACTAAGATTTCGCAAATAGAGAGTTTTCATAAAGCTCTTATTCCCCCTCGGGGGAATAAGATGTATATATGCTTTATGATTTTTTCTTATCTCTTATTTGCTTACTCTGTCTTTGAGAGTTTTTCCTGCTTTGAATGTAGGATAATTCTTTGCAGCAATGTTAATCTTTTGTCCGGTTTTTGGATTAATGCCGGTACGCGCTTTTCTGGCAACTGTTTTAAAAACTCCGAATCCCGGAATCGTTACTTTTCTTCCTGCATCAAGCTCAACGGCAATTATGCCTTCGCCCGGTTTTGCATTGAAGATTGCATTTACCGCAGATTCGGAATCTTTCATTGTCAAACCTGTTTTTTTTGCCAGTTTTTGAATAAGTTCTGTTTTATTCATAGTTCTTCCTCCTAATTTATTCTCAAGCCTCCATCAAGGCTGATTCTCCCACTCCTTAAATGTCAAGATGCTGACGTCAATATTAAAACAGAAAAAATTTTTTTTATCTACAAAAAAAAACAAAAATATTTTTTTCAATAGTAACATAAATTATTGGAAAGTCAATACCAGACTCAAATTTCCCGGCTTAATCATTGTCGCTTTCCGTATCCATGGTAACCTGCCCGATTCAGGTCGATAATAGTTTTAAGGATGATGGGAGGCCTTAACCTGGCAGCAAGAAAAGTGTATATCTTTAACCTGATTTTTTTTGACATCAGAAGGTCCAGCCTGTCAAAGCTGTGACCTCCGGGTGCGTTTTCAAAGATTTTGTATTCAAATTTTTTACCTGCGGCTTTAAGTGATTTGATCAGATGTTCAACTTCAAGAACATTTACATCTTCATCTGAAGTATTGGTATGGATCAGAAGGGGGGTTTTGAGTTTTTCCGCATTCCAGGCCGGAGATCTTCTCCGGTATTCGCCGACATCTTCGTTGGCTGTTTTTCCTATATGGTAGGGTGCTGAATAAAGTTTTCTGTAACTATCGGTCATATATCCCATCCTTGCAATGAGATCGCTGACGGGAACTCCGGCGTATGCTACTTTGTAATTCTGCGGATAATTAAAAACATTCATCAGCGTTATAAGACCGCCATGGCTCCATCCCATTATCCCAACCCTCTCTTTATCTATGAATGAGTAATTGTCAAGCATATATTTTCTGCTTTCATTTGCATCATCGATCTCTCTTCCACCATAATCTATCAACTCATAAATAGATTTTCCGTAACCTGTACTGCCTCTGTATTCGGGAGCTATCACTATATATTTCTGAGTAACCAGCTCTCTTACTATGTGGGTATAATATGTGCTGAAATTGCTGTGTACTCCCCCATGAGGGAATACCAGGAGCGGGTATTGTTTTTTTATGTCGATATCTCTCGGGATAAAGATGTAAGAGTAGAATTTTATGGGGTTTGAAGCTCCCATTGCGGTCGGATTTTTTATATTTGCAGGAGGGGGGCCGGTATGCCTTACCTTGTCAATGTAAGCAATGTCACCTACTTTGTTATACCAGAGAATGTCATCTGAGACCTTTTCAAGTGAATCGAGTCTGTGATATAGATTATCGATTGATAATTGGAGCTTGTTTAGTTTTTTTTCGATCTGTTCCCCGCTATTATCGGAGTAAACCGGATTATTCAAAATTATGATCAAACAAATAATTGCAGTTATTAAAAATCTTGGTTGTTTCATTGGAAATACCTCCTGTTAGATTCTAAATAAAGGAATTAGAATTTTCAATGCAACAGGGGAGTAAATTATGATTTTCAGAATTAAAATGTTAGGGTAGACTAAAATTTTTGATTATGGTAAAATACAATTATGAAAAAGAGAAACTTTTTAACTATATCAATTTTAATAATATTAACCGCTCCTATGGCGGCTTATGTAGGCCCGGGAGCAGGTTTTGCATTTGCGGGGTCCTTTTTGTTTATTTTCGTTGCGTTCTTTCTTGCGATATTTAATTTTCTTACATTCCCTATTCGTGCTCTCATCCAATTCCTGAAGAGAATTAAAACTCTAAAGAATGCGAAGTTCAAGAGGACATTAATTATCGGATTCGACGGTATGGATTACAACCGCCTGAATAAATTCATGAAAGAGGGTGAAAAATACCCCAATTTTGAAAAACTGATGAAAGATGGGACTTACTCTCCTCTTCAAAGTACCGAGCCCCCGATATCTCCTGTTGCCTGGTCTTCATTTTCAACAGGAGTTAACCCGGGCAAACATAATATATTTGATTTTCTGGCAACCGACAGGAATACCTATATGCCGAAGATGTCCGGCTCAGATATTATCCCGTCGAAAAAAACCCTGAAAATAGGTAAATATATAATACCTTTGTCAAAGGCTAAAGTTGAGTTGATGAGAAAGAGCAAAAGTTTTTGGAAAATAGTAAGCAGTAAGGGGATTTTTTCATCTGTATTGAGAATCCCTTATTCATTTCCTCCGGAAAAATTTTATGGATTAATGCTGTCAGGTCTGGGGACTCCAGACCTGAGAGGGACTCAGGGTAGTTTTAGTTTTTATTCGAACGAAAAAAAGACAGATACCGGTATAACCGAAGGAGTGATCCAGGAGGTAACCGAAGTATCACCCGGGCACTTCAATGCAACTCTTAAAGGGCCTGGTAATCCATTCCTGAAGAACAGCCCCCCTCTGGAGGAGAAATTATCTATAGCAATTGATAAGGAAAAGAACGGAGCAAAGATAAAAATCGGGCGCGATGAGTTCTGGGTAGAAAAGGGGAAGATCACAGAATGGAAAAATGTCCATTTCCGAGCCGGCTTGATAAAAATAGCCGGTATTGCTCAATTCTTCCTGGAGGATTTTAGTCCTCTTAAACTCTATGTTTCTCCTATTAATATAGATCCCGGATCACCTTCCATGTCGGTTTCCCATCCAAAGATATTCTCAGTCTATCTTTCAAAGCTGATAGGGGGATATGCTACTCTTGGTATGGCTGAAGATACATGGGCTCTGAATGAGAGAGTTTTGTCGGAAGATGGATTTATTCAGCAGGTTTATTCTTACCAGGAAGAGAGAGAAAAAATGTTCTGGGATACATTCAGGAAATTCAAAAAAGGCCTTCTGGTACAGGTATATGAAGAGACGGACAGGATACAGCATATGTTCTGGAGATATCTTGAGGATTCCGGATCTCCTGCAGATAAACCTTCAAAGGAAGAGCATATTGTAAATGCAATAAAACTGAGTTATAAGAGGATGGATGATTTCCTGGGAAGGCTAATGCCAAAGCTGGGTAAAAATGATCTTCTTATGATAGTTTCCGATCATGGGTTCAATAAAGTTAACAGGGATTTCCATCTTAACTCATGGCTTCATAAAGAGGGATACCTTGTTCTCAAAGATGGTAAAAAAAGCAGTGATAAATTTTACAAGGATGTCGACTGGTCAAGGTCAAGGGCCTATGGACAGGGACTCCATGGAATTTTTGTCAATATGAAGGGGAGGGAACGATCAGGAATTGTTTCTCCCGGTAAAGAAGCAGAAGATTTGAAAGAAGAGATTAAAAAGAAATTGAAGGATCTGAAAGATATAGAGAAGAATGATGTTGTTGCAAAAGGAGTTTACAAAAGAGAAGAGCTTTATAAAGGGCCTTACACAAAAAATGCTCCTGATATAGTCATCGGATATAATCTTGGATACAGAGTTTCTCCTGAATCGGCAGTTAATTATGTTGGGGATACCATTGTATCTGATAATAAAAGAATGTGGAGTGGTGACCATTCATTTACCAGGGCATTTGTTCCCGGTATCTTCTTCTGTAACAAAAAAATTAAGAAAAAAAATCCTTCTATAATGGATATCTCTCCAACAATACTTTCTGCTTTCGGCATTAAAAAACCGTCCTTCATTGACGGTAGTGATCTGGAGGTAGTAATATGAAAAGAAGAGATTTTATAAAGACGACCGGAACAATTGCAGCGGCATCACCGTTCATGAATTTCGGTGCAGGAATAGATAATAGTAAAAGGATGATTGTTCTGGGTTTTGACGGTATGGATCCCATGATCGCCTATGATATGATACAGAGAGGAGAACTGCCCAATCTGAAAAAACTTGCCCAGAGTGGTGTTTTTTCAATGATGAGAACTACAATTCCTCCCCAGAGTCCTGTTGCATGGGGAAGTTTTATTACAGGATCAGATCCCGGAGCATATGGACTTTTTGATTTTGTTCATCGTGATCCGGAGACCTATTTTCCTATGACGTCCGGTGCGGAAACGATTCCCGCAAGCCTGAACATCAAACTTGGGAAATATAAGATCCCTTTGAAACCGGGAAAAGTAGTACTTCAACGTGAGGGGAAAGCTTTCTGGGATTATCTTGAAGAAAAGGATATAGAAGCAACTGTATTTAAGATCCCCTCGAATTATCCTCCTTCAAAATCAAAGCAGAGGACAATTGCAGGAATGGGGACACCGGATATTCATGGAACATACGGGATATATACACTTTATACCTCTGATGAAAATGAGGCAATGAAGGATATTGAACCGAATAATCTCTACTATGCTTATTTTAATGAAGAAAATGTACTTGAGGATGGAGAGATACAGGGCCCTGTGAATGATCTTGTTGAGGACGGTAAAAAAACCAAGGTTAAGTTTAAGGTTTTTCTTGACAGGGAAAATAAAACAGCAAGGATAGATGTAGATGGGAAAGAGATACTGATCGCTGAGAAAGAGTATTCGGACTGGGTTGAAATTGAGTTCCCTCTGATAAAAGGGATCAGTAGTGTAACAGGGATGGTGAAATTCCTGTTGATGGATGTTGAGAAGAATTTCCGCCTTTATATATCGCCTGTCCACATTAGTCCCAGAAATCCTGCTGTTGAGATCAGTACACCTCCTGAATATGGGAAGGAACTGGCTGAGAAAGGGGGGATTGTTCCATACGATAGGACTGCCGGCGGACACAAAAGCGCTTAGCCAGGAGACTTTCGGTGTGGAAGAGTTTCTGACCCAGTCACAATCGGTATTTGATGAAAGTAAAAAGTTGTTTGGTATTGAATATGAGAGATTTCTTAACAAGAACAACGGGTTCCTGTTTTTCTATTTCGGATCAATGGACCAGGGGCAGCATATGTTATGGGCTCTGACCGATAAGGATCACCCCTACTACCACCCGAAAGAGGCAAAGAGATTCGGATACATGAAAGATGAGCTTTACCGTATGCATGACCGTATTCTGGGCCAGGTACTGAATACAATGCCTAGGGATACCGGGCTTATTGTACTTTCCGACCATGGATTTGGAACTTTTCGAAGAAAAGTCAACCTTAACACCTTCCTTTTTAATGAAGGGTATTTAAAGCTTGGGGTAAAAGAGATAGAGTCTGAGATATCACTTATCGATGATTATAGTGAATATGATTGGGGTAATACCAAAGCCTATGCAGTCGGCCTGAATGGATTATACCTGAATATGAAAGGGAGAGAGTCTCAGGGTATAGTAACCAAAGGAGAAAGGCGGAAGCTGCTTAAGGAGATCCAGGCGAAATTGGTGGAGATAAGGGACCCTGAAAATGGAAATAAAGTGATTACAGAAGCTTTTATCACCGAAGATCATTTCTCTCCGGACTTTCTTGAGAGATCTCCTGATATTATATTGGGTTTTAACAGGGGATACAGATCCAGTGATTCAAATGCGCTTGGCGGAGCAACACGTGAGATGGTTGCAAATAATATGAACTGGTGGGCAGGAGATCATTGTATAAATCCGAGACACGTACCGGCAAGCTTCTTCTCGAATTTCCCGATCAATAAAAAAATACCTTCGATCAAAGATATGGCACCTACAATATTAAAATATTTTGGAATAAATGAGACTCCGACAATGACCGGGGATTCTTTAATTTAGGAGAAAAAAATGGCGAAAAAAGTAAAATTGACAAATGAGAACAGTCAGAAGGCGGATGAAATTATTGCTTTTCACGGATATTCATCGATTGAAGAATTGATTGGAAATCTTATAGACAGTGAGTATGAAAAAATAAAATCTGATGACGACAAAGATGAGCAGGCTGATAAGTTGAGCGGATTGGGATATATCTCGTAATTAAATGATCCATAAAATAAATTTATCCCTTACAAATGTTTTCAACATCGTCCTTTCTCCGTTTAACGGAGTAAATGATTTCTGGCCGGTATTGATCCTGAGTGTGATCCTCTCATTTATAATCCTGTATATTCTGAAATATATATCTTTTCCCAAGAAGATTGTTGAATCCAAAGATAAGATTAAAGCAAACATATTTGCGATCAGAATTTATAAGGATTTCTGGAAAGTGATAATAACTTCATTTTTTAAGAGCCTGTTCCATACATTCAGGTATTTTGTTTTTAATCTTGCGCCTTTCCTGATAATCATACCTCTGTTATTACCTGTTTTTTCACAAATGGAGGTCAGGTATGGGATGCGTCCCTATGATCCCGGCGAAACTTTTATACTCAAAGCAGATCTGGCAAAAAATTACAAAAAAAAGGAAATATCGCTTGAGAAAAATGAGTTTGTCGAGCCGGTGATGCGACCGGTTTTTATCAATGCCTGGATGGATGAAGAGAAAACAAAACCTGTCAGTGTTGTTAATTGGAAGCTTAAAGCGGTAAAGGAAGGGAAAACAGATCTGGGTATCAGGATAGGTGACAGGGTGTTCAACAAGAGTATTATAGTTGGCAACTCAAAAGACCCTTTATCGAACAGGAAGTACAGAAATTCCAATTTCAACCATTTTTTCTATCCCGTAGAGGAATTGATTGAAAGTAACGATGTGTTAAAATCTGTAAAAATCAGTTATCCCGGGAAGCTTGTAAGTTTTCTCGGTATTAAAATGCATTGGATATTATGGAATCTTTTAATTGTTCTGATACTGATACTTACTTTCAGGAAAAGATTCGGGGTTGAGTTCTAGCCGGTTTCCTCAATTTCTGCAATAGTCTCCATGATATTTGTGTTTACAGATAAAAGGGACTTTTTGTCGTATTTCAGTTTAAGGAAGCCATCTTCTCTTTTCAGGATTTCTACTATTGAGACTTTATTTAATTGTATAAAATCATGTTCTTCAAAATGTTTCAGGAATCCATTAAAAACCCCGGTTATCTGATAATAGGAATTCCCGACTGATTTTGTGGTTATTTCAAAAGTGTGGGTTTTTTTTTGAATTATATTGTTTGCCGGTAATGCAGTATCTTCAAAAGCAGTAATTTTTGGCTGATTTTCATCGTATACAAAGAAAATATCATCTTTTCTGACCAAAAAGTCTTTGCATTTTTTTGTCTCCTGATATTCTCTATTATTATGTTCTGAGATAGTGACGTCTGTTAATCTTATGAATCCTGACAGGCTCAATTCAGTTCCGGAGGCAGATCTGCTGCTGACATGTCGATTGAGCATAGAATGTGTCCTGGCGTCTACCATCTTGCTTTCAACTTTTATATTTCCAACGATTATTTTACCCGGTATTCCGATAACGATCTTCCATTCTTTCATCAGAACTCTCCTCCCGCTTATTATGTTCAATCATTTTTTTTTTGTCAATATTTTAACTCTTTGACTTTTATTCTCCCGGCAAAAGAGAGGGTTATGATCCGGGAATATTTTTTGTTTGATACTCTTATTGAACAGAGTGGTGAAGAAGTTCCTGTAGGACTAAACACGGGAAATGCGTTAATGCTTACATTTACATTTCCCTTAATCTCTGCTGTATGGAGGTTTTCCCATTTCTGATATTCAAGTATTTCGAACAGGATGTGATTTCCTGATATTCTGAATCGTATTTTTCTTTTTTCTGACAGGGAAAGATATCTTGCTCTGCTGAGATTTGAAGTTATTGTAGTCACTGCCCCTGAGATCTCAATTCTTGAAAAGAATGATGAAGAGATTGAGAATGAGGATGTTATGATCAACATTCCGAGTATCACCCCGACAAGTATTTCTATCACGGTCATCCCGCATTTATTGTTGATCTTCAAATAGTTCCTCGATCTGTATTATGCGAAAGTCTCTTATAAAGGATATATCACTAAGGTAAAAGTTATCAGGAGAAATAGAGGTAAAGGATGAGATGTTTTTTACCTTTATTTTTCCTGAATTTTCCAATGCTCTACAATACAGATTACCGTTTATGGTTAGATCAGAGTTATTATTGAGAGTCCCTTTAATATTGATCGATCCCTGGATATTTACAAGCCCGGACGGTTTGAATACAATTAAGGGGATTTTACTTTCAGGTGCGAATGGGGAAGGTGCTGAAATAATTGTTATGCCTGAGGCTGTTACTCCTTCTATATTGTGATCAATCCCTGAAATAGACGAGAATATATTGATATTTCCAAGTACTATAAATTCCGGGTGTGAACCTGATGCCAGTGCCGGAGTCCCTGATGCCCGAAGGGACTTAACATTACCGTTGAATACTAATTTTTGATTAAAAGTCCTGTTTTCATATTGTGTGATATTGTCTGATTGATAAATATATTCTTCGTTTGTGTATCGGATCCTGAAGCGACTTTTCGTGGTATTGATTTCAATGACCTGATAATCATTTTCTACGGAAAGGGTAATATTTTCAGTATCACCCTGGACAAATAGCGGGCCGGATTCTGTTTCTGATTCAATAAAATATATCCCTTCGCTTTTTTCATGATGTCCGTATAATTCTATTATTGAATTAATAGTTAGCATGGCCGGTTCAAGCCTCAGAATGTTTGCAAGGTATGAACTAATATCAAATACCGGATCATGATCGGAAATTATTATATGATCCCTTCCGATCGACTTTAATTCAGTATAAATGAGATCTTCATCCGCTTCTGACATATTGATCGGGTTGATTATTACCGGAATAAAATTAATGGGTATATTTCCGGAAAATATATTGAAAACACTACTGCTTTCCCATTTATGTCTTCTGCTTGAGTCTAAAGTCTCTATTGTAAACATTCCTTTTATAATTCTGAACATAGTAAAGTTTCGTGGATTGAACGAAAAGTGTTTTTTTATTTTTATGGAACCTTCATCAACTTCAGGATAAGTATTATTATTGAAATAGTAACTGCAATTTTCAATCGAAGAGCCAAAGTGGGTATTTTTTATATTATTCATATCGGCGTGAAGATGGCGGATCAGGACATTGTGAAGTGATTCCGAATTTTTACGATGAAAATTTCGAGCTTTGATAATCCTGTTATGGGCAATTGTAATGTTCAGTAAAGATAATCCAAGAAACAGAACCAGGGTCAAAAATATAATTGAAAGAATTATCGACCCTTTTGAATTATGCATTATCCGCCTCTGTTGGAAAGAAAAATATATCCTCTTACCTGTTCTTTTTTATTAATTTCAAGCCTGTAAAGGACGGAATTTGAATCATCAAAAAAAGATATATAGAAGTCTGTAACGCCTTCAATAACTGGTTGAAAATATCCCCGGTCAATCTTTCTCTTAATAACCATATCCTTTTTGTAAAACTTCATCTCTATTTCTTTCAGCGGAATTATTACCGAATGTTTCAGGTGATCTGTTTTCACATTTGAATCAAGCAGAAGAGAGTTCCCATCGACTTTCTTAACACGGAGAAATTCATGCTTTTTGCTTACTGCATCATATATTAGTATTTTTCTCCCCTTTTTTACAAAATCTGTACCTGTAACTTCGATTCTGTTTTCACCGGAATAACAGTTTTCTGCCAATTCATCAGATGCAAGCCCGTATATGACCTTAAATCCCGATTGAGTATTCGAGAACAGGGGAATGTCAAATAGATCAGCTGCTTCCTGAAGTCTCATTCCACATTTTGTCAGATCATTTTTAATTGTATCTACTGTGAAGAATAGTGATTCGAGGACCTTTTGCCTTGTTGTTATTTTCCTGCTTACTGCAGCACCCTCTGTTATGTTTGAAATAATGATTCCAAAGATTGCAAAACTGATTGTTATAACTATAAGAATCTCTAATATTGAAATCCCGTTATTCATCTTTCCCCTCCTTTATCGATTCTGATATATGAAAAATTGACACAATTCGGTATTTTCCGGACATCCCGGTCAAAGTTATTTTTTTTAAGCCTAAAGACAAATCTTTAATAATGGTAGTTATTTGAATATTGTCTGAACTTTCTTCACTTTTCCCTTCTGAGAGACAGGGAGATTTGAAGTTTTGCCCCATCAGCCGGTTTTTTTTTATTTCTATCGCATTGATAACCCGGAATCTTTTATTAGAATTCTTGATACCGTTAAGCGAAGTTATCATACACTTCATGAGGAATATGGATGCGAAACTGATCAATATCATTGAGACAAGTACTTCGATCAGAGTGAATCCTCTAAATTCGTTCTTCATAATACATTTTTGAATTCAAGTTTCTTTCCAAAACGGATTTTTTTATCTCCCCGGATCCTTATAATAAAAAAGTAGAGAGATATAGGAAGGAAAGAACCAAAAAAAAAGAATCTATTTCTTAAGAAGTGTATTCCCGGCAAAAAATATATAAACTATTGAATACAATTCATGTGGATAATTGTAAACATTTCTTTACATATTTCAATTTCACACATTTCCAATTATTCCCGTTAGTACCTATATATCATTATAAATAGATTAGATATGTTTTTGGAAAGGAAAATGTATTAGTGGAATATCGGAGGTGAAAATGAGACATTTGAAATTATTTTTTATTATTTTTCTGGTGATGACAATACTATCAATGTCGGTAGTACAGCTTAAAGGAGCTGAAAAAAAGAGAATGGAAAGATCCGGACAGATAAATATCAATACTGCGGGTGTTGATCAATTATCAAAATTACCGGGTATCGGGAAGAAGAAAGCTGAAAGAATAATTTCTTTTAGAAAAAAGAACGGCAGATTCAGGAAGACGCGGGATATCATGAAGGTCAAAGGTATTGGAGAGAAGACCTACAAAAAATTCGCCGGGAGAATCAGGGTTTGAGGAGAGAGCATGGATGATAAAATCAAAGAATTGAACTTACTGCTTTTATATCTTGCAGGCTGGGAAGAGGATTCGACAAAAGAGCCGGGGAAAAAAGTTTACCGTTCCTGGAAGGGGTACCTGTTCGAGGTGCTGAACGAGCTTCAGGATGATGAGATGATCTACCAGTTCAAGAACGGGAAATCTGTAATAATTCTCGATGAAGGTATAAAAAAAGCGGAAAAACTCAAAGAGAAATATCTTTAGACTTAAAGGGGGGAGGTGAGAAATCACCTTCCCGGTTTTGAAATAAAAATCCCTTATGACTATAATTATATATGGGGAAAAATATTTCATTTTATAGAGTGATCTCAGAATTTTATGATGAAATATTTCCGTTCTCGAATAAAAAGAGATCATTCTTCAGAACTCTGGTTAAAGAAACATCAGGATCATTTCTGGACATCGGCTGCGCAACAGGAGACCTCATTTTTTTTGCGGAATCTTTGGGACTTGACCCGATCGGGCTTGATAATGATACAGACCTGATTCATGTTGCTGAAGGTAAAAAGGCTGTAACCGGATCGTCAGCGGAGTTTGTTAAATCAGATATGAGAAGAGTCGGGGAATTATTTGAAACCGGAAGATTTGATATAATTACATGTATGGGGAATACCATTGCTCACTTAAGATCATCTTCAGAGATTGGAAAATTTTTTAAATCTAATTATAAAATACTCAATCAAGGGGGAGTGTTCTCAGGGCAATTGGTCAATTATGAAAACGGATCTGCAGGAAATCCCGGTCATTTTAATGAGATCGAGACAGGTGATTTCAAGTTCATCCGGCAGAATAAAATCCTGGGAAACGGTAAGGTTGAATTCAGTGGAGAATTGATCCTGAAGGGTGATGGAACCAGTTTTTGCAGCAGGATCGAATTGTATCCTGCTGATAAGGATCTGATAGAAACAGAATTGAAACTTGCCGGTTTTAGTTCAATAAGTTTTTTCGGCGGTTTTGATCTTGGCAAATACAAAAACAATAGTGAAGCATTGATCTTCAAGGCGGGAAAGTAGTATGCAGAGAATAACGATAATTCTTCCGTGCGCTGGTGATGGAAAAAGGCTTGGAGCAGAAGGGCCTAAGGAGTTGTTTGAGATCTATCCGGGGAAGAAATTGATCGACTATTCCCTTGAGCATATAAAAGCTTTTAATAACTCTTTAAAAAGGGCAGAGCTAGATGTGAGAGTCTCTGTGATAATTGTGATCAAACCCGGGAAAGAGAGCATCTTCCATCATGTGTCAGAAATGCTCCCTACAATTGAAGTCAATTTTGTTATGTTCAATAACTATTTCAGAGAGTGGCCGGGGTCTGTCTATTCTGCAAGTAAAGAATTTACTGAAATGAATATAGTTCTGCTGCCGGATACATTTATAAAGTTTGGTACTGATGATCTGATTTATACAGATAAAGAAGGTGATACACTTATCAGCAAAGCTGTCGGGAAACTGAAAAAAAATAAAGTCGTCTTTGGTGTTATAAAGTGTAATGATCCGGAAATATTATCCAGTCTGGGAGCGGTGAAGGTAGAGAATGACAGGATAGTGAGATTCAAGGATAAACCATCATTTGATTTTGATCAATATAATGGTTTCTGGGGAGTATATGCCTTTCATGAATCTGAAGGCAGAAGGTTGTATGATTTTCTTATTGATTCAGTAGAGCGGGGAGGGGAAAAAGATCACTTGATAAGTGAACTGAATGCCGGTGTTTTCTATATTGAAACTTACTATGACCTCGGGACAGTGGATTCAGTGGAAAGATTTATCGGGTCGGATACTAACTGATCAATCGGGAATACCCGGCAGCCCGAAATCCATAACTGATCTAAGGTATTCACCAGCTGAATATATTGACTTTTTTAATTCTTCGGCTTCCCTTTTAATAGGCGACTCAACTTTTGAAAAGAGGTCGTTTAAATTATTGAGATTTCCGGCAGTTGTAACATTTGTGAGTATTTTTCTGCCATCATTTCCTGAAGGTTTGCCGATCCCCTGAAAAAGTAAAACACCTATGGATATGATCACAATAAAAAATAGCGCTGCGATCGGAACCGGTGAGAGCAACCTGATCCCTATCCGTTTACTTTTTTTAGTTCTATTGTTGTTCAGACTGGCTGAAATTTTTTGGTTCAGATCTATCATTGATGAATCTGAAATAATACTGTAGGGATCCCCGGCTCTTAATTCCTGACCGAGGCTTTTGTAGGCTCTGCAGTCATGGCACTTCTCCAGATGTGCTGAAACAAATCCAGGGAGTTCTTTTCCCGACTCTTCGCGGTTATCTATGATTATCTTTGAAATTAAACATTTCATCTTTTGCCCCCTACGTCATACTCTTTTCCGGATCATTTTGCAAGGCGGATTTTATTTCGCCTGTGTTGTTTAAGATCCGGATCAGTTCATTTTTAGCCCTGAAGATCAGAACCCTGATGTTCACTGAACTTTTCCCGGTAATTTTCCCGATCTCTCTTATCGATAGTCCGTCTCCATAACGGAGTCTGATGATCTCATGTTTTACTTTGCTCAATTTTCCAGCAGCTTTCCAGATACCGGATATATCATTTTTCATGATCTCTTCTTCCGGGGTCACAACCGGATTTAGCTGGATCATTGGTTCTCTCTTCCTGACATTCTCATATCTGAAATGGCTGGATGCAGTCCGGGCAGCAATTGTATATATCCATGTGGAAAAATTCCATTTAGTATCATAGGAAGATAAATTCCTGTATACCTTGAGGAATGTCTCCTGGATAATATCTTCTGTATCTTCATTATTTTCGGTCCTGCTGTAAATAAAAAGGTATAGTTTTTTACTATACCTCTCTATTAATTTTTCAAAGTCCTTTTCAGAGCCGTTCAGGCACTTTATAACAAGGTCTTTGTCAGTTACAGGGTTTTTCAATTTTTAATGTTTATGAATATTTTTTATTATAAAACTTGAAGGTATAAACATTTTTGCATTTACTATATTTCTGTCTACTGTAATATCTATGGAATTAAGGAGTTTTTCCTGCTCATCCATCTTTCCTTTGCCCATCCTGGCAAGAGCGAGTAGTCCGTTCCCCACCTGCATCAGGTTTTTTGCAGCTTCAGGAGATTCGGTATGGAGTTTCAATGATAATCTGAGATCGCTATTTCTCTCCATGGCAAGGAACAGGGCCATTTTTGACTTGTCTATCATCATTGGCATTTTTCCGTGTTTACCTATCATTCTGGAAAGGTCTCCGGCCAGGGCAAAAAGAAGAGCATCTCCCGGTACTTCTTTTAACCTTTTTGAAAGGGTTGAACCTTCAAAGCTTTCTTTTTTACCAGTGATAACGTCAAGTGCATATTTCATGTTCACTTTGCTGTGAGTAATGATCAGAAGATTATTCCCGACAAACGTCCCGAAGTCATCTCTGTCCCAATTATAGATTTTAAACTTTCCAAATGATGAAATTTCCGGATCTTCTTCGGATACCAGTTTCTTTATGATCTTTGCTGTATCAAAATTGCCTCTGATCAATACGACGGCATTTTTATCTCCTTTGTCCACGCCGTAAACAGAAACGGCATTGAGGTCTTTCAGCACATCAAAATCCAGTTCTTTGAGAAGTTTCTCATTTTTGTGGTCGATCTTGATCTTTCTATTATCATAGATGCTGTCCCACAACTTTGTTTTCATTAATGCCTTGAAATCGAGATGGATCAGCCATTTTGCATCAGATGCTACATACTTTTTCTGAAGTTCATATGCAGGGGCCTGAGTTGAAAAAAATGTAAACGATAGAACTATTATCATTCCCATTAAAATAATTTTTTTAATTAGTTTCATTTTTTCTCCTATATAACTTGTACGCCCGTACTTCAGGTATGTTACACCTTATTTATACTTAAAATTTTTTTTAATTCCTCTAAATACTCAAGCTTTTTTATATCATTTTTTACCAATGCCCGGTTCTTCATCTCATTTATCTCTGCATCTATTCTGAACAGCCCTTTTTTCAGTTCATTCCCTTCCAGAAATTTTCTGCAGAACAGAATTCTGTTCCTTTGAAAATAATATGTTGTATATAAGGATTTCTTGTGACAGGTCTGTCCTATGCCATGATAAACTTTTGAATTAAAACTCCGGGCCATCTCTATGCCTGATCTGTGACATCTGAAAGACAGGTCAGCATCTTCCCAATAGGTATGATATTTTTCTTCCATCCCTCCGGTTTTGTTATATATGTCTTTTCTGATCCATAGTGCAGTCCCCGGTATGTAATCTTTGTTTTCCTCCAGAAGGTCCGGCAGGGAAAGATCGTGGTAATGGGAGAGTGTATACCTTTCCCTGTCGAAATACCCTCCGCTTGAATCAATTTTTTCCGGGTATTTAAGATAATGTATTACAGGGGCTATGAATCCTGAACCGGTTGATTCCTCAGTGTTTAGACAATAGAGAAGTGTAGATTTGTCAATTGTTGTATCGTTTGTAAGGAAAAGGGCAGATCTTCCCCCCGAGCTGAATATCCACTTCATAAGAGAATTGAATCCCCCTGAATAACCTGTGTTCAACTCTGACCATTGATGATTAATATCCGGGTATCTTTGCAAGAGTTCATTCCTTGTGCCCGGATCGGAACCGTTGTGATGCAGAAAAATGTTGTCTGGAGAGTGACCGGATGTCAAGACGGATTTGAGGCATCGTTCGGTGAGTTTATTTTTGTTAAATGAAAGAATGCCAATAAAATCGCCGGGAGTCATGGACTCAACCTATCATAGATACCTATATTGTTCAAATTAATAAAAGTTTATACAAACAATAAAAAAAAGTTTACTAATTAAGGCAACTATACTATAATGGTTATATTAACATTAGGAGATTAACATGAAAAAAACAACAATTATTTTAATTATGCTGGCTCTTGTATTCACAGCTGGTCTTTTTTCAGAAGAGAAAAAGGGTGATGATCAGGCTATGATGACAAAGTGGATGGAATATGCAACTCCGGGGAAGTTTCATAAGGGCCTTGAATATTTTGCCGGTAAGTGGGATGCCGTGACAAAATACTGGATGAAACCCGGTGAGAAAGCTATGGAAACCACAGGTACTGCAGTTGCAAAAATGATCATGGGGGGAAGATATCTGCAGACTTATAACAAAGGGAAGATGATGGGAATGGAATTTACAGGACTGTCAATAGTCGGTTACGATAACTACAACAAGAAATTTGTCGGTACCTGGCTTGACTCAGACGGAACAGGGTTATTTCCTTATGAAGGGACACTGGATGCATCCGGTAAGGTCAGAACAGATACGGCAACCTGGGATGAGATTATGTCAGGCGGTAAGCATGATGTCAGAATGGTGACTACAATCCTGGATAAAGATACATATAAGTTCGAGATGTTCATGAAATATGCGGGCGCCCCGGAATTTAAGAGTATGGTGATGACATACACAAGGAAACATGTACGGATAAGAAAGAGGCAAAAAAGTAGTATTTTTCTCAGAAAAGATAAGGAAAGGGGCATGATCCCCTTTCCTTTTTTTTTGGAGGTGGAGAATGAATAAGGAATATTTCAGTTCAGATGATACTTTGTACGATATAACGGAAAAATATCCGGAAACGATCCCCGTGTTCGTTTCAAAAGGATTCCCCCAGATCGGTGATGAAGAGTAAGAGGGGGAAAATCGGCAAGACATTAACGTTGAAGAATGCATTGTTATTTAAGAAATTAAATCAGGAAACTTTTGGTGACCTCCTTACAGAAACGATCTCAAGAGAGAGGGACAAAGGGTATCTCGATCAGGGATCACAAATTGATAAGGAAAAATCCGATACACTTAAAATAGAAGGCCTCCTCCCCTGCCCGGTAAGGATACCTCTTACCGAATCGCTGGAAGGTTTTATAGAACAGTATAAGAAAAAGAACAATTATGAGATCCAGTATGAACTCAAGGCTGCTTCAATGGGGCTGGACTGGCTGACCGAATCTCTTGCAAATGAGGAAAACGAAAAAAATCTGTCAGATCTTTTCATATCAGCCGGATTTGATCTCTTTTTTGATGAGAAATTGATGGGGAAATTTAAAAAAAGAGGTGTTTTCAAAGATATGACAGGTATATCCAGACTTAATCCTATGTTTGACAATAAATATATAGACCTTAAAGATCCACGCGGTCATTATTCAATTATCAGTGTTGTCCCGGCTGTCTTCCTGATTAATAAAAATGAACTGAACGGAAGGAAAATGCCTCAAAGTTGGGAGGACCTTTTGAGCCCGGAGTTTGAGAAAAGCGTAAGTCTCCCGATAGGGGATTTTGATCTTTTTAATGCAATATTACTTAATATTTATAAAAAATACGGGGAAGAGGCAGTCGATAAAACTGGGAAAGAGTCTCCTTGAAAGTATGCATCCTTCAGAGATGGTTAAATCGGAAAGAAAAAAAACAGACCGCCCGACGGTTACTATTATGCCTTATTTTTTCACAAAAATGACAAAAGGGGATGGACCGATGATTGCGGTATGGCCTCAGGACGGGGCAATTATCAGCCCGATATTCATGCTTTCCAAAACGGAAAAAGAAAAAAAACTTAAATCTCTGGTCGACTTTTTTGCTTCAGTTGAAGTGGGTGAGATCCTGTCTCACCGGGGATTATTCCCCAGTACAAATCCTGACGTAGATAACAGGATCCCGGAAGAGAATAAATTTATGTGGATCGGATGGGATTTTATATATTCCAATGATATAGCGGTGCTTCTTAAAAAATGTGAAGAGCTTTTCCATAATTCAACAGGGGAGGTATAAATGAATCTTGTAACTTTTTCGGGCCCCCCCTCCTCCGGGAAGACCTCTGTAATATTAAAAACTATCAAATCACTGAAAGACAGGGGATTAAAGGTCGGTGTGGTTAAATTTGATGCTCTGGCGACAGATGACGATATCCTTTATGAGAAAGCCGGTGTGCCGGTGAGGAAAGGTTTGTCGGGTGCGTTATGCCCGGACCACTATTTTGTAAGCAATATCGAAGAAGTCGTTGAATGGGGAAAAACTGAGAGCCTTGACCTCCTGATAACAGAGAGTGCCGGGCTGTGTAACAGATGTTCTCCATATATTAAGGATATCAAGGCAATATGTGTTCTCGACAATCTAAGCGGGATCAACACACCGAAAAAGATCGGGCCGATGTTGAAGATGGCAGATATTGCTGTCATTACCAAGGGAGATATTGTCTCTCAGGCGGAGAGAGAGGTTTTTGCCTCCAGAGTAAATATGGTGAATCCGGGAGCCATTGTGATGCATGTGAATGGTTTGAACGGCCAGGGGGCCTTTGAATTATCCACACTTCTCTATGATAAGAAAAATGAAGTTGAGTCACTGAAGGGTAAGAAATTGAGATTTTCAATGCCTGCCGCTCTATGTTCATATTGCCTCGGGGAAACAAGGATCGGTGAGTCATACCAGATGGGGAATGTAAGAAAGATAGATATGAACGGGAAGAAATAATGAAGAACGGAAAAGGGTTGAAAAATAAAAAACTTTCACAATTACTCGGAGAATTTCCATTCCTCTCTTCATTTTTTGAAGATAACCTTATCAATATTGAGGGGAAAGAAGATCTGAAGGTAAGTGAGCTGCTAAAAACGATCGACGAAGATGAGATCGAGGACAAGGCCCTTGATGTGGATAATTTCTCGGATAAAATGTCCGAATATATTGACCAGATGCTTAAGTTCCTGGGAGAAGATGAGGACAAGGGTGTAAACAAACTGACTATCATTCCCGGCAGGGATAAATCGGGGAAAGCTGAAACGTTCGGATCGATAGAGATAGAAAAGAGTGAAATAATATCTATTGTGGGACCGACCGGATCGGGTAAGAGCAGATTGCTTGCGGATATTGAGTGGACGGCACAGGAAGATACGCCGACCATGAGGAAGATCCTTATTAATGATGAAGTTCCGGACAAGAAGTGGAGATTCTCTTCCGGGAAGAAACTTGTTGCACAATTGTCCCAGAACATGAACTTTGTCATGGACCTGACCGTGAGTGAATTCCTTGAGCTCCATGCAAAGAGCAGAATGGTTATTGATGAGAAAACCGTAATAAAAAAGATCATTGAAGAAGCGAATAATCTGGCCGGGGAAAAATTTGATACAGATACACCTGTTACGAGCCTGAGCGGGGGTCAGTCAAGGGCTCTGATGATCGCTGACACTGCAATATTAAGCAGTTCGCCGATCGTCCTTATTGATGAGATAGAGAATGCGGGAATCGACCGGAAGAAAGCGCTTCAGCTTCTGGTCGGTGAGGAAAAAATAGTATTGATGGCGACTCATGATCCCCTCCTTGCATTGATGGGTGATAAGAGGATAGTGATCAACAACGGTGGTATCACAAAGATAATTTCAACCTCGGAAAAAGAGAGGGAAATATTAACAGAGCTTGAAAAGATGGATTCAATTATCCAGGGAATGAGAAAGAAACTGAGATATGGAGAAGTTCTGTCAGAGAAGGATCTTATTGGAGGTCAAAATGCATGACGGATGTTCAGGAAGTTTTGATAATGGCAAGCAGATGGCGGATAAGGTAAGAATGATGGGTTTCAGTATTCAATCTATGCCGATGCCGCTCCCTATTAAGTGTGAAAATTGTGAAACAGATTTTAAGATGGAAACATTCGAGGATAAATGTCCCGAATGTAATATGGTCTATGCAGTTACTCCCTGCAGCGCCTTTGATCCGTCCAATGTAAAAGCCGCCGGAATTGACTACTAAGGTTTTGTTAATATATTTTAAAAGTTCCGGATATTGTTTTTTTTATCTCTTTATAATTTAATGATACACGTATCTTATACATTCCTGTTTTTTTGGATGCGTTCAGTTTCTTATTCAATTGATAGGATCTCCCGTTCGGGATATAGATCTTTTCTACTTTACCGGTATAAAGGATATTCCCATTCTTTAAGATCTCGTGTTCCATCTCTATTTCGAGTTCGGAATTCTTCTGTATAGGATCATTCAATGTAAGGTCTACTATAAAAACAAATTTTCCTCCCCCCTGCACCGAAGCTGGTTCGATCCTGATATTATGAATTTTTAGAGAAGTAATTTTGTTTACTTCAGTTTCTGCCGGTTTTGAAGATTTTTGGGTGTTATTATTTTTTAAAAATGAATCAAGATTTACTCCGGTTTTTACAGGTTTGATATCCGGTTTGGTCTGAAGTTCCTTATATCCTGCCAGCTTCACCCCTGCAATGATACTCTTCCCGTTCCTGTTGATATGAAGTCTAATTATTTCTCCTTCATTTTTCCAATATAAGACCTTAATCATGTGCTGGACGTTGTGGATGATCTGTGAATCAACCTTCCAGATCCAGTCCCCATCCTGAACACCTGCTTTAATGAGGGGTGAATTCTGATTGATCTTGTGAACTGATGCGCCTGTCGGTTTCAGCATATAATTTTTCATGTTTTTCGGGATCTTCTTTTTGTACCTTGCAGGCGGCGGGTTCGTCAGATCCGCCCCTATGAAACCCCGCTTTCCCGCCAATGCCAGTTTGGCCAGAACAGGGGGGATCCTGAGTACTGCCCCCTTTTTTTGTGATCTGCATTTTTTCAGTTTTTTTGTGATCCGGAGTGAACTGAGTATATTTCTCAGTGAGTCAGCATCTTTAAGGGACCAGGATTTCCCTTTTGTGAAGCTTTTTGATCCGACGATAATGCAGGCTGATGTGAGAGCCATCCCGCCTGCTCCGGGAATTGTAACGGAATAGGTGATATGATCACGTCCGGATTGGAAATATCCCTCATAACAATCCCATATTACCCCGGATTCCGTTCTAACCGGTTTTCCACCTGTAAGTCTTTCGGCTGTGTTCCCAGGGGTTCCGGTTTTTTTTATCTTTTTTGTTTTTGCAGCTGATCTCCCCGGATCGTATTCGTGCACATGGAGCATCAGCCATATTCCCGCGCCATTGCGAATTGTGCTCTGGTAATACCATTCACCCGGCCCCATATTCACAGGGATCCAATGCTTCGGTACACTGATCCTGAAGCATGAAAACTTCCCGGGATCTTTTTTCGCTTCAATTGCCCGAGGAGTAATAAGAATTATAATGATGAATAGAACTATCATTGTAAATAAAGTGAAATTGTTGTTTCTTTTAGCTTTTTTCATTTTGAGTCCTTTATCTATTTCCGGGTTTTCCAAATCTGACATAATACTCCGGCCTGCTGCTTGGGCCTAAATTAAATTTTCCGCTTCTATTGCTTTTTCTTCTGTACTCTATATATTCCGGAGGATAGTCTATAAAAAATTTGAACAACCCGTCCTCTTGTATCTCAATGTGACAATTTGTCCATAGAGATCTTCTGGGATACGGATGGGTTCCATAAAAAAAAAGAGATTTTCCGGCATAGGTATTTGCCGATACTTTTTTCAGCCTTAATATTACCTGTCCTTTTTTTAATTCATGTTTAAAAGGCTCCTGAGGTATTCTTATATAAGTATATCCCCATTCACCGCTGACATCTCCGATGAAACCTATATAGGAGTCACCCTTTTTTACAATGCGAGTGTAATTTTTCAAATTTGTAGTCGATTTTTTTAATATCTGCTTTGGATTTCTGGAAAAAGATGAATATTTCCAGTTACCGAGGAGTGAATATAATTTTTTATCAGATTGTGGAGGTGTTCGGGATATCTTCCCGGGGATTCTGTAAATTCTGGAAATTCGTGTTTTGTTAAAAAAACTAAAGGCTTTAACAATTCGCCCTTTATAATCCCGGTGATACGGGACAGGGGTTGTCAGGATGATCTCACCATTTTTTTTCACTTCAGCACTACATTTTGCCCATATATAATTTGGAGGAGATACTGTTGTTGTAGAAACAACACATTGACCCGAAAAAATATTGCCGGATTGCAGTTTTAATTTAAGGACTACCTGACCGACCTTCAATCGGCTATCAAAAGCACCAAATTGTGTAATATCACCGATAAATCTATTTAAAGGTTGATCATAAGATTTCACTGTTCCAAAGTACGTCCCATTTTTTTTGGAGATGTTAAGGATAGCTACTTTGTGAATTCCTTTCACAATTAGATTCATCTTTTTTTTGTGAACTCCAGAGACCCAATTTCCGAGAAGAGGGTCATCCTTATTCTTTATTCCTGAAGAGACCGGAGGTGTTCGTGAAGTTTCACCTGTGACGGAGCCGGCGTCACTGAAACCGTTTTCATCCTTATCTCCATGCATACTTAAAACAGACAACCAGTTTTTATAATGTGGACAATCTCTACCTTTGTTCAATATTGCTAAGGCCTTTTTCCTGTTCTTCTCGTTATATACCGTATCGTTGTATCTTATAAATTTATCAAATTCCCTGAAAACGGAGTCACATTTATCGGAGTTGGAATCTCCTCCATGGCCTGTTACAGACCCGCCATCAGAAAAACCGGAATTCTCTGCAGCGTTTTGCTTATCTTTTATCTCATTATAGAATTTTTGCCCTTTTTCCAGACATTTTTCTGCACTTTTAATTGCTTTCTCAACAGCTGAGACCAGCCCTTTTACCCATTTATAATTTTCCCTGATACCGGTCAGGTGGCCGTATGCCTGCTTTACAAGGATATGGAGACGTCCGATCTTATCTCTGTTCTCCCTTGAATCATAGTTAATTTTATCTCTGCCCGGATTATCCTTCTCAATCGATCTGAAACCGGCCCTTAATTCATCCCTGCATTTTTTCAGGTTTTTTATAGAATCATTTACATCCTGATAATACTCAGTGATGTTTTTCAATATTACCTGGGCATTCCCATTTTCAGAATGTTTTAACAGAAGGTTTTTTGCTTCTTCATATTTTTTCTTTAATTTTTCCTCAGTTTTTTCCAGATATTTTATATTTGACTCAAGTTTTTCCAGTTCTGATCCAGATTTTTTTAAATTGTTCCCGGAAGATCCTGCTGAATTTTTCTTCCCTCCTCCGAGTATATTTTTTATTGAAGAAAAGATACCGGAAGATCCCCCCTGCTCTTTTTTCGCTTCATATATCTCCTTTGTATACTTGTCAACCGATTCTTTTATTAAATTATACTCTTCCTCTGCTTGTTTATGGGTCTCTTCCACACTCTTTATATCCTTCAAGCTTTTATTCCCAAACTCCCTGGATAAGGCAGCAAATTTTGTCACGGCCTTCAGAATATTACCCGGAGCTTTCCCCGGATCCAGAGTGCTGAAAGATGATGGGTTTTTTGAATTCCTTATACTAAGTAGGACATAGGCTCCTTCACAGGCCTCCATTGATTTTTTTTCACACTCTTTTTTATTTAATCCCGCCGAAATGTAATCAGAAGTGTTCTTTTTTTTGAGAGTTTCAAGAACTTTGATTCGTTTTTTTTGAGAGATGTGAAATTCTTCATATTTGTCCAGAGGTGATATCATTTTGTTGTTTTCATCCAGCACAAGTTCCTGCTGAACCTTATCTAAAGAGGCATTTCCTGCATTGCACAGATCGTTACCATCTTTGATAATGTTTTGCGTATCGGAATTTAAATCCTTCATATGATCGGCAATATTCCTGACCGCCCCCAGGTCACTTTCGTTCTCATTTTTTGATTTATCTCCGACTATTATTATTGCTTTCCCAACTTTATCTGAAATTGATGCGGTTACCGCAATGGTTTTGCCCGTCATTGATTTTTCTGCTTTAAATATCCCTCCTTTATGACTCCATTTAATGTCACTGTCTGTCAGAGGGAGGGATAGTTTGCCTATCTTTAGTGTGGCCTTGAAAGCCCTCCTTTCTCCCGGTTTTAATGTGATCTTTACCGGATCAAGTATTACTTCCGCTTTTTTGAAGTCATTTGCCATTTTGATAGCATTCTGAATACTCTCTAACTCATCATTATTAAATATTTTCAGAAGTTTTTTTACTGTATTTATGGCTTCATATCTAGCCTCGTTCCGGGCATACATAATTTCTTCACGAAGCTTAACGGTAATCTTCGGCTTTACCTCCCAATTGTAGTATTCAGCTAATATATTTTTTTTGTATTTTTCAGCCAGAGCTCCTCCCCGGGTGCTGGAGAATGTAGAATGTTTATTCATCATATCATAGAAATTTACATCGGGATTTTCCCAGAATCTGTTTAATGCTCTCTGTATCTGTGTTTTTGCCTGAGACTCCCCACCGGATTCACTGAAAGTATCCCTTATCAGTTTATTCCAGTACTCTTCGGAGTAATGTTTATCCATATATTTTATATATGCCATCTCCCAGTCTCGCCTGTGCCGGTCAAGACTCTGTTTAATAAAAGTATTCAAACCCCATTCAATGATATCGATGCCGATCGTGATCAGCGGGTTCAGTGATAATCCTGCCTTTTGGAACAGGTAATTAAAAAGTACATTCTGGGATGTAGTATAAATGGCCTTCAGTCTTCTCTCATCATTTGAGCCCATTGCATTGCAAATGTCTTGAGCAATGGAAAATGCCGCCAGAGCATAACCGGCTTTTTCTCCTGTTGCCTCCAGTATGGGCACTAGTCCGATTTTTCGGTTCGTGGTGACCTTAACGATCTCTTTCACCTTTCCAAATCGTATTTTTCCGTTTCCAAAATATTTTATCCATACGTCCTTCGGAATGTGATCCGGGATCACTTCCTGAAAGATAAAAATTCTTTTGTCAATATTTTCACACCGGCTGAGTGTTTCACCGAGAAGTTTATTTGATTTGCATAGCCCCTTGAACCACTCTGCCATTTTACCTTTATCTTTTTCTTTCACGACCTTGAGCATATGTTCTTTGTCGAGGTCACCGATCATATCAGCGACGGCGGCAACAGCTTTTTCTTTGTCTTTTTTTGAGCCGGTTGATTCAGGAAAAATTCTTGATCCTTTGAATAAGATAATCAGAATTATAAGAATTATTGCCGGGATCTTTTTTTTCATTGCTTATTACCTCCGGGGGAATATGAAATAAAATTTAATGAAGATAGGTCGATAAAAAAGATATGTGCTGCCACAATAAATTAAGAATAGTAAATGATAAATTTATTGTCAATAAACTTCAATTAGCCAAAACCTAAGCCCGGAACAGGTTAAAAGGGGACCTTTGATGTCTAAATAATTTTTACGATCACCAGTGTTATGTCATCATTCTGTTCGGCGCCATTTCTGAATTTCCTGACTTTTTTCAGCAGCAGATCTCTTAATTCCTCAGGGTTGGAATATTTTCCGTTATTTATAATGGATAATACGCTCTCTTCACCGAACATTCTATTTTCCCTGTTCATTGCTTCAGTTAATCCATCGCTATAAAGAACAAAGAAATCCCCTTTTTTAAATGGGATTTTCATTTCCTCAAGCTTTGAGGCGAACGAGTCCCCATCCACTATTCCAAGCCCTATCCCTGATGGTTTGAATATCCCGGCCTCATTTTTATCCCGATTTTTTACTATCAGGCTGTTATGACCTGCCCGGGACATTGTTGCCAATCCGGTCTTTGTATCGATCAGGATTGCCAACATGGTTATAAATGATCTTTTCTCAATTTTTTCGATTATTTTTTTATTTACTTCCGTCAGTATTCTTTTGGGAGAATTAAAAAATGATCCTGCTATCTGGATCATGCCCTGCACCTTTGACATGTATAAAGATGCAGCAATCCCCTTGCCTGATACATCGCCGACAAAAATAAGCAGTTTGTCAATATCTTTTCTTATATAATCAAAATAATCACCACCTACTTCCCTTGCAGGGATAGAAATCCCTGAGATCTCAAGCCCCTTCATATTTGGAGCCTCCCTGGGGAGGAGATCTTCCTGTATCGATTTTGCTATTTTTATTTCTTCTTCGATCTTTTGATGTTTCAGGGCATTTTTATGCATCTTCCCGTTTTCGATTGCAATGGCAGCTTGCGATGCAATAGTGTTCAATAGATTTATGTCCACACTGGAATAGTGATCCCCGGAGATCTTATTCCCGAATATAAGGAATCCTGACAGGTGGTTTCCCCTGCAAATTGGGATTATCAGTGTCAAACCGCATTCTCTTAATTTTTTTATCTCATCTTCCCGAATGGAATTATCGTCAACCATATTTTCCGCCATATTCAGATCTAAATGAGAACAGGAGTTGCTAAGATATTTTCTGATGCTTGAAGAAGGGCCGCAAAGAAGATTTTCAAATTTCCCATCGAAAATTTTTCTTCCAGAAATAGGTTTATAGTTATGATTATTGTCCTCTATCATTATTGCCATGAACTCTGTTTGAAGGATTGTTTTCAATTTTGAAGATAAATTTTCTGCCATTGATTCCAGATCGATCTGAGTCTGGATATCTTTGCTTAATTGAAGAAGTGTTCTCTCATAATTGTATTGCTTTTTGTTGAATTTTCTATCCATTAATTCCTGTATCCGCAATCTTACCGGGTGAAATGAGAATCCGATAATTATTATTATAAGAGGATAGAAAATTCTCCTCTCGATCCCTAATGCATAGGTAAAGTAATCCCCTATGCTCAATGTTAATATAAGATACAGTGAAATAAATATACCGGTGGTCAGAGAGTATACGATACTCTTTTTAATTACGATCCCTGCATCCATCAGGCTGTATTTCATAACAGCATATCCGAACGAGAGTGGAAGGAGTGACATTGCAGCAAGTGCAGCAGATACGATCCAGAGCCCAAGGTGTTCCATAAGGGGGGATTGGAACAGCAGCAGGGATATGAGAGTCCCCAGTCCGAAAACAGTACCGAAAAGTATTATTTTTAAAGGTTTCCTGTCCCCGCCTTTTTCGGTTCTTATATAATTGAAGATCAGTAAGATAAGTGACAATATAAAGTAAATGACAAATGAAATTGTATTGTACCTGCCGGAACTGACCAATCTTAATTCCGTAAGGGCCATGTAGGTCACTGATGGGATATAGAACAGCCAGATCAATTTAGGGGATTTCCGGAAGAAAAAAACCCTTTTTGGAAATACTGTGAAAAAGTGAAAGACAATGGGGGGGAGCAGCGCATTTGTCACAAATTTGATATAAATTGAAATTCGGGCGAAAGGTTCGACGGTTTGTCCGGTCGAATGAAATGCAAGGAAAAGGAAAAAAAAATAAGAAAGATAATAATAGATATGACTGATCCTGTGGAGCGGATTGTTCATGATAATTGTAAATCCAACAAATAAAAAAACAAAAGCGGCCATATACATGATAATGGGTACAACTATCGTTCGATCCCTCAGGACTACACTCAGTTTAAGTTCGGTGTTATTTCTCAGGACGGTATAAATTGTCCTGATATCATCAACTTTGTTTATATATTCCTGGGCGTCATTGCCGTCAACGAAGGATTTGTTATTTATTTTCAGAAGTATGTCACCGTCCTTTAGTCCGGCGCTGTCAGCAACTCCTCCATTGGTTACACCTCTGATCTCGATATGCCCGTCTTTCCAGATCCAGCGGCAGTCATCGGAGCGAAATCCGCCCTGAATGACGAAGAAACCGTTAATGATCGCATAACTGATCGATATTAATGTTATTAAAATAAAAACTGTCTTAATATATTTAACTTTATTTTCTTTCTTCACAATATAAATTGTAGTCTATCCTAACTTAATATGCAACCATGGTGGTTTTATAATATTATTTTTAGTTTTGTACTTCTTGGTGTAGGAAAAAAAAGGGCGGCTGGCCGGCCGCCCTCTATGGAGTCGAGCTATTTTAAAAGAATACTTTCGAAAAGTTCTATCACTCTTTTGTCATCTTTCTGTCCGAGCCAGAACATCGCTTTCTTTTTAATCCTCGGGTTTTTGTTATTTTTAACAATATCGATCAATATTGGTATCGACCTGTCATCATCCAGCTGGCTTAATGCAAATATGGCAGAATTCTTAACCTCGGTGTTTTTATCATTATCAATAACATCTTTAAGTGTGCTTATACCCTCTTTGCTGGCCCTCTGTCCCAGCCAGAAAATTGCATCTTTTCTTGCTGAGGAATGTGTTGTCCCTTTTGCTATCCTTATGAGCTCCCTGTTGCCTTCTTTTGAATCAAGATTGTGAAATGCAAAGATCAGAGATTTTATGACCTTCTTTTCTGTAGCATTGTCAGAAAGTTTTTTCAGATATGAATAGCTGTTTTCTGCACCGCATGCTCCCAGCCAGAAAACAGCTGTTTTCCTCAACTTTGTTCTATTGTCTCCTGCAGCTGTTTTATAAAGAAGTTGAGAGCTCTCCTTATGGTCATAAATAGCAATAACTGAAATAAGTCTTTCCTTTAACTTCTCCGTGGATGAAGAAATGAACAGGTTTTTAACATAATTGAAGCTTTCATCTGTGTCGGGATCCCCGAGGAGATAGAGGGGAATCTCCTCGATCTTATATTTAACTCCCCCCTTAAGGACAACAGTATTAACTATCTCAGATTTTTTCCCGGTTTTTTTATGAAGAAATATCACCATTCTCTTCTTGTATCCGGTCTCATGATTTTCATCTGCATCCATATAGTGATATATGTGGAGGCTGTCGCCATCGTGTGATATCTTTGAGATCCTCGATTCAGATGAGGTTATAAATGTTCCAAAGGAGATATTCTTTCCCCGTGTGTTGAAATTATATCCGGTGAGAAAATATTCCCCTTTGAATTTAGCTGAAAAAGCTTTTTCCGCTCTCTCTACTCTTTGTGTAAGAGTAAGTGAAGCATCATCTATAAGGATAATGTTCTTCCCTTCAAGGCCGGTTACAGCTCCGGATACCATATTTGATATCAGTAAGATTATCGTCAGGAATATTTTAATGATTGTTTTTAATGCCTTTGTCATCTTTTTCTCCTGTTATCAAATTTCTTTACTCATCGAGAATATCTTTGAGAATATCAATCGCTTCATCGCTGTCCGTCTGACCAAGCCAGAATATTGCCTTTTTCCTCAATCCCGGATCCTTCTCATTTTTTGCCAGGTATGCGATGAACTTTACCGCCTTTTCATCGTCGCACTGAGTCAGGTTGAAAATGATCTTCTCCTTCAATTCCCTGGATTTTTCCTGCTTGTACATATCTGTGAGGAACCGGACGCTCCCATCCGAATCAGACTGTCCGATGCTGAAGAGTATCTTCTCTTTTAATTTTATATTATTCTCTTTTTTATAAATATCAAACAGATATTTTGCATTTTTGTCTGAATCGCTCTGCCCGATCTGAAAGATCGCCCTGCCTCTTACTTCAGGGTCCCTGTCGTTCTGTGATATAAAGATCAGTTTTTTCAAAGCATCATCGGTATCCACCTGCGATATTGAAAACACCAGGTCCTTGCGGATTTTCGGATCATTGCATTTTTTGTAAATATCGAAGAGCAGGTCTGCTGCTTTATCATTATCGGTCTGTCCAACCCAGAATATGGCGCTTTTCCTCAACTCATGGTTTTTCTCATTCTTTGCGATGGATACCAGTTTATTTAAAGATTCATCCGATTCATTCTGAGAAATTGAGAATATCAGTTTTTTACGGATCGTCAGATCTTTCTCATTATCATACATGTCGATGATTGCTCTGGCGCTCTCTTTTGTATTCATCTGACCCAGCCAGAATATTGCTTTTGCCCTGACATTGAGGCTGCTGTCATTTTTCGCCGTATTGATCAGGACAGGAATAACCTCTTTATCCTCGTGCTGACTGATAATAAAGAGGGCTTTCTCTCTCATGTTTTGATCTTTGTTCGTTTTAATTATCTTCTTCAGGATCGGAAATGCTTTATTTCCATCCATCTGAAGCAGGGCGTCAAGAGCCCACATTTTTACATTTCCCTCTTTGTCGGCATCGGCCGCCGCGCCTTTTCTCAGGTATTTCCTGTAGTTTTTATTTCCCAGGCCGGCAAGGGATTCGGCTATCTCCATCCTGAGGATCTTGGCATCTTCCAGCCATGAGCTGTCTTTGAATCTGTCAAGCAGATCATTCAATCCATCGATGGCCTTCTCGTTAAGGCTGATCTTTGCCGCAGTCTCTCCGAGTTCTGTCCCCATTTTTGACATGGAATATGAGAGCCAGTACAAAGAATCATCCATATATTCACTTTTACTGAACTTTTCCTGAAACGCTTTCAGTTTTGCGACGGCCCTGGCCCAATCTTTCTCGTATATCAGTTTTTTAGCCTTCTTGAACTCATCATAATCTTTTTTCTCCGCTGAATTGAGTGATGTCGTAAACATCAGTGTTGTTACCATTACTGGTATCATTAACAATCTTGCTAGTTTTAAAATCATTTTTTTCATTTTGAGTCTCCTTTCAGATCCTTTCGGATCTATTTGCTTTATTTTTAAATAGATCTATTTTTAAAGGGATATTCCTTTCTTTTATCATTTCCTGCAGAGTTTGCATTGAATCCTTCTCGTCTGAAGTTGTATTCTTGATCTCTGTAAGGATGAGTTCAAGTTCTTCGAGGAGAGTTGCCAGATAAGGGTTCTTTTCTGCGGATACATGTCTCTTTAAAAGTCTGGTTTTACCCAACATCTTTTTTATTATTTCCATATCGACAGGGCCTCCGTTTCCATTGGCTGCGTGTATTGTATAGTTTGCATAGTCGAGCATCACCGGTTTCACATCCTCAAAATAGTTATTTACATACAGAAGATTTGTTCTATTTTTTATATTAGGAGATGAAGTATCGGAGGATGGCATAAAAAATCTACCGATGAATATTCCTCCGACCAATATTAATACAGACAAAGCATATGCCGCTGCCCCGGAAGGGATAGGAAAGGGAAACCATTGTTTCTTTTCAGAACGTTTAATATTTCTGCTTATATCTGTCCAGTATTGATCCCATGCCGGATCGAACTCATCTGGAACTGATTCAGAAAGTTCTGAGAACATTTTTTTATTCTCTTCCAGAAATGTTCTGCAACTGTCACAATTTTCCAGATGTACCTTCAATTTATCCCTTTCAGTTTCTCCGAGTTCGTTATAAAGTAACAGAATTATATTATTTTCATAGTGTTTACATTTCATTTTATTCCTCCACAAGTGACGGCTTTAATTCATTCCGAAGAGATCTTACAGCTCTGAAAAGCTGGGTCTTAACATTTCCTTCGCTGCATTTAAGGGTAACAGCGATCTCTCTTATCTTCATCTGCTGATGGTGTTTTAACGTAAAGATCATCCTCTGCCTTGGGGACAGGGCTGATATTGCTTTCGAAATTTTGGTATCTTTTTCATTATCTATCAATTCATCCTCTGGATCAGCTCCCGATCTGCTGTTGTCAGGGAGATTGTTTTCTTCTACATCTGTATAGCGGTGTTTTTTCTCTCTCCTGAGAAAGTCAATTGAGGTGTTCATTCCGATCCTGTAAAGCCAGGAATGGAATTTCAAAGGGTCCTTTAATTTGTTCCTTTGCAATGCGGAGAAGGCAGTAATGAAGGTGTCATGGAGTATCTCCTCGGCATCCTCTCTGTTACCTGTATACTTTAGTGCCAGATTCATAATTTTTTCTCTGTTCATGTCGTATAATGTCCTCATTGCATTATTATTGCCCGTTTTTGCCAGATCAACGATCCGGTCAATTTTGTCTTCCATACATATAGACATAATTCATTTCAAAAATGTTGACAAGAAAAAAGAAAAAAATGAAATTTTATTGTTTGACCGGAAACCAGAGGAGGGTTAATTACTAAAGTTGAACAAGTATAAAGAAAAGGGCAATCCTGTTTAAGGATTGCCCTTTATTGTATATTACTTATTTTTTACTGATTAAAATATCATGATGTCGCTTCAACCTTTTTATTATCTTTAAGGATCCAGATAAGTGAAACCATGATCGCTGCAAAAAAGGCACCGAATATCCAGAAATAGAAAGCAGCATCCCAGCTGAGCTTTTCGATCAGGATCCCGGTTCCAACCCCTGTTAAACTTGCCCCGAGGTAGCCCATAGCATCGATAAACCCGGTAACTGAAGAGGCGGCTTTCCTGGAGCCCAGATCGGCCGGGAGAGCTGCGACCAGCAGAATATGTGGCCCAAAGGTGAAAAATCCGATGAATAACAGGCAGATAAGACTAAGTATCCAGTTCTCGTTCGGGATGATCCTGAATACATAGCAGGATATCCCCAGCAATACCAACATAAAAAATGCGACTGGAGCACGTTTGGTCTTAAATATATTGTCTGAAGCCCAACCGGCAAAAATAGCGCCCAATCCGCCGGCTATGGGAAATGCCACTGCTTTATATGCGGCCATCGATATCGAAGCTCCCTGAACCTCGAACATATATGTTGGAGCCCAGGACATAAATCCGTACCTTACAATATTGAGTCCGAAGAGGCTTAATGCAGCAAACCATACATAGCGGTTCATAAGGGTGATTTTTAAAGTATTTTTAAATCCGATATGCTCATCTTTTTTTACTTCTGAAGAAACAACTCCGCTCTCCTGTTCTTCAATGCTTGGCAATCCGATCTCTTCCGGCGCATTACGTGCCCTTTTATACCAGTGGAGAGCAATAAGAATACATATTATTGCAGGGATCCAGAAAGTGTATCTCCAGTTCAGGTGTTCTGCAATAAATCCGGCGATCAGCCAGGATAAGGCGCCACCGATTATATAGCTTGTTCCAAGACGTCCGGCTGTCTTACCTCTTATATTTGAGGGGAACCAGTTTGCCATTGCCTTGACGGTCGGCCCCCAACCCATGGCCTGGAAATATCCGTTTATTCCCCATATAACAACCATTAATCCGATCACTCCTCCCGTGAATCCAAAAAGGATGTTCATCCCGGCTGAGGTGAGCAAACCGATTGTAATTATCAATCTTGAATTGAGTTTATCCCCCAATTGCCCGTTTATGAATTGCCCTACAGCATACATAAGAAAGAGGCTGCTCAGGACCAAACCCATATCTGATTTTGAAAGTGAGAACTCTTTCATTATCTCCGGCATTGCAATTGAAATGTTAACTCTCAGTAGATAAAAGGATGCATATGTTACCCACATCATCCAGAACATTTTTTTTTGCCAGCCGGCAAGTTGTTGCTTCACACTTGGATCAATCTTTTTTTCCATTGTTTCCTCCGTTTTGTTTAAAGATCCTGTCTTTTATACTTGTTGATGATTGGGTGGGAAAATACGGGAGAACAACGACTCTCCCTCCCAGTTCCTTCATCGTTTCCTCAGCTTCTACAAGAGATTCTTCCGAATGACTGGTGCTTTCCATTAAAATATCCGGTTTGATCCTCCTAACATTCGGAAGAGGAGAATATGTCTCCTGAGCAACAACCAAATCAACATGCTCAATCGCATTTGCCAGTTCAACTCTCTCCTCAAATGAGAGGATAGGTCTTTTCTTTAACTCCATTACTGCTTCGTCAGTCAGTATTCCGACAATGAGTTTGCCATCCTTTCCGGCGATGGCTTTGGCATTTTTCATCATCAGCAGGTGCCCTTTGTGAACGATATCCAGGACATAATAAGAATACACTAATTTCATTTTTATAACTCCTTTTATTTATTTTTGAAAAGTTTTTTTTAATCTGAACAAATTTCCGATCCTTAAGAGGATATTTACACTTGTTTCTATTGCTATCAGATAGATAAGAAGGTCAAATCTGTTTACAGCGGCAAAAATAAGAATAACAAATATTCCTATTGCTCTGCTCTCTTCGGTCTCTCCGGCTTTAACATCTTTAATATGAATTACCGATATATAAAAGAGGGTAACCTGCAGAAAGTACAGTGCAAGCGAAACTAATCCTATTATAAGTATTGTAATATTCTTTGAAATCAAATAATAACCGGTCACAATTCCCGAAGTAATAATAAAATCGGTTATCCTGTCAAGGAACAGATCAAGGTAGGCACCGAATTGACTGCCGCTGTTTTTTGCCCTTGCAAGCATACCATCGGCAACATCCAGAATTTGTGAAAATTGGAGAAGGATTGCCCCGATGATCAGAAAAACATGTTCGCCCAGAATAAAAAAAGAAGCTGAAAGGATCCCGAAAAAGAATGATGTAAGAGTCAACTGATTTGGTGTGATCCGGGTATGGAAAAATAGTTTAACAAGGAGAGATGCAATTGGCCTGTAAAAGATCTTATTGAGAATGAAATATTTTTCCGATTTTGGTTTTTTATATTTCTTCAATGAATCATTATAGGAAAATTGCTCATTATCTGAATTTTTCTTTTTGCATACCCTATATTAACAAATTAAAGACAAATATATGAAGTGTTATTTCAATATATCTGAAAGTATCGATAAGTTTGACTTAAAGCGGGGAAAAAAATACAATGAAATCTTAATTCAAGGGAAAATTTTTATGAAAAATATAGTAATAAAAGGTGCAAGGGAGCACAATCTTCAAAATATCAATATTGAATTGCCTAGGGATAAGTTTATTGTAATAACAGGGTTATCCGGGAGCGGAAAATCTACCCTTGCATTTGATACGATTTATGCTGAAGGACAGCGAAGGTATGTAGAATCGTTGTCGGCATATGCCCGTCAATTTCTGGGGCAGATGAACAAGCCCGATGTTGATTCTATTGAGGGATTGTCACCGGCAATATCAATTGAACAGAAAACAACAAGTAAGAATCCCAGAAGTACAGTAGGGACTGTTACTGAAATATATGATTACCTCAGATTATTGTTTGCCAGAGTGGGTACTCCTTATTGTCCTGTTCACGGGATAAAAATTGAGGCCCAGTCACCGGCCAGGATAGCCGGGAAAGCAGCGAAAGGGGTTGAAGGCCTTGTGACTGTTCTTGCTCCTGTTATCCGGCAGAAAAAGGGGACATATGAAAAATTGATAGAAGATTTTAATAAAGAGGGTTATCTCAGGGTCAGGGTGAACGGGGAGATCAGGCGGACTGATGAAAAAATTGAGTTGGAAAGATATAAGAAGCATGATATAGATGTTGTTATTGACAGAGTTGATCCTCAGGATACTTCCAGGATCACTGAAGCTATAGAGGATGCTTTAAAACTTTCTGAAGGCCTGATCCTGATATCTGACAGTGAAGGGAAAGATTCCATGTATTCTGCTAAAATGTCCTGCCCGGAATGTGATATATCTTATGAAGAACTTCAGCCCAGGATGTTCTCTTTTAATAGCCCGTTCGGTGCATGCGAAACCTGTCATGGGCTGGGGATTAAGATGGATTTTGATCCTGAACTCATCATTTCCGACAAGAACAAGTCAATTGCAGATGGTGCGCTCACAGTTTACAGAAATGCAATTGACGGATGGAGAGGCCAATATGTAGGTGCAGTTGCAAAACATTTCGATTTTGACATTTTCACTCCGATCAGAGATTTGAACGAGAAACAATACAATGCACTGATGTACGGTTCACCGGAAAGAATAAGATTTGAAATGAAAATGAAACAGGGTGACGCGAATTGGAGTTCAACCGGGAGCTGGGAAGGGCTGATCCCCCAATCCGAAAGGTTGTATAAACAGACCGATTCAGATTACAGGAGAAAGGAACTCGAAAAATTCATGCTGATATCACTGTGTCCGGCATGCGAAGGGAAGAGGCTGAAGGATAAAGTCCTCTCTATTAAAGTTGGCAAAAAGTCAATTATGGATGTTACCGAACTTTCAATAAGAAAAACGATCGAATTTTTTGAAAATATCAGATTATCGGAAAAAAAATTTCTTATCGCAAAGCAGGTTTTAAAAGAGATAAAGGAGAGACTGAACTTCCTGGATAAAGTCGGGCTCGGATATCTATCCCTTTCGAGAAATGTGGGAACTATATCCGGCGGTGAAGCACAGCGGATCCGGCTTGCCACCCAGATCGGATCTAACCTGATGGGAGTATTGTACATCCTTGATGAACCTTCGATAGGGCTTCATCAGCGGGACAACAGCAAACTTATTGACACACTTCATAATCTCAGGGACCTTGGAAACACCCTTATTGTAGTGGAGCATGATGAGGACACGATAAAAAAATCGGACTATGTTGTTGATATGGGCCCAGGTGCCGGGGTACACGGGGGGAGGATAGTTGCAAAAGGTACTCCTCTCCAGATAGAAAGATCTGCCGCTTCGATAACCGGCAAATACCTTTCCGGAAAAATGAAAATAGACCTTCCTGAGAGCAGGAGAAAACCGGAAAACTATCTTGAATTATTCGGATGTGCCGAAAATAACCTGAAAAAAATAGATGTCAGGATACCGCTGGGGCTGCTGACCCTGATCACAGGGGTATCCGGAAGCGGAAAATCGACACTTGTATATCAGATCCTCTATAAGGCATTGAGAAGGGAGATATACCGGTCAAAGAAAAAGACCGGAAAATTTAAGAAAATAGAAATGGGTGATGAGATCGACAAAGTGATCATAATTGACCAGAGCCCGATAGGAAAGACACCAAGAAGCAATCCGGCAACTTATACCAAGGTTTTTGATGAGATAAGAAAGATCTTCGCTGAATTAAAAGATTCAAAGATCAGGGGATATAAACCCGGTAGATTCTCATTTAATGTAAAGGGGGGAAGGTGCGAAGCATGTAATGGAGACGGTGTAATAAAAATAGAGATGAATTTCCTCCCTGATGTCTACATCGAATGTGAAGAGTGCAAGGGAAAGAGATATAACAGGGAAACCCTGCAGATCAAGTATAAAGGCAATTCTATAGCCGATATACTGGATATGAGTGTGGAAGAGGCGCTGGATGTTTTTAAGAATATACCTCCGATCAAAGTAAAACTTGAAACTTTGATGAGGGTAGGGCTCGATTACATTAAACTGGGCCAGAGTTCGGTCACTCTGTCAGGCGGGGAAGCCCAGAGGATCAAACTTACAAGGGAATTATCAAAAAAAGGGACAGGAAAAACCATATATCTTCTCGATGAACCGACCACCGGACTTCACTTCCACGATGTTAAAAAACTTATAAAAGTCCTGAACGATCTTGTGGATAAGGGAAATAGCGTTGTTGTAATAGAGCATAATCTTGATGTTATAAAATCAGCAGATCACATAATTGATCTTGGTCCCGAGGGTGGTGATGAAGGAGGATATATTGTTGCTGAAGGACCGCCGGAAGAAGTTGCCGAAACTAAAGCAAGTTATACAGGCAAATGTCTTAATAAACTGCTGAAAGGAGTGGGTGGATGCTGAAGAAAAAATGGTTAATGCTTTCCCTCAGGATATCTGTGAGTGTTCTTATTATCGGTTATTCCATAAAGTTTATGGCCGAAAAATATGGCGGTCTAGGAGAGGCTTTTGATCATTTTATGTTAGTTTTTGCTGATGTACTTTTTGTATGGGTCATCCCTGCTTTTCTCCTCCATTTTGCCGGGATGGGATTAATGAGTCTCAGGTGGAAAGTTCTCCTTTCTGCTCAGGGAGTTAGAGCAGGATATGGAGAATTATATTCGATCAATTTGATGGCAGCTTTTTTTAATAACTTCCTTCCATCAACCATAGGCGGTGATATGGTCAAGGCTCTGGAGAGCAAGAGGATTGTCGGTGATCACACCAGGTCTGTAATGGTGATAGTCATTGAGAGGTTTACAGGGCTTTTTGCGCTCGCTTTCATTGCATTGACCGCATTTCTGATAAAAGGAGTTCAGACCGAAGGAGGAGGGTTGTCCAGTCCGATACTGTTTGCAGGTATTATAACTATAGTAATTATTGTTCTTATTCTTCTCTCCCATCCCCGGATATCTGTCCGGATATTAAATGTTCTCGGCAGGTTTGTCCCGGAGAAAGTTTCATCAATTCTGGAGAGGGGTGTATCTGCCATGACAATTTATTATGAATATCCAGGGCAATTAATAGTTGCAGTTCTGATTAGTATCCTGTTTCAATTCAATATGGTCTTGTATTACTATTTTATTTCAAGATCGCTCGGGATGAATCCCGGATTTATTGATTTTATGTCTAAGGCTCCGATGCTGATCTTTCTGTTGATGACCGTACCTTCGGTTAACGGGATTGGTGTCAGGACCGCAGTTTTCAGAAGCTTAATGAAATTCCCGATGCCGGTTTCACTGGCTATAGAAGTTGTTGATATCGGGATGAGACTGATCCTCGGGATTATTGGCGGAGTATTTTTTCTTTTCCATAAAAGGGGAGGGCAGGACCGGGATAAAGAGCAATAAATAATGAAAGTTGATCCCTCTAATCTCGAATATATCCCTGCGAAACCTGGATGTTATCTGTTCCTTAACTCAAAGGGGACTATTCTGTACGTCGGGAAAGCTAAAGATCTGCAGAAAAAGGGTAAGGAGTTATTTTCAGAAAAAGGGGCTTGATATAAAAACTGCCCGCCTTGTTGCCAAAATTGATACTATTGATTTTATCGTTACCGATAATGAAGTTGAGGCACTGATTCTTGAAAATTCCATCATCAAGAGAAACCAGCCGAAATACAATATCGACCTGAAAGATTCGAAGAATTTTGCATTTATTAAAATGACAGGAGATAAGTTCCCTCGCATTACAATTGCAAGGAGGAGGGCTCCGGATGGAGATTTTTTCGGGCCGTTTGTTTCTGCTGCTGCCCGGGACCAAATATTAAATGTTACCAAAAAGGTGTTCAGAATAAGGAGTTGTAAGAAGATGCCGAAAAAAGCATGCGTCCGGTATCAGATCGATCTGTGTTCAGCTCCTTGTATAGGTGCGGTTTCGGAGCAGGAATATTCCAGGCAGGTGAGGCTTGCGAAATTGTTTCTTAAAGGGAGATCCAGGGAACTTACCGAGGGCCTTACCGAAGAGATGAAGAACGCATCAGAGGATATGAACTACGAGTATGCTCTTGAAATGAAAAAAAAGATAGATGCTATAGAGACACTCTCACGGAAACAGAAAATGTCGAGAGAAAAAAAGTATGATGAGGACCTTATAAATTTTATCGTTGATCATGGCAGTGTCTATCTTATGCTTTTTAATGTACACCGCGGGCTGCTTGAGAACAAACAGGAATTTGTTTTTGCCGATAAGATAGATTTTCTCGAGGAATTTATAATTCAATACTATTCGGACAATGATATTCCGCGTGAATTGATATTACCAGAGCAAATTGATGACTCCGTGGTTGCTTATCTTACAAAAGTCAAAAAAAGGAGAGTGAGAGTTGTGACTCCGAAAATAGGTGAGAAAAAAGCTCTTCTGGATCTGGTAAAGAAGAACATTGAACTTACCTACTTCGGAGATGTAAAAACCCTTGAATCATTAAAAGATAAGCTGAACCTGACCGAAACTCCCACTGTTATCGAGTGTTTTGATATTTCCCATATTTCCGGTTCCTTCACAACGGCTTCGATGGTCCAGTTCAGGAACGGCCTCCCGGATAAAAGCAATTATAGAAGGTTCCGTATAAAATATACAGAAGGAATAGACGATGTTAAAAGTATCGGAGAAGTGGTGACGAGAAGGTACAGCCGCCTTGTAAAGGAGGAGGGTGTTATGCCCGACCTGATACTGATCGATGGAGGTCTCGGTCAATTGAACGGAGCATTAAATTCCTTGAAGGAACTTAACCTGAATATTCCGGTGGTTTCTGTTGCAAAAAGGGAGGAGGAAATATATATTCCCGGTGAAACTGATCCGCTGAAGATGGCGAATAGTGAACCTGCTCTTCAACTAATCCAGCGGATCCGTGATGAGGCCCACCGGTTTGCGATAACCTACAACCGTCTCCTCCGCAAAAAAGACCTTACCGGTAAATAGCAAGTATAAAGGGACGGTTTCTTTTTTTATTAAAATATTTCCTGAGTCCCCTTGAAAGGGAATTTTTGTCCTTATCCGGAGACGGCAACATCTCATCCTCTGAAATATATTTTTTCTGAAATTGTTATAATATGGATCTGGGGGTGTGTGATGTCATTTACAGATAAAGACCGGATACCGGGAGAAAAAGAGCTTTCTGAATCTCTGGGTGAAGTACTCACTATCTGGAACGGAATTATCGATCATGTAAAGGGGACGTATTCTCCCGTCAGGGAAGAGTGGAAGTTTTACGGGAAGAAATATGGATGGCAGCTGAAGGTGTTTCTCAAGAAAAGAAACCTCTTCTTTCTGATTCCGAAGGAGGGAGGATTCCAGATCGTGTTCATATTCGGTGACAGGGCGGTTGAGGTGATCAAAGCAAGCCCTATTGATCAGGTTTTGATCGATATGGTGTCCGGAGCAAAGAAATACGCAGAAGGCAGAGGACTGCCCATTGAGATCACGGACCTGAGTGTGAATATGGATGATATAAAGGAACTCATCCGGATAAAGATTAAAAATTGAGGTAAAAATGAATATGGAAGTTGTGCTGAATTTTTTGGAGGCATTAAAAAATAATAACAATAAAGAGTGGTTTGATAAGAACAGGGAAGTCTATAAAAAAGCAAAAACAGTGTTTGATAGTTTCGTCAATATCCTGATCCTGGAAGCGAAGAAGGTGGATAAATCAATTGATATCACAGAACCTAAAGAGAGTGTGTTCCGGATCTTCAGGGATGTGAGGTTCTCGAAGAACAAATCCCCGTATAAAACAAATTTCGGAGCTTATATCAAAAGAGGTGGGAGAAAAAGTATTTATCCCGGATATTATATCCATATCGAGCCGGGGGATTCATTCATTGCCGGCGGTATCTATATGCCGGAGCCGGGTGTGTTGAAGGCAGTACGGGAGCGGATATTTGAGTATACGGACGAATTCAAGGCGATACTGAATTCGGCTGAATTTAAGAAACATTTTGATGGGATGTATGATGAGAAATTAAAAAACTCTCCCCGGGGATTTCCGAAAGATTTTCCGGATGTCGAATTGTTGAAATACAAACACTACATCGTATCTGAACCTGTTAAAGATAAATTCTGGTTATCACCGAATGTAATAAAAAATATAAAAGGTATATTTAAAGCCCAATATCCGTTCAATCAGTTTATAAACAAAGCGATCAAAGAAAAAAAATGATACATATGGGAACCGTCCCCAAAATGTATCATTTTTTCATATGAACATCGCGTTGAGGGAAAGGGATCACAACTTTTTGTTTGTTGAATTCCTTGTATATGGCTGTGTTGAGTTCGTCCACAACCTGCCCTCTGCTGCCAGGTTTTTCGATCCAGCAGAGGAGCTGGAAATCGAGTGAAGAATCCCCGAATGCCCTGAATCTGACTCTTGGTTCAGGATCTCTGCATACATTCTCGTTATCCTCTGCAATTCCATACAGGATATCCCTGACCTTATCTATATCCGAACCGTATGCAACACCCACTGCCACGCTGACCCGGTGTTTTTCATACGGCCCGCCGCTCTCATTGATTATCTTGGAATTTGCGATCACAGCATTTGGGATCGTTATCTCAATATCATCAAGGGTAAGCACCCTTGTACTTCTTAATCCGATCATAGTAACTCTTCCACGTTCTGTTGAATCGAGAACGATATAATCACCTATCTTATATGGAGAATCCGCCATAATAAAAATTCCCGAGAACAGGTTGGCAAGTGTATCTTTGGCGGCGAAACCGATCGCAAGTCCTGCAATTCCCGCAGATGCCAGCCATGCAGTAACATTTATGTTCCAGATAAGGAGAATGAAATAGGTGCCGCCACCGATAATTATCAGTTTAAGTGTATTGTCAAAAAGGGGTATCGTTTTCTTCTGAACGAATCTGTTATTACCTTTTCTTTTACCAAGCCAGTCAAGAATGATCGAAACCGTTCTGAACAATGCTGATACCCACAGGAAAGCAATAAAGGTCTTCAATATCCCTGTCAGAATGAAATCCGGTCCGTCTGAAAACCCCAGAGTTCTGATCGACAAGATAAATCCGGAAAGGACAATTGTGTAAAATACGGGCTTGGAAAAAGCCTCAATTATCTTATCATCAAGTTTTGTTTTTGTCTTACCTGCAATTTTTTTAAGGGTCAATTTGTATAAAAAATTGATTATCAATGCGATAAAAAGTGCAGAAATAAAAATGACCAGCGCTTTTGCATATTTGTCGTTCAGGAGCGTTTTTATAGTTTCCATTAAAGTGTCCATAAGAGATAGATATCATTATCTGATTAAATTTTCCATATAGAATGCGGAGGTTCGTTTTTCAGTGCAATACTTCTGCCGGCAATAATGATCAAGAAGAAAAAATAATTTAATAAATTCTGTAAGATTTAAAAGTTCTCGGTCGTGAACTCCTTGTGATCGTCTCTGCAGATCATCTGAGCAACGGCTCTGCCTGACATCATTGCCGGCGGAATCCCGCCGCCCGGTTCCACCCACTGGCCGATCATATAAAATTTATCAAGTCCCGGGAGTGTTTTATCCATCTGGCCGAAACCGAGTTCCGGAGTTAATATCCATCCTTCAAAACTTCCCTTCCAGTTTGCCGTATATCTGATCACAGATGCAGGTGTTGATACATCGGTAACTTCTACATATTTTTTAATATTACCAAATTTACTGTCCAGCAATTTTATAACTTCATCAGCAATTCTTTTCTTTTCAGTTCTGTATTTACTGCTGTTATTCTCCTTCAGTTCTAACCAGTAATTGTAATTTTCAGTCGGGATCAATGCGGTGATGGAAGTTTTTCCTTTCGGGGCAAGAGTATTGTCAAAATTGAAGATCCTTATACTGAGATAGTCAAGGGTGCTTGTGCCATCGATCTTCAGTCCATCCGGGAAGGGAATACTCTGATTCGGTTCGAATTCCGACATTTCCTTTTTTAAACCAAGAGATACCTGAAGGAATGACGGGAAAACCTTGTATTCATTAAAATATTTATCTGTTTTGTTCCCTTTATACTTTCCTTCAAGCATTTTGAAAATTGTGCTGTGTCCATCAGCTGCAGAGATAACAAAATCGGCAGATTTCTCTGCTCCGTCTACCATTTTTATCCCGACTGCTCTCCTCTCATAAGTGAGCACTTTTTCAACCCTTTGATTATAAAAAATTTTCCCTCTTAGTTTTTCATATCTCTCAGCAATATTGGAAGCAAATTTAAGTGATCCCCCTATCGGATATCCGGCTTCTCTTTTTGCCATCCAGGCCATATTCATAATGATGAAAAGCATTGCCATTTCCGGTATGAAAAGAGATCTGATTCCATCACGCAGGAGGGGATTAGTAAATTTTTCAGAAAAATCTTTAATACTGAGTTTATGCCATTTTTTGAAAGTACCGATATAAGGGAGAAATTTTGCCATTGTTTTCATTCCGTCCAAAGGGCCCATCACTTCTCTGGCCTTTTCGACCGGCATACTGAGATTTTTAAATCTGCGGATAGCTCCCGTAAAAGACCTTATCAGGGGTTCGTCCTCAGGAGCTTTTCGGATCAGTTCCTGCTCGAGTTTTTCCACATCGGTATAAAAATCAATGTACTTCTCACCAGATTTATCCCATATTCTGTTGTAAATCTCATGATCAACAAACTTTTGTTTCTTCATATCCAGAAGCTCATTCCACAGAGGAAAGAAATTACTCTCGGGAGAAGAACCTACCAGCCAGTGGATACAGCCGTCAAATGTATATCCCATCCTTTCCCAGCCGGTACATAATCCTCCCGGAATATTGTGGAGCTCATAAATTTCTGTATCATATCCGTTCATCTGAAGATAACACCCTGCAGATAATCCGGCTATTCCAGCTCCTATAATCTTAACTCTGTTGCCCATTCGATCCTCCTGTAGAATTATTTAAATTTATCCTGATAAATATGACAATAAGGAGTCCCCCCTTTTTTTCTATAATAATTCTGATGATATTTTTCAGCTTCCCAGAATTTTCCGGATTTGCTTAGGACGGTAACAACATTCAACCCTTTATCCTTCAGTATTTTTATAAGTTTTTCAGCTGTTTTTTTTTGAGCATCAGTTGTATAGAATATCTCAGTCCTGTATTGGGTTCCGATGTCCGGGCCCTGCCTGTTGAGCTGAGTAGGGTCGTGGGTGTTGAAATACAACCTGGCTAGTTCTTCATAGGTTATCACTGAAGGGTCAAAAACCACCTCAACCGCTTCTGCATGTCCGGTTGTCCCGGAACATACCTCTTCGTAAGTGACATTGTCTTTTGATCCGCCTGTGAATCCTGCCTTTGTCGAAATTACACCTTTTTTCTTTTCGAAATGGTATTCTGTCCCCCAGAAACAACCTGAAGCAAATATAGCCGTTTCAGTTTTTTTTTCGGTTTTCGCAGGAATAAAATTCATTGATACTGAATTTACACAATGCCTTGTGTTTTTCGGTGTGAATCTTTCGCCGAGGAATACATGTCCCAGATGCGCATTACAATTTGCACAAATTATCTCAGTTCTCTTTCCATCAGCATCCGGGATCCTTTTAACAGCTCCATCGATCTCATCATCAAAACTGGGCCATCCGCAGTCCGAATCAAATTTGGCAGTGGACTTATATAAAGGGGCATCGCATCTTTTACATGTATATGTCCCTTTTTCTTTATGTTTATAATATTTTCCGGTAAACGGTCTTTCCGTACCTTTGTTCTCAATCACATGTTTCTCAAGTTCAGTTAGTTTTTTATTTTCCATTTTTTTCTCCCCGCATACAGGTATTACCACCAGTATAAAAACCAATAAGATAAAATATCTAATTTTCATTTTTTCTCCTGTTCCATATGTATACGTATAAATTTTTTAAATGTTACTACATTAGTTCCATTAAGCGGGAATATCCGTTTTTACTTACAGGGAGAGTTTTCCCGTTCTTCAATTTTACGATCCTGCTCTCTTTGGAATAGGGCTCTATCCTTGCCATATAATTTATATTAATGATAAATGACCTGTGAACTCTGCAGAATATCCTGGGATCAAGATTTTTTTCAAGTTTGTTCATCCTTTCCCCTTTCAGCCAGTATTTTTCAGCAGTATGAAATTTTACATAATCATCACTGGCCTCAATATAAATAACATCTCCTGGATCAAGAATTGTAACATTAACCCCTTCTCTTATAAGTATTCTGCTGAGAGGCCTGCTGCTGTCTCTGTTGTGATCAACAAGTTTTTCGATCTTTTCACCGGTATTTCCTTCCAGTTTTTGCAATACCCTTTTTACTGCCTTGTCAAACCTCTCTGCTTTAACGGGCTTAAGGAGATAATCCATAGCCTGGGCGTCAAAAGCTTTGAGTGCATACTCATCAAAAGCTGTAATAAAAATGATCTGAGGAAGATTATCAGAAAGAAGCTCAATGACATCAAACCCGTCAAGTTTGGGCATCTGAATGTCAAGGAATATAAGGTCCGGTTTATACTCATGTACAAATTTGACTGCTTCAAAGCCATTCCAGCACTCTCCAACTATTTCAATTTCCGGATGCATTTTAAGATGTTCCTTCACAGAATCTCTTGCAAGTTGTTCGTCATCAACTATCAATGCTCTGATCTTTTTAGTCAATTTTTGCTCCCTCTTCCACAGGAATAAAGATCTTTACCTTGAAAACATTTTCTTCCTTCCCGGTCAGGATCCCCCCTTTCCCTTTGTAATAGATTTTTAACCTTTTCTTAAGGTTTTTAAGTCCGTGCCCTCTGCCTCTCGGTTTTTTAGTATTTTCTTCATAAGGATTACTTACAATTATTACCAGATGTTCCTCTTTTATCAATGTTTCTATCTTTATTTTGCCACCCTCAAGCAATTGCGAAATGCCGTGTTTGATACTGTTCTCAACTACAGGCAGCAGAATTAGCGGGGGGACTTGAATACCGGTTGTCCCTTCCTGCAGTTTGAGTTCAGTATCCAGCCTTTCTCCCAGGCGGAATTTCTCTACACTCAGGTAATTTTTTATGTGTTCGACCTCATCATTGATGGTCGATTTTGTTTTGACACTATATTCAAAACTATATATCAGAAATTCCGAGAGGTGAGAGATAAGCTCAGATGCCTGCTTTGGGGATTTTTTTATAAGAGGACTTATAAGGTTCAGGGTATTGAAGAGGAAGTGGGGGTGAATTGTAGTTTTTAATGCATCAAGTTCAGACCGGCTTGCTTCAAGTTGTTGCTGGAGGATCTCCTTCTCAGCTGCCCGTATCCTCTCGTTTGCAAGAAACAGATAATATATCAATATTGATAATAGATATGTGAAAATTCCGGTTCCTGTAAGAAGAGGTAATGATGAACTGAAAAGTCTTGTCCAGTTACCTGAAGAGAAATATTCATTGAGGAGTCCGGAATAACCGCTTGAGACCCCTAACCATACTGCAAGTATCATTATCATGGTAAGTGAGTGCCTAACGATAAAATACAGTATGTTCCCTTTCTCAAAGGGGAGTCCCTTGCATATATACCATACAGAAATTGCGATTCCCAGAAGAAGGATCATAGGGGGGATCAGGAGGATTGCTGAGGTTGACAGATCAGAGTCTGATAGGGTTCTGTGCAGAACGATCGTCCAGAAAGCAACGGGGCTCCAGAGGAGCCCCGCAACGATCATATCTTTTCCAGATCTGAAAGCCGGATGCATGTTAGTTCTTTATTTCAACTCCACCCATTATAGCTTCGCCTGTGATAATGAGTTTTTTCTTTGATCCATTGAGTGTTTTTGTCTGATCAGACATTCCTCCGAGGATTGGTGTACCTTCGAGAACGACATCCCAGTTCTGGGGAATTCTCATTTCAATCCCGCCCATGAGAGCAAAGGTATTAATTATCAATTCTTCCCCTTCGAAATCACTGTCCCTGAGGTCTATCTCACATCCCCCCATAATAGCAGATATCTTTCCCCCTTTCAATTTCTTGTTTGAATAGTGGTACTCACCACCGCCGAGAATAGCTGAGATATTTATCATGTCTCCTTTTACATCTTCATTTTCTTTCATTAAGCCCCTTCTGTGAGTTCTATTATGAGCTATGCGTGATCTGTATTTCCCGCCGGAGATTATGATCTGAATGCCTATGTATATAAGAATCAACGGCCATATATCGTGAAAACTGATATCAATATAATCAAGTTTGTTCAATTGGAGAAGTACACCGATGGTCAGCAGAAAAAATCCCCAGAGAATGTCTTTCGAATCATGATGAGAGACCATTATTTTGATCCCTAATGCAATAAGGATAATGGGCCAGAAGTCGAACAGATCAATATCAAGGTCATATCCGAGAGTCCCAAGCAAAAGTACTACACCTGCTGCAATAATTAAAATACCTACTATGATTTTACCACTTATAAATGAAACTTTTTTTTCTTCCATGTTGCCTCCTTTGTGTTTCATAACCAGTATACTTCCCTGAATTCCATTTTGCCCTGATTATTCGGTGAACACCCCTGATATTTCGGTAAACGAAATTATTGACAACTAAAACTCTGCAATTATAATTAGATCATGACTGGCGATCCGATTGTTTCCGTAATAATGGCAACCTATAACAGTAGTAACACTTTAAAACTGGCTCTGAAAACGGTCCTTTGGCAGGATTTTACAGATTTTGAAATATGGGTAGTAGGAGATTCCTGTACAGATGATACTGAAGAGGTCGTTCTCTCTTTCGGAGACCGGAGGATCAATTGGGTGAATATGCGAAAAAACTCCGGTGGCCAGGGAGCGCCCAATAATGAGGGGATCAGGAGAGCAAGAGGAGAATATATTGCTTACCTGGGACATGATGATCTGTGGTTCCCATGGCATCTGTCTACCCTGGTCAGGCATATCCGGGAAAGTGGTGCTGATTTTGTTCATCCTCTCAGTGCATTATTCTCACCATCCGGCCTCGAATCGATGGTAGGCCCTCCATCAGAAAAGAGGACCAATACCTACCATTTTACCCCCCCGCCTTCCTGCTGGCTTCACAGAAAAGATGTGGTGGAAGATATCGGATACTGGGGAGATCATATTAAATTACATAGAGGAGTTGATTTTGATTATTTAAGAAAGTTCCAGCTTGCCGGCAAAAAAATATCATTTATCCCAAAACTTACACTGGTGAAATTCCCCTCACACATGTGGAGTAATTACACTAAAAACACCCATCAGGGTCAAACAGAATATTTTGACGAATTAAAGGAAGATCCGGAAACATTGGAGATAAAAATACTCAGAAGTGCAGCTGTAAAATTTTCAATTGAATTATATAAAAAGAGATCTGTCTATAGCACTTTCAGGATATTTTTCAAGACGTTCGTTTTCAGGATCTTTGATCTGTATGGCCGCTATAGATGGCCTCTTAAACAGTTTCTGATATGGCGTTTCCAGCGTATCAGAAAGAAGGTGAAAAAGAAGAGAGGACTTTCTGCTTGAAATTAACTCTTTCAATGTTTTTTTATCTAAACTAAATATGGATGATAAAATTCTTCCGGGTGACTCTGAACATCGCTATTCTGAATCGCATTCCGGTCTATAAGTTTCTGTATAAAATCACTGAACATCGGCGGGCGGTGTTTTGTCCCTATGAAAGTGTAATTCTCACTGTTTAAATTATCTATTTTTCTTATACGTTCAGGATCCCAGAGGAAATCATCTTCCATATATTCATTCAGGTCAAGCAATGCTGCTTCCTCCTCGTATTTACACTCAGGTCCTGCATAGTTGATGCCATCAGCGCCAACCTGAATAACAAAATGTGATCCGTGTAATTTTTCAAAATAAAGTTTTTCGGGTGAGTATCTCTCATAAGGGACCTGTATATTTAATCCGGGAGGAACATTTCTTTTCATTTCTGCAATTGCGTCAAGTACACCTGTCTGGTCTGCCTGCTTTGGGCATTTTGTATCCCATTCATCACAAAAAGGGTGAAAATACAGCCAGTGTATTCCTGCATCAAATGCCTTCATTCCGATTGAATGAAATTTCCCTGTTACTTCCTTCCTGGTCAATATTGAAGCACCGATCTTAAGTTTGCTTCCCTCTTTTTCGATCCTCTCTCTCAGCTTGCTTATCTTATCCAGGGTCTCTTTAAAATATTTTTCCTCTCCATCCTGCCAGTCATAAAGTGAGAACCTGATCGAGGTGATATGTTCGAGCAGTGCATCCTGGACCTGCGGCAGGTGGGTCAGCCCCCCGTTGGAAATGACAGCGATCTCCCTGAAACCTTTTTTTCTTGCCAGGGCAACAGTTTCGGGAAAATGCGGCACATATGTTGCTTCACCTCCGGAAAGGATAAGTCCGGGTGTCTCTTTCCCGATTATGCTGAAAAGACGGTCCAGGAATGGAAGTTCAAGTGTATGTCCCGCCCTTCTTGAAACCTGAAAAGGACATTCAGGGCATGCACGGGTACATTTTTGAGTAAGGTCTAATTCAATTGTCGTAGGAAAGATCTTTTCTCCTCTCAGATAGGCAAGCACTTTCTCTTTTTCGTTTGTAATTTTGGATGCTGCGAATACGCTTAGTTCTTTAAACACTGGTTATCTCCTTTCTATCCACTCCGGCTTTCTCTCTTATTTTTATCAATGATCTTGTAACTTCCCAGGCCTCTTTAAGGCCGCATTTCGGAGTTGCCCCCCCTTTGAGATATTTGATGAATTCCTCCAGTTCGAGGAAGAGGGGGTAGGTTGTATCTATTCCTGTTTTTTCTTCCCCGTTAATGTCACGGATCAGAATATGATCATCATAAGCATCATTCAGTCCGGCGCTCCCTGCTTCGCCGTGAATCGTCACACCGCTTCTCTTATGGCAATGAGCGCCGCTTACCGATAAGGAAGCACATGGATCTTCCCCGAGGATCGCATTAAAGGTCACAGGGAGATTGTCACTATTGTAAACGACATTGGCTGCTTTTATCCGTTCCGGAATAAATCCGAGGATATGCTTGACGATTGTCAGGTCATGAACTCCCTGGGTCCAGAAAACGTCTCCGCCATGGAAATCCTTAACCCAATGATATCTGACAGTATCAACCTGTTTTATATTGCCGAGCCTTTTGCTTTCAGCGATGACTCTCAAAGCTTCAATCCCCGGATGGTAATGCCATTTGTGCATTGCAAAGATCAATTGTTCTCCCCCAAGGCTGCTTAACAGGTTGAAATCATCCTCAGATAAAAGCATTGTTTTCTCACAGAAAACCGGTTTCCCCTTTTTTAGTATTCCAGCACTTACCGGTGTCAGTTCAGGAATAGGAACGGCAACAATATATCCGTTACAATCAGGCAGTTCTTCAGCTTCTGAAAAAACTCCGGCTGCTCCATTTTCGTTTGCTCTTTTTCTGGCTTCCTCACTGATATCGGCAACATAAACTTCAGAATTTAAAGTTATCAGATCACGGAGAATATACTTTCCCCATGCGCCATTGCCAACCAGTCCGATTTTCATTTCTGGAATTATTATATGGAATAAAACAAAAAATGTGAAATTTAAACTAATCAGAGTTCCCGATTGTCTGCTTTCTTGTCAAAAAAATAAATGGTATTTTGTATTTTTCTATTTTGATATAATTTCTTTAAGAAGGATTTTTTATGATAACCTCTGAAAGAAAATTTGTTTTTAGCGATATTTCTATTGATAACATTACAGTAAAAGATGCATCAGCAAAGATTTTTGATATGGTCAAAAAAAGAGAGAAGGGGTTTGTTGTTACACCCAACGCAGCCCACTTTCTCTATCTCAGGGATGATACAGATTTCAGGTCTGCTTATAAAAGAGCTTCTCTTATCCTTCCTGACGGATACTCTCTTGTTCTCGCCTCTAGGCTCCTTGGAACACCGCTAAAAGGGAGGTGTACGGGTGTTGATCTGTTTAAAGAAATATGTAACAGGTTAAGGATCGGAAAGCAGAGGATCTTTTTGCTTGGAGGTACAGATGGATCAGAGGCTAAAGCCAGGGAGAAGATTCTCAGTTCGAACAGATATCTATCTGTCGGAACTTATAGTCCTCCCCATGGATTTGAAAACGATCATATAGAAATAAATAATATTATTAGGACTGTAAATTCATTTGAACCGGATATATTATTTGTTTTTCTCGGCAGTCCGAAAAGTGAAAAGTTCATCAGCAATAATATGGATTCACTAAATGTCTCAGTTGCTCTTTCTCTTGGAGCAGCATTGGATTATTTTTCGGGGAAAAAGAGGCAGGCCCCGGAGTGGATCCGAAATGCGGGATTCGAATGGTTTTTCAGATTACTGAAAGAACCCATAAGATTGGGGAAGAGATATCTTATAGGTAATACCTATTTTATTTATCTAACTCTCAAGCAATTGTTATTCCGCCGTTCCTGAACCGGGATTATCTATTCTGTCTCCCTATCTGTTTGAATGCAAGGTGTACAAATGGTATTCCCGTTAATAATGTAGAAACGGCTATTGCAGCTGTACCCAATTCTATTGTCGGACGGAGAGAGAACTAAAATGATTCTCTGAGAGATCGCCAAGTATTTCAAGATCCATGAACTTTGTTTAAAACAAATTTTAATATTCATTTTTCCATCATTATTCATTTAGTGTAGAAATAATGATATCTCTATAAAAAAAAATTTCAATTAATGGTGTATCTGATTATATGGAGTGTTTTCCATTGATGACTATTTAATATTTATCTATAATGACATCAATATAGGAGGAGTTATTATAAACGACAGGGTAGGGAGGATAACTGTTCTCTGGGCGCTGAGTGAAGCTGCATTCGGAGGTGTTTTACATGCTCTCAATATCCCTTTTGCCGGTTTGTTCATTGGTGCCGGGGCTGTAATATTTATCTCTCTGATCGGGTATTATTCCGAAAACCGGAAGGCAATTATGAGGTCAGTTATGATAGTCCTCCTTATTAAAGCAGGGGTCAGCCCCCATTCTCCTCCACTTGCATATTTCGCAGTAGCACTCCAGGGATTGATCGGGTCACTATTTTTTCTTTCCGGAAAATTTTACAGATTATCTTCTCTATTATTCGGGATAATTGTCCTTTTGCTATCTTCGCTGCAGAAGATCCTGTTACTGACAATAATATACGGAAATAACCTTTGGTACTCTATTGACCAGTTCGGTGTTTTCGTTACAGAGCAAATTCCCTATATAGATACGGTAGGGGAAACTAGTTTGTGGCTGATAGGGATATATTCAGGTCTGCATCTGATCGGGGGCGTTGTTGCAGGGTACATTGCGGGGGCTCTTCCCGGGATGGTGAAGAAAGCCTCTGAAACAATTACTGCTGAAGATTTAGAATTATCCATTATCAGTGCAGCTCCTGAAATAAAGAAGAGGAAGAAGAGAGTGTGGTTCAGGAAACCTTCGTCGATCCTTATTGTTATCCTGGCCTTTTTTATTGTTGTATTGACATATATTTTCCCCGCATTCTCTGAAAGTGTTGCTTTAAGGGCTGTTGTGATGATAGTAAGAGCTCTGCTTATTATGGGATTATGGTTTTTTGTGATCTCTCCTCTTGTGATCCGATGGTATAAGGTATTTTTCCGTGACCGGAAAGGAAAATATGCCGGAGAGATAGAAAATACTCTTTCAAGTTTTCCTCTCTTCAAGTCAATTGTTACACATAGTTGGAAAAAAACAGCCGGCAGGAATTTTTTCCGAAGAGTGAAGGAATTTATGATAATTGTTCTTGTTTATATTCTCAGAACAGATACAGGTGAGAAAACATGATATATATTTTTACCGGACAGATCCGAAGCGGTAAAACATCTAAGTTGGAAGAGTGGGCGGGAAAAAGAAGAGATGCGGGAGGGATCCTCATGCCGGTGAGATCGGGAAAGAGATATTTCTTTAATATATCTTCCGGAGATCAATACCCTGCCGAATCTGAAAAAAAGGAAACAGGGGTTATCAGGATCGGGCCATACAGGTTTTCAGAAAAAGGTTTTAACCAGGCAAACAATGAAGTTCTGGATAGTTTTGGAAAATTTAATATTTTAATAATAGATGAGGTCGGCCGGATTGAACTGAATAATAGAGGTTTTGCACCTTCACTGAATGTTATCATCAATGAGGAAAACAAACTTAAGGAAATTGATCTGATCCTTGTGGTGAGAGAAGGCCTTGTCGAGCAGGTTATAAATAACTTCGGGATAAACAATTTCAAAATTATTACAGATATATGCGATATTAATTTGTAAAAAAAAGGCAGTGCCGTGAAGCACTGCCTCTTTTCTTTTATATCTTTATTTACTTAAAATCGATCACTCTTCCTGATGTCCAGGGAGCATTGATCTTTTCAAGTTCTTTCTCAAACCCTTTGAGCTTCATATCGATCTTTTTCAGATCTGAGATGACAGGTTTCATCTGCCCTGTAAGGATCTCCATTGAAAGGAGCTGTCCTTTCGCCGGTGCAGATGTGGTTGCAAACTGGGAATACAACACAGCATAGAATCTTGACATGATAGATGTATCTCCGGGAGGTATCTCCTCTCTGCTTGCTTTTGCCCTATGCCCTCTGAATTTGAAGATAATATCATCAATTTCTCTTTCGGTCTTCGCGGCATCCATAACAATTTTCGCGGATGCAGCAGGCATAGCATGAATGGTCTGTCTGATCAGGACAATCTTCTCCTTCATCTCATTAACTGCGCTCAGGTTACCCTGGATAACACGGGACATCTCTGCTATCTCTTTATGGAATTTGTCCAGCGCCTTTCTGTCTTTAGCAGGAAGTGTTGCATTGTTGAGAGTTTTTGTGGTGAATTCAACCGGGCCTGCGATCTTTGTCTCAACCCCTCCTACGACTTTGGAGAGTGTCAGGTTATACTTCCCGGGCATTGCCGGGAATCCGTCATCCTGTTTGGCCAGCGGATCGAATTTTTTCCCCTGTTTAAGCGGTTCGTACCAGTTCATTGAGAAATCCCATACAATACGGTTTATCCCTTTTGACCCCTTATTGAAAATATTTTTTACTATATTACCCGAGCTGTCTGTAATTGTGAAGGTGAGGAAAGATTTCGGTTCCATCCCCTCTTCTCTAAGCTCATCCCAGGTCGGGACATATATCTTTTCTCCCTTCTTGAACAATTCACCCTCTTTTTTCTGTCTTGCCGATTTTTTTGTTTTGAAGGAATCTTTCAGATAGTAGGTAAAAGTAGCACCGAATTCCGGGTTTTTCCCATAATAATCGGTAGCGCCCTGTCCGTATTTTTTCTCTGACCGGATATACTGAAGTGATTCCTGTACAGGAAAAATATGAGCTTCCTTCTTTAGGAGCTCAGGTGTGAGCTCTCTGAGAGGTGTATAGTCATCAAGGATATAAAAACCTCTGCCGAATGTTGCGAGAGCCAGATCGTTCTTATCGCGCTGGATCATCATATCTCTGACTGAGATAGTGGGGATCCCCGATTTTAGCTGGGTCCAGTTCTTTCCGCTGTCTATTGAGAAGAAAACACCGAATTCACTTCCTGAGAAGAGGAGTTCCTTTTTCACATGGTCCTGAGCTAGAGTGTGGATGGTTCCGCTTTCAGGGAGATTGGATGCTATTGATCTCCACGTTTTCCCGAGATCACTGCTGACGAGTACATAAGGTTTGAAATCATCCCTTTTCCTGTTATCAAATGAAGCATAGATTGTGTTCTTATCATATCTTGAGGTCATAAGGTCACTGACGTATGTATATTCAGGTACTCCGGGGAATTTGGTGTACATTTTCCAGTTCTTACCTCCATCGGTCGTGACCTGAATAACTCCATCATCAGTTCCTGCGACAAGAAGATTCTCATCAAGTATTGACTCATCAAATGAAATAATGGTGCCGAATTGTGATGTGGAAACATCTTTTGCAACTGCATCAGCGCTCCAGTATTTCCCCATTACCTTCCAGGAATTTCTATCTGTCTTTGAGGTCAGGTCGTCGCTTATAACTGTCCAGCTGTCTCCTCTATCATCACTTCTGAATACTTTATTTGCCGCACAATAAAGTCTGGTATTTGAATGGTGGCTGAGTATAAGCGGTGTGTTCCAATTCCATTTGTAGGTCTTTTCACCTTTTCTCGGAACCGGCCTTATATATCTTCTCTCGCCGCTTTTTCTGTCATATCTCACCATCCCTCCGTATTGTGATTCGGCATAAACGATGTTGGGGTCAACCGGATCAACTGCGGTCCAGAATCCGTCTCCGCCGTTTGTTTCGAACCATTCTCCTTTTGTAACACCGTCTTTGCTTAGATTTGCAGTGGGGCCACCCATACTGTTGTTATCCTGGGTTCCGCCGTAGATGTAGTAGAACGGTTTCGAATTGTCCACAAATACCCTGTAAAATTGTGCTACAGGAAGATTTGAAGAATGAAACCATGCTGCACCTGAATCGTAGGTTGTATAGACACCGCCGTCACCGCCGATTATCAGGTTCCTGGTATCATCAGGATTTATCCATAGAGCATGATCATCAACATGCCTGTCCTTTAATCCGAGCCTTTTGAAAGTTTTTCCTCCATCTTCGGTATATTGGGTCACTGTTTCAACTGAGTAGACTTTGTTAACATCTTTCGGATCACAGAATATTCTTGAGTAGTATTGACCGCTGGAGGAGTGTGAGCTCATTTTTTTCCAGGATTCACCCTGGTCATCCGAACGGTAAAATCCGCCCATTTCGTCCTGTGCTTCAAATGTTGCATAAACTACCATCGGGTCTACAGGTGAGATAGCAAGGCCGATCCCTCCGATATGAACTTCGGGGAGCCCTTTGTTTATCTTTTTCCAGTTCTCTCCGCCGTCTGTTGTTTTATAAATAGTTGATTCGGGCCCGCCGCCTATCTTTGTATGAACATGGCGTCTCCTCTGTTCAGAAGATGCAATGATCATATCGGGATTACAGGGATCCATAACCATATCATTAATTCCGGTATTTTCACTGACATTCAGAACTTTTTTCCATGTCTTACCGCCATCGGTCGTTTTATAAAGTCCTCTGTCTCCTCCGGGGCCCCATGCAGAACCTTCCGCAGCAACATATACAATATCAGTGTTCTTCGGATTAATGAGTATCTTTCCGATTTGACGTGAGTTTTTAAGCCCCATGTTCTTCCAGCTTTCCCCACCGTCCAAACTTTTGTAAACACCGTCACCGTATGCCAGTGCTCTCTGGTGGTTATTTTCTCCTGTCCCGGCCCATACAACTTTGGGGTTCTTCGGGTCAATTGAAATAGCTCCGATAGAATAGGAGCCGTATTTGTCGAATACAGGTTTGAATGTTATACCGTTATTCACTGTTTTCCACAGATTACCGGACGCAACACCGACAAAATATTCCGAATGGTCCTTTGGATTTACAGCGATATCGGCTATCCTTCCCGATGTATAAGCAGGGCCGATCGAACGGAATTTCAATCCGCTTACGATCGATTTAAAAGGGTCATCGGCCTTTTTGTCCATCTTCGCTTTTGGAAGGATGGTCAAAGTTAAGGCCAGAATAAAAATCATGATTAAAAAACTTTTTTTGTTCATATTTTCTCCTGGTTTTATTTTACTAATTTCAATTTAATAGATTTTATACGTAAAGACAACGATATTGTTTACTTTAAAAAAAGTAAAAAATATGACAAAATCAGATCATGAACTATGAAAAAGTAATTAACAGATTATGGGAAGTATATACAAAGCAAAACCCTTCTGTTCAGAAGGTTTATGATCTCTTTGTCTCTTATGGAGAAGATGTGGTAAATGATCATATAGCATTCAGGACCTTTGATGATAAACGGGTGGACATTGATGTCCTGTCACATGTTTTCAGGGAGAACGGATACGTCGAAAAAGGGGAGTATAAGTTTGAGGAGAAGAAACTTTATGCAAAGCATTTTGAACATACGGAAGAAAAGAATGCTCCAAGGGTATTTATAAGTCAGCTTCTCACAACAGAGTTCAGTGGATTCCTTCAGGAGACCGTTAAAAAAAGCATAGATAAAATTCCTGAAGAAAAACTCGGCTCTGATGAACTTATACACTCGGGTAATCTTTGGGGAGTACCGTCATTTGAAATTTATAATAAACTTAAAACTGAATCAGAATATGCTGCGTGGTTATATGTGTACGGTTTCTGTGCCAACCATTTTACAGTTAGTATAAACTATCTCTCCTCATTCCCGAATATAGAGGATGTTAACAGCCTGCTGAAAAGTAAAGGGTTTCTTATGAATGATTCCGGAGGGGAAGTAAAAGGTACACCGGAGCAATTTCTTGAGCAGTCAAGCATAAAAGCGGAACCTGTTAAGATTGACTTCTCGGAAGGGATCAGGGAGATCCCGGGTTGTTATTATGAATTTGCTAAAAGGTATGCAGGAAAAGACGGGATGTTGTTTTCCGGATTCATTGCCGGTTCTGCCGATAAGATCTTCGAAAGTACCGATTTTTATAAGAAGTAACTCATTGTGAAAGAGTCCATAAAAGAAGCACTGAGATCACTGGCCGGTGAAATGGAGGGTGACCTGTTCACAAAGGCTCCCGACAGGCTTATGTATGCTACAGATGCTTCGGAATACAGAGAGGTCCCCCTTGCGGTAGCCAGGCCGAAAACCTCTGAGGATATAAAAAAGCTGATTCTCTTTGCATCAGAAAAAGGGGCAGGCCTTATTCCGAGAGCGGCAGGGACATCGCTTGCCGGCCAGGTGGTGGGTTCAGGGATTGTTGTTGATGCCGGTAAATATATGAATCGGATCCTTGAAATAAATGTGAAAGAAAAATGGGTGAGGGTTCAACCCGGAGTTGTACTTGATGAGCTTAATCTGAAACTGGTTCAATATGGGTTGTTTTTCGGGCCGGAGACATCAACATCAAGCAGGTGCATGCTGGGGGGAATGGCGGGGAACAATGCCTGCGGATCACATTCCCTGGTATACGGAACCACGAGGGACCACATCCTATCCATGAAAGTGATCCTTTCAGACGGATCGGAAGCAGAGTTTGGGAACTTGTCCCTTGATGCGTTTGGAAATAAATGTAATTGCAGTACCCTTGAGGCATCTTTATATAAAAATATCAGGGATGTTCTGAATAATAAAGAAGTCCGGGAACGGATCAGAGATCAATATCCGAGGCCTGATATAAAAAGGCGGAATACCGGCTATGCTGTCGATCTGATTCTTAATACAAGTCCTTTCTGTGGCGGGGAGGAGTTCAATTTTTCAAAACTTCTGGCGGGATCTGAAGGGACTCTTGCATTTACAACAGAGCTGAAACTGAATCTTGTCCCTATGCCCCCGGCTGAAACCGCCCTGATCTGTGCCCATTTTAAAACATTGAAGGAATCGGTTGAAGCAAATCTTGTTATCCTGGAGCATTCTCCCCGGGCTGTTGAACTGATAGACAAATTTATTCTGGATTGTACAAAGGATAATATAGAACAGAGAAAGAACAGGTTCTTCCTTAGCGGGGATCCGGGGGCTGTTCTGATAGCTGAGTTCGGTGCTGAATCCGGGAAAGAACTTGAAGAGAAGATAAGTGGAGTGAAAGAAGATCTGAGGCGGAGAGGGCTGGGTTACCATTTCCCGGTTGTCTCGGGGAAGGATATGGACAGGGTGTGGGCGTTGAGAAAGGCCGGCCTCGGTGTTATCTATAATATCCCCGGTGACTTCAAACCCGTATCGGTTATTGAGGATACTGCAGTTCACCCCGGTGACCTGATGGACTTCATTATCGATTTCGAGGAGATACTGGATAAGTATAAGATTCAGGGGATATATCATGGCCATATTTCTACCGGAGAACTTCACCTCCGTCCCATGATAAACCTGAAGGATAAGGAAGGTGTCGGATTGTTCAGGGCAATAGCCGGGGATGTAGCTTCAATTGTAAAAAAATACAGAGGCTCTCTGAGCGGCGAGCATGGTGACGGAAGGGTGAGGAGCGGGTTTATCCCGAAAATGATCGGCGAGGAAAACTATACGATTCTCAGAAAAATAAAAAGAGCCTGGGACCCGAAGAATATTTTTAATCCCGGAAAGATCATTGATCCGGAACCAATGGATTCGAATCTCCGGTATATTTCGGGGAAGGGCCATCGGGATATCGAAACCTATATCGATTTTGCCGGAGAAATGGGATTTCTCAGAGCAGCTGAGAAGTGCAACGGATCGGCCGATTGCAGGAAGTCTGCGTTGATGGGCGGGACAATGTGTCCGAGTTTTATGGCAACAGGTGATGAGAAAAATACAACAAGGGCAAGGGCCAATATTCTCAGGGAATTTATTACAAATTCAACAAAAAAAAATATATTTGACCATGATGAGGTGAAAGATGTGCTTGACCTCTGCCTCTCATGCAAGGGTTGTAAATCGGAATGTCCATCAAGTGTAGATATGGCGAAACTGAAGGCTGAATTTATGCAGCAGTATTACAAAAGCAACAGGGTCCCGTTGAGGTCGAGGCTGATCGGTTATATTTCTACCCTGAACCGGCTCGGAAGTCTCTTCCCGGCATTTTACAATTTTCTTATATCAAATGCTGTATCTTCCGGTATTATGAAAAGGGTGATCGGGTTCGCTCCGGCAAGGTCGATACCGTCACTTTCCAAAATAACTCTGAAAGCATGGGCCAGAAAGAATCCGGTCCGGGATGACGGTAAGAAAGGGGAGGTTTACCTTTTTGCCGATGAGTTCACCGATTATAACGATACGGAGATCGGGATTAAGGCAATAAGTACGCTCAGGAAACTCGGTTACAAAGTTATAATTCCGAAACATGTTGAGAGCGGCAGGACCTTCCTCTCCAAAGGGCTTGTGAAAAAGGCAGCGGAAATAGCAAAGAAGAATATAGAACTTACTTAAAGATATGATAAATGATGAAGCTCCGTTGATAGGAATTGAGCCCTCTGCGATTCTGACATTCCGGGATGAATATCCCGAATTGTGCCGGGAAAGATATGAAGACGGCAGCGGAGAATCTCGGGAAAGAGTTGTCTTATGTTCGATGAGTTTGTCATGAGGGAACATGAAAAAGGGAATATTGATCGATCACTTTTTACCGATGAGCCATTGAAGATCAGACTGCACGGCCATTGCCACCAGAAATCGTTGGCATCAACCGGTCCGACAAAAGAGATGCTCTCTATCCCGGTCAATTATTCAGTGGATGAGATACCTTCCGGCTGCTGCGGGATGGCGGGGTCGTTCGGGTTTGAAAAAGAGCATTACGATCTCTCGATGAAAGTAGGGGAACTGGTGTTGTTCCCCGCTGTCAGGGAAACATCAGATGATATTGTTATTTCAGCCCCGGGAACAAGCTGCCGCCAACAGATCAAGGACGGCACAGGCAGAGATGCCTTTCACCCCATCGAAATATTCCACGACTCTCTGAAATAAAACATGCCGGGGACGGTGCTTTCATTTTTGAAAATTTTTTTATATCCAATTGCCAGATTTTGATCATGGTGTACACTAATCCCCGATACCCTTAGCAGGGGAGGTTAGATTCTGTTCCCCTTGAGGCCATATTCGTAGGGCTGAATGGTAATTCACCCCCTTTTTTTTCAATACGGGCAAATTACCATTTGCCTCTACATTTTAATATGGTGAAACCATCCCATAATGGACAATGTCCCTAAATCCCCTGAAAGGGGTCTTTATTCACACAGCTTTTAATATGAGGAGATTCTCAGCGGGTGAGGGTAAAAAGGGCGGATGCTAGGCCCGCCCCTATGTTAATATTGATTGTGTTAAAATGTATATGTAATTGTGATGTTCGGGACGATGATGGTCATGCCGTGGGTTCCGGGCATTCCCGCTTCCGCATCGTAGTTCATCGGGTCAACAAATCGTCTCATCTCCGAACAGGTATTCAACTGCAAAATCGATGAGCAAGTTTTCCGGTTTTGTAACCGAATCCTGCCGTTACTGCACTGTAGTGGAGGCTGGGGAGAAGTATGTTCAGTGTCTCTTCGGGTGAAGGTGATTTGTCAGTGTAGAATCCGCCTCTAAGTGCGAAACTATCCGAAAATTTGTATTCGGCTCCGAATTTAATATCAACAGTATTTTCCCATTTAAGTCCGAATTTGGTTCCCTCTTCCATCCCGGCAGCTTTCCACATCGGATCATCGAACTCAATTGGTATTTCCTGGAGTTTTCCCCAATTGTTATAGGTTACATCTAAAGTGAAAGTCAATTTGTCATTTGGAGTTATTGCAACTCCTGCAGCTACCCATGTCGGCCATGTTGCAGACCTTGTCCCTTCAGATTCTGTTGAAATTCCGAGGGCTGCAAGGAAAGGGGCTTCTGCAGTTCCTTTAAGGTTGGCCTTTACCGGAGCTTTCCAGGTAAGGCCGAAACTTATGGTCTCATTGGGTTTGTACATTGCTCCCAGAGTAAAACCTATTGCCATCGCAGAGAGGTTCTCGTCATACTGGAAATACGGAACAGCAGCGCCGTCACCTCCCGGCCTCTTCATTTTCAGGCTTGCAAAATTGAAATTTAAAGATGCGCCCAGTGAGAACTTTTCATTCAATTTTATTGCGGCTGCCGGAGAGACAGTTATCATAAAAATTGTACTGTCCCAAAGCAATGGAGTTCCGCCCGTTAACATAGCCAGATCTGCGCCGTCCCATTCCGCGCCTGCACCTGCCGGGACATAAACAGATATTCCGGCCGTGATCTTGTCTGAAAAGGGCCTGAAATATGAAAATGCTCCGGAAGGATAAGAACTGCCTATTGATTCTGCATCAGCAAGGGTCATTCCCGCCAGCTCAAAATTGTATGTTCCGGACGGCATTATATTTGTAATGAACAGTGAAATATTTGTGTCTTCGATCTGTGCCAGCCCTGCCGGATTGAAGAAAACTGCGCTCCAGTCATCCGAAAGCCCCACATAGGCAGTACCCATTGCGCTTGCCCTTGAACCGATACCATTCAGACTCAGCCCGTTGGAAAAGATCCCGGTAGTCAGGATCAGAGATAAAACTGAAATGATAAAAAACCTATTAATCCTTCTCATTTTTTAACCTCCTTGAAAAATATTATTGAAATATAAAAAATATTATATTTAATTGAAATTTTTTTTTCAATTCCGGTATTATGGTTAAAAGTTGACTTTATTTTTCCCTGTTGTTAATTTAAAAATAAATTTAACGAAATTTTATCAAAGGAGGATATTATGACTTCAAAGATCTTTAAAGTTTTACTTGCTATATTAATTGTTGCGGGTTTGTCAGCTTGTGACGGTCTCACATCAGATGACGTAGTTACATTTACAATTCTTCAAACCTCAGATATGCACAGTCATGCGGATGGGATAGGAGCTTCTCTTGACTATACTCCGGAAGATGTTTCTGATAATGACACTGTTCTCGGAGGTTTTACAAGAATTGCGAGTATAATCGGAGCAGTCAGGACTGAGCAGGAAAAAGAGAATATCCCTGTTGTAGTAGTTGACTCAGGTGACTTTTTTATGGGAACTGTTTATGATCTTGCTGTTACAGATCCGATTTCTTTGAAATTTTTCCAGATGACCGGATATGATGCCGTAACTCTGGGGAATCATGAATTCGACTGGTCATCACTCGGGCTAGCAATGCTTCTGGGAAACGGTGTGTCAAATGGATTTAATGTACCTATAGTAGCTTCAAATATGGTTACTCATAACGGGTCATCAGATGATGACGGGATCGAATCGCTGATAGCTGCCGGAGCCATTATCCCGAAAAAGATCATAGAGCTGTCCAACGGGATCAAGGTAGGTATACTCGGAATAATGGGTGTGACTGCAGATTCACTTGCCCCTACTGCTGCCCCCATATCATTTAATCATGATTACACTTTTCTTCAGGGTAAGGTTGATGATCTGAGGAATAATGATTCCGTTGATATAGTATTATTGTTATCACATGGCGGTATCTATAATGACGGGACCGGTGATGATCAGCTGATCGCGGAAAATGTTACCGGGATCGATATAATTGCTTCGGGACATTATCATACAGCAACGCAAACGCTTGTCAGAAAAGGGTCATCCAATACGATGATATTTTCTCCCGGAGGATACGGGAAATGGCTCAGCCGGCTGGATGTTACTTTTAATAAAGGTACCGGCATGATCGAAAGTAGCGACTTTCAACTCCTCCCGGTAAATGACACGGTGTTGAACAGGACGGTATTTCAGACAATTATTGCTAATTATAAATCTGCTATAAACGGAGCACTGTCTGCTGCAGGGCTTAATCTTACCGATCCGGTTTCAAGAGTCTCTTCTGAAATGAGAGTTCACGGGGCGGAAGAGTCATCACTCGGAAACCTTGCTGCAGATTCTCTCAGATCGGTTGCAGGACAGCTGGCTCCTATCAATGATGGGAATCCATACGATGTTGCAGTGATCGCAAACGGAGTAATAAGAGATGGACTTTTCCCCGGAAAAACAGGGATACTTACTTTTACTGATATTTACAACGCCATCCCTCTGGGGACATCACCGGATACAGCCCAGATGATGCCGGGATATCCACTGATGTCATTGTATGTTACCGGCCCTGACCTGAGAAATATATGTGAAGCCGGGATCACAATATCTCAAATGCTCGGAGATGATTTTTATCTGAATTTCTCAGGAATAAGGTGTGATTATAATCCTGCAATGGCACCCAATTTTGCAGGTGTGTCTGCAATTTATCTGTCACCGGAGACCGATACCTTTACCACTACTAAAGGGCCGGCAATTGACCTGGCCGATACCTCAAAACTATATCATGTTGTGGTAGATCTATATGCCCTCCAGATGATGGGGGCTGTAACTGATATGGGTCTTACGATAATCCCGCGGGACTCGGCAGGACAGCCGATAGATCCTGCCGCTTATATGTATTACAGGATAGATTCAGAAATAGCTCCCGGTGTTCAGGAGTTAAAAGAGTGGGCAGCTCTGCTCAGTTTCCTCGGAAATGCCTTCCCTGCATCAGGGGATGGTATCTCTGAAGCGGTTTACGGGCAAGGCGGTTTGGGAATGGGAAGGATAAATGTTGTCCAATAAAATGATGAGGAGATAATATGAAATGTAATATGGGGAAAAAAGACAGAAAACTAAGGATAATAATCGGTGCAATTATCCTGGTGGTTCACTATGTATATTATTTTACGACAGGTTATTATTGTGTTTGGGCGAATCTGGCTTTTATTCCGATTTTAACCGGAATTATCGGGTTCTGCCCTGCGTATTGGCCGTTTAAGATCAATACGAACAAGAAGTAGTAGGCTTTAAAAGAGAAGGTTTTCCGGAGTCCGGATCTTGTCCGGCATTCCCGGGGAAACCTGTATTGTAATAAAATATTTAATAGAACTAAAATATTTTAAACTATTATCCTGTGTTTAAGTGAAGTTTTGCTCTCTCGAATCAGATGAAATGAGAAAAATGTATAAAAATGTTGAAATATAAAAAAAACATTATTATAATAGTGCTTATCGTACAGGAGATGTAGAAAATGGCAAAAGTAAAAAGAAAAGTGATCAATATATCGATCGGAGAGAGAACTAAAATGATGCTTTGGGAGGTCGCCAAGTATTTCAAGATCCGCGAATCCGCTTTTATCGAAAAAGCGATGACAGACCTTGAAAATGAAGATGTCCGTGCTGATTTTAAAAAGTTCTGTGAACTGATGGGATATAAGAATATAGAGAGATCAGGGGAGCACAAACCCCTCTTCATTCAGGAATCTCTTATCTACAGAATTAAAAAAGACCATTTTGAATACAACCTGAAGAACCAGACCATCTTTATTAAATATCTTGTTTATTACTACTATAATAAATTTGTAGAATCCATCATCTGATATTATAAACAAATAAAATCAGGATGATCCGGAAAACAGTATTTACTTCTGTTATCTTTTTTGTTTTTTTATTCATGATCATTTTTCCGGACAGGATCTTAAAACTTTCAGATGTGAGGCCCCCTTTTTTTGTTTTGAAGATTCCGACAGCAGAAACAAAAGTTGAAGATAATAGAGTGATCTATTCACAAAATGGAATCGAAGTTGCAGAATACAATTTGCTCGGAATAACCGGGGCAGAGGTTCTGTGCAAATGCAAAAAAATATCGGTGGAAATTGATGACAATTGTTATGTCAAACTTAAGATACCGCTTTTAAAGAAAAAAGAGAAAAGCAAGAGTGTTTTTGTTGCAGAGGTAATAAAAGTAAGAGGGATCAGATTTGACAAAAGTGAAAACGGGGGGTTTGTCACAGGGAACCCTGTCCCTTTGTCGATAATCCCGGAACTATCCTTTAAGGGGATTGAAAATTTTATAAAAAAGATCGGAAAAGAATATAAAAAAAAATGCAGGGTTGGGCTCCTTTCACCTAATGAGATCAGGAAAAATATAGTTGCTGGAGGCGAGAAGACTTTAATTGCAGAGAGAGACGGGTTGCCTGTTCTGATATTTTATTCAGTGTCTGGTCTCAGGGAGAATCCAGTTTCAGAAAAGATTCTTAAAAGATTGAAATATGAGGTTTTTATTCCTCTGAAATTGAAAATACTGTAAGCGGGAAGGAATTTGAATTATTGTAAAAATTGCAGATGTTTTGTTCCGTCAAATATGGAATTGTGCCACATTTGCGGTTCAGAAGATCTGCGGGAACTTCCTGTTTCCCCGGATGAGGTTGATCCGGACATCTGCACAGGAATCATTGGTGAGAAAATTTCATTTAAAGGGAGTGATTATACTGCCCGTAAAGTTGTCGGGATGGGTGGATTCGGACTGATTCTTGAAGTTACCAAAGAAGGAGGTAATCGGACTTTTGCCCTGAAAGTTCCTTCAGCTTTACTTCGGTTCTTTAATCCGGGACGGGATATCAGTTTAAGGGAAGTAGAAGATTCTGAAAATTCTATCAGGTCCGAAGCATCTGTACTTAATAAAATTAAGACCGAGCGTGTTATCAAGGTTTTTGATTCGGGAAATGGGGCCTGTTACAGGGATGGAGAGGAGAAAGATTTTCCGGTAATATTGATGGAACTGGCATACTGTAATCTAAGGGATATAATACTTCTTGAGGCAAGAGGAAAGGTAGAGATCTCTACTGCGGAGAAACTGAAAATGACCTCATGTATAGTTAAAACTATGGAAGATCTTCACAAATCCGGGATAATCCATCGGGATATTGCACTGGAAAATATTTTTGTTGTCAACAGAAAGGGGAAAATTGAATATGTAATGGCCGATTTCGGTACGTCCCGGGAACAGTTCAGAAAAAACAGCGAGAAGACCACCGGTGTTATCGGAAGAGATAAGTATCTTGATCCGATGAGATTCGATAAAAGGTATAGACGTGATCCCAGGATAGATATTTTTACTGCAGGAATAGTGATAACAGAGATCTTCATAGGCAATTTGTGGGATAATATTATTTATGAGCCCCTTTATGATCTGGATTTTGAAAGGGAGTTTCTTAAAAGCTATGCATCCGGACAGATAGATAGAAGAATTGTGAAGTTCATATCGAAAGCAATTAAATCGGATATAACAAAACGTTATAAAGATTCATCAGAAATGAGAAGAAAATTTGATTCGACAGTTTCAAAGATGGTAAGATCTGCCGGATGTCAAATAAAATTGAGAAATATTGATCTTGTGTACAACATTCCTGTCCCGTTAAAAGATCTTTTGACAGGCGAGGATAACACTATCGATTTCGAGAACCACAAAAAGATAAGCCTGGATATTAACAGGAGAACTATTATCAGATACGGTCCGGAAAAAATAAATAAAGTGAATTTAAGGAAGGTACCTTTTTTCAGGGTTGCTTTTGAGGGGAGGAACATCTTGCTTGAACCAGACAGGGAAAGGATGAACAGAGAGCTTAAATTTTTTGAAAGTGAGAAATTTCGGGAGGATAGAGGGATTCTCTATTTTACAGGAAAACTTGAAATAGAGATCAGGACCGGAATTTTGTATCCGGAGGAGATGTGGAGAAATTAGAAAATAAATTCATAAAACCGGTTACTCATATGGGGACAGGTTTCAGGAACTGGGACAGAACGGGAGTATCAATAGATGACAGATCAGTGCTTGCTATTCTTGCTGACGGAGTAGGGGGTCATATAAATGGGGGTGTTGCAGCCGATATGGTTGTTGACAAATTTATATTACTCCATAAGGAGAACAATCTGGAGGCGGGAAAACTCTCCTTTGTTTTTAAAAAACTGGCCGGAGATATGCGTGAAATAAACCTTGAAATGGCAACAACAATAGTATTGGTGCTTATTATGAAAAAAGGAAAGGGGCTGGAAATGATATATACATGGGCGGGAGACTCACGTCTCTTTTTACTCACGCAATATAACCGCAGGTTCAAGAGGGGGGCAAGGGTTTGCGGAGAAGGCGGGAGGAATTTTTATATACTATCAGAAGATGATACGATCCCATGGAGATATTTTATGAATGGTGAGATGGAATTGGACCAGGTCACAACAAGCACCGGAAAGAACAGACTTTTCTTTTCGCTGCCCCGGGATGGAGAGAGGATGAAAAGCCGGATAGTAAAAACAGGGATCAGTTATGGAGACAAGATACTTCTTTGCTCAGATGGCTTCTGGGAGAGGTTTGAGTATCAGTCAGATATTAAGAAATGGATGGATCTCAGCCCCCGAAGCTTTGGTAACAAATTCGAAAAATTTATGGATAAAGAGTCAATCAGCGGATCCAAGGTAGATAATTCAACATGTATAAAAATTGATATTGATGAATGTCTGTTTGCAAAAAGCAGTAAATAAATGAGAAAAAGGTTATTCTATAAATTTTTTTTCAGACGTATGAAAAGGCATGGTATGTTCAAAGCTCTTATCTGTGGGGGGACAGAAGAGTACAACTACCCGTTTATCAGGGAGAAGTATCTTCCATTAAAAATATTGAGCTTAACGCTTCTTTCTTCTATTCTTGGATATCTGTTAATTTATCCTCCCGTTACAGGACCGGGAATTGTTAATTTGAGAGGTGATTTCAAAATAGAAGAGAATGCTGACAAATTCGGAATGACAAGGCTTCATAGAGCTGTGATCCGGGGAAATGAAAAAATTGTAAAATTGCTGATCCGAAATGGAACGGATCCGGATACAACTGATAAATATGGATGGAGCTCATTACATTGGGCAAACTTCCTCGGGAGAGATGATCTGTCCGAGATCCTGGTCAGGGGAGGGGCAAGAGAAGATATCAGAACCACCTCAGACTGGTATGTTTTTCGGAAAGGGAGTCTTCCTAAAGATCTCAGGAGGAGATAGTTAATCCTCAGCGGGAGGATGCTTTTTTATACAGTCCGGACAGGTTCCGTAAAAATCAAGCTCATGATCCTCTATCTTGAATTTGTATTTTTTTTCCAGGTTGCCCTGGATCTTCCGGATCAATGCTGTCTCTTCGTTAAGAAAATCTCTGTATTCTATAACTTTCAGACATTTCCTGCAGATAATGTGGTGGTGGTGATCATGTTTGTCCGATGCCATTTCATATCTACTGAAACCGTCGCCGAAATCGTATTTTTTCAATATCCCGAGACGTACAAATAATTCCATAGTCCTGTAGACAGTAGTCAATCCGATCTCGGGATATTTTAAATTCAGATCATGAAAAACTTCTCTTGCATTAGGGTGGCCGCTATGACTTTCTATTGTAGAAAGAATTGTTTTTCTGGGAAAAGTGATCTTGTATCCGTTTTCTCTTAAGCAGCTCTCCCAGTTGCGATTCCTTCTTCTCTTCATGATCAATGATTGTCGCAATCATGTCCCTGGTCTCTGTTCCCATGGTCACAATCGCTCTCACCTGTCTTGAGTTCTCCATTTAAAAAATCTGATATTACTGCCTCCACATCTCCCGAAACTCCTACTATCGGCTCTACATTATTCTGATGAAAAAGGTTTATTGCTTTCGGCCCCATTCCTCCGGAAAGGATAAAGTCCACTCCCATCTCACTCAGGAATTTAGGGAGAAATCCGGGTTCATGTCCGGGATTCCGGATTACCTCTTTATTCAGTACTTTACCATCTTCAGCATCCACTATAGTATATACAGGGCATCTGCCGAAATGTTGAGCGACTGCTGTTCCTTCTGTTGCAATTGCTATTTTCATTTATCCTCCTTTGGTTATATTATATATTTCACTGTCAAGCGAAGTAAGGTATTGGTTTGCAAGCTCCTTCTGAGCATACTCTGTTACTTCCACCTTGATCTTTTTTAACTCTTTTAATTCCATCAGTGCCCTTTTAATCATGATGGATAATTGTATTCCCATCGGGCATTGAAATACGGTTGGCCTGAATTTCAGGCTGACCTCACCTTTTTCCTCATCTGTTATAATGTCATAAATGAGTTTCAGACTGTATACATCCTCCCGTAATTCCGGGTCTTTCACGGTTTTCAGTTTTTTTATGATTTTTTCTTCAAGTTTCATTATACAATTTAAAATAGTTTGTTATTGCTTCATGTATTTTTTTTAGCGGTTCCAGTAATTCCCGGCAGTGTAAAGCCGGGATCTTTCTTTCTGAGATTTTTGAAATAATACAAAAGCTGTGCGGTATTTCCCCCAGGATATCAATTTTGTTCTTGAGTGCAAATTTTTCGATCATTTTAGTGTTATCAGGATTAATGTCATGTTTATTGATCACGATCCCGCTTTTCACTTTAAAGTGGTTACAGAGTTCAACAATTCTCTTCAGATCGCTAAATCCGGAGATACTGGGTTCTGTGACAATTAGTGCATAATCCGCTCCCGACAGTGTTGATGTTGCCGGGCAGCCGATCCCGGGCGGCCCGTCAATCAGGGTGTATTCACTCTTCTCTGATTCTGCCTGAAGTTTGGACTGATGTTTTACCATTGTAACAAGATTTCCGGAGTTTTCTGCTCCCGGGTTCAAGCGGGCATAAATAAAACTTCCGTGTTCTGTATTAGAAGTAAACCATTTCCCGACAGTTTCCGGATTCATCTGAATGGCATTTTCGGGGCAGGCAATGGAACACAATGTGCATCCGTCACAACTTAGTTGATCTATTTTATGTTGTCCATTGATAATATTTATTGCATCAAACCGGCATAGTTCCAGGCATATCCCGCAATTTATGCATTTTCTCTTATCTATCTTTGCGACTGGTTTCCCTGTAAAATCACCGCCTTTGATATTTTCAGGCCCCATAAGTATATACATGTTTGCTGCATCTACATCGGCATCAGCAATTATTTTGTTCTGAAAGAGAACAGCAAGAGAAGAGGCGATAGTTGTTTTTCCTGTCCCCCCTTTTCCGCTTAAGACTACTATTTCTTTCGATTTATCCATTGTTGATGTCCTCATAGAGCTTCTGTAATTTTTTTTCAATTCCGGGCATTGTTTTTATCATCGGGATCCCTTTTGAGTAGGCTCTCTGAATTTCCATAGAATAGGGGATCCTGAATATAACAGGGAGGGAGTTCTTTCTTAAAATTTCTTCTGTCGCTTTGCTGTCACCCTGATCTTTATTGATGACCACTCCTGCTCTTTTCCCCATATCCCGGATGATCTCAATTACCAGCTTCATGTCACTGATACCGAATGGTGTAGGTTCAGTAACAATTATCACGTAATCTGCATTCTTTATGCTTTCAACAACGGGACAGGAAGTTCCCGGGGGGGCGTCAATTATTGAAATTTTTTCCGGTGCTATATGATCTTTTATTATACCGCTGATCAGAGGTACACCTGAAGGCTCTCCGACATTCAGCTTCCCTTCGATAAATTTTCCTTTTTCAAACTGCCCTTTCCGGATAATACCAATATTTTTATCCACTTCGATCAGAGCTCCATCGACAGGGCATACGTAACTGCACACCCCGCAATTGTGACATAATTCAGGGAAGAACAATGCTTTTTTTAATTGGGGAAGGATAGAGAGGGCATTGTAAGCGCATGATTCAGCGCACTTATTACAGAAAGTACAAATTGATTCGTCAATTTTCGGTACAGGCAGATTATATTTGATCTCTTCTGTTACATCAGGTTTTATAAATATATGACCATTCGGCTCTTCAACATCAAGGTCGATAAAGTCAGCTTCATTAAGACTCAGGGCCAAAGATGTTGAAAAGTATGTTTTTCCTGTCCCTCCTTTCCCGGAAATAGTTGCTATTTTCATGAAAATTGCTTAAGTATGCTTTCCCTTATATTTCAGGATAGCATCTTTGACACTACCTTCTGTCACGACAAACATTTCTACATTTCCTTCTTTAAATACCTGTTCCGCTTTCGGTCCAGGTTGTGCCCCGATAACAAGAGTGCATCCTTTCTCGACAGCAGTTCCGGCAGTTTTTATTCCAACTCCGTGCCCTTCACTTTTATACTTGTTATCCTCCACACTTATTATTTTGTTATCGTCAATATCATAGACCATGAAATAATTAGCACGTCCGAATCTGGTATCAATCTCTGATCCCATTCCTGAATTTTCTTTTACTGCGATAAAAGCTTTCATCTTCGTCTCCTCCTTCTCCTCATCTTCGCAGGTGTTTTTCCGGAAGAGTTTTTCCCGTAAAACATCCTGAAAATTTTAAACAAACCAAGTGCAGCACTCCCGATAGTTGCGGCAAACTCTATAGTTCCCCGGGAGACAAGACCGGATGTTCCCTTTTTCTCTATTGAAGTTTCAGTTCCTATCAGTTCGCCTTCAACAACTTCGATCTCTTCTCCGGTCTCTTCCGGGACGATACTATTTTTTTTTGTCGGATTCAATTTCTGCAAGTCTCTTTTTGAGCAGATCAAGATTATTTTCAAGAGCTTCTATCTCTCCCGAAATATATTCTTTTTCTTCACCCTGAATTGGCATAGACTGAAAACCGAATCCTCTTCCTCCAAATCTTCCTGCTCCGAATCCGCGGCCAAAACCCATTCCGCCTCTTCTTCCAAACCCTGCAGAAAAATTTCCTACGCATGGGCCAAACCCTCTTCCTGTTCCCGGGCCGGATCCGTCCGGGCCAGTTCTGTCTCTAAATGGCATTGTAACCTCCTTACAATTGTTTATTTGTTGCTTTCAGATGGTGAGCTCCGCCCTCTCTGAGCATAATAGAGCCGCAATGAGGGCATTTTTCTTCCATACAGGGTAGGCCTCTTTTTTTCGGGACCCGATAGTTACATTTAATACAAATGCATTGACCATCCGGCCCTGCGCCTTCTTTCCCGGGAGCCCATCCACCCGCCATTTTCCTGTTCCCTCTATTGTCCATAAGCAACCTCGCAAATGAAAATGAAAATCATTATCATTAAGATGGTAATATTTTTTTTTGGAAAAATCAACAAAAAAAGAGAAATTTATTTATAAATATATAATATATAAAATGTATAATATATTAAATTGAGTTTCAAGGAAAATAATATGTCAAAAAGCCTGATGGCCCATGAATCTGCAGTAGCAAGTTTCAAAATGTTCTCTCAGATGGTCTTGATTTCATTTCTTGCTTCCGCATTGATTCATATAGTACTTGTTTTGATAATGATTGTGCCGGGAATTAATGAATTGAGATCGATCAGAATACCCCCTGAAGGGAGGACTATATCTTCGGCGACCCTTATCAGATACCTTACAGGGATAGGTACGGGGATTTCTGATACCACATTTGTTCCTGATGAGTTTATATCTTTTGTCAAAACTAACAGACATTTTTCAAAATTTGTAAAAAAGGGTAACCGGATCAGTTCAAAAATTTTCAGAAAAATACTTAATTTGTTTTATAACGGATATTTTGATAAGTTCCCCGGAAAGCTGCGCAAGGTTTTTTTAGGTTCCTCTCCTGTCTACTTTTTTATGATCTTCTACATCCTCTACTTTTTTATAAGGTCGAAGAGCCTTAAGGATGACCGGTTTCTGAGAGGGACAAAGATCCTTACAGCAAAGGAGATGGGAGCCCGCCTCAAGTCTGTTTGTGAAGCTGAGTCACTTACAGATGGATGGGGGATGAATATCAAGGTTGGGGATATGTATCTCCCGAGGGAATCAGAGCAGAAACATACACTTATCCTGGGTTCAACAGGAACAGGTAAGACAGTTTTTTTTAATCAGATCATCAGGCAAACGATTAAAAGACAGGAGAAGGTCACAGTAAATGAAAAATCCATTATTTATGATATAAAGGGAGAGTTGCTTTCCAAACATTTCAGGCCTGATTCTGACATCATTTTTTACCCTTTTGATAAGAGGAGTTCCGGCTGGAGTTTTATGAATGAGATAAGAACCTATGCTGACTTTGATGTCGTATCATCGAGCCTTTTTGAACCGCCTAAAGATTCAAAGGATATTTACTGGTATAATGCTGCAAAGGATATATTCAGAGCCGGTCTTTTTTATCTTTTTTCAAAATCTGTATCTGATAACAATAGAGTTGATGTCCGGAACAATATGATATGGGATTTTTTTACCCTTCCCGTAAATGAGATCTTAGATGCCCTCAAGTCAGGATTGCCGCCAAGAGAGAAAGGTGCTCTGAAGCATATAGAGAATCCCGATTCCCCACAGGCTGCAAGTGTTCTGTCAGTTCTCCAGGAGAGAATTTCTTTCTTTAAGTATATTTATGATTCTTTTGGAGATTTTAGTTTCAGGCAATTTATTAAAGAAAAAAGAAACAGAAATCTTTATCTTCTCAACATAAAACAGAATGACTCTGTTTTTCGTCCCCTTATGACATTTGTTATTGATATAATGATCCGTGAAACCTTAAGCCTGCCTGATATAAAACTGGCGGCGGACAGGAGAATTAATTTTTTCATTGATGAGTTCGGTTCATTGTCTAAAATGTCATCTATCTTCGACTTCCTAATAATGGCGAGGGCGAAAGGAGGTGCGTTATATGTTGTTAATCAGGATCTGGGATCCATTTCAGATATATATGGAAAAGATAAGAAAGAGACCTTTTTTAATAACTTCAATACAAATTTTATCTTTCTGATAAATGATCCTTCAACAGCCGAATTTATAAGCCGTGCATTTGGCGAACAGGAGCTTATACAAAAATCAGGGGACAGACAGATATCACCCAATTCACTTGGAGATACTTATACTCACAGAGAGCAGTATAAGATAAATAAGGTTCTCCTCCCATCGCAATTCATTGAGCTTGAACCTTTCAGATGTTATTTTAAATATTCAGGGGTGGGATTTACAAAAATAAATGTTGATAAACTTTTCTTCGACTCTGAATATATCCCGTATCAGGAAAAAGAGTTCAGGCTGTCATGTTTCAGGCCGGGCAGATCCGGAGATGAAGAAAATGGTGCAAAAAGCGGTATAATCACTGTTTAATTTGAATTAATTGACAATTCTGCAGAAATTCTGAAAAATTTCCTGTTTTTGCCTATCATCTCCTTTAATTGGTGTTGAGATGATTCTCTGTAAGGATCGCTCTCTTTTCCAATTCGGCTGATCATGATCCCGGAATCTGCATCATCGCCTTCCGGCTCAACACCTTTTTTCGAAAATTGATCTTTCATTGAAGCCTCCAGGGTAAATATAGCATCTGTTTTTAATATTTTCAACAGATTTAACATTTGAGGCCGATTTTCTGATTTATATTTATTTTTTTTCGATTTTGTTTTATACTATCTCTTTAAATCGGAGGTTACTATGAAAGAAATAAAAATTTTCTCGATTTTGATCCTGTTGATTCTCTTCTCCATGTCTGCATTGAACGCAGAAACTGCAGAAGGTTTTGAATTGATGCTGCAAAAAGCCTACAGATCAGGAAATATCAGGGTAATTCTTAATCTGGATGTTCCGAATATAGAAATTCTAACAGAAGCGTCGGTCAGGTTCAGGACCGGAGATCTAAGCCCGGCAGCAAGACAGGGAAGTTTTGATGCCGATCTGAAATTAGAAATGGGAATAACCTCTGTTAGCGATAAGATACTTCATAAATTAAATAACTATAATTACAGGATAGTCAGAAGATATTCAACCCTTCCGTTTTTGGCTCTGTCAGTTTCTCCTGAAGCGCTTTTACAGATAAGATCCATGGGTGAAGTGAGTTCTGTCTGGGAAGATAAGCTTATTCCGCTGCCTGAAGTAACTAAAATTTCTCAGAAAGCGGGTATTCCGGGGAAACCTTCCCTTAGCGATTCGACTGAGATAGTCGGGGCAGACCTGGTCTGGGGGTTCGGGATTACAGGTTCCGGATGGTATATCGCAGTTCTTGACACGGGGATCAGGCCTTCACATGATATGTTCTCCGGTAAAGATATTATTGAAGCCTGTTATTCTTCCGAGAGAGACTGCCCGAATGGGGGGACTTCAATGGTAGGCCCTGGTGCAGCAGCGCACTATTATGATTATGATTATCTGGGATCGTTTGATCACGGCAGCCATGTTTCGGGGATTGCCGCCGGTAATAGTAAATACGGGCCGGCAGGTATCTCTAAAGATTCAGATATCATCGCTGTTCAGGTTTTTTCATATTTTCCGGATGAGGATGATATTCTAAGTTGGAGTTCCGATCAGTTGAAGGGGCTCGAATATGTCTACAGCAAAAGGAATACTTACAAAATTGCCTCAGTTAATATCAGTATCGGAGGCGGAGAATATAGTAGTTTCTGTAATGGCGGCCAGTTTGATACTGCTATAAAAAATCTGAAAAATGCCGGGATCGCTACTGTTATCGCTGCAGGGAATGAATATTATTGTAATGCTGTTTCCCATCCTGCTTGTTATGAGGAAGCGGTTGCAATTGGAGCAACCAGAAAAAATGACTCAATGGCCCCATTTTCTAACTGGAAGAAAGGGATGGTTGATCTTTTTGCCCCGGGGGTTGATATTGAGTCGGCTACTGCATCCGGTAATTCTTCATATGCACAATGGCAGGGGACATCTATGGCTGCGCCTCATGTTGCGGGAGCCTGGGGACTATTGAAGCAGATGGATATGAATATGTCTGTTGACAAGGCTCTTAAGCTTCTCCAGGAGAGTGGAAAGATGATAAGCTCAACCTGCAGTTCGGGTGGTTCTGCTGCAAGGATCAATGTGGGAAAAGCAATTGAAAACCTTCTTGATGTTGCTCCTCCTCTCAATTTTTCAGGGAAGCGGTATGAAAACCGCTCCCTTCTTCAGGAGGAGTATTTTAATGAACTCAGTTGGGAAATTAATCCTTATAATGCATCGAAGGGGAACAATATAGTTGAATACAAGATCTTTGTTGTCAAAGATTCCAAGTTTGAACATATAAGTACTCTCAGTTCAGATACGTTTATCTACAGGCATAGAAAGATCGCCAATAGTGAAAATTATATTTATGCTGTTAAAGCTGTAACCAGCAAAGGCAAGGAAAGTATACCGGCTTATGTAACTGTTAAGGCCGAATGAGAATAGAGATACCGAATAAATATGACAAGCAGTGACACGGGGTCTGATCTGATCTCAGAATTTACACCTGAGATGTTTAAAGGAAAAAAAATAGCGGTCTGGGGAGATTTCATTCTTGATGAATACATTTTTACTTCAACGGGAAGGATCTCCCGGGAAGCTCCTGTTCTTGTTACTGAATATGAAGAGAGCTGTTTCATGCTCGGAGGAGCAGGGAATGTTGTCCACAATCTCAAAACATTAGGTGCCGAACCGGTTCCGATAGGATTTTCAGGCGAGGATGAAGCAGGTGACAGAGTGAGGGGTCTTTTCTCAGACTTATCAGTTGATACCGGTTATCTGTCAATTGTCGGAGGGTTTACAACTCCAAGGAAAAGCAGAATACTTTCAGGCAGGGATAATTCACGGAAACAGCAGGTCCTCCGGATAGATTATCTGAACAGGGATATTCCCGATCCGTCTGAATACGGGAAACTCGCTGAAAAAATAAAATCCCTTACCGGAGGGTGTGATATTCTTCTTGTATCAGATTACCTGAAAGAATCTGTGACACCGGATATTTTTGAAGAAATTACTAGCTCAATACCCGAAATAATAACAATAGTCGATTCCAGGGAAAATCTGCTGAAGTTCACTGGTGCCTCATATGTTACTCCGAACGAACCTGAGATCAGAAGTCTATTCCCTTCCATTAAATTCAGAAATGATGAAGATTTTATTAGAGCAGGTAAAGAACTTATGTCCGGCCTTGACTGTAAGGGAGTAATACAGAAAAAGGGTCATAAAGGGATGATAGTTTTTGAACAGGGGAAAGATCCTGTTACAATTCCTATCCATGGATCAGCAGATATTGTTGATGTCACGGGAGCTGGCGATACAGTGATAGCTCTCTTAAGTCTCTCTATTGTATCGGGTATCGATCTAGTAAATTCCGCTAAGATAGCAAATGTGGGTGCTTCGATTGTTGTTATGAAGGAGGGAGCTTACCCTCTCCGGCCGGATGAATTAAAAAACGGGTTGAGTTCAATAAAAGGTGAAGATCCAGAGTTGATATGACAGGTAAATATCTTGCCCTGGATGTATTAGCAGAATTAATAGAACAGGCAAAACAGGAAGGAAAAAAAATTGCCCTTGCAAACGGGGGGTTTGATCTTCTTCATATAGGGCATATCCGATACCTGAAAGATTCAAAAGATGCGGCCGATATCCTTGTTGTAGCTGTCAACTCTGACAGGTCTTTGAGAAATCTTAAAGGTGATCACAGGGCAGAAATTGATGAGAAGGGTCGGGCCAGGATCATAGGTTCCCTTAAATGTGTCGATTATGTTACCATTTTCGATGAAGAGAGGGTGGACAATGTCCTTATAAAATTAAAACCGGATTTTCACTGCAAAGGTTCTGACTATACTCCCGATACGGTGCCGGAAAGAGATATTGTTAAATCATACGGTGGGAAAATATTAATTACAGGGGGTAGGAAAATAAAATCCAGTTCTGTTATAATAAAAGATATATTTGAAAAGAAGGAGATGAAGAAATGAGAAAAACCACTTTATTATTGATTGTTCTTCTTTTATCCGCCCTGATAATCTCTGCCGAGGGTGAAAAGATTGTTACCCAGGCATCGACAGTAAATGCGGTTTTAAAAGGGATGTATGACGGGACCATCACTTTCGGAGACCTGAAAAAATATGGAGATTTCGGAATAGGCTATTTTGACAGAATGGGTGGTGAAGCAATGGCTCTTGACGGAGTTTTCTACAAGATAAAAAGTGACGGGCTTGTTGAAATTATAAAAGATAGTGATAAAACCCCTTTTTTCACTATCACTAACTTTGAGTCCAAGACTGATAATTTTACCAACAGAAAATTCGATCTTAAAGAGCTTGAGGATTATCTTCTTAGCATGATGCCCCGGAAAAAAAGTTTTTATGCAATTAAGGTATCAGGAATATTTGATAGTCTTTTGGCAAGGACATTCCTTAGACAGGCTAAACCTTATCCTGATATTGCCCGTGTTCTTGAGACTCAGACGGAATCGAAATTTACAAATACTGAAGGTACATTGATCGGTATCTATACCCCTGAATTTCTTGAAGGTATATCTATCCCCGGTTTTCATTTTCATTATTTAAGTAAAGATAAAGCAAGAGGAGGTCATGTTCTCTCTCTTGCTGTCAACTCAATAACGATCGAATTTTTTGAAATTACCAGGTTCCAGATATTATTTCCGGATAATACTGAGTATCAGGAAGCTGATCTGGAGTTTACAAAATCTATGCGCAAGGACCTTCAAAAGTTCGAGAAATAATAAATAGAGAAACAGGGGTTTCCTCCGGGAAAACGGAATCTGTTTTACAGGATTTACTATTATAAATGAAATACAGCCGTATAGCCATTGTAAAATTATCTTCACTCGGCGACATTATTCATACTCTTCCGGCTCTCAGCCTTATCAGGTCAGAGTATCCCACATCTTCAGTCACCTGGTTTGCTGATCCGGCCGGAGCAGCCCTGCTTACAAATTTTTCAGGAGTAGATGATATAGTAACTGTAGATCTTAAATCGGGAGGTTTGCTGAAAAAAATCGGAAACCTGAAAAAAACAGTTTCTGCTTACAAAGGTAATTTCGATCTGATATTGGATTTTCAGGGACTGATAAAGTCAGCAATCCTATCACGGTGTCTGGGGAAAAATACAATAGGATTCGGAAAGGGAAATGCCAGGGAATCACCGGCCAGTTTATTTTATAAAAATAAGCCATTGTTCTTTGATGAAGGCAACCATGTTATAAAGAAAAATATCCATCTTCTGAGCGCTATAGGTATCTGGTCGGAGGATATTGTTTATCCGTTGAAAACCCTTGAATTCTCAGATGGAATGAAGAGATTTTTAGATGAAAAAGGGCTTGAACCGGGCAAATATGTGATCCTTAATATTGGAGGAGGATGGCAGACAAAATTATTGTCTCCGGAACAGAACAGGGAGGTCCTCTCGGGAATTAACCCGGGATTGAAAAAAGTAGTTCTATGGGGAAACCCTGAGGAAGAGAAAAGAGCGGATATGATTTCTGAGACCACAGGTGCTATTAAAACTCCATTTCTCAACTTTACAGATCTGATCCTGTTTATTTCCAATTCGGGCTGGATAATATCCGCAGATTCACTTCCGCTTCATCTTGCAGATGCAACAGGTGCATTATCTGTAGGAATTTTCGGTCCTACCTCACCTTCAAGGAACGGTTCTCTTAATAAAAACAGCTTGTCAATTGTTAATGAGCTCGAATGCAGCTTCTGCCATAAACGAAAATGCAGTCACAACGATTGTATGATAAATCTTGATCTGTCCCCGATAAAAACTTTTATCAACGGGGAATGATCCCGTTTATTTACAGATAGATCTTAATACCGAACCCCAGTGTAAATGAGCTCAGTTTTACCGGAACAGAATATCCCGGGAGAATATCCGGATTTGATATTGTCCCTACCAGAGAACCGAATTCTCCTGTGTATTGACCGGGTTTCACCATCCAGTTCAGGTCAAGGCTGCCTGCAAAATAGTAATTTGCAGAGACATAAATGTTCATGCTTTCCGAAAACATGTATTCGATCTCAATACCTCCGTTACCACCGAAAACTGATTCTGATGCTGAAACTTCGAGGGGAATATCATACCAGTCAATATAATAACTACCTGAAAAAAGGTATGGTCCGTCTGCATATCCTCCGTTACCATCAAGTTCGACCTTTGTAAGAAACAGTGTAGGACCGGCAAAAAGGTTGACCTTCATCTTGTCTGTCGATAGAGCTCTGTAAATAATATTCACGCTTATCGGGATTGCGCTGACAGTACCTGTATTTACCCAGTTCTTCGGATCGATATTTCCCTGATCACTATCCCACCACTCCCAATTCCAATCAAAACTATTATAGATATCGAAAGATGTTTTCAGGAATGAAGCATTTACTCCGACACCCATTTTATAATTGAAAAAATATGAAATCCCTGCATTAAAACCGAAACCGCTGCTTTTTTCATAGAACGAATTGTTTGTCTCATCAAATGAGACTATATCTTCTGAATCGGTAAAATATGTGTTTAAATAGAAGTCTTCTATATTAAAAGGCAAAGCATACAATCCCCCGATATTTACTGCCAGCTGTGCTTTGGCAGGTATATAGAACAGCAACAATATCGAGATTAAGATCAGAAATTTTTTCATTTATTCCTCCTGTTATGTTTCCGGAATTATAATAGTTGGACAAGAAAATATTGTCAACTTGAAATAAGCTTTGGTAACATAGGTTTAATTTTCTTCAGTGAAATGATACTATTTTTAAGGAGGTAAAGAATGAAACATCTTGTTACACTTTTTCTGATATTGATGATTGTTACTTCGGCCAATGTTATACCGAAAGAGAAATTTGTTGCTGAAAAATTTGAAAAATATATAAAAAAATCTTTAAAAGAGTGGAATGTTCCGGGTACTGCAATAGGGATAATGGATAAAGGATATATTATAATGGGGAAGGGATTCGGATTCCGTGATCTGGAAAAGAAGCTTCCCGTAACCAGATATACATTGTTCCCGATCGGATCATCAACAAAGGCCTTCACCTCTTTTATAACAGGAAAACTGGTCGATGAAAAAATGCTGAGTTGGGATGATCCTGTTACAAAATATTTGAAGGGATTTGAACTTTATGATCCCTGGGTTACTGCGAATTTCAGAGTAATTGACCTTCTGATCCACAATTCGGGATTACCCCGTCACGATCTGACCTGGTACCGTTCTGATGTTAAACGCGGGGATCTGTTCAAAGGACTCAGGTACTTAAAGAATAGCAGGGGTTTCCGCACAGAATTTCAATACCAGAACCTCATGTATATGACAGCGGGATACCTCTGTGGTCAGGTAACAAATTCAGCCTGGGAAGAGCTGGTTAAAAAATATATCTTTACCCCCCTTGAAATGGAAGGGATCAACTTTTCCGTCGAAGAGTCTGAGAAAACCGATAATTTCGCGCTTCCCTATGCTGAGAACGAAGGGAAGCTGAGCAAGATACCTTTCTACAGAGAGATGCAGGCTATAGGCCCTGCAGGATCGATCAATTCAAATGTTTATGAAATGCTCAAATGGTTAAAGCTTAACATTGATGAAGGCATATGGAAGGGTAAACAGGTTATCTCGAAAGAGAGCCTCCGGTCTATCCACGCTCCTCAGTTTGTTGTCGGAGATACAATGATCGCAAAGCTTACCCGGTTCAAAGAGTTGTCCCATCCTGTATACGGAATGGGATGGTTCATACAGAATTACAGGGGAAATACAATGGTTCATCATGGGGGAAATATTGACGGATTTTCAGCTCTAATTTCTTTTATGCCTGATATTGAGTCGGGAATTGTTGTATTGACAAATAAGAACAGCACACTCTTTCCCCTGGCAATTTCTCTCCATATATATGATAAGTTGAGGGGGAAAAAAGAGATCGACTGGAACTCCAGACTCAAACAGGCCCAGAAGGATAAAATTAAGGAAATGGAGTCTGAAGCAGCTGAAAAGAAAAAGAAAAGGAAAATAGGAGAGGGCCCCCATAATCCTGAAGATCAGCTTAAAGGTAATTATAACAATAAGGCATATGGAGATTTTCTCATTTTCATTAAGGATGGAAAGCTGAACATTAAGTTTCATAAATTCGAGGCAACTCTTAAACATATAGGAGGGAATGACTTTGAGCTTGAAGGGAGTGTTGTCGGCGGAACTCCGATAAAGTTCCTTAAGGACAACGAAGGAAATATCTCCGGCCTGTCTTCCCCGCTTGAACCTGAAGTGGAGGATATCGTCTTTCAGAAAAAATAGAATATTGTCTGAACCCTGGTTACGTTGATTTCGTGATTGGAAGATTGGAAAGTGCTTAACTGTATTTAGTACTTATTAATCTGATAATCAATAAATCAGGTAAATCCCGGTTTTGATTTGAAATAAATTTATCTGTTATTTAGAATTAACGGATGAAACCTTCGTATACAATTAATTCCGGGTCAAACGGATCTCCAAAAAGGTTTGGAACATTTGAAGGAGTTTTTACTCCTTCTATTCTTACAATAATCGGTGTTATTCTATTTCTCCGTCTTGGGTGGGTTGTCGGGAATGTGGGATTTCTCGGTGCTCTCCTTATAATTTCTCTAGCACATATAGCAACCGTCACTACAAGCCTGGCAATGGCTTCCATGACAACAAATGTAAAGATCGGGGACGGAGGGTTTTATTCCCTCATATCGAGATCGTTGGGCCTTGAAGTCGGAGGAGCCATCGGTATCTCATTATATATTTCACAGGCATTGTCTGTTGCGCTATATATTGTCGGTTTTACTGAAGTGTGGTTAAGTATCTTTCCGGGCCACGAAGCAAGGCTGGTATCATCTGTTGTTCTCGGGATTATCCTGCTGCTCTCTTTTATAAGTGCCAAGGTTGTTATGAAATTCCAGTATCTGATCATGATGTTGATCGGGGCAGCGCTATTCTCCTTCTTTATCGGTGGCGGTGATAACTATCAGCTTGTACTATGGAGGGAGGGAAGTTCAGCTTCCTTCTGGGTAATATTTGCTGTTTTCTTTCCGGCTGTAACCGGGATCAGTGCAGGAGCTGCGATGTCGGGGGAGTTGAAAAACCCAAGGAGGAATATTCCCCTTGGAATTTTATTAGCAGTGGGATTAGGGTTTGTCATTTATGTTTTCACAGCGTTCTGGTTGAATATTAATGCTACTCCTCAGGAACTGATAAGCAATAATCTTGTTATGAAGGAACTTGCCGAGTGGGAGTGGATGATAATTGCCGGAATCATGGGTGCTACGATCTCATCTGCTCTGGGGAGTATCCTCGGAGCCCCGCGTGTTCTGATGGCTTTGGGGCAGGACAGGGTTGTTCCGCTGTCCGGATTGTGGGAAAAGAGGAGCAATAATGGTGAACCGAGGTTTGCCCTTATCTTTACTGCCGTTATAGTAGAGGTAAGTATTCTTCTCGGTGATCTTAATTCAATAGCTCCTCTTCTGACCATGTTCTTTCTTATTACCTATGGAATGATAAATCTTGCTGTATTCATTGAAAAAGCTGTGGGGATAACGGCTTTCCGGCCCAGTATCAAGGTTCCGAAGCTTGTTTCACTTTTCGGAGGTCTATGGTGTTTTACCATCATGTTCCTGATAAATTTCGGATTTGCAGTTATATCTTTTATTATTATTGCAATATTCTATTTCGTTCAGGTAAAAAGGGGCCTGGATGCTCCATGGGGTGATATAAGGAGCGCCATGTTCAATGCCATATCCGAGTGGGCGGCGAAGGCTTCTGCCCGGATGCCTCAGACTGCAAGATCATGGAAACCCAATCTAATGATACCTATCGAGGATCCCTCGGAATGGAGTTTTCTCATGGGATTCATAAAAGATATAGTGTTTCCGAAAGGAACTATGAGAATTTTTTCTGTTGTTACAATGGATGAGGGGATCAAACAGAAAACGGTCAGCATTGCTGATCTGTTTTTCAGAAAAAAGAAAGAGAGTGTACGTAATGCAGGAAAAGAGATCAAGTTAAAACTCGAAAAAGAATTGAACTCTCTGATTGAACCGGTTAAAAAAGAGGGAATATTTTCGGCATCAATGGTTATTGAGGCTCCCGGTTTTCTTGACGGGCTCCATATTGTGACGCAGGTCATGAAAGGGATGTTCTTCCCGCCCAATCTGATGTTCCTCACTATGTCAAATGACAGAGAAAAAGACGAGAGACTTGAGACCCTGATCGCTATGTCGATCGAGGAAAGGCTGGGACTGATAGTAATGGGTTTCCATTCCAGGGCTGCCTTCGGTAATAAGAAACAGATAAACCTCTGGATCAGAGATAAGAGCCCTAACCAGAACCTTGCAACCCTTCTCAGCCTCGAACTTCACAATTCCTGGGAAAGCCTGAGACTGATAAGGGTAACATCCAGAGAAGAGGATTATAATGTCGAGATGGAGGACCTGGAGCGGATAAAAGAGGAAGCGAGACTTCCGGCAGGGCTTGAACTAAAGGTTATAGTGGGAGATTTTTTTGATATTATAAAAAATGCACCCGCTGCGGATATAAATATTTTTGGTATTTCTGGCGGTATGGGTACAGAAAACATGCACAATATAGTCGACAATATTAAAACTTCATGCATGTTCGCCAAAGACTCAGGCGGAGAGGATGTGCAACTCTGATCTGTCACTCACAACCTCGAATCACCTGATCTCCTGAATTGGAAAAGCGAAAGCTCCGTTCTGTTTTTGCATATTTGTAAAGGATTCAGGAGAAGAAGATGTCAGGGTATTGTCTCATGAGTTGACAATAATATAATATTAATTTATTAATAGGGCATGAGTGATTCAAAAAGGCAGGGCAGAGCAGCAATTCATCGGATGAGTGAATCTGTCCAGGGGATCATTTATATCAACCGTTTTAACGGGCTGTAGAATTCATTTTAATCACCTCTTTTCAATTGATCTCTGAGAATATCAGAAACATCAATTTTCTTTATCCGGAAATTTATAAAGGAGACTAAAAATGAAAGTAATAATATTAGGCGGGGGATTGGTCGGTGGGCCAATGGCGATCGATCTGGCAAAAGAGAGGGAATTTGAGATCACCGTGGTCGATGTTGACTTACAGGCTTTAAAAAGGCTGGAAAAATTCCAAGTCAAAATAGAAAGATCAGATCTGTCAAAGGCGGAGAATGTAACACGGCTGATTGCAGATCAGGATATTGTGTTGAATGCGGTTCCCGGATTTATGGGTTTCAAAACACTTAGAACCATAATTGAATCAAAAAAGGATGTAGTGGATATAGCATTTTTCAGTGAAGATCCGTTCGAGTTGGACGACCTGGCCAGAAAGAACGGTGTTACGGCAATTGTCGATTGTGGTGTATGTCCCGGGATGAGCAACATTATTATCGGCCAACTCGATCAGATAATGACTATAGATACTATTCAATTATATGTGGGCGGGCTTCCCCATGAGAGGAAATGGCCTTTTGAATATAAGGCTGGATTTTCTCCGGTTGACGTTATTGAGGAATATGTCCGCCCTGCAAGAATGGTCGAAAACTACAAAGTTGTGTCAAAACCGGCACTATCGGAACCGGAACTGATGAATTTCGGTAAAATCGGGACATTGGAGGCATTTAACAGCGATGGTGTCCGTTCCCTTATAAAAACGATCAAAGCAAGAAATATAGTTGAGAAAACACTCCGCTATCCGGGTCATATTGAAAAAATGGCCATGTTGAGAGAGATGGGGTTATTTGATCTGAATGAGATAGAGGTCGGGGGCCTGAAGATACGCCCGAGGGACCTAACGGCAAAGCTTCTGTTCCCGATGTGGGAAATGAAAGAAAATGATCACGACCTGACCGTTCTGAAACTTATTGCGGTTGGGAATGCAGACGGTAAAGTATTAAAATATACTTATAACATGATCGACCGTTATGATACTGAGACAAAAACGACATCTATGGCCAGGACGACCGGTTATACTGCTACGGCTGCTGTCCGGCTGTTATCGGAAAACCTGTACAAGCACAAGGGAATATCACCCCCTGAATTTATCGGCAGAGATAAAAAATGTGTTGATTTTATAACGGAGAAATTGTTGGAGAGAAATATAATTTATAAGGAAACGGTGGAAGAATTGTAAATATAAAGTATTATATTGACAGGTGAGGATAATATTATGAACCAGATTCAACCGGATTTAAAGGTATTGTCAGACGAGGAAAAGATCAGGCTGCATGATTATTCCCTTAAAATCTTAAGAGAGGTCGGAGTCAGGGTAGATTCAAAAGATGCCCTGGGTTTCTTTATCCCATGTGAAGGAGTTCATTGTGAAAATAACACCTGTTTTTTTAGTCCTGAGATCGTGAACTGGGCAATTGACAGATCTCCTCCTGTAATAAATATCTATAACCGGCTTGGTGAGAGGTCTTTCATCCTTGGTGAAGGCCAATCCGATACAATTTTCGGGATCGGAGTTACCAACCCAAATTATCACGATCTTGAATTGAACGAAATTGTCCCTTTTACCCGGGACCATACAAAAATTGCAGCAGGCCTCTGTGAAACATTGTCAGGTTATGATCTCCTCTCCACTCCGGGGATCGTTCAGGATGAATCACTTCCTCTGCCTGATATAGCATCAACTGCTGATATGCTGGCGGGAACAACAAAGCCGTTATCACTTCTGGTTTCTGAAGAAGATCAGTTCGAAGATGTGTTAAAAATGGTTATAGAGGTTACCGGGCTTTCCCCGGAAACACCCTGTATAATCCCTTATTTCAATCCTGTAACTCCTTTAGTAATTAATGACTCAACTGTGAAGAAGATGATTCATACGATCAGTTACGGATTCCCTTTTATTTATTCAAATTACAGTATGTACGGGGCAACAACACCGATAACACCTGCCGGGACCCTTGCACTTCTGAATGCGGAATTGCTGGCGGGCCTGGTCCTTTCCCAATTAATTAAAGAAGGGACACCTGTAATACTTGGAAGCTTGCCGGCAAGTTTTGATATGAAAACCATGGCCACTGCATATCTCCCTGCAACAAATCAAATGAACGTTATATGTGCTGAAATGATGGATCATTACAAAATACCTCATGCCGGGACCTCAGGCTCCAGTACTGGATGGGCGGGGGATATTCAGGCAGCCGGAATGCTGTGGCTGAACCACCTGACCTCGGTTTGCGGTAAAACAGGACTGGTCCCGTTCGTCGGCGGGAATTTTGACTCAATGGTATTCTCCCCTGAACTTGTGGTCCTCTCCGATCAGGTCATCAGAGGATCAAGAGAGTTCGGCTCCGAATTTAATCTGGATGATAATTCCATCGACATTCAGGAAATAAAAGAGATCGGGCCCGGCGGGAATTTTCTTACCTCAAAGCAGACACTTCAGTCTCTCCCCTTACTTCGAGCAAAACCGGCTGAACTATGGGAGAATTTAACCTTTGAAAAATGGGAAGATACCGGAAAACCGAAAGCGGAAAACATATTAAGGGAAAAGACGCTGGAAATGATCAACCATCCTGTTGTTCCTCCAGATCAGGAAGAAATAGTATCATTAACGGAGAAATTTACATGATATTTAATAAAGTCAAAATAATGGCTCCATTTATCTTGACATTTTTTCTCCCTTAAAATAAAAACGAATAATAGAGAAAGGAGGTCGGAACATGAAACTGGTTTTTGTAAGAATTTGTCATGGCCTGGTTTTTCCGGGAGAGACACATTGAGATCGGGAATTTTTGCAGGTAAGAAACGTTCACTTGGTCTCAGTATCTCTTTTCTCAATGAAGAGGAATTGGAGGATATTCATCAGGCTACACTTGAGGTCCTGGAAAAAACCGGTATTTTCGTTGAAGATGACGAAGCTCTTGATATTTTCGAAAATGGCGGTGCATCAGTCAACCGGAAAACAAAAATTGTTAAGATCCCCTCTTTCCTGACAGAGGAGAGTATCCGCTCTGCTCCATCGAAGGTGATACTATACGGCCGGGATCCGAAACATGATCTGATTCTGGACGACTCCAGAGTGCATTATACAAATTTCAGCGAAGGTGTTCAGATAATTGATCCCCGTACAGGAGAGATCAGGGAACCTGTAAAAAAAGATCTTGAAGATGCTGCCCGTGTGATCGATTACCTGGATGATGTTGATTTTTGTGAAAAAGCCATTGGTGCTCATGATGTTGATCAGGCTTCCGCTCCGCTCCATAATGCAGAAGCTTTTCTTCCGAACACAACCAAGCATTGTGCTTTCGGCCCGGGAAACGGGAAACTTCTGAGAAAGATAATAGATATGGGGATTGCCATCTCAGGTAGTGAGGAAAAGTTCTACCGGCGACCGTTCATTTCATTTACTACATGCCCTGTGAGTCCTTTAAAGCTCATCAATGATACCTGCGAGATCATAATCGAGTCTGCCCGGACAGGTATAGTGTGCAATATATTATCCATGGCCATGGCCGGTGCTACCTCACCTGTGACACTTGCAGGTTCACTTGTAACTCATAATTCTGAAGTGCTGGCCGGAGTGGTACTCAGCCAGCTTACAAGAAAGGGGGCGCCAATAATCTACGGCAGCTCTACTACAGCTATGGATCTGAGAATGGGAACTGCAACAGTGGGAACACCTGAAGCTGCTCTGGTGAGCGGAGCTGTTGCATGCCTTGCGCGGCACTACAAAGTTCCGGTTTATGTCGGAGGCACGTAGGGGGATGGGAAAATATCTGATGCCCAGATCGGACATGAGAAAACTCTCACAGGGCTGATACCGGCGTTGGCAGGTGCCAACATGATATACGGCCTGGGAATGCTTGAGAGCGGGATCACGTTTGATTTTGGACAACTGGTGCTGGATGCTGAGTTTGCCCGCATGATTAAACATACGTTGAAGGGAATTTGTGTTAATGATGAGACCCTAGCGGTTGATGTGATCAATGAGATAGGGCCCTCAGGGAACTTTCTTGTGCATCAACATACATTAGAACATATGAGGAGCCAGTCCCAACCGGAATTGATTGACCGAACGATGAGGGAAACGTGGGAAAAGAAGGGTTCCCTTTCAACTTATGACAAAGCTATGGACAAAGTGAAAAATATTCTCCAAACCCACAAACCGGAACCTTTACCACAGGCAGTTCTGGATAAGATCAGGTCTATAGTTGTTGAAACGGAAAAAGAGATGGGTATACTATCAGGAGGAGCAGAAAAATGAGTGATAAAATATTTACGCGTATGGGGGATGGGGAACGGGTGGTGATGTCTGCTGAGGAGATCAAAGAGGATATTGCAGCAGGGACGGAAGATGCTGCCCGGAGAGGAAAGATCCCTGAATTGAGTAGCGACGACAGGGAACAATTGTTCGGGATCATGGCGGATCCCTCCCGTGCGGTAAGTGTTTCGCCCGGCGAAGAGCTGATAGTTACCGATGACGGGGGAACAATGAGTTTCTATACCTGTCAGGACGGAGGGGGTGTCGGAATTCCTCTGAGCCGTATGCAGGCCGTCTTAACCTATGAGCGTGCATGTGCTGCGGATACCACCTCAATGGGACACAGTGACTATAGTTATAAACCGGTAAAACCGATAATAAATTTCGAGACGAATGAATACTATAATACTTCGATGATGACCACGGTTCCTTTCTTTTATGGAGCTCAGCCCAATCTGGGACTCTATTACCAGCCTGACGGCCCCTGTCCCAATCCCGGCGACCTGATGCCGGCAGGAAAGATTAGAGAAGCTCAGGAAGCGCAGGAAAAAGCTGCTGAATACCTCGAAAAGGACCTGGTCTTTGTCGGGAAGAAATTAGCGGCTGTCGGCTGCGAAGGGATCAATCTTGACACATCCGGGTCAGCCGGAGATGCTGACTTTATGGCGGCCTTAAAATCTGTGAGGCGTCTGAAAAAAGAATTGGATCATATGCCGGTTATTTTGGGAAGTGCAAATGAATTTATACTTGGTATGCATGGAAATGCTACCTTTGACGATCAACGCCTGGCAGGAATGTATCCTCACAGCCAGGTAAAAGTTGTAGAATCGGCCGGAGCGGATGTTTTTGGTGTGGCGGTGGCGACAAATACAAATGAATCTGTCTCCTGGAGCCTTTCCCGGACACTGACATTTGTTAAAGAAACAGTCAAGGTTGCCGGAATTCCGGTTCATGGCAATGTGGGTATGGGTGTCGGAGGCGTACCAATGATGGAGGCACCTCCTGTTGACATGGTCACCCGGGTCTCAAAAGCTCTGGCGCAGATCGGCAAACTTGACGGATTGTAGATAGGCGTAGGCGACCCTATGGGCATGCATATGGCCCATATCATGGCTTCAGGAATGGGGGGTTTGAGGACTGCCGGAGATCTGGTGGCCTGGATGCAAATTACCCGGAAAATGAAGATCAATGAAGCGAAACAATATGTGGCAATGAAACTGGGCATCGATATTATTGATCTGACCAATGAAGAAGTAATGCGCACGGTCAGGGAACAGCTTGGTATAGGAGTTATCACTTCGGTGTCGGGGAGCCCCAAAGGGATAAGGGCGAAAATAAAGATTGCTGAATTACTGGAAATTCCAATTAATTCGGTTACTCTGTTCAAATCACAATTGGGTGATTCTTTTAAAGGATAGTTAAGGTACAATATTAAAAGAACTGAAACAGGTAAAGGAGATTAACCATGTCTGATATTTTTGAACAATCGAAAGAGGCAATTATGGAAGGAAATTCTGAAGCTGCGTCAGAACTGGCAAGAAAGGGGCTTTCCGAAGGGATATCCGGTCTCGATCTGATCAACAACGGATTCATTCCGGGAATTAACGAAGTGGGAGACAAATTCGGGGAGGGGCAGCTTTTTCTTCCGGAACTGATCCTTTCCGCCACTGCCATGCAGGGGGTAATTGAGATCATCAATGCCTCTCTTATACCTTCTGAGAAACAGGAACGGGGAAGAGTTGTGATCGGCACAGTTGAGGGGGATCTGCATGATATAGGAAAAACGATAGTTGTATCTTTATTAAAAGCAAATGGTTTTGAAGTTCTTGACCTGGGGCGTGATGTGTCGGTGGATAAGTTCATTGATGAAGCTGAAGGTTTTGATGCTGATATCATCGGAACCAGTGCACTGTTGACGACCACCATGCCGGTACAAAAGGAACTTATCGAGACGTTGAAGGAGAGAGGTTTAAGAAAGAAGTATAAGATGGTTGTGGGAGGCGCCCCGGTAACTCAGCGTTGGGCAGACCGGATTGGTGCGGATGCTTATGCAGCAGATGCCGGTGACAGTGTCAAAAAGATCAAACAATTGTTCGTCCAATCGCAGAGTAAGGTCTGAACCTCTTCCTGCCTGACCGGGGAATAATTAATTACCAATACTAAATTTATTAAACAAAAAATATTTTTTCGGGGTTGTCTTTGCAGCACTCATTGATAAGGAGAAAATATATGGAACCATTACTGGAACGAATTAAAAAAGGAGAAATCTTTACAGCTGACGGAGCTATGGGTTCATTACTGATGGCGAGGGCTAAAGATCTGATCAGGGGAAAATGCCCTGAATTTATAAATCTGTCACGACCTGATATTCTTGAAGAAGTTGCATCCCTTTACCTGGAGGCCGGGGCTGATATAGTCCAGACAAATACCTTTGGCGGATCTCCCTTAAAACTTTCAGATTACTCATTGGATGATAAAACAGAGGAGATCAACACTGCTGCAGTTAGAGCAGTCCGGGATGTTGTGAAAGGCAAATCTTATGTATCTGCTTCATGCGGCCCTACGGGTAAAATGCTGAAGCCATACGGGAACCTGGAACCGGATGAGATGTATGAAAATTTTGTCAGGCAATTAAAAGCAGTTGTCGGAGCCGGAGCTGATATTGTTTGTGTGGAGACCATGACCGACATTCAGGAGGCGGTACTTGCAGTTAAGGCTGCGAAATCGATCGCCCCGTCTCTTCCGGTAATGGCAACAATGACATTTGATAAAACTCCCCGTGGATTTTTTACCATGATGGGTGTCAGTATTGAAAAAGCCGCCGGTGAACTTGAAGCTGCGGGTGCTGATATCATCGGTTCTAATTGCGGTAACGGAATTGAGAATATGATCCTCATAGCCGGGGAATTCAGATCGATCAGCTCAATGCCGTTGATAATTCAATCTAATGCCGGATTACCGGAGATAATAGGAGATGAGACAGTCTACCCCGAAACTCCTGAATTTATGGCGGAAAAGAGTAAGGACCTTGTTGCAGCAGGTGTATCAATAGTTGGAGGATGTTGCGGTACCACCCCTGAACATATCAGTAAAATAAGCCGGACTATCAGAGCGCTTTAGATCAGTATCAGGCAGATCAGCTTCGGGTTCATCTGTTTTAGTTAATCTTCCCTCAGGGAAGAGCCGTAATGCCGCTTAAAACCGGTGGATGAATATTTTTCCAGTTTCCAATCAGGGATCCTGCAGAGAGGACAGACCTTTCCAAACCACTTGTTCCTCAGCCACCTGGCTGCACGGCTGTTTCGGGAATCATTTATCACAAAGGTCTTTCCGCAATGAGTGGTAATACGTGCAGTTCGTGCATGCTCTCCTGTTTTTTCCACATTTTTGATACCATGCAGGATCCCCTTGCGTGACGGCCACAATTTGATCTTATCTATTAATTTAAATAATTCCACCCGCTTCCGGTAATACCTTCTGGGCTGTACATCCGTTTTTTCTTTATCTTTCAAAAATACCACCCTCTACTGCATCTATGGCCATGACACATACTCCTAATTGCAGGGGATCATGCAGTAATTGTCCTGATACCTTATTGACAGCCATTTGGGTCAATCCCAATGGCATACCGGGAGCTGCAATAAAGGTTCCGGATCTGATGTCTGATTCTGTAATAACATGTGAATTGTTAGTAGCTTCCACTATCAGATCAACGTTTAAATATCTCCCGCTCTTCTTATTTGAGATCTTTTCAACATTAACTGTTGTTCCCGTTAATTTTTTGATGTCCTCTGCGAGGCTTCTGCTTAACCTGACCTCAGGATCGTAAATGGAGATCTTAGCTCCCCGTCCTGCTGCCGCAATTGCCGCGTTTCTGCCGACCGGTCCGCAACCCAGAACCAACAATCTCCTGTCATTTATACCGCCGGCCATTAAATCCAGGCCGGATATAAATCCCTTTGCAGTGGCTTCCGAATTATCTACAATACGGCCGGTTTTGACGCATAGTGCAATAAACCGGATATCATCCGCCATCATAAATACTCCAGCTCCTTTTTCCGCAGCTTCAGCGATTCCCGCGACATTTACGGAGCCGGTTATAAAAGTGTTGAAACCGATGTAAGCCAGAATATTTTTTACTGTTTCTGTGAAGCCTGATATTATCCCTTTTCCACTTTTGACCGGAATAACGGCCACTGCGGTATCTTTTTTCACATACTTTAATTCTTTCTCATTAAGGCCGAGCGCATGACATGCAATTCCCCTCAAACCTCGTCCTGTTTTACGGAACAGGTCTTTCTCATATTGTTCGAGCTGACCGGTTATATGCTCAATGTCAATTGTTTTAAGCCTTGTCATCTTCTCTTTTTACTCCAAGTCTGAAATATTATAAAATATCTAATCTTCAACAACAATATCCGGTATCGGGTCACTGTACAAATTCAATTTGAAACGGGTCCGGATCTCATCTATAACCTGCTGCCGTTTAGCCCACACATCTTTGTGGCCGGATCCGGTTATGATAAGTGTGGCAACCCATTCATCCCTGCCGTGTATATAATTTGTGACTGCTTCATCAGCTCCGAAGAAATCCTCTGATAAATGGAGTTGACCTGCCCCGGCCATTATATGTTCACCGCAAACTTCTATTTCACCCGGTGTTACTTTAATATGCTCATAAATGACCCCTTTCTGCCCTGATCCTGTATCCGGAGACAAGAGCCTGTTTTTATGAATTGACCCAGTGTTATTGACGGTTTTTGTTCTATTCAGCATTTCCAGTATATTATAACCTGAAGAGTGGTAAACCACTGTCGGGGTCTGACTCGGTAAACGTGCATCGATCTCCAATACTTTTAACTGACCGTTGTGTAAAATCACTTCAACATCCATTATCCCCTGCAATTGTAAAGCCTCTGCGATATTAATTGAGATGTCTGCGAACCGGTTCTGAAGTTTTGCCGATAATACTGTCGGAGCAGTAACTCTTTTACAATCATAACCGGCATCCATTTCGAGATCTGTGACCTGAATTACCTGATAATTTCCGGGATTTCCGACAACTTCAAGTGAATAGGCAGGGCCTTCAAGATATTCCTGTAATATCCACCCTTCAGGCTGCAGCGGGGAGGGAAATGATCTTTCCAGTTGTCTCTGATCTTTAATTATCCGGACCCCTTCACTGCCACTGCCTCCGCTGGGTTTTGCAATGATCGGAAATCCGCACAGGGGCCATAGTTCGGGTAAGGGGATACTGTTGCGGGAAAACAGAGCGTCTGATTTCAATTTGGATGAAGAGATTCCGAAAGCATGATCATCATAAATAACCGGTATGGACGACTCTATTTTCCACTCTTTTAAGATTTCAAGAGTTTCCCTGTTTTCCGTAGCCGGGATTATCAGATCAACCCCTTTTACTGCAGCGGTAAAACTGCAGGTGTCGGAGATGTCAAGTTGTTTATGGATATCAGATAATCCTGAAGCGGGAACATCCGGACACCTGTCTATAAGTATTGTATCCCAACCGGCTTTCCCGGCCAGATATGCAGCCTCAACTCCCTGAAGCTTACCTCCGATTATTGCAATTTTCATTATTGTTTTCCGGGATCTCAGACATGATCAATGGGGTCTTTTATCGATTTAAGCCGTTTATCCATCCAGGTTTGAAATCCTTCGGGATCAGCTGCCTGCAGGTTGCATGATTTCAATATCGGATGTATAAGCCTTGTTGTTCTCCGGGAATCATCAATATCCAGGGAACTCTGAGCTACACCAGCCAAACCCTGATGAGGGGGAACTATTGATGTTACCACATTGGCACCTGCATCCAGTCTCCGCTTAAGGCCTCCAAGGCCCTCCACATCGAGTGTTGCAGGTATGAGCCTGTCGGGAAAAACCAGACGCATCAATGCAATGATCAGTAATTCCTTTAACGGGTCCGGAGGGGGATTGTCCTCCATCGGTGTCCCTTTCTGGGGGACAAAATTCATAACACGTATCTGATCGGCCCCGAGTGACCGCATATTGTTGATTGAACAGGCGATGTCCCCGGGAGTTTCTCCTATACCTACCAGTATACCCTCTTCGATCAGCATCCCGTACCGGTGCGCCTGCCGTTTGGCATTAAGCCGGTCAAGGTAATTTTGACCGGGCCGTAGCTGTTTAAAAAGTCCTGGTCTGTGGGTCTCCTGATAGCACGCATACCATGATGCCCCTGCATCAGAGAAAACATGCAATATATGGGGCGGGGTTACTCCCGGTGAGATCATAACGGGCAGGCCTGTCGCTTTTTTTACGGTGCTGATAAGCCGGGCCAGAGATTCAAATCCCAGTCCGTCGCTCCGGAAAATATCGGGATCCTCCCCCATGGTCAGATCGATCATGTGTACTCCGGATTCTGCCAGTGCCACAGCTGCATCTTTAACCTGAGCCGGTTCCTTCCTGTAGCGGGGGGGACTTGGATTGGACCCCCTGTAAAAACAAAAATTACAATTGTTACGACAATAAGTGCTGATATAGAGAAATCCGTATAAAAAAACTTTGTTGCTGAAATAGATCTGACGCAACTCCCTGGCGGATTTAAAAAGGGTATTCAGATGATCCGGATCACGAAGTGCCAGAATAAAAATTATGTCATTTTCTGTTATGGTTTCATTATGGTGAGCCTTTTTAAGGATGGAATCGAGACGTTCGTCTAAAGGTATTACTCTCATGGCATCAAAGTTTTTCTTCTCCTGCCCAGATCATCAGATATTTAACCGTATGCCGTTCAGATAGGTAAGGCTTCTTCCCATTTTTGAAAGGTTACTGCTGTTGTGCCTCGCCATTAACAACCGTTCCAGTCCGAAACCGATACCTACCCAGTTTTCAGTTATCCTCCAGGCATTGTCAAGAGGGTGCGGGCCCATTGCAGCGGAACCCACTTCAATATTATCTTCACCTGCTGTTATATCAATTGTTTCACCATATACAGACGATATCTCTGTTTCAAAATCATAACTTTTTAAACCGGTTGTCTCAGCTATCAATGCTGCAAACTCCTTGAGCCTTGTATGCCGCTCTTCCAGAGGAAGTCCCATCTCCACCAGGTTAAGCATAGTGAACTCAGTAGAGTGGTGAGATCCCTGTGACTCTTTACGGAAACATGAACCAACTTCAAATATTTTTACCGGCCTCTCCCATAACCGTAAAAGATCTTTTAATACATAATACAGATGAGGCGCAAGCATGGGACGGAGACATCTGTCCCGGTCAAGCCAAAACACCTGTGAGAACAGAGGATGTTTCTCATCAATGGTCATTCTGGCCAACAACCCCCTTGACATGATCGTGGGAGTGGCCACCTGTACGAATCCTTTTGCTGTCAGAGCTTCGGTCAGCTTGCTCTCCAACCGGCATAATCCGGGCCTGAGATGCTGATCCCGGAATTGTTTCAACAGAACTCTGGCATTCCTGATCAGTTTTTTCTCCAAAACCTGAAAGGCCTTGTCCCGATCTTTTGTACTCTCAAATCTTAGTTCAAGTTCAAGATGATCTGCTTCCAATTCTCTCAATCGTTGTAATTGGACATCAGACCAGCCATTCATTTTCACATTATTGCCTTATAACCATATTCTCCGCTAAAATATACTCAGTAGTGCCAGGACGATAGCGAGGAGTTCGGGAGTTGCACCCGACTATATGGATTTAGAATCCATACGATCAGCTTTCGATCCACCCCCCGTCCGGTAAAAGATATCTTAAAATAATGGGAGATATTTGTCAATTATCAACTACCCATCCTATCTCTGCAGTTTTTGGATTTGCATAACCTGCAGAATGGATAGTTGTTGACAAACCGGTGGATCTCCGGTTCCCCGGCTGCAAGGAGGCCGGAAATGGACTTCAGGGGAACCATCAGGAAACTCTCATTTAAATGGATACCGATCTCCTCTGGCCTCAGTTGATCAAATAATTTACTCTGTCCGCTAATGTGCCAGCCGCAATAGCCGGGGCTGTAAAGGAGTGCCTTCAATGGAGACTTATTTCTGCCGCCCGATGTGATGCGGTTCAGTAACAGAACCTGAGCTGCCTCTGATGCTTTGTCCACACAGAAAGAAGCGATGGCATCGAGCATATATCCCATGGCGAGGCCGTTGGAATTGAATTGCCTTTCGATCTCATTACTGATCTCCCTGCCCAGGGTAAAAGCAAAAAGCGCAAGGGCGGATGCTTTTGGAAAAATCTTTTCCAACGGTGTATCCGGTGCATTTCTTCCGTTGCCGGGATATATTTTCTCAAAATTTCCTAAAGATATATCCGAAATTATACCGACCGGTGATGCAATATTTATAAAGAGTTCTTTTGCTGATTCATAAAGTTCTTTCACAGGGGGTGAAGGCGAAACTCCAGGCGGGATGCCCTGCGACTCCAATACTCCGGCCTGTTCAGGAAATATCTGTTCTATCGGGATATCAATAATTGTGCTCATATCTGCCCTCCCTGAAAGGGTTCAGAAAATTATAACAAGGGCGGCAATGATTACAGCTATACTTCCAAAAAACAGAAGGAGCTTCCATTTAGACCATGGTCTGTCACCCTGAACTTCTCCTGTTACTCCGTTGATGACAAACCTGTAAACCTTGTCCTTATACCTGTATGAGCTCATCCAGAGAGGGAGCAGGATGTGTTTGAACGATATATTGTCGAATGTGGAATTTACGTTATGGATCCGCTGATCATCCCCACCGATATCTTTCCTGATCAACTCATTGATCTTCTTCCCCATTTTTCCTTTGGCGGAGGCAAATCCTTCCTTTACACCGAGGCTGTATTTCTCAGCCCTGAACCCGCTCAGATAATCCTCATTGAAAGGGGTAATGTCTTTGAGCTTCCAGGGTTTGATCAGTTCATTAAATTTATCCGGAATGGTTTTCCCTGCCGGGATCAGCACATCATTAAATTGATGAAACACAACCCCTGAAGCATGATTCCAATCGATATATTGTTCGACCTTCGACTTGGTGATATTTTCTCCATTCTCCATGACTGAATATGATTTGGTCGTTGTTTTCTTTACACCCCGTTCTCCTGAATAGTAGCTCATTGAATCTGCATCGTATGTCCAATAAGGGAGATATATTCCTGTCAGTTTTTTCCCGGGGAATGTCATCTCTTTCATCTCTGAAGGCAGGAACCATCTTTTTCTGATCCATTTGGCAAATTTCCCCTTTGCCTTCTCTGCTGTGATCCTGAAAGGGTGAATTCCGGCCGGCTTGATTATTGTTGATATCTTGTCGTGCAGAACAATGGGAGTATCACAATAGGGGCATTCCGTTGAAATGGTGTCTGGATCGACACTGAATACAGAGCCGCAGGAACTACACTCAGAAGTTTTCTTTTCTAATACCGGTTCTTTCTCTTCCATTTCCTCCAGAAATTTTTCATAGTCCTTCTCTTTTATCTCTTTATTCCCTTTATCGATCTTGTTGACCTTCCCGCAGAATGGGCATTCAAGAGACGAAACTTCAGGGTTGTACTCAAGGTCTCCGCCGCACTTGATACAATTGAATTGTTTTTTCATTTCAGAAATTTTTCCCTCCAGATATTAAACAGAATAAGGCTCCATAACCGGTGTGCATGATTCTGTTTGTTATTCAGATGTTCATTGATCATTTTACTGATAAACTTATAATTAAAGAGGCCGCTGTCTTTTACCCTTTTCTCAGAGAGGTATTCCATCATAAGATCTTTCAGGTCTGTTTTGAGCCAGTTCTTGATCGGAATTGAAAAGCCCTCTTTCCTCCTGTCGATAATTTCTTCAGGAAGTATTCCTCTTAATGCTTCTTTCATAAAATATTTTGTTGTATTTCCCCGGAGTTTCAGGTTTTCCGGCAGGGAGAATGCAAACTCTACCATTTTGTAATCAAGGAGGGGAACTCTTGCTTCAAGAGATGTAGCCATACTCATTCTGTCAACTTTGACAAGGATATTATCTACAAGGTAGGTTTTAAAGTCCAGGAAAAGGTCCTGATTTATACCGTCAAAATTCCTGCTGTATTTAAAATATGAATCAAAAGGTACTCTCTCTGTTAATTTCCTTGTAAACTCAGCATTAAGAAATTCATCGGAATACAGCTGTTTTTTCTGTGCGTTGGAGAGAAACATCATCCATCTGAAATGCCTGTTATCCGGATGATTATCAAGCCCTTCACTAAACCTTTTTATCCGGTTTATAAATCCCTTCTTCAGTTCAGAAGGTGGAAATAGATTTGTTGTTTTTGAAAATATCTTATGAAAAGGTCTAAGGACAGAGAGGTCGATCACCCTGTGCCATTTTTTGTGCAATATAGTGTTCATAACCGCCGAATATTTCATCGCCTCCGTCTCCCGAAAGGGATACTGTTACTTTTTCCCTGGCAGTTTTTGATACAAGGTAGGTTGGGAAGTTGGAAAAATCCCCGAGCGGTTCATCCAGAAAATCCGTCAGAAAATCAACAAGTCCGTTTATATCCGGAGAAAGGCTTTTTGTATAGTGATCGGTTCCGAACTTATCGGATATTATTTTCGAATATTGCAGTTCACTGTATGATTTTTCTTCGAAACCGATCGAGAATGTTTTTATTTTTCTCTCTGATAACCCGGCCATTGTTGCGACTATTGCACTCGAATCTATCCCTCCCGAAAGGAAAGCTCCCAGGGGCACATCGGAGATCATCCTCATTTTCACCGATTCTTTCAGTAGCGACAGGAATATCTCTTTTAACTCTTCTATGTCATCTGAAAAGAATTTCTTCTCCACTTCCCAGTACTTTTTTATCGTTAATTTAGAGTGCTGGTAAGTTAGAATATGGCCGGCCGGGAGTTTCTTGATGTCATTGAATATCGAGAATGGCGCAGGGATATATTCAAGGCTTAAAAAATAATCAAGCCCGTTATGATCTATCTCCCGGTTGATCCCCGGGTATTTTAAAATGGATTTTATTTCCGAACCGAAAACAAGGGCTCCGTTGTCTTTCCTGATAGTATAGTGCAGGGGTTTTATCCCGACATGATCTCTTGCAAGGATGAGTTTATCCCTCTTAAGGTCATATATCCCGATGGCAAACATTCCCCTCAGTTTTTTCACAAAATCTGTACCGAATTCCTCATACATATTCACGATTACTTCTGTATCGGTCTTGGTCCTGAATTTATATCCGCGGCGATATCAGATCTTTTTTGCAGTTCAGGGAAATTGTAAACTTCTCCATTATAGGTTATCCAGCTCTGTCCGGAGTGTGAATGGAGCGGTTGATGCCCTGTCTTAAGGTCTATGATACTTAATCTTCTCGCTGCAAGGCCGATCCTTTGGTTAAAATAATATCCGTCATCATCAGGCCCTCTGTGAATGATCTGGTCATTCATTATTCTGAGGGTTTTTTCATCAGCTGAATTATCAGTTTGAAAGAAACCGCAGATGCCGCACATTTAATACTTTATCCCGATGTGAACTTTAACCCCGAGAATCCTCTTATCCTCATTTTCAGGGTTATCAAAATAGGGGCAGAAAGATTTACTGCTCTTTATTTTCATATGATATACATACCTGTTGTTCATTTTCAGCCCCCTAATCTTCCGGAATTTTTTTGAAGCAGATTCTTCGGAGCTGAGGAATAACTCCTTTTTTTGGTCTTCTATTCTTACCCGGACCTTATTATTTTTCGGGATATTTTTCAGCATAAAAATAAATTCTTTCACCTCTTTTTCAGTGGCAAGAAATAATTCCAACTCTTTAGTACTGTTTGTCCAGAAAGAATTTTCGTTTATGGGGTGATAATTATCATTAAGAAAATATACCCAGTATTTTGTGCTGCCGTCATATATCAGCCTGCCGAATGCGCGTGGATTTTCATTTGTCGGCAATTTGTCAAATTGGGTTTTCTCCGGGGGGAAAAGTTTTATGGGAAATGATAATCCTGCATATCTGGAATAAGATGAATGGTAGTTCATATCCATATAAACCCCTGAAAGAAAGATCAGTGCAATAATCACCGGAACAATCAGGAATTTGAATAACCTGTGCTTGAAACCCAGAAAAAAGAATAATGGGAATAGGGTAAGGAAATATCTGTTTCCTACAGAACCGCTTCCGCCGAAATAATTGACCGGGTCGAGGAATAGTATGAACACAAGTATTCCTGAAATTATGGCGGCCAGGATGAACCAGTCCTCCCTTTCTTTCCTCTGATAGAAGAAGAAGATCAGAATAAATACGGCAGGGAAGAAATAAATGAACATCCCTGTGAATCTTCCGAAAAAATAATAGAAGAGGTTCATCACTGCGACTTCGCCGGTAAGAAAGAACCTTTTTTTGTAATTATCGAGAGACATTTTAAATCCCTGTTCGAAAGTATATTCCGGCCTCTCATAAGGAAATTTAGACTGGAAACTTCTTCTCTCCCCCCCCATAGGATTGATCTCACCTGTCTGCAGATAGTATAGAGTCACAAGTCCGGAGCAGATTGCAATTGCAATTAATGAGAATATGATAAACTTTTTCCACTCTTTTTTTATCAGAAGAGAGAGGAATATTATTGCTACCGGAAGAATAACCGTAGGTTTGGAGAAGGCTGCAATTGAGAAGAAAACCGGTGACAGGTAAGCCCATTTCCTGTTCCTGAAAGGATAGAAAAAAAAGAATAAACCCGTGAACATTATGAAGAAATTGAAAAGATCAGCAGTTATCCACCAGATATAGACAGGAAGAGCGGTAGCAAAGATGAATACAAGGGAGAAAAGAAAACTCTGCTTTTCAGGATGAAAATATGAGAGAAATTTATATCCCATAATTAAAGCAAGAAATATCATTAAACCGTTGAACAGAAGGAATCCGTTAACCCCGAAGATCTTATAGAATGGAGCTGCAAAGAGAGGATATGCAAAAAACTTGGCGAATGTCAGCCTTCCGTCCTTAGATTTTTTAAGGTAAACAGCTGCCGGACCGGTTCTGAACTGTCCCTTTATCCTTAATATATCCTCCCTGGTATATTCAATGTCCAGATCATTTGCAATACTTTGAGTTATAGAAAAATAACTCGATTCATCTGAAAAAAATCCCCCTCTCTGTCTTGTGGATACATCAGTCGATAAAGAGAAAAAAATTATAAAAATCGCAAATAGTATAAAAAAGACTTTAATATTTTTGTCTGCCACAAAAAAGAAATGCCTTTTTATATTAGCTGATTAAAAGCTTGCTACAGCTTTCTCCTCATCCTCGAAAGTTTCAAAAACAGTTATCAGTTTTGTAACTGACAGGAGGTCTCTTACTTTGTTTGTCAGGTTAACAATTTTAACAACCCCTCCTTTGTTTTTTATAGAAGTGTAAGATCTCACAACTTCACCGAGACCCGTTGAGTCGAGGTAAGGAACTTTCTCAAAATTGAGAAGCAAACTTTTCCCTTCTTCAGTATCAATTGCTTCTCTTAGCTCAGTAATTCCTTCTCCGATAAGTATTTTACCCTTGATATCAAATATCGTAACATCTCCATTTTTTCTTTTAGAAATTTGCATTTTTTTCTCCTTGTCTCTTCTCCATTTTATATATCACAGAAAAAAGTATTTTTCAAACAGTTTTTTCTGCGATAAATGTTCAGTTCAACAAACCTTTTGACTTCTCTTCAGCTTTCTTTTTCAGTTTTTCAAGAAGTTCATTTGATATCTCAAATGAGAGTATAATTGAATCCGGTGTTGCATTTATATTAATTTTATTGATAAGTTCAGCTATCTCCGGGCCTCCCATTGCTCCGAGTCCCTTTAGACCGTTCAAAGTTGTTACAAGGTTGTTGTTACCTTCCTTGTTAAGAGAGACTAAAACAAATTTTCCGGACCATGTGTTGCTGCTGAAATCTATATTACCATAAAGTGCTTCTGCTTTGGAAAGGTCAGCCTGGATCATGCCATTCCCTTTCATCCCCTTCATTTTTTCAGGGAAACGGAATACAAAAGAGAATATGGATGCATTCCCGGCTTTCTCCATATATGATTTCATTTTGGGGTCATCAAGTATGTTATTTCCTGTTTTTCCCGCAAGTGCTGCAACTTTCTTTACGCCTTCTATTGTTCCTGCGGTGATCAGTTTTTCAGAAAGGAAGATGAACCCTCCTTCTTTCCCTTCCTCATCTTTGGCTGAATAGAGGGTCATTCCATTCAGGTTTGAGGTCTGGAAAACCTTTCCTGAATTTTTCAGCAATGAGAGAAGTTTTTCTTTATTATATTTAAGATCTGCAACGATTGAAAACTCGGGTTCTTTGTTATCAAGTTCACTATAGATGGCCATAACAGCTGAATTGATATCTTTTTTGGGATCGATCCCGGTCTTCTCGATAAAATCTGCATAATCTTTGAACATTTTCTGTTTTTTATTGATATCCTGAAACTTCATCTCATCCTTAAGTTTGTCGAATGCAGAAATAGCAGAAAGCTTTTTGAAGTTTATTGTAAATAATCCGGTTGCAGTGTCAGGAATATACTTGTATAGCTCAGACTGATCAACAGATGCGGAATTGCCTGCAGTATTACCATCACAGCCTGTGTTCAGTGCAAATACAGAGATTGTTAATAATAATGTTAGTAAGATTTTAATTTTCTTCATTTTTCACTCCTTGGAATTGCAATAAGTTTTCATGTTATAGCTCTAAACTCTTTTTTAGTCAAATCATATCCCATGACCTTTATTGTTTTTCTCACCTTTAGATACGAAAGAATCTGCAGAATGTTCTCAATCGGTCAGGATTATAGTTTTTTTTAAACTCAGGGAGTGTTTAACTCCGATTTAGTTGACATATATGGTATATTTGAGTATAATTCACAATTGATTTTAAATTTCCTTGAGGAGCAAAAATGAAAAAAATCTTGACAATAATATTTACAACTATATTGTTATTTACAATGGTATCAGGGCCCTATCTGTCAGCGCAGGTTTCTGCAGATCAGGGGCAGGAAGAGTTTATGAACTTCCTCATTAAGAATAAAGATATGCTCGGGTATGATTCATTAGGTACTTTTGAGCACGAAAGCTGGACTGAGATAAGGGTTTACTGCTCGGAAGATTCCAGAAAAAAAATTGAAGAGAATTTGTCCGCTTTTAAATACAAAGAATATAACTATAAAAATTCCGGTACGGATTCGGGTACCCTTTTTGTGGTTTTTGCCAAAGGCAGTGTTGCAGAAAATACTGTTCAGACAGCTAAAGAACCGGAAAAAAAGAAAAAGTGTCCCCGCAAAATATTTGTTGAATTTGAAAAGATCAAATATAAATCATTCAATGATTATAAATATTTTGAGAAAGGATTAATTGATGGGGGAGTATCTTCGCTTGTTTCCGGTATTTCAGGCGAAGTTGCAAAAGTTTTTCTGAATCCCGGTGATAAAGTAGAAGAGGGTGATATCTTACTGAACTTTGATGTGGCGAAACTTGATGGAAAGATAAAAGATGCCGAACAGGGTCTAAGTGACTGGAAGTCCAACCTGAAAAAAAGAAAACAGTGGAAGGTCCGCAGTGCAAGAGCTGAACTCCAGGCAGAAAACAAAGTTAAAGAATTTGAAGCTGAACTTGAGAGGTTGAATGGATTAAAAGATAATAGTGTTTTTGCTGCAGATAAGTCAGGCCAGATTATTTCAATAGTCCCTTCAGGAACGGTATTGTCTGAAAATGATGAGATAGCTAAAGTATTGGACAATTCAGTTATGAAGATGATCATTACAGGTGAAGATGCAGAATTGTTTTCGGGACTTGAAACCCTTTCTGTATTATTTGATGGGATTGAAGGTGTGAAGGAGGGAATAGTTGAAAAAACCGATGGAAAAGTTGTTGTTTCATTTAAAAATGATGATCTCAACCTCACTTCAAAAAGTATCGGTAAATTCAAAGTTCTGCTCAAGTCATATGATTCAGCTGTAGTTATTGATAAAAAAATTGTTAAAAAGGACGCATCCGGAGATTATGTATTTGTAATTCAGAAAAAAAAGCTAAAAAGATATATATACAGGCAGGTCCGGTAGAAAACGGGGAAATAGTTATCCTTTCTGGGCTGAATGAAGGTGATGATCTTATTACATCAGATGATGAATGTCTTTATGACGGGAAAAAGATCAAGTTCACTCCTCCTGCTCCTGAAAAGAAAACTGTAAAAGAAGTTGCAAAGAAGACTCAAGAAAAAAATCAAGAAGGCGGTTAAACCTGCCAGAAAGATAGAGAAGAAGGAAGAGCCGGTTGTATCTTCAAATGAGGTGAGGTTCATGGGTAAAAGGGACTGGAGTTATTTCAATAATTGTCCCTCAACATTGAAAGTAAAAACAAGAATTATTGAGAAAGATACTTTTTCCGGTTATGAAACATTTGAATCAAAAATTTCCTCAGGTTCTGTTGAGACAGTAAATTCAGAAATTGACACTATTCTCGGAGAAGTTAATACATCAGAAGGAAGTGAAGTATCAAGGGGTCAGCTCCTGATAACTCTTGATGTTGAAGACTTAAATAAAAGGCTTGAAAATGCAAGGTCATCTCTTGAAGAGTGGAAAAAGCTTCTTGCAGATATTGAAAACTGGACTGATAGATCAGAGAATCTTGAAAATGAGCTTAAGGAAAAGATCCGGAATATCTCACTCCTTATCCCGAAGCTCGGAAATTTGATCTCAAACGCAAATATTTATTCACCATTTGACGGGACTGTAAGTTATATTGTCAAGGCCGGAGATAAAGTCAAAGCGGGTGAAATTCTTGTAAAGATAGAGGATAATACGAGAGTTGTTATCCCTTTAAAAGTTGAAGATATTTCAAAATATGATGAGAGTATGAAAGTTGAAGCAGCATTTGAAGGTGTAGAAGGAACTTTTGAGGGTAAACTCAAAATTTCAGACGGCATACTTTACACTGTAGTTGATAACTTCTCTAAAACTTTAACTTACGGAATGAAATCTAAAGTTAATATACTTAGAGAATACAGAGATGTAATCGTCTGCAACAAAAGTGAAATACTTCGTGATTCGGAGGGATATTTCGGATATGTTGTGGAAGACAGACATGCAAAGAGAGTTGCACTGGTTCCCGGAGCAGACAAAGGAAGCAGGATAATGATACTGTCCGGTCTGGAAGCCGGTGACGAGCTGATCATTTCTGATTTTAACTGTCTTGAGGATGGGAAGAAGATAAAGCTGAAATATCTTGATGCTCAAACCGGAAAGTATGTGACAATCAGAACTCCGGATGAGATGGTAGATGTTTCCGGAAAATTATTCAAAAAAGAAAGTGTCGGTAGGACTCGGAGTCGGTATGTATACGGTTTCGGACGAAGTTTTCACAGGTGTATACGGCTCGGGTGTTATCTCAGGATTTTTTGATCTTTCATTTAATGTGTTTAACAGATTCGAATTGTTCACTAACGTATGGTATATTCCGAAAGCCGGATCTTCTGATGCAATTGATAAGGTCAACCTGACAATGTTCTCATTTTATGCTCGGAGCAAAATATCTTATAAACTGGACAGGGAAATTCCTCCCTTATATCGGAGTTGCAATGAATTCTATTGCAGTAAAGGAAAAGAGTGCTGAACTGGATCTTGAAACATCTTTCCGAACTTCAATAGGTTTCTCAGGAATAGGCGGTTTTTACTATAAATTGAAAGAGAATATGAACATTAAGTTTGATATCAGGTATGATGTGAATAAAATGAAGGTCGAGGAATTTGACTCGGAACTTGATTTTTCAGGGATTAAAGTTGCCCTTGGGTTAGTTTTAAGATTTTAGAATAAAATAAATAAAAAATAAGCCCGGTAATTGAATGCCGGGCTTTTTTTTTATATAGTGAAATATTGATTTATTAAATATATTATCCGGATAAAGAACAATCAGTTGCTCCGGAGGAGGGAATCAAATGAAATTTAAAGCATTACTCATATTGTTGTTAATCACTTTTTCACTCCCGGTATTTTCAGGAGAAACAAAAAAAACGGAAGTGGAGAAGATTAATTCCTGGCTGCAGCTGGGTCCCGCTCCGGTAACTCTCCTGGAGAACAGGGTCTATCCCGATAAAAAGTCAAGAGCCAATCATAATTACCTTGATTTTTCTTCTGTGAAGCCGGCGGAAGGGAAAATTGTGCGCTGGCAGTCAGATATGACACTCTCATGGAAATCAGCGGAAACCTCTGTTTTTAATACAGCTGAGGATTCAATATATTACTTTGCAACTTATCCGGATGCTTATAAGAGGATGAAATCCGAACTTATTGTCAAAGGGATTTCAGACTCTTTTATTGATATCTATTTCGATGGAAGAGAGGTAAAAAAGAAATACAGTAAAAAAGAAGAGATTGTCAGGGTTGAGTTGGATATGCTGAATTCAAAACATATACTTTTGTTAAAGGTCTTTGTCCCTGCAGGTAAGGAATTCAAGCTTGATGCCTCAATAAAAGATGGAAAAGCAATAAGGGAAGGTGACCTGAAGTTCTCAACAGATCTCAGAAGAAGGGTAAATTTCAGAAATATACTTAATATGACCGGAGTTTCGCGGGTCAGTCTTTCTCCGGATGGAAAAAAAGCATTTGTGAACCTGAGGAAGACCGGCAGAGACGGAAAACCGGAGAGATGGAATGAGATCCTTGATGTCTCGTCCGGAAAGATAATTTATACAACAATAGGCTCCGGGGCATTGTCCGGTGTGAAATGGCTTAAAGATTCAAATACGATCAGTTATACAAGCACAAAGAAAAAATCAACTGAATTGTATATTCTGAATATCAGAACAGGTGAAAGGGAACTGATCGCAACGAACATCAAAGATTTTTCTGATTATGACTGGTCGCCTGATAATACATATCTTATTTATACCAGGTATTTTAAGAAAGATACGGGAAACGGGTTTAAATATATAAGCAGGATACCCGAGAGATCGGCTTCCTCTGTCTACAAAAATTCTATTCATATCTTCTACCCTCAGGGAAAGATCACCCATATGATAGGAACTAAAGATGATGATTTCAGCGGGTTTGAGATCAGTCCGGACAGCCGCAGAGTGATTTTGGTGAGAAATGAATCTGATCCAAAGAACAGGCCTTATTATAAATCATTCCTTTATATATTTGATGTTAAAGCTATGTCACTTAATAAACTTATGGAGAGTAATCATATATTCCCATCCATGTGGTCTCCCGACTCCCGGAAACTTTTAATGACCGGCGGCCCCTCTGCTTTTAAGGGGGTGGGGATTGATCTGGAAAAAGGGGTTGTACCGAACGATTATGATACTCAGGTTTATATATTTGATTATCTGACGGGGAAAGTGGACCCGGTCACCAGGAAATTCGATCCTTCAGTTAATAATGTTTTCTGGGAGGATATGAATACTATTTATATGTCAGTTACCGAAGGTTCATACGAGAATATTTACAAATATAAAATTTCTTCAAAAAAATTTGTAAAACTTAATATTCCTGTTGATGTGACAGGACGTGTCTGGTTCTCAAAAAACGGCAGAACAGCTGTCTTCTGGGGGTCCGGATCCAATGTACCTCACAAATTGTATAAGCTGGATCTGAGATCAGGCAGGACTGCACTGTTAAAGGATTATAATAGAGATGATTTCAAAGATGTGGTTTTCGGAAAAGTTGAGAACTGGGATCATAAATATGAGAGCGGTAAAACTATTTACGGCAGAATATATTATCCTTCCGACTTTGATAAGAATAAAAAATATCCGTGCATTGTCTATTATTATGGAGGAACATCGCCTGTGGAAAGGAGTTTCGGAGGCAGGTATCCTTTCAACTGGTATGCAGCAAACGGATTTATTGTTTATGTTCTCCAACCCAGCGGGACGGTCGGCTACGGACAGAAATTTTCTGCTGTTCATGTGAATGACTGGGGGAAAACAACTTCCGGAGAAGTGATAGATTCTACTAAAGCATTTCTGAGAGCGCACCCATATGTTGATCCCGGAAGGGTTGGTGCCATGGGAGCTTCCTACGGAGGATTCCTGACACAATATCTTGCTACTCAGACAGATGTTTTTTCCGCTTTTATTTCTCATGCAGGAATTAGTGCCCTTTCAAGTTATTGGGGTGTCGGTGACTGGGGATATACCTATAGCGGAATTGCATCAGCTGACAGTTTCCCATGGAACAGAAAAGATATTTATGTGGAAAGGAGCCCGTTATTTATGGCTGACAAAATAAATACCCCGCTTCTTCTCCTTCATGGCGACAAAGATAATAATGTACCTCCCGGGGAAAGTTATCAGATGTATGCGGCGCTGAAACTTCTCGGAAAAGAAGTAGCTCTTATAACAATTGACGGGCAGGCCCATTGGATCCTGGATTACCCTAAGCGGATAAGATGGATGAAAACCATTATTGCCTGGTTTGATAAATGGCTGAAAAAGGATCCTTTTTACTGGGATCAGCTTTATGGGGAATTTATGGAGAAAAAGGACAAATAGATAAGGCCGGCAAATATAAATGTTGATCTTATTCACAATTATTGAGAGCAGGAGAAAATGACAAACTGGATATATATGATTAAAGAGATTGAAGATATTGCGGGTGATCTCTATCTTACAATCTCCGGAAAGACAGAGAATGTGTACCCGGAAATTTCCAAATTATTTCATCAATTATATAAAGATGAAGTTCATCATAGCCGGCAGGCTGAATTTATAACTACTCTTATTAATGAATCAGAAAGTTCCTTTAACGCAGATGAGAAGAGCAGGAAAATCTTAAGTGATAAAATCAAATTTATTGAGGATATTAAAAAAGTAATTGATGAGAAGGAGATGTATCTACACCCCGTTGACCTTCTTAAGATTGCAATTGAACTTGAAGAAGATCTCAGTGAAGGGCATGACATGATATCTGAAAGAGTTACAGATCCTGAGATCAGTAAACTTATCAGCAGTCTGGCCCTGGAGGACAAAGTCCATACAAAACGGATACATGATTTTCTTGAGGATTATGAAAAAAGTATTCCGGTGTTAGAAGATACCGAGTAAAAGCCTGGCTTCTTCCGTCATCATGTCTTTTGAGAATGGCGGATCCCAGACAAGTTCCACATATGCAGATTTAACCCCTTCCAGATTACCCACTTTCTCTCCTACCTCATTCGGCATTGAATCTGCAACAGGACAATTCGGTGAAGTGAGCGTCATCTCTATCTTTACATTGTTGTCATCATCAATATCAAGCTTATAGATAAGTCCGAGATCATAAATGTTCAGGGGTATCTCGGGATCGAAGATGGTTTTTAACTTTTCAATTATTGCTTTTTCCAGTATATCTTTTTCACTCATGGTCTATTCGGTTGATGATTCGTCTTTCCCGTTGAGCGCATTGTTCATCGTATGCCAGATCAGGGTTGCACATTTAATCCTTGTCGGGAATTCTCTGACCCCCTGAAGAGGTTCAACAGTGCATATATCTTCAGGTACTTCTACACATGGTTTCTCACTAGTCATCATGTTCTGGAACTCATTGAACATTCTTTTGGCATCTTCGACAGTTTTCCCTCTAAGATTGGCAGTCATCATCGAAGCAGAAGATTTGGATATTGCACATCCTGCGCCCTCAAATGTCACATCGGATATTATCCCGTCCTTTACTTTAAGATATATAGAGTAATGATCACCGCACATCGGATTATAGCCTTCGGCTTTGTGGGTACAGTCCTTCATCTTTCCGTAATTACGCGGATTCTTATTGTGATCCAGAATAATTTCCTGGTAAAGATCTTTCAGTTCAGACATTATTTGAACACCTCATATAATTTTTTGATTGCATCTGTAAAAATATCGACTTCCTCTTTTGTATTATAACATGCAAATGAGGCTCTTGCTGTAGCAGGAACATTGAAAAACTCCATGACAGGCTGAGCACAATGGTGTCCGGTTCTGATAGCAATTCCTTCCTGATCAAGTATTGTACCAATATCATGGGGGTGAATCCCTTTTATTTCAAATGAGATCACACTGGATCTGATATCTGCTTCTCCGATGAACCTGATATCTTCAAATTTTTTCAGCTCGGAAACCGCATAAGAATATAGATCTTCTTCATATTTTTCAATATTCCCGATTCCGAGATGATCGATATATTTTATTGCTTCTCCCAACCCTATAACACCTGCAATATTCGGAGTCCCGGCTTCAAATTTATATGGGATGTCGTTATATAAAGTTTTTTTGAATGTGACGGTCCTTATCATATCTCCACCGCTCTGATAAGGGGACATCTCTTCAAGGACATCTTCTCTGCCGTACAATACACCAATCCCTGTCGGGCCGTACACTTTATGTCCGGAGAACACAAAAAAATCACATCCTATATCCCTCACATCAATCTTTTTGTGCGGAATTGATTGAGCTCCGTCCACCAGGATCCTGATACCATGTTTGTGTGCTGTAGCTGAGAGCTCCTTAACCGGATTTATTGTCCCCAGTGCATTTGACATATGTGTAACGGATATGAATTTAGTCCTTTCGCTGATCATATTTTCAAGTTCATCCACAAGAAGTTCCCCTTTTTCATTCATCGGGATAACCCGCAGAACCGCCTTCTTCCTTTCACACAGGATCTGCCATGGGACGATGTTCGAGTGGTGTTCCATAGCAGTGATTATGATCTCATCATTTTCATTAAGCCTGTCGTTCAGATAACTGTGAGCTACCAGGTTGATCCCCTCTGTGGTACCTCGGGTGAAGATGATCTCTTTCTCATCACCAGCATTAATATATCTGCTGATATTTTTACGGGCTCTCTCATATTCTCCGGTTGCGATGTTGCTTAGAGTATGAACGCCTCTGTGAATATTTGAATTCTCTTCTCTGTAGTATTTGCCAAGCCTGTCGATTACCGATGAGGGATTCTGGGATGTTGCCGCATTGTCAAAATATACAAGCTGTTTCCCGTTTACCTTCTGCTTCAGGATAGGGAAGTCATCTCTGATCTTTTTAATGTCAAAATCTGCATTAATGTTTTTATCGTTTGAAGTTTTCATAATCTGATCTCGCTGTTTAAAAGTTTTTCTATCTTCTCAGAAATCCTCTTACTCTCAAACCTGTTCAGGATCTCTTTCAGGAATCCGGATGTCAGGATCTTCATCGATTCCGATTCGCTGATACCTCTTGACCTGAGGTAATAAAGTGAATCTCCATCCAGTTGTCCTACAGAAGCACTGTGGGAACACTTAACATCATCGGCATAAATTTCCAATGCCGGTTTTGAATCAACACTTGCCGATTCCGAAAGGAGCAGTGATCTGCTTGACTGCTCAGAATCTGTTTGAACGGCGCCTTCGGCAACATAGATTTTGCCGTCGAATACTGCGCGGGAATCTCCATCAAGTACGCCGTTAAAATTTTCAATACTGCTGCATGAAGGGAAATTGTGGAGCACTTCTGTGTGGTTATCTGTGTGCTGCTTCCCCTTTAAAAAATAGAGGCCTTCAATGTTGCTTGAAGATCCGGTTCCGTCCATAGTTGCTTTTATATTATTTCTGGTAAGTCCGCCTCCGAATGAAGCAGTATATGAAAAGAATTCCGTGTCTTTTCCCTGCCTGACATTAAGGGTCCCGATATGAGTTGATCTCCGGCTCTCGGTCTGTATCTTATAATGGGTAACCGAAGCATTATCCCTGACATAGATCTCTGTTACAGCATTTGTGAAATAAACGGAATCAGGATCCCCTGTATACTCTTCGATCAGGGAAACTCTGGAACCGGCTTCGGCAATGACAAGGTTTGCCGGGTGTGACATTTCAGCAGATCCCCGATTAACAGAAAGATAAATAAGATGAACCGGGAATCCCGGTTCATAGCCTTTACCGATCCTGATCACAGCTCCGTCATTAAAATATGCTCTGTTAAGATTTGTCAGGGGATCAGTCTTTTCATCAGGCGTGCTGATACACTCCAGAACAGATTGATTTCCTGATTTGATGATATTATTTATATTGTCTATATATATACCTTTTACTTCAGGGATATCGGACATACCTTCATTGAATTTCCCGTTAATAAAAACGAGGGAACATTCAGAGAGTTTTTCCGGGAGGAGTTTTTTTATCCCGGCTTTATCTATCGGAAGATCTGCATCGGGATTAAAAGAAAAATTCACACTGGAGAGAGGAGTGATATCTGTATATTTCCATGATTCAACTTTTGTTGTGGGTAGCCCTTTTTTAACAAATCCTTTTCTTCCGGTTTCCCTGATATTCTCAACCAGCCCTTCACCGCCTCCTGATACAGAATGATGACGTTCTCCCTGAGCCGGGACCAGGTTGTCAGCCGGAATAAATCGGTTCATTTACAGTCTCCGTCAGATCCGGGAAGGCCGTTCAGCCAATCGTACCCTTTATCCTCAAGTTCATGAGCTAGTTCGCTCCCTCCTGATTTAACGATCTTTCCATTTGAGAGGACATGAACGAAGTCTGGTTTAATATAATCAAGAAGTCTCTGGTAATGAGTGATCAGAATGATACTTTTTTCAGGTCCGTGAAACCTGTTTACCCCTTCTGCAACTATCTTCAGTGCATCTATATCAAGTCCTGAATCAGTTTCATCTAGGATAGCAAGGTCGGGCTGAAGAATTGAGAGCTGAAGTATTTCGTTTCTCTTCTTTTCTCCTCCGGAGAATCCTTCGTTAACAGACCTTTTCAGCATATCTTCATTCATTCCGATCTCTTTCATCTCTTTTTTAACAAGTTTCAGGAATTCCAATGGTTCAATATCTTCAATACCCTTATGTTTTCTGACAGCATTAAGCGCTGTCCTCAGGAAATAGGCGTTATTTACTCCGGGAATTTCGATCGGGTATTGAAATGCCGCGAAGATTCCCTCTCTTGCCCTGATCTCCGGCGGCATTCCGGAAAGGTCCACACCTTTATAGGTGATTGATCCGGAGGTGATCCTGTAACCTTCTCGTCCAGCTAAGGTCTGTGTCAGTGTACTTTTCCCGGAACCGTTCGGCCCCATGATTGCATGGATCTCACCTTTGTTCACGTTGAGGCTGATCCCTTTAAGTATCTCTTTATCTTCAATCTTTACATTTAGACAATCAATTTTTAACATATTTTTATTCTCCATTTATCCGACACTCCCTTCCAGACTGATATCGAGAAGTTTTTGTGCTTCCACTGCAAATTCCATAGGGAGTTCTTTCAGAACTTCCTTACAAAAACCGTTAACGATCATCGAAACTGCATCTTCCAGAGATAGTCCTCTCTGCTGAAGGTAGAACAACTGGTCCTCCCCGATCTTTGATGTGGTTGCCTCATGCTCAACTTTTGAGCTGTTATTTTCATGTATTTCAAGGTAGGGGAAAGTATGGGCACCGCATTTATCCCCGAGAAGCAGAGAATCACATTGGGAAAAATTCCTTGAGTTACGGGCATTGTCGGTCATCCTGACCAGTCCTCTATATGAGTTGCTACTGTGGCCGCCTGAAATACCTTTTGAAATAATAGTGCTTTTAGTATTCTTTCCGAGATGGATCATTTTGGTCCCTGTATCCGCCTGTTGATAATTATTTGTTACTGCGACAGAATAAAATTCTCCGACTGAGTTATCACCTTTTAATATGCAGCTCGGATATTTCCAGGTTATTGCAGAACCCGTTTCAACCTGGGTCCAGGATATCTTGGAGTTGTCACCTTTGCATATCCCCCTCTTTGTGACAAAATTATAGATTCCGCCCTTCCCTTCCTTATCACCGGGATACCAGTTTTGTACGGTAGAGTATTTTATTTTTGCATCATCCATGGCGATAAGTTCGACAACCGCTGCATGAAGCTGGTTCTCGTCTCTCATTGGGGCCGTACATCCCTCAAGGTAGTTTACGGAACTTCCCTCTTCGGCGATTATCAATGTCCTCTCGAACTGTCCGATATTTGCAGTGTTGATCCTGAAATAACTTGAGAGGTCCATCGGGCAGGTTACCCCTTTCGGGATGTAACAGAATGTCCCGTCACTGAATACAGCAGAGTTGAGAGTAGCAAAAAAATTATCACGGTAGGGGACAACGCTGCCCAGATATTTTTTAACCAGGTCGGGATGGTTTTTAACGGCTTCGGAAAAAGAACAGAAAATAATTCCCAGTTCCTGTAGCTTAGCCGAAAAAGTGGTTGCTACCGAGACCGAATCAAATACGGCATCTACTGCTACCCCTGACAGTTTTTTCTGCTCCTCCAACGGTATACCGAGCCGGTTAAAGGTATCAAGTATTTCCTCGTCCACTTCATCAAGGCTTGTTAGTTCTTTCTTTTTTTTTGGAGCCGCATAATAAACGATATCCTGAAAATTAATCGGATTTATATTGAGGTGGGCCCACTCAGGCATCTCTATTGTTTTCCAGTGACGAAAGGCCTGAAGACGCCACTCGAGGAGAAAATCAGGCTCCCCCTTTTTTTTGAGATGAGGCGGACGACCTCTTCATTCAGCCCCTTGGCGACTGTATCCATTGCGATATCGGTCTCGAATCCGTATTTATATTCGCTGTTCCCAAGTTCATCGAACAGTTTTCTCTCTTCTACCTTTTTATCAATTTTCTTTTTATCCATTTTAATTCCCTGTCAGGTTATATCGGCAAGTGTGATATTACTCATGGATTCTATCAGTTTCCTGTTAAACCTTGTCCAGATATCTTTTACCTGACATTTATCATGAAGTTCACATTCACCTTTAATACCCGGATAACAGGTCATGAATTCATTGTTCTGGAGGTCAACTGCCTTGTATATCTCCCAGAATGAGATGCTTCCCGGTTCTCTGGAAATAGTAAAACCACCTCCGGGTCCCATTTTGCTCTTAAGAATATTGTTCTTCTTCAGATCGAGGCATATCTTTTCCAGATAATGTTCTGAAATATTCTGGTTTGCGGATATTTGTTTACGGTTTACAGGTTTTCCTTTGCCGATAATGACTTCGTGCAGAGCTCGTAAAGCGTATTCTGTCCTGATTGTAAAATTCATACTATAATAATATAATAGTTGCCTAAATTTGTCAACTATTGTCAGGATGAATTTTGAAAGGAAAAAAGGGTGGCCGGCCCCTCCCGGGGGAGGGGCCGAGTATATCTATTTTACACTATCTATTGCTATTTTCAAAGCTGCTTCCAGCATTTCGTTTGGCGGTTCTTTTATAAAACCCTGGTCCATCAGGAGTTTCATTGAATTTCTTGCATCATTAATATCAACAAGTGTTTTATCATAAATTGTCTGCCAGTCGGATTCTATTCTTGCAACACCGTTCTTGATCGCTTCCATCGCCACATCGGCCGCTTCATGTGCAAACACTTCAGTCTCATCCATTGTCGGCATAATATAATCGGGGCTGATCCCTTTCTTTTCTGCATAGTTCGCAACAGAATATGATGCGGCTATTGCCATTTCATCTGTTACTTTTTTTGCTCTTGCCAGCAGGGATCCTTTTAGTATCCCCGGGAATCCGAGGGAATTGTTGACCTGGTTGGGGAAATCGCCCCTTCCAGTTGCAACAATATATGCACCGGCCTCTTTAGCTGCATAGGGGTATATTTCAGGAACAGGATTGGCGCATGCAAATACGATTGATTTTTCCGCCATTGAACTGATCCATGACGGTTTTATTACATCCGGCCCGGGTTTGCTGAGAGCGATAATGACATCCGCTCCTTTCATCGCTGTATCCAGATCCTTGATGTTATCCGGATTCGTTTTTTCACAGAGTTCCCATTTTCTGTAAAACCTGGGATCAGCTTTTATATCGTCTCTCCCTTTATGGAGGGATGATTTCGAGTCGAAGAGGATCATTTTCTCAGGATCAGCTCCTGCTTTAATGATCAATCTGGCGATGGTTGTATTCGATGCACCGGCACCATAAAAAACGATCTTAACTTTATCGATATCCTTTTCTGCAATTTTTAGTGCATTGATAAGTCCGGCGAGGGTAACAGAACCTGTCCCCTGCGCATCATCATGCCATACCGGAATATCCGCCTCTTCTCTGAGTGTATCAAGTACTTTATAGCAATTGGGCTGGGATATATCCTCCAGATTAACTGCTCCAAAGCTCGGCTGCACCATTTTAACAAAATCTATAATTTTATCAGGATCGTGTTCCCCTTTATCATTATAACTGTCAATGCAGAGTGCAACTCCGTCAACACCTGCCAGATATTTCATAAGGAAGGCTTTCCCCTCCATTACACCCAATCCGCCGGGAGGTGTACAGTCACCATCACCCAGAACCCTTGTTGAATCTGAAACTACAGCAACCAGGTTCCCTCTATTGGATAATTCGTATGAAGCTTCGCAGTCCTCTCTGATCGAAGTTGATATTTTCGAAACCCCCGGTGTGTACCAGACGTTGAACCAGTTAAAACCGTAAACACCGGCTTTCGGCATGGTGGCGATCTTTCCACCATAAAATTTGTGAGTGGAATAGGCCAGTTCTTTCAGAAAGAGGGTTTTCCCCTTTGCTATCTGTTCCTGATTGAAATTATCAGGAAATAATACATCAAGATTGGTTAGTGATAAGTCAATTTTTGACATGACGCCTCCTTTTAGAGTCAGAAATTTTTAAATTTAACAATATAACTTTTTTATTAGTGAATCAACTGTTTTTTAATCAAAAAATTATTTTTTTAATTTATTCGGAATCATTCTTATCTTTATCAACTACTTTTTTAATACTTTTCAAATTCGGCTTAATAAAAGCAAGGTCCTTCGGGTTAATATTCTTCAGGAACAAAGTTCCCTGTTGATCCATTGCGCCCTTTGCCATCTTTAAATTTGCCATCAGCTGTTTTTTCATTGCAGGTGACAGATGAGGATTTTTTTCCAGCTCTTTCATACTTTGGCTCATGCTGCTGTCTGCTTCCTTTTTACCTTTTTTGTATTCAAAATATGAATATCCCTGCAAAATAACTGTAAATTTTGTCCAGAAGTTCTCATCCCAACCGTGTTTTTTTAATATTGACAGATATTCATTTCCTGCCCTTACTGCTTCGGGCAGCGTCACGTTACCCTCTCTTGAATCCATTTTCATTCCCAATTTTTTAAAGTCATTTCCCAGTTTCGGCCAGGTTTTAATGAACCTTTCAATGTCCCCTTTTTTCAGGACTGGTTCAGGTACCGGGTCTGTTTTTGCAATTCCTGAGAATGTCAGAAGAAATATTAACACCGGAACAACAAATTTTATAAATTTCATATTGCCTCCTTTTATTTAACATTTACAACATTGATATAATTGTAAGGTATTTCAATGTCGTTTGAATTGAATACATTTTGTATACGGATATTTATCTCTCTTGCAACTGCCCATTGTTCCCCAGTTTTTGTCTTTGCAAGGATTCTGTAATTCACAGAGGAATCTCCGAATGAGATTATTCCCTGGGGGACAGGTTCCTCCAGTACTCTGCCTTTCCATTCAGGGTCATTAAAGATCGAAGTGCAGACAGAGTTGAGGGCTTGCATCACTTTTGAACTATCGGCATCATATCCGACACCAATATTTATAACCGCTCTTGACCACTGGTATGTTGAATTTGAAACGATCGATATTTCGCCATTGGGGATAATGTGAAGGGTGCCGTCCAATGACCTGAATTTGATCGTTCTCAGAGAGATCTTTTCAATGGTTCCTGATTTACCATTGATCTCGACGACATCACCCAGTGCGAACTGTTCCTCCACCAGAAGGAAAAATCCGGTCACTATGTCTTTAACCAGTGACTGGGCGCCGAATCCGATTGCCAGTGAAATACCACCGGCAGCGAGAAGGAAGGGTCCGTAATCGATGTTCAGAACCCCCAGCACCCAAACGACTGCGGACACCCAGAGGACGATCGTAATAAATGAAAGAACAACAGAGGAGAGTGTATGGTACCTTTGTGTTTTGTGTGTATCGAATTTGTCACTTTTTTCTATTCTTTTTAATACTTTTCTGCTCGCTATTCTTGATATTCTTATCAGGAGCAGGACGAGGAATACGGCGACAAATACAATGATAAATGCCTTGAGGATCCTTGCTATCATCTCTTTTTTTTTCCTTTCTTTCAGCTGAATACGCTCCTTTCTTATGTTTGACGCCCTCTCCTTAAGAGTGCTTATCTTAGTGTTAGTAAGGTAGATCATGGTCCTGGTTGTATTGAGAAGAGGTATTTCAAGTCCGTTAACTCTTAATTCCATTGCAGTTGAAAGAGTTTCATCTATCAATTTTACAACCGGATTTCCGGCCTTTGCGGTTTCCGCTTTTAATTCTTTTGTTTCCGCCGTTTTTTCATCAATTTTATCACTTCTCCTTTTTTCTTCTGCATTTAACTCTTCTGATTTTTTCAGCTGGATGGCAAGTTCGCCCTCTATTTCACTGAGTTCGTTTGACAGTCGGTTGATCCTCTCCCCGAGTGGAAACTTTTCCAGTGAATTGGATCCGATTTTATCAGCCTCTTTTGAAATCTCCTTGTTCTTTTTGTTTAGCTGAACCATCTCTATCTCTTTTTCAAGTCTTGAGATCCTGAGAGATACGTGATTCATCTCTTTTTGTATGCTGATCAGACTGTCCTCCGCAGAACCGGTGAATTTCAAAATAATTCTTAAAATGACTTTCCCTGAAGTGGCAGACTGTTCTTTGCAATATGGGAATATTTTATCTGTGATCAGATTGAATTGAGAGAGGAGAAGTTTGAATTTTCTCTTATTGAAATCAAGAAGTTCAACCAGTTGATTCGTTTTTTCAAGTTCCTCAAAACCGGGGAAACTCCTGGGAGAAAACTGATCGAGTGTAATGGCTTTTGCCTTGAGGTCTGCAAATTCAGCGTCAAAGCCGTCGAGCTTCGATTTGAGGTCATCTCCATATGAAAGCGAAGCTGCAAAGAAAATAATTAATAGTATTATAGATTTTTTCATGTTGGATCCTCATTACTTGACATAGTATATTTTAAGGGCCCACTTTCCGATCTCCCCCTTTTCCCTATCCCCCGAATTGGTAACAGTTATTTTCCAGTTACCATTCGGAGCAACGGTGTTGAATATTTCGGTCGAACCTGTAAATGTTTTGCCGTCGTCCTCATGAGGCCCTTTGTTCCAGACATTAAACAGGGTTCTGTTGTCGGTTCCGACAAGGGTGATGGCGAGGTCTTCGATCCTCGGATGATTTACTTTTATGGAGTATTCAATTTTCCTTACCTTTCCTACTACACCAGCGGTTTCAATAATTGAATAGGAAGGAACTAACGCCTTAATTGGAACAGGTGTGTTATTAGAGAACTCAAGTGTCTTCACCTGCTCTGCCGGTTCATCTTTTTTCTTCAGGACGAGAAGCAGTACTGCGCCGATCGCGACAATTCCTCCGATTAGGAGGATAGGGGACATTTTTTTCTTTTTTTTCCTGAGTCCTGTTTTTTCCATCACGTCCCCCTTTACGGCCTTTTCAAGTGTGATTTCCACCTTATTGGAAATACCGGGTTCAATCCCTTTGTTTATGGTTGAAATTTCATACCCTTTTTTTGCCAGGGTCAGGATATATTCTCCTTTTATAAAGTTTTTTATGTTTACCGGAGTGATTCCTGCGCTTTTGTTATTAATACTGACTGCGGCACCCGGTGGTGTTGATGTGATGATCAATTCCCCGAGATTTCTTTTCTGAACGTCCTTAAATTGTTGTACAAACTTCGGTGGATAGATCTCTTCATCGATCTTCTGGTTGGGGTTAATTCGGATCAGTTTCTCCAATTGGACTTTTGATTTATCTGTTTCCTGAATAGTAAAATAGGTCAGCGCCAGAGAGACCATTGTGGAGAATAATTTCTGTTTTGTTTTTACAAGCTCTTTTCTTTTATTGAGTTTCACAATGATTTGTTCATAGATCTCGATCGCCTCTTTGAATTTCCCGTTCTGATAATTGTTTTCTGCATCGGTCAGTAATTTTGAGATCGCCGGATCCTCATTCGCGGCCTCGGGGAATATTCCTGGATTTGAACTGATAAATATGAAGAATGCAAAAAATATAATAGTCGAAATTGTGGTTACCCGTGAAAATTTCATCTTACTCCTCCTTTTTTAAAGAAAAACTGATATTTGCCTTTTTCATGTTTTTAATTTCTATGATTTTCTCTTCCGTAATGTATCCTTTTTTTATTGCCCGGATCTTATAGGTCCCGACCGGGAATTTTTTTTCAAACACAGGATCTTCTCCGTTATCAATATCATTAATATAGAATCGCGCATAAGGCCTTGCGGTGATTGTGAGAAAACCGAATGGGTTGAACCTGAAATGGGCCGGCACCTCTTTTCCTGATCCGACCATGATCTCCCTCTCTTCAGATAAATATCCTTCGATTTTAAATACAAATGTGTATTTACCGGGAGGAAAATCTTTGGTGAAAACCTGGGTTGTATTACCCAGCTTCAGTCCGTTCCAGTAAATATCCGAGGGGGGGTATGAACTGAACCGGATAATTCCTGGTGTGTCCTGAGCAGTTTTTGTTAATGATCCCTTTGCACTGTTATTTTTTTCCGGCAATTTTTCAATTGATTTTTTCTGCACAATTTTTTCAGGTATTTTCTTCTCTGTGACCTTGCCGGCATTGTCCGCTTCTTCTTTTTCCATTTCCGTGTTGCCGGGGATCTCCTTACTTTTTTTATCGGACTCTGTTTTACTTTTATTATCCTGTTTCGTCCCCGTTTCAATCATCTGATTTTTAATCTTAACCGGCTCACGTCTTTTATTTCCGGAGAATTCTTTGTAGAGTATAAATGTGGACAGCGGAATGACTATCAATAAAGCTACGATAAGTATCATCTTTTTTCGCCGGCTTATTTTCCCCGCTTCAAGAGAATTCAGATACCTGGTGACCGAAGCGCCCTGCTTTCCTGCTAAGACATCACTGATCTCTGCTGCTGATTGAAATCTGTTTTCCGGTTTTTTTTCCAGGCATTTTGAAATGATATATCTTAGATTCCTGGGGGTCTCCGGAGTGGAGTGTCCCACCGGTTCAGGATCCGAGTTGACATGTTTATAGAGTATTTCAACCGAGGAATCAGCTGAAAACACCGGTTTACCGGTGATCAGTTCAAAGAGGGTTGCCCCGAATGCATATATATCTGAACGGTTGTCAATAACACCTCCCTTTATCTGTTCAGGGGAAATGTAATACGGCGTACCCATGATCGAACCGGTCTGGGTCATTGTCTGACTCGCCTCTGATCTTGCAATCCCGAAATCGGCAAGATAGACATTCTTACCACCATCCTCAATAATAATATTTGCCGGTTTCACATCCCGGTGAATGATCCCTTTTTCATGAATATAACTCAGAGCGGCAGATAAGGGTCTCACTATCCCATGTGCAATTGTCAGCCGGGTTTTAAGGTCTTTGCTGATAAATGATTTGAGATTGTTCCCTTTGACGTATTTCATTACAATGAATGCCGTACCTTCTGCGATTCCTGTCTCGTAAATGCTGACCAGGTTCGGATGTTCCAGCTTTGCATAGAGTCGGGCTTCACGTATGAATCTTTTTACTATTTCTGGATCCGATGCATGCTGTGGAAGGAGGATCTTTATTGCGACCTTTCTCTCCAGCATTTTATCGAGGGCAAGGTGGACCTCTGCAAATCCGCCTCTGCCCAGTAGTTTAATAAATTCGTATTTGCCGGTAAAATGTTTTTTTAATCTTGCTATATCCATAATTTGTCATTATAAAGGAACTATCGACCGTAAAAATTATATTATCTTTGCTTGTAAAACACAATTAGGATAAAAAAGTATTTTCCTTGACTTTTAAAATTCCGGTAACATATAATTCTCTTATAAGGCTGTGTTTAAGGGGAAAAGCCAGGAGGGGAAAATGAGAAAAACTTTTATTATATTGATGTTCATTTTGTTCTTCATCTTTTCCGTTTCTGCAGACGAAGCGGTGGTTGAACCGGAGGATCTTAATCTGGGGAGTATTAAATTCTCGAGATCGTTCATTCATAACGGGAAAGACTACAATAAAGGGATTTATAAAGTTACTCTGAAGGAGAAGGACGGAGAATTCCTTTTCAGTGTTTTTAATCCGACCGAGGAACTTCTTTTTGAGGAAGTTGCGATCGTTAAAGCCAGAAAGAGCCGGATCGGCAAGCGTAAATTCCTGTTACGGAAAAGTTTTATGAAAGGGTATGAATTTTTTCGGATCAAAGTAACAAGGCCGGATAAAGTTCTGATGGGATATTTCCTGGTTGCAAAGAGTAAACCGGCAACAAATTAACGAACAGGCAGCCGTTTATTAATAAATCTTAAGGGTGCTGTGACAGCACCCTTTTTTCAGGCAGATTAATTTGAAATATTCAAATCAATTATTCCAATTTTAAAAGATTCTGTTTCTTCATCTTCAATAAGGTAATAGTATTTATCTTTTGTAAAAGAATAAAACTTATTATCTCTTCCAAGCATCCTTGACAGGAATGAAGATTTGACCGGAACAGGCAGGAAAACTGTTTTTATGTTATTCCCTTTAAGATCGGTGATAATGAATTTCCATTTATCATCTTTGCCGGAATAAGTTAGCATGTGAATCCTTTCGTGAAGAACTGTAATGCCCTGAATTACCGGGAGCAAGTCCGGGAACAAAAAATTCATCTTTTTTCTGAAATTTTCCCATCCCCCTTCTCTCTTGATCATCATTGAAATAAAATCATCATCTTTTAATCTGTTCATCTCTTTTCTTTTAAAATCATGGTCAACTTTGACCTTCTCTATCCGGGTTTTAAATCTGTATAATTCCTTTCCGGACGAATCAAAAACTATAATCAGATTATCATTTTTGTTATCTACAAGGTAGATCCGGTCTCTCCAGACTGAGTAAATTATAGTTTCGATAACCATCTCAATATCCCTGTCGTTATCCTTCATTTCCAGCTTATACAATTCTTTTATAAGTTTAAAAGCAGGATCAAAAATTGACAGGGTCAGAAAACTTCTTCCGCTACTCTTATCAATAGTTATTCCGAGAGCAGCAAAATTGTTGCCAAGGGCATTCGTTCTGAAGAAACGGCCCCCTTTTCTTTTTTCTTTCACAAAATTTCCCTTTTCTGTGAAAAATACAATTTTATTCATTCCCTCAAGGATCAGATCTTCATCAACTGAAACTGATATTCCTGCTGATAACCCGGGCATGGTTTTTATTTCTCCGGGCCCTTCTCCCGATTTGCAGAATGATGTGACATAGTTACCCTCCGGTAATTTGTAAATTCTGCAAATGTCTCCATCGATGATGTAAAGGTTGTTGTTTTTTACAAAAATTGAATCCGGTTTTAATAATTCAGGTAATTCGATGCCTAAGGTATCTGCTGAAATCATAAAACACAAAATAGTAAAAATTATAATAGCTAATATCTTTTTCATTTTTTCTCCTTTCTGATTCCCTGTCATTTTCTTTTATAATTCATATGGTTTAAATGGGAATGGGGTATGGTTTTCATAAATAGTACCGGATTACTATCATCAGAAAGGACCCGGGTCAACAGGAATACCTATTGTGCCTTGAATTCCCTATGAGATTGATCTACCATCTATCCGGAATATAAATATATGCAGCATATTAAATTTTTATTATCAGTAATTATAGTAATGTTCGGTATTTATGTCGCTGCCTACATCAATACTTTATGGAGAAAGTATAGATATTCATACCTTGCAAAGTTGGCAGTTTATATGTCAATTATCAGTGTCCTTTTTGCCATAATTATGTTTGCGATCTATTTCAGGCTTAATTTGCCCGGAGATTTTATCTTGAACAGAAATTCCCTGGCCGGAAGTATAATCAGTCTTGTGTCTTATATTCTTGTTTTCATCCTGATGTATCTTATGTTTCTGATCGCTATGGAACTAACTGGCCGGAGCGCTACGGTTTCGGCTAAAATCATATTGATAATTGTCCTGATCGCCGCTTCCATAATAGAGTGCCTGAATATTTTTTCCCCGGATACATTAAAGGCCATTAAAATCCTTGATCTTATTTTTGAGTATCTGATAGATAATCTTGTGCTCCTAGAAGTTTTTTTTCTAATCTATATTGTGAGAAAAGGGCATAGACTCCCGGACTTGCGTTTAAGGAAAGTTGTAATGAATTTCGGCTATCTTTTTCTTCTCCGTTATGTAATTTTGATTCTCGGATATTTTATTATCACCCTTTCAGGTGTTTCAACAAATATGATCTTTGTAAGTCAGATATTTATTTTTCCCTCCTTGATCCTGCTTCCCTTTCTATGGGTAAGATTATATTTTCTCAAATATGTACAGACCCTTTCAAGTAAAGGAAATATTCAGCCTCACCTTGATAATATCTGTCTTGAATACGGAATTTCAGGGAGAGAGAAAGAGATCATTCTTCTTATGATCAGAGGAAAGACAAACAAAGAGATCGAGGATGAATTGTTTATTTCCATAAACACGGTAAAGAACCATGTTTATAATATTTTCAAAAAATTAAAAATAAAGTCCAGACATCAGCTGATCAGATTCTTCACGCAGATCTGAATTATCCATCGTCATCCCCATCCTCTTCCTCATCATCCAATGAGCCTTCAAATTTGCCGTAATAGTCCTGTATCAGCATATGATCCTCTTCGGTGCAATTGTCCAGAGGTTCATTGCCCTTGAGAAAACATTCCATAAAGGGGTAGAGGCAGTCAGGGGCGAATAATTTTCCGGTCATTTTATCTATCTTGACCATTATAACTCCTGAAGGCTTTCTGTATCTTTTCATTTCAGGGTATTTTTCAAGATATTTCATCATAAAGTTGACGAATATGGGGCTTGCTGCCCTTGAGCCGGTTTCCCCTTCCCCGAGAGATTTTTCAACAAAGTGTCCCACCCACACGCCGACCGTAATCGTCGGGGTATAGCCGATGAACCAGGCATTGGTGAAGTTGTTTGTTGTACCGGTTTTTCCTCCTACCGGCGCTTCGAGAGCTCTTGCCCTGAATCCTGAACCGTACTTGACAACACCCTGGAGGAGGTAGTTCATTACATAAGCCGTATCCGGCTCAAGCACCTGTTTCTTGTCGGGGAAATTTTCTTCTACAATATTGTTGTTCTGGTCAAGTATCGAATCAATTTTATAGGGATTGACCCGGATTCCGTAATTGGGGAAAACCGTATAAGCGGCTACCATCTCCTTAAGGGTTATCTCAAGTGATCCCAGTCCGATCGACATGACCGGGATAAGATTGGATGTTATACCGAACTTTCTTGCATATTCGACCACTTTGGGCGGTGTGATCGACTCAACAATCCTTGCCGTCACCAGGTTCTTTGATTTTTCGAGAGCCATCCTGAATGTGACAGGCCCCATATATTTTCCTGTGTGATTTCTCGGCTCGTACGGCTCCTGGGTCCACCTGTTCTCAAAGATCCTCGGCTCATCGAGAATTATAGTTGAGGGTGTAAATCCGTTCTCTATTGCCGCAGTGTATACGATAGGTTTGATAGTAGACCCGGTCTGTCTCAGCGCCTGGGTAGCATTGTTCCATTTGCTCTTTTCAAAATTGTATCCGCCGACCATGGCTTTAATTGCACCGGTCCTGTTATCCACTGCGAGGAGTGCGCCGGTCATCTCCGGGTCCTGCTCCAGGCCAAGTTTCAATTCTTTTTTCTTTTCATCCACAGAAAGTATCCTGACAAGAGCTACATCTCCTTTTTTTAAAATACGGCGAAGTGAATATTTCGTCCATTTAGCCTCTTTTGCACTCAAAGTGCCTTTATAATCTTTTATTCTGAACAGGGCACGGGAATTATTAATACTGGTCACAAGCCCTCTTGTGATCTCATCGGTTTCGATCTTCAGTTTTGCCCACGATCCATGTTCGAATTCTGACGGGTCAATTTTTTCTTTTATAACATTATAAAGTTTCTCAGGTCTCCACCCGCCCCTTTTATGGAGATTTCTCAATCCTTCTTGAAGTGAAATTTCCGCCCATTTCTGCATTTCATTGTTCAGGGTGGAATAGACCTTCAGGCCCCCTTCATATAGCAGGGTATCCCCGAACTTTGATTCCAGGTCTTTTCGTATCTCCTCTACAAAATAACTTCCGACCTCATATTCATCATCGTTTGAAGGTTCTTTCGGTAATTCCACAGCCAGGGCATTGTCCAGTTCTTCTTTCGTTATATATTTGAGGTATAGCATTTTTTTTAGAATCTGATCCCTCTTTTTTTTGCAGTTCTCCGGATTTTTAAAAATATTATATCTTCCGTTAGGACTGGGTATTATTGCTGTTAAAAGCGCTGATTCTGCAAGATTAATATCTCGTGCTGATTTTCCGAAGTAGTATCTGGAAGCAGCTTCTACTCCGTATGCCGGTCCTCCGAAAGGGATCTTATTACAATAAAAAGTCATTATCTGATCTTTTGAATAGTTTTTTTCTATCTGCACAGCCAGGAGGATCTCCTTTAGTTTCCTTCCGAAAGTCCTGCTTTTTCTCTGTTCAAAAAGGAAAAGGTTTCTTGCCAGCTGCATTGTAATTGTGCTCCCCCCGCCAAGATTTTTCTTGAAAATAATACCTGTAACAGCACGGAAAATGCTTGTGAAATTGATGCCCCAATGCGATTTAAACTGAGAATCTTCGGATACTATTATCGCATCTTTCAGTATTTGAGGTATATCACTGTATTTAAGTATGATCCTCTTCTCCACAGCATATTCTTTCAGGAGTTTCTTGTTATCGTCATAGATCCTGGTCATAACAACCGGTTTTATATCTTCAAGGTTGGTGATCTGAGGGAGCCCCTTCTGATATACAAGAAGAATACCTGTTAAAGCTCCTATGAGGATCGTTACTAATATGCTGATCGTGATCAGAAAAATCTTAAGATGTTTAAGAAAAAACTGTTTCATTGCGGGTATCAGTATATCATACGGATTTTGATATTTAAAGATGAAATCGGGGACGGTGCTTTGAAACTTGGATTCTTTAACTCTCATGCGGACAATCTTAGGTTGATTTCTTTTCGTCATGAATTCACCAGCTCCTTAAGGAAGAGGGAAGGTGAACGTCTGATCCCCCTTTAATCCCCCTTAAGGAAGGGGGAAGGTGAACGTCTGATCCCCCTTTAATCCCCCTTAAGGAAGGGGGAAAACTGCATTTGTAATACTACCTCCCTTGTTTAGGGGAGTGGGCTGCTAAGCAGGCCGGGGGGTTAAAAAGCTTTATTATTATAACACCGGACCGGCCGTGCCAAGGCTCCTACAAAAAATCAGGGGTCATATTTTCTTTTTTATATGAAAACCTTATAATTATGTTTAATTCTTATGAGGTGAGCTTATGGCATGGTTTGAAAGTTTGAGCCCGATTATGCAGGCTCTGATAGCTACTTGTTTTACATGGTTCATGACAGCTCTGGGAGCCGGGCTTGTTTTTCTGTTTAAGAACTTCAACAAGAAGTTTATGGATGGAATGCTCGGTTTTGCAGCGGGTGTAATGATTGCAGCGAGCTATTGGTCACTTCTGGCCCCTTCAATAGAGATGGCGGAGGAGATGAATATGATCCCCTGGGTGCCCGCAGCAGTAGGATTTATACTTGGTGGTGCTTTTCTATGGGGTATAGATAAAATTCTCCCTCACCTGCATCTCGGATTTCCTATGGAGGAAGCGGAGGGGATAAAAACCGGTTGGAGAAGGACTATATTGCTTGTTTTATCCATTACGCTTCATAACATTCCTGAAGGGCTGGCAGTGGGTGTAGCATTCGGAGCACTTGGTGCGAACCTCTCTTCTGTTTCATTAGCCGGAGCAATTGCCCTTGCTTTCGGTATAGGTATTCAAAATTTTCCAGAGGGTGCTGCTGTCTCAGTTCCTCTCCATCGGGAAGGGATCAGTAAGGCAAAAAGTTTCTATTACGGCCAGCTGTCCGGAGTGGTGGAACCTGTTGCCGGTGTGATCGGAGCTGCTGCTGTTCTCCTTATCAGGCCGATACTCCCTTATGCACTTGCATTTGCTGCCGGAGCAATGATTTTTGTTGTTGTTGAAGAGCTGATCCCTGAATCACAAATAGGGAAAAATACCGATATCGCAACAATAGGTGTTATTGTCGGATTTACAATAATGATGACCCTTGATGTCGCACTCGGCTGACCAGGCATATAAAGTTATTGTTTTTAACTTTTTTTAAATCCTACTTGACATTGCTCTGTAAAGTAATAAAATATTATTTCACAAAAGGAGGTTCTGTATGCCTGCTAAAGGTTATGTCGAAATACTGGTTGACACTTGTAAAGGGTGCGGACTATGTGTTGCAAATTGTCCGACACAATGTCTTGCGTTAAAACAGGACGACACTAATGTATACGGTTATCATTATTCCTACATGGCAGATCCTGATAAATGTATTGCATGTATGAATTGCGCCGTTATGTGTCCAGATTCTGTGATAACGGTCTATAAGAAAAAAAGTTAATTTCTGAATGGAGGAAAAATTGGGTGAAATAAGATTTATGAAAGGAAATGAGGCTCTGGCGGAAGCTGCTATAAGAGCCGGGCTGCAGGGGTATTTCGGATATCCGATCACACCCCAGTCCGAAGTAATCGAATATCTCGCTGCCGAAGAGCCTAATCATGATTACACTCTCCTTCAGGCAGAGAGTGAAGTTGCATCTATAAACATGCTATATGGAGGGGCTGCAGCCGGAGCCAGGGTTATGACAACTACATCATCACCAGGATATTCACTGATGCAGGAGGGCGTATCATATATCGCATGTGCAGAATTGCCATGTGTTGTGGCTAATATTGCAAGGGGAGGCCCGGGATTAGGTACGATCCAGCCGGGACAGGGAGATTATTTTCAGGCTGTTAAAGGCGGCGGGCATGGCGACTACAAACAGATCGTTCTTGCCCCCAATTCGGTTCAGGAAATGGTCGACCACACTATCCTGGCTTTTGAACTTGCCGACAAATACCGGACACCTGTTCTGATTCTGTCTGATGGTGCAATAGGCCAGATGATGGAGAAAGTAGATCTCCCCGATCCGATCCCGTATAAACCGAATAAACCCTGGGCGACGACCGGGAAGACAAAAGACAGGGAAAGAAACTATATTACTTCTTTATATATTCAGTCCGATGATATGGAAAAAAAGAATATAGGTCTTCAGAAAAAATTTAAGAAGATCGAAGAGAACGAAGTAAGATATGAAGAGTATATGATCGATGATGCAGAATTAATTATCACTGCCTACGGTGTAACATCAAGAACATCGAAGAAGATAGTGGACCTTGCAAGAGAATCGGGAATAAAAATGGGGCTTCACCGTCCTATAACATTATGGCCTTTCCCGGCAGACAGGATATATGAACTTGCACATGAAAGCAGGGTAAAAGCTTTCTTTTCCATTGAAATGAGTGCCGGACAAATGGTCGAGGATGTAAAATTGGCTGTAAACGGATTAAAACCCACATTTTTCTATGGAAGAACCGGCGGGATAATACCTACACCTGAAGAAGTTCTGGAATTTGTTACAAAGAAGGTCGGGGAATTATAAGGAGATGGAAATGAGAGAAGGATATGAGGTTATTTATCAGAAACCAAAGACCCTTACAGATAAAAGGATGCATTATTGCCCGGGTTGTATTCATGGCATCATGCATAAGATATTCATGGAGGTCATCGAAGAGATGGATCTTCAGGATAAGACAGTCGGAGTTTGTCCTGTTGGGTGCTCGGTATTTGCATACGATTATATGGATGTTGATATGCAGGAAGCTGCCCATGGGAGAGCTGCAGCTGTGGCGACCGCAATTAAAAGGATGCTTCCGGATAAGATAGTATTTTCTTATCAGGGGGACGGAGATCTGGCTGCGATCGGAACAGGTGAGACAATTCATGCCTGTAACAGAGGCGAGAACTTTATGTTTATTTTTATTAATAATGGAATTTACGGAATGACCGGTGGACAAATGGCTCCGACCACTCTGATCAAACAGAAAACCACCACCAGCCCGTTCGGAAGAGATAAAAAAAGCATGGGCTCACCATTGAAGATGACCGAAATTGTGTCTCAGCTGGAAGGGGTTGCATATGCGGCAAGGGTCAGTGGAAATACGCCGGCAAATGTAAGAAAAGCGAAGAGAACGTTTAAGAAGGCACTTGAAATTCAGCAGCAGGGACTGGGGACACAGTTTATTGAAGTGGTTTCAAACTGCCCGTCGGGATGGAAATGTACACCTGTGGAATCAATGGATTGGATAGTCGAAAAGTCAATGCCGTATTATCCGCTCGGTGTGTTTAAGGAACCGGAGAAATAGGAGATCACTATGCTTAATGAAATGATATTTGCAGGTTTTGGAGGACAGGGTGTGTTGTCCATGGGTAAGCTTCTGGCGTACGCCGCAATGAAAGAGGGCAGGGAAGTGAGCTGGATGCCTTCCTACGGCCCCGAGATGCGCGGAGGAACTGCAAACTGTATGGTAAATGTCAGTGATATGCCGATCTCTTCACCTATTGTTACGATGTTTGATGTCGTTATCGCATTGAACCAGCCTTCGCTTAATAAGTTCGAGCCCAGAGTAAAAAAGGGAGGGATCCTGATCTGGGAAAGCAGCACAATCAAAGAAGGGCCCAGCAGAGATGATATTAATATTTATGCAATCCCTGCTGTAGATAAAGCAAATAATGAATTGAAAAATGTTCAGGTGATGAATATGCTGATCCTCGGTTCTCTTGTGAAGATCAATAAAATAGTGAAGAAAGAATCCCTCCTTGTTGCTTTAAAAGAGACACTTCCGAAGAGACATCATAAGCTGATTCCTCTAAATGAAAAAGCAATTGCGCTCGGAATGAGCCTTGTCTGAAAACTCAGGGAATAGTTCTTAATATACTTCTTTTTGAAAATTCAGCAACAAGGAAGAGGATAAGACCGGGGAATAAAAACCAGGTATATAGTTCCTGTATTTTATAGAACCTTTTGGTTGAGATTTCGGTTTTTTCCCATTTATTGATCTCTGCAAAAATATTATTCAGGGAATCCTTATCGGTTGCTCTAAAATATAATCCTCCGGTTTTATTGGCGATCTCTCTTAATACTTTTTCATCGATCTCTACATCGATCATGATCTGAGTCTCACGCCCGAAAGCATCTTTAACCGGAAAAGGAGCCTTTCCCCTCTTTCCGACTCCTATGGTATATACTTTGATCCCGAAACTGTGCGCGATCACAGCAGCATCTTTCGGGTCGATTTCTCCTCTGTTATTAACGCCGTCCGTGAGAAGAATTATTAACTTTGTTCTACTTTTAGAATGCCTGATTCTGTTAACGGAGGTGGCAAGGGCCATACCAAGAGCTGTACCGTCTTCCAATTCTCCAAGAGATGTAGATTCGAGAAAAAAGTGAAGCATTTCATAGTCAAGGGTCAAAGGTGATTTTGTTACAGCCGCCCCGGCAAATGCTACAAGTCCTATCCTGTCGGTCTCTCTTTTATTGACAAAATCTTTTATTACATCTTTTGCTACTTCAAGTCTGTTCTTCGGTTTAAAATCAAGTGATGCCATTGACCCGGAAATATCAAGGGTCAGTAATATATCTATCCCCCTCTTATTTTCAATGTCATAATATTCCAGAAACTGGGGGCGCGCAAGAGCAATAATTAAGAGAGCAAGCGGGATCAGTTTTATATAAAAAAGGTTTCTGATAAAGAATGTTCTTATCCCTTTATTGCTCAGATCAAGGAGTTCGGATGAAGAATAGTTAATATACCTTTTCCCTCTTCTGTCACCGAACTTTTTCCACATGATTAAAAGAGGGAAAAACAAAAAAAGAAGAAGGGCAGGCAGGTTTTCAAAATGAGGCATTTTTTTCCTCCTCTTCTTTTTTCTCTCCGTCTCTCCTTCGAGATATTCACAATCTTTATAAGGTCCTCTCTGATCTTTTTAACTTCATCTTCTGACGGGTTATATTTTGCAAACTTAGCAAGGTCTGATATGAGAAAGACCTCTTCAAAATTCTTTTTTATCCTGTTATCATCTTCATTTTTCTTCAGATTTTCAGTGATCTCATAAGTTGTCAGGTCCTCCGCATTAAAATTATATGACCTTGTCATGAATAATTTGTATGCTTCTGTTAAAGTAAGGAAGAACCGTTTTACTTTTCCTGTTTTAAGCATATCTGTTCTCCATAACGATTCTATATTTTTCAGGAATTCAAGGTCGGGAGGGAGGCCTGGTGATTCAATTTTGTTCTCTCTTCTCTTCCTCCTCTTTAACAGGTAGATAGAGAGAATTATTATCCCGGCGATAGCGAGCAGAATGAGAATGTATTTCATCAGATAGAAAGGATTTCCTTTTATTTCCGGGAGATCTCTTAATGGCATAATATCCTTGTCACTATCTTCAAGTACCGATCTTATATTTACAGGGATGGTATTTGATACCAGCTCTTCAACAACAGAATCTCCGTTCAAAAGTGAAATGTTGAATGGGCCTACATTAAAATCTCCTGTTTTGAAGAATGATATTTTATAATCTTTCACGAAAGTAATAAAATCTTTCCCTCTTTTTATATCAAGGCCTCCCTCTTTCACGAATTCAAAATCCTGATTACTCTCTGATATCCTGATCGAATCACTCTTAGTTGGCGTCCTTATAATGAACTTCAATGTGAGCTGTTCTCCTATCGTTGAGGTTGTGGATGACAGCGACACTGAGACCTGGGTCTCAGAAAATACTATCAGAGGGAAGATAAGCAGAATGATAATAGACAGCTTTTTCATCTTGAATATTTTTTTCTCCTCTTCAGGAAAAAATCGAACAGGGGTTTTTCATAATCCTGATCACTGAAAATATCTATAGAATCTATATTGTATTTGCTGAACATTTTTTCGAGATCCCTCTTTTTTCCTGATGTAATTTTCATGAATTTCTTTTTTGTTTCAGCGGATGAAAAATCTACCAGGAACTCTTTTCCGGTCTCATTGTCTCTCATTCTGAATATCCCTTTTTCAGGGATTGCTTTTTCTCTTTTGTCAGCAATGTTTATAGCGATAAGATCATGCTTTCTTCCGGATATTCTTAGAGGGAGTGAAAAATCACTGTCAATAAAATCTGAAATAAGAAAAATAATTGCCTTTTTTTTAATTACCTTATTCAGGTAGGTAAGCCCGTTTTCTATTGAAGTCGACTGGTTCTCGGGTCTGAAAGTAAGAATTTCTTTTATGATCCTCAGCAGATGTGATTTCCCCCTTTTCGGGGGGATATACATCTCAACTTTATCTGTGAAAATCAGCAGTCCCACTTTATCTTTATTGTTATTGGCAGTAAATGCAATGATTGCCGATATTTCCGCTGCAATATCTTTTTTGCTTTTCCTGCCCGAAAAAAAATCAAGGGAAGCGGAGAGGTCAACTGCCAGTATTACTGTAAGTTCCCTCTCTTCAACAAATTGTTTTACATAAATTTTCCCCATGCGGGAAGAAACATTCCAATCGATGAATCTTGTCTCATCACCCGGGTAGTATTCACGAACCTCAGAAAATTCCATTCCCCTCCCTTTAAATGCAGAGTGATATTCCCCCGAAAAAACCTCACTGGAACTTTTCTTTGATATTATCTCTATCCTTCTGATCTTTTTTAGGATTTCTTCCGAGATCATTTTTTTACATAACCTGAATTAATATTTTGCCTGAATAACTGATCTTTAAGTTTGCCGGGGTACTGAATTTCATATTCCAGATCCTTTCCCCTTTATTGCCGCAGCTCATGAATCCGTTTTTTAGTTCCAGAGCTACGGAAGCGTTGATCTCAATACCGTCTACATCCGGATATTTGAGGATTACAGATTTCCCTCTCCGGCTTGCGCATTCAACAGTATAACTGATCCCGTCATTACTCTTAATATATATCATGTCAATTTCAAATAATTTTTCTTCCATATGTGTTCACCTGCTGTCTGATTCGGAAATTATAATACTCGGGTGGAGAGATATCAAGTAAATAAAATCAGGGGGCTGAACATTTTTGTGGAAATTTCACCCATTTGTGACTATACTTTTAGGAGAGAGAGAAATGGAAGAGAAAAGGGAATATATTATCTCCTGTTGGCATTGTGGGGCAGAGTACAATGCCTTTGACTCCACTTTCTGCTCCCATTTCGAACCAACTCCGTTGTGTCTTTTCTGTTACAAATGTTTATGCGATGCATCTGAAGAGTACAGGAAACGGATCTTAAAAGAGGCTCCGCCCGGATTTATAGAGATGAAAAAAAAGTCAATCCGCAGAAGGGAGATGAAACTGGGTGAATTATTGTTGAATGCAGGCAAGATAAGCAAAGAGGATCTTGATGTTGCCATTTCGATGCAGAATGAAATGAAAGTTAAATTAGGAGAAGTGCTGATCCGAATGAATCTTTTAACTCCCGAAGAACTCGAACTTTTTCTACTTGACCAGAAAGTTATTCAGGAAACTGTTATAGGTCATACTCTTCCCGATCCCTTCCTTGTTGAAAAGATAGGTGCAGAGTTCTGTCTCAGGGTGGGAATGATTCCGATAGAAGTTGTGGAGATCGATGAGAAGAAGATCCTTAATTTTGCTATAGAGAAAAAAGAAGATCTTACTCAGATCAGGCTTTGTGAAGAGTTATCTGAGTATATTCTCCTCCCCTCTCTCGGCAAACCGGATGAGATGAAAAACCTCCTTTCAAAGATCAGGGCGATAAAGGAAGTGGAAGACATTCTTCTGTTGAAATAATTTAGTAAAGTTCTAATTGTAAACTTTTCCGGTAAGTGAGCTCATGATGAATTTTGCCGCTTCTTTGTGTTCCCCCCCCTTTCTGATCGGAGGGCCGACACATGACGGACATCCGGACGGGCAGTCACAGTTCTTTATTGTAGCAAGGACCTCTTCCATCAGTTCCGCACCTTTTCTGTAAAGGACTTCGGAAAAACCGATGCCGTTCGGATAACTGTCATAGATATAGATGTTCGGCTCGAATCCTGCCTCATGTTTTCCGGCTCCCGCCTGATACTTCCCCTCCCTTTTTGAGAGGGGCTCTTTTCTAATATTATCCTCGACAGAAACTCCGAGGTCCTTTACATCACACATAAGCATAACGGCGCTTATATGTCTCATAAGGTGGGCGATCCCGTTAACTGCTTCAATTTTATCCTCGCTGTTTATCTCTATCAGATCCAGAAGGTTTTTCTTTATGGTAAACCAGAATGCCGTTGAATGCATCTCTCTCTGAGGCAGTTGGAGATCACCGGATCCCACATTTTCATTTGTAAAAAATTTTAGTTTTTTAAAGCCGACCACCTGAGAAAAAACATGGACATCTCCTGTCGATATCACATAATCCCTGAAGCCTGTGTCATCAAAAAGATCGAGAATGCTTACTTTTGTATAGGTTATGGCATCGGTATAATAATCTGAATTGGATTCCCTGACAAAGGCTTTCCTGTTATCGAAGTCGAACTTCTCAACAACATATTGTTCCCCTTCAAGAATATATATGGCTTTCTCGTGAAGTGTCTCGAGAGCTGATGAAAAGTCTACTTCTGCAATTACTTTTTCACCGGAAGTTGTATCAACTACAACAAAATTATCGGAGGAAACCCTGTTAATACTTACAGCATCAGCAGGATACCCCTCCTCCGACCAGAACCATTTTTCGTCCCTTTTCAGGAGTATTCTGTTCTCAGCAAGATAGTCCAGTATCTCTTCGAGGTTTTCCTTACCGAAAATCTCCCCTGAAACAAAAGGGAGTTCGAAGGCGGCGCATTTAATATGGTCAATAAGTATCGTCAGGTTATCGGGATTGATCCTTCCCGTTTCGGGTGACCTGCCGGTGAAGTATTCCGGGTGATTGACAATGTATTGGTTTACAGGAGATGATGAAGCAACAAGAACCCCTATAGACCCGGACGACCTCCTCCCTGCACGTCCGAACCTCTGCCATGTGGATGATATTGTACCGGGGTATGAGGCGAGGACAACCCCGTCAAGAGATCCGATGTCTATTCCAAGTTCAAGCGCATTCGTTGAAACGACTCCCCTTATGTGGCCCGATTTTAACCCCCGCTCTATCTCCCTTCTTTTAGCAGGAAGATACCCACCCCTGTAACCCCGGATAATCCCTTTCTGGTTTACATTTCTCTCAAAATCACTTTTAAGGTATTTAACAAGGATCTCTGTAATCAGGCGTGCGTTGGTAAAAGTGATAGTAGAAAGTTTGTTCTTTAGAAGAATCCCTGTAATTTCCCTTGCCAGCGATATATAGGACCTCCGAATTCCAAGTTGTTTGTTGATGACCGGGGGATTCATGAAAACAATATATTTCTTCCCGCGGGGGGCACCGCTTTTTTCGATAAGGGCGACATCCCTGCCTGTGATCATCTCCGCAAGTTCTCCGGGATTTGCTATGGTGGCCGAGGACATTATAAATATCGGGTCCGATCCGTAAAAAGAACAGATCCGTTTCAGCCTTCTTATTATATTTCCCATATGGGAACCGAACACTCCTGTATAGTAGTGGAGTTCATCTATGATGACATATTTCAGGTTTTCAAAGAGGTTGATCCACTTTGTATGATGGGGAAGTATTCCTGAATGGAGCATATAAGGATTTGTTATAACTATCTGCGCCTGTTTCCTTATGGCCTTTCTTGTAGTCTGAGGCGTATCCCCGTCATATGTAAAAAGTCCGAGCCTGTCTCCCAGTTCTCTGTTAAGATCGAATAATTCTGTCAATTGGTCCTGAGACAAAGCTTTGGTGGGAAACAGATACAGGGACTTGGAAGATTTATCATTAACAATCGAGTTGAGTGTCACGGAATTGTATATGAGAGTTTTACCGGAAGCTGTGGGGGTGGAAACAACAACATTCTTCCCCTCCAGTATCTTTTCAATAGCTTCTTTCTGATGGGAAAATAGTTTGGTGATCCCTCTTTTTTTGTATATATTTACGATCTCGTCCGAAAGGTTTGGCGGGAATTCGGAGAATTCACCTTTGAATTCGTCCAACCTGATAAGTTTGGCACTGCTGGAAATATCGGATCTTAACTTACGAATATCATCGAGGGCTTTCTCGACCCGTGAATCTTTTTCAGAGGGCATGAATTAAAAATATCATACCCGGATACCCGGGTCAAGAATTCGGATCTGAAGCAGTTTATCCTTTCAGTTCCCTATAGGTTTTTCTCAATAACCAGAATACAAGTCCCAGCCCTGCTGCGAGTATTACAAGAAAAAGGGCCATTACTCCATATTGTGTATTTGTACCGACTGTAGAGAATTTTTCCGAGAACGGTTCAAGGAAAAGGCTCCTTACTTTTCCCCTTACCAGAACAAAAGCAATCAGATCAAGCAGCAGAATTATTGATGCAATGGTAAGTTTTTTCTTTAATGCCAGGAAACCGGAAATAAGAAGTCCGGCAAAACACAGAACGTTCAGCAATGTCCAGAAAATATTTCCGGAGATCAGAACTTCTCTTATGCCGGAAGGGAGCAGCCACAAATAAAGCAGGTAGGACGGGAGTGTAAGAAGTAGTGAATAACCCGATAGAGATGCTCCGTATGCGGTCCAGGGTTTTGATCCGTCTTCTCCGAATTTGATCCTGGAGTATAATGCAATAAAAAGGCCTCCTATTCCCAGAAGCAGGAAGATGAAGAATGTATACCTCGGAAGAAGAGTAGTTTCACTTAAATTAAGATGAAATCCCCCCATGTGTGAGAAATATCCCTTCCATGAAGCGGGAGTCAGCATAAGAGTATTCACATTAACAAGAATAAATCCTGTCCAGGCAAGAACAAGTGATACGAAAAGTGACAGGAACCTTTTTGTTCCCGGCTTTCCCGACTCTCTGAAAGAGATCCAGTACGCTCCGTAATAACCGAGAATAAGTATAACGATCAAAAGGATCCAGTTTGTGCCGATCAGAGTAGATGCAGTATAGAAAAAATTTCCATAGAGTACCTGAATAAAGAGTAGAGGCGCTACGCCAAGGTTGACTGCAAATGCGATTGTAAAAGGGAGGAGATGTCCCATCTCTTTTCCGAATCCAAGCCAGTTATCATCAGATTTGCCTTTGAAATATCCGACTGCCATCGAGATTGCAATACTGAACATTATGCCCACGCTTATAAGATGAAGGTAGTATGTCAGATGAGAGAGGAATTGGAACCATCCGGCGGCAACCGGCAGCGGATCCGGATTAGGAATTATATTTATAAGATTATTCATTTTTTACTCCTTGATTTAATAATGTACTCAGCAAGAGCATTCTTCTCCTGATCGCTCCCCTCGAACGGAGGCATATCTTCATTCAGTTCATTCAGCCGGCCGAGGATATCCATCATCTCATCTGATCCTGTAATATTTATTGTTTTCAGAAAGAGGGGATCATCGGGAGAGTTCTCGTGACAATCGGAACAGAATGATTTAAAAAGTGCCGGGCCATCAAGTGCTACTGCTGTAGGGATCTGTTCCTCAGCGAATTCCCCATAGGTTTTCCAATAGAACCATTTTGCCAGCGCCTCTTTTTCGATCTCTGTTCCGGCAAATCCGGGCATGAACGGAGTTATACCTTTTAATGAACCGATTATCCTTTTTATTTTCCTGAAGTCCCAATTGGTCATTTTTTTGTTGATATTGTTCTTAATTCCGAGAGAGTGACAGGCATAACATTGTATTCTGAATATCTCTCCTCCGGCTTTTACGGCATTCTCGTAAGTGATATATTTGATCTCTGTCCATTTTGAATTCTCCAGAATCGAATTCTCTTTTATATTATCAAAGTCTGCAACTTTTATTCCGGTTGAATACATGTAATCTTTTATTATATATGGTTTTCTCCCTGCTTCTCTAATGAACTCGAAGGCGCCGAAAAAGATAAAGATGGTCAGGAACATGGCTATCGATGACTTGAATCCGAATTTTTCGGTCTTCCAAAGGTAGAAAAATAAAAGAAACAGGATGAATATGATCAGACTGATCACAAGGTGCCATAATGAGATCACCATTATTTTTGAACTTCCGCCAAGCCCTTCTGCTGCCAGTTTTGGTAAAGTGAAATAGTACCAGGCTGCTGATGGTAAGAGCCCTGCAAGTGACCAGAATATCCATTTTCCGTTATATTTCACCAGTTCTTTTTTCTGTTCACCTTTAAACTTACGTGTTGCAGTGAGCAGTCCATAGCTGCCGGCAAGTGCAAAGCACAGAAAGGTTCTGAAAAAGGTTGATGACAGATAGCCCGGATTGAAGATCCCGTCCCAGAAATTTCCGGTGGCGAGCCACTTCCCGGGTGTCAGCATGTAAGTAAGTATTGCATTAATGACCAGGAGCGATCCCCATGCTGCGAAGAAGTATATCCAGCCGATGAGGAGATGGAGTTTTTTAGATATTTTCCCCCAATTATAAAAATATAGGAATGCCGCGACAATTTCGATTACAAATAACACCCATTCGATCGCCCATCCGAACACAAATGAATGGATCAGCGAAGAGGTTGCGTCCGGATGAATAAGCGCTATAGTGAACCATATTGCAACCCCGGTTAATGCTCCGAAGACCATTGTGAGAAGCAGAAAAAATTTAGAATGCTTTTTTACATAATCAATAATATAATCTTTTTTCTCCCTGTATCCTTTTTTTTCGGTAAGGACCAGCCATAAGCCGCCTCCTACTGCAAAGTGGGAGACTACAACGTGAACGATCGCAACAAATGCAATTATCAGAGGCCCTCCGATCATTGGGAGATACCATACGGGGTAGTTCATATTTTCCTCCTGGGTTTCTTAAGTCTTATAAAAATAAATTAGCAGAAATATCTAAAAAAAACAATCGGATATTTAGCAAATTGACATAGATATGGACGGCTGATAAAATCAATTGAGATAAAATGGATAAAATTAACAAATTAAAATTAGATAAGTTAAAAAAAGTAATAAAAGATTCCGGTTCACTGGTGGTGGCCTTTTCCGGAGGAGTGGATAGCTCTCTGATAGCAAAAGTAGCTTATGATGAACTGGGAGACAATAGCATTGCCGTAACGATCGCATCGGATACATTGTCCGGCCGGGAGCTTGAGATAGCAAAAACAGTCGCATCTGAGATCGGAATAACCCACGAAATAGTTAAACATTCTGAACTTGAAAATGAAGATTTTGTGAAAAATCCGGTTGACAGATGTTACCATTGTAAGAAAGAGGAGATGGAAGTGATGAAGGAAGTTGCATCCCGAAAAGGTTTTAAAAGAATTGCTTTCGGTGTGAATATGTCGGATTTCGGTGAATTCAGGCCGGGGATCAAAGCTCTGAGAGAAGAGAGTTTTTTTGAACCTCTGGTCGAAGCTGAGATCGGGAAAGATGAAATACCGGAAATTGGTGAAGAGTTGGGGCTTTCCAACTATGACCTGCCCTCCACAACCTGCCTGGCATCCAGGATCCCTTATGGAGAAGAGATCACTAAGAACAAACTTGAAAGGATAGAACATGGAGAAAATTTTATCCATGATCTCGGTGTGAGACAGGTTCGAGTCAGAAATTATAATGATATAGCCAGAATTGAAGTTGATGAAGACCAGATAGAAACAATAGTGCAGAATAGAGAACACATTATGAAAAAATTCAAGGAGCTCGGGTTTGTATATATTTCGCTTGACCTTGAAGGGTACAGGTCGGGAAGTATGAATGAAGTTCTTAAAGAGGATGAAATAAATTAAAGTGATATCAAGATATGACAAGCATATTAAAATAGCGGATATCGGCCCTGAAGGGCAGGAATCAGTCTCTTCAAAAAAAGTGGTTGTGATCGGCTGTGGCGCTCTTGGTACTAATATTGCAAATCTTCTGGTGAGGGGAGGAGTGGGGGAGATACTTCTTGTTGACAGAGATATTGTAGAGTTGAGCAATATTCACAGGCAGGTTTTGTATTCAGAAAATGATATAGGCAGCCCAAAAGCTGAAACAGCTGCTATGAAATTAAAAGAGATAAATTCTGAAATAGAAATAAAGTATCTTATTAAAGATGTTATGAGCTCAAATATTTCCGAAGTTGTTAAAGGGTATGATCTGATGATGGATGGAACCGACAATATACCTGTAAGACTGCTGATAAATGATTATTCTATCAGCGAAAATGTTCCTTGGATCTACGGGGGAGTACTTGGGACGGGTGGAATGGTTATGAGTATAACAGGTGAAGGTGCCTGCCTGCGATGTCTCATCCCTGAACTTCCCGAGCAGGGAGATGTCCTCACCTGTGAAATGTTGGGAGTTTTGAACACGGTTCCTGCCCTTACTGCATCTGTTCAGGTGACAGAGGCTTTCAAGCTATTGATGGGGAAAGAACCGATGAAGGGCCTTCTCCAATTTGATGTATGGGAAAATGACTTTTCCGTTCATAAGTTCAATAAAGATCCTCAATGTTTGTGCTGCGGGAAAAATGAGTTCCGCTATCTGAATGAAGAGAATGAAGGGCTCATCACTGTACTATGCGATGAATCGGTTCAGATTATCCTTCAGGGTGTCTCTGAAGCGGATCTGAATCTTATTGCTTCAAATCTTAAAGGTGTTGAAAATCTCAGGGTTAATCCTTACCGACTGGAATTCGAAGCTGAGGGGAAGAACATAACCATTTTCAAGGACAGGAGGATCATTATCAAAGGGACTAGTGATAAAGGGGTTGCAAGGTCTTTGTATTCAAAATATCTCGGCCTTTGAAAAATAACAAATGAAAATATTTTTGAACGGAAAAGAAAAAATACTCAGTGATAATATTTCAAGCCTTGATGATTTTATTGAAATAATCCTCAGAAAAGATAAGGGGAAAATCATTGAGTTAAACGGAAAGGTGGTAAAAAAGGGTGAAAGAGCTAAAACATCGCTGAAGGATGGTGACAGGATCGAGTTGATCCAGTTTATGGGGGGCGGATAGATGGATATCAATCCTCCGCTGGAAATTGCGGGGAAAAAGATCAGGAACAGGTTCTTTCTGGGAACGGGTAAGTTCGGCAGTAAGGCTGAAATGATGAAGTGTATCAAGGATTCGGAGATTGACGTTGTTACCATAGCAATGAGAAGAGTTGAGGCAGAAGATGATAGTGAGAACCTGCTCGAGTATATCCCCGATGATGTAATATTAATGGTGAACACTTCAGGTGCAAGAAATGCAGAAGAGGCTGTCAGGATAGCAAGGCTTGCCAGGGAAGCAGCCGGAGTGGACTGGATAAAAATTGAAGTGATCAACGACTCAAAATATCTCCTTCCCGACAATAATGAAACAATAGAAGCTGTAAGAGTTCTTTCGTCAGAAGGTTTCACAGTTTTCCCGTATATGTCTCCTGATCTATATGCAGCAAGGGCAATGGAGAAAGCGGGGGCTGCGGCGATAATGCCGCTCGGGTCTCTCATCGGAAGTGGAGAGGGGCTGCAGGCAAAAAAATTTATAGAGATATTAATTAAGGAATTATCTCTTCCAGTTGTTGTTGATGCAGGGATAGGGAGGCCGTCACAGGCAGCAGAGGCAATGGAGATGGGTGCGGCTGCAGTGCTTGCCAATACGGCTGTAGCACTTGCAGAAAGCCCGTGGAATGCAACGATGGCATTTTCCCTTGCAGTGAGGGCGGGCCGTCTTGCGTGGCTGGGGAAAATGGCAGATCCCCGGAAAGATGCAGCAGCTTCATCACCTCTGACAGGATTTTTGTTTGAGGATTAATCTGATGACAAAGAAGGAAATTGCTGTTTTTCTAGCTGATACAGATAAGTCAAAGCTTGAAGACCTGGCTGTGAAGGCGGGGAGGATTACTGCCGCTCAGTTCGGAAAGGTCATATCCCTCTATGCTCCAATATATCTCTCAAATTATTGTGAAAATAATTGTGTTTACTGCGGTTTCAAGACTTCAGGCAGTGTTCACAGGAAGAAACTTAACCTCGAACAGATAGAGGCCGAAATGAAGATAGTATCGGGCTCGGGAATCAGGAACATTCTTCTCCTGACAGGGGAGTCGAGGAAAATGTCACCTTTAAGTTACCTGAAAAGTGCTGTTGAAATCGCAAAAAAATATTTTTCAAGCATAAGTCTTGAAGTATATCCCCTCGATTCTGATGAATACAGGGTACTCTATTCCGCAGGTGTCGACGGAGTTACTGTTTACCAGGAGACCTATGACAGGAAACGTTACGATGAACTACATCTTTCCGGAAAAAAGAGGGACTATGATTACAGGTACAATACTCCTGAAAGAATAGCTCAATCAGGGATAAGGATGATCAGCATGGGAGTACTGGCCGGATTGTCCGATCTTCCGGATGATCTCTTCAGCCTGTTTACTCATCTTGAATATATGGAAAAAAATTATCCGGGAGTGGAATATTCAGTATCTTTCCCCCGGTTGATAGTTGAGCCCGATGATGTAACCGATTACCGGAAGGTAACGGATATTGATCTTGTCAAATGTATAATTCTTACAAGATTGAATTTCCCCAGAGTGGGGATAAATCTGTCAACGAGGGAAAAAGCAGATCTCAGGGACCATGCTTTGTTTTTTGGTGTGACAAGAATATCCGCTGCTTCGAATACAAGTGTCGGTGGTTATGTTGATGGGGTTCAGGATGATCCGCAGTTCAGAGTTAAGGATCTCCGTTCGCTGAAAGATATAGAGAATGTACTCAGAGCTAAAGGGTTCGACCCTGTTTATACCGACTGGAGAAGGATCGACAATACTCCGGTCTGATAAACCGGGATCATCATATCATCTCTCAGGAATGTGAAATAGTTCATTTTTTAAAGTAACACCAAATGTTAAATAACCATTTCCCGGGAACTTCACTGTTTTAATATGCCTTATTGTTCATCGATTCAGAAATTGAATTCTTTAATATATTTTTTATGAAAGTTTATCATATTTAAAAAATCATTCTCATCTGCAAGTTCAAGAGCTTTTATATAGGTTTTTCTTATATCATTTGACAAAAGAAGTTCATCCTCTGGGAATTTCAAGATCTTCTTTGAATGATCTTTCAATAATAGGTTAACAGCAAGCCTGGCCCATCTTCCATTTCCATTGTTGAATGGGTGAATATAAACTAATTTGTGGTGGGTTCTTACAGAAATTTCTATAATATCCATTGGGCCATTCAGCCAGAATTCAAGATCATCAAGAAACTTCTTGATTTCAGCATCAATGTTAAAAAATTCAACACCTATATTCTTCTCTGTTCTTCTTTTCTTTCCAGCCCAACTCCATACCTTTCCAAACATATCTTTATGAAGCTTGAAAAGACTTTCAGCTGAAAAATCAAACTTTCTTTTTGATAAAAGATATTGATTGGAAGCAGAGGTGATATTCATAAACTCAGCATCATTTAGCTCTGACCTGGTAGTGATGTATGTGGGGATCAAGCATTTCAAATCTTCAGGATCTAACGGTGTTGCTCTGGGAGGTAGTTTTGAATTGTTCATTGTTTATGCTTTTGGTTCCATAGAATAGATCTTCTTTTTTGAAGGATCTCATTTTTTAAATTTTCTATTTGACGATTACTTTCATTTTTTGAGGGTGTTTGGATTTCCAAAGTTGAACTACTTTTACTGATATTTATCAATTCTGCAGCTTTTTTATCTGCAAGGTCATTCAGGAAATCAATAATATTAAGACGGGGGATGAGTAAGATTTGTAATTCAGTATTTAAAGCATCAGCAATTTTATAAAGTGTGGTTATTTTCGGCATTACTTCACCATTTTCAATTTTTTGAATAGATCTTATAGATCTTTTTACACTTATTGAAAGCTGTTCCTGGGTCATTCCCAGAGCTTCCCTCAGAGCCTTTATCTGATTTTTAAAATCCGGGAAGTTTTGTAGCCACTCCGGCAGAGATTCTGTTGATTTGAATTTATCAGCGATCTGCTCTGTAAAATAATATTTTTCCATAGCCTCATTATACGAATTATAAATTCGTATGTCAAGAGATATATGCGAATTATAAATACGCACAAAAACGATTTATTGCTAAATGATTAATCCTATACCTTGATAATCCAAACATTTTTTATTGTATATATCGTCCAATATAAACGTTCGTTTAAACCGCACATATATTCCAAATTAAACACTTGAATAAAAAGACACATATTGGTACAATATAAGTGCATATTTACAATTATTTGGAAAAATGAAGAAAATAGCCTATTCAGAGTATCAAAAGACTCCCAGGATGTGAAGAATCAGAGCTTGTCCATCCTCGATTATTCAGACAAAAATAAACTGAAGATCGATCAGTTTTTCGAATACAAAGTATTCCTCCAGGAAGAGTGTAAAGGAGAGGGGGCCTGGATGACCTTCTGGAAATTCTAAATAAAGGAGATACCCTGATCGTCAGTGAGCTGTCCCGGTTGGGAAGATCGGTCGGCCAGATAATCACTTTTACTGACAAACTGATCAAAGAGGGCATCAACCTGATAGCAATAAAAGAGAATATTAAGATCAATAAGGAAAAGGACCTTCAGACCAAAGTAATGATCACCATGTTCTCTTCTTTGCAGAGATCGAACGGGACCTGATATCGATCCGAACAAAAGAGGGCCTCGCAGCAGCTAAAGCCTCCGGGAAACAACTAGGAAGGCCTGCAGGGACCTATACTTCAAAACTGGATGAGCGAAGGAATGAGATCCAAGGTTATCTGGATAAGGAGTGTCAATAACATCCATTTCAAAGATATTGGGTGTGTCGAAAAGTACATTTTATTATTATTTAAAAGAGGTGAACTTGGGAAATAAAAATTCATTGCGATAATAATCTAAAAGAATAAAGAGATTTCTAAGACTTAACATCGCAACAATATCACTCCCATTTAGAAAATGGTTTTATTACATTATTTCATAAATATTCTCCGAATTGTGAACCAATCTTCGCAGGGAATGTTGATAGTGGGATTTTTCTTAGAAATAAGAGTCTCCCATACTGCCTATGCCAAATGATTGATGTTCTGTTGGAGGAAAAGTCTATTCTAAATCGAATTAAAATTCTGGAAGAAAATAAAATTCGTTTGCCAGACTATTAAAGATACTTTCTACTCTACATTTAAGTATTTCAAAACGATTCTTTCGCTTTATTCTTTTGAAGATCAAGTATTTTTAAGAGATGGAGACTACAAAATGTACAATGGTATTCTCACTGAATACGAAAAGAGCTGATCGAAATATAAAAATACTTTAACAAAGATACTCAGAAGGTAAATAAAATTTCAAATATCAAAAAATGATTTTAGAGAACTAACAAAAAAATATTCACGAAATCATACAAAATAGTATTAATATTCTTTGCGGACAAAAATGACAAAGAATGAAAACAATTTTGATTTATCTTTTATTGAATTGAACTTCATTGATAATCAAAATTATGAAAAGTTAATTCGTAAAATTTCAGAAGAGTTACGAATTTGAAAGCAGAGTTCAACAAAATCCTAAAAGAGTGCAATCCAGAAGAATTCATTGTAAGAGAATATATTTTGTAACTTTGAGATGTTTTCCCAATAATTTATAATCACTAAAAATATGAAATTTTATTAAATTGGATATGAAAAATTTATTGAATTAATAATCAATTTAGTTTTTTCCATTTTTTGTAGCATGTATATATTTTGATTTAAACAATTACATAGTTGTCGATATGTTTCCTTTATTAATCGATATTTGCTTTAAGCTTAATATTCTTTGCTAATATTTTAAATTTCTTTTTGAAGAGAGCGATACACACCTAAAGGGGAGTGTAGTAAAATATTCGGAAACTCGAAAATTTGGGTGGTACGAATTTTAGCTTTTGATTATCAGTATCATTTTTGAACTTCTCAAGCTGATTTAACCTTTTTTGGAGTAATATATGTTTGGGAAACTGGCATTATTAAAAGTTCGAAATATCTCAACAAAATCAGTTTAGATATAGATATAATTGTGTCAAAGCAAATTATGGTTATTGCTATGATTGCCTTTTTTTTCTTGATAACAATTAGATTTTTAATCGAGAGTAAATTGTTCAAAAGTATATTTGAATTTAACACTTACAAAAAAGTTGGCCGTATCATAAATGTGTTAGCGATTTTTTTTGGAATAATTTTTTTTATCGGATTTATAATATACAGATTCAATTGATGTTTAAGGTGTCGTATGTCAATCGATTTTAAACTTCAGGTTCGGATAAGTTACCCTGTGTAAACTAATATTGTGGTTTTAAGTTGAGTTTCTGATTGATATCTTGTAAATCATAATAGTTAATATTAGATTTGCTACTGCTAGACCGATAACTGGAATTAATACAGACCTATCGAAAAATATGTTCCCTGAATAAAAAAAATAAAACAGGTATTCAGATAAAGATTTTAGAACAATAATGAATGCTAAAAGATTTTGTAATTCCTAAGCCTGCCAAATGGGAATTCAGAAGAATTCCGATCATACAGAACATTTATTAGTTTGAATATCAAGAAAAGTAAAAGCAAACCTAAAGCGATTCCAACATAAGTGAAAAAACTAAGTGAGGCCACCATCTCCATCAGTAAATGTTAATTGAAAGCTCATTTTTTTCATTATAGTCAAATACAGAAGAAAAATGAAGCAGTTAAGTTCGGATAAGTCGGGCTATGTAAACACGAATTCCCCCCAACATGAAATAAAATTCCTGATCCTTTATAATCTAATTTAGATATTATTTAATATTTAAGGGAGATTCTAATTCTCCTTAGAGAGATTAATTAGGGGGCAACTGATTTTCATAATTAATTTATCATTTCATATTCTTATAGGTTTAATTATTTATAGTACAGGTGCAAAAATTTCTAGCATTATTAATGTTTTGATTTCATTAATCCTGAGTTATTCGTTTATTGAGAATATTCTTTCTTTTATAAAGAAAAAAACTATGAATTTCTATTTGCCACCTGAATATAAATATAAAAAAGAAAACAAAGGTATTCGAATATTTATTTTTTTGTTCTGCATTTTAGCTGAAAATATATTGATTCTTAGTTATTTTGGGGTTGTTAATATTTGGCCAACAGGTCTTAAATAATAAAATATATTTTATTCTGGAAATCTTGAAATTGGATTAGGTTCGGATAACGTGTCTTATGTGAAACCATCTTACAAAACATCAAAAATTATAAAGTTATGAATGTGTAAGAAATCAATTGAAAGATTTCTTATAATAAATGTAGATATATAAAGAGATAAATGAGTTTAAAAAGCTTCCAATAATTAATGGTATATGTTCAGATTGAAGAAATAAATAAGGTAGAAGCAGTTCAAATATAAAAAATAGTAAACCTAAGATTCCCAAAGCAATTGAAAGAGTTATATATCTATTTGAATGTAACTTGACAATTTTTTTTGATTTGACTTGAATAAAAACCGAAATTAATCTTATAGTAAGATAAAGGAATAATACAAACAAAATTAATAGAATATATTTATCTAAGTTGCTATAGTGACCGTAACCATCGAGTATAAACTAATTCAAATTTCATGTTAGTTAAAAGTATTATCGTACTTAGAATAGTGGATATCAAATCCAAGAACATTATTAGAGTTCAATACAATCTCCATATAATTACCAGGTTCGGATAAGTTATCAGTATGTAAACCTCTTCCATCAGATGAATTTAAGGAAATTTCAGAGCTGAAATGCTCTATTTAAAAAGTATATCATAATTATAATTCTGAATCCAAATAGGGGAGTATTCCCCACGACTTAACCCTCTGAGATTTCTTTATATCCGGATCGCCCTGGCAATTGTCTTAAATACTTTCTTATTTTCCCTTTAAAATATTGTTGCATTTCTGCAAAAATGTTATAATTATATATATAACCAATATTTCCCAAAAATCAGAGTCAGGTTCGCTTAACAAAAATTATGTAAACTTTAATAATCCTCGTATAACCCCTATATAATACAACATTTTAAATTTGGTAAAATTATGGATATCTTAAAACAGGGCAAAACGCTATATGTAGCGTGTGGGTTCAAAAACAGAAGGATCCGGAGGCACTATATATAGACCAGGACAAATTACAGGATTTTATTGTTGATATTTTACATTTAAAGTATTAATATATATATATAGAAGTAAATGTGAGAAGAAAATGGAAAATAATTTGAAAAAACAAGACAGCAGAGTTTTTATGTTGATTAATTTTATGTCTGAAGAGTTGAACTCCATCCAGATCAAAATTAAAAACCTTAAAGAATGGCTGAAAGAAAACCCATCAGTGTCATTATTAAAGCGGATAGATAAAAAAAGTGAATCAGAATATTATGTTCTGCAGGAAAATTATTCAAAAAAACCCAAGCAGAGAATTTTAAAAAATAATGACCTTGAATCTTATCAAAAAAAGATCGAAAAGTTTAAGGAAAAAAGAGGTAGGGTAAGGGAAGAAATAAGAAGATTGAGTGAACTCCAGAGGGGACTTAAAAAAATGCTTAACTACTCAAATAGAGTATTTAATATAGAGGAATAATGGAAAGCCTGAAAAAAGAATTCCGGGAACTGTTAATGGAGTTTGATAAAATCGGGCTTCTGGATGAATTTACTGTCATAGGATCCTGGGCTAAAGAAATATATATGGAGAATCTGCCTATTAAAAGTTCAATAATAAAGACACTTGATATTGATTTTGCATTAAATAATCCAAAATCCCCGTTTACTACATCTCTTAATAATCTATTGTTAATGATGGAATATAAGCCGGCACTTACAATCCATTCAAAAAGTGTCACATATTTTCCTTCCTCTGAAAATCGGGAATTAAATATTGATTTTTTATGCTCATATTCCAGAAAGATCACAGAACCGACAAACATTCCTGGACTGAACATTGTTGTTACTCCTTTAAAATATCAGGATATTCTTATAAAAAATTCTGTATCTTTTCCTTACATGGGACTAACGGTAAAGGTTCCCAAGCCTGAGATATGGACAATTCACAAAATCTCCATATCTCAACAGAGACAGGGAACAAAAGATCAGAAGCTTAACAAAAGTATGGCAGATCTTGATAGCACACGGGATCTAATAGACTATTTTGGGCTTGATAAACTGAATCAGTTTGCAGAAGAAAATTTCAAAGGAAAATTTTTAAATTATTATAGTGAAGGTATTGAAAAGCTTAAAGAGATGGGTTTGGGTATTGAACAAGAATTAGATCATGGATTTGATTTTTCAATGTAGCCCCAAGTTCGGATAAGCTGTTAGAATGTAAACTTATCAATTCAGGTGAATTATTAAGAATTTAGAGCTGAAATGCTCTGTTTAAAAAGTATATCATATTTCTTATTCTGAATCAAAATTTGAAATATAAGATATTTTATATTATACTTTTGGTGGTAGTATAACCAATATAGGTGGTAAATGTGATTGAAGCAATAACTGGATCGGAATTGAAGGAAAAGATTCTATTGTATCTTGTTCTAAATCCACTTTCCTATCCCAATGAGATGGCCAAGAATTTCGGATTCAATGTGAATGCTGTTCAGAAGCAATTGGAAAATTTGGAACAGGGGAGAGTGGTGTGCAGCCGGTTGAAAGGCAGGGTAAGACTCTATGAGATCGATCCCAGGTATCCTTTTAAAAAAGAACTGGAAGCTCTTCTTATAAAAGTATATTCATATCTGGATCAGGAGACAAAAGATAAATACTATATTAAGCGGACAAGACCCAGAAAGCCGGGGAAGGGATTATGAAAATTGAAGATTGCAAAAGTATAAAGGAATATGCACAAGTTGTATCTCAACATCTGCAGTCCAGGGGAATAAACTGCATCCTGACCGGTGGGGCATGTGTCAGTATCTACTCAAATGAGAAATATAAGTCAAATGATCTTGATTTCCTGATTCCCGGAGAAGTTAAATTGAATTATGTTAGAAATGCTTTAATGGAATTGGGTTATGAGGAAAAAGGGCGGGTATTCCTTCATAATAAATTTGAAATATCTATAGATCTTATTGCTCCACCGTTAACTGTTGGAGAAGAACATATAACAAAAGTGAATGAGATCAGGGAAAAAGACACACTACTGAAACTTTTAACCCCTACAGATAGTGTGAAGGACCGGCTTTCTGCATATTATCACTGGAATGATCAGCAGGCCCTCGAACAGGCTCTTATGGTCTGCAAAGAGCAGGATATTGATGTTGACAATGTTCGGGAATGGTCATGGGGAGAAGGAATGATTGATAAATTTAAAAATTTTAAAATTGAGTTTGATCAGTTGGAAAAGAATATAAAAAATGATTTCGGCATGAGTATGTAAACTTATCCAATTAGCTGATCAGTAAGAAATTCAAGTAGAAAAAACCTGATATAAAAAATATGATCTCACTCTTCCTACCCATAATTCTTTAAACATAATAGAGAAGTTCGGATAAGTAAGCAGTATGCAAACTTCTTCAATTCATTAATTTTAGGAATTACCGAAAGAAAATTTCGATATAAAAACTATATCATATTTTTTATTCAGAATAGAATAGTATTTTTAATGTTTATTGCAGAGTGTACCAATATACGACAGGCCGTAAAATGGTCTTGACATTTCAACATTGATGTTATTATCTCAATTGGTTTAGTTCGGACAATACTGAGGCATGAAAACTTATCAATTCAGATGAATTAATGAAATTTTTTAGTTGGAGTGCCAGCATCAATGCAGAAAATGAATGGCAAGAAGGCGAAAAATGGCGTAATTTTAAAAAACTGTCTTACATAAATTGCACATTCTGTAAAAACAATGTTACAATTTTTTATATCGTATGAAAACCGGGGGGAGAATTGAATATTAAAGAAGCATTAAAGGTTTTAAAAGATGAGAAAGTAAAATATCTCAGACTGCAGTTTACTGACATAATGGGGATCAATAAGAATGTTGAAGTCCCCCCTTCTCAATTTGAAAAAGCGCTTGAAGGCAAGGTGATGTTCGACGGCTCATCAATAGAGGGGTTCTCAAGGATTGAGGAATCGGATATGATATTATCCCCCGATATTGATACACTGGTTATCTATCCATGGAATGATAATGAGAACAGGGTAGCGAGACTTATTTGCGATATCCTAAATCCCAATGGTTCCCCTTTTGAAGGATGTCCGAGAACTACACTGAAAAAAGTTTTATGCGAAGCTTCGGAAATGGGTTATACAATGAATGCCGGACTTGAAGCGGAGTTCTTTCTTTTTGAGAGGGATGAGAATGGAAATGTAACTATCAATACTCACGATGCCGGAGGATATTTTGATCTCACTCCGATTGACCGTGGGGAAGAAGCAAGGCAGGAGATGGTTGAGGTCCTTTCCAGTATCGGTTTTGAAGTAGAGGCGGCTCACCACGAAGTTGCCCCAGGTCAGCATGAGATAGATTTTAAGTATGCTGATGCCCTGACAGCTGCAGACAGAATTGCCACATTCAGATTTGTTGTGAGGAAGGTTGCATCCCAATACAATCTGCATGCCACTTTCATGCCTAAACCGATCTTTGGAATAAACGGAAGTGGAATGCACACCCATCAAAGCCTCTTTAAGGGAAAAAAAAATATTTTCTATGATCCGAAATCGGAATTTCAGCTAAGCGGTGTTGCAATGGGATACATTGCCGGGATTTTGAGGCATGCTAAGGCATTTACGGCTATTACAAATCCTCTTATAAATTCCTATAAGAGGCTTGTTCCCGGGTTTGAGGCTCCGACGATGATCAGCTGGTCCGAAAAGAACCGTTCACCGCTGATAAGGGTTCCGGCAAAGCGTGAGATAGGTACAAGGATAGAGGTGAGATCCCCCGATCCATCTGCAAATCCGTATCTTGCCCTTGCGGTAATGCTCGCGTCAGGCATAGAGGGAGTTAAGAACAAACAGTATCCCCCTGACCCTGTGAATAAAAATCTTTATACAATGTCAAAAAGAGAGATGTCGAGGCTGAAGATCGGTATCCTTCCGGGAAATCTTTCTGAAGCACTCGACAGTATGGAAAAAGATCCTCTGATGGCAACAGTCCTCGGTGATCATATTTATACTAATTATCTAAAGGCAAAAAGAGATGAATGGCGGGATTATATTCAGCAGGTACATACCTGGGAGCAGGATCATTATCTCTCAAAATACTAACTGATATGGGAGGAGAACTTTGTTGATGATTCCGGGAATATTTCTTGCTGCAGGGGAGGGGAAGAGGTTTGGTCCAGATAAACTTCTTACTCCGCTGGATGGTGAGCCTATAATAGTTAAAAGCCTGAAAGCATCAACAGGATCCTCTCTGGAAGAGATAATTGTGGTCCTGGGGCATGAATCTGAAAAAATCAAGACGGTTATAGAGGATTATTTCCGGGATTGCAGAAAACTAAAGTTCATTGTAAATCCGGATTATAGAGAGGGAATGATCTCATCTTTGAATTCCGGTTTATCTGATCTGGGAGACGTAACCGGGGCGATGATGATCCTTGGAGATATGCCCTATGTCAGATCAGATACGATCGACAAACTTATCCGGTCCTGGAACGGGAAAGATTTTCTTGTCCCTGAAGTGAATGGCAATATGACCCATCCGAGAATAATTCCTTCATCACTCTTTGAAGATTTTATAGAATCTGATCTTCTCAGCTCCGGAAAGGAAATACTGAAAAAAAATCTGATTAAAGTGAAAACAGTATTATTCCGGAACGGGGATCAGTTCAGAGATATTGATCTTAAAAGTGATCTCCCTTCCTGAAGAAGGGTAAGTGGGTGCCGGGTCATTCTGTTATATATATATAGAAGATAAAATTGCTGATGTAAAATTTAAAAGATAAATTGACGTTTTTTGTAAAAAATGTGACCCTGATTGTCAATTATAGATATCTCTGGTACTCGACAAAATTCAGGTAATCTGAGGGAGCGTCAGTAATCTTTATTCCGAGGCCTTCTATAGATTCTAACCCCTCATCGCAGGGAATTGTCTTATTCCAGATAATCTCACCGCCAAGTTTGAACAGAGAATCCTCTCCCACAAGTGAAATCGAGACACTTCTGTCCGAATTAATAGCGAGACCGATCGCTTCAATATAGAGACCGGTTCTTGATATGTTCTTGGTTATACAGGAAAATACTCTGTCCTTATATCTTAGACTTGCAGTGAGGTTTTTTTTAAATCTTCCTTCAGAGCGTGGAATTCTATCCATAGTATCCTCCATTATATATGTTTAAGCAATTTTTATTCCTAAATCGTATAATTTGTGAAAAATATTTTTTTTTTTAAATAGACTGATTTTCCTTTGTATAAGGGAGTTTTAATAATTTATTGACTGATCAGATAAAAATTTAATTAATTTAACGTGAATTGCTTCAAAAAAAATGTAAAAATATTATACACTTATGAAATTGTTATCTTATTTCGAACTCTTTTTAGACACTTTCTTTTTTGATCCGTATCTTCCGTTCTTCCGTTTTGGATACATTTTATCAATACACAACGGGCATAATGAATGACTGAAACTTGCTTCTGAATGACTCTTAATATATTCCTCCACCTGATGCCAGTAACCACCGTCATCTCTGATTTTTTTACATGAAGAACAGATCGGCAGAAGGCCGCTCAATTGATGGATTTCTGTGAGTGTCTTTTCCAGCTCTTCACTCTTTTTTCTCAATTGAAGGTTGGTTTTCATTTTTAATCGATAGGCGAGGAAGATCAGTGCAATGATGATGAGAAGAAGAAATGTTGCAACTTTCTGTAGTGTAATAAATTTGTTCTTCTCATCAAGTTCAAGTTGTTTTATCTCGTTTATTTTTTCAAGAAGAAGGATTCTGTTCTCACTCTTTGCCATATCAATCTCTGCCTCAAGCTCGGCAATCTTGATCCCTTTTTCTGTACTGAAGATCTCTTGATTAAGGTTGTATGATTTCTTCAGATAGTTGTAGGCATCTTTGTAGTTATTTTCCCTGACTGAAAGTTCAGATATAAATTCGGTCAGATGCATTATTTCTGATTTAAGTTCGTATTTTTCCGCAAGTTTGACCGCATTCATAGCCGTTTTCCGGCTTTTTGCCAATTCACCCATACTCAAATAAGTAGTGGCAATGTTCAGAGCTGTATTTATTTCTCCCCATATATCAGAGTTCTTCTTGGCCAGATCAATTGATCTTTGAAAATATGTTAATGCCTTGGAATATTCTCCTTTTTTCCTGAAAATGAGGGCAATATCGTTAAGGCAGAATGAGAGAGCACGGGAGTTCCCTGTCTGTTCTGACAAATTGAGCGCCTCTTTCTTAAGTGTAAGTGCTTTCCCATATTTCTCAAGCATCATATAAATATTTGAGATCTCATTTATTGCCATTATCCTGAGGTCTACTCTCTTGTTGATCTCGGCAATTTCAAGTGATTTTCTGAACTTTATCTGCCCCTTATCATATTCCTTCATCTGGCGGTAAACATATCCCTGAAGATAATGCGAGAAGAAAAGGGAATCAATGTCGCCACTTGCTTCAGCACTTTTTTTCCCTTTTATTGAGCAGCTCATCGCATTTTCATATTCTGCGAGGAGTATATAAATTCTGGACAGGGCAATAGTGAGTTTTGAACTGAGAATAGTGTGCTTTTCAGGATCACAATAATCCAATCCTTTCAGATAACTTTCGAGAGATTTTTTATATCTGTTTAACTTTACATAGATCTCTCCGAGCCAGTAGTATGATTCTGCAAACAGAGACCTGAATTTTTCTTCCTTATTCCCGATCTCAAAAATTGAGATTCGGGCCTTTACATTGGACATGATTTTAAGGGCTTTTTTGGGTTCATTCTTATAATAATGGGCTTTCCCGATTATCAGCCTGGCCGTTATTTCAAGATATTCATTCCCTGAACCTTTGAGGAACATCAGAGCGCTTTTAGAGAGGTCCATAGAGCGGTCGGGATCTGCTTTAACCGCTTCATCAGCTATTTTCAAATGGATCTCCGGGTCTGTCTCCTTTTTCAGATTTTCTGCAGGATGAATGAAACTGAAAGAAAGCAGTATTATAGCGGTAATCAGCAAGAATGATCTCATCTATTCTATCCCTCTTATTTTGAAATCATTATAAAGAATAGAAAAATTAAAGTCCACCTGGTTTTACTCAATGGAATAATTCATAAGAATGTAATATTATTGGATCCATGAATATTAATGAGCCCACACTTATTCTTGATTCAGACAAATGCCGGTTGAATATCCGGACGATCAAAAAAAAAGCTGAAGATTCCGGTGTTATATTCAGGCCTCACTTTAAAACCCATAACTCGCTCGAAATAGGAAAATGGTTTAGGGAGGAGGGGATTAAAAAGATAGCAGTGTCCTCTGTCAGGATGGCTGAATATTTCGCAAAGGGCGGGTGGGATGACATTACAATAGCACTGACTTTTAATATTCGGGAGGCGGAAAAAGTAAACAGAATGATCGGGAGTGGGAAGCAGGTCAATCTTACAATTGATTCTCCTGAAACTCTCAAAGCACTAAAGAAAAAAATGGTATTCCCTACGCCGTTTTTCCTGAAAATTGATACAGGGTATAACAGGACGGGAATAATGGCTGATAAAACTGAAGAGATCAATAAAATTATCTCATTGGCCGAAGGAAGCAAATTGAAATTTTCAGGATTTCTCACACATTCAGGGCATAGTTACAGGGCCGGTTCCCGTGAAGTTATTGCGGATATTTTTGATGATACAGAAAAAAAAATGGTTTTATTGAAAAAAAGGTTCGGAAAAGATTATCCCGGCCTGGTGATCTCTGTAGGTGATACACCTACCATCTCCATAGTGCCCGAATTAAAAGGGGTTGATGAGATCCGGCCGGGAAATTTTGTTTTTTACGATTTGATGCAGTACTCTCTCGGTTCATGTCCCTTTGAAAAAATAGCTGTTGTTCTTGCAGCCCCGGTTATATCCAGGAATACGGACAGAAAGGAAATAGTGATTCATGGAGGAGCTGTTCACCTTTCAAAAGAGTTCATCACAGATGACATGGGGAGAAAGAACTATGGTCATCCGGTTCTCCTCAAGTCAAAGGGCTGGGGAGAAATGTCAACGGGATCCTGTTTGATTTCAATGTCACAGGAACATTCTGTTATAAGAGCGGATGATGTTTTTTTTAAGTCTGTTTCAATCGGTGATCTGATAGGTATTGTACCTGTCCATTCATGCCTAGCCGCAAACCTCGCAGGTTTTTACCGGACAATTGACGGCAGGAAAATATCGAAGAACAGATATTGAATTGTCTACCATCTGCTCAGAATAAAGATAAGAAATAAGAATGTGAAAAGGGCATGCTTGACCGAATTGTAAGCATCGGGTTTTTTCGCTCTGAATTTATTGAGAAAGTAGGCTGCCGTATAGAGTAAGATCGAAAGGAGAATAAACAGAAGTATTGCTGCGGACATACTTAGTGTGTCTCCGAAATACCTTGATAACCCCGGATTTATGGGTGATCCGTAAATTATCATCAGGTGGGACATATATAGAAAGAGACTTTCACGTGAAGCTGTAAGAAATTTTTTCAATAAATTGGATCCGGTCCCGGGGAGAAGCCGGATAATAGAGAAGAGAAATAGTACTTTACCGGTATCGGAAATAATTTTTATGATCTCTGCAGGGAATTTGTCAGCGGTCATTATAAGAATAATACCAGTTACAAGAATTGGTAAATTAAACTTCTTAAAAAACTTTGAAGCGAGGATCCCCAGAAAAAGGTAGAACGACCAAAAGATTATGGGAAATTGAGAAATGGTGCCATTCATAAATGAAGCAAGGATTATATTGTCCGGTGTTCTTAAGATAAAAGGAGAAACAATATTGAACAGAATTAGGATCATCATCATCGGGATAAAAAAACGCCTGATAAACACCCACAAGAAAAGTGCGGTAAGTAATGAAAATCCTATGGTCTGAAGGATATCCATCCTGATCAGTTTATATTCTATCCCTGTTCCCCAGAATTCAATTATCTTGTATAGAGAAAAGAAGGGGAGATGGAGAAAATAACCGAGCAGAACAATCCCTGATAATTGCCGTATTTTTTCTATCATGTCGGCACTATTTTTATTATGTATCGTGTGATAGAAAAGAAAGCCTGCGAGGAATAAAAAACCCGGAGCTACAACACCATGAATATATTCATGGACGATAAACCATGTTCCTGTTTTCAGATCTGATTCAAGCAGAGCTCTGAACAGGTGTCCCTGTATCATTAAAAATATAATGACCGCCCTGAAGTAATCCAGCGACGGGATCCTTCCGCTTTTTGAATTGTTCAAATTTTCATTATTCATAATTATATTTTTCTTTCCCTGAACATGGTATTTTATCAGAATGGACCATGTCGGGTAAAGGATAAATTTTTCAGATTATAACCGACTCGGAATAGATTTTGTTTATTACCCTTGATACCTTTTCTGCATTAGCTCTTATAGATTTTTCAAGTATCTCTTCCGCTCCCATTATCATAGTCATTTCCTTTACCTGATCAATGGAAATATTAACAGTGCTGCAGATGGCATCGTTGAGTTCAGTGGCCGGGAAATCCTCTTTTCTTCTTATGGTTGCAAGGTATTTTATATAGCTGATGAATGAAATATTATCGTTGTATCTGACACAGTCGATCAACAATTTATATATGAGGGTAATATGCCATTTCAATTCATCTTTCGGTTTTCTCCTGTAATTATAGAATCGGTTCTGATTATCCTCCGATAAAAGAAAATCCAGGATCAGTGATACAATACTTTTTTCAAAATTCACCATCTCTTCTGCCAGAGCCAGACGTCCGTTCTTCTCATCCACAATTGAGTGCCCGGGGATCTCGGAATATGCATCATCTACCTCATCCGCAGCCATTTCCAGTGTTAATCTGATATGGGTATTAAGATATTGCCCCATATTTATAAGACTTGGAATTTTTTCGAGTTCCTCAATTATTATTTCTCCCAGCTTCAGGAGGGCATTTTTTAGCTCCTCGAGCGGGAATCCCCCTTTTTTCCGGATGGAAGCAAGGTATCGGTAATAACTGATCACGGAATGCCTGTCTCCATTTCGAACCGATGCCATCAGGAGGTCATAAACAAGATGGATGGACCATCTCAGCCTGTCCGGTTCCAGAGTCTTATAGTTGGGGTAGTCAGGTGAAGTGATCAGATGAGTCAGAATAGAATTAACTATCCGCTCTTTCTCAACATTCATAAAATTACTGATCACCAGATTGGGCCGGGCCGGGTCTTTCCTCGACGGATTCATATTTCTTGAATGCCACTCCTCGGGGAAACTTTTCATATTTTCGATAAGGTAGATCATCCTTCTCGGGAGGTGGTATCTCTCTCTTATCTTAAAAGGTAAAGAGTTGAATGAATATTCCGGGTTGGTTGAGATAAACCGGTCTATATAATCTACCATCCATATTTTTTCAAACGGCTTTTTTTTTATAATTTGTCCGATTGCACACCTGGCCATAATTCCGATTGCTGCCAGAAATTTAGGTATAAAGATCGGTTTTCCCGTCTTGCCGAAAAATAACCTTGTTGTCATTTTGTATAATTCCAGATGGGATTGAGTATGGGAACATGAAGCTATCAGAATATCAAATTTTTTCAATCTGCTGCTCTTCTGAAAAACTTTCAAAATGAACAGGATTGCACATTTGATATGTATATAAGTGATTGCAGTATCCCCTTTTCCGGCAATTATCCTTGCGTTCCACTTCCCTGACACCCAGGTGGACATTAGAGAATATAGCGGTTCATATTCACACCAGTCACTGAATATAGCTGCAAATCTTATTGCAGTAGTTGAAAAATATTCTGAGTATTCTCTCAGCATCTCTTCCCCCTTCCTCTTGCTTCTGGCGTAGGGGAAATCGGCATTCGCCGGGCTTTCTTCGGTCACCGGCATTTCACATTTTTTGAAATCGCAGACAGTTAATGAGCTTGTAAAAACAAATCTTTTTATGTTCAGTTTTCTTGCCATATCAAGGATGTTCCTTGTGCCTTCTACATTTGTCCTCTCATATTCAGGGCTGTCGAGGCATTCAAAATCATAATACCCGGCAAGATGGAGTACAAAGTCTATCTTGGAACGGGATCCTATTCTGTCAATTGATTTCTCCAGTTCGGCCTTGTCTGTTATATCTACCATATGCCATTCGATATTTTTATGTCTCGGGGCATTACATTCTGTCTGGGATCGTCTGGCGATTGCGAATATTAAAAATTTATTTTTTGCTGCTTCGAGAAAATGACGTCCAATGAAACCAGAGGCTCCTGTAACAATTATTGCCGGCAATTCAGAATTGCCCATTTTATTATCACCTTTTACAGAAAAATCTGAAAAATTAATGCAACTACCTCCAAACCCTTTAGTTAATATAATAACTGAATTTAACAATATTTCAAGATTTTATTTCTGGATCTACATTTTTCAAGAGTATTTTACGTTAATTTTATTGCACTCAGGAGTCTGACCTTGTTTTTATAATAATATTTTTCATCAGAAATTTTAAATCCCATTTTTTGCAATATGGATTTCCAGTCCCTGACAATAAAATCCTCTGCAAGCGGGCATTCAAGTTTCCTAAATGCAAATCGGGTAAAAAGTCCTGAATTTTCAACATCGAACTCATTATAATCGAGAATGGAGAATCTCCCGCCCGGTCTGAGTGCTTTCCTTGCATTTTCGATGATGATCTCTCTTTTCTGCTGAATAAATCCGTGAAGCACAAAAGAGATAAAAACAAGATCAAATTTTTTGTCCAGTTCCAGCGGTTCATCAATTTTTTTGTTTATCAACTCAACATTTGGCTGAGAACAATTTTTTTTGAATTTTTTTGTCATTTCTTTACCGATTTCAATCCCCGTTATAGAACCTTTTTCACCTGTATATTTAAGCATGAGGCAATCGTTTCGACCAGTACCACAGCCCAGGTCAAGCACTTCCTCCCCCTTTTTAAGGTTCAGATCTTTAATTGCCTTTCTTAGGAAAACGGGATAAGTTCCAAGGGTAATAATGTTCATAAGGATATCATAATATTTTGCTTCAAACCCGGTGACTTCGACCTTTGAATCTTTCTGTGTTAATTCTTTCATACAATATCCCTTGTGGGTTTATTTAATCACAAATTAACTTTAATTATATCTGAAAACATTCTGCTTGCAAATGGAAATCGGTTCCGGTTTCGGTTAAAATGAACAACTAAGGAGTCATTTGAATAAAAAATTGGGTATCGCTCTTGGAAGTGGTTCTGCAAGGGGATGGGCCCACATCGGAGTGCTCAATGTATTGGCAGATGAGGGGATACAAGTGGACTGTATTTCCGGGACATCGATCGGTGCTGTTGTCGGTGCTGTTTATTCCATTGGTGATATGAGTGCTTTCGAAAAATTTACGAGGAGTATTGACTGGAGAGGGATCGCTTCGCTGATCGATGTCACTTTTCCTGGAAGCGGGTTGATACCGGGGAAAAGACTTTTTAGAATGTTATCTGAATACTATAAAGATATCAGGATCGAAGATTTACCGATCCCCTATTGCGCTATCGCTGCTGATGTAAGGACAGGTGAAGAGATCAGGTTTACCTCAGGCAAATTAATGGATGCTGTGCGGGCCAGTGTGTCGATCCCCGGCGTCCTGACACCCTATAAATATGAGGGAAGAATACTCGTCGACGGAGGGATCGTCAATCCGGTCCCTGTTAATGCGGCCAGAGAGATGGGAGCTGAAATTGTAATAGCAGTTGATCTTAATAATTGCAAGATCAGGAGTGAAGTTATAAAAGATTTGTCAGATAACGGGGCAAAGGGGCGAACACCAAAGGAAGTTGATGAGGAGAGAGAAAAAAGAATTTTTGATATGTTCGAGGAAAAGTACAGGGAATTTACCGGATCTTTAAAGACAAAATTCGATAACCTGCGGACTAAAGAGCCTTCCCTGAACATTCTGGAAATTATTGATAATACTATCAATATAATGCAGCATAGTATTACAGAAAACCAGTTCAAAGCAAGTAATCCGGATATAATTATCGAACCTCAACTCGGTGATTTCCGGCTTTTTGATTTTGACAGGGCAGATGAGGCTATCAAAGAGGGGTATAAACTGACCCGTCAAAAGATCGGTAATATTAAAAAGCTGATAAAATAGCTATCTCTTTCTTGTATTTTTTATGACCTGAATACACTTAAGGGTTTTTTTCATGGTATTGTTCGATTTTGTGACCTCATCCAGAGGGGGAGTAGGATCGAGAAAAATCTTTATGGTAGTTCCTGAAAATTTTGCATAGAGACCGGGGATCTCCTGTGAAAATTCACCTCCGGGGTCCAAATTGAAGTGGGTTTTTTCCTGCGAGACGGGAACACCATTAACCTCGATCTTTTCTCTCACTTCCTGGTTGATCTTAATTTTCCCTGTGTTTTTAACGGTCAACCAGACTCCGCAGTCCTTTTCCTTAAAGATATTTGTTATCGCCAGGTCGGGTTTCAGGGGTTCCAAAGGCATCTTAATTACTTTTATCTTTTTTTTATTTTTTATTGAGAAAATACTGGAATCGTCATGATAATCATTATCAATCGTCTTAACCCTGATGACGTAGCAGTTCTCCGGGATGTCGTCCGGGACCTTCCATTTAAAATTCTCATCAATATCTGTACTATCTGTTATATCCCTGATCTTTGTTTTTCCATCTGCGGAATAGATACGGATCTTGACATTTGCTGTAATGGAGTGGTTTACACTCCATGAGATAGGATACTCGTTCCCCTTGTACCAGACATCGGGGGAACCGGGAGAGTCGACTGTGATCTTGGGTGCATCTCCCACCAGTATTAAAGATGAAATAAGAAATATTGATATCAGAATAATTCTTTTTTTCATAAATCCTCCTTCACGCCTATTGAATAAAAGATTTCTGTTTATATCTCACTTTAAATAGTTTTTTCCCGGTGGAATTCCGGGATAGTTTCAGTTCCTGATCTTTCTGGTAAAAGTACATTGGGGGAAACTGCTGCAGCCGTAAAATTCACCGAACTTCCCTTTCCTTTTCCTGAGAGGGCTCCCGCATTCAGGACAGATCATATCACCTTCTAATTCTTCCCCGGACTTACCGGGATCAAATGTATATTTACATTCAGGGAATCCCGTACAGCCAAGGAATTTCCCGAACTTCCCTTTACGTTCAGCAAGTGGGCTTCCGCAATTGGGACAGTATTTTAATTCCGAAGAGTCAACATTTATCATCTTCAGATATTCGGGACAGATCTCATTGTATCCGCACCATCTGCAAAGAGTACCGACAACAGCTTTGTACTCAGTTGTTTTCTCAATAACCCTGATCTTTGACAGGAGCTTATTTCTTGTGCTCTCGAGAATATTTTCATTTACTTTTGCTGTTCTCGTCTCTCTCTTCTTCAGGTCCTCTATACAGAGTTCGATCTCCTTTTCTTTATTTGTCTCAAATATGTACATGGCATAAGAGGGAAGTTGAAGTGTTGCCAATGGACCGGATACTGATCCGGTTTTGAAGTCGGTTACTCTGAGTACTCCTTCGGAGGTACGGGAAATCCTGTCTATAATACCTCTGAATGTTGCATTCTCATCCAGTTTAATTTCAAATTTCTGTTCAAGTGAGATAGTTTTGCTTTTGTCGCCTGAAAATGTGTTTGTATAATATCCTCTGAGAAGTTCAGTGCCCAGGTCAGAGTAATATTGAAAATTATTCTCATCTTTTATAATCTTAACCCTGTCACTGAATGTACTGTCCCACACCTTTCTGAATAATCCCGGAAGCTCAGCCTCATCTGTTTCAAGCCCTATCCCTCTGTTCCTGTAGATCATTTCCAGGATGGAGTGGACAGTACTTCCCATGAATGCTTCGATTGACTGAAATGCCTCGGGGATATTCTTAATATATCTGTATTCAAATGACCTCGGACAATTCTCAAAACCGGAAATAGAGGAGTAGCTGTATCCGGTCATTTTTTTATCTTCCTTTTCTTTTTTTCTTTTTTGACCGAAAATCCGAATTTCCCGATAAATCTGTCTATGGAATAGTATTTTCCATGTGAATAACAGATCGGATCCGACTTTCTAAGATTGAATGCCCCGGTCTGCTCATTAATATGTTCTTTGGTTGCGTGTATCCTGAGGATATCAGCGAGGAACATATCGTGTGAACCCATGTTCTGAACATCAAAAACCCTGCATTCCAGGTTGATCGGTGATTCCGCAATGATCGGACACCTGACCTCGATCCCACGTTGTGGAGTTAATTTCATCTCCTTGAATTTGTCATGATCTTTGCCTGATCTGACCCCGCACCAGTCTGTAGCATAAGCGAGTTCTTTTGTTGTCAGGTTTATAACAAACTCTCCCGTTTCTTTAATCAGTTTGTATGAATATCTTTCCGGCCTGACCGATATATAGCATCTCGGAGGTTCTGTTGAGATTATCCCCGTCCATGCTATTGTGATTATATTGTATTCACTGTCAATATTACCGCAGGTGATCATCGGAGCCGGGAGAGGATATATCATAGTCCCGCCCTTCCATAATTCCTTCCTGATCTCTTTCTTTTCCGTCATTTCTGTCCTGTCTTTTTAATAATGTGAAGTCCGAACTTTGTCCTTACTATCCTGCTTATACTTCCGCTTGATTGTTTTTTTACCGATTCTTCAAATTCTTTTACCATCTGTCCCGGGCCGAACCATCCAAGGTCTCCACCCTTACTTTTGCTCGGACAAATCGAAAACTCTTTTGCAAGGTCTCCGAATTTTTTCCCCTCTTTAAGGTCCTTCAGTATCTTATTTGCAAGGCTGCTGTCCTTGACAAGAATATGGCTTGCTCTCCATTCCATGTTATCTCCTCTTCAAAAAGATCTTTGAATATTTCGGGAGGTCGGTAAAAGACCTCATTTTATCTCCTGTTACAATTCCTGTTCCGGGGATATAGTAAACAGTCTCTTTATTATTATAATCTTTTCCTGCAATTCCCCATGCTGTTTTTCCCTTTGTCGAACCGAGCGGGAAAGGGCCTGTATATCCTATTATCATCTTTACACCTGACGGGAACGAATCCCAGTCTTTTATTCTCTTCCCCGATTTAATTCTTCCATCCGGTAGAAAATAGAATGTAGAGTCTTTTTTGAAATCTTTTCCCGCATAGCTCCAAGCAGTAAGATCCCCTTTTATAATCCGCACAGGACCGCCATTTTCCGGTTGTTCTTTCTCGGATTGATTCAGAATAACCCGGGTCCCCTGAGGAATGTTTCCCCATCCGACAAGAGTTCCTGCTTTGTCTCCCCTCACCTTTCTCCCCCCGGGGAGTATATAGACTGTCTCGGGGTCTTTGTAGTCTTCACCAGCTATGTTCCATGCTGTGTTCTCTTTGCTTATTATATTGGATGTGTGGACAACTTCTTCTTTTTTTTGCTCCAGAACTTTTTTTGAAACGGATGTTTCCTCTCTTCTCTCAGGGGAGACCTTTACCATATTATTGCTATAGGAAGAATAAAATACTTTCCTTGTCTGATAGTCCGATGTCAGCCTTCCTGCTCTCACATCCGGATCATAGGTCCACCTGTCTGTAAGGCCGGCTCTCGATCTGTTGAAGTTCAACGCACACCTTTTTCTTCCCCGGTGATTTTTTTTGTACCATAGATTCGGCTTTCCATAAGATACCTGACTGTGTGTCAGAATATTTTTGTCAGGGATATTGTAAATGGATTGAAGTTCTTTGAGGAGTGGGGTTAGCGATCTGTATTGTTCAAAGGTGATATTACCATAGTGGTATCCCACAAGTTCTATACCAATCGAATGGGAGCTCAGATCATCAACTCCGTTCCACATGCTTCGCCCTGTATGATCCGCTCTGTATTTATGATCCAGGATCCTGTAGATTTTCCCGTCCCTTAATATTGTATAGTTGGCATGGCCCCCTTTTGTTCTTTTGCGTCCAATCCGTTTACCTCCGGACAATGTCCTGAGAGTGCTTATCTTCCCTGCTTCAGATGTATGAATGATGATATACCTGGTGCTGATCCTCCTTCTCTTTTTAAAATTCCTGTTAAGAAACTTCTGGTATTCAATTATTTTCAGAGTAGATTTTTTTCCCCCGTTTAAAATTTCGGGAGCTGAGTTGATCAGGAAGGAAAGGATAATTATTGTCAGTAATGTCTTTTTACTGATTGTTGATGTCATAGATCCCGGCTTCCCATTGAGTAATTATTTTCCTTTATTTATTATATCAGCCGGAGCGATTCAAATCAAAGCCTGTTTCTATACTCACAATCGGGTGGCGGTTCCTGTTTTTGTATATAAAAAAACAGCTAAACGGTTATTATAAATTCTCCGTATAATGGTTTATCATGGATTCATCTGATCAAGGAGGACTCATTTTAAAATTTTCCTTTTTTAAAAATATATTATTAAACTTAAGGCCTGTTTTTACCGATAATCAGGAGAGAGAAATATGAAAAAAATGATTTTAATTTCCATTTGTATTATTTTGTCTGGAACATTTAATTTTGCTGATCATAAGGTTACTTATGTATCTAGGACAGACGGTTATTATTACGGAGGAGTAAATACCCCTGAGGAGGTTTATGAGCAGGTCATCTGGATCGGTGATGCAAAACTTGCTTATATTACAGATGCGAGGAGGGTAGTTGTCGATCTTAAAAGTAAAAGAATGGCTGTCATTCTGACAGGTATGAAAAAATATGCCATGACAGAACTGCCGTTTAAAATGGCCGGAATACTCCCCGATAATCTTGAGAAATACCTTGCAGGATTACAGACTCAGGGAGAGGTTAAAGTGCTTTCCGGGAAAAAAAAGATAGGTAAATATAATTGTAATGTTTATGAATCATCATCATGGATACTCTATCAGGGAGACAAAGTAAATGAGATAGATACTAAATTTTTCACCAGCACTGATTTTGCTTTTGATCTTGATCAGTATAATAAACTCAATAAGCATCTCAGAGTACTAAGGAACTACGGCCCTGAATTCATTTTTGAGCTTGATAAACTTAAAGGAATCCCTGTATATACTGAAAGCTATTTCTATCCCAAAGGATTTGCTGTGAAGAATACTTCTGAGATCAAATCAACAGAAGAACTGACCCCACCCGCGGGGATCTATGAAATTCCGGAAGGTTTTGAGAAGGTTGAAAAATTGTCTATGCAGGAATTCAGGACAAGGTAGAAAAAAAAAGAAAATATATTATCTTATACTTATATCTTAGGAGGCATTAATGGAAAAAAACAACAGTAGAAGAGATTTTCTTAAAAAAGGATTGACCGGTATTACAGCTGCTGCGATCGCTCCTTCACTGATAAAGAGTGAGGGAACAGAAAAGAAAGAGGGGAAAACGATTTACAGAACTCTTGGGAAAACCGGGATGAAAATTCCTGTTGTCAGCATGGGTGTTATGAATGCAGATAATCCGAAGCTTGTTGAAGCGGCCCTTGAGAACGGGATGAACTATCTCGATACTGCGCATGTTTATCAACGGGGGAAGAATGAAGAGATGCTTGGAGAAGTTCTTAAGAATGTAAAGAGGGATTCATATTTTATTGCTACCAAAGTACCGGGGAATCATTCTAATAGAAAAACAGGACTGTTCACAGATAAGACAGACCCTGAAGATTTTCTCCAGAAATTCGAAACAAGCCTTAAAAGGCTGAAACTCGACTATGTGGATGTGCTGTTCCTTCACTCTGTTGTTAAAAAAGAAGCCGTAATGTTTGAACCATTGTTGTCACTTATGCAGAAGTTGAAAAAAGAGGGGAAAACAAAATTTATAGGTGTTTCCACACACAGAAATGAGCCTGAAGTGATCCGTGCTGCAGCGGACAGCGGTGTTCATGATGTTGTTTTAACTGCATACAATTTTCTTCAGCCTCATGTCAAAGAGATGAATCAGGCGATCGATTATGCTGCCGGGAAAGGTGTCGGTATTATTGCCATGAAAACCCAGGCTGGTGTTTACTGGGATAAGGAGAAACTGCACCCGATAAATATGAAGGCTGCGCTTAAGTGGTCGCTTCAGAATAAAAATATTCACACATCCATACCAGGATTCACCACATTTGATCAACTGAACCTTGATCTTGAGGTGATGAAAGATCTGAGTATGACACCTCAGGAGTTATTGGATCTGGATCAGAAACAGAAATATGCTGGTTTGTATTGCCGCCAGTGTGATTCATGTACCGGGCAATGCAGTAAGGGTGTTGATATTCCGACACTGATGAGAAGTTATATGTATGCCTTCGGCTATAAGAATCTTCTTCAGGCAAAAGATACGCTTGCAGAGATTGATCTGAAAAATCTTCCATGCGGAGATTGTTCAGAGTGTGAAGTGAAATGTTCGGCAGGCTTTGATATAAAAGGGAAAATTGACGAAATAGCAAAAATCGACAGCATACCGGACACATTTCTGGCTTAGAAGTTTTAATTAATTTCTAATATCCAGCGCTACCACACTCATAATCAGATATTGTTCATATTTTTTTTTATTTATGCTATATTTTTCGATAATCGGATTTATTGGTTTTGGAGGAAATTATGATATTACACGAAGAATTTATCAGGGTTGCCAAAAAGAACGGCAAAAAAAATGCAATAATTGACAGAGGGAGAGAGACAAAGGTTAGTTATGGGAAGGCTCTTATCGCTTCACTTATGCTATCAGAGAAGTTTAAAGCGTATAAACATGGTTTTATAGGGGTAATGATCCCCAATTCAGCGGGAGCTATGCTCACTACTGTCGGCGTGATGATGGCGGGAAGTGTTCCGGTAATGATCAACTATTCCACAGGTGCTTCGGAAAATTGTGAATATGCTCAACAGAAGTGTGGATTTAAAACCATTATTACTTCCCGGGCACTTTGTGAAAAGATCGGATGCAGGCTGGTGCCGGGGATGGTTTTTATTGAAGATATTATGACAACCATTTCAGCTGTAGATAAGATCAAAGCCGCATTAAGGTCAAAAATGCCTTTTAATGTGATAAAAAAATCGCTACCTAAATCACACGAAGAGGATAATGTTGTTATCTTGTTTACTTCGGGAAGCGAGAAGGATCCGAAGGCTGTACAATTGACCCATAAGAATATTGCTGCAAATGTAGTTGACATATTTAAGAGTCTGAAACTGAATGATGATGATATTTTCCTGGGGAACCTGCCCCTTTTCCATGTGTTCGGATATACAACTAATTTCTGGCTTCCTCTTTTGCGGGGACTTTCGGTTGCAACATACCCTAACCCGCTGGAATACAGGAAGGTGGTTCAGATAATAAAAGAAGAACATGTCACTCTTATGCTGGGGACACCGGTATTTTTTCATGGATATTTAAGGCAGTCCGAACCTGGAGAATTATCATCGGTCAGGATTGCAGTTGCCGGTGCTGATAAGTGCCCGGACATACTCCGTGAAGGTTACAATAAAAAGCATGGGATAACACTGCTTGAAGGTTATGGATGCACGGAAACAAGCCCTGTTATTTCTGTAAATCTTCCTAATGCAAATAAACCAGGCAGCACGGGAAAACCTCTGCCGACTGTTAAAGTTAAGATTGCAGATATTAATTCCGGTGATGAAGTGGCAAGGGGAGAAGAAGGGAAACTCCTTACAAAAGGTGATCATGTAATGAAGGGATATTTTGATGACCTGGAAGAAACATCCCTGAGGATCAAGGACGGCTGGTATGATACTGGTGATATGGGAATGGTCGATGAGGACGGGTATGTCTGGCATAGAGGCAGGTTGAAGAGATTTGCAAAGATCGGCGGTGAGATGGTATCACTGGTTAAAGTGGAAAGTGTATTGACCGATCTTCTTCCTCCCGAGGTTGATTGCTGTATAGTTGAGATTCCCGATTACCTAAAAGGTGCTAAGATTGTAGCTGCTATCACTCTGGATATAGACCGAAAAGAAGTATTGAAAAAAATGGCTGAAGAACTTCCGACTATATCTTTACCTAAAGATTTTTTGATTATTGATGAACTTCCTAAGATGGGGAGCGGTAAAGTAGATTTTAGAAAAGTTACTGAGATAGTAAAGGAAAAATTCTCGGAAAATAATAATGGAAATAAAGATAAGGATAAGAAGGATTAATTTTTTACAAAGCTGATTATTTTTTTTGTGGCTTCTTTTATTATGGAATGATTAACTGCACAATTTATCCTGATATAATTTTTTTTCTCTTTTGAAAAATTTATGCCCGGTACCACTGCCACTTTATGCGAATCATACAGGTCTTCTGCAAATTTTAAGCCATCTTCATATTTATCAGGGAGCTCAGCCCAGAAAAAATATCCTCCATTGATGGAAGGGATCCTGAATCCTCTATTTGAAAGTTCCCGGGAAATGTACATGATGTTCTTTTTACACTTCTCCCTTAAATCAGATATATATTCATCTGCTTCCCCTTCCAGCTCCATAAATTCTGCTATGCTCCTCTGAAGCAGGTAAGGGGCACATAATCCGGTATAATCGTGGATAGATCTGATCTTTGACATGTGCTCTTTAACAGAGTGGACATATCCGATCCTCCAGCCTGTAATGCTGAGCATTTTTGAGAATGAGTTGACATAGAATATATTACTTTTTTTCAGTTCCATTGGATTAAATGGTTCCTCATCAAAATAGATATCTGAATAAACTGCATCGAAAATAATATATGCTTTGTTATCAGAAGCAATTTCAGACAATAGTTCCACTTCGCTCTTTTTCCATACTTTGCCGTGCGGGTTCCCCGGAGAGGAGATAAATATTATCTTAATATTTTTTTCTTTTATAACCTTTTCAAATCCGGAAGGATCAGAGCTGAGATCTTCCGGAGTATCAAAATAATGGAAAGGGGAACTCATGAAAAAAGTGATCTTTGGGTAACTCTCATAGACCGGGTCAAAGGATAATACACCTGCCCCTTTTCCAATTATAGTTGTCAGATAAAAAAATGTCAGAAAAATCCCTTCAGTCGCACCCTGAACCACCAGAAAATTTTCCCGTTTTGATTCAATTTTCCGTGAATGTTTCTTAACCAGAATATCAAGAAGACGGGAGTCTCCATTACCGGGGGCATATTGATGAAGGTCAGTCTCAGTGATTTTGTTTTTTAATATATCAAGAAGTTTGTTCGGAGGTTCGAAGCCCGGCCGTCCCTGAGCGAGGTTGATCCCTCCGCCCTTTTTTACCTTTCTTGAGAAAAATGCAATTAAAGAACCTTCAGGATTCTGCATGAATGTATTTTAATGAACTATTATTTTGAAAGTCCCGACATCAATTTCTGTGCTTCTCTCTGATATATCGACTGCGGAAATTCAAGGAGAAGTCTGTTCAGGTTATCTTTTGCGCTTTTCCCCATTCCGTCCTTAATATTTATTTTTGCGATCCTCAACAGGAGATAGTCTTTTGATATCTCCGATTTAGAATCGGAGAGGAGCTGATGGAGAGTGTCGAGGCCTCTCTTCCCATCTTTAAGAGCTATAAGTAACTCGGCGTCAAGTAGTTTTTTCTGATCATTAAGGAGTTTATTGCCTCCTCTGTACTCCGCAAGTACCTCTTTAGCTTTAATATAATCTTCTTTTTGGTAGTAGAGAGAGGCGAGATATAGTGTGATAGCGGATGATACTCCTTTCCCGGCTTTGAATTCGGATAATTTTTCAATCTTCTGATCGGATGTCATGGAAGCAGAGTTCCATATCTTAAGAGCAGCTGCAAAATTATTATTGTCTTTTGATATTGATCCGGTCCTGATAAGGAGAACAGCAATAATAACTAATGCAATTATTACAATTACGCCAGCAATAATGAATATCTCTCTTTTAAATTCATTGAATTTGTCTATTACAAGCTGAATAAAATTAGCGAATGGATCTTCTTTAAGATGTTCTCTCTCTTTCTTTTTCATCGGTACCTCACATTTAGTTCTATTCCGGAATATGCCCCGGAAGAAAATCCGATAGTAGCATTTAGACAGAAACCTGTCAAGAAAATACAGGCGTTAGCAAGTTTTTCCTATTTGATCTCTTTTAATTCCAGGGTTTTTAATACTACCTTAAAATAACCATAAATTGTATTATTTTCAGGATGCTGGTCAATAAATTGTGATGAATCGGCAGGTAGAACTGTTATAACCACGGTATAATCCCCAGGTCTGTCATTTATCATTACAGGAAGGTTAAAAGATGTGTCTGCAGCAGGTCTGGCAACAGAGGTTTTATCCCCGGTATATTTAGTATTTGCATAGAGGAAATATTTTTCTGTTGAGATTCCAGAAGGTCTTATTACCTTTCCTCCATAGAAATTGATCTTAAAGGTGATGGGCACGGTTCTGTTAAATTGATTGTTTATACTGAACCTCAGAGTAGTGTTTTCTCCTTTCATAAACTTAACTTTATCCAATATCCCTCTCCTTGAGAACACGATAAGATCCGTATAAGAAAGAACATCAAATCTATTACTCAATGCAAAGATATCGCTGTTTTCTACAGATGAGACCCTGATCTGATAATTTCCCACTTGGATAATACTTATATCCCAGTTGTGGAAATTATCTCTGATAGAAGAGGCAAGATTCCGGTTGGGGAAACCGTCTTTATAAAGATCAACATTCACAACACCGTCAAAGCCTGTGCATTCCCATTCTATATTCATTGTTTCACCAACTCCATATTTTGCCCCGTTTGGTTTCAATATTCTTATGCCAGGTGCAGATGAGTGATATATCTTAAAGTTTCCGGATTCATCGAAAATTGCGGGATCATCCGCATCCTCAATTCTGACAGAATAATCGATTCCGTCATTTATATTGTCTGTTAACGGAGCGGTGAAAGATAAGCTATTGTTCACTATTTTTTGGGATTTCTCCACACCTCCTTTTTTAAGAATGAGTCTGATATTTTCCACCAGGTGACCATTCTCCATTTCCCATTTGAACAACATGTTTCCAGGAGCCACATATTGCTCTCCTCCCGATGGAGAGATCAGAGTGAGTTTGATCTGACGCCTGTCCTGAATATGGAATATGGCGCTGTCGTCAAAAACATTGTTATCAATTGTTTTTACTCTGATAATATATTCCCCCTCCCGAAGAGATGGAGGGAGTGTCCATTCAAATTTCCCGTTGTTCAGAGTACGATCGGTTATATCAAGTAATTTGGAACTTCCGGTCTTATCGTACATCCTTATTTTTACATAGCTGTGCATATCACCTCTGAAGTTCCACTCTATCTCTCTGGTTTCACCTATATTCCAGTAATCACCACCATCCGGAGTTGTAACACTAATGCTTTGAGAGAAAATAAATACATTGGCAATAAATAGTAATATGAAGAAATATGATTTTTTCATAGTACCTCCTTGATAAATGGAATTTATTCCATATTACTATATACAGGTATCAGCCGGAAATCTCAAAGAATTTCTTAATTATAAAATTAGAGGGATGATCTATAAAAGGGGAAACTCTTGATCAGTGATGTACTGAAATTACTTTACGGAGGAAGAATGATCGTGAACTATTCTCCACCCCTCTTTGAATTTCCTCATGATCAGTGTGTAAAGTCCGCTTCTGGCTGTTTCCGGATAGTGAAGAGTCCATCTGCCAAAAACGTAAGCTGAATCTTCGGAGAGGATTGTAATATCCACATTAGAGAATGTGAGTTTACCCATGGCACTTTTATCAGGATATCTTTCTTTATATCTTTTCAGAGTATTTTCCCATCCGAAGTTGAACGATCCGTTACCGGCAAATCTCATTTTATCAGATTTATGATAACACTCCATATATTTTTCTATATTACCTTTATTCCATCCATTTTCAGATTCGTCAAGGATGGTTCTTACCTCTTTTTTTGCTTTTTCCAAAGACATAGTTCCGCTGAAAATTGATAAACCTGTCAGAAAAGTTATTATTAAAACTCCAAAAAAGAATTTTTTCATTTTTTTCTCCTGATATGAATGATAATACTACTATTTTTAATTATTTTGAATTCAATGAGAAATTTTTAAAGTCTTCATTTTCCGGGAAATATTTCAGTGCTTCTATCAGCATATCCTTAAGTTTGTCCCTTTCTCCCTGTTTCCGAATAATTGTCAGAACCTTCATGAAATTATCGGGGTTTCTTAAAAGATACAATGCAGCATGTGCATGGATCAGAGCTGAATCCATTTTTTTTTCTTTTATATATATCGAAGCAAGTTTTGAATGATTCTCGGGAAGGAAAGGATTATTGATAAGTTTCTTCCCGATCTCCTCAATGCTCTCTTCATCTGTCCCTTTGATAAAGATCTGGCTTCCATTTCCATTTGTGAATTCCATATCATATTTTAGTTCAGAAAATATAAAAGGGTTAACTAACTTGAAGAATATTTTTCTATCTTCCTGTTGCGGAGAGAACCCGGGAAGAAATTTAAGGAAAGCAGGCCTGATCTCATCTGCATGGTTCGATTGTTTAAGGATGTCAAAGAATAGAGATATAAGGTCCTGATCCGAAGGGTAGAGGAGCAGCCCTTCCATCAAAAAATTCCATGAAGACTCTCTCTCTTTGTTTAAGGATGCAATATTAACTGCATTGAAGAATGAATCGGCAAGCATTCCGGATCTCACCGATTTTTTAATTGAATCCATCGCTTCAGAATAATTGTTATTTAGAGCATGAATAAGTGATATATTGTTAAGAGCTTCATGTCTGCACTCTCCGCAATCAAGTACTTTTATAAAATCAGATAAGGATTCATCAATATTGTTTGATGTATAGTTAATAATTCCGGAAAGGAAATGTTTCTCCCCCTTGAATGGACCATCAGAATCTATTTCTTTTAGGATCATTTTTGCTGAATCTGTATTGTTTATTATGAAGTATGCCCGGGATAGTTCAAAAAGAAGAATTTCAGGCGTATTTGTCATATCCGATCTTACTTTTTCAAGGAGCTCGATCTGTTTTTTTCTATCTTCGAGAAGCAGTCCTTTAATAAATAATTCATAATTTCTCAGGTCAAATCTCAATTCCGGAATATTGGGGTCAATATTACTTCCCGCTGTATGAAGAACAAGATTTCCCAGGAGGTCTTTCTGAAGAGAAAAGAGGCCGGTAAGTTTCCCTTTGATCAACGGCAGGTATCTCTGATTCAGGTTATTCAGATCGACAAGAAATGTTCTTATGCTTAATGTCTCCTCTTCGCTATCAGGGGAAGAGGTGATCTCTCCCCAGATCAGGCGTTCAGCACGTATCAATTTAGCTGCCCTGATAATTGAAGCTTTCGAAACATTGTAGGGGAATTTTATATTGAGGCTCTTCAGCAGTTCCCTCCCTTCATTGTCTGAAAAAGTATCAACACCGTTTATTTTCAATCCGAAACTCAAATAAAGAGATATCCCCCTCCCAAGCCATTGGTGAGCTTTGTTTTCCGCTGAGTTGACTTTGAAAGGAAAAACAACAGTTCTTGGCAGTAAAAATATAGGCATAAGAAGTAAAACAATCGTTAATACTATGTTTATTTTTAATCTCATTTATTTTTCCTTTCCGTAGAATGATAAAAGGAATCTCTTAAGGAACAGAGCTCCATTATACTCAGCTTTTCCACCATGTTCAAGACGGAATGCAAATGAATATTTTGGTTTCTCAAACGGGAAGAATCCGGTAAGCACTGAATCGAACCCCCCGGTTTTTTCCCCGGCGGTTCCGGTCTTCAGTCCTATATCCATGAATTCAACAAGAGCCCTTCTGCCTGTCCCTTCTATATCGGTTGTCACTTTCCTCATCCCGTCCTTTATATCTTCAAAATATCTGTTGTTAAGGTATATTTGCCTGTATTCAGGCAGGTGGCTATAATATCCCAGCCTGAAGATATTCTGACTGCTGATTATGATATATGGAAAGATAATATTTCCGTTCTGGGCAATAATGGAGGACAATATAGCAGAGTGTATAGTTGTGATCGAGATGTGTTCCAATCCGATAGAGAGATTTGCAAGTGCTCTCCTGCTCCCGCCTGAAACAAACTTTCCAAACCCGAGTTGAAATTTACCATCCCATGAAGGGTTGGCGTTAAACATAAAATTTTCCAGGACTTCTTCCATTTTTTTTTGACCTGTATTTATCCCCATTTCTGCAAAAGCAATATTGCAGGAGCGGGAGAGAGCAGTTTCCGGATTGTTCAGGGTTCCATGCTTTATCCAGTCATAAAATATTTTCCCGCCGTATGTTGTATATCCTTTACAGTCAAATGGGAAAATCTTTTCACCTGAAGAGTTGAAGTAGGCAAAAAGGGTGATCAGTTTTATAACAGAGCCGGGTTCATACGTCTCATTTAGAGCCGAATTGTGTCTCTTTCTGCTGAAAGGTTTTGAGTAAGATGCAACAATGCTCCCATCCTCAATGTCGGTTAATATGAAAGATCCTGAATACCCTTTGAAAGTCCTGTGGATCTTTAGCTGGACATCCTTGTCGAGGGAAAGTTTTGTATATTTAAGCCCTTTTTTTAGTTCAGGTTCGAAATTTCCGAAGTCAATTCCGGGAATAAGGGAGTTGCACTTCCCGGACTTCAGATCATAAGAGCCCAGAGGATCTCCATCCCGGTCGAACACAAAATCGACCTTTCCACTTCTTATCCTCTGATTTATCTCCTTTAGAATCGTGATAAATTTTAAATATTTCTCCGTGTTTTTCGGTGCAAAATCACGGATTTTTTTATCCGAATCATCAGCTCTGTAAAGTGAAGTGTCGGCAATTATCCTGAAGAACAATACTTCATCCTCTTTATCCGGCAAGTGTGACGAATATGTGTCGAGCTGATTGTACATGCAAGTATCGGAAAGATAAGCCAGAAGTTTAGCCCATCTGACCGATGTTCTTCCGGGTGTAACTTTGTTCAGTAACTCCTCACCTTTATCTTTATTGTTCATGACAAGGTTAAGGACACCTTTCAACTCTTTGAATGAACTTCTCCGTAAGAATAGAGACTCTTCTTTTTCAATAAATAAACTGCAGGATTCAAAATCACCGGAAAGAAAGAGAGATTCTGCTTTCCTTATACTCCGGAGTGTGGAATGGTCCCGATAGAATAAAAAGAGTATTAGTATAAGAAGAGAAAAAGTGAAAAAAAAGATCCTTCTTCTAAGTTTCTTTTTCTTCAGTTTAAGGAATGAAAATGTCCTGTCTTTAAAATCCAGATCCATTTTATCCTTTCAGATATTCTCCTATCCTGTCCAGCCCCTTCCGGATATCTTCAAGTGATGTGGCATATGAGATTCTCAGATAGTTAGGTGCACCGAATGCTGATCCGGGGACAACAATAGTATTAAGTTTGTTGAGAATATCCATTGCAAAATCGTTGTCATCCAAAAAGCCCATTCTTTTTATATGATAAGTGAAATCGGGGAAAAAATAAAATGCGCCTTCAGGATCTACAAAGTTTATATTTCCGATCTCCTTTAACTTTTTTGCAATATAATCCTTCCTTTCACGGTACTCATTAACCATCGGACCGATGTAGGACTGATCATCAAGAAGAGCCCCGACAGCCGCTTTCTGAGAGATTGAACAGGGATTTGATGAAGAGTGACCCTGAACCTTGCCCATTGCCTTGCAGATATATTCAGGAGCAATGGTATAACCGAGTCTCCATCCGGTCATGGAAAATGTTTTTGAAAGTGAGCTGATAACAGCAATATTATCAATTGCTGATGGGAGAAGCTTCAGTGGTGATTCAAATTTTTCATTTGTATAGATGATCCTTCTGTAGCAATCATCGAATAAAATAAAAATGTCTTTTTCAACACATGCTTCAACTATTTTCTTTAATTCCTCACTCTTCATTATCATCCCGGTCGGATTTGAAGGTGAATTTATTATTACGGCTTTTGTTTTTGGTGAAAATTTTTCTATATACGATTCGGCAGTTAATTCAAAAAGAGAACCTTCTTTCAGATGATCTGCATAAACCACTGTTCCACCGGAATATTTCACTATTTCCGGATATGAGACCCAATAAGGTTTCGGGACAATAACTTCGTCACCATTATCAATAATTGCCTGGAGAATAAGATAAAGCCCGAATTTGCTTCCCGGAGTAACAATTATCTGCTCATCATCGGGTTCGAAGCCCTGTTCTTCCGAATAACATTTTCTTATAGCATCTTTCAGATCGGGGATTCCGGCAACAGGAGTATATTTAGTATAATTTTCCCTGATCGCATCTATTCCTCTCTGTTTGATAGTATCCGGAGTTGCAAAATCAGGTTCGCCGGCTCCGAAATCAAGTATATCTTTCCCCTGTTTCTTTAATGTGTTCTTGATCTTTAATAATTTAAGTGTTGGTGAGGATGAAATCCTTCCGATCCTTTCAGATAGGCTTACCATTTTTACCTCCGAAATAAAAAAAATATAATTTAATTTTATAACAAACAAATAGTTGACATACTAACATAATTTTGTTAAAAATTGTATTCAAAAAAAATTTTTATATCTAAAGGAGATATTTAATGTCACTTACCAAAGAACTTATCGAAAAGGTAAAAGTTAAAAATCCTGCAGAAGGTGAATTTCACCAGGCAGTAGAAGAGGTTATGGAATCTCTGGAACCTACTGTTGAAAAACACCCTGAATTTGTCAAAGCAGGTATCTATGACAGGATTGTAGAACCGGACAGAGCAATTTTGTTCAGAGTTCCCTGGCAGGATGATAAAGGAAATGTTCAGGTTCAAAAAGGATTCAGAGTTCAGTATAACAATGCAATCGGCCCCTACAAAGGCGGACTCAGATTCCACCCTTCAGTTAACCTCGGTATTATCAAGTTTCTTGGTTTTGAGCAGGTATTCAAGAATTCTCTCACCACACTTCCTATGGGCGGCGGTAAGGGTGGTTCAGATTTTGATCCGAAAGGCAAATCTGATAATGAAGTAATGAGGTTCTGCCAGGCTTTCATGAGGGAATTATTCAGACATATCGGACCTGACACAGATGTTCCCGCTGGAGATATAGGCGTTGGCGGAAGAGAGATCGGTTTCCTGTTCGGCTACTACAAGAAATTAAGAAATGAGCATACCGGCGTTCTTACCGGAAAAGGAAGAGAATACGGCGGAAGTCTTATCAGGCCGGAAGCTACCGGTTACGGCGCTGTTTATTTTGCAGCTGAAATGCTCAAAATAAAGAATGAAGCTCTTGAAGGAAAAACAGCTTTAGTATCAGGTTCAGGAAATGTTTCTCAGTATACAATTGAAAAACTTCTTGATCTCGGTGCAAAACCTGTGACGGCATCCGATTCATCCGGATACATTTTTGATGAGGCTGGAATTGACCGTGAAAAACTTGCTTTCATTATGGACCTCAAGAATGTAAGAAGAGGAAGAATAAAAGAGTATGCAGACAAGTATTCAACTGCAGTTTATACTCCTGTTGATCCTAATCTCGGTTACAACCCTCTCTGGAACCATAAAGCAGATGTGGCATTCCCAAGTGCAACCCAGAATGAGATAAATGAAAAAGATGCTCAGCATCTTGTTAACAATGGAGTGAAAACAATATCTGAGGGAGCTAATATGCCTACAACTCCGGAAGGAATTAATGTTTTCATGACAAACGGAATAGCATATGGTCTCGGAAAAGCGGCAAACGCCGGTGGTGTTGCGGTATCCGGACTTGAAATGAGTCAGAATAGTCTCAGATATAGTTGGACCAGAGAAGAAGTAGACAGCAAGCTTCATAACATCATGAAGAGCATTCACAAAGCAGCATATGACACTTCAGTTGCTTATGGTAAGCCTGGTGACTATCCTCTCGGAGCAAACATTGCAGGTTTCACAAAAGTAGCTAAAGCAATGCTTGCATACGGTGTAGTGTAAGTTAAGATATTATATTATCAAATAAAGAAGGGGAGCTTTTGCTCCCCTTTTTTTTTTGCCTTTATTTTGATAAAATTTATTTACAGGAAAGGAGGGTAGAATGAACAACGAGGGAAATATATTTGAAGAGTATGCCGAGAAAAAGACTTTGTCCAGCAGAATGAAAAAACCTAAATTCTGGATCAAGTATATCCTGATTATTTTGTTCCTTGTTTTTGCTATACTTATATACAATTCCTATAAAAATACGTGGTCAAAAGACGATGTGAAAAACTCAATTGAGATCGTGTCTGTTGAAACGGGCTGGATAGAAGGAAAATCGGAATTAAGAGAGACTGCAGCCAGGATCCTCCCTTTCTTATCCTTCAAGGTGAAGAATATCGGGGAAAAACCTCTCCATTTTGTGAATTTTGAGAGTGTTTTTGAATTCCAGGCGGATGGCGCAATACAATCAAATGGTTTTTATGCGGCATTTGAATCTCCTTTGCAAACCGGAGAAACAAGTGATGTGATCCTCCTGAAAGCTGTAAACGGATATACAGCCTCATCCAAGGAAGCTTTTTACATGAATAAGGATAAATGGCGAAAAGTTAATGCCAAGGTCTTTGCAAGGACTCAGGGATCACCACCTGTCAGGGTCGGAGGACTTTATCCCGTTGATCAGAAGATTACCGGATTCAGGGGAGATATTGATATTGAATCGGAAAATAATCTTGCAGATGTAGTTGAGGTCGTTGTTACCGATTCCGGCTGGATATATAAAACTCTTGAAGGAAAAAATGTGCTGGTTTACCCTTCCATAACTTTCAAAATAAAGAATACCGGAGATAAAACTCTTAGCAAACTGGGGCTCAAAGGGGTTTTCCGGTTCGAGAAGAATGGAGAACGGTTCAATTTCGGTTATCCCGCGGTAAAAGGGGATCTTGAACCGGGGAAAGAGAGTGAAGAGATCACAATAAGATCAGAGTTTGGAATTCAAGCCTCTTCCCTTCAGGCATTATACAACAATATGTTTGAATGGGATGAGGTCACCGTTAAATTAATGATAAAGGTTATCACATCAAAATTTGAATCGATAGGTGAATTTCCTGTAAAAAATGAAGTAAAAGGTGTGAACGTTGTTAATAAGTGAAAGGAATTGTAAACTTGGCATTTCCGGATAAATATTATATCCTCTTCTAAATGGGCAAAACCGCAGCAAAAAAACTTATCCTTCTTATAGATGATGAGAAGGTCATAAGAGAGATCGGACAGGAGATGATTGAGCTCCTGGGATATAAATGTATTATTGCTAAAGATGGAGAAGAGGGTGTTGAACTATTCCGTAAGAACTCAGAAAAAATACTGATAGTTGTGCTCGATGTAGAAATGCCCGGTATTTCGGGAGAAATTGTTTCGAATATTATCTCTGAGGAAGTGCCTGATACCAGAATATTGTTCATAAGCGGTTATGACAGAGATTACCTGGAAAAAAATGTGTTCAAAAAAGAGATCAAAAATTTCATGCCGAAACCTCTCAGCGTCAAATCCCTCTCACGCAAGTTCAATGAAATGCTGAGGGAAAATGTCATTTGAAAATTATTTTGTACGGATCTCCTGCGATCTGCTGAAGGAGGATCATCAGGAATTTCTGAACCTCGGAATTTGCCCTGAAGTTTATATGGACAGTTGCAGCCTCAACAATATCTCCGGAAATATCAAAAAAGAATTCAGTGAGATTTTAGAAAAATTTGATTCCCACACAATCCATGCCCCTTTTCTTGATATCTCAACTGGAGGAAATGATGATGATATAAGGGAATTGAGTTTTATAAAATTATCAAAGGTTCTTGATCTGGGGAGATCCTGGAGTACATCCCTTATCGTTATTCACTACAATTACGACAGATTGTATTATAGGGAAGGTCTGGAGAAATGGCTTGACAGGTCAACAGAATTTTTTAAAAGGTTAACTGATATCCCCGAACATCCCGTTATTGCGATTGAGAACATTGATGATCCGACCCCCGATATTGCTCTTGAGCTTGAAAGCAGAATAGGAAGTGAAAAAATAATTCATTGTTTTGATTACGGGCATCACATGGTTTTTGGGAAGATAAGTTCATCAGAGTGGCTAAAAAGGATAAAGTCTGACAAAAATATTCATTTCCATTTTCATGATAATGACGGTTCCGGTGACGATCATCTTCCTATGGGAGACGGGAAGATTGACTGGAGTCTGGCAAGGAAAAATATACTGGGACTCGGAATCCCTTTCTCGGTCACAATGGAACCTCATTCAAAAAAGGATCTCCTGAAATCACTTGAGTTTTATCGAAAATATTTTCTTCTCCCGGGATCAATGGAGTGATCATGGCTAGAGTATCAGGTCCGGACCAACTTAAAGAGTGGGCGGTTCTTAAGAAACATTGTAAAAAAGCAGAGCACTCTAATCTCCGGAACATGTTCCGAGATGACCCTGAGAGAGGTGCAAAATTTACCCTTATTGAAAATGGCCTTTATTTCGATTATTCAAAGAATCTTATCACTGGTGAAACAATTGACCTGCTTACAAAACTTGCAGAAAAAATGATGCTTAAAGAAAAGATCAACCAAATGTTTACAGGAGAGAGGATCAATACAACTGAAGACAGAGCTGTGCTTCATACAGCATTGAGGGACTTCTCCGGTAATCCGGTCTTTGTCGGCGGAGTTAATGTTATCCGGGAAATAAAGGCTGTAAGAGACAAGATGCGGATTATTTCTGATAAGATCAGAGGAGGTAAATGGTTTGGCTTTTCCGGTAATCCGGTAAAAAACATTATAAATATAGGAATTGGTGGATCTGACCTGGGTCCCCGGTTTGCCTGTAATGCGTTGAGGTGGTATTCGGACAGAGAGATCAATGTAGGATTTGTATCTAATATCGACGGGACAGACCTTGTTGAAGCCCTGCATGGACTTAATCCCGATGAAACTGTTTTTATTATTGCTTCAAAAACATTCACAACGGTAGAGACCATGACAAATGCCGGAAGTGCAAAAGAGTGGATAAAGAGCGCGGCAGGAGATGCTGAGTTCATATCAAAGCATTTTATTGCGGTTACTTCAAGCATAAAAAATGCAGGGTTGTTCGGGATCCCTGTAGAAAATATACTTGAAATGAGTGATTGGGTCGGCGGCAGATATTCACTCACCTCTTCCATAGGTCTGGCTGTTATGATCTCGACAGGATACGATAATTTTATTTCCCTGCTGAAAGGATTTCACATGATAGATGACCATTTCAGGAATGCCCCTTTCAAAAATAATATTCCGGTGATAATGGGTCTCCTCGGTATCTTGTATAACAATTTTTTCGGTTATGGATCTTATGCGGTTTTGCCCTATGACGAATACTTAAAGGACCTGCCTGCATATATTCAGCAATGTGATATGGAGTCCAACGGTAAGAGTGTGGATATGAATGGAGAAGAAGCCGGATATCATACAGGGCCTGTAGTATGGGGCGGGCAGGGGACAAATTGCCAGCATGCTTTTTCTCAATTATTGCACCAGGGGAGCAGAATAGTACCGGCTGATTTTATCGGATTTGCAAATCCTTTAAATGAACCGGGTGGACATCACGCAAAATTAATTGCCAATCTTTTCGCTCAGACCAGAGCTCTTGCTTTTGGTAGGAATAGAGAGGATATTACCGGTTCAGGTATACCTGATGAACAGTTACCATTCAGAATATTTCCCGGGAACAGGCCTTCTAATACTTTGTTGTTCAATAAATTAACACCGGAAACCTTGGGCATGCTGATCGCATTGTATGAACATAAGGTTTTTACCCAGGGCGCTGTCTGGAATATAAATTCATTTGACCAGTGGGGAGTAGAGCTCGGGAAAAAGATAGCTTTCGATATAGCGTCCGGTCTGGTATCGAATTCTACACAAGATGGCGGGAGCGACAGTTCCACCCGGGAACTGGTCAGGCAGTTCAGATTTTTCCGGGAAACAGATGAAGGTAATTAATACAGAAAAAATCCCCATCCGGATGTGGCTTGATGATATAGAACCCGGGGCACTCGAACAGGCAAAAAACCTTGCAAATCTCCCATTTGCTTTCAGCCATATATCCATAATGCCTGATGCTCATCAGGGATTCGGAATGCCGATCGGAGGTGTTCTTGCCACTGGCGGTGTGGTAATTCCAAATGCAGTCGGGGTCGATATTGGATGCGGTATAAGTGCCATAAGAACCTCAGTGAAAAAAATATCTTCAACTGATGTAAGAGGTATCCTGAACGGGATCAGGCGTATTATCCCTGTCGGATTTGCCCATCATAAAAGGGAGCAGGATGAATCACTGATGCCGGAAAGGAGTTTTTTTTCATTCAGTAAAGGGATGGTTGTCAACAGGGAGTACGGGAGTGCTCTCAGACAGATCGGAACTCTCGGGGGTGGGAACCATTTTGTCGAGATCCAGAAAGGGAGTGACGGATTTATCTGGATAATGGTACATTCCGGCAGCAGAAATATAGGGTATAAGGTTGCTGAATACTATAACAAAATTGCTAAAGAACAGACAGGAAAGGGGAGGCAAAGAATTCCTCCGAAATGGGACCTTGCCTATCTGATCTCCGGCTCGGATGAAGAGAGAAAATATCTTGATGAGATGAAGTATTGTATGGATTTTGCGTTTTCAAGCAGGAAGTTAATGATCGAGAGAGCAAAAAAAGTGTTTACCGATAATATGGGAATTGAAGTCGGTTATGATAATTTTATAAATATTGCACATAATTATGCAGCATCAGAAAAGCATTTCGGAATACAGGTAATTGTCCATCGCAAAGGGGCAACAAGCGCGAAAAAAGGTGAAACAGGAGTCATACCCGGTTCCCAGGGTGCTCCGAGCTTCATTGTCAGGGGAAAGGGGAATCCCGATAGTTTTATGTCATGTTCTCACGGGGCCGGTAGAAAGATGGGAAGGAAACAGGCGATCAGAGAACTTGACCTTGAATATGAGAGAGAAAAACTTGAAAAAAAGGGTATAATCCACTCTCTGCATAGCCGGAAGGATCTTGATGAGGCCGGCGGCGCCTATAAGGATATACATATCGTAATGAAAAATCAGAGGGATCTGGTGGAGATCATTACTGAACTTACTCCCCTTGGAGTTATCAAAGGTTAATGTCAACTGGGCTGGGAACATCCAGGATTTAAATCCGTTTATTTCAATATCAGGAGGAAGTAATGAAAAGGATTTTCCTTATTTCTGTTTTGGTTTTTTTAATAAACGGATTTATATTTTCCCGATCATTTTCGATGGATGATCTTGTTAAACCGTCAATGATCACTGTCAAAGACAATAAATTGTATGTATTGGAAAAAACAACAATTTCAATCTATTCAATAGAAGATATGAAGCTCATAACCAAGTTCGGGAAATCGGGTGAAGGGCCCCGGGAGTTCATGGCCAGGACCTATGGCCCGCCGATGTCGATGTCTTTTGTGGATGGGAAGCTGGTTGTTAACAGTACAAATAAACTTTCATATTTTACTCCAATGGGCAAATTTTTAAGGGAGAGGAAAGCGTTTGCCAATCTTGTTCTGTACCAGGTAAAAGATAATTTCATTGCGATCGGCCCCTCTCCTGACAGGGAGAACAGGTTCCGGATAAGTGTAAGATTATATTCGAATGATCTCAAGGAAATCAAAAATCTTTTTCATACCAATATTTCAGTCAATCCCCAGAATGATTTTATCCTTCCCCTGAGTGCTGTTACCCACAATCCTTCATATAAAGGAAAAGTATTAATTCCGGAGAGCAACAGAGATTTTGTTATCGGAATATTTGATCATATGGGGAACCGGATCCGGAAGATAGAGAATACATTTAATAAAGTCCCGATCCCTGAAAAATTCAAACAGGAGACCCATGAATGGTTTAAAAAATATTCTATATACAAGAAATTTTATGAGAGTATAAAACAATTTATCAAGTTCAAGGATTATTTTCCGGCTATTCGTGATCTTTATATTGCAGATGACCTTATTCATGTGATCACTTATAAGAGGAGTGGAGATCTATGGGAATGCATAATCATGGATATGAAAGGGGAGGAGATCAAACGGCTGTTTGTTCCTCTGGACAGATATGTTCCTTTTACCTATTATGCCATCCTCTATTCGATCGAGAACGGGAAGATGTATTCACTGATAGAAGATGAAGAGGAGGAGACATGGATGCTCCGGGTGACCTCACTGAATTAATTTACATCTCTTTTAAAACTGAAACTCAGGCTATACCCCTGCGACATTGGTTGCGATAGCGACACAATATGTCGCAGGGGGAGTGAAGTGAAAAAAAATTGTCCCGGAAATAAACAATATTTTGCCAGTTCCTTAATACATTAGTCTTAATTAAACTCGAAATTAATATTCTTAATTGGCAGTGTTATTGTTAATTAACTCCATAATATTAATATAGTTGGTAGTATTATTGCTTGTATCTTTTAATATTAATATAAAAATAAACAAGAAGGAGTCCCCTATGAATGTTAAGCTGCAATCCCTGATTTTTATTTTTATATTTTTCATTTTTTACGGCTCCATATTTTCTGAGATGAAAGATCAGGAAAAGACATCTTCTTTTATTTCTACTGAAACGGAGAAAGAAAAGGATCAGGTAAAGGAAGATCTTAAAAACAAAGCGGAAGAAGCAAAGAAAAACAAGAAAAAAGATAAGATCTTTCTGATGGGACTTGCAATGCTCAGGCTGAACTGGACTGGGGTTGAAGGAGATGATGTCCGGTTTAGATACAGTGATATGGGGCTTCCGGCTGATTTTTCGACGAGGGAACGGGTATCGTTGATGCTGGACGGTACTTTTGGTGATGGGAAATATTCTATTGACGGACACCTTAATTATGATCCAGAGAACAGGATAACAGAGCCGCCGCTGGATTTTTTTATCAGAGTGGGGAATGATAACAGGCATATTTCAGCAGGAGACTTCCGCATGGGAGTTTTCCTTGATTCCGTTTTTACCCGCTATCAGCACCCCTTCAGGGGCGCTCTCCTTGGATCTCACTCGAGATATTTCGGTGTAGAACTTGTCGGCGGGATCGAAAGAGGGGAAAGCGGCGTGGATATTCTTCCAGCGGATTCCGGTGCAGGTCCCTATTATATGACCGAAGCTCCTATACTCAGGGGGAGCGAAGTCCTCTATCTGGTCGTAAAAAGCTCATCCAATGACAATATTGAGATAAAGCGGACGCTAATGGAAAGGGTGAGAGATTACTATATTGATTATGACAGGGGTGGTATCACATTTAACAATCCGGTCTATTCATACGATGAGCTGGGGAATCCCGTGTTTATTGAGATCAGTTTTCAATATGAATCCCTGATCGGCAAATTTACAAGATATTTATTCGGGATCCGATCCTTTATCTCACCTTTTAGCTTCATGAAATTAAGTTTTTCATACCTTGCCGATATGGATCGTGAGATCAGTTTTGCGGATGCGGTAAAAACCCGGAGAGGTATTTTTACACTGGGGATAAATATTGATTCAAAACCTGTAAGTGTTCTTGGTGAATTCTCTTTTTCGGAAAAGGCAGTTGAAGAAAAAGAGTCAGGATTTTTCGGAGGGGGGACGATCAATCTTTCAAAAAATCTCCGTTTTTTCTTCAATGCATGGTCCATTGAGGGGGCGTTCCCGACATTTGCAAACAATCAACTTCAGTATGGATTCAGCTTGTTTCAGATATTCCCATACTTTTCCGAAAGAAATATTTTTCTGTCTCCCTTTCAGTTCACACGTAATCTCGGAACTGAACTTTTCCCGTTTAACCTTGCTCAGCTTTCGCTTGATGAGAGTGAAGCACACGGATTTTTCGAATGGCGGGACAAACTGACCACATTCAGCGCCGGGTACGGGTCCAAAAGTGATATCGATGGAGAAATGAATAGTAATACTTTATACGCCTCCTCCTTTTTTAATGGAGAGCGGAGCAAGATGTGGGGTAGATTTGCAGTGATCCATGACAATGATGACCTGAAAGAGAATAGCGACTCCAGGACAAGTGATATTCTGATCGGAGCACGGCAGCAGGTCTTCAAATTGAAAAAGGGAGAAGTGTTTGCCCAGGTCGATTATAATGGAAAAGTATTTAACGATCTCCTCAACCGGTCAATCGACACATTTCAACAGTCATTTTCACTGTTTACAGAGTATGTTACGGGAAGAGAAGGATTTTTTGTCGGATATCATAATGAGGTCTTGTCAGATCGGGAGAGCGGTGACCATTTAATGGATGTGGATGTTTTAGAAATTGGTATTAGAAATCATGTATATAAATGGTTGTTTCTGGACTCCCGCCTCAGGAGTGAATCCGGATTCAGGGATAGCAATGAAGTAGATAACAGGATCATCTCTTTCGGACTCGGACTGGAGAGCAGGAAATTCAGGGCATTGGGCAGATATGAGATCCAGAACAACAGAACAGGTGAAAATGAGGGAAAGCGTGAACTCTGGTCTCTTTTCCTATACGGATCTCCATTGCCCAGGATGACATTAAGCCTGAGATATTACAATCAGACCGGCAGAGAGGAAGTGCCGTTTTCGGTTCAGGAAAGATCAGAGGAGCAATTGAATTTCAGGATCATGTGGCGGCCGGTCCATTTTCTCTCTCTATTCTCTCATTGGCGGTATGATACGAATATAGACCTCTATCCTCCTGTTGATCTGACCAAGAGTAATTCCAAAGCAACACTTCAGGGACTGAAGTTAAATATAACAAAAAAGCTTGATTTTCTGTTTAACCATAAACTGATCAAGGTCTGGGGACCGATTGAGAATCACAGAGTGTCTTATACTGCAGAACTCGGTTATCTTGTTTTCAGCCACTTCAGATTCGGCCTTGGAATAGAGAAGATCGATTACAACGATAAGAATGAACCCGGAGAAAATTACAATTCGACGATCGGGTATTTAAAACTTGTTGCGGTATTTTAAGGAGCAGATCATGAGATCATCAGGATCATCGGTTTTAAAGAGAATATTGTTTTATCCCATTATTTTGATTTTTATATCATCTTCAATTTATTTTGAGGAGTGCTGAAGAAACGTTATGCTATACACAAAAAATAGTAAATGCACCCTCTTTTAATATCTATACAGGATGGGATGACAATAACAATCCGATATTATGGGATCATTCAGTACCACCGGGAGTTCTCGGGACAGTTGTACGGGTCGGAATATACATTGAAGCATGGGATGTTGATTATCCTGCGAATGATGAACATGACAGGGTATATTTTAACGGATATGACCTCGGTCTACTTGAAGGGATAAATGATACCTGGATCACCGTAGAGAAGACGATACCGGTTTCTTTTATTAAAGAAGGGATCAATGAATTGAGGATTGCCGTTGATGAATTGAAAAAGGGCTGGAAGGTGACGATCAGATCCAGTGAACTCAGATTCTATTGTTCAACACCCGATCCGGATTTCACTATTGGTGCCGCTCCGTCATCTGTTGAGATTGAAAGCGGGGGGACAGCATTGTACAAGGTTGTTTTAACATCATTGAACGGTTTTTCTTCTCCGGTCGATCTTCGTGTTTCAGGCCTTCCGGCAGGTGCAACAGGAAGTTTTAGTGAAGATCCGGTTACACCCGGTGGTGAAACAGAATTGACAATCTCGACAACAACCGATATTGAACCGGGAACTTATAAAATGAAGATCACAGGTGAAGGTAATAATATTATAAAAGAAACAGAGGTTGAACTGATTATTAGCGAGTCTCCCTGCCCCGAATTCGAAGTTGATTTCACCGCCAAACCTGATCATGGTTCTGCTCCGCTTGAAGTCGTGCTGAATTCAATAATAATAAACAGGTCGAAGATTGCGATTATTACAGTTATTCTCTGGGACCTCGGTGACGGGAATACTTCAACCCGGAAAAAGCTTACCCATGTTTACGGAAATCCCGGTAAATACAGGATCCATCTGAAGATCACTGATAAATGCGGAACCACAAAGGAGATAGAGAAAGTGATCCATGTCGATTCGGTCCGGATCGATTGTAAAAAAAGTGTCAACAGAAGTGAAGCCAAACCGGGTGAAGAGATCGAGTATAAGATGCACTTATTGACAATCTCTCCTCTATCATCTCTCGAAGGATATAATCCTTAAAGATGTTCTCAGCAGAGATCTTGAATTCATATCACAGAAAAGTGTATTCGAATTCGTTGAGAACGGGGCGGAATTAAGATGGAGGGGAAATTGCGTCCATCTGAAACAGACATGGATAGAAATTAAGGCCAGGATCAGATGGGATGTTTTTAATGGGACCAGGATAGAGAACCATGCCAGTTCTGAACGATCCGGTTATTACAGAGGAAATTGAATCCAATACGGTTTATACAACTGTCTCCTCTGAACCCGTTTCAATCTCGAAAGTAAGGTTCACAAAGAAATCGGAAACACCGGTCAGCAGGATCGGACAGGTTGCCAGATTTCGGCTTGACCATAGAAAATCATTCTGAGGGACACTTCTGAATTTAAATATTGAAGATATGCTGCCTCAGGGATTTGCATATATTACCGGCTCCACAATACTTGACGGGCTGAAGTGGACTGATCCGTCGGGAACAAGGCGACTGACTGGAATATCGTTTCTCTCCCTTCCGGGAGATACTGCGACTATCCGTTTCCAGACCGTCATCAGTTCAGATGTCAGGCGGGGAAGAAACACGAACCGTGCATTTTTAACTGCAACTGATAATACAGGGCAAACGATTCGTCTGGAGGATTCGGATATGATCAATATTTCCTCTGACGGTATGATATTTTACAGCGGTCTTCAGGGAACTGTATATATTGACAGGGACAGAGATGGCCTGTTCTCACCGGCGGATACACCGCTGGAGGGGATCGAGATCAGAATATCTACCGGTGAACGGGGGGTAACCGATCATACAGGTTCCTATTCTTTCCTGAATCTTCTCCCCGGGGACTATGCTGTCGGGGTCAACAAAGCAACTCTTCCCGAAAAATATAAATTGTCTTATCCATATCCTGTCCCGGTCTATTTGAATGATGGATTGACCGATACGATAGATTTTTCTTTACGGTTTTCAGATGAGGATCCGGTCTCCAACTCGCGGTTGGAAGGGCGGGTATTCTTCGACCGTAACAGGGACCTTGTATTTAACAGCGGGGATATTCCGGCTGAAACATTCAGGGCTGTGATCTGACAGCATATCAAGTACCAACGGGAAGAACGGGATATTTGTGTTCTCACATCTTGTTCCGGGGAAACATACCATCGAGATCTTTTACGGACAAAAGAGTATAAGAAGGGAGGTGGAAATACAGCCCGGCAAACAGCAATTGCAGTTTCCTTTAAAATATAGCGGAATTAAAGTGATCGTCACGGGGGAAAAATGAACCATATGAGAACAGATCGTTTCAGGGCGTTATATAATGGAATTTCAGTTTTATTTTTATTCATATTTTTTATCTCTTTCTCTTCCATTTCTCTTTTCTCACAGAATGTGGGTGTGACGGGAGACAGCACGATCAACCGGTGCGAGACCAAGAGTTACACGATCTCTATTCTGAATAATTCCGGGAATAATCTGACGTCCCTGGTTGTCACTGGACATATGGTGAATCTGACCGGATTTTCATATGAGTCCGGGACTACTTCCATTAATGTTGACGGAGGAGGGGCATTCTGTACGATTGATCCGACCCGTCAGGTACGGACCTGATATGGAATATTGATACTTCCTGCCCGGGGAGTCCGTTTACCCTGAATAACGGCGAGACACTGAATATCACATTTCAACTTTCGACGGATTGTTCTGCCGTTTCAGGGTCATTCAATGTTGATTTTGACTATGAGATCGGCGGGACCCCCCTCAATGAAAGGGGGTGTCTGAACATTCAGGTCAATCCCGGAGCAGTGACCATTAAAAAGACACTCAATGTCATTCCTCAGCGGGTCGGACAAAATGTAACGTGGACGTTGACTATCGAGAATACCGGGTTCGGCGTGATCGAGAATGTTGAGGTGACCGATGTACTTGGCGACGGGCTTGCCTATGTCTCTTCGACACAGAGTGGAAATAACAGCGGGCAGACAACCACCTGGACCAGTACCGAATATGCGGCTCTGGCTTCCATGGATCCGGGTGATGTGCTGACCATGGATATTACAGCACGGTTATTGCCTGCCAGTTTCTGACAACAATGCCGATGTCCAGGTTCAGATGCGATCCGTCTCCGGCCATTCCGTCTTAATACGGCTGACGATGGCGGCAAGGATCTGCATCTGTTCAGCGGATCGTTACCTCTCCCCTGATCGAATATACACCTCCCGATATCTCATTTACATATTGCGATGACACAGAGAGTGTGTCTTTTATAATTACCAATACCGGCGACGGAAGCGCTTATGATCTCTGGCTCACCGTGGATTTCGGTTCGCTGACCGTTTCGAATGTATCTTCCGGGGCCGTCTTTAACAGCATTAATAACAGATTCGAATTTTCAAATCCCATCCCTCCCGGCGGCACCTACAATCTCAGTTTTGACCTGAATTATTCTTCCTGGTGCGGGGGGAGTTTTCCCTCAGGTGCTCTGCTATGGCAGAATATCTATAAGGATGAGTGCGATAATGATTTTTATCCCCCGGTCAAGCTTAGCAATATTAATGCCCCCGCCAGCACTTCTTCTCTTTCGGTAACGAAGGGCGGGGCCGGATCGGTCATTCAGATCGCCGACCAGGTGACCTACACCATTACATCCGAATACAGCGGACCGATCAATTGCGGGAGCGGTACGACCGGGGTTATAACGGTTGTTGATACCATCCCGGACGGGACTTCCATGGTGATCCGCAGGCGGAGTCTATGTCCAGGGTAGTGGAGGGACAGGCGGGACCATCACATGGACCTACAACCCAGCAATATAAC
>CAWHBG010000004.1:0-6853 GCA_963827565.1 Candidatus Aminicenantota bacterium
TTAAATATGTAAAAATGGTTTTGTCTTAATTATTTTGTGTGTTAACAATACAACATTAGAAGTGATCATTTAATGAAAACGGGTATAAATAAATTTAGTAAAAATGCCGGGCTTTTTAATTATAGAAATTTTTGGCTTTGGATTCCGTTTTTATTTTTAATTATTACAATATTTATTTTTTTTTCACATAATTCCTTTGAAGAGCTGGATGGAGTAATACAAGTCTTTGCCGGGGAGGAAATTATTAACGGGTCCGGATATAATGGATATCCATCCCATTTCTGGCCCCCTTTATACCCTTTTATTGCTGGAATTTTTTCTTTGGTTATTCCAGGATTTGCAAGCGGCAAAAGCAATTTCATTAATTGGCGGAATTATCACTCTTGTCCTTTCTTACTTTATAGCGTTTGAGTTATCAAATAGCAAGGTGATAAGTTTTCTGACCCAATTGTTTATTGTTGTAAATCCCACATTCCTTCTATCTTCGATTCAGGCAGAAAACCACATGTTAGACACAATGTTCTTTACCATTTCTATCTTTTTATTATTAAAAATATTAGTTGATGAAAAAACAACAATGAGCAAATATTTTATTCTGGGAATTTTTAATGGTCTTGCATGTTTAACCCGTTATACCAGTTATTCCATTATCCCGATAATTATATTGTCATTTATTATATTTAAAAGAAAATATTTTTTGAGATACTTATTATTGTTTTTTTCCGGCTTTATTATCATATCTCTTCCCTGGTGGATTTATAACACAATTGCCAACGACACTCCTTTCCATTCATGGCAATATATGAATATCGGATCACATGTGTTCCCGGGAGAAGTTCAGCAATGGTGGTGGAATGCTCAGAAAGATTTCAACGGGATTTTAGAAATAATAAAAACCTATCCTTTTTTATACTTAAAAAATTTTTTTCACAATATTCTTGCCAGCGGTAAACTGATGATAATAAATATGGGCTCTTTAGCATTATTTCTTGTGCCGGCAATGATAACTAGCATTTTTTCTTTAGATCTCAAGAAATTATTAGTTATTTACGGAGCAGGAGGTGTGTATTTTTGTTTAGTCTCCCAGGCATTTGTATTTGATCAGGTCTTTCTTAAGTTGGATAGTTTTATTAACACCTTTGTGTTTGATATTTCTATTTGAAAGTTTAAATCTGATTTCTGAAAAATTCAGTTTGTTAAAAAAATTTAAACTTAAAGAAACCCTGGTAATTATTATCTGTTTAATCGGTATATTTATTTCATTCAGAAAAATTTCCAGCTATTTATCTAATGATGATATTGATAAGGGTCAATTGATCAAAAACCGGGAAATTACACAGGCCATGAAAAGTTATGATAAGGAAATTCACAAAAAATTTGTTATGTCTTTTCACCCGGCAAGGGCATACTATTCCGGTTCAAAGTGGGTTATGGCCCCGTTATATTTTGAAGGTTCTATTGAGGGATTAGTCAAATATAGTAATATTTCAGAAAAAGTTAAAAATTTTGTCCCCAGATATCCATTATATACTTCCAATTTGTTGTTGGGAGCAGATTATTTAATTTATGATATTGGACTGCAAAAAAAATTACCACAATTCTCGTTCCTTTTTAATAAGGATTCTAATGAGATACCTCAAAACTTTAAACTTGTATTCTGGTCACATGAAGCTGTAGTTTATGAAATTATAAGGGAAGAATTATAGTGTCTGAAATAATGTGATGTGAATATAATTAATTTTTGCTAATAGGATGTAATAGTATTTATACTGATTAGAATCCGGATTTTAGATTGGTTTTATAAAGATTGTGTCAATCAAATTTGTACATTCCCTCTAATCCCCGATACATAAAAATGAATATACTGTATAATTCAAATAAGGATGGTTGAATAAACAAGTAATGATGATAACTGAAACACAGCTTCAGAAAAAAACAATAGAAGGGGTAAAATGGGTATATTTCACTCAATTTTTCCGAATTATTCTGAACATCATAGTACTGTCTGTTCTTGCAAGGATGCTTGATCCTGAAGATTTCGGGATAATGGCTCTGGCTCAGATGTTTGTTGAATTTGCGTCCCAGATCTCGTTATTCGGTATCGACCCTGCATTGATCCAGAAGAAGGATATGAAAGAGATCCATGTCAGGATAGGGTTTACTTTTGTTGTTTTTTCGGGCCTGATATTTACCATACTTATATATTTGTTCTCACCATTGGCGGAGAACTATTTTAATGCCCCTGGGCTGGGGAAAATCCTGGAGGTAATTTCAGTATCGGTTCTGATATTTAATATAGGTATTGTTTCAAATGCTCTCTTAAGGAAAAATTTACGTTTTAAGGAGGTTATGATAAGTGAAACAGTCTCTTACATTCTTGGATTCGGTGGTACTGCGATAATTCTGGCATCCATGAACATGGGAGTTTGGTCCCTGGTCTTCGCTTATATAGTTTCTAAAATTCTATTTGTTATAATGAATTTTGCTTTTTATCCTCACAAACTGAAACCCGCCTTCTCATTGGTGGAATTCCGGGGATTGATATTTATGGGAGGTGGATTCAGCCTTGGAAGTATTTTTGCAAGGATAGCAAGCCAGATAGACAGTTTTATTATCGGGAGGAAGCTCGGAATTAATGTGCTGGGTTATTATAACAGGGCATCTTATATAGCCAAAGTTTTAACCAACAATGTTTCCGGATCGCTGGGGAAAGTACTATTCCCTGCATTTTCCCAGATTCAGGATAAAAAAGAAATTTTGAGGAGTTCGTTTACTGTTGTATTTGAGATAATGGCGATTATTTCAATGCCTCTGACACTAATTACTTTAACAGGAGCTGAAGAAATTGTCATGGTAATACTGGGCCCAAAGTGGAACAATTCTATCCCTATTCTCCAGATATTGTCTGTCGGGATCACTTTTAAAATTATGACAGGGATATCACATTCAGTTATAAGAGCGATAGGCAAAGTGTATAAAAGGGCATTTATGCAGTTTGCTACTATGATATTCCTTATTTTTGCATTGACAATAGGTTCGAAATGGGGCGTCACAGGAGTAGCGTTCGGCTTCGTTATCTCAATAATTTTTGAGTTCTTTCTCTTTACAGGTTTTTCATTAAAACTATTGGGAATTACCGGTTCAGAACTATTCAGGATATTCCGGACACCGGTTGCATCGGCCGGTTCCTTTATGATCCTGTTCCTCCCACTCTTCTTTTTAATACAATTAGCCACAGACCTGATATGGCTCAGATTTATTGCCTTTGGAACTATCACCATTTTGTCTTTTTTGATTTCTATTTTAATAATGCCGGAAAAATTCTTTAGTAATAATTTGAAAAGTATGACAGGAAAAATTGATTATAAAAAAATGTGGTATTTAAGAATATTCAAAAAAAAATTCTTGAAATTGAAAGTATCGAATGAATAAATATATTCAGGTTAAGGGGAAAATTGCATATCTGATCAGAAAACTGGAGAGAATATTCTTCTTCCGGTTTCCATTGCTCCAGATCATCCGAATAAGATGTATTGTTAAAAGGAGATTAATATTCACAAAAAGGATCTCGGAGATGGAAATAATAATTATTGGAGGGGCACCCAGAAGCGGCACTACATTGTTCAGGTCTCTTTTGAGCGCCCATCCCGATATTGCCGCCCCCCAGAACGAGTATAGTGTGGTCCCTTCGAAGACGAAGAGGAGGATCAGAAAAGATTCGGCTTTGATGGGTCTAATTAAACATATAAGACCTATCAAAGCTGCAAAAGATCCGGTAGAGTTGACCGAGATCACTCTGAATATTATAAAAACCCAACAGAATAAAAAATATGCTGCCGTTAAGGCTCCAAGGCATAATCTTTTTATTGATATTATATTTAACCACTATCCCAAATGCAGATATATTCATGTTCTAAGGGATGGAAGAGATACTGCCTGTTCCTTAAGACATTTCCCGAAAAATGAGATGGTCAATGGTAAGCTGGTAAGTATAGAAGCGAATAATCCATTTTCCGGATGTGTTAAAAGGTGGAAATATTATATAGAAAGTGGGGTTAAGTGGCGGGGGCACAAAAATTATTTTGAGGTCAGATATGAGGATCTGGTATCAGACCCGCAAAAGATTATGGATGGTGTATGCAAACATCTGAAAATTGATCCAATATCCGGAGACAGGCTTTCCGGACAATATTCAAAAGAGAAGGTGGAATCAAGCCCCCATACCGCCGAAGTGGCTTCAAGGCTGTTTAATACATCTGTCGGGAAGTGGGAAAAAGAGATGACAGGGAGGGAAAAGGATATTTTCAAAGAAATTACAGGTGACCTCCTTATCAGTTTAGGCTATGTAAAGGATAATAATTGGTAGAACAGAAATGAATTCGGATAAGTTGAAAAAGGAAGAAAAGAAAAAAATTAATCTTTTTCTGCTGACCACAAATCTCCATCTTTTTCAGGCACTGCTCCTGACAAGTGGGGGGGTGGGGAAAGATGATGTTTTTTTATTAAGGGAAAATTTGAAAACCTCTTACTATTTGAAATTTTTCACTCCGGATGCTTCTGTTCATTTTTTCAGTCCGGGAAGATCACGGTTTTCCGACAACCTTTTATTCAATCTGAAATTCCAATCACTGGATAAAATTCTGAACAATTTTTGCATTAAATATTTGTATACAGGTAATGTGGGAAATAACTTTGTTTCTTATGTATGGAATAAGTACAAACCCGAAAAATTATTTATTATTGATGACGGTCTGTCATGCTACGGGATGAACAAGAGGAAAAATATCCCGTTTTTTGTCAACATTGTGGAACGGCTAAAAGTACTGACAGGAAAGATCTACTTCCATTGTTTTAATTACGAGATGCTGGGAATAGGGGACCTTATGTATTTCCTGACGAATGATAAAAGGGAATTTGTATCACTGCTCCCTGAATTAATTGATGATATTGGATACAAAGTTATTACATTGATTGATCTCGCAGATAAGATTTATCTGATTAAAATGCTTGCCTCTGAAGAAACTGATGAAAGTAAAACCTATTATTTCCTCTCATTCAACCAGAGAGAAGATTCATTTGATCCCGATTTTTCGAAATATATCTACATTGGCCATCCGGCTGTAAAATATAAGGACTCCCGCATTAGAAAGGTCTCTTGCTCGGAAATAATTGCATTGACAAAAGACTTTGTGTCCGAAAAGTCCTCTTTATGCCTCATTTACTTATTCGGGAAAAGGGTTTTAAATTTGTCTAATAAAATGTATATATCTGACAGGGAGTTTTATCAGGACCTTTCACGGAGGATCAAAAATGATAAATTATTAAAGGGGATTAATCAAGGAGTTTTTAAATGAACAGAAAAAAAATGCTTTTATTCTTTTTATTTATTCTTTTAAGTATCACTGTGTTTTTTTGTTTTTTCAGAAAAAACAATGATATTGACCATATATTTTTAGTGACCATTGATACATTAAGGGCAGATCACTTGGGGAGCTATGGATATCCCATGAATACAACACCATTTATCGATTCCATTGCAAAGAAAGGTATTCTTTTTGAAAAAGCGTTTTCGCAATCTGCTACGACACTCCCATCACATGCATCAATTTTTACAGGTTTGTATCCTGCTGAGCATAAAGTGATTGCAAACGGTTATGTCCTGGATGACAGCTACGTCACTCTACCTGAAATACTCAAAAAAAAAGGGGATATAAAACCGCTGCATTTACTTCCACGGATTTTCATTTTTTTGATTCAAATTTGGATCAGGGTTTTGATAAATATGAAGAACCACAACAAACTGAAAAAGATTTTAATCTTCCCTACAGGCCCTGTGAGTTTACTATCAGAGAAGCTGCAAAATGGCTGAATGGAGTAGAGAAAAAAGGGAAATTATTCATCTGGATCCATTTGTTTGATCCTCATCTTCCATATTCAGTGAAAGAGAAAGAGACTAAAGAATATTTTTCACTTGATGAAAGGAAGGGGCTCAAGAAGTATTTAACTGAATATAAAAAAAAATCAGAAAATAACTATTTCAGACAAATCGTAAACCTGAACAAATATATCTTTAAATATGATACAGAAATTCGTTCTGTTGATGATCAGATCAGAATTCTTTACAATTTAGCTGAAAAATCCGGTTTAAACAAGAATGGGTTGTGGATAATAACATCAGACCATGGTGAGGGGATGGGTCAGCATGACAATATCAGTCACGGCCGGGTATTATATCAGGAGGCAATAAAGGTCCCTTTGATCTTTTATTTTACAGAGAAAGAGAAAAATCTCAGATACACTGAACCGGTAGAAAATTTTGATATTTTCTCTACTCTGATAGATATTACAGGTAAACTGGAAAATAGATACGGGCAGTTTTACATTTCTTCAAAATCACAAAAACAAATATTTGAGTCAGGAAGTTATGCCCGGAAAAACTCTTATGCATTTTCGGAAAGGAGACACCTTACCTATATTCAACATAGAAGGAACGATCCCGTTTACATGAAATATTATTCTGAGGGAAAGGTGTATTCATTACAGAATAAGAATTATAAGTTTATCTACAAAGAGAAAGGAGAAAATGAGTTTTATGATCTTAAAAATGATCCTTATGAATTAGTGAACATTATTGTCAATAAAAGAGAAACAATAGAATTCAGGGAACTTAAGGGGAGAATAATAAAGCTGATTTCAAATATGAAAAATAAGAGAGGGATTCCGAAGATAATATCCAGAGAGAAGGCAATAAAAAAAATAAAAACGCTTGGATACATTTTATGACAGGTATTTTAAAGAACTTAAAGATTTGTGTCCTGGAGAGTGAATTTTTTTTATTTAAAGTAAATGAAAA
>CAWHBG010000005.1:0-73327 GCA_963827565.1 Candidatus Aminicenantota bacterium
CACCTCTTCAAGAGCAGGGCTCTGATTAACGATCTTTTTTTTTAAATAAGAAAGGATACCGGCTGCATGTTTTATAGGATCAAGTTTAATAATATCCGGAGGCAATTTTGTAATATCGGACAGGCTTTTATATATGTGACTGATCTTCAGTTCCTTTTCACCTTTGACCGAGGCCTTGGAACAGGATGAATCAAGAAGTTCAACACCCTTACCCGGAAAATTCCTGTGTGGAACGAACCGTCCCGACAATTCAAATATCCGGGTAAGTATCTTTTTTTTTATTTTAATGGAATAGTAGTTCTCAAAATATGGAGAGATCCCCGAAAGGATATCGAGCACCTCATTCTGCTCCGGCTCTTCAAGGAATACAGTTGAAAAGTTCATGGAAAGAAAATCGTCACTTTTCATGAACCTGTAGTAATAATCGGGTGTTGTTGCTCCCATAAGCTTCAGATCCCTGTTGATAAAGTATGATTTGAGCAGATTCTGAATTCCTGAAGAATTTTTGCTTCCCTCTATACCTGCGATTGATCCTATCTCCATCTCATTCAGAAAGAGAATTATTTTATCCCTGTTTCTGATCAGTTCACCGAAAAGCCCTTCAAACTCACTTACGAGATTATCTCCGCTATCACCCTTGATGAAAAAACGGTTCATCGATAATTCAAAAATGACCTTTCCTCTCAAAGACTGGTGAACTTTTCCTGAGTTTATCCTCGCAGCAAGCTCAGTAATCAGTGCCGTTTTCCCCACACCCGGTTTCCCGACAAGGAGCAGATTGCTTTTAAGTTTTCGGAGGAGAGTTTCCATAACAGCCTCAAGTTCCTCCTCTCTTCCGATGAAAGGTATCCTCTCTGAATCTTCAGCCTGTTCACTGAGATTTTCAAGGAAAGGATGATATTTTTCAGAGATACTCAGTTCGAGAAATTTTCTGCTCATAGTTTTCAGGTGTTTATATCAATGAACTGCAATTTAAGTATTGTCCTCCAGAGAATTTCGAAGTCCAGTTTCATAGTCCAGTTCTGAATATAAAAAATGTCAAACTCGATCCTCTTTGTAAGAGGTGTATTTCCCCTCAGTCCATGAACCTGCGCCCAGCCTGTCATTCCAGGTTTAACAGTATGCCGGAGCATATATTTCGGGATCTCGTCCTTGAATTTTTCTACAAATTCCGGCCTCTCCGGCCTCGGGCCTACAAGAGACATCTCCCCTTTCAGAACATTCATGAGTTGTGGAAGTTCATCCAGAGATAATTTCCTGAGAACTTTACCGACCCTGGTTATCCTCCGGTCATCCGCCTGTGACCATACTGCTCCCGTATCCTTTTCCGCATTACGTATCATTGTACGGAATTTGAATATTTTAAAATTCTTCCCCGACACTCCAACCCTCGATTGTGAATAAAAAACAGGCCCTCTGGAAGTAATTTTAATAATTATTCCGATCACTATCATCGGAATAAAAGCAACTATAAAAGCAGCAAGGCCGAACATCAGATCGAAACTGTTCTTCAAAAACAACCTCCATCCGCTCAGGGTTATATCACCCAGGTTAATAACAGGAAGTCCTTCAATATGTTCCATCCCCGAACCCAGAGATGACATGTGAACGATATCCGGAACAAGCTTAACATCTATCATAAGATTGTTCCCCTCTTCGATCAATTTAGTGATCGTTGAAAAGTTTTTCATTGATAAAGCAATAAAAATATCAGTTATACCGTACTTCTTTACAACTTTTTTTATGTCATTGTACTTACCGATGATATTCTCACCTTCAACGGTGTCAGAAAGATATCCTACGACATCGATACCGAAATGTCTGTATTTTGCCAGATTCTCCCCCATCATCTTACCGATATCTCCAGTACCTGCGATCAATACTCTCGATATTCCATTGCTCTTGAGGAAAACCTTTTTAAACACAGAAAAGATCGTCAACCTGAAACAAAATATGGTCAGGACCGAAAAAGGAATATAGAGAAGAAGAAAAACATGAGAAACCTGAAAATCAATATGTTCATAACTTCTCATATAACTGAAAATCAGCAGGATTGCTACAGCAGACAGGACAGTATTAAAAAAAACAAGAAACAGATCATCAAGCCTGTTCCGCCTCAATTTGATCCTGTAATAACCCATATATGAAAAGTAGAGAACCTGAACAGCTATAAGGAAAGGGAGTACCAGAAAATACTTTCCATAAAAAGGGACACCTTTAGGAACAGCAATAATTCCGGAGTAGAACCTCAATAAAAATGTCATGGCAAAACTTGTAACAATTGCAAAAATATCACTTAAAACATAAAAATATATGAGTTGTTTTCTCCTTTTTTTTATCATAATACTTCTTTTAATAACTCCGCTATTTTCTTCCGGAAATTTTCAGATGAGAACCGGAGAGCGCTTTCTCTGATCTTTTTTTCGTCAAAAATTTTCCCCTTGAATTCCTCCAGTCCGTTTAACAATCCCGATTGGTTATTGGAATCATATAATATTCCATTCTCTTTATTAACAATATCAGTCACGCCCCCTTCTCCATATGAGATAACCGGGATACCGCAACTGTGTGCTTCGACAAATGTAATACCAAAATCCTCTATCCCTGCATAAACAAAGGCCCTGCTGTTCCGATAAAGTTCAAGGAGCTCATTTTCCGGGAGGTCTTTTCTGAACTCAATATTCTTCTTCGCCATCCTTTTCAGTTTCGCCTCCTCAGGTCCTTTTCCGACGATTACGAACCTGTCTCCGGTCCGGTTGAAGGCTTCTACAAGAGAATCTATTTTTTTATAGGGTACGAGAGCTGATACTGTAAGGAACTGGTCTCCGTTATTGTTTTTGCCGGGGGTAAAATACTCTGTGTTAACAGGGGGGTGGATTACCTCTGAATCCCTCCTGTAGTATCTCCTGATCCTCTCTTTTACAAAGTTCGAATTGGCAATAAAATGGTCAACCCTGTCACTGCTTGAAACATCCCACTCCCTGAGGCCTGAAATTTTCTTCCTTATATATCTTTTTTTAAACCCTTTCAGCCCACCAAAATATGAATAATACTGGTCCCATGCATACCTCATTGGAGAATGTATATAACTTATATGGGTAGCATAAGGATGGGGAATAACCCCTTTTGCAACACAATGTGAACTGCTTATCACAAGGTCATAACCCTCAAGGTTAAAATCTTCAATCACACGGGGGAAAAGGGGAAGGAAATACCGGTACCTCTTCTTAATGATCCCCGAACGGTTCAATGAGGATGTAATTATTTTATGACTCCTTATCTTATCAGAGATCTTATCCTCTTCAAGGAATAGTGTGAAAACATCAGATCCGGGAAAAATATCAAGTAATTCTTCCAGAACTTTCTCTCCGCCGCGCATACCGTTCAACCAGTCGTGTATTATAGCAGTCCTTTTTCCCATTCATACAATTTTACAATTACTTCCCATATAAATCAAATAACCTATATGACAGGTAAAGTGCTCCCCTGAAAAAAAAAAAAATTTACCCTTATTTTTGAGATATTCCTGAAATTTACGTATTTATATGCTGGAGAGGGGGATAAGATGAAAAGGATAATTTATTTGTTGTTTATTTTTATGTTTTTATCCGGAATAACATATGCCGGAGTAATAAACTTTTATACACCGGCATTAAATTCCGAGTGGTGTATCAACAAGCCGAATCAGCCGCTTCAGATCAGGTGGGTCGAAAATCCGAAAGAGAATGAGTTTGTAAAGATAAGACTATACAATTCTGATTTAACGGTTCAGGTATTTAAAATTGTTGATAGCACGGAAAATGACGGAGTATTCGATTGGGTCATTCCGGCCAGTATCCAGCCGGGGAAGTATAGGATCAGGGTGAGAAGCCTTAATAATTTAGCATCGGGTGACAGTGCTGTTTTTACTATCAAGAACTGCTCTGCTTCAACTGAGATATTTATCGCAAAAGGAGAGATCTATCGTTCTCCACCGGATCTCAAGATCACCATGTTCTGCAATCCGGACTCACCCGGGATAGATCAGGAGTCAGAGATAGAATTCAAGGTTAAAAACATCGGCGGTAAAGATTCCGCCCCTTGTTCTATGAGGATCATGAAGAATAACGTTGAAACAGATAAATGGGATGTGCCCATTATCAAACCCGGGAGACATTTTGCGGTTACAAAGGAATTTATCCCGAAGAGTTTCGATGAAATTTTTTGGTTCGCCGAGGTTGACGGAGAACAGGTGTCAGGGGACACAAAATTTCAGAATAACTTCATCAGAAAAACTATGCTCATAGGAAGGCCGGATCTGAAAATTACAAAGATGTTCTCACCTGATCAAAAAAACGCAATTGGGGAAAAATGTATATTAAGGATCGAGGTCAGGAATATCGGTCATTCTGATTCCGGAAATTTTGAGATTGATTGCGATTGGGATTTCTGCCCATTAATAGCCAGAGGAAGAAAATTCAAATCCCATGAAGGCCTCAAACCAGGAGAAAGTGCAATCTTCGAATTTACACACAGATATACATGTGACGGATTAAAAGAAGTTGTAGTCCATGTAAACAAAGGTGATAAGGTACCAGAAGAGAATTATGCCAACAATAAACGAATTTTCCTCTTCCTAATAAATATTCACCATTTAGGCACTCCAAAAGAACCGAAAGCGTATAATTTTTAATATATCTCAGGTTTTTAAAACGGATTGAAGAAAGGAGAAATTCAGATGAAAAAGACAATTTATTTGTTGTTTATTTTTATGTTTTTATCCGGAATAACATATGCCGGTGTAATAACCGTTTCTTCACCGGCATTAAATTCCGAGTGGTGTATCAATAAGCCGAATCAGCCGCTTCAGATCAGGTGGGTCGAAAATCCGAAAGAGAATGAGTTTGTAAAGATAAGACTATACAATTCTGATTTAACGGTTCAGGTATTTAAAATTGTTGATAGCACGGAAAATGACGGAGTATTCGATTGGGTCATTCCGGCCAGTATCCAGCCGGGGAAGTATAGGATCAGGGTGAGAAGCCTTAATAATTTAGCATCGGGTGACAGTAGAACCTTTTGGATAAATCAATGTACACCACCTGAACCGTCAGGAGAAACCTCTTATGCAAGAGAAACTTACGTTCCGCCTAAATCGCCCGATCTTAAGGCCAGTATGTTCTGCAATCCGGATTCACCTGCGGTAGACCAGGAGTCAGAGATAGAATTTAAGGTCAAAAACATAGGGGATAAAGATTCCGCCGCTTGTATTATGAGGGTCCTAATGGGGACCATGGAAACAGATAAATGGGATGTGCCAATTATCAAACCCGGCAGACATTTTGCGGTTACAAAAGAATTTATCCCGGATCGTATCGGTCAAATTCACTGGTCGCTCCATGTCGACAAGGAAAAAGTTTCAGGGGACAGAAAACTTGAAAATAATATTGCCCGGAAAATAATGTTAATAAGAGGCCCTGATCTTACAATAACAAAAATTCTGTCTACTACCCAACGTCAACTTGCAATATTTAAGAAATGTATTATCGAAGTAAAGGTTAAGAATATCGGGGAGGCAAATGTTGATTCATTTGAAGTTCATGTTGATTTTGACACATGTCCGGGGATAGCCAAGGCTCTGGATTGGAAGAAACACAGAGGAGGCCTGGCGCCGGGCGAAGAAGTTGTTTTTCAATTTGATCACAGATATAAATGTTATGGAATAAAAGTGATAAAAGCATATGTTGATAAATTTTATAAAGTTAAAGAATCTGATAAAACCAATAATACTGCTTCGACCAAAGTAAAAATCGCCGTACGTAGCAATTATTTGACAACGGATGACATTGACAAGCTGTAATAGAATGATCCTCTTCTCAAACTTATGAATTAATGAAAATATCTATATTCCTTTTATAAATTCTTGAGCCTATGGCCAATTTCCATATTCCTTAATGATAATATTTGTTTGATTCAGTTCTTGATGAATCTGTTCAGGAGAGTCCTGATGCCCAAACGTCTGTCACTGATCATCAGGCTGATCCCGATTATAATAAGAGATCCGGCACCGAGTTGGGAAGGAGTGAGTCCCGTTCCGAGAAATATATAGGAAAAGAGAACAACGAGAAAAGGCTGGCTGTTCTTAATAAGTGAGACCTGGGTGGATTTAATTGATTTAAGTGCGGAAAAGAGGAAGAACATCCCGAATATTGGCCCCAGCAGTGAACCTGCCACTAGAAATATAAATTCACCCGGATCCGGTAATCTGAGCCCTCCGATAATACAATTATATATAAGATAGGTGGCAAAAAGAAAAAATATCCTGACCATCGTTATCAATATCGGTGGAATATCTTCTGTCTTTTTTTTGATCAGGACATTATTAAAGGAATATACAAGAACAATGGTTAATACCATCAGAGTGTATTTAATTCCGATATCGGGGGACACATAAGTGATAAGAACAACCCCTGAAACAGAAATTATTCCTCCGAATATTTCTTTTAGAGAAAGTTTTTCATCAATATAGAAGTAAGCAATAACAGCAACAAATAGCGGGGTAACGCTGCCTACAAATGAAACAATTGCAGGATTGATCTGCTTTATCACAAAAAAGAAAACAAATGCGGCAAATGCTTCGGAAAAAGCAAAATAGACAAAAAAATATCTGAATTTTTTCAGTTTTCCGATATAGCATCCTATATCTTTCCGCTTTACTATCAGAACAAGGAGAGCCCATATGCTTGCAAGGCCGAACCACCAGAAAAGGAAAACACTTGTAATCATTGTTCTCTGAATTATCTTGGAAGTAATATAGACGAGTGAAACAGATAAAGCAGATAGAAATGCAAAAATGTATCCTGAAATTGATCTATTTACTGTCATCTTACAGTATAAGTCTTTCCCGAATAAATGGGAAGGATGAAAGCCCGGGCAGGTAGAAGTGAGAGAAAATTATTTTTTTTGCGGGAAACTGAGATATTCCAGTTTCAACTCCTATAAATAGGTATGTTGGGAATTAAATTATCAGGAGAGATAAAATGAAGAGAATATCTGTTTTTATAATTATTTTTACTATTTCACTTATTATGCTCAATGCCCAGTCAATCAGTGTAACAGCACCCCGTACAGGCAATAGTTGGGATCATGGTGAAACAAAAACTATCAGTTGGATAAAGACCGGCACTATGCATGGCCTGGTCAAGATCCGTTTATACAATGAAGCAGGTGTTAAAGTCTTTGATATAGTTGATTCAACAGATAATGACGGTAATTACTCATGGACGGTTCCGGAAACGATCGGTGCCGGGAATTATATGTTACGTGTAAAAACAATAGATAATCGAGTATTCGGGGACAGCGGATTTTTTGGCATCAACCCTGTTTTTGTCTCAACAGGAAATATAAGTGTGTTAACTCCTGACTCTTCAACCGTTTTACATACTAGTACGGTTGCACAAAATATAAACTGGACAAACACCGGTGATAACCATGAAAATGTATCTATCTTGATATTTACCGAGGGATCGGGATCTTCCGGGACCTACCTGATATCCAACACTCCAAATGACGGAAACTTCAATTGGACAACACCGGGTTCACTGGCACCCGGCAGATATTATATCAGGGTGGTAACCCTGGACGCGGCAGTATGGGGTGACAGTGAGGTGTTTGTTATGGCTGAACCTCCTTCAACTCCGGCAAGCATAAATATCACATCACCTGAATCGAGATCAGTATGGAATGTAAATACAGGGAGAATGATCGGATGGTGGAAACACGGGGAAATGGCTGATCAGGTCATGATCAGGATTTATGATCATACAGGAACTACCGTTACACACAATGTGGCTGACCGGGCGGATAACACTGAAGAACACCCGACATACGGTTTCCATCTCCCCGCAGATCATCCCGAAGGAAGATTTTTCGTAAGGATTACAACAATTGACGGCCTGGTCACAGATGATAGCGAGATATTTCCAATAACAAGGCCGGGAGACAGTACAGAGCCGCCTCCCCCCCCCCCTCCACCCGCTCCTGTTTCTATAAAAATCAAGTTCCCTAATACCAGATCTGTATGGAGGGCCGGACAGAAAGCTGAGATAGTCTGGGAAGTAACGCGGGGAATGCATGACAGAGTTAAAATTGAGTTAATCAAAGATAGAGTACTTGGTGTCTACAGAGTTATTTCACTGAACACTAAAAATGAAGGAAAGTTTATATGGAAAATCCCCATCATTTTTTCAGGCGGGAAATACAGTATAAAGATCACAGCTCTGGATAAATCTGCACATGGAAGTTCCAGGCTTTTCCTGATCAAGTCAAGAATTCTGAATTTGAAAACAAAAAAATAATATAATAAATGGAGAACAACATGAAAAAACTTTATTTAATTTTAACAATTTTACTGGTATCAGCAACTTTTATATTCGGGCAAACTATAACCGTTACATCACCGGCAGCAGGGGATGAATGGATCACCGGAAGCTCACACAATATTACGTGGATTAAAACCGGAAGAATGAATGACGATGTAAAGATCCGTGTTTATAATGCAGCCGGAGCGAAAGTGCTGGATATTGTTGATAATACCGATAATGACGGTTCTTATGAAGGATGGAGAGTGCCGGGTTCATTACCAGAGGGCACCTATACAATTCGTGTCAAAACCATTGACAACCGTGTCACAGGTGACAGCGGAGCATTCAGAATTTCAGGCCCTACTCCCGCAATAGACCCTGTTATTGAGGTGACATCACCGAGATCATCCAGCAGGTGGGGCAGTCCCTCGACAAAAACCATAACATGGCGCCATCCAGGAACAATGGATCCCAATGTGAGAATATTGCTCAGAGATGAAACAGGGGGAAGTTCCCGAGGGACTATTATAGGAAGTACTCCCAATGATGGAAGTTTTGAATGGCCGATCCTGGCCGGTCTTGAACCTGGAAGGTACATGGTAAGGATCACTACAATAGACGGGCTGGTGACTGATGACAGTTCTCCCTTTGAGATCTTTAGAGTACCGACGGCGACACTACCGGAAAATAATGTATTGGAATCAAGGAGAGTTATTCCAGGAAACACTCAACCTGTGATCAGCGTTGTTTACCCAAACGGAGGGGAAGTATTGATGAGAGGAGGAAGGTGTGAAATAAGATGGGAGTGTGTTGACGGTTTTAATCCACCTAGGATAAAGATCCAAAAGGGAGGAAGAACAGTGAAGGAATATCCACCATCAAGAATCTTTTCTCTCAGGACACGTGCAGGATACAGCTGGACATGGATGATCCCCGGTGATCTTGCTCCGGGTTCTGATTATAAAGTGAGGATCGAGAAGGGAGATTTTTCACGGTCCCGTGACTTAAGCGACAGTAACTTCACGATCTCTTCATCTTCGAATATAGAAGTAACCGAACCAAGAGGCGGAGGGCTTGTCGCCACCAACGGTACGTTTATAAGATGGAGAGCCGGAGGAGTTGAAGGGAATGTTAATGTTCATCTGCAAAGAGCAGATGGAGCCGGCGGCCTTCAGCTCATTCGTTCAAATGTCCCTGTTACTCCAAGCAGTTTCCTCTGGCATGTGGGTGCTCTTCCCGGAGGTGGAACAATTTTTGACCGCGAACGGTACAAGGTCATTGTTACTGCCGCTGACGGTTCTGCATCCGGAGAGAGTAATTCATTTCAAATAGTTAAACCGACACTGGAAGTGATATCTCCGGGAAGCAGCGGAAAAAGAAGAGGAGACACACTAAATATCCAGTGGAATAATTCCCGGGGTTTTCACGGGAATGTGGATGTGATACTTGAAAAACAGACCGGTTCCACATGGGTCGTTTACGATACCCTTTTCACCAATACACATGACAAGACCCTGAGCTGGAGAATTCCTCCACGGGCCGGATTTGGGGAAGCGGACCTTGATCCATTCCCAACAGATGTCCGATATAGAATTTATATAAAATCTGTAAGATGCCCACGACTTATATTTGCACGGGGGCCATGGTTCATGGTGAGATAAAAAGTTTAATAAAAAAATTGAATATATAATTATGAAGATATTCTGAGATAAGATCGGAATATCTTCATATTAGTAGAGGGGGGGGACATGAAAGGAATAAAATTTTTTATTTTGGTTATGATTTTAATGTCAGGTTTAACATTCGGGGGAGTTATCACAGTGACATCCCCTGCCTGTGGATCGGAATGGTGTATCAATGACAATACCCACCCGGTAGAGATTAGGTGGAATGAGAGTCCCAAGGAAAACCAGTTGGTTAAGATAAGGCTGTATGACAGCACTGCCACCAATCAGATCCTTAAGATCACTGACAGCACTGATAATAACGGTGTATACAACTGGACAATACCTCCCAGTATACCTGCAGGGCAATATATAATTCGTGTAAGAAGCATTAACAATTTAGCTTCCGGAGACAGCGCTGTTTTCACTATTAAAGATTGTTCACGACCAGATCCTCAAGTATGTGATCCAATCTGGATTACGAGGCCGAAAAAGGGAGATTACCTGATCGCCGGAGGATCATTCGATATAAAATGGATGGCAATGGGAGGAGGAGAACTTCAGATTAATAAATGTGTCAACCTTTTCCTTTTCAAGGGAAATCAGCAAATATTGAACATAACTCAAAACAGATGTATCAATGGTTATCACTGGAATATACCTTCAAATCTCAGCGGAACAGGTTATAAGATAATGTTGATAACTACCGACGATCAGCACCAAGATTACAGTGTTAAGTTCGCCATCCTGAGCTCCAAACCGGACCTGTTGATAGGCGGGAAGATGACAAGGACACCCCAACATCCAAAAGTAAACGAATTTTTTGACTTCAAATTCAGAATTGATAATGGAGGTAACGGTCAGGCAGCTGAATCTGATGCTGAATTGACTATAAACGGGCCGGATAATTTTTTACTTGTTAAAAGGATCTCCGTAAGAAGTATTGGTGGAGCCCCGGATCATGCGTATTTTAAAAAAAGGTTGAGACTCCCCAGGATAGGGATATACAGGTTCACACTGAAACTTGATATAGACAATGCTGTGCAGGAAAATAATGAGTTAAATAACGAAAAATGGATACTGGTGGATGTGAATCCAAAACAATACCCTGATCTTACGATCACAAATGTAAACACACCTGACTATAAAAAGACCGTTGGGGCGAAATGTACAATGAATGTGACTATTAAAAATGCCGGCCAGGCGCCTTCCGGTTATTTTGAACTTGATGCAGACCTTGACACTTGCCCCCTGATCGCCCAGGGTAGAAAGTACAAGACTCATCCGGGCCTGCCTCCCGGTGAAAGTGTGACTTTCACTTTCAAACACAGATACGCCTGCTTTAAAATGGTAGGAGTAAAATTTTATGTTGACAAAGCCAACAACGTAAAGGAATCAAATGAGAATAACAATAAATGTGGCCTTCCGTTCCATATCGACATACGTAATGTAGGAAGCGCAAAATCACCATGGTCAAGTAATTGTAATTAATAGTAATCCAGTAAGGAGAGAAATATGAAGAGGATATTTTATTCTTTATTTGTTTTAATTTTATTTACAGGATTTACATTCGGGGGAGTTATCACAGTGACATCCCCTGCCTGTGGATCGGAATGGTGTATCAATGACAATACCCACCCGGTAGAGATTAGGTGGAATGAGAGTCCCAAGGAAAACCAGTTGGTTAAGATAAGGCTGTATGACAGCACTGCCACCAATCAGATCCTTAAGATCACTGACAGCACTGATAATAACGGTGTATACAACTGGACAATACCTCCCAGTATACCTGCAGGGCAATATATAATTCGTGTAAGAAGCATTAACAATTTAGCTTCCGGAGACAGCGCTGTTTTCACTATAAAGGAATGCTCTGAGATTGAACCGATCCGGGTTGGACCTATAAATGCCGACCATATGACCGCCATATTCCCACCAGATCTGAAGGTCAGCTTGATCCCGATGCCGGAGCATCCTGAAATCTACCAGAACTCATTTGTCAGATTTAAAGTGGAAAATGTTGGTAAGGGGCTTTCAAAAGAGACAATATTGAGGGCTTTTAGAAAAAACCCATTCACTTTTCCTCTTCATCAAAAGTGGCCCGAATTTAAAAAGAAGTTCATTGTTGATGAATGGGAAGTTCATTCTTTGAATCCCGGCAGGTCATTTTCCAGGGATATAAAATTTAATCCCCAAATGGCAAGTCCGATCTATTGGGAGGCAGATGTCGATCATGAAAATAATATAGGAGATAAAAACAGAGGAAATAACCGTGCAAAACTCAAACTGAAAGTAAAAGGGCCCGACCTGACGATCACAAAGATCTATTCACCTGATTATAAAAAAACCATACAGCAGAAATGTAAAATAGAAGTTACTGTAAAGAATATAGGCCCTGTTAAAGCCGGCAAATTTGAAATTGATTGTGACTGGCATTCATCCTCAGGAAGCGCTCAGGGAAGAAAATACAGGGTATGTGAGCAGGGCCTAAACCCCGGGCAAAGCATGACATTCAAATTCGATCACAGATATGCAGGATTCGGAAATAAATATCCGGATCTCTTTGTTGACAAAACAAACATGGTCAGAGAGCAGAATGAAGGTAACAATAAATGTGGTTTTGTGTTCCATGTAAGTATAGAAAATATCTCAGGAAGCGACGCTCCAAAAACCATCACAGATTGCAAATGATATCTTCGTTTTTTTTTCTTCAGAAGCAGCATGGCTATTTTTAAAAAATAACTATGGAGAGAGACATATGAAAAAAATTTTAATATCAATATCTGTGGTTTTTATGCTTACATGCCTTATATTTCCTTTAAAGGATTTTGATGTCTTCAAACCGGCAAAAAATGAAATTGTCCTTAGAGAAGCTGACTACACGATCCGGTGGAAAACAGCAGTAAGTACAAAAGAGAAGGTCAAAATAAGGTTATATGACAGTACAGGAAATACAAAATTGTCAGATTTAGCCAATTCGGTCCCCAACAGCGGTCAATTTGTCTGGAAGCAGCAGAGTATTAAAACATACCCGACCGGATTTTATGTTGTCCGCGTAAGGACAGTTAACAACCTTTTTACTGGCAACAGCGCCCCATTTCAGATAGGACAGACCAAAGGATCTCCGATCGGGATAATCCAACTTGAAGAATTAAAACCGGCCGCTTCAAATACAAATCCGCACAGACACAGGGCGCCGGCCATCGTAGAACCGTCAAACGCCTCGTTCAACATAAAAAATATCCAATACGGTGTAAACAAAAACGGGCGAATTGATGCAATGTGGGTTGTAGTGGGATACAATTCAAAAACACCTTTTTCCTTCAGTAAATACAAAGGACATCCGCAAGACGGCCCTGCCTATATGAATTGTAAGATAATGATCCCATACTGGCCGGAGGATCCAAATTACAAAGGCCCTTTTAAAACGAAAGTTATTTTCAACCAGAGGCTGTCAGTAAAATACAGTGGACAAAATAACCTTAAATGCGTGCCGGAAATATTAAATGCCGGATCAGGGGAATTTGAACTAATTTTCTCCCCGGCCCATTCAGGAAAAGTTGAGGGGCTTTATACAAAACAGAAGATGCCAACGTCAAATCCCTGGCAGGGACATACCAATTGGTGCACAAAGAAATATCTACCAAAAATGGCACTGAGATTATTCATTCATACGAAAGAGGGTGTAAGGCAGGCATACAAAGAATTCTACCTCGGGAGAGGATCTGAGATAAAATCTGTTACAATCCCGGGAGAAGTGACCATGTGTTCAAGTGGGATCGTTTACTGGTAAAAGAAATATATTTTTCGGAAGAGCTTAATATATTGCTTAGAGATTGTTAGAAATATAATATTGGATTAGGAGAAAAAATGAAAAAGTTAATAATTTTGTCGACATTGTTTTTACTAATGCTTAATTTTCATGTTTCAGCTGACGGGATCACAGTGAATACCCCTAAAGCCGGAGGGAAAATATACAAAGGCAGTAACGGATTTGTGATCAGTTGGTCAGTTTCCGGAAACATTACACAGAAAGTGAAGATCAGAGTTTACACCAAAGCGGGTAATAAGGTCCAGAGCCTTACAGACCAGGTCGATATAACTCCCGGCAAATTCTTCTGGGAACAAATACTTATAGACAAGCTTGGGATTGGTGAATATTTCGTCAGAGTAAAAACGATCAATAACAGCCATTACGGAGATTCAGGGATCTTCAAGATAACAAATAAATTGAACTTTCCAATCACAAAGCCGAAAATATCTGCAAAAGATGTCAGTACTATTGTGAGCAATATTGTTATTGAGGAACCTGTCTCCGGAAGTATCCACATAGTTGGGTCCCCGATTACGATCAGGTGGAACAACGATTTTGGGAACTATGAATTTATAGATATCTTCATCTATAAAATTGGCGGGAACCCGATAACAGGAACGTGTGTTAAGAATACCGGCCTTTTCTATTGGACACCAGAGAGCCTGTACAATAACAAACCGCTTTATATAATAATTAAGACCGAAGATAAGAAATTTTTAGGAAAGACCGGGAACTTTACATTAACTTTGCCGGCCAGTGAAATAAAATAACCAATAAATATCGATAAGCGGAGAAAAGATGAAAAAACTGATTTTATTTACAATTGTAATTATGATGACTCTGACGGCCTATGGAACAACAGGGATCCAGGTCCAGAAACCGGGAGCCGGACACATCATCTATCACGGATCAACAAATGATTATATGATCAAATGGATAGTTACCGGCAATATCCACGAATTTGTAAAGATAAGACTTTACGATAAAACGGGCAATACACAGATCTATAAGATCACAGATAAAACTCCCTCTAAGAACGGCCAGTTCCCATGGTGCAAGAGTTTGATAAATAACACAAATTATGGGGAATATGTCATCAGGGTCAGAACTATCGATAATCTTCACAGCGATGATTCAGGGGTTTTTCATGTAAAGAAGAAACAAAATCTTGTGATTAATACCCCGAAGATCTCAAAAGCACCTGTCATAAAAGCATCCGATCTCAAGGGAATTATCAAAGTAACCTCACCTGTCGAAAATCATTCATATGAGATAAACAAGCCAATGTTCATAACCTGGGACAAAAATATTGGAAATTATACCAGAGTGAATATATATCTTTGTTCAGAAACAGATAATTCGGGGAAAAAACTTTTCACTTTAACGGCAAACGATGGGCAGGTTCAATGGACACCACCAGAAAATTCACTAACATGGCCGGGAAACAAACCATATATTAAAATTTTCACTGATGACAATCTCTTCTCGGGGGAAAGCGGACTCTTTAATATTGTCCCTCCTGCCCAGCCTAAGAAAAAGACCATTGCAAGGACACCTGTGATCAACAATAAATATACACACAATTGCAATATGTCTGATAATCAGGATTGTTTAACTGCACCCACTCCCGGTGTCCCAGGAAGAGCGGCAAATTCAAACGAATTAAAAACCGGACACCATGTTTCCCAGGGGACACATAAAAAATGTTCATGGGTTCTCACCTGCACTTTCACGGGAGACATGACATTTGACCTCAGCAAAATTAAAGGGAAGGAGATAGTCAGAGCAGAATTATTGATCTCCTTAAGTGATCATATTGAGGTCCTGGCTCCGACCTCCAATGCCACCTGCAGCAGCCAGAGCAGAGTTTTTGACGGTAACTGGCTTGTAAATACATTCCACATCTTTACACCGGGGAATAATGCAAAAATAGATGTCCTGAAATCTGTTAAAAGCTGGGCGGCATCAGATAAGTCAACTTACACTTTGACAATTAAGGATAACAAAGATGTTGTAAATCTAATCAGTGTCTGCTTAAAGTATTATTCACAGCCGATTCTGTTTGTAGATTATATGGAATAAACTGAATGTGGAGAGGGGCTCTTAACGGAGCCTCTCTTTTAATCTTTTTACCTGGTCCCTCAATCTGATCGCCGCTTCAAAATCGAGCTGATCCGCCATTTTGTACATCTCTTTTTCGAGTTTCTTAACTATGGAAGGGACATCTTTTTTCGGGATATGTTTTGTATCCTTAACCATCACCAACTTTTCCTTGACCGGTTTTATAATGGTTGTGGGTGTTATCCCCTCTCTTTTATTGTAAACTTCCTGGAGCTGTCTCCTCCTGTTCGTTTCTGCAATTGCCCCCTTCATTGAATCTGTCAGTTTGTCTCCATACAGGACCACTTTTGAATTAACATTCCTTGCCGCCCTCCCGATTATCTGGATAAGGCTTTTTGTGTCCCTCAGAAATCCTTCCTTGTCCGCATCAAGTATTCCGATAAATCCAACCTCCGGAATATCGAGCCCTTCCCTCAGCAGGTTTATACCGACGAGGACATCAAAACTCCCCAGCCTCAATTCCCTGATTATTTCACTCCTCTCCAGGGTATCGATCTCAGAGTGCATGTATCTGGTCCTTATTTTTTTCTCAGCAAGAAATTCCGTTAATTCTTCAGCAAGCCTTTTAGTTAAAGTTGTAAGGAGGACCCTGTCACCCCGGGTAACTACCCTGTTTATTTCGACAACAATATCTTCCACCTGCCCTTTCGAGGGTCTCACCTCAACCTCGGGATCAACAAGACCGGTGGGCCTTATGATCTGTTCAACTATTCGCCCCGATTCTTTCTTCTCATAAGGACCCGGAGTAGCTGAAACAAAGATCACTCTGTTCTTCCTCATATATTTTTCAAATTCATCAAATTTCAAAGGTCTGTTATCAAAAGCGCTCGGGAGCCTGAACCCGAAATCAATGAGATTTTTTTTCCTGGAATGGTCACCATTGTACATCCCATGCAGTTGGGGTATGGTCTGATGACTCTCATCAATGACGATCAGGAAATCTTTAAAATAATCCAGCAGGGAATAGGGTTGTTCTCCGGGCTTTCTCCCGTCAAAATATACGGAATAATTCTCTATCCCCTTGCAGAAACCTGTCTCCTCTATCATATCAATATCGTATAGGGTCCTCTGTTTAAGCCTGTGGGCCTCAACCATTCCGAGCTCGGGAAGTCTCTTATCAAGGTCAGCCCTGATATTTTTTATTGACTTGCTGATCACATCTTCGGGAATTACAAAATGCCTGGCAGGGAATACATAATAACTATCTTTCTCATCGATCTCTTTCCCGGTTATTTTATCAATTTCAACCAGCCTCTCTATCTTATCACCAAACATCTCTATTCTGACCATATTATGATAGTATCCGGGGAAGAGGTCTATCGTATCTCCTTTAACTCTGAACCTCCCGGGCACAAGCTCAAATTCATTCCTCTGATATTGAATATTTACAAGCTTTTCCAGAATATCATCACGTTTTATTGCTCCACCCTTCTTAAGATCAAATCCCATCCCTTCAAAATAGTCTGGACGGCCTACACTGTATATCGCTGATACCGAGGCAACAACAATAACATCTCTCTGCATCATCAGAGATGCCGTAGCCTCAAGCCTCATTTGCTCGATCTTCGGATTTATCTGAGCATCCTTCTCGATATACTGGTCACGCTGAGGAATGTATGATTCCGGCTGATAATAGTCATAGTAAGAGACAAAGAATTCAACTTTGTTTTCGGGAAAGAACTCTTTAAACTCACTATAAAGCTGGGCAGCAAGAGTCTTATTATGCGCTATCACCAGGGTCGGCATCTTCATCTTATCTATCACATTGGCAATTGTGAAGGTTTTGCCCGAACCCGTCACTCCGAGGAGTGTCTGAAAATTTATGCCGCGCTGAAGTCCGTCGGTAAGCCTTTTGATAGCCTCAGGCTGAGAACCCTTCGGCTGATATTCCGATCTGATCATAAAATCCATAGGAATATTCTATTTCAGGCTGCGATATAAATCAATAGAACATCAGATTGACATAAGTATATTTTTCAACTATATTAATATTTCGGTTATTTCAGGAGCAATAATGGAATTTGAAAAGATAGTATTCGAAACTTTAAAAAAATCAGATCAGCCTTTAAAGGGGAAAGAGATCGCGGAACTTGCCGGTATTGATAAAAAAGAGGTTGATAAAGCAATAAAAAAACTGAAAAAAGAAGAAATGATATATTCCCCGAAAAATTGTTTTTATTCGGTAGCAGAACAGGCCCGTAAATGATAAATAATATAAGCAAACATCTGATCGATCACGGCATCAAACCATCCTATCAGCGTCTGAAGATCTATGAATATCTTGTGACAAAAAAGAATCACCCGACGGTGGATATGATATATAAAGAGCTGCTCCCCCAGATCCCGACTTTTTCCAAGACCACTGTTTACAACACTCTGGAACTGTTCATGGATAAAGGGATCGCAATAATGATCACGATCGATGAAAAAGAGACAAGGTACGATGCCGATACTTCAGTTCACACCCATTTCAAATGTGAGCAATGCACAAACATATATGACCTTGATACGGACATGAACGCTTTGAACATACCCGGACTGGCCGAACATAAGATCACGGAGCACCATCTCTACTTCAAGGGTATCTGCAAATCCTGCCTCACGAAATCCCCCCCTTCTCACTGACAAGTCACTACCAAAAAAACCTCAGAAAAATTTTGTACCCCAAATTTGGGGACGGTTCTAGATTTAGGGTACATTAAAGACTCCAGTTCCCGGCATAATTCCTTTCCGTAGGAATCTTCAATTCCAGAAATCCTTCAGAAGGAAAAAATGAGATCATTTCTTCCCCTTTCTTTATTGTGAATCGGACCTTCAATTGATCCCCTTCCGCACCATCAAAAATATCCATGGGAATCCTGCATTCCAATATTTCCCCGAAGATGCATTCAGGAGAATCACTCCCCTGATCAAGATAAATTAGAGAACGTATATTCCTGTTCTCTATTTCAAGTTCAAATGACAATTTCTCATTAATATAGATTTCTGCCCTCTTCTTCATTTTGATATTCAGATACAGGTTACTCTTATCAAAACAATAATTTACTTTTTTAAAAACCGGATGAGATATATAAATAGCGCTTGCCATATTTCCAGTCTCTATTTCTCCTGAACCGTGCCATTCATATATCGAAGTTTCTTTTCCATCTATAATAGGGGACAGGTACCTTACGGGAGAAATGAACATACTTTTCCCCTTTTTCTCCAATGTCCTGAATACTGGATTATTCAATTCTTCCGGGACAGGGATGTCATATTTATTGCATACATTGATAAGATTACTTCTGAACAATCTGTCGAAGGTTTCCAGGTCATCTGTATGATTCTCTGTCCCATACCACCAGAACCAGTCACTACCTTCAGCTATCAGGATATTCTCTTCAATATCCGGAAAATGTTTCCCGGGGTTATCTCGCTTTTTCTTTTCAGTCAGGCCCTTTACGAGTTGTATCAATTTCCATCCTTTCCTGTCATCTTCATGCCCTACCCATATATTAAAATTCCCATTGATCCATGAACCGGGAGAGAATGTTTTCAGATCTTCTGCAGACATTATACACGCTTCGGAAAATGTCACCATATCGACAGTATCACTAGATTCTACCAGAGAATAGAATTGCCTGAGAAATTCCCTGCCGCTACCTTTATAAAATTCCCACGCATTTTCACCATCAAGAATTACGGGCAGAACAATTTCCGGACCTGCCCCGGGGTCAAAGGCCTCAATTTTTTTATACAGATCATTTGCTGCATCTTTCTGATCCCAGTTCTTATAATGAAATCCGACCAGATCAGACAGATAATTGTCCCTGAAAAAAATTTTCAGATCACTATTCCTGAATGTCCACGGCTTGAATTTTCCCATGGAGATCAAAGAAGAATCCTTTTCTGAACCCATTAATGAAAGTTCAATTATCCTTTCATCTGTTGCAGTCCATTTTAAACCCTCTTTCTCCAGAATAGCGAGGACATCTTCTGAAAGGCTGCCCTCAGACGGCCATATCCCTTCCGGCCTTCTATTAAAAAGCTTTTCCATATAGTCAAGCCCTTTTGATACCTGCAATTCAGCATCCTCTTTCCAATTGAAATCCAGACTGTATTCAGGCAATCCGGGATCCGAAACTCTTCCCAATTGAGGATCGATCAGCAGGGGAAGTATAGGGTGATAGTATGGAGTGGTTGAAATCTCGATGTTCCCGCTTTCCCACATTTTTTTATGGAGGGGGATTATCTTTTTCATTATTTCGAATTCGATATATGCAACCTCACTTTTATCCTTATTGGTAAATCCATAACCCTTCTTTATGAACTTCTTGATCCTATCATCATTTTCCCTGTAATAATGATCTATATTTGTAAGGGAGAACCAGACCTGCAGATCAAGGAGTTCTCCATCTGAAAAAATATCTCTCCAATCCCCTTCATATTTTTTACCGCCTGCATCGGACATCTTCCTGTGCAGGGAAGCATACTCCTTAAACGGGCTTATATGGTTATCATAATTAACAGAAAAAAAATTGTTGACAAGAAAATTTGTTTCATCTTTTGTCATTTTTCCGGGATCTTTTTCAAAGATCTCCTGAAATATATCTTTTTTACCCTCCAGGTAGAGTTCTATCTGCCTGAGGAGTGAAGGAACGAGATTTATTGTAGCTTTATTACCGGGGAACTCTTCAAGGAGTTTTGCCATTCCGTAATAATCTTTAATGGCATGGATCCTGACCCAGGGAAGTTCAAACCGGCCTGAAACAGGTTCAATATACCATGGCTGGTGCATATGCCACAGCAGTGCAAGTTTTACCATTCGGGGATCACTTCCCCTTTTCTTTCAGTTCTGTCAATACCCCGGAAAAATCTTTAGGGTGAGCAAAAGCGATTTTTGCTTTATGAGCGCCGATCCTCGGTTCTTTATCCAGCATTCTTATTCCCTTATCTTCAAGTGAAGATATCTCATTCTTTATATCATCAACTTCATATGAGATATGGTGCAATCCCCCTCCCCTCTTTTCAATAAATTTAGAGACAGGAGAATCACCGGACAATGGTTCCAGGAGTTCTATAAATACATCACCAACCTTAAAAAAAGCAACCGTTACTTTCTGCTCTTCGACAACCTCGGTCCCTTTAAACTCAAAGCCGGGTATTTTGTTGTAAACTTCGATCTCTTTCTTAAGATCGCTTACTGCAATTGCTATATGATCAATTTTTTTTATCATTAGTATCTCCGGACAGATGCAGAATATTAAACCATATTGTCCTGCAAATCAATTAATTTTTATTACTATTTTTCCTCTGAATTTTCCGCTCTCCGCCAATTCATGAGCATCAGAAATTTTATCCAAACTGAATATGTTCTCCACAACAGGGTGAAATTCTCCGGTCATTGCAAAACCTGTTAATATTGTGAGGTCTACTCCGGAAGGTTTCACCCATATCGTTTTAGCCTTTTTTGTGAATGGAAAGATATTCAGTATCCTCCTGAACATCACTCCGGCACCAGGGATGGTAGTGATATATATTCCCCGGGGAGAAAGGAATTTTTTACTCTCTGAAAATGACAATTTCGCGGCAGCATCAAAAAAAACATCAAATTTATCTCCCGATTTTTCCAGTTCATCGCTTGAATAGTCAATAATATTATCAGCGCCCAGTTTTTTACATAAATCAATATTCTGTTTGCTGCACACTCCAGTCACTTCCGCACCCATAGCTTTAGCGATCTGAACACCAAAGGATCCAACTCCTCCGGTCGCTCCATTAACGAGGGCCTTAGCTCCCTCACTGATATTTCCGAGATAATTTAATGACTGCAATGCTGTTAACGCAGCGAGGGGAATCGAAGCTGCTTCCTCAAAAGTAAATTTTTCAGGCTTCAAAGAAATTCCGGCGGGATCTGCAATAAGATATTCCGAACAGCCCCCCCCTTTCATTGCCGAAAGGAACCCGTAGACCTTATCTCCAGGCTGATAACCTTCGACCTTATCTCCCGTTTCTTCAATAACTCCTGCAAAATCAGCACCTGAATATTTCGGGAATTTCTTCCCTGTAATAAACTTAAGATCTCCTTTTCTGACCTTATAATCCACAGGATTAACAGATGATGCAAATACCTTAACCAGTATTTTATCTTCAGGAAGTTCAGGGATCTCCACATCTACGATCTCCAGAACTTCCGGCCCCCCATATTTATTAAAAATAACTGATCTCATATCTCCTCCGATATTTATATTATATCATTTTAAAAAAATGCAGAAAATTAACCTGAAATAATATATTTCATATCAATATTGCACATAACACAGCCAGATTCTGATATAATATTTTATCAATATTCTATTCAAACCAAAGGAGAAAAGAATGGAGAGGAATATAGCTCTGATCGGTGCAGGAAACTGGGGGAAGAACCATTTGAGGAACCTGGAAAGCCTGGGTGTCCTTAATTCAGTACTGGAACTTTCGGAAGAGATAATTACCCTCAGGAAAAAAGACCACCCCGATGTAAATTTCACATCGGATGAAAGTAAAATTATAGATGATTCTAAAATCAATGGTGTGGTTATTGCTGCACCTGCTCATCTCCATTATGAACTGGCAAAAAAATATCTCCTCGCAGGAAAAGATGTACTTGTTGAAAAACCTCTCGCTCTTAAAGTGGAGGAGGGAGAAGATCTGGTCGGAATAGCGGATGAGAAAAACAGGATCCTTATGGTCGGACATATTCTTCAGTTTCACGCAGCAGTAATACGGCTGAAGAAACTGATCGATGACGGAGAGCTGGGGGAACTGAGATATATATATTCCAACAGGCTTAACATCGGAAAGCTCAGGTCGGAGGAGAATGTTTTATGGAGTTTTGCGCCTCATGATATCTCACTGATCCTTATGCTGTTGGGCGGAGAGGAACCATCAGAGATCTCAGCATTCGGCGGTGCTTATGTAAATAAAAAAATTTATGATACAACAATGACCACTTTGAAATTCGAATCAGGAGTAAGGGGGCATATTTTTGTCAGTTGGCTCCACCCTTTCAAAGAACAGAAACTTGTCGTCGTAGGTAGTAAAAAAATGGCAGTGTTTGATGATGTGAGTCAGGAAAAACTTTTTGTTTATCCCCACACGATTGAGATCGAGGAGGGAAATATCCCCGTTGCTCATAAGGCTGACAGGAAGGTTGTCGAATTTGAACCTTCTCAGCCGTTGGCGGAAGAATTGAAACATTTTATCAATTGTATGAAGAATAGAGATATACCAAAAACAGACGGAAATGAGGGGGTCAGAGTCTTGAGGATCCTCAACAAAGCAGGATATTTTTTAAAATAGAAAGAGAGGAAAAATAATGCATGAAATGAAATATTTTGCTCATGAAAGCAGTTATATTGATGATAATGTGGACATCGGAGAAGGGACAAAAATATGGCATTTTTCCCACATCCAGTCCGGAACTAAGATCGGGAAGAATTGTGTTTTCGGCCAGAACGTAAATGTCGGGAACAATGTTACGATTGGTGATAATATAAAAGTACAGAACAATGTATCAATTTATGAAGGTGTTGAACTGGAGGATTACGTGTTCTGCGGACCATCCATGGTCTTCACAAACATTCTCGATCCGAGATGTGAATTCCCCCAGAGGGGGAAAGAGTTCTATGTTAAAACCCTCGTTAAAAAGGGAGCTTCGCTCGGCGCCAATTCTACAATTGTATGCGGAAACACGATAGGGAAATATGTTTTCGTTGGGGCCGGGGCCGTTGTAACAAAGGATATCCCGGATCATGCGCTTGTAACAGGTGTGCCGGCAAAAATATCAGGATGGATGTGCAGATGCGGTGAAAAACTGTCTCTTTCAAAAGATCCCGAATCAAATGAGACCGACACCTGCCCCCGATGTAAAAGAGAATATACAAAGAACAAACTCGCAGTCTCCGAAAAATAATGCCACCTTTTTTGGGGACGGTTCCATTTTTGAGATACATTTTTTTATATAAGTACAAAAAGGAATATTCAGACATTAACACAAGGCTTATTAAAAACACCCGTATTATTTAGTTGCTCTCTTGATATTTTCAGTAGTTGTTATACAATATAACATTAAAATTTCAGGAGAAAAACATGCAATTTATTGACCTAAAGACACAACAGAACCGGATAAGAGAAAAGATAGAACTTAATATAAACAAAGTGCTGGATCACGGGAAATATATCATGGGCCCGGAGATAAAGGAACTTGAGTCAACCCTGGCAGGGTATTGCGGAGTTAAACATGCAATTGGAGTAGCAAGCGGGACAGATGCTTTACTTATCCCATTGATGGCATATGATATCGGGCCCGGAGATGCAGTGTTTACAACTCCATTTACATTTATCGCTACAGCAGAAGTTATTCAATTGTTGGGCGGTACCCCTGTATTTGTTGATATTGATCCTGAAACATTTAATATTGACCCGGAAAAACTGGAAAAGGTAATTGAAAAAACCATCAGAGAGGGAAAACTTTCGCCAAAAGGGATATTGCCGGTTGACCTCTTCGGTCAGGCTGCAGATTACAGTAAAATAAATGAAATCGCAAAAAAATTCGACCTTTTTGTTATAGAAGATGCTGCACAGAGTTTCGGTGCTTCTTACAAGGGCAAAAAAGCCTGCTCTCTGGCTGATGTAGCTTCGACAAGTTTTTTCCCGGCAAAACCGCTTGGTGCTTATGGCGACGGCGGTATGATTTTCACAGATGATGATATTCTTTATGAAAAAATTCTATCAATAAGAGTTCACGGCAGCGGTTCGGACAAATACAACAATATCAGGGTGGGATTAAACGGACGTCTTGATACTATCCAGGCTGCTGTCCTTCTTGCTAAATTTGATATTTTCGCTGAGGAAATAAAATTGAGACAATTGGTTGCTAAAAGATATAATGAAGAGCTGAAAAGCTCAGTGAAGGTTCCAGTTGTGGAATCACACAATATTTCAGCATGGGCACAATATGCTATGCTTCATCCCGATAGAGATAAGATTATTGAGAAACTGAAAGCAGATGGAATACCTGTTGCAATATACTACCCGATCCCCCTCCATCTCCAGGAAGCATTTGCTCATCTGGGTTTAAAAAAAGGTGATTTCCCAATAAGTGAAAAATGCGCAGACCAGATATTCAGTATTCCCTTCCACCCGTACTTGACAAAAGATGACCAGGATAAAATAATCTCTTCAATAAAATCTTCCATCTAAAAAAAGCAACACATTGGGGACGGTTCTATTTTTTGTTCCTTTTTTATACTTTTCGATTAAGATTATGAATTATTTTTCTTATATGTTGCAGAGTGAGATTATTGAAAAGATTCATTTTGTGAATCTCTTTGTAGGTTAAGTCTAATTCGTTTCTAAGTAACAATAAAAATTTGTTCCGTAATTTTTTACCTGAATGGGATCTGATGTTTAATTCAGATAAATTAACTGAATGTTTATATTCAAAACTTTTTTGAATTTTTTCAATTAATCGCATTTTACTTAATTTTATTTCTGACACAAAACCTTCAGCTGAAGTTTTCTTAACTAATTTTAAACCAAAATGTTTATCTCCACAAAACCGAACTTTGTTTATTAATTGTTCGTTTAAATCGCATTTATTTCCAGATGAAATTAACCATGAAAATCTTTTTTTCGAAGAGAATTCTTCTTCTACTAGAGTTTTATCAATAAAAGAATTATTCCTATCAGAGTAATATTCATTTATACTACTCCATTGATAATCAAAAGGATTCATTACGTAACCTGACCTGACAGGATTCTGAAGGATATACATAACAACCAATGATAAATATTTTTCATCTTGGATCAATGTTGACTTGAATCTGTCCTCAAATACATATCCTTTTGAATTTGTGATTTTTCTATAAAATTGACCATAACTCCCATTTACACTTTTCATAAATTTTGAAAGGTTTCCCGAAGTATTCTCAAGACAGACATGAAAATGATTATTCATCACACAATAAGCAAAAACTTTTATCTCGTATTTATTTGCTTTTATAGCCATCAATTCTATGTATTTACTCTTCAAATTATCATTCTCAAATATTTTCTGCTTGTTCAGCCCTCGATTCATCACATGATGAAATGCACCTTTCCAAGTTAGTCTAGCCAGCCTCATATTAAATCTTAAAAAATGCAACAAATATAGAACCGTCCCCAATGTGTATCATTTTATTTCCAGAAAGCGGGGAGTTGGTCATTATGCAGATTGTCAAATTTTGTTATGAAAGTTGGAGTATTCTTCAAGTTAAATTTTCCGAATGTGGTGCCATTTTTATCAATACCTGTCAGCTCGAATTCATATAATTTATTTAAATTATATTGCGGTAATCCATTATTATGTTCAATACCGGTCAGCTCTGATATTTCAGTTATCCTTATCCTGTTATCCGGGAACCTGGTGATCTGGATAACCACATCCACTGCCCTGCTTATAATATGCCTGACAGCATCTATTCTCATCTCCATCCCCTGAAGGAACATATTTTCCAGGGCTATCAAAGCATCCTCACATGTATCTGCATGGAGAGAGCTCATCCCGGAATGGCCGGAATTAAATGCCCTCATCAAATCAAAAACTTCTCCCGATCTTACTTCACCGATAATTATCCATTTAGGAAACATCCTCAATGCATTTTTAACAAGATCCCTGAGAGAAACAGATGTATCATCTGCATAATATGCCTTTTTAGTCTCCAAAGGAGCCCAGTGTACATTCGGAATATCAAGCTCTCTCGCATCTTCTATGGTCACGACAATATCATCTTCTTTAATAAATCCACAAAGCAGGTTGAGCAGTGTTGTTTTGCCGGAACCTGTACCACCGGAGACAATTATTTTCTTACCAAGTTTTACAATAGACTTGAGAATTTTAATTCCATTGTCATCTATGGAATTAAGTTTAAGAAGCTCACCGAATGAAAGTTTGTTTGCCGGAAACTTTCTGATCGATACACACGCTCCATTTGAATACACAGGAGGAATCAGGATATTTATCCTGGATCCATCATCAAGCCTCCCATCAAGGATTGGATAATCAAAATTCAATTTTTTCTTTAAATGTTGAGCAATTGTATTGCAGGCAACCAAAAGGTCTATGTCCTCCTCCCAAGACCTTTCAACATTGCTTATTCCCTTACCGAACCTTTTTATAAAAACCCTGTCCCGGCCATATATGAAAATGTCGGTTACACTCTCATCAGTTATAAGATCCGACACGGGACTCAGAACAATACTTATCTGGTCAAGCGATGAAAAAGCAGTATTTGTTTCCACTATTTCAGAGATTCCACTATCGAAAAAATAATAAACCAGATGTCTCTGAATGCATTTTTGTAGCCGGACCGTTTCCCTGTTCCGAACCTGTAATAAAAATATTTTCCGGATCTTCTGTTTTTAAAATAGACCTCAACCAGAGCACCCGGCATTGTAGAACTTGAGTTTTTTTTCTCTACATCAAGAAGGGCTATTCCGATCTCTGTCGGCGATGACTTTGATAATATTATTTTTTTTTGCTTAAGAATATTTTTTAATGAATTAAAGAAATCACTTCTGAAAGGTGAAGTCTTCTCAGTTGTACGGACGGTTTTTATAAAAATGGAATCAGATTCATTTCTAAATCCACTACTATATTCATAACCGAGAATATCGTTTCCCCGGAGTTTTTTATAGATCTTATTATTAAAGAACTTTCCAATCGTAAATTTTTTCGATTTCAGATCCGATGCAGACGCAAGAAAAGGTTTGGATTCAACAACATCCATAAGAAGCCTGATCTTCTGCTTTTCATTCAGATCATAAATACCTTCAGCCTCAACAGAACTAATAAAAACAAATACTACAATGGCTATTAAACTTAAAGATGATAATTTTTTATTTCTCATTTCTTTCTTCTCCATTCCCGATCCTGTTTTTGAGATGTCCCCTGCTCAATCCCGATATGGATAATAAAGCTATCAACACTATCGATAACAGGAAGACAAATAGTGAATGAAAATTAAAACCTCTTCTTAACAATCCAATTGAATATGCAATAAAAAACCCTCCAAGATACCATCCTGCAATAAACAGCCCGCTATTCTTCATCTCACTGATCCCAAGAGCATCAAAGATCACACGCCTGCAACCATTGTGTAAACTGAACAATTTATTATTCCCCTGTGATAACTTCGTCACCATTTCCCCCGTCCTGATCAATAGTATGTTCGTTCCGATACTCTGGTATAAGCCGAGATCAACACATCAGAGGCAAACCTGATCTTTATCTCAGTCCCGGCCTTTATAATGATAGTGGGTACAATAGCCAGAGAATCAGCCGCAAGCCTGTCATTGAGAGTGCTGAAATTACCAGAAGTTCTGTCTACAAAGCGGGATAATCCGGATGACTGATCCAGCCTGTTCTGGGCAAATCCGCTCAACCCGTTAAGTGAGCCGTAGAGGATAGATGATCCGAACTTTGTAAAAAAATGACTGTTCTTTTTACCACGGATACCAAGAGCCCCGGAATTATCCAGCGCCATCATACTCTTTTTGCCTTTCCCAAGATCAAGGGATCTCCCATTGGGAAGGATCATCCTGTGAAAATCGATAAAAATCCTTGTATCCTGCTGCCCTGATACCTTTCTTGCAAAACCTGTAATTCTTGAATTTGCCGGGATCAGAACAAACCGGCCGTTATCATCAAGCAGATCTCTCATTATCATAGCTGTGACCGGACTTTCCCGTTTATCATTTAAGATCCTGTTTGTAATTGATGCATGTAAAAATTCACCTTCAAAGATAGTGAAGACCGGATTTGTATTAAATATTAAAGACATCCCGGATGACCCATCCGAACCCTTCTCCATTTTTTCAAATTCATCATTAAGATCATCAGTTCTGTCAGAAGATATATTAGTAAAACCATTATTATAGATCCTTGCTGACCTGTGGGTGTTACTGAAGGCAAAGAGTGACCGGACCCTTTTTTCAGGCCTGTTTTCCCTCTCCTTGTTAACAACAGAATTTGGAATATTTTTACTTATCGAAAAAATATTCTCTGAACCTTCATCTTCATCCTGGAGATATGAGAGAACAGAATCCATACCATTATCCAGATATGAAGATGAAAGGTCATCCGGAAGTTCACTCATCTCTCCCTGAATTTACTTCGGTGTCTTCCTGTTCAGACAGATTTTTCAGATCATTGATAAGACTCTCTGCATATTCGTTAACTGCGGTATTTTTCCCGAGAAATATTTCATTTTTGATCATACCCAGTTTTTCTTCCTTCATCTTTTTCTCCTCTTCGAGCTGATCGATCTGAGCAAGTATATCCCTGTTGTCGGTGACGATCTCTTTGTGTCCGGGGTCTTCCGGCTCTTCCATAATTCCGTATAAAAAAAAGGTGAGAATAAATATGACAAGGCCTCCTGCCGTTATGAAAATCCTGTCACGTGTTCTATTCCCTCTGCTCTCAGTCTTTCCTTCAGTACCATGAAAATTCACATAATTGATCTCATTTCTTTTCATCTGTCACCTTATCCTTATCAGTGATTCAATTTTTCCCGATTTTAAAACAATCATCTCCCCTTTCCTGAGGATCTTATGGACAATATAAAACTCTCCTGAGTCAACATACCGGACAGGTTCAAGCTTTGATCTCTTACTCTTTCCCCGTACAAAAACAGCCGGCCTTATCCTGCTCCGCGGAATATAAATCCTCGTTACAATCCCGTTATCTTCAACCTTATCAATAAAAAAATATTTATCCCTGATCTTATAGCGGTCATTGATCCTTCTCCTGTTCCATTCATCGGCCTGATGTACTTCAGTATTTTCTTTATTCACATAATTCAGCCGGCTGATCCCCTCCCGGATAAGTACTTTTTTCGCAACATCCCGGTCAGATACCATTCCTGATAACTCCTGGAGAATAAAACTGTATATTTTTGAATTCTTTGTAATCAGATCCAGTGATGTGTGAATCCCCCGCTTAACCGGAACTACGTAGACAAACCTCTTATTATCACAATTGATCACCCAATCTCCGGTAGGCTCAATAATATCTGCGATCAATTCACCTGAGGGGAGAACAAACATAGTTGTACAATTCGTTTCACATCCGACCAAAAAAATTTTCTTTCCCCCATCCCTGTTATAAACTGCATTCATCACAATATAATTAAAACCGCCTGTTGCCGGCAATATGAATGCTGTAAAAATTATTAATAAAAATATTAACATCTTTCTAATAGTCATTAATTTCACCTCTGTTTAAAAAATCATTCTCTCTGTATTCAACGATCATTAATCCGTGTGCATTTCCTCTCTTCCTTACAACCGGTTTGATCTGCAGAATTGCAAAATGGTCACTTTTCTCCCCCTGATCGCCACCGGAAGAGATCAGCCTCTTTCTGAAGAATACCTGGATCTTCAGGTCCGGCAGCTTTTCCAGAATTGAAATCGATTTAACCGAAACAAGCCCCTGGATATTCCTGTTTATATGGTCGTACCTTTTTGAGACAAGCAGGGTATTTTTTATATCTGCTGCTGCTTCCTCTGATGTTTTTGAAATCGCATTGATAAGGTTTGTTTTAACTGTCAGCCTGTTGTATGTGTACAGGTCTGAAATAAAACCTGTTACAAAATCATTTATTTCAGCATTGCTCCGGGTCTCACCTTCAGCATCAATAAATTTGAAATCAACCACCCTTGCACTTCCCGTCTCTTTGTTGATAAAAATAGGCAGGGGTTTAACCTCATTGATCTTTCCGGTTAAAATATAGTTATATATGGAGAGCATAATTATGATGATCAGTTCAATAATTATTATGAACCGGTATGCAAGATTGATAACTATCCTTGCATTTTTTTCATAAATATAATCACTCATTCTTACCTCTGTTTGCATCCTGATTGTCTTCCGGAGGATTAGGGGCGGGAATATCTCCCCCTCCACTCCCGCCCGGCGATTCCTTTTCCGGGCTGTCTGAAGATGATTCTCTAGGATTTGCCTCCGGTATACCTCTATTTCCATTTAATTCAGACATATTTCCTGGCCCCTCTCCCCACGAAGAGTTGTTTTCAGACCGGTCATCACTTTTCCCGGATCCTCCCTGTGAATTACCGCCCCCTTTAATAGCATTCAACCCGCCCCTCACAGCCATTGTTGCAGCAACTGCAGCCGTAACTGCAATCCCTGCTGCTTTTTCTGCAATATTTCCCGCTGAACCTGTAATACTTCCGACAATTTTCGAAACGGAAAAGATTAGTCCGAAGGTCAGAAGGGGATTCACCATCAGCATCCCGATACTTTCAATTGTATTTGACATATTGCGTGATGCGGCACCTCCGGTATTTATATTAACACTCCCCGAATACAGGCTTGCGGTGATTTTCATTATCATGATATATGCCGGTATCATGAGAAAAACTGACAAAAGGATCACCGTCCACTTTACCCCTGTCCCCCTCAATTCCGGAGATATGAACATTGCGATAAACACAGGCCCCATCACCAGAGTCAAAGCCAGAGATGCATAAGCTCCGGCAATAAAGACCAGTATCAAAATCATTGCTATATAGATGAGAAGCAGCCCAAGGCCGCTCAATATAGCCAGCACGATCGACAGAAAAAAAGAGGTAAGAGATCCCCCGGAATTTTTATCAAGTTCGACCGATGCCCTCTGATCTTCAACACCCCTTTCATACCCTTCATTGATCCAGTTATTTACCTCTTCAAACCTGGGAAGTATATCCTTCCCTGCATTCATAGCGCCAGAATATATACCTTTCGATAATATATTAAAGTTCATCAATATGGTCCCGACACAGAGGATAAGGATGAACTTCCTGCCAAGTTCCACACCCTTACCGCTGGAGATATCTATTGCTTCCCTTAATATCTCGATCACTATCAGCAAAATAAACAGGGAACCCGCAAAGGGGAGAAAAATATCCTGGAACTCAAGGATCGATTCCCCGAAAATCTTTATCAGGTCTTCAAGCATTCGGGTCATCTCAATTCACCAGATCAGATGTAAGATCACCTGTCATCCTGAATAAAAACAGGATCATAAGAAGGAGGAGGATTGCAGGAACAACATTTGAGGTGAGGGCAACGGCACCTCCGGCCTTGTTATAAATATCATATTGATATTTAACTATGAACCTGTGGGATATTCTCAGAATCTCCGAATAGATAAACAATGAAATGAATCTGGATAATACAGATTTGATCCATGACACCCCTGTTGCGCGGGTATCGGAAGAGAGCATAAGAGCGATCGGGACCGGACCCATCGAGAGCAGGATCAGTAACACTGCATATTTCTCACATATCTTAAAAATAATGAAGATCAGAAGACCGAAGCAGACAAAATGAGAAAGAGAGGTAAAGATAACCCTCAGGACATAATCAGGGTCAAATTTTGAAGTGTCTATACCCGACACAAAGTTAATGTAAAAATGGACCCCTTTCGGATTGGGACCGAGTGTATTGGATTCATGACGAACATCAATATACCGGCTCAATACAGCAAAATTCTGCTGAAGGCCCGCATCTTTTACAAGTCCGGAATTTACTCCATCAAATATTGCAGGGAATCTTATAAGAAATACAAGGAAAATAATGTAGGTGATAAATTTCACTCCAAGAGTAAAACCTGAACCTGACACAAGATCCACGGCAGATCTGATTATCTCGATAACAAGGAGAAGGATCAGTAACCCCAATGCCAGATCAATAAAATATGAACTGAATTCACATATTTTTTCCATCACAATATTCAGCAGATTTGCAAGGATCTTTCCGTCATTCATTCCGGCGCTCCAGAGACTTCCCTTTTTTTGTGATCCGGGACCGGAAGTTTCGGTTCCTGAAATTTTCCGCCATTGATGAACTCCTGATCATAATTTCAGTCTCCGCATTCATGAGGGTGATCAACTCGGCAAATTGTTTCTCGATCTCATGATCAATTATCACTTCAAGAGCTATCAGCCTCCCCATCCGGACTTCTTTCTTTCCCCTGGGAAGTGCAAAATTTCTGATATATTGTTTCATTTCAGCAACCTTATTGCCCCTCATTTTCTGTGACTCTCTTGTATTTCTCATAAGGGTAATAATTGATCCAATATTCCTCAGGTATTCGACACCATCCTGTATATTTTCATCTGTTTTTTTTTTGAATACCGGATCTGATAAATATTCCGGGTTTTGCTTATAGTGAGAAGTTTGAAAAATGTTCGGAAATTCCTCCTTCAATTTTTCGGGATCACTGAAAATTTTCTTCCACTTCCTCTCCATATCCCCGGGATCTGTCTTTTGCCCCGAATAAACACTGTCTGTTTCTTCAACATTTAAAATGTCCGATTCTTCCACTGAAAATTTGCTATAATATTTTACCCATTTGGTTTGATAGAATTCCGTGAACTTTTCATAATATTCATCCATATAATCTGAATACGTCGTGATATTAGTGGATATTTTCTTCAAAAGTCCCAACACTTCGACAAGGCTGAAAGTGAAGGGGGAAATTGTTCCTGAAATAAACAGAAGAAGGGTGACTATGGAAATAATTTTTTTCATATTTAATGTCCCCTCTTTAGCTCTTCTTTTGCCCTTTTATTGTCTATAAAATTTTCTATCTCCCTCTTCTTAACCATATCCATCCTTATTATTTTCTCCTTTAATACCATTTCCATTTTCATCCTTACCGATGTGATAAGAAGGTCCAGTTTCACAAGCTGATCAATTTTAAGTTTGCAGTGAAGAGCGATAAGCCTTCCCAAATATCGACGGCTTGAGAATTTTTTTATCATCTCCTCAACACTTTTATATTTTCCGGCCCCGGCAGAAATTATTTTCCGTGTATCCGATATCATGTTTAAAATTTTTTCATACTCCCTGTAGATCTCCTCATTTCCCCTTATCCTGTATTCTGCTCTTTCCCTGAATTCGCTGTTCTTCTTATACAATTCACTCTTTCGAAGAGATGATGTATCTTTAAGAAAAGGGAGCTTATTAAAAAGATTTTTTGAATTCTCCCACACTGATCTCCAGCTGTCATTTTTTGAGATCTTTATATATGGACTGTTAAAATAGAATTCAATATCTTTATAGGTCAGGAGAACATCAAGCGCCCCGGATTTTAATCCGCTGTGGATCTTTGCAAATCTCCCCTTGAACTCCTCAAAATCGTCTTTAAGCTTTTTTGAAGTAGAAAGAATTTGTTTTAAAGCTTTTAAATGTTTGGAATATTCGAGCGCCATTTTTGAATATGCAATGATATCGGTAACAAAAAACGAATGGACAGGACTGATAAAAATAAATATCAGCAAAACAATTGAGACCTTGATTTTAAGACAATTCATACCCTCTCCACTATTTTTTTATTTAACTGATTTTTTATAAATTTGATCCTCTCATTTCTGTTTCCTGAAAAATCTTCCGTTATATCAACTATTGTTTCTATTGTTCTCCCTGTATCCCCCCCGCAAAATTTTTCCTTTACATATTTCCGGATCTTTCTCTCTCCCGGATCTGTTGTTGCTATCCAATATGTATAGGGATCAGTCAGGGGGCTGAGCACTCTCCGGATCCCCTTCGATGACCAGTATAAAAATTCCCTCCCTGAACTTTTCATATTTCTATATAAATTGATATGGTTTTTATTCATCTGCAGTTTTGAAAATGCTTCACCGATATCTCTCTGACCGGAGAAAAAGAATCCCTGTTTAATATTATTTAATATACCGGTTGACCAATCCTCTCCCGTGATCAGATCATTTATGCTCTGGGTAATTATCCCGACAAGCAGATTATAATGACGCCCCATTCTGATAAGCAGGTCTATCCAGAAACTGAATTCCCTATTCCGAAGATATCTGTGCGCTTCATCGAGGAAGAGAAATTTAGGAACATCCAGATTATCCTCTCTGCTTATATCGGTAAAGATCTTGTTGAATATTGAATAAATTACCGCAGAGATCTCTTCAGATGATGTTTCAAGATCCTGAATATCAAAATATACATATTTGGAAGACCTCATTGTATCGTGACCGGAATTAAAAAGATGGCCCCTCTGTCCTGTCTGCCAATAGCGGAGGGCATTTGGAATTTCTCTGCTTTTAGTTTTCTGTTCCAGGATCGGGATCAGAATATCAAGAGGCGGAATGGTCATTTTCCCCTTTGTACTTTTAAGGATCGACCTGTACTGAAAAAAGAATTGTGACAGAGTATCTGAAAGGACGATCCTGTTCCCTTCGTTTATAAGGTTCGATCCGATCATGATCCTTAATAAACCTTCGCAAAATTTCATCTGGTGTTCAGGGACAGGCTTTTTCAGATCAGATATAATAAAAGGGTTGAATGAGAAATTTATTCTATCTTTGGAGACTGTCATTATTGAGGTGTTTTCACTTGATTCTTCCCGGAGAAACTCAAACAATTCCATAAACGATCTTGAAAGGTCGATCACATAGATCCTTGGGTCCTCCGCCATCCCGGACAGAAGCAGCTTGTTCACCAGAAAACTCTTCCCTCCTCCGGTCGGCCCCGTGATCGCCATATGAAATGCATCTTCCCTCCTGGTAAAGGGGGTATAGGAGAATATCCCATTTGTTCTGTCTATAAAATAATCAGCCGGTTCGGAGTCACCCCTGAACAGAAGATGTACTGAGAAAAAATCACCGGCATTTTTAGTCAGAATCGTGGAATATCTCCCGTTCATTTTTTCCATTCCGGGCAGACTCCCCAAAAAAGCAGCAGCCAGATTGAACTTTTCAACAATTGCTGTTGTACCGATCTCCCTGAAGATAGTTTTTGCCTGACTCACCTTCTCATTCAGATACTCTCTGTCCTTTGAGAAGAGGACCATCGAAAGGCTCCACTTCACAGGTAATTCACCATTAACTTTCACATCCTTCATAAAATCATCAACTTCGGTTACATAATTTTCACTCCTCTTATCAACCGAGGAGAGGGACCTGGCAATATTCTGATTTGTACGGAGACTTTTCTCTATCTTCCCGTAATCGATTATCCGGAAAGACTGCCTGATCACAAATTTGATATCGAGATCAAACAGCCTTTCCAGATAGATTGAGTGAGAATATTTAGGAGGATATTTTACAGAAATCACCTGTGAATAATATCCATTTGAACTATTCATAATATCTTTTCCAAATTCATACCCGGTATGCCCAAGCTGGACATTTAATGAGAGGTCGCTCCTGTATTCCGGAGGATCTTCAAAATTGATCAACCTGAAGAGAATACCGAATGAGTCCTTTTGGGTGGGAATATAAAACCCGAACTTTGAAAAGACCGATCTTATTGCTCTCAATCCGTGATTCAGTTTCTCAATGCTTTCATCTATTTCCCTTTTTGAGAACCGGAAAAGTTTATTATCATAAATGAGGGAAGTGCAGGGTATCTCTTTTTTTCGAGGGTTCCAATATCTTATTGATCCGAATATTGAATTGGAATAACTCTTAGCCGAGATGTTGTCCCAGAACTGCTGCTTTTTTGACTGGAGAAATTTTATTATTTCAGGAGCGTTATTATTCTCTTTAAGCGGATGACAATTTTTTATATCCCTGTTGAGAAAATTTGATATGACATACCCCTGTTCAAGCTGGGTAAATCCTGTCCTCAACAACTCACTGCAGGCCTCCCTTTCGTCAGGAGACATTTTCTCATGATCGATCCCTGTTATTTCAAATAGCAATAGAACACTGCCAGTCCTTCAAAAGAATAATCGGGAGATCATATCTGTTTTCTATAAAATCAACATAAAGCAGGATATCATCAAGTTTCTGTTCTTTAGCTCTCAGGTTTTTTAATACTGAACTATAGGTCCTCATTCTGTTTTTTATCAGCTCCATTCAGGCTCTAATCTCTATTCTCTGTTCCGATACAGAATATGATGATATCCTGCTCTTAATTGTTCCGGACCTTTTTGCCGAATGTTCTATTTCATCCCTGTTATCCCGATAATAAAAATACCCGGATAATCCCCCGAAAAAACAGATATTCACAAAGAATGACAGGATCATATCTGTAAGAAGCGATAGGATCATCAGGCTGATCACAAATCCCCCCAGGATCGTGAACAGGCTGGTGAAATAGACTCCCCATATCTTCGGCTTAAACATAATATTCACATAGATCCGTTTGCTCATGAACTTGCCAGTGTTTTTGCAACAACTCCCAAAGCTATTCCAACTATTCCTTCAAGTAATTCTTTAGTTCCACCCTGGCCTCCGGTCGAAAATGTGAATGCAGCCCTTCCTATCCCAATAAGTCCGAGAACCGGAAAAATGATAGCTGCAACTTCACCTACCACCCTCATAACTGAATCAGTAGCGGTTCTGATCGATATCTCCCTCGCCAATGCCGGAGCTTCAAGAATAAGTATGGTAATTCCTGCTTGAAAGATTCTTTTCAGATAAACCATCACAAATTCCCCCTATTCATCCATCTCTTTTCTTTTTTTTATCGCATAAGCCCAGACAGCAGCACCTGCAACAGATGTAAATATAATTACCATTGTTGATATTTTACTCAGAACTGAAGCTGCAGATACCCCGCTGGTCAGCATTACCAATAGTCCTGCAATACTAATTAAATTGAAAAAGATTTTTTTCATAATTCCTCCTCATGCATGAAAACATTATAGTATGTGTTTTCAATATTTTCAACATAAATATTCATCTGATCCCCCTGACCCCCTTAAAAGGGGGATAGGTTATATGTAAGAAAATCGAAAATGAGCTCTGACCCCCTTAAGAAGGGGGATAGGTTATATGTAAGAAAATGATCTGATCCCCCTGACCCCCTTAAGAAGGGGGGATAGGTTATATGTAAGAAAATCGAAAATGAGCTCTGATCCCCCTGACCCCCTTAAGAAGGGGGGATAGGTTATATGTAAGAAAATCGAAAATGAGCTCTGATCCCCCTGACCCCCTTAAGAAGGGGGGATAGGTTATATGTAAGAAAATCGAAAATGAGCTCTGATCCCCCTGACCCCCTTAAGAAGGGGGATAAGCATTAACCCCCTTTGGTAAGGGGGGTGGCGGAGCCGGGGGGATTAGATAAATTAATTTGATATTTATTGATTCTAATTCACTGATGATTTATTCTTCATAAAGAAAAATGAAAGGGATTTATATTACCAACGAAGAAGTAAAAAAAAGAGGTTTAATATGGAGAGGGAATCACTTGCCCTATAATCCTGAGAATGTGGAAAAAGCTCGTATTTTGAGAAAAAATGAAACTCCAGCAGAAAAAAAATTATGGCGTGAATTCCTCTCCAGTCACAGGTTGAGATTTTTGAGACAAAGACCGATTGATCATTACATTGTGGATTTTTATTGTGCTTTAAAAAAAATAGCCATTGAGATTGATGGAGATTCACATTATACAGTCCAAGGAAAAGAAAATGATAAAATCAGGACAGACTTATTAAACTTATATGGAGTTAAAGTAATAAGGTTTACCAATAAAGAAGTGTTGGAAAATTTTGAGAGTATATGTGAAAAAATTGAAAATGAGCTCTGATCCCCCTAGCCGGCCCAGGCCGCCCTCTCTTCGCTATCGCGAATTCACCTTGCCCCTTAAGAAGGGGGGATAAGTATTACCCCCCCCTTTGGTAAGGAGGGTGGCGGAGACGGGGGAGTTAATTTTTCATGGCTACTGATTTCTGAATTCCTGAGCTGAATTACCCTAAGCCTTGATTAAAAATTCTGTCCGGCATACAATTAAGATATGAGAATATTACTGGTTCGTCATGGTGAGCCGGATATGAAGGCATATAGCTCCGCAAAGGATGGTACTTACGGGGAGTGGCTGAAGAAATACAATGCCTCGGGAATTAGGCAGGAGAGAAGGCCTCCGGAAGAACTACTGAATCTTATCGAAGATTTTGATGTGGTTATGAGCAGTGATCTGAAGAGGGCGCTCGATTCCGCTCACATGCTTGCAGGAAGCAAAGTGATCATGAAGAATAGGGTCTTCAGGGAATTCGAATTACCGGAGAGCAAAAAGAACTATCCCAGGTTCACACCGGAAATATGGTCATTAATATTCCGGATATTATGGTTTTTCGGGTATTCAAACAAGAGTGAAAATTTTTCCGATGCGAAAAAAAGGATAAAATTGTCAGCTGACAAGCTGGAAGACCTGGCCATAAAACATTCAGATATAATCCTGGTCGGCCACGGATTGATGAACAGGTTTATAGGGATGGAATTAAAAAAACAGGGATGGAGAAAAAAGAGGAGTGGAGGGAAAGGTTATTGGAACTATTGTGAATTTACAAAACCGGAACCTGAAGTTCCTACTGAATCATAAAAGAGGAGTGTCGAAATCTAAAACAAATCCAAAATTAATGATTTTGTCATTTACTCACTTTGTTCGTGTCATAAAGGGATTCCAGAATTAGTCATTCGTTCGTTTCACTCACGGTCATTGAGAACCATAAATCTTGTCATTAAATGTTCTTTTAATCAGCAATCAATGACAAAACCTGTAAACACTAATGACAATTCCAATATTTCTTAATGACTATCACCATAATTCTCAATGACATATTCTGCAAGTCCTTATTTAACTAGCTTTATCTCAACTTCAAATTTTACTTTCTTCAGATCTTCATCAATAGGTAGTTCGATGGGAAATTTTAATTCTTCGATATATGACTCATGGAGTATCCTGCTGTTAACAAATACCTGAAGCAGATGATGTTCCCGGAATGCTTTTTCAAAATTCTCATCCACGTTCAGTATCAGTTTATCGGCTTCATACGGATATACAGCGGCCTTAATATTGCTTTTGTTTATCAATATGCTGTTTGAATTCGTGACCTGACTAAACTTCTCCACTCTCAGATCATTAAATGCCGGATCTTCCCCTATGGTCGACTCCACTTCAGCAATCTCCAGTAAGTAGACATCAAGCCCGGAGAAATTTTTTCGATATCTTTAAGTACATCCATTGCTTTAGTCAGAAGACGGGAGGCAATATAGGCATCGGTAAGCAATGATAGTAACTTCAATAAATCCTTATCCTGACCCTCTTTCAGAAAAGTAACAGATCTTCTGAAACTCTCGGTATCACTTATCATTTTTGAGATCTGGCCGGTTTTGAAATTTATTAATTGTTTAAGATAAAACACTTTCATATCATTGGAATTGAAAAAGTTTTTCTGCTGAAGCGATTCATCAAGTAATTCAGTATCTCTGGCTGAACCAAATTCCCTCAAGTACATGTTTGACATTGATAATATTGTTGAAATATTTTCAGGACTCATCTCTTGAAGGGAATTTCTGATAATTTTCATCAAAAGTTCTTTCTTCAGATTCAGGTAAGGTGACTCCCTGAACTTTGAATCCTGAACAAACCTGTAATACCCTTTAATATGCTGTCAAGCCTTTTAAACAAATCTTCGTTTTCTTTATGTCATCAGCATACTTTATTTTATCTGTCTCTCCCCTTTTAAAAATGAGGTATTCTGACTGAGCCATAAGTTTGTGCCTGAACTTAAGATCGAGCTCATGTTTTAATAATTCATTATGAACTGATTTATAGTGCCTTCCTGTTTTATTTAAGATCGAATTTAAAAAAGATGGATCTTTGGAATAAAATCCCCAGGCCTCTATTATCTCCGTGAACTTCTCTGTTTTGATCTTCGGGATCGATATTTTCATCAGGGAAGAAGCCGTATCTTTAGCCTCTTTATCTAAAAAAGGCCACAGGGAAAGATAAACTTTTATCGTATCAATATTAATACCCAGGTTTGTCTTCCTTATGGATGATGCATTTTTGATCAAGCTCAATCCTTTCTCAAAATCAAGCGGTTCGGACGATTCACTGGCAAGATATGACTTCCCGAGGAGGAAATGAGCGGAAAAATTGAGGTTATTAAGTGATAGTGACCTTAATAACATTTTTCTGCTCTCATCCAGTGTCTTCGATCTTTTATCTTTAATATACTGATCAAGGAGAACACTCCCATAAGAATAGTAATGATCCGACATCAACGGAAATATCTGTGTACTTATCTTCAGAAGATTTTTATCTGAAGACACCTGGTCCGCACCTTTAATATAAGCGAGTTCTGATAATGCTTTAAGTGAGAAGAATATTATCAATACAACAACAAACATTTTAAGAAAAGTATTGCTTCTCATTTCGGCACCTCTACTTTCTTGAACTCCCGCCTCTTTCTGGGTATGCCAGATTCGGTGAATTCCCTTTTATAGGTCACAAATTTTATCCCCAGGCCGAAAAGGAGAATAAATACAAAGGAGTTAGAGGGGATCCTCAGCGAATAATCAAAAAACGAGTGGAAGAGCGCAGCATAAATAGCTGAAAGAAGGCCAATTCCGAACAACCTGATCCCCGGATGACGCCTTACTTTCCACATTTTCGCAATCGAAAACACAAGAAGTCCGACAACAATAAATCCAAGTATAAATCCGATGACCCCTCCATCCGTAAGGGTCTCAAGATATTCATTATGGGCATTGGTCGACCATTTCCCCCCTATATCTGTATCATAAAGGAGGAAGGAGTATTTATAAGTCCCAGAATCCCGTGCCAAGAACAGGATAATCTTTAAACATATTAATTGAATTGGGCCATCTGAGGAATCTTCCTGTTTTATCAAAATTGGTTTTCATAAACTTATCAGTTGTATTCTTGATACCTACAAAAAGGGTAACAATTGCAATCGTAATAATTATCACTTTGATCTTCTTTCTGAAAACCCTCGACCTGGTGAGATAAAAAGTTAACAATCCGAACAGTATCAGAGAGGTAATTAATGTCATTATCCCGGCCCTGGCTCCGGTCAGAACAATAGAGACACAAAGCAGGACAACAATCACAAATGAAACCAAAAAACTTTTATCCTTATTAAAAACTGAAATAAGCTTTTCCCTGAGGCCGTTATTTAATTCAAAAAGGTCGATCTTTAAAAGGAGGGCCGCAAGGGCAAGAGGAACTATCATTTCCAGATAAAACGCGAAATGATCCGGATTGCCAAGTGTACCGGTCAGGAATTCAAATTCTCTCGGTTTTTCGATCTGATGAAAAAAGAGGAAAAACTTATCACTATGCAAAGCATATTTTATAACTCCAAAAACAGCCTGAACAGCTGCGGAAAGGATCAGTACATTAACAACAGAGATAAGGTCCTTTATCCTAAGGTTGATCCTTATAAAACTGACAAAAAACAGAATGATCACAAGGAGGCGAAGGGTGAACATGACGGTCTCAACAGGGACCTTTGAAAGGGTCATAAATGCCGGAATATGCTCAGATACAAGGAAATAACTCTTTACCGTTTCAGGAGAGATAAGTTTAACAATAAAAACAGGCAGCGGGATCACCTGCATCAACAGAAATCCGGAAAAGATTATTGTGAACATCCTGATCCTGCGGCGGAAAGCAAAGGGGGGCTCTCCAATGCCGGAGCCCTGAACCTGATCTTTCACAGAGAGCCCGGAGAAAACAAGGATAAGAAGTGTAATATAAAAAAGGGGTGAAAAGAACTTCCCCACACAGCCGAACGGTAAAGGAGATAACAGGATAAATCCCTTTAAAAAATTCAGATAAACATTTTTACTCATCTATTTTTTCTCCTGAATATATTAAACAGAGGTTTTGATACCGAGGGGTCTTTCAGGGGGCCGATATCGGGGATACCCTCATTGTTAATTATTGCAGCAGGGACATATTCAAGTAACAACCTCATCTTCTCATCACCGATCCAGTTCAGCGCATTTTTGACCAATGAGAGCCCGGGTTTCCGGTTTACCATATCGTGGCAGTCTGATGCAATGGCATGGACAAGGTTGTTCTTTAACAATGTATTTGCACTATCCCTTGAGTTAGAACCAAAATCCCCCAATATGCTTCCCGCATCGATCTGAGCCAAAGCGCCGGCAGACAAGAATTCATAAAGTATAGATGGTTTTCCCTGAATATCCGTATTCCTCTCCGGGTGGCAGATCACAGGTATATAACCTTCATTAAGAACTTCATATATAAATTCTTTTGTCCCCGGGAATATAAAGTTCATCGGGAATTCAAGAAGGAAATAATCCCCATTGTTGATGGTCAGAACATCGGAGAATTCCTTCAGCTTCTCCTTCAGGTCTGTTGTGAAATAATTTTCACTTCCCTGAATGATCTCAATACCCAGATTAAGTGTATCCGCTTTCATTTTGAATTCGGAGAATAATCTCCGGAACTTTCCGATCTCTTTAATTTTACTCAACTGGCTGAACATATGAGGAGTGGCCACAATGGCCTTGACTCCATCCGTCAACCGAGGCCTTAAGCATCTCAATAGATTCATTAAATGATTGAGAGCCATCGTCAACACCAGGTAAAATATGACTATGTAAATCAATCATAGTACTATAGGGTTAAGCCCCAGCATTCAGCCATGAGCCCGAGCAATATCTTAATCATCTTTTTTCCCAAATATTCCATATAACATTTTACCGATTTCTTTAACTTCAGTCTTCAATTCCTTATATTTTATTTTACTCAAATAATTTAAATCTTTTGATAATAGTAATTGATAGTCTAATTCTTCACAACTGCCATATGCAATTCGTGAGTACCTGAAAAACTCTGCCTCAGTACCTCCACCACCTTCTTTTAAATTCATCGGTATAGATGCCGCAGCCCTTCTCATTTGTGAAGTAAGGGCATAAACTTCCTCCTTTGGAAATGTTGCAGTAATTTTATAAATCTCAAGAGTTAGGTTATGAGATCTTTTATATACTTCGTAATTATCTATATTTCTCATTTATCAAATTCTTATTATTGTTTTTAGCTGAAGCTGGAGGCTGACGGCTCATGGCTGAGTCCTAACTTACTCATCTTCCTTATATTTATAGGAATAACTATAACTATAATTATAATTATATGAATATTCACTCCGTTTGAAGTCTATTTTATTGAGGACTATACCAAGTAATCTGATGCCGAATTTGTCAATTTCCTCTTTGGCTTTCTTCACATTATCGATCCTCGTTTTCCCGCCCCAGTTCACAAGTATCATTCCATCCGAGTGTTTCCCGATCAGGATCGGATCAACAATGCCAATCATCGGAGGAGTATCAATAAATATAAAATCGACCTTTTCCAGTATTTTTGTCAGCATGGTAGACATGATCTCCGAATCTATAAGTTCCGCCGGATTGGGAGGAATAGGGCCTGATGTTGCTACAAAGACATTTTTAATATGTGTTTTCTGCAGGATATCGGAAACTTTAGCGCGGCCTGCAAGGAAAGAGGACAATCCGAGTGTATTCTTCAATTTGAAAATTTTATGGATCCTCGGCTTTCTCAGATCACCATCAATAATAACCATTTTTTTTCCCAATTGGGCAAATGAAACAGCCAGATTTACAACGGTGGTCGTTTTCCCTTCCCCGGCATTGCCGAACTGACACTTATTATCTTCGGGGGGGATTTGGGTGTAGATAACTGAATAGAAGTTCTGATACTCCTGTAATGTTCCGCGAAAGGGCACTCGGGATCCCTGAAATTTATCAGCTCAATATTTTTGACAACCCCTTTTGATGATGCTTTTTTCTTGCTGCCATAATGATATGAATAATAACTCAGTCCGGATTTTCCTTCACTCGATGGAACAATTCCAAGAGCAGGGACATTTAGAAACATTTTCACATCTTCCGGGGTCCTTAAGGTTCGGTCCAGAAAATCAACAAGGAATATGAGCCCGAGGCCGAGGCCGGCTCCGAACATAAATGCGAATATCAATGCTCTTCTATTACTCGAAGACAGAGGAAATTTTGGAACCTCCGCCCTGTCAACGACCCTTATATTGTTTGTCTGCAAGCCATCCATTTCAGAAGAGAGGAGGGTCTCTTTCTGCCTCCGGACAAGGTAGTTCAATAAGGTGTTCATATTAGTGACTTCAACATTAAGACTGTTGTAATATATAGCATCTGTATTGCTTGTAGACATTTCACCTTTCTGTTTGTTCAGCAATGCCTGGAGCGATTCCTCCTCTTTTTTAGCTGAAGAATATTCTGTTCTCGCTTCTTTAAGTATCTTTCCTGCAAGCTCTCTCGTCTCCTTGTTTATCCTCTCCAATTGGGTATCCAGTTGGGACCTGATCTGCACCATCTGAGGATAGTCTTCCTTATAGATCTGTGACTTGTTTCTGTATTCCGCTTCAAGCCTGGAATATTCACCTTTCAGGCTGCTGATAAGGCTACTGTTCTTTATCATGGGATAATCTTCGAACTTCATCCCCTTAATTTCCATATATTTCGCCTCTTTATTCACCCTGTTGATCTGGGCCTGGGTAAATGCCCTGTTGAGGTCGGAAAAATTTTCAACAACTGTGGAATCACGCCTGGAGAGAAAATAGAGGTCCTTCTTCTTGCTGTATTTCTGAAGTTCCTCCTGCTTCTGGGCCAGGCTGTCACGCAATTCGGATATCTGTTTTCCTATAGATGTTGAGATCTCTCTGGATGATCTGGTCTTTATTAAAACGTTGAACTCCATATATTTGTCAAAGAGAGTATTAATTATCTTTGCTGCCATTTCAGGATTCGGATTTACACAACTTATATTAACCAGCCGTGTCATCTCGATCGGGCTGATCCCTATCCCCGGATAAACACCGATCTCTTCATAGACATTTTTTGCAAGAGAGCGGCTCTGGAGAATTCTCAATTGGGTATTAAAATATTCATTTCTGTAATCTCCATAACCATAACTGCCGGTCAGGTTGATAATATCTTTTTCAGGTTCTATCATCAGCAAACCCGTCGCCCTGTACATTGGGGTCTTCATTGAATTCCGGACAAAAACGGCAAGTGTAAAAATGAGGGCAAGAGCTATAGGCCAGTGAAGTTTCGGCTTGATTATCCGCCAGTATTTTTCTATCTGAAATCCTTCATCAAGGATCTGGGTCTCATCAATATTCATTTTCACTCCTAAAGGATACTTTCCGGTACATGTATTATATCGTTATTCTCAAGGACAAAATCGGGTTTCTTACCCTTCAGAATGCTCTTCACATTTATCTTTATCTTTTTTTCCTTCCCGTTCTCCCTCCTTTTTACCAGAACCGAGCCTTTTCTTGCCCTGTCGGTAAATCCTCCCGCCTGGGCGATCGCGCGGAGCAGGGTAATGTCCCCCTCCTTTATCATCTGAATATGGCCGGGATTTTTCACCTCTCCGAATATATAGATGTTCATATGGCTCTCCGCGGGAATATTTATTATGTCCCCGGCTTTAAGTGGAATATTAAGTTTCGGATTCCCCTCCAGCATCAACTCATCCATATCGATAGAGAGTGATATACTTTTACCCTCTTTAAGTTTTCTGATTATTATTATTTTTTTTGATGCATCGGGTGTAAAACCGCCGGCAAGGGATATCAGTTCCAGGATGGTCTTCTCCCCATACAATTCATGGTTCCCGGGAGTTTTAACCGCCCCGATCACAGATACCATCTGGCTGTGGTGCTCTTTTATAAATACCGTCACCTGGGCATTCTTCAAATAGTTCTTTTCCAGCATTGCAGCAAGCCTGTTTTCAAGTTGAGATCTGGTTAATCCTTCAGCCGTTATATTGCCTATAAGGGGGAGAGTTATCAATCCGTTGCCGGACACCCTCACTGTGATATTTAGTTCCGGAACATCAAATACTTTTATCTCTATCAGGTCTCCCGGGCCTATCTTGTATGAGATATCACTATCGGTAATCGCCTGCCCCGTTAATAAAGCAGGAATTAATAAAGTTGATATAGTAAAAATTATTATTATTTTTAATTTAAAATTCATGGTTGATGTATCCTCCAATAAAATTATAACTCCGGGTAAATTCGTGGAAACTGGACCGGCCGGTATATCTTGAATACTGAAATCCCAACTCCATATCTCCTGAAACACGAAAACCCAGTTTCAGATCGGACCGTTCAGTCCTGTCACTCCGGCCTGTGTCTTCCCCATTCAGAGTTTTGTAGACCGTCTCCTCCGAAGTAAAAACATAACCGGCCTTGATGTTTCTCCCTACATAATAATCGAGTCCGGCAGAATATCTGGTCAGGTCAAAATACTCGTCAGGAGTATAGTACGAATAAAAATTATCAATAGTGTAACCTAAATCTTAGTTTAAACCTTTTTGTTAATCTGACAGAAAAATCCCCGGCCCCATACGGTTTTGAATATTTAACTGCATCAGGGTCGGCAGGAGAAAAATATTTTATTCCCATGCTGAATTGCCCCTTGAAGAATGCTTACCTCAGGGAACCTGATCCCTGCGGTATAAGAGTCCCCCCGATCCGTTTCGCTGAATATCTGAATCAAAAACCAGTTTGTAATATTCTGAAGTGAAGAAAAGGAGGGTCCTTGTGAAGATCACCTTATTAATGGTAAGCCCGAATTTGTTTTGTTTCCGGTTCATCCTGGCACCAATATCATAAACATCAGAATACCCGGTCCCGTTATACTTAAGGTCTTCCTCCCCGGCACTTATATTAATGTAAAATTTATTGTAATTTCCATAATCAAGTGATAATTCATGTCCGGTCCTTTCAGTCTTCACTCTGTTCCCGAACTCCACAGTGGGCCTTGATAGTAAATTTCCAACACTATAAGTGTATTTAACATTAAAACTACCCAGATATGAATAGAGAGAGGTCGAGAATTCATTATTAAAATACTGGAGATCCTTATTCTCCAGATAGAATGAATAGTAAGGAGATTCCTTAACCACAACAATAAACCGCTTACCGACCAGGATTGAAAAATCAACATTTAACCCGGCATCAGCAGTCCAGTCGGGAGTGGCTTCCTCATCAAAATAATAGATATTTGAATTGTACCCTGCATCCTTTAACAGTATCGATGGCTCAATATAAACAAATCCTATCCTTTTCCATGAGTTTTTTAATATGTTCTCTTTCACTTTTAAAAAATCGTCAGAGAAAATAGCCCCTGAGAGAAAAAAACAGAATAATACAAAAACCGGAATAATACCTGTTGTTCTGTCTCTCCTTCTTATTTTCATATGAGATTAATTATAGGGGAAATTGCTGAGATTGGCAATAAGTACTATTGAGATTGGCAATAAGTACTATTGAGATTGTCATTAAGAATTATAGAACTTGTCATTAGTATTCGCAGACCAGGTCATTGAGTACATAAAAACTTGTCATTAAGTATTATGGGGATTGTCAATAAGTATTATGGGGATTGTCATTAAGTGCTTTAGGAATTGTCATTTATAGTCATTAAGGAATATAGTAAGTGACATTAATAAATTAGCAAAATTTTTTTGAGATTAACAACAAATAACAGTTTCTTTGTTTTTCAATGACCATTTCTGCAAATTCTTTAATGATGTGAACAGAGTGAACAATTGACAAAATCTGTGAAAACTTTAATGACTATTTCTTGATTTCTTACTTCTGAGACCTACAACTACCTGGTTACCGGGCTTGCAGGTTCCTCTTCAGCAGGATTGTCAAGAGCTTTGCATAATGCTGTCCCGGTAATGATCCAGGCCAGAGGGGGAATCGATTTTCTTCTAAGTGAGAATGAGATAAAACTTGTCTTCCCTTCCATAATTGTAACGAGGAAGTCGATCTTTTTTACTTTATAAAGATTGTTTCTCAACCTGAGTGTAACCTTATAATTTCCGGGCTGGATACCCTCTATTTTATAATCACCCTTTTTATCTGTAACTTCTGACTGATAAACTTTTGGGGAGTCGGAATTATCCTTCAATTTAACTTCAGTTAAAACTATCTGGACATCCTTAACCGGTGTTTTCAGATCTCTGCCATATACAAAACCGGCCATAGTTCCCAGTGTGGATTCATCAACCTGTGAGATTAAGGGGAACACAAAAATAAATATCAGTATAAACAAACCAATTCTGTTAAATTTCATAACTCCTCCAATAAGTATACATTATCATAATATTTAAGATATCTCATTTTGTCAAGTAAAAATTCTACTTTTTTATAATCCTGGCTCTATCTTTTCACCTTCAACATAATTTTCTTCATTTTTTTAATGTTTCCGATCTTATAGTACAGCAAACCCAGACTATAGAGAATCTCAATATTATCAAGATTATCCATCCTAAAAAATTTTGATCCTTTTACAATTTTTTCTGCGAACTCTTCCTCTTCCCTATCAGAAAAGAAAGTAATCAGGCCCAAAACAAATTTTTCATTGTAAATTCCAGGATATTTTATGGCTGCATCTGCCATATAATAAACATCCCTTCCCCTTAACGGGACTATGTTTTCCACTTCACTCAATATATCAGAGGCGAGGGTAATATCCCCATTGAATTCAGAAATAAATTGAATGAAACCTTTTTTATTAAAAAATTTTGTTTTTATGCTATTTATCCCTGTTTCTCTTAAATTCTGAACTTTTTTTCTGATCTCATTAAGTTTCCCTCTGGTCTCTCCGTCATTGACCTTTTGAGCAAAAGCAAGGAATTGTCCGAAATTTTTTAGGAAATAATTCGATAATGCAAGATAATATGACGATTCATTCTTGAGTTCATCAGATCCGGTTTTATTCACAAGCAGGAGTTCATTATCGACTTTTTATAATTATTTTCCCTGAAATAGATTATTCCCGGATATATGCCTTGTCCTGTATATCATTCTTCCCAAGTTTATTTAATTTTTTCAGCCCGGACTTGACTGCCGGGAGGTCATTCCCCTTAAATGATTCTCTTATACTATTATAAACTATATTATACTCTTCACTTTTCTTTATTCCGGGTTTTGCCCTCCTGTTCTCTTTCTTCCCGGTTTTATCATTACTTTCAGTTTTATAAGATTTGTCTATTATCAAAAACAGGGAATCAAGATCACCGGCTATTTCATCCGGGATTTTCATCCCATGAAATGTTGTTACCCCTGTCAGACCCTTCAATTTATTTGCTAACTTCATAACTTCATCCCCATTACTTAATTTAAAATGGGCAAGCGCATAATAGAGATAGAGATCCTTCAATACTGTCTTGTTTTCCATAAGCCCAAACTCTGCTATTCGAAAATTCTCAATAGCTTCCTCATACTTTCCGGAGAGGTATAATTTTTTACCCTCTTCGGCGAGGTTAGTATAGAAGTTGGAACAGATTATAATGGAAGGTACCAAGACGATAAGTAGTGCAATAATTATTTTATTTTTCATATTAATTCCGAGTTAATTATAGCAGAGTACATGTTTTTTATAAAGGTGATGAGAGGATTTGTTAGGGCTGAGTTCCGAAAAATTAATCCCCCGCACCCCCTTGAGCAAAGGGGCCAAATTGACAATATAAGTGAATGCTAGGCCTACTCCTACACTAAATTAATTTGTAGGGGTTGAACATTTCAACCCAATTTCCAGTTATGGGCAGAAGTATTCTGCCCCTACACCGGAAGTTTTCTACCTCCTACCTTCTATCTCCTATCTCCTGAAATCAAGAACTCTTTGCTCCCTTGAATACAATATTCCTAAACGCTTTCCAGAAGTATTTCCAGTCTGTTCTGAAAGGCTTTAATTTGTATTGTTCCAGGTATCTTCTTTCCGATTCCCAGACCTCAACTATAGATTTGGGCATGTCTGCGTAGTATGGGGGGATCAGTCCCGGCCTGGTTTCAACTCTTAATTTCTGCAGATCTTTCGGATAGGTATTAAAAAACGTTTCACTCAGCGGCCGGACACCAACAAACTTAAGATCCCTCTTTATCCAGTTAAAAATCATTGGCAATTCATCGATCCACAATTTCCTGAAAACTTTCCCCCATGAGGTGATCCTGAAATCATCCCTGATCTTCCCCTTCTCGTCCAGCTTGTTCCTGTCATAAATGTATTGATGAATGAACTCTGAAAATGGATGCATAGTCCTTACTTTATATATATATATGAACTTACCATTCTGCCCAATCCGTTTCTGCTTGAAGAATAATGCATACGAAGGAACAGATTGGAGCGGTTCCTTTACCTTCTTTACCGCGAACCAGACAAAATTGCCCTCCTCTTTCATGGATATGACCTCGAATCCGCAATAGTGCAGGCGGCCAAGCCCCTGGGCCATGGAGAATACCCTGCCGCGGCCCTTCGTTATCAGGAAGTAAAGTTTTTTTAATACCGGCATTTTCGGAAAGATCCGTTTCCAGAGAAAGTCAAATGAATAAAAAAGCCTCGCAAAGAATGCAGGATACTTGTTTTTGAAATAATAAAACCGCCTCTCCAACGGCTCAAATTTCCCGACAAAGATCCCACCCTGTCTCAATTACCCTATTCACACTGATCAGGTATTTGTTCAGGTATCTGAAACTGTTCAGTTCATGAAAATTCATCAGCAATCTCAAGCGAATCATCCGGGAGTACATTGACATTATAAGGATTTCCGGTGTCCATCACTTCCGACTTTACAATATCAATTTTTTTCAGGTCGACCGATCTCCCTATGAATTCAAAAATGTCCGGTAAATTTTTCAGATAAACCGTAGATAATTTTTTGGGGAAGAGCCATGAATCTTTTCTTTTTTTTGCGAACGAATATTTCTCGTTTTTCTTTTCCCTCCCTACGACTCCCTTCACAATGAGATCTTCATGAAGCAGCGGAGCTTCGAACACATTCATCTCCGGAATATCACTTTTCTGAATATACCGGTGCCATGAAGAAGGAGAACAGGACAAACAATTCAATCCCAGCATAGATCAGAATGGTCCCCAGAAAGAGCATCCGGGAAAAACCCCCGATCCGGAATCCGAATACAATAACGGAGAATACTGACAGGATAATAAAATAGGATTTGAGAAAGGGTGTAATCAGTTTAAAAAAGCTTAAGTTAAAATCAACTACAAACCGGTGGGTAAACAATGTTGAAAAGAACCAGAGGATATAAATGAAAAACAGTATGTACAGATAGTTCTCTACACTGATTACCAGGGTACCGAGTTTAATGTAATGGAACAGGAAAAAAACTCCCGAAATGACCGACAATTGACCGGACAATAGAAGAGCTGAGAACTTTCGTTTCTCCGGGTCTCTTTTTACAAACACCGGAAAAATCAAGCCCGAAATGAAAATCACTTCCAACAGCAGATAAATCGAAATACCGGCAAAGATAATAAACCGCGATAGGGACAGAATTTGAAGTCCGTATATCAACATGGATAGCAGGCCGGTAAAATAGAGGGCTGAGAATGCGATAGGTTCTATCTGAGCGATATCCGATTCACTGAACTTTGATGTGAACAGTCCCGATATCAGCCAGCACATGACCAGAACAGGTATCAATCCAAGATACTGACCCCCAAAATCCAGACTTACCTCTCTTAACAAAATAGGCCAAAGAAAATGAGAAGAGGAGGAGGACAAGGTCGAAAAACAATTTATATAAGTTTATTTTTTTCACAAGGTCTTCCTGGTTTTGTCATTCAGTTCTCTAGATATTGTCAATTGTTCACTCCGTTTACGTCATGAAGAAATATAGAAAGTGTCATTCGTTCACTCCGTTCCCGTCATTGAGTAATATGGAATTTGTCATTAATAATTCACAGCACTTGTCATTAAGGGCTTTAGTTATAGTCATTTGTTCGTTTCACTCACGTCATTGAGTTCTATAGTATTTATCATTTGTTGGTACCCATTGTTATTACCTATGGAGTTTATATAATTATTAAGTTTGACTCCAAGTTTTTCAAATTCACTAATCAAACCATTAAACTCATCTTCTTTAATTAAATTTCTTTGAAGCGCTTTATTCAACCATGTTTTGGTTTCAAACATAGAACCCCTTGAATAGTAGGCAAATTTCTTGGAATCTTTGAAATGAAATCGCCCAAAACCTTCACTCAGGTTTGCAGCTATCGAATCACATGATCTTACCATTTGTTTCCCAATTGTATCTTTTTCAAAATAATTCCATTTACTAACAATACTCCAAACTCTTTCCCCTAAACTCATTGAGATTTTATATACCTGCAAATCCTCTAGCTTCATAATTCAACCAATGACAATGAATGACAATTTCTATATTTCTTCATGACAAGCCTCAGAATCCTTAATGACAAACTCCATAGTTCCTAATGACAATCTCCCTGTTTTTTTAATGACCATTCCTATAATTCTTAATGACAAACTCCATAGTTCCTAATGACAATCTCCCTGTTTTTTTAATGACCATTCCTATAATTCTTAATGACAAACTCCATAGTTCCTAATGACAATTTCCCTGTTTTTTAATGACCATTCCTATAATTCTTAATGACAAACTCCATAGTTCCTAATGACAATCTCTCTAATTCTTAATGACATTTCCAAATTCCTCATCTAATGAATTCCCACTAAATATAACAACTCCCATCTGCTCCCATTTCCTTTGCGATTTGAATCTGAGAGGCAACTCCTTCCGGGGTATTTTTATTCACGGATGATACAATGCGATTCCAGCATAAACTTTACATCTTTCCTTAACTGTTTCGAGCACTCCTTTCAATCTCTCGCTGAACCAATTGTTATCATTACTATAGATCATAGGGCAAAGAACATCAACAAACCCCTTTTCACCCCATTTTCCCCAGTCCTGACCCAGACTGTTCAGCGCGAATTCCCTATTGGAAAATATAGCCGCCGATAGAGGGAGATTCTTCCCCGATCTTCTAATCAGATACCTTATATCCTTCCACCAGAAGCGTGACATTCGAAGCATTCCAGTGGCGCCATTCTCTTAGTAAATGTGAAGCACTCCCAATTGCAGGAAGATATAAGCCTTCAGCCTTCAGCATTCCGCCTTCAGCATTACCTTTCTGAAAATCACTGTTTTGATCATTTGAATTTTGGTCATTTGACAAATTTTGCCCAAGGTAAATTTGCATGACTGAGCATGCGAAGGAACCGAAGGGGATTGTGTGATGAACACAATCATAATTTGTTTCGGATTTCGTGCTCAGCCCAGGCTGCTTTCTCTTCGCCATAGCGAATTCACCTCGTCGGGTTTCGAATTTATTGTTATAGTATTTTTCAAATCTCCGCAATGTTTCTTCATCATAACTGAAATAATTATCAGCTATACTGCTATTCACATTATCCGGAATAGGTACATCCAAAATTACCTTCAAAATTCTATTAGTAATACCCATTACCGAATCACCAGGAGTTTTTTTAGTCAGATAAGGAAAACGGATATAGTCAAGATATACCATCCACATGATACTTCAATAGTTTTTTTACCTTCTTCTGAATATATTTTCTTACTTCAGGGTCTGACAAATTCAGATAAGGAAGCCCTTTCCAAAAGGTCCTTGATCAGCCAATCCCGATTCTTATTCAATTTCCGCTCCCGAACCTTGTTTCCCGAAGTAATAATAGGATGAACTTTAATTCCCTTTTGATGAGCGATCTTCAGAACATCCTTCAGGAAATCCCAACGCTTTTGTACTGATAGCAGCTGTATTAAATACATACAGATTGTCTATTCCTATTTCATTATAGAAATTCAGTTTTTCTTCCAATTCACTAATTGCTTCATTCCTATTGTGAGGGAACATAGAAGAATGGACAACAAGAAATTTTGAGAAAGTATTTGAAGGAAAAAATAATGAAGGGGAAAAAACTAAAAGTAATATAATTTTTAATCTTTTCATTGAGGACAAAACAATAAATTGGTTAATAAATTGCTCCATTTATGTCAACACTTGTTCCATTTATATAATCTGATTCCATAAAAAATCTAACTGCTTTATATATATTGTCAGGATTTCCAAAATTCCCTCCTGGTATTTTTTCTTTAATTATTTCCTGAAATTTTTCCGGAACTTCTTTTATCATCCCAATATCAAAATACCCCAAATTCAGGGAGTTAATTGTTATGCCCTTTTTAGCATTTTCAACTGAAATACTTTTCGTAAGTCCCCATAATCCAGCCTTCGAAGCCGCATAGGCGCTGGTTCCCGGGATTCCCATCTGGGCAACAATAGAAGAAAAATTTATTATCCTTCCAAATCCTTCCTCTCTCATAAAAGGTAGAACTGCTCGTATTACATTGAAAGTCCCTATCAAATTGACATTAATTACATTCCCCCACTCAGCAATATCTGCTTTATGTGCAAAAGAATTGTAATTATTCCCGGCACAATTGATGAGGGTTAATTCAGATATTTCATCTTTGATTTTATCAACAAAGGTTACAACATCTTTATAACTGGAAATATCCACTTTTGAAAAAAATTCCAACTTGTCAGTTTCAGGTTGGGTCAGATTATATGTCCCCAAAACTTTTTCACCTGAATTCATGAATTTCTCAAACAAAAATTTCCCTATCCCTCTTGAAGCACCAGTAATTAAGGTCAGCATAGATTCAAACCTCCTGTTATATTTTTTCTTCAGCACTTTTTACTACAAACTAAATATTATGCCCACTTAATGATCACAGACGTTTATTAATATTCAGTATACACCTTCTCTAAACTCACATACCTTTCCCTCATTCCAAGTATTTTCTCTTTCCACTAAGTATCTTTAATAACAATAGATTTAGATATTTATTTGTATGGCTTTTTTAAATATGAACCTGTTCCGACAATTTTCACATTCCTGACAAACTGCTTCAATTTCCCTCCCCTGGACAACTTCCGTTCTAAAATACTTCACGCAATGAGAAAAATTTATAATTTTTGTTTTTAAAAAAATTGATTTGTTCTTCAAACAATGGAATCGCTGCCCATCCCAAGATTTTTTAATTTTAATTTATAACGGACTTTATCAGCCAAGAAATATGAAACTATATTTTTGATCTTTTTTGAAACAAATTTTCATCCAATTCCTCTTCCAGAAATTCATTCGGGTGAATAATAAACACAGGATGATGATTAAACATTTTACTTTCCCAATTTGCTATATTCCTGACAAATGAAGTTAATCCAGGAAAAATTCTCATAAAAGTTCCGGTCAGAGGAAATATATATGAAATATTCGGAATCTCATATATGGGAGAATCCCCTTTTTTACAAAGATTGTTTTCACTTGCATAATAGCATTTTCTTGGAGCATACAACCACTTCAGCTTTCTCATTGATCCGAATGAAAAGAACATATCTGCTCTCTGAGAAGCTACAGAACTGTCGATTTTAAACCCTGTTTGTTTCAGTGCTTCAACTGTGAATTTATTGACTCTCAAAGCCGGCGCCCTGAAAGAAATCACTTCAACACCTGATATTTCTTCCAGAATAGATTTTGCTTTTTTTAATTGTTCTATCTGCTCATCAAGATTTAACAGATCAAAAGCTAAATCAGATTTATCGGAGGAATACCATGACATCCGACTTCATGTTTATTTTCATTAATCATTACTACAATATCAGGGAACTTTTCGGCAATATAACCTGTAACAAAAAAGGTTGATCTGATATTATGCTTTTTATAAATATCAAATAATATCGGAAGCCCTTCCTTTAATACTTTCTCACCTGTTTTATCAGACAAACAATGATTTTTAAGAGAAAAAGTCTCTACATCATTGGTAAAAAAAACAATCTTTTGAGAATTGAGATTAGATTTCAATTTCTTTTATTACTTTTGAAGGGATTCCCACTACGATCACTTTATCCGGAACGTATTCTGGACAACCGACCCGGCAGCAACGACACTATACTCTCCAATTGTAACCCCGGGTAGTATTATTGCGCCAATACTTACCCACGAATTATCATTGATTATCACTGGCGCGATATAAGACTCAAATATCTTTTCAAAATGTTTATAAGGGTTAGAAAGTGTCAACACAAAATTGTTTCCGGCAAGACTTACATTATCACCTATATAAATATATTCAGGATGAGAATGATCCAATGTTACTTTTAGTCCTATAAAAACATTCTGCCCGATATGCACGCCCCTCCACCTGTGCATCCGGACCCTCCAGCTGTTAACTGGACAATTGTAAGCCCAGGCTTTCAAGGAAAAAATTAAAGGTTTTTTTTATAATAAAAAGTATTAAATTTGACTCCCTTCTTCTACTGCCTCTCTTTGCCTGCTGAAAAAACTTTTGCTGGGCTGATAATATGGTACTGATTTCTTTTTTTTTATTTCTTTCATAATTTAATCCTTAATTAACAATTCTCTATCTCGTACGTTTAATTATTCTCTTTGAAATATTTCTAATGGATTGTAAAATTTTCCAATTTAACCATTTGCGAATTGGATCATTCCAATTTGCCGGATGAACTAATATGTTTATTTTTTGGATTTTATTGTTTCTTATTAAATCTATCAGATCATTTGTGCTATGAGCTTTTAACTCAGAATCCACTTCTTCATTTACATTATCGACTATTCTTGTTCCATAACTATCCCAACTTAAACCCGTATCAGAAAAATATTTTATCCTCTTAAAATCAAAAGATAAATAAGCATCACCAATAAGTCCAAAATCTTTGAGAGCTATGCTTTTCCCATAATCTTATGCTTGGATAGTATTTCATATTAATTTTTTTTGTTAATAAAGCTAAGCCTGTTTTAAATAATCCAGCTATCGATGTAGAAGAATATGGACCCAGTGTCCCACCATGCTGGCATATCGTATTTATCGGACAGATAGTTCTCAATAAGTCCAAATCTTTTTTAAATAAATCTATTGCTTTTTCGAAATTTCCATTTGTCAGTGATAGTACTTCATAATGATATCCAATTTCATGTCCCAAATTATAAATTTTTTTTATTACTTTCCGATCAAAAACATCGGGAATTGTCCGAAAATAATATGAAGCACTGATATTATTTTCCGCTTAATTCAGCCATTTCAGTTGCAATTGATAAATCAAATTTTGTATCAATATCGTGCCTGATGGTTGCCAGATTATTCTTTTTGTATAAATCTCTGTCAGTAATCGCATTGGAAATATTTAGAAAACTAAATTCCTTCTCTATTAAAGTTTTAACCAATAATCTGTATTTTTTTAAAGTGAAATCTCGCATTTATTTGAACCGGTATTGGTAGTCTGGATCGTCCTTCATTATTTTATAGCTGCCTGGATAATTTTCAATAAACCACACCAAAAATGCAGTTACATCAATTTTGCTTTTGAGAAACAATTCTCTCTTTTTTTCAGTTATTTTTTTTGTTTTAGGGTTGGCAAGGAGTTCGGCTGCTTTTTTTATAGCCATTTCCTGATCAACTTTATAAGATTTATATTTAAATAGCAATCCATAATCTGCTTCCTCATCAGTAGATCCAAACCAATTCTGGTTGAGGAAAATAGCTGGAGTTCCCAGTACAGCGCTTTCTGAAGCCATTGTAGCACTTTCACCAAAAAACAAAGAGGCGTGCGCCAGCACATCATGCATATGTTCAGGCTTGATCTTGATACGGTAGGATTCAAGACTTTGGGTAGATGTTTTTCTGCACTAATGAAGACTCTGGCATATTTTGAAAATTCTGTAACAGCTTTAATTTTATTTTCATCTGAAAACCAGATAATCCTTTATCATGATATGCATCCCAACTTACAAAGCGCATAATTATGTATGGGGTATCCTTCCCAATACCTAGTACCGGCTTAATATGTTCAGACGGTTGAAACCTTTTAGGGTGCAGATAGAAAAGTTCAATGTTACCATCAAATCGAATTTGATCCGGTCGAAGATTCCTTTTGAAGGATTTTGCTGTAAGAAACACGGAAACAAATTTACTGAAAAATTAATCATAGAACCCCGCAGTTTCAGTATCCGTAAGAGCAAAATGTTTTTTTCTCAAAAAAAATCGGAAATTGAAACATAAGGAGACACTCTGGAAATGGCAATATCGATTTTGTTTTTTCGAATAAATAAATGTAAAAATTATTATTTTTTACAGATAAAAATTTTGAAATATAAGATTTTCCGGGCTGGTAAGGAGTGAATATTATATTATAATATTTTAGTAAATATTTGCTTATATCCTTTTCCGTGGCAAGCCAAAATACTTTATGCCCTTTTTCTTCAAGTTCAATTTTATATATTTGAAATTATGAATTTGAGCCGGGTGACCTGTAACAATTAGTATATTCATTTTTTATAGTGATTTTTTAATAGGTTAATCTTATTTACAACCCATTCTAATTGATTTTCATGCAATGTCTTCAGATAGTGGCAGGGAAACTAATGCAATCATGAACTTTGTGATAATTAATTCAAATAATTTTTGATTCATTAATTCCTTTAAAGATACCAACTTCTCTTGATACCGGTTTGACCTATATTTCTGTTCCAGATGCATTACTTCTATATTAATTTCTGATAGCTGCTCTTCAGGAGTCTTTCTTACGTATTGGATAAGAGGATGATACAATAAAGAATTTAGAAAATGAGGTTACATTACGGATCTAAATTCATAACTTGTAAATTATGTGAGGATTCCCATTCGTGTTAATAGTCTGATAATAGTTTAATCCAACTTGTTTCTTCGTTTTTCGATGTAATATATCAAACTCTATTTATTTGACAATGCGACTAACCCTTGTTTGTAACTATAGATGTAATTTCGCAAAGCTCGATCCTTGGATCAGTTTTGTAACTTTGATGATCTCCTTTGAAGTTAACATAGTAAACATTTGGTAAGTATCAAAGAAACTGTAAAATAACTCCTTATAGAGTTGAAATGAAATTGCGGATGAATACTGATAAAGTGATCAAACCTAGATGATGATTTTGCTGAATGTATTCTTGATATTCCAGCGACTGTTTATGATATATTTTCAGAATTATCGGTTGCCAAATATGCCTCCACCGATGCCATAGGCAGTTTTCTACCAAAGAAAAACAGGAGATATCTCCGAATGATCCAGTATAGCCTCATTTTTATATGTTGTAACCGAAGGATTGGGCACAGTCTTCAATTAATATTAGGATTCCTTTACTTTGGCTATTCGAATTGATCTGCTACAATATCACAAGGAAATTCCGCCTAAATGAATGGTCTGAATCGCTATTGTATCTGTTGATTAATTCGATGCTCAATATCGCATGGATTCGATATTTAGATCACTTAATGATTAACATCGGCAAATACTGCGTGAGTTCCCAGACTTACTTGAATCGGATCAATGGCAACTTTACAGGTCAATGGTGAGGTTATTACTTCTCCAGTTTTACCTATGCTGCTTTATAAGCTAAATAGAGGGCTGAGCGACAGGAATTGGTGATTAATGATATATTTCTTACCAGTAAACTTGGAAAATAGTATTTAATGATTAGTCTTGTTCGCTCTTCTAGGGTAGATATGAAATAGAGATCTGATCAGCAATCAGACACATTCAAGATTGGGGTTATAGTATGAATTATCTTATCTATTTCTAAGAAATGAGAATATTTTTAATAAATATGCAAATCCAGGTTTCAGGTCATTATAGACCCAGAGCGCACTTACTTTTTTACTTGATACTATAGATCGAATATAATTCCACGGACTCAACTGACCTTTTAACATTGCTATGGCTGAATAGACCATGTCAGTCAATGGATTTATCCAACATATATCTGTTTTATATTTTCCCGGGTATTTTATATCAATATTATTTACATATTCATAGATCATTTTTGCATAATCTACACCACAGGCTCTTGCCAGTCCTACCCACAACCAGGTTCTGGGATTGATTTCAATAAGTTTATATTGTCCATCTCGGGGGTCCAGCAAATACTCCACTTCACAAACTCCTGTATACCTGAGTTTTTTCAGAAGTGGAACTGACTGTTTGTGACATTCTTCTATCATAATGCTTTTAGCAAAAGTAGCAGTACCAAATTGTATGGGATGTTCACGTAATTTAATGCCGGTCCAGTGTGTCTTGATTTCTCCATCCACACAAAAGGCTGTGAATGAAATTGGCTTATTAAACCCATTAGAAGGGATCATTTCCTGAGTAAAGGTTTTTGACACTTCTAAAATACTCTGTATATAATTTAATTGATTTCTTAATTCCTTTTCATTTTTTGCCAGAAGAGCTTTTTCCCCAACCTCACGATAAAATGACAACCCATTACTTCCTTTGGTAATCACCGGAAATTTCAAATCCTTAGCAATTTTATCATGTATTGTCTTGAAGCTCTGAGTTATTGGAACTGGAATATTGATTTCAACGGCAGCATCTATCAATTTCATTTTGTTATAAATATTTTCAATGACCGGCAATCCGGGAGTAATAATTCTATAATATGATTGAAGTTTCTTTTTATATTTTGAAATTATATACACTGCATGATCATTGGAGGGCATGAGAACCCAGTCTCTAATATTCTCTTTCTCAGCTAGATCAATCAGAAACTCAGCAAATTCATCTTTAATGAAATCAGGAGAAATAAAGAATTTTTTACAATATTTTGAATACCTGGCAATACAATTATTTTTATCCACCACAATCACAGGGATGCCAGCCTTACCCAGTGATCGGGTATTGCTTAATCCCTGAACATGACCTTCAATTATAACTGCGCCAGGCTTTTTATATGAAGTCATCTATTTCTTTTTCCTTTTTCTGACCCTTTACCCTAGAAAGAACCTCTTCATAAAGTCTGACTATTCTTTTTGCAATAGTATCCGAATCAATCCTAATTCGAGTATTCTTTTTCTTCCATTAGTTTGTCCTTTTTTCTCTGAAAATCTTGATTGCTAGTTGATTTTCTCGGCCACATCCCATCATCAAATGTGGTAACATAATACCCTGGTTAGTTCTCCGATCACCCAACCGACATCTCCAACATTTGTTGAAATTATTGGACAATTGCATGCCATTGCCTCCTTGATCACATTGGGAGATCCCTCAGAGATGCTAGTAAATAATACAGAATCAGCAGCATTGAATAGTACTGCCATTTTTTCATGAGGTACATTTGATATGGAATGTAATTCAACTTGATCATCATTTAATAATTTTACTGCCAATTCTGCTAATTTGAAGTTTTTCCCTTTTCTCTCAGGATTTGCTGGAAAAAAAATATGTTTCCTATTTTCAATCCATCCTAATTCTTTCTGACATTTTGATTTTGACAATGATTTAAACTTGTCAATATCAACACCATTGGGTACTACCTCCACATCCTTGAGGCCGATCTTTTGTTTCATCTGCTCTGATTTAACAAAACACTTTTTCCAGAAGAATAAATTAAATACTTTGATTAACCTCCTGAATACGAAACCTGAATTCACATCGCTTCCCATTAATGAAACGACATGATTCTTACCTCCTGCCAGACTCGCAACAAAGGAGGAAAGTGAGTAATGCGAATGAATAATATCAAAATCATTTTTCTTCAACACTTCCTTTAGTTTTTTAATGTTTTTTAAATATCCCAAAAATCCTTTCCCCTGAATTGTAAAGTATTCGAGGAGAATTCCTTCTTTTTTTAATGATTCTCCCTGGTTGCAAATAATTGGAGATATTCCAAATTTCGAATTCCCACTGGAGACAAAGAGGACTTTCATTAGTTCCTTTTTATTAATTTCAGTATATGCTGAATCCGGAGATCAAAGGATTCATTTGTATTAAAATCACCTTCTTCAAAGATCCATTTATCATGTTTTCTGATATATCGCCCGGGCTTGCCATCCACCAACATCTGATATGGATCTGACTGACCGAAGAAACACTGGATCTCATTCACCAGATATCCTTTTGTTTCTGTTTCAAAAAAGTCAATTGCAACAGACGTCAGATTGTGTTTTTCAGTTATTTCAAATATAAAATCCAGTATTTTCATTGGAGGGTTTTCATACCCTTTTAAGAGAGATCCGCTTGCCTTTTCATTATTCAACAGTTTTTTGTGGGCAAAAAATGAATCTCCGATGCGAACACACCTCCATTCAAATTCATGTGGAATGAATTCCTGAAATATAACAAAATCCCTTTGACTATCATCCCTTCTTTGTTTATATATATCGATCTTTTTGTTTATATCCCGGGGATGAAACACATAATGAAGGCCTCTTCTGACCCATCCTCCCTTCGAAAAATTCGGCCCCCATCTTTTTTTTGCTCCTCTCCCATCAAACGTTTCTTTTATATAGTCAAGCACTTCATGTAAATTTTTTAGTATTGAAACGCCACTCCCCGATGCTCCAATATTCGTTTTCGCAATAACAGGTAAATCTGTTGATTTTAAAAAATTAATTGCTTCTTGCTTAAAATAAAACACATTTGTTTTCGGATGGGGTACTTCATGGGCTTTTAACCAGTATGAAAGATATCTCTTGTTTTCATAGATCAATATTTCATCAAGAGTAGGATAACATTTATAACCCAAATCATTTACAAGAATCATTAATCTTTCATCATATAATTGTTTAAAAAGTAAGGTTAAACCTCCTGGTTTTGCCAGAAGAAAATCAGGTTCAAAATCAATAATATGATCAAGCCAATTGTTTCTGGTTAGATCAATAATCTTATATATAATAGGAGCACCAGAATTTTCAATAGCCTCAATCCAACGATAATGATCACTATTGTTTTCATTTCTTAATACAATTAATCTAAATGTATTTTTTGACATATTGTTTAATGATACAAAATCAATGTTATGTAATTAATTTCCATTCAAAAAAAACATGGCAGAAGCATAGTTTTCAACGAAAGAACTATTTAAAAAGCTTCAGGGTCTATCATATAGGACTTATCAAACTGCTTTTCTAAAAACAACTTTTTAACATTTTTATTATAGAAATAGTCAAGATTTTTCTCTCTCCCAACTTACTTTTTAAATATCTGTAAAGTAAACGGGGGAATAAAATCGGATTTGATATATCAACCATCGAAAAACCCCGATCGGTTGGTTCTTTTGCCAGATTAACATTATTTTTGAGAATCAGTTTAGAGTAGAAACGTGAGAGATTAAAACTTTTTAAAAGTCCTTTATGTGATCATTGTTAAAAAATACCGTTTTTATAGAGCACTTATAAATTCATCGTCAAAAAATGGGCTATAATTAGTAACCAAATGCTTGTAAGATTGAATTTCAAATCCGAAATATTTCCTCTCAATTTCTGAAATTAAGACAAATAGAAATCGTTCATTCTTATGTTTCAAGGAAAAAAGTGTTTTTAAAAAATTGGAATCAAATGAATCAACAAATGATCTCTAATTAATATTTGAAATCAATAAATGGAAAATTATCCATGCAATATTTGAAATGATTTTGAAGTGTTTTTTCATAGTCTTCAGATTCAATCAACTCAATGATAAAACGATTACAAACCATCACCAGGTTGATAGTTTGAACTTTTAAGCAAATTACTCCCACCATTTCCACTTATAATCTTATTTATCCCATAACGTTTATTCAGAATTGCCATATTGTACAAATAATGGAGCCTTGACACCCGACGAATTCCATCTGAGTATTTTACTGTATTCTCAGCCCACTGCAATTGGTCATTCAAATATTCGGGATCATCGAGCAATATCGGGACATAATTTAGGCCTAATTTTTTTGATGTCACCATCGGAAGGTTAACATCAGGTGATTCAAGAATTCCATGAGAATATAGTAATAACTGATCCGGTGACAAATACTTCAGAGCATAAGACAAGAGCAAACGTCCATCCCATCCACCGGTCAATGAAAGGCCAATTTGGTTGTTACCAGAACAGTATCTTTTAATTGTTCGATTTAAAACCTCATCCAGTAAGTCAATACTATTATTAAAATTTAACCTACCCTGAGAATTGGCCAATTCTTCATCAATACTCCAGTATTTGTTAATAGTTAAATTCTTATTGTTAAAAACTAAAACAGAACCGGAAGGCTGCAGGAAGACATTTTTAATAAATGTTTGAGAAGAAACGGGATAATTATATAGGCAGTGCTGCATTATTACCGAATGATTTGTTTCACCTTCACCCAAAATTTTTTTAAAAACCCCCAGCCGTGACGAAAACAAAAAAATCATATCCTGATTGATAATAGTACAGAGGGTTCAAACCAAGCTTTGAGTTTACTAAAACAAATCTTCGATCTTCAAGATAATAGATCAGTACATTGAAATTGCCGGATATATTTTCAAAAAAAGTTTCTCCATACAATTCAAACAAATGAAGTATATCATTATATCCATCCGATAATTGCCCAGATGAAAGAGTTAAATGCGGGGGCAAATAGAAATCTCCAGAAAAAAACAGATATGCTTTTTTGCTTTCAGACCATAGGGGAGAAGTGATTTTATCAACAGCACAATCAGTTGAAAAGACAAAGATAATATCATCATAGAACTTTATTGTATTGTCAGCCTCGGGGAATAAATCATTAAAATATGCAAAAGCTTCATTTGCAAAGTGCTGATCTCGATTTTGAGTTATGTGGGCAAAAAAATCTCTCATATTGATAATGTATAAGGCATTGATTCTTTTTGAGTGTAATCCAGGATCTCTTCAGTAAATTCTTTAAAAAGCCCGCCATTGTGCATCTGATACTGGCTTATTCCATTTCGCCAGCAATTGATTTCAAGTAACAAAGGCTCTTTTTTTTTATTAACAGTGAAATCGATGGCAAGAAGTCGTCCATAATATACGTCCCTTGAGATTTTCCTTGCAAGTTTTCTTATTTGATTCATCGCAGGAACTTGTTCCAGTGAAGATAAATCCATTCCATTTATTATAGTATATTTATTGCCAAACAAATCAATAGCTCTTGAACTCACTTTGTTTTCATCATCAATTGACAACACTACACCACCCAAATGATCATGATCCAGATAATTACCTTTTGCCCCAACTCTCAATAAGCAATGCAGGATGTTAATTGAATCATTTTTTACAGACCTGTAAACAAAAACTCTTACTGTATTGTTTGAACTTGGATTTAATTGTGAAAAATATTGGTCCTGAGTAACATATTCCTGGAGAATAAAATCAAAAGACAGCTTTTTCAGATAGGTGCTGTCCAGATTGTCATTCCCATCAGAAAAAATTTTTCCACATTTTTCAAAAACTCTGATTGAAGCACCTCCTCCGGAATGGACTGAGGGTTTTAATATTATTTTAGTTTGATTAATAAACTGTTTCCAAATATCACTGAATTCAATTTGATTAAAAGCAGAATCATAATAAAAACCGTTTATACGTCTTATAAGTGTAACAGGTGTAGGAATATCAGGCATGGAATTTGTTGTAGAAATTTTTCTCCTTAATCGCATACATCAACATTCTTTTGTTCAAAATACTCTCAATATAATAATAAATAGGTACCGAAACAAAAGAAGGATCCGTTTTTCCAAACACCGAAAAATAAAAATCCAACCATTTTGTATCTGAATTTCTGAACATGTTAAATCGAGAAATGTCAGGAACATTATTTTTTAAAGGGAATTTTTTATAGCAGCCTTTATCCTTTAAGTGCTTTATGAGGTTGTTTATATGAAATACCTGTTTTCTTCTGGATCGCCATGAAAGAAAATTTTTAAATATTGTGATCGATAAATTTTTCATCATATAGAATTTTTACTCAACTAGATCTAGAATGATCTGATTATTTTGAATAAATTCTGTCATTTCATTCATTGTACCAACCCATAAATTATTTTTTTCCCTCTGATCGGCACAATACTCTAGAATCATCGGGAATAAATCTGAAAAAGTTTCTTCTTCCTGGGATGGGTGAAACCATAAATGAGCAATTGTATTTGTTAGAATTGCTTTATCTATAACTTTTTTTATCCTTGAAAATATATAATCAATTGACCAATAATCACGATATTTCAGAGCAATACCAGGCCCGGTAGGAGTCACGATTATTCCTTTATTATTTAAAAAAGGGTATGCTATTTCATAATCAAGATGTCTCTTTCTACAGATACTTATTCCAAATTTCTTTAATACTTCAAAATTACCGGCAGTCCCGCCAGGAAAGGTTATTGACTTAAATTTTATTCCCCAACTTTTTGCTGCATTAAAACTAGCAGTTAATTCATCCTCTAACACCTCTGGCGGACAATTTTTATAAGAACAATCAATGTGGGAGAAAGTATGACATGCTATTTCATGCTGAACCTTCGAATTTAAAATCGTTTCAATTAAATCAGGAGCATACCAGGAAGGATCTTTTTTATAATTGGTGTGAGGATCACAATCGAACCAATCTCCTTCGGTATAGTTCCAGTGGTCATTAAAATATGGAATTCTTTTCATCCAGTCATGATCACCCCTATTACATGTTTTTAAAAACAAATGCCCAACAATTGCCCAGACTATCGGAATTTGGAAATCGTTTAGATGTTTTATTATTACCGGTAAATTTTTTCTTTCAAGAAATGAATATTTGTCCGGGTCTTTACTCTCCTTTGAAAATCTTACAGCCCACCCAAGTTCAAAATCCGCACTGATAATAACACCACCTTTCGCTTTCCCCGGAAATACAGCATTAACATTTTCATTTAAAAGCACCTTAGGCCCATCTTTAATATAATACTTTATTTTTGAGATATTAGCCCTGAATCTTTTTGGTAAAACTGAATACATTTTTTTTTTCATCTATGAATTTAATGATTTTTTTTAGATCTATTTTCCATGACACTTCCAATGATTTTATAGAATTTTGACATCATGTTCATTAAAGTATACTTATTTTCAATTTCCTTTTTAGCATTACTTCCAAATTTTTTTAACTTTTTTCTTTTAGATAATAAATCATACAATATAGTAAACAATTGATCTGAATCCTTATATTTAAAAAGTATCCCGAAATGGGGTTTCACAATTTCTGAAGTACCTCCCGTGTCAGTTGCCACTACAGGTAAGCCAGCAGCCATGGCTTCCAGAATTGCATTTGAGCAACCTTCTCCTTTTGATGAATGGATAAAAATATCTGATATTTTTAAGTATTCAGAAACGTTATTAACATTTCCTAGGATAGTCACATTATTTACGATCCCTGCTTTATTTATAAATTGATCAATATCTTTCCGTAATGGGCCGTCTCCAAGAATTAAATAATGAAAATCAACTCCAAGATTTTTAATTTTTTCTAAAGCTGATAAAACAGTATAATAATCCTTATAAGGAACCAGATTGGCTACTGATACAAACATCAAAGTTTTTTCCGGAATATTGACCAGTTGCATTCTTTTGAAATCTCTTTCTCTTAAAGGAGATAAAAATTTGTTATCAATTCCATTGTAAAGGACAAAGCCTCGCTTAAGATTGTTTGCTTTAAGACCTGCAAATGAGTTGGCCACAATATGTTGGCTTAAATGAAGCACGATAGTTCTAAAATAGTGGGAAAGTTTCCATGAACGAATTCCATGTCTGATAGACCCATTAATAAATATAAAATTAAAAAATGGTTTTAGCAATAAAATGAATATTGATTCCAAATTTCCCCAAGTATAAATTAAATCTGGTCTGTTTTTTTTTATTATTTTTTTTAGTTCATTTAGGCGTCCCGGGAAATTACTTGAATTTAATTTCAAGACAAATCTTTGAAGATCATATTCAGCAATATAATTGGAGGGAGAACTATTAAAATAGATTATTTTTGTCTGATATTCTGTTGAATCTGTGTTGGCAACAATGGTTGAAAGTTGCCTTTCCCGGCCTCCTCTTCTTAAAGAGGAAATAATATGCATTACTTTGATCATTGTTCCATACTATTTAAGCCAAACTGAATTAACTATTTCAGCAATTTAACTATACAATCCTATTCGTAATCCATTCAGTTGGTATTTGAATTTCCGGGCATTGCAACTTCTCCAAACCCAGCAAATCCTTTAGTTCAAAGAATTGCGGCCAAAACCTTCCTTCAATCCATTTTAAATTATTATCCCAATATCCATTCATAAAATCAGGAAAACCAGGTTGACCGTACATATAGCTCATTTCTATAATTCTTGGTTCTTCATTTTTATCATAAATGAAATCATAGGCCATAGTTTGAAATTTCATTTTTTTAGAGAAATCCATCGCTATTTTAAGCATTCTTTTATCAATTTTGTCCGGATTAACATCCCATTCTTCACCACCTGAAGCTCTAAAATCTCCTTTTCGCACAAACCTTCTGAAGGCATGTACTCTCCTTCCTACAGTTGTCACTCGCGTATCGTATTCATTTCCAGATAAAAAATCCTGAAAAAGAACATAATTTTTATGTGACTGCCACAATAGTGAATCTTTTTGGAGAATTGTTCTTTTTAAGCGTTTCAGATAAGCTGTTAGAATTCTTTTTGGAGAAAAATTTAGTGTTTTTATAAATTGGGCTTGAGAACCTAAATAATTAGGGCTGATCCCTTTTGAAGAAAAAGATCTTTTGATATGTTTCTTAGCTTGCATTATATTTTTTAAAAGCACCACATTGGATGAACTTGCCCCCTTGCTTAGCTTTGCCACAATTGGAAAGTCACATTGGCCAATGAATTCAAAAGCCGCCTCTTTATGAAAAAAAATCTTAGTATCCACTGAAATTGCACCTACATCTGATCCGAATAATTTAATTAAATAATATTGCTTTAATTTATCATCATAATGCCATGATGTAGATTGATCTGGAAAATATTTAATTCTCAAATTTTCAAATATAGGTCTTATTATATTTGAGAGTAAATGCTGGTTATCATTATTTGGCCATCTATAAATCAATAAATCTATTTCCCCTAAGTCATCCCAGAAACTATTATCTCTAATTGAAAGCAACTTGTAATTAATATCATTAAAATCAAGAATTTGTTCGTATATTTTTTGATGAGGCATTGGCCTGCCATCGTAAACATCATAAATCCCAATGTTCAATATCTTACTTCCCCTCTAAAAAATAACTGATGATTTCTTCATAGTATTCCCTATGACTCTGACATTTAAATTTATTGATACTTGTAAGTAATTCTGAGTAATTTTTAATTTTAATTTTTTTTAGTTTTAACTTTATTAATAATCTCTCAAAAATATTTAGTTTAATAATATTTTTAATTGATTTGTTTGCATTTTTTTTTATGAATTTCTTCCAATTTTCAATTATAATAGACTTATTCAAATAAGAAATAAATGTTTCCCGGTTGTTAAATATATTCCAATTTTGACTTCCAACTAGTTTAAGTGTTTCAAAATCAAGAAATGTATGGAAAAAACACACATCCTTTATTTCTCTTTTATCTAAAATCAACTCTGCAACAACTCCCTTGTACCACGTAGAAACATTGTTCTTTTCATCAAAGATGAAGTTCCCAAGCGAATATATGATTGGTTTATTTTTATAGATCTCATATCCTCCCATAACATGACTATGGTGCCCAATTACAGCATCTGCCCCTAGATCTGCAACAAACCGGAACAATTTAAATTGATGAGGTGTCGGATATGGGTGCATCTCCTTGCCTCCATGCATAATTACAATTATAAAATCAACTTTCCCTTTTACACCTTCAAATGTTCGCCATATATGAATTGGATCATCAGGATTGCTGCCCGCTCTTAAGTCTGAAGCAGTGTTGAACTCAGATTCTGAAAAATTCAGAACAGCAATTTTTTTTCCTTTTACTTTTAGTATCAATGGCTTTGAAGCTTCATCAACATCAGATCCCGCACCAACAATATCAATATTCACATCCCTGCATGTATCGATTGTATCCTTTACACCTTCATCACCATAATCCCTGATATGATTGTTTGAAAGGCAGGCAATATTAATGTTGAGATCACTCAGCAATTTTATACTGTCAGGATTTGATCTTAAGTGCGGACCTGTTTTTAAAATTTTATTATTGGATTCTGTAAGAGGTGATTCAAGATTAATAATATTAACATCAGATCTTCTAAATAATTTCTTAACCTCCTCAGAAATAGTTAGTGTAAATGGCCTGCCCGGAGTTGATTCTGCACAACCTAATAAAGCCAGATCACCTCCAATCAATATCCTTATTTCGTCATTCATAGATTTTCGTTAGAAAAAAATTCACTCAGTTTCCCGAAAGTCGCTTCTAATGAATAATTTTGCTTTACCAATTCTTTTCCCGAAGAAGATATCCTTTCACACATTTTTGTGTTATTCAGCAATTCCAAAGTCCATTTAATTATTATTTCATCTGCTTCAGCAATGATGCCATTTACACCATGTTCGATCTTAATACTCTTAAGTGCATTTTCAGTCCCTATAATCGGAACACCACAAGCTAAAAGTTCAACTGTTCTCCCACGAAATCCTGAGCCTGATTCCAGAGGTATTAAACAAACATTGCAGCTATATAAAACAGGCCTTACATCTTGAACAAAACCCGTTACTATTAATGCCTCATCATTTTCAGCCATTTTCACAATCCATTCAGGTGGAGCTGACCCTAGTATTACAAGTTTTGTATCAGGATCTTTTTCATGAATACCAGGCCAGATACTTTTAATTATCCGGCGAAGCGCTTTCTGATTAAACTGGTTGGCCAGGGAACCGTAGAATAACACTTTTTTTTCATCTTCCTTTTCTTCAATTTTATAATCTAGAAATGGTCTGAGATCCTGCCCATTTGGAACAAATTTCACATTGTTGATTCCCTGCTTCTTTAAAATATCTTTCTGCGACATCGAATTTACAATAATCAAATTAATGTTTTGAAAACATTTCTTTTGAATAGACAATTCTTTTTCCAGAGAATTTTTTAGATTTTTATTGGTTAAATGACTGTATTGCCCTTTAAAAAAGAGTTCCAGATTCTCTTCGACAAGATAATGAGTGTCAATGCAGCTAAAAATATCATCAGGCAAGTATTTTAAAAACCCTGAAGCTACCCAATAATGTGATATAACAATGTCATATTTTCCATATTTTACTTTCCCTGCGATTAAACGGGATGTCAATATATTAGAGTAAGAAAAATAATCGATAGGATATGCCAACCTTTCAAAAATTTTATTAAGGAAAATTTTTTTTAAAGCTCTGAACAGCACTTTTTGTGGGAAAGATCTGAATGATTCGATGTTTTGGCAATATGATTTCAATTGAAAATATGTTTCGTCTCTGGCATCCTTTCTGGTATACATGAACATGAAAGAAACATCATGATCTTTATTCAGGCTTTTGATCTGATTAAAAACCCTTACCTGATGCATCCCTTTCACGGGAAAAATCGGTCCGGCATTGAATATTAATATCTTTTTTCTTTTATGCATCTTACCAACTGAGTCCCTCAACTGATTTTCCTGAAAAAGTATCTCTTGGAAGTTTTACTAATTCAATGATTGGTCCATTAAATTTCTGAAGAGTTTTTAATTCATCCGAGTCAGGTTTGTGTGCAACAATCATGAGATCAACATTTTCTATAACTTTTCCCAAATTATTTTCCAAAATATTAGAGATATGTGGAAGATGTTTATTGATAAAGTTCTTGTTCACTCCCATCAACTTTGAAAGCTGTACATTTTTATCAAAAATTTTTAGATTATAACCTTTTCCTATAAGACTTTCTGCCAGCTCAACCGAAGGGCTAAATCTAAGGTCATCAGTTCCTTTTTTAAATGACAAACCTAATAGTCCAATGTTTTTTTTATCATATTTCTTCACAAGTTCCAGTACCCGTGTTTTTTGAATTTCATTTGAATTTTCTATTGAATCAATAATTGGTGTTGTTAAATAATTATCGTGAGCGATAGTTACAAGTCCCTTAAGATCTTTAGGTAAGCAGGAACCCCCATAAGCCATTCCAGGATTTAAGTAAGCAGTGGAGATATTCAGCCGATCATCCATTTTAAATAAATCCATAACATGAAATGGATCCACTCCAATTGATTTGCATATATTACCAACTTCATTTGCAAAAGCTATTTTTAAAGCATGAAAAGTATTATTTATATACTTTATCATTTCAGCAACATTAATATCCGTTTCAATAAATGGAGCCTCAATTCCATCATAAATATCACGCAATTTCTCAGTTGCTCTGGAATTATCACTTCCCACAACAGTTAAAGCAGGGTTAAAATAATCTTCAACAGCAGAGCCCTCTCTAAGAAACTCAGGATTAGAAATAACTGCAAAATCTTCATTATTTTTTTTCCCGGAAAACTTCTCAATGATCTTAGCAACCTGCTTATTTGTTCCTGGCAAAACTGTACTTCTGATTGCAATGATATGGAATTGATTTTTTCTTTTAATCCTTCGCCTATTTGTTGTGCAGTGTTAAAAACAAAATCAAGTTTCAAATGTCCAGTTTCCAGGGAAGGAGTTCCGACACAAATAAATGAAATTTCCGTTTCCTTTACAGCTTTATAATAATCATCTGTTGCAGTAATTGTGCCTCTTTGATGTTGTTCATCAATAATGTTGTCAATATCTTTTTCGATAATTGTTGATTTACCCTGATTGATAAGAGCTACTTTGTGTTCATTTATATCAACTCCAATTATTTTATGGCCCAATA